>NZ_CP054141.1:0-2400000 GCF_013284035.1 Flavobacterium sp. M31R6
TTTTGGAACCTTTATGGACAGTGAAAACATTTACAAAACAACTTTACCTCAAGAAGGCATTATTGTCATGGGTAATGAAGCCAACGGGATTTCTGAAAATATAGAAAAATTGATTACCAAAAGACTTACTATTCCACGTTTTGGAGATCTTCAAATCACCGAAAGTTTGAATGTGGCTACTGCTACCGCCATTATCCTAAGTGAATTCAGAAGGCAAAATTAAAAATAGCTTATTTCTAATGAAAGGTGAAATTAATCAAAAAGCCTCGGGATTTCATAGACTCAATATTACTTGTCCAAGGACTGTTCGGGTCCTTGTCACGTATTAATTCGTCAGAAATACCGAATTGGCCTCGAATCGATGGAGAGAATATAAAGTATTCTGAAAAAATATCAATCCCAAAACCCAACTCATAATTGGTAGTCCAGCTTTTCACCCTAAATCGTTCTTCTTGATTGTCATCCAAAGATTTTGCATTACTGGACAAATTTAAATTTGCTGACACTCCACCCAATAAATAGGGGCGAACATTTCCAGTTCGAAGAGAAGAGAATTTTAACAATAAAGGAAAATTGATATAAGTGCTGTTTATATCTCTAATTGCATCATTTGGACTGTCAAAACCAACAGTTGGAGGATAATGTAATGTTCTATTGGAATAATAAAGTCCTGGCTCGAAACGCAAATCCAAATATTCCATCAATCTTAAATTGGTCACTAATCCAACGTTGAATCCTACCGTATTATCAGTCTGGATATCTGACGAATATCTTGGATCAGTTTCCATTTTTTTATAATCTATTTTAAAATCATAAGTGTTAAATCCTAAAAAAAAACCGAAATAAATTTTTTTCTTTTGCCAATTTTCTAAATTTATAATAGGATCCTTACTGAAAATACTTTTCGAATTCTGTGCACTTCCTTTTATGGTTATGGTCAATAGAATTAGTATAATTATTTTTTTCATATTTGTGCCGAATGTTTTCAGTATTATTTTTTAGAAGCTGAGTAAATGGTTGCAACTCCAAAGGTTTGTGGCATTGCGTTCACATTTATAAACCCAGTTTTTCTTAAAATATTGTTTAATGCTTCCCCATAAGGAAAAGAAGCAGCCGATTCGGATAAATAACCATAGGCAACATCATCCTTTGAAAACAGCTTTCCAATCAACGGTAAAATATTTTTGGTATAAAAACTATATCCTTGTTTGTATGGTGTTTTGTCAGGCACGGAAGTTTCCAAAATAACAAAAATCCCGCCTGGTTTTAGTACTCTCAGAATTTCAGCTAACCCTTTTTCAAGGTGTTCAAAATTTCGAACCCCGAATGCTACAGTTATAGCATCAAAAAAATGATCTTCAAAAGGCATGTTTTCGGAATCTCCCAATACCATTTCAATTGTTTGGGACAGTTTTCTTTCCTCAATTTTACTCTTCCCTATTTCAAGCATTCCAGCCGAAATATCAAGTCCAATAATTTTTTTAGCTTTGGTTTGCGCCATCAAAATAGCAAGATCACCAGTTCCTGTTGCAATATCTAAAACATTTTCTGGATTGGTCTCAGCAACCAATTTCAATACTTTTTTTCTCCATTTAACATCGACACCAAACGATATAACTCGGTTAAGGTTGTCATAGTTACCTGAAATAGTATCAAACATTTTGGCAACTTGTTCTTTTTTACTAAGTGAAGAGTCTTTATAAGGTGTGATTTCTTTTGGCATTTTTTTAGTTTGTACAAATATAAACAAACTGCATTAACTATAAATGTGTTTTTGGTTTTGGTTAAAATTTTATTTGACACCTCTTTTTTGTATTAAATATCGTATCTAAAACAAAAATATATAAAAATGAAAAATAATTGAAATATCACCAAAAGTGGGTATTGTGGAAACTGTTTTTATTACTGATGTTTGTACTTTAAAATTTAAATATTTTTTTTAAATGGTTAGACGGGAATTAATGACCCAAATCAAATGGATGCTTCTTGCGCTATTTATCTCATTTGTTCTTGTATTATTTTTTGAAGGTACCGTCAGTAATGGCAGTATTATTTTAAAAGCGCAAAATACGTTCTTAGGATTAAATTTGTTTTTGGAAATTTTAATTTTCTTTGCCTTTAGTACCTTTGTGGTATTTGGTACTAAAGGCTTTTTTGAGTTGTACTCTCAAAGATTATCAAATTATATTGTCTTCATTTCGGGGATAATATTGATATTTGTGATTTGTATATTATGTTATCAAATCTTAGTACAAGAATGAGTCATCCCGCTAATCATTAAAAAAAGCATCCTAATATTTAGGATGCTTTTTTTTGAGTTTTATTTAAATATTACCAAAGAACCAAAACAACATACATTTATACTTTAACCAATGTTTGGTAGGTATAAGCAAATTGGTGTTTCTCGTCTATGGGATTAAATTCTGTTTGAATTTCTTTCCAATCATCGGAATTGATTTCGGGAAAAAAAGCATCCGCATCAAAGCTATGATGTACTCTTGTAATTTCAAGTTGATCTGCAAATGGAAGTCCCAAATTATAAATCTCCCCGCCTCCAATAATAAACGAAGTTTCATTTTCCGGACAAATTGAAATTGCTTTTTCGATACTATCCACTACAATACAGCCTTCCGGGTTATAATTTTTATTTCTTGTTATAACAACATGAGTTCTATTAGGAAGTGGCTTTGGAAAACTTTCAAAAGTCTTTCTTCCCATTATTATATGATGCCCTGTAGTTAAGGATTTGAATCTTTTAAAATCATTGGGTAAATGCCAGACTAGCTCATTATTTTTTCCGAGGGCATTATTTTCTGCCACGGCAGCAATCATAATAATCATAGCTAATGGTTTTATTTAGAATTAGTTTCTTCAATTTTAGATTTCAATTGCTCTATTTTTTTTTGCTGTAAAGCTACTAATCGATCAATCTGATCTCTCTCCCAATTTTTATTCATAAAACGATCTGTTATAAAAACTTTAATGAAATGCAAAATAAAAAAGAACAACCATAAGGTAATCCCCCAAATACACCAATGTATATTAAATCCTGTATCAAAAAAATAAATTGCCGCAATCAAAAAAATACTGGACAATGTCAAGAAAACGAAATGATAGTATAATCTTTTCTTTTGCTTTATTCGGTTTCTGGCATACTCATATTGTTCGTGTAATTCTTTTTCCATGGCTTAAAATTTTGCTCATAAAGATAAAATTTATTTTTAAAAGTCTTCGTTATGATTATTGAATATTTAAAGAGAAAACGTTTTCTTTTTTTAAATTAAAATTTAAACGATTCAATTTCTTTTTAAAAGTAAAAAAGAGAATGTTTTTTTGCTATTATGCTAAAAATGAGGCGGTTTGTGCAAACTTAAAAATATTTCATTTACTTTGTTATAACTTTAAAAATGAAATAGTTATGTCTATAAAAAAACAATTTATAAAAACTAAGCCCGTTTGTAAGGTCACGTTTTCCGTAGAAGCAAAAGAAGCTAATCAAGTATCTGTAATTGGTGATTTCAATGATTGGAAATTAGAAGAAGGAGCCTTAAGTAAATTAAAAAATGGAACTTTTAAAGGATCTTTTGACTTAAATAAAGATTCAGCATACGAGTTCAAATATGTAATTGACGGTGCTTATGTAAATGAGCCGGAAGCCGATTCATTCAAGTGGAATGATTTCGCGGGAGCCGAAAACAGTGTATTGGTTGTATAACACTAAATAAAAAATCCGCTTAAAGCGGATTTTTTATTTTATACAGCAACACTTCCCTTGATTAGAGCATGTGGCTCATATCCTTCTAGTGTAAAATCCTCAAAATCAAAATCGAAAATGTTTTTTATATTCGGATTTAAAATCATTTTCGGCAATGGTTTTGGTTCACGAGTAAGTTGTAACTCGAGTTGCTCAAAATGGTTATTGTATATATGTGCATCGCCAAATGTGTGTATAAATTCACCTACTTCAAGGTCACAAACTTGTGCGATCATCATCGTTAACAATGCATAAGAAGCTATATTAAAAGGAACTCCCAAAAAGACATCAGCACTTCGTTGATACAATTGACAGGAAAGTTTTCCTTTAGTCTCTCCTTTGGATTCATCTGGAGAAGCTACATAAAACTGGAAAAAGGCATGACATGGAGGCAATGCAGCTTTATTATTGGCAACATTCTCCTCAAATGACTTTGTTGTATCTGGCAAAACCGATGGATTCCAAGCCGAAATTAACATTCTTCGGCTGTTTGGATTTGTTTTTAATTCAACAATAAGCTGGCTAATTTGGTCAATTTCCTCACTATTCCAATTACGCCATTGGTGACCATAAACAGGACCTAAATCACCATTACTATCCGCCCAGGCGTCCCATATTTTGACTCCGTTTTCTTGAAGATATTTGACATTGGTATCTCCTTTAAGAAACCAAAGCAATTCATATATAATCGATTTTAGGTGTAATTTTTTTGTAGTTACCATTGGAAACCCTTCACTCAAATCAAACCGCATTTGATAACCAAATACGCTTTTTGTACCAGTTCCGGTGCGATCTCCTTTTTGACAACCATTATGCATAATATGTTGTACCAAGTCTAAGTATTGCTTCATTTTTTGTTTATTTGGTTAATCGTGGATTTGCTTATTCTACTAACCGATTTAACAAATCTACGGTTAAACATTATGATTCTCTTTTGGAAATTTCATCACGGATTTTAGCCGCTTTTTCATAATCTTCATGCTCCACCGCTTGTTCCAGCAATTCATTTAATTCCTGCAAAGTATGATTAGAATAAGTACTGCCCGATTCATTGCTTTCGGTGCTTCCAAAAGTTTCAGGATTAGAAAGAATATCGTCCATTTCATTAGGTGTATCCGTTTCAAGAGGGTTCGCCTTCAAGAAAATTCCCGCTTTATCCAAAATGTTTTTATAGGTAAAAATAGGAGCATTGAATCGAATGGCTAAAGCAATGGCATCCGAAGTTCTGGCATCAATTATTTCTTCTATTTTATCTCTTTCGCAAATAATGCTGGAATAAAAAACACCATCTACCAATTTGTGAATAATCACTTGTTTTACCACAATATCAAATCGCTCTGCAAAATTTTTAAACAAATCATGTGTCAAAGGACGGGGCGGCTTAATTTCTTTCTCCAAAGCAATTGCGATAGACTGAGCCTCGAACGCGCCAATAACGATAGGCAATTTTCTTTCCCCATCAACCTCATTTAAGATCAACGCGTAAGCGCCATTTTGAGTTTGACTGTATGAAATTCCTTTAATAGATAATTTAACTAAGCTCATGTTGGTATAATGGAAAAGCACTAAGTACTTTAATTAATTATGTCTTTTTTCTTGTTTTAAATAATGTGCAATTTTAATCAAAATATATGGAACAAAAAAGCTACCTAAAGCAAAGATACGATTATCTTATTTTTAGGTAGCTTATTTATGTAAGAAATTAAATTTTACGAATGTTGTTCTTTAAAAGCTTTTAATTTGGTGATTAATTGTGGCACAATTTCGAATGCATCTCCTACAATTCCATAATCTGCAACTTTAAAGAAAGGAGCTTCCGGATCACTGTTGATAACCACTTTTACTTTAGAAGAGTTGATACCCGCGATATGTTGAATAGCTCCAGAGATTCCAATGGCAATATATAAATTGGTAGCAACTGGCTTTCCAGTTTGACCAACGTGTTCACCGTGAGGTCTCCATCCTAAATCGGACACTGGTTTTGAACAAGCAGTTGCAGCTCCAAGAACAGAAGCTAATTCTTCAATCATTCCCCAGTTCTCAGGCCCTTTAAGACCACGTCCTGCAGAAACAACGATATCAGCATCGGCGATAGAAACTTTTCCTGAAACTTTTTCAACAGAAACTACTTTTACTCCAAAATCAGCATCTCCGATGGTTGGATTAAAATCCTCTTCTGTTAATGATGAAGCGCTTTCAAAAATACCATAAGAATTTTTGGCAAGTGCCAAAACTTTTACGTCGGTATTGATTTCGGTAATATTAAAAGCTTTGTTTGAAAAAGCGGTTCTTTTTACTTGAAAAGGAGAAGTACTTACCGGCAAACCTACCACATTTGAAGCAAAACCAGCCTCTAATGCTACAGCTACTAATGAAGATAGGTAAATACTATCTGTTGTAGAAGACAATAAAACCACTTTAGCAGCCTCTTTCTGAGCAGCTTGCTTGATAACATCAGCATACGCTTTGGCAGTAAAACCAGCTAATTTATCATTATTCACTTTTAAAACTTTGTCAACGCCGTATTTTGACAACTCAGAAACGTCTCCTGCATTTACAGTAACTGCCGTAACTGTTGTTCCTAATGATTCGGCTACTTTTTTGGCATAAGAAGCTAATTCTAATGCTACTTTTTTAAATTTTCCTTCTGCAGATTCTGCATATATTAATATTGACATATTTTTTTTGTTTAAAAGTTTAAAGTTTAAGGTTTAAAGTTTTGCAACTGAAAACTGCGACTAAAAACTGATTTCTAGATTACTTTCGCTTCGTTGTGCAATAAATTAATTAATTCATCCAAATTATCAGCTGAAATTAATTTCACCGCCGATTTTGGAGCTGGTTTTTCAAACTTCACCGCTTTGGTATTTATAGCAGCCTCAACTGGTTCAAGGATTGTTAATACTTTTGTTCTGGCAGTCATAATTCCTCTCATGTTTGGAATACGCAAATCTTTCTCCTCTACAATTCCTTTTTGTGCACCTAAAACAATAGGCAATGAAGAGCTTACAGTTTCTTTTCCACCATCTATTTCACGAACGGCAGTTACGCTGGTCCCATCAACTGTGATACCTGTACAAGAGTTTAAGAAGTTATATCCTAAAATTCCAGCAATCATTCCAGGAACCATTCCGCCATTATAGTCTAATGATTCTTTACCTGCAATCACAACATCATAACCTCCGTTTTTAATTACTTCGGCCAATTGTTTAGCTACAAAAAAACCATCTGTAGGATTTGCATTGACACGAATGGCTTCATTGGCACCTATAGCCAATGCTTTTCTCAAAGTTGGTTCTGTATCTGGTCCTCCAACATTCACTACGGTAACTGTAGCGCCTTGTTGTTCTTGGAACCAAATAGCACGGGTTAGACCAAATTCGTCATTTGGATTAATTACATATTGAACCCCATTGGTATCAAACTCAGCGTCTCCGTTAGTGAAATTGATTTTTGAAGTAGTATCAGGAACGTGGCTGATGCAAACTAATATTTTCATAATAATATATATTAAATTCTTTTTTTTCTTTGACAAATTTAAAATAATAAATCGAATAATATACTATGCATGCATAATATTTTTTGCAACTATTACGATTTCGCAAATCACATTAGAGTAATTAATGTTTTAATCAGAATTATTATAAATAACCGAGCTAATTTTGTGATTTAAGCAACTTATTCAGATCTGGCATTCATCCAAATGAAATTTTGATACCACAAATTTCAATTTAGCAGCAATTCCCTAGCCCAGATAGCAGCGGCATCCTTCTTGTGGTCTCGTTTTTTTCTAACGGGACAACAAGAAGATATAGCGAATAGCTGGAAATAGCTCCTAAAAAATACAATAGTATAAAACCTTGTTATTTTAAAGTGATTTATGCTTTTAAGTAATTTAAAATAATTATTTTTGCATTTCTAAAAATTACACACAGACAATAAAATATGAGAACGATACAATTTAGAGAGGCCATTTGTGAAGCAATGAGCGAAGAAATGCGTCGCGATGAGTCCATATACTTAATGGGTGAAGAGGTAGCAGAGTATAATGGTGCCTACAAAGCATCTAAAGGAATGCTTGCCGAATTTGGTGAAAAAAGAGTAATTGACACGCCAATCGCCGAGCTTGGTTTTACTGGAATTGCAGTTGGATCTGCAATGAATGGATGTCGCCCGATCGTTGAGTATATGACTTTCAACTTTTGTTTGGTTGGAATTGATCAAATTATAAATAATGCTGCCAAAATGCGTCAGATGACTGGTGGGCAGTTTAATGTGCCTATCGTTTTTCGTGGACCTACAGCTTCGGCAGGACAATTGGGAGCAACACACTCACAAGCAATCGAGAACTGGTTTGCCAATACTCCAGGGCTGAAAGTTGTGGTTCCATCCAATGTTTATGATGCCAAAGGTTTATTGAAATCGGCTATTCGTGATAATGACCCAGTCATTTTCATGGAATCAGAACAAATGTACGGTGATAAAGGAGAAGTTCCAGATGGTGAGTACACTATTCCAATTGGAGTTGCCGATATCAAACGTGAAGGAACGGATGTAACGATTGTTTCTTTCGGAAAAATTATCAAAGAAGCTTATATCGCTGCTGATGAATTGGCAAAAGAAGGTATTTCATGTGAAATAATTGACTTGAGAACTGTTCGTCCAATGGATAAAGATGCGATTTTGACTTCGGTTAAAAAAACAAACCGTTTGGTAATTCTTGAGGAGGCTTGGCCTTTTGCAAGTGTATCTTCCGAGATTGCTTTCTTGGTTCAAGAACAAGCTTTTGATTTCCTTGATGCGCCAATACAACGTATCACAACTGCTGATACTCCAGCCCCATATTCTCCAGTACTATTGAAAGAATGGTTGCCAAATTCTGCAGATGTTGTGAAAGCGGTTAAGAAAGTATTATACAAATAATTAATTGCATATAACTATTTAAAAAGCTTCATCAAGTCTCCAATTTGATGAAGCTTTTTTTTATATATCATGAAGAAAATCCTAACGGTTATTGTCTTGTTTTTATTTGCAGCTGCAAGCCAAATTTTTGCTCAAACAAAAGTGAGTGGTATTGTTGTTGACAAATCCAAACAGCCTGTTCCATTTGCCAATGTAGTCTTTAAAAACTCCAGTACTGGAACTGTCACCAACGAAGATGGACGTTTTTATATGGAGTCCCCAAATACCTATACTACGTTAGTAATAAGCTCAGTTGGTTTTTCTGAAAAAGAAATCACCCTTACCAAATCTGTCAATTATAATTTCACAATTGAATTAAGCGAACAGGAAAGCTTGAAAGAAGTGGTTGTCTATACGGGTAAAACTTCCAAAAAGAACAATCCGGCACTTGATATTCTGAGAAAAATTTGGGCAAAAAAGCGCAAAAATGGTCTTTATCAATTTGACCAATACCAAATGGAGAAGTATGAAAAAGTAGAATTTGACATTAATTCTATTGATAGTGCCTATAGAAAACAAAAGATTTTCAAAGGCATGGAATTCATTTTCGACCATGTTGACACTTCAAAAGTAACGGGAAAAACCTATTTGCCTATTTTTGTTAATGAAGCCTTGATAGATGTATATGGCGACAATAAAATTCCCAAAGTAAAAGAGATTACCAAAGCCAATAAAACTTCGGGTTTTGAAGGAAATCAGCAAATTTTATCTTTCATAAAAGATCTGTATTCTGATTATAATATCTACAATAATTACATTGCCTTATTTGACAAATCCTTTACCAGTCCTCTTTCAACAACAGGGATCGATGTTTATAATTATGTATTGAGAGACAGCGCCTATATTGATAAAAAATGGTGCTACAATATTGTTTTTTACCCAAGACGAAAAAACGAACTGACTTTCAAAGGCGATTTTTGGGTGAATGATACCACATTTGCGATCAAAAAAATCAACATGGCCGTTACCAAAAGTGCCAACATCAACTGGGTAAAGGATATTTATGTCGAACAAGAATTTGATGTCTTGAACGATTCCATTTTTTTGTTGACCAAAGACTACCTGATGTCAGATTTTGCCGCTAACAAAAAAGAAAAATCAAAAGGAGTCTACGGAAAGAGAACGACCTATTATCAAAATCACAAATTCAACATCGAAAAACCCGCTAAATTCTACAAGGAAGAAGTGAATTTTATCGACAATGAAGTTTACAAAAAAAGTGACGAATATTGGGAACAAAATCGTTTTGAAAAATTAACCAAAGACGAAGAAGGCGTTTATAAAATGCTCGACACCTTGAACACGGTCCCCGCGTTTAAGAGACTTACCGACTTGGTAACAATACTCGCCAGTGGATACATAAATTATGAAGGATTTGATTTTGGCCCTATTTTCTCCAGCTTCGGATACAATGAGGTCGAGGGGTTCAGAATTCAATTGGGTGGGCGAACCTATTTTGGACCGAATGACACATGGCGCGTACAAGGATTTACTGCCTATGGCTTTCAAGATCAAAAATTCAAGTATGGTTTTGCTGGAAAATGGATGATTGAAAAGAAAAACCGAATTATTATTTCCGGAGGAAACAGGCGTGATATCGAACAGTTGGGAGCCAGCCTGACCACAACCAATGATATATTGGCCAGAAATTTTGGTTCTTCCGCCTTTTTCACAACGGGATCCAACGGTAAATTAACCAATATAGGATTGACCAATGTCTATATTGCAATGGAACCTATAAAAAACTTGACCTTTCAAACGGGACTAACATACAAAACGCTGGAATCGGCTTCGCCTGTTTTTAGTCTAGATTATTATACCACTTTACCCTCGGTGGCAAATCCTGCCGGTATTGTAAAAAGCACCACTACACAATCGGAGTTTAACATTCAAGCTGAGTACACACCCAATAGAAGAACTATTGCTTATGGTGTTGAAAGAAGCATAGCTAGCAGTCCATACACTACTTTATTTGTCAATTACAGTCAAGGTTACAAAGGAATTATCAATAGCGATTTTAATTATAAAAAAATCGAAATATATTACAAACAGCCTATCATTATTGGTCCGCTTGGTCGTACCAATCTGATATTGGAACTTGGAAAAACTTTCGGCACAGTTCCTCTGGGATTGCTGAGCATTGTACCGGGTAACCAGACCTTTTTTACTATTGAGAATACCTTCAGTAATCTTAATTATTACGAATTTATCACTGATAAGTATGCTACATTTCAATGGAATCACGATTTCAACGGACGGTTATTTGCCAGAGTACCTTTTATGCGAAAACTAAATTGGAGAGAATTTGTAGGTGTAAAAGCCGCTTACGGAACCGTTTCGGATGCTAATAGAGCTATAAATGCTTCGGGAGTTGTCTATACGGCCCCCGAGAACCCATATTGGGAATACAACGTGGGAATTGGGAATATCTTTAAGGTGTTCCGATTGGATTTTTCTTGGAGAGGTAATTATCTTGACACACCAAATGCGAATAAATTTGCCGTAAAAGGCTCGTTTGGATTCTATTTCTAGAAGCTTAATCCAGCACACGAGGCTGAAAGCCGAACTGGCGAAGCAATCCATTACAAGCTTAATCAAAAACTGCTATTTTTGTAAAAAAGTAAAAAGAGTCCCGATAGCTATCGGGATTGGTCGCTTTTTTACTTTCACAAAAATTAGCAGTTTTTTTCATAAGGCTTTTCATTTCTATCTGGGCTAAAAAATCCAATCATGCAACAAGCTATCGATTATCTTTTTCAAAAAGATTCCATATTCAAACACATTATAGACACTTACGGATTACCAACAATCCCAAAAAGACCTCAAGGATTTGAAACTTTGGTGCTATTAATTCTAGAACAGCAAGTCTCCATAGATTCGGCGAAAGCCACATTTATAAAAATCAAAGCACACGCAACTTGTAATCCCGAAACGATGTCTGTTTTGTCAGACGAAGAATTTAGAGCTTTGGGAGTAAGCCGTCAAAAAACCAATTATATAAAAATATTAGCCCAAGCTGTCCTAAATAAAGATCTTGATATTGAAGGTTTAGCAGCAAAATCAGCGCAACAAGTTCGGGAAGAGTTAATCAAATTAAAGGGAATCGGAAATTGGACAATCGATATTTACCTAATGTTTTGCCTTCAAGAACCTGATTTAATTCCATTAGGCGACATTGCGGTAGTGAATACTATTAAAGAATTACTCGACATTCATGACAAACAAGAAATGGAAATTCACACGGAACAATGGAGTCCATACCGGTCTTATGCAACATTTTTGCTTTGGCATTATTATCTAAAAAAGCGTAAACGAACAATTGTTTATTAAAAGCATATTTTAACGAAAACGTTATAGTTATATATTGCTTTTTTTTATTGTAAAAAACTATTGTTTGCTTACTTTTGCAGTCGTTAATAAATTAAGAAAAGATAAAAGAATAATGACTGCAGACAAATTAAAAACTTTTGATGTATTAATTGAAATACCAAGAGGAAGTAGAAATAAATACGAGTACGATTTTGCCATAAAAAGAATGCGTTTTGATAGAATGTTATTCTCTTCTATGATGTACCCAGCTGATTATGGTTTCATTCCTGAAACTTTAGCTTTGGATGGTGACCCATTAGACGTTTTGGTATTGGTAAACGAACCTACTTTCCCTGGTTGTGTAATGGAAGTAAAACCTATTGGAGTATTCCACATGGCTGATGACAAAGGGCCAGACGAAAAAGTAATCTGTGTACCGGTTTCTGATCCAATCTGGAATTCATTAGAAAACCTTTCTGACATCAATCCACACTTATTGAAAGAAATCGAGCATTTCTTCCAAGTTTACAAAGATCTTGAAAACAAGCAAGTAGATGTTGAAGGTTGGGGGGATGTAAACGAAGCGTATGCCATTATTAAAGAATGTACAGAACGTTTCGATCAAATAGAAAATAAACCAGCAGGATTATTTAGTATTAAATAATTTTAGCCTCCAAATTTTATAAAAAAAGCAATACTCTTCAATGAGTGTTGCTTTTTTTGTTTAAATTGCTATCGATTAAAATTTTATACTAACAAACCAAAAAGAATATTTTATGAATTCAATTATGATTTATGTGCCAATTTTTATGGCAATAATAGGGCTTATTTTTATGGCTATCAAAAGATCGTGGGTGTTAAAGCAGGATTCTGGAGATGGTAAAATGAAAGAGATATCAGATCACATATATGAAGGCGCTTTGGCTTTCTTAAAGGCAGAATACCGATTATTGGCTGTCTTTGTATTAATCGCAAGTATTGTATTGGCAGGAATCACTTTTATTCCTGGAGTTAAAACAAATATATTAATAGTCGTTGCATTTGTGTTCGGAGCATTTTTCTCAGCATTGGCAGGGAATATGGGAATGAAGATCGCAACAAAAACCAATGTAAGAACTACTCAAGCCGCTCGTACGAGCTTACCACAAGCTTTGAAAGTTTCTTTTGGCGGTGGAACTGTAATGGGATTAGGCGTAGCCGGTTTAGCTGTATTAGGGTTAACCGGTTTTTTTATTGTTTTCTTCCAAATCTTCATGAAAGGACAATGGACTTCAACAGAAGATATGACAGTTGTTTTAGAAACATTGGCTGGGTTCTCTCTTGGAGCTGAATCTATCGCTTTATTTGCTCGTGTGGGTGGAGGAATTTACACCAAAGCGGCCGATGTAGGTGCCGATTTAGTAGGTAAAGTTGAAGCAGGGATTCCTGAAGATGACCCTCGTAATCCTGCTACAATTGCAGATAACGTAGGAGATAATGTTGGTGACGTTGCCGGAATGGGTGCCGACTTATTTGGATCGTATGTAGCAACCGTTCTTGCGGCAATGGTACTTGGAAATTATGTTATCAAAGATATGGGTGGAAACATTCAAGATGCTTTTGGCGGAATAGGACCAATTTTATTACCTATGGCTATTGCTGGTTTTGGAATTTTGTTTTCAATCATTGGAACGATGCTAGTTAAGATTACGGATGAGAATGCCAAAGAAGCACAAGTTCAAAAAGCTTTGAATATTGGAAACTGGGTTTCTATCGTTTTAACGGCTATCTCTTGTTACTTCTTAGTCCAATATATGCTTCCTGAAACAATGAGCATGACTTTCTTTGGTGAAGGGTCAATGGATATTTCATCGATGCGTGTTTTTTATGCTACGCTTATTGGACTTATTGTGGGTGGAGCTATTTCATCTGTAACTGAATATTATACAGGTTTAGGAACAAAACCAGTTATGGCTATTGTTCAAAAATCAAGTACGGGTGCTGGAACAAATGTAATTGCTGGATTGGCAACAGGGATGATTTCTACTTTCCCAACTGTATTATTGTTCGCGGCAGCGATTTGGTCTTCTTATGCTTTAGCAGGATTTTATGGCGTTGCATTAGCAGCTTCAGCAATGATGGCAACTACAGCAATGCAATTGGCAATCGATGCTTTTGGGCCTATATCTGACAATGCTGGTGGAATTGCCGAAATGAGCGAATTACCAAAAGAAGTCCGTACCAGAACCGATATTTTGGATTCAGTTGGAAATACAACAGCAGCAACAGGTAAAGGTTTTGCCATTGCTTCAGCAGCTTTGACTTCTTTGGCTTTATTTGCAGCCTATGTAACTTTTACTGGAATTGACGGAATTAATATTTTTAAAGCGCCGGTTTTAGCGATGCTTTTTGTTGGAGGAATGATACCTGTAGTTTTCTCAGCTTTGGCGATGAATTCAGTTGGAAAAGCAGCGATGGACATGGTGTACGAAGTACGTCGTCAGTTCAAAGAAATTCCAGGAATTATGGAAGGAACCGGAAAACCGGAATATGCCAAATGTGTTGACATTTCGACTAAAGCAGCTTTACGCGAAATGATGTTGCCGGGTATTTTAACGATTGGTTTCCCAATTGCAATTGTACTTTTAGGAAAGTTAGTGTACGGAGATAACAATCAATTAATTGCCGAAATGTTAGGCGGTTATATGGCCGGAGTTACTGTTTCTGGAGTACTTTGGGCAGTTTTCCAGAACAATGCCGGAGGTGCTTGGGACAATGCCAAAAAATCATTTGAAGCTGGCGTTATGATTAATGGTGAAATGACTTACAAAGGATCTGATGCTCACAAAGCAGCGGTTACGGGAGATACTGTTGGAGATCCATTCAAAGATACTTCTGGACCATCAATGAACATCTTGATCAAATTAACGTGCTTGATTGGATTGGTAATGGCTCCAATTTTAGGAAGCGGAAGCAGTACTATTGATGCAAAAGGAGCTTGTTGTGAAAAGAAAGAAATCATGATGAAAAAATGCGTCATGAAAGAAAGTTCAATGATGATGGGAAAATGCGACATGTCTAAATGTGCAAAAATGACCAAAGAAGAATGTGCAAAAATGTGCGACAGTCTAAAATGTACTCCTGAGCAAAAAGAAATGTGTTTGTCTCATTATGATAAAAACGGGAAATTTGTTGCACCTAAAGGAAAAGCTTGTTGCGCTAAAAAGCCAATGTCAATGAAGAATGAAATTAGAATTGAAAAAACAAATCTTGACGGAAAAGTAAGTGCTACTGTTACCACAACGGTAAATGGTACTGAAGTTGTTCAGAAATTTGAAGGAACAGATGCTGAAGTTCAAGCTCATATTGATGCTGTGAAATAAAAGCATCCGAATATATTAAACAAAAAATGCCTCGAAGTTTCGAGGCATTTTTTTATATGTATAAATTTTAAAAAATATTTTTATCTTTTTAAAACAACCCATTCAGTTCGGCATCAATTCGATTGATGATATTTCCTAAGTCTTCTGGATTATCAACAAAATTAATATTATCAACATCAATAATCATGATTTTCCCTTTGTTGTAAGTATGAACCCAAGCTTCATATCGCTCGTTAAGACGGCTTAAATAGTCAATCGAAATAGTGTTTTCGTATTCGCGGCCACGCTTATGAATTTGCCCCACTAAATTTGGAATAGAGCTTCTTAAATAGATTAGCAAATCCGGTGCTTTCACAAGAGATTCCATCAATTCAAAAAGAGAAGAATAGTTTTCAAAATCACGATGTGTCATCAATCCCATAGCATAAAGATTGGGAGCAAAAATATGGGCATCTTCATAAATAGTTCTATCCTGAATTATTTTTTTCCCACTTTCACGGATTTGCATTACTTGACGAAAACGGCTATTCAAGAAATAAATTTGCAGATTAAACGACCAACGTTCCATTTGATGGTAAAAATCATCGAGATAAGGATTGTCAACTACTTCTTCAAAATGAGGTTCCCATTTAAAATGTTTGGCTAACAAACGGGTTAATGTTGTTTTTCCAGATCCTATGTTTCCTGCTATAGCTATGTGCATTATAGTATTGAGATTTTAGTTTTGGTATATTTGAGGTTGTAAAAATAGATAAAATTTAGTCTTAGCAATAGTATTTCAACAATGATTTTTCAAAAATTAAATCTACATTTAACAAACGCAAACATATAGGTTTTATTCCTTCATGCAGTGCTTTTCTCCAAAAAACCAAGTATTCCTTTTTGAATAAATGACAGCAAAAAATTTCAATCAGATATCCAATAAATTAAAAAAGCAGAATATCACAACCTAGATACTCTGCTTTTTATCTTCAAATTTGCCTTTTATCTTTTAACTAGCTTTCCTTTTTTATCAATAGGAATGTTAGTTTTTACTATTGATTTTGGTTGTAAATCATCCAAAACATTTAAAGCTTCTTCAACATAAATGTCTTTCGACAAACTTTCATGCCACCTTTCTCTTTTTTCTTTCAGAACAGGATCTTTGCCTGTTCCTTCTAATTCATAAGGCAATGAAGTGAACTTCAAATTATTTTTATAATCAACAATTGGCTTAAACTTTTTGGAGGCTTCTTCAATTTGATTCTGCTCCGATTTAAATTTATCTATGTTTAAGCTATAATTGTTTTCAGCACTTCTACTATCAATCCATTTAGCATTTTCTTCAATCAATTTAAATTGAACATTGTTTTCAATTCTCTTTTTACTGTTAATAATTGCTTGATCAAATTTTGAAGTATTATTCCAAACCGTATAAGTAGCCGAATCAATTTTATCCCATGCCAATGCGTGCACTTCGTCACGTTCACCCATTTTTAAATAAGCATAACGATCCGGTATAACCACATCACTGCTTACTCCTTCTAATTGCGTTGAACCACCATTAATTCTGTAAAATTTTTGAATAGTTGTTTTTAAGGCTCCGAAATCTCCATAAGCACTATTCTTGATATATTGATTCAAGTCAATTACCCTTTGAACCGTTCCTTTACCATAAGTTTGTTTGCTTCCAATTATAATTCCTCTTTTATAATCCTGCATAGCTGCTGCCAATATCTCCGAAGCAGATGCTGAAAATTCATTTACCATAATTACCAATGGACCATCCCAAGCTATTTTTTTATCGGTATCATACAGAATTTCTTTTTTTACAGACGATTTAACCTGAACAATAGGCCCTTCTTCTATAAACAAACCAGCAATATTTACAACTGCCTCCAAAGAACCACCTCCATCATCACGTACATCAAGAACAATACCTTTTACGCCGGCTTCTTTCAAACGATCTACTTCTTTAGCCATATCGTTAGCCGCATCTCGTCCTTTTCCGTCTTTGTTCTCAAAATCAATATAAAATTTAGGCAAATAAATAACCCCATATTTCAAACCATTTTTCTCAACAATACTTGATTTAACATACGTTTCTTCAATCTCAACAATATCCCTGATGATTGGAATAATTTGCAAAGAACCATCTGCTTTTTTTACGGTAAGACGAACTTCAGAACCTTTTGGCCCTTTTATTTTTTTTATAACATCCGCCAAACGCATTCCTACTATATCTACAGCAGTTCCATTAGATTGAGCTACTTTAATAATTAAATCTCCTTTTTCCAATTGTTTTCCTCTCCATGCTGGACCTCCTGAAATAAGTTCTAAGACTTCAATGTAATCGTTTTTCTTTTGTAGCTGAGCGCCAATACCTTCAAATTTACCACTTATGCTTACATCAAATTTTTCTTTTTCATCTGGAGCGAAATAAGAAGTATGCGGGTCAAATTGAGCCATAATAGAATTGATATACAATGTAAACCAATCTTCTCTTTTTAATTCACTCATAGCCCCAAAAGACTCATTCAATGACTTCATTGAGCTTTCTCTTGTTTCTTTTTCCAACACAACTTCTGATTTTACAACATAAGCAGGATCTTTGATTTTTTTTCCTTCTTCTAATTTCTGCTTTTCAGTTAAAGAAGAAAGCGTAGATAACTTTATTTGTTTCCTCCATTTTTCTTTTAACTCAGTGTTATTTTTGGCATACGGAGCTTTATCATAATCTACATTAAATTCCTCTTCAATTTTATAATCAAAAGGACTCTTTAAAACGTCTTTGAACATTTTATTTCCCTCTTCCACACGAAGCATCAAACGATCGTAAGTAAGATTAAAGAAAGTCAAATCTTTAGTCGTTAACTGATCATCCAACTCCAATTCGTATTTGGAAAACTCATTTATATCAGACTGCAGGAAAAAACGTTTGGAAGGATCCAAAGCTTCTATATACTCTTTGTAAACTCCTTTTGAGAAATTATCATCAATTGTTAGAGGACTATAATGTCCCTTCTTTATTACAAACATCAATAACTCCAATAACAACTTGTCTTTATCTGGATCAACTGATTTTTTTGAATTAATTGTAAAGGCAAATAAGGTAGCCGAAAGGCATACTACAGCTATGAGTTTTATATAATTTCTTTTCATATGTGACATGTTATTTTTTGATTTCCCGATAGTACTCGGGACGGGATAAATTCACTTATATGCGTTTGTATTTACAACATTTTTTTTGTCTTGCTAATTGCATAAAGCTAAAGTGTTTTCTAAAGTACATTAAAAACTATGCCAAATATATTGACTGCCAGATAATATTTTGTTAAAGATATAAATTAGTTTTTTTAACTTAAACAAATCAATGGTCTGAAAAGCAGTTTATTCTATTATTTAACATTTACTGTTTTTATCTATAAAAAAAACGCTTCAAAAATTGAAGCGTTTTTTATTAGTATGAATCTATTTAAAATTTATGATTTAACCAGCTTCCCTTTTTTATCTCCCGGAATACTGGTTTTTACAATTGCTTTTGGTTGTAAATCATCCAAAACATTTAAAGCTTCTTCAACATAAATATCTTTTGACAAGCTTTCATGCCATCTTTCTCTTTTTTCTTTCAAAACAGGATCTTTGGTGATCCCTTCTAATTCGTAAGGTAATGAAGTGAACTTTAAATTATTTTTATAATCAACAATTGGCTTAAACTTTTTAGCTGTTTCTTCAATTTGATTCTGAGCAATTTTAAATTTATCTATATTCAAGCTATAATTGTTTTCAGCGCTTCTGCTATCAATCCATTTAGCATTTTCTTCGATTAATTTAAATTGAACATTACTTTCAATTCTCTTTTTACTATTTGCTATTGCTTGATCAAATTTTGAAGTGTTAGTCCAAACAGTATAAGGAGCTGGATCAATTTTATCCCATGGCATTGCATTTTCTTCATCACGCTCTCCCATTTTTAAATAAGCATAACGATCCGGCATAACCACGTCACTGCTTACTCCTTCTAATTGGGTTGAACCACCATTAATTCTGTAAAATTTCTGAGTGGTTGTTTTCAATGCGCCTAAATCACCAGCAGAACTATTACGAACAAATTGGTTCAAGTCAATTACATTTTGAACAGTTCCTTTACCGTACGTTTGTTTACTACCTATGATAATTCCTCTTTTATAATCTTGGATAGCAGCTGCCAAAATCTCTGATGCCGATGCCGAAAATTCATTCACCATAATTACCAATGGTCCATCCCATTCAATTTTTTTGTCGGTATCGTACAAGATTTCTTTTTTCTTACCCGCCGATTTTATTTGAACGATAGGTCCTTGCTCAATAAACAAACCTGCGATATCTACAACAGTTGATAAAGATCCACCACCATCATCACGTACATCAAGAACAATACCCTTTACTCCTGCTTTTTTCAAACGATCCACTTCTAGTGCAATATCCTTACCGGCATCTCTTCCGTCTTTATTTTCAAAGTCGATATAAAATTTAGGCAAATATATAACCCCATATTTCAAACCGTTTTTATCAACCACACTTGACTTGGCGTAAGTTTCTTCTATCTCAACAATATCTCTTATAATTGAAATCACTTGAATAGTTCCATCTACTTTTTTCACGGTAAGACGAACTTCAGAACCTTTTGGGCCCTTGATTTTTTTAACTACATCATCCAAACGCATTCCTACAACATCAACAGGAACACCATTGCCTTGAGCCACTTTCATCACTAAATCTCCTGCTTCCAATTGCTTTCCTCTCCAAGCCGGTCCACCTGAAATTAATTCTGAAATTTCAGTATAATCATTTTTCTTTTGCAATCTGGCACCAATACCTTCAAGCTTACCGCTCATACTCACATCAAATCTTTCTTTTTCTTCAGGAGCAAAATAAGTGGTATGTGGGTCAAAACGGGACATGATAGAATTGATGTACAATGTAAACCAATCATCTCTTTTTAAATCATTCATAAATCCAAAGGATTCATTTAATGAATTCAAAGAGCTTTCTCTAGTTTCAATATCAAGAGCCGCATCTGTTTTCATTACGTAATTAGGATCTTTCAATTTCTTATCCTCTTCCATTTTTTTCTTGTCTGTAAAAGACGAAAGAGTCGATAATTTAATTTGTTTTCTCCATTTCTCTTTCAATTCTGTACTGTTTTTAGAATAAGGAGCTTTATCGTAATCTACATTAAAATCCTCATCAACGCTATAGTCAAACGGTTTCCCTAAAATGTCTTTAAATACTTTTTTACTTTCTTCCATACGAAGCATTAAACGATCGTATGTAAGATTAAAAAAAGTCAAATCTTTATTAATCAACTGATCATCCAATTCCAATTCGAATTTGGAAAATTCATTAATATCCGATTGCAGAAAGAAACGTTTAGACGGATCTAATGCAGCTATATAATCTTTGTAAACCCCTTTTGAAAAATTATCATCTATTACAGCAGGATTATAATGTCCTTTTTCAATTACAAATGTCAATAACTCCAAAAGCAATTTATCTCTCTCTGGATCTACTGATTTTTTTGAATTAATATTAAAGGCGAATAAGGTAGCCGAAAGGCATACCACAGCTATGAGTATTTTATAATTTCTTTTCATAAAGCTAATAATAGAATTCATCAATTTTTTTATCTAAGTTACATTAAAAACTATGCCAGCCCCCTAGATACCTACATAATTTTTTGTTAAAGGTATAAAATTGATTTTTTAAGTTTCAAAAATTAAACCCAAAAAATATATTTTATTTGTTCGCAATATAAGATTTTGTGTTAGTACATTTGTTTTCGAAGTCAAAATTTATGAAAAATTATATCTTTTTAACAGCTATTAAATGAAAAATGAAAGGCCTTTAATACTAATTACAAATGACGATGGTGTTTCTGCTCCGGGCATAAGAGCTTTGATCGAAGTAATGGCAACAATAGGAGATGTCGTTATCGTCGCTCCAGATAAACCCCAAAGCGCCATGGGGCATGCCATTACCATAAACGACACTTTATATCTCAATAAAATTTCAAAAGACACAGATGCAATCATAGAATACAGCTGTTCCGGAACTCCTGTAGATTGTGTTAAAATAGCCGTTCACGAAATTTTAAAACGCAAACCGGACCTTTGTGTGTCGGGTATTAATCATGGTTCCAACTCATCCATAAATGTCATCTATTCCGGAACAATGAGTGCCGCCGTAGAAGCTGGAATCGAAGGTATTCAAGCAATTGGTTTTTCTTTATTGGATTATGATTGGAATGCCGATTTTGAACAAATCAAATCGTTTATCAAAACAATCACACTCGAAGTTTTAAAGAACAAACTTCCGGAAGGCGTTATTTTGAATGTAAATTTTCCCAAATTAAAGAAAAAAGAAATCAAAGGAATTAAAATTTGCCGTCAAGCTAATGCCCTTTGGACGGAAAAATTTGACAAACGACAAACCCCTCAAGGCAAAGATTACTACTGGCTTACAGGAGAATTTGTTAATCAGGACAAAGGCGAAGACACAGATGAGTGGGCATTGCAAAATGGATTTATTTCGATAGTCCCTGTACAATTTGACCTGACCGCACATCACGCAATACAAAACTTAACCAAAAGAGATTGGAATGAATAAAGAAATGAATAAAATAGACTTACTTATCGGATTCTTAATAGGAATTCTAGCTTCCCTCTTGGGAATGTTTTTGTACATTACACTTGTTGTTCACTCGGATTTTATGGCCGGAATCCAATCCATGAAAAACGAAGGACATCTTGGGAAAATTGTTACCCTAGGCTCTATAATGGATTTAATCGCCTTCGGAATTTTACTAAAAATGAATAAAGAAATTATGGCAAGAGGTGTCGTTTTGGCAGTTATCATGCTCACTATTGTTACTTTATTTCTTTAGAGCTGTTGAGTCACTAAGTCGCTAAGATTCTACGTTTTTTTTAAAAATCTCCGTTTTATCTCAGCGACTTAGTATCTCAGAATCTTAGTATCTAAAATATTATCTTTGTTCATCCAAAAAAACACAAAAATGAAATACTATATTATTGCAGGAGAAGCTTCTGGAGACTTACATGGTTCCAATTTAATGAAAGCACTTTATGAAGAAGACCCAAATGCCGACATCCGTTTTTGGGGTGGCGATTTGATGCAAAATGTAGGCGGAACTTTGGTAAAACACTATCGCGAATTGGCATTCATGGGGTTTATCGAAGTGGCGTTCAACTTGAAAACCATTTTGAATAACATCACTATTTGCAAAAACGACATTACGCAATTCAAACCGGACGTGATTATTTACATCGATTATCCCGGTTTCAACATGCGAATTGCCAAATGGGCGAAACAAGTCGGATATAAAAACCATTATTACATTTCCCCACAAATTTGGGCTTGGAAAGAAAACCGAATCACGGCTATCAAACACGATATTGACAAAATGTACGTAATTTTGCCATTCGAAAAAGACTTTTACGAAGTCAAACATAAATTCTCTGTTGAATTTGTTGGGCATCCATTGATTGATGCCATCCACAATCAATCAGGTATTGACGCTAATACTTTCAAGACAGAAAATCAATTGTCCGAAAAACCAATTATCGCCATTTTACCCGGTAGCCGGAAACAGGAAATCAGTAAAATGTTATCGGTGATGCTAAGTGTTGTCAAGGATTTCCCCGATTATCAATTTGTGATTGCAGGAGCTCCAAGCCAGGAATTATCATTTTACCAGCAATTCATTTCCGGCGAAAACATAAAATTCGTCTCGAACAAAACCTATGCTTTATTACGAAACGCCACCGCGGCACTGGTAACATCCGGAACGGCCACGCTCGAAACCGCTCTTTTCAAAGTTCCAGAAGTCGTTTGCTACAAAGGCAGTTGGGCCTCCTATCAAATCGCCAAACGCATCATCACCCTAAAATACATTTCGCTTGTCAACCTAATTATGGACAGGGAAGTTGTAACCGAATTAATTCAAGAAGACTGCTCAACCAAACGCATCCGTGAAGAATTAACCAAAATTCTGGAACCCAATTACCGAAAAACACTTCTTGAAAACTACGATTTACTCGAAGAAAAATTGGGAGGAATAGGCGCCAGCAAAAAAACAGCTCACTTAATTGTTGATTCCATAAAGTAATTTTAAAATAAGTTGGGCGTGCCACCATAAAGAAAAGGAGCCAAATCATCTTGTGGTGATTTGGCTCCTTTCCTTTATGCTGTCGGGCTATCCACGCTACTTCGGTAGCTTGCTCCTATCCCTCACGCAAGACAAGCGGACAATCATAAGGAAATTCTTTACAAAAGCACTTATTTCTTACAAAATATTTGTATTTTGGCATTATGAAAGTAATGCAATTCCCAGTAGCCAGAATCACGATAGCCTTTATTGCAGGCATACTGCTCGCCTATTCCCTAAAGCCAATCCTTCCTCCAATTGTATTTGCTTTTCTGACTATAAACGCCATTATTTTTATCGGAACGTATTATTCAAGTAAAACAAATGCAAAATCTCAAGTGCCTTTTGGAATCACAACGTACCTCCTAGTCTTTTCCATCGGTGTCACCACACAAACAGTCCACACCGATTCCAACCAACGAAACAACTACACTCACTACAAAAACATCTTTGACAAAAACCACACTTACATACTTACATTAAGGGAAAAATTAAAAAGTACCGTTTTCAACGATCGCTATATTGCCTTAGTAAATTCAATTGATCAAGAAAAATCCTCTGGCCGAATTCTACTCAACATTAGCAAAGACAGCACAAGACATTCTTTTGACATCGGAAATCAATTAAAAATCAATGCACTTTTATATAAAAATAGAAGCCAGAAGAATCCCAATCAATTTGATTACCAGAAATACCTCGAAAACAAACAAATCTATGCCCAACTCTACTCGGAGCCAAATAAAATACAGCTCAATGCCGAAATAACAAAAGACATTTGGTATTACACCGCACGACTAAGAACCCGGATTATCCAAAATTTAGAGAAAAGCAAATTCCACAATAAAGAATTAAACGTTGCCGTAGCACTAATAATGGGTCAACAGCAAGACATTGATTCCGAAATTATTCAGGACTATCAATATGCAGGAGCTGTACATATCTTATCGGTTTCGGGATTGCATATTGGATTTATATTACTGTTCGTCACTTTTCTGCTAAAACCTTTTCCTAATACAAAAAAAGGTGCTTTCATCAAGTTGTTACTTACACTCGCTGCCTTGTTCCTTTTTGGGATTTTGGCAGGATTAGCCCCTTCGGTGGTACGCTCGGTAACGATGTTTTCTTTTGTTGCGATCGGGCAATATTTGAGAAGAAGCGTCAATATTTATCACACACTTCTTGTTTCGATTTTACTTATCTTGCTGTTTCAGCCTTCATTCTTATTCGATGTCGGTTTTCAGTTGAGTTATGTTGCCCTGTTTTTTATCGTTTGGCTGCAGCCTTTGATGGCAAAACTTTGGCAACCAAAAAACAAAATCCTTAACTACTTTTGGGACATCTTGACCGTTTCATTTGCGGCGCAGATTGGCACTTTGCCTCTCAGTATTTATTACTTTCATCAGTTTCCAGGATTGTTCTTTGTCACAAATATCATTGTGATTCCGTTCCTGAGTATTATTATGGGAGTTGGCTGTCTGGTAATGGTTTTTGCTTCTTTCAGCTGGGTTCCTTTTTATCCGGCAAAAATTCTGGAAATAAGTATTTATTATTTGGACAAAATAATTGGCTACATTGCCTCATTGGAACAATTCATTATCAAAGACATTCCTTTAAACACAGCACTCCTAATAAGTAGTTATTTGGTTATTATCACAACAATTATTGCTTTCCAGCAAAAACGCTTTAAAAACTTAGTTTGGGCATTAATAGCCTTGGTAACCTTTCAATTATCTGCTATTGCAACAAAATGGGAAGTCCAAAATCAAGCCGAGTTTGTTGTTTTAAATACCTCAAAAAATACCCAGCTCTTAGAACGAAATGGAGCTAACGCAAAGCTATATGCTAATAGCAGCTTTTTAAAAAATTCCGAAACCAACAAAGTACTCGCTTCCTATCTCACGGCCAACTTTAGCGAATTAAAAGAAAAACATAAACTGAAGAATCTGATATATTTTAAAGGAAATAAAATCCTGCTAATAGACAGTTCAAAAGTGTATCCGAAGACGATACAACCAGATATTTTAATAATCACACAATCTCCAAAAATTAATTTTGACAGACTATTGCAAACTACAAAACCTAAAATGGTTGTTGCAGATGCATCCAATTACAAATCGTTTCAGAAAAGATGGAAAACAACTTGTTCCCAACAAAAAATCCCTTTTCACGCAACTAGTGAAAAGGGATTCTATAAAATTAATTAATTGTATTTCTTATGCTTTTTTAGATTTTTTGCCTTTTGTTGGTTCAGGACTTAATGCCGGTTTTTTTACAAAAGGATCTGCAATTGCTAACCATGCTGTTGGTCCTCCAGCGACATAACCTGTACTTCCTAAACCTTCAAAATTCACTTTCCCTTCTTTACTCACGGTTGCATTTGCAAAATAAACAGTTGGAAATCCCTGAATTCCAAATGCTTGTTGCAATTCATTATTCTGTTTTTTAATCTCATCTGATTGAGCCGTTCTTCTAGGATAATCCAACTCCACTAGAATAACACTTTCTTTGGCCCATTTATTGAATTCAGGTGTTTTTAGCACTTCATTTTGCAAACGAATACACCATCCACACCAATCACTTCCTGTAAAAAACAACATTAACGGTTTCTTCTCTTTGTTTGAAACTGTTATAGCTTCTTTTACATCTGTATACCATTTTAACTCTTGAGCCTGAGTCGCAACAGCTCCGATTAAAAACAATGTTATCAAAAATACTTTTTTCATTTGCTCTATTTATTTTTTTGTTTACCCTCTAATTTCTTATTTACAAATTTAAACAAAAATAATACCAAAATTTGTCCGCTACTTTACTTCTTGCATTAATTTTTTCACCAATGGAGAAATAAGGATTAAAACTACCCCTGCAATCAAAGCATAAATACCTAATTGTTTATATCCATCGGCATAGACATTTAACTTTTCAAGATTGGTTGCATGCTCAGAAGCTTCTGCAATATTAGCTCCTAATAATCCAGCAAAATACTGACCATAAGCACTAGCCAAAAACCACATTCCCATGATTACCGCCTGCGTTTTTAGAGGTGATAGTTTGGTCATTGCAGACATACCAATTGGTGACAAACAAAGTTCCCCAAATGTAATAATGAACCATCCAAAAGTAAACAATCCTAAGGATGTTCTACCATCAGCTCCTGCAAAGAATTTAGTATAATAAAAAATCCAGAAACCTGCTGCCAAAAATAAAAATGCCAAACCGAATTTAATAACGGTATTGGGCTCTATTTTTCTTTTGGCCATCCACAACCAAACCAATCCCACTAAGGCAGCAAACCCGATAACGAAAAATGAATTAGCAGAATTGTTCACTCCATTTGGACTTAATTTAACCCCAAGAATAGTGTTATTTAAATTATTCACTGCAAAAAGACTTAAAGAACCTCCACTTTGCTCAAAAAATGCCCAAAAGAAAATGGAGAATATGATGAATATCAATGCGGCAAATAATTTTTTGTTTTCGCTAGCCGAAAAGTTTTTCATCTCATAAAGCAAATACAAAATAGAAGCTGGCCCAATGAACATCATAAAATAGTCCGTGTAAACGGTATTGGCCACCATAATAATAATTACTGGAATAATCAATAATGAACCAACATAAGTCAGTGTCTCCATTCTTTTCCTTTTGGAACTTTCAATTTCCAATAAAGGTGAAATCCCAATAGTTCCAAGCTTTTTTTGAGTTTGCGTAAATGTCAAAAGACTAATAATCATAACAATTGCAGCAAATCCAAAACCTACATTCCAGCGTAAATGTTCGGGAACGAGTGATTGCCACATAGAACCCTCGGCAACAGCTATACAAATATATCCTCCAATTAATGCTCCAAGATTTACACCCATATAAAAGAATGAAAAACCGGCATCTCTTCTCGGATCACCATCTTGGTATAGTTGTCCAACCATTGATGAAATATTGGGTTTGAAGAATCCAGTTCCAACAATGGTAAATCCAATTCCAATAAAAAAGAAATTTTTGGGATCTATCGAAAGAATGACACTCCCAATGATCATTAATATTCCACCCCAAAATAAAGATTTTCGCAAACCTAAAATCTTGTCGGCAAACAATCCACCAATAAATGTAAACGCATACACCCATGCTTGAGTAGCACCATATTGCAAATTGGCAATTCTATCATTCATCCCTAATTGACCAACCATAAATACAACCAACATTCCACGCATTCCATAGAAACAAAAACGCTCCCACATCTCACTAAAAAACAAATACCACAGCTGCTTAGGGTACTTCCCTTTGAAATTTTGTATTTGTTCTAAACTTAAATTTTGTTCCATTATAAAATTATATTAAAAAGAGTTTAAATAAAAAAACACCACCTCTTTGAATGAATCAAAAAGATGATGTTTTTAGTTTATTTTTATTTTAGTAAATTACCTAACACCGTGCATCATTTTTTTCAAAAATGGAGTTAGTGCAAATAAAATAAGTGCAGCGATACCCGTTAGCGCAACAAATACCATAAAGAATTCAAATAAGTTATGAATTTCAAAACCGGCAAAAATTGGGTTATGATCCATAATTTGATTTTTGTCCAATAATTGCAATTGCTCTGCTGTAGGCGTTATTTTTTTATCTAAAACAGCCTGTAAATCAATTCCAAGTTCTTTTGCTTTATTGAATTTATCACCTGTTGCAGGTAATATAGAACCCAAAGTTCCCGCTAGTGCATAACCTGAAGCATTCGACAAGAAAAACACTCCATACAGTAAAGAAGAGAAGCGTTTTGGAGATAATTTACCAACTAATGATAAACCTATCGGAGACAAACATAATTCAGCGCAAGTATTCAATAAATACAATAGAATTAACCATTTAATTGCTAACAAACCTGAAGTACCAAGATCTTTTACCTGAGTGGCAATCATGAAAAAACTTACCGTAATTAACAACAATCCTAAAGCCAATTTTACTGGAGAAATAGGTTCTTTGTCATTTGCTCTTAATTTATCCCACAACATACTGAAAGGGACAGCTAAAGCAACAACAAATAATCCGTTGAAAATTTGAACCATAGAAGCAGGCATTGGCCAACCGAAAAAATTTCTGTCAGTTTGGTTATCCGCAATAAAAGTTAAAGATGATCCTGCTTGTTCAAAAGCTGCCCAAAAGAATATAATAAAGAAAGAAATAATATAAATTACAATAATTCGATCTCTTTCTATTTTAGTCAATGAACTGTCTGATAAAATCAAACCTGCCAATGTAATACCACTTGCATAAATGATTGGATAAATAATCGTTTTTACAACGTTTGTACCATCTACCGAAAAATGAAATAATAAGAATAATCCAACGAAAGCAATTACTGATACTATTAAGGCTTTTGAACTAAAAACAGCACTTTGAGCCTCGCCAACTTCATAATCTGAAGATTCATTTTTAGAAGGCAATCCTCCTAATGGTTTCCCTTCTGGAGTAACCACATATTTATTTTTCAAGAAATAAAACACCAAAGTTCCAAGAAGCATCGCAATTGCAGCAGCAAGGAATCCCCATTTAAAAGCGTGAATATCGCGAACTCCACCTAAGCTTTTAACATCTCCAATCAATGGACAAATGAATTGACCCAAGAAAGCCCCTAAATTGATTCCCATATAGAAAATGGTAAATGCAGTATCTAATTTGCTTTTTTCTTGTTTTGGATACAAACTTCCCACCATACTGGAAATATTTGGTTTGAAAAATCCGTTACCAAAAATAATTACTCCTAATCCAGAGTACATTATAGTAGTCGCCAAACCTAGATTTTCACCAAAAACACTAGCACTGGTAAATAATAATAATTGCCCAATGGCCATCATCAATCCACCTAGCATAATACAATTTCTATTTCCAAAAAAACGATCTGAAATAAAACCTCCAAGCATCGGAGTCAAATAACAAAGTCCCAGAAAACCCCCATAAATTAAAGAAGCATCTTCTTCTTTCATCATTAAGGAATTTACAAGAAAAAGAACCAACAGAGTTCGCATTCCATAAAAATTGAACCGTTCCCACATTTCGGTTCCAAATAATACCCAAAGTCCTTTTGGATGTGCTGTTTTCGATTGAGTTTCTGTCATTTTTGTTTTTGGTATTTGTATTGTGATTTGGTTTATAAATTTTCTTTGATGAAATTAGTCATTTTGGTATACAACTGAATTCTAGTTTTTCCTCCATATATTCCGTGATTTTTATCCGGATATATTTGAGAATCGAATTGTTTATTGGCTTGAATTAAAGCTTCCATCATTTGCATAGAATTTTGCACATGCACGTTATCATCTCCAGAACCATGAATCAAAAGGAATTTTCCCTTTAATTTCTCTACATGATTAATTGGCGAATTAGTATCATATCCGCTTGCATTTTCTTGTGGAGTTTGCATGTATCTTTCTGTGTAAATACTATCATAAAAACGCCAGTTCGTTACCGGTGCCACCGCAATTGCCATTTTGAAGACATCAGCTCCTTGAAAAATACAGTTAGACGACATAAACCCTCCATAAGACCAGCCAAAAATACCAATTCTTGAAGCATCTACATATGGATAAGAACCTATTACTTTTGCAGCATCGATTTGATCTTCAACTTCATATTTTCCTAATTGTTTCTGTGTCACTTTCTTGAAATCGGCTCCTTTAAAACCAGTTCCTCGTCCGTCAACACAAGCTACAATATACCCTTGTTGTGTAAGCGACATAAACCAGTAATCATCGGCACTATTCCAATCGTTATTCACTTGTTGAGATCCTGGTCCTGAATATTGATACATAAAAACAGGATATTTTTTTGAAGCATCAAAATCTTTCGGTTTGATAATCCAAGCATTTAATTCATTCCCTTTTGCTGTTTTTAAAACAAAAAACTCTTTAGACGGCAAATTATAACCTCCTAATTTTGCTGTAAGAGCCTGATTGTTTTCGATAACCTGAATTTCTTTCCCTGCTTTTGACTCGTTCAAAGTATAAGTTGTAGCCTGAGAAGCGCTTGAGAAAGTATTAATGAAGAATTGGAAATTAGGACTAAAAGTAACCGCATTTGTTCCAGTGTTTTTAGACAAACGAACTTTGTTTTTTCCGTCTAATCCTATGCGATAAACATCTCTGTTGATAGAACCATTTTCTGTAGATTGATAGAAAATAGTTTTTGTTTTCTCGTCGAAACCGTAGTATGAAGTAACTTCCCAGTTCCCTTTAGTAACTTGATTTTTTAGTTTTCCAGTTTTATCATAAAGATAAATGTGGTTGAAGCCGTCTTTTTCGCTAGTCCAAATAAAGCTATTGTCTTTCAGAAAAGTTAAATTATCCGTATCAATAAAATCGATGTACCCTTTTTCTGTTTCATTAAAAACAACTTTAGCAGCTCCAGTAGTTCCATCAACGAATAATAGATCTAGATTATCCTGATGACGATTTACCACTTTTGCAGATAAAACATTAGCATCATTTGTCCATTCTATTCTAGGGATATAAAAATCATTATATTTTCCCAAATCCACATTTATTACAGCTTTAGAATCTACATTATATAAATGCAATGAAACTAACGAATTTTTCTCTCCTGCTTTAGGATATTTAAAAGTCTCAACTGTTGGATATAAACTTTTTTGGAAAATCGACATTGAAAATTCTGGCACAGCACTTTCATCAAAACGGATATAAGCTAGTTTTTTGCTGTCTGCACTCCAATCGAAAGCACGTACAAAAGCGAATTCTTCTTCATAAACCCAATCCGTAATTCCATTAATTATAGCATTCTTCTTTCCATCAGTAGTAACTGCAGTTGATTTTTTTGAAGCTACGTCATAAACATATAAATTGTTTTCTTTAGCATAAGCTATCTTAGTTCCATCTGGAGAAAAAGTTGGTTCTTGAACCTGGAAATCAAAAAGTTTTGTTAGGGTTTTCGCAGCTATATCATATAAAAAATAATCTGCTGTAAAAGAGTGGCGGAAAATTTTGTTTGAATGACAAGCAATTAATATCTCTTTTTCTGAATCATCAAAAGTATAACTATCAATCCCATCCGCTAATTCTTTATAATTTTTAGTATCGATAAGGTTAGACACTTTTTTTAGGGTTGCAAAATCATAAAGGTCGATTTGCATACTTCTAGTTGCTCTGTCAGAATTTAATACAGTGTATTGATTGGTATTTTTCATTGATTGCAATTCATCCATTCCTTTGGCACGAAAAGCGCCCGTATAAATTTCATCAACGGTTATTTTTTGTTGTCCAAATACAGTAACACACAAAAAGAAAAGTAGGGCAGTAATCTTATTCGAATTCATATTTAGGTAAATTTGTTTTCTTTTTCAATATGCAATTTTGCATTCATAATTAGTATTTGTACTAATTTAATGTAATACTCATTACATAATATGGATTAAGTTATAAAAGCGACAATTTTAGTGAAAATTTTATAAATAAAACACTTTTGTCTTGTTAAATGTTATAAAAAATTATTTTTAACAATTTCAGTAAATATTTTTCTAAAAACTAAACAAAGTGCAATCATTCTTTCCATTGATTTTGTAGTATTTAAAATTTTATAATAAAAACAAAACTTCTTCTTATATAACACTCATCCAATTTTAAATTATCAAAAAGTCAATTCCCTAAATAAATTAATCGAATTCGTAATACAGATTCATTTTGAAAAAAGCAATAAAATGGAATGTGTATCTTTGCGAACATAAAGCTATAATTTATACCTATGAACAACGCTGTTGCTGGATTTTCTAAATTATCCAAAGAAGAAAAAATAAACTGGATTGCCAATCACTATTTTTCAACTCCAAGTGAAGCTATAGCACTACTTAAAAATTACTGGAATTCTGATGAAAAAATTCAAAAACTTCATGATGAATTCATAGAAAATACGATTTCAAATTTTTATATTCCCTTGGGTGTTGCACCAAATTTCCTTATCAATGGAAAATACAGCACGATTCCAATGGCCATTGAAGAAAGCTCTGTTGTTGCGGCAGCTTCCAAAGCAGCTAAATTTTGGTCAACCCGTGGTGGATTCAAAGCAACCGTTATTAGTACTGAAAAAATTGGTCAGGTACATTTTATCTACAAAGGAGACGAATCCAAACTGACGTTATTCTTTGCACAATTAAAATCCAAATTGTTCGCAACTACTGAAAGCATTACCAAAAATATGCAAAAACGTGGTGGTGGCATTTTAGATATTATTCTAAAAAACAAAACCAGTTTATTGCCAAATTATCATCAGCTGCATGCTACTTTTGAAACCAAAGACAGCATGGGAGCCAATTTTATCAATTCTTGTTTGGAACAATTTGCCAAAACATTAAAAGATGAGGCACTAGCTTTTGAAATGTTTACTGAAGAAGAAAAGAATATACAAATAGTTATGAGTATTCTTTCCAATTATGTTCCAGATTGCATTGTTCGCGCCGAAGTTTCATGTCCTATTGAAGATTTAGCCGAAAAACATATTGAATATCCTCATGAATTTGCTGCCAAATTTATTCAAGCAGTGCAAATTGCCGAAGTGGAACCGTATCGTGCCGTAACGCACAATAAAGGAATTATGAACGGAATCGATGCTGTTGTTCTCGCAACAGGAAACGATTTCAGAGCCGTGGAAGCAGGAATCCATGCCTATGCTTCCAGAAAAGGACATTATTCCAGTTTGTCCCATGCCAAAATAGAAAACGGAATCTTTAGTTTTTGGCTAGAAGTTCCTTTGGCTTTAGGAACTGTTGGCGGATTGACATCGCTGCATCCTTTAGTAAAGTTGTCTTTAGAAATGCTTGAAAAACCTTCTGCCAAAGAATTAATGCAAATTGTTGCAGTAGCTGGATTGGCACAAAACTTTGCTGCATTGCGTTCTTTGACTACAACAGGAATTCAGGATGGACACATGAAAATGCATTTGAACAATATCCTAAATCAGTTTGAAGCTAATGAAGAAGAACGTATTTTAATAAAAAAATACTTCAAACATCATGTTGTTTCCCATAGTGCTGTAGTTGATTATATTGAAAATTTAAGAAAATAATTATCCTTAAACTTTGACAAAGTTATTTGAGTTAATAAAATAATGGAAAAAACATTTTACAGTAACGGAAAACTTTTGATAACAGGAGAATATTTGGTCCTTGATGGCGCAAAAGCATTGGCCTTGCCTACAAAATTTGGACAAAACCTGATTGTGGAGAAAACCGGTAACAAAGAAATAAAATGGAAAAGTCATGATGCCGACGGAAGTGTGTGGTTTGAAGATACAATTCCGTTTTCAGAAATTATTTCCACAACTCCTTTTGAAAAAGAATCTGTAAAAAACACTCTTATTACCATTTTACGAGAAGCCTATCGATTGAATACGGATGTAATTTTAAAATCAGAGGGTTATACTGTTTCTACCCGACTGAGTTTTCCGAAAAAATGGGGATTAGGAACCTCTTCGACGTTAATAAACAATATCGCTCAGTGGTTTAATATTAATGCCTTTACGTTGCTTAAAAACAGTTTTGGAGGCAGTGGTTATGATATTGCCTGTGCACAAAACGATTGCCCTATCCTATATCATCTTGAACAAGGCAAACCAATTGTTGAAAAAGTAAATTTCCATCCAACATTTACAGAAAACCTATACTTTGTTTATCTCAACCAAAAGCAAAACAGCAAAAATGCCATTGCTTCTTATAAAGAGAAAAAAAATAATTTAGACGATGCAAAAGAAATCATCGATCAACTTACAGAAACTGTTTTGAATGCAAAAGACGAAAACACTTTTGCGCAAGCGTTAGAAAAGCACGAAAAAGAACTGAGTTCCATTCTTGAAATAAGAACCGCAAAAGAATCCTTGTTTCCCGATTTTGAAGGAACCATAAAAAGTCTTGGAGCCTGGGGAGGTGATTTTGTATTGGTCATTTCAAAAGAAAATCCTAGTCCTTATTTTATATCTAAAGGATTTGAAACCATTATTCCTTATATCGAAATGATATTATAATATTTTACTCAAATTCAGCATTAGAAATCGACCACCGATTCTGATTGAAAAATCCATAAAACAAAAAACCCGATACTTGCAGTTTATAAGTATCGGGTTTTTTATGTTTGAAAATTACTGTTTAGTAATTAAAATCTTTTCTGTTGTCTTTAATATCAGCACCTTCTTTTAAAGCTGGCAATACTCTGTTAATCTCAGAAGCGCTTTGGGCTTTTAATTTATTTACATTGTCAACATAGCTTTTTAAAGCTGGTGCTTTAACAGTGCTTACGTTTTTCACTACATAAACTCCAGTAACCCCTTCAATTGGAGCTGATACTTTATTAGCAGCCAATGCAAATGCAGTTCCTACCACTTTTGGCTCTTGACCAACACCACCTGTTAAAACTGGATTTTCCAAAGTAACATCAGTAGCTTGTTGTACAGTTGTACCTGTAGCTTTTGCGATAGCTTCCAATGAACTTCCATTCATTTTAGCTTTTAACAATTCTGCTTTTTTCTTATTTTTAAGAATTTGCTCTACATAAGGTCTAGCTTGATCAACTGGCACTAATCCAGAATTATCAATAGTTTTAACTTTTGCAATTACATGACCTAAATTAGCCACTTCAAATCTTTTTACAGCACCTTCTTTTGTGTCTTTTTCAAAAGCCCATCTAACGATAGTTCTTTGGTTTCCTAAAGGACCAAAATTTTCGTCCATCGCTTTTACTGAAACTGCTGGAGCTACAGTAAGAGCCATATCTTTTGCTACTTTATTAAAATCTTTATCAGCAACATCCATTTCAAATTTAGTTGCCTGAGTAAATACTTTATCAGAAGTAGCTTCTGAAGCTTCAATTTTTTGAGCTACAGTTGCCAAACGAATTCCGTCTTGCTTGTCAGTGATTTTAATGATATGGTAACCAAATGGAGTTTCTACCAAACCTACTTTTCCAATACCATTATTAAAAACGAAATCATTGAAAGGTTTCACCATTTGACCTTGTCCAAAATACCCTAAATCTCCACCTTGTTGAGCAGATGAATCATCTGAACTAGTGAAAGCCAACATCAAGAAACTATCTGGATTTGCAGTTACTTGAGCTAAAATTTCTTCAGCTTTAGCCTTAGCTTCCTCTTTAGTTCTTTTCTCTCTTTTATTAGGCACTTGAGTTCCTTCATAACTAATAAGGATATGACTTGCTTTTGCATTTACACCTGCTTTTCTTCCTAAAGACTTAGAAATACAGTAGTACTTTCCAAAAACATAAGGTCCGTAAACTTCTCCTGGAGCTAAGTTGTACAATTTATCAGCATCAACTGCAGGCAAATCTTTTTTGGCAACATAAGAAGAATCATAAGGTACATCAGAATTTGAATTTACAAATTCAATCACATTCTTAGTATTTTTAAAACCAGCTAAAGTATCATTTTTACCAGTTGCTTGATTGTAAACTACACTTCCTGTCAATAATGAATTAACTTTAGTTTTAACTTCATTCACATCAGCTGGAGATGCTTTATCTTCAATTAGAACATATTCTACTTTACGAGTTTCTTCAGATTTGAATTTTTTTGGACTCGCTTTCATGTAATCCAAAATATCAGCATCAGTAACTTTTACTTCACTATCTTTTATAGTAGAAAACAAACCGGCAACATAAGCAAAGTTTACTTTGTTCGCTCCCATTTCGTAATTGAATTTTCCTTCACTTTCAGTAGTATAAATACCCGCTTTAACCAAGGTATTATAGATTTGAAATTTAGCATTCAATTCAGCGCTTTTTTCTCTCTCTTTCAAATATTGTGCTTGCTCTGGATTTGACTTGAAATATTCTTTGAATTTCACAACATCAAACATACCAGCAGCATTTAAAAACATTGGATTTTTACCAATATTTTGATCTGCCTTAAGGATATCCAAAATATGCTTCTCACCTACTCTTAATCCTAATTTATCAAATTCTGCAGAAAGCAAAGCGATAGTCACTTCTTGATCCCACACTTGTCTAGACGCTTCTGTTGAAGTAATCCCCTGTCCACTTTTTTCTACATTGCTTACTTTTACTCTAAAGTCTTCAAATGCGATATCCTTTCCATTGATGCTTCCAACATCCTTTGAGCTCTTACCAAAATTTCCTTTCGTAAAAAGATCTTGGATTATAAATGAGAATAATGCTAGAGCAATAACTCCAATCATTATAGCGGAATGTTGTCTAATTTTTGATAAAACTGCCATTGTATATTATTGTTTATTTTAAAATTTTGTTTGCGAAAATACAATTATCTAATTAATAATTATAGAACTACTGTTTTTTTTTTGTTTTTTTTTAAATTAAAAAAAGAATCTCAGTCTTTGATAGTCATTTTAACCAATTCAATCTTCTTATTTGTGGCTTCTTCAATCACAAAGTGATAGTTTTCGATCGTAATCTCATCTCCTTTTTGAGGAATCTCCTTGGTAAAATTCACAATAAATCCTCCTAGCGTGCCATAGGAATCACTTTCTGGAATGGCCAGTTTATAGGTCAGATTCAAATACTCCACATCAAAACGAGCAGAGAATAAAAAAGCACCCTCCTCAAGTTCTTTTTCTATCAATTCTTCATCTAAATCATGTTCATCCTCTATTTCACCAAATAGTTCTTCCACTATATCCTCGATGGTCAGAATTCCTGATGTCCCCCCATACTCATCCAATACAACCGCTACGCTTTTTCGTTTTTTGGTCAACAAACTCATAGCGTCTTTTACATAGATAGCTTCCGGGATAAACTCAACTGGAATAACAATCTCCTTTATGCTTGAAGGCTTTTTGAACAAATCAAAAGAATGGACATAACCAATGATATCGTCTAATGAATTTTGGTAAATTACCATTTTTGAATACCCAGTTTCTATAAACAATTCTTTGAGATTCTCCAGCGATTCACCTACTTCTAGTGCCGCAATTTCGGTTCTTGGCGTCATTACATCTCGCGCTTTTACTCCCGAAAAATCCAACGCATTACGAAATATTTGTATTTCAGAATCTACCTCTTCATGATCTTCCACCGTACTCATTTGCTCATTGATATAGTTTCCCAATTCAACTTTACTAAAATAAAGCTGCACCTGGTCTCCATCCGTTTTAAAAAATCTTTTCAAAACAAAATCGGAAATCCATATCAAAAAAGTCGAAATGAAATAGAATAATCTATAAAAGACATAGGCCGGAATGGCAAAAAACTTAATAAGTGAATTGGCATAAATCTGAAAAAATACTTTAGGTAAAAACTCAGCTGTTATTAAAACAATAAATGTTGAGATTACAGTCTGAATCAAAAGACTCGTGAAATCAGAAAAATGCAAATTAAAAAGCAACAGCCAACCCATTAACAATTCGCCCATAAAAAATCCGTAAACAACAAGTGCAATGTTGTTCCCAATAAGCATTGCTGCAATGAATTTTGAAGGTTTCTCGGTAAGCTTGGTAAGAGTTTTAGAAACGAAACTATCTTGTTTTTTTTCTAATTCTAAATAAATTTTATTCGAAGAAATAAACGCTATCTCCATCCCTGAAAAAAAAGCACATAGTATTAAACACAATATTATGATACCTATTTCCATAGCATTTATGATTGTTTGTTTCTGTCTTCAAATTTCTTGGCAAAGTTTCTTCTAAAGAAAAACATGAAAATGGCAAGACCTCCAAATATGAAATATAACAGAGGAGACTCATTCGTATTCCATTTTGTATATCCATCGTAAAGAAAATAGATTCCAAAAACTAAGTAAAGGTATGAGGTATATTTTAAGAAATTCATGTTGTCATTATTTTTTATTATTCTGAAGATTCAATCTCTCCTTCTATTCGTTGTGAGTTCACGACTTTAAAGTCTTTGCTAAAATCAATTCCCTGTCCTGTCGAACCTCCTTTGGCATCTGTCAATTTAAACTTTTTCTCCGTATAAAACCATTGATTTTTTTGGTCAAAATACAACTGTTCCGTTTCGAGCATTTGCCCGGCTTCCGAAGTGATTTTTACTTTCCCTTGTAAATCTATTATATTGGTTTGTTTATACGAAATTGCATAATTCGACTTGATAAAGGTTCTTTTTCCTTTATTATCATAAATCGTTACATCAACTCCTTTTGGAAATTCTGTAAATGCAAAATCCACATTTGCATAATCATACATTTTTGGACTCACCAATATGGATTTTATTTTTCCCGAATCGGTGTATTTTAAATTCACATTGTCAGCATCTCCACTGGGAACAAACTCAGAATAATCATTTTTTTGAACTTCCTTAAAATTACTCTCACACCCCAAAACCATACTAACAACAATAATTTGCAGCAAAAGAAGCGGGATATATTTTTTATAGAAAGTCATAATAGAATGTCAATTAGGGAAACCGATTAATTTAACTTAATAATTAAATTAGTCAATTTTTCTGTGCCCAAACCATTTGTCATTAAGAGAGAAACTCACTGCAAAAGTAAAATAATTTTCTTGAACTAATCCTTTAGCAGTTGTGCCTCTTTGTCCATATTCCAAACCAAGATTAACATTGGACAGACTACCTATAATTGGCAATCCGAAACCTAACGTTATCCCCTTGTCGTCTATTTCTTCTGATTTAACAATAGTGCCCGTTTTTGTATATTTCAAACCAGCTCTATAAACCACTTTTTGATAGTATTTAGAAAAGACATTATAGTTCGGAACATAATAACCACCTAAACTATAACTTGAATATTTCCCATAAGTTGTATTGCTTGAAGTATTATAATCAGATGCTAATTTTCCAACATTTTGAAAAACCATTTGTGTTCCTATCATCCATTTTTTTGTTTGACCGGCACCAAGACCAAAAGATATTTTTTCTGGGATCATCAAATCTGTTCTAATTTCCCTTGCATCTACTTGATCAACAACACCAACATCAAAATTAGAATTATAGTTTACAGTAGAAATTGTTCTGGTATTAGTAGAAGACAATTTACTTTGGGGCGTGTATGTAAAACTACTGTACAAATTTGTTTTTTTATATATTTTGTGTTTATACATTGCACCAAAATTAGCAGTAAACCCATTCAAATCGGCTTTATTCACCTCCTGGGTCCCTATTGCCACCCCTGTAATATATTCTAAATTTGAATTATTAATTCTTCCAAAATTATACTGTATATCGGCTCCAACCACTAAACTGGGAATAACTGTATACCCCAATGAAAAAAAAGCTTTGTTTAAACCACCTGTTCCCTTCATGACATTATTTGCTCCATCTGGGTCTGAACTTGTCGATTGAATATTATATCCTACCGAAGTATAAGGCAATAATCCAAATCCGACACCAACTTTACCTAATGGCAAAGCAACAGCCAAATAATCCACTGTTGTTCTCTGTGCATTTTCTTTTTTAGAATCCGTTTTCAGACTAGTAGAGGTATAATTTCCACCTATCGTAAAAGTAGTAAACCTAATACTGGCAAAACTAGCAGGATTCAAAATATTAATATGAAGACTGTCTTGCTCAATATTTAAACCTCCCATGGAACGATTTTCAAGATTTCCTTTAAATCTGGATTCACCAATTCCGAAAAAAGAATAAGGAGAGGCAGATCCACTTTGAGCACTAGACATTAGCGAAAAAAAGAAACATGCAATAACAATAATTTTTTTAATCATTTTCTATTTTATATTGAAAAATTTGGTTCAAACTCTCTAACAGAAAATTTGAATTGGCAAATATGGTATTTTTTAATCGTTTAGCCAAAAATTCTGTGTCCCCACCCGTTAAAATTATTATAAAATTTGAGTATTTTGATTGATATTCATCGACAAAACCATTAATCTCATAGACCAATCCATTTACAACTCCAGAATGGATTGCTTCAGCGGTTGAATCACCAACGAAATATTTAGGGCTCTCTACAGTTAGCAAAGGTAGTTTTTCGGTGAAGTTGTGCAACGATTCGTATCGCAAACGTAAACCTGGAGAAATAGCTCCACCATGGTACACATCCATTTCATCTACAAAATCATAGGTCACACAAGTTCCCGCATCTATAATTAATCGGTTTTTGCCTTGAAATTGCAAAGTTGCACCTGCCGCCAATACCATCCTGTCTATCCCCAAGGTTTTTGGAGTAGCATAATTATTGGTAAAAGGAAATGCATCTTCATTGGAAACAAACCATACATCCAGATCTTTTTGAAAACACAAAAACAAATTTTTATCTACATTACCGACAGAAGCCACAACCAAATACATGACTTTTTTATATTTCTTTAAAATAATCTCAATTTTTTCCTGAATTTCATCTTTAGAAAAAACGAAAATTTCCATTGTGTTATATCCCTCAAAAACAGCCGCTTTTATTCTTGTATTTCCTATATCAACAGTTAAAACCATAGTGTCTTTTTTAAAATGCTAAGGTACGAATAGATTTTTTTTAAAAAATGTATTGTTTAATTTAAAAAAGATTCTATATTTGCACCCGCAAACAAGTTCACGGAACTCCTATGAAAATAGCAACAACGTGAAATAATAAGCACGGTACCTTAGCTCAGATGGTAGAGCAATGGACTGAAAATCCATGTGTCCCTGGTTCGATCCCTGGAGGTACCACCACAAATTTAACAAACCCTTAATTATCAATAGATAGTTAAGGGTTTTTTCTTTTTACTGCGTAATTCACTGCGTAATTTTATCATATAAAAAAAAGGAGCTGTTGCTCCTTTTAGTTTAATTATCAGTTAATTTTGCTATATGTTTAACTGAATATCTCTTTTGATTACCGAACCTTCTAGCAATTTTCACTAGACCTTCACGCTCATACTTTATTAAAGTAGTTTCGCTTTTTATGCCCAATAACCCCATTACTTGCTTGCTCGTTAATAACGCATCCATTGTAATTTAAGCTATTTCTATCTTGCAAGTGTATCTATCCCGACATTATAACATTCAATTTTCGCACTGTCGATTGTACTACTCCGTATTTTTTCAGTTATCCTCGCAACCAATTTCCCTGTAAAAAACACGATATTTACGAAGATACACTTTATTTTCGACTTTTACAACCTATATTTTAAACAAAAAACACCATTTTAACTCAAAACGGTGTTTTTGCTCAAAATTTGCTTAACTTTTTGGACTGTTCCCAAGGAAACTTCACATCTGCTTTTTATATCTCTTAGGGATTTACCCATTTTTAAAAACTTTACTACTTCTTTGTATTTACTTAAAACCTCAGCATCTGATTCTGTTGACCCTTTTACTCGACCATTGTAAACCCCTTTTGCCTTAGCTATCGCAATGCCTTCTTTTTGGCGTTCCAATAGAGTCTCACGCTCCATTTGGGCTACGTTCGCCATCACACTAATAATTAGGTTGAACGTTGGATTAACTTTACCCATAACCATCGATTCCAATCCTAAATTATCAACTCTCAATACGACCCCTTTGGAGTTGAAGTATTCTAGTGTACCAACTATATCAAATAAATTTCTTCCGAGCCTGTCAATACTCGAAACAACTACATAATTAATATTACCCGCTTCGATTTCATCAATCAACTCTTTTCCTTTGGTGCGCTCTCCAAAAGCGACCGAGCCACTCACAACATCGTTAAACAAAACCTCATCTGGATTTTGCTTTACCAATTGTCTTTCTAAATTTTGGTTTGCTGTCGAAATTCTGTTATATCTGGCTTTCATGTCTTATTTATTACTCCACAAAGATATAAAATATTTTTTAATATACTAATTTTAGGGTGGTTATTTTTAGCACACATAAAACCCTTTGTTTGCGTTGGTATTAATTCTTGTGCTATACTCTTGAATGACTATAATCTAAACTTAGCACACTACTCATCATAAACGAACAAATACGTTTTGGCATCCATTTTCATACTTAATCCTTTTTTTGATAGAATTGCAAAATTATCAATCAACATCTTAAATTGAATCTTGGTTACTTTAATTCGCATCTTGACCCAAATTATTTCCTATTATGTCCCAGTCCTCATTTACCAATCCATCTTTGCTTACATAAAACAATCCCGCTTTGTATTTGTCATACACACCGCAATCTACTCTATCGTAACTAAAATGATTTTGTATTTCTTCTACAATTTGTTGGTGTAGTTTTTTATTTTCGACATGCAAAACAAAGTGATTATGATAACCAGTTCTATTTGAAAATGCCTCTGTCGTAAAGAATATCTTTATTCCTGTTTCATCTCCAAATTTTGAAATAAGATTTTCGTACATGCCGTGCATCTGTCTAAAACAACTTTTTTTGTTTCGCTCTGCTTTGTATGCAACTGTAAAAAAGAAATCCCAGTTCATCTGCCAAAGTCTGTATTGCAAACTATTCTTGTCCACCAAACAATCAATCAAATTTCGCATCGACTGATTTTCCAACCTCAACACCTTATTCTCATCGTGCATGATTTCAGAATTAAAATATCTCGCATGCTCTTTTGGATAAAATCTTTTACCATTCTTGAATTCTGTCTCCAAAAACAATTCCTTATTTTTTTTATAAAACCGTATTATTGTACTCTTGCTTTTTTTTGTGCTTTTAATAAATTCTTTTAAATTTTCAATTTTCATTTACTTTAATGTTACCTCTTGTTATGCTTCAGATACAAGAATCCCATACAAGGTGGGTTAATCAAGTTCTGTTTACAATAAATACTAACGAAGTCCGAAAAAGTCAATCATTTTGACACTTTATTTTAATATTTTTTCAAATTCCCCATATTTTTAGTGTTTCAAAGTGACACTGCTGGAAAACTTTCCCCAGATATGGGCTGTAATTTTGCTTGGCATAGCCTTAGTAGCCCAAGGTGGAATGTGTACATTTTGTGACGAGGCGGATAACGGAATGTTCCTAAAACAAAAAAGTCCAGTAGGCAAGGGGGACAAATATGCCTTCCTTTCCTATCTGGACTGTAATGATACGACCTGCAATGCTTAATACTTGCAGGACTGTCTAGTGCATTTTAAGAACTATAAACAGTGATATTAACCCTTATAAAGTTCAAAATATTTACTAAAATCACATATTAAAAGTGATTATGCAGATCAAAATGGTTACACCATTTTGATGATTATAAAAGTTTTTATTAAAGAAACAAGAATGATTTTAAACCATATTTTGCTCTATGTATTTTAAAGCTTTTGCCTCATTTTCTTCAATAGCAATCTCTACAGAGCGCTTGGCAATTTCTAGCAGTTGCTCACCTTGCTTTTTCAACTTAAAACTTTCTTCTACCAATTCAGCTATTTGTTTTTGTTTATCGAAATCGATTATTGGCACAATTACGTTTTCTATTTCCCCAACTCTCCAATGTAGAATTATTGAGCCACCTGCATCACGTTCCGCTTGCATCTTTACAACTTTTGAGTTCAACGCCAAAGTCAAGTATTCTGGTAATACTTCCTTTTGATTTTTTACTTTCAAATGTAAAATCGCACCTGAATTAACCCCTTCAAAATCTTCTCTCAAATGATAAGCAGTTCCTACACTACCATCTTTGGAAAATAAAATAGTACCCTTCTTTGGCTTTAACACATCGATTTTATCTTGATTCTCTTTAACAAAATCAAAAGTTAATCTTTTATTTGGTTCAGTTAAACCAAACTTATCATAATCAGATACACGCATAAATGGCAATCCCGTCTCATCATCAGAATAACTATTCGAGCCTGGTTCAATTGATTTACTTATGCTTACAATGTGTTTTAAAGTATGGTATCTCTGAGATTTTATCTTTTCGATTACATCCTCAAACTTCTTTTGATAGTACTCTGCATCTAATCTACCCGAAGCACCAAAACTTTCTTTAAAACTTTTAACATTAATTTGTTCTTTGCTCGGTTGAAAGTCAAGTAAACCTATTTCTTGAAACAAAATCTCTTCTGCTTGAGTATATTTTTTTGCTGATATCAATTTATTTTCGTGAGCATTATCAAAACAATCCTTAATTTTCATTTGAATTGAAAACGACAAAATTGGTATATCAATATTTTTCACCTCTTCAGGATTTACATTTGTTTGGTTGATTGATTGCCTAGCTCTCCTTTTTACATCCCAGATACCCTGTTTTGAACTTAGAAATGCAACCATATATTCTGGCAAAATTTTATTCTGATTTGGAATAAACCTAACCAAATATGATGCAAAAACAAAATCTCTATCGTCTTGCTTTTTATAAAGACCAGTTCTACCAACCCACTCAAATGAATTAGTCCTATTAAACAAAACATCCCTGTCATTTAAACGAAATGTTTCCATTTCATTACTGCTAAGTTCTGCACTTTTACCCACCTCTAAATCACACATCATTGTGTGAATTTCATTCATTCTGTAAATTGGATAACCTAAATTATCCTCGTTCATTGAAATAGACACACCATATTGTGCTTTTTCCAAAACATTTCCAATTTTATCATAGACCAACGTTTTATTTTTCTTTGGTTCTTGGGTGTAAAATTGGCTATCTATCCTAAAATCTTTATTTTCTAACGTCTTAGAAAAATTACTTTCTCTAATCTCAAGCCGTTCCAACAATTCATTATACTTGCCTTCGTTGAAACGGCTATCTACTTTCCCGCAAATGAAAGTTTTTCTTTCTTAGCAAACTCATTGAACGCTTCTGCTATCCCATCTTTAGTAAGTCCTTCATGGTTGAATAAATCATGCTTTACAATTAAGTGTCCATGTGTGTCTAACAAATACTCATCCAGATTTTGTGGCGCTTCATCATAATGGTCAACTGGTTCTGCAACCTCATCTACCTTAGCAGTTTTTTTTGCTGACTTTGGAAAATCTTTTTTCTTCACAAATATCTTTTCACCGCTGTTATCCTTACTCGGTTCTTGCATGGTTGCAAAGAATATAGGATAATCATCTATTTTTGGACAAAGTTTATCATCCCATTTCTGAACTAATAAAACACTAGTTTTTGTTCCTGTATGAGGCTTAAATACGTTACCGTGTAATCCAACCACTCCCAAAATCCTACAACGCTCTGCAATATAATCTCTGATGTTCTTGTCTGAACTGTTATTAAAACGCCCTTGTGGCAAAACTACCGCCATACGTCCCCCTGGCTTTAAAAAATCCAAATTTCGCTCTATAAATAGTATATCACGTCCTACAGCAGTTTGGTACTTTCCATTTGGTTTTTTACCTAATTCATATTTGGATAAAATTCTACTCTCTTTAATATCCCCTGCAAAAGGTGGATTTGCCATCAAAACATCAAACTGAAAATCTCTATTACTATTTTTATCTGTTCTTAGATTTTTTAATTTTTTCCATCCTACATGGTAAGTGTCCTGCCAAATCTCATCTTTCAAATTTTCATCCCATCTTTCCCAGTCTAGTGTGTTGAGATGTAGTACATTTGTTTGTCCGTCACCTGCAATCAGATTTAAGGTTCTGGCTACTCTTACCGCCTTTTCGTCAAAGTCGATAGCAAATACTTTTTCCTGTACATAGTCGATACACTCTACTGGTTTTTCTTCCGTAGTAAACAAATGGCTTTTTGGCAATCCTTTTTCTTTCATTATTTGTTCCCAAACATGAAAAATGCTATGTACTGGAAATCCACAACTACCAGATGCCGTATCAATTACTGTCTCTTCCTTTTGAGGATTCAACATCTTTACACACATATCAATTGCGTATCTCGGTGTAAAATATTGTCCTTTTTCCCCTTTGCTACTTTTGTTGATGAGATATTCAAATGCTTCATCCACTACGTCCAAATTAGAGTTAAACAGTTTAACATCCTGTAACGAGGAAACGCAAACTGACAAATGCGAAGGTGTCAACATCAGTTTTGCATCCGTTGTAAACACTCCTTCCCACTTCCTTTTCGCTTTATCAAAAATAGATTGTATTTTCTCTTTCAATTCGGTTTCAGTATCACCGTAATTTCTAAACTCTAAGTGCTTGCCTTTATTTCGCCCACTCTCCATCTCATCAAAAAGCTTAGTAAAAATCAGTTTAAAAAGCTCCTCGAATACATCAACTCCAGCATTAGACAAAACCTCATCTTCCATCTCCAAAATCAAATCTTTAAGCGACTTTCTTTCTGTTACCAGTTTATCTTTTCTTACTAAATCATCTATCGTCCAACGCTCCGTTAATACATCTGAGAGCCTTTCGTTTGCCTTTGGTATATTTGGAATATCCTCAAAATAGTTCGGGTCTTTACGATTGTAATACGAAATACTATCACCATTACTCCAAATTCCAATAGGAGAACCTGTAGCATTACAATATGACTTTAACTGCTCTTTACCATCTTTTAGTTTTGGTTTCTTTAGTTCCACCATCATATAAACAGCAGTTGTGTCCTGCTTGTCAAAGACAACAATGTCTGCACGCTTTTTTTCACGCCCAAAAGTTACCGCATACTCTAACTCCATCCTATCTGTCGAATAACCATAGTCATCAGTAAGTACGATTAAATACAACTGACGTACCGCTTCCTCTGGAGTAAGCTTTATTTCTTTTTTCCTAACCAAACAGTTTATGTATGGCGTTGACGTCCCTTTCACGTCTTTAGTCACTATCGTTTTTTCAAATTTTATAATTTGCTCTGGCGAAAACTGAGTTAATTTATAGTTGGAATCCTTTAGAATTTCGTTTAGTGTCATTGTTGTTTTTTTATTTGCGCAAATATAGCTTAAAAGGCATAAACGTCTGAATCGATTTTCATTATCTCATCAACAAAAAGTTTAGCTTTCGTAAGCATCGTTGTCTTGTTGTATATCTTAGCCATTGCGTTTTTAGGCTTTCTATCTGGATGGGTAATATTGTCAATTACTATTTCTGGCACATTCAAACTGTATAAATTCGAGTAAAACGTTCCTTTACAGTCATGTGAACTAATTAAACTGCTCATTGGCTCTTTAGTTGAAATTGTTCCATTCCTGTAGGTTACTTTTGTAACGCTTTCAAGTTTATTTATCTTTAAATGCTTAAAAAGTAATTTTAGACCAGAATTTATTTCCCCATTTGAAGGAATACTTGGAAACTTCCCGTTTCTCAATATAATATCTTGTACTGGCTTTAAGAAAGGAATATAAACCTCTGTTGAGGTTTTATTGTGAATACTATGTATGTAATCGAATTTGTATTTAGAATCTTTAAATGTTTGTATTTTGGCATTCTGAGCTTCGTCCATACTCTCGAATCTCATACCTGTTAAGCTTGCTATAACAAAATAGTCTTTTGCTGTCTGTAACTTAGCATCCCAAGAAACATCGGAATCAATAATTTTTTTAATCAAATCAGTTTCCACATAAAAATCCTTGACCGCATCAAAATCTTCTAAAATCAAATTCGTATCATGAACATCAAGCGGAACTTTGAAACCCTCTTTAATCGCATCCTTTAGCGTTGATAACAATGTTTTTTGATGCTTGCGGATTGAAACCACCAAATAGCCATACTCTTGTTTTCGCTGTTTTCTAATCTGATTTGGATTAACCACTTTGATTTTATCTTGTAAAATATCGTCCAAAATATTCCACAGATTCCAGTATTTAGCCTCGTTAAATTCTTCAAAAGATAATTTTACATTTGTAGCAATCTGGTAATTTTCGATTAAGTGACTTAAGGTTTCATAAGTTTTAATCGTGTTTCCTTTTTTGCTTTTTTTCATCGATTTACCACTGTTCTCTTTCTCTTTGTCGATTTTTCCATACAAGTATTCCAGAATAGATAATTTTGGTTCTACTACCGTTTCTGTACGTAACTTAATAGCCAGTTTGCTTGTTAGTTCTTTTGGAGTTGGCTCTTCAATTTTTAAAATGTATTCATTGGCTATTTCGTTTAGAACACCTTCAAATTGAAGCATTTTAGTTTTAATGGTTGCATTGTTCTTGTTCGCTTTCTTGAAAATCTCTTCATTAAACTTGAAATTCTCCTCCTTTTTCCCGAATTTTGATGGTATAATATTCTCCTGTAATGAGTATCTAGCAGGTGTATGCCTCTTTTTGCCTTGACTATTTATAACAGCGTAGCCGTAACTTATCTCTGCCATTATTAGCTCTGGTTTTGCTCTTTCCTCAGGAATACTAGCCTTAGGTTCTAAATAGTACCGTATTTTTATGTTTTTCATTACTCTTAAATTACTGCGTAATATACAGCGTAATTTCTTGTAATCAAATGGTATTTTCTGTTATTATTTGAAACTTGTCGTTTTACAATCCCAAGCTTTACGCCTTATAAATGCTGGTAATTGGAGTACATTGGTGTAAAATGAAACCAAAACACTGTAGTACTGGAGGTACCACAAAACCCACTCAGACGAGTGGGTTTTTTGTTTTTTACATTTTCCCAAAAAGCAAAATTTGGGATCAGGTGCAAAAGTTGGGGATTATGCAAAAAGATTAGATAATCTGAACAAGAAAAAATCTATATTTCTCACTCCTCTAAATTGACTTCTAAAAGCTTTTATTTTTGCATTGAAAGATTCTGCGGATGCCATTTGTACTTCTACAATCAAAATAGTTTAAGACTGACTGGTAATTACAAGTTATTATGTTTAGTAGAATATTAAAGTTTTTAAAACCTGATTCCTCTACATTTCTTATTTATTTGAAAACAAACAACTTTAACCTGAAAGTTAAACAACAACAATTCTTTATTAAGTTCCGCGCAGGAAAAAATCACTACTGCGTCATTAACAAAAAACACTATCGATTTATGAAAATTTATATCAAAATTTCATAAATTCATACCTACAAACTTACATTTTAGAACTATCAATTATTTTTTAGAAAAAAAACACCCTCATTACCAATGTGTTCCGATAAATCTTATTAATTTTGAGTAGTGCTGTAAATAGAAACCTCAATATAATGAAATCAAAAAATTCATTAAATTTTTCATACTCAATACCTTCACTATTAAGGTCAACTCCAATTGCAGTTCTTGTGGTTGCTACTTTATATATTTTACTTGCCAAAATAAGTTTTTTATTAACAATTGACGAAAGTACAGTTAGCCCCATTTTTCTAGCTGCTGGATTTGCATTTGGCTCGACATTGATTTTGGGACGTAATGCATTGATTGGAATTTGGATTGGCTCCCTTTATTCAAACACACTCCTCAGTAATGACCTAGCTAACCTAGATAAAACGCTATTCCTAAACCACCTTCCAATAGCCTTCTTTATTTCAATTGGCTCCGTAATAGCATCAATTTCGGCGACAATTATAGTTACTCGTTTTTGCGAAAAAGAGCATCCATTGAGCAATGGAAAAAATGTATTGACACTACTTATTTTGGGGCCAATCGCTTATTCGACGATTACTTCCTTGATTGGAGTAGCCAGTTTTTTTCTTAATGGTTCAATTCCCGTAGAGCAATTTTGGTACACTTATAAAACATGGTGGCTTGGCGATGCAATCGGTATCATTTTAATTACTCCGTTGATGCTGTCTTGGTTTTCTAAAGACTCTTTCAATACCAATAATTTTAATTTCTTAGAAATAACACTATATGGACTAGCAACCATTTTATTATGTTTTGGCGTATTCTTTCAATATCACGATCTAAAATATCTCATCTTACCCTTATTATTCTGGTCTGCCTATCGTTTCGGAATTCAGATTACAACGCTATTCATTATTATAATAGCATTATTTGCAATTATAACAACAGCTCAAGGAATTGGCCCATTTAATGAAGAGCGCATTAACGATTCCATTTTGTTTTTGGATCTGTTTTTGAGTGTAACAATCATTTGTAGTCTTTTTTTAGCAGGAATTATCTCCGAACGAAAAAAGACCGAAGATTCAATTAAAACAAGCGAAAAAAGACTTCGTGAAAATCAAACTTTGCTTGAATCAACCCTTGAAAGTCCCAAAGGTGTCAGTATTTACTCCCTTGGTCGTAATTTTGAATACTTAAGTTTTAATAGTCAGCACAGTATCAATATGAAAGTAATGTATGGCATAGACATTGCTTTGGGAATGAAATTACAAGATTGCATGATCAACAAAGACGAACTTGATGACTCCTTGGCGGTACTAAGCAAAGTTTTTTTGGGGGAAAACATCACTACTGTACGACATTTTGAATTCAACGACAGCTATTGGGAATTTAGAACTAGCCCTATTGTAAACCAGAACGATGAAATCATAGGTGCCACGGTAATTTCAACCAACATTTCGAAAAAGATAAAAGCGGAAGAAGCTTTGAAAAAAAGTGAAGAAAAGTACCGAAACATATTTGAAAATATTCAGGATGTGATTTTTCAAATAGATCCAAATGGCATTTTTTGGAGCATAAGTCCATCTATCAAAGACATAACAGGTTATACGCCAGAAGAACTAATAGGAAAACCAACAAATGTTCTACAAACTGATGAAGAGAAACCTGATGCTGTTATTAAAATTATTCAAGAAAAATTTATTTTGAAAAATTTTGAAAAATTGGTCAAAACAAAATCAGGAGAACTAATTTGCGTTTCCCTTAATGCCAAAATGATTTTTGACAAAAATGGAATTCCACATCACATAGATGCTATCGCACAAGACATAACGCAAAGAAAGAAAGATGAAAAAGAAATTGCAAATCAAAACCAAAAATTACAAATTCAAAACAAAGAACTGGAACAATTTGCCTATATCACTTCACATGACTTACAAGAGCCTTTGCTTACACTAAAATATTTTTCAGAACTCATTAAGGCCGATTTCCCAAAAGAAACCAATGAAAACATTAATCAATACCTGAATTTTATTTTGGAGTCCTCTAATCGAATGCAAAGACTTGTCAAAGGATTATTGGACTATTCCAGAATTGGAAGCCAAATTGAATTAACAAAAGTAGATTGCAATGAAATCGTAAATAATACTATTTCAACCTTATCGGATACCATTCAAAAAACAGAAACACAAATCATAGTTGATGATTTGCCTCAAGTACAAGGGTCTTCTGTAGAATTGATTCAGCTATTTCAAAACTTAATAGAAAATGCAATAAAATTCAGAAAAAAAGAAACTCCGTTAACCATCAATATTACAGCGAAACAAGTTGAAGACAACTGGCAGTTTGCTGTACAAGATAATGGAATTGGAATTGAGGAACAAAACAAAGAAAAAGCCTTTATCATTTTTAAACGTTTGAATAACAGGGATGAATATCCTGGAATAGGTATAGGTCTTTCAATTTGCAAAAAAATTGTAGCCTTACATAGAGGTTCTATTTGGGTAGAATCAACAATTGGTCAAGGCACAATTGTTTACTTTAACTTACCGAAATAAAAACAGCATCCTATCCTTAAAAAATAAACAATTGCTAAGTATGAAAAAATTAAATTCTGTTTTGCTAGTGGATGACGATGTAGCAACCAATTTTATCAGTAAAATGCTAATCAAAAAAGCAGGAATAACAGACCATATCGAAACCACTTTAAATGGTAGACAAGCACTAGACTACCTAACTAACACCGGAAAATATGAAAAATCAGATGGTATCTTTCCACAACCCATGCTGATTTTACTGGACATCAATATGCCTGTAATGGATGGATGGGAATTTGCCGAAGCCTTTTCAAAATTGAATAAAAATCAAAAAGGAAAGACTATAATTGTTATGCTCACCAGTTCCTTTAACCCCGATGACAAAGAAAAAGCTTCAAAGCTTCCTGCAATTTCAGGCTTCCAGAATAAGGTTCTTACTTTGGAGGGACTCACTTCTATTATGAATACTTTTTTCCCTGAACATCTAGATTAATTTTATCATTACATTATCCAAAGAATCAATTTATTATAAACCGTTGGTGTAAAAAATAATGACCAATGGCATTAGCTATCGATGCAATAAAACATTTTTTTCACAAAAAAAATGTTTTTCTTGTCTTTTGTTATATTTTTTATATATTTATCAGATAATCGGAAAAATAAATCATTTAGTCGGTTATTTAAAATCAATACAAATAAAATTGCTTGATAAAAGATAGAATATGACCCCCATTTTACTTCTTCAACTACGAAGCATTATCACTTCTCCATTAATTTCAATATTTTGCAAAAAATTTGAAGAAAATGAAATATTATTGAGAAAATCTATTGACACCAGTATTTGCACCGTTCTTATTGGTCTCGAGAATATAATGGACAACACCATTTTATATGACAAAATCATTGATTCTATAACTTTTACTGAATTTTATAAAACCACTGAATTTGAAAACGGAAAAATTTCTTCAATAAATTACTCTTTTGAACAAGAAGGTTCTACTCCATTAAATTTGATTTTCTCCACCAAAAAAGGACGTATCTCTGAAATGATATCAAATGAAGTTGGCATCAAAAGTGAAACAGCGCGAGCTATTCTAAATTTTGCAGTAATGCTAATATTATCACATTTTGTAAATGAAAAACAAAAATCGGTAATTATCCAAAACGACTTAAATTCACAAAAAAAAGTAATACTGCATAATGTTCCCGAAGGTATCAGGGTACTTCTTGGATATTCAAATTTTGAATATGAAGATGCTCACGCCGATTCAAAGACATCGATAAAAACCAATTCAAGACCTCATTTCTTAAATAAAATTTTCAAATTCTAACTACACAAGTTCACAAGGTTTTTTTAAAATAAAAAATGGCAACAATCCTAAGACTGTTACCATTTTTCTTCTAACTAATTAAACCTATTTTAATATAAACTCTTTCGTAAGTCCTTCTATTTGAATTTTGAAAGTTCCATTTTCAGAAATCCATTTCAAATCATTATTTACAAATTGAAGGTCTTTTTGATTTAAAGTAAAACTTACAGTTTTGCTTTCGCCCGAAGCCAAATTAATTTTCTCAAATCGTTTCAACGCCTTAACTTCAGGTGTTATACTTGCCACTTTATCTGATAAATAGAGCAAAACAGAAACTTTCCCACTTACTTTTCCAGTGTTTTTTACATCAACTGTAACCTTTAAGTCATCCGAATTACTTATTTCTGTTTTATCAATTTTAAGGTTCGAATATTCAAAAGTGGTATATGATAAACCTGTTCCAAATTCGAATTGAGGCGAATAACTTTTCTCATACTTGGCATCATTATTTTGCTCGTCATCCCCTAAACTTTCAGTGTATTTGCGATTGTATTTTTCTAATGAATTAGGATATCTAGGATAATTATACGGCAATCTTCCACTAGGATTCACATCGCCATACAATATATCTGCTAATGCTCTCGCACCTTCATTTCCTGGCAAATAGCACTGTACTACAGCACTCATGTTGTCTTCAAAATCGCTTATCAATCTTGGTCTTCCTTCATTCAAAACCAAAACAATTGGTATGTTTAATTTAGACAAAGCTAAAGCCAGTTTAGATTGAGAAGCAGTAATGTATAAATTACTAATGTCCCCAGGTGTTTCGGTATAGTTTTTCTCGCCAAGACATAGAATAATTTTAGACACACCTTTTGCCATTTCAACCGTTCTTGCAATTTCAGCATCATTAAAGTTTGCTAAATCAGCACCAGGAGTATACAACACATTTTCTTTTCCAATTTCATTTTGTAATGCCTCCAGAATAGTCATTTTGTCTGCCGCATAAGTATCTGAATTCTCTCCCTGCCAGTTGTAAGACCAACCACCATTCAAATATTTCATACTATTGGCTGTAGGCCCTGTTAGCAATACTTTTTCGTTTCTATTCAAAGGCAATACAGCATTGTTGTTTTTTAACAATGTGATTGACTCCGCAGCAGCATTATAAGCTGCATCAATGAATTCTGGAGAACCAAACTTCGGATAATCTTTTAAATTGGCAACTGTCGTTTGAAATAAATTCAATTCAAATTTCATTTTCAAAATTCTGGTTACAGCATCGTCAATCCTTGACATTGGCACTTCTCCTTTGTTCACTAAATCCAACAGATCAACATAAAAAGTATAATCTTCTGGAACCATACTCATATCAATTCCTGCCATTACAGATAATTTCACCGCTTCACGATTGTTTTCGGCTACTTTATGTCTGGTGTAGAGATAAATAATGTCTTTCCAATCGGTAACTACAACACCTTGAAAACCCAATTCTTTTTTCAAAACATCAGTAATTAGGTATTTGCTGGCGTGAATTGGAGTTCCGTTAATCTCACCAGAACTAACCATTACACTTTTGGCACCCGCTTTAATAGCTGCTTGGTAAATAGTCAAATCAAATTGTCTCAGCACTCGCTCTGGAATAATACTTGGAGTTCTGTCTTTTCCGGTGGTTGTACTACCATATCCTATATAATGTTTCATACAGGAAGCTACATTATATTTTGACCCAACATCACTCCCTTCAAAACCTTTTACCATCGCTTCGCCCATTCGAGCCGATAAATACACATCTTCTCCAAAAGATTCCCACAATCTTGACCAAGCTGGATTTCTAGGCAAATCCAAATCAGGTGAGAAAACCCAAGGAATTGAAGAGGCTCTAGTTTCGTAGGCCGATATTTTAGCACCTTTTTTCACAATATCCGTGTTGAATGTTGCTGCCATTCCAATTTGCTGCGGAAACAAGGTTGCTCCTGCTGTATAACTTGAACCGTGAATAGCATCTATTCCATACAAAACTGGTATTTTTAATCTTGATTTATTGGCTTCATTGCTAATTGCCGTAACTACTTCGTTCCATCTTTTAATAGTTGGCGCACCAGGATTTGGTACATTTAAAATAGATCCAACATGATATTTTTGAATAGCCTCATTTAATTTTGCTATATCAAATTCTCCTGGTTTTCCTTTGGCTTCAAAAGAAGTAACGGTAATTTGTGTCATCTGACCAATTTTTTCTTCGGTACTCATTTTAGAAAGCAATTCGGCCACTTTCTTGTCAATTTCAGGATTGGTGTTTTGACTTCTAACCCCAAAAGCCAGAAAACTGAAAATTAGCAGTAGTGCAATTTTTAATCTCATTTTTTTATAATTTATCTTTTAAACTTAGACTTTTTAATAATTGCTTAAAATTATTAACGAATTTTAAAAGTAATTATATTTATTAAAGAACTGTTTTTTAAGGAACTAATTTGGTTGTTTTTCATAGGTTTAACGTTTTCGTAATTTTATAATTAGGCGCTAGCACCTAAACTTCCTTTTTACTTTTACTTTTTTTTCCAAAAAAAATCCCATTTCACTTTTTTAGCGAAATGGGATTTTTAAATAATAAAAATTGTTTCAATTACTATCCATGATAAACTCTCGAAGCAACAATTTTGTCTTCTTTTACCACAAGAACCTCAGCAACAAGCATGTCTTCTTCACCCTCAACTGTGCGAATGTATTCCATAAAAACACGATCAGCATTGGCCGTTAAAGAAGTCACTTTATAGTGCAAACTTGGCAAACGATCAAAAGCGTCTTGCCACCAAGCTCTTAAATGTTCTTTTCCAACTACTAACCCTTGCGTTTCTGGTTTACGGATTTTTAATTTTGGACTAAAATGCTCTGCTTCATCATCATAAAGTGATAATAATTGTTCCAAATTATGATTATTAAAAGCTTCAAACCATTTGAAAGCTATGGATTGCAATTTTTCTGCTGTCATTCTGTTTCTTTTTAAAATTAAAAAATCCCTTTACATTTTGTCATGAAAGGGATTTTGAAGTTATTTTCAAAAAAATTATACGTTCTTCAAATTGATAATTTCTTGTTCTGTTAGCAATCTCCAATTTCCTCTAGGCAAATTTTTCTTGGTTAATCCTGCAAAAGCCACACGGTCAATTCTAAGAACATCATAATTGAAATGTTCAAAAATGGAACGCACTACTTTTACATTTGCCGATCTTAATTGAAGTCCAATTTCACTTTTGGCTTCTCCTTCAATATAGCTTACATCCTCAACATAAACGCGGTGTCCATCAAGAACAAGTCCTTTGTTTATTTTTTCTAAATCTTCAAATTTTAAATTTTTATCTAAAGAAACCTGATAGATTTTGGAAGATTTTTGATTCGGTAATGTAAATTTACGAATCATGTCCGTATCATTGGTAAACAACAAAAGTCCCGTTGTATTTTTATCCATTCTGCCTATTGGTCCAATTTTCGCATTGGTAGAACCTTTAACCAGTTCTAAAACATTACGATATTCTTGACCTTCATCAAGGGCTGTGGTGAAATTTTTAGGCTTATTTAATAAGATGTACACTTTTTTCTCCGGTGTCAAAACCACACCGTCAAAATTAACCACATCTCCTGGTTTTACCATATAACCCATTTCGGTAACAGGAATACCATTTACTTTTACATTTCCTGATTGAATGTAAATATCAGCATCACGTCTGGAGCAAGTCCCTGAGTTTGAGATGTATTTATTCAAACGAATTTCATCTTTTACTTTAGGTCTTTTAGGCGCTTGATTAGGTTTTTTCTCTACTTTATCAGTAGTATCGGCAACTTTTACAATTGTTTTTACTTTTTTTGGCCCTTGTGCCCTTTTTTGCATCGCAGGTTTTGGCTTATTGGAACTTGGTCTAGAGCTTGTTGGTCTAGCACCACTTCTTTTATTATTGCCTTCCTTATTGTTCATAATATTCTATAATTTGCTGCAAAGATACTATTTATATCATTGGGAAACGATTTTTGGTAATTAGAAAAAGTTAACTACTTAATTAAATGACTGTTGCACATTCTAAAGTTTTATAAAAACGATTAACCCAATCAAAGAATCATTAAATAGTCATCAATATTTTTTTACCGTTCCATAAAACGCTGGGATTAATCAAAACGATACAAAATACGCCTGCTACAATTAGGAATTTCAAAACATTGTGCAATAAAACATATTGCTCTTTGGTTTCCCATTTCCACAAATACAGCAAGAAAAAAATCATGATTACAAAACCGGAATAAAAGTAAATATCCATATAACCAACATCGTACACATTGATTAAAAAATAGACTGGTATAACAGTCAATAATGCTAATCCCGTGATTATTTTTTTGGAAACTTCTTCTCCATAAATAATTGGAATGGTTTTATAATCATTAGCTAAATCGCCTTTTAAATTTTCCAAATCCTTTATCATTTCCCGAATAAGGATTAATAAGAATAGAAAAGCGCCATGCGAAAGTATAACCGCAAGTTTACCACTATTACTTTCGATTTCATACAATGGCATTTTTAGATAAAAATAAAGCAAAATACCAAAAAAAGGTAGAACTGCCAATAAAGCTGCCATTAAATTCCCGATTAAAGGGTACTTTTTAATTTTATGGGAATAAAACCAAATCAAGAAAATATAAGTAGAAAAAAACAAAACGGCTCTAAATGAAACAAAAAAAGCAATTAAAGCCACGAAAAAATTAAGGCTAAAATAGACTTGAAGTTTGGTTTTTTGACTCACTAAACGATCCAGTTGTGATTTATTTGGCTTGTTAATCAAGTCCTTTTTACTGTCGTAAAAACTATTGATAATGTATCCGGAAGCAATTGTTAAACTGGATCCCAATACAATTATAAAAAGTTGAAAATCCAGCAGTATTGACAAAGCTCTCCTCTCGGGAGCCAATATAAAAATAGCCGATAAATATTGGGCCAAAGCTATAATGGGAATATTATAACCTCTAACTACAGAGAACAAACTCACAATCTTTAATACAAATAGTTTATGCTGCCTGCTTAACATGGAGTTTGTTTAGAGTTTATAAGTAGCGCTTATTAAATTGGTTTGTTTACAAATAAAAAAATTAAAACTGATAAACGACTTCCAATTTAAAATCCTTCAATGACTCTTTTGCCTTTTCTAAATCTTGTGTAAATCCTAAGATATAGCCACCTCCGCCTGAACCACACAGTTTCAGATAATAATCATTTGAATCTATTCCTTCTTGCCAGATACCGTGAAACTGTTCAGGAATCATTGGTTTAAAATTATTCAGGACCACTTTTGATAATTGCTTAGTGTTTTCAAATAAAGACTTCATGTCTCCACCCAAAAAATTCTCAACACAAGCATCCGTATATTTTACAAATTGATTTTTTAACATCGTACGAAACCCTTTGTCTTTTAGGTTTTCCATAAAAATATTAACCATCGGAGCTGTTTCACCAACAATGCCCGAATCTAACAAAAACACTGCGCCTTTTCCCTCAAAACTTTGGGTAGGAATTCCGGTAGCTTCAATATTGTCTTTTGAATTTATCAAAATTGGAATACTCAAATAACTGTTCAATGGGTCAAGTCCCGAACTTTTTCCGTGGAAAAAACTTTCCATTTGCGAAAAAATAGTTTTTAGAGTCAATAATTTTTCACGTGTTAAATTCTCCAAAACCGTGATTTTATGTTGCGCATATTTATCATAAATAGCCGCTACCAATGCGCCGCTACTCCCCACTCCATATCCTTGTGGAATACTGGAATCAAAATACATTCCTGTTTGAACATCACTATTTAAAGTCTCTAAATCAAAAGTCACCAAATCAGGTTGGTCCTTTTGCAATTGTTCCAAATAAGCTACAAATCGTTTCAAATGACCATTTGATTGTATTGCTTCGTCCGAAGGATTAGCATCTTTCTTTAAAGCTCCATTGTAAAAATTATAAGGGATTGACAATCCTTTGGAGTCACGAATAATTCCGTATTCTCCAAAGAGTAATATTTTTGAGTAAAATAAAGGTCCTTTCATATATATTTTAAATTATCAATTTGGGGTTGGTAATTAGATTGTTTATTTCAAAAATCGACAACATCTCCACGATTTTCATTTTGTATTGCTATGTTTATTTCTTCTTGTTGTTCGGGTGTTAATTCCTCCCAAACCTCTTTCCTTTTGTCTTCAAAAACTGCCCTGATTTTCTTTAGAAGATCAACGTCTTTGGTTTTTACTATCTTCTTAATTAATTCTAATTTCTCCACATTCAAATCCATGATCGTCGCATTAAGAATTAAAGATACTAAAAAAAGGGATCAATTTAACAAAGCACCATTCCCAATTTCGTCGCAAAGGTACTGACCATTTTGGCAATAGCCAACTAATTCTGCTTTAATAAATTGCAACACTTTTTCTTTGACCTCATTTGGATACAAAACATGTACATTTGCTCCAGCATCCAAAGTAAAACAAACTGGTGTTTTGGTTTCACTTCTAAATTTCCAAATCGCATTAATAATCTGCAAGGTATTGGGTTTCATCAAAATAAAATAGGGCAACGAAGTCATCATCATCGCATGCAAAGTTAAGGCCTCGCTTTCTACAATCTTGATGAATTCTTCAATATTTCCATTTTCAAAAACTGGAATCAGTTTATCTAAATTTTCATGTGCTTGAGCAAATCGCCTTTCGGCAAATGGGTGGTCGTGCATCAAATCATGGCCAACTGTACTCGAAACTTGTTTTTCGCCTTTGTCAACAAGCAGAATAGTGTCTTGAAAATTTTTGAATGCATCATGAATCGCATACGGATATTCAACTCCATACAAATCGGTGCTTCCTTTTATATTTTTTTGATTTCCCCAAACTACCATTTGACCTTTTACGCTTCTGCAAGCGCTTCCTGAGCCCAATCGCGCGAGAAATGAAGCTTTACTGAAGAAATAATCATCTGTTATTTCTGGATGCAATGCTTTTTCTAAACTCATGAAATTCATAGCCAAAGCTGCCATTCCCGATGCCGAAGAAGCAATACCGGAACTGTGTGGAAAAGTATTTTGGGTGTCAATCGTAAAATGATAATCTTTCAGAAAAGGTAAATATATTTCAACTCGTTCCAAGAATTTTTGGATTTTTGGTTTGAAGTCCTCTTTTGGCTTTCCTTCAAATAATAAATCGAAAGAAAAATTGCCGTTGTTCTGTTTTTTGGCGAAAGCCAAAGTCGTAATCGTTTTGCAATTATTTAAAGTAAAACTGACAGATGGATTAGCCGGAATCTGATTGTCCTTTTTTCCCCAATATTTTACCAAAGCTATATTACTTGGTGCGCTCCAGGAAAAACTTCCCTGGTCTATTGAATGGTTATATTTTGATGGGATAAAATCGTCAGCTTCAAACATAAATAATAATTTTCGGCAAAGATACTTTTTTTGTTTAAATCGTTTATTTCTTTATTTGGATAATCCTTAGAAAGTTTTAGTAATTTTGACTCCACTAAAACAAAAGAAATGAATAAGATTACCCGAATATTATCGATTGTTGTTACTTGTCTTGTAGTGGGTTATTTCTCCGGAATGGTTACCCGTTCTGCCATAACAACTTGGTATCCTACTTTGATTAAACCAAGTTTTAATCCGCCCAATTGGATTTTTGCTCCTGTTTGGAGTATGCTTTATATAATGATGGGAATCGCAGCAGGATTGGTTTGGGACAGAATCGATTTTGAAAAAGAGATAGTTAAAAAAGCGTTACAATTTTTCGCCATCCAATTAGCGTTAAACGCTTTGTGGTCTTATTTATTTTTTGGACTAAAAAATCCAATGTTGGCTGGGCTTGAAGTAATCATTCTGTGGTTGATGATTTATGAAACCTATATTCAATTTTCCAAAATCAACAAAATTTCTGGTTATTTATTTATTCCCTATTTACTTTGGGTAAGTTTTGCAGCAGTTTTAAACGGGAGTATTTGGTGGCTGAATAGGTAGACGGATGTCAATTTTTCAATTTTTGGAATTCAATATTCTTGGCCGATAAAAAATCCATCATGCTGAGAATATTATTGTTTTCAATTAGTTTTTTTGATTTGGGATCGGCATCACAAAACTGAAGAAAGAGATCAATTTCGTCAGTTTTTAATTTTAAACTTTCCGTAAAAAAAATTTGATCACAAGTGTTTTTTGCTAATGTTGCAAATTCATTTTCTGTTCGAACCACTTTTTTTCTATCCAATAAATCCGAGGTCATCTTGGTAACTGGAGGCAATTTTTCTTTTAGAAATAAATTTAAGACTTTCCCGCCAATTGCAACAAAATCGAATGGATTATCAATAGTTCCATCATATCCTATACGGTCATTTGCTTTGTCATAGGCTTTCTTCGCCGCTGCTTTATCTGCTACTTCTTGTCTGTATTCTTTAGATCCTAAAAAATCTATAGCATTCATTTTTGTAATTACAACCTCCTCTAACTCTTCAGGTTTTTTAAACATTACAACTTGTAGATTGTTTAACTCAATCTGTTCTTTAGATACTTTCAACCTTTTCCAATTAAAATCTTTAGCATAAAAAAGCAGGCTGTCATTGACTTTAACTTGAATTAAAAACTCTCCTCTGTCATCTGTAGTGGTGCTTTTTTTAGATGTTTTGTTGATTACCTCCACATTTTGCAGCAATAAATTGTCTGATGTAACGACTCCTTTAAGAAGTTTTTCGGTTTGTGAATAACTGAATTGACAAGCAAGTAAGGATAAGACAAAAAGTAATTTTACCTTCATAAGTAAGAATTTATTGAAAGTAAATATATCCTAATCGTCCTTAAGAAAAACTTAGAGTCGATGTAAATTTTTGTTAATTAATTTTTTACAATATAGAATTCGCCACAATAAACCCGCTTGTCCAGGCATTCTGGAAATTAAAACCTCCTGTAATGGCGTCAATATTCACGATTTCTCCAGCAAAATATAGATTCTCATGCAGTTTGCTTTCCATTGTTTTGAAGTTGATTTCTTTTAAATCGATTCCGCCAGCGGTTACAAATTCTTCTTTAAAAGTGCTTTTTCCATTGACTTGAAAAGTACTATTCGTCAATTGATTTACTAAATTTTGTAATTGCGTTTTAGATAAATCGGCCCATTTTGTTTCCCCTTCAATATTCGATGCTAAAACCAAACTTTCCCAAAGACGGTTTGGAAAATCAAAAGGAGATTTTTTTGAAACTGCTTTTTTAGCGTGTTCTTGTTTCAACGATTTTAATATTTTCTCTACCTGTTCGCCATCCATATCGTTTAGCCAATTGACAGAAATCGTAAACTGATAGTTTTTATCGAATAAAATTCGCGCTCCCCAAGCCGATAATTTCAAGATTGCAGGACCGCTCATTCCCCAATGCGTGATTAATAATGGCCCAGTTGAAACCAATTTGGTGTCTTTTACTTTTACTGTAACTTGAGCCGCCACACCCGGTAATTCTTTTATTCGGGGATCTTTTATATTAAAAGTAAATAAAGAAGGAACTGGACTCACAATCGCGTGACCTTGCTGTTGAAGCATTTCCCAGATTTTAGGATTGCTTCCCGTGGCAAGTACCAATTTTTCGGCAATGTAATTTTCATTCTGAGTTTCTACTTTCCAAAAATTATCTTTTTTGAAAATGGACTGAACACTCTGACCCGTAAGAACCGAAATTCCAAGCTTTTGAGTAGCTTTCAGGAAACAGTCAATAATAGTTTGAGAAGAATTTGAAACGGGAAACATACGCCCATCTTCTTCAATTTTCAACTCCACTCCATGTTTCTCGAACCATTCAATGGTATCTCCAGAACAAAATTGATGAAAAGGACCTCGCAGTTCTTTTTCGCCTCGAGGGTAAAATTTCACCAGTTCATTGGGTTCAAAACAGGCATGGGTCACATTGCAACGTCCGCCTCCAGAAACACGAACTTTTCCTAACACCTCGGCTCCTCTTTCAAGGATGGCAACCTTAATTTTCGGGTTTTTCTCCACGATATTGATAGCGGTAAAAAAACCTGCAGCTCCACCGCCTACAACGAGTATGTCGAAATTTTGATTCATGATTATGAAAGGGAATAGATTGAATAGATTTCATTATTTGTGATTTTATTTTTAAAAATAAAAAGCACCAAATAATTTTGAATGCAAAGGTAAGCATTCGTTTCTGAAAGAATGTAAGTTCAAAACCCTTTAAATTCTATCCAAAAAATCGGTGATTATGCCATCTACTTTGTATGATTTCATTTTTTGAATATCATCAATTTCATTTACTGTCCAAGGGAAAACCTTTATACCTTTCTCCTGAATTTTGGAGGTATATTTATTACTTAACAATTGAAAATCGGGGTGTAATGCTTCTGCTTTCATGAATCGAGCGAAAGAAAGGGCCAAATCCAAATCGGTTTCTGTCAAAACTCCAATTCGAATTTCATCGTTTAAAAACCGAACTTGTTGAAGGGCATTCCAATCAAAACTTGAAACTATAAAATGAGTTTGACTCCAATTTTCATCTGAAATATAATACTCTATTAATTGAACTACTTTCTCGGCCGTATCCTGATTTTTCAATTCAATATTTACAAAACATCTTTGATTGACCAAATCCAAAACTTCTTCTAATGTTGGAATTGTGTATTCCTCATTGATTGTAAAGGACTTCAGTTCCTGCAATGTCATTTGGTTTACAACTCCTTTACCGTTGGTAGTTCTGTCAATGCTTTCATCGTGAATTACTATCAAATGTCCGTCTAAGCTCAGATGAACGTCCAATTCGATTCCGTCAGCACCCATTTCTATTGCTTTTTCAAAAGAAACCAAAGTGTTTTCGGGTTCGTATCCTTTGGCTCCGCGATGTCCTATTTTTAGTATTTTATCCATAGTATACAAAAGTAAGAAAATAAAAAACGCCTTCATTTCTAAAGGCGTTTCAATTCAAAACTACTAAATAACTAACTAACTATTTTTTTAATTCTAATAATACAATATCAAACTCGCTATCGATTACTACTTTTCCATTTGTAACTGTTCCCATTTTACCGGAATAGGCATCTCTTATTTTGGTCCCCTCTTTGAAGGCGGAACCCGCAGGGATTTCTTTCTTTCCGGTAGCCAGATCCAAACCGATTACTACTGTGTCTGAATATTTTCCTTTGGTAAAAGTTCTAGAACACACGAGCGGTTTTGCTGAAATTTCAGCATTCACACCAGCTCCAACCGATGGATGATTGTTTCTAAACTGACCCAATTTTTGCCAATGCAATAGCACTTTTTTAGTTTCGAGATTTGTATTTACAGCGTCCCAATTCATAAAAGAACGCAATGTGGCATCGCCTTGAGTACCTTCGACAACAAGGGAACGTGCCGATTCATCGCCATAATATACTTGAGAAATACCAGGAGTTAACAATAGTTTTGTTGCGCTTTCAATACTTTTGGTACGTTTGGCATCGAATGGACCACCATCGTCATGAGAAGACAAATAATTCAAAACGCTATTCCCTTTCAATTGACCATTCAGTAAAACTGAGTATTTTGAAAATAAAGAAGCATAGTCTTTTTGGGCATCACTTTTGAATTCAAAATTGATCATCGCCGTAAAACCATTCTCGTAATAATTTACTTTTTTATCCCCGAAGTCGAATAACTTTCCGTTACTGATGTTGTAATTATAAACCTCTGCAATTGTGTAAAAAGGATTATTGTCCAAGACTTTTGTTGGATTGTTTTTCTTCCATTGCGCGAATGAATAATCGCATTGTGTTTTGAAATCGGCCCAAACGCTTTCGTCCGTATGTTTAACGGTATCGGCTCTGTAAGCATCGATTCCAAACTCGGTGATATAATCTGTCAACCATTTTATGATATAATACTTAGGAGTTCTTGGATAACCGGTTCTCTTAAAAAAAGCGTCCAATGAAGCTACCTCTTTATCATATCTTCCTTCAGCTTTCCATTTTTCAACCAAAAAAGGAGGCAATGCCACTTCTTCTTTGCTTTCTGTTTTTACATCGGGTAAATTAGCAACTAATGTACATGCGGTTGTATTCTCAAAATTATTGTATTGACATTTAGGGCCTGTACGAACCCAACCTTCAGGCCAAACAGTATCTACTGGAGTAACTGGCCCAGTATGATTGATTACACCGTCAAGCATGATGCGAATTCCTTTGGCATGGGCTTTTTTGACCAACTCGGCCAAATCTTTTTTGGTTCCGAAGTTAGGGTCCAATGCCGTCCAGTCTCTTGTCCAATAGCCGTGAAATCCGTAGCTCAAACCCGTTCCTTCATCAACTCCATCATGAATTTGCTCAACTACGGGTGTAAACCAAATCACATTGATTCCTAGTTTTATAAAATATCCTTCGTCTATTTTTTGAATAATTCCTTTCAGATCTCCCCCTTCAAAACCACGAAGTTTTCCAGTAATCTTGTTTCTGTTGAAATTTATATCATTTGATTTATCACCATTATTAAAACGATCCGTCATCAAAAAATACAAATTAGCGCCTTCCCATACAAATGGTGTTTTTTCTGTTTTTGCTTTAAAATTAACCTTCGAATTCTTTTTTGCTTGTGCAAAAACAAGGGTTGTTGCCAATAAAACAAACAACGATACTATTACTTTTCTATTCATCATAATTGTATTTTAATTTCGTTATCTAATCCTTTTTTCAATACTACCGGAATTTCAACTGTGTTTGCATCCGTTTTAAAATCAATATTTACGTCGTTGATGGTAACTTTAGTCGGTTTAGCGCTGATATTATGAACCAATAAGGTCACATTTTTATCCGTGCTCGTAAATGCTTTCCCAACAGCTGTATTTACTTTCAGCGTAATTAATTTTGGAGTTGTGTTGCTTGAAAAATTCAATATTTCATAAGCTCCCTTTTCGAAAGCATTTGGCGTTACTCCATCGTCATTGTACAATTTTCCGGTGCTTGACGCTGCTTTTTCATCAAAATAGAAATGCAGATCAAAATTAGCCAACGAATATTTTGTCGTGTTTTGAATCGTTTTAATCATAGGAACAAAAGCACCACCACGAACAAAAACAGGAATATTATCTGCTGAAACAGGGATGTTTTCTGTAGCACCTGCTTCGTGTTTGACACCAGTATAAAAATCATACCAATTACTATTTTTCGGGAAATAAACGGTCGTATTGGTAACTCCTGCTTTGGTAATCGGAGTCACCAGAAAATCATTCCCCCACAAATAAGAATCACAAGAGTTCAATAACTTTTCATTTGTCGGTTCCTCAAAAAACAAAGGACGCATCAAGGGTAAACCTTTGTTGTTATTTTCAAAAGCCAACGTATAATTGTAGGGTAACATTTGGTAACGCAACTCAATTTGTTTTTTTACTTTAGCTTTAGTCACAATGTCTTTATATACTGGCTCGGAAGGCACATCTTCCTGTGCATGCGGACGATAAATAGGTTGGAAAACACCATACTGCAACCAGCGAACATACAATTCATTGTCAAAATAATCGCCTGCAAATCCACCTAAATCCGAGTGCATATACCCCATTCCCTGCATACCCATTTGCAGAGCAATTTCGGGTTGAGCCTGCAGTCCTTCCCAAGAACGACCCACATCACCAGACCACGGAATCATACCGTAAGTTTGGGATCCAGAATATCCGGCTCGCATTAGAATAAATGGGCGTACAGCTGGAAAATCAGTTTTGTATCCATCGCGAATCAATTTTGCCCAAGTATGCCCATAAATATTATGCACTTCATCAGCTTTTCCTTGTGCGGTAAATGACGCTGACGGAAATACTTCAGGCTCGCCCAAATCCCCCCACCAACCGCCAACTCCTTGGTTGATCAAATTTTTATAAATGTTCCAAAACCAAGTTTTTCCTTCTGGTTTAAAAACATCAACAAGTCCTGTATTTCCAAAATAAAAATCATATTTGAATGGATCTCCGGCTTGATCTTTTGCCAATACTTTTTTATCTACCGCTTCTTGCCATTTACTTGAAGTTGTCAAAATAAAAGGTTCCGTAATCAGAATGGTCTTAACTCCTTTGCTGTTCAAATCGCTTATCATTTTCTTCGGATCGGAAAAATTATCTTTGTCCCAATCTAAATTACCCATTGTCCCCTGAACGGTTTTTCCAAACCAATATAAATCTAGAATTATCGCATCTACCGGGATTTCGTCTTTTATATATTTGTCAATGGTTTTGATCACTTCCTCTTGAGAATGATATCCAAATCGGCTCGAAAAATTTCCTAAAGCCCAACGAGGAACAAGAGGCTGTCTTCCTGTCAATGAAGTGTAATTCGAAGTCAAATCGACCCAGCTATCACCTGCAATTACCTGATATGTTTTTCTGCCTGAGATCGTCTCATAAACTAATATATTGTCTTTTTTACTGTCCAAATCCAACCAACCAATGGCTCCATTATCAAAATGTACCGCATAAATTTTGGAAGACATTACAAGCGGAATCGAGAAATTCATCTTTTTCGAATGCGTTCCATATCCGTAATCAGCTTGATTATACAATTCCAAACGATTCCCGCGACGGTTCATTCCCAACACGCGAGCCCCAGCTCCATAAAGCGCTTCGGTTCCATCCACATTAAACTCCAAAGTTTCTTTTGGCTGTTCTTTGCTAGCATTTTCTCTTTTTACATATCCGTTTTTCTCCGAAATCAACGGTTTGTTTTTGTACAAATAGCTAATTTGAAATGGACTTTTAATAACAGAAACTGTAATTCCGTTTGATGAAAACACAATCTCATTTTGAGTTTGTTTTAATTTAAAAACTAATTTCGAAGGCGTTAAAACAACAGCATGAGAATTGGAATTCGCTTTTTCGCCTGTCGGCAAAAAAGTGGTTTCGACAATTTTATCCGAATAAGGCTTAATGAAATACTGCCCATCCGATGTTTTAATTTCTAAGGTGTTTTGGACTACTTTATAGCTTTCAAATTTTCTGTTCGCATTTTGGGCAAAGGAAAAACTTGAAATTAAAAGAAATAGAACTATTTTTTTCATAGCTGTTTTTTTTGAACCATTTAAGGCATATAAGTTCATTTAAGGCTGCCGTTTTATTCAGATTGAAGCGAAAAATTTGACTCACTTTTGCATTTTCAGAATTTCTTTAAATACATATTCTTAAATGAACTTACATTACTTATATGTTTAAATTTTATTTTACTTCAATTCTAAAATCAAAACAGATTTTCCTTCAATTGCAATGTCATTTTTCAGATCAATAGTTTTTCCAGAAAGGATATCGTTTCCTGTTTTATAATTCAAAATACTTTCTTGAAAACGATTGGTTGGAAAGGTTTTAGATTCTTTATTGTTATTGATGACCACCATTACTGATTTCGAATCGGTATATCTGAAATACACATACACATTGTTCTCTGGGATATAATGTTTCATTTTCCCAAAATGCACGGCATCATTCGATTTTCTCCAGTTGAATATTTGAGCTGAAAAATCAAAAAACTGTTGTTGTTCAGCTGTTCTTCCTTCTTTTGCGAAAGCATTATTACTGTCTCCAGCCCAGCCTCCCGGAAAATCCTGACGAATAGCGGCATCTCCATCTTTGTCTTTACTTCCTGCCATTCCAATCTCTGAACCGTAATAAATTTGTGGAATCCCACGAACTGTTGCCAACAAAGTCATTGCCATTTTATATTTCGCAAAATCCTTTTGGTAAATTTCATTAAAACGATTTGTGTCGTGATTTTCAACAAAAGTCATAATACTATTGATATTTGGATATAAAAAGTCATTGGTGAAATTCTCATAAACATTTACCATTCCTTCATTCCACTTGCCATTATCTTCATTGAACACTTTAGCAAACACATCATTCAAGGTAAAATCCATAACAGACGGCAAGTACGAATTGTAATTTTCTATGGCAGCAATTTTACTGTCTTTTTGCCAATACGCCATTTGAGCTTGATCATGCATCCAAACTTCGCCAACGATATTGAAATTTGGGTATTCATCTGTTATTGCTTTTGTCCATTCAGCGATTCCTTTCTTGTCGCAATAAGAATAAGTATCTACACGGAAACCATCCAAATCGGCGTATTCAATCCACCAAATGGCGTTTTGTTTCAAATAGGTATTTACCAATGGATTGGACTGATTCAAATCGGGCATTGATTTTACAAACCAACCGTCCATACACATTTTGGCATCAATCTGGGATGCATTGGGATCAAACTGTGTGGTCATTCTGTAATTGGTTTGGGCATAACCCGGAAATTGATGAATCCATTCATACGTTGGCAAATCCTTCATCATCCAATGCTCTGCTCCCCAATGGTTGGTTACATAATCCATGATCAATTTCATCTCACGTTTGTGCAATTCGGCCGAAAGTTTTACATATTCTTCATTCGTTCCAAAACGAGGGTCAATTTTATAGACATCCGATTGTCCGTAGGTGTGATACGAATAAGCTTTATCATTATCCTCACAAAGCGGTGTTGGCCAAAGCGCTGTGGCTCCCAATTCTTTGATGTAATCCAAATGCTGTATCATACCTGCGATATCACCTCCGTGTCTTCCGCCGGGAAGCGCTCGGTTTCCTTTTTCGGTAACCGATTTGTCGCTGTCGTTTTTAGGATTTCCATTAGCAAAACGGTCGGACATCACAAGATAAATCAAATCAGAGGCATCATAGCCTTTTCGGGAAGCCGAATTTTCTCTTCTTTGTTTTAAACTATACTTTTTAGTGAAAACGACTTTTTTGCTTTTAGAAAATGAAAAAACAAAATCTTGTGCAGTCACATTTTTGGTGTCAATCGTAACAAAAAGATAATTCGGATTTTCGGTTTTTTTCACATCTTTGATAACAATATTATTGGATGCTGCCACTTCATTTTCAGCAATATTTTTGCCGTAAAACATAATCTGCAATTCTGGATTGTGCATTCCTGCGTACCAAAAAGGAGGTTCAACTCTATCAATTTGTGCAAAAATTGATGTAGAGATGAAAAATAGGAAGATGATTGCTTTCTTCATTTCGTCTATAATTTTAAAACCCTTTCGAAGTACAACTAAGAAAGGGTTTGTTATTGCTTGATTTTAGTTTTTTGGTTGAACCAAAACAGGCGCGCCGTTTACATAAACAGTAAGGGCTTCAGTTCCTTCTAAGGATAATTTGGTTTCCTTATGATCTACCGCAATTTTTAAAATCTGATTTCTAAAATTGATTTTAAAGGAATAGCCTTCCCATTCTTTTGGAATTTTTGGAGAGAAATGCAATGCATCATTTTTTACTCTCATTCCACCAAATCCTTCAACAATACTCATCCAAGTTCCAGCCATCGATGTAATGTGACAACCTTCTTCAACCTCTTTGTTATAATCATCAAGGTCTAAACGAGAAGTTCTTAAATAAAAGGCATACGCCATATCCATTTTATCCAACAAAGCCGCTTGAATCGAGTGTACGCATGGTGAAAGCGAACTTTCATGTACCGTAAATGATTCATAGAAATCAAAATTACGTTCCAATTCGTCTTTAGAAAAATGATCTTCGAAGAAGTAGAAACACTGTAAAACGTCAGCTTGTTTGATATAAGGAGAACGCAACACACGATCCCAAGACCATTTTTGGTTGATTGGTCTTTGTGAACGATCTAAATCTTTTACTCGAACTAAATCTTTATCCAAGAAACCATCTTGTTGCAAGTAAATCGCCATTTCTTCCGATCTTGGGAAATACATATTACCCGCCACTTTATTCCATTCTTTCAACTCCGTTTCAGACAACTTCACTTTTTCCATAATACGTTTATGGTCAGAAGGATATTCCAATGAAACTTTTTGAATTTGCTCATAAGCATAATCAATACACCATTTGGCTATATAATTAGTATAGAAATTATTGTTGATGTTGTTTTCGTATTCATTTGGCCCCGTTACACCCAAAATCATATATTGATTTTTGTTTTTGGAGAAAGAAGCTCTTTGGTGCCAAAAACGAGCAATACCAATTAATACTTCCAGTCCTTTTTCAGGAATATAAGAGTAATCGCCAGTAAAACGGTGGTAATTATAAATCGCAAAAGCGATAGCTCCGTTTCTGTGGATTTCTTCGTGGGTGATTTCCCATTCGTTATGACATTCCTCTCCATTCATGGTAACCATTGGATACAAAGCTGCTCCGTTTTTGAAACCTAAGTTTACTTCAGCGTTTTCAATGGCTTTGTCCAACTGATTGTAACGATACGTCAATAAATTACGGGCCACTTGTTGGTCTTTTGTAGCCATATAAAATGGAATGCAATATGCCTCAGTGTCCCAATAAGTAGATCCACCGTATTTTTCTCCAGTGAATCCTTTTGGTCCAATATTCAAACGAGAATCTTTTCCTAAGTAGGTTTGGTTCAATTGGAAAATATTGAAACGAATTCCTTGTTGTGCTTTTACGTCTCCATCAATAGTGATATCTGACATCTCCCAAATTTTGGCCCAAGCATCAATTTGATCTTGCAATAATTGGTCATATCCTTTTGCTAAAGCAGCATGAATAACATTTTCAGCTGCCGAAATTGTATCGGCGTGATTTAACGAAACCGTATATCCTCCAATTTTTTGAATTGCTGATTTTTCTCCTTTTGCAACAATAACATCATAATAAAATAAAATTTTATCTGCTATTGTATCTACTGATGTTGGAGACATATTTTGCTTTTCCCCCCTAGCCCAAATAGTATTTTGCATAAAGGTTGTTACTTTAAAATGCGTTTTAAAAGTTTGAGCCGTAACAAAAGCTTCATTCCCTGATTTTTTAACGTCTAACGGCTCCCAGAATTTTTCTTCCCAGTTAGCATCTTCATTGGTTACACCAGCATCGATATATGGTTTGTAAATGATTTTTGCATCTTTATTCAAAGGTGTGATTTCATAGTTGATTACCCCAACTTCATCCAAATCCAAAGAAAGAAAACGACGGATTTCAACCGCTACTTCAGTTCCATTTTTCAAAGTCGCCTGAAAAGAACGATGGTACCAACCTTCTTTCATATTCAATTCACGACGAAAATTTTTAACCTCACTACAGGTGTTCAAATCAAAATCTTCTCCATTGATTTCAATATTAATTCCAATCCAGTTTGGAGCATTCAAAACTTTAGCAAAATATTTTGGATATCCGTTTTTCCACCAACCCACTTTAGTTTTGTCTGGATAATAAATTCCTGCAATATAACTTCCTTGAAAAGTTTCTCCTGAATAATTCTCCTCAAAATTCGCTCTCTGTCCCATCGCACCATTTCCGATACTAAAAAGACTTTCAGATGATTTCACACTCTCTCTATCAAATCCTTCTTCAATGATAGACCAATTATCTGGTTTTATATAATCTTGATTCATTTTATGTTTTTTTAAAGGGTAAGGCTTGAAGTTTAAGAATAAAACACCTCTTTGCTTCATTCGGCTGCAACCTTATTTTTTTGTTTTAGTTGTTTATTAATAATTCCAAAAATGTGGTACTTATTTGAGTGAAATCTTTAAAAATATATTCTGCTTCATGAAGCGTGTCTTCTTCACCAATACCAATGCTCACCATTTTGGCAATGTTGGCAGCTTGAACTCCAGCAACAGAATCTTCAAAAACAATTGCATCTTCATTGTCCACATTTAATAATCGAGCAGCATGAAGAAAAACTTCAGGATCTGGCTTAGCATTTACAACATCATTTCCGTCAACGATCGCGTCAAAAAAAGCAAGAGTTCCTGTTTTTTCAAGAATAGGCTTAGCATTCTTACTAGCCGAACCTAAAGCAATAGGCTGATTGTTTGCTTTTAAAAATTTTAATACTTTCATCACACCAGGCAAAATCTCAGTCTCATTCATATCCACTAAATACGAAAGATAATCTTCATTTTTTTGGATTAACCATTTGTCTTTATCTTCTTGTGAAGCTTCAATTTTTCCTAATTCAAGGATTATATCCAAGGAACGAACTCGACTCACCCCTTTTAATAATTCATTATGTTCTAATGTGAAGTCAATTCCTAATTCATTTGCAATTTTTTTCCATGCCAAAAAATGATACTTCGCTGTGTCAACAATTACACCATCTAAATCAAAAATAAATCCTTTTCTCTTTTTCATTATAATTCTGCTTATTATTTATTTTATAGTTGTACTTTTTCTTTGACGAAAAATACAGCTGAACCTGCTATTAACATGGAAACTCCAGCAATTACAATAATTGCCATTGGATTACCTCCAAAAAGTGCAATCAAAGTACTACCTAATATACCCGCTGCGATTTGAGGTATTGTTATCGTAGCGTTAAAAAGCCCCATATATACTCCCATTTTATCTGCCGGCAATGAACCTGATAACATAGCATAAGGCATTGCCAAAATAGCTGCCCAAGCTAATCCTACCCCCGAAATTGAAAGCAACAACATATTTTTGTCTTCAACTAAAAACATAGAAATCAATCCTAATCCTCCTAATACAAGTGAAAAACTGTATGTCTTTTTTCTTCCAATTGATTTTGCAATCGAAGGAATAAGCAAGGAAAACACAGCTGCTACACCACTATAGAAAGCAAACATTACTCCTGTCCAGTCTCCAGCTTCGTTGAAACCAATTGATTTTGCGTCTAAAGCAACTCCATGTCCCCAAACTTGATTAGCAATTGCTCTTGTGGTATAAACCCACATTAAAAACAAGGCAAACCAAGAGAAAAACTGAACAATTCCCAATTGCCAAAAGATTTTTGGTGCATTTCCTATCAATGTAAAAATGCTTGTTTTTTCCTTTTTTTCAGGAGCATTTAGGTCAATTTTATTGTATTCAGCATGCTCTTTTGGAGCGTATTCTTTGGTTCTTAAAACTGTCCAAAGCACAGTTCCCAACAATATGGTACCGCCAATATAAAAAGACCAGATTACTGATTCGGCTACTTTTTCACCTGCAGCCGGCACATTAGACATACCGATTTTAACTAAAATCCAAGGCAATAATGACCCGAAAACTGCACCAAAATTGATTAAAGCACTTTGAAGTGAATATCCAAGATTGCGTTGTTCATCATTTACCATATCTCCCACAAGAGCTCTAAATGGCTGCATGGTAACATTAAATGATGTGTCCATTAACAACAACATTACAGCTCCAAAAACCAACGGTGGCAACAAATATGTGAAGTACTCTGCATTTGGCATAAAGAACATGGCCATTGCAGAAACAATCGCTCCAAAAAATATAAAAGGAATACGTCTTCCTAATTTGGTCCACGTTTTATCGCTCGAAAGACCAATAATGGGCTGGACAACCAAACCTGCCAAAGGTGCAGCCAACCAAAAATAACCTATACTATGAACATCCGCTCCTAAAGCTTCTAATATTCTACTTGTGTTTCCATTTTGCAAAGAATAGCCTATCTGAACCCCTAAGAATCCAAAACTTAAATTCCATATCTGCCAAAAACTTAATTTCGGTTTTTCCATTATTAAAAATTTACATATTTACTTGATAAACACACTGTTTACTCTATAGTTTTTTTTGATTATATCAACAAAAATTGATAATGAAAATTTACAAATAATACAAAATGAAGTTTGGCTCAAATTATTGTTATCAAAACTAACTTACAAATTGAAACAAATCTGTTCATTATTTTTTAAATAATTAACATTTATTAAATTCAAAAATGACTGAACATAGCCTTCTCTGGATTTAATTGTTTCTATAAAAATTGCTTTGATAATAACATGGAATAGTTAAAGAGACTTATCCTTACTAGATAAACTTTCTTAAAATTCATTAACCATACACTTGTAAAAATTCATTAAATCACAATACTATTTATGAATTCCTTTTTTAAGATTTCATCGTATTGGAAAAAATAAAACACGACTAAATTATCGCTATAAAAAAACTCATCTTATTTTCGAAGTAAAAGAAAAGCTATAAACGGGGAGTAAATATATAAAAATCTTTTTTGTTTATATTCAATAAAACCTAAAAATAATCATTTTTTTTAACTACAAGGTTGTAGTAATTAATAAAATACGTATTTTTTTTGCAAATTATTTTAGAATTGACAAAACAAAAAAATCGAACAGAGTTGAATCCATTCGATTTATATTTTAGTATTCGATCACAAAAGCAAATGATTAGATACTGATTTATTTAAAAGTTATTAAAAGGTTAAGCAATTGAAAACATTATTCTAGGTTTTCTAAAAAATCAACCTGTAGATTCTCTTTCTACCAAATAGGTTTCAATCACCTCCGTTATATAATTCTCAGATTCATCTTCATCTTCAGACTCCAATCGGTCGATAATAATTTTGGCAGCACGATTTCCCATTTTCACTCCACTTTGACTCACTGTCGTAATCGTTGGAGTTGAATATTTAGAAATCATACCATCCGTAAAAGCAATTACAGCGAGATCTTTCGGTACATTCAATCCAATTTTATTAGCCGTTTTGATACAGGTTACGGCAAAAATTTCATTTACTGCAAAAACAGCATCAATAGCCTCATCTTCCAGTAATTTACCTATAATGATTTCGCAAGTATCAATATCTTCGATTTTAATGATCAAGTTCTCGTCAAATGGTAAATTATTATCCAATAACGCTTTAACATATCCGTCAGTTCTCAATTTACCGACACTTACATAATCAACTGTAGTGACCAATGCAATTTTTTTTCGTCCTTTATCAATCAAGCTTTGTACAGCTTCATATGCAGCTTGTTTGTCATCAATAATTACTTTATCGCACAATACTTCATTGGTGACTCTATCAAACATTACGACAGGCATACCTTGATTTATTACTTCGGTAATATGATGAAAATCTCCTTTAAATTGAGTCTCTTTAGACAATGACATAATAAAACCATCTATACTTCCATTAGCCAAAAGTTCCATATTTAATACTTCTTTATCAAAAGAATCATCGGACAAACAGATCACTACACTGTATCCGTTTTCATTGGCTATTTGCTCAATACCATTGATAACGGTGGAAAAAAAATGGTGAACAATTTCGGGGATAATAATACCGATCGTTTTGGTTTTTCGGTTTTTAAGGCTAAGGGCAATATTATTGGGTTTATAATGATAGAATTTTGCAAATGCTTGAACTTTTAATCTTGTTTCTTCACCTATTTCCGGACTGTTCCTAAGAGATTTTGAAACAGTAGAAATTGAAACATCCAATTCTTTAGCAATTTGCTTTAGAGTTATTTTTTTCTTCATAAATGTGGCATTACTATATTGTACTAATCATTTCTTAATAAAGGTAACATAATTTTTTATTTATTGTAAATATTCGCATAAAAATAAATATAAAAAGCAAAGTTTTCAACACTATCACGTTTTCGTAACGCCGTCTGATTTCTGTCATGTCGAGCGTGTTAATTAATTCTTAATTTTGAAATTCGAAGTAAAAAAACTTAAACAAAACTTAACCAAAAAAACAATTAATTTAAACAAAAAGTATGAAAACAATTTATAGAAAGTTGTTATTTTTATTACTCCTACTTCCGTTTTGTGCAATGGCCCAGAACAAAGTTGAAGGAACGGTGGTTGATAATGTATCAGGTCTACCCATTCCAGGAGTGAATGTAAGAATAGAAGGAAGTGCCACAGGCGCTTCAACAGGTTTTGACGGTAAATTTCAATTGACCAATGTAAAACCCACAGATGTGCTAAGCATCTCTTATATGGGGTACTCTACTAGGACTGTTGTTGTTGGATCTCAAACCTCATTAACAATTAAACTTCAAGAAGATTCTAATCAATTAAAAGAGGTTGTTGTACAAGTAGGATACGGTTCTGTTAAGAAAAAAGATGCTACAGGAAACGTTACTGCTTTAACTACTAAAGACTTCAACAAAGGACCTGTAACTTCTGCCGATGCCATGATTACTGGTAGAGTAGCTGGTATGCAAGTTATCGCTGCCGGAGGATCTCCAGGTGAGTCTGCGGTAATCAGAATTCGTCAAGGTTCATCTTTGACTGCAAATAATGACCCGTTATATGTTATTGACGGAGTAGCAGTACAATCTGGAGGAATAAATGGAGGTAGAAACCCATTATCTACCATCAATCAAAACAATATTGAGTCTATTACCGTTTTGAAAGATGCTTCTGCTACTGCAATTTATGGATCTCGTGCTTCTAATGGTGTTGTAATTATTACTACCAAAAAAGGAAAAACTGGGGATCTTAAAGTAACTTATAATGGGAATTTCCAAGTTTCTCAAGTAACTAATCAAGTAGATGTTTTATCTGCTGATGAATACAGAACTTTTGTTAATGCTAATGGTGACGCTTCTAAAGTAGGTTTATTAGGTACTGCTTCTACAGATTGGCAAAAAGAAATTTACAGAACGGCTTACGGAACAGATAACAATATTGCTTTTAGTGGTGGTGTTGATAATCTTACTTATAGAGCTTCTGTTGGTTATGCTAACTTACAAGGTATTTTACTTCGTGACAATTTACAAAGAACAACATTTCAAGCTGCTTTGGTTGGCAACTTTTTTGACAAACACTTAAGAGTGGAATTGAACAACAATACTTCTTCTATGGTTAACAACTACAGTAATCGTGGAGCTGTTGGAGCTGCTGTAGTTTATGATCCTACTCAAGTTGTTAAAAATGCTGATGGAACATATTTCCAATGGTATGATGCGCCAGATAAAATTACACCTAACTCCAGTACAAACCCTTTATCGTTGATTAATCAACAAAACAATTTAGGGAACTCTTTCAGAAGTATTGGAAATATTCAATTTGACTATAAAATGCATTTCTTACCAGATTTAAAAGCTACTGCAAACTTTGGTTACGATCAAAACAGTGGAGCTTCTTATGGTAATACAAATGCTGATTATAAAAATGGCTTGAATGGTTCAGGATTCAATAACACCTACAGAAATACGAGTACTAATTTCAATAAATTGATGGATTTGTACTTAAATTATAAAGGCTCAGTTGAGGCTGCAAGTTTAGCTTATGATGTAACTGCAGGTTACAACTACCAAAACTTTTACAATAATGGAACTCAAAACAATTATACTTATGAAAGTAATCAAAATGTAAATACTCCAGTAACAGCAACAAATTTAAATTTACAATCGTTCTTTGCCAGAGGTAATTTTACTTTTGCAGATAAATATTTATTAACTGCTTCATATAGATATGACGGTACTTCCCGTTTTACTACTGACAATCGTTGGGCTGGTTTCCCAGCAGTAGCTTTTGCTTGGAAAATTAACGACGAAGGCTTTTTGAAAGATGTGGAAAGTGTATCATCCCTTAAATTAAGATTAAGCTGGGGGGTTACTGGACAACAAGACATTGGAGTACTTTACCCATCTATCCCATTGTATTTAGTATCTAACAGTACTGCTCAATACCCATTTGGTGGAAACTACTATAATACATACAGACCACAGCCGTACAATAGTAATTTGAAATGGGAACAAACAGAATCTATAAACGCTGGTCTTGATTTTGGTTTCTTGAAAAACAGAATCACTGGTAGTGTAGATGTATACCAAAAAGAAACAAATGATTTATTATTGAAAACATTCAATCCTGCTTTCTTTGGATTCTCAGATCAAGACAATTACAACATTGGATCTGTTAAAGCTAACGGTTTAGAAATTGCTGCGAACTTCATTCCAGTAAAAGATGACAATTGGGAATGGAACATTGGAGGTAACATTACGTTCCAACACAGTGAGGTTACCAAGTTAACAACTACTCAACCAGACACTCCAGGACTTAATGTTGGTGGAATTCAAGGTGGAACAGGTAACACTATTCAAAACTTACAAGTAGGATATGCTCCAAATTCATTTTTAGTATTTGAACAAGCATACGGAGCTGATGGTAAACCATTAGATGGTGTATTTATTGACCGAAATAAAGACGGAATTGTTAACGACAAAGATTTATATCGTTTTCACAAACCTAATGCAGATATTTTTTATGGCGCAAATACAAGTTTGTCATACAAAAATTGGTTATTGGCTATGAACTTTAGAGGAAGTTGGGGTAATTTCAACTACAACAACGTAGATTCAAACAACGGTACTGAGGCTAATGTTATTACAACAAATGGTAATTATTTAAATAATGGTACCAAAGATTTATTATACACTGGTTTTACAGTTTCAAACGACAAACAATTACATTCTGACTACTATGTTCAAGATGCATCATTTGTAAGATTAGACAACCTAAGCCTTGGATATACTTTTAATCAAAAAGAAAAAGCACCATTAGTTCAATTAACGGTAGCAGCTCAAAACGTATTTGTTCTTACTGACTATAAAGGATTGGATCCTGAGGTTTCAAATCCTCTTGCTGCAGGACAGACAGTAGGTATAGATAATAATTTATACCCAAGACCAATCACTTTTACGTTAGGTTTAAACGTTAATTTCTAATATAATAACAAGAAAAATGAAAAAGATACAAATAAAATTATTGGGTATTTCTTTGTTAATGATGATAGGTCTTTTATCATCATGTACAGGAGAATTAGACCAATCTCCTGAAAGCCAAGATGCTATTCCTGGAGAAGAATTCTATAGTAATCCCGCTTCTTATAAACAAAGTTTAGCAAAACTATATGCCGGATTCGCAACTACTGGTCAACAAGGTCCAGCAGGAAAACCAGACGTGTCTGGTGATGAAGGTGCAAGCCAATACATTAGAGGTCTTTGGTTAATGCAAGAATTAACAACAGACGAAGCTGTTATAGGTTGGAATGATGGATCAATCAAAGATTTCCACTCTCAAACATGGACTGATAGAGATGCATTTATCAAATCTACATTCTACAGAATCTCTTTTCAAATTGTAAACTGTAATGAATTTTTGAAACAAACATCTGATGCAAAATTAGACGCAAGAGGAGTAGACGCTGCTACAAAAGCGGAAGTTAAAGATTTTAGAGCCGAAGTACGTTTTCTAAGAGCTTTATCATACTGGCATTTAGTGGATTGTTTTGGAGGAGGATCATTGGTTACCGAAGATTCACCATCAGACTTCTATTACCCAGCCTATTCAACTAGAGCTGAATTGTATGCATTTATTGATTCTGAGTTAACTGCACTTACTCCTGAGTTAAAAGCTCCTAAAACAAATGAAGCTTATCGTGTGGACCAAGCTGCCGCTTGGATGTTACAGGCAAAGCTATATATGAATGCTAAAGTATATATTGGAACTGATAAATATGCTGATGCGCTGCCTTTGATTAACAAAGTTATTGCTTCACCTTATACTATTCATAACAATTACAATCAATTGTTTTATGCAGATAATGACGCTAATGGCGCACAAAACGAATTTATTTTCGCGATTGCTTTTGACGGTCTTAGAACACAAACTTATGGAGGAACTACTTTCTTAGCACATGCACCAGTGGGTGGATCAATGGATCCTAAGAAATTCGGAATCAACGGTGGTTGGGGCGGAGTCAGAACTACTTCTGCTTTTGTCGATAAATTTCCGGCTGGAAATACTGACACAAGAGGTATTTTCTGGACAGATGGACAATCTAAAGACATTAACAACATAAGCTCTTTTACGGATGGTTATGCGGTTCAAAAATTCAGAAATGTAAAAGTAGACGGTAGTCAAGGATCAGATGCTACAGGAAATTTTGTAGATATTGACTTCCCTATTTTTCGTTTAGCGGATGCGTATTTAATGTATGCTGAGTGTGCAGTGAGGGGGTCCGGAAATCTAGCTACTGCTACTACCTATGTTAATGCTTTAAGAACAAGAGCAAAAACTACTACAATCAATCAAACAGATTTAACACTTGATTTTATTTTGGACGAAAGAGCTCGAGAATTCCACTTTGAAGGACAAAGAAGAACAGATTTAGTTCGTTTTGGAAAATTTACTGGTGGTTCATACATCTGGCCTTGGAAAGGTGGTGTAAAAACAGGATCTCCAACACAAAGTTACAGAGATGTTTTCCCAATTCCTGCTGATGCTATTGTGGCAAACCAAAATTTAAAACAAAACCCTGGATACTAACAAACTAATTTAAAATTAACGAAAATGAAAAATATAACTAAAATAATAATTGCTTTGTTCGCTATAGTAGCGTTCTCTTGTACTCAAGACGATGTTGAAAACAGACCAGTAATCACTCCTGGTGATGCTCCTGTATTAACTGCGCCTACTGCAGGTGCTATTTATGTATTGTCCCCTGCCAATGCTGCTGCTACTGCAGAGCGTTTTACTTGGAATTCAGCCAATTTTGGTGGAAATGTTGAAGTTACTTACGCAGTTCAAATGGATGTAAAAGGAGGAGATTTTTCTAAAGCACAAACATTAGGATCTGTAGTATCTGCAAATCAAGTTGCTGTTACCGTTGAAGTAATGAACGGTGCTGCATTAAGCTTGAAAGCAACTCCTTTTAAAGCAGCTGATTTTGATATAAGAGTAGTAGCTACAACTGGTACTTCTACTTCTATCGTTTCTACTATTACAGCTATTGTTGTAACGCCTTACACTACTGAAAGCCCAAAATTATGGGTTCCTGGAAGTTATCAAGCGGCTTCTGGATATGGATCTGACTGGACTCCATCTACTGGACCACAACTTGAGTCTTCTGGTTACGGAAAAACTGATTTTGAAGGATATGTATATTTTGCAGCTCCAGGAAAATATAAAATGACTGCACAACCTGCATGGGGACCTGTTGATTACGGGATGGGTGCTACTGCTGGAACTATAGACCCAAAAGGTGGTGACATTGATATGCCAACAGCTGGTTACTATTTGTTTAAAGCAGACACAGATCCTGCTAAATTAACGTATTCTGCTACTGCTACTGCATGGGGAATCGTTGGAAGTGCTACTCCTGGAGGATGGGATAACAGTACAGCAATGACTTATGATAAAACTAAAAAATTATGGTCAGTGACTGCTAACTTAACTGCAGCTGAGTTTAAATTTAGAGCTAACAATGCTTGGACTTTTAACCTTGGTAAACTAAAAACTGCTCCAAACGGTGTTAATTTACAATACGATGGTGACAATATTGCTGTAGAAGCTGGAAATTACACAATCACTTTAGACTTAAGTGTTCCAAGAGTTTACAAATACACTATTACTAAAAACTAATTTTAGTGCAAATTTGAAAAAAGGGCTATCTGTTGCAGATAGCCCCTTTTTTTTACAATAAAATTAACCTTTTCGGAAAATCCTCCTTAAAAAATAAAGTTTTAAACACTACAACGTTGTCGTAACTCTTTAAACTTAAACTATTTCTTTTAATAATCTAATAACCTTACCTTTAAATAATATAAACTGACTTATATTAAACCTATGAAAAAAATTATACTTTTATTGTTGTTTTTTGTGTCGTTGGGTAGTTTTGCACAACAACAAACAGCTACTTATTCCATAAGTCCAGCTTCCTTTGAGGAAACAACTTCTATTACAATTACCATAAATGGAAGCAGTATTAATGAGTCAACTTGGGGTGTAACAGGGAATGCACTCTATTTATGGGCATGGGCTTTCGGGCTTGATGACACCACAAATAATGGAACTCCTCTTAATGGTACATGGGAAGCTTCAGATGAATCGAGTAAATTTACCTATAATGCAGGAAGCGACACTTATACTAAGACATTTGTTCCAACCACTTATTATAACACTACCAATATTGGTAAAATTGGTTTTTTGATTAAAGCAAAAAATGGAACAGGAGACAAAAAATCTCAAGATATGTTTGCAGAAGTTGGTGCTTTTCAAGTTACCCTAACATCACCAGCCCAAAACAGCACCACTATTTTAGCTTCTGGCGGAAGTCTTTCGATTGCTGCGACCAATACTAATGGCGTTGCGAGTTATAATTTAAAATCAAACGGAGTTAGTATCAATACTAATGCGAGTACTTCAAGTTATTCGTTCACACACACCAATATTACGAGCAATCAAAACTATGAATTGGAAGTAACTCAAGGTGCAACTACGATAACCAAAAAATTTACAGTAGTTATAAATCCAAATACAGTTTCTGAAACTATTCCCGCAGGTTTGGTCGATGGTATCAATTACAACTCAGCAGATGCTACCAAGGCTACCTTAGTTCTTGATGCACCTCTAAAAGATTTTGTATATGTGGCAGGAAGTTTTAATAACTGGCAGCCTGACAATTTGTATGCAATGAAAAAAGATGCAACATCAGGTTCTACCAAATTTTGGTTGGAATTGACTGGATTAGTATCAGGAACAAATTACACTTATCAATATTGGGTTGGAGAGACTACTCCAATTGCCAATTCACCTGCACTTGTAAAAACAGCCGATCCTTATTCAACTTTAGTGCTATCGCCTAATGAAGATCTAGGAATTCCTGTCTCAACTTACCCTAATATGCCAGTTTATCCTGCAGGTCAAGACAAAGAAGTAACAGTATTACAAACAGGACAAACTCCTTATGCTTGGAGTACAGCTACGACAAATTTTGTAAAACCTGAAAAAGATAAATTGGTTGTATATGAAGTGTTAGTAAGAGATTTTGATGCCAACAGAAATTATCAAGATTTAATCAATCGTATTGATTATTTTAAAAATTTAAAAATCAATGCTATTGAACTGCTGCCAGTAATGGAATTCGAAGGAAACGAAAGTTGGGGATATAACACATCTTTCCACATGGCATTAGATAAATTTTACGGCCCTTCTACAAAACTAAAAGAATTGATTGACTTATGTCATCAAAACGGAATTGCAGTAATTCTGGATGTAGCCTTAAATCATGCTTTTGGAAGAAATCCAATGGTACGTATGTGGATGAATGATCCCGATGGCGATGGATATGGTTCACCAACTGCCGAAAACCCATATTTCAATACCGTTGCAAAGCACACTTATAGTGTAGGGGAAGATTTCAACCATTCTTCAACTTATACAAAAAACTATGTAAAAAGAGTTGTTAAACAATGGATCGAAGAATATAAAATTGACGGTTTCCGTTGGGATTTAACCAAAGGATTTACGCAAAACTGTACTGCTAGCGACGAGAGTTGTACTAATGGTTACCAACAAGACAGAGTTGATATTCTAAAAGCATATGCCGATTATTCTTGGTCATTAGACCCAACTCACTACACTATTTTTGAACACTTAGGAAGCGATACTGAAGAAAAGGAATGGGCAAATTATAGAATTACAGATCCTATCAGCAAAGGAGTAATGATGTGGGGAAATTTGAACAACAATTACAACCAATTATCAATGGGTTATAATTCCAGCAACGATATTTCAAGAATGTATGGACCAAACCATAGCGGTTTTCTTGGGAATAGAGTTATGGGCTATGCCGAAAGTCATGACGAAGAACGTCTAATGTATAAAAATTTACAATATGGAAATACTGCGAATTCTTCTCATAATGTCAAAAATCTTAACGTAGCTTTATCCAGAATGTCTGCGATAGGTGCTGTTTCTTTATTAATACCTGGCCCAAAAATGATATGGCACTTTGGTGAATTAGGATGGGATTCTTCAATTTATACTTGCAATGACGGAACTGTAAATACTTCTTCTGATGCCACCTCTTCAGATTGTAAATTAGACAAAAAACCACAACCTCAATGGGTTAATAATTGGTTAGGCGACAACGTAAGAAATAAAATTTATTATGATTGGTCAAGGATGATTGGATTAAAGACAACCGAAGCCGTATTTTCTGGAACAGCAACTATGGCGTCAGGAACAACATTAACGCCGAATATAAAAATTACCAATAGTGCTTTGTCAAGTACAGCACTTAAAGATGTTCTTATTATTGCCAATTTTGACGTAACCGTTCAAAATGTAGCTACAGGTTTCCAATATACTGGATCATGGTACAATTTAATGGATAATACTCCATATACCGTAACCGATGCTAATGCTACTATCTCTTTGCAACCTGGTGAATTTAGAATCTACGGAAATAAAGCAACCACTTTGGCGACTACAGATTTTGAAATTTTAAAAGACATCTATATTTATCCAAATCCAGCTTCTAGTTATTTTACATTAAATACTACTACTCCGAAAGTTCAGATTTATTCTGTAACAGGTCAATTAGTAAAAACTTTCAACAAAAGCCAATCCAAAGACCATCAATATAGCGTAAGTGATCTAGATAGCGGAATGTATTTTGTTAAGGTCTACAACGAAGAAAATCAAGTAAAAGTGATGAAGTTCATCAAACAATAAATTAAATATTATTTCAAATTACTTAGTTTAAATCAGCCATCAAATCAAATTTGGTGGCTTTTTTTTGCTCTGAATTTAATTTAAAAAAAATACTAATTAAAATATAATCGTGATTTGGGCATGACCTCGTTGCAGAACATTTTGATTTCATAATGACATTTTTGGGCAACAAGGTCGGGCTGTCCATTGTATTCCCGATTAACAAAAACTACGGCAAAAAGCCTTGTTTTTCTAAATCGGGAGATGCCATTTCCATCCCTCATGCAATCACGTTTCCATAACCGTATTTAGTATTTAATGATTAAATTTAGTATTGTCCTATAAACAAAAAAAAAGCCCCAAAGAGGAGCTGTTTTTTGTGATTTCGAAGTAAGCACTTTTTTTAAAATAACCCAATTAATTCACCGTGGCCACATTTTGGTTTTTCATTTTCAGATCCCCTTTGTACACCTCGGCCACTGATTTTCTCGATAGTGTAGAAACCTCATTGTTGATCACAATCTCGTGCGTCACTTTCTTCAGATTGGTTTCCACTTCCAGGAAATAAACCCCGTCAGGAAACTCTTCAAGGCTATACGTTTTCATAATCCCTCCTTTGCCGGTGGCTATTTCAGAGTAGATTACATTATGAGATTTATCGTAGATTGTTACATTGGCTTTCTGAATCTCATTCACCGAAAAACTAATTTCTTTACCGGTTCCTTTTTTTACGTTAAGTAAAAAATCACCGTCGATTGCATAGCTACTCATCGTAGTCATCGCTACCAATACCACCAGACTAAGTTTTAAAATCGTTTTCATAATACTGTCGTTTTAAATTAGTAATAATTTCTATTGCTAAAGTAGTATCATAATTCTGTTTAAAACACAACTGCATTTTCCGATACAAATGCTATTTTAACATTACGAAAACGATATATTACATATTAAGACAATTTAGTATCTATCTAGGGTAATTTTGAATAGTTTTTAAAATTGCTATTTTTATAAAATCCACTAAAAACCTAAAACTTTTATAAAACAAAAAACCCCGTTTCTTTCGAAACAGGGTTTTGTAAAAAAAGGCAGCGACATACTCTCCCACATAACTGCAGTACCATCTGCGCAGGCGGGCTTAACTACTCTGTTCGGGATGGGAAGAGGTGAGCCCCGCCGCAATAACCACCTTAAGTCGTTAGTTGCTTTGGACAACTTTTTTAATTAATAATTAGCTTCGCTCCGTTCGGCTTTCGCCTCGGGTAATCATTAACCATTAATAATTAAAACTAATATCTTAACATACTGAGATAAAGAATATAAAAAGTATTAGAAAGTTTCTCCCCCCGACTTGCATCGGGGGAAAAGGTGTACATAAGCTTACGGGTTATTAGTACTACTCGACTATGACATTACTGCCTTTACATCTATAGCCTATCAACGTGGTCATCTCCCACGACCCTTAAAAGAAATCTCATCTTGTGGTGGGTTTCGCGCTTATATGCTTTCAGCGCTTATCCCTTCCCAACGTAGCTACTCTGCGGTGCCCCTGGCGGGACAACAGATACACTAGAGGTTAGTCCAATTCGGTCCTCTCGTACTAGAATCAGATCCACTCAAATTTCTTGCGCCCACAGTAGATAGAGACCGAACTGTCTCACGACGTTCTGAACCCAGCTCGCGTGCCACTTTAATGGGCGAACAGCCCAACCCTTGGGACCTTCTCCAGCCCCAGGATGTGACGAGCCGACATCGAGGTGCCAAACCCCCCCGTCGATATGAGCTCTTGGGGGAGATCAGCCTGTTATCCCCGGCGTACCTTTTATCCTTTGAGCGATGGCCCTTCCATGCGGAACCACCGGATCACTATGCTCTACTTTCGTACCTGATCGACCTGTATGTCTCTCAGTCAAGCTCCCTTATGCCATTGCACTCTACGCACGGTTACCAAGCGTACTGAGGGAACCTTTAGAAGCCTCCGTTACTCTTTTGGAGGCGACCACCCCAGTCAAACTACCCACCAAGCAATGTCCCCCGAATTTCGGGGTTAGGCCTCAGATAAACAAAGGGTTGTATTTCAACAATGACTCCACAACGCCTGGCGACGCCACTTCACAGTCTCCAACCTATCCTACACATCATTTATCCAAGGTCAATACTAAGCTATAGTAAAGGTGCACAGGGTCTTTTCGTCCCACTGCGGGTAAACGGCATCTTCACCGTTACTACAATTTCACCGAGCTCATGGCTGAGACAGTGTCCAGATCGTTACACCATTCGTGCAGGTCGGAACTTACCCGACAAGGAATTTCGCTACCTTAGGACCGTTATAGTTACGGCCGCCGTTTACTGGGGCTTCAATTCAATGCTTCTCCGAAGATAACATCTCCTCTTAACCTTCCAGCACCGGGCAGGTGTCAGGCCCTATACTTCATCTTACGATTTTGCAGAGCCCTGTGTTTTTGATAAACAGTCGCCTGGACCTCTTCACTGCGGCCTCTGATTACTCAGAGGCGACCCTTCTCCCGAAGTTACGGGTCTATTTTGCCTAATTCCTTAGCCATGAATCTCTCGAGCACCTTAGGATTCTCTCCTCGACTACCTGTGTCGGTTTGCGGTACGGGTACTAATTACCTGAAGTTTAGAGGTTTTTCTTGGAAGCCCTTAGGCGCACTATCTCTTTGTCCGAAGACTCCGAGTACTATCGTATTTCCCCAAGCCGCGTGGATTTGCCTGCGCAGCTTATAGGTAGGTACTTCAACGAACTATTCCGTCAGTTCGCGGCGCTTTCATCACTCCGTCACCCCATCACAGTAATCAGTAGTACGGGAATATTAACCCGTTGTCCATCGACTGTCCCTTTCGGGTTCGCCTTAGGTCCCGACTAACCCACAGCTGATTAGCATAGCTGTGGAAACCTTAGTCTTTCGGTGTGCGGGTTTCTCGCCCGCATTATCGTTACTTATGCCTACATTTTCTTTTCTAACCAGTCCAGCATACCTTACGATACACCTTCAACCCTGTTAGAATGCTCCCCTACCACTTAGAGTAAACTCTAAATCCATAGCTTCGGTAATATGTTTATGCCCGATTATTATCCATGCTCGTCCGCTCGACTAGTGAGCTGTTACGCACTCTTTAAATGAATGGCTGCTTCCAAGCCAACATCCTAGCTGTCTGGGCAGACAAACCTCGTTCTTTCAACTTAACATATATTTGGGGACCTTAGCTGATGGTCTGGGTTCTTTCCCTCTCGGACTTGGACCTTAGCACCCAAGCCCTCACTGCACGGAAACATTATATAGCATTCGGAGTTTGTCAGGAATTGGTAGGCGGTGAAGCCCCCGCATCCAATCAGTAGCTCTACCTCTATATAACTTTGCGCCGTGCGCTGCACCTAAATGCATTTCGGGGAGTACGAGCTATTTCCGAGTTTGATTGGCCTTTCACCCCTACCCACAGGTCATCCGAAGACTTTTCAACGTCAACCGGTTCGGACCTCCACACTGTGTTACCAGCGCTTCATCCTGCCCATGGGTAGATCACACGGTTTCGCGTCTAACACTACTGACTAAAGCGCCCTATTCAGACTCGCTTTCGCTACGGATCCGTGGCTTAACCACTTATCCTTGCCAGCAACGTTAACTCGTAGGCTCATTATGCAAAAGGCACGCCGTCACCCCACAAAAGGGCTCCGACCGCTTGTAAGCGTATGGTTTCAGGATCTATTTCACTCCGTTATTCACGGTTCTTTTCACCTTTCCCTCACGGTACTGGTTCACTATCGGTCTCTCAGGAGTATTTAGCCTTAGCGGATGGTCCCGCCAAATTCAGACAGGGTTTCACGTGCCCCGCCCTACTCAGGATACCACTATCAATATCTTCTATTACTTATACAGGGCTATCACCTTCTTTGGCTCTACTTTCCAGTAGATTCTAATTCTATCCGCATTAAATCTCGTGGTCCTACAACCCCAACATTGCCGTAACAACATTGGTTTGGGCTAATCCGCGTTCGCTCGCCACTACTTACGGAATCACTTTTGTTTTCTTCTCCTCCGCCTACTTAGATGTTTCAGTTCAGCGGGTTTGCCCACCTATCGGTGTACTATGTCTTCAACATAGTGGGTTGCCCCATTCAGGTATTTACGGATCATATCGTGTGTGCCAATCCCCGTAACTTTTCGCAGCTTATCACGCCTTTCATCGCCTCTGAGAGCCAAGGCATCCCCCATACGCCCTTATTTTGCTTATTGTACCAATCGTAAAATCAATTACGACCGTTTTTTTTCGTTTTCTCTAATAAATTAGAAAAAACTGCTTTCTACTTTTTATTATTTCTTATCTCAATATGTCAATGAACTTTTATCCTTTCGGATCTGTGGAGAATAACGGAGTCGAACCGTTGACCTCCTGCGTGCAAGGCAGGCGCTCTAGCCAGCTGAGCTAATCCCCCAATTTTTTGAGTTATTAGTTGTTAGTAATTAGTTATTAGTCTAACTCTTAACTTCTCAACTCTAGAATTTCCTTTTTTTTAAAGGTGAAAATAGTTGTCTCGGACAGACTCGAACTGTCGACCCCTACATTATCAGTGTAGTACTCTAACCAGCTGAGCTACGAGACACTCTTCATTCTTATTTTTGCGCTTTTTTTAATTTTACGCATGTTTTTTAAATTAACAGCAAGAGTAATATAATCTTTGTTTTTGTAACCAATAGTTCTTTTCGTCTTCTTTCCTCAGCGTGTATTGCTACTAACACTAAGGCTCTAGAAAGGAGGTGTTCCAGCCGCACCTTCCGGTACGGCTACCTTGTTACGACTTAGCCCTAGTTACCAGTTTTACCCTAGGCAGCTCCTTGCGGTCACCGACTTCAGGCACCCCCAGCTTCCATGGCTTGACGGGCGGTGTGTACAAGGCCCGGGAACGTATTCACCGGATCATGGCTGATATCCGATTACTAGCGATTCCAGCTTCACGGAGTCGAGTTGCAGACTCCGATCCGAACTGTGACCGGTTTTGTAGATTCGCTCCTGGTCACCCAGTGGCTGCTCTCTGTACCGGCCATTGTAGCACGTGTGTAGCCCAAGGCGTAAGGGCCGTGATGATTTGACGTCATCCCCACCTTCCTCACAGTTTGCACTGGCAGTCTCGTTAGAGTTCCCGACATGACTCGCTGGCAACTAACAACAGGGGTTGCGCTCGTTATAGGACTTAACCTGACACCTCACGGCACGAGCTGACGACAACCATGCAGCACCTTGTAAATTGTCTTGCGAAAGATCTGTTTCCAAACCGGTCAATCTACATTTAAGCCTTGGTAAGGTTCCTCGCGTATCATCGAATTAAACCACATGCTCCACCGCTTGTGCGGGCCCCCGTCAATTCCTTTGAGTTTCATTCTTGCGAACGTACTCCCCAGGTGGGATACTTATCACTTTCGCTTAGCCACTGAGATCGCTCCCAACAGCTAGTATCCATCGTTTACGGCGTGGACTACCAGGGTATCTAATCCTGTTCGCTACCCACGCTTTCGTCCATCAGCGTCAATCCATTAGTAGTAACCTGCCTTCGCAATTGGTATTCCATGTAATCTCTAAGCATTTCACCGCTACACTACATATTCTAGTTACTTCCTAATAATTCAAGTCTGGCAGTATCAATGGCCGTTCCACCGTTGAGCGATGGGCTTTCACCACTGACTTACCAAACCGCCTACGGACCCTTTAAACCCAATGATTCCGGATAACGCTTGGATCCTCCGTATTACCGCGGCTGCTGGCACGGAGTTAGCCGATCCTTATTCTTACGATACCGTCAAGCTCCTTCACGAAGGAGTGTTTCTTCTCGTACAAAAGCAGTTTACAATCCATAGGACCGTCATCCTGCACGCGGCATGGCTGGATCAGGCTTGCGCCCATTGTCCAATATTCCTCACTGCTGCCTCCCGTAGGAGTCTGGTCCGTGTCTCAGTACCAGTGTGGGGGATCTCCCTCTCAGGACCCCTACCCATCGTAGCCTTGGTAAGCCGTTACCTTACCAACTAGCTAATGGGACGCATGCTCATCTTTTACCGTTGTGACTTTAATGTGAAAATGATGCCATTCTCACATACTATGAGGTATTAATCCAAATTTCTCTGGGCTATCCCTCTGTAAAAGGTAGATTGCATACGCGTTACGCACCCGTGCGCCGGTCTCTAATTCCGAAGAACTATACCCCTCGACTTGCATGTGTTAAGCCTGCCGCTAGCGTTCATCCTGAGCCAGGATCAAACTCTTCATCGTATATTGTTTGCTTAATTGCTTAAGCTATTAATGTTTGACTGAAGTTCTAGTGGTTCTTTATTCAAATCTTCCGATTCTATTACTCTTATTCTTTTTGTTTTAAGATCTCTCTTAAAACGGCTGTCAATTCAATATGTCTAGGAACGTGTTCTTCTTGTTCTTTTCGTCTCGTTTAACTCACATTGTGTGTCTCTCGAAGCGGGTGCAAAAGTAGTTATTCTTTTTTAACTGGCAAGTAAATTTTGAAGTTTTTTTGAAAAATTTATTTTTCGTTTTCTTCTCTTTTTCTTGTCAATCTTTCAAGGAACGTTACGCGTTTTGCGGGGTGCAAAAATAGCTTACGTTTTCGAATCTCACAAGCTTTTTTAAATCTTTTTTGAAAATAAATTTTCGTTTCGATTTCTTCAGGCTTGTCAGGATTTCTAAGAACGTACTCGTTGTTGCGGGTGCAAAAGTAGCTAGTTTATTCGTTTAAACAATGGCTTTTTTGACCTTTTTTCAAAATATTTTTTAATCCGCTGGTATGTTGGTATTTATGAAATGGCTTTTTTGAGGTTTTGACATTTCTACACCTTCCTTTTACCCTCTTTTTGAGGTTTTACCAACATTCTCGGGCTTTGATTAGTTTTTTAATACCAAATTGAAGATAGACAAAATGATTTTACTTGAGTAAAAGGGGCGATTTTGCGAATTTGTTTCCAGATTTTTCCATCCTATATATAAGGTGTGGTTTTATTGCTTCTTTTCTCATGAAAAGCCCAGGCCCTAGCCCCGATAGTAGCGAAAATCCTTATAAGCCGGGGTTCGGCTTATAAGATTGTAGCGGATAGCGGGATTAAGCTCCTGAATATTTAAATAAATTAATTAGATTGATCTAAAATCATCACCTATATATAAGTAACAAAAAAATGCAAAAAAATCACGAAAACACAAAAACCAAAATCTATATCCATTCACAAAATCAGCTGACTAACTTTTAGAATGAATTTTATTAAATTACAAGGTTCTATTTTACTGACTAAAAAAAGAATTAAAACAAAAAAGCTTCTAGAGAGAAGAGTCTTTAGCAAAAACAACGGAGCTTTTCAGAAAACGAGATAAGTCTCTCGCTAATTTGCATAAAAAAAGCCCAAACATATGTTTGGGCTTTTGGTGCGGATAATAGGACTCGAACCTACACGCCTTGCGGCACCAGATCCTAAGTCTGGCATGTCTACCAATTTCACCATATCCGCGTAATTGTGGGTGCAAAGATAATCATATCTTCGAGTTTTCAAAGGATTTTTTTAAAAAAATATTCATTCTCTTTTTTGTATTTTTGATTCTCAAAAAAATTTGATTCAATGGAAGATATAAAATTATACGTTACAAAACACAAAGATCGGTTTGTCAATGAGTTAATCGAGTTGTTAAAAATTCCATCCGTAAGTGCAGACACTGCTTTTTCCCGTGATGTTCTTGACACTGCCGAAGCTGTTAAAGTAAGTTTAGTAAAAGCTGGATGCGATTTTGTAGAAATTTGCGAAACTGCAGGTTACCCTATCGTTTACGGAGAAAAAACAATTGACCCAAAATTACCTACCGTTTTAGTCTACGGACATTACGATGTTCAACCTGCAGATCCATTAGAATTATGGACTTCTCCTCCATTTGAACCCGTTATTAAGAAAACTGAAATCCACCCTGAAGGTGCTATTTTTGCCAGAGGTTCCTGTGATGACAAAGGTCAAATGTACATGCACGTAAAAGCTTTTGAATATATGATTCAAAGCAACACTTTGCCTTGCAACGTAAAATTCATGATTGAAGGTGAGGAAGAAGTTGGTAGCGTCAACCTAAAAACCTTTGTGGAAAACAATACCGAGAAACTAAAAAATGATGTGATTTTGATTTCGGACACCGGAATGATTTCCAATCAGCAACCTTCTATCACCACTGGTCTTCGTGGTTTGAGTTATGTAGAAGTGGAAGTTACGGGACCAAACCGTGATTTACATTCTGGTTTGTACGGAGGTGCTGTTGCCAATCCTATAAATGTTTTGGCAAAAATGATTGCTTCCTTGCATGACGAAAACAATCATATTACCATTCCAGGTTTCTATGACAATGTTCAAGAATTATCATTAGAGGAAAGAGCGGAAATGGCCAAAGCTCCTTTTAATCTCGACAATTACAAAAAAGCGCTAAACTTGAATGATATATATGGCGAAAGCGGCTATGTAACTAATGAACGCAACTCCATTCGACCAACACTAGATGTAAACGGAATTTGGGGAGGCTATACTGGAGAAGGCGCAAAAACGGTTATTGCTAGTAAGGCTTTTGCCAAAATCTCAATGCGTTTGGTGCCAAACCAAGATTGGGAAGTCATCACCGACTTGTTCACCAAACACTTCATCAGCATTGCTCCGTCTGGAGTTACGGTAAAAGTTACTCCTCACCACGGCGGTCAGGGTTATGTGACCCCTATAGATAGCATCGGTTACAAAGCGGCCAATATGGCTTACACCGAAACCTTTGGCGTTCCTGCAATTCCAGTTCGTTCTGGAGGAAGCATTCCTATTGTTGCCTTGTTCGAAAAAGAACTAAAAAGCAAAACAATCCTTATGGGTTTTGGTCTTGACAGCGATGCTATTCACTCGCCTAACGAACATTTCGGGATTTTCAATTATCTGAAAGGGATTGAAACCATTCCATTGTTTTACAAATATTTCGTGGAATTAAGCAAATAAGATTTCATTCAAAATAACTAAATCCGTTCTTGAGCGGATTTTTTTATGCCTTTTTTCAAAACAACGAAGCTTTTAATCAGGAGCTATTTCCAGCTGTCCACTATATCTGTTGTCCCGAACCCCGGGACAACAGGATGCCGTTCCCATCTGGGCTAGGGCTTTTGGTTTTCATAAAACATTGGTTTTTAGAATTAACCTGCATAAGAACTAAATATTTTCTGCAAAAAAACATTCAATAAATTTTGCTGAATTAAATTTTATTCTACATTTGTAGAGTTATTTCTATTTAAGTAGAGCAAAAACTATTTATGAGACACTTATTCTTCACATTATTGCTTGTCTTAACTTTTATTGGATGCAAAACGGCTCCAATAAACCAAAAGGAAAACAAGAAAAGAGTCGGACTTTGGATAGAGCAGTATTCAATTGACAGCACACAATACAAATCGGTTGGGAAATATAAAAATGGTGATCCTGTAAAAAAATGGTACTATTATACCAACGATAGAATAAACAAAAAAGAAGTTTACAGAAAAAACAAATGCATCATTACCTATTATAATGCAAATGGAACGATTCAATCCAAAGGCAAAACTAAGCTACTGATCGCAAGCCCTGAAATGCATTGGTTTTATTATGGAGATTGGAGATATTACGATGAAAATGGAAAACTCATTTCTACCAAGAAATATGAAAACGGAGAATTTGTTTCGGAAGCAAAAAACAACTAACTTGTCCTACAATTTAAAAATGAATTTCATTAAAAAATGAGAAAAAGCATCCTGCAATTTAGCCTATTATTTATTGTTCAAATGGCAATATGTCAATCTAATCCAAAAGAATATAACTCATTAATTAAAAAAGCAGACTCCTGTTACAATGCAAAAACATATATAATCGCAAGAGATTATTTCACAGAAGCATTTAAAATAGACCATACAAATAAGAGTCATTTATACAATGGTGCTTGTGCAGCGGCTTTAGCAAATGACACTGACAAAGCATTCGAGTGGCTAAACTTGTCAGTAGATAACGGATATGCAAATATAACCCATTTGAAAATAGATAGCGATTTGACTACTTTACACACTAAGAAGCAATGGGAAAAGTTAATTATAAAACTCGAGAAAAAAATTGAAATCATTGAAGTTAATTACGACAAGCCGCTACAAAAAGAGTTACTTTCTATTTATGAGGAAGATCAGGGAATGAGAATGAAATTTATGTCAGTTTACGACAAACCCACTCCCGATAGAAAAAAAATAGACAGTATCGGAAAAATAATGAATTCTAAAGACAGTTTAAATTTAATTAAAGTCACTAAAATTTTAGATACCAAAGGCTGGGTAGGTAAAGATGTAGTAGGTGAAACGGCAAACAAAACACTCTTTCTTGTGATTCAACATGGCGATTTACAAACACAGCAAAAATATCTCCCTATGATGCGAGAAGCAGTAAACAAAGGTAGTGCAAATGGTGCTAGTTTAGCATTATTGGAAGACAGAGTTGCCTTGAGACAAGGTAAAAAACAAATCTACGGAAGCCAAATTGGGAGAGACAATGAAACGAAATTGTATTACGTATCCTGCCTTGAAGATCCAGACAATGTTGATGAACGAAGAGCCAAAGTTGGACTGCAGCCATTAGCCGATTATGTAAGTGAATGGCAAATAAAATGGGATGTAGAGCAATATAAAAAAGATCTGCCATTGCTTGAAATTAAAGAAAAAATTAAAAATTAAAAACATGCAACTATCCAACTCCGAAGAACAATTAATGGAACACCTCTGGAAGCTTGAAAAAGCCTTTATGAAAGACTTACTCGAAGCATATCCAAAGCCAAAACCAGCCACAACAACAGTTGCCACTTTGCTAAAGAGAATGATTGATAAAAAATTCGTTGCTTACAACGAATTTGGAAACTCACGCCAATATTATCCATTGGTAAAAAAAACGGATTATTTCTCGAAACACGTAAACGGTTTGATTAGCAATTTCTTCAACAATTCAGCTTCGCAATTTGCTTCTTTCTTTACTACCGAAACCAATTTATCCGCATCAGAACTGGAAGAACTCAAAAAAATAATAGAAAGTGAAATCCAAAAAAAGAAAAAATGATTGACTTTTTATTCAAATCTTCCATCAGCCTATTGGCTCTTTTAATCTTTTACCATTTGGTATTAGAAAAAGAAAAAATGAACCAATTCAATAGGTTTTACTTGTTGTTCAGTCTTATTTTTTCATTTGCAATTCCATTCATTACAATTGAAATAGCAACTGAAATAATAAAGGCTGTGGAAAATCCAACAATCATTTTGTTTTCACAAGGAAGCTCTCAAATAATAAAAGAAACAAATCATTCCGCTCATTTGTTTTGGATAATTTACGGAATAATTGCAGCGTTTTGGTGTATTCGATTCATTAGAAATCTTCTAAAAATCACTTCCAAAATAAAAGCGAATACAAAGCTAGATTATCATAATGCCAAACTCGTTTTAATACCAGAAAAAACACTTCCATATACTTTTCTTAATTATATTTTCATCAATGAAACTGATTATTATAACAGAAACATCGAAGCCGAATTATATGCCCATGAACTTACACATGTAAGACAAATTCACACTTTGGATATTCTATTGATCGAATTTTTGAAAACAATATTTTGGTTTAACCCGATTTTCATTTTTTATAAAAAAGCCATTCAACTCAACCATGAATTCCTAGCTGATGAATTCGTAATACGTTCTTATGAAAACATTCCGTTCTATCAATCTTTACTTATATCCAAAGCAAATGTAAGCCTGCCTCTGTATTTAGTAAGCAACTTGAACTTTTTAGTGACCAAAAAAAGACTTCTTATGATGACAAAAAACACAACACAAACCAAAGCTATTCTAAAACAAATCACTTTAATTCCAGTTTTTGTTGTTCTTTTTTATTGCATCTCAATTAAAACTGTGGCTATGGAAGAATCATCATCACATTTAATTCAAAAGAAAAGTAGTCTTTCTAAAAATCAAATTAAAAAAGAGACCCTTCCAAATAAAAAAGAATCTCTTCAAAAAGTAAATACGTCAAACACTTCTATTGTAGCAAATAATATTGTATCGAAAAAGCCAACTACAGATTCCATTACTTCTGAAGAACATCCCATAACAGAGATAACTCAGCCAGAATTTCCAGGAGGTATTCTTGCATTTTACAAATTTATCGGAAACAATTTTAAAGTTCCCAGCGAATTAAAAGGCAGCGGAAAAGTCGTTTTAACTTTCATGGTCGAAAAAGATGGTGGTCTCTCTGAATTTGTAATCCTAAAAGATCTTGGTTTTGGAACTGCCGATGAAGTCATTCGGGTATTAAAACTATCCCCAAAATGGATTCCCGGAAAAGAAAAGAACGAAGCCGTAAGAGTAAAATATAGCTTACCTGTCCAAATAGAACCTTCAAAATAGTTCTTAAGGTATTAAAAAATCCGCTTCTTACGAAGCGGATTGGTCTAAAAAAAAAATCTAAAAAAATAAAAAAATCTAAAAAAAAATTAACTAAAAACTTTATCCGGATTGTAACCTATATAAGGCATCTCCTGTTCATTAAAAACAACTCCGTATTCTTCCAGCTCTTTCAAAATAGGCAAATACACTTCTTTACGGATTGGAAGCTGTACTCCTGGAGTTGTAATTTTACCATTCAAGATTAACAAAGTCGCCATTGCAACTGGTAATCCAACTGTTTTGGCCATTGCGGTATAGGTTTGATCTTCACCAATACAAACCATTTTGGAGTCTATTTGTTTTTCTTCACCATTGAGGACATATCCAAATTTGTGATACATCACAATCATATCTTTATCATGGGGCTCTAAAGTCCAACTATCAGTTAGTATTTTTTCAAGAATTTGTGCTGGTGTAGCATTTTTTAAACCTACTTTTTTATTGCGATTGAACAAATCCAATTCCAACAATTTATCCCACATGATATCATCTTGGTCAATTTTTAGAATCAAACGCATTTTAATTTCTACTGAATCGGTTGGGTGATAAGGAAGAAACGAATTCACAAATTGACGATAACTCATGTTCTCAGAATTTTCCATAATATAACTGTCGTCCGTCATACCCAATTGCACAAACATATTCCAAGCTTTAGAAAAACCTACTCTTCGAATCGTACCTCTATATAAGGTAAGCACATCATCAAGACCATAAACACTTCTGTATTTTAAGGAGTCCCTGTTCGAATAGGCTTCAAATTTACCGTAACCCTCTACTTCTAAAAATTCGGTTCTGCGAAACAAATTTACATAAGGGATATATTTATAAGCACCTTCCTGAATAAACTTGGCAGCTCCTCCTTGTCCAGCAAGAACAACATTCCTTGGTGCCCAAGTAAATTTATAATTCCATAAATTATTGTCTGATTCTGGAGCTACAAGACCTCCACAAAAGGATTCAAACAAAAGCATTTTCCCTCCTTGTTCCCTAATCTCATCAATCACTTTCATGGCACTCATGTGGTCTATTCCGGGATCAAGTCCAATTTCATTCATGAAAATTAGATTGCTTGCTTTGGCAGCCTCATCCAATTCTTGCATCGCATCGCTTATATAGGAAGCCGTCACAAGATGTTTTTTATAAACGACACAATCCCTTGCCACTTCTATATGAAGGTGAGCCGGCAACATAGATATTACAATGTCTGCTTTCTGAATTGCATTTTTTCTTTGATTTTCATCAAATATATCTAAAGCAATAGGAGTCGCATTCGGATGATTATTTGTCTTTTTCTTAGCTAAATCCAAAGACAAATCACCTATAATAAGATGCAATTCTTCGGATACCGATTTATTCAAAAGGTATTGTATCAACGAAGAAGCAGATCTTCCTGCCCCAATAATAAGAATTGTTCTCATGAGTTATTTATTTAAAAAACGTAACATTATACATTTCAATATCTTCTTCTTGTTAAACAGGATATATTTATCCTTATTTAAAACCGATTAGATTCTGATTGATTCTAAAAATATAACACAAACATACAATATTGTTGTATTCATAACAAATGATTTTAAAAAAACATTTATAATTTAAATCCATTTTTCATTTTAAAAATGCTGAAAAAAATTCAATTATCTATGTTTTGAATTACTAAAAAACTACTTTTATCATCGCTTATAAAATACTTTCAGTTTAAAAATATTAGAAATACTTTTGCCTTTTATAAAACAAAAAATAATGGATAAAAAAATAATTACAACTTCAGCCATTTTTGGAATGATTGCCATAATTTTAGGTGCTTTTGGTGCACATGCCCTAAAAAAAGTACTCACTATTGAACAACTTACTACTTTTGAAACGGGTGTACGGTATCAAATGTACCATGCTTTGTTTTTATTGTTTATTGGAACAACAACAATAATTCGTCAAAAATCAAAAAAAACAATCTATAATTTGACCGTTTTTGGAGTTGTACTTTTTTCTGGCTCCATTTACCTTTTGGCTACCAATTCTTTGATGCCTATTGATTTCAAAATATTTGGCTTCGTTACTCCAATTGGGGGGATATTTCTTATTTCTGCATGGTTCCTTCTGTTTTTTGACTTAATAAAACCAATAAAAAAAGAAAAATAAAATATAATGTGGTTCTAAAAAAAATTATACTTTTGCGGTGAAATAAACAACACTCAAAAAAATTTATTTTTTATGGACAACTACGCTTTGTTTACGAAATCGATTTCGTTAAAAGAACTGGGAATTGAAAATGCCAAAATTCAGTATCAACTAACCCCTAACGAGTTACACGATATTACCATACAATCTGGACAGGGAGTTGAAAATTCTACTGGAGCATTAGCAATAAATACCGGAGAGTTTACAGGACGTTCTCCACAGGATCGTTTCATTGTAAAAGATAGTATTACTGAGGACAAAGTATGGTGGGGAAAAGTAAACATCCCATTTGAACCAATTGCTTTTGATGCTCTGTACAAAAAAGTAACAGCTTATTTATCGAACAAAGAAATTTTTGTTAGGGACTCTTACGTTTGTGCCGATACCAATTATAGATTAAATGTTCGTGTTGTAACCGAAACCGCTTGGTCCAATTTATTTTGCCACAACATGTTTCTAAGACTTACTAATCAAGAACTAGAAAATTTCACTCCGGAATGGACAGTTATTTGCGCTCCTGGATTCATCGCAGATCCAGCCATCGATGGAACACGCCAAGGGAATTTTGCAATCTTAGATTTTACAAAAAAGATTGCGTTGATTGGTGGTACTGGATATACCGGAGAGATGAAAAAAGGAATATTCTCTGCATTGAACTTTATTCTACCTGTTTTCAAAAACACATTGCCTATGCACTGTAGCGCTAATGTTGGAGAAGACGGAGACACGGCCATATTCTTTGGTTTGTCTGGAACAGGAAAAACAACTTTATCTGCAGATCCTGACAGAAAACTAATCGGTGATGATGAACACGGATGGACAAACGAAAATACCGTTTTCAATTTTGAGGGTGGATGTTATGCCAAAGTAATCAATCTTACTGAGGAGAATGAACCAGACATCTTTAGAGCAATAAAAAAAGGAGCTATTCTTGAAAATGTGGTTTTCAAATCAGGAACTAATGAAGTTGATTTTGAAGATGTTTCTATCACTCAAAATACAAGAGTAAGCTACCCAATTGACCATATCGATAACATTCAACCTGGTTCTATTGGTAAAAACCCAAAAAACATATTTTTCTTAACTGCCGATGCTTATGGGATTTTGCCTCCTATATCCAAACTAACGGCTGGGCAGGCCGCATATCACTTTATTTCTGGCTATACTGCAAAAGTGGCCGGGACAGAAGCAGGTGTTACAGAACCACAACCTAACTTTTCAGCTTGTTTTGGAGCGCCTTTCATGCCATTGCACCCAACAAAATACGCAGAAATGTTGAGCAAAAAAATGAAAGATGCCAATGTAAAAGTTTGGCTAATCAACACCGGATGGACAGGAGGGCCTTATGGAACTGGAAGCCGAATGAAATTAAAATACACTCGTGCCATGATTACGGCCGCCTTAAAAGGACAATTAGATACTGTTGAGTTTATCAATCATGATGTATTTGGAATTGCAATACCACAATCTTGTCCAGATGTTCCTAACGAAATTCTAAACCCAAGAAACACTTGGGAAGACAAACAATTATACGATACAAAAGCCTCTGAATTGGCTCATAAATTTGAAGAAAATTTTGCTAAATTCAAAGAATTCGCTAATGCCGAAATTTTGGCAGGAGCACCAATTGCATAAGTTAATTTTTAATTTACTAAAAGGGCTGTTCTTTACCGAGCAGCCCTTTTTTTATATATGAACTATGCGAAAAAAGCCTAACAAAAAACAAATCAACAATTTAAGATATAATTAATTTATTTGGTATTAAATTTGTACCGTCATTCAAATAATTATCGAGACAAAAAATCAATCAATCAAAAATCAAATCAATCATGTTAAAACAATTCTTTATCCTTTGCTCAGGAGCTGACAAAAAGCTGCTTGATGGCTGCTCTGACGGCGAACAAACCAAATTTGTCGGTATTGGCGCCACCGTTTTTTTTACGGCTGTTATGGCTTTCATCGCCAGTGCTTATGCTCTTTTTACGGTTTTTGACAATGTCATTCCCGCTTTACTTTTTGGCTTCGTATGGAGTTTACTTATTTTTAATCTGGACCGTTTTATTGTTTCCACTATTCGAAAAAGAGATAGCTTTGCCAATGAATTTCTACAGGCCACACCCAGAATTATTTTGGCTTTCATCATTGCAATTGTGATTTCAAAACCATTGGAAATTAAAATTTTCGAAAAAGAAATTAATACCGTTTTATTGAAAGAAAAAAATGCAATGGCTTTGAATAATAAAAAGGAAGTCGCCAACTATTTCAAATCGGATTTGGACAAAAACAAAAACGATATCAAGAATCTTAAAGCTGAAATCACCAATAAAGAAAAAGAGGTAAACACGCTTTATGACACCTATATCAAAGAGGCCGAAGGAACGGCTGGAACAAAAAGAATAGGCAAAGGTCCCGTTTTTAAAGAAAAAATCGCCAAGCACGATTTGTCCAAAAAAGAATTGGACACCATTCGTAAAAATAATTTAGCCAAAATTGCTGTTTTGGAAAAAGGAACCAAAACATTACAAACCGATTTGGACAAGAAAGTGACCGAAACTCAACCCATCATTGATGGATTTGATGGTTTGATGGCGCGAATCAATGCTTTGAATAAATTGCCTTGGATTCCCTCCTTTTTCATAATGCTATTATTTTTAGCGATTGAAACTTCTCCTATTATAGCAAAATTATTGTCGCCTAGAGGAGAATATGATTTCAAATTGGAAGACTTGGAAACAGCACTCAAAGCCACTATCGAGCAAGACAAATACCAACGCGAATTATTGATAAAAACCAGCGCATCAATGCACGACAAGGTTTATGCCGATATTGCCGAGGACAAAAAGTTATATGATTTGCAAAGAAAAAACGCAACCGAGTTACTGGAACAGCAATCCAATAATTTTTTAGAAAAGCAAATGAAAACTTTATAAAAAACAAAACCCGACATCAATTAAGTTGTCGGGTTTTGTTTTTGATACTTACGACTTACTACATATAACTCAAAATCTCTTTTTTGAAAGCGTCATATTCACCTTGTAAAATCAAACCATTATCAAGAAGCTTTTTATAATTTTGAAGCTTTGCAAAAAGCTCGTCTTGTGTCAATTCGCTTGTCTTTTTCTCAGTTGAAGCACTTGTATTATCTACAACAGGTTCTGCATAATTAGAAACTACAGGCATTATTTCAGCAAAATCAGTCACTTCTTCAGTTTCCATTTCCTCAATTAATTCTGATTCTTGAATTAATGTTGGAGCGACGTCTTCAGTTATTACTGATTGTGCCCCACCATTTTTTAAGATATCCAATTGTTCTTTGGCATATGTAAATATTTTACGTGCTTGAATCTTCGGGATATAATCAATCGAAACCTGCATATCTGTTTTGGTAGAAAAAGAAAATTCAGACCCTAGAATGTTCTCTTTTACAAAAGTTCCCTCAATATCATCCCAAGTGTAATCAATAAAATTCATAGACAAACCTAAATTTTTAGGCTGGCAAATGATGATTCTTTTATTGGTCATAACAATACTGTCCGGAAGAACTGTCAATGCTGGTTTTTTTTGCACAGCAATATATCCTACCTCCTCATTTTTCATTAAAATATCCTGCAATTTTGAAGTGACTTTCTCAATCGCTTTAGGATCTTGTTCTTCGTTTAAAAACTTTTTAATTTGTTCTTTCATTTTTATAAAGTTGCTGAGTTACTAAGTAACTGAGTTGCTACGTTTTTTTAATTGTTGTACAAAAGTAATGTCTATTTTTCTAATTGCTTCGCCTGTTCGGTAAATATTTTACCTCGGGTCGATAATTTCCGTTTGAATTTTCTTGGCTAAACTTTTAAAAACCAAGTCATACGAATGATCTATCAATTCTTTCAGCAAAGCATCGGGAACATCTTGATTTACGGCAATAGTATTCCAATGTATTTTGCTCATGTGAAATCCAGGCTGAATCGCATCGTATTCGGCTCTTAACTCCTGTGCACGTTCTGGATCACACTTTAGATTCACTGAGGGAGCGGCTTTTTCCCATTGCAATAAAGAAGACAAAGCAAACATTTTTCCTCCGACTTTAAAAACCAAAGTATCTTCGTCGAATGGAAAATGTTCGGTTACTCCTTTTTTGGAAAGGCAATATTCGTAATAAGTTTCTAGATTCATATTCTTTTATTTTCCGATTTCGCCCAAATGGGTAAATTTAAATCCTGTTTCATATTTTAGCCCATACCCAAACATTCTGTCCATAGACGAATGGGTAAATAAAATAACTCCCGAAAGTTGAACTATTTCGTTCGAACAATAAATTCCAACTAAATAAACAGCAATAGCTATACCTCTGTGATGTATTAAATTATAACAAAAAGCACCTATTTTATCTCCAAATACATAGCCAATCATAGAGAAATCGGGCACTAAAATTAGAACCAAAAACAACCACCAAGCATATTCCAATTGATTAAAAAAATAAATACCGAGAATAAACAAGCCTAATTCTTCGAGTTTAATAACTGTTTTCATCATACTATTTTTTCCATCATTCGTTCGGGAAATGCCAACTCTTTGAAGCCAAATTTCTCATACAAAAAATGAGCATCCCTAGTCGCCAATCTCCATATTTTCACTTCTTTCAACGAAGGTTCCTCCATCATCGCCGAAATCAAAATGGAAGAATATCCTTTTCCTCTATGTTCTTCGGATATAAAAACATCCATCATATAAGCAAAAACCACATAATCGGTAATGACTCTGCCAAAACCAACTTGGGCATCATCCAAATAAATTCCAAAACAAACCGAGCTGTCAATTGTTTTTTGTACTTCATCAATGGTTCTTCCTGCCGCCCAGTAAATATCTTTTAGAAAATTTTGGATAAAAGGAATATTCAACTTTTGTTTATCTGTAGAAACGGAGATCATGGTTTTATATTTTATTTCGATTTATTCTCCAACGCTTATTGGCTTATATAAAATAGGCTTACTTGGACTCGCGTCATTTTCAAACGAAGCAATCTGCAGGTTCAACAGATAACTCCCGTCTTCAACAGCATCATCCACAAAAATCATTTCGGTAATGGTGGAGTCTAATCGTGCATCGGCATTTAGATTATGGACATCTTTTACATTCCAAAACGCTTTGTGAGCCAATAATTTCCCCTCATCCTGTTCTTTGTCCACACTTGGTAAATCAATCAATAAATGCTTAATACCGTTTTCGCGAATGAAAAGTGCTGCATCTTCAGCCAAATAAGACGGATTGGTATTCGAATATTTTAGTGATTTTTTTATTTTAAAATTAGGCAATGTCCGGATAATTATGGCTTCGGGAGTTTTATTGTCCAACGCTTTTTTAATCTGATTTCTGGTTATTACCAAATCATCCCCTTGTATTTCCGGCACAACAGAAACTAATTCGGCCAAAAAGAAAAATTGCTTCAGCGATTGATTAATGCTGTAAAAATCTCTTGTAATATGTCCCAGACATTCTGTATGTGTCCCGTGTCCGTGAGGATTGAAGAAAATATTATTAAAGTTGGTCGATGACTTCCCCTCCGAAACTTTGCCTATCCAATCGCCAAAAACAACAGGTTCTATCACCGGTTTTTCGATATACCAAGCAATCGGATTCTCATCTGTATTGGTTAATGGAATCGAAATATCAATGGGTTTTGATAAGTCAACTTCAATAGTCTGATTGTTATGTTGGATTATTGTTTTCATAGTTTAAACACTAAGTTCACTAAGAAGGCACCTAGCACACAAAGCTTAGTGAACTTAGTGACTTCTTTGTACCTTTGTGGTTAGACTTTCAAATTTAAATAAAACAAATCACTTGCAATTCCATCGGTCAAAAATTTTCCTTTTGGCGTAGGTTTTAAAATACCATCATCAATAAAAAGCAAATCATCGCTTATAAATTTCTGAGCTTGTTTATGTAAATAATCTAGATATTCAGTTCCGAATTCAGTTTCAATTCGATTTAAAGAAACGCCCCAAATAGTTCGCAAACCTGTCATTATATATTCGTTATAACGGTCGTTAACAGACAATATTTCAATTTCATTGGGAAGTTTGTCTTCCTGAATGGATTTTAAATAAAGAGAATTATTCGAAACATTCCAGCTTCGGGAAATGCCGTCATAACTATGGGCAGAAGGACCAATTCCTATATATTTTTTCCCTAACCAATAAGCTGAATTGTTCTTTGAAAAATAATTAGTCTTTCCAAAATTGGACAATTCATAATGGATAAAATTGTTTGCTTCTAGTGTTTCCACCAAAATTGCAAAATGTTCCTGCGCTGATTCGTCATTGGGTTTGGCTATTTTTCCGGTTTGAATGAGTTTGTTTAAAGCTGTCTTTGGTTCAACAGTCAATGCATAACTCGAAATATGTCTTATTCCAAAAGACAAAGCCGTTTCAATATTTTGCTTCCATTTCTCGTTGCTCATCCCAGGAATTCCATAAATCAAATCGAGGGAAATATTATCAAAGTATTGTGTTGCTTCTTCGAGACATTTTTTGGCTTCCGCCGAATTATGAGCACGATTCATCATCACCAAATCATCTTCAAAGAAAGATTGAATTCCAATGCTTAGTCGATTGATACCAATTTTTGAAAGTTCGATTAAATACTCTACCGATAAATCATCAGGATTGGCTTCAAGAGTAATTTCAGGATTTTTAGCAACTTGATAATTTTTATAAATCAAATCAATCTGCAATCTCAAATCTGCAATCTGCAATCTGCTCGGCGTTCCTCCACCAAAATAAATGGTTTCAACAAGTTCATTATGAAACTCGCTTTTGCGCATTTGCAATTCTTTGGCGATAGCCAAAACCATCTCTTCTTTCTTCTTCATTGAAGTCGAAAAATGAAAATCGCAGTAATGACAAGCCTGCTTGCAAAATGGTATGTGTATGTAGATTCCTGACATAATTTTTCGGTTTTCAGTCATTAAGACTGACCACTACTTTTTAACTCGCTCCTCATTTTGCTTCACAAAAGCATCCCAGCCTGAATAGCTCTTACCTGTGACAATTTTTCCAGAATTAAAAAAATGACAAACCGCAGCTGCCAATCCATCGGTGCTATCCAAGTTTTTGGGCAACTCTTTTAATCCTAATAATTGTTGAAGCATTTTGGCCACTTGTTCTTTGCTTGCATTTCCGTTTCCGGTAATAGCCATTTTTATTTTTTTTGGCTCGTATTCGGTAATGGGAATGTCTCTGGAAAGTCCAGCTGCCATTGCCACACCCTGTGCACGACCAAGCTTCAGCATCGATTGTACATTCTTTCCGAAGAAAGGAGCTTCAATAGCAATTTCATCGGGATGATGCGTTTCGATTAACTCAATGGTTCGTTCAAAAATGATTTTTAATTTCTGGTAATGGTTGTCGTATTTGGATAATTGCAGTTCGTTGAGCTGCAAGAATTCCATTTTCTTATTGACAATTTTTATCAATCCAAAACCCATAATTGTGGTTCCAGGGTCGATTCCTAATATGATGCGTTCTTTTGTCAAGTTTTGTATTTAAGTTGTGGTAACGATGCGTTTTTTATTTGGCCGAATTGATTTTCATCTCTTCTAGCAACTCAATTATCTTATCCAATTTTTCAGTTTCAATTTTATCCAACTTAATCGTCAAAGCTTCAATTTCCAGCTTTGCATCAACATTGGTCTGATAATCAGATTGCGCCTGAATCCTGTCTCTTTCGCTTTGTCTGTTCTGAGACATCATAATGATAGGTGCGGCATAAGCGGCTTGTGTTGAAAAAACAAGATTCAATAATATAAAAGGATAAACATCCCAATGATACATATAACCAACAAGGTTCAATCCCATCCATACTATTACAAAAACACTTTGAATAATAATGAATTTCCAAGAACCCATTCCCTTAGCCACTGAATCGGCCAAACGACTACCAAAGGTTAATGTTTCTATGTGTTTATCATGCCACGTTTTATTATTCTTCATATCTTTAAAAATTAATTTATTTATAGCCATTAATTTCGAAATGAAATTTATCATTTATTTCTTTATCAGAAACATTGGCTCTTACTACTTTATTTTTATTGTTTACAACAAAATATTTTCCTTCTTTGCGAACATAAAATTCATCTGCCTTTTTTTTAGAATATGAATTTTCAACATAAATCATGTCATAAATAAAAGGGATAACAGACTTGTTTCGGATAGTTACAACACCATATTTATCAATTTTTGATAGAATAATCGTTTCGTCATTATTATAAAATAAGCTATCATAAATAGGAGGAATAATTATTTTGCCTTCTTTTGTAATCAACCCTTTTTTATTGTTTTTTGTTACAAAATGATAATCAGAACCAGGGCCGTATTCAACCCAATTTGACATTTCACTGTATTCAAAAGGGATTATTATTTTTCCCATTCTATCGATAACACCATAAGTATTATTTTTCTTTGCAATGAATCGATTTTTTGGTTCATAAGAGCATGGTGACAAATCCTGATATTCGAAATTTAATAGCTTTTTTAAGTTTTTATCAATAATCCATGTCTTATCTCCCTTCTTTATTATGTAATAATCTATATCCTTCCATGTTTCTATTCCCTCGTTATCAATTGGATAAACAATTTTATTCTCAGAATCAATTAGTCCATATTTTCCATTACGTTTTACGACAGTTTTGCTCTCTCCTCTAAAAGACCCTATTTCTTCATAGATGGTCGGGATTACTACTTTACCATTATCATCAATTACTCCCACAAGTCCATTCAAATTTTGAATTTGATAAATGCTCATATTTTTATTTTGAACAGTATATCTATCAAAGAAGTATTCCTTTACTTTATCTGCAACTTTTTTTCCATTTTCATTAAATAAAACAAAATAGTTCTTCTTTCGAGCCACAAAAGTATTAGATTCATGATAATCTCTTTCAGGATGCTCGACAGTATCATATTCTGTTTTTACTATTTCCTTGTCAAATTCGTTTATGATTCCAAAACGCTTATTTTTGGAAACAATTGCTAATCTATTCTGATTGAATCTTTCTCCAAAACTATACTTTCCGAAAGATATTACGGTTTTTAAATTTTTATCCAAATATCCAATTTGCCCATTTTTGCGAACCAGTATTAATCCATTTTTGGAAAGAGTTGATTCATCATGATTATTAACAACTCTCTTTGTTATAGCAATTTCATCATAAACAAAATCCGTCATAGGGTGACCTTGATTTGAAAAAAAAGCCCATTTACCATTTTTTGATAAAATAACCAAACTGTCTAATGTGGTTTCTTGTGCATTTTGATAAATTATCGGAACTATTTCATTACCCGATTTGTCAATAAAACCAAATTTATTATTCTTTTGCACAAGAGCGAATCCAGAATCTTGAAAATAACTTTCCTCTTCAAACTGAAATGGAATTACAACAACTCCTTTTCTATTTATAAATCCAAATTTCCCATTCTTTTTTGCACAAGCCAATTCATTACTGAATACAGTTAATTCATCATATTCAAAAGGAACAATTATTTTTTGATTTATGTCAATATAACCATATTTATTTCCTCGTTGGGCGAATATCATTCCTTCTTCATCAATTGGATTCAAGAATGTATATTTTCCTGACGGTATAATTGTATTTCCTTTATTATCTATATATCCCATGAACTTTCTTCATAAACTCTAGTATAGGTAATCGAATGATTTTTATTCTCATTTTTACTGCACGAAACAAACAAAATGAATAAAAGAAATAATTTAATTGCAGGTTTCAGCATATTTTTGATTTTTGAACAACTGATTTTAATTATTGATGCACCTTTAGGGGTTAGAATTATAATTTCTTTACTTTGTGGTATGATTTCAATACCACACAAAACTAAGCAATTCCTTGTACTTCTAGTCAAATTTTTGATTGTAGGCGGTGCCTTTTATTTTATTTACAACCAATTGGCCAACAACGACAAACTGGACTGGCAAAAATTCTTGGTGCTGTTTCATAAGAATCAATCGGTTTTGGTAATCGGTTTTATTCTGCTTTTGAGTGTATTGAACCGTTTATTTGAAATTCTAAAATGGAAATATTTGGTTTCCTATCTCCATCCTATTTCTTTGGGTGAAGCAACCAAACAAGTCCTAGCTGGGCTTACAGCGGGATTATTTACTCCAAACGGCGTTGGAGAATATGCCGGAAAAGCATTATACTTTGACAAAAAAGAAGCCAAAAAAGTAGTATTCTTAAACCTGATTTGCAACGGAATCCAAATGATACTGACTGTTGTTTTTGGTATTTTTGGATTGTTGTATTTCAATGCGCAGTACAACGTAATTACCACAAAAACGGTAGCTGTGCTTTTTGGAATTCTGGTAGTTCTATTTGCTGCTCTGTTCTCAGTCAAAAAAATTACTCTCAAAGGTTATTCGATAGAAAAACTGATTCATAAAACTAACGAAATCCCGAAAAGCATTCATCAAAAAAACACGTATTTGGCCATTTTACGGTATTTGGTTTTCTCCCATCAATACTATTTTTTGTTTCTCACATTTGATGTCGATTTACCCTATTTTATTTTAATTTCTGCCATTTCGAGTGTTTATTTTCTGGCTTCGTCTTTGCCTACTTTTCAATTTTTGGATTTTGCCGTAAAAGGAAGTGTAGCCGTGTATTTCTTCGGAATATTGGGTGTAAATGAATGGGTGGTTGTTTTTGTCACAACGCTAATGTGGTTCCTGAATGTGGTTTTACCTGTGCTTATTGGGAGTTATTATGTATTGAATTTCAAACCCAAAATGGCGGTATGATTTTATTTTTATTAGGCATAGCAATCGTTTATATGCTGACTATAAGTTGGCTCATTTATGGTTTTACCAAAATAAATCATTTTGAATACATTGGCTTACCGCCAAAAACCAGCTTTAGCATTATTGTTCCTTTTCGAAATGAAGCCGAAAATTTACCGGTTCTATTGGAAAGTTTTTCAAAATTGAATTACCCAACGGATTTATTTGAAGTGATTTTGGTTGATGATGATTCCGATTTAAGATTAACGATTAACGATTTAAGATTTAAGATTTTGTTAATTGATAATATTCGGATTTCAAATTCTCCAAAGAAAGATGCCATTACAACTGCTATGGAAATTGTTAAAACCGATTGGGTTATCACTACCGATGCTGATTGCACTGTTCCTAAAAATTGGCTATTGGCTTTGGATAATTTCATTCAGTTGCATCATGTTTCGATGATTGCAGGAGCGGTTACCTACGATTGCCAAAATTCTTTTTTGCATCATTTTCAACAATTGGATTTGGCCAGTTTACAGGGCGCAACCATTGGCAGTTTTGGAATTAAAAAAGGTTTTATGTGTAATGGCGCCAATTTTGCCTACACCAAATCGTTTTTTCAAAAGCTAAAAGGTTTCGAAGGCAACTCTGCAATCGCCAGTGGAGATGATGTTTTTCTGTTGCAGAAAGCATTGTCCCAATATGCTGAAAAAGTTGCGTATTTAAAATCAAAAAACACCATTGTAACCACAAAACCAGTAAATGATTGGAAGTCGCTCTTTTACCAACGTGTGCGCTGGGCTTCCAAAACGACTTCCTATCAAAGTGTCTTTGGGAAAAGACTTGGGTTGCTCGTCTTTATTATGAATTTTGGGTTGGTTTATTGTTTCGCGCTGACTGTTTTGGGAATGCTCCCTTATTTTTTCGTTGGGTTGTATTTCCTAATCAAATTTGGAATTGACTCTGTGCTGATAAAGCAAACAAATAGATTCTTGACAAAACATAGAATCCGCTATTTGTTTTTAAGCAGTTTGTGGTATCCATTCTTCAGTACAGCTGTGGCTTTGTATTGCTTGTTTGGAAAATACGAATGGAAAGGGAGGAGGTTTTAGATTTAAGATTGGAGAATTTTTTAGATTTCTCTTGTATTCTAAACCAATCGCTTTATTCTAACTGCTTGTCTGTATTTTGTTTTGCACTAAATATTCTAGCAATGAAAACGGTTCCTGCTTTTTCTTCTTTGTAGAGTAACTTATAGTCTCTTACAATAATTTTTCTGTATTCAGGTTCTATTTCATCTCGTTGGTACTGTTCTACAAAATGAAGTTCCCTGCTAGCTTTCAAAATATCGTTTTTAACATTTTGAGCTCCTTGAAGTGATTTTACTTTATAATATTCAAAAATGGCTTTGAGTTGGTCTTTGGCAGTATTCGTCCAAATTATTTTTAATTGAGCCATTACCAGTTTTGGGATTCTTTTTCTAAATCTTCTTGAGTAGTATATTCTCCTCTTTTGATTTCAGCTTCGGCTTCCACTAAAGATGCTTTATAGGTTTCTCTGCTTATGGGGCTATTGTCTATTTCAAAAGCAACTATTTCTTCTTCCTGATAGTTCTCTATAAACGCTTTGACCACTTTTAACATTCTGTCATCAGCATCATTTATGTATTTTAAAACGCTATCCCTTAACTCTAAAGCTCCCATTTTATTATCTTTTAAGTATATCAAAGGTAATTATTTTGTTTTTATTTAAAAAAAATCAAAGCAGTAATTATATTTCAAAAAAATCTTGTTCTGAATACGAAATACCCTAGCCCAGATTGCTTCGCCAGTTCGCTTCGCTCGTGTGAAGTGAAAATCCTTTATGTTTTTTCTTTAAAAACATAAAGATTGTAACAGATAGCTGGAAATAGCTCCTTAAAAACTACTCCACTTTTAGAATTACAGGAAGTATAAATTGGGTTTTTACGGGTAATCCTCGCTTGATTGCTGGATTGATTTTTGGGAAGTCCACTAAACGAGCTTTGAGGATACTATCGATTTTTATTTTATCATAAGCCACAGAATCTTTTGGGAACTGTGGTTCGAATTTCATGGTGGCATTTGGAAAAACGGTCACTTTTACCTCGATGGTATCCAACTCCGGATAAAGCATTGCCAGTGTATCGTTGCACAGTTTCTCTTGTATTAACTGCGTTAGCACCTCAAAAAAACATTGTTGGCGTTGCTTTTTGTCATCAATTTTATCGCAGTCGACAACCGATGGGTATTCGTCTACCTCTTTCCAATTGATGGACTTCAATTCCTTTTGCAACAATTCCTTTTCGGAAGGAACCTGCTTGTCAAAATATTGACAGGAATTAAAAAGTATAAAGGCTAAAAAAAGGGAAAACTGCTTCAATGTTTGTTTTTTGAATGGGACTAATATGTTATAAAAATACAATTATTTTTCTCATATTCGTGAATGAAATGAGTGTTGCATTTTCGGCATCAAAATTACTAAAAATATTTTTATGGATATCCTCCTTTTGTTATTGGGTTTTGTTTGTGTGGTTGCGGGTGTTTTTGGGAGTTTTCTGCCTGTTTTACCTGGACCAAGCATCAGTTGGGTTGGAATCGTATTACTGTATTTTACTACTGCTGTTCCTGCCAATTATTGGATTCTGGGGATTTCCTTATTGATTACTATTGCGCTAACGGTTTTGGATTATATCATTCCTGCCAAGGGAACCAAAAAATTCGGTGGTAGTTCGTATGGCATTTGGGGAACCAATATCGGTTTGATTGTTGGGATTTTTGCACCAATTCCGTTGGGTTTTATTATCGGGCCTTTTGTAGGTGCTTTTGTTGGCGAACTGATTTACGATAAACAAGACCATCAACGCGCTTTGAAAGCGGCTACTGGCTCTCTGCTGGGCTTCCTGGCATCCTCTTTTATGAAGTTTGTGGTGTGTATGATGTATCTTGGATTGTTTCTTTGGATTGTATGGCAAAATAGTGCAACACTGTTCTAAAACAAGATTTTTGTTGTGTAAAAAAATCATTCCTTTTCCTTATAAAAACATTCTTGTTTACCATAGACCATTAAAAATAAGCAGTTAAACGATAAAGACAAAATGCAGTATGTTTGTTTTGTAATTTAGATGAGTTTTATAATTCGTTGACATGCAAAAACTTAACTTTTTAATATTCGTGTTTTTATCCTCACAAGTTCTTTTTTGTCAATCTTATTATGCGATCGAAGGTTTAGTATTAGATAAAGAAAAAGGTCTTCCCTTAGCAAATGTTTTATTACTGAAACCATCAGATTCTACTTTGGTAAAAGGAGTTATGACCGATGCGAATGGAAGTTATAAATTCACCCAAATTCCAAAAGGAAATTATTTATTATTGGTGAGCATGGCTAGCTTCGATTCCCAATATTCGCAACCATTTGATGTAAATACCAATTACAAAGCAAAAACCATTACGTTATCGAGTGAGGTTGAACTAAAAGAAGTCGTGGTGCATGCTACAAAACAGTTATACACCCAGAAAGTAGATCGCATGGTCATCAATGTCGAAAACAGCATTATCTCAGCTGGAGGCACGGCTTTGGACATCTTGGAACGCTCACCTGGCATTTCTGTCAACAAACAAAATAACAGCATTTCAGTTGTTGGTAAAAATGGAGTGGTTATAATGATTGACGGAAGAAAAAACTATGTCCCAGAATCCGGACTTGTACAATTTTTGGAAGGGATAAGTGCCGACAATATAAAATCGATGGAAATAATCACAACTCCTCCTTCCGATTTTGATGCAGAAGGCAATGCGGGATTTATAAACATTATTCTCAAAAAGAATACAGATGCCGGTCTAAACGGAAATTATTCAATATCTGCAGGTTATGGAAAACGCCCTTCAAGTACCGATAATATTTCTTTTAATTTCAGAAAAAACAAAATCAATATTTTTGGAAGTTACTCCTATTTATTCGACAAGCACACGGAAATATTTTACAATAGTCGGGCTTATGCAAAAAACAATGATACATTGGGAACCACAGTAACTTCCAATAGGTTCCCGACCAGAAACAACCACAATGCAAGAATAGGATTGGATTACCAACTGTCTGAAAAAACAGTAACCGGAATTCTTTTCAATGGTTACAATACAAAATGGACAATGGACGCCAATAATGATAGTTTTGACACAACAAACGGTTTGCCAACTGCTTTTACCGAAACTTTAAATGAAGAATTAAATCAATGGAAACATTTTGGCGTCAACTATAACCTAAAACATAATTTCACAGACGATAACTATTTTAGTTTCAATATGGATTATTTGTCATACAAAGACAATAACCCCAATACCTATGACAACTCCTATTTTGACGAAAATAAGGTTTTATTATATGTCGAAAAAGTACGAAGTGGTAAAGTAACACCAATAAAAACTTGGGTTAGCAGTTTTGATTACAGTGATAAATTCAATAAAAAAATAAAATTTGATGCCGGTGTAAAAGGGTCTTTTTCCAATTTCGTCAATAGTGTAAATGTGGATAATCTGCAAGGAGAAAATTGGGTTCCCGACCCAACATTGACAGACAAAAGTCATTTGGACGAAAAAATTGCAGCAGTCTATTCTGCTTTTGAGTACACCATAAACGACAAAACAAGTTTGAAATTTGGGTTACGTTATGAATACACCGATTCTCAATTGGATACCGATACTCAGGGAAAAGTTGTAGACAAACAATATGGGATTTTTTTTCCGAGCGTTTTTTTAAGCCGAAAATTCAATGATGACTTTAATATGAATTTATCATATTCGAAAAGGATAACCAGGCCAACTTTTAATGATTTAGCTCCTTTTGTGATTTTTATAAACCCAACTACCTTTTTTTCGGGAAATTCGGCATTGCAGCCTGCAATTTCAAACTCATTCAAATACGACATTAATTACAAATCAACGATACTCTCTTTTCAATATACCGATGAACAATCTTCTATCGCAGCTTTTCAAGAACATATAGATGAAGATACAGGTAGACTCATTTTTACAGCAACCAATTTAGATTATACAAAATCACTTTCCATCACATTAGGACTGCCCATAAAAGTTAATGAGTGGTGGAAAATGCAAAATAATTTAATCTACATCAACCAAAAAATTAAGGGATTATATAATGGAGATACCGTTCACTTAGCTTTAGGAAATTTTCAGGCAAATACAACCCAATCCTTCAAAATAACAAAAACAATTTCAAACGAAACAACAATCTATTATTACGGCCCGAGTCTTTTTGGTACAGCAAAATTTGACGCTGTAGCTGGAGCTGATATCGGATTTCAGAAAAAATTCAATGAAAAATGGGGCACCTTAAAATTTTCGATAAATGATCTCTTTGATTCCAATAAATTTACAGGAGGAACAGATTTGCCAGATCAAAATATAAAAACCCATAACAAATTTGACTTTAGTAACAGAACTTATCTTCTTACTTATTCAAATACATTTGGAAACAGTAAATTAAAATCATCACGAGAACGCCAAACTGGATCTGAAGACGAAAGAAACAGAGTCAACAAATAGAATAAAACTAATTTTACATCCATAAAAAAAGCCTTTCCGTTAAGAAAGGCTTTAAACAATATGTTGCGGTCTGGACGGGACTCGAACCCGCGACCCCATGCGTGACAGGCATGTATTCTAACCAACTGAACTACCAAACCTTGTTTTATTGCGAGTGCAAATATACAATAGATTTTCGTTTACGCAACTATTTTATAACACTTGTATCAAAAAAAATATAACCCATTTAGAATCAACAACTCCCTTAAAATCAAAAAAGCTATCCACAAAGTGGAAAGCTTTTCATTGGTCTAACTACAAACCGGTCTCGTCATATAGGACGAGAAACAACACAACTAGCTTTAGATACCGTATTTGGGCAAAAAAGCCTTTCTGTTACGAAAGGCTTTTCCCAATATTGCGGTCTGGACGGGACTCGAACCCGCGACCCCATGCGTGACAGGCATGTATTCTAACCAACTGAACTACCAAACCTCTGCTTTATTGCGGTGGCAAAGATACAATAGATTTTCATTTACACAAGCCTTTTATTAGAGAATTTTAAAAAAATCTCCGCCTTACTACCCAAACTTTTGTTTTTCAATCAGGTAGGTCGTTAAAATTTTTTCAAAACTTTCGCCAACTCCCACAGGAATGTACTTTATTTTGTTTTGAGCACAGGTCAAAGCCAACTTTTTGAAGTAATCACCCACCTGTTTTTCGTATGCTGACTTCACATTATCGGCAAAAATGACTACCTCATCTTCCGTTTCTACATCAATAAACTTCCTAGGCGCATTGTCAAAATCAAATTTAAGCTCCGTTTCGTTGTCTACAACATGAAATAAAACCACTTTGTGCTTATCGTGTTTCAAATGTTGCAAAGCATTAAAAAGATCTTCTTCGTTTTCGGACTGAAACATGTCGGTAAACAAAATTATCATCGAACGACGATGGATTTTCTCGGCTATCTGATGCAAATAGGTAATCGTATCTGTCTGCTTTTTCTCTTTTGAGTTATCCAAAAGCTCCTCAAGCTTGTTCAAAATCATTCTATGATGGCGATCGCTTCCTTTTTCCGGCGCATAATACTCATAACTATCCGAAAACACACTTAATCCAACAGCATCACGCTGCTTTTTCAACAAATTCATTAAAACCGCCGAAGCCAATACTGAAAAACCTATTTTACTTTCGTAAAACTGCTGATTGTCCTTCAATTTAGGATAATGCATCGACGAGGAATTGTCAATAATAATATGACATCTCAAGTTAGTCTCTTCCTCAAAACACTTGGTGTACAATCGATCGGTTTTAGCAAACAACTTCCAATCGATGTGTTTGGTGCTCTCCCCTACATTATACACTTTATGCTCGGCAAATTCAGCCGAAAACCCATGAAACGGACTTTTGTGCATACCCGAAATAAAGCCTTCCACCACTTGATTGGCCAACAATTCCAAATGCTGAAAACTGGATATCTTTTCTACTTGCGATTCGATCTTCATATTCCAAATGTATAAAAAAGTTTAAACGTTTAGGATTATTACCCAATTAAATTCAAAAGTCAGATTTCATCTTGCCTGTTTATCTCGCACAGGCGGAAAGGCGCAAAAAAAACAAAGAAGCACTTTGCGTCTTTGCGCCTCTGCGAGAAATATCAAAACACAAAAAAGGCTTGACTAACGCCAAACCTTTTTATATAAATCATAATCGTTTCCGATTACAACAATGCGTCTAAACTATCTGCATACGTTTGTTTTGGAGCCACTCCTACTTGTTTCCCTACTACTTCTCCATTATGAAAAACCAATACTGTTGGAATATTTCTAACACCGTATTTTGCAGCAAATTCTTGGTTTGCATCTACATCAACTTTACCTACAACCACTTTACCTTCGTACTCGTTGCTAAGTTCGTCAATGATTGGTCCAACCATTCTACAAGGCCCACACCATGCTGCCCAAAAATCTACCATTACTGGTTGTGTCGATTTCAAAACTACTTCTTCAAAAGTAGCATCTGTTATTGCTAATGCCATACTATTTTTTATTTTATGTTTAAATGCTTTTTGTTTTAACTAGGGTACAAATTTAGAAATTAAAAACCAACCAAATACCATTCCCAAATTAGTTTTCATTATAAATGTATTACTAATTGCTATTTTAAAATTGATTTGGAGCTATTTCCCGCTGTACACTATATCTATTGTCCCGAACACCGGGACAACAGGATGCCGTTTCCATCGGGGCTAGGGCTTCAAGGATTTCAAGAACTTTTTTAGGTAATAAAAAAAGACCCTCTTTTCAGAAGGTCTTCATTCTATTTCAATTGTACTTGATTATAGACTGTATTTCAATCCAAAAGTCATTCCTAATCCACTAATTCCAACATAAGAACTAATATCATCAGTTGATTTAGTACTATCAAAACCAGCAGCGTTTGTTACTTTACTATTTGAAGTAGTATTAATTTGATCTACATAGTTAACATGACTAGCAGAGTAAGAAGCATCAGCACGGAAACCAGTAGGAGTATTTAATTTATCTACACCATTTTCAGTGTATTCTTTTGTTTCTTTAGTTTTCCCATGAACAGTAAAGTTACGGTATTCCAATTCAGCAAAAAGAGAAATGTTTTTTCCTAATTTATAAGATGTTCCCAAAGCAGCCATAAATCCAACAGTTGGATTTGGCAACACTACGTCTTTCGCATAAGTATTTGTTGTTCCAAGTGGATTAGTATAGGTTCTTTTTGTTTCGATTGTTAAATCTCCAACTACAGGAACAATAACACCTACTTTAGTGTAAGGCTCAAATCCTTTAGTTTCACCTAAAAACAAAACAACCGCAGGAGCTAAATCAAAAGCAGTGATATGTCCTTCAGCAGTACCTGTTACAAAAGTTGGACCAGCAGCCACTAATCTGTTAACAGTTTTAACCATAGTTTTATCATTTCCTGCAAAATAATTAAATCCCATCTCAACACCCAAACGTGGTGAAAAACGATATCCTACATTTAAACTTGTACGGAATCCTTCTCCAAAAGAACCGTGATTTGTTTCTCTAGAAACCAAAGTAGTTCCGTTTGCAGCATACACATCAGTGTTTGGCAATGCACCAGAAACAGTTGGAAACTCTGTTGCAGCCGTTTGAATAAAATAAGAACCTCCTAATTTAAAATACCAAGTTTCTGGCTTACTGTCTGCAGTACTTGTAGTTTGCCCTACCATAGTCATTGTAGAGACTAATAATCCGAATAATAATAAACTCTTTTTCATGATTTTTTGTTAATTAATTTGCGCAAACTTAAAATAATTTTGACTATTCTTTAAAATCACTTTAAGCGCCTCAACACCCAATTAACACTATTTTTAATACTTGATGCTATTTTTTACTATGCGTGCATAATTTTAACTAAAAAACATACTATACGATTGAAAATTTAACTTTTAAAAATCAATTTAATTTAAAATTAATCTGCATTTTTTCCAATTCAAACAATAATTCATTCGAAATTTGAACTTTTAGCTTTCTGCTCGGCATCGATAATTTGGTCACTACTTTTATTTCTTCCACTTCTGTGACTGGCTTTATTTCAGCCACTTCAGCTCCTTCTTCATTTTCATCCACAAAAGATTCCTCTTCATTTTCAACAAACTCAGGAGTAGCCTCAACGATTCGCTTTATTTTTTCAAGCTCCATAATTTCAAAAGCAACCGTATTGTCTCCTCTATGATCTTGAAAAAGACGATTCAGTTTATGGATAAATTCAGTCTCAATATCTTTTACATTCAACAAAAGAATCAACTTTTTGGCAAACGTGCTCAACACATCCTGCAAGTATTGCACCAGTACAAATTGCATTCTAGGATCTGTTTTTTTACCCGTATCTTGATTTACCCAACCTTCTTTTATCATTACCTTCATGAAAGTAAAATTGTTTTGAATAAAGAAATGCCTAAACTTCAAATACTCTTCCCCAAAAATCTTGAATTCATAACTCTCGTCATAACCCTCCAAAACAAAGGTTCCCCATCCTTTTCCATTCTTGGCCACACGATGCTGTACATTGGTAATGATTCCGCCGAAAGTCAAGTTCTTGCCCACATACGCTTCCATATTTTTAAGAGCTTCTAACTTGGCATTGCAAAAATATTTCATCTCAAATTTGTAATCATCCAGCGGATGCCCAGAAATATAAATTCCAACCACCTCTTTCTCTTTGGCCAGTTTTTCCATAGTACTCCAGTCTTCACAAGGAGGCACCACCGGCTCTGCAATCTGTACATCGCTGGTCTCACCAAACAAACTCACCTGTGATGAGTTTTCATTCTCCTGAAATTTGGATCCGTACTTAATGGATTTTTCATAGAATGTAATTCCATCACCTTCATCATGGAAATATTGGGCCCTAGTCGTTCCTTCGAACGAATCAAATCCTCCCGCCAGGATTAAGTTTTCCAATGCTTTTTTATTTGCTGCGCGCAAATCAATACGTTTGGTCAAGTCAAAAATAGACTTATATTTTCCGTCTTTTCTGTTTTCTACAATAGTTGCCACAGCACCTTGTCCCACTCCTTTTATGGCCCCCATTCCAAACCGGACAGCATAATCATCATTTACCGTAAACTTATAAAATGATTCATTGACATCCGGTCCAAGAACTTGCAATCCCATACGCTTACATTCTTCCATAAAGAAAGAAACCTGCTTGATATCACTCATATTATTGGACAAAACCGCCGCCATATATTCCGCAGGATAATGGGCTTTTAGATAAGCCGTTTGATAAGCGATCCAAGCATAGCAAGTGGAGTGTGATTTATTAAATGCGTAACTCGCAAAAGCTTCCCAGTCTTTCCAAATTTTTTCCAAAACTTTGGCATCGTGACCTTTCTCCGCTGCCTGGGCAACGAATTTCGGTTTCATTTTGTCTAGTACGTCCTTTTGTTTCTTACCCATCGCCTTACGCAAAACGTCAGCCTCACCCTTGGTAAACCCTGCCAAAGATTGGGACAAAAGCATCACCTGCTCTTGGTAAACTGTAATTCCGTAGGTTTCCCCAAGATATTCTTCACAGGCATCTAAATCATATACGATAGGTTCTTCTCCATTTTTTCTTCGAACGAAGGAAGGAATATATTCCAAAGGTCCCGGACGATACAAAGCATTCATCGCAATCAAATCCCCAAAAACTGTGGGTTTCAAATCCTTCATGTATTTTTGCATTCCGGGTGACTCGTATTGGAATATACCAACCGTTTCACCTCTTTGGAACAGCTCATAAGTCTTGACATCATCAATTGGAAAAGTATCGGGATCGAGCTGAATTCCGGTTCTGTACTTTACCAATTTTACGGTATCTTTTATCAAAGTTAGGGTCTTCAGACCCAAGAAGTCCATCTTTAGTAATCCGGCACTTTCAGCAACCGAGTTGTCAAATTGGGTTACATATAAATCCGAATCTTTAGCCGTAGTAACCGGAACGAAATTGGTAATATCCGATGGCGTGATGATTACTCCACAGGCGTGAATACCCGTATTTCGCATTGAACCTTCCAATATTTTAGCCTGCCGAATGGTTTCTCCCGCTAAACTATCTTCATTGGCAATGGCAATCAGTTCTTTTACATTTTCAAACTCGTCCGATCGTAATGCTTTTTTGACATCCTCTTCTTTTTCAGAAATAAAACGGGCCAAATTCCACTTGGAAGGCATCATCCCTGGAATCAGCTTCGCAATTTTATCGGCTTCAAAAAGTGGCAAATCCAATACACGAGCCGTATCACGAATGGCTGATTTGGTTGCCATTTTACCGTAGGTGATAATCTGCGCCACCTGATTGGCTCCATATTTATTGATTACATAATCCATTACACGACCACGACCTTCGTCATCAAAATCGATATCAATATCGGGCATAGACACACGATCCGGATTCAAGAAACGCTCAAAAAGCAAATCATACTTGATTGGGTCAATATTGGTAATTCCTAAGCAATAAGCTACCGCCGAACCCGCCGCAGATCCACGGCCGGGACCAACCGAAACATCCATTTCTCTTGCTTTGGCAATGAAATCCTGAACAATCAAGAAATACCCAGGATAACCCGAATTGGAAATGGTCAATAACTCAAAATCCAATCGTTCTTGAATCTCGGGAGTTATTTCGCCGTATCTTTTTTCGGCACCTACCATCGTAAGGTGACGTAAATATTTATTCTCGCCTCGAACACCACCATCCGCCTCATCTTCTGGTACCACAAACTCTTGTGGAATATCATATTTAGGTAGCAATACATCGCGATACAGAGAGTAAATTTCGACCTTGTCAACAATTTCCTGAATATTGGTGATGGCATCAGGCAAATCGGCAAAGAGTTTTTTCATTTCCTCTTCCGACTTATAATAGTATTCCTGATTAGGCAAACCATAACGATATCCACGACCACGACCAATTGGTGTCGCTTGTTTTTCACCATCTTTTACACACAACAAAATATCGTGCGCATTGGCATCTTCCTTATTTAGATAATAGGTGTTATTGGTGGCTATTAATTTTACATCATGCTTTTTCGAAAATTCAACCAATGTTTGATTTACCCGATTTTCATCCTCTTGATTATGACGCATTATTTCAAGATACAAATCGGTACCAAATTGTTCTTTCCACCAAATCAAGGCTTCTTCGGCTTGGTTCTCGCCGATATTCAGAATTTTACTCGGAATCTCTCCGTATAAATTTCCGGACAAAACCATAATGTCTTCCTTGTATTTTTCTACAATCGCTCTATCAATTCTAGGCACATAATAAAAACCTGCTGTGTATGCAATAGAAGCCATTTTGGCCAAATTATGATATCCTTTTTTGTTTTTGGCCAACAAAACTACTTGATAACCATTGTCTTTTTTGGATTTGTCCAAATGGTTTTCACAGATATTAAATTCACAACCTACAATAGGCTTGATTTCGGTTTCCGTTGGCTCTTCCCCATTTTCGATCAACTCCTTATTTTTGGCAGAAGCCGATTTGTTGTGATTCATTATCGCACTCACAAAATGGAATGCTCCCATCATATTTCCAGTATCGGTCATTGCCACGGCAGGAAATTTGTTTTTGGCTGTAATCGAAACCAAAGCACCAATAGCGATAGTCGATTGCAAAACCGAAAACTGTGTATGGTTGTGTAAATGCGCGAAAGACGCATCTATCAATACTTTTTTATTCTCTGTAAGTTCTTCTTTGGAAACCGAAACGGCTTGTTTTTCTCCAAATTGCAATCGGATTCTTTCGGAAGCTTCTTTTAGGTTAATGTGTTTTAAACCTATCAGCTCAATTTCATGTGGATTTTTACTTTTGAAATCCTTGAAATAACCTACCTCAACATCAAGCTCTTCTTTGGTAAAAATATCCCTGCGGATTAATTCCAGAAAACAACGTGTCGTGGCTTCAACGTCGGCGGTGGCGTTGTGCGCTTCCGCAAAAGGAACGTTGAACAGATAACTATGTAATTCTGTTAATGTAGGCAATTTGAATTTTCCACCACGTCCTCCGGGTAATTTCAATAACGAAGCAGTAACCTCGGTACAAGTATCCAGAATAGGCATTTCTCCCATAGGCGAAGCAACCCCCATTCGGTAGAATTCACAACCCATAATATTGATATCAAAACCTAGATTCTGACCCACAATAAACTTGGCTTTGCCTAAAGCAACGTTGAATTTCTCCAAAACTTCGGCTAAAGAAATACCCTCGGCTTCGGCCAATTCGGTCGAAATACCGTGAATTCGCTCGGCATCATAAGGAATATTAAAACCCTCAGGCTTTACCAAATAGTCCTGATGCTCGATGAGTTTCCCCATATCGTCATGCAACTGCCACGCGATTTGAATACATCTTGGCCAGTTGTCGGTGTCAGAAATGGGTGCGCCCCATTTCTTGGGTAATCCTGTGGTTTCGGTATCGAATATTAAGTACATAATTGCAAATGAAGTGATTGTAATTTTCTACAATTACAAAAAGTGAATTTCAAAATTAGTCTTTTTTTAGGGTATAGAAATGGGTAAGTTATCAACAAAAAAATAAAAAACTGAAACAATACACAATCGAAACTTATCCTGTTACTTAGCCATCCAGATTTGATTACTTTAATAAAAAAAAACTGTTTCAAATTTTTATGAAACAGCTTTTTTTTTACAGATTATATTTTTTAAACACTAAAAACTCCTGCTTCTTTTTTGGCTTTATTTCTTTTAGAGGCAAGGTTCCAATTTAGATTTTTTTGATATTGATAAATTGTGTTTTCCTCCAAAGGATTCATCACCATCAAATAAATCCATTGGTTATCCAGTAATCTTTTTATATTTTCATTTCTAGAAACAATTTCGGTTACTCTTGTTAAAGGCGCTTGGATGATTACCGACAATCGCAAAGGCTGATGGTACATTTCTTTATCTGATTGTCTTAAAGATTGTAGTGGGAGCCCCATTTTTATGTCACCACCATTTCCTTGCACCACTGCAAACTTACCCGTAATATTATGCGTTATTTTCGAACCTCCTCCAAAAACTTCATTATCAACCGTCGAAAAATAATAGTGATTATTTATCCATTGTGTAACGGTCATAGGGCCTTGCATAATGTTTTCAAGTGCTGATCCGCCTGCATCCGTTTCCCAATTATAAGAGTTTAGAAAACAACGTCCATCCAGATTATGATTTTTGGTTAAATTTCTTGGCCCTATAATAAATCCTGCGTTTTTTGCCAAACCCCATTCCGGTCTGGTTTCGCCCCAGTCATTAGCTTTTTTTTGCGCTTGCTTCACACTGTCCTCTGTTTTGATGCCAAGACGTTCTTGGGTAGCAGTAAGTTGTGCTTTTGCCAAATTAAATTTTAATTTTTCTACCCATTTTTTATGCAGATCCGGAGTTTCAGCGTCAAACAGCACAATTTCATCTGTAGTTGTATTGTGTTCTCCTCCAATAAAAGTGGTAGTCCCAGGGATTAGGATGTTATGATTTTCGAGAAGAGTCTTTCTGACTTCTGGCAAATTAGCGAGTTTGGCTAACATTCTGGCGTTATTCCTTCCGGGACTCGCAGCACATGCTCCACAATCTAAACTCGATCCAAAAGCGTTGTTAGCGGAATGGCTTCCATGCCCAATAAAGACAATGATTGGCGCAAATTCCTGCCATCCCATTATATCAAATGCTGATTTTACGATGGCTGCTTTTTCTGTTAATGAAATGTTTGGCTCGCTGTCTTCATTGTGATTACATCTTTTTTTAATTTCTGGAGTACAAATAGATTCATGGCCCTGGGCACCTTTTTGGGTTATTCTATATAAGTAAGCTGGTGCAATTGTTCTGGCTATTAAAGATATTCCGTAAAAAAAACCTGAACCTTCAACATAGCCAAAGGCAGATGGAAGCATATTTTTCATTCTTTTTAGAAAATATTCCTTAAAGTTTAAAATCTGATTCTTTTTTTGGTACGCCTGGAGTTTTGCCACATTTCCTTTTGGTGCGACTTCGGAAACTTTATACGCTGAATTTACAATAGGCGGACATGCTTTATGTATTATTCCATTATTTAGATTCTCATAATCCATTGCGATTCCAAAAAAACCTGCATAACCAAATGTTTCATAATTTCCTTTATTTTCTATATTTCTTCGAATTAATTCTGACCTTGTATCAATACAAAAAACCAGCTGGGCATCTGGAATTTGTTTTTTTGTTTGCGATTCCGACGTACTTATCTGTTGATTTCCTAACAGTTTCACAAGGCCACTTTGAAAACTTTTCTCCCATGCTTTTAACCATATATAATGTAATTTTGTAGTGGAAGAATTTACAAGAAAACTACTTTTTTCAGGTTCAATAACTGCTTTTATTTTTTGGGCTATCCAAAGTCTGACGCCTAAATAATCTTGTATATTTATAGGATAAACTTCTTGCCATTGTGAATTTGAGTCCGTTCTATGATTAATATATCCTGTCCAGCCAGGCAATGACGCTAAATGAAAAGTGCAGATTGCAATAAACTGTTTCTCACCATATTTATTTAATAATTCATTTAAAACTTCGATACTTGTTTTAGGAATTTCTGCCAAAGCCGTTTTTGGCATGTAGGTATCATAAACGGCTAATTTTCGCCATGCTCGATAAAAGCCTTCACTTTTATTGGGCATTTCCCATTCTGCCAAACCTTCGTCCAAAAACGCCGCTAACCACTTTGCCAAAATGCAGTCTAAATTATTATTGGAATTTATTTGGACAGTTTTTTTATACAGTTCCATTTGTAGCAAATATTCTTCTGGAGAGGCTAAAAGCTGGTTTTCTGCTAATAAATTTCGAAGTATCTTTTCATTAATTTCCCCTTTTTTCCATGCCTGACGAAAAAATGCCGCCTCTGGGTAAACATTGGCATCCAACAATTTTTCGGCTTGCTTTACAGCTTCTTCAAATGGCATTTGCTCATAACCTGCTAAAGGATTTGACGTAACAAACGAGTATAATGGCCAAGTTTTTCCAATAACTTGTGATGCTTCTGCTATACATTTTTGAATAATTGGATTCTCCATAATTATTTAGATTTAAACATTAAAACAGTTTTTTTAGACGGTTGCGTGATGTTCAGCAGTTTTACATATGCCTTTGGGTATTTATAGTAGATTCCTAATTTCATTATAAAAAACCCTGTCAGAAAAATAACTCCAAATATTATTTCTATTAAAGACAGCGGGACAGGAACTTCGCTCATTGGCATATCGTGCATCAATTCTGTAATTACTTTATAAATGAGGGCGTATATTGTTATTCCAGATAAAAACAGCAGCGGAGGCAAAATTGTTTTTTGTATTACACTTAAGCTTTGTTCTTTGACAATGTTGTACGTTGCTTGTCCAACCGTTATGGCAACAATAAGTGTTAAAAAAATACCACTATTCATTTTGATTCCTTTTCCAGTAAGATAAGCAAATATAAATGCGCCTAAAATACCCCAGAAAAGTACAATTACAGCTTGCAAAGGTTTTATTTTGACTTGTACTGGCCTAGACGGTCTGGCATACCCTATTTCTTCTCCTGCTGATAAAAACAAATAGGATTTGTAAAATCCGTGAAGAATTAAATGAACAACAGCTGCATTAAAAAATCCTAATCCGCATTGCATAATCATAAAACCCATTTGGGCAATCGTCGAACAGGCTAATTTTTGTTTCACATTTACTTGCAGCAGCTTTGCAAATTGTGCAATTACTGCCGCTAAACCTCCGACAACAAATAGAATAATCAGCGTATTTGATGCAAATAACAGGACTGAGAATAAGGTTAATAAAATTCCAGAACCATTTACAAATCCTGCGTGCATCAAGGCCGAAGCAGGTGTAGGTGCAGTCATTGCTGAAAGCAGCCACCGGTGAAATGGATATATTGCCGACTGAATGAGTGCTGCTGTAATAATACATAAACCTGACAATAAAGTGATGTGCTGCGGCAAACTGTTTACCTTAACAAGAATACCACTTAAAGTAAAACCTCCCGTTTGGAAAGCCAACAATAAAACTCCTGCACTCAAAAAGAAACTTCCTGCTGCAAAATATCGGAATGCGAATTTTGATGCCTCTCTTGCTTCGCCCCATCTGGAATCTACTCCAATTAACTGCGACATAAAAACTCCCATTAAAAACCAAGTGATTAATAAAAGTGCAATATGGTTTGCCATCACAAAAACCATAATAGACAAGGTAAAGCCTAAAGATAGCATTGAAAATTTAGTGTGGTATCTGAATCCTTTCAAGTAATTTTTTGAATAGTTGCTGATAAGGGCACTAAAAAAAGTTACCAGTGTCCAGACGAGCAATGTAAAACCATTAATTCTTAGAATATTGCCATACTCCCATTGGGAAACATTTGGATAAGTGCAAATTAGATAAGCCAGATTGCCCAGAAACAATAAACCCAGAAAATAGGACAGTATCGTGTTGATAAATTGAGGCTGTTGGTTTTGAGGTATCATTTTAAATTTTTATAATTAATTTTTATATAATGCTGATTTCAAGAATTCCATTTATAGCTATAGTGTTATGGTAGTTTTTAGCATTTAGCATAAACGTTTGGATTACGGTCTTTTCTTTTTCAAGCTGTTTAATCCGTTCTTCTATTTCCCCTAAATTATTTTCATGATTCTGTTCCCATTTTTGAAGTCTTTGTTTTTGATGAAAATTTATTTTTTCGTCAATCAGCGACATCATAATATCTGAAGCGTCAGAAACGGTAAAATCTCCTTTCACCAATTGAATTGTTTGCTTCATTTTGTCCGTTTTAGTTAATCCATTCGTGCTCATAGTTTTCTTTTTAATGATTAAACTTTTTATCTGGCACAAAGGTTACTCCTTTTGTTTATAAATTTTTATTTATATTTGTTATGAAATCCATAAACAATTTTTATGAATTATACTTTGCATCAACTACAAATATTTTTAAAAATTTGTCAAATACAGAGCATTACTAAAGCTTCCGAAGAGCTTCATCTTACTCAGCCAGCAGTATCGATACAATTAAAAAATTTTCAGGACCAATTTCCCATTCCGCTAACAGAAGTAGTAGGAAGAAAACTGTATGTGACGGAATTTGGAAAAGAAATAGCCCAAGCTGCTGAGAAAATAATAGAGGAAGTAAATGCTATAAATTACAAAACCTTAAACTATCAAGGCGAGCTTTCTGGAAGATTAAAACTTTCAATTGTCTCTACGGGTAAATATGTTATTCCATTCTTTTTATCCGAATTTATAAGACTAAATCCTGGAGTAGAACTTATTATTGATGTAACTAATAGATCCAGGGTTTTGGAAAGCTTAGAATCGAATGAAGTAGATTTTGCATTGGTATCGGTTTTGCCAAAAAAATTAAAAGTCAAAAATATTGAACTGATGCAAAACAGTCTTTACTTTATTGGAAGCAGTCAATTAAATTTTAAAAAACCAAATGACAAAAAAAACCTATTCGAAAATACACCTATAATATATAGAGAACAAGGTTCTGCAACCCGGACTGCCATGGAAAAATTTATTACTGCCAATAAATTTTCTGTTCGGAAAAAGATTGAACTTACTTCGAATGAAGCGGTAAAACAAGCAGTACTCTCTGGATTGGGATGCTCTATTATGCCTTTGATTGGCATAAAAAATGATTTAAAAAATAATGATTTGCAAATTATACCCGTAAAAGGACTTCCGATTATTACAACCTGGAACTTGATACAGCTCGAATCTAAAAAACTATCACCTGTTGCCTTAGCTTATCTTGATTTTGTAAATTCTAAAAAAGAAGAAATCATAAAGGAGAAATTTGCTTGGATAAATGATTATTGAACTTAATCAATTGCGTGTTTTATTCTAATTAATATAGAAACATATCTGCAATATTTTTTTAAAATATTTACTTAATATCAACTTTTGGATGTCGTAGTATTTGCGTTGAAAAAAGTGCTTTTTTAAAGTGCTTTTTTCCTAAAAAAGGAAAAAAGCACTTCTTAAAAACAAAGGAAACATCAAAATATATAACTGACATTTGTTACTGTTTTATTTTAAAATGTTACATTTTTTACATCAAAAACCGTTATTTTATAATACAATAGCGATAAATTTGCCAATTATTAAAAACAACAATAAACTAAGTGTTAGTTGTTCGATTAAAAAAAATGTATCGACTGTTGCAAATAGTACCCTTTCCAAAATAAAGCAGTAATAGTTTGCTCTTCAAAATACAGAAATGTTTGGGTATCGTATAAAACGAAATATTGCAATTGACGGCAACATATCTTTTTTTTACTTTTGAACTTCGATTATAACAGCATCAAGTTACTATTGTTATAACAATTACAATTAAAAAAAAACAAAATGAGTACTACATTATTCGACAAAGTATGGGATTCGCACGTGGTGCGTAAAATAGAAGATGGACCAGATGTGTTTTTTATTGACCGTCATTTTATTCACGAGGTGACTAGTCCTGTTGCTTTTTTAGGTTTAAAAGAAAGAGGTATCAAGGTATTGTATCCTGAGCGTACTTTTGCAACGGCTGACCACAACACTCCTACTATAAACCAACACTTACCTGTTGCTGATGCTTTATCTGCCAACCAATTGAAAGCGCTGGAAGACAATGCAGCTGAATATGGTATTTCACACTGGGGATTGGGACATCAAAAAAATGGTATCGTTCACGTTGTAGGTCCTGAAAACGGAATTACATTACCGGGTGCGACTATTGTTTGTGGTGACTCACATACTTCTACTCACGGTGCTTTTGGAGCTATTGCTTTTGGTATCGGAACTTCAGAAGTGGAAATGGTATTGGCTACTCAATGTATTATGCAGCCTAAGCCTAAGAAAATGCGCATCAATGTAAATGGAACTTTAAGTAAAGGTGTGGGACCAAAAGACGTTGCATTATATATCATTTCACAATTGACTACTTCAGGCGGAACTGGATATTTTGCGGAATATGCCGGAAATGTTTTTGAAGAAATGTCAATGGAAGGTCGTATGACCGTATGTAACTTGAGTATCGAAATGGGTGCCCGTGGTGGTATGATTGCTCCTGACCAAAAAACTTTCGATTTCTTAGAAGGTCGTCTATATGCTCCAAAAGGAGAAGCTTGGACAAAAGCAGTTGAGTACTGGAAAACTTTAAAAACCGATGCTGATGCCGTTTTTGATGCAGAATTGAACATCGATGCAGCCGATATTGAACCAATGATTACTTATGGTACAAATCCTGGAATGGGAATTGGTATCACAAAACATATTCCAAACGCCAACCAAGTGGAAGGTGGCGAGGAAACTTATAAAAAATCTTTAGCCTATATGGGCTTCAACGAAGATGACGTGATGATTGGGAAACCAATTGATTTTGTTTTCCTAGGAAGTTGTACTAATGGTCGTATTGAAGATTTTAGAGCTTTTACAGAAATTGTCAAAGGAAGAAAAAAAGCAGATAATGTTACTGCTTGGTTAGTTCCAGGTTCTCACGTTGTTGAAGCACAAATCAAAGAAGAAGGTCTTTTGGACATACTTACAGAAGCTGGTTTTGTATTGCGTCAGCCAGGTTGTTCAGCTTGTTTAGCAATGAACGACGATAAAGTTCCTGCCGGAAAATATGCGGTAAGTACATCAAACAGAAACTTCGAAGGTCGTCAAGGTCCCGGTTCAAGAACGCTATTGGCTAGCCCAATTATGGCTGCCGCTGCTGCCGTTACAGGAAAACTGACAGATCCAAGAGATTTGTTTTAAAAGATTTGAGATTGAAGATTAACGATTTTTGATTTCAGATTTCGTTAATCCACAAATTTCTTTTACAATACACAATTTAGATTACACAAAATAACATTAACGTTTTTCGATATCATTTCCCTTACGGCAAATCTAAAATCGTTAATCAAAAATCAAAAATCACAATGGCATACGATAAATTTAACATCCTTACGAGTAGTGCAGTGCCTCTACCAATAGAAAACGTGGATACCGATCAAATCATTCCTGCTCGTTTCTTGAAAGCTACTAAACGTGAAGGTTTTGGAGATAACCTTTTCAGAGACTGGAGATACAATGGAGACGATACTCCAAAAGCAGATTTCGTTTTAAACGATAAAACATACAGCGGAAAAATATTAGTGGGCGGAAAAAACTTTGGTTCGGGTTCTTCAAGAGAGCACGCAGCTTGGGCAGTTTACGATTACGGATTCCGTGCTGTTGTTTCTAGTTTCTTTGCAGATATCTTCAAAGGAAACTGTTTGAACATTGGTGTTTTGCCAGTTCAAGTAAGCCCAGAATTTGCTGAAACTATTTTCAAAGCAATCGAAGCAGATCCAAATACAGAATTGGAAATTAATTTGCCTGAGCAAACCATTACGCTTAAAGTAACTGGTCAAAAAGAATCTTTTGACATTAATGGATACAAAAAGAACAATATGATTAACGGATTTGATGATATTGATTACTTGCAAAACATTAAAGAAGAAATCACAGGGTTTGCAGATAAACTGCCTTACTAAAAAAAAAAATACAATTAGTTAAGAAACCCGACACATTTTTTAAATCTGTCGGGTTTGTATATAAAAATAGATATGGTTTTAGAAATGGCTGTTTTGCAGGTAATAAAAGGAAAAGAGCAAAATTTTGAAAGAGATTTTGCAGTTGCCAGCCATTTTATAGAATCGATTCCAGGTTATGCAAGTCATAGTTTGAGAAAATGCATTGAGGAGGAAAATAAATATCTTTTATTGGTTAATTGGAAGAAATTAGAAGACCATACTGTTGAATTTAGAGAATCAGAAGCCTATCTAGAATGGAAAAAATTGTTACATCATTATTACAATCCGTTCCCTATTGTGGAGCATTATGAAATAGTTTTGGAGAACAAAAAATAATTTTAAATCATGGACATGAAATCAACATTATCTGAAATACAACAGCGTTTTGACAATGAAGTAGCCCGTTTTTCTAATTTAGAAACAGGCCAAATCAGTACAGTTGATGCCACTTTGAGTTTAGAATTATTGACCCAAGCAGCTAGTGCCTGTTGTCCTGATGCCAAACAAGTTTTGGATTTGGGCTGTGGTGCGGGTAATTACACTTTAAAATTATTAGGGCTTATTCCCGATTTTGACTCCACTTTGATTGATTTGAGTCAACCAATGTTGGATAAAGCGAAAGAAAGAATCTTCAAAGCTTCAGAAGGAAAAATCACTACTATTCAAACTGATTTTTTGAATATGGAATTGCCGGAAGATTTTTTTGATATTGTAGTAACGGGAGCGGCGATGCACCATTTAAGATCTGATGAAGAATGGGAAACTGTTTTTTCTAAAATATATAAAAGTCTAAAAAAGGGAGGTTGTTTTTGGATTTCAGATTTAATAAAACACGATCATCCCGCAATTGACCAATTGATGTGGAAGCGTTATGCGGAATATTTAGAAGGTGTAGGAGGAAAAGCCTATCAAGAAAATGTGTTTGCTTACATTGCCAAAGAAGACACACCTCGTTCTGTAATCTATCAATTGGATGTGTTGAAAAAAGTAGATTTTTCGTATGTCGATGTTTTACATAAAAACAGTAATTTTTCTGTGTTTGGAGGTATAAAATAAATTTATGAAGGAGAACAAACACATACATAGAGACAATCAAGAAGCTAATAAAGTATACAATGACAGAAGTCTAGCAAATGACTACAGACATCTATCCTCTATTTTAAAACCAGGAATGAAAGTTTTAGATATTGGCTGTGCAACAGGTTTTATTTCAAAAGACATTGCAACTATAGTTGGAGAAAACGGAAAAGTTATTGGAATTGACAATACCGAAAGTTTAATTTTAAACGGAAGGGAATCGCATAAGGAAATAAAGAATTTAGAATTAATTTATATTGATTTATTTGATTTCAATCCAGAAGAAAAATTTGATTTAATTGTTTCTGCCAGAGTATTGCAATGGTTGAGTAATCCAAAAGAGGCTTTATTAAAAATGAAATCACTTTTGAAACCAAATGGTCAAATTTCAATTTTGGATTATGATCACACGAATCTAAATTGGAATCCGCCACCGCCAGAAAGTATGCAGACTTTTTACGATACGTTCTTGAAGTGGAGACACGATGCTGGAATGAATAATAGAATTGCCGAAGATTTGCCACATTTATTAGAAGAAGCAGGTTTTCATTCTGTCGAAAAAATAAATTCTGATGAACTTTATAATGACGAACGTTCAGATTACAAATCGAAAATAGGGATTTGGTCAAAAGTGGCAGGTTCACTTCAAATGGTAGAAGAAGGTTATTTGGACAATGAATTAAGATTGAAGGCCATAGAAGAATACAACCGTTGGATAGAAACCAAAGCGATTTCTATGACAATGAAATTAAATGAAGTGCGAGGAAAAATATAAAATTTTTAATAATGAATTTCAAACCCAGCACGATTGAAGATATAGACAGCATTTTTGAATTTTATGATATGGCAATAGCCTATCAAAAAACTAAGTTCAACAAACAATGGCAAGGTTTTGACAGAGCATTAGTGGAAAAAGAAATTGATGAAAACCGCCAATGGAAAATTATAATTGATAATGAAATTGCTTGTGTTTTTGCGATAACATTCGAAGACAAAAGCATTTGGAAAGAAAAAAATATCGACAAAGCCGTTTATTTTCATCGAATTGTGACGCATCCAAAATTTAGAGGTCATCATTTTGTAGAAAAAATAATCGATTGGGGATTGCAATTTGCAAAAGAAAATAATTTGGATTTTTTGAGAATGGATACTTGGGGAGATAACGATTCCTTAATTGAATATTATCAAAAATGTGGTTTTAATTTCCTTGGAGTTATCACCCCAGATTATGAAGGTTTACCCAAACATTATACAGGAATAACATTGAGTCTATTTGAAATTAAAGTAGAATAGTAAAAACATATAATACCCTTTTTAAAAGGAATACAAAAAGCAATATGGAAAAAAGAAAAATTGAAATAATGGATACTACACTTCGCGATGGTGAACAAACCTCGGGAGTATCTTTTTCTGCTGCAGAAAAGTTAACCATTGCGCAATTATTGCTAGAAGAACTAAATATTGACCGTATCGAAATTGCATCAGCTCGTGTAAGTGAAGGTGAATTTCAAGGTGTAAGCGGAATTATGTCTTGGGCTGAGGAGAAAGGATATACGGACAGAATTGAAGTATTGGCTTTTGTAGATGGCGGAATTTCTATCGAATGGATGAAAAAAGCTGGAGCCAAAGTTCAAAACTTATTGACCAAAGGTTCTTTAAATCATTTGACCCATCAATTAAAAAAAACACCGGAACAGCATTTTGCCGAAATTTCACAATCTATTGCTTTAGCAAATGAAAACGGAATTTCTACCAATGTCTATCTGGAAGACTGGAGCAACGGTATGCGTAATTCTCCTGAATATGTTTTTCAATATTTGGATTTTTTGGTAACACAACCCGTTAAAAGAATATTATTACCCGATACTCTAGGTGTTCTTATTCCATCGGACACTTTTGATTTTATATCTAAAATCACTGCAAAATACCCCAACATTCATTTTGATTTCCACGCTCACAACGATTATGATTTAAGCGTTGCCAATGTGATGGAAGCTGTAAAAGCAGGTATCAATGGATTGCACGTTACCGTAAACGGAATGGGAGAACGAGCTGGAAATGCTCCGCTTGAAAGTACTGTTGCTGTGATTAATGATTTTATGCCCGAGGTAAAAATCAATATCAAAGAATCCTCATTATATTCGGTAAGCAAACTTGTTGAAACATTTACTGGCTATAGAATTCCCGCCAACAAACCTATTGTAGGTGATAATGTTTTTACACAAACTGCAGGAATCCACGCGGATGGAGACAACAAAAACAATCTGTATTTTAACGATTTACTTCCAGAACGTTTTGGAAGAAAACGAAAATATGCTTTAGGAAAAACATCCGGCAAAGCCAATATCGAAAAAAATCTTCAAGAATTGGGATTGAAACTAAACCCCGAAGATTTAAAATTGGTAACTCAACGAATCATCGAATTGGGAGATAAAAAAGAAACTGTTACCAAAGAGGATTTGCCATACATCATTTCAGATGTATTGGACAGTCAGTCTTATGAGGAAAAAATAGTAGTAGAATCGTATGTATTGGTTCACGCTAAAGGATTACGCCCTTCGACTACTTTATGTTTAAAAATCGATGGTGAAGTTTTTGAAGAAAATGCACAAGGTGACGGTCAATTTGATGCTTTTATGAATGCTCTTTCCAAAATTTATAAAAACAAAAAGATGATTTTGCCTAAATTAGTCGATTATGCGGTTCGTATTCCTCCAGGCAGTAGCTCGGATGCGTTATGCGAAACCATCATCACTTGGACCAACAACGGAAAAGAATTTAAAACAAGAGGACTTGATTCCGACCAGACCGTTGCAGCTATCATTGCCACTCAAAAAATGTTAAATGTGGTGGTGATTTAAAATAAAATTACAATTGAAAAAAATCTATTAAAAATATAATTAAAAATTAACAACAATGAAATTCAACATTGCCCTTTTAGCCGGAGACGGAATCGGACCAGAAGTAATTAACGAAGCAGTTAAAGTTTCAGATGCCATTGCCAAAAAATTCAACCACGAAATCACTTGGACACCTGCTCTTACAGGTGCTTGTGCTATTGATGCCGTTGGTGTTCCTTACCCAGACGAAACTCATGAAATTTGTATGGCTGCCGATGCTGTTCTTTTTGGAGCTATTGGACACCCAAAATACGACAACAATCCAAGCGCACCTGTTCGTCCAGAACAAGGTTTATTGTTAATGCGTAAAAAATTAGGTTTGTTTGCCAATGTACGTCCAACCTTTACATTCCCTTCATTAATTGACAATTCTCCATTAAAAAGAGAACGTATCGAAGGAACTGATTTGGTTTTCTTAAGAGAATTAACTGGAGGAATTTATTTCGGAGAAAAAGGAAGAAGAGACGACGGAGAAACTGCTTTTGACAATTGTGTGTACACTAGAGCTGAAGTTCAACGTTTGGCAAAAAAAGGTTTTGAACTAGCAATGACACGTTCTAAAAAATTGTGTTGTGTGGACAAAGCCAATGTACTAGAAACTTCTCGTTTGTGGAGAGAAACTGTTCAAGCCATGGAAAAAGATTATCCAGAGGTTGAAGTTAGTTATGAATTTGTTGATGCAGTTGCAATGCGTTTGGTACAATGGCCAAACTCTTATGATGTATTAATCACAGAGAATTTATTTGGAGACATTTTGACTGATGAAGCTTCTGTTATTTCAGGTTCAATGGGATTAATGCCATCAGCATCAGTTGGGGAACACACTTCATTATACGAGCCAATCCACGGATCTTATCCACAAGCAACTGGACTAAACATTGCCAATCCATTGGCTACTGTTTTATCAGCTGCAATGATGTTTGAAGATGCATTTGGATTGAAAGAAGAGGCCGATGCAATCAGAGCCGTAGTCAACAAATCATTGGAACAAGGAATTGTAACCGAAGATTTAGTTGCAAAAGGATCAAAAGCATATTCTACCAGTGAAGTAGGTGACTGGTTGGTAGCAAATTTGTAGATATATTATTAATAGAGGTGCACTGAAGTGCGCCTCTATTAATACAAAATGGAATAGAACAAAAAAGGTGTCAATTTACATTGACACCTTTTTAATATATGATTGAAAAAAATATTAATATCTTCCTCCTCTGTCTCCACCACCACGGTTATCTCCACCACGGCTGTTTCCACCACCATAACCTCCGCGAGAATCACCTCCACGGCTGTTGTTAAAACTTCTTCTTTCGCCTTCTGGTTTTGGTTCAGATTTGTTTACAACGATCGCACGTCCTTGAACAGTAGCTCCGTTCAATTCGTCAATTGCCTTTTGAGCTTCATCATCATTTGTCATTTCAACAAAACCGAATCCTTTACTTCTTCCTGTAAATTTATCTGTGATAATTTTAACTGAATCAACTGCTCCGTAAGCCTCGAAAGACTCTCTTAAATCTGCTTCCTCAATACTGAATGGAAGACTTCCAACAAAAATATTCATAAGTACTTATTTATAATAATTGAAGCAAATGTACTCTATTTTTTTTCTAAACAACTATAAATTAGCTTATTTATGATATTATTTATGATATGCCCCCATTTTACTTTTTGACAAAACTCTATTTCAACAATGAAAAACTAACTTTTATTCCTTTATTAATTTAAGAATCAACCTAAATAGTTTCTCCAAGTCTCACAATTATTTTTTTTAAACAAAAAATATAATTCATTTTCTTTTGATTCCGAATCAATTTTTGCACTTAAAATATTTTTATTTTGTGGCTAGTGTTAATGGTACTTTGTAAAAAATCCCTTTTTGAAAATTTACATTTGGATTCGTCGAAAGATCTGCTGACACGTTTAATGCATTAAATTTAAATTCACCCGTAATAGTATGGTTTACCGCGTCTAATTCAGTGATTACAATTTGTCCATCACCACTATTTATGCCAGTTGAAAAAACAGTCTTTACATCCCCAACTTTTTCAACCAATGTTGCTTTATTAGCAAGGTCAATACCTAAAGGATACGTTTTAACCGATGTTGCCGAAGCTTTCAAGGTTAAAACTTCGTTTTTTTGATAGGCCTCTATAGTCAAAGAACCATCAGCAGCTTGAACAGCGGTAAATAAAGTGGCTCTCCAAACCACATTGTCTTTTAATCCTTGAACAGCAGGATTATTAAATTTAACTTGATCCTCGCAGGATACTAAAATAAAAAACAGGGCTATAATCGAAAAGAACCTACTCATAAAATTGATTTTGATTCACAAAAATAAAGGTTTTGGAGCTCATTTGCGAGTTTTCTTATTCAAAAGAAAACTAAAAAAACAGCTAACAAACTATTAATCATTAAAATAATAAACTTTTTAGATAGTTTCGATAAAAGATGTATCTTTGCACCCTTAATTAATCGAGGTCGAGTACCTCAAAATTTAATCATACGATTATGTCAGTAAAAATTAGATTACAAAGACACGGAAAAAAAGGAAAACCTTTTTACTGGGTTGTAGCTGCAGATGCACGCTCAAAAAGAGATGGTAAATACCTAGAAAAAATTGGTACTTACAATCCAAACACAAACCCTGCAACTATCGATTTAAATCTTGATAGCGCAGTAAAATGGTTGCACAATGGTGCACAACCAACTGATACAGCAAAAGCTATTCTTTCTTACAAAGGTGCTTTATTGAAACACCACCTAGATGGAGGTATTCGTAAAGGTGCTTTGACTCAAGAACAAGCTGATGCAAAATTAGCTGCTTGGTTAGAAGCTAAAGCTGGAAAAGTTGATGCTAAAAAAGAAGGCTTAACTAAAGCGCAAGCTGATGCTAAAGCTAAAGCTTTTAAAGCAGAACAAGAAGTAAATGCAAAACGTTTAGCTGCTGCTGCACAAGCTGAAGCTGATGCTATTGCTGCTGCAACTCCTGCTGTTGAAGAAGAAGTTGTTGCTGAAGCTGAAGAAGCTCCTGCTGCTGAAGAAAATAACGAAACAACTGAAGCATAATTTAGAAGGCGAAAATGCGTAAAGAAGATTGTTTCTATTTGGGTAAAATCGCCAAAAAATTTAGTTTCAAAGGGGAAGTTCTTGCTTATTTAGACACGGACGAACCTGAGTTATACGAAAACTTGGAATCAGTGTTTGTTGAATGCAACAAACACTTGGTTCCTTTTTTTATTGAAAACAGCTCATTACACAAAAATGATTTCCTCAGAATTCGTTTTGAAGATATCAATACCGAAGAGGAGGCCGATACACTACTAGGAAACGACCTGTATCTTCCTTTGAAAATGTTACCTAAACTTTCAGGTAATAAATTCTACTTTCATGAAGTTATTGGCTTTGAAGTAGAAGACAAACGTATTGGATATGTTGGAGAAATCCAATCCATCAACGACACCACTGCTCAACCTCTTTTTGAAGTACTCAAAGGAGATACCGAGATTTTAATCCCAATGATTGACCATTTTCTTGTAAAAATTGACAGGGAAAACAAAAAAGTAATTATGGATTTACCGGAAGGATTGATCGAAATGTACCTTTAGAAAGTTTAATCGGTAATTTACCTATTCGGTTAATCGAAAAATCTAAAATCTTTATGTCTAAATTCCAATTCAAACAATTTTCTCTGCAACAAGATCGTTGTGCAATGAAAATTGGAACTGATAGCGTATTATTGGGGGCATGGACTCCGATAGAAAACAATCCTTTTAGCATTTTGGATATTGGAACCGGAACCGGAATTATAGCTTTGATGCTGGCGCAAAGAAGTTATGCCGAGCAAATTGATGCACTTGAAATTGACGAAAATGCTTATGAACAAGCTGTGGACAATTTTGAAAATTCACCTTGGGGAGATCGTTTATTCTGCTTTCACGCTGGAGTGGATGAATTTGTAGAAGAACCCGAAGATGAATATGACTTAATCGTTTCCAATCCTCCCTTTTATACCGAAGATTACAAAACTGAAAACCCACAACGTGATTTGGCTCGTTTTTCTGATGCTTTGCCTTTTGAAGATCTAATTGAAGCAGCAGCATTACTACTTTCTGAAAATGGAATATTTAGCGTTATTATTCCTTTTAAGGAAGAAGAAAACTTTATAGCTATTGCCAAAGAATACGAATTACACCCCATTAAAATCACTAGAGTTAGAGGCAATCTGACTTCGGATATCAAGCGTAGTTTATTGGCTTTCAGCCGAAATGAAAGTGACACTATTTTGACAGATGAACTGATTATCGAAACAGGCAGACATATCTATACTCCTGAATACATCGAATTGACAAAAGACTTTTATTTGAAAATGTAGTCTTTTTTAATTTTCACATCTTCCCTTGTCAATTCAAAATATTATTCTCGTTTTAGCCCCTTGACAGCATCCTTTTTTGAACACGCCAAACTGATTTTCATTCAAAAAAATAGTTACGCTACAATACTTCACTATAAACTATTTTTGTTTTTTTGTGAGAAAACGAGTTATCTTTCCGTATCAACCCTTTACTATTAAATGTTAAAATTTTACAAAAAAATTCATATATTTGATTGGATTGAAACAAATTAAGACTTTCACATTGTCATTATATAACTCATAAAAACAATTTCAGGACAGGTTTAGTAGTCATTAATACAAAACCACAATAATCAATTTTTAAAAAGTAGCTAAAACTCATCTTAAAAATAGAACCGAATGAAAAAACATTTACTTCTCATAACTTTTTTTTTATTGTCACTAAAATTTTTTGGTCAAAGTCCAGCACCAACTATTTCTAATAAAAAATTTTCAATTGGAAGCTACGGGCGAGCAGGAATAGCGTATAGTCTTGGAGCTCCAGACACTGAATTTCCACAATCTCTCAATTTAAATGGGATGGGATCTATCGGAGGTAGATTTGAAGAAAACGATTATTTTGAGTTAGCTGCTGCAATGCACTTTACTCCAACTATTGCCAGCAATGACACTACCCGAATTAATGTTCAGGCACGATTTGCATTTTATACTACTCAAGGTCAATTAATAGGAAACGTATCCAACAAGTCTATTGGAGGAATTACAACCGCTTTACCTGAATTATTTGCCGAAGCCAATAATATAATGGGCACTAATTGGAGTATTTGGCTAGGAGCACGATTATTTCGAGGTGATGATATACATATTATTGACCATTATTATTTTGATGATCATTCAGGGCAAGGTGTTGGAATAAGACACAAAAACACTCAGTTTTCTGTAATTTTTACCGGTTCAATAGATACTACATCGACATTACCTCCCAATTTCTACCTTAACATTGTGAATGGAACTCCTTCCTTGGGATTACGCAACAGATATGTCTCTATATTAGAACATACCTTAATAACTAAGAAAGGTTATGTAAAATTACTAGGTGAATTTCAAAGACTCCCTTCAGGAACTTCTAAAGACGCAACCACAAAATACAATTACCCTGCTGATATTGGCTATGTTGTTGGTGCCAAATATTTTAAAAACATTTCATCCAAATTACCGGGTTCCTTTAATGCGATAAGTGCCCGTTATGGTACCGGAATTGCCAATGGTGGTGATGGAGGCAGTAGTAAAACTTATATAACTTATGGAGGACCAAACTTGGAAACAAATAGTTTCAGAAAAGCCTATTCACTTGCCCTTACAGAAACTTTTTTATTGAATTTTAACAAAAATTATTCTCTGAATGGATATGCAATTTATACTAAAAGCAGAGGCGCTAGCGACAGTCTAAACACCACTACAGATTATCTGGGCAAACAAATATTATTCAACAGAAAACAGGATATCGCTTTTGGAGCAAGAGGCACTTGGTACATCAAAAATTGGTTGCATTTACTTCATGAAGTTGATCTGGCTTGGCGAAAGGACGGTACGCAGGATTTTGCACAAATGACCAAATTCACTATTGCTCCAACATTAGTCCCAACATCAGAGCGAGATGTTTGGGCAAGACCGCACTTTAGATTTGTTTATAGCATAGCGCATTATAACAAATTTGCATCCAACAACCTCTACTCACCATACCTGACTCAAAGTGGTATCAAAAGCTGGGGACAATATATAGGGGCCAAAGTTGAGTGGTGGATATGGTAAATAAGAAAACCCTAGCATCTTGAGATTAAAAAATCACAAAATTACTAGGGCTTAAAATTAATTACAACAAAATTCATTTTGTCAAAATCATGCAGTAGGTTTAAAACATAATTTCTTGACTTAAAGATTCTTGATATGCTATTCACTACTTTGCTATGCAGAATGTGCTTTCTGGATCAACATCTCCATCTGGTATATTTTTACAATGAAAAGTTCTTTTAATCGTAAAACAATCACCATCTATACTCATAACATCTACCGCTATCCTATCACCAACCTCGATTTGACTCTCCACACTTTTTTTAGTACAAGTGACTTCATATTGACAATCAGTCACCCACTTTACACTCCATGACATTTGTAACACTCCATTATCATAACTTTCTTGAGTATTGCCTTTTATTACAAAAGTTTTTTTAGGATAATCTGGGTTGTATGCTTTTATGTTTTTCAATTTAGCACAATCTAAGGCTTGTGAATACCCTATTGCTCCTACTACTAGAAATAAAATAAGTACAATTTTCTTTTTCATAATTTTGATTTGGGTTAATTTGAGGGAAAAATAAAGAATTAAAAACTATTCATTTATTTAGCAATATTACAAAATTGTGTAGCTCAATCCAACACTTCCTCTTCACTTTCTTGATATAACATAACTACCTGTTAATCTATAATATACATCACAATACTGTGTATTAGATTACTTTTTTAATAAAATAAAAATAGTTTATAACGGAAATAATGTTTGAAATTCTTTAATTATTTTAAACTAATATTTCCTTCATCAGCTCCAGCTGTTTGACTGTAAATTATTTTAGCATTACGAAACGCTTTTAAATACATTACCATATACTCAGTTCTATCAAATTATTTTTTCTATAAAAATTATTTTATAACAATTTATTTTAGTTTTGTTATATTTCTTTATGTAGATTTGTAACAATAAAACCGTTATATCATGAGACCAGATTTATTCCAAGCCCCAGATTATTACAATCTAGATGATTTATTAAGTGAGGAACACAAACTTGTTCGTGACTCCGCCCGTGCTTGGGTAAAACGTGAAGTTTCTCCCATTATAGAAGAATATGCCCAAAAAGCTGAATTTCCAAAACAAATTATAAAAGGACTCGGTGAAATAGGTGGTTTTGGACCTTATATCCCCGTAGAATATGGTGGAGCAGGGTTAGATCAAATCTCTTATGGGCTAATTATGCAAGAGATTGAACGAGGTGATTCAGGTGTTCGTTCAACTTCGTCAGTACAATCTTCGTTGGTAATGTACCCTATTTGGAAATATGGAAATGAAGAGCAAAGAATGAAATATTTACCAAAATTAGCCACAGGAGAATTCATGGGTTGTTTTGGTTTGACCGAGCCTAATTATGGTTCAGATCCAGGAAGTATGATTACTAATTTCAAAGATATGGGCGACCATTATCTTTTGAATGGTGCGAAAATGTGGATTTCGAATGCTCCATTCGCAGATATTGCCATTGTTTGGGCAAAAAATGAAGAAGGAAGAATACACGGATTAATCGTAGAACGTGGAATGGAAGGTTTTACAACTCCTGAAACGCATAACAAATGGTCACTTCGCGCTTCCTCTACTGGAGAATTGATTTTTGACAATGTAAAAGTACCAAAAGAGAATTTATTACCTAATAAATCTGGATTAGGAGCACCGTTAGGTTGTTTGGATTCTGCTCGTTATGGAATTGCGTGGGGCGCTATTGGTGCTGCAATGGATTGTTATGACACTGCTTTGCGTTATGCCAAAGAAAGAATTCAGTTTGACAAGCCTATTGCGGGAACTCAATTGCAGCAAAAGAAACTAGCCGAAATGATTACCGAAATCACCAAAGCGCAATTACTAACTTGGAGACTTGGAGTTCTAAGGAATGAAGGAAGAGCAACCACTGCCCAAATCTCTATGGCTAAAAGAAACAATGTAGACATGGCAATTCATATTGCCCGTGAAGCTAGACAAATGTTAGGAGGAATGGGAATTACCGGAGAATATTCCATCATGCGCCATATGATGAACCTAGAATCAGTAATTACATATGAAGGAACTCACGACATTCATTTATTGATTACAGGAATGGACATCACTGGAATTCCTGCTTTCAAATAGAACTAAACAACTATTAAAGTATTTATAAAATTGATAGTCAAAGCTTCTTGGTAACGAGAAGCTTTTTTAATTTTACACTAAAAAGAAACTCAATGAATATTGCAACAATCAACTCAGGCATTCAAACGCAAAAACAACAATTATTAAACCATTCTTTATACAAAAAAATAAATACTCTTGAAGATTTACATCACTTCTTAGAAAACCATGTATATGCAGTTTGGGATTTTATGTCTTTGTTAAAAGCTTTGCAAAATAAATTAACCTGTACTTCAACACCTTGGTTTGCGACACCAAATCCTGAAACCAGATATTTAATCAATGAAATTGTGCTGGCAGAGGAAAGTGATTTAAGCATCGACGGTCGACGTTTAAGCCATTTTGAAATGTACATAGAAGCAATGCAAGATTGCGGTGCCAAAACAATTGGTATTGAACTTTTTTTAGAAGAGGTTAATTCACTTCACAATATATTTGTTGCCATCAAAAAAAGTGATCTACATCCAAATATAAAAGAGTTTCTTGACTTTACGTTTAGAGTTATTGAAGAAGGCAAACCGCACAAAATAGCCGCAGCATTTACCTTTGGTAGAGAAGATTTGATTCCGAAAATGTTTACAGAAATCTTAAAAAATTTTCAGTCCAAATTCCCTGATAATGATTTAAGTAAATTACTTTATTACTTTGAAAGACATATCGAATTGGATGCTGATGAGCATGGCCCAATGGCAATGAAGATGATTACCGAACTATGTGGTGAGGATTCAAAAAAATGGTCGGAAGTGGAAGAAATTTCGATTCTGGCTTTAGAAAAAAGAATAGGTCTTTGGGATGCTATTGAAGAACAAATTCTCCTAAAAGCCGAAATGGTTTAATAAAATAAGTAACCTAAGAATCGTTTAATTGTAATTTCCTAAAAATGGTTTATACATTGAAAATATGCGTATTATTCTTAAGCCTTCTTTTGATAGATTGCCAATCTGACAATACTGATATAAAATCCGTTGCGCCCTCACAAAACCCTAAACCAACTCAACTAACATTGGCCACTAAATCAGAACCCATTAAATATTTGGCTTTGGGAGACAGTTATACAATAGGGCAAAGTGTTTGTGAAACCTGCCGATTTCCAGAACAATTAAAAGCCAAGCTCTATAATTTAAACACTCGAAATAGCATTTCGTTAAACATAATTGCAAAGACAGGATGGACAACCAGTAATTTAATATCGGCAATAAACAGTCAAAATCCAAGTAATGATTATGACCTAGTTACTTTACTCATTGGGGTGAATAATCAATATCAAGGGAATTCTTTTTCTGAATATGAAAAAGAATTCCCTGATTTAGTAAATAAGGCTATTTTATTAGCAAAAGGTGACAAAACAAATTTAATAGTAGTCTCTATTCCAGATTATGCATACACGCCATTTGGCAATGGAAATAAAAGAGTATCTACAGAAATAGATCAATATAATTCTTATGCACAAAACTATTGTGCAGAAAACAGCATAATATTCGTAAACATTACAGACATAACCAGACAAGGCTTATCAAATCCTAGCCTAGTTGCATCAGACAACTTACATCCTTCTGAAAAAGCATATACTTTATTCGTAGAACGCATTTTACCAAAAGCAGTCGACGTTTTACAAAATTAAATATTAATTCTCTGGGGCCAATTCCAATTCCAAGCCTTCGAGACTCTCGGTAATCGGGATTTGACAACCCAAACGACTATTTGATTTTACATAAAAAGCTTCAGATAACATAGCTTCTTCATCATCACCCATAGCCGGCAACGGAACATCATTAAGAACATAACATTGGCAAGAAGCGCACATTGCCATTCCCCCGCAAGTTCCCTCAACCGGAAGCTCATAGGCTTTGCACAATTCCATTATGTTCATCGCCATATCTGTTGGGGCCTGTAATTCATGAACAACTCCTTCTCTATCTTTAATTTTTATTAAAACGTCCATTATATAATTTAACTTTTATTAAAAAAATCGAAGCTGTTTAAAACTTCGATGTTAATCTTTTACTGTAAGATCTAGTGCGTAATCTTTATTATTTTCGTTATTATGAATTTTCAAACCAATAACATCAGCTTGATTCACTACGAAAGTGACTTTCACAGCGGGCGTATAAGATCCTTCAAAAGTTTTAAATATTAACTTTCCCTCATACGTTAAATTCAACAAACCATTTTTTTCCGTTTTTGTTTTAGTCAATATTTGCGAATCTAAAACTGCTGTAATATATGCGCTTTTATCTAACATTTTAGCCTTGCCCCCGCTTAATTCAGTCAAAAATTCAGCATTGGCAATCTTTAATTGTCCCTGTCTATTTGACGATATATCAACCATTGAAGAAAAGTTTAATTCAGTCCATTCTTCATCAACATTAACATACGTTTTGGACACATATGCCTCTTGAATTGGTTCTTGGGCATAATTTTTATAGAAACACAGAAATAGAATAATTAATAAGTACTGCTTTTTCATAATTCAAATTTTATAGGTTAGTGCTACAAATGTAAATTTTTATTTGAATTTTCAAATAAAAAAATCTTGAATTATTCACATTGTTTTTTGCGCAAAACAAAATAAACAGCGATTTTATTGGTAATTCATTAATAATAATCTTTAAAAAAAACCTTTTCGTTGATTTTTAACAAGTATGAACCATCTATTTAACAAGAGCGAACATGACTTTTATCATTTTATACTTGGCTTTTTTTTATTAAAGAGTCATTTTTAAGATTAATAAAAACAAACAATATTCTATTTTTCAATGCATTACATAATATTAACAACCGTTTCTATTTGAGGGGCATACTTTTTAATGGTAGTCTCCACTCCGGCTCTTAACGTCATCTGATTCACACTACAACTTGTACACGCTCCTTCAAGGCGCACTTTTACGTGTTTTCCTTCATCAATTGAAATAAGCGTAATGTCTCCACCATCTGAATTCAGAAAAGGTCTGATTTCTTCCAGTGCTTTTAGAACATTATTAGTTAATTCTTCTGTTTTCATAAGTTGATATCTATTATTCTTTTTCGGTCTACCGATATTTTCAGGAATTAATCACACATTAGTGATTGCTATTCATCCTTCAATATTATTTCTTAACAGCCGAACATCCGGCCATTGTAGTGATTTTGATTGCTTCAGTAGGTTCCAAATTTTCATTTCTATTGACAACTTCACTAACTACGTTTCGTGTTATCTCGTCAAAAACATTTTCAATAATAGAACCTGTTTGTAATGCCGCTGGACGTCCATAATCTCCCGCTTCGCGAATAGACTGTACAATTGGCACTTCTCCAAGAAAAGCAACTCCTAGATCCTGAGCAAGATCTTTAGCTCCCTCTTTTCCAAAGATATAATATTTATTGTTAGGCAATTCTTCTGGTGTAAAATAGGCCATGTTTTCTATAATTCCCAAAACAGGAACATTTATCGCTTCTGATAAAAACATGGAAACTCCTTTCTTGGCATCTGCCAGTGCAACAGCTTGTGGAGTACTAACCACAACAGCACCAGTAACAGGCAATGATTGCATAATTGATAAATGAATATCTCCTGTTCCAGGTGGCAGATCAATTAACATGAAATCTAATTCCCCCCAATTGGCATCAAAAATCATTTGATTTAGCGCTTTAGAAGCCATCGGACCTCTCCAGATTACAGCTTGACTTGGCGAGGTGAAAAATCCGATAGAAAGCATTTTTACTCCATAACTTTCAACAGGTTTCATCTTCGATTTCCCGTCAACCTCTACCGAAATCGGCTTTTCATTTTCGACATCAAACATGATTGGCATCGATGGACCGTAAATATCAGCATCCAATATCCCTACTGCAAATCCCATTTTAGCTAATGTTACCGCCAAATTTGCCGTAACAGTAGATTTTCCTACACCTCCTTTTCCTGAAGCAACTGCAATAATATTTTTTATCCCTGGTATAGCTTTTCCTTTAATTTCATTCTTTTCTGGAACTTCTACTTTTATGTTTACTTTGATTTTAGCATCTGGAGACACTAATTCATGTATCGTTTTTCTAATGTCATCTTCAGCTCTTTTCTTGATGTGCATTGCCGGTGTATGCAATAACAAATCCACAACAACTTCATCTCCAAAAGTAACCACGTTTGCAATAGCGCCACTTTCTACCATATTTTTACCTTCACCAGCAATAGTTATTGTTTCTAATGCCTTAAGAATATCTTTTCTATCTAATTTCATGCGTAATTATTATTTTTTTATTTGGAACATGTAGTACCTTCTCCAATCTATTTATCTTTTTTGAATCGGGCGATTTCATTATAAATGGTTTAAAAAAAGGCTGTCTTTATTTAAACTAATTTTAGATTGCAAAGATAACGGATTAAGTTCTTATTCTAAAGGATTTGAATTGGATTTATTGATAGTGGTTGATAATAACATCTATAATCTCAACAGTCATTTTTGCAATCCTAAAATCCTTAAAAAACAATAACTGCGAATAGAAGTAATACCGAATTAAACCTTCATTTCAGGATCCCAAAAAACGGACTTAAAATTCATGATTTGATTATCCTCAACAACAATACCCTCACTTTCCAGTAATTGTTGCATTAGATTCGTTCCGTCAAAATGGTGTTTACCTGTTAACAATCCTTTTCTGTTGACCACTCTATGTGCAGGAACATCTTCAAGATTATGTGCTGCATTCATTGCCCAACCTACCATTCTGGCAGAACGCGCAGCCCCTAAAACTTTGGCAATTGCGCCATAGGAAGTGACCTTTCCGTATGGAATTTGTCTGACGACAGCGTAAACTCTTTCAAAAAAATTATCGTTTGTTGCTTCCATTTTGTTTTATCCAAAATATCCTTTAATGAGTTTGAACAGTGTAACTATCGAAACTAACCCAGTAATTGAACCAATAATATAATTTCCATTATTGATTAAAAAAGAGGATTTTGCTTCCCTTTTCTTGAAGTATATGATGTAGAGATAAAAAACCAGAAAGGAACCTGCGACTACTCCTCCCACAAAAGCAAAAATAAAAGATTCTAAAAAATAAAAATACCCATACGTAGAAAGTGTAATGGACACGAAAACATAATATGGAATGGGGAATAAATTCAATGCCGACAGCAACATTCCCAAAAAAAACCGATTCGTTTTACTGCGAACTTTGGTTTCCGATTTAGGCAATTTTGGTTTTTTGGCTTTCCAAAAAAAATAAATGGTCAGTGCAATAAAAATAAATAGTCCAATTTCTTGAAGACTACTGATAATATCCGGACGGCTATTAATAAAATTAGCAAATAATAAAGCTAAAAATGTCTGAAAAAAAACAATTATTGTAGCACCAATAGCGAAAGAAATGGCCTCATTCCTACCGTCTTTTAAGCTTACTTTTGCAGCTGTCATATTAATCAAACCAGGAGGTGTAATACCAATTGCTGCAACAATAAATCCGAGAAAAAAAGGCAATAGTAGAGTCATACTTAGTTTGCATTTTCAGTTTGCAGTCTCAGCTTACAAACTGAAAACCATCTTAGAAAACTATTTGATTTTAAAACGAATATACGTAATTGCTTTGTTAATTTCCAAATATTGCTTCTCATAAAATGTCTGAAAAGCAGTAACTTCTTCAGGACTTCCCTCATTTACATACACATTATGATTAGCATACAAAACCTCATGTCCTTCTCCATGAAGCAGTCCCAATGTGTAGCCATGCATGAACTCACTATCGGTTTTAAGATTGACAACTCCTTCCTTCTTCAAAATTTTCTTGTACAATTGCAGAAATTCTGAATTAGTCATTCTATGTTTTGTTCTTTTGTATTTTATTTGGGGATCTGGAAAAGTAATCCAAATTTCATCAACTTCATTTTCAGCAAAAATATGGTTGATTAATTCGATTTGAGTTCGAATAAAAGCCACATTTTGTAATCCTGTTTCAACCGCAGTTTTTGCACCACGCCAGAAACGAGCTCCTTTGATATCGATTCCCACGAAGTTTTTATTTGGGTATCTCTCGGCCAATCCAACAGAATATTCTCCTTTGCCACAACCCAATTCAAGTACCAATGGATTTTCGTTTTTAAAAAAATCCGAATTCCACTTCCCTCTTAGCGGAAACAAATCTCCGACTACCTCTTCTCTTGTTGGTTGAAAAACATTAGTGAATGTTTCGTTTTCCTTGAACCTTTTTAATTTATTTTTACTTCCCACGATATATTTGCTATTTCGGCAAAATTAAGGAATTATTTAAGACCGAAAACTTTGATGAAGAAAAAATGAAGATTTAAATCATGCCCTAATATTTTTAAGCAGAACTTCTTTATACCTAAAAAACATATTCAATCTCCTACTTTCAAGCCCTTTTTTTGAACCAAAAAAAGAGATGCTGAAAAAAACAACTGAAATTATTCAACAGTAAACTTCAACTACATTCACTTTTAGCTAAAAATATATTTATGTACCTTTATGTAAAATAATCTTTTGATGAAAAAAAAAGTTTTATTAATAACAATTATAGCATTGACTCTTTCCCTCGTTTCTTTCTACCGTTACAGCGAAGAAATTCTAACGGCTGAAGACACTTCTTCTGCCCAAACACAACAGTTCACAAAAATTAATATTGACAGAGCTACCATTGCTCGTTTTTTCACCCAATACCCTTCTCTAAAAAAATACCAACCAGATGTTAATACCATATACGCAAAAAGAAAATTTAAGCCGATTTGGTATAATCGCACAGAACTTATCGAATTTGCCAATGTACTATATGCTAAAGTAAATCTTCTTGATGAGGAAGGATTAAATTCTCAATTACCCTATAAAGATAAATTTGACAAGATTTTTGATCAAAACTCAGCTGATAAACCTTCCCAAACCGATACCGAAATAATGCTATCCACCGTATACGTTTTTTATGCCCAAAAAGTATTTCATGGAGTGGACACAAAAAAAATACAGGAAACTGGGTGGTTTATCCCTAGAAATAATATTTCTTATGTAAATCTTTTGGATTCTTTATTAGTTAATCCAGAATTACTAAGTAAAAATGAAAATCTGGTATTTAACCAATACTATAAACTTCGAGATGTTTTAAAGAAATACCGACAAATAGAAAAAGAAGGCGGTTGGAATCAAATAGACTCGATTTCTGAGGCACAGGAATTGAAACCAAATGACAGCTCCAAAATCATTGGTCAAATAAGACACTGGCTTACCATTAACGGGGACTTAAAACGAGATTCCAAACTTAATGTGTACGATGATGAGATGATGGCCGCTATATTGAATTTTAAAAAAAGGAACGATTTTAAGGTTAATTATCCCATTACCTATAGACACATCAGACAAATGAACATTCCTGCCGAAGAACGCATTAAAATCATCATGATAAACATGGAACGTTGCAGATGGATTGATCCAAAATTGGCCAGAGCCAATGAATATATAATTATAAATATTCCATCCTTTAAATTAATTTATAAAAAAAACGGCAAAAAGGAACTGGAATCGAATGTGTTTTTAGGTCAAATCATTACCGAAACAGTAGTTTTTAGTGCCAATATGAGCAGTATTGTGTTTAGTCCCTATTGGAATATCCCCAAAAGCATTGTTGAAAGTGAACTAAAAATACAAATAGAACATGACAAAGATTATCTGGCCAAAAACAATATAGAATGGAACAACGGTAACCCCAGACAAAAACCCGGAATAAATAATTCTTTGGGACTCGTTAAATTTGTTTTTCCAAATTCCAATAACATCTATCTCCACGACACGCCAGCCCGAAGTCTATTCGACATGGAATACAGAACATTTAGTCATGGCTGCATTAATTTAGAAAAAGCCAAAGAATTGGCCATCTTAATTTTAAAAGATGACCCCGACTGGCCTATTGACCGGATCAATGATGCAATGAAAGGGGTAAAGGAAACCACTTGTATACTCAAACATAAAATCCCAATCCATATTGGCTATTTTACAGCTTGGGTTAACGATTCTGGAGAGATCTGTTTTTATAATGATATCTATTTAAGGGATGACCATCTGGCAGAATTAATATTTTCAGAAACACCCTAATGTCATTATTGTTTCTTTGCCTGAAGATTTTTTATCACGACATCCTCAATCCCTTCTTTAATTTTCACCACTTCATTTGTATTCTCATTTGGAACGGTCATAGACAAAACATAGTGTTTAATTTTCCATTCTTTACCTGTCTTTATCAAAACACCAGAACCTCTACAAATTTTCATTTGAGTATTCAACAGTTCGTCAAACCAAGCCAGTTTACCTGATTTATCAAAATAAATGTGACGCTCCAATGCTTTAAAGTCCCAAGCTTTGCCTCTGTCAAAATAAGGTTTTGCAAAGGCCTTAAAAGCTTTCAAATCCCAATTTTCGGTTGGATCTGTTCCGATGTAAATCGCATCATCTGTCATCATTCCAAAATAGACTTCGGCATTGGCCTCTGCCGCAGCTTTGTGCCAAGCATCAAGGGTTCTGTTTACCTGTTCTTTTTCACCGGATTCTTTATAGTGCAAAGAATCAAAACTCACTAATGTCAATACTGCTAAACTTAAAAAGAGTGCTCTCATATTTTTACTTTTTTTATTTCTTTGGAAGACTTCCCATTTTAATTTTCATTTCACCATTTTTCCCGTCCACAACCAACAAATGCAACACTATTCCTTTGTATCGTTTGGCTTCTCTTTCTTTTAGATCTTTAATTTTATAATCATCCTCTGGATTTCTTAACGGAATCGTCAACCCTAAATTAGTTCCTTTCTTGAATGAATAAATACCCTCAACATCAAAATTCAGCACATTTGAACTCACTTTAAAATAATCAACATTTACAAAGCTACCGCTCATATTCAATCGTCCTGACAAATCATTAAAAACAATATGTTTTACATCTCTGTTTGGAAAAGCAAACTTGCCAATTTTTATTATTGGCATAAAATTGTTCAGTTCCCCTTTTTTGATATCATAATACAAATTTCCTTTAGCCGAATCGTCAACCAAATCTCCATTTTGAGTCATTTTTACCGACATGTCAGCCGTTGCCGAAAGATTTCCTTTTATATCATTAGGCTGAAAGGATGTAATTCCGAAATTTTTGAAAGATGTTAAAAATTGAGGAATATCAACCGTTGCAATGTTTACATTTGTTTTTACATCAAATAAATTACCGTTTGGAATTAACTGGGAAGCAAATGTGATTTTGCCTCCACAGGATTCAATTGCTCCTTGTTTGACAAAAAATTGTCTATTCTTGGCCACAATAATAATTTTGGCATTCTTGGCCGTCAAATTAGAATACACCATCTTGTCAAGATTCAAATTTAAAACCACTTGACATTTTTCAACAAGCGTTATCCGTTTTTTAATATCTGATTTGCTGGCTACTTTTTTAACTTCATTCGTTTTTTGACTATGGGCCAAAACACTTATGAATTTTTTCACATCCATAAAAGGGCTGTTGATATTCAAAACAGCCACCATTTTTGCAGGATCATTATAATAGAGATTAAGAAAATTATCAATTTTCCCATCTAAGAAAAAAATATTTTTATCTCTTTGGTACTTAATATTTCTAATAAACAATGCCTGGTCCGTAAAATCAAGAAGAACATTGGTTTGAAAAGTAATATTCTTAGATCTTAAAAGCATATTAGCCTTTTCTATATTCACTTTCCCCGTAAAACGAGGTTTTGAAATTCGCAAAGCCACAATATCAACATTGAATTTAAAATCGACGTTTGCCGTTCCTCCATTAAACTTTATAAATTGATCACCAAAAATATTTCCCAATTTCTCGACATCAAACTTAGAATGCAAGTCTCCTGTTGCAATCGGTTTTTCTAAATTATTAATTGCTGCATTAGGAATAACTACTGGAATCCCCTTGTAGTTTCCTGTGAAATTTTTAATGATAACAGCCGAGTTGATGTCATTATTCCCTAAACCGTTCTTGAAATTATTGATATATCGTCCTTCAAAACTACACTCTTTGGTTTCCCCTTCTGAAGAAACCAAGACATTATCCTTGATTTGGGCATCCACAATAATTTCGGGATCTCCTTCTGCATTCATGTCGCCAATAATACTACATTGGGCATCAAGAGGCTTAGTTATATTAAAATGATTTAGAATTTTAAACAAATGTGGATCCAACAAATGAGCGGCATTCAGCCATAAAATAGTCGTTTTTATGTTGATATTCATTATTGGATGATCCTTGTTCAGACCAAAACTCGCTTTGATGTCAAAATCATCGTCGCCAATCCCAAGCCCTTCAGTAACTACGTCAATTTTATTTTTCGCCTTAGAGAATTGAACTGCCAGTTTTCCTTTTACTCTTTTGTCTTTTATAAAACTTCCGTGTTTGGTATTGAAAGCCATGCTTTTTGCAAAAACATCCAGAAACAAATCTGTTTCCCAGCCATCATCTTTATAATTTATTTTACATTTTAAAGAATTCACCTCAAAGTGGAACAATTTATTTCTTTGTAAATTTTGGGAAATAAAAACTACATTCTTAAAATCAACTTCTCCGATTTCAGTTTCAGTTTTGCTTTTTGGCTCATTTGTTTTGGGTTTTGGTTTAAAAATATTCGAATTGGAAACGCCATTTTTATCTTTAAACAAATCGATTTTAGTATCAATCAAAACTACTTTTTCTATATCCACTTTTTTATGCAATAAACTCAGCACATTCAATCGCACTTCGATTTCTTCCGCCTTAAGCACACTCCTTTTATGAACGGCATACAAACTGTCCTGCAGTTCAACTTTTTTCAAAACCACCGTAAAATTGGGAAAACCTATCAAGAATTTGTAGCCCACATCTCCAATACTGGCATGCCCCGAAATATTATCATTAATTTTCTGATTGATTTCGGTCATTATGTGCTCTTTATTTTGAGTAAAATAAATCCTCAATCCAATAAAGAAAATAAGTATTAACCCTAAAAAACCAACAATAAAAAAACCGGTTCTTTTTAAAATCTTTTTAAATCTAGTTGTCTTTGAAAATTCTTTTCCTTTTTCTATAAATTCTTTCATACCAGTTATTTAAAATTTTATATATCTATATAAAAAAAATTGCTTTTAAATATTTTGAATTGAATAATCCGCAAAACAACTCGACCTGTATCAAAGTTAACATAATATATTACAAAAACGAACGTTATATCTTAAAAACTTTAACATTGTAGTGCAAGATACTCAACTATTCAAACACTGTCTTTGTCCAAATTATCGCACCTATTTAAAGGTGTTTTTGTAGTATATTGATGAAAAAATTGAAAAATTGTACTACTTTTGATGTCAACAAACTCTATAAATGAGTTACTAATTTAAAAACAAAAAATATGCGATCATTAAAAATTTTACTGTTAAGTGCTTTCATAGTATTAGTATCTAATGCAGTTTCAGCACAAGCTTGGGGAATTAGAGCAGGAGCCAACTTTTCTGATATTAGTGGAAATGGCTGGAATACAGACGCCAAAACTGGTCTTTATGTTGGCGTTTACAAAGAAATTCCATTGATAAAAAGCTTGCTTTTCATACAGCCTGAAGTACAATACTCACAGGAAGGATTTTCAACTAAAAATGCAAAAGACACAAAAATAGATTATCTTACTGTGCCTGTTTTAGCAAAAATTTATGTTGTTAAATTATTAAGCTTTGAAACCGGACCTCAATTTGGATTTGCAGTTTCAGACAATGTAGACTATACTGATGTAAACAGTTTTGTGCCTTCATGGGCTTTTGGTACGTCTCTTAACCTACCTTTAGGATTATCTATAAATGCTAGATACATCACAGGTTTGGATGACACGTTCGATAATCCAACGCTTTCAGGAAAAAACCAAGTTTTTCAAATTGGTGCCGCTTTCCAATTTTAAAAAAACACCAACCTACCACCTAAAAGTTGCCTTAAAGTTCATTTCTTTAAGGCAATTTTTTTTGTACATTTATAGTTGTGTCTCAAAAAAAACTTTCTTTATGAGAAAATCTCTTTTGTTGCTTATCCTATTTATTTTCAGTTTCTCCTTTTCTTCTATTTCCTGTAAAAAAAGGAAGATCCCGTTCTAAAATTGCCTCATAAAATCAGTGCTTTTAACAAAGTAAAAAGCCTGTCTCCATTTGACAGCACTCTGGTCAGCTCCTTTTTTATAAAACATCCGAAACTACAAAAATACCAAGAAGAAACAACCGAATTGTATCGAAAACGCAACTATCAATACATTTGGTTTGACTCCAAAGGCATACTGGAAGTTAGTCATTTGCTGTATAATAAATTAAACAATATGGAAGATGAAGGAATAAAAGCCGCCATTCCATACAAAGAAAATCTGGACACGCTTTTTCAGAATGCGACCGAAAATCAAAGCGCGAATGTCAATGATGAATTATTGATTACATCGCTTTATTTTTTTTATACCCACAAAGTTTTAAAAGGAATTGACGATAAAAAAATTGCCGAATTGGGTTGGTATTTACCCCGAAAAAAACAATCCTACGTTAATTATTTGGATTCAATAATTGCCAACCCTTCCCTAATTGACAAAAACGAAAAAGAAGTATTGAATGAGTATTACAGCCTCAAAGAAGTACTCCATAAATACAGAAAGATTCAAAAAAACAATTCTTGGAATCCCATAGAACTAGATTCCAGTCGTACTTCCTTGAAGCCTGGAGATTCTTCTCAAACTATTGCCCAAATCAGACAACGGTTGTTCATACTGGAAGACATAGCAGCAGACTCAAAAAGCACCCTATATGATGACACCCTTTCTGTTGGAATTCTGAAATACCAAAAACGAAATGGCATAAAAGAAAACCAAACGATTACACAAAAAACCATAGCCTCTTTGAATGTTCCAATAGAAAATCGGATCAAAACCATTATGGTCAATATGGAACGCTGTCGATGGATTGATGCCGATGTTGCTAAAGCCCCAGAATTGATAGTGGTAAATATCCCATCCTATCGATTGACTTTTTTCAAGGAAGGAAAACCTGTTTTAACCTCCAATGTGGTCGTGGGAAAAGACATGAACAAAACCGTCATTTTTAGTGCCGATATGCGTTATATCGTTTTTAGTCCCTATTGGAACGTTCCCAAAAGTATTATCGCAAAGGAGATTAAACCCGGCATAGCCAAAAACCCAAACTATCTGTCCAAACACAATATGGAACGGTATAATGGAGGTATTAGACAAAAACCCGGACCAAAAAACTCATTGGGATTAGTGAAGTTTCTGTTCCCAAACAACAATTCCATTTACCTGCACGACACCCCTTCCAAAAACTTGTTCGATGAAGAAAAAAGAGCTTTCAGCCACGGCTGCATACGAGTTGCGAAACCAGTAGAGTTGGCTAATGAAATACTAAAAAACGATAAAAACTGGACACCCGAAAAGATTGATGCCGCCATGCATAAAGGCAAAGAATCCTGGTACAGGCTCAAGAATAAAATTCCGGTGTACATTGGTTATTTTACTGCTTGGGTGGATAACGAGGGGGTTATTCATTTTTATGACGATGTGTATCAAAGAGATGATCGATTAGCAACGATGTTGTTTGAAGAATAGTTTTTTTGACAGACCAAATATTGATTAAACCTAGAATAAGCATTACACTTTATTTCGTAGAGAAACGCGAAGAACCCGCAAAGTTTCGCAAAGTTTTTTAAGTTCAATCTCAAGGATTCATTTTTTTCTTTGCGCATCTTTGCGTCTCCTTTGTGAATCTTCGTGACATCTATTCCTATTGCGGTATCTCAGTTAAAACAACAAAGGCTGTCCCGAAAGACAGCCTCAATTTATTCTATTTATTTATGTTTTTAATTGCTTAATGCGCTTTCTGCTTATCGAATGTAGTGTTGAGTACTTTTTTGATTTTATCCAAAGCTCCGTTGAATGCTTTTTCGATAGAATCGGCGTGTTCTGTAACGGCAATAGGCTGCATATTGGCTGGACGCGCTTCAATAAGACAACGCTTGTCGTTTACCCCAGATTTCGCACTGTTTTCATCCCCAAAATGTACTTCTACACGAGTCACTTTGTCATCAAAACGGGATAATACTCTTGTTATTTCAGTAGAAAAATAAGATTCTAATCTTTCGCTTCCTTCTACATTCTTGTCTGTGTTGATTTGTACTTTCATATGTCTATTATTATTAATTTTTAATGCTTATTCTCAAAGTTAAAAATTATTCCCTAAAACGGTCCCGTTTTAGTAAAACATTATGAAAGAAAAAAGTTGTTTTTTGATTTAAAGACAGAAGTGTCTGAAAAAGAAATTTAGTTACTATTTGGCTGGATTTAAATAAAGTATCATATTGTAGAATACTTAATTTCAAAATAATTTTTCATCGCCTTTTGCATAATGGCTTTATCAAGTTTAAGTAATTCCTCTTTTACATCCCAATCTTTAATCATTTCTTCATCTTTTATATCAAGTTCTTCGCCTTCCAATTTTCTAGTTAAAATATCGCTTAATAAAATTTGGTCGCAAGAATAATAATTTGGATAATAAGTTTCTATGAAAGGCCAGTAATTCACATTTCTTTTTCCAATTTCTGATATACTATTTTTATCAAAAATAGGTTTAATAAAATGTACATTTTCGAGTGCAAGGACACCTGTATACTGAGCTACAAATTCAAAATCATCCAATAGTGTCCCAAAAGATGAAGCAATCAAATATTTTTTTATCGCATCTTCTTTTGAAATTCCTCGTTCATTTCCTTTATGCTGACCATTCTTGTAAATAGCAAATAATTTCAGTTCTTTCATTTCTCGAAAATAGTATCAAGATGATATTCTAAAAATTCTTTTCTTGGCAAATATTTTATTCCATCAATAATTCTTTGATTTTCAATCGTAGCAAAATGACTTTGATAAAACGAAGTCTCCTTTTTCTTTTTTATGCCAGTTGACAATATCACTTGGTAGTTTGAATTTATACCAATCAATCCTTTATCGAATGCTTTGTCGTAAAGGGCAGAAAGACAAATTCCGTTTTCAGGATTTAGTCTTTCGTTTTCATTTTTTGACCAAGGAACAATATGGCTTGCCAATAATAATTCAGGAATATCAATTCCAGTAATGGCGCATTTGGTGGTGTAATTAGTTAAAACCATTTGCCTGAAAACAGATTGGTTCACTCTAGTTTTTACTTCTCGAATCACGTTTTCTCCTTTTAGTCCTTTTAAGTCGAAAAGAATTTCTTGATATTTGTTTTCTATTGAAGTATTTTCTTTTTGAGCCAGAATTTGTTCACTTAGAAAAACTAATTCTTCTTGATTATGAAAGAATTCGTCCCAAATTGGTTTTACTTGATTCATCCCTCCTTTTAAACCTCCAACTCCTCTTTGTTGATGATATGGATCTATACTTGCAAAATTTCCTAATCGCATTCCAATCGAACTCGGTGTTCTTCCTAAAATATTTGCCAAAGCAATAACTTTTGGATTACCCTTATGTGTTTTCCCAAATTCAATTTTTAAATACAAATTAAAAGCAAGTATTAATTCTTCTCGAGTCCAAAGATTTTTTTGTGCCATATTGTTATTTAATCGGTTATAAACAAATATAAATCTTTATACTCATAGTTTATAAAAATAGTTTTGCGAGGACAATTGACCTGCTTACAATTGTCCTCATTCATAATTAGTTTTCAACGTGTTTTCAGACCAAAAAAAACGCCAATCTTTCGACTGGCGTTTTAATACATATTACTCTTTTTATAGTTATTCTTTTGTTTCGTCAAAATTTTCTAGCTCTTTATTGACTTCATCTAATAGTTGTTGCTCCGTAGGCAAATACAATTCGTATTGACTCGCCACTATGGTTTTATTATTTTCGGGCAAAGTAAATTTCACAACACCATCATTTTTTGTGGCACATAGTAAAATTCCAATTGTTGGATTTTCGTGAGCCAGCTTTTCCATCCGATCATAATAGTTTACATACATCTGCAATTGCCCTATATCCTGATGCGTGAGTTTATCTGTTTTGATTTCGACGATTACAAAACATTGCAAAAGTCTATTGTATAAAACTAAGTCTGTAAAAAATTCATCACCCTCAATGTGAATCCTTTTTTGTCTTGCCACAAATGAAAAACCGTTACCCATTTCTAATAAAAACTCCTGTAAATGGGTTATTATGGCTTGCTCCAAATCTTTTTCGTAGTAAGAAGCTTCCCGTTTTAAGTCTAAAAACTCTAAAAACATGGGGTCTTTTATAATCTCTTTAGCATCCGAAGGCAGTTTTTCGTTTTTGGCCACGGCAAGCACACTTTCTTTATCGTTGCTTATCAAAAGGCGTTCCCAAAGATTACTGCAAATTTGGCGTTCGAGTTGTCTTGATGTCCAATTGTTCTTAACGCTTTCGGCACTATAAAAATCTCTTTTGTCTTGATTATCAATAGAAATAAGTAATTTATACTGCGTCCAACTCAATTGCGTCCGCAGTGCGGACGCAATTGGATAAGTACGATAAAACTGTCGATACCGTTCTAATTGTCTAACCGAAAAACCACTTCCATAATCTGGCTGTAATTGTTTGGATAGAAATTTAATCAAATATGCCCCGTAATCCGCTCTGTCTTTCCCTTGTTGTTCTTCCTCAAAAATACGTCGTCCAATATGCCAATACATGATCGTACGCTCATTATCAACAGCCCTAACGGCTTTGTCTTTCGCATTTGCTATTATTGCTTTTATGTCAGGAATTATAGATTGATTCTTTATCATTTAGAGTGAATTTATTTACAATAATACAGAAAAAATTTATAAAACATAAAATAATTGCTTCTCTTTAAACAAATTACAAATGAATACCCATCAACAAAAAACGCCAATCTTTCGACTGGCGTTTTGGGTTCACAAAAGGCTTATTTTAAATTTCTTCTTCTAAGTTTTCGAGTTGTTTTTCTAAAACTTTATCCGCTTTGATTCGCTTCACGGTTTCCTTACGGGTGATGAGTAGCGGGATGGCGACCCCTGCGGCCAAAGCCAAGATGATAAAACAAGCTGAAAGACCGTTCTTGACGGTTTCAAAAAAGAGTTTGGTATAGACATCCGGATCTTGTTCGGCAGTTAATTTCATTACTCCTACCATGGCTTTGTAGGCAAAAAATCCTGGTATCATAGGGATCAATGCCGGAAGCGCAAAAGTCATGGGTGGCGCTTTGCGATAGTGTGCCGCCAATACACTAGAAAAACCGATAAGGCTCGCACCGCATAAAGCCGCGAAAACCAACCCAACTTCGAGTGATATTAAATAAAATTTGAGCAATCCGCCCAAGGCTGCGATGATGTATATAACTCCTAAAGTACGGCGAGGCACATTGAACAAAACGGCAAAACCGATACCTGCACAACCCAACCATATTCCTTTTTCTAATAATGCAAAATCCATTTTAGTGTAAATTAAAAATTAATAATGAAACCATCAATCCCAAAGCAATGGCAAAGGCGATGACCAAAACATTTACGCCTCTGGTGGTTCCGTTTAATATATTTCCGTCAATCAGGTCCGAGAAGGAATTGATCATAGGTACGCCGGGAATTAAAAACAACACCGAAGTGGATAAGGCATGTATAAATTCTCCTTCGGGATTTAGAAACGAATAGAGCCCTACCAAGAAAGAAGAGGTTAAGGCCGCAAAGAAAATGCATACATAAAAATTGAATTTGAGTTTCATGGTTTCCTGTCTCACAAAAAGCCCCAAGAAACTTCCGGAAAAGCAAAGTATCATTTCGATTAATCCACCACCGAACAATCTACAAAAGGAAGCTCCTGCCAAGGCCACCAAAAACAAAACTGCAAACCTTGGATATAATGGTTTTCGGTCTAGCAATTTCATTTCTTTATTGATGCGCTCCACGGACCATTTTTCTTCCACAATTTTCCAACTCATCGTACTGATATCCGAAATGAGATTAAAATTGAGGTGCATATTCGGCACCCATTTTACACTGGTAAACGTTTTGATATTGTCTTTATAGGTTAAAGTAATCATCAAAGCATGATTGGTAATCATTAAATCCGAATCGCAGCAAAAAGCACCTGCTATTCTGCTAATGGTGACTTTGACACGTTCGGTATTGGCTCCTGAAACCATGAGTAAGGAACCTATTTCCAGGAGCATTTCTCCCAGTTCATATTTGTTTGGTTTTGCAACTAATTCCATATAAATGCGGTTGTTAATTTTACTCTCAAATTTAAGGATTTAACCCCTTAAAAAGACTGATTTATAACCCTAAAACCTTAATTTATTTGGAGAATAAATAACAAGTGATTTCTATCGATTTCGCTTATGGTTAAGGGCAAAAAAAGTATCAAAAATGGAGTTGGTTTGATGTTTTTGGAGCTACTATTTGGTTTTTTGGAGGCTTTTTTACGAGTTATAAAACACAAAAAACGTCAGACTGACGACTGATGTTTACCAAAAGCGTATTTTTTTGGGTGTTATTTTATCTAATTATTGCTTTTTTTAGGGTTAAAAGAGGATATTTTAATCTTTTGGATAAATAAAATCTTCTTATGAAAAGGGATGCCCTAGCCCTGATGGAAGCGAAAAGCCTTTTGAAATAAAATGCCCTTTTTCTTGAATAAAAAGAGCGACCAGCGGAAGTTCCTTTTTATTCTTAGAAAAAGGGCGTTTTATGAAAAAGCTTGCAGCGTACAGCAGGATCAAGCTCCTTATTAAACTATGGATTACTTATTGTTGACAATGTTGTAAATCCCATATTATAGAGTGTGAAAGCTTGGATGTCGCAGATTTCCTGAATGGTTGCTGCGAGTGATTTTCCGGCGCCGTGGCCTGCGTTGATATCGATTCGGATTAAAACGGGATTGGTTCCTGTTTGTTTTTCCTGCAACTCGGCAGCAAATTTAAAGCTGTGTGCTGGAACTACCCTGTCGTCGTGATCGCCCGTGGTGACCAGAGTGGCGGGATATTGAACTCCTGGTTTCACATTTTGAACTGGGGAATACGATTTTAGGTACTCAAACATTTCCTTGCTGTCTGCCGAGGTTCCATAATCGAAAGCCCAACCGGCTCCAGAGGTAAAGGTATGGTAGCGCAACATGTCCATCACGCCCACGGCCGGCAAAGCGACTTTCATCAAATCGGGACGCTGTGTCATGGTAGCGCCTACCAATAATCCGCCATTGGATCCGCCACGGATGGCAAGATAATTAGGAGAGGTATAGTTTTGTGCAATCAGGTATTCGGCTGCAGCTATGAAATCATCAAAGACGTTTTGTTTTTGTGTTTTGGTTCCTGCATCGTGCCATTTTTTGCCATATTCTCCACCTCCACGCAGGTTGGCGACTGCATAGATACCGCCATTTTCCATCCAAACGGCATTCGAAATACCAAAGCTTGGCGTCAGGCTAATGTTGAACCCGCCGTATCCATAAAGAATGGTTGGGTTGTTTCCATCGAGTTTCAGTCCTTTTTTGTGGGTGATTATCATTGGGACTTTGGTTCCGTCTTTGGAAGTATAAAACACTTGGGTAGAAACATAATCCTCGCTTTTGAAATCTACTTTCGGCTGATCATACACTGTAGATTTTCCGGCTTTTGGCTCAAAAGAATAAATAGTTCCCGGTGTAATATAATTGGTAAAAGAATAATAAAGTATTTTCTCTTCTTTCTTGCTTCCAAATCCAGTGGCTGTTCCTAATCCCGGTAATTCAATTTCGCGCACTAATTTACCCGAGTAATCGTATTGCTTCACAATCGATACGGCATCTTTCATATAATTGGCGAAGAAATAACCAGCTCCTGTTGTTGGTGTCAACACATTTTCGGTTTCAGGGATAACATCTTTCCAGTTCTCTGGTTTTGGATTGCTAATATCAACACTCACAATGCGTTTGTTGGGTGCGTTTAAGTCGGTTTCTATAAATAATTTTCCGCCTTCGTTTTCTATGATGTTGTTGTCACTGTTAAAATTATCCACAATCGTTATAATAGGACTGTTGGGTTTGGTCAAATCCTGAATATACAATTCGTTTCCGTAAGTGGAATTGGCAGCCGTAATCACTAAATAATGGTTGTCCTCGGTTACACTTCCGCCTACATAACGACGTTTTTGGTCTGCGCCAAAAATGACTTGATCGTCTTTTTGTGCCGTTCCTAATTTATGGTAATACAATTTATGTTGGTCGGTTTTGGCTGATAGTTCGCTTCCCTCTGGCTTGTCATAACTGGAATAGTAGAATCCTTCGTTTCCTTTCCAAGATACTCCGCTAAATTTAATATCAACCAAGGTGTCTTCCAATTTCTTGAAGTTGTTGACATCCATCAAGATTACTTTTCGCCAGTCACTTCCACCTTCGGAAATGGAATAGGCTACTTTCGAACCGTCTTTAGAGAAATCAACTCCTCCTAATGAAGTTGTTCCTAGTTTTGAAAATGTATTTGGATCAAGGAAAACTTCTTCCTTGCCTTTGGAATCTTTACGATACAAAACAGCTTGATTTTGTAATCCGTTGTTTTTGTAATAATAAATAAAATTTCCTTCCTTGAATGGAGCGCTTATTTTTTCGTAATTCCACAATTTTTCGAGCCTCGCTTTTAATGCGTCCCTAAAAGGAATTTGCGATAGATAATCGTAGGTCACTTTGTTCTGTTCTTTCACCCAAGCACCTGTTTCCGCCGATTTGTCGTCTTCGAGCCAACGGTAGGGATCGCTTACTTTGGCATCGAAATAAACATCAACCGTTTCCCCTTTTGCAGTTTTGGGATAAGTTATTGGAGTTGGTTTTTGGTTTTGCCCCAAAGAAGCCAATGAAGAAGATACAGCCATCAGAAATAGGATTTTTTTCATAAATTATTAGGTTAAGTACCTAACAAAAATAGGGAAAGTTTTTTCAGAACAAGACATAAAAAAAACCCAAACAATGTTTGGGTTTGATATGTGGAGAATATCGGATTCGAACCGACCACCTCTTGCCTGCCAGGCAAGCGCTCTAGCCAAATGAGCTAATCCCCCAACGATGCCGCAAATATAACATATAATTATAGGAATATGCAAATTTCAAAAAGACTATTCTTTAAATCCAAAAAAAATAACATTTTGCTTCGGTTACTTTTTTAACTTTACATCAAAATACACCTTATGCTTACACCTGATAAAAACGGAACACTCTTAACAACCATAGAAAACAAAATCGCTACGGTGCAGTTTGGTCATCCCGCTAGTAACTCTTTCCCCAGAGTATTGTTGGATCGATTGACCAATGAACTTACTTTTTTGAGTGATAATCCCGAAATTTCAGTAATTATTTTAAAAAGCGAAGGTGCCGGGGCTTTTTGTGCGGGCGCTTCCTTTGATGAATTGCTGGCAGTAAGTACTCTTGATGAAGGTACTCGTTTTTTTTCTGGATTTGCCAATTTGATTAATTCCATGCGCTCTTGCAAAAAAATAATTATAGGACGCATTCAAGGAAAAGCTGTAGGCGGCGGTGTTGGCATTATTGCAGCTTGTGACTATGTAATTGCAACCCAAGAAAGTGCTGTCAAATTATCAGAATTGGCAATTGGAATTGGCCCATTTGTGATAGAACCTGCCGTAAGCAGAAAAATTGGAAAAACAGCAATGTCCGAAATGACTTTGGCCGCACACGAATGGAAAGCCGCATCCTGGGCTCACCAAAAAGGATTATATGCCAAAGTAATGGAAACTCAGGAAGAACTGGACCTTGAAATAACCGCTTTCTCTAAAAAATTATCCCATTACAATCCAGAAGCACTTGCCGAAATGAAAAAAGTCTTTTGGGAAGGAACTGCACATTGGGATAAACTTTTAAAGGAAAGAGCAGCCATTTCCGGTAGACTAGTCTTATCCGATTTTACAAAAAACGCTTTAATTAAATAACAATGACTGCTTTCATTTTACTCCTTCAAAAGGTAAACATTAACGAAAAAATTAAAAATGCTCCCAATGATGGCTATCAAATTGGTGTTCTTATTGGTTCCTATCTGCCTTTTGTTATATTGGTTTTATTAGCCTATTGGACTTACACTCGAGCCAAAAACAGAAAAGAGTAACCCCTTTGAAAAACAATTTCTCTTTGAAAAAAATAATTCTTTTTGGCGTTATCCTCTGTCTCTTTATTTCCTGCCAACAACAGGAGAAGCCTACAATCTCTTTTTATTATTGGAAGACCATTTTTAGGCTTTCGCCAAAAGAAAAAAACACCTTGACTACAAACGAGGTTAAGAGACTTTACATTCGGTATTTTGATATTGACTTAAGTCCACAAACTCAAAAACCATTTCCAAGGACTCCTATTCGTTTTGAGAATACAACTTCTGGTTATGAAATCATTCCCGTTGTGTATATCAAAAATAAGGTGATGCTCGACAAGAAATTAAATGTGTTGGATTTGGCTCAAAAAACAAATAGTTTCATTCAGCAAATCAACTTAAAAAACAATATTACCATTCAGGAAATCCAAATCGATTGTGATTGGACTCTTGAAAGCAAAGACAATTACTTGCGATTTATAGATGCTTTTAAGAAGATTTCCAATAAAAAACTATCGGCAACCATTCGACTCCATCAGATAAAATATTTCAAGAAAACAAAAATCCCAAATGTAGACCGCGGCGTCCTTATGTACTACAATATGGGTAAAATAGCCACCGATTCTTTAAATTCGATATACGATTTAAGCATTGCCAATCGTTATTTATCAAGTTTAAAAAACTATCCTTTACCTATAGATATTGCATTGCCTATTTATTCATGGGGAATTCACATAAGAGACGGTAAAATAATTGGTTTAAGAAACAAAATTAATGTCAAAAATCTAAAAAATAACAGTAGTTTTGTTCTTACAAAAAAGAATTGGTTTGTAGTTGCACATTCCGATTTTAAAGACGGTGTTTTTTACAAAAAAAATGACCAAATAAAAATAGAAACAATATCAGAAAATGATTTGCTTGAAATGGCAAATAACCTTGAAGAAAATACAGTTCAAAATCCAAAAGAAATTATCTTTTATGATCTTGACGAATTCAATTTAAAAAATTATGAAGAAGGACTTTTTGAAAAAATTATTGATTGCTTTTAGCGCCCTTACTCTTTTAGTTTACGGTACTATTTATGCCTGTGCAGATGGAGATTGGGGTTGGTCATTTGACTCCAACTTCACGCCAGAAACCTTTGTGGACAAGTCCTACTCGCCTCTTTTCTTATCTACTGATATTTTTTATGGAATTGGTTTTGACACTGAACATCGCACACGATTTAACTCCGAGAATATAAAAGACTGGTCGACGTATCTAGAAGGTAAAATAAACGAGAAAGACTTAACTTTTTTCCTGACTGACTCAAGCAGTACAGATGTAGCCGATTTGAACATTTATTATAAGAAAGGAAAAACAAATAAATGGACTGAAAAATGGAGTAAAAAATTTGAAATAAACGATAGTAAAATAAAGAACTTTCTATTGTTTTTGAATGATGCCCAAATTGTTGAAACCTATTCTACGCAACAATTCGATTCTTGGAATTATGACGAAACAACAAAACCTCAGCTTTTAACTGATACTAATTGGATCAAATCAATAGAAAAAAAATACGGTGACACTAAAGATCCTTTCCTAAAAAACAGGTATTGGTTTCTGGCCATAAAAGCTAGTTTTTACAGTGACAAACAAGTAAACGGAGTTACTTTCTTTAACCAAACAGAAAAATTAGCGCCCAAAAACACTCTATATTACAGAGCATTGGCCTATATCGCAGGAATTGAATACAAGCAAAAACATTATGCCAAATCCAATTTTCTTTACAGTCAGGTTTTTGACAAATGCCCTTCTATGAGAGTGGTTTCGGCCTATTGCTTTCATCCACAAGAACAAAAAGACTGGAAACAATCTTTGTCAATGGCTAAAACCGATGATGAAAAAGCAGCACTTTGGGCCATACAAGGCTATTACAATGACGATGAGAAAGCCATAGCCGAAATCTATAAACTGCAGCCAAAAAACCAACACCTTGATTTTTTATTGACCCGATTAATCAATAATCAGGAAAATAAAATAGATCAATCATTCAAAGACAAAACTGTTCTTGAAAACAAAAAAAGAACCAAGGACAGCATCAACAAATCGACTATCAATCTGGTTACCAAAATTGCAGAATCGGATAAAACATCCAAACCTTATTTATGGAATGTGGCTGCTGGTTATCTGGAAACACTAAACGGAAATTTCAAACAAGCTGATAAAGATTTTGACAAAGCCGAAAACAAAATGCCCAAAACCCCTTTGGCCATTAATCAAGTACGATTGTTACGTTTTGTAAACAACCTCAGCAAAATCGACCAACTGAATCCAGAAAACGAAAAAACCATCTTGGCTGATTTATCTTGGTTGTATTTTGAATTGCCTGAAGACTCTGTTGAAAATTTCCGTTATGAAAATGCTTCCGCATGGAGCAAAAACTATTTGGCAGCATTATACCGCTCTCAAAAAAATACCGTAATGACCGAAATTTTCAATCACGATTCCGGTTTTTATGACAATGAGAAACAACTTCTCGAGATGAAGGCTTTTTTATCCAAAACAAACAAAACCGAAATCGAAAAAATTGGCGCTTCTTTTTACGAAATTAAACTGGCTGATATTAACTATTTTCAAGGAGTTAAAGCCACTTTTGCAAACAAAATCCCCGAAGCCATTGCGTTTATGAAACAATCGGATAAGCTCCAAAACACCGTTTTTTATGGAAATCCATTTCTGGGCAACATCAAAGACTGCCACGATTGTGACCATCAGGCCCCTCAAAAAAAGAAGTACAGTATGCTTGATTTCCTAACCATTATCCAAAAAATGCAGGACAATGTGACCAAACAAGTCGATGTGTACAATAATAGTCTTTTACTTGGAAATGCGTTTTACAACATCACGCATTTTGGCAACGGCCGACTGTTTTATGAAGGTAATATTGCCGGATACGGTTCTACTCCCGACTTTTTCAGAGATCCAATTCGAGACATGATTACCAATAGTTCTTTGGCGAAAGCCTATTATGAAAGAGCATTTTTAGCTGCTAAAAACAATGAACAAAAAGCCAAAACTCAATACATGATGGCCAAATGTGAACGAAACGATTATTACAACAAAAAATACTATTCGCTTAATTTATCCACTTGGGATATCCAAGACGACCAAACCAATTTTATAGCTTGGCAGGGCTTCAAAAACATAAAAGCCAATTACTCAAAAACCAAATACTATAAAGAAATCATCAACGAATGCGGCTATTTCAAAACCTACGCCCAAAAATAGACGAGATTTCACGCAAGGATTTTACTTAATCTGTCTCTCGCAAAGGCGCTAAGACGCAAAGAAAATGGGTTTAAACTTTGCGCCTTTGCGTCTCTGCGAGAAAAATAATCTCAAACTTAAGAGAGTTATATTCAAGAAAAATCAAGAATGCGCCATTGCCATGCAAACAATGCTAATCTTGGCCCCTGGAATTTTCAGTAATGCTTTTGAACAGGCTTCGAGAGTGGCGCCTGTAGTCAGCACATCATCAATCAGCAGATAATGTTTATTAGCATCTTCTTCCGTGAACGCAACATCAAAAACCGCTTCAATACCTTCCGTTCTTCCCAAAAGGTTTTTCTTTGATTGTGTTTTAGAATACACTTTCCGCTTTAGAATGGTGTCGTTCAACGGAATTTTAAAATTCTCGGACAAGGCCAGTCCAAAATTCGTAACCTGATTATACCCTCGTTCTTTCAAACGTTTTTTATGCAATGGAACGGGAATAATAACATCAACATCCTTGACAACTGAACAGTCTTTTAAATCGGATGCATACCATTCGCCCAAAAAACTTCCTATTTCTTCATGGCCTTTGTATTTCAAATTATGAATCAGCTCCTGAACCATTCCTTTCTTATGAAAATACAATAATGCCGAAACATGTTCAACCGGTATTCGACCATAAAACTTTTTGAATGCTTCATTTACGGGGTTCAAATGATGGTTCGTCAGAGGTAATTCATGTCGGCAAACCGTACAAATTATATATTCATTAGTACCTATAAATGATTTACAGCCAGCGCAAACCTTTGGAAAAAATAAATTAATCAAGGAATTAAGCATAAAAAAATTGATTTATCCATAAAAATAAGAAAACCTCCTATTCAAACTTCATTTTTTTTCTTTTTTTAATTTCCCTTTTTATATTTTTGCATCACTATGGCAAAACAAGAAGATTTATTTAAGAATGTAGTTTCGCACGCAAAAGAATACGGATTTATTTTTCCGTCAAGCGAAATATACGATGGTTTAAGTGCAGTCTATGATTATGCACAAAACGGAGTAGAATTAAAAAAGAACATACGCGAATATTGGTGGAAATCGATGGTTCAAATGAACGAGAACATCGTAGGATTGGACGCGGCAATATTGATGCACCCAACAACTTGGAAAGCATCTGGTCACGTTGATGCCTTCAACGATCCATTAATAGATAACAAAGATTCCAAAAGAAGATACAGAGCCGATGTTTTGATTGAAGATTATGCTGAAAAGTTAAATCTAAAAGCTAAAAAAGAAATCGAAAAAGCGAAAGCGCGTTTTGGAGAGGCTTTTAATGAACAAGAATTCATCACAACCAATGCTAGAGTCGTAGAATATCTATCCAAAGAAAGAGAAATTCTGGAAAGAATGGGACGTTCTTTAGGAGCTGGTGACTTGGAAGATGTAAAAGCATTAATCGAAGAACTGGAAATTGCAGATCCTGAAACAGGTTCTAGAAATTGGACTGAAGTGCGTCAATTCAACTTGATGTTTGGCACCAAACTAGGAGCTTCTGCAGATACGGCAATGGATTTATATTTACGTCCTGAAACGGCACAAGGTATTTTTGTAAATTTCTTGAACGTACAAAAATCAGGAAGAATGAAAGTTCCTTTTGGAATTGCCCAAACAGGAAAGGCATTCAGAAACGAAATTGTTGCTAGGCAGTTCATCTTCCGTATGCGTGAGTTTGAACAAATGGAAATGCAATTTTTTGTGCGTCCAGGTGAAGAAATGCAATGGTACGAACATTGGAAAACCACTCGTTTAAACTGGCATTTATCTCTAGGATTAGGAAGAGAAAACTATCGTTTTCACGATCACGAAAAATTGGCTCACTACGCTAATGCAGCTGCCGATATCGAATTCAATTTTCCTTTTGGATTCAAAGAATTAGAAGGAATTCACTCGAGAACTGATTTTGACTTAAAAGCACACGAACAGTTTTCAGGCAGAAAATTACAGTATTTTGACGCTGAATTGAACCAAAACTATGTTCCTTATGTAGTAGAAACTTCTGTTGGTTTGGACAGAATGTTCTTGGCTGTTTTCGCTACTTCCCTAAAAGAAGAAACGCTAGAAGACGGGTCAACCAGAACAGTATTAAAATTACCAGCAGTTCTAGCGCCAACAAAAGCTGCCGTTTTACCTTTGGTTAAAAAAGACGGCTTACCTGAAATTTCCAAAAAAATCATTGATGATTTAAAATGGGATTTCAATGTGGCCTATGATGAAAAAGATGCAGTAGGAAGACGTTACAGAAGACAAGATGCGCTGGGAACTCCATTCTGTATTACAGTGGATCACCAGACAATTGAAGACCAAACGGTAACCATTCGTCATAGAGATACGATGAAACAAGATCGTGTAGCTATTGCCGACTTAAAATCAATCATCGAAAATGAAGTTTCGATGAAAAACTGGTTAATGAAAATGTAATCATTTCATTATAATATATAAAAAGTGCTTCTCAATTGAGAAGCATTTTTTTTGCTTATAAATCATTGAAAAACACTTATCATTAAGCGTATACATTTAATTAACAACTGGATACAATTTAGTTTTTAAACAATTTTTAGCCAAATTGTATTGAAAAAAGATAAATTTGACTACTTTTATTTCGATTTATAACACAATTATCTATTTTTTTACTTCAGTCATTCTATTCTTTTTGGAGCATTATTTAAAATAAGAAAGTTATAAATTTAAAAAAGACAAAAATAAAGCATTAAAATTAAGTTTTAAAAAATGAATTACACCTACATTATTATAGATGACGACCCAGAAAGCGTTTTGAAAACAAAGGCAATTGCCAGCGAATTTTCGGAATTAAATTTTCTTGCTTCCACTGATAATTATGCTGATGGCGTAAATCTAATTTTAGAGCATATGCCCAAGCTCATCTTCTTAGAAATAGATCCAATCGATAAAAACAGTAATCTCTCCTTACAACTAATCAATGGATTAATGATGTATTTAAAAGAATTACCCAAAATTGTCATTACCACAAAGAAAAAAGATTTTGCTTTCGACTGTATCAAATATGAAGTCATCGATTATTTATTGAAACCCTTATTAGTTATCGATTTTGTAAAACTGATTCATAAATTAAATAAAATAAATACAGAAGACGAAGTTGTTCTTGTTCAAAATCCAAATGCCCGAGAAAAACGAAATCTAGAAAATGTAGAATCAAAAAACAACAAAAAATCATTTATCCTATGCGTCAAATCCTATGGCGACCATAGATATATTGATTCTGATGAGATATGTTATTTTCAAGCCGACAATAATTCTACCGATATTCATTTAAAAAACGGCGAAATGATAACGGCTTTCAAGACACTGAAACATTTTGAAACCGTCTTGACCAATCCTTTTATACGAATCCACAATAGTTATATTGTAAATCGGAATTTTATCTCCAGAATTCATACCGGAAACTCTTTGTGCTACATCAAGAAAACCACAATAAAGCTTCCATTCTCGAAATCTTACAAAACCAATATTGACTTTATAATTAGTGAATTTGCCAATGAAAATTATATCGAAACCTAAGAAATAGTCGTTTGCCCTGAATTGCTATCCATTCACTATCAAACGAATACCATTGACCATAAACGCCTTTTTTTGAATTGATTATTGCGGCTTCCTGTTTAGTTTTACAAAAGAATTCCAACACAAACGGAATTAAAAACGTAAAAAATAACAACAACATAAAAGCCCAAAAATCATGAAAAAAGCTATCTTAACTATCGGATTATTTACATTAGTATTGGCAACAACTTCATTTGCTTCTCCAAAAATTTCAACTTCTTCAATTGCTGATAATGCAGTAATTACATCAATTGATGGGAATGGAGGACAAGATTCAGGAAGAACTAGAAAATTAGATTATATCGGTAATTCTTCTAACTCTGCGATGAAACAATTATCCGATATTGATGGAAATGGAGGGCAAGATTCTGGAGGAGGAAAAAAAATAGACTAAAAAAGATTTTAAATAATAAGAAAGGCTGTCATTTATTTGGCAGCCTTTTTTTTATATGAAAAGTTTTAGTATTTTTGATTCAACTCAAATGCTCCAATTGAATAAAATTAACTACATACTAATCCTTTTTTTGGTTATTTTTTTTGGTTGCAACAAGAAAAAAGTTGCTATAGAAAACTCTAATCCTAAAAAAGACAGCCTTCCTATTTATCTTACTCTGGCTAATGACGACCATTTGCCTTTTACTTATAAAAAAAAATACAATCAAAAGGCATTTGATATTATTATGAATCAAAAAGATGATTCCATTAATAAAATTAATCTCTTTAAGGTTGCCAATCGCTATTACAATATGAACGATTGGAATGGTTACCGTGAAACTTCCAAGCTTATTTTGGAACGTTCTCAAAAAAGTCATGACTCTGCAAATATAGCCAAGGCTTATACATATCTAGGGGATTATTATAGTGCACAAGCCATATCTGACAGTGCCTATTTGAATTACTTTAAGGCAGAAAAGTTATACCTTAATCTTAACAATAATTACAATCTAGCTAAAACAATTTTTAGTAAAGCAAATTTACAATTCAACGAAAGTGACTATTTTAACAGTGAAATAGCGGTTTTCAAAGCGTTGAAAACTCTTAAAGGAGAAAATGCGAATGATTTACTTTATGAATCCTATAATCTTTTGGGTATTTTATATAATGAAAGAGAAGAATTTGACAGAGCTTTAGAATACCATAATAAAGCCTTGGCTATTATTGATAACCAATCTTTTCCATCAGTTTTGCAATCCAAAGCATCTTCATTAAATAATATGGGGTATGTCTATTTGAATTTGAAAAATTACAAGCAAGCCAAAAGCTACTTCGAAAAAGGCTTAGAAGAAGAAAATTTATTTGTGGATAAGCCCAAATTATATGCCATGTTATTGGATAATTTAGCCTATGCTAAATTCAAACTTAAAGAATCAGAAGGACTCCCATATCAATTTTATAGAGCACTAAAAATTAGAGATAGTTTACATATTACCTCTGGAATTATTATCAACAAAACCCATTTGTCTGAGTATTTTGCTTCCAAAAATGATACTTTCAAAGCTGTGCAATATGCAAAACAAGCACTTGCTCTTTCCCGCAGCACCAATCGATTGAGAAGCATACTTGAAGCGCTTAAGCAAATAGAAGCTGTAGATCCAAAAAATGCTTCTAAATATTCTAAAGAATACATCCTTATCAATGATCGCCTACAAAAAGCAGAACGCAAAATGGGGGAGAAATTCTCGAGAATAGAATATGAAACCGATGAAATCAAAGTGGAGAACACGAATCTAGAAGGCCAAAATAAGAAACTTTTGTTAATCTTTGGTTCTTTTATAATCTTGGCAATATTATTGTATACTATTAAATTACAAAAAGTTAAGCAACGTGAACTGCTATTCAAACAGCAACAACAACAAGCCAATGCCGAAATCTATAATCTATTGATTAATCAACAAAACGCTATTGAAATCAATAGTATTAAAGAGAAAAAAAGAGTAGCCAGAGAATTACACGATGGTGTTCTAGGCAGAATGTTTGGTGTTCGAATCAATCTAGATAGTTTAAACAAAATCAAAGACGATTCCGGAATCGAAAGAAGACTGAACTACCTGACTGAACTCAAGAACATTGAACAAGATATTCGTGAAATTTCACACAACCTGAACAGAGAAAAATCAGAATTAATTAATAACTTCGTTGCTATAGTAGCTAATTTATTTGAAGAACAGAAAAAAACATACAGTACAAAGTTTCTTGCCCATATTGACCCTGCTATTAAATGGGATTTTATTGACAATACAGTAAAAATTAATATATACCGTATTCTTCAGGAATCCCTTCAAAATTGTAATAAATATGCTAATGCCACAAAGATAAAGGTGGAATTCAAAAAACAAAATGACAATTTAATATTAAAAATCAGCGATGATGGTGTTGGGTTTAATATCAATCGTGCAAAAAAAGGTATAGGTCTCCAAAATATAAAAACAAGGACCATAGAATGTGAAGGAACGCTCGAAATAAAATCAAAAAAAGAAGAAGGAACTACCATAATAATAGTAATCCCAATTAAAAAAACACAAAAACCTACAACATAATGACAGTTGATTCAAAAGTGGAAAAATTAATTAAAAAGAACATTTTAATAGTAGATGATCATCCCTTTATAATTGACGGATATAAAAACGCCATTACTCGTTACAAACCCGACATTTATGAATACTCCTTTACCCAAGGTAAGGACTGCGAGACAGGTTATAATATTATCACAAATCCTGAAACTGCTCCTTTTGATGTCGCTTTTTTAGATATCAGTATGCCTGCCTTTGAAGAAAAAGGAATTGTTTCCGGTGAGGATTTAGCAAAATTAATTTTAGAATTGATGCCCAATTGCAAAATTATTTTGCTCACGATGTACACTGAATTACTCAAAATAAAAAACATAATTGAGACTATAAATCCTGCTGGACTGGTTATAAAAAATGACTTAACCTTTGATGAATTACTTTTTGGCTTTGACATTATATTGAAAGATGAAATATATTACAGTCATTCTGTGATTAAAATGGCGGATCAAATAAACAATGATTTTGAAGGTATCGATCAGTTTGACAAATTAATTTTATTCCATATTTCAAAAGGAACAAAAACCAAAGATATTCCACAATACATTCCTATTTCACTGCACGCCATAGAAAATAGAAAAGTAAATCTAAAAGAATTATTTAAAATTGAAGATGGAAGTGATATTGATTTGATTCGGGAAGCAAAAGTTAGGGGAATTATCTTTTAACTTTTTCAATAAAAAACAGAAAAGCGACACCAAATAGTGTCGCTTTTCTGTTTTTTATGTCTTATCTATTACTCGCTTATTGCATCCCAACCTCTTGCCTTCAAAGGAATTTTGGTATTAGCACGAGTTACCAAATGAATTCCTTCACTTTCTTGAGTCATGTGCCCGATAATGCTGAAATTTGGATTCCCTTTTATTTTATCAAAATCTCCCATAGCAATGGTAAAGAGCAATTCGTAATCCTCACCACCGTTTATAGCAACTGTTGTACTATCGATATTAAATTCTTCGCAAACGTTGATGAACTGAGGATCTAATGGCAATTTATCTTCATATAGATTACAGCCAACACCTGATTGCTTGCACAAATGCATAATCTCCGAAGACAATCCATCGGAAATATCAATCATAGAAGTTGGTTTAATTTCCAAAGCATGCAATAAAGTGCGTACATCTTTTCGGGCTTCCGGCTTCAATTGGCGCTCGATCAAATAAGTATAGGCATCCAAATCAGGTTGCGAATTAGGGTTGACCTGAAAAACTTGTTTCTCTCTTTCCAATACCTGCAATCCCATATAAGCCGCTCCAATATCTCCTGTAACTACCAATAAATCGGTTTGTTTGGCGCCGTTTCTATACACAATTTCATCTTCATCAGCCTCGCCAAGAGCGGTAATGCTAATGATTAATCCTTTTTGGGAAGAAGTCGTATCGCCACCTATTACATCTACTTTGTACTCTTGGGCTGCGTGGGCAATTCCCTCGTACAATTCTTCCAATGCTTCTAACGGGAAACGATTGGACACCGCTATCGAAACCGTGATTTGTGTTGGTCTGGCGTTCATTGCACAAATGTCGGAAACATTGACCACGACAGATTTGTATCCTAAATGCTTTAAAGGCATATAGGCTAAATCGAAATGCACACCTTCGATCAATAAATCGGTAGAAACAACTACTTTTTTCTCTTTGAAATCCAACACAGCTGCGTCATCACCAATTCCTTTTAGCGTGGAAGGCTGAGTGATTTCGAAGTTTTTTGTCAAATGGTCTATCAAGCCAAATTCTCCTAGTTGGGCTATACTCGTTCGTTGCGGGGTTTTATCTTCAATCATTTTGTCTATTTATTGCTATTTTGGTTTTACCAAGGTTGCAAAGGTACGAAGTTGATGATTTAATAACTATAAACGGGAGTTCGATTATTTTTTTGGAGCAGAAAGATTTGGCTTTTTGGGAAAGATCGTCCCGCTTTCCGTTACAATCTCCCGAAAAAAAACGGGAGGATTTTCACTGCAATCGGGGCTAAAGGAAAGCATTTTGTCTTTTTGGCATCATCTAAGAAAGAAAATTTCAATTTATTTTGATCTGGATTGCACAATTGCACACAGATTATAAGGATCAAACGAATTGGTGCAGATTAATATTTGGCAATCCTAACAGGTCTTCGAGACCTGTTAGATATTGAAACAGTTGTCTTACTAATTAACAAATCATACCTAAACGTTAAAAAAACTGTTAGAACAACTAAACATCTTGTGCTACAGAAATGCTGCGCGAAGGATGGAAGCAAGTTACCGAAGTAACGCGGACAGCCTGACCACATAAAGGGAAGGAGCCAAATAACCGAGTTGGCGAGTTGGCTCCTTCCCTTTATGTGGTCAGGCCCAAATGAGCTTAAGTAAACTAACGAAGTACACAATTATCGCTTCATACTAAAATGGGATTTGAAAACTTGGGGTATCCCATTTTGGGTGTAAAAAACCTGGAACCAATAATCGGTGGAGGGAAGTGGATGACCGTTGTAATTGCCATCCCAACCGGAACCTGAAGGTCTCAGTTCTTTTAGGAATTTACCATAGCGATCGAAGATATTTATAACAGCATCAGGCTGAAAAGCGAGATCGGGTATATTCCAAGTGTCATTAAAACCATCATTGTTTGGGGTAAAAAATTTAGGATATTTGAGCACATTGGCAATTAAGACCCGGTTGTCACAATTCCCTTTAGTATCTTTTACGGTGATGATGTGTTGTCCAGAACTTACATTGGAAAAAACATTGCTGGTTTGAAAATTGCCGTCATCCATTTGGTATTCATAGATTCCAAAACCATTGGTCAGGGTCACGACTATGTCTATATTGTCTTCGAAAGCATCGGTCACAGTTATGGTTGCAATTGCTGGGCTGGATTTTTCGACGGTAACCGTAGCTGGATTGTAACCGCAATCATCGCCAATATTGGGTGTTTTTTTGGATATGACAACAGTATAAATTCCTTCTTGAACAGCTGTGTAATTAGCCCCTGTGCTTAATTTATTTCCATCCAAAAACCAATCGAGGGTATAATTGTTTGAATTAAGCCCGGAACTCAATTGTGCCGAATTGATTAGTGTTCCTGTTTGGTAATCGACACAGATTATACCGCTTTTTAAGGGTAAATCTTTCAAAGGATAAATGGTAATATTAAAATCATCTTGGGAAGCACAGTTGGAATTAGCTGGAGCCGGAGCATAGATGTACATTGTTTGACTAGTGTTTATTTGTTGCCCTGCCAAATAGAGCGTTCCGGTAGCATTAGGTCCGCTATAATAATCCCCTTTTGACAAGGGCGGCAATGTGTAGCTTTGGCAAATGGCAACATCAGGAGTGCTCACCAATATGGGTGCTGTTGAAATGGTAACAGAAAAACTCTTTTCGCTGGAACAAGTCAATCGATTCCCAACTATAGCGTAAACATAAATGGTCTGTGAGATTGTCAAGACTGTTCCTGCAGGAATAACGGAGCCTTTCCCTTTGGGTTGTGAATAATAATTCCCCAACTTTAATGGTGGCAATGTGTAGCTCTCACAAACACTTACGTCGTTGAAGTCGCCAACATCTATTCCATTGGCACTGACCTTAAAAAAAGATTCGTTGCTGCATTTTGTAAAATCAGCCCATTCATTGTATATAAAAATAGTTTGAGTGGTTGTTATGACGGTTCCTTCGGCAAGTTGATTTCCCAATCCATGAGGTCCTCCTGTAGCGGTATAATACACGCCATTTTTCAGTTTAGGCAATTTGAAATCGGTACAGGTGACCACATCCGTAAAACTATCGACCGGAGGGAGTGGCCTGATTTGGACAATAAAACTATGCTCATTAGTACAATCTGTTCCAACTGAATAAATATAAATCGTCTGTGTTTCAGTAATGACATCACCCGCTTTTAATGAAAGTCCGCCACCATTGGTTTCGGTAAAATAATTCCCATTAACCAAGGGCGGCAATGCATAACTTTGACATTCCAACCTATTGCTTGGCGTGTCGACCAATGGTAATGGTTTTATGGTAATTTGATATTTTAAGTTATCGGTGCAATTGGGAGAAGTTGTAGTGGCAACATAATAATAAACCGTTTGTGAGTTGGTAATGACCGTTCCCGCCGGAATACTTTTGCCCTGACCACTCGGACTGTCATAATAACCGCCTATGGCAACTAGCGGCAACGTATAGCTTCCGCATTCGGAAATGGGAATAAAAGCCGAAGAATTAACAATATCAACTTTGAACGAATTCTCATTGGTACATTTTCCATCATTTACATAAATAAAAAGCGTTTGGCTCGAAGTTATTCTATCCCCAGCAGTCAAAGGAGTTCCCAAACCTCCGGACAAAGTGTAATAATTTCCATTTGCCAAAGGAGGCAGCGTATAAAAATCACAAGTCACCACATTACTGGGCTTATCAACCAAAGGCAAGGGATGAACAACAAAAGGGATTGCTTCGTCACGGCAAACTACACCATTAATTACGGCATAATAATAAATGGTGTTGTCTGTTGTATAGGTAGTCCCAACTGAAATAGTATTGCCTCTTCCTCCAGCCTCCGTAAAAAATCCACCCACAACTACACCGGGCACTATGTATTTACCGCAGGCTTCCTTAGGAAAATCAATTTCGTAAACAAAGGTTAGCTTAAAGGAATTCTCATTGGTACATTTGTTTGTTGGTGTTGGACCACTGTAAATATAGTAGATACCTGTTTTGGTGATAATGTCTCCTGCATTCAGTTTAATTCCTGTTCCATTTGATCCCGTATAATAATCACCATACGTAATTGGAGGCAATGTGTAGCTGTTACATGCAATCACATCAGCAATGTCATCTACTGTGGGAAGCGAATAAACTATTATATTAAAGTTGACGGTTTTGTAACAACCAGAACTTGTACTATTTTCTATTCGCACCCAGATGGTCTGCGGTGATTGGGAAAGAGAAGTAACGAAAGTAGCTGGGGTTGCTATACTGTTCGTAGCAGTGTTTGCTTCAGCTTGGCTAGTATAATAGCTAATTTTGTAATCCGAAGGATTTAATCCGTTCAGAATAGGGGCTTCTTGTACTGTTAAATCAACGGGTACTCTTCCAAAATTGGTATCACAAAAACTCAAGTCTGGAGGTTTCACGACATTGATTGGCGCAGTTACCAATAAATCAAACGGAAGCAAATTATTGCAAAACGTGTTCCTGTTGTAAACATGTACCGCCTTTATATATATCGTTTGGTTACCGGCACTTGTAAAAGAAGCCAATTGATTGTCGGGTATGGTAGGTCCATTTGCATTGGCGGCAGCCAAAGAATCAAAATATTCAAGATTATATTCCGCCGGATTGAGCCCCAAAGTAATTAGATTGTTCTGCGTTAAGTCATATTGATAAGTAGGGTTTCCGGTATAGCAGGCGATTAGATTTTTGGGAGGTTTAATGACCAAATCAGTAATAATCACCTCGTCTTTTATCACACAACCAGAAAGTGTTGCCGTTACGCCATAAGTCCCTGCTTTATTGAGTGCCAAAGAAGAACCTCTTTCTCCTTGAATCTCAGCTCCATTGAAAGTCCAAACGTAATCATAATTCCCCACAAGCCCCGATTGGAGAACGATTCTTTCGCCTTCGCAAATAGCTCTGTCGGGACCTAAATTCAAGGTGGTCATAAAACTTCCCCCTTTTATGAAAACTGCCGAATCATAATTGCTGTCATTATAATCGCCAATTGCCAACTTTATACTGTAAGTCCTATTTGGAACCACTGTTGACGACGCCGTCAAAACTTTGGTTTCACCCCTCATATTTATGGCCGACTCTCCTGGATTGATTACATTATAATGGTCAAATAAATTGGCATTGGCAGATAAACAGGAAGAATTAAATTGCCCATCTCGAATATTTTTGACAGAAACAGGTGTAGTTGTTCCTGGAACTACAGCCAGATTTTTTGAGATTCCAGTGGTTAAATCAGTTAGTATAAATGCAAAAACATCGCTAAAACCACATTGAAATTCGCCATATTCATTGGAAGCAAAAAGGAAATCAAAGCTAAAATTACTCGACAAAGGAGTAAAATCAAATTGAATATAACTCACATCTGTAATGGGGATCATTTGCCCATTACTATCGCTTATAGCTTGCAAATCGGCATCGCTTGCTGTGTTTAATTGACTGCTTTCATTAGTTCCGGTATAAATTCCTTCGGTATATTTTGCCATTCCATTCCGAATAATAATTCCGCTAGAAATCGGGAAATTGGGATCGGTATTAGTGAATTTGCCAATGCCTTGGTGGGACGAAAATTTAAAGTTGCTTTCATTGGCGCAGGCATTTTGCATTAATTCTTCCCGAACCAGTTCAGGTATACCCAAAGATGTAGTATCGACTATGATCCCCTGTGACAAAGATAGAGTCGAATAAAATAATAAAAGTAGAAATAGAGGCGTTCTCATAATTCTGATTTTATTAATTTGGGGTGCTTAAAGATACAAATGATTTTATTTTTAATGTAATGAATTTCAGTATTTTAGACTGTTAAAATCATTTACAATTAATTATTGCACAAGAACGATTATCCATACAAATTTTAGTAAATTGCATATTCACCTTATTACTATTACTTAAAAATCAAAAAATGAGTTCATTTGATATTGTCACCCTTACTGTAAATCCTGCTTTGGACAAAAGCACCCATTTTAAAGGCTTGGTTGCCGAACAAAAAATACGTTGTTCCGAACCAAGGTTTGATGCCGGAGGTGGCGGAATCAATGTTTCCAAAGCTATTTCACGTTTGGGAGGATCTTCCTTAGCAGTATTTACTTCTGGTGGACCGTTGGGCAAAATGCTGGAAGAATTGGTTGCCAAAGAATCAATTGCCTTTCAAGCCATCCCCATTCAAACTTGGACTAGAGAAAGTTTTGTAGCGGTAGATGAGAATACCAATTCGCAATATCGCTTTGGGTTTACGGGAGGTGAAATAACGAATGAAGAGGAACAAGCCGTACTTAACGCCATAGCCAACTTAAAGCCAAAATTCTTGGTAGCCAGTGGTAGTCTAAACGAAGGTTTGTCGCCTGATTTTTATCAAAAAGTAGCTGAAATTGCCAAAAAATCAAATTCAAAATTAATAGTCGACACCTCAGGAGAAGCCTTGAAAAAAGTATTGGAAACGGGTGCATACCTCATCAAACCAAATGTGGGAGAACTGGCTAAACTAGTTGGTGTTGAACGACTGGAAATGGAAGAAGTCAATGAAGCTGCTAAACAAATCATTGCCAAAGGAGGCGCCGAAATTGTAGTAGTGTCACTTGGTCCGCAAGGAGCAGTTCTAGTAACCAAAGATAGCTATGAGTTTGTTCCGGCTCCCAATGTTGCCAAGAGAAGTACCGTTGGTGCCGGCGACAGTATGGTTGGCGGAATGGTTTGGGCGCTTTCGCAAAATAAAAGCTTGAAAGAAGTCATTCGTTTGGGAGTAGCCTGTGGTTCTGCTGCCACAATGAACGAAGGAACCCAATTGTTTAAATGTGCAGATGCACAACGATTATTCAATTGGTTGAAGGATAAATAAGCCCCTAACCCCTGAAGGAGAACGAAAAACAAAAAAACCTGACAATTTTATCATCGTCAGGTTTTCTCTTTATTTTCATAAAAGCTAAATTTATTTTTGCAGAAAAAATAAGTTATTAATTTCGTTTTTTCCAAATCTCCGGATTTCTTGAAGTATGAAAAACGGCAAAAACAGTTATGGTTTTTAACTCCTCATCAATTGTATAATGAATTAGAAAAGGAAATTTTGAAATCTTACGACATCTGACCTCGTTATATTTTACAGCAAAAGAATATGGATTCTCTCTTAAAGAATTGATTTGTTTTTTCGTTTGGGTTTTATAACGAAACCTAATCCTTTCAATTGCATCTCATACCATTCAGAAGCTTCTTGAATGTCATTGAAAGCATCAATATGTATTTTTACGGAGTAAATCAAAAATTATAGATTTTTAGAAACTTCATCCCAATCTAAAAGTCTTTCTGGATTTGCTTTTGCTTTTGTCATTCGATTTAAAACAATTCGTTGATGCTTAACAGGAATCTCAGTATCTTCATTCCAAATGGCTTCATTAACTTTCAATCTGTCTTTAGGCGATAGTTGCTTCACTGCTTCAATCAATTGATTAACGCTCAAATCGATATTTAATTTTATAGTTTCCATAAAAACAAAATTAGAGAAAAAACAATTGTCACTAACAAAAAAACCTGACAATTTTTACATCATCAGGTTTTCTCTTTATTCTTTGTTCTTTCTTCTATTCTCTAAAAAAAAGATTAATCATTCAATTTCAATACCGCCATAAACGCTTCTTGCGGAATCTCCACATTACCTACTTGGCGCATACGTTTTTTACCTTTTTTCTGTTTTTCAAGCAATTTACGTTTACGGGAAATATCCCCACCGTAACATTTTGCGGTAACGTCTTTACGTAAGGCTTTAATCGTTTCACGGGCAATTATTTTAGCACCAATCGCAGCTTGAATCGGAATATCAAATTGTTGTCTCGGAATCAACTCACGTAATTTCTCGGTCATTTTCTTTCCGATGTTATACGCATTGTCTTCGTGAATCAACGCAGAAAGTGCATCAACCGTTTGACCATTCAATAAAACGTCCAAACGGACTAATTTTGAAGTTCTCATTCCAATTGGAGAATAATCAAATGAAGCATATCCTTTAGAAACCGTTTTCAATCTGTCGTAAAAATCAAATACAATCTCTGCCAAAGGCATATCGAAATTTAACTCCACACGCTCTGTTGTCAAATACGTTTGATTGGTAATTTGACCCCGTTTTTCAATACACAAACTCATTACGTTTCCAACAAAATCAGATTTGGTAATGATAGTCGCTTTAATATAAGGTTCTTCCACTCGGTCCAAACGAGAAGGTTCTGGTAAATCTGATGGATTGTTAACTACAAAAGCATCTTCTGGATGTTTTTTGGTGTAAGCCAAATACGAAACGTTCGGTACTGTAGTGATTACAGTCATGTCAAACTCACGTTCCAATCGCTCTTGAATAATCTCCATATGCAACATTCCCAAGAATCCACAACGGAAACCAAACCCTAAAGCTGCAGAACTTTCAGGAACAAATACTAGAGAAGCATCATTCAATTGCAGTTTCTCCATAGAAGAACGCAAATCCTCATAATCTTCAGTATCTACAGGATAAATCCCAGCAAACACCATTGGTTTCACATCTTCAAAACCAGTAATCATATTGGTAGTAGGCGTTTTGGCATCCGTAATAGTGTCACCCACTTTTACTTCTTTGGCTTCTTTAATTCCAGAAATCAAATACCCAACATCTCCTGTTGAAATCACATTTTTAGGAACCTGATTCAATTTCAATGTCCCAACTTCATCGGCAAAATACTCGTTTCCGGTAGCCATGAATTTTATTTTTTGGCCTTTTTTAATTTCTCCATTTTTTACACGGAAAATTACCTCAATCCCACGAAATGGATTGTAATGAGAATCAAATATCAAAGCCTGAAGAGGCTCATCTTTCACTCCTTTTGGAGCTGGAATTTTTTCAATAATCGCAGCCAATATATTTTCTACACCAAAACCAGTTTTACCCGATGCATGAATAATATCTTCCAACTTGCATCCAAGCAAATCAATAATATCATCGCTTACTTCCTCAGGATTAGCACTTGGTAAATCCACTTTGTTCAAAACCGGAATAATTTCCAAGTCATTCTCTAGTGCCAAATACAAGTTAGAAATCGTTTGTGCCTGGATACTTTGCGCAGCATCCACAATCAGCAACGCACCTTCACAAGCCGCAATAGAACGCGAAACTTCATAGGAGAAATCCACGTGCCCCGGAGTATCGATAAGGTTCAAGATATATTCTTCGCCTTTATACGTATATTCCATCTGTATCGCGTGACTCTTGATCGTAATACCACGTTCACGTTCCAAGTCCATATTATCAAGCAATTGCGCCTTTTCTTCACGAGCCGTTACCGTTTGGGTTGCCCCCAATAATCGGTCCGCCAATGTACTTTTTCCGTGATCAATATGTGCAATAATGCAAAAATTCCTAATATGTTTCATGTGTAACTTTTATTTACTTTTTGGAAACATGCAATGCTCCGCAAGTCATCTTCTACTAATATCAAATTTATTTGGGCGTGACGGCAGAAAAAGCCGTCGGGCTATTCGCTGCAAATGAAATTCACTGAACTCCTATTAAAATAAAAGTTTAGTGAAGTAATCTTTTCCTTTTTAAAGAAAAAAGGGAAAGGATTTCCGCTGCTATCCCTCACGCAAACGCCGTAAAGCGACAATTAATCTGCAAATATACTCTAAATTCAACAGTTTCAAAGTTTCAAAATAGGAAACTCAAGCATTTACCCAAAGTCTTTTCAAATTGTAATACATATACTCCTTAATTAGTTAGCAAATTATTCAAAATCATCTTCTTAGTTATCTAATATCATTAAGTTTTTTATCCTTTCGCTTAAAAGATGTAATTTTGCAAAAAATTTAAGGACGATGATTAAGATTGGCAACATTATATTACCAGAATTTCCCCTACTGTTAGCACCTATGGAAGATGTGAGCGACCCTCCATTCCGCAGATTGTGCAAACAGCATGGTGCCGATTTAATGTACTCCGAATTTATTTCTTCCGAAGGACTAATCCGAGACGCCATCAAAAGCCGAATGAAATTAGACATCTTCGATTACGAAAGACCTGTTGGAATTCAAATTTTTGGTGGAGACGAAGAAGCAATGGCGTTGTCATCCAAAATAGTTTCTACCGTAAACCCAGATTTAATAGACATCAATTTTGGCTGCCCTGTCAAAAAAGTCGTTTGCAAAGGTGCCGGTGCCGGAGTTTTGAAAGATGTTGATTTAATGATTCGCTTGACACAAGCCGTTATTGATAGTACCCATTTACCTGTTACCGTAAAAACGCGTTTGGGTTGGGATGACAGTTCGATAAATATTGATGAAGTTGCCGAGCGTTTGCAGGATATTGGTGTTGCCGCTTTGAGCATCCACGCCAGAACCCGTGCACAGATGTACAAAGGCCATTCCGATTGGTCGCACATTGCCCGTGTGAAAAACAATCCGAGAATCACAATGCCTATTTTTGGAAATGGCGATATTGATTCACCCGAAAAAGCATTGCATTATAAAAATGAATACGGTATCGACGGAATAATGATTGGTCGTGCTGCAATCGGTTATCCTTGGATTTTTAATGAAATCAAGCATTACTTCAAAACCGGTGAACATTTAGCAAAACCAACCGTTGCCGATAGAGTTGAAGCCGTACGAAATCACCTTACTTGGGCAATGGAATGGAAAGGCGAAAGACTCGGTATTGTTGAAACAAGACCTCATTACACCAATTATTTCAAAGGAATTCATTCTTTCAAAACTTACAAACAAAAATTAGTTACCCTAGACCGTCCAGAAGAATTATTCGCTGCGCTGAATGAAATAGAAGAGGCTTATTCTGGATATGAGGTTGTTTAAAAGCTTAAACACGAATTCCACTAATTTTCACGAATGAATTTGTGTAAATTAGTGGAATTCGTGTTTTTTCTTAAATCTTTGCTTAATCCAATAATTTCTTGCTCACTCGGCTGCTTGCTATTAATGATGCAATAAAACCAAGCGTGACAATAGTAGCCATAACAATAAGTACGTTTTCCATTGTAAAAACCACTGGATAAGCCAATGTAGGAGTTATCATTATCAGCTCATATTGTTGTTGTAATAACACAAACACAACACCCAATAACAATCCGATAATCCCTCCGAAAAAACTCAATAAAGTTCCTTGCAGTAAAAATATATTTCTCAAATCCTTGATGCCGGTTCCTAGATTAAAGAGAGTTTTAAGATTTCCTTTTTTATCCAAAATCATCATGATGAGCGCACCAATCAAGTTAAAAAGCGCCACAACAATTACCAATGTAAATATCAAATACACCGCAATATTCTCTGTATTCAACATTTTATACAAGGCTTCATTCAGCTGTTCCTTGTTTTTTACGGTAATTTTATTCTTGAAAATCGATTGGAGTTTCTCAATAACAGCACTTTCGTCAGCTCCTTGTTTTAATTTAATCTCAAGACTGGAAATCTGATTAGACTTGTATTCCAATAATTCTTGTGCCAAACCTAAATCGGCAAACACATATTTAGAATCCAAATCTTCACTGATTGCATAAATTCCAACCGGAAAAACATCTGTTTTGTTAAAAGCCTGAGCTGGATTTTCAATAGCTCCCCTACCTGGTTTTGGAACAAAAACCTCAAAGGCATTATTGTAGTCCAGTAAACCCATCGAGAATTTTTGAGCAATTCCATAGCCAACAACGACCTGATAAGTATCCGGTTTCAGCCATTGTCCATTATATAGTTTTTTATTATAATCGCTAACGGTGTTAAAAGTAGAATCAACTCCCTTAAGAAAAGTAACCTCTTGTTTTCCATTAAACGTAAACAATACTCTCTCTTCAATAACTTTAGAATAAGAAGCGAGACCTTCAATTTCCGCAATCTCTTTTTCCTGTTTTGGTACAATAAAAAAAGATTTTCCAAGCGTACTGCTTACTTTAAGATCAGGGTCAATATCATTGGTAAACGAAAGACTAAATTCTTTCAACCCCGTAAAAACCGAGAGCACGACAAATAATGCCATGGCTCCCACAATAATTCCCATACTGGCAATACGATTAATAATATTGATAGCATTATTTTTGCTTTTGCTAAAAATATACCGCTTGGCTATGTAAAGAGGAAAATTCAAATCTTATTGAAATCTGCGTTTGTCCAACAAATCTCTATTCTCTATAGGATTTTCTTGATTCTTCAAGGCATTATCAATCTTCTCTATATAATCCAAAGAATCATCAATAAAGAAAACCAAATTAGGCACTTTACGCAATTGCAAACGTACTCTTTGAGATAAATCGTGTTTAATCAAAGTCGAATTAGCCTTAATCCCTACCAATGTTTCCGCTGCTTTTTCTTGAGGGAAAATACTTAAATGCACCGTGGCCACAGACAAATCTGTAGTCACGACAACTTTGGATACTGAAATTATCAAATTCGTAATTCCATTTTTTCTCACTTCACCTTGCAAAATATCAACCAAATCTTTTTGGATAACCCCGCCTATTTTTTTCTGTCTATTTGTTTCCATAGTGCAAAAATACTATTTTTTGAGAGACAACCCTACAAAGTCATAAACTCATAAAGTTTTTTATATTTGTTTTATGATTTAGGAGCAGAATCAAAAGCGAAAGATTAGGCTTTTTCAGGAGGCAAAGTTCCTGCTGTCCGCTATATTCCATCTCGCAGAAAAAACGAGATGGGATGCCACTTCCATCAGGGCTAAAGACAAACAATAGTCCTTTTTTGGGAACAATTCAAAAAAAATAAAAAACACAAACCATCACACAATGAGAAAAATAGAACACATTGGCATCGCAGTCAAAAACCTTGAAGTATCCAATTTGTTATTCGAAAAACTATTCGGTGCACCAGCCTACAAACAAGAAGAAGTCACCAGCGAAGGCGTAAAAACTTCCTTCTTCATGAATGGCCCCAACAAAATAGAACTTTTAGAAGCCACCAATCCCGAAAGTCCCATAGCCAAGTTCCTTGAAAAAAAAGGAGAAGGAATCCACCACATCGCTTTTGATGTTGAAGATATCTTTTCCGAAATCCAGCGCCTCAAATCAGAAGGATTCACCGTCCTAAACGAAATCCCAAAAAGGGGAGCCGACAATAAATTGGTAGCTTTTTTGCATCCAAAAGGCACCAATGGCGTATTAATTGAACTCTGTCAAGAAATAAAATAAAAAAATTCAAAATTTAGTCAATTCATAATCAGTCATTTTCAAAACAGATTTCTCCGATCAATAAACTATCCGAAAATCTACCTTAAAAATACTTGTAGTAATAAAATAATTGTAGTAATATTGCAAACTCTTAACCGGTCCTATAGCTCAGCTGGTTAGAGCACCTGACTCATAATCAGGTGGTCCCTGGTTCGAGCCCAGGTGGGACCACTAGTAAAATCAAGCCTTTACAGCAATGTAGAGGCTTTTTTGTTTTCATCAGTACAATATATGTATAACAAATTGCTGATCTCACAAAGATAGTAAACTTTTCATTCTGTTTCAATTAGCTGTATTTTTTAGTATTTTTACTTTTCAATTAAAAATAATTACAGTTATGGCAAAAATAATTGAAAAAATTTTTTTCTTTCTTCATCAACAAATACAAAAGGTAAATTCTATAATAACCTCCAAAAAGGTTCCACTTATTTTAGCCCCGCTATTACCTATTTTGGTAGTTATCGTCAGTGCTTTTCAGTTATACAATGGTGATTTTATTCCATTCCATTTAATAATTCTAATTTTTGGAGTTGTTTTTTCATTTTTACTTACAGTATCATCCATATATTTTTTAAAAGGAGATAATATTTTTAATCGATATAATAGACAAAAGTCAAATAGTAATTTATCTCAGTTCCAAAATACATCAAAGTCTTCAAACAATATGTCTGAAAAAAAAGTAGCTGATTTAATTGATGCTAATAGAGAAGCAATAAATTACTATTATGTTGAATTTAAAAAGATTGAACTATTTAACGATGACACATTATTAATTGACTTTCAAAGTTTGATTGCTAATTGCTTAAAAAAATCTAAGAACAATTATTTTTTTAAATTAGAAATTAGTGCTCAGGAAACACACGCTTTTATCAATGAATTTATGATTCCTTTCTTGATAAAATTAGATTCAAACCGTGTAATACCTAAAAAAAGTATAGCTTCTCTGTTACAATATAAAAAAGCCGGTAAATATATTCCTGTAAATGAAAAATCATTATCCGATAAAAATAGAATAACCGTTACCCTTTGTCAAAAAAAGGTATATGAAAGTGTTCAAAAAATGTAAATTCCCCGAATTATTATGTGACCAAGTCGCAATTCCACGTTTCATCTAGTTTCATTCCAATAGTTTAGCCTCATAATTCTAAAACAAAAATTATGAACCCACAAAAAATTATTGAACAGTTAAATGAAATTAAAATGATGATTACAAAAGGTAATCAGTTCCAAAAAGAGATTTTTACTATTAAAGATCTCATGAACTATACAGGCTTTTCAGATAGTACGATTCACAAATTATCTGCTAAAAAATTAATCCCTCATAACAAGCCAACCAACGGGGCTTTATTCTTCGATCGAGTTGAGATAGTTGAATGGATTAGAAAGCACAAAGTCTATTCAGATGAGGAAGTTTTGTCTAAATTTTCCAAGCAGTTAAAAAAATAAGCGTTCAAAAATGCACTTTTGAACGCTTAGAAATTTTTATATGTAACTCAAAAGAGTATATGCAAATATAAGCATTATGCTCATTCATCAATTATTTATTTATGGAAGAAATAAGCGTATATGATGTGTCATCACGCAAGGATTCTGTGTATGATAAAATTCAGGAAGAATTATCTAAGTATTTTAAAATCAAGTTTAATGAAATTGCATTGGAGTACGAAATTTTCGATGCAAACTCTGCATGTAAAATCGATTTTAACGAGTCCTCTCTGTTGATACATCTTCATAGAGAAAAATTAAATGTTAGCCCCCAAGTTTTTAAAACCTATTTAAAGTCGCATTTTGTAGAACGTATCAATCCGCTGATAGAGTATTTTAAAAGCTTACCGCCCTGGAACGGTAAAGATCATGTCAAAAGGTATGCCGACTATGTAAATACGGACGACAACGAATTGTTTTACCTCCATCTTCTTAAATGGGCAGTTCGTGCTGTTAAAACGGTATTTCTGAAGGAGGCTATAAATAAACATGTATTGGTTTTAGAAGGAGGTCAGAGTTTTGGTAAATCTTATTTTTTAAATTTTCTATGTCCAACCCAACTTGAAAAATATTTATATACAAATTTAGGAGTAGGAAGGGATGAACGTATCAAGTTGGCTAAATCTTTGATTATTAATGTTGAAGAATTAGATGTAATGGGAAAATATGATATCAATGCTATTAAAGCACTGATAAGTCAAGTTTCTGTTAATGAGCGGTTACCATATGGAGATAAATCAACTTTACTCTATCGCACTTGTTCATTTTTAGCGTCAACAAATCGTGCGGAATTTTTATGTGATGACTCAGGTTCTGTAAGGTGGATTATTTTTAGCGTCATTGAGAAGATTGACTTTTCCTATAGTAAAGAATTTAATATAGATGATTTTTGGTCACAAGCTTACCATATTTTTAAATACCAAAAAGACTTTAAATCCGATTTAACTCAGGAAGAAATAAAAGTCAATGAATTGAGAAATGAACGTTTTACTATACAAACAGTAGAGAATGAATTTGTTTTAAAATACTATTCAACTAGTGATAATCTTTCAGATTTTAGGACACCATCGGAAATTGTAACAGAACTACAGGTTATGGGGCATAGATTAAATGCTCAAAAAGTTGGCTCAGCACTAAAAAAATACAATTTTACCAGAATCAAGCATGCAAAACGTCAAGTATATGGATATTTAGCAAAAACCAAATTTAGGGATTCGCCTTGGGGATTTACAGATTCTTAAAATATACTTACCTAGTTACCTAATTATTGCTTAATTAACTGAATTTGTGTAATTTATTTAGGTAGGTAACCTATGATAATCAATACTTGGCTTACCTAAATTAGGTAAACTAGGTAAATCAAAAATAAAGCACCTTTTTTTTAATATGTTTATTATAGCTGTCCAATTTCTTTAGGTAGCTAGGTAGGCAAAAATTCAAATTATAGTGAACGATATAGAGAAATTAAGAAATATTCCAATGATCAATATTTTGAAAAGATTAAATATTGAAGCCATTGAAAAGAAAAAAGAACAGTTTTGGTTTAAAGCTGATTGGAGAAATGAGCAAACTCCTTCTGTAAAATGTGAGCATAATCTTTTTTATGACTTTGGTGAAGGTTTTGGAGGTAATACTGTGGACTTTATTATGAAGTATTTTTCCATTGGTTTTTTGCAAGCGGTTAGGTGGCTACAAAGTGAGGATTCTATTTTTTCTTTTGACCAGCCTAAACAAAATGTTTTTCTGGAGATGAAAAAAGAAAAGCAATATCGTGTGGAAAGAATTCAACTTTTACAAAATAGAATTTTAATTGATTATTTAAATACAAGAAAATTGAACATTGAAATTTGTAAAAGGCATTTACATGAAGTGTATTATAAAATAAAGGATAGGAAATATTTTGGGGTAGGATTTAGGAATGATCAAAATCAATTTGAAATTCGAAATAAATATGCAAAATTATGTTTAGGAATAAAATGGTTTACATGGATTAACAAAAGCAATAAATCCCTAATAATCTTAGAATCATGGTCGGATTTCATTTCATTATTGACGTTGTATCCAAAATGTGAAAAGTCAAAAGATTTCTTGATTTTAAATTCTCTATCAATGCTTTCGAAAGCAGATCAAGTATTAAATGTTTATTCTGAACTTTTGTTTGCGCTCGACAACGATGTTGCGGGTTCGAATGCAACAGAAAATTGTTTAAAGAAGTGGAATTCAACGGGAGCAAGATGTAAAGATATTAGGTATCTGTTTCATGGTTCAAAAGATATAAATGATTTCTTGATTTTAAAAACTAAAACAAGTGGTTAGACTTGTGTGTGAATATCACTGTTTAAAAGAGTTTATACTAGTAATGTAATTAGCTAGTAATGTAATTAGCAAGTAGGACAGGGGCGGAAAAACCCCTATCCTACTTGCTCTGCGAGGCCAAAGCCTTGAAAATAAGGCTTTCTTTAAGAATGAAGTTTATAAGATTTTATAATTTAAATATAATAAATACGTAACCACTTGATTAACAGCATTAAAAATTATAATTATGACTAAAAAAAGTATTATTATAGATGAAAAAGCGCATACAGAACTTGGGAAGTTATCTGAAAGTTTACGAATGAACTTAGGGGTTCTTATACAAGAAATGATTTATTATTTCAAAAAAACAGGTATCGATCCCAAAGATGCTGTAAACAAAAATCCAGCTTTAATGGTTGCCGCTTTAGATAAAAGGATAGTCTCTTTTTTAAAAGTTCAAGAAAGAGATATTTTGAAACCATTAAGACAAGATGTTTTTAATTATCAAAATGCCCAAAAAGAAGAAATATCAAAGCTAATTATTTCGATAAATAAACTCTTAGATCAACATTCGGAACGAACAACTGAAATAAAAAAAGCTCATCTTGAGAATCTGAACAAAATAAATAGCAATGATGGGGAAAGAACTAAAATGATAATTTCTGAATTACAAAAAAATAGACAAGCGATTTTGCTTATTTGCCAACTATTAGACGAAAAAAACAAATCGGGCACTATGGGTAAAATTAAATCTCTTTTTTCATAATGCCAATATCTAAACCTCATAGTACACTTGGAGCAGACAATAAAGGAAGTTGTTCCAACTTAGCCATTTACTTAGAAAAGGAAAATGAAGAATTAGACAGAATCATCAAAAAGTCTTCCTCAATGAGTGAAATATCTCAGCTAGAAAACAGGAAACAATGGTTCTTTACAGCTTTAGAGATTAATATCAGTACGATAGATGTTATTAGTGCTATCGATAATAATAAAAGAAAATTAGGAGCTAATGATGCTAAATATTTTGCTCCAACAATTAGCTTCAGCGAGAATGAGTTGAGTCATATTGCCTTTCTGGCTACAGGCAAAAAAGAAGTTACAAGTATTTTGGAATTAAACTCATCTGAATTAGAGCAATTTAATAATCTTATAAGAGAGTATGGACGCAAAGTAATGGATAACTATGCTTTGAATTTTAATCGTCAAGACAAAGGAATTAAAACGGGTGCTGATTTAGTTTATTTTGCAAAAATTGAGCATTTTAGAAAATACAAGGGTACAGATAAAGAGGTTATTAATGGAAAGGAAATTTCTGGCGAGTATAAAAAGGGTCTGCAATCTCATATTCACATAATTGTTTCCAGAAAAGATAAAACACAAATATTAAAATTAAGCCCTACTTGTAACGAAAAACAAACCAATAGAAAAATTGGTAATAACGAATATCAAGTGGGATTTGATAGAGTGAAATGGATCAATTCGAACGAAAAAACTTTTGATGAACATTTTAATTATAAACGAAAAGAACTTGAAAAATTTCAAAATCAAAATATTTTAAAAAATGGAAGTCCTCAAGACAAACATGAAATCAATAAAAAAATAGAAATAGAATCGAATAATAGGGATGATATAAAAAAGCAAATTAGGAATGCTCATTTCAATGTTTTGATGACAAAACCAAACAATTTAAAAGAGTATCAACAGCGGATGATGAAATTTGAAATTCAGGTTTTACCCACAATAAATAAAGATGGTTTTATCCAGGAGAATCACTTTTTTTACGAACTATCAGGTATAGATTTCAAAGCGAGTGAAGTTAATCAAAACTTAAAACTCCATGAATTATTTAGTACTGATAGCAAAACGACGAAGCAAGTGCAACAAACTGAACCATCATTAGAGGATTGGAAGATTAATACCGAAAAATTAACATCCATTTTATCATCTCTTGCCTTTGAAATCGCTCCAAGTCTTGATGATGAATTACCAAAAAGAAAGAGAGCAATAAGAAAGTGAATAAATGTAAAAAATAAACATTATAAAAAAAAAGATAAGCAAAGTGGTAATTTTAAAAGAATTATTAGAACATAGTTTAAAATCCGATTTTGACCAAGAGCTGTCATATATATGTGAAGTTGTATTTAATGAATTGCTGAAGGTCATTCTTTATAAATTAAATAGTATAAAACGCACTTTCTCCAGTTTGCCTTTCTGTTTCATTATAAAAGCTTTCCGTTTCTAAACGATAGGCAGCTTGATTTTTAATATGTCCTTCATAACCTACATATTTTAATATTAGGATTGACACTAACATGTGAATTCTGTCAGCTTCCAAGTGCAGATCTTTAATCCTATTTTTTAAAACACCTTCCTCATATGGGGTTTTGCCATGAAAAAATAAGTTTCGAGTATTTAACAAAACACTATACTTTTCCGGTAGGTTGACTTTATAACGCTCAAAAGCAAGAATAAATTTATCTTTATTAAAAGGTGTATTTAAATAAGTGATTTTTTTTGTTAAGGATGAGTATTCCAATTGTGAAAATTTATCCTTTTCTCGGTTTGCAATATCATGGAATTCCTTCAAGATTGGAGTTAATTGTTCAGTTTTTTTAATAGGTTTAAAAAAAGCTTTATTTTCCGAGTGAATTAGTGATACAGCGGTTTCAAGAGCTACACTAAAAATAGAACATCGGATTAACGGAGATTTTATTTCATTTCCGTCCACCAGTAATTCAATTGCTCTTTCAAGTTCCGGTTTTGATTTTAACTCATTAACAATGGTAGATAAAATCTTTTCGGAAAACAATAAAGGTGTTAGTTCTGGGTAATTACTAGGATCAGTATGGATGAAACTTCTAAACTGTTGAGGGTTTATTATTTCAAAATTTGTAATAACAGAATCGCCAAATAATTTATAGTAGATATACTTAGCAAGTTTAAAATCGTTTGATGTATACGAGAAAAAGTAATGCTCGTCCTGATGCCAGTTGCCAGTCAAAAAGCCAACTGATTTTAAAATCAATTCACAGTCTTCTCTAAAGCTTTTAAAATTTGTCACATCCAAGCACTCGATTGTCAAATAAGTTTTGCTATTTGATCTTTCGTTATGTCTAAAAACATGGTATTCAATATTTTCAATATTAAGGCGAACAAGCCCTAAAGCATAGTGTGTCCCATCACAAGAATAACCTGCTCCGAGAAATATTGTTCCAAAATCTTCGTCATTAATTTTCAAGATTAAACGAAAATTTGATGCAGATGATAAAGGAAATTGTTCATCATAAATAGTGGTTATTTCTCCTGTTATTTGATTTGTAGGGACAAATCTTTTTCCTTTAACTTTTGTGACACCTTTGGGCGGAATTACAAAAATTCTATCAGTTGAAATAAGTTTACAATTTTTATTAAAACCCAGTTTTTTAAAGGTTATGTTATTTGGGTCTAAACTATTTTGTAATTCTAAGTTAAAGTCAATATGTTTGTTTCCAGTTCCTTTAGACAAACTAATTTTAGCCTCATTAATTGGAAAACCTAAATCGTGGGAGATAATAAATGACTCCTTTTGAAATATTTTTTCAATTATTTCAGTTTCGCTTTGAATACTTTTTGTGTATTTTTCTTCTATCACATTATAGCTGTTAAGTGAATATAAATATTAGTCTTCCAACCATTTAATATCTTTAATTCGATTTGGAATTAAACCGTCTTTAATCTGCACGGCAAGTGCATAATTGAATGTTCTCAGGAAATTGTAACCTTTATGATTTGCCTTGTTTGTATAGTCTGACATACTAAGATATAATTCTAATAAGCCAAAAAAATCAATCTTCTTGTCTTTTAAACTTTGTTCCATTTCCTGTAAATCACTAATATTTATAATGATTAGATCTTTAATATTATGTTCTTTAGTTTTTTTATTAATTTTTTGCTTTTCAAGGAGTTCATTAAATTTTCGCTTTAACACAAATGGAACAATACCAGAACTAACTATCGGATCATTAACAATAATTATTGGATAAATTTGAACTTTCCGTTGATAGTTAAAGTGTAAGTCGTCAATTTCTGATTTATAAATGTGAAACTTCTTTAAAGTTTTTTCAGCCAATTGGGATAAGCCATAATCTTTATTGAATTTTTCAGTATCGAGGTTTTTGAAGTCTTCAATGGTAGCAACAGTCTTGTAGCCATGATCTAGTGGGATGAAACCACTTTTTACTTCGAATAGTGCCACGTTCTGCTTTTCTCGGATATAAAAATCTGCATATTCTATTTCTGTTCCTTCAATATTAAATTGGAGCTGATTGGTTGATTTTAATATTATGTCTGGGCGAGTTGAAAACGATTCTTTTAAAATATCCTCAGTGAATGGCTCATAGAAATCAGTTCCAATAAAATTTCCCCAATCTTTCCTTGTGCAGACCTCATTAGGTTTTAAATAATCGAACCAAAAATCATTGATAAATATTGAATATGTCTTTTCAATGTAGAAGCCTTCATCGTACATTATATAACTAACTATATCTTTATTTTCCTTTATTTTACATTTAAACAAAGGACTCTTTTTTAGCGGGAAAAAATCAAAAGTACGTAGGTCATCCTTAGTAGGTATTGGATACTCAACTTTTGTGCTAAATGAATCAAGGATTTTTATGGCATCAACGTTATCTTTGGGAATGTTAATGTAACGCATCCCTAAAACTTCATCATAACTTTTAATGAACGTCCAGATAATATGTTTTAAAAATTCTTTTGTACTTTCAACTTTATAGAACCAGGTTATAAAGTTTTTGAAATGTTTTCCAAATAAATGATGCTGTTCAATTTTATTGAACAAAAAATATGATTTATAAAAGATATTTATCGCATTCGAGCATTCGTTATATTGATTGTGGTGCAATTCTCTAAACATAAAGAATTCAAAGAAATCTGTTCCAAGTTGCTTGTAACCTTCCTCTCTATAATTTTTATCTCCAGTTAAAATTTGTTCGTTTGCAATTAGTAAAAATTTAAAAATTCGTTCCCTATTATCAAAGTTATATTCAGGTTCTTCAGAGGTGAAACCTTCATTATTAATAATTTCCTGCATTGCGTAAAGACAAGTTACCCGTGAAAATAAATTATGGTTTTTAGGTGTGAGTGAGTATCTATTAATTAAAGTTCTACAAAAAGATAAATGTACAGGATTATTTTTGTCTAAAAAAATAGTTTTCAAGCATTCTATTTGCGTTTCTCTTGAATCATCAAAATGGTTAGAATCTGGACGTTTTAATCTAGTATTGATAGCAACTAAAGTTGCAATAAGTTCCTCTTTAGGAATGTCAAGGATTAGATCAATTGGATTTTCAGGAATCGGATTTGCATAAAAATCAGAATATTTAATTAGATAACCCCACATATATTGTCATTTTTTATGGATTTAATCTTTCTAAATCTGTATTTCTTTGCTGCAAATTCAGCAAACAGATATTACCAAATATAAGCATATTAAAAGGCTCAACTAATTAGTTGAGCCTTAATTATGAAATAAGAATTAATCCCAAATTATTTATTGATTAGTTTTTCAAGTCTTTGCATCATTTCATCTTTCTCTTTCAACATACGCTCAAACAAAGCAATCTTTTCTTCGTGAAGTTTTTTGATCTCCTCAATCGGATTGTTATTAAAAACTTCAATTCTGTTATTGAACATTGCATTATCCGAGAAATTACATGAAATTAAATTCACTGCCTGTTCCTCATCAAAGTTTTGAAACGCTTCCACAGGAATTTTTAATGAATTGGAGATTTGATTAAGTATATCATCTTCAATTCTATCTTTTTGCTCCAGCATTGAAATTTTCTTTTGATTCCAGTCATTTCCCAGATCAAAAGCCAATGCCTCTTGTTTGATTCCAAGCATTTCTCTGAAACGTTTTACGTTTCTTCCCTGATGTATTTTCTGTTCCATAATGAGTATCAATTTTCTGAAGGCTCAAAGATAAAGCCATTTGGATTAAAAATTCTGAGTTTCAAAGATAAAAAAATATCCTGTAAAATATCCTTTTTATCAGATATTATATCCGCTTTTCGAATAGATTATCCTTTTTAAAGAATGGAACTTCGCTTGTGAATTTAAAATCTTCCCACTATGAAAAAGAATAAAATATCCTTCGAAACAAGATTTTGGGCAGGGTTTGTGGCAGGAAATCCATTTGAGGCATTTGACGCTATTTTTGACTTTGCACATCTTGATTATTATAAACAGAATTTAAGTGAAGCGGTACTTCACTGTTATAAGGGAAAAGTCTACAAGCAAGAAACCCCCTGTAATGTTTTCGTTTTTTATACTGCTGTCTCCTCTTTTCTCAAAGTCTGTTACTACCTGAAAGAAAAAAGTAAAAAATGGAAAGTAAAACAGTCATCCCGCACTGAAACGGTATTTCATCTTTCTTCCCTGACCAAAGAAGAGTTCGACAATCCTTTTTTGGTGCTTCAAAATGCATTTGAAGAGAGAACACCGCAAGAGTTTGAATTTTTCTTATCTGAAATCACTGAACTTTCATTGTCTCCCTATTATGTAGATCCTGACTCCGACCTTACGACACCTTATATTCATTTAATCAAAATGCTCGATGCAGGGGAACTGATGAGAGAAAGAGGTGTTGAGAAAATCAAGAAAAATGAACAGGTTGAACCTTCAGCGGAATAAAATATCCTTTATCTAATCTTCAAAAACACAGTATTATGAAAACTTCAAAAAAACTTTCATTTCCAAAACTCGAAAACGAGTATTTGGAAAATATAATCAGACAATTAGTCTATCAGTATAATGTTATTCAAATATTTTTTACCAGACAAAAGTATTCAGGATTTAGCTGTCTTATTATCAATATTGAAAGCAATATAGACGCTCAGAAACTTCAGCAGAATAAATGGGTAAGAAAAATTAAAGAACACCTTCAGATTAATCTAGCTTTTATCTTCTCATCAAAACTTCGTCATAACTATTCTTTAGGTTCTCCTTTCATTGCGTTTTACTGCCGTGAGTCTGCTGTTATTTACCAGAATAATGAGTTCGAAAATTCTATTTTTAGAACAGAGGAATGGCAAAAATTCAAAAAAAGGTTCAATGAGTATGAAAATAATTTTTACCACGATCATGATCTTCATGCGTGGCAGATTAAAAATCTCATTTCAGAAGGTTCTTCAAACAGCGTTTTTACATCCTATGCAAGACTTATTGAATATGATCTTGATTATTTAGAAGAACTGTACATAGGAAGTAAATCTGTTTTGCAGAGCTTAGATGATAGGATCAATAATCTTATCCAATATATTCCTGATATTCAAAAATATTTTATCAGAACCCCTTACAATAAATTTTATCTGACGGATTTATTTAGGAAAGCAAAAGAAGCTTCCGCGGATGATGATATAATTTATAAAGAAGAAATGTATGAAGCAGTTGGAATTGCCCAGAAAAGTCTCTATTTTCTTGTGGAAAAAAGGCTTGCCGAATTAAAGAAGCTTATAAAGAAAGGACTGCATGAAAGTAATGAGGCTGTATGTGAAATTGAAAAGGAGCCGAAGAATATAATTTTAGATACTGCAATAGAAACTATATTAGAAATGGCAGAAGTTGAGGAAATCTATTTATATCATCAAATTACCTATGGTGAAAAAACGACTTATTATCTGATGCTTATAGCTGTCGGGACGGGTAATGAAAAATTAAAATTAATCACTCAATCTTTAAAAAGTAAAATAGGAGAAAAACATGATTTTGTTTTGTTAAGCCACAGTCGTTACTGGATACAGACTAATCTGTATCAGAATCAGAGGTTCTTTTCCAGCATTATTCAAAACGAATATCTGATATATTCATCGAGTAAATATCTTCCTGAGTTTCACTGGGAGGTTCCTCACAATCCTTATCACGCTGATCTGCATTTTTATTATAAGCCGACCAAAAATATTGCCCTGCAATTTTTTGCAATAGCCAATGATGATAAAGAAAACTATCAAGGTTTAGAATACTTTTTTTCATTATTTTTCATGTCATTTTGCAGGACGTACATTTTTGTAAAAACGTATTACCTGCCTAATTATCTTTCTAATCAAACATTATGGCAGTTATGTCTCTATGCAGATTCAGACATACGAAAGTATAATTATCTAATAGAGCAGTTCTGGACTGATTTCTTTCCTTATTTAGATAAGCATATGACCCTTCATCATAAGTTGTCTAAGCTCAAAAAAGAAGAGGCTCTTCAGATGAATGTTATTGTTGAGAAACTGATGTATGAATTGCACAATTTGGTTATTGAAGGCGGGTTATTATCGAGCTTTGAGCAAGACTGATACATTAATTTATCGATTTAAAAATAAAGATCATGGAAAAAGATGAAATTGAAAAGTTAGAGACTATTAAAAGATTAACCAACAGCTGTCTCAGTACTTTGAGACCTGTTGACAATAAAAATAGGATTCACAGTGCTGAAATAAAAGTATATGATTATTACGAACTTGCCTCAGTCATAAGAAACCTGATGAAATTATGTATCGTGGCTTTGGATCATGATGGGGCTGAAGTTCCTAATACAATAGAAAATAAGTCGATTGATGTTGGACTTATTCTTGGAATTGCCTTGCAGTTATTTCCAATTGATGAATTCGAACTGCTAAATGAAATAAGCATATTATTTCCTGTAGATCAGAATTCGAAAAATTCATTTTTGGAAGAATAAAACACGGGATTCATATAAAATCCATCAGCGTTATCTTAGAAAATATTTAAGCAATAAATTATGTTAGAAACAATCAAAACAAAAATCAAATAAACTTTGACAAAAGGATGTTTATATTACATCGGTTAGTTCGTTATACTAACTCGGCTATTTCGGGGTTTTTAAAAAAAAGTTGCGAATAACAATGTGTTTTTATTAATTTAAATTGTGTATTTTTAAAAAATCTATAATAAAAAGCGTTACCAAATGTCATTATTCCAAAAATCTGTTGTTCTAAAACATTTACAATCCCAAAATAAAACTGTTTTACAGGAGAAATGGCAACAGTTCCAAAATCATTTCCACAATCTGACCATTCAGGAAAATATCCGCAACAGCAAGGAAGAACAATATCAGGGAGAATTCCTGATAGACTTGTTTGTGGCTATTTTGGGTTATACCAAAAATCCACAGCCGGATTTCAATCTGACTACAGAATACAAAAACGTAAAAGACAGCAAAAAAGCCGACGGTGCGATTGTAATCAATCAAAAGGTAACTGCCGTAATTGAGTTGAAAGGTACCAACACAACCGATTTAGGAAAAATAGAAACTCAGGCTTTCGGTTACAAAAACAACCAACCGGATTGTGTGTATGTTATTACATCCAATTTTGAAAAACTTCGTTTTTATATAGACAATGCCATTGAGCATTTAGAATTCAACCTTTTCAAGCTCACGCAGGAAGAATTCAATTTGTTGTATTTGTGCTTGGCTCATGAAAACATTTCCAAAGACATTGCCCGAAAAATCAAAAACGAATCGGTAAGTCAGGAAGATGTCATAACCAAAAAACTGTACAAAGATTACTCGCTTTTCAAAAGGGAATTATACCAGAATATGGTGGCTTTGAATCCCGAGTATGAACCGCTGGAATTGTTCAAAAAGTCACAGAAATTATTGGATCGTTTCTTGTTTGTTTTCTTTGCCGAAGACAGAAACCTATTGCCGACCAACCTAATTTTCCGAATCAATAAAGAATGGAAACAATTGCGTGAAATGCGTATTGAAGTTTCGTTGTACGACCGTTACAAAATCTATTTCAACGATTTGAATTCTGGTGCCAAGGTATCTTTGCCGGCTTTTAGCGAAACCGTTGCGATGGTGAAGGAAGAACACCAGATTTTTGCCTACAACGGCGGTTTGTTCAAACCAGACGAAATGCTAGACAACATTCGCATTGACGATGTTGTATTGTTTTCCCACACCGAAAAACTGAGCCATTACGATTTTGCCAGTGAAGTCGATGTAAATATTTTGGGACATATTTTCGAAAATTCCCTGAATGAGCTCGATGAAACCAAAGCGCAACTCGAAGGTCAGGAAATTGACAAAACCAAAACCAAACGCAAGAAAGACGGGGTTTTTTATACTCCCAAATACATTACCAAATACATAGTAGAAAATACCATTGGCAAACTTTGCATCGAAAAGAAAACCGAATTACAGCTGGTGGAGGAAGACTACACCACCGACAAAAAACGCCAAAAGAAAACAATGCAGGGATTGGTGGCCAAGTTGGAAGACTATCGTAAATGGTTATTGCAACTTACCATTTGTGACCCTGCTTGTGGTTCTGGTGCGTTCTTGAACCAGGCATTGGATTTCCTGATTGAAGAACACCGCTATGTAGATGAATTGCAGGCCAAACTCTTTGGCGACGCTTTGGTATTGAGCGACATTGAAACCAGCATTTTGGAAAACAACCTTTTTGGGGTGGATCTCAATGACGAAAGTGTGGAAATTGCCAAACTCTCACTTTGGTTACGCACCGCACAGCCCAACCGAAAGCTGAACGATCTGAACAGCAATATTAAATGTGGTAACTCGCTGATTGACGATCCCGAAGTGGCTGGTGACAAAGCCTTTAATTGGCAGGAAGCTTTCCCACAGGTGTTTACTAAAGGAGGTTTTGATGTGATTATTGGGAATCCGCCTTATGTTCAACTCCAAAGCATGGGTAAAATAAGTGATGTACTCAAAAATTGCGGTTATGAAACCTACGATAAGGGAGGAGACCTTTATTGTATTTTTACTGAACGTGGTTACACTTTACTAAAAATGGGCGGTATACAATCATTCATTATGCCGAACAAATGGATGTTAGTAGCTTACGGAAAACCACTGCGAAAATTCCTTTCAAAAACAGGTTTACGTCAAGTACTTAATTTTGGAGATATTCAATTTTTCCAAGAAGCGACTACTTATGTATGCATTTTCGTTACGCAAAAAAGCAAACAACAAGAAGAAGTCAAAGTCTTGTCACTCAATAATAAAACTTATAAAAGCGATTTTCTAACAGAGATTAAAAGCAATATTTACAACTATCCTTCCTCTAAATTTGATGAAGCTGAGTGGAGCATTCAACCTTATAATGATGCACTGAAGTTAGAGCAGATGAAATTGAATGGAATATCTTTAAAAGATTTACCAATTTCAATCTACAGGGGGATACTTACAGGATATAATGATGCTTTTTATATAGATGAGGAAACTAGGCAGAGACTTATAACTACAGATGCAAAAAGTGCCGAACTCATTAATCCAATGGCGCGTGGACGAGATATTTCTGCATATTCCATTACAGATCACGAATATTTGATAGGAACATTTCCTGCTCTAAAACTGGAAATTGAAAGTTATCCAGTCATTAAAGAACATTTGCTTTCATTTGGGTATGACCGGTTGAAACAAACTGGAGACAAAGGAGCACGTAAAAAGACAGGAGGAAATTGGTTTGAAACTCAGGATAGCATTAAGTATCATAAAGAATTTGCAAAACCAAAAATAATCTATCCAAATATGACTTCTGTTTTCCCTTTCATGTACGATGAAAGTGGAATGTTAGCAAATCAGAAGTGTTTTATTCTAACAGCACAAGATGATTCTATTTCATTACAGTTTCTCACTGCTGTTTTTAATTCTTCCTTAGCCAAACTTTGGATCTGGTATAAATGTCCTGAACTTCAAGGAGGAACACGTGAAATTAGTAAAGTTTATTTCGAACATTTTCCAGTTCCTAGTGCAAACATGGAGCAGACTTCTATACTTGCAAAATATTCCGCAGAGCGCACCCAATTAACTGTCGTATCGCGTGAAGTTGTCGAAAAATTCCAACGAACCATTCTAAGAAAATTTGAAATAACAGATTTACCCAAAAAATTACAGGATTGGTATTTATTGGCTTATGCCGAATTCATAAAAGAATTAGCCAAAAAGAAAATAAAACTATCCCTTTCCGAAGAAGCAGAATGGGAAGACTATTTCAATCAGGAAAGTAAAAAAGCACTTGACTTGAAAAATCAAATCGATACAACCGACAAGGAAATTGATAAAATGGTTTATGAGTTATATGGGTTGAGTGAGGAGGAGATATTAATAATTGAAGAAAAATGAGTAAAGTATTAAATTATAAATATATCATTTATCCTTTTGTTGCAATTTTTTTAGGATGCCTTGCTTTTTGGTATTCCCCTCCATTTGTTCCTGATTGTTTTAAAATTGAATCCTATGGGAAAAGATATGAACTTTTTAATCTGATTATTGGTTCGCTTGTTTCTATTATGGGGATTTATATTACAGTTTCTCTAGTGGCTTATGAATTTTTTAAACAAAAATCTGGGGTAGATTTTAATAAATCTTTTTTGATAAATTCATTAAGTGCATATTATATAAGTTTTTCAGTATTAACAATAATTGTGGCATTTTTATCTAGCATAATAGTTCCTATAGACAATCTATCAGCTAATGAAATTTCGATAATTTATTTTAATATATTCCTTTTTGTTTTAATTATATCCTTTCTGATTCCAGTTGCATTTAATTTGTTTTCATCATTGAAACCTGAAAAGTTAGCTTCCGAAGAAATTGATAAAATCGATTCTAAGTCAATTTTTATAAGCAATAATGGAATTAGCGATATAGATAAATCGGCAGAAATATTTGAAAATGACCATTTGATAAAAGTAACTAATATTGTAATTGCATTGATCAGTGTTTCAGAAAGTATAAAAGCACAATTAATTATCAGAAAAACTACCAGTAAATTATCAAATCTGATTATAGACGGAAAGAATCCGAAAGACAAAGAATATATAATTGAACGATTAATAACTTTCTATATTAAAATCATTGATTTTGCTCTACTTCAACCAAATAATGCTGGGATATTAAGGTGTATTTGGAACTCAATTGAAAGTATGTATTTTGATTTAATTAAAAAAAAAGAGACTTCATTTCATTATGAGAAATTTAGAGAAAAATTCTTTGAAAGATATATTAGTAGGCTTTTCACTCATAACAAAGAGGAAGAAATTATAGAGGGTATAGAAACTGTTAAAAATATTATACAAAATCAGTTAATATCTAATATGTCTGAGGATAAAGAAATACTTCATTTGTATGGTTTTATCAATGATTTTGAACCTGATTTTAAGAATTTGGATGATTATTCGGATGCAAATATCGAAGACTCTAAACATTGGGATGAAATAACACACAATACCCTTGATTTATTTTCCATTATTATAAACAAATCTATTGCATTTAAAAACCTTGATTTACTAAATAAATGCTTTGAAAAACTAGATGAGTTGAGCTTTCAAATTTATCTTAATGAAATAGGAAAATACAAATCAGCTTTTCTTCATATTAAAATAGCAACAATAATTTCTGATTATGCTTGCCGTGCTTTTCAAAAGAATGTTTTTGAAGAAGGAAGTGATGCTAAAAGAATATTGCCTATTCATCTTGAAATGCTTATTAAAAGTGAAGTAGTTTCAGCAAGAATGGTTTTGCAGAAATATTGCTATTTGCTAATTTATCTACAAAAGCTAAATAAATTGGATAGATGGTTTTTAGGTGGTATTAAAATGAATGATTTTATGGTGTCGGAAGGTGACTTAGGACATATTGCAAGAAGATGTGCTTATACTTATAATCAAAATAAAATCACGCAAAGTTGCTTAGATGATTGCATAGAGACTTATATTATTTTGAAAGAATATTATGAATCTCATAAAAATGATAATTTTGATTTATATATGGTTTTAAAAGATAGATTAAGTTCTATTTTAGGAATTTTGTTGGACTGTAATGTTGAAAATGAAAGTCTAATTGAAAGATTAAAGACTCAGATAGAAAGTTTTACACCGAAAGAAGATTATTTTTTGGAAAAATTAAGTATTTAGGTATATCGGAAATGGAAAATTTAAAAATTAGTAGAACGATTAAACTTATCGTATGAATGCGTCCTGCTCATGAACACCAACACTTGAATTACGGGGATTACTAAACAATTATAACGATGTTCAAGCAACTCTCGAAAATACCGAAAGGGAAGAATAATTATTAAAAACGGAACTTACAAAGAATCGACTGGTTTATAAGTTGTATAGTTTAGGTCAAGAGGAGATTAAAATTGTAGAGAATAGTTAATTTGTATGCTACAGACACTTAATAGTCTGGTAATACAATCAAAATATAAGATACGAAATGAAACATTTTTTTTACAAAGGAAGTCAAGACACACTATTAAAGGAGTCAGATTTTGAAAAAATAAAGGAGAATATTAAAAAAGATTTATCTAAAATACTGGATACTAGAAATCTTTCTTTTTTAATTGGTTCAGGCTGTTCATTAGGAAAGAATGGTATTCCAACGATGAAGCAATTAGCAGATAATCTCTTTGAACCTAAAGCTGATTTGAATGAAAATTTAAAAGATAAAGTTTTTGAAGCTAAACATATTGAGATTCTAGAAAAATTTAAAATCAATTATAAAAATGAGCCTTTTAGATCAAATCTGGAGACTTTTTTGGGAACATTGTACAGTTATAGGTTTTATTTAGAGAAACTCCAAGAAGCAGAGGAAATGGCTTTCGATACGGATTTAAAGGATTTAAATTTGATAATAGAAAGAACCAAGGACTATATCTTATATGAATGTTTAAACGAAAAAAACAAAGGTAATGATGGTAATATTGTTGATGTATATCAGCAGTTTTACAGAAAACTTTCCTTAAGGGATAGTAATTTGCAGAAACCAAATGTCTTTACAACTAATTACGACTTGTTTTCGGAACGTGCGATGGACAATCTAGGGATTTCGTACACCAATGGGTTTTCCGGGTTTGTGGAACGTTTCTTTAATCCTTCGATTTTTAATTATGCCCTTGCTGAACAAATGGACATTAGTTCGCTAAAATGGAGTGTTATTGATAGCTTCATTTATTTGTTCAAAATTCATGGATCGGTTAACTGGGTCGAAAAGGAAAGTAATAATAAGCTTTTTAGTATTCAAGAACTTCAAGATGTAAACTACGCCAAGCTTAAAACCGAAGCAAATTATATGATCTATCCATCGCCACTAAAACAAAATGCCAGTTTAGGATCACCCTATGCTGATTTATTTAGAGAATTTCAAAAAAGGATCACACAAAAGCAAAGTACATTGGTAACTATGGGATTTAGTTTCGGTGATGAGCATATTAATAATATTATCTACCAAGCATTAACTATACCATCCTTTAGACTGGTAATATTTTCAGACATAGGAAATCATGTTGACGGTAAATATGAAGCTAGTCGAAAAAATATTGAAAAGCTAAAGGACTTAAATGATCCTAGAATATGGATAATTGGTACAGATGCCGAATATGATGGTCTATTGCAGGAAGGAAAAATAATAGAGAAGGATCATAAAGAATTACATTTTTTTGACACGATTGCAAATGACTTGTTTCCTGACTTTACACAAGATGATATTGATGAAGCCAATAAAAAGCTAATAGAATTAATCAGGACTAAAGGAAAGGGAAATGATTAAAGATGACAAACAAAGAGTAATTGGAAAACTAATCAGTATAAATTCCGATAAGTTCACCGTTGAGTTATTGAATCAATCAATAAATTTTACCATAAATGGATTTGAGGATATTTATCAGTATGCTCAGATCAACGGATATGTGGTATTACCTTATCAAGATTTTTACATTATTGCTGAAATTTTTGGAGTTAGAGAACGAGATTCCGATATAAAATGGCAAGGAGAAAAAGAGCAAATTCTCAACAAATCCAATTCAGTTAAATATCTCGATATAAACCCTATTGGAACTATTCAAAAAAGGAAATTCAGATATGGGGTGTCTATATTTCCAACTTTATATACAGATGTTTTGTATATCAAAAAAGAAGAATTAGATACTATTTTTGAATACAATGACGATTCTATAAAAATAGAAGAAAACAAAGATTCTACTAAATTAAAACTACTAGAAATAGGGACTTCAACGATATTTCCTGATTATAAAGTAAAAATAAATATCAATGATTTTTTTGGTGCACATTCCTCAGTTTTAGGAAATACCGGAAGTGGAAAATCATGTACCATTTCGTCTATGATTCAAACTCTTTTTCAAAAAGATAATTATAGTGCTGTGGGTGCATCGTTCCTGTTTTTTGATGTAAATGGAGAATATCACAGAGCCTTCAGTCAGTTAAATAACAGTGATATTGATGTGAAATATTTTTCCATTAATGGAACAAGAAATGATGAATCATTCGAATACATGAATGAAATAAAAAGAACTATTGAATATGAAAATTTCAAATTACCACATTGGTTCCTGAATATCGATGAATGGGCGTTACTTTTGCAAGCTACTGAAAAAACCCAGTTACCAATTTTGAGAAGTGCTTTAGGCTTTTCACAAAATATGGATGACATTTCGAAAAATCATTTATATGCAAGCAATATTATGTATGTTTTTGAAAATTGGGATTCGCCAGTTGCAAAAAGACAACGGATAGGTTCTCTTGTTGAAAAGGCAGGATTTACAGATGTTGACATGTCAAAATACGACGCTCGATTTGGAAATTTTCCTCCAGGTGAAGAGGAAAAATTCAAACAAGCCGTAAACAATCATATTAATATTGATGAATTTATTTTTCCAAAATTTAATTACGAAAAATTTGATTTTGGTTCGCTAGGTGAACATTTGGACGAGGCCCTATTATATGAAGAGTATCATGGTAATAAGCAAATTAGAGACTATTGTTCAAGTCTAATTACACGATATAAAAGTTTAAGTGAAAGGGAAGAATTCAATTTTTTAACTCAAAACAAAAATGAAATCGGCAAAGAAATCTTTTTAGACAATTTATTAGGATTGAAGGATAAAAAAAAGAAAACCCAAATTACAATTATAGATTTAAACTCAGTCGAAGATGAAGTTGTTGAGGTTGTTTCTTGCGTCATTACTAGATTAATTTTTGAAAGACTTAAAACGATCCCTAAAAGAAATTCCTTCCCAGTCAATTTGGTTTTAGAAGAAGCACATCGTTATATTTCCGAACATAAAAATTCTCACTTTGGAGAAGCTAACAAAATTTTTGAAAGAGTTGCTAAAGAAGGAAGAAAATATGGTTTGTTCTTAATGGTTTCTTCTCAAAGACCAAGTGAGTTATCAAAAACTGTTTTGTCTCAATGCAGTAATTTCATCGTGCATAGAATTCAAAATCCAGATGATTTGAACCACATAAGGCAAATGACACCACATATTTCAGCCAATATTTTATATCGTTTACCATCAATTCCTACTCAACATGCATTGGTGTTTGGTAGTTCTGTTCAAATACCAACTCTTTTTAAAGTAAATGATGCTAATCCATTGCCAAATAGTGCAAATAGTGATATTATTAAACACTGGTTTATACCTAAAAATAATTTTGTAGAATGATTTATTACTTTAATTGAGATCATTAGAATTATAAAGAAAATCGATACAGTAAGTTTATAATTGATTAACATGGAAAAAGAAAAAATTTTTGAATTAATCAGAAAAGAGGAAATCTTATTATTTGCAGGTGCAGGTTTGTCAAGGTATGCTGGATATCCTTCAGGCAAAGAATTGGCAGAACGAATGCATGCCGGATTAACACCAAGCGAGCAGGAGGAAATTGAGTTAACTTTTAATTTACTTCAAGTTACAGAAGATATCTACAATATTAAAAACGGGAATAAAAACTACTTAATTAATATTTTAAAAAATGAGTTTCAAAAAGAACCTAATTCCACTGAAACTCATCAACTTTTGGCAAAAATTCCACAAATCAAAACGATTATAACTACTAATTACGATGATCTTTTTGAAAGAACAAACAAAAATCTGGAAGTGATTCGTAGAAGCTCTGATTATTCAATTGCTAATACCAAAAAACAAGAATTATTTAAAATACATGGTGACCTTACTGATACTAAAAATATTATTTTAACAAAGTCGGATTACAATAATTTTTTCATTGAAAACAAAGATGAAACAATTTTTTGGACGGCAGTCAAAGATAGGTTAGCTTCCAAACATATTTTATTCATTGGGTATGCTTTAGAAGATGAAAACATAAGGTTTATGTTTGAAAGAATATTGAGAGAATTAGGCGACGTGAGAAAAGAATTGTTTTTTGTAGCTCCATCAATTAATCTACCCACAAAGAAATTTTTAAATCGAAAAGGTATTAATTATATAGAAAGCTCTGGGGAAGACCTAATTAAAGAAATAGATGAAGATTTAAAATTAAATTATATTCCTGGACTAACTAAAGGGGATGGTTCTGCAGATACGGCATTTAATTATGGGTTATTAAATCAAATCGACTTTCAAATTAGCAAACGCAAAGATGCTTTACAAATTGGCAAATTTTCTTCACTACAAGGTTTAGGAAGATCGGAAATAAAATTTAATCTCGAATTACCAGACGACAAAAAGGATAAAATATTAGATGCACTCAATGGTAAAAATTTTGATGATGTCATATTGGATGCTGAAATCATCAAAGACTTTAGTCATTTTTTTAACGATATTCGGATTTCGAATAGAGACAATATTAAAAAATTATGGGTAAAAAAAGTTCCTCATATTCATGGTAATTTTGAATTTGTTTTTGAAGATGGGTTTGAAATGGACAATTATAAAATGGAGATTTTTATAATTAATCCTGAAGAAAACAAATCTCATATAAAAATTGTGTTTATTGATTTTACGGTAATTATTGAAATTATTTTTAATGACGACAATACGCAATATAAAATTAATATTCATCCAAACAAACTGATTTCTTCTGTAAAAAGTGGTTTAAACTTTTACAATATAATTTCAAGAATAGTTAATAATCAAACATTTAAACTCTTTAAAGAGAACAAACTATTTTATGCCTATGACAATAGAATCCAATTTGAAGAAGATACTTTTGACGCCAAAACTCTTTTAGATTACTTTCAGAAATTAAAAAAAATTGAGCAACATTTTAACGTGAAATTTTCTAATCTAGACTTTAATCAGATAAATGAAAAGATTGTGGAGAAAGTAATAGCATATATAGAAAATAGAGCTCTTATAGTTAAATTTGACGGATTAACTTTCGTAAATAAAAATAGAGATGAGATAAATAGTTTATTAGAAACATGTAAAGACAAAGGAGTTTTCCTAGCGTCGGAAAATATTAAGTCGACTTATTCTTTACATGGTTTGGATTTTGAAACAGGTTATTTAAACCAAATTATTGTAGATGCTTTTATAGTGAATAGAGAAGATTTAATAAAAAACAATACGAATAAAGTTGAGTTAAAAAGTAGATCTGAATCTATGCAAATTCAATTTTGTGAAGAGAAAGACATGCTTTTAAATCAACATAATTCAGAGCAGTAAACTAATAAATGTTTTCATATAACATTTAATTAGGTTGATATAATTAATAGTTGACTAATATAACAAATGGAAAACTTAAAAGAATTAGTAGAACGATTAAACTTATCGGATGAATGCACCGATTTGGAAGCAAAACGAGCTTCCGAAATAGGTAAATCAGTGCTGGAAACCGTTTGTGCTTTTAGCAACGAACCAGGTCTTGGTGGTGGTTATTTGCTATTAGGGGTTGAAAGAGAAGATGAGGTTACAAGCTTGTTTCCAAGCTATATTGTTTCTGGAATCCCTCAAGAAAATCTTGATAAGATACAGGCCGATTTAGCCAATCAGTGTGCCGAAAACTTTAATATTCCTATTCGACCTCAAATCACAGTTGAAAAAACGACTGCAGATAAATATGCGATTGTAGTTTTTGTTCCCGAACTAAGTCCGGAACAAAAACCGCTGTTTCTTAAACACAAAGGCTTGCCACAAGGAGCTTATCGACGTATTGGTTCTGCAGACCACAAATGCACTGAAGATGATTTGGTGATTTTTTACCAAGGAAACGAAACCTTGGATAAATCCATTATTAAAGATGCCGATTTGGATGATGTGTCGGAGGAAGCGATTTCCCTTTATAGACGATTCAGAAAAAATGTCAATCCTTCTGCGGAGGAACTTACCTATGATGATAATGATTTGTTGAAAGCGTTAAACGCAATCCGAAAAAGCAACGGAATCTTTCAGGTTACCTATACCGGATTATTATGCTTTGGATCAAGAATGGCACTCCGTAGATTGTTGCCTATGGTAAGAGTCGATTACATTCGTGTAAGCACCAACAAATGGATTGAAGACGCAGACAAGCGTTTTGATGCAACGCTCGATATGAGAGGTTCCCTTTTGGAATTGGTGCAACGTATTATTTCAACAATTTCAGATGATTTACCCAAAGGTTTTGTACTAAACGACAATAACATTCAGGCCAAAAATATAGGGTTGCCAATGCGTGTTTTACGTGAAGCCGTGGTGAATGCGCTAATCCATCGTTCATACAGAGAAAATAGCCCTATACAGATTATTCGATATCCAAACAGAATTGAGATTATAAATCCGGGGTTTTCATTAAAAACCGAAGACCAATTGGGCGAACCGGGTTCTGTAAATAGAAACCCTTTTATATCCGCAATTTTCCACGAAACCAACTTAGCTGAAACCAAAGGAAGTGGTATTCGTACTATGAGAAGCTTGATGGAAAAAGTCGATATGATGCCTCCTACTTTTGAAAGCAGTAGAGAAAACAACACTTTTACGGTAAGGCTCTTATTGCACCACCTGCTAAATGAAGAAGATATTCATTGGTTAAATAGCTTCAGTAATTTCGATTTGAATGATAATCAAAAACGAATTTTGATTTTCGTTCGGGAAGTAAATGCAATCGATAATTCAACTGCCAGACAAATCAATGGTTCCGATATTCTTACGGCAAATGCCGATTTAAGAAAATTAAGGGAATTGGATTTATTGAATCAAAAAGGCAAAAGTAAATTCACATATTACACCACTTCGGAACTTCTGAAATCCTATATTTCCAACGAAGAGGAAATCCTTAGTGCACTACCTCTAGACCTTAGTGCACTACCTCCTGCTCTTAGTGCACTACCCCTCGAGGATGACATTCCTAGTGAATTAAAACAACTGATCGAATCATTAGGAAAAAGAACCAACGATAAGGAAAAAATAACAGATGTTATTCTGCGTTTATGTGCACATAAACCCATGAAAAGTAAAACAATAGCGCAAGTTTTGGGGAAATCTGAAAAATATATTTTTAGGGAATTTTTAAAACTGTTATTAGATGAAAAAAAATTAAATTATACCATTCCAGATATGATTAATCATCCCAATCAGGCTTATATAACAATTGTAAAAACAGACGAAAAAGCAGAATAAGATAGCTTAGTGCACTAGTTAAAAGTATTTACTGCACAACAATACTTATTGAGAAAAGTTAGAAGCGATTTAGAGAATTGCTAACTAAATTTTTCGTGTGTGTTAAGTTTATATTTTCTGGGTGAAAGATAGTTTTTAGAATGAAGAGCAAAGATGTCGTACATCCGACATTTTTAGAATATCTTTTAAACACATTCTTTGTGTAAGTATATAAACAAGTTTTCCAAAATTATAAAAAGAATATGAAAAGAAAGTTACTGCTAAAAATAAGAGAATGGCTCTTCTGTATCATTCATTTATTAACCAAGTGCTATAGAAAACTTAATGGGATTCATAAATTCGATAACAAGCAAGGTTTGCAAGACTTTGCTCCTAAAAGACTTCGAGGAAATCAAGATAAATACAGCGAAAGTTTAAAGTATTCAATTGACAATCCAAATATCAAAAACGTTGCTCTGTCAGGTGCTTATGGTTCCGGAAAAAGCTCTATTATAAAGACTTTTGAATATAAATATTCTCACTATAAATGTTTGAATATTTCTTTAGCAACATTTGATGAGAATGTGCCCAATAATAAAGAAATTGAATTTTGCATTCTAAAACAGTTGTTTTACAAAGTCGAACAAAATAAAATACCCGAATCACGATTTAAACGTATTGAAAACCACAAATATATTGGTTGGAAGGCGTTTGCTTTTTTGTTATGGCTTACTTCTCTTGCGCATTTTTTAGAAATAGAATCTCTGAATAAAATTACTGAGCTATTTAATGTGAATTATTATAGTAAGGTAGCAACAATATTTTATTTCTTTTATTTAATTGGTGGAATTGCATTTTTGCTGTATAAAATGATGGGATTTGTTTTGAATTTTAAATTGACAAAACTTAGTTTTCAGAGTGCAGAGATTGAAAATGCAGATACTAAAAAAAGTAAAGATTTTGAAAATGAAATAGATGAAATTTTGTATTTTTTTGAGAGGAATATTGTTGATATTGTGTTCTTAGAAGATTTGGATCGATTTGGAAATACGAGCATTTTTATCAAACTCCGTGAAATAAATTTTTTGATAAACAATTATGAACCTATAAAAAAGGACAGAAAAGTGACTTTTGTTTATGCTGTTCAAGATGACACTTTCAAAAAAGATGAAAGAACCAAATTCTTTGATTTTATTATTCCGGTAATCCCAGTTATAAATTACAGTAATTCTGGTACAGAATTATTAAACAAAATTGATATTAAAGAAGACAAGATTGAAAAGTCTTTTATAGACGAAGTGTCTCTTTATTTATCAGACAAAAGAACGTTGATTTCTATTGTCAACGAATATAAAATGTATAAAAAGATTATTGGTACAGATTTAGACAAAAGAAAACTTTTGGCTATGATGATTTATAAAAACATTGAACCTACCGACTTCGATAAACTAAACAATCAGGAAGGTTTTGTTTACAGTGCTTTTAATAAAACTCATCTTTTAATTAGGTCTTCAATTAACAAAATTGGCACTGATATAACTGCATTAGATGAAAAATTAAAAACCACAAATTATGAAGCTTTAAATAATATAAAAGAACTTAGAAGTTTATATATACTTGAGTTTTATAAAAAGATACCGCAAAATCAAAACATTCTCTGCCTCTACATAAATGGCAAACAATGTCGCATAAACGATTTAATAGAAGACATAAACTTTGAACTATTCTTAAAAAGTTCAAATGTAGTTTATTATTACACTGGTGATTATGGTGGATTGCAGACCAACAATAGTAATATTTCTTTTAACCAATTAGAAGGTGAAATCGGCAACTATAATGAACGTTTAAAAACAGTTCAAAATAAACAATCTGAGCGTTTAAATGAAATAAAAACAGAATTAGATAAATTAAAAAAAGAAAAAGAAAATCTAAAATCAAAAAATTTATTTCAAATTTTAAAAACCGAAAATTCTAAAAATTATCTTTCGCATGTTTTAAAAAATAATTCCTTACAAAATCAAAACCTGGTCAATTATCTTTTGAGAAACGGTCACATTGATGAGAGTTATTTGCATTATATATCTCATTTCTATGCTGGAAGTATTAGTAAAAATGATCACGACTTTTTATTATGTTTTACTAATGGAACCGTTCAACCCTTTAGCCATAAATTAGACGAACTGGATAATTTATTTTTAAAACTAAAAGATATTCCCGATTACTTTGATAGAATACAAATTTTAAATTATTCGCTTTTAGATTATTTAATCAAAAATAGGCGGGAAAAAACAAGTGATGAACTACGAAGAGTTTTAAAATTAATAATCATCAATACTCCTCATCAGTTCATTGATGATTATATTAATTACGGAGAAGAAAAAAATATAAAAGATTTTATAATCGGGCTAAATTCTCAATGGGAAATAAACAGAGAGTCAGGTTTTTGGTCCCAAATTTTACCTATATATACTCTTGAAAAACTGAAATTTTATCTGAATTTATTGTTTTCTTGTGCTGGCAACAAAAAGGTAAAAGAATTTATTAATCGATTTGATGTTGAGAAACAAATACCAATATTTTTATCGGAATTAGAAGATGTTGCTTATTTTGAGGATAATAAAATCAAATTAATTGAATTTATTTCTGCGGAAAATGTAAAGTTTGGAAATCTTAAAGAAATCTCTAATAAAGAAATCTCTGACTTCATTTATAATAATAGTTATTATCAGATAAATGAAAAAATGATTGAATTGATTATAAATCGATATGCGACAAATGCAATTGATTTGGAATTGTTAAAAACAGCCAATTATACAACAATAAAAAATTCGGGTGCTACAAAATTAATTCAATATGTCAACTTAAATATTGAATTTTACATTAAAACGATTTTCTTAAAATTAGAAAACAATTGTAACGAATCTGAAGAAGTTATTATTGATTTACTGAATGATAATTATGAGGTTTTCGAACTAGAATTATTAATTGAAATCATTAATAAAAATCAGACTCCAATACGAGATATTTCTAAAATTAATGAAGTCAACTTATGGACTGAATTATTGCAAGACGATAAAATTGCTGTTACTTGGGAAAACTTGTTGTATTACTATAAAGAGAAAAAAGAATATGATGTCACTTTAAACGATTATTTGAATAATGAAAAACATTATGATAAATTAAGCAAAACCAAAATAAATAAAAACTTTGATGAAGAAAACTCTCCTTTTGTTAAAGATTTTCTTATTGAATTATTTACGAGTGATTTGAAAACAGAAAGTTTTGCAAAATTAATTTCGTCATCGCCATATTTCTACGAGGGGATAGAAAAATTTAAGACAATCTCTAATGATAAAATGAAATTGTTGATCCAAAACAGAACAATTCGTTTAAACAAAACAGTTTGTAAATCAATCAGCGAAAGCTTCCCCGAGCTACTTATTTCATTACTAGAAAAGAATAAGGATGAATTCATAAATAATGTGGGAGATTATACTTTAGACTCTTCGATTATTATAAAATTAATCGATTCTGAAATATTTGATTCTAAACAAAAAATAGCGGTAATAGATAACACTCCAGAGTCCATACTTATGGAAAATCAAAGCATTGCTATAAAAGTTAGTCATTTATTGTCGCAAAACCCGAAAACACAAGTAAGCATAGAGCTATTAAAAGTGTTACTTACACAAAGCCAATCGATCGAAGACAAAGTAAAGTTGTTTAATTTATACTATATCGATTATGACGGATCTGAATTAGAAAATATCATTGAATTACTTGGTGAACCGTACTCAAAAATAACAAAAGGGAAGAGGCCTCAATTTAATAATAATAGTTATAATCTTGATTTTGTAACAAAAATGAGAGGTATTTTCATTAGAAATTTTGAAATTATAGATAATAATAGATTTATTCAAACAAGCTCAAAAAAAGTATCTAAAATATAAATGAAACCATATTTCCGAAGTCTCACGACTTCGGATTTTTTTGTTTTAACAAAACCATATTTTTTAAAGAGATACGAATAAGCTCTGACACTATGATATTGTTGATAAATACGATTAATTGTTAAAAAGTTTGCGTAATAATATGCTTCTGTATATATTTGTCCCAATCGTACCAGTAGCGCTTCCCGTAAGAACAGCCTTCTGGTCTTTTTTTTTATAACTACATGGCTAACAAAGATCCAAAAACAGTAACGGAACAAATTGAATTATTAAGACAAAGAGGTTTGTTATTTCATAATGAAGAATTAGTGCCTCATTTCCTTGAAAACATTAGTTATTATCGTTTAAAAGGATATTGGTGGGAAATGCAATCTAATAAAGTACAACACAAATTTGACGATAACAGTTACTTTGAAGAAGTTATAGATTTATATAATTTCGACAGACATTTACGTCTACTGATGTTTGATGCAATAGAAAGGATTGAAGTGGCTTTGAGAACAAAATTAATTTATCATTTATCACTGACTTATGGCCCATTATGGTATTTAGATTATTCCATTTTTACAGACGGAATAAATCAAATGTCAATAGCTGGTCATTTAAGTAATGAAATTACAAGAAGTAAAGAACAATTTATAATAGAGCATAAAAGTAAGCACAAAAATGAATTACCCGAAGCATGGAAAGCATTGGAGGTCGCATCAATGGGGTCATTATCTAAAATATATAAAAACCTAAACCATCAATTACCAGAAAAATCCACAATTGCTTTACAATTTGGGTTTAATTCTCACAGCGATTTTTCAAGTTTTCTAGAAGCAACTACAGTAATAAGAAATGTAATAGCGCATCATTCCAGGTTATGGAATAATAATATTACAATTAAATATTTGTGGCCAAAAAATTTAAAAAAAAATCCTATCACTTATATTCCAGACGAAAATCAAAGAGCTAAATTATTTCCTTTATTTTCACTAGTAGTTTATACATTAGAAAATGTTAGTCCAAATAGTTCTATCAAAGGTAAGTTCTATAGTTTATTAGATGAGTATCCAAACGTTCCTGTACACAAAATGGGTTTCCCGGAAAATTGGCGAACGCAACCAATATGGGTATAATAGAGAATACCTCAATCAGCACATAAAATAGTCGTTTGTTATACAATTCCAAAATTTCAATGGAATGTAGAATGCTATAACATCATCACGTTAAACATCACGGGCAATCAAGCGGTCTCACTCCAGTCGTTTGCTTTGTTCCGTTCGGCTGTTCCAGTCGGTCGTCGGTAGAAAAAGCCTCCTCCCTCCATTCCACAGTCCGCTCGTCAGCATAGCGTCGGCCAGCCCTGAAAAAGGGCAGGCCACCACTATGCTTCCTCGCCCTCATCTCCACACGCTCTCTTCCTGCGTTCGGCGGGGCTATCACATCCACAATACAGTCCCACAGAAAAAGTGGGACAGTATTCATGTCTGTCGCCCCTAGTTTTTTCGGCGGTTGCTCCTTCGCACAGCCATCGGAGTTTGCGCCGTTATCACTTTGCACTTGAATAAGGAACTCCCCGCAGAAAAAGCGGGACTGATTTTATAGTTACCCCGCCGTTTCACGCTCATACCCGCTACGTTTCGCTCCGTGCCTCCGCTGTACTTCCGCATCTATGGTGGCAGTTCGATTGCCGCAACCCCGCCACTGCGCTCCTCATCCGCAAAAAAAGTTCCTTGCCACGAAGAAGGGGCGTCACTTTTCTTGCTTCTTGCGGTGCTTGGGGGTGTTAATCGCCGATTACAGGAGAACTTTCCCGAAAAAGTAAATCAAGAGCATCGTGCTAAAAAAAATAAAAAAAGAAAGTAAAGCTAAGTTCCGGTTTCAAAAAGTAAAGTTCAAGCCCTCCGGGTTTTTGAAAAAATCTCCACCCTCACATTTCCATATCAACAGCCGATTATACTATGACACTTCCGATTCTTAAAAACTGTTGAGGTAGTATTTTTTCAAAAAAAACTTGACTTATTTTGAAACCTCCACTAATGCGAGGACTTTCTTTTTTTTCTTTTTTTCTTTGTGAAAATTATAAAGGAAAAAACCGTGGATCGATAATCCTTCTGATTATAAAAAAGTAAATTTATCAGAAACTACATTTACATTCGTAAAAAATGAAGTTTTTGTATTATAAAGTTGAAATAATTTTAGATTAAGTTCTCAAAGGCGAAATCTAAATCTGTAGTGTTGAAATCTTCCAAATAAGTTTCAGTTGTTTTAATAGATTGATGTCCTAAGGCTTGCTTAATCATAACGGTATTGATACCTTTTTTTAAAGATATTGTTGCGAAGGTGTGTCTAGCAGTATAAAAAGTCACTTTGTTTTTAATACCACATTGGAGTGCAATAATGTTGAGAAGTTTTCCATAATAATTTAAAACACTTTTTTTTCTATCTCTCAATTCTTCTTTTGTGTATAGCTTTTCATCTTTGTCTAAAATTGGGAAAATATAATCGGTATCAAATGGTCGATAAATTTTAAAGTAGTTTAGAATAGTTTTCGTATAATTATTATTTGGAATTTTTACATTTAATTTTACTTGCGTTTTATTTCTAATATACGAAAAACTGCTTAAATCAACATCTTCCCATTTTAACTCAGCTACATCTGTGAAATTCATGCCTCGGCAGTAAAAACTAAATAGATAAGCATACAATGCTTTCGCACCCTCTTTGTTTTCAGATATGTCATAGTCCAGTAATAGTTGTAAATCTTGTTTACTTAAAGCCTTCTTTACTTTACTGGATTTCAATTTTGAAATTATATAATCTTTAAAAGGATAAAATTCACTAGAAACAATTTTAGATTTTATTGCTGAGTTATATATTGCTCTAATATTGCGCATATATACGCCAATACCACCATCGTTACAGTCATGAGCTCGTAAATGAGATTCAAAAGCTATTAGAAAATCGTAATTAATTTTTGTAAAATCGTAAGTTATAATTGTTGATCTAAATCTCATAAGAGCAGAAATGGTGTCACGATAGGAACAGCTTGAACTTATTTTTCCAGATTCTTTTAATTGAAGTTTTCTCTCCTCAAAATAAGCGATAAAGCTTAGTTTTTTAACTTCTTCAGGTCTAAATAAAGAGTCAAATGATTCAAGAGAATAGCTATGACCTTCCTCAATCATTTTATTTAATATTTTGGAAGCATCTTGTTTTATCGAATTTAATATTCGATTACATTGCAAATAATTTGGGAATTTAGATGTAAATTCATTTGCTTTGTTGTTCCAAAATTTTGGTAATACATTGTAAGGGGTTTTGTAGAATTTCGATTTTCTGTTTATCGTTATTCTTAAATTAATTGGAAAAGTGCCATCATTAAGCATTGTTTTTTTTAGGATGATTTTTACACTAGCTTTCATTTTTAATATTTTTAAAAGTTCAACATACGTACAACAAATGCATACATATTGTGAAGTAGGATGAAACAAAAATATTTTTTAAAAATGATAAATAGCTATAATACAGTAGCTTTGAAGCTAAATGCAATTAAATACAAACAATAATAGTCTATCTCATAATCAGGTGGTCCCTGGTTCGAGCCCAGGTGGGACCACAAAAAACCCCTCATATCGATTGATATTGAGGGGTTTATTTTTTTTTAGAATCCACAAAGAGTCTTCTCTTATACACTTTAACCACAAAAACATACAATTCATCGTAATCCTGACTAGAAAATATCATAAGTACAAAAAAAACAGTAACTTAGTTGTAGTAATCACCCCAAGGTTACAAACAAGATCTACCTTGTTTTCTTGTAAGTATTAGATTAACTTTAGCTTAATAAAGTTAATTTTAACGTCAAAAGTATCATTTTATAGAATTATCGTTTGTCTCTCAAAAAATATATCTATAACTTCGCGGCATTAAATTATTTATATAGTGTTAGGAGTTTTAAATCAAAAAAGTTCTTTTATTATTTAATAAAAATGATTTATTACTTTATATAAATTTATGAAAATTATCAAAAATAAATTTTTACTCTGCATTTTACTCCTCCTTACAGGAGTAAGCGGATATTGCGATGACCCACCTCCTCCAGAAGAAATCCCACCAGATTTACCAATTAATGAAAATATCAATATTTTACTATTTATAGCCTTGCTATTTGGTTTCTATATCATTTACAAACACATTCAAAACAAAAAAGCGTCAATTTAAATTGACGCTTTTTTTATACCAGCTAAATTGCAGTTTATTTATTCCCATATAACCTGGAAACATACTTCCCAATTACATCAAATTCCAAATTTACTTTGGTTCCAACAACAAACGAATTAAAATTAGTATGTTCGTGTGTATAAGGTATAATTGCTACGCTAAAATTACTTTTACCTGAATCCACTACAGTCAAGCTAACCCCATTTACTGTAATAGAACCTTTTTCTATTGTAATATTTTGCAAAGCAGAATCATACTCAAAGGTATAAAACCAACTTCCATTAGTTTCTTTAACCAAAACACAAGTACCTATCTGGTCGACATGACCTTGTACAATATGCCCATCCAGGCGATCCCCTAATTTCATCGCTCTTTCCAGATTAACACTGTCCCCTACCTTCCAACTTGAAATATTGGTCTTATTTATAGTTTCCCCTATTGCAGTAACCGTATAATGATGCCCTTCTATGGCAACCACTGTTAAGCATATTCCGTTATGAGCAACACTCTGATCGATTTTCAACTCTCCCGTTATCGAAGATTCAACAGTAACATGAATATTATCCTGCTCTTTTTTAACTTCTTGGACAATCCCAAGTGTTTCAATAATTCCTGTAAACATTTCTTATTTTATTTTACTAAATTTGCACTTCAAAATTAGCAATAAATAACTAGAGGACATTATGAAAAAAGCAGAAAATATAATCGTAGGAATTTCAATAGGAGATTTAAACGGTATTGGAAGCGAAGTCATTCTAAAAACATTCGAAGACTCTCGCATGTTAGAATTATGCACTCCTGTTATCTTTGCCAACGTAAAGATACTTTCGTTCGTCAGAAAGAATTTTGAATCCACTGTCGCCTTACACGGTATCGACAAATTGGATCAAATTGTGATCGGCAAAGTCAACGTCTTCAATCTTTGGAGAGAAGGAATTGATTTAAACCTTGGAACAAATGATGAAAAAGTAGGTGAATATGCTATAAAATCATTCGTAGCCGCCACCAAAGCACTAAAAGAAGGCGTTATAGACGTATTGGTCACAGCACCTATAAATAAATACAACATTCAATCAGAAGAGTTCAAATTCCCAGGACATACTGATTATTTAAACCAAGAACTAGAAGGTGATGCCCTAATGTTAATGGTGCAAGACAACCTAAGAGTTGGTTTATTAACAGATCACATTCCTATTAATGAAGTGGCTTCACATTTAACCGAAGAGTTAATCTTTAAGAAAATCGAAACCATCAATCGAACTTTGATTCAGGATTTTAGCATCAACAAACCCAAAATTGCCGTATTGGGACTTAATCCACATTGCGGAGATGGCGGAGTTATTGGAACCGAAGATGACACTGTATTGAAACCCGCATTGAAAAAATTATTCGAAAAAGGAACTTTAGTTTTTGGCCCTTTCCCGGCAGACGGTTTCTTCGGCAGCAATCAATATGAAAAATATGATGCTGTTATTGCAACCTATCACGATCAAGGCTTAATACCTTTCAAAACATTATCATTTGGTAATGGAGTAAACTATACCGCTGGGTTGAACAAAATAAGAACTTCCCCAGATCATGGAACTGCTTATGATATTGCCGGAAAAAATATAGCCGACTATAATTCTTTCAAAGAGGCTGTTTATCTTGCTATTGATGTGTATAATTCAAGAAATCAATACGCGGAAATCAGCGAGAAGCCTTTAAAAACAAAAGAAAAACAGTTATAAACAAAAAAAGGTGAATAACATTATTAGATTTCCAATTATTTTATATCTTTGCACTCCCGAAGTTTAGGGCAAATTGTTGTTGAAATGAGCAAGACAAAAGAATATGTAATTCCTTTCGTAGGATTGAAGCTAGGGAAACACAAATTTGAGTATCAAATTAATAATGCGTTCTTTGAAATCTTTGATTATAACGAATTTCAAAATTCAGATATCAAAGTAAATGTAGTTTTAGACAAAAAAAGCAACTTATTAGAGATTAGCTTCAAACATCAAGGAACCGTCAACGTACCTTGCGATCTTACAAACGAAGATTTTGATTTACCAATTAAAGGTAAAATAAAATTAATTGTTCGATTTGGAGATAGTTATAATAATGACAATGAAGAGTTGTTAATATTGCCTTTCGGAGAATTTGAAATAGACATCACTCAATATATATATGAGATGATTGTACTTTCAGTACCCTTAAGAAGGGTGCATCCAGGAATAAAGGATGGCAGTTTAAACACAGAAGCTTTGACGAAACTGAAAGAATTGACAATTAAAGAGCAGAAGAAAGAAAAAGAAGAAGAAAAAGAAGAGAATATAGACCCACGTTGGGACAAATTAAAGCAACTATTAACGGATAAATAATATAGTAAAATGGCACATCCAAAGAGAAAAATCTCGAAAACTAGAAGAGACAAAAGAAGAACACATTACAAAGCTACTGTAGCTCAAATCGCCACATGTCCAATTACTGGAGAAGCACATTTATACCACAGAGCTTACTGGCATGAAGGAAAAATGTACTACAGAGGACAAGTTGTTATCGATAAATCTGTCGTAGCTCTTGCTTAATACGTTTTTGTAAATAATACTGGAACTCTCACTTCGTGAGAGTTTTTTTTGTTGTTTATAATTTCCTTAAATAAGAAAACTTAAAACTATTAGTTTAGTTTTTTTATTGTAATTTTAGAGACTTTTAAAAATTTTGCAAATGGCAACATTTGGCAATAAATAATCGCATATAATGAGTACAATTACAGCCGCAATTACCGCAGTTGGTGGTTATGTTCCGGACTTTGTTCTTTCAAACAAAGTTCTCGAAACTATGGTCGATACAAATGATGAATGGATAACCACACGCACCGGAATTAAAGAAAGAAGAATACTGAAAGATGCCGATAAAGGAACTTCTTTTCTTGCTATAAAAGCTGCAGAAGATTTAATAGCAAAAGCAAACATTGACCCTCTCGAGATAGATTTAATTTTAATGGCAACTGCAACTGCAGACATGCCAGTAGCCTCTACAGGTGTATATGTAGCAACCGCAATTGGAGCAACAAATGCATTCGCTTATGACTTACAAGCCGCTTGTTCTAGTTTCCTTTACGGAATGTCAACAGCAGCTGCTTATATCCAATCTGGAAGATACAAAAAAGTGCTACTTATAGGTGCCGATAAAATGTCTTCAATTGTAGATTATAAAGACAGAGCAACTTGCATTATTTTTGGAGATGGCGCAGGAGCTGTTTTGTTTGAACCAAATTATGAAGGTTACGGCTTACAAGATGAATACTTACGAAGTGATGGTGTTGGTCGTGATTTCTTGAAAATTCCAGCTGGAGGTTCCCTTCTTCCAACAACTATGGAAACCGTAAATGACAACAAGCACAATATCATTCAAGATGGAAAAACCGTTTTTAAATATGCGGTTACCAATATGGCAGATGCAAGTGAATTGATTCTTAAAAGAAACAATTTGACTAATGAAGATGTGAATTGGTTAGTACCACACCAAGCTAACAAACGTATTATTGACGCTACAGCTCATCGAATGAACTTAGAAGATGCCAAAGTATTGATGAATATTGAAAAATATGGAAATACAACTTCGGCTACATTACCTTTAGTACTATACGATTTTGAACATGTTTTCAAAAAAGGAGACACTATCATTTTCGCTGCTTTTGGCGGCGGTTTTACCTGGGGATCCATTTACCTAACTTGGGCTTACGATAAAAAATAAAATAAACTAAAAAGAAATAATTATGGATTTAAAAGAAATTCAAAATCTAATCAAATTTGTAGCAAATTCAGGTGTTGCAGAAGTAAAATTAGAAATGGATGATGTTAAAATCACCATCAGAACTACTTTAGAAGGAAACGTTACCGAAGCAACTTATGTACAACAATTACCTGTACAAAACGCTCTTCCTCAAGCTGCCGCTCCACAACAAATAGCTCCTGTTGCTGCTGCCCCAGAAGCTCCAGTAGTAGAAAACGCACATTATGTTACTATAAAATCACCAATTATTGGTACTTTTTACAGAAAGCCTTCTCCTGACAAACCAATGTTTGTTGAAGTGGGTAAAACAATTGCTAAAGGTGATGTTCTTTGTGTTATTGAAGCGATGAAATTATTCAATGAAATTGAATCTGAAATATCTGGTAAAATTGTAAAAATATTGGTAGACGATATGTCTCCAGTAGAATTTGACCAACCTTTATTCTTAGTAGATCCATCATAAGAAATTTTGAATGATGAATTTTGAATGATGAATTTATCTCATTCAAATAATTTAAAATTTATAATTTATAATTTACAATTTCAAGAAGATGTTTAAAAAAATACTAATAGCAAATAGAGGAGAGATAGCACTACGTGTCATTCGAACTTGTAGAGAAATGGGTATCAAAACGGTAGCTGTTTATTCTACTGCAGATGCCGAAAGCTTGCACGTGAAATTTGCTGATGAGGCCGTTTGTATCGGACCACCTCCAAGTAACCTATCTTATTTAAAGATGTCCAATATTATTGCCGCTGCCGAAATCACAAACGCAGATGCAATTCACCCTGGTTACGGATTCCTTTCTGAGAATGCAAAGTTTTCTAAAATTTGTCAAGAACACAATATAAAATTCATCGGTGCATCTCCAGAAATGATTGACAGAATGGGTGATAAAGCTTCTGCAAAAGCCACGATGATCGAAGCTGGAGTTCCTTGTGTACCAGGTTCAGTTGGAATCTTAGAATCTTTTGAACAAGCAGCAGAATTAGCCAATAAATTTGGATATCCTGTAATGTTAAAAGCAACTGCCGGTGGTGGAGGTAAAGGAATGAGAGCTGTTTGGGCTCCAGAAGATTTACTAAAAGCATGGGAAGGTGCGCGTCAAGAATCAGCAGCCGCTTTCGGAAACGACGGAATGTACCTTGAAAAATTAATTGAAGAGCCACGTCATATCGAAATCCAAGTTGTTGGTGATTCATACGGTAAAGCATGTCACCTTTCAGAAAGAGACTGCTCTGTTCAACGTCGTCATCAAAAATTGACCGAGGAAACTCCTTCTCCTTTCATGACCGACGAATTGCGTACAAAAATGGGCGAAGCAGCTGTAAAAGCAGCAGAATACATAAAATACGAAGGTGCTGGAACTGTAGAATTTTTGGTTGACAAACACAGAAACTTTTACTTCATGGAAATGAACACTCGTATCCAAGTAGAGCACCCTATTACAGAACAAGTTGTTGATTATGACTTAATCCGTGAGCAAATCCTAGTAGCTGCCGGTGTGCCAATTTCCGGTAGAAACTATCTTCCACAATTGCATGCTATCGAATGCCGTATCAATGCTGAAGATCCTTATAACGACTTCAGACCGTCTCCAGGAAAAATCACTACGCTACATATGCCAGGTGGTCACGGAGTACGTCTTGATACACACGTGTATTCAGGTTATACGATTCCGCCAAATTACGATTCGATGATTGCCAAATTAATTACTACAGCCCAAACTCGTGAAGAAGCTATCAGTAAAATGAGAAGAGCATTAGACGAATTCGTAATCGAAGGTATCAAAACTACCATTCCATTCCACAGACAGTTGATGGATGATGCCAGATACATCGCAGGGGATTACACCACTGCCTTCATGGACGATTTCAAAATGAACGACCCCGAATAAATTAATTCAAATATCCAATCCCATTCTCTCAACAGAATGGGATTTTTTTTGGCCTTATACCAACCAGAACAATTCTCTTTAAAAAGTATTATGGCGTGCCACCATCTAGAAAAAGGGCTATATACTTTGTCGTCATTGCCCTTTTTCTAGCTGCTGTCAGGCTATCCGCGCTACTTCGGTAGCTTGCTACTATCCTTCACGCGGCATTACCGAAACACTAGATGTTTAGTTATTCTAACCCGTTTTCTTTAACCTGTTAGGTATGATTTGCCAATTATTAAGAAAGGTTTTAATGCCAAACAGAAAAGACGCGAACGGAAGTAATAAATTACACCAGAATTGATTTGAAATCCATTCTATTAAAAAAATAAACGGTATGTTTGTCAGACAAAGCTCCTTAAATTTGAGTAGGTATGTACTATTGTTACTTATATATACTAATTGTGTGTAATTATAAAACCAAAAATATGAATAGAATAAAATTGATGTTAATGATGCTTTTATGCTTGCCAAATTTTATTTTTTGCCAAGATATTATAGATTACTCTAAAGTAAAAACAAATTCTGGGGAAGTAAAAATTCCAGGAAATTGGGAGCAATTAAATAAAGCAGATGACTCTGGTCAAACTTATCTAAAAAACAAAGATGGAGTAATTATAGCAATTGCTCAAAATCCTAAAAAAGCATATCCTTTTTTTAAAAGCAATGAATCAGATTTTGAAAACGTAAAATTGTTTTACACATGGGATTCAGACTATTATAAAGAGAATAAATTCAAAACAGAAAAGATTAAAGAAAATACTGAATTAGAATATATAATTTGGAAATATAATGACAAGAAACTCGATAATGTATTTCTATTCGGTTCGACTAAAAATAATTTTTTAAATCTTCTTGTTTATACTAATAATTGGAGTGAAGTTGAAAAGATAATTTTTTTAGAAAATCTATATAAATTAAATAAATAACTACATACAACATCTATTACAACGGATTTGGGCAATTGGCTTAATGGAAAGTTAGTTTTGTATTTGAACGTTTTGGCAAATCCGAATAATAGGCATAATTTAACACCAAACCCGCTGTAGTAACAAATTGCTATAGGCAATACGAAATGAGAGGAATAACAAATTTTTATTACAGAAACAATTTTCGAATTTAATTATAGATTGTGATGATAGGCACAACAAAAAAACTAAATGGATAAACCCACCTTTTTAAACAATATTAGTACGATTACCATTTTTATAATGCTACTTCTTGCCTTTTTTTTGTTAACCGTAAAAACAAAAAATGAACTTTCAAATAGATTTTTTGCAAGTTTTCTTCTGCTTACAGCATTTGATTTAAGTAGCTTTTTTACCGAAAAATATTTTGAGACCAATTTAAATTTTGAGCTTTTTAGAATGACAACTAGTTTGCTAATTATGCCAATATTCTACTTGTATGTAAAAGCAGTTTGTCATTCAGATTTTCAATTAAAACCAAAACATTTAACGCTATTAATTCCGTTTGTAATTGCAAATTTGATGTTTATTCCAAGGCTTTATTTAGCAACTTCCATCGAAAGCATCTATATTTATGAGCACTTTAAGCAAATGTTAGAAATACGTTTTTTTTATATATTAGGGGAACTACAATATGCTTTTTATATTGTTTTGGTATTTATAATTTTAAAAAAATACAAAGAAATTTACTTAGAGAATTACACCAATACAAATAACTCATCGTACAAATGGTTATTTCAAATGACCGTATTTTTTCTAATTGCCCATTGTATTGTTTTATTCAAATCGGCAATAAGGTATACAGATTACAATGTCTTTCTTAACTCATCAAATGTAATTATTGGAACTATTGCACTACTTATAAGTTGTTGGTTTGTATTAAAGGCCCTGAACAATCCTGATCTTTTTAAAGGTGTTGACTCAAATATGCTATTGGTAAATGAAGTAGTTATTTCAACAGAAAAAGAATTAGTAGAGACTCCAAAATCGGCAGAAATTGCTTCTCAAATCGAACTTGTAAAAAAGTATGTTTTAGAAAACGAACCGTTTCTCGAGCCCTCATTAACGATACAAGAATTAGCTAAACAAGTTAACATTCCTGTTCGTGATTTATCTGTTTTGATTAATCATCATATGAATCAACATTTTTTTGACTTTATAAATGAATATCGAATACAAAAAGCGATGCTAATTTTAAAAGACCCGTCTAAAAATAAGCTTACTATTTTGGAAATTCTTTATGAAGTGGGTTTTAATTCGAAATCGTCTTTTAATACTGCTTTCAAAAAGTACACCAATCAAACACCTACAGAGTTCAGAAACTCCTAATTATAAAGGCTTTGTAAAAAGGCGAACGTTACTAAAATAAAGTCGAACCAATTTAATTACAGCAAATTGGTTCGACTTTATTCATTCGGTCGCCAACGTTAAGCTTATGATGCAATTTTGTTTCAAATTAACACAAACAATTAAAAATTTGAAATCATGAAAATTACATCCTTATTTATTTTATTCCTTGTCCCTTTTTTATCCTTAGCACAATTAAAAGAAAACACAAAAGGCAGTAACACTCGGTTGTCATCTGCAAATCCCCAAACTGAAATTATCTTAAAAGATTCTGACCTAAAAAATCAAATTTCTGAAGAAAAATACGTTTTAATAAATGGAATAGAACAATGGGTTACCATAAAAGGGAACCGTTCAAAACCTATTATTTTGTTTATTCACGGAGGGCCAGGAAGTACAATAAGTCCTTACATTGATGTTTTATATAAAGATTTAGAAAAGGATTTTATCATTGTCCAATGGGATCAACGAGGAGCTGGAAGAACTTATGGCCGCAACACACCTCCTGAGGAATTAACCCCGGAATATTTAAAAGCTAATCCTTTAACGCTTGAACAAATGACTAGCGATGGAGTTGAAGTCTCAAAATATCTTTTGAAACATTTAGGAAAACAAAAAATCATTCTTGCCGGAACATCATGGGGTTCTGCTCTTGGAGTAAAAATAGTTACAAAACAACCAGATCTTTTTTATGCTTATGTTGGACATTCTCAAATTGTCAATCCTAGTATTGATCTAGAATTTTATTCTAAAATTTATAAAATGGCTGAAGACAGAAATGACAAAGAAGCTCTTGACATATTAAATTCTATTGGCAAACCTCCTTATAACAGAGCAAAAAATGTAGGCTTCTTATTTAGAGTTTTAAAGAAATATGAAAAAGCAAATTCAACTCCTGCTCCAGACAATTGGTTTGTGCTTGATCCAGCTTATGACAACAGTATTGACAATAAAAACAGAGAAGATGGAGACGATTATTCGTTTGTAAATTATGTTGGTGATGATAAATTAGGAATTCAACCAATAATCACAACCATTAACTTAATGAGAGATAATTTAGAATTTAAAATTCCGGTATATCTAATACAAGGCAATGAAGATATTATGACGCCAAAAGAAAACTCAAAAAAATATTTTGATAAAATTCAAGCACCTAAAAAAGAATATTATTTGTTACCAAAAGCGGCTCATGGTTTTAATCAATCAGTTGTAGAAACACAATATAAAATATTTAAGAGTATAAAAACTTTGTAAATTAAAAACAAAAATCAAGTACTGGATACAATAGCGGTTTAGGAAGATTTGGCATCAAGGATGATTTGCTTCGCCTGTTCGCTATCGCTAGGGTGGCAAATACACGCTATCAGCGTTGTGTGTCATTGCGAAAAAGCGAAATCTCTCTCCTTAGCCCCGATTGAAGTGGAAATCCTTATGAGCTGGGGTTCGGCTTATAAGATTGTAACGAAAAGCGGGACTAATGCTTCCAAAAAAGCCAAATGTTTCTGCTCCAAATCATAATCAAACTCTGATTTATTCCAATAAAAAAGCCTGTCTTGAATTGATCTTGACAGGTTTTTTTTAATTGTAAGAGACAAAAATTATGCTCCTATTTTCTTAGCAATATCAGATGGAACAGCACCTTTATTAACCATCAATGAAGTCGTTTTGTATTTTACAAAATTCTTAGTTACATACAAATAACCTTTATAGTCATTGGTCGCTCCCCAAGAGTTTTTTACAATATAGTACTCTTTCCCCATTTGATCTTTGGCAATACCTACAATATGCATCGCGTGATCATCTGTAGTTTGATAATTATCGAATGCTTTTTGACGAATTTCTTCAGTGATTTCCAATTCTTGTTTTGGACCGTTGAACATATTTTCTTTTTCTTCAGCAGTCATTTCCTCATACTTTTTGGTTGGAACATAAGCTACCCCATTTTTCCAACTAAAGCTTTTCTCACTCACATCTGAAGCCCAAGCTACTGTATAACCATTTTTCAATGCATTATCAATGATAGTAGTCATATCATTCATCTTAACATTGTAAACCAAATCAAATGACCAGTTGTCAGGAACCATCATCATCGTTTTTGTATACAACGGAACGTTAGCATAAGATGCAAATTCTACATATTCGTCTGGATTGATTCCCACTACTTCCTTAGCAAATGTCTGTGGTGTATAGCTTTTTCCTTTATACGTGAAATTCTCTGGAACTTGTCCCAAATAAGAATCAATTACTGCAGCGTATGCTTTTTCCCAATTAGGAGTTAATTCCCCATTTGGATTTTTTACAACTGCTGCCAACATAGCTTCAGTCAAAGAGGCCATTTCAGCAAACTTATTTTTTGAAGTACCATAGTTCAGACCAGTATAAACTTCTTGAGGTACAGCACCATATTTCTTGTACATATTAGTCACGTCGTGCAATTCTCCGCCATCTCCCAATGTTACGGCTCCGTGCATACGCACATAGTTTTTACCTTTTTCAACATAAGCATTTCGAGCAGAGAAAACTTGTGATAATTCTACGGGCTGTTTTCCCATTCTAATCATTTCTGATTCTAAAAAGGAATTGGTAGAATAACTCCAACAAGTCCCTGAAGACCCTTGATTTTTAATTGAAGTATTAGCCAGATTAATTACATCTGTAAACTTGAAACTTTCAGCGCTTTTTTCGCTAACATTTACTTTCAATGAATTGACTAATCCATCTTGAGCAGTCATCGTATTCATACCAACAACTAAAGTAGTTGCGATAAGAAACGATTTGATTGGTAATTTATACATCTTTAAAATTGGTTAAGGTTTTGTAATATGTAACAAAAAAGCATATTTTGTTACATTTCTGTTACTGAATTATTAATTAATAAGGTTTCTTTAAGCCATTTATAAAACTCTTTTTGCCACACCAGAGCGTTTTGAGGTTTTAGAACCCAGTGGTTTTCTTCTGGAAAATAAAGGAATCTACTTTTTATTCCGCGTATCTGTGCCGCTTGAAAAGCTTCTTGACCTTGTCCAATAGGTACTCTGTAATCAATTCCTCCTTGAATAATCAAGATTGGTGTGTTCCAGTTTTGAACATTATTTATAGGATTGAATTTTGTATACGCTTTTTGTGCAGCCGCATTGTCTTTTTCCCAGTAAGCTCCTCCAAAATCCCAGTTGTTGAAGAAAACTTCTTCGGTGGTTCCAAACATACTTTGCGTATTGAAAACCCCATCATGAGCTATAAATGTTTTGAATCTATTGTTGTGAATTCCTGCCAAATAAAATACAGAATATCCACCATAACTAGCACCAACACAACCTAAACGAGCTTTGTCAACATAGTTTTCTTTGGCAACATCATCAATAGCCGAAAGATAATCGTCCATCACTTGTCCGCCCCAGTCTTTACTGATTTGCTCATTCCATTCTACCCCGTGACCTTGCATTCCGCGTCGGTTTGGCGCTACAACTACATATCCATTTGCAGCCATTAATTGGAAATTCCAACGGAATGAATACGATTGGGTTAAAGGAGATTGTGGTCCACCTTGACAATACAACAGCGTTGGATATTTTTTAGTGGCATCAAAATTTGGAGGCAAAATTACCCAAACCAACATTTTCTTTCCGTCGGTTGTTGTTACGTAACGTCTTTCGGTTTTACTCAATGCCAATGTTGAATAAGTCGCAGTATTTACATTGGTCAATTGTTTCCAAGTGTTTTTCTTCAAATTATATGAGAAAATTTCAGCAGCATGATTCATATCAGTCCTAGTAACGATTATATCCTCTCCTGAAAAACCAACCAAATCGTGCACATCAAAATCACCGTTTGTAACTTGTTTTACATTGATAGCGATTTTTGTCAAACCAGGAAAATTAACTTCAAAAAGCTGTAATGTTCCATCGATTGGGGCAATAAAATATATTTTTTTTTCATCATTACTCCATTTGAAACTACTTACTGTTCCATCCCAATTGGCAGTAAGGTTCATTTTCATTCCTTTGAAACTAACAATTAAATCGTTTTTATCCGCTTCATAACCATCGCGTTTCATTTGCAACCAAGTCAAATCACCAGAAGGAGAAAACTGTGGAGCTGTATCGTATCCTAAGTTCCCTTCAGTTCTATTGATAGTTTTTCCAGTTTCAAGATTGTACTCATATATATTGGTATCTGTAGAAAGTGCATATTGAGTACCCGCTTTTTTCTTGCTCACATACACAATACTTTTTCCGTCTGTAGACCAATTGTAATCTTCATCACCACCGAAAGGTTTTTGTGGACTGTCAAAGTTTTCTCCCTTCAAAATATCAATTCCTTCCGCACCTTCTTTATTTTCTTTGTAAAAAACGTGATTGAATTTACCTTCGTTCCAAGTATCCCAATGGCGATAATCAAGGCCATTATAAATTTGAACGTTGGATTTATCTAAATTAGGGTAATAGTCTTTACCTAAAACATTATCGATTTTTACTTCTTGATTGTAAACTACGTATTTTCCATCAGGAGAAATATTTTTATCACCCAAAACATCTTTTGTATCCTTAATTTCTACAGCTGTTCCACCATTAACCGAAACAGTATAATATTTGGAGCTAGATTTGTTTTCTTCGACTGAAGGTGTCGACACTTTGTAAACAACATTTTTACCGTCTTTTGAAATTCCTAAAGGAGTAATTCGTCCTAATTTCCACAGTAATTCTGGAGTCATTACATTTTGAGCACTTGCAGTTAAACTCATCATAGTTAGCATTAAAAGGATTGTTTTTCTCATAATTATTTAAAATACATATTCAGTTTTCAAATATAACATTATAATCATCAATTAGAATAAATGGCGACACATAAAAAAAACTTAAAAAAATGATTCCTTTTAGTGCCGAAAAAAATTGTAAAAAACTAAGTGGTTTTAAAAATTTCAACCGTTAATAGCGTGATAAAAAAACACAACACTAATACGATGATACTGGCAATCATTATTTTTTTCAGAAATGACTGTTCAATTTTTTTGACTTGTGAATCGATATTAACAATGCTCTTAAATTTTGCAAACGATTCAACAGTTTCCAGATATTTATTCCATCCCCCACTCTCATAAATCTGTTTACCAAAATCAGTCAAATCACAGCGGAATCCTTGATCTTTTTCTAATACGACAAGGCCTTTATGGTCTAAAATTTCTGCAAAGACTTTGGAATTTTTTAAGTTAAAACCGCATTCGTCCTTAAAATTGATTCGCATCATAAATTGAGATTTCGATGTATATAGCAGTTTCAAGTTTACTTCTATAAGTTCATCTATATTTTCAAACATAACCAATTATTTAATTTTATTATTATATTTTGACTTAGCCAATAGTTTATTCTAACAATCTAGAGAATATGCCCCTTTTTAATATCTAATTTTACAACACAATTATGATGCCAAACCCCTATTGTTTGAAATCTTAACACATTGCTAACCTTAAAAATAATATTTCAAAAAAATAATCCATATTGACTAACATATTCAAAAGAGTAGTATTCAAAAACTAGAAAATTTATTTAATTTTATAAAAAAAAGTCAAATGCAACTAAGCTATTGGGAATTAAAAAATTGGTTTACTAATATAGACTTCACTATTGTCGGCAGTGGTATTGTGGGTTTACATGCTGGCTTGCGTTTGCGTGAAAAACACCCTGACAGCAAAATATTGATACTCGAAAAAGGAATGTTACCGCAAGGAGCCAGTACCAAAAATGCTGGATTTGCCTGCTTCGGCAGTATTTCAGAAATCATCGAAGATTTAAAAACACATACCGAGGAAGAAGTTATCCAACTCATCCAAAAAAGATGGAATGGCCTACAATTATTGAGAAAACGTCTTGGCGACAATACAATAGATTTCAAACCTTATGGTGGTTATGAGTTGTTTTTAAAGGATGATGAAAGCAGTTTCAGCGAATGTTCCAATAAGTTGTCGTTTATAAATCAAATCTTAAAACCACTTTTCAAATCCGATGTATTTGCCAAAGAAGTTGATCGTTTCGGTTTCGGAGACATCAACGAATATTTGATTTTCAATCCTTTTGAAGCTCAAATTGACACTGGAAACATGATGCAAGCCTTATTAAAACAAGCCTATGAGAAAGATATTTTAATCCTGAACCAACAAACCGTTACCTCTTTTTTAGATAAAGAAAATGGTGTTGAAGTTGCACTCGACGATTTTAGTTTTACTACCAAAAAATTATTGTTTGCCACCAATGGTTTTGCCAATGAACTAACCAAAGGCGGAGTAAAACCAGCAAGAGCTCAGGTTTTAATCACAGAACCTATTCCGAATTTAGACATAAAAGGAACTTTCCATCTAGATAGAGGTTACTATTATTTTAGAAATATTGGTGATCGTATACTGCTTGGAGGCGGTAGAAATCTGGATTTTGAAACCGAAACCACTACAGAATTTGGACAAACAGAAATTGTACAAAAAAAATTGGAAGACTTATTAAAAAAAGTAATTTTGCCCAATCAAGATGTCCGAATTGAACACCGCTGGAGTGGAATTATGGGCATTGGAAACAGCAAAAACCCTATTGTTTCCCAACTCTCTGAAAACGTGTATTGTGGCGTTAGACTAGGCGGAATGGGAGTGGCAATAGGCAGTTTAATAGGAACCGAACTCGCAGATTTAGTATAAAAAATGGCAACCAAAATAACACCCAAAAAAACAACAAAAAAAACACCTGCCAAAAAACATAACAAAAGTTTTATGACCAAAATAAAATGGTTTCTACTAAAAACTTTGTTGTGGTTTTTTGGGATTTCAATTTCTTTTGTGGTGCTTTTTAAATTTGTACCTGTTCCTTTCACCCCATTAATGGTGATCCGTTATTTTGAAAATAAAGCAGCTGGAAAAGAAATATATTTCAGCCATAATTGGGAACCAATCGAAAAGATTTCCGTGAATTTACAAAAAGCTGTGATTGCCAGTGAAGATGGAACTTTTCTGACTCATAATGGCTTTGATTTTATTGCTATGCAAAAAGCATACAAAAGCAATGAAAGAGGTAGAAAGATAAAAGGCGGAAGCACCATATCACAACAAACAGCCAAAAATGTTTTTCTTTGGCAAGGCCGTAGCTACCTCCGAAAAGGTTTGGAAGCTTATTTCACGGTTTTAATTGAGGCTATTTGGGGCAAAAAACGAATTATGGAAGTTTACCTCAACAGTATCGAAATGGGTGACGGCGTTTATGGAGCTTATGCAGCAACAGAACATTGGTATCGAAAAGATGCTTCAAGCTTAACAATGGTTCAAGCAGCCGGAATTGCTGCAATATTGCCCAATCCGAGAAAATACAAAGCCACAAGTTCCTCCTCATACATCAACAATAGAAAGACAAAAATTGTTCGGATTATGAGGCATATCGGAAAGATTGAGTATTAACCCAAGTTCAATTAAAGAGAGCAGAAACATTTGGCATTTTTGGAAGCATCGTCGCGCTTTCTGTTTCAATCTTATAAGCCGAACCCCGGCTTATAAGGATTTTTACTTCAATCGGGGCTAAAGGGAGATATTTAGCTTTTTTGCCATCATTACCTCAAAAAATAAACCCCAATAACAATTTGTTATTGGGGTTTATTCTTTTGAGAAAATTTAAATCTTAGAATTTAAAGGCAACTCCTAAAACAAAGTTTCTTCCCAGATTGGGTATTCCCGAAGTGGCTAAACGAGATAAATGTGGAATATAAGTTTTATTAAACAAATTGTTTCCATTTAAGTTTAGGTCAAAAGCGGTTTTACCCAACTTTACTTTACCTCCAAAACCCATATTCACCAAGGTATAACCATCTGAGGAAATGTCATAACCACTTACTTTCTCTTGACTGAAAGTGGTCGAAACATTTAAAGTGGCAAAAGCATCTTCAATCCAATTTCCAAGTTTAAAATCGGTTTTTATGGTGTTGTCCCAATTGTTTGCCGGAATTTGAGGTAAGTAACCTCCATCTTGCAGTTTCCCTGTAACGGTTTCAAAACTGGATTCAATATGCAACCAATCCAAAGGGTGCGGATGAATATGCAAAGCGACTTCTCCTCCATATAAATTGGCATTATTTTGGATATAGTTATATACATTGAACCCGTCAATTTCTGCTCCAGACGGTGACGAATAAATGTAATCGTTTATGTGATTGTAAAAACCACTCACACTAAACTCAAAATGGGTGCTTTTATATTCCAAATCCAAATCGGTTTGAAGGTTTTGCTCGGTTTTTAAATCAGGATTCCCTATTTCATAACGAAAAGTTCCTTCGTGAACGCCATTCGAAGACAGCTCAGCCAAATTTGGAGCCCTGAATCCTGTTGCAGCATTCAATCGGAAAGACAAATCCTTGGCAAAATAGGTTTTGTAACCCAATGAAGCGTTGAAGCTATCATAGTTTTTATCGAGTGCCTCAAAATATCCTTCCTCACCAACAATACCGTGTTCTTCGGAAACTAAGTGTCGGTAATCAAAGCGAAGACCTCCCTGCAATGAATTCACACCCCAATTGTAAATCCCGGTTCCAAAAACTCCAAAATCATTTGTTGTTGCATTTGGAATTAAAAATTCATCAGCCAAATTTTTATTTTCCTGAGACATTCCTTGGATACCAAAAATGCTTTCTACTTTTCCAATTTTTGGCAAATAGTATTTGATATTATAATCAAATGTGTTTAAAATCATATGCAAAATCGCAACGTTACTGTCTTCAAATTCGCTTCGGTCATTCTTGATATAACCTAAATTTACATCCAATTTTGAATCGCTAAAAAACAGCGTGTTATTCAAAGAAAGCAAATTATTGAAAACACCTTGTTTTGGAAAGGTAGTTTTCTTGGTTGTGGTTTGCTCAGCAATTCCATCTTCGGGAATTCCAACATCGAGATTATTGTAATTGTATCTGAAAATACTAGAAAACTTAGCATTGCTATACCCTATTCCGGCCTTGAAATCCATTTCCTGAAAACGTGTATTTGTAACACGGTCACCATCTGGAATTTTATAATCGGATTGGGTGTTGTAAGCGCCACGTATTAAATATTTCCAATTATCGGTAGATGTTTTCAAGCCTAAAGTTGTGCTCGCTCCAAGCGTATTTGAAAACAATCGTTGCCCAAAATCCCCTTGAAAAGTATTTGCCAAAGCAAATTTTTCGGGATTAAAAAACAAAACGCCTCCCAATGCATCCGAACCATAAAGCAAAGATGCGGGACCTTTAATGACCTCAACATTATCCACCCCAGAATCGTTCAATCCTAAGCCGTGTTCGTCTCCAAACTGTTGATTTTCTAATCGAACGCCTTGTGTATAGACCAAAACTCGGTTGCCACTCAATCCCCTAATTACCGGTTTCCCGATTGACGTCCCAGTTGAAACTTGTGAAACTCCTGGAATAGTCGCCAAGCCTTCAATCAAAGTAGCACTCCCCTTTTCTTGCATTGATTTGACACTTTCGCGATCAACTTTCATTACATTTTGGGATTGCAATTTGGAAAAAGGAGTTGAAACAATAACCTCATCCATCTGAAAAGCCAATTCGTCCATAACGACATCAAGCGTTGGGGCATTTTGAACTTTTTCAATCTTTTTATCTTGGGTTGAAAATCCTACGTATGAAAACACAAGTGTTAAATCTCCACTTGGGAGTTCGGTTAAAGTGTACTTACCGTTTTGATCAGTTTTGGTTGATTTATGCAATTCGGATGCATCAACGACAACTCCTGCCAAAGGATTATTTTTGGAGTCTGTTACCTTTCCACTTATCGAGTTTTGTGCGTGTAAAAATGTGGTAAGCCCTAGTAATAGAGCCACTATATATCTTTTCATTTGAATGTTTGTATTGTTCCAATCAAAGCCCTTTACAAAAAGGCAACTAATGATTGAAAATGTTTTGTGAATAATAGAACTACTGACAAAATCTCTTTTGAAAGCAAGCTCTAAATATGTTTGATTTAAAAACGAACAACCCGAATAAAACCAGGCTCATATTGAAATTATTTCCAAAAAATGGCCTATGCTGGCTCTTTAGCCCTGATGGAAGCGGCATTCCAGCTCGTTTTTTCTACGAGATGGAATATAGCGGACAGCAGGAACAATGTTTACTGATAAAGCCTATTCTTTCGCTCCTAGATAAATTTATCTGTGGAATGTTGTGAAGTGAGTGATAAACTGGGTCGCTTAGATACAATTTGGGGGGCCACGATGGGAATACAAACTACCCGAAAACGAAAAAACGTTTTGTGCAGTTGCAAAGAAATAAGGTATTTTCCAGTTCCCAGCAAAGAATGCGTAGGAATAATTTATTGGCGTTACAAAACTGCTGAACCCAAATTGACAAACATAACAATGGTCAAAACTGTGGTGCTGGTGGGTAAACTCTGAACTGGAATTATAGGTATGATTACAGGTTTTCTCAGAAAATTTTTCTTTTAAATGGCCGATACTGTCAACCGATTGAAACAGTATTGAGAACAATACCGCAACAACCAAAGAAAAATTTAATATGAGCTGTTTCCTTTTCATCAACGCAAAGGTAAGAAAACAAAAAAACTACAACCGATTAAAGTTGTAGTTTTCTTATGAATTAAATATCTATAAAATGGATTAAACCAATTTTGCAGCAATTAAGTATTCTGCAATTTGAATGGTATTGGTTGCTGCTCCTTTTCTCAAGTTATCGGCAACAATCCACATATTCAACGTGTTTGCTTGGCTTTCGTCACGACGAATACGTCCAACGAATACATCATTTTTACCTTCCGCATATTTTGGCATTGGATAAGTAAAAGTATCCAAGTTGTCTTGAACCGTCACACCATCCGTTTGGCTCAAAATAGTTCTTACTTCGTTTACATCAAAATCATTGCTGAATTCAACATTTACCGCTTCACTATGTCCACCAACAACTGGTACACGAACAGCAGTAGCCGTTACTTTGATTGAATCATCGCTTAAGATTTTTTTGGTTTCTTTAACCAATTTCATCTCTTCTTTAGTGTATCCGTTATCTTCAAAAACGTCACATTGTGGGATACAGTTACGGTTGATTTCGTATTTGTAAACCATATCACCTTTTATTCCCGCCACTTCATTTTCAAATTGTTGAACTGCTTTCACACCTGTTCCTGTAATGGATTGGTAAGTAGAAACAATCACACGTTTTATGTTGTATTTTTTATGCAATGGAGCCAAAGCTAGTACCATTTGAATAGTAGAACAGTTTGGGTTTGCAATGATTTTATCTTCTTTTGTCAATTGATTTGCATTGATTTCCGGTACCACCAATTTTTTGGTTGGATCCATTCTCCAAGCTGATGAATTATCAATAACTGTAGTTCCTGCTTCGGCAAATTTAGGAGCCCATTCTAATGATGTTCCTCCACCAGCAGAAAATAACGCAATATCCGCTTTCATATCAACGGCTGTTTGCATACCAACGACCTTGTATTTTTTTCCTTGAAATTCAATTTCTTTTCCAACTGATTTCTCAGAAGCAACTGGAATTAATTCGGTTACAGGAAAATTTCTTTCTGCCAATACTTTCAACATTATCTCGCCAACCATTCCGGTAGCTCCTACAACTGCTATTCTCATCGTAACTATATTATTATATGTGTATATTTATTTTTGAAGTACAAAAGTATGTAATATTCAAAACATAACAAGCGTCTTCACAAAAATTAACAAATTGTTACAAATTAAACAAAATAGAAAAACCACCCATTTATAGAGTGGTTTAGTTAGAATATATAGTGTAGAGCGGTATTGTTTTTTTATAGTTTCTAAGATTCTGAGACTCTAAGTTGCTAAGATTTTAAATAGCACAATTTTTTATTTAACTTAGAATCTTAGCAACTTAGTCGCTTAGCATCTCAGACTTATTTTTTCAGCAAATCTCTAATTTGGGTAAGCAATTCTTCCTGTGTTGGTCCTGCAGGTGGAGCTTCTACCGGAGCTTCTTGTTTTTTGGTTTTTTCATAAGCTTTCAGCACCATAAAGATACAAAAACCAATGATTACAAAATCAAAAACCGTTTGAATAAAAGCGCCATAATTTATGGCAACTTCAGCAATTGCGGGCACTTTTTCCGTTCCATTTTCCATAACAGCTGGAACACCGTCCTGGAGAACAACTTTCAGGTTTTTAAAATCTACCTTTCCTAATAGTAGTCCAATTGGCGGCATCAAAACGTCATTTGTAAAAGAGGTGACAATTTTTCCAAAAGCCCCACCAACGATTACCGCTGTTGCCAAATTCACTATTTCGCCTTTCATCAAAAAGGCTTTGAAATCACTAATAAATCCCATAATGTATTGATTTTGGTTAGTTTATAATGTAACGAATATACTTATTTTTGGGAAATAAATTACTATTATTCTCTATAAAAAACACGTTTCACTCTTTGTGAAATACTCGTAAGGATTTCATACGGAATCGTTTTCAATTGTTCAGCCATATAAGTTACAGTTGGGCTTTCGCCAAAAATCACTACTGCATCTCCTTCTTTACATTCAATCTCGGTCACATCAACCATTAACATATCCATGCAAACGCTTCCAAGAATGGATGCTTTTTTATTTTTTATCGTTACAAAACCAACCCCATTTCCCCAACTTCTGGCAATACCATCGGCATAACCAATAGGAATTGTGGCAATTTTAGACTCCCTGTTTGCCATAAATCGTCTGCCGTAGCCAACACTTTCTCCTGATTGAATTGTTCTGATTTGGGAAATAATGGATTTTAAGGTTCCCACATTCTCAAGGTATTTTTGTTCTTCTGAATCATTGGAAACACCATAAAGACCAATTCCCAAACGAACCATATCGTATTGTGCTTCTGGAAAATTACTAATCCCAGATGTGTTCAAAATATGGCGAATAGGAGTAATAGCCAATTCGTTCATCAATTTCGACGATAATTTCTCGAATAAATTAATTTGATACTCCACAAAATCCTTATGTTGCAAATCATCACTTGTAGCCAAATGTGATAAGACACTCTGCACTTTGACTGTTGAGTTTCCTTTCAGAGTGGCTATTAAATCATCTATTGTATTTGCCTCAAAACCCAGACGATGCATTCCGGTGTCCAACTTTATATGAATCGGAAAATCTTTTAATTTCTTTTGCTCTGCAATTTTGAGGAAAGCATTTAGTCCTTTCAAGCTATAAATCTCAGGTTCCAATTGATGCTGAATTATAGCCGGAAAGCTCGTATTTTCAGGATTCAAAACCATAATTGGCAATTTGATGCCTGCAGTTTTTAATGAAATCCCTTCATCGGCGAAAGCCACTCCCAAATAATCTACTTTGTGATGTTCCAGTAATTTTGCAATTTCAAATCCTCCGCTTCCGTAACCAAAAGCTTTTACCATTGCCATCATTTTAGTAGCGGGTTTTAGCTTTGATTTAAAGAAATTAAAATTATAACTTATTGCATTCAAATTAATCTCAAGAACTGTTTCGTGTGTTTTCTCTGCAAATGCTGCCACGATTTCTTCAAACTGAAAAGATCGCGCTCCTTTAATCAGTATGGTTTCATTTTCGAAATGCAATTGCTCCAAATGCAATAAAAACTCGTTGGTGTCTTTAAAAAAGATAGCATTCGGCAGTTTTGTTTTCAATGTCGAAATCGTTTCACCAATTCCAATAAAACGGCTGATGTTATTGGAAACGATTAACTCGGCCACTTTAGAATATAATATTTCATTAGACAATCCGCTTTGAAAAATATCCGAAAGCACGACAGTTTTCTTCTGATGTTGCTTTTGACTTTCTAGGAAATCCAACGCTATTTTTAAAGATTGAAAATCGGAACTATAACTGTCATCTATAAGACTGCAATTATTGTTTCCTTTTTTTACTTTCAAACGCATTTCTATCGGATACAATAATTCGATTCGGTTTTGAATGGTTTTGGCATCGTATTCAAAATACAATAAAACCGATAGACAAGTAATCACATTTTCGACCGAAGCATCGTCCACAAAAGGAATTTTCAAGGTTGAAATATTTCCTTTATAAGTATATTCAATGAGTGTATGATCGTGAGTATGTTCTTTCTTGGAAACAAAAACAGTCGCAGTTGTATCTGTAAAAGACCAAGAAAAAAGCCCCCTAGCCCCCGAAGGGGGAATATGCTCACTCAAATAAGATAAACAGTTATCAACCAATTTGCTTTTTTGATAAATCAAAACCTTCGATTGTTGGAAAAGCAGCATTTTTTCTTTGACTTTTTCTTCCAGATTTTTAAACCCTTCATCGTGGGCAGAACCTATATTGGTTAAGATTCCAATTGTTGGCTGAATGATTTTCTCCAGTTTCTCCATTTCTGAAACAGTTGAAATTCCGGCTTCGAAAATACCTAGATTGTGTTTTTCATTAATAGCAAGTACCGACAACGGAACACCAACTTGAGAATTATAACTTTTAGGACTTCGGATAATATTGTAATCGGGACTCAATAAAAAATTGAGCCATTCCTTTACGATTGTTTTGCCATTGCTTCCTGTCACTCCTATAATTGGAAACGAAAAAAGACTGCGATAATGAGCGGCAATGTGTTGTAAAGCTTCCAATGTATTTTTGACAATCAAAAAATTGGCTTTTGCCTTAAGACCATCGGGAATATGGGTCACGACAAAATTCCGAACGCCTTTATCAATTAAATCTTTTAGGTATATATGAGCGTCGTTATTGGTTCCAACTAATGCAAAAAAAAGTGTTTTTTCATTGTTTTGCAAAGAACGACTGTCAATGGAAATATTATCAATTTCTAAATTATTGGTGTTTCCAATTTCTTCAGTATTCAGAATTGACGCGATTTTTTTTAGGGATAAATTCATTTTGGAGAAGATTTAAAAATTGTAAAACACATTATTTTGTTCTTTTAATTTTTAAAGGTTCTTGCCGGCAATCAAAGACATCGACAATTTCGATTAAATTTATTTCTAAATTCACATAATAAATTATCTTATAGTTGGCATATAAAAAATAACGAAATTCTTGTTTTCTATCAACCAACAGCTCTTCTTTTTGACCTATAAATGGATACTTCTGAAGTATAAGTACTTCTTTTGAAATTTCTTTTACCTTGTTTTTTGCTGTTTTTAAATTGGATTTGCTTTTATAATATAAAAATATTTTTCGCAATTCATTTTTGGAATATTCTGTCCAATTTAATGTTAACTCCATTTTTCAATCTCTTTCAATAACTCGTTTGCTTCAATAACCCGTCCGTTTTTCGAATCATCCATTGATTGATCGATTCTGTTTTCAAACTCTTCCATAGTCATCGGGTGAAACTCTTTATCACTGTAGTTTTTCTTTTCTTTTTTTAGAAAATTTTCTAGACGAGCTACAATCTCTTCGTTCTGTATAGAAAGAAATTCTTGAATAAACGCTATTTTCCTAGTTTGTAAGTCCATTGCAATTAATTTTACATCAAAGTTATAAAAAAACGAAATGCATTTTTGTTTATTTCACCTTTTTATTGAAACTAAAAAAACATTAATAATAGCTTTTATTCCATTACTTCCCTTCATCTTTCCTCATCGCGTGATAATAGGCAGCGCGACTCAATGGTTCATATTCCTCAGTTTCACCTAGCATTACAAGTTTATCGTTATCAGTTTTACGGAAACTGTAATTGGCTAGATTTCCTGTTCGCGTACACACCGCATGCACTTTAGTAACGTACTCAGCTGTCGCCATAAGCGCGGGCATAGGCCCAAAAGGATTACCCTTGAAATCCATATCCAATCCAGCAACAATGACGCGAATTCCTTGATTGGCAAGGTCGTTGCAAATCGTTACAATTTCGTCATCAAAAAACTGCGCTTCATCAATCCCAACCACATCACAGCCTAATGCCAAAATAGCAATATTCGCCGCAGCGGGAACGGGTGTGGAGCGAATTTCATTACTGTCGTGCGATACCACCATTTCCTCATGGTATCTAGTATCAATTGCGGGTTTGAAAATCTCTACTTTTTGCTTGGCAAATTGTGCTCTTTTCAACCTACGGATGAGTTCTTCGGTTTTTCCCGAAAACATTGAGCCACAAATGACTTCAATCCATCCAAACTGCTCTTTATGATTTACTGTGTTTTCGAGAAACATTTTGTATTTTTCTAGCTTAAAAAATGAATAGTTTTTATTACTTTGTAACGGTAATAAATCGCATGGGTAAACTCAATTTTACCTAGTAAACGTTTTGAAATAAAGTGTTCGAATTTGATGAAGTTATTTTGAAACATTTACTTGGTTTCAAAAGTAGATAATTTTTATCAAATCGAAAATTTGAGAGGTCTTATTTAAATAATAAATAGTAAAAAAGAAATCTATACCTCGCCAGCTAGTACAAACAAAGAATAATTTTATATAAAGCCATATTCATTATAATTTCAGAAGCCATGAAAAAAAAATTGGAAGCCGACTTAATCAGCATTGCTCATAGAATTTTACAACTTAAAAATAAATCTGACATCAATCAACTTTTTTTGGAAACACAAAAATTATATGAAAAATTAGCAGTTTTACGATTTGTGGAAGAGCATTTTTCGGATGCTAAACCAACAATTGGTCAAGCTGAAGTTGTCGAAAAAATGAAAGAGTTTTTCGAAAACATAGCGGTTCCCGAATTTCAAAGACCTCCTTCAATTATCAAAGCCGATATAGAGGAAGCTCCTGTGGCTGAAATTATTGAGGACAAATCTATCAGCCCTATTAAAGTTGAAGAAGTAATAAAGGAAGAAGACAACAAAGTTAAACTCGAAGAAATCATTGCTACAAGCGATGAAGTTCCTACATCCGATATTCCTGAACCTTTATTAGAAGAAACAAAAGTATCTGAAGACATTATTGCCGAAAAAATAGAAGAAGAGACGCCAATTGAAAAGCCAATGTTCCTTTTAGAAGAAACAGAAATTGAACCAATAGCCACTACAATTGTTGAGCCAATAGAAACTGTAAAACCAGAATCTCCTAAGAAAAAGGAAATAGTCCAAATATCTTTTGATGACTTGCTTGGCGGTAAATACACTGCCCCTGATTTTGTAAAAGTTTCTCCTTCGGATAAAAAACAAGAAACGGATTCTATTCAACCAACTCCTGATTTTGATTTTCCAAAAGAACCTATTTCAAATGCTCCACAAACAACATTCGAAAAAGCAGAACCTAAAACAATTACCCTGAATGACAAATTAGCAAAAGAAATTAACATTGGACTGAACGACCGAATTGCTTTTGTTAAACATTTATTTGGCGGCAATAATGAAGATTACAACCGCGTAGTGAATCAACTCATCACATTTGATACTTTTATCGAAACCAAAGCTTTTATTGACGAAATGGTAAAACCAGATTACAATAATTGGGAAGGAAAAGAAGATTACGAACATCGTTTTATGGAAATCATAGAGAAAAAATTCTTGTCGTTTTAAGGGTTTCAACTTTACTCATTTCCCATTTTATATTTTATTAAATCCTCTCTTTAAGCAAGAAAAATGTCAAAATTATATATAGTCCCTACTCCTATTGGCAACCTCGAAGACATGACTTTTCGTGCCATTAGGATTCTTAAAGAAGTAGATTTAATCCTTGCCGAAGACACTAGAACAAGCGGCAAACTGCTCAAGCATTTTGAGATCGGCACACACATGCACAGTCATCATATGCATAACGAACACAAAACAATCGAAAATGTAATTTCCAGATTAAAAGCTGGTGAAAACATAGCCTTAATTTCTGATGCGGGAACACCAGCGATTTCCGATCCCGGATTTTTGCTCACTCGCGCTTGTATCGAAAACGGAATTGCAGTAGAATGTTTGCCTGGAGCAACGGCTTTTGTACCAGCTCTTGTCAACAGTGGTTTACCCAATGATAAATTTGTTTTTGAAGGTTTTCTTCCCGAAAAAAAAGGAAGACAAACCCGATATATGGAACTTGCCGAGGAAACCCGCACGATGATTCTATATGTTTCTCCACATAAATTGGTTAAAACCTTAGCCGAATTTATTACCTATTTTGGCGAAGACCGTACCATTTGTGTTTGCAGAGAATTATCAAAACTACACGAAGAAAATGTTCGGGGAACTGCTCGAGAAGTACTCACACATTTTGAAAAAACAGCTCCTCGTGGTGAGATTGTCGTAGTGGTTGCAGGAAAAACAATTGTAAAAGAAGCCAAGAAAAGTAAATTTCAAAAAGACGAAGAATAAATATATGAATATCAATACCTTTTTAGACAAACTAAAACAAACTCCAACAGCGATAACATTCGCAGAAACGATTGCAACAATAGAAGAAAACTACACTTTTACGCCGACTGCTTTTAAAAACGGAGAACAACACAATGCAGCTGGAGAAAACTCGGGATCTTGCAAATTATTTGCTTTTGCGCTATTGCAAAAATTATCCGTTGCCGAAACTTTAGCGTGTTTTGGAGCTTATTATTTTGAGGAAGTATTGGGAGATGCAAATGGAACCAATCACCAAAACATTCGCAATTTCATAAAAACTGGTTGGGACGGAATTCAATTTGAAGGAGAAGCATTAGTTTTGAAATAGTTTTATTTAAAAAATTAGACACTAAAACCTCCAAAAAATGCGTTGGACACTTAAGCCAAAACCTGCTGAAGAAAAAATAAAGCATCTAGCCCAAGCTTTGAATGTAGAAGAATTTGTCGCTGCTTTATTGATACAAAGAGGCATTGAAACTTTTGAACAAGCCAAGCTTTTTTTCCGACCAAGTTTAGACGATTTACATGATCCTTACCTAATGAAGGATATGGACAAAGCTGTCGAGCGCATCGAAAAAGCCATCTCAAATCAAGAAAATATACTTATATTCGGCGATTACGATGTCGATGGAACCACCGCAGTATCACTTGTTTCTTCTTACTTGAAGAGCTATTACCCTAATATTGCCACTTATATTCCAGACCGCTATAACGAAGGTTATGGAGTCTCCTACGCAGGAATTGATTTTGCCGATGACAATGGTTTTTCGCTCATCATCGCTCTGGATTGCGGTATAAAATCCATAGATCATGTCGCTTACGCAAAAGATCGAAACATTGATTTCATTATTTGTGATCACCACAGGCCAGGAACATTTCTACCCGAAGCCGTTGCTGTTTTAGATCCAAAACGTGAAGACTGCAATTATCCTTACGATGAATTATGTGGTTGTGGGGTAGGTTTCAAACTTATTCAAGCTTTAGGTGCCAATAGAAATCAAACCATTGAAGATTTGGTTTTGTATCTTGATTTGGTCGCCACAGCAATTGCAGCCGATATTGTGCCCATGACTGGTGAAAACCGTGTACTTGCTTATTTCGGATTACAGGTAATTAATGCGGAGCCAAGACCCGGAATTAAAGCATTAATACATCAAATAAAAAAGAAAACACTAGACATTACTGATGTTGTATTTATAATTGCACCTCGAATCAATGCCGCGGGCCGTATCAAACACGGTAACCATGCCGTCGAATTATTGACTGAATTTGATTTTGAACAAGCACAACAATTTGCTTCCGAAATTGAACAATACAATACAGATCGAAAAGATTTGGACAAACAAATCACCAAGGAAGCGCTCCAGCAAATTGCCCAAAACCAGGAAGAGAAGAACTTTACTTCGGTGGTTTTTCAAGAAGATTGGCACAAAGGAGTTATTGGAATTGTGGCTTCACGACTAATTGAAACCTATTATCGTCCCACATTGGTTTTTACAAAAAGTGGCGATAAATATGCAGCTTCAGCACGATCGGTAAAAGGATTTGATGTGTACAATGCACTCGAAGCCTGTTCGGAACATTTGGAACAATTTGGAGGACACATGTATGCTGCGGGAATGACTTTAAAGGAAGAAAACTATCAAACCTTCAAAAATGCATTTGAAAAAACAGTGCAAGAAACCATCCATCCCGATCAATTGACTCCAGAGATATCTATTGATGCCGAAATTAATTTTGAAGACATTTCACCAAAATTAATTCGGATCCTGAAACAATTTGAGCCCTTTGGTCCATTAAATATGACTCCTGTTTTTTTGACCAAAAAAATAAAAGACACCGGCTATGCCAAAACACTAGGTTCTGAAGATGAGCATTTAAAGCTATTTGTAAAACAAAATAACTCCGAAGGTCTTAACGCTATTGGTTTTGGACTAGGAAATAAAAAAGAGTTAACCTCTAATCAAAAAGAATTTGATGCCGTATATTGCATCGATGAAAATGAGTGGAATGACAAAGTGAGCATTCAATTACGATTAAAAGATATTAAATAATTCAAGATTAAAATGAAAAAAAACGATCCATACGCAGCCCTGAGATTCAAAGAATTCAACACCTTTTTGTTGATTCGTTTTGCCATGGTTTTTGCCTGGTCAATGCAGTTTATCATCATCGAATGGGAAGTATATAGAATTACAAAAAGTGCACTTTCGCTTGGTATTATTGGTTTAATGGAAATCATTCCTGCCATCTCTGTGTCATTATTCGCAGGACATTTTGTCGATCAAAATGAAAAAAAGGGCCTTTTATCCAAATGTATTCTAGGATTTTCAGTAATTAGTTTGGGATTGTTTTTAATCACTTGGCCAAAGGTAAATGTTGGTTTGCCTACAACTACTATTCTATATACTATCTATGGCCTAGTTTTCTTTGGGGGAATTGTCCGTTCGTTTTTAGGGCCAACTGTTTTCTCGCTTTTGGCATTAATTGTTCCTAAAAAAGCCTATTCAAACGCAGCTACTTGGAGTAGTTCTGTTTGGCAAGTGGGTTCTGTTGTGGGACCAGCCGTGGCAGGTTTCGCTATTCATTTAATCGGAGTTCACTGGTCTATGTGTTTGGTTCTTGCGTGTTCTCTTTTTGCTTTAATAATACTAACTCAAATTGAAAAAAAGCCTATTTTGAATCCAAAAATTGGCGAACCTGTTATGGACAGTTTGAAAGAAGGAATCAAATTTGTTTATAACAACAAATCTATCTTAAGTGCTTTAACCCTTGACATGGCTGCGGTTTTGTTTGGAGGCGCGGTAGCGTTACTACCTATTTTTGCTTTAGACATTTTAAAAGTAGGCCCTGAAGGATTTGGGTTTCTAAGAGCCGCACCAGCTGTTGGTGCCATTTTAACCATGTTTTTTACGGCCTACGTTCCTGTGAATAAAAATGCCGGTATGAAATTATTGACCGCCATCTTCCTATTTGGTGTATGTATCATCATATTTGGTCTTTCTACAAGTTTCTGGATTTCGCTTTTAGCTCTATTTTTCAGTGGGGTTGTCGATGGAATTTCGATGGTTATCAGACAAACTATTTTACAGCTTAAAACTCCCGATCACATGCGCGGTCGTGTAGCCTCTGTAAATTCAATATTTGTAGGTTCTTCAAACGAGTTGGGTGCTTTTGAAAGTGGACTAACCGCAAAACTGATGGGAACCGTTACTGCTGTCGTATTTGGCGGAAGTATGACACTTCTTATTGTCGTTTTCACAGGATTGGTATCTCCTGAATTTAGAAAATTGGATTTGCAAAAAGATATGGATGATCATGAAAAACATGAATAATTATTTTCTTTCTAATTTATTCAAATAAAAAGTACATTTACTGCAATGGCAAAAACAAAAATACTTTTTACGATTGCAGCCTTGGTAACTTTTTTGACTAGTTGCAACAACAAATCAGACGAATATATTGATCCTCGCGGAACCGATTATGCTGGATCCGAAAGCTGTATCCAATGTCATCAAACGCAGTACGAATCAGCTTTTCACAGTTCGCATTCCAAAGCGACAGCACCTGCTATTCCGGAGAATGTTTTGGGTGATTTCAGCAAAGGGAATCCTGTTTTTGTTTATGACAAAAACACCAAATTAGTAGTAGAGGAACGCAACGACAGCCTTTATCAGGTTCTATACAAAAATGGCAAAGAAATGGAAGCCCATCGATTTGAAATTGTTTTTGGAACCAAGCATGCACAAACTTCTGTTTATTGGCACAATAATAATACTTACGAGCTACCTCTTTCTTATTACACATCAGTTCACAGTTGGGCAACAAGCCCTGGTTTTCCATCAGACAAGCCTTATTTTGATCGAAAAGTAGTTAAAGATTGTTATTCCTGCCACAGCTCTAACATCAGTAGTCGAACAGTCGATCAAAGCTCTAGAGAAAACAGCTTTCTTACCATGGACGCCGAAGATATCATCAATAAAAAAACAATCGTTTATGGAATTGACTGCGAGCGTTGTCATGGGCCAGCGAAACAGCACGCCGAATTTCATCTTAAAAATCCAAATGTAAAAGTGGCCAATAGTATCGTTAGCTACCAATCTCTTAGCAGACAGCAAAAATTAGACGCTTGTGCTCTTTGTCACTCTGGAAATGACGGTATCAAAGTAAAATCGCGTTTCGAATTTAAACCAGGAGATAATCTTTCGGAATATATGAGAAGTATGAGCGATCCTAGCGGCACCGCTGAATTTGATGTTCACGGAAATCAATATCGATTATTGGCACAAAGCAAATGTTTTATCAAAAGCGAAAAAATGGATTGTATTACCTGTCATAATCCACATGAAAATGCATCTCAAAATCTAGCTTCCTATTCTAAAATTTGTATGTCTTGCCATCAAGAAATTAAACATAGTGCGGCTACTCTTAAAACCATGCCTGTCTCATTATTGGCTAATAATTGTGTAGAATGTCATATGACAAAAAAGTCATCGAATGCCATTCGTTTTCAGCTTTCGAATAATGCCGAAATGTCTAATTATATTTTAAGAACACATAAAATTGCAATCTATCCAAAAACGTAAAGTAAATAATTTCGCTTTTATTTTTGGACAATATTCCAAACACTAATTTTGGTTCTGGTTTGAAAACCTAATTTTTCATATAGCTTGATTGCTCCAACATTGGACTCTGCAACATGTAAAAATGGTGTTTTGTTTTTTGCAAAAATAGCATTTACAGCATGGGTAACTAATTGCTTTGCGTATCCTTTTCCAGTGTGTCCCGGATGAGTAATTACAGCGCTTACTTCGGTGTATTCATCCATTTGCATTCGTTCGCCAGTTACAGCAACGAGTTGATTGTCTTTATAAATACCATAATAATTTCCTAATTCAGCAGTCTTCTTTTTAAAATACTCGGGATAAACAATTTTGACCAATCCCAATAAATCGTCTAAGTGTTCCTCCTCTAATTTTACAATCTGATCTTCAATGTTTCCCTCAATTTTATCATGAATAATCATTTGTAAACAGATTAATTCATTGTTTAACTTTAGGCTGTCAGGCACATTTGGTTTCTGGCCAATAATAAAAAAATTACTGGCTAATTTAGAGTATTCAGAAATAGATTGCTCCATGTTATCAAGAGCAATAAAACCTCCAAAAGGACAATAATCGGGATGATAAAATTTTATAGTTCCAAAATCAATTCCAAAATTTTTATGCGTTTCGGACACTGAATACCAAACGGGATTGTCTAATTTATTATTACCAGTTACCATCTTTATTTATTTATGAAATACCGAAAGTGAGTTGTATTAATTGTAGAATTTATTCAAACTTTTTAACCTCGAATGTTTCACCATCAAAAACTCCATAAGTAAAATACGTAATCCAATCACCCAGATTTACATATTCCGAATTTTCGCCAACAGTCTTAATCATTGGCAAATGACGGTGACCAAAAACAAAATAATTATAATGTTTGGTTTCCAATTTTCGTTTGGCATAAATAATAAGCCATTCGTTTTCCTCTCCCAAGAATTTAACGTCTTCGGCACCGGAAATCAATTTATTTTTAACAGAAAGATATTGAGCCAATTTAACTCCAAGATCGGGATGAAGCCATCTAAAAAGCCATTTAGAAAACGGATTGGTAAATACTTTTTTCATGCGTTTATAGCCTAGATCCCCGGGACCTTTTCCGTCACCATGACCAATCAAAAAGGTTTTATCCCCAAAAGTAAATTCTTTGTTATCGTGATAAACGGGAATGTTCAACTCGGTTTCAAAATAATCGGTCATCCATAAATCATGGTTTCCCACAAAGAAATAAATAGGAACTCCGCTGTCGCGAATTTCGGCCAACTTACCTAAAATACGAACAAAGCCTTTTGGAACAACCGTTTTGTATTCGAACCAAAAATCAAATAAATCACCCAAAAGAAATATGGCTTCGGCATCGTCTTTTACCTCGTTTAGCCAAGCGACAAACTTTTGCTCTCTTGGAAAACTCAACTCTGGAGTTGGTGCGCCAAAATGCTGATCGGAGGCGAAATAGATTTTTTTATTGTTGGATAATTGCATGAACTACTTATAAATTATTGATTGTCGCTTGCAAACCATTCGGCGAATGAAGATTCTGTTTCCTGCAATTTAAGAGAAAAAAGTTCAATGTCTTGAGGTAATCTGCGAATGATTCTTCGGGAAAAATCGACAACCATATTCTCGCTAGTTGGCTGATAATCCACTAAAATCACATGATGTCCTCGGTTTTTTAGTTCGTTTGCCAATTCGATATGTGGAGTTGTTTCATTGAAAACAGTAGCGTGATCAAATTGATCGACAATCTCTTCTTTCACAATTTTTTTCAGATCCGAAAAATCAATGACCATACCAAACTTCACATTGTTTCGTTCCGTAATAGGTTTCCCAATTACGGTAACCGATAACTTATAACTATGACCGTGCACATTTTTACATTTCCCATCATATCCGTATAAAGCATGACCGGTTTCAAAATTAAATTGTTTGGTAATTCTAATATTGCTCATTGAAGATCTATTTTGGTTGCAAATTTAAGGAATTCGCATGAGAAATAGCCCGTAAATGTCGGGCAAACATATTTGCCTAATTATTACGCAAAGATTCCCGAAGAACTCGCAGAGAATCGCAAAGATTTTTATGATTGTGCTTAACTTGAATAAATTATTTATGTTTTACCTAAATAGAATTATAAAAAAGGTGAATGTGTTATTAACGATATAAGAAATATAAATTCATAGAAGAAAACTTAAATGAACTTATATTTCTTATATGGTTAATTGAATTAAAAACATGTTTTTACCGTGAAGCCCTAGCCCTGATGGAAACGGCATCCTTTTTATGGGGTGATTTTTCTTCACCTCATAAAAAGATATAGTGTACAGCAGGAAATAGCTCCTAATAATTCGTGAAATATTTCGATTACAGTAAATATAATTGTTATTTTGTAGAATCAAATTTTAGTTCATTATGTTCAAAAAACATTTTAAATATATTCCTTTTTTAGTTCTACTTTTTTTTATTAGTTGTGCCAAAAGAGGCGCCATTACTGGTGGTGCGAAAGACACCATTGCTCCAACATTAAAATATAGTTTCCCTGAAAATTATTCGGTTAAATTTCAAGGCAATAAAATCAAACTTGTTTTTGACGAAAATATCAAGCTTAAAAACCTGAACAAGCAATTGATTATTTCGCCTCCAATGAAGAATGAACCGTTGATCACTCCTACAACAGCCACAAAAGTACTGACTATCACTATAAATGATACGCTACAACCAAACACAACGTATAGCCTAAATTTTGGACAAAGTATTGCCGATAATAACGAGGGAAATCCATACAATCAGTTTAAATATGTGTTTTCTACAGGAGATTATATCGATTCTTTGGCACTTGGCGGAAGGGTAAAAGATGCTTATGATAAAGAAGTTGCTTCTTTTGTTTCGATTATGCTTTATGAAGCAAATGAAAAATTTACCGATTCTACCATTTATAAAGAGAATCCTAGATATATTACCAATACTTTGGACAGTTTAAAAACATTCCGATTGGAGAATTTGAAAGCAGGAAAATACCATTTGGTTGCTATGAAAGACAATAATAGCAATAACAAATTCAATCCCAAATCAGACCGAATTGGGTTTAGTAAACAACTTGTAACAATTCCGAATGATACTGTTTTTGAATTGGAATTATTCAAAGAAGTATTGCCTTTTAAAGCCATTAAGCCAAGCCAAATTTCTGGAAATAGATTAATTGTAGGTTATGAAGGAAATCCGAAAAGCAATGGTGAAATAGCCAAAATCACTTTGAAAAACAATGGTGAAATTATACCTTCAATAGTTACAAAAATAAATAAAAAAGACTCTTTGCAAGTCTGGTATAAGCCTTTGAAAGTGGATTCGCTTTCGCTAAATATTGTAAAAAACAAGTACCAAAAAGACTTTACTTTTAAGATCAAAAATCAAAAAAGTGACACTTTGAGTATTAAGGCTATTCAATCAGGTGTTTTGAATTTTAGAGATCGATTTACTTTGGAATCCAGCACTCCATTGGTGAATTTTGACAAATCAAAAATGAAACTTGTTGACAAAGATTCGACTGCCGTTGCATTTACTACAGCATACGATGAATACACCCAACAATTATTTATCGATTTTAAAATAGAAGAAGCCCAGAAATACCATTTAAAATTTATGCCTGGTGCCGTTACGGATTTTTTTGAAAAAACAAATGACACTCTATCATTTAAAACGAGTACCCGAAATCTTGCAGACTATGGAAATATCATAATGAAACTAAAAAATGTAAAACGTTTTCCAGTTATTATTGAATTAACAAATGAAAAAGGTGATATTGTCAAGGCAAGCGAATATACGGATGGCAAAACGGAAATTGAATTTAATTTACTAGAACCAAGCGTATACACGGTTAGAGCGATTTATGATGACAATAAAAACAAGGAATGGGATACCGGAAACTATCTTGAAAAACGACAAGCTGAAGAAGTAATCTATTCTTCCAAAGAAATAAATCTTCATGCTAATTTTGATTGGGAAGAGACTTTTGACTTAAGCCTTCCATATGTTCCAGAACCCAAGAAGAAAATCCCAAAGGACAAAGAAAAAGGCAAAAAAAGTAGCTCATTTTAACACAAAAGAATCTTGATCACTTAAAAAATTAAACTTTTTTCTGGCTAAGAGCAGTTCGGCTTTATTTAATTCGATAATAAAAACCCCTTTTGTCTCTATGGGTTCCATAATGTAATCTCCCAAGAAATTGACAACTTGGGAATGTCCATTATATTGAAAATTGTTATCGTCTTCCCCAATTCTATTAACCCCAATGGTATAACTCATGTTTTCTATGGCACGTGCTTTTAGCAAAGCATCCCAAGCGTTTATCCTTATCTTTGGCCAATTAGCAACATAAATCAACACATCATATTCTTCCACATTTCTGGAAAAAACAGGGAAACGTAAATCATAACAAATCAGCGGGCAAATTTTCCACCCTTTATATTCAATAATTAATTTATTGCTGCCAGCTGTATAAACCTTGTCTTCTCCAGCCAGACTAAACAAATGCCTTTTGTCATAAAATTGAATTTCGCCCGAAGGAAAAACAAAAACCAATCGGTTGTAGAAATTTTCTTTTTCGACAATAACTAAACTTCCTGTAATTGCTACGTTTTTGGCTTTAGCCAAATGTTTTAACCAAGTAATTGTTTCGCCATGCGTAGTTTCGGCAACATCATTGGGCTTCATGGTAAATCCAGAAGTAAACATTTCAGGGAGAATGATTAAATCAACACTTTCAGAAATGGCATTGATTTTTTCTCCGAGTTTTTTTCTGTTTTTTTCCGGGTTTTCCCAGAATAAGGATGATTGGATAAGTGCAATTTTCATTTTGAATAATTTGCTGTTTCACAAAGATACGCAAAGATAAAAAGAGATTCATAAAGGTTTTATTAAACAAAAAAACGTCCCGATAATCGGGACGTTTTTGATATAAACTATTTTAAAATCTTATTTCAAACTTGCAGAAAGATATTCTCTGTTCATACGAGCAATGTTTTCAAGGGAAATTCCTTTTGGACATTCGATTTCGCAAGCTCCAGTATTGGTACAATTACCAAAACCTTCTTCGTCCATTTGACGCACCATGTTCAACACACGGTTTGTAGCTTCTACTTTTCCTTGTGGTAACAATGCATATTGTGAAACTTTTGCTCCAACAAATAACATAGCAGAACCATTTTTACAAGTTGCCACACAAGCACCACAACCAATACATGCTGCTGCTTCAAATGCCTTATCAGCATCGTCTTTAGGAACTGGAATGGTATTGGCATCGATAGTGTTTCCTGAAGTATTCACCGAAACAAATCCTCCTGCTTGCTGAATTCTATCAAAAGCTGTTCTGTCCACAACTAAATCTTTAATTACTGGGAAAGCAACACTTCTCCATGGCTCAACTACAATTGTATCCCCGTCATTAAACATTCTCATATGCAATTGACAAGTTGTAATTCCAGTATCTGGTCCGTGTGCACGTCCATTGATATATAAAGAACACATTCCGCAAATTCCTTCACGACAGTCGTGGTCAAATGCAATTGGTTCTTTTCTTTCGTTTACTAATTGTTCGTTCAATTGGTCTAACATTTCCAAAAACGAACTGGCTGTAGAAACATTATTTAGTTTGTATGATTCCATTTTCCCCTTTTCTTTGGAGTTTTTTTGACGCCAAATCTGAAGAGTTATATTGATATTTTTTGCTGCGCTCATAATTCTATTATTTGTAATTTCTAGCTGCGATTTTGATAAACTCGTATTTCAATTCTTCTTTGTGAAGTTCCGATTTTGTAACATCGTATCCTTTGTTTTCCCAAGCTCCTACAAAAGAGAAGTTTTCGTCATCACGAAGCGTTTCCCCTTCAGAATCCTGATATTCTTCACGGAAGTGGCCTCCACAAGATTCTTTACGTTGCAAAGCATCCATAGCCATCAATTGTCCTAATTCGATGAAATCGGCAACACGAAGTGCTTTTTCTAATTCAGGATTCAATTCATCTGCACTGCCTGGAACATAAACATCTTTGAAGAACTCTTCTTTTAAAGCTGCGATTTCTGATATAGCCTCTGTTAAACCTTTCTCATTACGCCCCATTCCAACTTTATTCCACATAATCAAACCTAAACGTTTGTGGAAATGATCCACCGTTTTAGTTCCATTATTAGACAAGAATTTGTTGATTTGCTCTTTCACACTATTTTCAGCAGCTACGAATTCTGGCAAATCTGTAGAGATTTTTCCAGTACGAATATCATCTGCCAAATAATTAGAAACAGTGTAAGGCAATACAAAATATCCATCAGCTAAACCTTGCATCAAAGCTGAAGCTCCCAAACGGTTCGCGCCATGGTCAGAGAAGTTAGCCTCTCCTGCAACGAAACAACCTGGAATAGTAGATTGTAAGTTATAATCAACCCAAACTCCACCCATTGTGTAGTGAACAGCAGGATAGATTTTCATTGGAGTTTCATATGGATTCTCATCCGTGATTTTTTGGTACATTGTAAACAAGTTACCATATTTTTCCTCCAACCATTTTTTTCCTAATGTAAGTATTTCTTCTTGAGAAGGATTGTGATTTCCTTTTGCGTAAGCTGTTTGTTTTCCTTTAGATTGAATCTCTGTAGCGAAATCCAAATAAACACCTTCATTGGTATCGTTAGCCTCAATTCCGCGACCTTCGTCACAAACTTCTTTTCCTGCTCTTGAAGCAACATCACGAGGAACTAAATTTCCAAATGCTGGATATTTTCTTTCTAAGTAGTAATCTCTATCTTCTTCAGCAATTTGGACTGGTTTTAATTTACCTGCACGAATCGCTTCAGCATCTTCTTTTTTCTTTGGAACCCAAATACGTCCAGAGTTTCTTAATGACTCAGACATCAACGTCAATTTAGATTGATTGGTTCCGTGAACTGGAATACAAGTTGGGTGAATTTGTACGTAACAAGGATTTGCGAACAAAGCGCCTTGTTTGTGAATTTTCCAGCCAGCAGTTACATTTGATCCCATTGCATTTGTAGAAAGGAAATAAACGTTTCCGTATCCTCCTGTTGCAATAATTACGGCGTGAGCAGAATGTCTTTCTAAATCTCCGGTAATCAAGTTACGGGCAATGATTCCACGAGCTTTTCCATCAACCTTTACCAATTCCAACATTTCGTGACGGTTGTACATCTCAACTTTCCCTAAACCGATTTGTCTTGATAAAGAAGAATAAGCTCCTAATAATAATTGTTGTCCTGTTTGTCCAGCAGCGTAAAAAGTACGTTGTACCTGTGTACCACCAAAAGAACGGTTGTCCAACATTCCTCCGTAATCACGGGCAAAAGGAACACCCTGAGCCACACATTGGTCAATGATGTTTCCAGAAACTTCAGCTAAACGGTGAACGTTTGCCTCACGAGCTCTGTAATCTCCCCCTTTAATTGTATCATAGAACAAACGAAAAGTACTGTCTCCGTCATTTTGATAATTTTTTGCAGCATTGATTCCTCCTTGTGCAGCGATTGAGTGCGCACGACGTGGAGAATCTTGGTAACAAAATGCTTTTACATTATAACCCATTTCGGCAAAAGACGCAGCCGCCGAAGCACCAGCTAATCCAGTTCCTACAACAATAATATCTATTTTTGGTCGGTTGTTTGGTGCAACTAACTTTAAGTGGTCTTTATAATCAGTCCATTTTTGTGAAATGTGACCTTCTGGTATTTTAGAATCTAGTTTCATAAGTTGATCTTTATTTTTTTTAATCGGTCTTATGTAATTCGCATAAATAATCTGATTTTAACAAACCAAATCGTTTGTGCTCATTTCATTATAGATTGATATTAATTATTAAAATGATGAAATAGCGCAATGAAAATAAATCCAAAAGGAACTATAATTGCAAATGCATAACAAATTTTATGCAATGACTTTCCTATTTTATTGTCGAATCCCACTGATTGCAAAGAGGATGTGAAACCATGCCAAAGGTGTAAAGCCAATAATACAAATGCTACACAATACAATCCTGTACGAACTGGACTTTCAAATTTAGCCACCAATTCAGGATAATATCTAGTTTCATCAATTACATTTGATTCCACATATTTGTAAATCATTTCATGAACCCAGAAATCATAAAAATGCAATCCTAAGAATGCCAATACGACCAAACCTGAAATAATCATATTTCTGGATGCCCAAGATGCATTTGCAGCACCATCGTATTTTACATAGGCAACAGGCCTAGCATTTCTATTTTTCAACTCCAATACAAACCCCATAACGAAGTGAAAAACCACACCTACAACCAGAACAGGTTGCATTACAAATTGGATTAACGGATTGTAACCCATAAAATGTGACATCGCATTAAATGAATCGGCACTAAAAACCGATACGAAATTAATAAAGAAATGCAGCGATAGAAACATAATCAAGAAAAGTCCTGAAAGCGCCATAGCCACTTTTTTAGCTATAGACGACTTCAATATTGCAGATTTTGCCATAATAATATAAATGTTTTATTTTTTTAAAAAGTCGAACAAATTTAGGCTTTTTAATAAAGAATTACAACATTTTACACAATTTTGCTGCTCTATTTATAATCATTTTAAAGTGTTTAACCCTCAATTTTTCAAGTATAAAAAAATAAAAACTTAACACTTTACAAATCCGAATGTTACTTAAACAAAGCTTAATAAAACACAAACGACTCTTATATCGATTACTCAATAAAAACTTTCTGAAGCCAAGAAAAATTATCAATAAATTCAAAAAACATGTCTTTATGCTTCAAATAAATAAAAACAATAAAAACATTGCTTTTTATCATACCAATGTAATTGTTATTCAAATGTGGAGTTTTAATTTTGCAAAAAAATAATCAACAATGAAAATCGGAATTGATGCAATAGCTTTTAATGTTGCCAAATTACACTTACCTATAAAAACATTAGCAATCGCTAGAAACATAGAACCCGAAAAACTAGAAAAAGGATTGGGTTTATTAAAAATGACTTTACCGGATACTCATCAAGATACAGTTGTCTTTGGTGCTAATGCTTTGACAAAACTAATCCAAGACAACAACATCAAATTAGACGATATTGCCCGGATATATGTTGGAACCGAGAGCGCCATTGATAGCTCAAAACCCATAAGTTCGTTCTTGATTTCTTTAATGGAACAAAAATTTGGAGAGAACTCTTTATCCGAATGTGATGTTGTGGATTTCACTTTTGCCTGTATTGGCGGTGTGGATGCACTACAAAACTGCCTTGATTTTGTTCAACTCAATCCAGACAAAAAAGCAATTGTTGTCACTACCGATTTTGCTAAATACGACTTGAATTCAACTGGAGAATATACTCAAGGAGCTGGTGCAGTTGCCATGCTGATCACTTCAAATCCAAGAATTATAACTTTTGAAAATCATTGGGGAGTAAGTACAAAAGGAGTTTTTGATTTCTTCAAACCTTACAGAACGGTTTCGAAAAAGGAAATCACAGGAAATACAAATAACGAATCTTGGTTTGATAATTTAGAAAGCGAAATTGAAATCCACAAAGACCAACCCGTTTTTGATGGTCAATATTCGAACCAATGTTATATGGATCGAACAAGAGAAGCTTATTTTTCCTTCAAAAAAACAAAAAACACAACTGAAACTGTATATAATAATTGGACAAGCATTGTAATGCATTTGCCTTATGCATTTCAAGGTCGAAGAATGTTATCAGAGATTTATGCTTTGGACGCTTCTACTCCAATTCTTTCTGGAGAAGAAACTGCATCCGAATATCAGAATAAATTAAAAGAAATCAGCAAATCTGAAGATTACAAAACATTTGTTTCTGAAAAATTACAGCCTGCAGAATTGGCTTCTTCTCTAATCGGAAATTTATATACTGGTTCCATTTTTATGGGATTGCTTTCTACTCTGGCACATTTCTATGACAACAAAAAAGAAATTACGTCTGAAAAATTCGGTTTTCTAGCTTACGGAAGTGGTTCCAAATCTAAGGTTTTTGAAGGCACCATTCAACCCGAATGGAAATCAGCCATAAGCAATGTTGCTCTTTTGGAAACGCTTGAAAATAGTTTTGAAATTGATTTTGAAACTTATGAAAAATTACACAAAAAGGAACAAAAACAAAGCATCCAAGAACCTAAAAACGAATGGATTTTGGATCGAATAGAAACCGAAATACCCAATTTAATCGGGGCCCGTTATTATAAATGGGTTGACTAATGTTAAGTGATTTTAGATTGTAGATTAACGAATTTTGACTTTAGATTTTGTAATAGCAAATAAAGACCTTTATGTTTTCCGGGTTAGCATATCCGAAATCAAAAATCGTTAATCAAAAATCAGCAATTTTTTATCATTTAACTAAACTTAGCTATATATTCTTGAACCGTTGCATCCGTCTTTTCATTTCTAACTTTTTGTTCCAAATGAATTGGAGGCGAAGCTCTCTCTAAACAATTTTGTACCGAGCAAGTTTCACAAGTCACCCCAACTAATTGTCTTTGCACCGAATCACCCTCAATGAATTTAAACTTTTTCTTAATGGAAGGCGTTATCAAAATTCCAACCGAAATACTTCGCAAACAGTTTTTCTTAAAAGGATCCGGAGTCGCCGATGAAAAAACAAGATACTCATTATTACTATTTTCATAGCGTGAAATCTGCGCGTCAAAAAAATGTTCTTTCTTTTGTTTCAAAGACTCCACAATTGTTTTTATAGAAACCCATCTTCTGCAATAATGCTCATTCATTTCGTTGGCATGAGGCTCTTGCTGATTGGTAATATGTAATTCCTTTTTTATTTGATAAGTATCTGAGCCAATTTCATGGGACAAACGAAGAAAAAATAAGTTCTTTATCTGAAAATCCTTTGGCAAAATATTGGTCAAACGCTGATAGAATGATTCAGGAGAAACATTGAATTTACTCATCAATTGAACCATTTCTTGAGGTTTTGGATTGCTGTTGGATAAAAATACATTCAATTCATCTATCAAATGTTGTCTTGGCAACAACAATGCTCCAGCAAAATAAGAGGCGTAAAAATTATTGAGAACCTGGTCAAAGTTGTCAAATTTTATCCAACTGAAGGTGTATAATCTTTCGGTAATTTCAAGATAATTATACGCTATTTCCTTAGCCAAAATAAAAGCTCTCTGAGAAGAATCAATTCCCTTTGAAAGCAACAATGTCTTACTTTTTGGAACAAAAATGGAACGCAAATCCCCCAACTCATCCTGCTCTGAGAAAACAATTTCTTCTATGGTATAGCCATATTCCTCAATCAATATAGCCGACAACTCCTCTATAGAAATATTGGCATCAATATTAATGTGAAATGCTTTGCAGAACGACAGTACTTTTTCCTCAAGATCCTCGAAGTAATTATTGTGTGCTTCTTGATAAGAACGCAATGAGGCCAAGAAAAAACTTTCTCTTGTTAAGTTATAATGCTGCGCTATTTCAATAATGGTACTGATAAAGGCATTGACTTTGGCAGGAGCATTGGCAATAATATCAATTAAATCCGCTTCCTGAATCCCGAAAAGATCCAACGGAATCTCCTTCAAAATTCCCGATTTTAATATTTCCCCAATCGGCGCAAGATTATTATCGAGTTTTAATGACACCATATGGTCGTAGGTTACGTCCAATTTCTCCGCCAAAAGAATAATTTTTTCCGTTTTGGGATATTTTTTTCCTTTTTCAATCTCATTCAAATACGATTTTGACAGCTCCGTTATTTTGGCCAAGCCAAATAATGACAAATCTTTATTTGTTCGAGCCTGCTTGAGTTTAAGCCCAAAAATCAACTTGATATATTCCTTTTCTACGTTCATAAAATCAAAGATAAACTAAAAAAAGAAAAACCTCAAAAAAAATATTTTTCATTTTTAGCGAACGTTCGCTTGTTTTGTAAAAAACTTTTTGTAGTATTGCAGTATCAAAATGAACTAGTTATGAAAAACCAGACAGAAACCATCGAAAAAAAATTCCAAATAACAAATGGAATCACACAGCAGTATCCTGAAATATTGACGGATAGCGCCATTGAATTCTTAACTGAATTGCATCAAAAATTTAATAACAAAAGACTTTCGTTATTAGAAGACCGTAAAAGACAACAGGTCTTATTTGATGCAGGAGCTTTACCTTGTTTCCAACCGGAAACAAGAATGATTAGAGAAAGCAATTGGGTAGCCGCAACTACTCCAAGAGATTTACTAGACAGAAGAGTAGAAATCACAGGTCCTGTGGATCGTAAAATGGTCATCAACGCACTAAATTCTGGAGCCAAAACATTTATGGCCGATTTTGAAGATAGCACTTCCCCTACTTGGAGCAATTTAATGGAAGGGCAACAAAACCTGATCGACGCCGTAAACAAAACCATAACACTTGAAGATCAGATAAAAAATAAAAAATACGCTCTAAAAGAAAAAACAGCTGTTCTAATTGTAAGACCTCGTGGATTGCATTTGAATGAAAAGAACATACTTATCGACGGACAAGAAACTTCGGGCTCTCTAGTTGATTTTGGCTTATATGCTTTCCATAATCACGAACAATTATCCAAAAACGGAACTGCACCTTATTTCTATTTACCAAAATTGGAACATTATCTCGAAGCAAGATGGTGGAATGAGGTTTTCGAATTTGCACAAGAATATCTTGGAGAACAAAACGGAACTTTCAAAGCAACCGTTTTGATAGAGACAATAACAGCAAGTTTTCAGCTGGACGAAATCATCTTCGAATTAAGAGACCATATCGTGGGATTGAATTGTGGACGATGGGATTACATTTTTTCATTCATCAAAAAATTAAGAAAGAACAAAACCTTTCTTGTTCCAAATCGTGATCAGGTAACCATGACTTCGCCTTTTATGAGCGCTTATTCACAATTGGTTATTCAAAGATGTCACAAACGAAACATACACGCAATTGGCGGAATGGCGGCACAAATTCCAATCAAGAATGATGAAGAAGCCAATAATATTGCTTTTGACAAAGTAGTAACCGACAAGCGAAGAGAAGTTCAAAACGGGCATGACGGAACTTGGGTGGCCCATCCCGATTTGGTTCCCTTAGCTATGTCAGTATTTGATAAATATATGACTACTCAAAACCAGATTCATGTAAAAAGAGAAGATGTAAATGTAGTAGCAGAAGATTTACTGGCAGTCCCAAAAGGAACCATTACCGAAGAAGGTGTTCGCAAAAACATCAGTATTTCGGTTCTATATATTGCCTCATGGCTCAACGGACAAGGCGCTGCCGCTTTACATCATTTGATGGAAGACGCCGCTACTGCCGAAATCTCAAGATCTCAATTGTGGCAATGGCTTCAAAACGAAGTGATTTTGGACAACAACAAAACACTTACCGAAGATTATTATCACCGTCTGGCAATGGAAGAATTTGAAAAAATCAAAAAGATTGTCGGTGATGAAAACCACGAAAAACAAAACTATCATTTGGCAGAACAACTGCTCGATACTTTAGTAGTCAATGAAAATTTTATAGAATTTCTAACCTTAATCGGATATAAACATCTGTAATAATTTCAATGTCAAAAATCAATGTCAATGTCAAAATAAAAAAATCAACCAACAAATAACCAACAAACGCTATTAAACGAACACCATGAAAACAACCGAGACAAGAATTCAAGAATTAGTTACCGACTGGATTACAAACCCAAGATGGAAAGGAATCGAACGACCGTACACTGCCGAAGAAGTTGTAAATCTTCAAGGATCTTATCAAATTGAGCACAGCATTGCCAGAATGGGAGCTACCAAATTATGGAACAAACTCAATTCACAAGATTTTGTGGCAGGATTGGGCGCACTTACAGGAAACCAAGCCATTCAAGAAGTGGAAGCTGGACTGGAAGCCATTTACCTAAGTGGCTGGCAAGTGGCAGCCGACGCCAATGTGGCGGGCGAAATGTACCCTGACCAATCCTTATATCCTGCGAACAGCGTTCCTTTGGTTGTGAAAAGAATCAACAACGCACTTTTGCGCGCCGATCAAATACAAGTGGTTAACGGAACAACTGACAAAAAGGACTATTTGGTTCCAATAGTTGCCGATGCCGAAGCTGGTTTTGGAGGTAATCTAAATGCGTTCGAATTAATGAAATCGATGATCGAATCAGGAGCTTCTGGAGTTCACTTTGAAGACCAATTGAGCTCTGCCAAAAAATGCGGACATCTTGGAGGAAAGGTTTTGGTACCTACTCAAGAAGCCATCAATAAATTAATTGCTGCAAGATTGGCCGCCGATGTAATGGGAACGCCAACACTTATCGTGGCAAGAACTGATGCCGATGCTGCCAATTTATTGACCAGCGATATCGATCCGAGAGATGCCAAATTCATCACAGGAGAAAAAACAGCCGAAGGATTCTTCTATGTAAACTGTGGTGTGGAGCAAGGAATTGACCGCGGATTGAGTTATGCACCTTATGCCGATTTGATTTGGATGGAAACCAGCAATCCGGATTTGGCCTACGCTAAACAATTTGCAGAAGCCATCCACAAAAAATTCCCTGGAAAAATGCTGGCTTACAACTGTTCGCCTTCATTCAACTGGGCGGCCAAATTATCTGTTGCCGAAATGGAAACTTTCAGGGAAGACTTGGCTGCAATGGGCTACAAATTCCAGTTCATCACTTTGGCCGGATTCCATGCCTTGAACACCAGCATGTTTGAATTATCCAAAGCTTACAAAGAAAGAGGAATGGCCGGTTATTCTGAATTGCAGGAAAGAGAATTCGCATTGCAACAACACGGTTTTAAAGCCGTAAAACACCAAAATTTTGTTGGTACATCTTATTTTGATGCCGTACAAAATACCGTTACCACAGGAAAATCTTCTACAACAGCTATGAAAGATTCTACCGAAGTAGCGCAGTTTTAACTTTAACTACTTTTTCTAAAAAGCACGGAGAAACCCTAATTTCTTCGTGCTTTTTCGTTTATAACCTTTATTTGGGCGCACAGTCAAAACAAGAACTTTAGTGCAAATAATTAGTGTTTTTATTTTCACGCAGATTTACGCAGATTTACGCAGATTTACGCAGATTTACGCAGATTTACGCAGAAAAAAAGTGAAAATCTGCTGAATCTGCATGCTGTTTTTTTTAAAATTTCCCCCTTAACTTAATGATATTGTCCTTTAGCCCCGATAGCAGTGGAAATCCTTATAAGCCGGGGTTCGGCTTATAAGATTGCAACGAATAGCGGGACCAATGCCTGTTAAAAATGCCTAATCTTTCTGCTTCAAAAAACAATAATAAACTCCCGTCTATTCAAAGCCATTATTAAAATCTTAAAAAAAACTATACATATACTAATTACATTCTTAAAGTTACTATTTTTGATGATTCAATACCCAAAATCATTTTAAAATGAAGTTGCCACAATTTAAAATCATAAAATCAATAGAAAAGTGGCAATACCATATTCCAATAAAAAATTAATAAATACAAATACGTATGAAATACCACCAAATTGACCGCGCCCTTTTTATAAAAAACAGAGCAAAATTCATGGCTCAAATGAAGCCTAATAGTGTAGCAGTATTTAATTCTAATGATATTTATCCCGTTTCTGCAGACAGTACATTGCCATTTGCACAACACCGCGATATCTTTTATTTATCTGGAGTAGATCAAGAGGAAAGTATCTTATTACTTTTTCCAGATGCTCCTTACGAAAATCAAAGAGAAATACTATTCTTAAAAGAAACCAGTGCTCATATTGCTGTTTGGGAAGGTGAAAAACTGACCAAAGACCGCGCTTTTGAAGTTTCTGGGATTAAAACCGTTTATTGGTTACAAGATTTCGAGAAAATCCTGAACGAAATGATGACTTATTCAGACATCATGTACATCAACACCAACGAACATTACCGTGCTTCTATTGAAACCGAAACCCGTGAAGCTCGTTTCATAAAATGGTGGAAAGACAAATATCCAGCACATCAAGTTGCCAAAAGCAACCCAATATTGCAACGCATTCGTTCTGTCAAAGAAACAGAAGAAATTGATTTAATCCAGAACGCTTGTAACATCACCGAAAAAGGTTTCCGAAGGTTACTGTCATTCGTAAAACCAAATGTTACCGAATACGAAATCGAAGCTGAATTGGTCCACGAATTCATTCGCAACCGTTCCAAAGGTTTTGCTTACACACCAATTATTGCTTCTGGAAATAATGCCAATGTTTTGCATTACATCGAGAACAATCAGCAATGTAAAGCGGGTGATCTAGTATTACTAGACGTTGCCGCTGAATACGCAAATTATTCTAGTGATATGACACGTATGATTCCAGTTTCGGGAAGATTCACAGACAGACAAAAAGAGGTTTACAATGCTGTTTTGAGAGTTAAAAACGAAGCAACCAAAATGCTTACTCCAGGAACTCTTTGGAAACAATACCATGTAGAAGTGGGCAAAATCATGACTTCCGAATTACTTGGCTTAGGACTAATCGACAAAGCCGATGTTCAAAACGAAAACCCGGAATGGCCAGCTTACAAAAAATATTTCATGCACGGAACATCACACCACATGGGATTGGATACACACGATTACGGATTATTGCACGAGCCAATGAAAGCCAATATGGTTTTTACAGTTGAGCCTGGAATTTACATCCCAGCTGAAGGTTTTGGAATTCGTTTGGAAGATAATGTTGTTGTTCAGGAAAAAGGAGAGCCTTTCAACTTAATGAGAAACATCCCGATTGAAGTGGATGAAATCGAAAATTTAATGAATTCTTAGTTCAGATGGCAAAAAAAATATTCCTATTTGTCTTTCTATCTTTTTTTGGGCACACATTTGCCCAAACCGAGGGTTTTGCAAAAAACGAAGATTCCAGTCAAACCTATTATAAAATATTTGGCAAGGGTACACCAATTTTAATAATAAATGGTGGCCCCGGAATGAATAGCAATGGGTTTGAACCTATGGCAAAAACATTGGCCGAGAAGTATCAAACCATTGTTTATGACCAAAGAGGTACTGGAAAATCAACCTTAAAAGAATTAAACGACAAAACGGTTTCGATGAAATTAATGGCCGATGATATTGAGTCATTAAGAAAACATTTGAAAATCCAAAAGTGGACAATTCTTGGTCATTCTTTTGGCGGAATGTTGGCCTCTTATTATGCCACAATTTACCCAAACAGTATTGATAAATTAATTTTGTCATCTTCTGGCGGAGTAGATTTGAGTTTGTTAAAAGGTGAAAACCTAATTGAGGCTGGCTTGAGCAAAACCGAAAAAGATTCTTTGAACTATTGGAATGATAAAATCGAAAAAGGCGACACGACTTACACTGCAAGAATTGGCAGAGGAAGAGCCATGGCGCCTGCTTATGTTTACGATAGAAAATTTGTCCCTATCATTGCCGAAAGATTGACACAAGGCAATTCGACCATAAATTCATTATTATGGGGTGATATGCAAAAAACAAATTTTGACTGTAAAAACAAGTTCTCAAATTTCAAGAATCCTGTTTTAATCATTCAAGGAAAGCAAGATATCATTAGCAAGGAAATTGGGGAAATCAGTTTAAAAGCATTTCCAAATTCAAAAATGGTGCTGCTTGAAAATTGCAAACACTATGGTTGGCTTGACGCAAAAGAAAAGTATTTCAGCACAATTGAATCTTTTTTAAAAAGTTAAATGATTGATTTTATAGATTATAAAAACGGCTTTCAGGAATGGAAGCCGTTTTTTGTTTTCAATAAAATACTGAAACAATAAAATATGACAAAACAAAATAGGGCATCATTTTTTGAACCAACAAAACACGTAATAGTAGTGCAAAACACTATAATGCTAACCAAAACAGTCCCTAATACGCCTTATTTATACACCCAATACACCCAATTATCATCCCTACACCCCCTAATTAATACCCCACAAGCTCCCCATTTGCACCCCCTCTACACCCCATTAATAGCCCTATAATTACCCAAAAGACACCCTAAACATGCTAATTTATAACCCTAATAGACCACACTAGCACCCCTTATAGCTATACAATCCATTATAGTTTCTATCCATTTCTTTTTTCAATCCCAAGATTTTCTTTATGCTTTCACCTTTCGGCAACCTTATTTAGTTTAGGACAACAAGAAATTAAAGCTAACAGCTAGGCTGAGTTTTCTTCCGCAATTCAACAAAATTTTAGTCTTTCAATTGTAACATTACAAACCCTCATTCGACTCATTTAAAAAACTAAAATTCAAGAAATCATGCAAGCACACGAAATAGATTATCAGATTTTTGGAGAAGAAATGCAGTATGTGGAAATAGAATTAGATCCACAGGAAATCGTAATTGCCGAAGCGGGCAGTTTTATGATGATGGAAAATAACATCCAGATGGAAACCATATTTGGAGACGGTTCTGAGCAACAATCAGGTTCTGGTTTATTTGGCAAACTTTTGAATGCCGGAAAAAGAGTTCTCACAGGCGAAAGCTTATTCATGACAGCATTCCTGAATCAAGGAAATACCAAAAGCAAAGTTTCGTTTGCCTCGCCATATCCCGGAAAAATTCTTCCAATTGATTTAACGCAATTTCAAGGTAAATTTATCTGTCAAAAAAGTTCTTTCCTATGTGCTGCCAAAGGCGTTTCGGTTGGAATCGAGTTCTCCCAAAAACTAGGTCGTGGTTTATTTGGAGGCGAAGGTTTCATTATGCAAAAAATAGAAGGCGACGGAATGGCTTTTGTTCATTCTGGAGGAACAATGGCCAAAAAAGAATTGGCTCCCGGTGAAGTACTAAAAGTGGACACCGGCTGTATCATTGGTTTTACAAAAGATGTCGATTATGACATTCAATTTATAGGCGGAATCAAGAACTCTATTTTTGGAGGAGAAGGTTTGTTTTATGCCACTTTGAAAGGTCCTGGAACTGTTTACATACAATCATTGCCTTTCAGCAGATTGGCGGACAGAATCATCGCATCGGCACCAAGATCAGGTGGTAACAGCCGTGATGAAGGAAGTTTACTAGGTGGACTGGGTAATCTTTTGGACGGGGATAATCGATTTTAAATTTTTTATAAATTGTAATTGCTAACGGCTTTCAGAGATGGGAGCCGTTTTTATTTTATAAATTGCTTTCTCCAAATGTAGCATTTCGGAATTTAAAAAATTAATTTTGCATTTGTAAACTATCAACAAATACTTATCCCATTGGAAACACTTCTCTACAAAAACACACAAATTTCATACTCAGATACCGGAAAAGGAACCGCAGTAGTTTTGTTGCATGGTTTTTTGGAAAACAAAACTATGTGGGATGCATTTGTTCCTGAATTAAGTAAAAAGAATCGAATCATAACCATCGATTTATTGGGTCACGGCGAAACCGAAAGTTTGGGATATATCCAAACCATGGAAGAAAATGCCGATGTGGTTCATGAGGTTTTATCCAAACTGCGAATTCGAAAAGCGATTCTTGTGGGACATTCTATGGGAGGATATGTTGCTTTGGCTTTCGCCGAATTGTATCCCGAAAAAATGAAAGGATTGGTATTACTTAACTCTACTTCGAAAGAAGACAGTTCCGAAAGAAAGAAAAACAGAGACCGAGCCATCAAAGCCGTTAAGAAAGATTACGAGACCTTCATCAGACTTTCTATCGCCAATTTGTTCAGTGAAGAGAACCGAGAAATCCTTATCAAAGAGATAGAAGAAGTAAAAATTCAAGCCTTAAAAACGCCATTACAAGGAATTGTTGCCTCACTTGAGGGAATGAAAGCTAGAAAAGACAGAGAATTTCTTTTACACACTACAACTTATCCAAAATTATTGATTTTAGGAAAAAAAGATCCTGTTCTCAATTACGAAGAAAACTTGGAACAAATAAAAAATACCGATGTCGAATTGGTCACTTTTCCGGATGGTCACATGAGTTCTATTGAAAATCAAGCGGAGTTACTTACTGTTTTAGCGTCTTTTATCAAAAAGATTTAATCAAAGCTATATACACAATCCCATTGTGTTCTTTGCGCAACCTTAGCGACCTTTGCGGTTAAACCTTCTCTTCAAAAGAAATTGTCACATCCAATATCTCATTCAACAACAAAACAATTTGTTCCAAATAATTAGATTGGATTTCATTATTTATAATGGCAACACTCTCTTTTTCTTCTTTGAAATTAAAAGACAAAAAACCTGATTTTAAGTTTTTAAAAGAAATAATTCCAGCCTCGATCGGTTTTCCATTAGCATTGTTCTCATACATATAAGCATACGCCAAAACCTGAATAATTTTATCATTTTTGATATCTTCAGTTAATCCTTTCCAAGATTTAAGCGTGACACTGGCTTTCTCGACTTTACCCGTTTTATAATCAATAATTCTAATTGTTCCGTTGCGTTCTTCAATCCTATCCACATTTCCCTTAATTAAAACAGGAAAAGGCAGACTTGAATCTTCAACTATTCTTTCAAAAGTCTTTTCAAGCTCCAGAATCTTTATCGCATCACCGTTTTTAATACTCTCCAATTCTACTTTAAGGAAGTTAAAAACATTACGCTTTGCTACTTCAAAAGCCAATAGATTTCGCCCCTTTTTTATTTCTCCTTCTTTGTAAACTACTTTAAATTGGATCAAGACTTCAGAGTCAATTTTCTTAATACAATTTTGAATGTCTGTTTCTGAAATAAACTTACCAATAAACGGTTCATACAAAACCTTTAAAGTCTCGTGAATAATAGTCCCCAAAGTATTCAAGGCAATATTTTCCTCTACCTCTTCAACTTCACTAATTCTCAAAATCTTTTGAAAATAAAACTGAATCGGATTCCGTATATAACTAGTCAATGCTGATGGTGAAAATCCTTTTTCGGCTATTTCTTTCAGGCGCAACATCACCTTCTCCGATTTTGGAATTACCATTGGCCGATATGCCGTGTCAGGTAAAACTGCATTGTAAATTTCGTGTGTTAAAGTGTGGTTACGTTGTTTCTCTACTTCCAATTGGGTAATGAAACGGCTCTTTTCACCTGCGTCCAGACCTTCGCTTTCGGTATTATACAGCAAATAAATATTTTTTGCACGTTGCAGCAAATGATAAAAGTGATAGGTATAGATAGCATCTTTCTCTTTAAAAGTTGGCAATCCCAATTCACGCTTTACATCATAAGGAATAAAAGAATTTTGCGATTTACCGGCCGGAAATTTACCTTCATTCATAGAAGTGATAATTACAGTTTCAAAATCCAACACTCTACTTTCCAAGACACCCATGATTTGCAAACCATTTAAAGGCTCCCCTTCAAAAGAAACTTCAGCCAAATCAATTACTTGCTTATAAATGGCGTACAAGGTATCAATGGTGTCAATTTCTTTGTGTTGTGAATAGTAATTAATCAGTTTATTAATTACTTTAAAAATGGCATAGACAAAAGTTTTCGCTATTTTTTCCTCTTCATTTTCATTGCTCAAATTAGTCTTAACTTGTAGCAATAAACTAGAGATTATTTCTAAAACAGCAATAGAACCTTTCTCCCACTTTTGAAATACAAGCAAGAATAAATCACTAGCATTATCATTTAATTCCAATAATTTATGATGGCTGATAAACGTGTAGTTATTTTTATTAATAATCCCAACCAAAGCACTTGTATTGGCATAAGGTTCAATTAACGGATGGGTTAATATATCCAACACATCTTTATAATAAAAAACATAGCTATTATTACTTCGCGACAATGCATTGGTGTGCATTTTAAATAATTTGGCAATCAATATTTGTGCCGGATTATTTTTACTGGAATAGCCCATGGTAATATTCAAAGCTCCAACAGAACTAGGCAAGGAATACAATAGTGGAATCAACAAATTCTCTTCTCCCAAAACAATAGCCACTTTATCTAAGGTGGCAGTTGGATTTTCAATGTTGATTTTTTCTATAATACTTCCTGCAATCTTGGCTTGACCGATGGTTTTCGGAGTTCCAATGACTTGAATATTTTTGGTAGCCGAAAAATCATCCACAATCCATTCAAAAGGATTTCTCTTATAGTGCTTCCAACTTTCTTTAAAACGACGCACAAATAAACCGGCATCATGATAGGGATCATTTAGAAACGTTTGATCAGCATCCCAATATATTTTGGCCTGCTCTGAAGCAATAAGATGTTGAATTATTTTTTCCTCAGAAGCGTTCAAAGCATTAAAACCTGCAAAAACAAAATGTTTTCCTTGAATTGATTTTGAAAAACCATCTAAGTTCTTAACTGCTTCACGATAAATTAACCCTTGATATCCGATTCCATTTTTAAGCAAATGCTCATAAAGAGATTGGTAATATTTTGGTAACAACTTCCAAAAATCAATATAATTTTCGAGTAACTGCGTTTTGTTCTCAACTTCAATTCCCCATTTCTTGATATCCTCAATGTCTTTTAAGTACGATAAGACATAATTTGGATCTAACAAATAACGATCAATTTCATTAAAATCCTGAAGTAATGTTTTTGCCCAATTGGCAAAAAGTTCAAATGATTGCTGATTGTTTCTTTCTGTGATAGATAAATAGATCTCATAAAATTCAAATAGCAATTCTATGGGATCAATAGTTCTTATCCCTGCGATATTTTGGACAAAATCTTCAATACTGATGATTTCTGGCGAAAACATATTTTCCGCTGTTTGCTTTTTTAATGCTTCAACAAGAAATATTTTGGCGCGTTTGTTGGGTAAAACCACTATAGTATCGGCAATTATATTATGATACTCCAATATTATTACAGCAGCAATTTTATCTAAAAAAGAATTATTTGTCATTTTATAAATATAAAAAAAGCCATTCAATTAAGAATGGCTTTTTAAAATTATTTAGAGAATTGATTACAATTTACCTTCGTATATTGTACCTATGTGTCTAATTTCAGTTCTTCTGTTTAATGCTCTACCTTCTTTAGTTTTGTTAGTAGCAACTGGTTTAGATGAACCATAACCAGCAGAAGTTAAGTTAGCAGGATTAACACCTTTTTCAATTAATTTATCCATAACAACTTTAGCTCTAGCTTCAGAAAGTTTTTGGTTTAATTTAGCGCTACCTGTGTTATCTGTGTGACCTTCGATAGCAAATTTAGCGTTAGGGTAGTTTTTAAGGATTTCTTTAATCGCTTCTAATCTACCATCTGTAGCTCCTTTATCAGCAGTCTCAAGTATAGCTTTACCAGTTACGAAGTAAACTGCTCTAGCTTGTACTTTAAGTTCTTGTAACACTTGCTCAGTTACTTCTGGACAACCTTTGTTACTTGCAGGACCAGGTACTGTAGGACAAGCATCATCTTTATCTAATACTCCATCTTTATCAGCATCTAATTCAGGACATCCTCCATTTGAAGCTGGACCAGCTACTGTAGGACATTTGTCTGAAGCATCAGTAACACCGTCACCATCTGTATCAGGACAACCTTGGAATTGTTTCAATCCAGCTACTGAAGGACAAGCATCATCAGGATCTGCTACACCGTCACCGTCTGTATCAGGACATCCTTGGAATTCAGCTGGACCAGCAACTGTAGGACATTTGTCTTTAGAATCTTCGATACCATCAGCATCTGTATCAGGACAACCATTGAATTGTTTTAGACCTGCCACTTCTGGACAAGCATCATCTTTGTCATAGATTCCATCTCCATCAGTATCTTTAGCTCCAAACTTAAAAGTTAAACCTGCAGAATATTGAGTGTAAGAAGGTGCATCTGGAGTGTTTGTTCCAGCATATTGTCTATCTCCAAAAGATTTTTTATAAACACCTAGCAAAGAAAGACCTACGTTTTCAGTAAACCAAAAGTTTAATCCAACTCCAGGATTTACTGTTCCGTAGCTTTCGTCTCCTAAGAAAGTATAACCTCCACCAACACTTAATGTAGGCTCAACTACCTTAGATTTTAGTAATTCCATAAAACTGTACGTAACTGTAGCATCAATACCATAGTACATCAAATCCCCTGGATTCACAGCTGCAAAATCATTTTTATCTGGTGTACGACCAGGAACAGCTACAACAAATTTATCAATTTGATTGATAGATCCTGTAAGTCCTACAATAAAACCACTTCCTACGTATCTTGAAACGTTGATATAAGAAACTGAAGGAAGAATATTCCAGTTATCACTTACCATAAAAGGCTGATCAAAATGACTCATAAAGTCTCCACCAGCACTAGATCTGTAGTCAATCGCGTTTACTCCAAAACCGATAGCCCATTTATTGTTACTGTCTTGTGCTTGAGAACTTAATCCCATCACCATCGTTACAGCAACTAAAAGTTTGTTAAGATGTTTCATACTTGTTATTTTTAATTACAATTAGTTAATTTCAAACAAAAGTAGGACGATTTTCTGTAACAACAAAATAAAATGTTAAATAAAACACTTCGTAAACACAAAATTTAACAATTATATTACAGCAAGTCTCTTACCCACAACCACAAAAGCATCAATTGCTTTATCCAAATGTTCTTTTGTATGAGCTGCTGATAATTGCACTCTTATCCTAGCTTTATCTTTAGGCACCACTGGAAAAAAGAAACCTATTACATACACACCTTCTTTTAAAAGTTCATTAGCCATATTTTGTGCTAATTTTGCATCATAAAGCATCACTGGAACTATAGCTGAATCCCCTTCTACTATGTCAAAACCTGCTTTTTTCATTCCTGCTTTAAAGTAGTTGGTATTCCATTCCAATTTATCTCTAAGCGCAGTATTTCTTTCTAATAACTCAAAAACCTTGATCGATGCCCCCACAATAGCCGGAGCCAATGAATTTGAAAACAAATAAGGTCTGGAACGTTGACGGAGTAATTCAATTATTTCTTTCTTTGCTGTCGTATAACCCCCCATCGCTCCTCCTAGAGCTTTCCCCAATGTACCTGTAATAATATCTATACGCCCCATTACACCTTTGGCTTCAAGCGTTCCTTTTCCCGTTGCTCCAATAAATCCTGCAGCATGACATTCATCCACCATAACCAAGGCGTCATACTTATCGGCTAGGTCACAAATCTTATCTAATGGCGCCACAACTCCATCCATTGAAAAAACGCCATCAGTTACAATTATTTTAAAACGAGCTCCCGTTTCATTGGCTTTAATCAATTGCTGTTCCAAATCTTCCATATTGCTGTTCTCATAACGATAACGAGCCGCTTTACATAAACGCACTCCGTCAATTATAGAAGCATGATTTAAGCTATCCGATATAATGGCGTCATTTTCTCCAAATAAAGGCTCAAAAACACCTCCATTTGCATCAAAAGCCGCAGCATATAATATCGTGTCTTCCGTTCCATAAAAATCGGCTATCTTTTTTTCCAAAGTTTTGTGAATGTCTTGTGTCCCACAAATAAAACGCACAGATGACATTCCGAAACCATGAGTATCCATTGCATCTTTCGCAGCCTGAACAACTTCTGGATGAGAAGACAATCCTAAATAATTATTCGCACAAAAATTTAAAACTTTTTCACCAGTAGAAATAGTGATTTCCGCTCCTTGTGGAGAAGTTATTATTCTTTCCTTTTTGAAAATTCCGTTTTCTTCAATAGTTTGAAGTTCTGATTGTAAGTGTTGTTGAATTTTACCGTACATTTTATTAGTTTTTAAATCTTAACAATTAAATGCAAATAGGCTATAAACTTTGCTATTTGACAATTCTTTATTTTTTTACAAATGTACTACATCGATTTCGACTCCTATGTACACAAGTGCTTTTTTTAGTACTTTGAATCCCATCTTTTCGATAGCCATTTGATAGTTTTCCAATTGATATTTGTATTTTGGATTAGGAAAACCTGTTTTATAGTCCAACAAAAAAACTTCTTTCGCCCTATTTATTACTATTCGGTCTGGCTTGACTGTACCACCCTCTTTTTGAATAATCGTTTTTTCGTTCAAGACCTCATTCCCTTCCGCAAAATGATCCAATAAATCTCGATGGTTAACTATTTCAATAATAGCATTATGAACAATGTCTTTTTGAAATATCGTAATTAATCCGTTTTCAATTGCTTTATTAATTGCCAATTCCACATCGCTTTTGGTAGCTACAAAAGAAAGAATTTCGTGTATCACATTACCAAACTCAATAGCTTCTTGTTGATGCGTTCCCCACATCAATGCTTCCCTTTGGGCAATTTTTATATTTTTAGGATTCAACACATCTGAAACAACAGGGATATTTTTGGAAGTATCAATATGTTTCGTTTTTTCAGATAATTTAGTTTGATCTCCAAATTTATATTCGAGTTGGTTTTCATCATAAAGCCCTTGTTGAATCAAATATTTTATAAAAAATGAAGCCATATTGCTCGGATATTCACCGTCTTTTCTGGGTTTTACATTTTGAGAAATAACATACAGTTGTTCCTCTGCTCTGGTTAAAGCCACATACAATACGTTAATATTATCCAACAATTCTTCTTGTTTCTTTAAATTATAAACTGCCGAAGCTTCTTCTCCAAATTCTTCAATAGCACTACTGTTATCCACCAACACTTTCGGCATGTCAAAATCTTGCTCTTCCGAATTAAGCCATAACTTATCTTTCGGTTTTCTATTATAATCTTCTTCAGCAAAAGGCATAATAACTATTGGAAATTCTAATCCCTTTGATTTATGAATAGTCATAATCCGAACTGCATTCGTCCCTTCCGGAGAAGGAATGCTGAATTTCTCCGAGTTTTTATTCCAATAATTCAGAAAATCTGAAATTCCGGCTTGATTACGAACATCTCTTTCTAAAACAATGTCTAGAAAATACTGAACATAAGCCGTTGCCGATGATTGAATTTTTGAATTTTCATCTCTCTTTAGAAACTTCGAAATAATTATTTCAACAGCTTCATACAATGATTTTTTTCTAATGTTTTGAAATGATAGTTCTATATTACAGTTTTCAAGCCATTTCTCGAAAGTCACTTCCTCTTTCAACTCCATTCCTTTGGCTATAAAATCGTGAACAGGCAATTCATTTTGTTTGTTTTGTGCCAAATATTGCAAAAAGTTAGCCTTTGATTCCAAATCCGAACTATTCTTCAAATATTTTAAAATGTGAATAATCAATCGGACTTCGGTCGCATTTTGAATCATCAATGTTTCGGAAGACAAAAGCGGAACACTTTGTTCCGTCAAATAATTGGCAACTGCAATTCCTTGGCTTCTTTTTCGAGTCAGAATCACAATGTCTTTATATTCAAAACCTTCTTTTACAACTTTTTGAATAGTATTTAGCGTAGCCAAAACATACAAAGCCGTTTTGTCCAATGTCTCTTCATCCTCTTCTGCCGATTCAATTTCTGGTAAAAAAGAAATATTCACATAACCGCCTACTTTATTATTTATCTTTTGACGGCTATGATTTTCGTATAAATCTTTATAATCGACATTGCTAAACTCATTGGACAATAATTGAAAAAAGTCATTATTGAATTCAATCACTTGAGAATAACTTCTGTAATTCTTGTCTAAATGCTCTAGTTTTTTTTCCGGGTTGCTAAAAGGGTTTTGGTCTTTACTTAACTCTATAAACTGTTCTGCTTTACCGCCACGCCAGCGGTAAATAGATTGTTTTGGATCGCCCACAATCATCAAAGTTCCTTTTTGACCCGAATCATCTTGTCCTGCAAGCGCATTATCAATAAGCGGAATCAGGTTTTGCCATTGCATTTCGGAAGTATCTTGAAATTCGTCAATAAAAAAATGACTATACTTTTCACCTAATCGTTCATATATAAAAGGAGCGGGCTGATTTTGGATTTCGCGATGAATAATTGCGTTGAACTCGGTTATCGAAAGTACGTTTTGTTCGTTTTGAATTTTTGTCAATTCATTACTAACGGTATTCAATAACGATAAAGGCGTGATGTTTTTCAAAAAGGCTTTATAGAAATTTCGCTTTTCGAAGTTTTTATAAATTTCTGAAAGACTTTGCAACAAATCGGGAATGATGTTTTCGATTAACGCTCTATCTTTTGCTGTTTTATTGATGGCAATATCATCAAACTCCCAAAACATTTTATTTTTTGAGTTGAATTTTCCATCAGTAATACTTTGAAGATGATTAGGAAAAGTTCCTCTGGAAAATGATTTTAAATCAATTGCATTTTTATCAATTAGCAATAATAATTCACTAGCAAGATTTGCATTTTCTTTTTCTAAAGCTGCACAGACTTGAATTAATTTTTCTTTTACGGCTATAAAATCACCGATTGATTTGTCGTGAAAATGAGTAATTTCATTTCGGTTATTTTCATTCAGTACTAATTTTCCTGTTTCCAAAATTTCACGCGAAATATCCCAAGATTTGTCATCATCGGTTTTTTCCATCGTGAAATCGATGAGTAATTTAGTCAAAGTTTCATCTTCACCGGCTTGTGCAATAATGGCGTCAACCGCTTCGATTAATAGATTTTCGGTATCTAAGGTAACCTCGAAAGTCATTGGTAATCCCAAATCGTGTGCAAAAGCACGAATTACTTTGTGTGTGAATTTGTCAATCGTGGATATATCAAAAGCAGCATAATTATGAATAATGTGCTTAATGATTTGTTGAGATTTGATTTTTATTTGAATAATGGAAAGTCCTGTGTCAACGGATAGGTCCTGCATTAAATCCGAAGCTTTGGAATTAGGTTCCTCTTTGGCAAATTCGGATAAACTGCCAACAATTCGGCTTTTCATTTCGTGCACCGCTTTGTTGGTAAACGTTATTGCCAGAATGTTTCGGTAAGCATCATTCTTATTTGCTGTTAGAATTATTTTAAGGTATTCTTTTACAAGAGCATAAGTTTTACCAGAACCTGCGGAAGCGTCATATATAGCGAAAGAAGGTCTTTCCATTTCGATTTTTGATTTCTGATTAACGATTATTGATTTCTGATTTTCACTAATGCTTCTTAAAATGCCTAATGCCCTAGCCCTGATAGTCGAATTGCTCTCGCAATTACCTATTTCTTGCTCCTTTAGCAAGAAAAAGATACAAGCGGATAGCAGGAAAGAGCTCCTGATTACTCGGATTTAAAAAATAAGAATTGTATTATCATTTTATTTGATGAAATTATAACGAAATAGAATTTTCAATTCCAAAGTTAAATGTTTAATTTTGAATAAAATATTTATAAATCATTAAACAACTATATTATGGCTTTTGAATTACCACAATTACCTTATGCGTATGACGCATTAGAACCTCATATTGATGCTCGTACAATGGAAATTCACCATTCAAAGCATCACAATGCTTATACGACAAATTTGAATGCAGCTATCGCTGGAACTGATTTGGAAGGAAAAACAATTGAGAACATCTTAATTAACCTAGATAAAACGAATGCTGCGGTTCGCAATAATGGTGGTGGATTTTACAATCACAACTTGTTCTGGACTGTTATGTCTCCAAATGGAGGTGGATTACCAACTGGTGAATTGCTAGAAGCTATTGAAAGTTCTTTTGGGACTTTTGAAGAATTTAAAGCAAAATTTGCTAAAGCCGGAGCTACACAATTTGGTTCTGGATGGGCTTGGTTATGTGTACAAAAAGGTGGGAAACTTGACATTTGCGGAACTCCAAATCAAGACAATCCATTGATGCCGGAAGTAGGTTGTGGTGGAACTCCAATTTTAGGAATGGATGTTTGGGAACATGCTTATTACTTACATTACCAAAACAGAAGACCAGATTATATTGAAGCTTTCTTCAATGTGATTAACTGGACAGAAGTATCTAGACGTTTTGCTTTAGAAAAATAAGAATAAAGATAAAATTCATATATGATAGACGAATAGACTGAAAAGTTTATTCGTCTATTTTTTTTGATCTATACGTTTATCATTTTTCTATTTCGCAACTACTATTTTGTTTTTGGGACTTTATTCCAATAAAAAAGGCGAAATTTTACTTTCGCCCTTTTTGCCCCAAATCTACCATAAACTTAACCTACTAAAAATTATGGTACTCAAATATACTTTGAACTTAACTAGTATAAAATTATTTTCGATGAAAACCCTAAATATTCGATAAATTACTAATTAATTGATTTTCAGTATTTTAAATTGATTTTATTCCAATAAAAAAGGTGAAATTTTACTTTCACCCTTTTTGCCCCAAATCTACCATAAACTTAACCTACTAAAATTATGGTACTCAAATGTACGTCGATAATCACTTTATTGAAAATATTTTCGATGAATGCCACAAATAAACGATTATTAGCTAATTTGTTGATTTTCAGAATATTTAACTTGTTATTTTACTCTTAATTTATCCAAATAAAACTTGATTTTATTCCAATAAAAAAGGTGAAATGTTACTTTCACCCTTTTTGCCCCAAATCTACCATAAACTTAACCTACTAAAAATTATGGTAGTCAAATATACTTTGACATTTGTTACTTTTAAAATATATTCGATAAATTCCCTAAATACTCGTTAATTGGATAATTTATTGATTTTCAATATATTTAACTTATTATTTTGGTTTCAATTTATCCGTAAAAAAAGAAACCTTGACTTTATTCCAATAAAAAAGGTGAAATGTTACTTTCACCCTTTTTGCCCCAAATCTACCATAAACTTAACCTACTAAAATTATGGTAGGCGAATATACTTTGAGATTTACAACTTTGAAAATAAAGTCGACAAAACACACACAAACCCGTTTATCGGTAAAGTAAATTAATATGCTCTTGCGTCTTTTCCTTCATAAAAATTCATGAAAGCCCTGTTAACCACACGATTACCTCCTGGAGTAGGATAATCACCAGTAAAATACCAATCCCCTAAATTTTTTGGACAAGCTACATGTAAATCCTCTACCGTTTGGAAAATAATTTTTACTTCTGCATTAATTTCTGGTGAACTTAGCATTTCGGCTATTTTATCTGAAACCTCTTGAGCAGTAAACGGTTCATATATCGCTGTAACGTAATTTACAACGTCATTATCGTGGTAATTTTCCTGAGCTTTACACTTAGCATAAACATCATCAACGATATGGTATAAATTTCTTTCTTTCAACAACTCCAATGCAGCTCTAAAAGCAACAAGTCCTTCCAGTTTTGCCATATCAATTCCATAACAATCCGGGAATCTTATTTGTGGTGCAGAGGATACAATAACAATTCTTTTTGGATTCAAACGATCCATCATTTTGATAATACTCATTTTAAGAGTTGTACCTCTTACAATACTGTCATCAATTATTACAAGATTGTCGGTTGGCTTTATTACACCATAAGTAACATCATAAACGTGAGCCACTAAATCATCTCTACTACTGTCTTCGGTAATAAAGGTTCTCAATTTAGCGTCTTTTATAGCCACTTTTTCTGTTCTGATTTTTACAGAAAGTAATTTCTCCAATGAATCAACTGTTAACGTGTCTTTGTTTTCGAGAATGTAATTTTTCTTTCTTTGATTCAAAAAGTCTTGAGCCGCCTCCACCAATCCGTAGAAGGAAGTTTCGGCAGTATTTGGAATATATGAAAACACAGTATTATCAGTATCATTATCAATAGATTCTAATACTGCTGGAAGAATTAATTTTCCTAGATTCTTTCTTTCTTGATAGATTTCGGCATCACTACCTCTTGAAAAATAAATACGCTCAAAAGAACATGCTTTTTTAACAGTTGGCGTAAGTATCTCCTTCATAGAAATATTTCCGTTTTTCTTAATGATTAACGCACTTCCTGGGTCAATTTCTTGAACACTTTCGAATGGTACATTAAAAACAGTTTGAATAACAGGTCGTTCCGATGCAACAACAACAATCTCATCATCTTGGTAATAATAAGCTGGGCGAATTCCTGCAGGATCTCTAAAGACAAATGCATCTCCATGACCCAATAAACCAGCCATAGCATATCCACCATCAAGATTTTTTGCTGAACGTGAAAGTATTTTTGCAATATCTAAACGATCTGCAATAACTGGTGAAGCTTCTCTTTTAGAATAACCCTCAGCTTTGCAATCTTGGTACAATTGCATCACTTCCTTATCTAAAAAGTGACCAATTTTTTCCATTACCGTAACCGTATCAGCCATTTCTTTTGGATGTTGCCCCAATTCAACAAGGTTCTCAAAAAGTTCTTTAACGTTGGTCATGTTAAAATTACCTGCTAAAATTAAGTTTCTGTGCATCCAATTGCTCTGACGCAAAAATGGGTGAACACTTTCGATACTGTTTTTACCAAAAGTCCCATAACGTACGTGTCCTAAAAATAATTCCCCTATATAAGGAATATTCGCTTTTAATTGGGACATATCATCCGCGTATTCTGGATGGGCAACCATTTCTTCGTTTATTCTTTCATTTATTTGCTTGAAAACATCTTGAATCGGTTGTGCATGATTGGAACGCACACGACTGATGTATCTCTCACCAGGCTCCACATCCATTTTAATACTTGCAAAACCAGCACCGTCTTGACCTCGATTGTGCTGTTTCTCCATCATTAAGTACATTTTTTGGATACCATAGAAAGCAGTTCCGTACTTTTCTTTATAGAATTCAAGGGGTTTTAAAAGTCTAACTAAAGCTATTCCACATTCGTGTTTTAAAGCGTCGCTCATTGTTTTATTGTTTGTAGTTATTGGTATTTAATGATGTCTCTATTACTATCCTTCTTATAAATACGATGCAAATTCGTACTCTTTCTTATAAATATTGACTGTACTAATTAAAAAAAGCCTCATATAGAGGCTTAAGAACATTATAATTCTATTTCAAACTGGGTCAGAGACTTGAACTGTTTCAACCTTGAGACCACTTCATCTTTATCCAAATCAAGCATTCGTTCCGTTCCGAATTTCTCTACACTGAAAGAAGCTAAATTAGAACCGTGAATTATTGCATTCTTCATATTATCAAAAGAAACATTTTCACTTTGTGTAATATATCCTGAAAAACCTCCTGCAAAAGTATCTCCTGCTCCTGTTGGATCAAAAACTTCTTCTAATGGCAATGCCGGAGCAAAGAAAATTTCTTCACCATGAAACAATAACGCTCCATGTTCTCCTTTTTTGATTACCACATATTTTGGTCCCATTTCGTGAATTTTTGCAGCTGCCTTTACCAAAGAATACTCTCCTGAAAGCTGACGGGCTTCTTCATCATTTATAGTGATAACATCTACTCTTTTGATGATTGCCAATAATTCCGGTAAAGCACAATCCATCCAAAAGTTCATGGTATCCAAAACCACTAATTTTGGTTTTGTTTCCATTTGGTCCAAAACACTGCTTTGAACTAGTGGATGCAAGTTACCCAACATCACAATTTCGGCATTTTTATAGTCTTGAGGAACTTTTGGTTGAAAATCTGCCAAAACATTAAGTTCTGTAACCAAAGTATCTCTTGAATTTAAATCGTTGTGGTACAATCCGCTCCAGAAAAAGGTTTTACCTCCCTTAACAACTTCAATACCTGAAATATCAATATTTCTATCGGTTAACAAATCAAGATATTCTTGTGGAAAATCGTCACCAACTACAGAAACTATAGCTGATTGAACATTGAAAAAAGAAGCTGATAACCCTATATATGTTGCTGCTCCCCCTAAAATTTTATCTGTTTTTCCAAAAGGAGTTTCAATTGCGTCGAAAGCTACTGTTCCGACAATCAATAATTTATTCATTAGGTATGTTTCGAATTAGGGTGCAAAGATAGTCCATAAGTTGCAATATTGCAAAGGGTCAGACTATCAAAGTTTTCATAAAAGTTTACCCTCTTCTTTTTCATAAAAAGCATCAATAGATAGTTGCTTTTGCATGGAAGCCATAACGGCCAATTCGTCGCATCTTTCGTTTTGAGGGTGATTATTGTGTCCTTTAATCCATTTGAAATCTACCTGATGTTTCCTGTAAGCAACTAAGAAGCGCTTCCATAAGTCAGGATTTTTTTTACCTGCGAATCCTTTCTTCTCCCAACCAAAAACCCATTTTTTTTGTACCGAATCCACAACATATTTTGAATCTGAGATGACCAAAACAGTAGTATTCTCTTTTTTCAATTTTTCTAAACCAACAATTACACCCAACAATTCCATCCTATTATTGGTTGTATATCGAAAGCCCTCATAAAATTCTTTTTTATAAGGTTTTCCAACCCATTCCATTACCACACCATAACCACCATTACCGGGATTGCCTTTGGCAGCACCATCCGTATATATATGTACGTCGTATTCCAAAGTATGATATTAAAGGTTAGAAGTTAGTAGTTTTTCAATAATAACCGGAAAATATTCTTGTTCCAATGCGTGGATTTTGACCGCTACCGATTCTGGGGTATCGGTTTCAGAAAGAGCAACACTTTGTTGAAATATAATATTACCTTCATCATAGTTTTCATTTACATAATGAATGGTAATCCCTGTTTCTTTTTCATTATTTTCCACTACCGCTTTATGAATGTAAATACCATACATTCCTTTACCTCCAAATTTTGGCAACAGTGCAGGATGTATATTTACTATGCGATTTGGATAGGCTTCAATCAAATTTTCGGGAAATTTTAATAAAAAGCCAGCCAAGACTATCAAATCAGGTTGAAAATCATTAACTTTTTGTAGTGTTTTTCCTGAATTTAATTCTTCTTTTGAAAAAATAACAGTTGGAACAGCTAATTTTTTTGCTTTATCAAGAACTGTTGCATTCGAATTATTTGAAAAAACCGCTACCACAGTTCCGGTAGATCTATTGCCAAAATATTTTATAATATTTTCAGCGTTAGTCCCCGATCCAGAAGCAAATATCAGTATTCTTTTCATAATTCGTTATTTAAAATTTATGCAAAAAAAGGAATAAAAAACGAAAATAAATAGATTTAAGAAATCTTTGTTGAAATAAATTTTATAAATTAGTACACACATTTATTCACTAAATAGTTGTTTTAAAATAAAGTTGTTTTATTTTTGCCAACAAATTAAATTCTAAAATTAAAAGATTATGTCAGACATTGCATCAAGAGTAAAAGCGATTATCGTAGACAAATTAGGTGTTGACGAAAACGAAGTTGTAACAGAAGCAAGCTTCACTAATGATTTGGGAGCTGACTCATTAGACACTGTTGAGCTTATTATGGAATTCGAAAAAGAATTTGATATCCAAATTCCAGACGATCAAGCAGAAAACATCGCTACTGTAGGTCAAGCTATCTCTTACATCGAGGAAGCTAAAAAATAATAATGACACACCCGATTTCTAAAATTTTAAAGTTTTAAGAATCGGGTGTTATTATTTGATTAAATAAATTTTTCGATTGAACTTCAATCAAATTATATTTACATTATAATACCCATGTCTCTTTTAGTTACTTCTTATAGTATAGAAAGCATGGGCTTTATTTGTTAAAAGATAACAAAAATAAAAACGTTATGGTTTTAAGAAGAGTTGTTGTAACAGGCCTTGGTGCTCTTACTCCCATTGGTAATAATATTGAGGAATTTTGGAATGGTCTAATCAATGGTGTTAGCGGAGCTGCTCCAATAACCTATTTCGATGCTTCAAAGTTTAGAACTAAGTTTGCTTGTGAAGTTAAAAACTTCAATGTTGAAGACTTCATAGACAGAAAAGAGGCAAGAAAAATGGACCGTTACGCACAATACGCTATGGTTGCATCGGAAGAAGCTTTAAAAGATGCCGGTTTCGATTTTGACAAAATAAACAAAGACAGAGTAGGTGTTATTTGGGGTTCAGGAATTGGAGGATTAGAAACTTTTCAAATAGAAGTTCTTAATTTTGCAGCCGGAGATGGTACTCCAAAATTTAATCCTTTCTTCATACCAAAAATGATTGCAGATATTGCAGGCGGTCTAATTTCAATGAAATATGGATTTAGAGGACCAAATTTCACAACAGTTTCGGCTTGTGCATCCTCAACAAACGCAATCATTGACGCTTTCAATTACATTAGATTGGGTCATGCCGATGCAATAGTAACCGGTGGTTCAGAAGCTGCTGTAACAATTGCAGGAATGGGCGGTTTTAATGCTATGCATGCCTTATCTACCAGAAATGACGATCCAAAAACAGCTTCTAGACCTATGGACAAAGACAGAGATGGATTTGTGTTAGGTGAAGGTGCCGGAGCACTAATCTTAGAAGAATACGAACATGCTGTGGCTCGTGGCGCCAAAATATACTGTGAAATTGGTGGAGGCGGAATGTCTGCAGATGCTTATCACATTACTGCACCACATCCTGAAGGATTGGGAGCTAAAAATGTAATGTTAAACTGTTTAAGAGATGCTGGTTTAGAGCCAACTGATGTAGATGGTGTAAATATGCATGGAACCTCAACTCCTCTTGGTGATATCGGGGAATCAAAAGCAATTCTACACGTTTTTGGTGAACATGCTTACACAATGAATTTGAATTCAACAAAATCAATGACTGGTCACTTACTTGGTGCTACTGGAGCAATTGAAGCTATATCTTGTATTCTTTCATTAAAACATGGTATTATTCCTCCAACAATCAATCATTTTACAGATGATGAAAACATTGACCCAAAATTAAACTTTACTTTTAACGTTGCTCAAAAAAGAGAAATGAACGTTGTCATGAGTAATACATTTGGTTTTGGCGGCCACAATGCTTGCGTTTTGGTAAAAAAATTAGATTACAAATCATAAATGCGTATACTTAAAAAAATATTCTCAAAATCCCGTTCTCTAGAAGACGGGATTTTTTTTGATGCTATTCAACCTATTCTCGGTTTCGATCCTGTAACGCTAGAATGTTACAAAAAGGCATTTACCCATCGCTCATCCAATCGTATCGATTTAAAAGGAAATCCTGTTAATTACGAAAGACTTGAATTTCTAGGAGACGCAATGCTAAGTGCCGTAATTGCAGCCTACTTATTTAATGAAGCTCCGCTTGGAGACGAAGGTTATCTAACCAAAATGCGTTCTAAAATAGTCAGCAGAGAACATTTAAATGAGTTAGGTAAAGATTTAAATTTAATCCAATTTGTCGAAAGCAAAGTTCCTGTTCATCATTTTGGCGAAAACATACATGGCAATATCTTCGAATCTTTGATTGGGGCCATTTACTTAGATAGAGGATATGAATATTGCGAAAAATTCATCCAAAAGAGAGTAATTGTCCCTTATGTTGACATTGCTCGACTTGAAGGAAAAGTAATTAGCTACAAAAGCCTTGTTATCGAATGGTGCCAAAAAGAGAAAAAACAGTTTCACTATGACATATTTGAAGACAATGCTATTGATGGCCAACGCCTATTTGGTGTAAAACTTAGTATTGATGACAAAGTAATTGCAAAAGCCAGAGCTACTTCAAAAAAGAAAGCAGAAGAAAAGGCATCTCAACGTGCCTACTTTGCATTTCAAGAGAAAATTGACAGAAAATAACTATTCTATTATCAATACTACATCGTTTTCGTTAATAAAATATCAAAATCATAGCCGCCTAGCAACCTTTTGCGACAATAGAAATACTATATTTACATCTTATTTTTTAATGAAATGGCAATTCATAAACTGGATTTTGGCGAATTTGACGAAATAGATTATAGTCTTATTGCTATTCACACTTCATTAGAAGATTACCGATTGGCTTATTTTATCAATCAAAAACTTCATGTTAATCTGAATAAATCTATAAAAGAAATTCAAATTACAGTTAAGGAAGGGGAAGCTCATTTTTCTAGATTTCATTATTATGAAAAGAAAAAAGAGATTTCCTGGGATTTGATACAGAATAAAAACGAAGTCATTCAACAACAAAACGAGGAAAATCAGAGTTTGTTTTCGAATGTAAATTTAGAAGTTGTCACAAAAGTGTATATGCTTCCTGAATTTAAAAAAGTAGATTACTTTTTGAAAATAGAAAACAGCGATGAGAATTTAAATCTTTTGAAAATACAGAATGAACTGAATACAATAGACAATATAGCAACGGTCTATATTGTTGACATAAATAAAATAAAATCTAAAAACAATTTAATTTTTTAATACCAATGCATACTAACAAAAAGACCAAAATTGTAGCCACACTTGGGCCTGCATGTAGCACACGAGAAATCATAAAAGACATGATTGAAGCAGGTGTAAATGTATTTAGAGTAAATTTTTCCCATGCTGATTACGAAGACGTAAAAAATAAGATAAGCATTATCCGCGGTATAAACGAAGAATTTGGATATACTACCGGAATTCTAGGAGATTTACAAGGACCTAAACTACGTGTTGGAGTAATGGAAGATGGAGTTGTTGTAAATGATGGTGATTTAATCACTTTTACAACTGCAGAAGATATAATCGGTACTTCAAAGAAAGTATTCATGAAATACCAAAATTTTCCTAATGACGTAAATCCTGGTGAAAGAATATTATTGGACGATGGTAAATTAATCTTTGAAATTGTTTCAACTGATAAAAAATCAGAGGTTGTTGCTCGTGTTATTCAAGGAGGCGAATTGAAATCAAAGAAAGGGGTAAATTTACCTAACACTAAAATTTCATTACCTGCAATGACCGAAAAAGACATCGCTGATGCCATTTTTGCAATAGAAATGAAATTAGACTGGATTGCTCTTTCATTTGTTAAAACACCGAGAGATTTACAAGACCTACAAGAATTGATCGCTAAACATTCTGAATATAAAATTCCAATTATAGCCAAAATCGAAATGCCAGAAGCATTAGAAAATATGGATAGAATTGTAGCTTATTGTGATGCTTTGATGGTTGCCAGAGGTGACTTGGGTGTTGAGTTACCAGCTCATGAAGTACCATTGGTACAAAAAGAATTGATTCGTAGAGCTAAAACAGCTAGAATTCCAGTTATTGTTGCCACTCAAATGATGGAGACTATGATTACTAGTTTGACTCCAACTCGTGCTGAAGTAAATGACGTAGCCAACTCTGTAATGGATGGTGCAGATGCAGTAATGCTTTCTGGAGAAACTGCCACTGGAAACTATCCGGTCCAGGTAATCCAAAAAATGACTCAAATACTTGAAGCAGTTGAAGATTCACCGCTTATCCAAGTTCCTCAAAACTCCCCTCAAGTAAGAACAAACCGTTTTATCACTAAAACTATTTGTCAACATGCAGCCATTATGGCCAATGCAATCAAAGCAAAAGCAATTTGTACCTTAACCAACAGCGGTTATACAGCGTTTCAAATTTCAGCATGGAGACCTTCTGCACACATTTTGGTTTTCACTTCTAATAAAAGAATTTTAACTCAGCTTAATTTATTATGGGGAGTAAAATCATTCTATTACGAAAAATCAGTTAGTACAGATGATACTGTTACGGATGTAAATAACATCGTAAAAGAAAAAGGGTTTGTAAAAAAAGGTGATTTCTTAATCAACTTAGCTGCAATGCCAATTTCCGATAAAGGAATGGTTAATACCTTAAGAGTTTCTGAAATAGAATAACTTTTAGCGCATTAAAATATAAAACCGTCTTAAATCTTTTAAAGATTCAAGACGGTTTTTTGGTTTAAATTTTTAATTATTTTTACAGGAAACAAATCCAACTTTAATGAATCGCTTTTCACTGTTTCTTATTATTTCACTTCTATCATTTCCCTTATTTGCTCAAAATAATTCAAATAATCTATTGCTTGAAATAGACAAGACTATTGAAAACAATTCCTATTATACACAAAAGAAAGAACACGGAATTACGCAGCTTAAAGTACAATTAAAACGCACCAATGATCCTGAGCAAAAATATAAGATTACACAAAAACTATATAATGACTACCAATCGTATCAATCAGATTCTGCATTGGTATATGCCAGAAAGAATTTTCAAATAGCGGAAAATCTGAATAAGCTTGAAAAATTAAATCAGGCTAAATTTAACCTCGTTGCCATAATGGGAACATTAGGCATGTACAAAGAAGGAATTGATGTTCTGAATGCCATTACCATTGCAGCTACTCCCAACTTAAAAGGTTCTTTTTATGGTGTTAGTAGAGTAATTTATGGTCAAATGGCCGACAATGCTTCTTCCCAACAAGAAAAAGAAAAATACCTTTTGTTTTCAAAAAAATACCGAGATTCCTGTGTGAATTTTTACCCCCATAATTCCACTCCATTCATTATTGCTAAGGCCGATTGGTATTTAGATAATAAAAACCCCGAAGAAACTCTTGACTTATTACTTCCTTTTTTTTCTAAAATTAAACAAAGTGATCCTAATAGAGCTATAATATCCTATATCATTTCACAAGCATACAAGCTGAAAAAAGATAGAAATCAAGAAAAAAAATGGCTAAGTATCTCGGCGCTATCTGATTTACAGTTGGCAAAAAAAGAATACATTTCGCTTCGATCATTGGCCTTTCTACTTTATGAAGATGGTGATATTGAGCGAGCTTATACCTACATAAAACGTTCTCTAGACGATGCAGTTATCTGCAATGCACGCTTGAGAACCTATGAAATATCGAAGATGTTACCCATTATCAGCGAATCGTATCAGCAACAAAACGAAACCAACAGGTATCAATTGATGGTGTTTTTAATTAGTGCAGGTTTTCTAGTACTCGTATTACTTGCCCTTCTGTTTTTACTCTTTAGACAAATGAAAAAATTATCAAAAGCAAAAAGCGATTTAAGCTCCGCCAATGATAAACTTTCCGAATTGAATGTTGAATTAAACACTTTTAATGAAAAACTAAATCTGTCCAACAACACTTTGACGGAAGCCAATTTTTTAAAGGAAATATATATCGGTCGATATATGGACCAATGTTCAGATTATTTGGGAAAACTTGATGAATACCAACGAAAATTAAATGTATTGGCAACTACTGGAAAAATCAATGATTTGGTAAGTGCGGTAAAATCAAAAGAATATATCGAAAATGAATTAAAAGAGTTTTATGCAAATTTTGACAAAACCTTTTTGCAACTCTTCCCTAATTTTATTGATGATTTTAATGCTTTATTAATCCCCACAGATGCCATTCAGCCAAAAGAAGGCGAACAGCTTAATACCGAATTAAGGATTTTTGCACTTATTCGTTTGGGAATAAAAGATAGTGCCAAAATTGCTGTATTCCTCAGATATTCCATTTCCACTATTTACAATTACCGTTCGCAACTCAAAAACAAATCGGCTGGACCTAGAGATGAATTTGAAGAAAAAGTGATGCAAATTGGAACAAGCAATAAATAAAATTTGTCATTTTAGTAATTTATCGCGATTATATCTATTCCTCTTTTAAATTTGGATTCACTTTTCTGCCACTTTTTTTTTAATTAAAAAATAATCAACTCATTGATTATAAGTGTTTTAAATTGTATTTTTGAAATTACAATCTACTTTTTTAAAACGATTGAATTTTTCAAACTCTAAAGCGTATACTTTTACTTTCACGAAAACGATATATCTTTTTTAACAATTAATAAATCGATTTCGCCGAAAGCCATTCAAAAAAATCAATCTCTAATTTATATTAAAAACAATGAAACATTTACTTTATACAGCTCTGTTCTGTTTTTTGGTTTTGCAGTCTGTCAATTCCCAACAGTTGAAATCCCCTAATGGAAAATTCATTATGGAATTTACTCTACAAAAAGACGGAACTCCAAGTTATAGCTTAAACTACAAAAACAAAACTGTCATAAAGCCAAGTAAATTAGGCCTTGAACTTAAAGACGACAAAAAATCGTTATTGAATGATTTTACAATAATTGATACCAAAACAAACTCTTTTGATGAAACTTGGAAACCTGTTTGGGGCGAAGTAGAAAACATCAGAAATCAATATAACGAATTAGCCGTTACGCTAAAACAGAAGGAAACAGACAGACAAATCATTATTCGTTTTCGCCTGTTTAATGACGGTTTAGGATTTCGATATGAATTTCCAACACAAAAAAACTTAGTTTATTTTGTCATAAAAGAGGAAAGAACTCAATTTGCAATGACTGGAGATCATACTGCTTTTTGGATTCCTGGAGATTATGACACACAAGAATACGATTACACCACTTCTAAATTATCAGAAATAAGAGGACTAACCGAAAAGGCGAAAACTGATAATTTATCCCAAACTTCCTTTTCACCAACTGGTGTACAAACTTCCCTTATGCTGAAAACAGCTGACGGATTGTATATCAATTTACACGAAGCTGCATTGATTAATTATTCTTGTATGCACTTGAATTTGGATGATAAAAATATGGTGTTTGAATCTTGGCTAACTCCTGATGAAAAAGGCGCCAAAGGATATATTCAAGCTCCAGCACATTCGCCTTGGCGTACCATTATTGTAAGTGACGACGCTAGAGAAATTCTGGCTTCAAAAATGACTTTAAATTTGAATGACCCTTGTAAAATCGAAGATACCTCTTGGATTAAACCGATAAAATACGTTGGTGTATGGTGGGAAATGATTTCTGGAAAAAGTTCATGGTCTTATACAGATGAATTTCCATCAGTACAACTTGGTGTTACTGATTTTTCTAAAGCAAAACCTAACGGTACACATGGCGCAAACAATGCAAATGTGAAGAAATATATTGATTTTGCTGCCGCAAATGGTTTTGGGGGAGTATTGGTTGAAGGCTGGAATGAAGGTTGGGAAGATTGGTTTGGTCATTACAAAGACTATGTTTTTGACTTTGTAACTCCTTATCCAGATTTTGATGTAAAAGCCTTGCATGAATATGCAAAATCCAAAGGTGTAAAAATGATTATGCACCACGAGACATCTGGGTCGGTTCGCAACTATGAACGTCATATGGATAAAGCGTATCAATTCATGAAAGACAATGGATATGATGCCGTAAAAAGTGGCTACGTAGGTAGTATCATATCGAATGGCGATAATCATTACAACCAATTTATGATAAACCATTATCAATATGCCATAGAAAAAGCAGCTGAATATAAAATTATGGTTAATGCCCATGAAGCGGTTAGACCAACAGGTATTTGCAGAACCTATCCAAACTTAATTGGTAACGAAGCTGCGAGAGGAACAGAATATCAAGCTTTTGGCGGATCAAAACCAAACCACGTTACATTATTGCCTTTTACTAGATTAATTGGCGGACCAATGGATTATACTCCAGGAATTTTCGAAATGGATTTGAGCAAATTTAGTCCCAACAATAAGTCGCACGTAAACAGTACTATCGCCAATCAATTGGCATTATACGTAACGCTTTACAGTCCATTGCAAATGGCGGCAGATTTTCCGGAACACTACAATAAATTTCCTGATGCATTCCAATTCATTAAAGATGTAGCGGTAGATTGGAGTGAAAGCAACTATCTAGAAGCAGAACCTGGTCAATATATAACAGTAGCAAGAAAAGCAAAAGGAACAAATAACTGGTTTATTGGGAATGTAAATGGGTACGAACCTCGTACTTCGAACATCAATTTTTCTTTCTTGGAAAAAGGAAAAAAATACACCGCCACAATTTATGCTGATGGAAAAGATGCCAATTACAAAACAAACCCACAAGCATATACTGTTCGAAAAATACAGGTAACCAATACCTCTAAACTTTCACAATTGAGTGCCTCAGGAGGCGGTTACGCAATAAGTATTATTGAAAACAAAAAATAAGAAATCGCCATAGACAGATTAAGATTGGCTTTCTGAACTCAGATTCCACAGATTTTCACAAAGTATTTTGTGAAAATCTGTGGAATTTGTGTTTAATTACTTATCCCCATAAATCTGAACATCGTCCACTTGAAAAGCACCATCCAAAGCAAGGTTTTTACCCGAACCCGTGTACTTGAACGCAATGTTTATTTTCCCAGTATAACTTGATAAATCCACTCCGCCAGAACCCACAAACTGATACCAAGGTGTCGCTTGTTTAGGCAATGTAACTTTGAGCGGAATCCACGTGGCTTTGTCAATATTCAAGCCGTCAAAGTTTTTGGAGACATACACTTCTAGCGAATTTAAAGGTGAATCCACATCCAGGTGATGCTGCGCCGATCTAAAAGTAAGCACTTCATTGGTATGTACATCCATATCAATTTTTGGAGAAATCAACCAAGCTATATTGGACGCTACTTTTGTTCCTGTTGTATTAAACTCCGCATATCCATTTCCTGCATACATTGTCCCAAGCCAAAACTTTGTTCCTTTTTGTACCATGTTTGTCCAGCCCGGAAGATTGAGTTTGGTATTGGTTTCGACACTTTGAAAGTTTTCGGAAAAGAACGGGACTGCAGCAGCACCTGTAAGGTTCACATCTTTTTCGGATCGTGCCAACAATTGATAATCTGAACCAAACTTGGTCAAAACTCCTTTTACTTTTCCCCTTCCGTCGGGAACAATTTTATCAGCAAAATCAGCAAAACTACTAGTTCGAAACAACACCCGATTCCCTAATTTATCCATCAAACTCCAATTGGTTCCACCACCAATATCATTGGATTCTTCATAATAATGTCTCCCAATCGCATCATTTGTAAATTGTACCTCCGACAATTCAACCAACGTATTGATGTTTGAATCCTGCAGCAAATCGGTTATTGAAATAGGCCGAACTAAAAGTTCCTCACTCACCATTGTGCAAGAAGCGTTCAGTACTTTTTTATAATCATTTGGAGAAATTCGTCCAACGCCACCTTCATTATACGTATTCACATAAATACTTCCTATACGCATTCCTCCGAAGTAAATATCCGTGTATTGATTTTTTATTTTGATATAAACTTTATTCCCTAATCGAAAATCAATGTATGTATTCGAAGCATCAACAGGAACGCTAAAACCCATCGCTGGAGTTGTGGCGGTTGCCAATGTTTGAAACGATATCGTTTTGAAAAAATTCCCAGCCTCATCACTGGAAACCACATATGCTTCAATAACATCATCGTAGGTGTATTGAGTCACTATGGAACTTGTCGCAGCTCGCACTTCTTCAACAGTGCGGTTTACTTTCAAATCGGGTTGAGTGCAGGTTAGTTTTGGCACATCAAATTCTTCCCTTGCACAGCTAGCAAAAGTTATTGCAATTCCTAAAAAAACAGTGTAGAATTTTAAACTCATCTTCTTCTATTTTAAAATTTATAAATTGATGTACAGGTTTACAAAATACGTCCGCCCGTAACCATAAAAATATTTGTTGCCAAAATTGGGAGTCCCACTGGAAACATCTTGGTTGAGTTGTCTGAAATTGGCATTTCTAGCTTGCTCATATCCTCCTGTTTTGTATTTCAAATCCAAAACATTATTTAACGTTGCAAAAAGTCCGATATTCTTTCCTTTAACTTTCCATGATTTCCCTCCTGAAATGTTCAACAAAGTAATGGGCTCAAACTCTTCTTGACTCAATAACTCCCTCGCTCTTTCCTCTGAAGCTTCAGGAAAATTGAAACCGCTTGCAGGATTTTTATAAAATGTAGCCGTTCTTGAGATAGGCGAAATATCTATAAAACTATTTGCTAAATAATTGATATTGGCCCCAATCCACCAATATTTGGGATCTCTATATTCGATTCCTAAAGCAAAAGCCTGTTGTGGCATTCCCGCCTGATTATAGTTTTTCATTGATGAAGTTCCAAAATCAAATACGGGATTGGGATTTTCAGCAGTGGCTTGAGCGTCATTGGTTATGGTGACATTCGGATTGCTGTCAAACGTAAACTGACCGTAAGCTGCCGAAAAATTAGTCATTAGCGTTGGGGTTAATTGGTATTGAAAACTAAATTCGGCACCGAAATTCTTTATATCCAAATGTGTTAAAGTCTGGCTTACAAAAGCATCTGTATTTGCATATCCTGCTCCATCATCAAATATTCCTTCAGCATAAAAGAAAGAAGTTTGTGTAACGTTCTTTATTTTGGCATAAAAAAGAGTGAGACGGGTTTGCCATCTTGGAGTTCTGTAAAAATAACTCGCATCGAAACTATTTATGTTTTCATTTTGGATACCCGCAACTACCGAATTGTTTAATCTCGCATTGGGAAATGTATTTCTGATGGCTGGAGCATTAGAAAGATAAGCACCATTAAAACTAAACTGCTGCCTACCCGAAATTTTGAAAAGAATTCCGCCTTTAAAACCAAAATTTTCAAATTGAACTTTCTCACTTTTCCCAAAAGAATTCGTCGGATAAATTCCGTTTTGATACAAACCTTCACGTTGATAATTCGTACTTATGAAATTTTGTGCCAAATAAAAATCGACTTTATCATATGTAAATTTAAAATTGGTAAAAACGTTGAACGTATTCGCAACATAATTAAAATTGTAACCATACGTATCACCTTCAACAACCTGCCTGTCGGGATGATTCAAATCCGATTGCGCTTGATTTCCATTATAAAAAACATCGATATCATCAAAATACAAACCTCCTAATAAGTCCGTTAATTGTTGGTAATTATGGGATTTTAAATGACTGTAAAAACCTCCTGCCGTCAAGAAAAGATTGTCACTTATTTGTGTATTGAAGTTAGAATTGGCCGTTATCGTTTGGTCGTCCGTTCGATCTTCGTACAAAACACAATTGCTTTTGGCGGGAATATAGCCTGTTATTTTCCCATTGGAATCCAAAACTGGAGTTTGATTCGCATTGTACAAAGCATTCCAATCGATTTGGCTATTTGCTAGAAACTGTTCCCTGCTTTTCCCAGCATTCTCATAATCGGGAGTAAATTCTCCAGAAAACTCTCCGTTATCCGGCGCATACATCGAACTGTAATAGCTCGGCATTTTTCTGTAATATGTTGGATCCGGGCTGTTGCCGTTTTGATAGTCGATGTTGCTATTGGTAATTTTTCCAAATTGATAGGTCAAACTCGAATTCAGCGTCGAATATTCATTGATGGTATAAAAATGATTCAGCATCAAAATAGGCTCCTCAATAGTTTTAATTCTGGCATTACGCTTTTTGCCGTCCTGCCAACCCCAATACGAATTGTACTTTTCGCTCGTTAATTCAGTTACTTCAGCGGTATTTGGTGAATTTTTGGCTCTCGAATTGGGTGTATAAAATCCGGAGAAATTCAAAGAATGGTGGTCATTTATTTTCTTTTCCACACTGATAAAACCCGCTAAAGCATTATAATTTGTTCCTTCAAAATATCCTTCCTCAGCCCAACGCGTTCCTGCCGAAACCACAAATGCCCAGCCTTTATTGTTCATTCCAGAAGCGTAGGTTCCCATCATTCGCCAATCGTAATTGGTATTGGTTCCCGAAAAAGATAAAATCATTCCAGGTTTATAAATCGAAGCACGGGTATTAATTTCCTGAGTGCCCAAAATCCCGCCAAAAGCATAATCTGAAGGAAAAGAACCTACCGTGAATTCCTGATTCCGAACCACATTATTCAATCCGCCCCAATTGCCCCATTGCGGCCTCCCGTCAAATAATTTGTTCATCGTAACACCATTGATCATCGTCGTTGCATATTGACTGTCTAACCCACGAATCCTAAATCGAGCCTGACCCCAATTGAAAGCCGCCGCTTGTTGAAAAGCATCTCTGGAAGATTGTAGAAGTCCCGAAGTGCTCTCGGAACCACTATTATCATCGCTTAAATCACTTTCGAGAAGCGCGATTGTTCCCGCCTGTTGCTCCGAAGTTTGATTATCCTCTAATGGAACAGCGCCCAAATCCAACATTTGGTCTTGTGTAATTACAACAGGAAGTATTACGTCCTTAAATCCTTGACTATGCAAAAGCAACAATTGATTTCCAGGAACCACAGCATAAAAACTAAAAACACCATCACTTGACGTGAGTTGCATCAACTGTGTGTTTGAAATCGTAACCACTACATTTTCTAATGGCTTTTGAGTTTTAGCATCAATGATTTTTCCCTTAATTCCTGTTGGTTTTTGGGCACAAACAAAAGACATTTTCAATAATAAAAGTATTCCTAACAAAAATTTACCCATACTTGTTTTGTAAACATATGGAACACATTGTATGCAAAATACAACGCCTCCAAAAATTAGATTTGTTTAAAAAAAGGATAAAATAGTTTTGGAAAAAAGAATTGTAAAGACCTAAATTAGGTGTGGCATCTTAATTTTCAATCGAATAAAAAAAGTATTCAATTAAATTTCAAGCGATAAACTTAAGAAAAAAACTATTAAGTAGTATAACAAATAGAAAAAAATTCTTAGTATTTAATCAATAGCTTTAATTCGGCTAACCATAAAAGCGATAAAAAAACCAAAAATCCCAATAAAGGCGAATGAAAATCGCAAACTAAAAAGTTCGGCAATGTACCCTATAACAGGTGGACCCATCAAAAATCCAAGAAAACTCACACTTGAAACAGTGGTCAAAGCTTCGCCAGTTGGTATTGTTGGATGTTTACCTGCAATGCTATACAAAGTAGGCACAACTGTAGAAACTCCCAATCCAATAATCATAAAAGCAATCATTGAGGGTATTATATAAGGAAAAGCAACTGCGGTAAAGAAACCGGATGAAATCATAATTCCACTAATTTTGATTACCGTTTTTCGCCCAAATCTATTGATTAATTTATCTCCGAAAAAACGACCACTCGCCATCATAATCATAAATGAAGTGTAACCTAAAATTATTAAAGCGCCAGGCGCTTTGACTATGTCTTTAAAAAAAACACCACTCCAATCAAACATAATTCCTTCACTGGCCATACAACAAAATCCAATAACTCCAAGCAAAACTAACGTAGCATCTGGTTTACTGAATCCTTTTTTCTTCTCTGTTTTAATGGTTTCTTTGGCCTTAATCAAAAATTTAAAATTTGATGCAATCAACAAAAATGCAATAAAAGCAACAATTAGGAAATGGGTATATGTACTGAGTTGCAATGCCAACATTCCCAATCCTACCAATGCACCAGTAAATCCTGCCAAACTCCACATCCCGTGGAATGAAGACATAATTGTTCTTCTAAAAAGTCCTTCTGTATAAACCCCTTGAGTGTTTACAGAAATATTAGTCAGGTTACCAAAGATTCCGAAAGCATATAATCCAAGCGCCAATTGCCACGCATTTTGCGCCAGTCCAATATTCGTTAAACTCACCGCATACATCACAATTGCAAAAGGCAAAATCCGATGACTTCCATAACGAGTAACCAATTTACCTGAAAAATACATCATCGTTAATTGTCCAACAGGCAAAGCAAAAAGAATGCTTCCTAATTGACCATCGCTTAAGTTCAAGGCTGCTTTTATGGTTGGAATACGACTTGCCCAAGTAGCAAAACACAATCCCATAGCAAAATAGAACATTGATACTGCCCATCGAATTCTAACCAAATAAGACGCTTTCGCATCTCGATAGTTTTTCTTGTATTTGCCCTTGGCCTTAAACCGACCTAAAAAATTTAAATCTATCAAAATAGTTGTTTTTTTTGGGAATCCTTTGTGTCAAAAGTACGAAAAGAAACAATCCAAAGACACAAACCCTTCCTCAACAATAAATTACAACGTTATTGTTAGAAAAACAAACCAATTTTATCCAAAATAAAAATAGTCTGGGGGTGCCACCATTAGAAAAATGGGCCAACTTAGCATATCGCTTAGTCGGCCCATTTCCCTAATGCTGTCGGGCTATCCGCGCTACTTCGGTAGCTAGCTTTTATCCCTCACCCAAGCTATAAAACGAGATATTGAGTGCTAAAAAACATCATTCATTACAACATAATGACTTTTCCTTGAGCATTACTTTCAATAGCAGCTTCAATAATTTGCATTACCTGCAATCCTTCTTTAGCTGTAACCGGTTCTTTGGTATCACTAATAATTGACTGATAAACACCTTCAAAAAAATCATAATAATTTCCCTGTAATGTTTCGACTTTCTCCTTAATAATTCTTCCGTCTATCTCTGTATGCAACAATCCTTCGTTACCCGGAGCTTCAGTACCCCACGTGGTAAGATTTGGTTTCTTCCCTAGTTTTAAATCATCTTCCTGAACATCACCACGTGGTTTCAGAAAAGAACCTTTTTTCCCGTGAATAACATACGCAGGATTAGCTTCTCGAACAAAAAAGCCAGCTTTTAATCGCACTCTAAAATCTGCATAATATAGCAAAATATCAATCCAATCATCTACCAAAGAATGTTCTCGTGTTACTCGAATATCGGCAAAAACACTTTGGGGAAACCCAAATAAAAACAATGCTTGGTCAATTAAATGTGGCCCTAAATCCTTCAGAATTCCAGCACCAGAATTAACAGTTTCCTTATGTCCTTTTGGACTCAAAAGTGGATTATAACGATCAAAATGAAATTCGGCTTCCACCAATTCGCCCAATACTTTATCGGCAACCACTTTTTGTACGGTTTTAAAATCACTGTCCCATCTTCGATTTTGGAAAACCGAAAGCTTCAATCCTTTTTCTTTGGCCAAATTCACTAATTCCTGAGCTTCGGCAACTGTAGTAGTAAAGGCTTTTTCCACCACCGCATTTTTCCCGGCAAGCAAAACTTGCTTGGCATATTCAAAATGAGTTCCAACCGGCGTATTTACAATAACCAAATCAATATCATCCTGAAGCACTTCTTCTAGAGTTGGATAACTTTTTACATTTGGATAATCCAATTGAATTAATTGTTTACTTCTTTCCCAAGAACCAACCAATTCAAATCCTGGATGAAAATCCAAAAAAGGAGCATGGAAAACTTTTCCAGACATTCCATAAGACAGTAGTGCGGTTTTTATTTTTTGCATATCTTTTTATGGTAGTTTACAATCCTGCAAGGTTTCCAAAAACCTTGTAGGTATGATTTTAAATTTAATACCTACAAGGTCAAAAAAAGATCTTGCAGCAAAACGTTTAAACAAGAACTTATCTCATTTTAGCTCTGTCATATTGTTTCGGCCATTGAACATCAACACCCAATTCCTGAGCAAAAGTCAATCCTAAATTCGGATTTCTAAGCGACTCTCTCGCAAATAAAACGAGATCCGCTTTACCGCTCGCTACAATCGCTTCCGCTTGTTGAGAAGTAGTAATCAAACCAACCGCTCCGGTCAAAATCCCCGTTTCCTTTTTAATTTTTTCGGCAAAATGAACTTGATAATTAGGCCCTAAAGGAATTTGTTGATGAGACACCAAGCCACCTGAAGAAACATCAATTATATCGACTCCTTTCTCCTTCAAAATTTTAGAAAGTCGCACTGATTCTTCAGCGTTCCAACCTCCATCAGCCCAATCTGTAGCTGAGATTCTCACCATTAAAGGAAGTTCTTTGGACCATTCAGACTGAACCGCCTGGAGCACTTCCAGAAGTAATCGAATACGATTTTCGAAAGCCCCCCCATACTCATCCGTTCTCGAATTGGACAAAGGCGACAAAAATTGGTGCAACAAATAACCGTGTGCTGCGTGAATTTCAAGGACTTGATATCCTGCTTTCTCGGCTCTTCTGGTGGCCAATTTAAAATCGGCAATTACTTTTTGGATTCCCGCTTTATCCAATGCAGTAGGAGTTTGCTCATTATCGTGATAACCAATTGCACTTGGTGCAAAAGTTTCCCATCCACCTTGATTTTGGGTCAATTTTTTATTACCGTACCAAGGTGACGAAACACTGGCTTTCCTGCCGGCGTGAGCCAATTGTATTCCTGGAACTGAATCCTGACTAATGATAAACTTAGTGATAGACTGTAATTTTTTGATATGATCATCGCTCCAAATACCTAAATCACTAGGAGAAATTCTCCCTTCAGGAGAAATGGCTGTGGCTTCCTGAATGATTAAACCTGAGCCACCCGTAGCCCGACTGCCAAGGTGTACCAAATGCCAATCATTGGCAAAGCCATCCTCCGCCGAATATTGGCACATTGGTGAAACTGTAATTCTGTTTTTGAGTGTGATACTTTTTATTTGTAATGGAGAAAATAATTGTGAAGACATAAATACAAGTATATTAATGTTTTAAGCCAAACAGCATTAAAACAAGATTTTTATGTAGTAAAGTTATTGCACTAACTTTAAAATAAAAATGAAAAATGCATTAATTAACAAACATTTAAAACGATCCAAAAAAATATAGCGCAAATAATAAAATAGAAAATAGTACTTTTGTCCGTCATTAAAGAACCGAAAATTAAAAAATGGAAATAGTTATCAAGCTTTCTCAATTTTTATTGAGCTTATCATTACTTATTATACTTCACGAATTAGGGCATTTCATTCCTGCAAAATTATTCAAAACCAGAGTCGAGAAATTTTATTTATTTTTTGACTTAAAATATTCCCTTCTAAAAAAGAAAATTGGCGAAACCGAATACGGAATTGGCTGGTTGCCTCTTGGCGGTTATGTAAAAATATCCGGTATGATCGACGAAAGCATGGACAAGGAACAAATGGCTTTGCCTGCACAACCCTGGGAATTTAGATCCAAACCAGCTTGGCAACGTTTGATAATAATGTTGGGTGGTGTAACGGTAAACTTTATACTTGCTTTCATTATCTATATTGGTATGGCTTATGCTTATGGAGATTCCTATATTTCAAATGCCGATATGAAAGACGGTCTTTTGATCGAAAATCAAGCGATGATAAATGCGGGATTCAAATCGGGTGATAAAATCGTTGCTGTTGATGGAGAAAAAATTGTACGTTTTGACAAGGAAATCAGTTCTAAAATTATCTTGGCTAAAGATGTGGTTATTGAAAGAAACGGCATCGAACAAACAATAAAAATGCCAAATGATTTTATAGATCAATTATCTAAATTCGAGAAAGCTCCTTTGGTAGCAATACGAGTTCCATTTGCAATCACAGAAGTTCCAACAGAATCTTTAAACAAAGAGCTTAAAGCAAAAGATATTATTGTGTCTTTAAATGGTCAAAAAACAAAATATCTTGATGAAGTACAATCTGTTTTAGAAAAAAACAAAAACAAAACCATTCCTGCTGTCGTTTTACGTAATCAAAAAGAAGTAGCTATTAACGTAGTTGTTTCGAATGTTGGAAAAATGGGAGTTTCAATAGGCGCTTTAGGACTTGAAACACTTGAGAAACTGGGTTATTACAAAATTACGCATCAAAAATACAGTTTCCTTGAATCAATCCCTTTTGGAATTGAAAAAGGAAAAGACCAATTGGTTGGATACGGAAAACAATTAAAAATGATTTTCAATCCAGAAACCAAAGCGTACAAACAAGTAGGAGGATTTCATGCCATTTATAATATTTTTCCAAGTTCTTGGAGCTGGGAAGTTTTCTGGAGCATCACGGCTATATTATCGATAATGCTTGGAGTTATGAACTTATTGCCTATTCCGGCACTTGACGGAGGACATGTGATGTTTTTATTGTTTGAAATCGTAAGCGGTAAAAAACCAAGCGACAAATTCCTTGAAAATGCCCAAATGGTTGGTTTTGTACTACTTATCAGTCTATTGCTTTTTGCGAATGGAAATGATATTTATAAAGCGATTGTAGGTAAATAAAAAAGAATGTTATTTTTGCTTTTTTTGTTTGCTACATTTAAATTTAATCCTATATTTGCACTCGCTAAAAAGAGCAACAACTTCCTCCTTAGCTCAGTTGGTTAGAGCATCTGACTGTTAATCAGAGGGTCCTTGGTTCGAGCCCAAGAGGGGGAGCAACTTTTTTTAGCAAACATATTTACCTTTAAGGTGATTCCTTCTTAGCTCAGTTGGTTAGAGCATCTGACTGTTAATCAGAGGGTCCTTGGTTCGAGCCCAAGAGAGGGAGCTTATTAAAAAGACTATCAGCGATGATGGTCTTTTTTTTTGCTCAAAACTCAACTCTTTTTTATCCAAAAAAAAATGATTCAAGATCTAAGTTGATTCAAGCCTAATTCCACAAATTAAGCTTATCTTCCATGAAGATACTTATATCTTCAATTATCAAAATGACCTGATAATTATGATATTATCTCCCATTTCATTTGAAGTTTGTTTAATAAATCACTAAATTGGTACTTCTCTAGCTTGTGCAATTATAGAAAAACGTTTTCCCAATATTTCCATAAACTAAAGCACTTCAAAACGTAAACTTATTTCAATCATTAATTTTCTCCGTTATGAAAAAACTCTCTATTTCATTTGTGCTTATTGCATTGATTTTTTCTTTGATATGCTGTCAAAACAACAAGTTATCAAATAACGACGACAACAGTCAAATCGACGGTCATCCCGCTTGGATCATGCAAGGCAATATTTATGAGGTCAACGTTCGCCAATACACGCCTGAAGGGACTTTCAATTCATTTGCAAAACATCTTGACCGGCTAAAAGCGATGGGAGTCCAAACGATTTGGTTCATGCCAATTAATCCTATCAGTAAATTGGACAGAAAAGGGTCTTTAGGAAGTTATTATGCCGTTTCCGACTATACCGCGGTTAATCCTGAATTTGGCACAATGGATGACTTTAAGAAACTTGTAGAGGCTATTCATGAGAAAGGAATGAAAGTATTAATTGATTGGGTACCCAATCACACCGGAGCAGACCATCGATGGATTACGCAACACCCGGATTTCTTCCTAAAAGACAGCTCCGGCAAACCGGCAGTAGCATTTGATTGGGCAGACACAAGACAATTAAATTATAAAAATCCTGTATTGCAGGACAGTATGATTCGCGCAATGAAATACTGGATTGAAGACACGAATATAGACGGATTTCGATGTGACGTTGCCTGGAACGTTCCGGCTTCTTTTTGGCGTAAGTCCATTCCGGAACTGAAAAAAATGAAGAATATCTTTATGCTCGCCGAAGGAGACAGCACTTACCTACCAAAAAGCGGTTTTGATGCCGTTTACCCTTGGCACATGTTCAAAATGATGGAAAAAGTAGCCAAAGGCGAAAAATCAGCCCTTGCTTTGGACAGCATCAACAAGGAAAATGAAACCTTATACCCAAAAAATACGATTCAAATGTATTTCACCAGCAATCACGATGAAAATAGCTGGAATCATGCCGATTTTGGAACTTTTCCAGGAATTATTCATGAGCCGTTTGCGGTATTTACTCAAACCATGAAAAACAGCATTCCATTAATTTACAGTGGACAGGAAGAACCCGTTTTAAGGGCATTAAAGTTTTTCGACAAAGATCCTATAAAGTTTAAAAATTTTCAAAGAGAAAAATTCTACACGACATTGCTGAATCTAAGAAAGAACAACGAAGCACTTTCCGCTAATGCCTCCTTCAAAAAAGTACACTTGGGAGACGACAAAGCGATTTACGCCTATGTAAGAGAAAAAGGAAACAAAAAAGTTTTAGTAATTCTTAATTTTTCCGCAAACGAACAAGCTGTATCCATAAAAGACAATTCTTTGACAGGAAAAGCACATAATGTCTTCAAAGAAAATGAAGAAACTTTAAGCTCCAAAGAATGGAAAATGAAACCTTGGGGTTATGAAGTTTATGAATATTGATTTGTAAAACAAATAAACAGCAGATTCAGTTAAGAAATACAACTTTCAAAAAAGACCATCACAATGATGGTCTTTTTTTGCTTTAATCTTTCTTTCTTTAATTCAAAGTATTAAAATCTTTATCACCACTCCCTATTAAAAAACGAAACTCATTTTAAAATCAAACTACAAAATACCCACTATTTAAATTGCTACAGTCTTAAAAACTCAATTTAGCGAATGCGAAATCAAAAAAAAATTGAATCAAAAAAATTAGAATTGATAAAAAAAGTTTGGCTAAAAAAGAAAGTCATATAAATTATCAAATAATCACATCATTAACTATTTCAGTGATAATAATTTAATAAATTAGTTCAAAATTCAGCCTTAACAGCTCATATTAAACTGAAATATTAATTATTTAATACTGAGAAATATGATGAAATTGGTACCACAGCTAAACCCAAAAGGGTGGGACGAGATGTTCTCAAATGAAGGCGTTAGAGATTCCTATGCTCAAGTTCTTCACACATTACAAAATCTAAATCCGGAAAGTCTAAACGATAAACAAATTCAGGCTTCGGATTTGTTCATGAATCAAGGTATAACATTTACAGTTTATAGCGACAATAATCAAGGAATAGAAAGAATTTTCCCGTTTGACATCATTCCCAGAATCATCACAAAAGCTGAATGGAGCGAAGTGGAAACTGGAATCAAACAACGATTAAAAGCCCTTAATTTATTTTTGGAAGATGTTTATAATGGACAACACATTGTAAAAGATGGCATAATCCCCGCTTCATTAATAGCATCTTGCCCTCATTATATACAAGAAGTTCACGGGATAAAAGTGCCGCATAATATTCATGTGCATATCGCAGGAATTGATTTAATTCGGGGGGCAAAGGGAGAATTTTATGTACTTGAAGACAACCTGCGATGTCCCAGCGGCGTGAGTTATATGTTGGAAAACCGCGAAATCACCAAACGAATTTTCCCAGATATGCTTACCTCCAATAAAGTAAGCATGGTAGGAAACTATCCGATGATATTTCATAACATATTGGTTTCGCTGTCCCCACGAAATGTATCCAATCCTAACGTGGTTTTACTTACACCTGGTGTCTATAATTCGGCTTATTATGAACATACTTTTTTAGCCCGTCAAATGGGAATTCCACTTGTGGAAGGAAGAGACTTGGTGGTTAATAATAATAAAGTATACATGAAAACCACTTCGGGATTACAGCAAGTAGATGTTATTTACCGCCGTTTGGACGATGAGTATCTCGATCCATTGGTTTTTAAACCCGAAAGTACACTGGGCGTACCAGGACTGATTAGTGCTTACCGTCACGGAAATGTAGCCTTGGTGAATGCTGTCGGTAATGGTGTTGCCGATGACAAAGCCGTCTATGCTTACGTCCCAGATATGATAAAATATTACCTTAACGAAGAACCTATACTTAAAAATGTTCCAACATACCAAATGGAAAACAGAGAGGAAAGAGAGTTGGTATTTGCCGATATGGAAAATATGGTAATCAAAGAAACCAATGGAAGCGGCGGATATGGAATGATAATGGGAAACAAAGCTACGCAAGAAGAACTAGAAAATGGTAAAACAGCCATTTTGGCCAATCCCAGAAATTTTATCGCACAACCGATCATTCAACTCAGTACCGTTCCCTGTTTAATAGATGGCCAATTGAAATTACGCCATGTAGATCTAAGACCGTATGCTTTATGTGGACCCAATGGAGTAGAAATTGTGCCTGGAGGATTAACTCGAGTCGCATTGACAGAAGGTTCATTGGTCGTCAACTCTTCGCAAGGAGGAGGAAGCAAAGACACTTGGATCATAAAGTAATTTCATTTTAATTTTTAAAATGAATCAAAATGAAAACAACTGCCTTAAACACAGAAAAAAACGAAAGCAAAAAGTTTGCCTTTTTACCCGAAATGGTTTTAGAACATTTAAACGACGCGAAACCAACTGAAACAACAGTAGAAAATTCAAATGAGCCTGAAGTTAAAAAAATAACAATAACAGCAGATCCAGATATACCAAATTTAGATTCAATTCCAGTTCCCGAAAGTGTTTCAAAAAAAGAAGAAATAAAACCCATTGAAACTGTAGAGGAATCCGATTTGGAAACAGCAAAAAGTGAAGCAGAAGAAAATTTAATCAAGCGATTTATAAATAAAATCAAAATCTATTAATCTTAATTTTAAAACCAATTCAAATGAAAACAACTATGCAAAGTGGAGTTACAAACGGGATGTTTTTACTCTACAATTACACAGATTCTCAGGCTCCTATCATAGAGTCAATAATAGAAACCATTGTAGAACCTATAATTTTCAAATGCTAAAATAGGGCATTATTTAGGCCATAGTTGTCAATCATTGTGAACTTGTAAGCATTACGAGAAGGCGATTTATGGGATTGCGTGAGGGATAGAAGCTAGCTACCGAAGTAGCGCGGATAGCCCGACGCTGTTGTGTAAAGGGGCCGTATAAGCGGCACTAAAAGTAAGCCCCTTTGCACAACAGGGTCACGCCCAAACGAGCCTTTGCGAACTGACGTAGTAAATAATTTTGGTTGAAAAAGTTACAGTTTTTTTATAATTTATAAATCGAATCAGATGAAGGCAAATATGCTAAGTCGAGTTGCAGACGGGATGTTTTGGCTCAACAGATATATGGAAAGAACCGATGGCATGTTATTAACTCTTAATACTAGTTACATACTATCATTTGACAAAGAAACCGATGATTGTCAAGGTTACAAACCATTATTGAAATATTATACCGACTTAACACACGACCAAATAAATGATGTGCAATACGACACCAACTTTGTGTTGAAATACATTATTTGCGATAGTTTGAATCATAATTCGGTCAAAAATTTGGTTGTAAAAGCGCGTGAAAACGCCAGAGGTTCGCAAGATAAAATAACAAAAGAACTTTGGGAACACATCAATTCATTGTATCATTTCATGAACTCCCCAGATCTTCCCAGAAAACTGGAAACCTCAGATGCCTTGCAAATTGTAAACAAACTCAATAAAGATCTCTTACTTTACAACGGCATATTGCATGTAACCATGCCAAGAGGACTCGGATGGAGCTTTTCGAATATTGGAAAACTGATAGAACGATGCTTGCAAACCATCTCAATGACTCAAGCCTATTATGCGCCTATCAATTATAATCTAGACGGAAATGAAGACGTAATGTACTGGCGAAGATTATTACTTTCGCTATCGGGTTACGAATTGTATCTTAAGAGTTATAGCAACATCAAGCACAATCGAAAAGTGGTACAACACGTTATTTTTAATCAAGATTTTGCCCATTCTGTAATCTTTACACTCGAATTAATAAATAAATATTTGGATTGTCTGGTCAAAGACAGCGAAATAAGTGAAGCGAGAAAACTGTACAATCAATTTGGAAGATTAAAAAGCTATGTTGACTTTACCGACTATCATCACTTGACGGACAAACAACTGGAAGAAATGCTGGAAACTACAAAAACACAACTGAATCAATTTTCCATCGATTTTTCAAAATTATTTTTCTCCTACACTTAGATAACTATGGCAATATTCAAGATAGTTCACATTACAAAATACCAATACAACTGGCCAATAAAAGAAAGCATCAACGAGGTTCGGCTATTTCCCCATAATTTTAGCAATCAAGACGTGCTCGATTACCAACTGTTAATTACCCATAATCCAGACGTAGAATTTTACCAAGACTATTACGGCAATCGAGTTGCCAATTTTAATAATCTGGAGTCACATGAAGAAATGGTAATTGAATCCCGAATGACGGTTCGAGTAAATCATTCGCTAAAAATACCAGCAATTGACAACACCACTGTTAAAGATATAGGGACAGAAAAAAGCGAAAACATAACCTTATTGAGACTTAGTTATCCTGAAGTTATTCAAAAACAACAGGAGATAAAAGCTATTTTGGCAGCAATAGATGTAGCTGACAAACCCATCATCGAAATTGCGCAATTATGCAATCAATACATATTCGATAACTTTACCTACACCAAAGGAATTACGAATATAGAAACCACCATTGATGAAATTTTAGAAATTAAAAAGGGCGTTTGCCAAGATTTTGCACATGTATTATTACAGTTGATCCGCACTGTAGGCATTCCTGCCAGATATGTAAGTGGATACATTTGTCCTTACGAAAGCGGATTACGCGGCGAAGGAGCAACCCATGCCTGGGTCGAAATTTATACGCCTACTCAAGGCTGGCTGGGTCTCGATCCAACAAATAATATATGGACGATGGATAATCATGTAAAACTGGCTGTAGGTAGAAATTTTTATGATTGCACCCCAATTAAAGGAACTTTCAAAGGACTGGCAAGACAAACGCTCTCCGTATGCGTTTCTATAGGCTATGAAGACGGCAGGCATTATGAAGAAATAAATGATGTCCTACTCGAAGAAATCCCTCAGGAAATTAACGATCAAATAAGTTATATTGAGCAACAACATCAGCAACAGCAATAATATTCATAGCTAAAAATTAAGCTGCTTCTTCAAATGCAATGAAGTTTACCAGTTCCCCTTTTTTATTAAAAATTGGAAAACCTTCAATATTACAATAATAGAGTTCTCCATTTTTTTTATAATTCAAAACTTGTTTAACGAATGGTTTTTGCAATGCAATAGCTTCTCTAATTTCACTGGAAGTATTTAAAACGGTTTCCTTTCCTTGAAACATTTTTGGTGTTTTGCCAAGAACTTCATTTTCAACATAACCATTCATTTTATGCATGTTATAAGAAGCAAAAACAATATTCAGTTTAGAATCGGTAATGAGTATTACTTTTTCTTCTAACTTATTTCTAAAATTCCAATTTACATTTTTCCATTTTTTATCTTGGGCAAGATTCGATATTTTATTGGTATCTAAAACAATCTTTTTGATTTCAGTTTGAAAAATCGCACTGAATCCCCAAGAAATTAATGGAATTGAGTTTCCTTTTAAAGAGGCGAAATACTTTGCTTTCGGATTATTGACTTGCTTTAGAGTTGTCATAATTTTGCTTTTAAAATTCAAAGATAAAAACAATCCAAAGAATACAGTCTCGATTGTAAGGTTTTAACTATTGTTGAACCTGTTTTTTACAAAATCAAAACTCAAATTTGAGCTGTACTACAACTGTCTTTTTGATTTCCGTATTTAGGTTGCTTAACGAAATTCCTAATAGCCGCACCGAATCTTTCATTTTCTCCTGATATAATAGTTCTTTAACCGTTTCAAAAATCAACGCTTTATCTGAAATAAAATAAGGCATTGTTTTGCTTCGCGTCTGTTGGGTAAAATCGCTGTACTTTATTTTTAGCGTAATCGTTTTGCCCGAAATCTGATGTTTTTTTAGACGGCGTTCCAATTCCAATGCAATTCTTTCAAGCTTTTCCAACATAAATATTTCAGAGGAAAGATTGATGTCAAAAGTGTGCTCAGCCGCTACCGATTTTGTAATCCGGTTAGATTTCACCTCACTATTGTGAATTCCACGAACTACATTGTAATAAAAACCACCCGACTTTCCGAAATGTTTTTCCAAAAATTCGACTGATTTACTTTTTAGATCCAAACCCGTGAAAATTCCGAGTTGAAACATTTTTTCGGCAGTAACCTTACCTACTCCGTAGAATTTTTGAATGGGTAATTGTTCCAAAAAAGAAATGACTTCATCTGGATTGACTGTCTTTTGACCGTTGGGTTTATTGTAATCACTGGCAATTTTGGCAACAAATTTATTGACCGAAATCCCCGCCGATGCCGTTAGTCCAACTTCATTAAATATTCTTTCTCGAATTTCCTGTGCCAATAAACTAGCACTCGGATTTCCTTTTTTGTTTTTGGTAACATCCAAATAGGCTTCATCAAGTGAAAGAGGCTCAACCAAATCCGTATAATCACGAAATATTTTATGGATCTTCTTTGAGATTTCTTTATAACGATCAAAACGAGGTCGGACAAAAATAAGTTCTGGGCAGTTTTTCTTGGCCAAAACACCACTTATGGCAGAACGGACGCCAAATTTTCTGGCTTCGTAACTGGCTGCCGAAACAACTCCCCGATTTTCGGCACCTCCTACTGCAATGGGCTTTCCGCGTAACTCAGGATTGTCCATTTGCTCCACCGAAGCATAGAAAGCATCCATGTCGATGTGTATGATTTTTCTATGTGAAAGTGGTTCGGACATATTACAAATTTAGAAACGTTTTGAAAAAAATGGAACGACAGAACTGTTAAAAAAATAAATGAATATCTTTGATGAACGCAACTAGCCCTAATAGAAGTGGAAATCCTTATGAGCCGGGGTTCACCTCATAAGGTTGAAACGAATAGCGGGATAAAGCTCCTAAAAAACAACATAAAAATGCTAGAAATAGAAAGGAAATTTTTGGTTACTTCGGATGCATTCAAACAAGAATCTTTTACCCAAAACAGAATAAAACAAGGCTATTTAAGCTCCGTTCCTGAAAGAACCGTAAGAGTCCGTGTGAAAGGCAACAAGGGTTTTTTGACCATAAAAGGAATCTCAAACGAATCAGGTATGTCTCGTTTTGAATGGGAAAAGGAAATTCCAATCGACGAAGCCGAAAAATTATTGCTTTTATGCGAATCCGGCGTAATTGACAAAACCCGATTTGAAGTCAAAACGGGTCGTCATATTATTGAAATAGATGAGTTTTATGGTGAAAATCAAGGACTGATTATGGCTGAAATCGAACTAAAGTCTGAAACAGATTCTTTTGAAAAACCAATCTGGCTAGGCGAAGAAGTTACGAACGATAAAAGATATTACAATGCCTACTTAAGCAACAATCCTTTTAAGAATTGGTGATTTTATTTTTGTAATTCCTCTATTTTCACAATTACCGCACCACTACTTTTGTTGGACGTAATATCCATAAAAGCTTTTTTGCTTAAATCTATTTCTCTTCCTCTTGCAAAAGGGCCGCGATCTATTACTTCTACTATTACCGCTTTTCCATTGGCTTCATTGGTAATTCTGAGTTTAGTGCCAAAGGGGAATTTTCTATGGGCTGCAGTTAATTTTTGATTGTCAAATCGTTTTCCGCTCGCTGTCCTTTTTCCGTTAAACTTGTCGTGATAATAAGAAGCGTGGGCATTTTTTTTGAAGAATACAAATTTTCCGGTTTCAACAGTAGTAGTATCTGGGGCGATTGTTACTGGTGTAAACTCTTTTTCGACAACTTTAGTTGTTTTTTTTACAGTGTCTTTATTGATGGAAAATTTTTTGCTGTTTATAATGGCACTTTGACCACTTACCAAACCAAAATTGGCAAGTATAAATAAAAGCGTGATTATTTTTTTCATTTATAGTTTATTAGGTGAAACTTTTGAATTGCAAAAAAATTATGGGTAAAAAAAAGTCCTTTTCAGGACTTTTAAAAATGGGTTTAAAACCACAAGGACCAAGGGATTCTACTTAAAATAAGTACTAATCCTAAACCGTAAAATATAGAGAAGGTTTTAAATTTTGATTCACTAGTCGTTAATTTTTTATGTTTTGACCAACCAATCGTAATTAAAACGATAGCAATGATATTGATTAATGGATGTTCCAATGAAGTTAAACGCAATGCTTTATCTGACATTTGCCCAAATGAGGCTAATCCTAGCGGAGAAACAAAATACAAAATTATACCAACCAATAATTGAACGTGTATTCCAATTAATCCGAACAAAGCAATTTTTCTGTCTTTTGGAGTAAATTCTTTTTTAGAAGACATTCCTATTATGGCATTAATAACCGCGATAACAAGAACTAACAATGCAATATAAGCCCAACCTGAATGAAATTTTTGTAAAATCGTGTACATAAATAATTTTTTAATTTAAACAAATATAAGCAAAAAAGTCATAAAAAAACCCCAACTTAAAATCAAATGAGATCAAAAAATTGCGTTTTAGTGTCTTCAAAAAATATAAGGCATAAAAAAAACCCAGAAATAATATCTGGGTTTTTGCTGAAAAAAAATATTATATTACAATGATTGCAAAACTTTATCAGTTATTTGAATTGAACCATTTGAACCTTGAATGTTAAGAACTTTTACATTAGCATTGACTGCTGGTGCAGACTTGTCAACAATTTTTAAGGTTGCTTTAGTTATTACAAATGTATAAGTAGGAAACAAAGTTGTAACAGTTATATCAGCAGTAGCTGAAAAAGCCGTTGTAGAAGCGGCAACTCTATTACTTTTTTCTAAATGATAGTTTAAAATTTTAGTGATATCAGCATCTGTTTTACCTACTAAATAACCACCAGTTCCTAAAGCTGTTGCAAAAGCATCATTAGTTGGAGCAAAAACGCTAACTGGAGCAGTCCCAGTTGCAGCATTCAAAGTTGCTAAAACAGTAGCTTGGGCAGGGCTTTTTACTAAACCTAACAAAGATGTCAAGCTTGGATTTGCAGCAATTTGATTTACGATTGTTGGCAATGCTAAAACAGCATCTATAACATGTACAACACCATTACTTGCGTCAATATCTGCAGTTGTAATTTTAGCTCCACCATTTGCAGCACCACCATTAATTAAGATATCTGTTGCTGGTTTATTAAAAAATATATTCAAATTAGCACCTGAAGTGGCTGCAGCTGTAGCTTTATAATAACCAAAAGTTTTATAGTAACCAACAGCTAATAAATCAGAAGTTCTAGTTCCAACACCAATAACGTGATTTTGCAATACTAATTTTAAATTAGCAATTACTGTTGCATCTGCAGGAACAAGAGGATTCAATGCATTTATAGAAGCGCTTGTAATTCCAGCAGTAGTAAAAGCAGCATTAGTTGGAGCAAAAACCGTATAAGATCCTGGGTTACCCAATGTTATATCCAAACCTGTTTTCTTCAAAGCATCTACAAGAATACTAAAATTTGCAGGATCAGCTTTAGCAATATCAACAATAGAAGGAAGTTTCACTACATCTTTGGTATCATCATTAGAACAAGAAAATGTCATTAATGCAACCGTTAAAATGGAAACAAAATATAGGATTTGATTTTTAAATTTCATAATTGTTATTTTTATGTTTATAAAGTATTCGTCTAGTTTTAAATAAATTTTTATTTTCCGAAAGTATATCTTAAAGTAAATTGAGCTTGCCAAACATCAGACACAGACGCATTTTTCTGGAAAGTATCTGTAGCTAAAAATCTTTTACCTTGATTATCCGTTTGAAAAGCCATAGTGTAAAAAGGAGTGAAATTATTAGCTACACTTGGTGCTTGTGCAACAGACAAAATATTTGGAGCAGTGGCACGTTGCGAAACACCCCAGTCTCTGTTCACCAAGTTTGTAAAGTTTAAGATATCAGCTCTAAACTGGAAGCTGTTTCTTTTACCTGCAATATTCACGTAGAAATCTTGTGTAATTGACAAATCAACTCTATGTAACATTGGTAATATGTTTGAATTTCTCTCCACATACTGTCCTCTTCTTTTAGACAAATAAGGATCTTGATCAATAAATTTATCAAAAGCTTCTTGTTGTTGTGCTTCAGTATAAAGTACAATTGAAGAGCCTCCTAAGTTTTGAGAAATTGGGTTAAATCTTATATCAGTTGCTTTTACTGGAACAAAAAGCAAATCATTTCCAGTAACTAAATCTCCATTCAAATCACCTCCGTAAGAATAAGAGAATGGATTTGCTTGTTCTCCGATATATCCTAAGTTGATAGATGTTGCTCCTCCGTATTTAGTACCATAATCAATTTTATACCCAATAATACCAACATATCGATTTGGTGTGTTATTATTAGAGATGCTTAAATCCTGAACATTGTTCCCATAAACAGACTTCGTTCCTGTTTGCCAAGTACCCGAAGCTGTTGATCCTGGAGAAATCAAATCATAAGCTCCAGAATGCGTATAAGCAAATGATCCCCAAAGTCCATTGTTAAATGGGTATTCTAATTTAAAGGTAGTAGAATAAAAATATCCTTGATTAGTGTTTGTCAGTACAATAGCGTTCGAAACATTATTATTAATTCGAGTTCCATTATCAGTACCAGCAAATAACGGTCTGTTATCAGGCCCGTTAATAGACCCAACTGGATTAGCTAAATTCGCATTATAATACCCTACTTCATTGATGTTTTTACTAAAGATTCCTTCGATACTTCCAACAAAACCAAATGGTAATTTTTGATCTACAGCAACTGTAGTTTTCCAAACTTGTGGAAACTTATAATCCTTATCTGTAAAAGCTAAGTCAAAAGTAGATGGTAAAGTTGGCGTAGCTGGTGTAAAATACTGAGCTGGATTTGCAGTAAAACCATATCCACCAGCGCCTACTGAAGCATTGCTAGCATCCACAAAACCTGTTAATACTCCATTGTTTCCAATAGCATTAGACAAATACACGTATGGTGGTCTTCCTGTAAATATACCTGTTCCTCCTCTTACTAGCGTTTTAGAATCTCCCGTAACATCTAAATTGAATCCAACTCTTGGTTCAAATAAGTACTGTGTATTTGGCATTTCACCAGTGTTGAATTTTTCACCATCTGCGAAAGTCATTGCTGTTACAGCCGTATTTTCAATAGCAGTGTTTTTAAAGAAAACAGTTGTAGCTCTTAAACCAAATATAATTTTAAACTGATCGTTTACTTTAAAGTCATCTTGTAAATATAAATCAATTTTATTAGACTCTAATAATTGCCATGGATCTGCACCACCAGGTAAAGCAGAATATCTAAATTGAGTTCTAACTGGCAAATTAGTTTTTGATGGAGCTCCACCTAAAGCTATAGATTCATTCGCTGCATTATAAAATTCATCTAAAGAGTTAAAAATAAAAACTCCGTTTGAACCAGAATAGAAAAGATTTTCTGATTTAAAATTTTCATAATTAGCACCAAATAATAAAGTATGTTTTCCTAAATATTTAGTAACGTTATCTGTAAAATGCAGAGTAGAATAATTCAATTTATTTCCTTGTGTAAAAGGATCTAATCCTACAGAGATAAAATTCGTATTTCCTGCACTATATCCTGTTGCAGGTGCTGGTAATGGCACTCCATTTTTAATATCTATAGTTGGAAACAAACCACCTCCTTGAAGTGCTCTATCTTCTATTTGCTTGTCATAACCTGCAATAAAGTTGTTACTCCATGTTTCTGATAACTTTGAGTCCAATTGCACAACAATAGATCTTGTATTATCCTCAATAACATATCCACTGTTTTTATAAGACATGGAATTCACATTTCCAGATCTATTACCAAACCCTAAAGAGCTTGAATTTGAAATAAGTTGATCAGAAGAAGAATCACTGTGTACATAACGAATCGAGAATTTATTATCGTCATTGATATTCCAATCTACTTTTGCAAGAAACTTTTTAGATTCCTTTTTAGAGTCAAAATTCTCCCAAGGTCCAGTTGTGTAATTGAAGTTTTTTTGCATGAAATCAGAAAGAGTTTGCATCTGATCATATGTTGGAGCCGAAACTTGAGCACTCCCATTTGGGGAATTGGTAGATGTCCAATTCGATGCAGGACTTGTATTATCAATAGTCTCAAAGTTCCCAAAAAAGAATAATTTATCTTTTATAATTGGAGCCCCAATTCTAGCTCCCCAAATTGTTTCATTAAATTTTGCTGGTACAATTCTAACATCACCTGCCTTTGTCCCTACAAAATTTTCATTATTACTTCTGAAAGAATTATACACTGATCCCTCCACTTCATTTGTTCCGCTTCGAGTAACACCATTAATACCAGATCCTGTAAATCCTGTTTGGCGAACATCAAAAGGAGCAATATTTACTTGCAATTGCTCTATCGCATCTAGTGAAATGGCTGTAGAACCTGTTCTACCTCCCGCTTGAGCATCGCTACCAAGACCAAAACCATTATTAAAAACAGATCCATCAATAGTAAAGTTGTTTAATCTTGAATCTTGTCCCCCAAAGGTTCCGCCACTTCCAGCATTAGCATTATATTTTGTGATAGCATTCATAGATCGAGCCCCTATAACTGGAACTGCATTGATCTGTCTATTAGAGAATTGCTGAGAAGCTCCCGTTTTCCCTTTAGAAAATGCACCGTTTTTTGATTTAGAGACAACAACCTCTTTTAGTTGGCTAGTTTCATCTTCAAGAACTACATTTACAGTAACTGTGCTTCCTAGTGGAGCTGTAATTTCTGTAGTCTCGCTTGCTCTTGAACCAATATAAGAAACCTTAACAGTATAAGGTCCTCCTGGTCGTATTGCCTGTACAGAGTATCCTCCTGTGTAATTTGTAATTGCATTATACTTTGTTCCAGTAGGCAAGTGAATCACTTGTACTGACGCTCCTGCAATGCTCTCGCCAGTAACAGATCTCACTGTTCCTGAAATCCCTGAAGTAGTTACCTGAGAATAACCGATAACCGACAGAAAAAAAATAAAAATAAAGGTGATTTTTTTCATATTATTTTGTTTGTTTAGTTTGGCAAAATTATAACATTTGAATCAATAAATGTTAACAATACTTTAAGAAATTGAACTTTTTACCATACATGCATACTAAATAAGCATATTTATATTAATTAATTAATATTTTACGTTTTTTTCTATATTTAAACATAAATAATAAGAATATAATAATATAAAATTCCTGAATAACAGTTTTGATTTGGATTATCCAAAAATTTACGCATTTTTTATTCATAAAAAAAGCCCTGATTTTCAAATATCAGGGCTTTTTTAATTTTTTGTACTACAAAAAGGATCTACTTGTTTTCTAAAAAATGATTCAATAAAAATTTAGTAGAACTATCGTGATTTTTAACTTGTTTCGTATTTATCTCGTCCAATATCGAATTAGCCAATTGTTTTCCTAGCTCAACTCCCCATTGGTCAAAACTAAAGATATTCCAAATAATACCTTGCACGAAAATTTTATGCTCATACATAGCAATCAAAGAACCTAATGATTTTGGCGTTAATTTTTGAATCAAAATTGTATTGGTTGGTTTATTTCCCGTAAATACTTTAAACGGCAAAAGAACACTTGCTTTATCAGCACTTAGTCCTTGTTTGTCAAATTCTGCCTGAACTTGCTCTTCTGATTTTCCATTCATCAAAGCTTCTGTTTGGGCAAAAAAGTTAGACATCAATTTATCGTGATGATCCTCATCTCCATATAATGGCTCTACAAATCCAATAAAATCAGAAGGAATCAATTTGGTTCCTTGATGAATTAACTGAAAAAAGGCATGTTGCGCATTAGTACCTGGCTCTCCCCAAATAATAGTTCCAGTTTCATAATTTACCGGTTTCCCATCACGCCCTACGCTCTTACCATTACTTTCCATCGTTCCTTGTTGCAAATAAGGAGCTAGTTTTTGCAAATATTGCGTATAAGGAATCAAAGCTTCACTTTCGGCACCAAAGAAATTATTGTACCAAACGCTCAATAATGCCAATGTTACCGGAATATTTTTATCAAAATCAGCTGTTTTGAAGTGCTCGTCCATTTCATTGGCTCCACTTAACAAATCATTGAAATTATCAAAACCAACAGCCAAACTTATAGAAAGTCCCACGGCACTCCATAAAGAAAAACGCCCTCCAACCCAGTCCCACATTGGGAATACATTGTCAGGATTGATCCCAAACTCGGTTACTTTTTGAATATTAGTTGAAACTGCAACAAAATGTTTAGCAACATCTTCTTGTTTAGCTGATTTTAAAAACCAAGCTTTAATAGTTTCAGAATTGGTTAAAGTCTCTTGAGTTGTAAATGTTTTGGAAACAATCACAAATAAGGTAGTTTCTGGATTTAGCTTTTTGATAATTTCATTTACGTGGTCCCCATCAACATTGGAAGCAAAATGTACATTTAAATGATTTTTATAATATTGCAAAGCTTCAACTGCCATGACCGGTCCCAAATCTGAACCTCCAATACCTATATTAACGATATCCGTAAATGGTTTTCCCGTATATCCAGTTCTTTTTCCAGAAACCACTTCGTTTGTAAATGATTTCACTTTGTTTTTTACCGCATATACTTCTGGCATCACATTAATACCATCAACATTAATCACAGCAGATTCTTTGGCACGCAAAGCAGTATGCAAAACAGCTCTATTTTCTGTTTGATTGATAATTGCTCCTCCAAAATAATCGGAAATAGCACTTTTTAAACCTGTTTCGTTTGCTAACTCAAGTAACAAATTAATTGTTTCCTGATTAATTCGGTTTTTGGAATAATCAACCAAAAAATCATTCCATTTCAAATGGAACTTCTCGGTTCGTTCAGCATCGGCTTGAAACATTGCTGTCATCGAAGCCTTTTGTATTTCATTATAGTGTGCCTGAAGTTTTTTCCAAGCAGAAGTTTCAGTTGGGTTTATTGTATTTAAAGCCATTTTAATTCTAGTTTTTTATAATTGTGCAAATTTACTGAAATAAGTTTGATTGGACTAAAATCAGTACATTATATAACAATTAAATTCAAATTAAAAGAATAAATTAACTTGGTTTAAATAAGCTTAAAAATCGTGTTTTCTATAAATTGGAAACACTATCCAATTCAAATTTCAATGGCTCGATTTTCTTTAAGAAACGTTCTTTATTTTTAGGGTTCATTGGTTCTCCGTTTGGCAATTTCAATCGTAATGCATCAACTTGAACTCCATTTTTCCAAAAACGGTAGCACACATGTGGACCAGTGGCCAATCCTGTACTTCCTACTAATCCAATGGTTTGCCCTTGATTTACATGCTGCCCACGTCTTACCAGTATTCGGGACATGTGCAAATATTGAGTGGAATAAACTTTGTTATGCTTTACTTTTACAAAGTTCCCGTTTCCGGCGGTATAGCCTGTTTGTTCGACTATTCCAGCAGCAGTTGTAGAAATTGGTGTTCCATATGGCGCAGCATAATCGGTTCCTTTGTGGGCTTTCCATATTTGCTGTACGGGATGAAAACGATTAGAACTAAAATGAGAGGTAATACGACTAAATTTGATTGGTGTCTTAAGAAAAAAATTCTTCAGCGTTTTTCCATCTTCATCATAATAGTCAACTTTACCCGAACCTAGATTTTGTTCAAACGGGAAAGCATAAATAATCTTCCCTTTGTATTCAAAAAAAGCGGCTTCAAGACTATCCACTCCATCATAAATTGAATCATTAATATATCTTTCCGTAAAAGTTAGTCCAAAGCGATCTCCCTTTTTAACTTTAAAGAAATCAATAGACCAAGCAAAAATCTTTGAAATCCTTGTTGCCAACGCTCCTTCAACGTTCGCAGATTCTAAAGTTTCAGAAAGGGAACCTTTTAACACTCCACCAATAGTTCGGCGTTTTAATGTTAAAGGTTTCGTTTTTTTGTAGGCTTTTGCTATTGAATCCCGCAAATCCACAACATAATAATTCAATGCATCTGGTTGGTATATAAAAACATCCAGTGTATTGGTTTTATTCTTAGAGCGAAGCAGTGTGTAATGTTTATTAATTCTAATGCTACGTACATCAAAAGTGTCTTTCACTTGGGCAACAATGTCAAATACTTTTTTGTCTCCAATGTTTTGATTTTGCAAAATACTCCCAAACGTATCTCCTGCCTTTACAGAATCTTGTACGACATTAAAATCAGAAAATTTAAATCCAAAATCACTTTTTTTGGACTTTGGAACTACTTGATTTTCCACAACATCCTCACTCCTATTACAGGATATCAGGGAAAACAGCACTACTAGAATTACAATTACCTGCTTCAAGTTATCTCTTTTTAATCTTATTTTTCTACTCCCCAATTGGCCAATTCCTCTTCACTCCACAAATCCGGGAAGAAAATTCTTCTCTGGTATCTTGGATGCATGTATTTTTTCCAATCACTTCCTCCTGTTGCCTCACCATCTCCTTTACCATTGTCAATATATTTTCTGGCAGCATTTAAGTGTCCCATTACCCAAGTAATATTTACCGTATGATCATAATGACGCATGGCTTTCACCAATTCCGGATTTTCGCGATCGGAATCTGGTAATTGCTTAAATTTCTGCCAAAGGTTTATTGTATTGTATTCCTCCATTTGAGTCAAAAATGCCCCTTTGTATTTACGTTCAAACTCTAATAACAAATAAGACTTCTCTCCCGTTTGATGATCTTTACCGGCAGCTTGCCAATACATATGATCCAAAGCATGTTCATAAGGTGTATTTCTATCAATAGTTGCTCTAAAACGATAATCTATAAGATTGATTAAATCAGTCGAAGCTATTTCAATCATTCTATATTGTGCACTTTGAAATCCACTAGCCGGAGTTAGGGTATTTCTAAATTTCATATATTGTTCTACTTCCATTCCGTCTCCCATAATATCAAAAGAAGTGGTAAGCATATCAAAGTAACGACTAATTCTCATTAATCTCTCGGTGAAAAAATCAGTTGTCAGCTTTTCAGCATAGGAAATTTGATGCATTTCCCAAAGTATCATTTTAAAAAGCAATTCATTGACTTGATGATACATGATAAAAACCATTTCATCTGGAAGCGTTGTTCTTTGAATTTGCAAATTCAATAATGCATCCGTTTGAATGTAATCCCAATAAGTTATCGGTTTTGACCAAAGCAATCCTTCAAGATGGGTTTCGGTTTTTTGATTTATGGCTTGGAATTTTTGATCAATTTCATCTAAAATTGATGCAGTGGTATCATTTATTGTCATTTTGATTTTAATTTAAACGGATTATTCAACCCTTTGTATTCTTCCAAATCGGCTTTGATAGACCCTACCAAAAGGGTCGCTTTTATACGAACCGGTATCTTATTGTAGTCATCTGAAATCCAAAGCGTTAAACTTTCCTCTTCCTTGAATATACGCCCAGACTGCACTAAAGGTCTAAAAATCATGGTAGAAACAATGCCAAATTTAGTTGTAATATCTTCTCTACCTATGAATTTTAACTTAAATTTTGTAGTCTCATTATCAAAAAACATATCGATAATTATTGATTCTCCTGTTTTAATTTTATTGATATTGGGATAATTCCGCAAATAATAAAAGGAAGACAATATATCCTGAGTGTTTTTGGAAAAGTTAAATGATTTTTCAGTATTGTGCTTGTAATCTTTCACCAAGATCTTATTGGTCTTTTTATTAAAGAAGCCTTCTTGATTTTTAGTATACCCGCCCTCGTTGATTTTTCGAACAAACTTATACGGATTTCTAGTATCCTTATCTATATAACTTTCATAAACATCTTCTACATTAAAAAAGAATTTGGTCATCCCTGTAGAAAATCCTTTTCCAATTACATGATAAACAGGCTGGTCGTTTAGCATCTCATCTTTGACTTCGATTGTTGCATAACCAGCATTTATGATACCATAATGTACTCTAAACTTTAGATATTCCCCCCCTGCAAAAGCCTCATCTTTTTGAGTATCGAAACCTAAAGTGATGACCACTATCAAGAAAATTATAATTTTTTTCATGGATTCGATACATTACAACTAAAATAACCTCAAATGTATTAAAACAAAAAAACTCAGTCAAATTAATGACTGAGTTTTTATGCTATTAACTAACCAAAAAACTATAAATTATGAAAATTTATATGAAACTAAGAAGGAAACCACCCCTTCCTGATTTGCGAGTGCAAAAGTACATCATCAATCGACGTTTTCTTAGCAAAAAGTCAAGTTTAACACAACATTTGCAACTTTAAGGGTTATTTAACTATTATTTTTTTTGATAATGCAATAAAAATGAAATTTTACAGAGTTCCTCGCAATTGCTGTTCACGCTCTATTGATTCAAAAAGCGCCTTAAAGTTCCCCGCACCAAATCCTTTTGCTCCCATTCTTTGAATAATTTCAAAAAACAAAGTTGGACGATCTTGAACTGGTTTGGTGAAAATTTGTAATAAATAACCATCTTCGTCGGCATCTACCATAATGGCAAGTTTTTCTATTTCGGCCAAATCCTCTTTCATCATATCCATATGCACTCCCAATCGTTCTGGAATGGCCTCATAATAGGTATGTGGTGGTGCCGATAAAAATTCTACTCCTCTTGCTTTTAATTGTGAAACTGTTTTTATGATATCATCGGTGGCGATGGCGATGTGCTGAATTCCAGGCCCTCCATAAAAATCCAAGTATTCTTCGATTTGCGATTTTTTCTTTCCTTCGGCTGGTTCATTGATTGGGAATTTAATTCTTCCATTTCCGTTTGACATTACTTTACTCATTAAAGCCGAATATTCGGTATTGATTTGTTTGTCATCAAAAGAAAGGAAGTTTACAAATCCCATCACGTCTTCATAGAATTTCACCCAAGTATTCATTTCGTTCCAACCCACATTTCCTACCATGTGGTCAATGTATTTCAGTCCTGTTGGTTCTGGATTGTAATCGGATTTCCATTCTTTGTATCCTGGCAAGAAAACACCGTTATAGTTTTTTCGCTCCACAAAAATATGGACTGTTTCACCATAAGTGTAGATACCTGAACGCACTACTTCCCCAAACTCATCTTTTTCAACCGTTGGCTCCATAAAAGAACGAGCTCCACGTTTCATAGTCTCCTCATAAGCACTTCTTGAGTCTTCTACCCAAAGTGCAGCTACTTTTACTCCGTCACCATGTTTTTTCAAATGGTCGTGTAGAGGAGAATCCTGCGTTAATGGAGTGGTTAAAACGATGCGGATTTTGTCTTGTTTCAACACATAAGACGTTCTGTCTTTTACGCCTGTTTCCAATCCGGCATACGCCAATGACTGGTAACCAAAAGCAGTTTTATAATAATGTGCCGATTGTTTTGCGTTGCCTACGTAAAATTCTACATAATCGGTTCCTAAAAGCGGAAGGAAATCTTGCGCTCCTTCGAATATTTTCTCTAATCCGTATTCTACTGATTTTACTTCTTTTGCCATGATGTTTATTTGTTTAATCGGTTAATCGTTAAATTGATGTGCCGAAATGTTGTTGATTTCTCTAAAGCCCTAGCCCTGATAGTAGTGGAAATCCTACCGATTTTTTTTCGGGAGATTGCAACGGATAGCAGGAAATAGCTCCTAATTATTTTTTAAATGTGATTGTTTTAAACTGATGTCCTAAACGTGATATACTAAGTGAGATTAGCTAACGCTCCGTTCGCTTCGCTCGGGTGCTTCGTTCCTCGCAATGACTTACTCTACCCAAGATTTATAATACTGTCCATCGTCTATTCCCATAGCTTCTTCGGTTACCATAAGTGGTCGAAAGGTATCGACCATTACTGCCAATTCTTGCGTCTCCTTGTGTCCAATACTGCGTTCCATGGCACCTGGAGCAGGCCCGTGCGGAATTCCTTTCGGATGTAATGTGATGTGTCCTTGCTCGATATTGTTTCGGCTCATGAAATCGCCATCTACATAATACAACACCTCGTCGCTGTCAATATTACTGTGATTGTATGGCGCCGGAATGGATTTCGGGTGGTAATCGTAAAGTCTTGGCACGAAAGAACAAACTACAAAAGTACCTGTCTCGAATGTTTGATGCACAGGTGGCGGTTGGTGTACACGGCCTGTTATAGGTTCGAAATTGTGGATGGAAAATCCGTATGGAAAGTTGTAACCGTCCCAACCCACAACGTCAAAAGGATGTGTTGCATAAACTACTTCATGCATCATTCCTTCTTTTTTCATTTTGATGACAAAATCACCTTTTTCGTCATGCGATTCCAATTCGTTTGGCAAAATAAAATCACGCTCACAAAATGGCGAATGTTCCAAGTGTTGTCCCGATTCATTTTTATAGCGTTTCGGCGTATAAAAAGGAGAATAGGATTCTACGTAAAACAAACGATTATCTTCGGTTTCAAACTCGATTTGATAAATGATTCCGCGTGGAATAATCAAATAATCCCCATACTCAAAAGGGATATTCCCAAGCATTGTACGAAGTTTTCCTTTGCCTTTGTGTATAAAAATCATTTCATCGGCATCGGCATTTTTATAGAAATAAGATGTCAATGATTTTCTTGGCGCTGCCAATCCTATGATGCAGTCTTTATTAACCAACATGGCTTTTCGGCTGTCCAAGAAATCGTCTTCGGGTTTCAATTCGAAACCTTTCAATAATAATGATTTTATGTTTTTCCCAATTGCAATTTTGGGCTCAACCGAATACGATTTTAGTATTTCTTTGACCTGAGTAGGTCGATGAATGTGATAAGACAATGAGGAGTGACCATGAAATCCCTCTGTACCAAATAGTTGTTCGTAATACAAACCTCCATTTGGTTTTTCAAACTGGGTGTGTCTTTTAGGAGGAATATTTCCTAGTTTATGATATATTGGCATAACAATTTAAATTAGATAGTAAACAATTCGTAAAAATCGTAGCGTCAAATAGTTAGCTTTTTTAAGCACAACTTTGATATACACAATCAAGTATTCAATTCTTTGACAATACTAATAGGCTAATTGCACCAATAAAATCACTCTGGATTTCTTTTGATTAGGAATTGAAGATACTCTAATAAACCCGTCCAATTTGTTTTCATAATTACAAATATCGTAATTTTTATTTAAAAAAATACAAATTAAAATATAAATCCAATACTAAACCAAAGGTATGAGTTTGAAGTTTCCGGAGACCAGGAATATTTTATTTCGACTGGACCAATCACGGTTTCCAATCCGTAACCCAAGGCATATCCTGAATACTTGGGCCACGAAATCCAATCCAAGGAATCGTATAAATCGTCTTCTAAATTGGCATAATTGGCCGAAAAATTAAGATGATTCTTTTTCAAAATTTCAAAGTCAAGTGTAATTGTGCTTTCCAAATAACTATTGCCCGCAATACTTAAATAATCATAGCCATAAAAATACTTGAAATTATTTGTACTATTAAATCCATAACCTCCCAAAATAAAGTCAAAATAAGGCAAACTTTTATTTCCAATTGAGGCACCTGCTTCGGCCTGAAACTTTATTGTTGTGTTCTTAAAAATTGTTCTTGCGATACCGGCTTCGCCACTTATAATGGAGAATGGCTCAAAATTAGCTGAACTTTCAGATGAAAACATATAAAACTGTGGATTTCCCGAAAAATACCACCCTTTTTTGGGGAAATATTTATTGTCGTAGGAATCGTATTTTATATACCCAAAAAGGCTGAAATAATTGCTTTTGGTAATCGTTGGCTCTAATTCAAGTGTTTCGGAAGTAATGTCAAGATATTCAAATTCTGCCCCAACACCGATAAGGAATTTTTGGGCAAATATGGATTGAAGATACACCTGATTGGACAAATCAAGATAATCTATATTTATAGAATTTGTCCCGTCACTATTATAGGTAATCACGCTAACTGGAATGTTTTTGTTAAATTGATGTAATTGAGACTTAAAACCATAACTCAACTGAAATCCATTGTCAATATAGTAGTCAAAAGAATACCTTATATTGTCTCCCAAAACCAAATCGGCTGATAAAAAATCATTTTTGAAAAACGTTTTTTTGTTGGTCACATTGGCCAAAATAGCACTTTTATACAACCCATCGTAATGCAATCCAAATTTTAATTGTGTTTTCACGGGACTTTCGGTTAACGTGAGAATCAAATCATCATAGGCTCCATTTTTCTCAAAATAATAGCTCACAGCACTGAAATTTTGGGTCGCATTAAGATTATTAATTCCCGTTTCCAAGTTTCTAAAACTTATTTTGGATCCTGGCTTAAAGTTTAATTTCCCAATAATATAATCTCTGGAATAATTTTGCAGTTCATTTGTTTTAATATCAACAATCGTCAAACTATCAGTCTCTACTTTTAATTTAGGTTTATGGTAAGGATTCGCTTTATCTACCAAAATGTCAATTTTTTCATATACTGCAAAAGTGGCATCTTCTCCTTTTTTGATAATTTCTGCGGCCTTGTCAAAGGTTACCACTCCGTAATTTTTTACGTCTGGTTTGATATAAACTTCAGTGAGATTTGCATTTACTTTCATTCTTTCAATCATTTGCAGATTGGTAATCTGAAAGAAAATTTTTGAAGCGCTTCTTAATTCGTCCTTACTGAGTAAACCCGATTGCACATCAACTCCTATTATTATATCAGCTCCCATTTTCCGAACTTCTTCAATAGGATAATTATTGATTACTCCTCCATCTACAATGAGGTTATTATCAATTACGACCGGCGAAAATATAGAGGGCAAAGAAGAACTCCCTGTTATTGCCTGGGCTAAAATTCCTTTGTCAAAAACCACTTGTTCCCCAAGTGCAATATTGGTACCAACACACAAAAAAGGAATTGGCAGTTCATTAAAATCACGAACATGTCGAACTGGCAATGTCAATCGACTCAATAAATTGAAATTATACATACCTTTTGACAATGCCTCGGGAGCACCAATACTGAATTTATTGAAAGGAAGTGTCAAGGCATACAATTCATCATTTCTCTTTTCATAAAAATTCTTAGAAGATCGGGGAATATAATCGTTCAGGACATTGCTGAAGTTGGTTACATTAATAATAGAATCGATTTGTTTGGCATTATATCCCATCGCATAAAGCCCACCAATAACAGCTCCCATGCTAGTTCCGCCAATGTAATCTATCTTTATTCCGGCATCTTCCAAAACATTTAGGACACCGATATGTGCAAAACCCTTGGCTCCACCTCCACTCAACACCAAACCTATCTTAGGCCTCTTTGGTGTGTCTTGGGAAAATGAATTCAAACAAGTAAAAAACAAAAGAATAAAAATCAGTATTCTATACATAAAGGGCAAATTACTTTGTTTTGTAAAAGTCGGTAATTTTTTTGGCTTTTGACATACCTATAACGTCAGAAATTTCTTTTTCGGTTGCCAATTTCAATCTTTTAACACTTTTAAAATGTTGAATTAACGTTTGCATTGTTTTTTCTCCAATTCCGGGAATACTTTCTATAGAAGAATTCAGCGCTGCCTTACTTCTTTTATCTCTGTGGAAAGTAATTCCAAAACGGTGTGCTTCATTTCGCAATTGCTGAATAACCTTCAATGTTTCTGACTTTTTATCCAAATACAGCGGGATAGAATCACCAGGGTAAAATAATTCTTCCAGCCTTTTGGCAATTCCTATAATGGCAATTTTACCTCTTAATCCCAAAGCATCAATACTTTTTAATGCCGATGATAATTGTCCTTTTCCTCCATCGATAATAATCAAATTGGGCAAAGGTTCGTTTTCGTCCAGTAACCTTTTATAACGACGATAGACTATTTCTTCCATCGAAGCAAAATCGTCCGGGCCAACTACAGTTTTGACATTAAAATGCCTGTAATCCTTCTTGCTCGCTTTTCCGTCTTTGAATACCACGCAAGCAGCTACAGGATTGGTTCCTTGAATGTTTGAGTTATCAAAGCATTCTATATGTCTAGGTTCTACCGGTAATCGCAAATCACTTTTCATTTGAGCCATGATTCTATTGGTATGGCGGTCTGGGTCTACTATCTGTAATTGTTTCAGCTGTTCGATTCTGTAAAACTTAGCGTTGCGAACCGACAAATCCAATATTTGTTTTTTATCCCCCAGTTGTGGTACCGTAATTTTTATCGTTGGCTCCAAATCCACATCAAAAGGAACAATCACTTCCTTGGACAGTAATTGGAAACGCTCCCGCAATTCTATTATCGCCAATTCTAGCAGTTCTTCATCCGTTTCCTCAAGTTTCTTCTTGATTTCCATGGTATGTGAACGAATAATTGATCCGTGCGAAATTTGCAGAAAATTGATAAAAGCGGCACTTTCGTCAGAAACAATGGAGAAAACATCTATATTCGTAATCTTTGGATTTACAATCGTAGAACGCGATTGGTAATTCTCCAACACTTCTATCTTTTCTTTTATTTTTTGTGCCTCTTCAAAATGCATATCCTGTGCCAAACTGGTCATGAGACGCTTGAAATCTTTCATGCTCTCCTTAAAATTTCCTTTTAGAATTTCGCGGATAGCATCGACTTGTTTTTGATAATGTTCTAATGTTTCAAACCCTTCACACGGTCCTTTGCAATTGCCAATGTGATACTCCAAACACACTTTGAATTTGCCACTATTGATATTATTTTGATTCAAATCGTAGTTGCAGGTTCGTAACGGATAGAGTTCTTTTATTAAATCCAAAATTGTATGAACCGTCTTAAAATTGGTATAAGGGCCAAAATATTCCGATCCGTCTTTGACCATTCTGCGGGTGGCAAAAATTCGGGAAAATGGTTCTTTCTTAATACACAGCCATGGATAGCTTTTGTCATCCCGCAGCAGCACATTGTATCTGGGTTGCAAGGTTTTTATCAGATTGTTTTCCAATAAAAGGGCATCTGTTTCGGTGGGAACAACGATGTGCTTGATCGTTACAATTTTCTTAACCAGAACATTCGTTTTAGCAGTGTCGTGTATTTTATTAAAATAAGACGAGACTCTTTTTTTAAGATTCTTGGCTTTACCTACATATAAAATCTTCCCTTCCTTGTCGTAATATTGATATACACCAGGACCATCAGGTAAGGTTTGTATTTGCAGAGCTAAATTAGGGTTGGTCATTTTTTTAAAAGCTTCTGAGAATTAATTCGTTGTGGTAAAAAAGTCCCAATTCTTCATTTTTTCAAATTTACAAATAACAATCACGCAAACCAATATGATTTTCTTAATACCAAATAAATAATTTCTATATTTAGATTTTTATTTTATAACATGAAAAACTCAAGACCATTAGTGATTTTTGGCGAAAGTGTTTTGCCTGGAGAAAGTAAAACAATTCAACTAGAAATTGCCAGATTACATACCACTACTAAACTAACGATTCCAATTATCGTAAAACGTTCCAAAATTGAAGGTCCAGTTGTCCTTTTTTCGGGCGGGATTCATGGAGATGAATTTAACGGTATCGAAATCGTGAGGCAACTCATCAGCAAAAAAATAAACAAACCCAAAAAAGGCACTATCATTTGTATTCCCATTATAAATATTTATGGATTTATAAATAGATCCCGAGATTTTCCAGATGGAAGAGACTTAAATCGAGTATTTCCAGGAAGCAAAAAAGGTTCGTTGGCCAGCCGATTTGCTTATCATATCATAACCGACATCATGCCTCTGGTAGATTATGCAGTTGATTTTCATGCAGGAGGTGCCAGCCGATTTAATGCTCCACAAATTAGGCTTACGCCAAATAACCCTGCTGTAAAACTATTGGCCGATGCTTTTAATGCACCATTCACCTTATTTTCAAAAAATATAGCGGGCTCTTTCAGAAGTTCCAGTGAAAAAATAAATGTAAAAATGCTTCTTTTTGAAGGAGGAAAATCTTTAGACATTAATCACGAAGTAGCACAGGAAGGCATCAATGGAGTCAAACGCCTTTTAAAACATTTGGATATGTTGGACCCTAAACATTACGTTCCAGCTCAAAAAAAGCCAACAATTTACATTGAAAAATCGGGCTGGTTACGTGCCAAATGTTCGGGTTTATTAATCGACAATAACTTAGTTGGACAGTTTGTAAAAAAAGGAACAATATTAGGAATGATAACAGATCCTTTTGGGAAATTTGAACGAAAAATAAAAGCTCCAAATGACGGATATGTACTCAACGCCAACCACTCTCCCATTGTATATCAAGGAGATGCGATTTACCACCTTTCAAATACTGCCGAAGAAGATAGCGAGTAAAACCTAACAATTATCATGTTTTCTCCCAACCAATACTCTTATTTTTGAATAAAATTTGAGATTATGTTATATTGGAAAAAGTTATCCCAAAAAGAGAGACAGGCCCGAATTGAGAAAGCATTAGAGGAAAATGTCAATTTTACTTTGGACACTTCTTTAGGATACCCAGCCTCAAAACTAGACAGTAAAGTATATTATGAGGATGCCTCTTTTTTGACAGATGCGCCCACTTTGAAAACTTATGTGGCCAATCCCAACCATATTGGCTGTCATACTCTGGGTACTTCCGAAAAAGCATTTAAAGGTACTCAAGAAATGGAACGTGAAGTTTTGGATGTACTGGCAGTCGATCTTTTCAAAGCACAACCCAAATCGTATGACGGATACATTTCTCCAGGTGGAACCGAAGCCAACATTCAAGCCATTTGGATGTATCGCAATTATTTCAGCTATAAACTTGGTGCCAATCCGTATGAAATTGCGATTTTAGCCTCAGAAGACACTCATTACTCTATCCCAAAAGCGGCCAATATCCTGATGCTTGATTGGCTAAAAGTTCCGGTTGATTTCAATACCCGAGAAATTGACACTTTCCAATTGGAAAACATCATTATTAAGGCCAAAGAAAAAGGCAAAAAATATTTCATCGTAATCTCCAATATGGGAACTACCATGTTTGGAGCTATTGACAATCCCAACGATTATATTGAAGTTTTAGAAAAACATCATTTGACTTATAAAATACATATTGATGGTGCTTATGGTGGTTTTATCTATCCGTTAAGTAACAAGGAATCGGAGCTTAATTTTGAAAATCCAAAAATCAGCTCCATAACCATCGATGCTCACAAAATGCTACAAGCCCCTTATGGCACGGGTATTTTTCTTTGCCGAAAAGGTTTAATTGAAAACGTTTTGACCAAAGAGGCTGAATATATAGAAGGAATGGATTTAACCCTTTGTGGTAGCCGATCAGGTTCCAATGCTGTAGCAGTTTGGATGATTTTATTCACCTATGGTCCTTTCGGTTGGTGCGAAAAAGTGCGTATTTTACAAATGAGAACGCAGTGGCTTTGCGACCGATTAGACGAATTGAAAGTAGCCTATTTTAGAGAACCTTTTATGAATATTGTTACCATTCAAGCTCAATACATTGAAGAAGCATTGGTCAAAAAATTTGATTTGGTACCCCAAAAACACAATGGTGATAATTCATGGTATAAAATTGTGATTATGGATCATGTAGAAGTAGATCATTTGAGTACTTTTATACACGATCTAAAAGAATCACTTTATGTTGAAAAAGGAATTAAGACAGAAGTATAAAGTATTAAGACAAAATCTTACTACTACTGAAATTGAGAATTTAAGCCTAGCTATCGCCAATGAGATACTGAAGCTTCCAATTTGGAATAAAACATATTTCCATGTTTTTTTACCCATTGAAGAGCAGAAAGAAGTCAATACCGAATTTATACTGCACCTCCTCTCTGGAAAAGACAAAGAAATTGTGATTTCCAAAAGCGATTTTACAACTCGAGAAATGACCAATTTTCTTTTGACCGACAATACCAAAATAAAGAAAAACGAATACAACATTCCTGAACCCGTTGATGGTCTTGAAGTTCCCGCAACAAAAATTGACGTGGTTTTTGTTCCTCTTTTGGCTTTTGACAAAAAAGGAAACCGCGTAGGTTATGGCAAAGGATTTTATGATAAATTCCTGTCACAATGCAAACCAGAAACTATTAAAATTGGCCTGTCCTTCTTTGAACCTGAAGAACTCATTTCAGATGTTTTTGAGAGTGACGTGTTATTGGATTATTGTGTGACTCCAAATGGGGTTTATGAATTCTAGTTTAGAAACAGTAATTTTGCGTTTTTAAAACCTATACTTAAATTATGAAAATCTTTAAAACCCCAAGATTTACAACACAAATTCTGATTATTCTATTTGCTGTTACATTAACAAACTGCAGTGTTGGAATAGGATCAACCCATAGTTCAACCAAAACAAAACAGGTTCCTCCAGGGCAAGCCAAAAAAATGACTGGAGAAAAAAGTGCCAAAAATCACGCTCCTGGTCATAATAAATAAAACGAAAAAGAGGCAATCTCATAAAGATCAGCCTCTTTTATTTTTTCAAAAAAGCAAAATAATTAATGTTTATGAAATGCTTTTTTGTTGAACACGATCAAAATTCCGACACCTGTTGAAATGGCCACATCGGCAACATTGAAAATAGCATTAAAAAAAGTAAAATTGCGTCCACCAAAATAAGGAATCCATTCCGGCATAGGATAATCTTTTATGAAAGGAAAATAAAACATATCGACAACTTGTCCGTTTAGCCAAGTCCCATAGGGTTTGTCTGTAAATATTGTAGCCAATTGTTGGTGGCTATCGTCAAAAATAACACCGTAAAAAACAGAGTCAATAATGTTTCCAACTGCACCGGCCAATATCAAAGCAATAGCGACAATCAGATAATTGGAACTCTTTTTTCGTTCAACAGCATCCCACAACCAATAACCAATTCCTGTTACGGCAAAAAGCCTAAAAACAGTTAAGATTAATTTTCCATAGGCTCCAGGAATTTTGGTACCCCAGGCCATTCCTTCATTTTCGATAAAATGAATCTGAAACCAATTGAATACATGAACCTCTTCACCTAAAACAAAATTTGTTTTTATATATATTTTAGAAACTTGATCGACCAATAATATAAGAGTGATGAGAAAATAAGCTTTGAGTAATGACATTTTTAAATTTTTAAAGGCGTAAAAGTAATAAATTAACCAAAAAAAACGCTCCCAAAGGAGCGTTAATTATTGAATGATAAGACATTTATCTTTGTAAGTTTTTTGCCTCGATGCTCATTGTGGCATGAGGAACGATTTTTAGTCTTTCTTTTCCGATTAATTTTCCTGTGATTCTACAAACCCCGTAGGTTTTGTTTTCTACACGGAATAATGCATTCTTTAAATCTCGTATAAACTTTTCTTGACGAATCGCCAATTGTGAGTTTGCTTCTTTAGACATGATTTCGCTACCTTCTTCAAATGCTTTAAACGTTGGAGATGTATCATCCGTACCATTGTTAAGGTCATTCATGTAGGCGCTTTTAATCAAATCTAAATCGGCTTGAGCCTTTACGATTTTAATCTGAATGATTTCCTTAAACTCTGCTAAATCAGCGTCAGAGTATCTTGCAACTTCATCTACCATAATACTAATTTTTTGTAATTGTTATTTTTGTTGTTATTCCATCAAAGTCAATTTCCGTGCCAAACTCTATAATTTCCTCAAAAACAAGGGTTTCTGTCAAAGTTTCTGATTTAATATAGTCCTCATTGGCCTTTACTGCTGTTTCCAAAGTATCATTATTTTGCAAATGAACTTTAATTTTATCAGTCACTTCAAATCCTGTATCTTTTCGGATATTTTGAATTCTGTTCACCAATTCTCTTGCAATTCCTTCTTGTTTCAGCTCGGGAGAAATTGTAATATCCAACGCAACTGTTATTCCGTTTGAATTGGCAACCAACCATCCTTCGATATCTTGTGATGATATTTCTACATCTTCTAGTGATAAAATTACACTATTTCCCGCAATTACAATGGTTAACGAACCTTCCTTGTCAAATTGTGAGATTTGTTCTGTAGTCAATTTTTGTATCTCTTTGGAAATCAATCCCATATCTTTTCCGAAGCGAGGTCCTAGAGCTTTAAAATTTGGTTTTATTTGTTTAATCAAAATCCCGGAAGCATCGTCCAAAAGTACGATTTCTTTCACGTTTACTTCCGCTTTTATTAAGTCTGAAACCGCTTCGATTTCGAGTCTTTGATTCTCGTCAAGTACCGGAATCATTACCTTTTGCAGTGGTTGGCGCACTTTAATCATCTCCTTTTTTCTTAGTGATAAGACAAGTGATGAAATGGTCTGCGCTTTCTGCATTTTGCTCTCTAACATTTTATTAACATACTTTTCAACTGAAACAGGGAATTGAGCCAAATGTACAGACTCAAAATTTTCTGTTTGTGTTGCTTTTGTCAGGTCTCTGTAAAGGGAGTCCATAAAGAACGGAGCGATTGGAGCACTTAATTTGCTGATCGTTAGCAAACAAGTATAAAGCGTTTGATAAGCAGCGATTTTGTCTTGTGCATATTCTCCTTTCCAGAAACGACGACGACATAAACGAACGTACCAGTTACTTAAATTTTCCTGAACAAATTCGGATATCGCACGAGCCGCTTTTGTAGGCTCATAATCGTCATAATACCCATCTACATCAGCAATTAAAGTATTCAATTCCGAAATAATCCATTGGTCTATTTCAGGTCTTTCGTTTACTGGAATTTCAGCTTCAGCATATTTAAATCCGTCAATATTGGCATACAAACTGAAGAATGAATAGGTGTTGTACAACGTTCCAAAGAACTTACGACGCACCTCAGCAATTCCTTCTAAATCGAATTTTAAGTTATCCCAAGGATTCGCATTGGAAATCATATACCAACGTGTGGCATCTGGACCGTATTCTTTTAAAGTTTCAAAAGGATCGGCTGCATTACCCAAACGTTTGGACATTTTTTGTCCATTTTTGTCTAGAACTAATCCGTTTGAGACTACATTTTTATAGGCAATTTTATCAAAAACCAAAGTTCCAATAGCGTGTAACGTATAGAACCAACCACGAGTTTGATCTACACCTTCAGCAATAAAATTCGCAGGAAAATCTTTGTTTTCGTCTATTTTTTCTTTGTTTTCAAATGGATAATGCCATTGAGCATAAGGCATCGCTCCTGAATCAAACCAAACGTCTATCAAATCGGCCTCACGCTTCATCGCTTTCCCTGAAGCAGAAACTAACGTAATTTGATCAACCACATTTTTATGCAAATCAATCAAATCATAATTTTCCTCAGACATGTTTCCAATCTCGAATCCTTTGAATGGATTTTCAACTTGAACACCAGCCTGAACTGCTTTTTCAATTTCGTTGTATAATTCCTCAACCGATCCAACCAGTATTTCTTCGGTTCCGTCTTCGGATCTCCAAATAGGCAATGGAATTCCCCAAAAACGAGAACGAGATAAATTCCAGTCGTTGGCGTTTTTCAACCAATTCCCAAAACGTCCTTCACCAGTTGCTTTTGGCTTCCAGTTGATGGTTTCGTTCAAGTCAAACATACGGTCTCTAACCTCGGTGATTTTTATAAACCAAGAATCCAAAGGATAGTATAAAATTGGCGTATCAGTTCTCCAGCAATGTGGGTAACTGTGAACGTATTTCTCTACTTTAAATGCTTTATTTTCTTCTTTTAATTGAATGGCAATCTCTACATCAATAGAACGTTCTGGAGCATCTCCATCTGCAGCAGTATAATATTCATTCTTAACATATTTACCAGAATATTGTCCTAAGCCTTGGATAAATTTCCCTTGTAAATTCACTAATGGAACTGGGTTTTCATTTTCATCCAATACTAACATTGGCGGCACTTCGGGAGTAGCTTCTTTGGCTACTTTGGCGTCATCCGCTCCAAAAGTTGGGGCTGTGTGCACAATTCCTGTACCGTCTTCAGTCGTAACAAAATCTCCTGAAATTACTCTAAAAGCATTTTCTGGATTTTGGTATGGCAAAACAAAAGGCAATAATTGTTCATAACGAATACCAACTAAATCGGCACCTTTACATTCGGCAAGTATGTGAAATGGTATTTTTTTGTCTCCCTCTTTAAAATTTTCAAAATCAGAAGCATCGGTACTTTCAAAAAATCCTTTCCCAAATTGTTTTCCAACAAGATTTTTAGCCAAAATCACATTGGATGGACGGAAAGTATATTGATTGAATGTTTTAACCAAAACATATTCTATCCTAGGCCCAACTGTCAAAGCGGTATTACTTGGTAAAGTCCAAGGTGTGGTCGTCCAAGCTAAGAAATGGATTTCATTCAAATCCAGTCTCTCAAACTTATAATGCTTTAAATTATTAGAACTGATATAGTTATAAAAAGTATTGAAAACCAATTCTTTTTGATCTTCTAAAACTTTGAACTGAGCAACAACCGTTGTGTCGGTTACATCTCTGTAACTTCCGGGTTGGTTCACCTCATGTGAGCTCAAACCTGTTCCCGCTTTTGGTGAATATGGCTGAATGGTGTAACCCTTGTACATCAAATCCTTATTGTAGATTTGTTTCAACAACCACCAAACCGATTCCATGTATTTGGATTTGTAAGTCACATACGGGTCTTCCATATCAACCCAATATCCCATTTTTTCGGTCAGGTCATTCCATACATCGGTATAACGCATTACGGTTTTCTTACACGCTTCGTTATACTCCTCTACAGTTATTTTCTTTCCAATATCTTCTTTGGTGATTCCAAGTTCTTTTTCTGTACCCAATTCCACAGGTAAACCGTGGGTATCCCAACCAGCTTTACGCTTTACTTGAAATCCTTTTTGGGTTTTATATCTGCAAAAAATATCTTTAATCGCACGTGCCATTACGTGGTGAATTCCAGGCAATCCATTAGCCGAAGGTGGTCCTTCAAAAAACACGAAAGGCTCATTTCCTTCTCGAGTGGTCACACTTTTCTCAAAAATGTTTTTTTCCTTCCAAAAATCCAGCACTTCTGACGCCACTGTTGGCAAGTCAAGTCCTTTGTATTCAGTAAATTTTGTACTCATTTTATCCTTTTCTTAATCGTGGTGCGAAAGTAAGAAATTTTAAAATAAAAAGGCAATGAGCATAAGTAAAAGTTACTCTTAGTTATTTTTTGTTTATCAAGCCATTATTTAAGCCCTTAAATTATTAAAAAAATAAGTCCAATAAATTCATGCAAAGCAGTTTAGAGATTAAAAACAGGTAATTATACGCGCATTTGATTTTTAAAATATTTGTACGTTTGATGCTCTTAATCAGTAAGTTAATAAATTTAAACAGAATGAATTTAGCTAAAATACTTGACAAACTTTCCAAGAAAATAACTTCTGAAATTACTGCATCAAATAATGGAGTTATAGTAAGTATCGAGCTAACAAATGTTGCCACTTTGAATGATGGTGATGAATTTTTACAAGAAAAATCTTCGATGATTCTTTCCATAGTAAATATTGAAGAAGATAAAACGCTAAAAAATCAAACTTTATACAAAGAATATCCAGGAAATGGCAACTCCATTGAGAAATATAAAAAGCCTACCCAAAACTTGATTTTGTCCCTATTGTTTACCTCCTATAATAAAAACCAAAACAAATATGCCGAAGGGTTAGATAAATTAGAATACATTATTAAATGCCTGCAAAACAACAACGTGTTTTATTATGATAATACCAATTTTTTTGAACAGACCGAAGTCTCCGAAAATCAAGCTAAATCAATGAATAAAATTATTCTCGACTTAGTCAGTTTAAAGTCGGAGCAACTCAACCAAATGTGGTCTTATTTAGGAAGCAAATACATGCCCTCTGTATTGTACTCCATGCGATTGATACGTGTTCAAAACGAAAATAACCTACCAACAGATCCAGTCATCGATAAAGCAAAAGTTCAACTTTGGACTAATGACAAAAGTGATATAGCGGGAGAAATAGAAGCCAGTTCATTCCTGTTAGAATAAAAAAACTTAGCATTCCAGCAAATTAAGAACCAATAAATATAAAGTCATGAATATTAGCTCTATTAAAACACCTGGGGTATACATCAATGAGATTGACGCATTCCCGCCTTCTGTTGCTCAAGTAGCCACTGCCGTACCTGCATTTGTAGGCTTTACAGAAAATGCTCCTACCCCTAATATTGTCACTAGGGTATCTTCCTTTTTAGAATTTCAACAACTTTATGGAGGGGCACCTCAACCTACGGGAATTACAGTCGACTTAGATGCTAATTCCTTGCCTACCGATAACTGTACTGTCGCTGAAAGTAAATTCAAACTCTACAATAGTTTGCAACTTTTTTATGCTAATGGTGGAGGAGAATGCTACATTCAATCCATTGGTTTGTATACAGATGCACCCGCTTTTGATGCTGGTACAAAAACCAAATTCATTACAGGTGTTGCGGCTATTGAAAAATTCGACGAACCTACCTTGCTCCTGTTTCCAGATGCTGTGAATCTTGCCTTTACAGATCTTGGTGAAGTCCAAAAACAAGCCTTAATGCAGTGTCAAAAACTAATGGATCGATTTGTCATTATGGATGTAAAATATGATAAAGCAAAAACTCCAATTAAAGACAACGAAGATTTTAGAGATGGTATTGGAACCAATAATCTAAAATATGGAGCGGCTTATTACCCATATCTGAATTGCAATTTCCCACAAGCTTTTAGATTGTCAGACATCAATACGGCATTGGCACCATCTGGCGGTTTCAAACAATTTTTTCCGAATGATAACGATCTTAAAACAAACATCACTTCTTTTGAAAGCCTTCATACAGATGTTTCTGGTCTAAAAACAACTAGCACAGCCGCAATCACAGCTAATAAATTACTGGATTGGACTCCTACAGTAAATGCAACAAAACTAAATGCTAATTTAACAAAAAGCTGGAATCTCATCAAAGTGTTTGCTAAACCAAACGATTTTACAAACCCAAAATTAGTAACCTATACCAATGCCGATTTAGTATCTATTTCTTTGAAACCAGTAGTTCAAAAATTAATTGATTTCAGGAAAGCGTATGAGAAATTAATAAAACCAGATGGTATTACTTTAGTTACTGCATTAGCATTAACCATAAATGATGGCGATTTTAATGGTAATTGGGGTTCCATTTCTGCAATTACAGAATCTCCAGTAAACGAATACGATGGCAAATTGAGTAACTTAATTCCTGTTGCCGGTCCAGTTCCAGCCCATAATGAACCCGATTTTGTAAAAATTCAAGCCGAACTCAACAAATTACACACTTTAGTGGTAAACACATTAGACACTGCCGTAAATGCAGTTTACAAATACGAATTGGTTCAGGAAAATAACCTCATCGCACAAATGCCAATTTATGGAAGTATTGTTTCCAAATTATCCCAAAGCATGAATACCGTTCCTCCAAGTGGTGCCATAGCGGGTATTTATGCCCAAACCGACGGCACAAGAGGCGTTTGGAAAGCACCCGCCAATGTGAGCATCAACGGAATCATTGGACTAACCAGAGACATCAATGACCTTGACCAAGAGCCCATGAATATTCATGAAACCGGAAAATCGATCAACGCAATTCGCAAATTTACAGGCAAAGGATTTTTGGTTTGGGGAGCACGCACACTCGATGGAAACAGTAATGATTGGCGCTATGTCAATGTGAGACGTCTTGCCAACATGATTGAAGAGTCTGTGAAAAAAGCCTGTATGCGTTATGTATTTGAGCCCAATGTTTCTCAAACTTGGGTGAATGTAAAAGGGATGATCGAAAATTACCTGACTTCGATTTGGAATGATGGTGCATTGGCTGGAGCCAAACCAGAGCATGCCTTTTTTGTCGCTGTGGGAATTAACCAAACAATGACTGCTCAAGATATTCTTGAAGGGCGATTGATTGTAAAAGTAGGTTATGCTCCATCGAGACCCGCGGAGTTTATCATTCTTGAATTCAAACAAATGCAACAAAAATCGTAAGCTCCCATAAAGAGAATGATTCGAAAAAATAATATTTAGTAACTAACATTTAAAAATATAAAGTTATGCCTAATACAGATTTTCCTATCCCAAAGTTCCATTTTAGCGTAGAATGGGGCGGTACAAAAATAGCTTTCACCGAGGTTTCCGGTCTAAATAAAGAAATGGACGTTATAGAGCACCGTGTGGGGTCTAGTCCAGAGTTCTTCAAGAAAAAAATGCCCGGTTTGCAAAAATTAAGCAACATTTCACTCAAAAGAGGTGTTTTTGCAGGCGACAATGAATTTTATCAATGGTACAATACAGTCGCGATGAATACTGTCGAAAGACGTAACATCACAATTTCGCTCTTGAACGAAAATCATACTCCCGTGGTAGTTTGGAAAGTAAAAGATTGTTTCATTGTTTCCTTAAAATGCTCAGACATGAAAGCTGATGCAAACGAAGCTGCAATAGATACAGTCGAGATTGCCAACCACGGATTTACGATGGAACACGTAGCTTAATGTTATGGCGAGTTCAAACCCTATAGTAGGCTTTCATTTCTCGGTGATTTTCGAGCTGTTACCTCAGTTTAGTATCGATACCAAGTTTCAAAGTGTGGGCGGTTTAAAAGGAACTCTAGAAATGGAATCGGTAAAAGAAGGCGGACAGAACCGATTTACCCATCAATTACCCATTCGATCGGGATATCAGGATTTAGTACTCAAAAGAGGACTTACTTCGGATATGTCAGGCGTATCAATGTGGTGCTTAAATGCTATCGAAAATTTCAATTTCAGTCCGGCCAATCTACTGGTTTCTTTATTAAATGAAAATGGAAATCCCGTAAAAGCTTGGTATGTATCACATGCCATTCCATTATCGATAGATTACGGGGATTTTAATGCCGAAGAAAATAAAATTGTCATTGAATCCATTGCTTTGAAATACAATTTCTTTAAAGAAATTCCGATTCCGAGTTTTTGAAAAACTAACGCACAAAATTATGCCAATAGAAATTAAAGAACTGCGCATTGTAGTAAAAATTGAAGAGGATAAACCTTCTTTTCAAGCCCAAATTCCGTTGGATAAAGTGCAGTTAGAATCTATAAAATCGGAGCTTATTCGAGAATGCACCTCTAAAGTTTTAGAAAAAATAAAAGAAAAATCCGAACGATGATACAAGCGGCTTTAGGCATTATAGACAAAATGAGAATTGAGGTTTTCGAGACCAATGAGTACGACAAAGACCCGAAGAAAACCATTTTTGTACAACTCAATCCAGAGAAATACACCATGAAACACAATGTTGTTTTTTCTGAAGGTCAGCCTATGGGTGCTACTGGCAATGATTTGAAATTTAACAAAATAGAAGGTGAAGAAGTAACTTTCGAATTTCTATTTGACAGTTCGGGTGTCGTTCCTCCCGGGAAAATAAAAGATGGAAAAGGTAAAATGTCATTTCTGGATAAAGCAGGTGATGTTTTTGATGCATTGAAACCCGCCATAGTCAATCCTTTTGACGAGGTTAAATCGGTAGAAGAAGATTTGGAAGCCTTTAAAAATCTATTATTAGGCTACAATGGAAAAACGCATCACACGGCCTATTTACAACTTCTGTGGGGAGGTTACAGTCTGCAATGTCGTTTGAAAAACATGGAAATTGAATATTATTTGTTTCGAAAAGACGGAAGACCAATTCGCGCCAAAGCCAAATGCACTTTCAAAGGAACAGTTTCGTACAAAACCATGCTCGCCGAGCAAAAGAAAAGTTCTCCAGATTTGACTCATGAACGCGAATTTGAAATGAATGATAAGCTTACTCTCATCGCTGAAAACATATATGAAAATCCAAACTATTATATAGATGTAGCCCAATCTAACTCGTTATTGAGTTTTAGAAATATCCGTTTTGGTCAAAAATTGATTTTTCCACCAATAAAATAATCGAGTATGCCTATAAAACCCTATATCGATGAAGATGAAGTCTTGAAACTGGAAATTCTGGTGAAGGATAAAAACGATGGATTGGATACCTTGCTGAAAGAAGCCCACGTTCATTTTGAGCTGAATAAAATACCATCGGCAAAATTCACTTTTATTGCTTCAAATAAGGATATAGATAAAAAAGAAACTTTTCCGAGTGATGCATTGAAGGAGAATGATGAAATCACTTTTAATGCCACTATTAAAAAAGAAAAAAAAACACTGTTCAAAGGGGTTATAAAAGCTACTGAAAAAGTGCAGGACGGCAACTTTATCAATATAAAAATTGAATGCAAAGACATTGCTTTTGATATGACATTGCCCAGCACAGAACCAGAAACCAACAACCAAACTTTTGAGGACAAACTGAAATTATTCACCAAAAAACTAAAACTCAATGATGAGTTGTCTGGGAAAGATTGGGGGAAAGAAAAAATAACACACAACTCGGCAACACTGCCTTGGGATTTTGTTTTGGGATATTTGGATTCGGTTGGGGTTTTTGTTTCCATAAAAAATGGTGAATTTAATGGTGTTGATTTATTAAAAACGCCTCCCACAGAAAAATATTTAGCCGAAAATGGTATTAATGTTTTCTCTTTCACGGGAAAATCAGATGAGACCAAAAAATTAAAAAAAGCAATCATTGAGCATTGGGATCCAGCAACGCAAAAAATAGTCAAAACTGAAGAAACACAAGAAGCCATAAACCCTTTTGAAAAATTAATAAAACTCAACGAAAACAGATTTAGTGAAGCGACTGTTAAACGAATGCTCAAAGCGATTCTTAAAAAAAGCGAACTGCAAACCATTAATGGAAAAGTGCAAACTTTTGGAAATCTGGAAGCGCATACGGGTGATTTTATAAAATGCAACAAGGTAAACGAAAAAATAGATGATAAAGCCATCATCATTAGCGCCATAGAACACACTATCGAGAATGGAAATTGGAAAACCGAATACACTTTAGGATTTGAGGGAGAACCTTCATTTGCAGAAAATGCTAGCAAACAAACGGCAAGTCCACAAGCACAAATGGGACAAACAAATGCTATTAGTGGTTTACAAATAGGCGTTGTTGTTCAAATTGAGGAAGATCCCAACAAAGAATTCCGAATTAAAGTTCGTATCCCTACACTGTCCGAAAAAGGAGAAGGCGTTTGGGCCAGACTTGCCACTCTCAATGCCTCAAAAGAAATGGGAAGCTACTTTATACCGAGTGTAGATGATGAAGTTATATTGGGTTGCTTGGGAAATAATCCAGACACTCCTATTATTTTGGGAAGTTTGTACAGCAGTGCAAAACCAATGCCCAACCCCATCAAAAAAGAAAATTACATAAAAGGTTTTATTACCAAAGAAGGAACCAAAATAGTACTCGACGACGAAAAAAAGTCAATTGAATTAAGTACCAAAAAAGGAAATAAACTCCTTATAAGTGATGATGAAAAAGGATTTGTCCTAGAAGACGAAAACAAAAATAAAATAACGATGAACAAAGATGGAGTTACGATAGAAAGCAGCAAAGACTTTATAGTAAAAGCATCTGGAGATGTAAAAATTGACGGAACAGGTTGCACTGTCAATGCATCCGGAAATATGGAATTAAAAGGGAGTATCATAAAAATAAATTAATATGCCAGCAGCAGCAAGAGCATCGGATATGCACGTTTGTCCATCCGTAACTGGGACAGTTCCTCATGTGGGCGGACCTATTTTGCCAGGTGGCAATACTACTGTACTAATAGGTGGAATGCCAGCAGCCGTGGTCGGAGACAATTGTGTCTGTACGGGTCCGCCCGATTCCATCTCAAAAGGCTCCGCAACCGTTACTATTGGCGGAAAAGCAGCCGCAAGAATGGGAGATTCAACAGCGCATGGAGGAACAATAATACTAGGATGTCCAACAGTTTTAATAGGAGATTGAAAATATGAAAGACGAAACATTTATAGGAACAGGTTGGAGTTTTCCACCCTCATTCAATCCCATTTCCGGGTCAGTAGAAACGGTGGATGGAGTAACCGACATCAACCAAAGTCTGCAGATTCTTTTGGGGACAAAACTCGGGGAACGCATTTTAAGATCCGATTTTGGGTGTAATCTCACCCCATTATTATTTGAAAATATAACCGTAACGCTGCTCACCAAAATAAAAGGAATTGTGAAAATGGCGATATTAAAATATGAACCCAGAATAGACCTCAACAATGTTTCATTTGGCGCTGAAGAAACATCACAAGGACTGATAAAATTAGAAATAGAATACACTGTAAGAACCACCAACTCGAGACAGAATTATGTATATCCTTTTTATCTGGAAGAAGGAACTTACATCAAATAAAGTGGTTAGTTATAAAATCTTTATACTAAAAATATAAAAATGGACAATTGCTCATCAAACATATCAATTCATCAAGGAATGGGAACTACCCAAGAAGAGCGATTTTTGATGGCTCTCAAACCCGATTATTTTCTTGTTGATGAAAGAAAAGAAGTTGATTTTATTGCTTTTGCCCAAAAATTGGCTGTCCATATAAAATTCTATAATGACTCCAATGTAGAGGACGGCAATTGGTCTAATTTTTTTCAGTGGGAATCGACTGCTATTCTCGTTCAGTTATATTTATGGGATGTGCGAAAATTACAAGAACAGTACAAAATCTGTAAAATTGAAGTCAAAACTTCAACAGTAGTTGCGGATCAAAAAAAAATACTTTTGTCCTATTTTGAAACCATAAACAGTCAATTCTTAGATTTTAATCGAAAAATAAATGTTCTGGATTCAACCCTTTCTGCCAAAGAAACCTTGCAAGGAACAAGTCCTTATTTCATCCAAAAAATAAAAGATTTGAATGACAAAATAACGGCAAGTACCAATCCAGTGGCTTTGATTTCTAATTCTCAATTTGACAAAAACGTACAACAGCTTTATGGATTAATGCACAATTGGAAACAAGTTGCTGGAGAAAACATCTCAAATCAATTGGAAAGCTACTCCAATCACAAACCTCATTTTACATTATATCTTTCCTTTTTAAAACTTTTAGGAATTGCACAAAGCCAACTCAATGAGTTTACAAAAAGACATCTTGATTTTTATTACCGAGACGTTTTACAAATACAACCTGCAAATGCACGACCTGACTATGTACATCTTGTTCTTGAACCTACTCCTGAAAAAGCAGTACTAGTCCCAAAAGGTCGTGTTTTTCCCGCAGGCAAAAATTCATTGGGCAAAAACAAATTCTATACCTCAACAGCAGACCAAGCCATTAATGACGGCAGATTACATTCTTTTTTAAGCCATTATAAAACTATAACTTCTCTTTGGAATCAATCGGATTTTATAAAATTGAATGCTCAAAATAAATCTTTCAATGTGTTTTCAGATTCGGGAACAATGGTAGAAACTGGCTTGCTTATCGCCAGTCCGTTATTCTTCTTGAGTGGCGGTTATAGAGTGATTTTTCTCAAAATAAACGATGAAACTTTAGATTTATCGCACTATAAATTTTTTATCACTGGCGAAAAAAAAGTAATCGAAATTAATGCTACTTATTACTATGGTAATTATATCTATCTAGAGATCTTAGCATCCGAAAAAAAAATAATTGCTCATGATCCCGGAATCCACGGCGGTGTAAATATAAAAACCGATTATCCCGTTCTCAAAATCGTATCTCTAAATGGAGCCAAGCAAATCGACATCACTCAGCTAGATATCTACATTTATGTTTCAGGTTTAAAAAATTTTGTTTTAGGCACCGACACCGGATTGGTTGATACCAGCAAAACGTTCAAGCCTTTTGGCGATTTTCCAAAAAATGGCAATGGTTTTGTCATTGGCTGTAACGAATTTTTTGTCAAAAAAAATGCCAATCTGTCTCTCAATATCAATCCTTATTTCAGCAGTGGCCTTGATTTGCAAACAGAAAAACTAATAGATGGATTGTGGAGCAATACTCAAACTTTTAATTATCAAATTGAAAATACAAATCCAATCCCGGAATATCAGGAAAAAAACACATTGCCAAACGCTTCCAGCGTTTCAGGTTATGCGAAAATTATACTAAACGACACCGATTTTGCAGGGGAAAAATTTCTTGAAACTTTTATTACTCAAAGTAAAGCAGACAGCGTTACTCTGCCTGTAGCTCCTACTATTAATGAAATTAGTTTGCAATATTCTGTTTCGGATACCTATGTCAATGGCGCATCAAATAACCCAATCGAAGTGTATCACATTTTGCCTTTTGGATACAAAAAAGATGAACTGTATGATTCCAAATTTCCTCATGATGGTCCAGTTGGTGGTGAGCTTTATTTAGGATTTGAAAAAGTAATTCCAGGAAACGGATTGTCACTTTTAATTCAGCTTGCAGAAGGAACCGCCAACCCAAGACAAGAACCAGCTACAGTCAAATGGTCTTATTTGAATCAAAATACATGGACACCAATTGATCCACATGAAATGGGTGACGAAACCAATGGACTTACACAATCCGGATTGGTGCAATTAACCATTCCTGAATTTGACACCAGTCAAACTACCATACTGGAGAAATCTCTTTTTTGGATAAAAATATCAGCAGATCGAACCGATGCCATTTGCCATTTTATTGGTGTTCACACTCAAGCATTGAAAGCAGTGCTAACTGATTTTGAGCAAAACGGAAATGTTTTCACCGAAAATACACCCAAAGAAACCATCTCAAAATTTCATGAACCTATTGATTTTATAAAAAAAGTCACTCAACCGTATGCATCTTTTTCGGGCAAGAAAAAAGAAGACGACGTATTGCTTTACCAACGCTCTAGCGAAAGGTTAAGACACAAAAAAAGAGCCATCACTTCATGGGATTATGAACGATTGATCCTCGATGAATTTCCAGAAGTGCATCGGGTAAAATGTCTAAATCATTACCGTTATAATGCTACCACGATATCCAATGTTTCGGCGGGCTATATCACTTTGATTCCAATCGCAAAATCCAATAATTATCAAAATCCTGTTTCCTGGAAACCTCTTTTGAGTTTGGGAACTATGAAAAAAATACAGCAGTATATTACCAAAATAGCTTCACCTCACGCTAGGATTTCGGTTAAAACACCCACTCTGGAAAAAATAGAAGTCAAATTTAAAGTCAAATACCATGAAATTCCGGGTGCCGATACTCGCTTATATGCCTCCGAGTTAATAAAAATAATTAACACCTATCTAAGTCCGTGGGCTTTTGAAAACAATGAAGTGGTTTTTGCCAATGCCATAGAAACCTCAGCACTGATTCAATTAATAGACAACCAGATTTTTGTGGATTATATAACTGATTTTGAAGTCAATCAAATCATTCTCAATGACACCAACGACAGCGTAAAAAACATATTTTATAAAGTAAAAGAAATTATTCCGATGACCGATTTCACTTTGTTTGTACCCAACGAGTCTCATTTTATAGAAGAAATAAATAATTGATCAATATGAAAACCGATTATTTTATAGCAAAAGACCGAAAACTACTTCCTTCTCAAGATTATGATTTCTTGAGAAAAGAAGGAATGAAGTATATAGAAAAACTGGGAAACAAACTTTGGACCGATTACAATGCACACGATCCAGGGATAACCATTCTCGAAGTTTTGTCTTATGCTATTACCGAGTTGGGGTATCGAAGCAGTTTTGACATTAAAAACATTTTATGCGACCGATATGGGAAAATTTCAAACCATACTTTTTTTCCTGCCAGTACTATTTTTTCTAATGCGCCACTTACCGAAATTGATTATAGAAAACTACTCATTGATATTGACGGTATTTCTAATGCTTGGTTTTTAGCAACCAAAAAAACAGTTGATTCTTCCGGTTTTATGGCACCACACGACAATGAGATTCCTGTTTATATAAATCCTGTAGAAGACAAACTGAGTTTAAAACCTGTTGACAAAAATAATACCGTACTGCAAAGATTACCGCTTAGAGGTTTGAACAAAGTGGTATTGGAACTGGAAGAAGATCCAATTTTAGGCGATTTGAATTCCACTCTTTTGGACTTCGAATTTCTTGACAAAGACCAATGGGTTCAGGTAAACATTAATCCGATGTTTGATTCTTGGAACAATCCAAAAGCCAATTTATTAGAAATATTGAGCAAACCGGCTAAGATAAAAAGCAAAAAAATTGAGAAAATTGACAACAAGGTAGTACTTACTCTTTTTAAAGTTCCAAATGGTGTCGAGTTCCTGACTTTTACCATTATTTGTTATGACCCAAGTGAAATAGATATTGTGTTAGCTCATTTTTCTGTTCCAAAAAATTATCTTGAACTGGTTACCCTTTTTAAAGATAAAAAAAATAAAGTCGATGAAACATTCCAAAGAGTACATAAAAAACTGCATCAAAACAGAAATTTCACTGAGGACTTTTTATGCCTTTCAATTATAGAAAGCATCGAAATTGGAATTTGTGTCGATATCGAAATGGAACCCCAAAGCAATGTAGTTGATGTTATGGCTCAAATTCAGATCGCCCTATTTGATGTTATAAACCCTCCTATTCGGTTTTATACATTGGCACAATTACTCGATCAAGGTTATCATTCGGAAGATTTATTTCTCGGTCCCAAACTAGACCACGGCTTCCTGAAAGAGGAGGAACTAAGTAATTGTTCCTTACCTACGGCGATTCACTCTTCGGATATTATTGCTGTATTGATGGGCATAAAAGGAGTGATTTCGGTCAATAATCTTTTGCTTACCGCTTATGACAAAAATGGAAAACCTATTCCCGGAAGTTCCAGTCAAGCTTGGAGTTTGCCTCTTTCTGGAGAAGTGAATCCGATTTTTACGCCTAAGAAATCCAAAATACTTTTGTTCCAAAAAAAGATTCCTTTTCTGCTTTCAGAAAACAATCAAATGTTGGTGGATCAAAAAATAGAAATATATAAGTCCCAACAAAAAAACTACAAATTACTTAACACCAATAACGAATTGCCTTATCCATCGGGAACTTTTTATCAACTGGATGAATATTACAGTATTCAGGATGAGTTTCCTCAAAATTATGGTTTGGGGAAAAATCAATTATCCAATAAAGAATCCGATTTACGAAAATCGCAGGTCAATCAACTCAAGGGTTACTTGCATTTTTACGATCAAATTTTGGCCGATTTTTTTAATCAATTGTACCATTCCAAAAATATTTTGGACACCACAACAATAGATAGAACTTACTTTCCCCAGTTTCTTTCCAAAAATGATTGGACAGGTGGTGCATTTTACTCCAAAGAACTTTACACTAAATCCTTTGAAGATAATTTGTGGATTTCGAAAAATGATCGTATTTCTATTTACGAAAACAAAACGGAGTTCTACGAACGACGCAATCGAGCATTAGACCATTTAATGGCGAGGTTCGGAGAAAGTTTCAACGATTACGTTTTTATGATGTATCAGGTCAATCAAGATGCAAAAGGGTTGGGCGAATTGAGTTTTCAATACGAAGATTTAATACGAGACAAGCAAAATTTTATCAATGACTATCCTGAAATAAGCAGTAAAAGAGGAATCGGAATGGATTACATAAATCCGAACACCCTCACTCCACCAGTTTTTTGGGGTTCCAATTCTAGAGGTGGTTATGAGCAACGCGTGGCTAAATTATTAGGCATTAATGACATTAGCCTAAGAGATATTGCCAATGACGATAGTCCGCAATCGCAATTGTCAATCCCAACAAAATTGGGGGTTATTCATTTTAAAATACAAAGTCCCGCAACCGATTTGGCCATTAAATGGAACTGGCTTCAAGAACATATTTTTGATCCCAATGTCTATACAATTCATAAATCGGGTACCAAATATTATCTCTATCTCGAAAAAGACGCTACTAAAATTGCCAAAGTCGATAAAGCGTTTGCCACTTTTGAAGTTGCACATGATTATTACAATTCTTTACTGCAAGCTCTGAATGAAGCTTTTGAAAATTTTTATACCATAGAACATTTGTTGCTGAGACCTTTATTGACTTCCAACAAAGACAGTGACTTACTAACGGTTTGTTTGCAGGACGATTGCAAGGACGAAGCCAACAATGATCCTTATTCTTTCAAAGCCACCATCGTTTTGCCTGGTTATCTGACTCGTTTTAGAAACTTGACTTTTAGAAAATATGCGGAGAAAGTTTTCAGACAAGAAGCACCTGCACATGTATTATTAAAAATTTGTTGGGTAAATGCAAACGACATGAAACAGTTTCAATTAGCCTATAAAAACTGGCTCGAAAACTACCGCTACTTTAGAATAAAATACTGTTCTAAAACATTACTATCAAAAGACGAAACCAGCTTCTTGCTTCATCATGCAGCAATGATAAACGCTCTCAATGAATTGAACACCATGTACCCCGAAGGAAATTTATTCGATTGTCATTTGAGTGAAATTACCAACCCCATATTATTAGGAAATACAGCATTAGGAACACTTTAAAAATAGTAACATGAAAGCATTTAACAACTCCAAATATCCCGTTTTTGAGGCAGATCAAGTTCTAAGCCAAAAACATCTCAACAGTGTTGTAAGTTATCTTGAAGAACAAGACCGCTTGTCTCGAACAGGGCTCTTAGGGATGGGAATTGTATGTGGATTAGAAATTTCGCATCCTCAACCCAACCAAATTAAAATAGGTTGCGGAACGGCTGTTACTTCATTGGGGTATGAAATTAACTGGGAAGAAAAACTGTTTACATTCTATCATAATTTAGAACTTTCAGCCAATTTTTTGGGAGCCAATTACAGCAAAGAACCTTTTTTGGAACCCATACTTAAATACGGATCTAAATATTCGCCTTTCAAAAATGCTATTGAATTGCTGGAGCCCACAACTACGGAACTAGTTAAAACAGCTATTCCCAATGGTTTTTTTAATGATAAAGTAGTCGTATTAATTCTGGAAACCGCATTGATTGATGAGAAAAACTGTGTCAATACCAATTGTGATGACAAAGGCAAAAGACTGGAATTTACCGTAAGGCCTTTGGTTATCAACAATTCGGATATTGCACCTTTATTACTCAGCGGTTTTGATATCAAAAAAGCATCTCAAAAACTAGTTACTCCCAGATATAACGTGCCTTTCAAAAATTTGGTGACAGGACAACAAGTGCTTGACGGTTTCAAAAACTGGTATGATGATGCATTTCTAACCACGCTTTCCAATCAAATAAATGCGATTTATAACACCAACAAAAATGTACTGAAATCAACTTCCGACTTTTCTTCGTTGAACAATTGCAAAACTCAATTAACACAAACCATCAACGCTAACAAAGACAAATTGCAAATTCAATATGTGTGCGATTGGATTGGTGATATCGTTTCCGCATATAATGAAATTGTAGATTTCGAAAATCAGAATCCTACTTTTTGTTGTTTTGACGAAAGTCAGTTTCCTTTTCATATCATTTTAGGAAACATCAATTTGGAAAATAATTTCAGAACGCCTTTTGTAAAAACAGGGAATACCGATAAAGAAATTCTACTAAGAAACAAACTCAACATCTTGTTTGAACGATTGGTGCTTTTGATAAAATCGTGGTCTATTACTGATACTGTTATCCGAATAACACCCACCATTTATGGCAAAACTCCTTTGTCCAAAAAATCGATTCCTTATTATTATTCGAACTTTTTGGATCTAAATAAAAAATGGAATCCCGATAAAACAGTAAAAAACAAAACCAACGAAATTCTTTCGTATCAATCCGAAAAACCAAATTATACCGATTTACAGTGGGTCAAAAAACCACTTTTGTATGATTTAGAACCGTATAACTTTCTAAGAATTGAAGGCCATATTGGTAAAAATTATCTGGAGGTACTTACTGAATTGTCTTCCTTGAAAGACACTTATAATCTACCATTCAAAACAATTGCACTTAATGCAGTTGATTATGTAGGCAAAGAGGTGGACATCACCAAACATCAAGGGGATTGGTCAGATCTGGAAGTTGATTATGATTTGGCCCGAAAAAAAGTGTACAATATCACCGAGTTTGTCATTAATTGGATTACTTCAAACAAAACGGAGATCATCGCGCAAACCTTCATGACCGATGCCACAATTACTTCTCTCAAAAACATTTTGAACGAAGTAAAAACGTTGCTAACAGAAGATTTAAGTGAATTTTTACCCAATTATAAAAGCTTTTACGAAATTTTCAAAAACTTAAATGTCCTCTTTTTATTCCATCGTTTTTGTCTTTTATGGGGCAAAAAAGATTTAAGCATTTTGGTTGAAGACTTAATTGATCATTTGGATCAAATCAATGAGTTGTTTCTTGAAGATTCCTTCACTGTATTATTTGATGAAGCCGTAAAAAGATGGAATGCCAGTTTCAAAGATTTGTTTCTTTCTACTTTTTTACAAAAAAACAAAGGAATGGAACACCACGCAGGTGTTTCGGTAGGAGGTACATTTATTCTGGTTTACTCGGATACCTCCATTTTTAAACCACAACAAATACCTCCAAAATATCTCGTGTTATTAGATTCTATTAAAAGTTATACGGATAGTTTCACTTTTGGAACGGTTGAGCAAACAAAAACAATCAAAGAAGATCTCACCAAAAGTGTATTATACAAAAAAACTAAATTTTCACATGCCGATTCCTATGATGAAGCTGCGCTAAAAGATTGTAAAAATCAAACAGAGAACATCAAAGCCAATTTGATAAAAGTGGCACAACAAAATATGGCCAATAATTATCCCTTGCATTTACAAGAATTTTTCTTGTCTAATATTACAACCCTATTTCAATTTGAACCGCTGATTTTGGCTGAAAATAGTGCTCCACAAAAAGTGGTGCTGGCCGATTTCTTCTTGCCTTATATTCAAAATCCCGAAGGAAATAACATCAATATCATTATAGGAAATACGGAAACAAAAGTTGGCGATTTTGAAAAAACAGATTTCAATAATGACGATTTTAACACTTAGCAACTAATTCTTAAAAAATAAAGTTATGGCAACCAAACAAGAAATAATTACAGCAATTGACGGCAAAATTATTGCAAAAGGAAATATAACTGCTGTTGACACTAACAAAATCCTTAAAGACATTCTGGAGTTTTCAGACAAACCTGTAACTCCAACTCCAATCGCTGGCTTTGATTTTGGGAATATCAATAAGCCCTTAAGTACCAAACAACTTGCAACGGTAAAAGTGAATTTTACAGGAATACAGGAACTTTCGTGTTCATTATATATATGTACTGAAGCACGATTGAAAGACCCTGCAAACACTGACCAAAAAAACAATCCCGAATGGTTGTTTATACCTTTAAAGGAAGAAGAATATAAAATTCTACAGTCCTTTTTGCCCAACATCAATGAGAAACAAATGTATCTCACTTTCATGGTTCCCTTCTATAAAGCAGAGGATAAAGAAGGTACTACTCCAAGTACAGCAGGAGGTTTCAATACTGATACAAGAGCAACAGTAAGTCGATCTGATTTTCCGATGACAATTATTGGCATTGGCTTACTTGAAGACAAAAAGAAGCAGAAAGGCGTTCACATTATATTGCCGGAAGCAGGTCATATTTCAACCTCTATGGCGCTTTTGTACAAACCAAACAAATTTGAATTTGGCCTATTCACAAAAGAAATGCAAGAGAATTTAGAAAAAGCATTGAATAGTATTCTTGAAGACAATGATTTAATTATTGATTAAAAACAATGCATTTAATACAACAACATACAATGGATATCAGCTGTGCTTCGACCGATTTTGGGAAAGAAGTACAAAATGTTGTTGCTGCATTATTAGAGAAAGAATTGTATCCAAAGCTTGAACTATTATTAAATCTCTATTCTTTTCAAAATTATACTTGGAAAATTGACAAACTGGAAATAACACTTCCTCCGCTTTCCAAAAAAAAATGGAAAGAAGAAATTGTGACACATTCATTGGAACAAATTGAATTTTATCTAAAAATGCATTTTGAAAATTTTGAACAAAACCCCAGCATAATTGAAAATTCGGAAATCGTATTTACAAAAAATAGCATTCTTGAAAGTTTATTTTTTGATTTTTTACAAAAAGGAATTCTTTCCGAAAATGGATTGATTAAAAACCTTGAAGAATTAATTGCAAGTGTAGAAGTAAATGAATCTTTTATTCAAAAACTAAAAGATTTATTTATAAAAAATCCGAAAGCCCTAATACGATTTATACTTGCATTCTCCGAAGAATTTAAGACGAAAATTGTAACTCAAATTGATGATTCGCAATCGGAATTAATAACAGTACTACAATTTGCATTGGCTTCAAAAGCAAATTCATTTCCTGGTAAAGCAATAGAAAATTGGATTGAATTTATGGCTTGGCAATTTTATTTTTTTAAAGAAAAAATGATCTCGAATTCGACCCTTTATAATACTGTTAAAACCATTACTTCCCAGTATTGGGACATAGAATCGGATTATTTGTTGATTTTAAAAGAATTATTAATCACAGAAAAAGGTCTTCATAAAAAATACATTTTGTTACAAAAAAATGATTTTATTGCTTTTTGGAACATCTTTTTGAATACCCTAGATTCTTTAAATTCAAAAGAGGAATCCGTAAGTGAAGAAATAAATACTTCAGAAATTAAGAAAAAAACAAAATTAGAAACTCCCGATTCAAAAACACAGAATATGATTTATGTTAAAAATGCCGGTTTGATACTATTCCATCCCTTCCTAAAATCGTTGTTTGAGCAATTAGAACTAACCAAAAATGACATTTGGACCAGTAAAATGAGCCAACACAAAGCGATTTTGTTAACTCAATTTTTAATTAGCGGAGAAACAAAAATAGGCGAAAATGAACTGGTGCTTAATAAGATTTTATGCGGTTTTCCCATAGAAAATGTGGTCAATACGCAACTGGAAATTACTCCTAAAGAAATAGAAAAATGCGAAAGTTTATTAAATGCCGTGATTGAACATTGGAAAATTCTAGGCGACACCTCCGTTGCAGGTTTACGGGAGACTTTTTTGCAAAGAGAAGGGAAAATCCTATTTACTGAGAATGAAAAATTAGAACTCTGGGTAAAACAGGAAGGTGTGGATATTTTATTGGCTCAATTACCCTGGGGAATCGAAATGATAAAAACCCCATGGATGGAAGATTTTTTGCAGTGTTATTGGAATTAAAGCGCTCGAAGATAAATCAATTTACACCTTAACCATTGAATAAAAATGTCTAAAACAGGACTTCAATTTAAACCGGTTAAAAAGCCACAGCGAAAACTGGTACCTTTCTTTCCTTCTGCAGCCAAGAAGAAAAAGAAAGAAACTGCTCTTGTGCCTGTTGCAGCAAAAACTACTAAAAAAGAAGCGCTAGATCCTGTACTTGACCCAAAAAAGGCATCCATACTAGACATTCAGAAGGCTAAAATTGTAAAAACTGCAAAAGCACAAAAGAAACACGGTACTGCTGAAGAGAAAAAATCGGAAATGCAAAAATCGGTTGCAATATCTCCCGCATTAGAAAAATCGAGTGTAGCCAAATCGAATCAGGTGGAAGACATGTCCAATCAAAAAACCAAAAAATTTGATTCCAAAAAATTTTCCGATGCTATTTTAGATAATATCAAAAAAGTAATCCCAAAAAACAAAGAGGAAATGGAGAAAGACCAGACCTCTTCTGAAAAAATGGGTGCTGCACAACAAGGCATTACAGATACTTTAGAAAAGGAAAAACAAAATACAAACGGCGATTTATCCAATGCTGTAAGTGCAGCTCCAGATCAAGCGAGTGTGGTCACAAAAGTAGCTACTCCATTGCCAAAAGAAGACATTGGAGCTTATCCTGTTGTTTCCAATCCAGGATTTGCACCTCCACTTAAAACTGCTCAAGACAACGATCTTTCAGCTGATTCCAAAAAAATTGATAGTGAATTGGCCAATAATAATGTGTCGGAAGAACAGCTTCAAAATGGAAATGAAGCCGCATTTGATCATTCATTGACAGAAAAAAAAGAAAGTCAGAAAAAAGCAGAAGGTACCCATCAGCAATATTTAAAATCGGCCAACCCAATTGCTGGTGCTACAAAAAATAGTACCAATGCCCTTACTACTGTCGGACTGGCCAAAATGAATGCAACCAGAAACAAACAATTAAGTCAAATAGATAAAAACAAAGAACTTAAAAAACAAAAAGAAGAAGAGGTTCGAACCAAAGTCGCAACCGATTTGAATAAGATTTATGATGACACCAAGCTTTTGGTAGAAACCAGACTGAAAAACCTTACCGAAAAAGTAAACAAAGATTTTGATGAAGCTCTCGATATTGCCAATAAAGCATTTGAAAAAAATGTAAAAGAAAGAACGGATACCAATTGGCTGGAAGATTTGGCCAATTGGGCAGCGGGAATTCCAAATGATATCAAGAAAGTTTTCATCGAAGAACAAGATAATTTCATCAATTCGTTGGCTCCTGTCGTGCGTAAAATTGGTGAATTTGTCGAAAAAGAATTGAGCCAAGCGACAAAAGATATTGACGACGGAAAACTCAAAACTCAAAACTATTGGAAAAATCAAGATAAAGACACCCAAAAAATTGCAGGTGATGTATTTGCCCATGCCACCGAGCGTTTTTCTGAATTGGATTCGAAAGTTGATGAAGCCAACGAAGGTTTAAAACAAAGTATTACCACCAAATTTAATGCGGCCGTTGCCAAGCTGGAAGAAACTTTTGATAAGATACAAGAAGAAAACAAAAGTTGGTTAGAACGTGCTTATGATGCAGTTGTTGGAGTCATCAAAGCTATTATTGAAATGAAAAATCTGTTGCTTACTGTATTGGCAAAAGTAGCAGACGTTGTTGGAAAAATAATTCTGGATCCTATTGGTTTTCTCTCCAATTTGCTTGACGCAATTGTTTTAGGCTTTCAGAATTTTGGCAAAAATGCTTTAGAACACCTCAAAAAAGGATTCTTCGAATGGTTGATGGGCAATATGCCTCCATCGATTAAATTTCCGAAGCAGTGGGACTTAACCGGAATTTTTGAATTTATAATGTCCGTTTTTGGTTTGACTTGGGAAAATATTAAGGCTCGAGCCACAAAGATGTACGGAGCAACGGTTGTCGCAGCGCTAGAAACTGGCTTTGAAATTTTTCAAATAATTCGAAAAGAAGGACTCGGAGGATTGTGGAACTACATCAAAGAAAAAATTGGCGACCTCAAAGTCATGGTCGTTGATGCCATACAAAACATGCTTATCGAAACGGTAATCAAGGCAGGAATCACTTGGGTAATCAGTTTGTTTAATCCTGTTGGTGCTTTTATAAAAGCGTGCAAACTCATTTACGACGTCGTTAGTTGGTTTATCAACAACGCCAGAAGAATATTGGATTTAATAAACAGTATTGTTGACAGTACAGCACTTATCGTAGCAGGAAAAATAACCCAAGCCGCCACATTTGTCGAAAATTCATTAGCCAAATTGGTTCCAATAGCCATTGGCTTTTTGGCGGGGTTATTGGGTCTTGGGGATTTAAGCAAAAAGGTTCAAGCTTTACTTGATAAGATTCAAGCACCTATCAATAAAGCCATCGATTGGGTGCTTGAAAAAGCTGGAAATGTGGTAAAAACTTTGTTCAAAGCGGGAAAAGCTGGTGTAAAAAAACTGATGAGCTTTTTTAGCATTAAAAAGAAATTCAAAACGGAGGATGGACATTCACATAGTCTTTATTTTGAAGGTACCGAAGAAAATGCTGAATTAATGGTAGCCAGTACTCCGGCAACTTTTGCAAAATTTATAAGCAAGTTAGGAAAAACAGATGCCAAAAAAGCGGAATCCAAAAAAAATGCACAAGCTGAGTTTAATTTGCTAAAAGTGGCTATTTCTAAGAAAAATAAATCTGCTAAAGGATCGGAAAAATATCAAACGGAACAAACCGAAAAATATGAGGTAGTTACAGATCATGTCAATAAACTGAGTAATCACATGATTCCGCTTTTTAATATGGAAAGCATCGGAAAGTTTGAACTTACATTTGGGTCATTACAGAATGGTTTTGGGACAAGCATGGAGGTGAAAAACCTTCACAAAACAACCAAACCACCGACGGGATCAGTACCGGGCGTTACCAACGCTGGTTATGAAACGCTTAAGAAAAAACGAAATGGCAGTTCAACTTACTATATCTTGGGACACTTATTAAATCACAATTTAGGAGGAAGCGGCAACGATTTTAGAAATCTTACTCCTCTGACCCGAAAAGGGAACAAGGATCACAATGCAGACATTGAAGAAACGGTAAAAAAGGATTTAGCCGACGACAAAGTAATAAATTATAAGGTGACACCAATTTATGGTGGAAATTCTGTAAAAAACCAACCGCAAAATTTATCGGCAAAAAGAAAAAAAATTATAGAAATGGAAGAGAAAACCCCCTCAATAATAAATTACGAATTCTCTTCCTGGAAAAAAGACGATCCAAATACCAAAGTTACAAAAAGTGATCATTTTAATAATGGATTGGACTATACTCATGGCGATTATATAGAATAGCACGAGAATATAAATTTAAATTAAACGAAATAACACATGCCATTTCAAATTCTAAAATCATTTCTCATTCAGTCCCTTCGCGTGACAGAGAACGAAGAAAAATCAGCATCTTATAACTTCGAGAATTCTTTCCTTGAAGTTTTAGATCGAAAAACGACTCATGATGAAGCCGTAATTTTACTATTGGCATTGGTTCCTAATATTCTACCTCATTTTTTTGATGAAATTATAAAAGAAGTTTATCCAGATGGCGGTGAACTCCCCGAATTGGGCGGAATCCGTTTGGACAATCACAGGGGAATGCTACCTACGGGTGAAACTGCACAATATGTTTTGGCAAAAGAAGATGTCGATCATCGATTGGAAATACAACAATTATTTGCGCCTTCACATTGGTTTTCCAAAGAAAATATTTTGTTCCTGGAAGAGGTAAAAGAAGGCGAACCCTTGATGAGTGGCCGTATTATTTTGCCTCCTGAAATGGTTCATCTTTTGTTTTTTGGCGAAAAATTAAAACCAAAATTCGGCACCAGCTTTCCAGCACAGGAAATTACCACTCAAATGGAATGGCAAGATTTAGTGGTAAATGAAAATACACAGGATCATATCAAACAAATCAAACTTTGGTTGAAACACCATAATCAATTGCGAAACGATTGGGGAATGGCCAAACAAATTGCTCCTGGTTATCGAAGTTTGTTTTATGGTCCATCGGGGACCGGGAAAACGCTTACTGCCACTTTGCTAGGAAAAGAATTTGGTAAAGAAGTCTATCGCATCAGCTTATCGCAAGTAGTTTCTAAATACATAGGTGAAACCGAAAAAAACCTGGAAAAAATATTCGTTCAGGCCGAAAACAAAAATTGGATTCTCCTTTTTGATGAAGCCGATGCGTTGTTTGGAAAACGAACACAAACCAAATCTTCAAACGATAAATACGCCAACCAAGAAGTGAGTTATTTATTGCAAAGAGTCGAAAATTTTAATGGATTGGTCATCTTAACTTCCAACTTTAAAAACAATATTGATGATGCTTTTTTAAGGAGATTCAATTCAATTATTCCTTTTAACAAACCCACGGCCGAAGAACGTTTGCAATTATGGAAAAATTGCATGCCGAAAAAAACAAAATTAAAAGACCACAATATACTCGAAATAGTAGCCAAAAATTATGAACTCAATGGTGCTCAAATAGTCTCGGCAATGGCTTTTGCCTGTTTACAGACACTTGATGAAAACACTACTGTTATCGATTCTCGACATATTTTGAAAGGAATCGAATTGGAATACAGCAAAGACGAAAAACTTTTTATTATGGCAACTTTGGTTTCCAAAACAGGATAAAAAAGGAGGGGCTGTCTATAATAATTTTAGCAAATCTTAAAAACAAAATACCATGCAAAAAACATTCTACAAAAAGGAGTTACTCATCAAAGCAACACAACAAAGAAATAGCACTACCAATAACAAAAAAGATATTGAAAAAATTCAATCTTGGCTCAATTTATTTGCTATGCAAAATCCAAGCTCAGGAACTGCCACAGGTATTGACGGTGATTTTGGACCGGCAACCGAAAAAGCAGTATTGAATTTTCAAAAATTCAATAGCTTATCCCAAACAGGAATTGTTGATCAAACTTTATTTAACTTGTTTACAACACCCTTAAAAAAAGCTTTTGAAGACCCCATTGCGGGTAATAACCTGAGAGAATTGGTGCTGAATGTTGCCAAAAATCATCTCAAAAATCATCCTTTTGAACTTGTTATCAATAATCAAAGTAATTCGGGACCTTGGGTACGAAGTTATATGGATGGAAATGAGGGAACCGATTGGTTTTGGTGTATGGGATTTGTACAATCAGTACTCGACCAAGCCGCATCCATACAAGGAAAAAACTTCAAAACGCTAATGCCGCTAACTTATAGTTGTGATACTGTAGACACTACTGGCATTCAAAAAAAATTGCTAACCCGTTACCAAATAGCGAGAACAAATCCAAGTGTTATACAACCAGCGGATGTGTTTTTATTACAAAAAACACCAAACGATTGGTTTCATACCGGAATTGTAACTGCTATTCATGGTGATGTAATTGAAACTATTGAAGGAAATACAAATGCAGATGGTTCCCATAATGGCAACGCCGTCATGAACCGAATCCGAAACTTTAAACAATCCAAAATTGACTTTTTCTCTATTGAGCCTTTGGTCTGAAAAGGAAAATTTATTTATATAAAAACCCGATTAAAGTTTCCATTTAATCAGGTTTTTAAAAATCTAATTTTACTTAAAGCTTCCAAAATAAACTTCTTTCATAAATATTCTATTGCCAAAAACGGGATTAACCTCCACTTTTTCTCTAAGCTCTTGATAAGAAGTTTCCCCATAATAATCTTCTATTTCGTTTAAGACTTTATGTGGAATTTTACCATTGTTTAATGCTAGTATCTCTCGGTAATCTTGAAAAATTTTTCTTTCGAAGGAAGATTTATTTCCCTTGAAATATTCAGTTTTTTCAAAAGAAACAATAGTAAAATTTTCTTTGTCGACATAGAGATTGTATTCGGTTTTAGGAACCGTTCGGTTACTGGAATTGAGTGTTTTTTCAAAGTAAGTAAGATGGTAACACAATCTTCCATCTGATATATCATCTGACACTAAATCAAACTTATTCCATAGATCAATTCGGAATGAAGTCAATAAATTCAATGGATCTAGATTGGTCACAATATCGGAATAATCAGAATTGTTTATTTTTTTCCATTTTTCGGTGCTGTTATCCATATCGTCATGAACCCATGATTCTGGACCATTTACGATTTCGAAATAATTATTGGGTGTTTTTTTCTTTAAAAGATAATTTTTCTCGGTTGCCCACTTTTCTTCCATTTGAGGCATATTGTTGTCCTCCAATTTAAGTTTCGACAGAATATGTGTTTTTTCTATTTTCTTAATGGCTTCACTACCTCCCAAGCTGTTTAGTATTTTGCCTAATAAATCTGAATTTTTTTGAAAAAATACAGAGTCTAATATATTCTTCCTCTCATTAATGCTTTTTTCAATAGCGTTAGTTCTGTTTATTTTCTCTTGTTCCCAATCGGCATCTTCCTGAATTATTCTTTCAAAAAAAGCAAGTCTCTCTTCTTCCTTTTCTTCCTTTATTTTGAAACCTAATTTTTTTAATTCAACAAAACGATTCGTATGCGTTCTTGTCATTTTATCAACAAAATAAGCTTTGTTGACACGTGCTATAATATCTGTTCCTTTAGAACTTTGTTTGTCATTTTTAATCACTAAATCAGCAAAATACAATGCTTTTTCTTTATTTTCTAAAAGCAAATACGTCAATGCCAAATCATAAGCGGTTATGAAACGAATATTTTCGTTTTCTGGCGCTTGTGGATACTTCGTCAAAAGACTCTCCAAGTATAGTAAATGAGGTATTAACGTCTTTGCATCCAAACCTTTTTCTAATGTCACTTTTCCCATTTGTTCCGTTATGGCATTTTCAAAGGCAAACATTTGCAGGTATTCCGGATGTGCCTTGGAAGTCATAAACTCAAATTTGTCTTTTACCAGATCATTATAATATCCCAATTTATAATTGAGTAAACGCTGGATTCGATCCATCGTAGAATAAATAACCGTGTCTATTCCTAACTCTTCAATTGTAAGGTTCTCTTTTATGTCAGAGTTCTTCATTTTTTCCCGGTTGTAAGCCACTGCCTCTCTAGCACTTTCTTTATTGTAACCACCCTGAAAAACATTCTTCTCGGAACTGACAAATACATCTGAGTAAATCAATTTATCGGCACACTTCACCTCTATATTTACTTTTACATCATAACCAGAATACGGATGATAGATCCATACTTTGGTTTTGCTATTGTAAACACTATCCATTTGAGTAGTCGTGTATCTTGGAAAAGGTATAGTGATATAAATTTTTAACTTTCCATTTGAAGGGTCTTTTATATAGCCATCAATATTGAAATAGCTCTTTTTCAAAACTTGTTCCTCGCTTTTCAACTCAGGATCCATTTGATAAAATGTAGTTTGGGTAATCACATTATCCAAACAAGGATATTGAGAGTACAAAATTGTTGGCACGAAAAATTTGCCTTTTTTATAAGTGACTTTGTCTTGTGAATGGATTGTATTAAATCCAAAAATAAAAAGGAGAAGTATTATTTTTTTCATATATGTAAAATATATTTTTCAGCTGTCATATATGTTAACGCCTTTTATGTATTGGTGTTTGCTTGCACAAACTTGCTGCCAATGGCGATTTCATATTCAAAAAAAAAGCCATCAAAATAAATTTTGATGGCTTTTGAGTTTTTTTGTTTTACTTTTTATTAAAAATTTCTATTGAATCATCTAACACGTAAAATATGTTTTGTGTAGCTGGATCAATTTCATAAACTGGATGATTGTTTTTAAATGTTACTTTATCAACCTCAACTCCGTCTGCTTTTCTAACTTTTACAAGCATTTTTTCACCAGTTTCTGTTTTTGCAAAAATATACGAAAAATCTCTGTTTTGTTTCATTGCATTAAAACGAGAACCGAATCTTGCCGCAACCATCGCCAATGCATCTGCTCCCGCAGCAGCAGCCATAGACTGATTTAATTGTGCTTTATTTTTTGATTTTACAACAGAAGTTGTCTCGTTTCCGTCTGCATCACGAGTAGTCATAGTCCATTCAGAACCTTGAATTCCTTTTGCTACAGAAGTAGCGCCCAATGCAAAACTACCAACCATTGCAGCACCTTTTAAAAACTGTCTTCCTGTTTCACCTGGTTGATTGTAAGTATTGTGATATTTTACAGTACCATCAAGTGCAACTCCCATTACTTCAACAGGTCCAGAAAGAGCAACTCCCCAAGGGAACATTTCGATGCTGTTTAACTCTTTCTCTCTTTTGATGTTTACTTCTGCAAATGGTTCCGGTTTGTCGTCAATTGAAGGATTAAATTTGTATAATTTTTCATCATTGTATACTAAGTAAGAATTTGTTGCCTCATCGAAAGTTGGCAATACGGGACGATCTTTATTAAACTTTATATTACGTTTCCATAATTTTTTACCCGATTTATAATCTACCATATTACCATAAGTTCCTGTAAGATACATTACCTTTTCTCCAACTTTCCCTAAGTAAAAAATAGGATCTTCTTTGTCATCTGCAATCTCAATAAAATTTTTCCAAAGTTTTTCTCCGTCCTTATTGATCAGCATCATTTCGTTTTCGGCTACATACAAAAAGTCTTTATCGATAGGAATTACTTTTTTTAATCCATCTCCACGAGCATCTTTCTTCCAAATTTTTTCTCCAGTTTTTAGGTCGAAAAAATTAAAGCCACTGTAATGGGCAATCAACAATTTGGTTCCCCAATCTTCAAGATAAACTACATATTTTGTTTTTATTGACTCTTTCCAGATGCTTTTTCCTGTATCAGTGCTTAAAACATTTATGTATTCTTTTGATGAAAAAGTTCCCGCTGAATTAATTACAACAATATTATTATCGTTTTGAGTTGGGAAAAATTTTGTATACTCTTCCTCGGCTTTCCAATTTAATTTTCCAGTTTCTCTATTGAAAGAATATAGTTTTCCATAAAGTAGGTAATAAATTGTAGCACCATTTACCTGAGCTTTATTGATAAGAGATTTTAGAGATAAACTAAAAAAAGATTTTGATTTATCTACAGGGGTTTTCCATTTGATGTTTCCACTTTCCAAATCAATTAAGGCAATATGCATCTCCCCTTTTTCTCTTAAGGTAAGTAAATATTCGTTGGTTTCAGCAAGGAAATCCGATTGTACAACCCAAAAAGATTCTTTGGAAGAATTGTAAACTATTTTTCCTGTATCAGTTTTAATTATTATGAATTTAGAATTGACATAAGCTTCCACATAAGGACTATTAGGGACGCTTTTCAATTCTTTTTTTTCTGCAAACATTTTGTCCAAATCGCCATCTCCTAAGAGTTCCATTGTTGTTGCATTACCATAATCTTCTTTGGTTAAAGTCCATACAATTTTTTTGGTCTCAGCATCTATTCCGCTGATTTTACCATTTCCAATAAAGACAATTATTCCGGTAATCTCGTTTTGCACTAAATCTTTGATAGTGCCGTCTGTTTTAATTACTTCATCGTAATTTCTTTGTGCGAATGCTGATATACTTACTAATAAAAGTAACAGCATTGAAAACTTAATTTTTTTCATTTTGTGGGGGTTAGTGATTCTTGATTTGGTTAAAAAAAACGCACCTCTTTTATGCAAAAAATTAGTACGTTTTTGGTTGCGGCAAATATAAAAATTTATATTTATTTTAAGAAAAAACTTCTTTCAAAACATCCAAAGATTTAGGTCTTTTGAATCCGTCGAGATGAAAACTGTAATAATCAATTAAAATCTTTAAAAGCAATTGTCTTTCAATGACATGAAACGTTTTTTGATCGTTATCAAATTTCAATTGAATTAATTTTTTGAACAACTCAGTTTCGTGTTCTGTGAGCGAACTAATGGCATGAAAAGGAGTAAAAACACCTTCGATCATTTCGAAGAAAGGCATGTCCATATCCGAAGTATCGGGGTAAAACCCGAGGTATTTTGTGGTTTCCAACATTAGAATCAAATGGAAATTGGAAATTTCATCGTGTTGGTCCAACCAATGCAAAGCCGTTTCTAGAAATGTAAACAACGATTCGTTTTTTTCTTCCTCATGTATCGAATGATGCAGAATTTCGGAAAGAAACAAAACGATGGTACTTTTAAAAATATCCGAATGTATCGAATGAAAAGGAGATGAAATTTTTACTTCTTTGAAATTTTCTAAAGTGCCTTTGTTTTTGTGAACGGCTTCAATTTCTATAATCGTCAAAGGTTGAAAATAGGCCATTTTTTGACTCGCTTTTCGAGACGAAAAAGCATCCCGAACAAAATAGGATTTCAGTCCGCTCGATAAGGTAAAGCATTTTACAATCAAGCTTTTCTCTTGAAATTTTAATGTTGAAATTACGATGGCTTTAGTTTTGACCAGCAAAATTGGATTGTTTGATTATTGGATTGTTTGACCTCTTCGAATTTACGCTTTTTAGACTTTTGAACTTTCGACTATCTAATTATCATTACTTTTTTGACTTTGGTTTCGCCTCCATCTTGAGCGGATACAAAAATCATATAGACACCCGATGCTACTCTGTATTTTCCGAAAGCGGTGGTATCCCATTCCAGAGTTCCTCCCTCAGTTGTGGCTTCGAAAACCAGATTGCCAGCAACATCTGTAATTTTTACATTGGCTTTGTTGAGCAATCCATTTATTTTTACCGTTCCTTGATATTCTGGGCGAACGGGATTGGGATATACGTATACATTACTCAAGTTTTCACTGGCAGAAGTTGCAATTCCTTTGAAAGAAATCAATCCTTTGGATGTCGCAATAAAAACCTCCCCAGTACTGCTGTTGATGCTAATATCGTTTACCACATTACTCGGCAATGGAGAATTATCTGTTGTAAAATGATACTTGGTTTCTTGTCCGTTTGGAGACACCATAAATAGACCGGCATCGGCAGTAGCTATCCATTTATTGTTGGCTCCGTCTACTTCTATATCGCTTATAAATTGCTCATACAGTAATTCCTGCGCCAGATTATCCTCCAAAATAATGATACTTTCTGTGGTCAACTGACTCTCGGTTTGAAAATTGTTCACATTAGACAAAACCCTCAATCCTTTAGTTGTTCCTATCCAAAGTTGATTCTTAGTATCTACTGCAACTGTTCTAACGTCTTGAATGGGTAAATTTCCTTGATCTGCCCCGAAAGTAATTTTTTTGAAGGTATTACTGCTTTCGTTAAAACCTATTACCCCATTTTTACTGGTTGCCATCCATTTGGTACCATACTTATCGATAACCATTGTCGCAAAATCATTTTCTGTTGGTGCCGAAAGAATTTTATCCATGGCATAACTTTTCCATTGCCCGCTTGGACTTAGCATTTTCAAACCATTTACAACCCTACAATTGGTTACCCATAAATTTCCAGATTTATCAAATGCCGAACCATTGATTCTTATGTCAATATAATTGGGATCTGGCGGGCTAACGGTTAGTGATTCTAAAGCACTATTGGTTTGATTGTACAAAATTGTTGGAATATCCTTTTCTATTTTCAACAAGCCTGAAAAAAAAGAACTGGCATAAACTTCATTTTCATTGGTTGGATTTACAGTGATTCGGGACATCGATTTGGCTCCAAAAACAGTATTAAAAGGAATGTTCAACCATCCCGATGCTGTGAATTTACTTATGCCAAAATCATCCAATGGATACGGATTGTAAAAAGTATCATAGTCCCCATAAACAGTCCAAAGCTGTGTTGGAGTAACTTGCATAGAGAAAATACTGTTTCGGGAAGGTCCAATCGGTGTTATGTTTTCATACGTTGAACCGGGAGAAAGTGAGGTAGTAATTAATCCATTTTCGGCAGTACCAATATAAATTGCATCACTTATAATAGTCGCACAGCTAAATGTTGAATTTATCTCTGGGATTTCATTTCTGTTTATTTGACGTTGCAACACCAGCTGTTTATTGTAAATAAAAATGGTATTGGCTGTCGTTATAATGAAATAATCTGTGGTGGAACGAAAATTTGTGGTTGCTTCCGATAATGGCAAAAACCCATTAAATGTATTGGAACCCGAATCGTATTTGTGAATGTGGCCTACTGTATTTACTGCATATAATTCGGTGCCAAAAGATGTGATTCCTGACCAATCGCCTGCGTTTATCACTTGCCATTGTTTGAAATCGATTAAATTGGGATTGGTTGTATCTCCTTTTCTAATTCCGCTTGAAGTGGATGCATAAATAAATCCGTTGAAAATGGCAGTTTGAGAAACTTTGATTTCGGCGCCATTGTCGCCTATGAAATAGGTATCACCAAACTTGGAAGTGGCCAGATTGAATTGAACAATCCCAAAATCGGTGGAGACATATACTATTCCACCAAATTCCATGAAATTATTGATTCGTTTTATACTACTTGGTAAATTTTTATTGATGATATCGACCACTTTGAGCATCGAACCATCAGCTTCGTTGATAACGATTAAAAGACCGTTTTGATAGCCGACAATAGTTTTATTGAACGTTGGACTGTAATAAAGCGCCGTAATGGTTTCGCCCGAAAGTCCATCTACTGTTGTGGTGGTTTTTACAATGTTTGTATTGTTGTTTCTGGAAAACAACGCATTTTCAGAAGCGGCATAAATAGTCGTTGGCGATTCGGAAACAGCTTTGATTTGAGTGTACGAGAAATATCCTTGCCAAGACAAATTGGTTTGGGCAAAAGTGATTTGTAGCACAAATAAAAAAAATAGATATAAAAGCCTTTTTTGCATTGAATCAATATTGGTTCACAAATATAGTACAAAGGAAAAGAGATTTTAGATTGCAGACTTTAGATTGCAGATTTTTGTAGCACTTTCTCGTATGCTTTTCTTTGTCCCCCTCTGAAATACACATGACCACAGAAACTGTAGCCCAATTTTTCAAAAACTTTCATCATTGCACTATTATCAAAATTGGTATCTGCTTTTACGCTGTATATGTTGTTCTGGATTGCAAAATCTTCTATACAGCCAATCATTTTTTGGGCACAACCTTTTCCCAAATATTTTTCGGAAACAGCTACTCGGTGGAAAACGACAAAGTCTTCATTAGTTAACCACTTCCCTTCAATTTTTGCATATTCAGGTTCGTCATTAATCAATATTGCACAATACCCAACTATTGTTTCTCCATCGGTCAAAACAAATCCTGCCTCTTTTTCAATGTCTTTTTGCACCACTTCGGGGTTGGGATAACCATCTTGCCATTGTTCACTTCCTTCTTCTTTTCTCCTTACTATAGCCAATTGTAAAATATCCCATATTTGAGGGATTTCAGAAATTGTAGCTTTTCTAAAGTGATAATCTGTCATTGTAATTTATTTTTTTATGTAATTGTAGTAACTTTATAATATTACAAGAAGTTTGGGATTAATTAAGTCCAACCAAAACTGGATGAACACAAACCAATCAATATCCTTTTTGTATTATTCCCAAATATATTGAATAATAAATTCAATTTCCCAAGAGTTTTTTTGAATATGAGATTTTGCTTTAGGTCTTGAAAGAACATAAATTTCTCGTTTTCCTTAAAGTTGTTATGTCTGCGAAAGGGATAGCAGCAAGCTACCGAAGTAGCGTGGATAGCCCGACCGCATTATGGAAAGGGGGCGAATAAGCGGCACCTAAAGTAGCCCCCTTTTCATAATGGGGTTTCGCCCAGATAACTTTAGAATTTAGATTGCAGAGTTCCGATTTTGGATTCCGTTTCCTATAAGCAAAAAAAATGCCTTTAATCTTTACAGAAAAAAGGCATTTTATATTATTCTAAATCTTAAATCGTTAATCAACAATCTAAAATCTGCAATCTCTATACAACTCCTTGAGCAAGCATAGCATCGGCAACTTTTACAAATCCTGCGATGTTAGCTCCTCTTACGTAGTCAACATAACCTGTTGCATCAGTACCGTATTTCACACATGAAGCGTGAATGTCTTTCATGATCATTTTTAATCTTTCATCCACTTCTTCTGAAGTCCAGCTTAAACGCAATGAGTTTTGAGACATTTCAAGTCCTGAAGTCGCTACTCCACCAGCATTTGAAGCTTTTCCTGGAGCGAATAAAATTTTAGCTTTTTGGAAAACGTGAACCGCTTCTGGCGTAGAAGGCATGTTTGCTCCTTCGGCAACACAGATACATCCGTTGGCAACAAGTTGTTTTGCTTCTTCTTCATTCAATTCGTTTTGAGTTGCACAAGGCAAGGCTACATCACATTTTACTTCCCAAGGTCGTTTCCCAGCTACATATTTTGCATTTGGATATTTTGCAACATAATCGCTGATTCTTCCTCTTAACTCATTTTTGATTTCCATTACATGAGCTAATTTATCTGTATCAATTCCATCTGCATCATAAATATATCCAGCAGAATCAGACATAGTCACTACTTTACCTCCTAATTGGATTACTTTTTCGGCAGCATATTGAGCTACGTTTCCAGATCCAGAGATAACTACAGTTTTTCCTGTAAAGCTTTCTCCTCTGGTAGCCAACATACTTTGTGCAAAATATACATCTCCATATCCAGTAGCTTCAGGACGGATTAATGAACCTCCGAAAGAAATTCCTTTACCAGTTAAAACTCCGGTAAATTCATTAACTAATCTTTTGTATTGACCAAACATATATCCAACTTCTCTTCCACCAACACCAATATCTCCAGCTGGTACGTCAGTATCGGCACCAATATGTTTAGATAATTCAGTCATGAAAGCTTGACAAAAACGCATTACCTCGTTGTCTGATTTTCCTTTTGGATCAAAATCAGCTCCACCTTTCCCACCACCCATTGGCAATGTAGTCAAACTGTTTTTGAAAGTTTGCTCGAAAGCCAAGAATTTCAAAATACTTAAATTTACAGAAGGATGGAAACGAATTCCTCCTTTATATGGTCCGATAGCCGAATTCATTTGAATACGGTATCCTCTATTTACCTGTGTATCACCTTTGTCATCTACCCAAACTACTCGGAACATAATGATACGATCTGACTCGACCATTCTTTCCAAAATCATTTTATTTTGGTATTTTTTATTTTGTTCGATGAAAGGAATTACTGTTTCAGCAACTTCAGTAACAGCTTGCATAAATTCCGGCTCGTTCGGATTTTTTTTGGCAACCAATTCGATAAAATCTGTAATACTTTGTGACATGATCATAAAATTATAAACGTTTCAAAAACGTTTCCGTTAGTTTTGCAAATATACATCTTATTCAAATATTTTAACTTTTTTTACGCATGATTACCATAAAATTATCTTTTTATTAATCATTTATAAAAAATTCAAAACATGGCATACTGTTTTTACGAAATCGATGTAGTTTTCGTAAAGAATAGAATAATATCCACTTATTTTTTATTTTAATATTATTATTATCAGTACTCCTAGTTTTTATATCTTTGTTGCGTATTCGAAAATACAATCTATCTATGATCAAACTTAAAATATTTGTATTATTCCTATTAATTGGTCTACCTCATAATTCCTTTTCTCAATTTGGAATTACACATGAAATTGGTGTAATTGCAGGTCGAGTTGAGTTTCGATCTGACTATGGACAACGAGATAACACCAGAAACAATTTAGAAAATCAGGGGTTTGGAGTTGCCGTTGTTGATTACATGAACTTTTCGTATACTGACAACTTGAATGACTATTTTAAAGAGCATTTCAAAGTAAGATCTGAACTTTCGTACAGTCAAGCCAATTTAAAACACTATGGTGAATGGGTTGAACGAGGTACTCCGGGATCCAATCGTCTCAAAGCAATGAGAGGCTCAACTGAATTGTTAAATTTAGGAATGCAACTTGAGTATAATTTAATACACATCCATGATTTTGAAAACACAATAGGCAGTTTTAATCCCTACATCGGTTTGGGACCACAAATCAGTTACTATACCGCAACTGCTACTTCTACTTTGGGGGAAATGGGCGATCCTAGTGTTACTCCTGCAAAATATTTAATCCCATCAGATGGTCATCCTCACGGATATTCCAATGAAAGTAAAGCGGTATTTTCTGCAACTCTTAATCTTGGAACTCGTTACAAGTTGACATCAATGTCTGATCTTATTCTTGACATGAGAGCTCAATATTTTGCTTCTGATTGGGTTGATGGCCTTAATCCAAATAAAGATTTATTCAAGGAAAACAAACAAAATGATTGGCTCACTTTTGTCGGCTTAGGTTATATCCTTTATTTAGACAATTAAAAAATATTTATTCAAAAAAAATCCCAACTCTTTAAAGTTGGGATTTTTTGTTTTATGCCAATGCCTGCTTCAAATCTGCAATCAAGTCATCAGCGTCTTCTATGCCAACGCTTAAACGAACCAAATCATCTGTAATTCCAACTTCTTTTCGTTTATCCTCTGGAATGGATGCATGTGTCATCAATGCCGGGTGATTCGCCAACGATTCTACACCACCTAGAGATTCTGCCAGTGTAAACACTTTTAGTTTTTCCAAAAACTGTACCGCTTCTTCTTTCTTACCTGATACAAACGTAAAAGAAACCATTCCTCCAAAGCCGCTCATTTGCTTTTTGGCAATTTCGTGATACGGATGACTCGGTAATCCAGGATAATAAACAGTTTTTATTTTGGGGTGATTGCTTAAGAATTCAACTACTTTAGTTCCATTTTCACAATGTCTTTGTACTCTCAAATGCAGTGTTTTTATTCCTCTTAGTACCAAAAAACTATCCATTGGCCCCAAGGTTGCCCCTGTAGCAAACTGTTGAAAATGCAATTGATTACCCAGGGCTTCGTCTTTTACAATCAAAGCACCCGCAATTACATCTGAGTGCCCTCCCAAATATTTGGTAGCCGAGTGCATAACGATATCCGCTCCTAAGTCCAACGGTTTTTGCAAATAAGGTGTTGCAAAAGTATTATCCACAGCAAAAAGGATATTATTCGCTTTAGTAATTTTGGCGATTTCTTGAATGTCGGCCAATTTCATCAAAGGATTGGTTGGTGTTTCTACCCAAACTAATTTTGTATTGCTATTAATTAATGACTTGAATTTATCCAAATCATTCATATCAACAAAATGAAACACAATTCCGCTATCTTTATAAATACGCGTAAACATTCTGTAGGTTCCTCCGTATAAATCATCCATAGCGATAATTTCATCACCCGCTTTAAACGATCTTAAAATACAATCGGTAGCTGCCAGTCCTGATGAAAAAGCCAATCCACGAGTTCCATTTTCAATACTGGCCAATGCCATTTCCAAAGCAGTTCGTGTTGGATTTGCAGCTCTACTGTATTCGTAATCTGGATTAAACGGCTTTCCGGGGCTTGTTTGCACAAAGGTTGACGTTTGATAAACGGGAGGCATTACTGCTCCTGTACTAGGGTCATGATGTTGTCCACCATGAATCACTTTGGTATTGAATTTCATTGTTTATTTTTTTTGATTTTTCTATCAGTAACTCTCTGACTTTTTATTTCCCCAAAAGTTATATAAACTTTCTTATGTTCATCATAATTCCAATATGCAATCCTTCATGGAAATTATTGAATTGTATAGCTCCTTTTGCGCTTTGCAAAACAAATCCCGTCGAAGTTGGATACTCCTGATAGTTTACAAAAACGCCATTGTTATAATCTTTTTCTGCCTGCTCAATTGCCTTAAACAATAAAGACTTTATTTCATCTACCTCTTCTTGGGTAACATCACTCTCAGGTTTGGTCCCTTTTCGATACTTTTCAATCATTTCATCAGACACCAATATTGGTAAACCCGATAATTTATATACCAATAATTGTTGTGTCACTACGATATGACCAATATTCCATATTAAATTATTACTGAATCCTTCCGGAATTTTATTCAATTGTTCGAGTGTATGATTCTCTAAAAATTGAGCCACCCATTTTCTGCTAGTTCTGCTTATTTCAAATGTATCTTGCATGATTGTAATTTTTGCATAAAATTAAACATTTTAAGTATCAAATGATTTTCTTTGCAATTAGAAAATAGAAAATAATGAACAAAATATACTATCTCGCATCTTGTGACACTTGTCGAAAAATAATAAAATCACTTCCAAAAGACCATGATTTGGTTTTTCATGACATCAAGCAAAACCCAATTACTGTTGAAGAACTAGAGGAAATGTATCGCCTTTCGGGAAGTTACGAAGCGCTGTTCAGCAAAAAGGCACAATTATATAAATCGATGGATTTAAAAAACAAATCCCTCACCGAAGATGATTACAAAAAATACATCTTGGAGCATTATACTTTCCTTAGTCGTCCTGTTTTTATCATAAATGACAAAATATACATTGGCAATACGCAACAAAATATTCTTCAAGTAATGAAAGCGTTGAGTTAATGTCAAAAAGAAATCTTGCCTTAATTGGCGCTACTATTGTTTCCATAATTTACGGTGTCACTTTTACCATTGCCAAAGATGTGATGCCAAAATACATCGATGCTTATGGGTTCATCCTTTTGCGTGCCGGTGGTTCTATGCTCCTGTTTTGGTTGGTTTGGCTTTTTATGCCAAAAGAAAAAATTGCACTCAATGATATCCCTCGAATTATAGCTGCTGCTTTTTTTGGGGTAGCATTCAATATGCTGACTTTTTTCAAGGGTTTGAGTCTAACCTCTCCCATTTCGGCGGCAGTAATTATGGTTTCGACTCCTATGATTGTATTAGTTCTTTCTGCCATAATCATGAAAGAACGGATGAAAAAAAGAATGATATTCGGCATTATTCTTGGTTTGATCGGAACTGCTTCTCTAATCCTTTACGGAAAGTCTATTGGTGACACCTCTCAATCTGGGCTGGGTAATTTTCTGGTTTTGGTTAACGCCATTTCGTATGGATTTTACTTGATTATTGTCAAGAAATTAATGAATAAATACAATGCTTTTACATTTGTAAAATGGATTTATTTGTTAGGTTTTCTAATGGTTTTACCTTTTGGCTGGAGCGAATTTTCAGCTGTTGATTGGACTATTGTTCCAACTGCTATTTACTGGAAAATAAGTTTTGTGGTCGTGATCTCGACTTTCCTAACCTATTTGTTGAACCTTCTTTCGATGAAAGAATTGAAACCAACCACTGTAGCCGTTTTTATTTATCTGCAACCTTTATTTGCTTCTGTTTTTGCGATAAGTTTAGGGAAAGATACACTGAGTCTGATTAAAATTGGGTCGGCCCTATTAATCTTTTCAGGAGTATATCTGGTTACCATGAAGAAGCCTTAATTCCGGTTTCTTGATATTATTTGAACATTCAAAACGGCCATTTATTTTTATTACATTTACATAAAAACAGGTAATATGGATAAACTCAAAGATTTTCTCTACCTCAACAAATATGAGATTTTGCTATTCGGATTGATTCAACACTTATTTATTGGTGTTTTATTTTCCGATTTATCAGGAGCTCTCAAAATAGTTTGGGTAATGAATATCATCATACTTGGTTTTACCACAGTTGGAATTTTTATCCAAAAAGGAAAAAGGAAGAATCAGATTCGGAATATACTTTTATTCTTGGTCGTTTTGATAACGTTAGGAATCCCATTTAACAATGAAAATTTGTTTTTTTTGATTGCCGTTAATGTGATCTATATACTGTTTTTTATTTTCATCTTTTGGGAGGTTTTGAAATTTTTAATTAGCCCCAGCTATATCAACAAAGATGTGATTTCTGCCGCCGCTTGTGGTTATTTTCTACTGATTGAAATTAGTGTTTTTATCATGCAAACCCATTTTTATCAAAATCCAAATGCCTTTAAAGGGATAGATACTTCAACGCCCTATGCCTCCTTCACGGACTTGGTTTATTTTTGTTGCATTACTTTTTCGAGTATCGGTTTTGGAGATATCACACCCAATAGTCAACAAACCAAATTATTCACCTCACTATTAGGTATAATAGGACAATTTTATTCTGTAGTCCTCGTTGGAATTTTGATTAGTAAATTTTCCTCCTATAAAAAATAAAAAAAATCGATTTCCTAATAAACGTAAGAATCCTGTAAGTCATTACAGAATATAGGCCTCTGAAACTTTTTCCTTATCTTTGAACACTTTTAGACAAAAATATGATACAATCGATGACTGGCTTTGGTAAAGCCACTTTGCAATTACCATCCAAAAAAATTACAGTAGAAGTAAAATCTTTAAACAGTAAAGGTTTAGATTTAAATGTACGAATGCCTTCTCTATATCGCGAAATGGAGCTGGGTTTACGCAACCAAATTGCACTGAAACTAGAAAGAGGTAAAGTAGATTTTTCTATTTTTATCGAAAGTACCGCAGAACAAACATCTACGAAGGTTAACGTACCTATCGTGCGAGCCTACATCAATCAACTAAGAGAAGTATATGCTGATGCTGATGAAACCGAATTGATGAAAATGGCAGTGCGTATGCCCGACACCATGAAAATAGAACGTGAGGAAATAGACGAAAATGACTGGATTCAAATCCAAACCGTGATCGAAGAAGCGTTACAAAATATTTTGAATTTCAGAAAAGACGAAGGACAATCTCTGGAAAATGAATTTCAATTGCGTATCGGAAACATTAGTCAATATATGAATGAAGCTTTGGCACTAGACCCAGAGCGCGTTCAAGCGATAAAAGACCGTTTGCAAACTGCCATTTCAGAATTAAAAGTAAACGTAGATGAAAACCGTTTTGAACAGGAATTGATTTATTACCTAGAAAAACTGGACATTACCGAAGAAAAAGTACGTTTGACAAACCATTTGGATTACTTCTTAGAAACAATAAACGGAACGGAAGCCAACGGTAGAAAACTAGGATTCATTACTCAGGAAATGGGACGTGAAATCAACACTATGGGATCCAAATCGAATCACGCGCAAATGCAAAAATTAGTGGTTCAGATGAAAGACGAATTGGAAAAAATTAAAGAACAGGTGCTTAATGTACTATAAAGTCAACCTGCAAGGTTTTTTTCAATCCTTGTAGGTTTCTTATTTTAAAACCATACCTACAAGGTTCAAAAAAAACCTTGCAGGAAAAGCATAAAACAATGAAAAAGGGAAAATTAATTGTATTCTCGGCACCATCGGGATCAGGAAAAACAACCATAGTTAGGCATTTATTAGGAAAAGAAGATTTGAATTTGGAATTTTCTATTTCGGCAGCTACGCGTGAAGCACGTGGTGAAGAAGTAAGTGGAAAGGATTATTACTTTATGTCTTTGGATGAATTTAAAAAACACATCAAAGCAGAAGATTTTGTGGAATGGGAAGAAGTCTATCGTGATAATTTTTATGGCACGCTAAAAAGTGAAGTAGAACGTATTTGGGCCAAAGGAAAAAACGTGATTTTTGACATTGATGTTGCTGGTGGTTTACGCATCAAACATAAATTCCCAGAGGAAACTTTGGCTGTGTTTGTAAAACCACCAAGTGTTGATGAGCTCAAAAGAAGACTCAAAGAACGCTCAACAGAAAGTGATGACAAAATCAATATGCGTATAGCAAAAGCTTCTGTAGAACTGGCGACTGCACCTCAATTTGATGTAATTATAAAAAACTATGATTTGCCTATTGCCCTTGAAGAAGCCTATCAATTGGTGAAGGATTTTGTAAACACGGATTCCACAAATTAGCACAGATTTTTGAATTTGTGAAAATTTGTGACATCTGTGTTATTTCAAATAATTAGTTTCTATGAAAATCGGACTTTATTTCGGAACGTTTAATCCCATTCATATTGGGCATCTCATCATTGCCAATCACATGGCGGAACATGCCGATTTGGATCAGGTCTGGATGGTCGTTACGCCACACAATCCTCTCAAAAAGAAGTCAACTTTGCTAGACGATTACCATCGTTTGCAAATGGTGTATCTTGCCACCGAAAATTTTCCAAAAATAAAACCTTCGGATATTGAGTTCAAATTATCCCAACCTAATTATACTGTAAATACATTGGCTCACTTACAGGAAAAATATCCTGATCATGAATTCTCGTTGATTATGGGTGAAGACAATTTAAAATCATTGCACAAATGGAAAAATTATGAAGTGATTTTGGAACATCATGACATTTATGTTTATCCCCGCATTTCCTCGGAAGCAGAAAATTTGGAACTAAAAAATCATCCGAAAATTCATTTGATCGATGCTCCTGTTGTAGAAATATCTTCGACCGACATTCGTCACAATATCAAAAAAAGCAAAAACGTTCAGCCTTTATTGCCCCATAAAGTTTGGGATTATATTGACCATAATAATTTTTATAAGAAATAGTTAGCCCAAAAGTTCTTTTAATTCCGTTTCAATTTCCTGAAAAATCGGACTCAAATTTTCATTTTTACCCGACAGTAAAAAAACATCAGTACTGGGCATTTCTTTGCTGTTCCATATCAGCTGTAGTTTTTTTTCTTCAATCATTTTTTTAGCATTAACGTCCCAAGTAACCGCAAATCCTGTGTTTTTACTAAGTATTTCAAGCATTTCATATTCTGATGGAATAATATAATTAGCCACCATCGAAGGTCTTTTTTTAGCAAAAACATGTAGCCAAAATAATTTTATATGCGGAATTCCTGCGTCATGGCTGTACCATTTTTGTTCGTTCAACCAGTTTTCGATGCCTAAAAAATCTTTACTTTTAATTTTTGCCTTTAAAACTGAAATATCAATATCTGTAGATCCCACAACTACTTGTTTGATATCACCCACTTTTTTCTGAATTGTATCAAAAGTGTCAAACTTCTTGGTTACTATTGCAAAATCTAATTTTTTGGAATTTACCAAATCAAATAGTGCATCATTATTATGGAACGTAAAATCTATAAAATCAAATTTGGCTACCAAAGCGCTCCCAATACTGCTCATCAAATGTCTCGAAATTCCAACGGACAATAACCGATTGGCATTGAAAGCCTTGGCTCTAAAACCATTCTCGACATTTTCCAATCGGTCTAAAGCATCAATGATTAAATTATTGAGTAACTTAGCATATTCTGTTGGTTCAACCCCCTTGGACTTTCGATTGAAAAGCTTGTAGCCAACATGTGCCTCCAACATAACTATTTGCTGACTTACAGCTGGTTGACTTATAAATAATTCTTTGGCTGCCAAAGAAAAATTTCCATTTTTATAAACAGATTTAAATGTCCGATACCATTCTAAATTAACCATGATATAAATATATTTATCACAAACATAATTTAAATTATTTTTACTAATACCATATTCCACATAAATTTGCGGTATCAAAAAAATTAGTGATGAAAAAAATAACTGTATTAACTATTCTAGCATTAACCGTGGGTTGCTTTATGGCAACTGCACAAAAACAAAATAACAAGAAGATGAAAAAAGTATTATTCGTAGTTACCAGTCACGATCAATTGGGTAACACAGGAGAAAAAACAGGATTTTGGACAGAAGAATTGGCTGCACCTTATTATGCTTTGCTTGACCAAGGCGTGATTATTGACATTGCCACCCCAAAGGGAGGACAACCTCCTATTGACCCAAAAAGTGCCGATCCTTCATCAGCAACCGAAGACACTAAACGTTTTGACGCCGATACCGTTTTATTGGAAAAACTAAAAAATACCAAAAAATTATCCGATGTGAATCAAGCTGATTATGATGCAGTTTTTTATCCAGGAGGTCACGGACCGCTTTGGGATTTGGTTGAAGATAAAAATTCCCTTGCATTAATTGAATCTTTTTATACCCATAAAAAACCAGTTGCTTTTGTGTGTCACGCACCAGCTGCTTTGAAAAACGTAAAAGTAAATGGAGAATTTTTGGTAAAAGGAAAAAAAGTAACTGGATTTGCCAATACCGAAGAAGAAGCAGTTGGATTAACCAAAATCGTTCCTTTTTTATTGGAAGATGCATTGCAAGCCAATGGAGCAACTTATAGCAAAGTAGCCGATTGGCATCCTTATGCTGTGGAAGATGGTCTACTAATTACAGGTCAAAATCCAGCTTCGTCTAAATTAGTTGCTGAAAAATTATTAGCTAAATTGAATTCAAAAAAATAACTTGAAGTTGCTAAGATTCTGAGAAACTAAGATTCTAAGTGTTCAAAACTTAGCGACTTAGTTTCTTAGTAACTTAGTTTCTCTTTTAAAAAACAAACACTATGTTAAATTTCGAATTATACAATCCTACCAAATTAGTTTTTGGGAAAGGACAAATAGAAAAATTATCAACCTTGATTCCTTCCAATGCGAAAATCCTTCTCGCTTACGGTGGCGGAAGTATTTTTAAAAATGGAATCCATGAGCAAGTTCGCAAAAGTCTGGAAGGATTCGAAATTGTCGAATTTGGAGGAATTGAAGCCAATCCACATTTTGAAACTTTGATGAAAGCCGTTGCTGTCATCAGAGAGCAAAAAATTGATTTTATTCTGGCTGTTGGTGGCGGAAGCGTTATCGATGGTGTGAAATTTATTTCGGCAGCTGTTCCTTTTGAAGGTGACCCAATTAACATTCTTAAAAAGCGAATTCTTTTCAAAGAAGGATCAAATGTGATTCCGTTTGGTACTGTTTTAACTTTGCCTGCAACGGGAAGTGAAATGAATTCCGGTTCGGTGGTGACTATTGCAGCGACTCAGGAAAAATTAGATTTTGGTGGATCTGCTTTATTTCCTAAGTTTTCAATTTGTGATCCTACCGTAATTGCTTCACTACCAAAAAGACAATTGCAAAATGGAGTTGTAGATGCTTACACTCACGTTTTGGAGCAATACCTAACCTATGTGCACGAAGGTTATTTGCAAGATAGAATTGCCGAAAGCATTTTGCAAACCCTAATTCAAATAGGACCAGATGTGGTAGAAAACCCAACCGATTATGCTCTAGCTTCCAATTTTATGTGGAGCTGTACCATGGCTTTAAACGGGTTAATCCAAAAAGGAGTTCCAAGTGACTGGGCAACTCATATGATTGGGCACGAATTGACAGCGCTTTACGGAATTGACCATGCCCGAACGTTGGCAATTATTGGACCAAACTTATACAAAGTAATGTTTGAAACCAAAAAAGAAAAATTGGCACAATACGGAAAACGCGTGTTTAATTTAACAGGAACAGAGGAAGAAATTGCTTCGGCAGCCATTGAAAAAACAGTAGCCTTCTTTCATACTATGGGAATGAAAACCTTGCTTTCTGAAAATGCTGAAAATTTTGAAAAAACAGCTGATTTTATAGTAGACCGTTTTGAAAAAAGAGGTTGGAAAGCTTTGGGAGAAAAACAAAATATTACTTTAGAAAAAGTGAAAGAGATTGTTTTAATGAGTTATTGATTTTAGTAAAAATACTGCATAAAAAAGGCGTTCACTTAACCAATAAGAACGCCTTTTTAAAATACTAAAACAAAACTAACTAACTCAATCTTCATATTTAAATTCTAAACAATTTATTTATAATGACTTACAACGCAAGTATTGTATTTATATTGTGTAAAATCAAAAAATATTGCAAATAATTTATTTTTTTATTAAAAACTTTATAAGGCCCCATAAATTCAAGCCTTGTTTAAAAAATTAATTTGTGTTATTGGTATATTTTTAAGTACTTTTGATGAAATTTAATAAAAAAATGGCCGATAATTTAAAATTTGCAGTGATTGGCGGCGGAAGCTGGGCTACTGCTATCGCTAAGATGTTGTGCGTAAATCTTCCCGAGATTTCATGGTATATGCGAAATGATGCTGCTATAGAACACATTAAAACCCACAAACACAATCCCAATTACTTAAGCTCTGTTGAGTTTGACAACAAAAAACTAAAACTTACCAACGATATCAACGAAGCCGTTGCTTATGCAGATTATATCATATTTGCAATTCCTTCCGCTTTTTTGAATAGCGAACTCGAAAAACTAACGGTTTCCCTAAAAGACAAAATAATTTTTTCTGCCATAAAAGGAATTGTTCCTGAAACCAGTTTGATTGTGGGAGAACATTTTCATTACAAATACGACATCCCTTATTATAATATTGGTGTAATTACAGGGCCTTGTCACGCTGAAGAAGTAGCATTGGAAAGACTTTCGTACTTAACCATTGCCTGTGGTGATCCGGACAAAGCCTCAATAGTAGCCAAAAATTTATCCGGAAATTATATCAAAGCAAAAATATCAGACGACATTATTGGAACTGAATATGCCGCAATGCTTAAAAACATTTATTCTATTGCCGCAGGAATTGCACATGGATTGGGTTATGGCGATAATTTCCAATCGGTTATAATGAGTAATGCCATTCGCGAGATGAAGAAATTCATCAAGAAAGTGCACAAAATGAAGCGTAACATCAATGATTCGGCCTATTTGGGCGATTTATTGGTTACGGGTTATTCTGTTTTTTCGAGAAACAGAATGTTCGGCAATATGATTGGGAAAGGCTACACTGTACAAGCTGCACAAATGGAGATGAGCATGGTTGCCGAGGGTTATTATGCCGTAAAAAGTGCCTACAAACTCAACCAAGGTTATGGTGCCAAAACTCCTATTATTGATGCTGTTTATGCCATTTTGTATGAAGGAAAAGAAGCTAAAGCCGTGTTCAAAAAACTGACTGAAGAACTTGATTAGATTTCAGTCTGCAGACCCGAGCGAAAGCGAACTGGCGGAGCAATTCAGATTGAGAAAAAACAACAAAAAAGGCATTTTCTAATTTAAGAAAATGCCTTTTTTGTTGTTATTATAAAATCTTTTATTTTACCATTACTCCATCAACAAACAAGAGTGGCACTTCTTCCACGTTGGTTTCATTGATGCTGTTGGCTTTGAAAATAAATTTTTTATCGTATAATGTGTTTCCGATGAAATACGTTACCATAAACTCATTGTTAAGTGCCAATACACTTTTTTCCATCATTTCGATTTTCACAACTGAAACAGCTGGAACCTCCATAAAAGCATGACGCAAAAGAGAGGTTTTTTTCATTTCTCCGTCGATGGTTCCAAAAGCTTTAGAAACTACCATAACGCTGTCAAGTTGGAAATCACTATCGTTTATTAAATAGGCATACCACACTTTTTCCATAAAATCGTCGCTCCATTCTTGGACGGCAGCAAGGAATACGTTTTCTACTTCGGGGATGGTGATGTCGGATTTCATTTGATTGTTGATTATTGATTAACGATTGTTGATTGCAGATTTAACTTCTAAAATTAAAAATCGTTAATTATTTATTGTTGTATTAAACTAAATATCTTGAATACGGAATGCCCTAGCCCAGATGGAAACGGCATCCTTTTTCTTTTTCCTTTAAAAAGAAAAAGATATAGTGGACAGCTGGAAATAGCTCCTTCCCCTGAATCTGATTAATGCTTTTTGATTTCAGGTTTAAACTTCTAAAATCAAAAATCTTAAATTTTTATATGCTTGATTTAAATTGTTCCAAGAAACGCACGTCATTTTCATAAAACATACGGATGTCACCAATTTGGTACAACAACATCGCGATACGCTCGATTCCCATTCCAAATGCAAAACCGTTGTACTCGTCTGGATTGATGTCGCAGTTTTTAAGTACGTTTGGATCTACCATTCCGCAACCCATAATTTCCAACCAACCGGTTCCTTTGGTGATACGGTAATCGGTTTCGGTTTTTAAACCCCAATAAATATCAACCTCGGCGCTTGGTTCTGTAAATGGGAAGTATGAAGGTCTCAAACGGATTTTTGATTTTCCGAACATTTCTTTCGTGAAATACAAAAGAGTTTGTTTTAGATCTGCAAAAGAAACGTCCTTGTCGATATACAATCCTTCCACTTGGTGAAAGATACAGTGCGAGCGCGACGAAACGGCCTCATTACGGAAAACTCTACCAGGAGAAATAGTTCTAATTGGCGGTTTGTTGTTCTCCATATAACGCACCTGGACAGATGAAGTGTGCGTACGCAACAAAATATCAGGATTCGTCTGAATGAAAAAGGTATCCTGCATATCACGAGCCGGGTGGTATTCCGGTAGATTCAATGCTGTAAAATTGTGCCAATCGTCCTCAATTTCCGGACCTTCGGAAACGTTGAACCCGATGTTTGAAAAGACATCTATAATTTGGTTTTTTACCAACGAAATAGGATGACGGGAACCAATAATTGTTGGTTCGGCCGTACGAGTCAAATCGCCGTAAATTCCTTTGGATTCTTCTTTATCAGCCAAAGCTTCCTGAATGGATTTTACTTTCTCTTCAGCAGAAGTTTTAAGTAAATTGATTACTTGTCCAAATTCCTTTTTTTGGTCATTGGGCACATTTTTGAATTCAGCAAAAAGATCTTTCAATAAACCTTTGGTTCCTAGAAATTTTATTCTAAATGCTTCTAATTCTGCTGTATTTTGTGTGGAGAACGCCTGAGCTTCACCAATATATTCTTTTATCTTGTCTATCATCTGTCTTTTACTAAGGGTGCAAATTTAAGAAATTTGTTTAAAGTTTAAGGTTTAAAAGTTTAAAGTTTCCCTTATAAATTCGGGTTTATAGAGAAAAATATTTACTTTATTTTAAAAACTAAAAATTTGTAGCCATTTTAATAAACTGAATACTAAAAACTGCTTACTGAATACTAATCTATCACTTCTCTTTCCAGAAAATAATTAACGATTGCTTCTTTCATTAAAACGGATTGTTCTCCTGCTTTTAGAGGCGGTAATTGCTCCTTTACTTTATAATGTGGCCAGCCTTCTTCATCAAAAAATTCGAATTCGTAGAATCCATAGGGTTCCAACAATCGGCAAATGGCGATATGCATCAAATTTAGTTTCTCGTCTTTTTTGTATTCGCGATGTACTTTTCCCAATTCCTGTACTCCTATTAGATAAATAATAGCATCCAAATCCAAATCTTCTCCTTGTGAAAATTGATTGGAAAGTATATCGACAAGCCGTTCCCAGCGTTCTTTTAATTGTGTGTCTCTTGACATTATTATTTTTGATTGTAGATTAACGATTTTTGATTGCAGATTTATTCCGCACATTTTCAAAAATGAAATCGAGTTATTTTGACAAAGATAAGAACTTGAAAATTGACAATGGTTACCGAACAATTCTTTTATCTTTGCGCCTTTAATATTTAAAATAAATAAATGAGTTTTTTTGATATTATCATAGGTGGTTTCTTGTGCTTCTCTTTTTATAAAGGAATCAGAAATGGACTTTTTGTTGAATTGGCTTCCCTAATTTCTCTTATTTTGGGAATTTACATTGCCATAAAATTTTCTGACGTACTGAAAAGTGTTATATCGGGTTCGCTGCATTGGAATCCTTATACTATTCAGGTGTTTGCATTTATCCTAACTTTTATTGTCGTGGTTATTGGTGTTTATATGCTTGGAAAGCTCTTGACCAATATAGCCGATTTTGCCTTTTTAGGCTGGATAAACAGTCTTGGTGGCGGTTTTTTCAGGGTATTGAAAACCATTTTGATCATCAGCATATTTTTTACGCTTTTTGAAAAAATGAACTACCATAACTATTTGGCCAAAAAAGAAACACTTGATAAATCTATTTTCTTTAACCCCATTCAAAAAGTTGCTGCGTTTGTTTTTCCTTCTATTGAAAAATGGTACGATAAAGCAAGGAAGTAGTTTTTGAGATAGCAGATTTTAGACTGCGGATTTTAGATTTCTTTAATCCCATAAGATTATTTTTTAACGAATAATACCTAATACCAAAAAATAGAGTAGCCGACAGTTGAAAACTGTGGACTACTCTATTTTTATTTTATAAATCTAGTTATTGTTTATTTATTTTGAAATCAAAATATTAATAGAACTTGAATCTGCTTTCTGAAATCTGAACACTAATCCTTCACTTCTTTAATCGACCTGGCATCAATCCACCCTTCGGTTCCATCGGTCAATTGAATTTTTTTCCAGTATCCTAATGTTTCCTCCACATAGACTTTAGTCCCTGCGTGCAGGACAAAAGTAGTTGCGCTTGCGTTTTGGGGTTCGCTTCTTACATCTGCAACTTCAGCAAAAACGATGGCTGGTCTTTCATTGTCGAAATGGCTTTTTTCGAAAAAAGCTGCCGAGATACTCATTACTAGAAGCAATAATATTACAAACATTCCCACAAAGAAAACTCTTTTTACAACTACTGTTTGATAAAAATAATACCCCATAAAAAACAACAAGAACAAGAAAGCAAAACTAATGGTAATCCAGGCCCAAGTATCGAAAGGATAAATCCCCGTAAAGTCGCGCAGCATTTTCCCGAAACCTACTTTTGGAACTTCTTTGATTTCGTCTATAGTTTGTTTTTGGGCAAATTTTATATTGTTTAAAGCATCTTTGTCGGAAGGGTTCAAAACCAAAGCTTTCTCATAATTATAAATTGCTGGAGCTATTTGGTGCAACTTATAATAACAATTCCCTAAATTAAAATATACTTCGACAGACTCTTTGTTGGCGGCCAAAACAGATTCATAGGCTTTGGCAGCCTCTTCATACTTCCCGTTTTGGTACAAAATATTTCCTTTTTCAAAACCCGTTTGGGCATAGAAAACTTGTGAGATTAATAATAGTATGTAAAAAATCTTTTTCATTTTAATTTTTTTTAAGATGCTAAGTTGCTAAGATTCTGAGTTTCTTAGAATCTTAGCAACTTAGGTATTAAATCTGTTTTTCTAATTCAGAAATGATGGCTACCGCTTTATCAAAATCATGTTGTATCGTTGCACTTGATGACGGTGCATATCTCGCAATCTCGCAATTCTCAGTAAGTGCAATAAAATCATTGACCACTTCCGGTTTGGCTTTTCTGGACAACAACAGTTCCTTAATATTATCTTTACTCATTTCTGAAGTCTCGATATGCAACTTGGCTTTTAAGAAATTATGCATCGCTTTCTCCAAGGCAACGTAGAAAGGTTCTTTGTTGTTGATTTGTTTTTTGGCTTCCGATAAATATTTCTTAGCCAATTTGTTGTTCATTTTGATTCGGTTTCCAAAAACATCACTGTCAATTGCTTCTTTTTTCTTTTTGAACAACACAATTATAGGAAGCAACAAAAATGGCAAAAACAATAATCCATAGAATTTATCAGAACCAAAAAACACAGGTTCATCTCTTGTGACCAATTTTGTTTTTAAGTCAATATATTTAAATTGCTCAACTCCATCTATTTTATTTTTCCCAACACTGGCCGTTGCAGATGCCTCTGCTGTTTGTGTAGGTCCGTCAAGAACATTGATTTTAATTTCAGAAGAACTTATTGTTTTGTAGGTTCCAGTCCCTAAATCAAAATACGAAAAATGCAACGGTTTTATGACATAGTCTCCCTTGTATTGTGGTATAATAGTATAAGAATCCGATATTTTACCGGTCATTCCAGACAGTGGTGTGTTTACTTTTTCGTCATGCACTGCATCATACATTTCTAATGCATTAGGCACTTCAGGCTTAGGCAAAGTAAACAATTTAAGATTTCCAGTTCCAACCACACTCAAAACTAAATCCAAACTTTCTCCATTCTTCAATGTAGTTTTAGATGGAATTGCCTTGAAATCAAATTTTCCTACTGCACCTGTAAAATCTAGTGGTTTACCAGCTTCTGGCAAAGGTTTTACATTAATGGTTTTGGCTCCGGCAGAAACTCTTTTGCTGTCTTCAACCAATATAACTCGACCGAATATATCTCTACGATTCGTTGGTAATTGAACTCCAATATTTAACGAAAGTGGTTCTATAACCAGTTTTCCTGATTTTTGAGGGTATAAAACTGTTTTACGCAAAACAACATAACGGTATTGCTCACCTTTGAACATTCCCTCTTCAGGAACCAATCGTTTGATATCAATGTTCTGATTCCAAAAATCATTATATTTTGGCTTGCTTACTTCTTCAAAACCATTAATCCCTATGTTGTTGAAATACAATTTATACACTACCGTAATAGGTTGATTAATGTATGGATTTGTGTTCGAGATATCAGCAACCAGATATAAATTACTATCAGCAGAAACTTGTGAATCATTAGGGTCTCTTGGTTGTTCCGTAGCTGCTGTTACATTGATCTTGATGGGTTGCGTTTTGTAAATCTGTCCATTATACTCAATCATTGCCTGTTTGATGACCAAAGCTCCTTTTTGATTTGGCAGCAAAAAATAAGAATAGCTTTTCTCGAAAGATGTTTTTCCATTTATCCAAGATTGGCTTACCTGCTGACTGGGCCCTGCAATAATTCTAAAGCCGTCAAAAGAAGGTTGCACAAAATTATCTCCATCAATATTCATCACAAAATCGATACGCAGTCTCTCGTTGAGTCCAAGCGTCGTTTTGCTTACTCTTGCCTCAAATTGTACTTGAGCCAAAAGTCCCTGAAAACTTAATAGGAATAGAATTAAATATCTTTTCATTACTTGTTTAATCTTTTTGTATTTAACGTTTAATCGAAAATTTAAAAACTTTAATTTCTTATTGACCGTTTAAAATTCTACCAATCTTTCTCAGTTCTTCTAGGCGAGCCTTTTTCTTTATTGGCATTTACCTTATCCTGAATTTTCTTTTCCTCATTGTTTACGGCATCCAAAAGATTTTCGGTTCGTTGTTTCGAAATACCTCCCGGTTTTGGTTTTGGTTGCCCTTTGTCATCTTTGGGTTTACCATCATCTTTTTTATCTTTGTCACCGTCTTTCTTGTCGTCCTTTTTGTCTTTATCGCCGTCTTTCTTGTCGTCCTTTTTATTTTTATCCTTGTCCTTGTCTTTATCTTTGTCCTTATTTTTGTCTTTGTCTTTATTCTTATCTTTATTTTTATCGTCTTTTGGAGGCGGATTGTCTTTTAGCATTTTTTTAGCCAAAGCATAGTTGTATCGTGTTTCTTCATCTTTAGGATCGTTTCTTAAGGCATTTTTATAGGCTTCCACAGCTTGGGTATAATCCTTCTCTTTCATAAAAACATTTCCCAAATTATGAAAAGCTTTGTGCTTTTGGGATCTTGTTTTCAAACTTTTCAACGCATTCGCATACACAAATTTGGATTCCGAAAATTGATTTTGTCTGTAAATAGAATTTCCTAAATTATACGTAGCAACTGTTCTGCTAGGGAATTTAGAATGTGAAATTCTATAGTTGGCTTCGGCATCCACAAAATTCTTTGCTACATATTCCTCATTTGCTTTAGGCAAAACTTTGTCTTTCTCTTGGGCGTTGGCCACAAAAGTTAAAAGCAATAGTAGTAAGTATATAATTCTATTTTTCATTTTCATTTAAATGTTCCTTTCAAAGTATTTGCGAATAATTGCGTCCTTAGTTTACCTTGATTTTAATACTTTATTTATTCTCGTTAAATAAATTCAACTTATTTACCCAGCTAGTTTTTCTTTCCAAAAAGAAAACATCCAAAAACAACAACACAAACCCAATTCCTAAAAACCATTGAAATTGTGATTGAAAATCGGCCATTTGGGTGGCTTCAAATTCTGTTTTTTGAATTTTATCCAATGTTGCTTTTATGTATTCCAAAACTTCTTTGGTATTGTTTCCGTTTACATAACCGCCACCGGTAATTTTTGCTATAGTCGCCAGACTGTTTGGGTTTAATTTGGTTATCACTATTTCACCATTATTATCCCTTTGGTAGCTTTCGACGATTCCATTTTTTTTCAGAGGGATAGTTCCCCCTTTCTCAGTACCCAGTCCAATGGTGACAATTTTCATTCCTAGCTTCTTCGCTTCCTCCGCTGCGGATTCTGCTCCTTCAGAATGGTCTTCCCCATCCGAAATCATGATCATCAGTTTGCTGGTCTTACTTTTATCGTCAAAATAAGTTCCAGATAATTTTATCGCCTCATCCAGCGATGTTCCTTGGGACGAAACCATTCCTGGTCCCATACTTTGCAAGAACATTTTTGCTACGCTATAATCCGTAGTTATCGGCAGCACTGGAAACGCGCTTCCGGCATAAGCCACAATTCCTATTCTGTCACTTCCTAATTGATTGATAATTTGAGATACAATTTGCTTGCTTTTTTCCAAACGACTAGGAGCAACATCTTCGCAAAGCATACTTTTGGAAACGTCCATCGCAAAAACAATGTCTATTCCTTCTCTTTTTACAGTTTCAACTTTGGTTCCAATTTTAGGGTTTACCAATCCAAAAATCAAGGCAATTAGTGCCAAAAGCAAAACGCCCAATTTCAAAAAAGGTTTGAAAACAGAACGTTCTGGACTTAGTCTTTTGATAACTTCCAAATCCCCAAATTCGCGTTGCTTCTTTCTTTTCCAATATAAATTAAATAGAAAAAGTACCGCCACAACTGGCAGTAAAAAAAGTAAGTATAAATATTTTTGTTCGTCTAATTCCATAATAATTTTTGATTTTGGATTAACGATTTTTGAATGCAGATAGCAATAAATCAGAAATCACAAATCGTTAATCTTCATTCATCAATCTTTTTATATAAAACTTCTGTACACTGTATTTCGCAAACCTATTTCCAGTAACAATAAAAACCCAGCCAACAATACAAAAGGTCTGAACTTTTCGTCATAATCATAGAATTTCAATTCTTCGATTTCAGTAGTTTCCAATTTATTGATTTCACTATAAATTTGAGCTAATTTGTCATTACTAGTCGCTCTAAAATACTTTCCTCCCGTTTTTCTGGCGATATTTCTCATCAATTGTTCATCAATCTCAACCTTCATCATTCGGAAAATCAATTGCCCATTTGGTCCAAGTGCATAAGGCGATTCTGCCATTCCATTAGTACCAATACCAATAGTGTACACTTTTATACCATATTGTTGAGCGATATCCGAAGCTGTTTCAGGCTCAATAAATCCTGCATTATTGACACCATCCGTCATTAAAATAATCACTTTACTTTTGGCCTTACTGTCTTTAAGTCGGTTTACGGCTGTCGCCAATCCCATTCCAATTCCAGTTCCGTCCTGTAAAACATTATCGTATTTAATACTGGCTATAGCTTCTTGAATAACTGCTTTGTCACTCGTTACCGGTGATTTGGTATACGCTTCAGAAGCATAAACCACAAGTCCAATTCTGTCGTTGGGTCTTTCGTCAACAAAAACTGAAGCAACTCTTTTTAGCGCTTCCATTCTATTTGGCTTAAAATCCTTGGCAAGCATACTCCCGGATACATCGACCGCCACCACAATATCAATTCCTTTTGTGGTTTTTGTTTTATTGCTAATGTCAACTGTTCTTGGTCTAGCCATTGCCACAATTAATAATGACAATGACAATAATCGCAAAACGTCTAAACCCGGTTTTAATTTTGCCAATAAAGATTCTGTTCCTTTGAACCCTTGAAGAGAACTCATTTTTAGGGTAGCCGATTGCTGATTTCTTTTCCAAACTAGCCAGACAATTGCTAATGGAATTAAAAGGAACAACCAAAAAAATTCTGGATTTAAAAAGGTTATTTTTTCCATTAGTTACTAGCTGATTTAAGTTCTACCGAATTCATAATGCGGTCTGTCAATTCCGTGGCATATCTATCTCCTTCTTCGTGAAGAATCATAATTTGCTGTAATCCGCCTTCTTGTCCAAAAAGCAAGATTTCATAATATATTTTGGAACTAGTTTGACTGTTACCATCTATTCTTGAAAAAGTACCGTATCCTTTTTTGCCGGTTACCCCATTATTGGTTTGAAAATCCTCTTCTTTAACTATCATGTTTTGTGCCCCTTGCGATTCCAAGACTTTCAAAGAACCTTCAATTGCCTTAGATAAATCCAGTGCTCCTTCCTTTTTATATTTCATGGTCGAAACCATAATGTAAAAATTATCCAAAAGACTTCCATACCCAAAGGACTGCATCTCTTTTATAAGTGCCATTCCGTCTTTTGGCAATGATTTTGTCAAATCTATTCGCTTCAAGACTTTTGGGGTTTCTATAATAACTCCTGGATTTCCATACTCGCTCTTAACCCATTCTCCTTCCAGCAATTCTTTTGTTGGATGTCCAAGAATATTGTCTTTAACGTAGTCAAATCCTTTGGTTGCTATGAAGAAAGTAGTTGTCGCAAAAAGTAAAAAAACAACAGATCCAACTGCAATTGCAATACGCTGATTTCTCTTTTTTCTAAGCAAAATTTGAATTTGTCTTTGCTTTTGGGCTTCGTTCAATATAGTATCTTCTTCTATTGGCACTTCAACTGGAATCGCTTCATCCAATGTTAAAATTGCTTTTTGAATTCTATTTCTATCTTCGGTGATTTCAAATTCCAAAGGTTTTGATTTGGCAAATTTCACTAAATCGGCTTGTTTCAAAACGGTAAACAAATTCTCAATCGTTTCTTGTGAAAGCTTCATTTTTTTCTTCAATGACGCCGCTTTAAGACCCTCAATCAATTCTGAAGTCGTACTTTCCATGGCCGGAATCTCTATCGCTTCTTCGATATAATTTCTGGTAATATCCGTCAATTCACTATAATATGCTTTAACCTCACCATGTTGCCAAAGCTCTTTTTTCTCCAAAGTATTAAGTAAACTTGTCGCTTTTTCTATTGGTGTTTTATAAACTTCTTCTTCAATTTTTTTCTTTTGGCGAATTTTTGTGTACCAATAAACGAAAGCTCCAATTCCTAAAATCAATAAAATTCCCAAAAGATATTTCCACCAATCTGAAGAATCTTCTGCCTTTACAATATCTTTGATATCATACATTTTTTGTCTTAACGTATCAACCTGAACATTGGCAACCTCAACTTTTATGGAGTCAGTCAAAAACTCTTTATTATTTATCAGAATCTTTATGCTTGGAATGGTATATTTCCCCGAATCAAATTGAGTCAAGCCATACTTTTTAATTAATTCGTATCGGTCGTCTTTTTTGATGGTGTCAATTGGATACGATTGAATTACTTCCAGTGCTCCAATGTTTTTTAGTTTTGGAAAAACAACTTTGGACAAAGTATCTACCGAAGTTTTTAAAGTCAATTTAAACTCAGCTCCAATTTTATTTTTTGTGGTATCGATACTGGTAACTACTTTTTGTTGTGCAAAAAGTGAAGTCGAAAACAGTAAGTATATTAATATTTTTTTAAACATTTATTTTGGGAAATTTTGATTTTTGATTGAAGATTAACGATTTTTGATTTCAGATTTTACTCCGCACAAAAATTGTTTTCAATCCAAAAAGTATATTATTTCAAATTTGTTTTTGCAGTTTTGATACTTGTTACAAAAATAGAAATCAACTCATTTACTTCTGCTTTTACTATCATTAAATTATTTAAATCTGACGTTAAATTTGCTTTTTCGACTATTCTTAGACATACGAAAGTTTCTCTCAATTCTTTTAAACAAATACCCATTTTATGAATAAAGTCCTTTGTGCTTTCAGCGCTTTGAGCTTCACCGTAATTTAATGCTGGTGAAGTTCCAGATCTAATAATTTGTCCTCCTAAATGATTCCCAGCATAGTTTCCTTTAAACGTACTAGCCGAAATTATTATAGTAGCCGCAAAATCTATTAATCTGTTTTCAAGTTCTTGTTTATTCATTATTGTATAATTAGTTTGCAAAAAATAACCTCAAATCCAAATAAATCAAAAATCAGCTATCGTTGATCTAAAATCTTTATCTCATTCCAGAAAATCAGCAATCAAAAATCGTTAATCTTCAATCTGAAATCCCTACCTCGATTTAAAATAGCCTAATAATTTGGTCACATAACTTTCATCCACTCTCGTGTTTACAACACCTGAACCCGACTTACTGAAAGTTTCTTTAAAATAATTCACATTATCATGATAGTGCTTCTCATAATTTGTTCGCACTGATTTTGAACCTGTATTAATCAATCGCGTTTCACCAGTCTCTGCGTCAATCATCGACACCATTCCTAAGTTTGGCATTTTCTCTTCTCGAATGTCATACACGCGAATACCTGTAATATCGTGCTTTTTTGAGGCAATTTTCAAAGTTTGCTCATAGTCGCCCGACATAAAATCGGAAATGACAAATACAATGGCTTTCTTTTTTTGAGTTCCCGATAGAAACTTCAAAGCTTGTGCAATATCAGTTTTGTAACTTTTAGGTTCAAATTCTATCAATTCACGAATGATACGCAACACGTGCGAACGCCCTTTTTTGGGTGGAATATACAATTCAATTTGGTCCGAAAACAAAATCAATCCTATTTTATCATTATTCTGAGTAGCCGAAAATGCCATTGTTGCAGCAATTTCGGTAACAATCTCTTTTTTAAACTGGTTCTTGGAACCAAAGCTTTCTGAACCCGAAATATCGACCATTAACATCATGGTCAATTCTCTTTCTTCCTCAAAAACTTTGACATGAGCTTCGTTGTACCTAGCAGTCACATTCCAATCGATGGAACGTATATCGTCGCCAAATTGATATTGACGCACCTCACTGAAAGTCATTCCGCGTCCTTTGAACGATGTGTGATATTCTCCCGAGAAGATATGATCGCTCAACCTTCGGGTCTTGATTTCTATTTTACGTACTTTTTTTAAAAGCTCTTTTGTATCCATTGTTAATTTGTTTAAAGTTTAAAAGTTTAAGGTTTCAAGTCCGTTTCCAAACAACTTGAAACATTAAACATTAAACAAATTTTTAAGGTACTTCGATTTCGTTTATGATTTTATTGATAATGTCAACCGATGTAATATTTTCGGCTTCGGCTTCATAGGTAACTCCGATTCTATGACGTAAAATATCATGAACTACGGCACGAACATCTTCAGGAATTACATATCCACGACGTTTGATAAAAGCGTAACATTTGGCGGCAGTAGCAAGATTAATACTTCCACGTGGTGATGCTCCAAAACTGATTAAAGGTTTCAAATCAGCCAATTTATATTTCTCTGGATAACGAGTTGCAAAAATAATATCCAGTATGTATTTCTCGATTTTTTCATCCATGTAAACCTCACGAACCGCTTCTTGAGCACGAAGAATTTGTTCTACAGATACTACTTGATTTACTTTTTCATAACTTCCTTTAAGGTTTTGACGAATAACCAAACGCTCGTCTTCCATTTTTGGATAATCGATAACTGTTTTCAACATAAAACGATCGACTTGCGCTTCTGGCAATTGGTATGTTCCTTCTTGCTCAATAGGGTTTTGAGTTGCCAAAACTAAAAATGGTCTGTCTAATTTGAATGTGGTATCGCCAATGGTCACTTGTTTTTCCTGCATCGCCTCCAATAAAGCCGATTGCACTTTGGCAGGAGCACGGTTAATCTCATCGGCAAGAACGAAATTAGCAAAAATTGGTCCTTTTTTAATAGAAAATTCATTTTGCTTAATATTATAAATCATGGTTCCAATAACATCCGCAGGCAATAAATCGGGAGTAAACTGGATTCTGCTAAAAGAACCGTGAATGGCTTGTGAAAGAGTGTTGATGGCTAATGTTTTTGCCAATCCTGGAACTCCTTCCAACAAAATGTGTCCTTGGCCCAACAGTCCAATTAACAATCTTTCGACCATGTGTTTTTGTCCCACAATAACTTTGTTCATTTCCATAGTGAGAAGGTCTATAAAAGCACTCTCTCTTTCGATTTTTTCATTGATTGCTCTAATGTCTAAAGTCGTTGTATTTTCTTCCATTTTTTTATATTTATTCCCTTAAATTTTTATCTCTTTTATTTGATGGTGCAAATTGAATTTTTTTTTAGAAGTAAGATGTTAAAAAATGGTTAAAACTTCGACCAATCCCCTAATTTTAAGGACGAATTATGATAGTATTTACCTATTTTTAAGAACTAAAAAAAATAAACATCAAATTCATAGATTTACCCCAAAAATCACTGGGGGGAATAACAAAATAAAACCATGAGTAAAATTCCATTTTCAAAAATAATTGCAGGCACGATGACTTGGGGTGTTTGGGGCAAAAACTGCTCTACTGCACAAATGATAGAACTAATGAATTCATGTCTCGAAAGTGGTATTTCCACCTTTGATCATGCCGATATTTATGGAGGTTATACTACAGAAGAAGCCTTTGGAAAAGCCTTTGGCGAAAGCCAGATTGACCGTAAAGATATTCAGTTGATTTCTAAATGCGGTATTCAAATGATGTCTGAAAAAAGAAACAATACCATCAAACATTATGCTTATTCTAAAGACTACATTATAGCCTCCGCCGAGCAGTCTTTAAAAAATTTACAAACTGATTATTTGGATCTTTTGCTATTGCATCGGCCAAGTCCGTTGATGCAGGCAGATGAAATTGCAGAAGCAGTCGAAAAGTTAAAAATTGAAGGTAAAATTTTAGATTTTGGTGTCTCTAATTTTACTCCAAGCCAAAGCGATTTGATTGAGACAAAAACCAAAATAAACTACAACCAAATTGAGTTTTCTGTTACGCATTTGGAACCAATGATTAATGGAAGTTTGGATCACATGCAAACCAACCGAATCACTCCCATGTGCTGGTCACCTCTTGGAACTGTTTTTAGAAAAGAGGATGAGCAATCACAACGTATTCAAAAAGTTTCAAATGAATTGGCTTCCAAATATGATGTCTCCAATGATATTATTTTATTGGCCTGGATACTGAAACATCCCGCTGGAATTTTACCGGTTTGTGGCACTTCCGACAAAAACAGACTTGCCCGTTTAATGCAGGCTACCACTATTGAAATGGAACTACAGGATTGGTTTTCACTTTGGACAGCGAGTACTGGAAATCCTGTTCCATAACTGACAGTATTAAGGTTAAATGATTTTTGATTTAAGATTTAGTAAGACGTAAATTAAAATCGGCAATTTTATTGATAATTTACATATTTTTTTTCTCTAAAATTTCGATACTCAAATCAAAAACCTTAATATCATTGCCATAAGGAGAGTATTTAACTATTATTTTTTTTAAAAATATAATTCAAAAATTCATAGGGTTTCTTGTAATACATCTGAGATCAAAAATCGTTAATCTTCATTCTAAAATCAAATGATAAACAAGCGCCTTCTTATCAAAAACCTATTGGCTCACAATGATGAGTCCAGTTTTTATGATAAAAAACGACAACTGAATTTGCATTCCAGAGAAGGAAAAGCCAAATTTTTGAAGCATATTTGTGCATTATCCAATTCAAATCCAACCAATAATTCCTATATAGTTGTTGGGGTTGAAGACGAGAACAATCAAATTGTGGGAGACGATTTTTTTGATGACAGCAGAATTCAGAATTTAGTAAACGCTTTTCTTGAAAATCCGCCCAAAATTCAATACGAAAATGTTCCTTTCCCTAATTTGCCAAAAGACAAAGTAATTGGACTCGTAACCATTAAGCCCAACAGCAAAATATCTTCTTTCAAAAAAGGTATACATACGATTCCTGCCAATAGTGTTTTCATTCGTCGGGGCAGTAATACAATGCCAATTGAAGGTGAAGTAGAGAAAAATTTTCAGAATACTGAAACAGTAATTGGTATCGAAAATAATTCAAGAAACAGCATCGAATACACACTTGATGGTGTAATTGATTTTATGAATTATCGCCATAAGGACATGGCTCCAAAATATAAAGTTTTCAAAGAGTTGTTTGTCATTTGCTGGGCTGGAATTGCCAAAAAATCCAGAAACAAAACCTTTCTTTCAAGAGTCGATATTGAACTGATTAACGAACAAATCAAGTTATTCTATTCGGCTCAAGATGTAGTTGAAATTACCTATGACGACGATAGTTTTACGATTATTGAATATGTTCCTTTGGGCTTGAATGACAGAACCAGTTATTATCCTTTGGAGGAACAAAAAATCCATTTTCATGATAACGGGTATTATAAAATTGACAGAAAAATGCTTTTTGAACCACCCGAATATAATAAGAAAATGTTGTACCATATTTATAATTCGAATGTGGCTCTTTTGAATAAACTTGAAAAAAACATCAAATTATCGGAACGGGAAAGAAAAGATTTGGATCATTTGCCTTCCACTTTTATGATTTGTTATCTCAATGGTTTTGAAGATGCCAAACAAAAATTGATTGATGCCAAAACGTTATTAAAACCGTTTACACAAGTCTATCTTTCGTTTAAAGAAGCATTACGAATTTTAAGGAAAATGAAATATGACGTACAATAAGGAAGTTTCTTATTGCAATTTGATCAGCCTTAATTAGCTAAACAAACCTGTTACCCAAACAACCACATCAATTATAATTTGACAAATAAAATTGGTCATTAAAAGCAATAAAGTGAGAAGTGCATTCATTTTAAAAATTTTAAGTAAAATTACAATGTTTCAATACAGCATACAATCACCAAAAACAATGATTTTTTTGAAACTCAAAAGTAGTTAAAAATACGATACCACAACCCGACATCAACTTGGAATTCAACGGATATAAATAGCTATTCGACGGTTTTATTCTTAATAAAAACTTAAAACCATTTTAATTGGGGCACTTCTATCATCTCTTTCAAAAAAAATGTTGAACCAACACTTCTTTTCTCTTATTTTTGTAAAAGAAGAAATAGAGAATAAATGAGAACATTAGTTATTGGTGACATACATGGTGGTTTAAGAGCTTTGCATCAAATTTTTGAAAGAGCTAAGGTAAGTCCAAAAGACAAACTCATTTTTCTGGGAGATTATGTAGATGGATGGAGTCAATCCCCACAAGTTATTGATTTTTTGATAGAACTAAAAACTACCCATGATGTTATCTGCATTCGTGGCAACCATGATGAATTACTAAGAGAGTGGCTAAAAGACAGCAAAGACAATGAACAATGGTATCAACATGGTGGAGAAGCTACTGTTTTGGCCTACCAAAGTGTAAATGGAGAAACTAAGAACAAACATATAAAATTCTTGGAGTCATTAGAGGATTATTACTTGGATGAACAAAATCGGATGTTTATTCACGCGGGGTTTACCAATATGAACGGCGTTAATTTTGAGTATTTTCCTAAATTGTTTTATTGGGATCGAACACTTTGGGAGACTGCATTGGCATTAGATCCAAACATGAAAACGGATCATCAATACTATCCAAAACGATTTACGCTGTACAAAGAAATTTATATTGGTCATACCCCTGTCTCGCGTATCGGAAAAACCACTCCTGTCCGAAAAGCGAATATCTGGAACATTGACACCAGCGCCGCCTTCAAAGGCCCGCTGACTATTATGGATGTTGACACTAAAGAATTTTGGCAAAGCGAACCCCTGCCTAGTTTATATCCTACTGAAAAAGGGAGGAATAAAATCTAAATACTATATTTGCCAAAAATTTATTACCTATTTTATATTATGAAAAAGATTATAACACTTTTGTTTTTGGCTTCTTTTGGTTTAACAAATGCACAACAGGCTTTTAAGGGAAAAGGCGATGCTAAATTTAATGTGGGTGCAAACTTTCAAGACGGAGGTTCCGGGATTCAGGCATCTGCTGATTTTGGTCTTGGTGAAAATTTCTCTTATGGATTTGTAGCAACTTATTTATTAGGAGTAGATGAATTTTCAGGGATCTATGGCGAAAACACTTATGTTAACGTAAAACCAGAATTTCAAGATCGTTTTGATGCAAAATTTAGAATTAATGCTAATTTAAGCAGTGTAATTGGTGTTGAACAATTGGATATCTATCCAGGTTTGAGTTTAGGATTGCACAATTTTGGGGGTCATCTTGGTGGTCGTTACTTTTTTACTGAAGGTTTTGGTGTTTTTACTGAACTTGGCTTTCCAATTGCAAAATACAGCAATGATAAAGAAGTATTTGATCATTTAAACAATCAGGTTACCTTTAGTTTAGGAGCTTCGTTTAATTTAGATTAAATTCCAAATAAAAAGTGGCTTGTTAACCAAAACAAGCCACTTTTTTTATGAATTATAATTACCTACAAATCAAATTTTATTCCTTGTGCCAAAGGCAAACTGGTCGTATAATTGATTGTATTTGTTTGACGACGCATATACACTTTCCAGGCATCAGAACCAGATTCTCTACCTCCACCAGTTTCTTTTTCTCCTCCAAAAGCACCACCGATTTCTGCTCCAGAAGTTCCAATATTAACATTGGCAATTCCACAATCAGATCCTACAACAGATAAGAAATGTTCCGCTTCACGCAAATTGTTGGTCATAATCGCAGATGACAGTCCCTGAGCTACTCCATTTTGAACATCAATCGCATTTTCTACAGTTCCTGAATATTTGATCAAATATAAAACTGGTGCAAACGTTTCGTGTTGTACAATTTCGAATGAATTTTGCGCTTCGGCAATAGCTGGTTTTACATAACAACCGCTTTCATATCCTTCTCCAGAAAGTACTCCGCCTTCAACTAGGATTTTACCGCCTTCGGCAACAACTTTAGTTAAAGCTTGGTTATACATTTCAACTGCTTGTTTGTCAATTAACGGTCCAACGTGATTTTTCTCGTCCAATGGATTTCCAATTCGCAATTGTCCGTAAGCTGATACAACAGCATCTTTCACTTTATCGTAAATACTTTCGTGAATAATCAAACGACGAGTAGAAGTACATCTTTGTCCTGCAGTTCCCACTGCTCCAAAAACAGCTCCAATAACCGTCATTTTGATATCGGCATCTGGCGTTACAATGATTGCATTGTTTCCACCTAATTCTAATAATGATCTTCCTAAACGACCTGCAACAGTTTGAGCCACAATTTTACCCATACGAGTAGAACCCGTAGCCGATATTAAAGGCACACGTTTGTCGGCAGTCATTAATTGACCTATTGTATAATCTCCATTAATCAAACAAGAAATTCCTTCTGGAAGGTTATTTTCTCTGATTACCTCAGCGATAATATTTTGACAGGCGATTCCACACAACGGTGTTTTCTCTGATGGTTTCCAAACGCAAACATCACCACAAATCCAAGCCAGTGCTGTATTCCAAGCCCAAACAGCTACCGGAAAGTTAAAAGCTGAAATGATTCCCACAAGTCCCAAAGAATGGTATTGCTCATACATTCTATGTCCTGGACGCTCAGAATGCATCGTTAATCCGTGCAATTGACGTGATAATCCTACTGCAAAATCACAGATGTCAATCATCTCTTGAACTTCACCGTATCCTTCTTGCAATGATTTCCCCATTTCATAAGAAACCAATTTACCTAAAGCTTCTTTATTTTCACGCAATTTCTCTCCAAACTGACGCACAATTTCTCCACGTTGTGGTGCTGGCATCAATCGAAATGTTTTGAAAGCTTCGGTAGCAGTTTGCATTACTTTTTCGTAATCTGCTGGTGTGCTCATTTTTACAGAAGCAATTAATTTACCATCTACTGGCGAAAAACTTTCTAGGATTGCTCCGTTTGAAAAATGATTAATCCCTGTCGAAGTTCCTTCGTTTATGGCTTTAACTCCCAATTGCGCTAATGCCTCTTTCATTCCAAATTGATCTGCTATTGTTGTCATTGTAACTTTTTTAGTTAAAATTGTTATATTTTTGCGTAAAGATATTATTTTAAGGTCAATTTTGATACTCTCAGGATGTTAAAATCAAAATTGGAATAAAATCGACTTTTTTATAAACATCCAAACCTTAAATTATGCAATAGTAAAATTATAGCATTTTAATGGGTTCCTATCGATTTTTTCAAAAAAACACATCCATTAAAAAAGAAGGAAGTAATTTTATAATCTGAAATAAAAATTTTAAAAACCACTTAAACATGACTTCTTTCAATCGATACTTCATTGTTGTATTTTTGATATCAGCACAACTATTTGCACAAAAAGCTGCTTTTGATGTAGTTCCTTTGGGCGTAAAAGGCGGTATTGACGAAAAAAATCTTTCGGCCTATTTGGTTGCTCCCATAAATACTCACGATTATATCTGTCTCGATGCGGGAACTATAAACGCAGGGATTGAAAAAGCAATTTCGAATAAAGTATTCAATGTTTCAACAAGTGAAGTTTTAAGGAAATACATCAAAGGATATTGCATTTCCCATGCGCATTTGGATCACGTTTCGGGTTTGATTATTAATTCTCCTGCTGATTCTTCCAAAACTGTTTATGCTACAAAAAAATGTATGGAGTCAATGGAAAAGCATTATTTTAATGAAGAGACTTGGGTGAATTTTGGTGATGAAGGACCTGGTTTTCAATTGAAAAAATATCACTTCCAAACTCTTACTATTGGAGAAGAAACCAAAATTACGAATACCACAATGACTGTAAAAGCATTTCCGCTAAGTCATGTGAATCCTTTTGAAAGTACTGCTTTTTTAATCAAAAACGGAAATAATGCTGTTTTGTATTTGGGCGATACTGGTCCGGACTCAGTTGAGAAAAGCAATGATTTAAGCGAATTATGGAAAGCTGTTGCTCCTTTAATTAAAAATAAACAATTAAAAGGGATTTTTATAGAAGTTTCATTTCCAAATGAACAACCGGACAACTTATTGTTTGGGCATTTGACTCCAAATCATCTTGTGAAAGAACTTCATAAACTAGAAGAATTAGCTGGAAAAGGAAGCCTTAAGAATTTCAAAATTATCATTACCCATTTGAAACCACCAAGTCAAAATATTGTAAAAATTAAAGAGCAGTTACAAAAAGGGAATGATTTAGGAGTACAACTGGTATTCCCTGAACAAGGAAAGCGTTTTGAATTATAGGCGTTAGGAGAAATTGAACCGCAAAGTTCGCAAAGAATTACGCGAAGTACGCAAAGCTTTGCGTACTTAACTTTACATTCAAACTATTAACCTTTGCGCACCTTGCGGTTAGAGCTTTACTTTTTTTCTTTTATCAGATAAACATAAACTGGAAAATGGTCACTAAAACCAATTTCGGTAAGTGAATGCCGTAATGGATAACCTTTGTATTTTCCACTTTTTTGAATTAAAAAGGGTTTGTTGTAAATTCCCGCTTTCCAATATTGTAAGGAGCTGTAATCCTTTTGCAACAGCGAACCAGAAACCATCACTTGGTCAAAAATATCCCAAGAATCCCGAAAAGCAATCGTTCCCAATCCTTTATTGGCCATTTCTTCGAATGGGTTGTAAATCCCAAACTCACCAACTTCCTTCAATTTACCTTTTGCACCGAGTCCTTTTTTCACACTATTATTAAAAGGACTGTCGTTTAAATCTCCCATGGTTATCACTTTGGCATTCGGGTTGATGCGCTGCAAGGAATCTATAATTTTTCTATTCAAAGCTCCCGCGGCTTCCCGATACGGACTTGTTTTCTTTTCGCCGCCCGATCGTGATGGCCAGTGATTGACAATAATATGAATTTCTTCCCCATTCAAAAAACCGGTTACCAGCAATTGGTCTCTGGTATAAACCCGATAATTTTTGGTGTTCACTTGGATGACATCCTCAGTTTCTAAATTCTCCACAGCATCTGTTTTTGGAGTTTCTTTAACTGGCTGTTCTCCTTTATACACATACAATGGAATATTAATGTAACTCGTGGGCTGGAATTGTTTCTTTTGGTACAACAAAGCAACATCAATTCCTCTTTTGTCAGGTGAATCAAAATGGATAATTCCATATTCTTTGTCAATCAATTTGGGCTGTTTGATCAAATCTTCGAGAACATCTTGATTCTCAATTTCGGCACCGCCTATGAATGTTGGGGAATTCGGATTTTCACCTGTACCAATTTCAGATAAAACCCGGGCCAGATTTTCTAGTTTTTGATGGTATTTTTTGGAGTTCCAATGTTGGGTTCCTGTTGATGTCCATTCTTCGTCATTAGTCGTTGGGTCATTAATGGTGTCAAAGCAATTTTCAAAATTGTAAAAAGCAACTGTATGTATCACAAAGGCTTTAGTTTGCGCATTGCTTTTTGAAATTAAAAAAAATAAAATCAGGTAGAAACAGGTTTTTTTGATAGTCATTATTTTCTTAAATAGATTCTAGTTTAGTAAATATAGTAATTTGATTACAATTATTTATTGTCTTTAAGAAATGTATATCTTTGCTTTAAGACAAAATCCATATAACAATTCATTTCGAAAAAAAGTTCCGCATGTATACCAATCCATTTTCTTTTATCCAAAAACAAGGTGCTTTGTATCCACTGCTATTGCTTATTTTTGTTTTACAATCTATAAACAGTCAAGCTCAAACTACTATGATCACACCACCTTATTTACAAAAAGGAGATACCGTTGCCATTGTGGCAACCGCCAGAAAAAACGTTGATGACAACCTAAAACCTACTATAGATTTATTGCATTCATGGGGTTTGGAAGTCGTTGTTGGAAGCACCATCGGATTAGATCTTAATCAATTGGCAGGAACCGATGAACAACGCGCCGCCGATTTTCAACATCAGATGGACAATCAAAATATCAAAGCAATTTGGTGTGCCCGTGGTGGATATGGTACGGTTCGAATGATTGATTTATTGGATTTCACCAAATTCAAACAACACCCAAAATGGATTGTGGGCTTTAGTGATGTTACGGTTTTGCACAATCATCTCAATACGATGGGCTACAAATCGATACATGGCACAATGCCTGTAAGTGTTGAAAGAACAGCTCCCGAATCGATTTCATCTTTGAGAACAGCATTGTTTGGTGATCCTTTGGCATATCAAATCGATCCGTTCCCGATGAATCGTTTTGGAAAAGCTACCGGTGAATTGGTGGGTGGAAATTTATCTATTTTATATAGTTTGTTGGGATCAAAATCGGCTATTGATTGTACCGATAAAATTTTGTTTATAGAAGATCTTGACGAATATCTTTATCACATTGACCGAATGATGATGAACCTGAAACGCAATGGCTGTCTTGAAAGCATCAAAGGAATTATTGTGGGTGGGATGACCAAGATGAAAGACAATGATATTCCTTGGGGGAAAAACGCAAATGAAATTGTTCAAGATGTAACGCAAAAATATAACATTCCGATTCTTTATAATTTCCCAGCAGGACATGTTCACGACAACAGAGCCTTAATTATGGGTAATATCGTGAGTATGGATGTGAATGAGAATTGCAATACTGTGATTTTTCAAAAGTAAAAATGATTTTTGATTGAAGATTAACGATTTTAGATTGCAGATTTGTTGCTGCCGAAATTTTCGCTCCAATCTGAGAATTAAAACTTATTTTCCATTTACTCTCTCTTTTTTCTACTTCTATAATCAAAAATCGTTAATCAAAAATCAAAAACCGAATGGCTTCACACAACGAACTGGGAAAACTCGGAGAAGATCTTGCGGTAGATTACCTTAAAAAAAATGGGTACACTATTCTGGACACCAATTGGACATTCCAGAAAGCCGAAATTGATATCATTGCTCAAATAGAAAATACACTTGCCATTGTAGAAGTAAAAACACGTTCATCTCTCGAATTTGGTTTACCCCAAGATTTTGTAAAACCAAAAAAAATTCAACTTTTGGTAAAAGCCGTAGATGCATACGTAAACGAAAAAGATTTGGATACTGATGTCCGCTTCGATATCATCGCAATCTACAAAGAAGGTAAATCCTTTGCCATTGAACACCTTATAGACGCTTTTTTTCATTTTTAAAGAAATTTAACAATGTTATATTTGTAACAAATTGTTTTTTATGTATATTTGCATCAGTTTTAAAACCGAAAACTAAGTACTAACTACGTAAAAACCACTATACATTATGAAAACAGTTTCCTCAATCGTTGAAAATTACATCAAAACAAAGCCCTTTTTGCTGAATGCATTGTCACTTGGTATTATCAATTTAACTTCTTTGTCACGAAATATTATGACCGAATTGGAAAGTGAATTTGGTAAAGAAGTAAAACAAGGAGCAGTGGTAATGGCTCTGAAACGATTGACCGAAGAGTTAGATTTTAGATTGAATCACAAAATAAATAAAGTAATAAAAAACATTGGAGAAATCACTGTACGTTCTGCTTTGACGGATTATACATTTGCAGTTTCAGACACCGTTTTGAACAAACAAGCCGATTTGATTACTGACATCAATTCGTTACCAGATATTTTTTATACCTCATCCAAAGGAGTGAATGAAACTAATATTGTAGTGAGCAATAGTGTCAATCACTTGGTTGAAAAACATTTTGCTTCTGAAAAATTAATTCAGAAATTGGATAATTTAGCTTCAATAACAGTAAAATTACCTAAAGAGAATATTGTAGTTCCTGGAATTTATTATTTCATTTTCCAACGTTTGGCTTGGGAGGGAATTATCATCAACGAGGTAATTTCAACTTCTAATGAATTTACGATTATGGTTAGTGAAAATGAAGTAGACGTAGCTTTCAAAGTGATTAAAGATTTGAAAAACTAAATCTTAATTAATTTAGGTAAATAGTTCAAAGGCGAGACTCATAGTTTTGCCTTTTTTTTATTTATACTTTTTAAGTAAAATATTATAAATGAATTGATTATATGATTCTTTTTTCATTAATTTTATAAGACTAATTTTTTCGTTAAAATTTACGCCTATGGATTATTTAGCTATTTTCCTTGCCTTAACTCCTGTTTTTCTTTTAATAATTTTACTAGGTTTTCTTAAAATTTCTGGTGACAAAAGTGCTTTATATACTTTGATAGTCACAATTCTTTTGGCAGCATTTGGGTTTAAGTTTTCAACATCTTCTATTGGCCTCTCAATAGTTTACGGCACACTAAAAGCTATTTTTCCGATAATTTTAATCATCATAATGGCAATTTACAGCTATAATGTATTGGTTTATACCAAGAAAATGGAAGTTTTAAAATTTCAATTTTCCAACATTTCCACAGATAAGAGCATTCAGGTTCTATTGCTGACTTGGGGTTTTGGCGGATTGCTCGAAGGAATGGCCGGCTTTGGGACGGCGGTTGCCATACCGGCAGCGATACTGATTGGTTTAGGATACAAACCTTTGTTTTCTGCATTAGTTAGTCTATTGTCCAATAGTGTTCCCACCGCTTTTGGCGCTGTTGGAATACCCGTAAAAGCCGTTGCCATAGAAATAGGCCATACCGATTTACAAAGTTTGGGGAGCGAAGTCGTGTTCCTATTGTCTCCCTTAATGATAATTATTCCTTTTATTATTGTATTTCTAACTGATCCCAGCATAAAATCATTACCGAAAAATATTGCCTTAAGTTTGGTCGTAGGAGCAGTTTCGATTGCTGTTCAATACTATTCGGTTATCTATATCGGGATAGAAACTCCAGCCGTTTTGGGAAGTATAGCCTCGATTATTGTAATCATTATTTGGGCAAAATTAACCGCCAAAAAAGATGATAATACTATCTTGGAAAGCAAAAGTTCCAAAGAGATTATGAACGCTTGGGCTGTCTATGGCTTGATTTTGCTGTTCATTATTGGCACTAGTCCTTTGTTCAACAACTTTAGGACTTTTCTGCAATCTATAGCAGCAACTCCAATAGAGCTAACCATAAATGGATCCGTAAAAACTATCAAGATATTTTGGTTGACAGATGGTGGAGTCCTGCTGTTTTTAGGTTCGGTAATTGGCGGATTATTGCAGGGAGCAAAGTTAAAAGAGCTATTAGGGGTTCTTGGAAAAACGTTTCTTCAATTAAAGAAAACATATATAACAGTAACCAGTCTAATTGTACTTTCCACCATAATGGATTTATCCGGTATGATTGTAGTGTTGGGAACCGCAATCGCCACTGCAACGGGTACTTTTTATCCGCTGTTTGCGCCGGCAATTGGCTGTCTAGGTGCCTTTTTGACTGGTAGCGACACTTCTTCCAATATACTATTTGGTAAACTTCAAGCCCATGTTGCCCAACAAATTGGAGGAGAACCTAGCTGGTTTGCTGCCGCAAATACAGTTGGAGCGACAGGCGGAAAAATCATCTCTCCACAAAGTATTGCTATTGCCACTTCAGCCTGTAATCAACAAGGAAAAGAAGGGGAAATTATGAAAAAAGCACTACCTTATGCCATATTTTACATAATTGTCGCCGGTTTAATGGTGTACTTCTTTGGAAAATAAATATTTAAAATACAAATGCTATGTTAGCTCCTTCTTATCAAAAGTTAAAAGACATTTTATCAGTCTCTATTGATCCCAAACGTATTTTGACCAATCCTTTGCAAACCCTTGCTTATGGAACCGATGCCAGTTTTTACAGACTGATTCCAAAAATTGTGATTCTGGCGCATAACGAAACCGAAGTAATCGAAATTATAAAACAGGCTAAATTACTCGATATTGCTTTGACATTTCGTGCTGCCGGAACCAGTTTGTCCGGCCAGGCCATTACCGATTCCGTTTTGGTAGTTGCAACTCACGGCTGGAAAAATCAGGAGCTTTTTGACAACAATCAAAAAATAAAACTAGAACCTGGAATCATTGGTGCCAGAGCCAATATTTTTCTGGCACCGCATGGTTTAAAAATCGGACCAGATCCAGCTTCGATCGGCGCCTGTATGATTGGTGGTATAGTAGCCAATAATGCCAGCGGAATGTGTTGCGGAACAGCGCAAAACTCCTATCAAACCATAGCGGATATTCGAATTGTATTGCATGACGGAACTATTTTGGACACCGCCGATGCGCAAAGCATTACAGCTTTCAAGAAAAATCAAACTGCTTTAATTCAAGAAATCGAAAGTCTTAGAGATGAAATTAAAGGCAATGAAACGCTTTACAATCAAATCAAAAATAAATTTAAGATAAAAAATACGACTGGTTATAGTATCAATGCCTTGGTCGATTATCAGGAGCCAATTGATATCATAAAACATCTAATGGTGGGATCTGAAGGAACTTTAGCTTTTATTTCGAATGTAACTTTCAAAACAGTCATTGACGAAAAATACAAATCCTGTTCATTGATTTTTTTCAACACGATTCAGGATGCCTGTAATGCCACTATTTTGTTGAAATCAAGTCCTGTTGCAGCAGTAGAATTATTGGACAGAGAATCCATTCGCTCAGTCGAGAATGACGATGATGCGCCTGATTATTTCAAAACTCTTCCCGAATCTGCTTGTGCTTTATTGGTAGAATGTCGAGACAATGATTTGGTTGTTTTAAAACAAAAACAAGAACAAATTCGATTGCAAATTCAATCCATTCCAACTTATACAGAGTATAAATTTACGAGCGATCCCAAACAATATTATTTTAACTGGAAAGCCCGAAAAGGTTTATTACCAACAGTTGGAGGGCTGCGAAAAAATGGAACAACGGTAATTATTGAAGACGTCGCTTTCCCTTTGCCACAACTGGCCGATGCCTGTTTGGAACTGAAAGATTTATTCAAAAAATACGAATACCACGATGCCGTTTTGTTTGGCCATGCCTTAGAGGGAAACCTGCACTTTGTGTTTTCCCAGGACTTTTCGAACCAAGCCGAAGTAGATCGTTACGAAAAACTGATGTCCGAATTGGCTGTTTTGGTTGTTGATCGTTTTAATGGTTCCTTAAAAGCCGAACACGGAACGGGTCGTAATATGGCGCCTTTTGTGGAAAAAGAATGGGGATCTACTGCCTACGAAATCATGAAACGTATCAAAAACATTTTTGATCCCAACAATAAAATCAATCCCGATGTATTAATCAATCCCGATCCCAAAGCACATCTCAAAAATTTAAAACCGCTTCCGGAATGCAACGATATTGTTGACAAATGTATGGAGTGTGGTTTTTGTGAACCGCATTGCGTATCCGAAGGATTGACTTTATCTCCCCGACAACGTATCGTCATTGCACGAGAAATTAGTCGTTTGGAAGAATCTAAAGATGATCCGCAACGCTTGGCCGACATCCGAAAAGATGTGACCTATCAACTGGATGAAACCTGCGCCACCGATGGACTTTGTGCCTTGGCATGTCCCGTTCATATCGACACTGGAAAATTTGTAAAAACTTGGCGTGCCAAAGAACTGGATTCAGGCAATAAAAAAATGGCTGCATATATTGGCTCACACATGGCAGGAACTACATCGATTTTGAGATTTGGATTGAAAATTGTTTCTTTTTTTCACGCCATTCTCGGAACCTCCGTTATGACGGCATTGTCAAATCTATCCCATTTTATCACTTTTGGGAAAATCCCGAAATGGATTCCCGAAATGCCAAAAGGAGCCGATAAAATTAACACGAAAAATTAACCAAAGATTCGCAGATTTCAAATTAAAAGAATAAATCATTGAGAAAAAATAATCTGCGAATCTGCGGTAAACATTGAAAAACAATAAATTCTGTTGCAAAAAAGCAACCGGTATTTGACAAATAAGAATTAAAATGAATACAACCGCTGATTTAAAAGTCGTTTACTTCCCTTCCTGCATCAACAGAAGCATGGGGAAAAATCATTTTCAAGACTCTGATGATCTTCAATTGACCGAACTGACACATCAGTTATTGGTTCGTGCCGGATTTACAATAATTTATCCCGAGTTCATGGACAACCATTGTTGTGGAATGCCTTTTTCGAGCAAAGGTTTTGCCGAAGCCAACCATGAACAATCCGAGGCATTGGAAAACGACCTTCTGAAAGCTTCTGAAAATGGTAAGTATCCCGTTTTGTATGATATGAGTCCTTGTTTTTACCATTCAAAAGAAGAATTTTCGAAAGCCTTAAAAATTGTTGATCCTATCGAATTTATGTTGGATTATGTGATGCCACAATTAGTAGTAAAAAACAAAAAAGATACGATAGCGGTTTTCCCGGTTTGTTCCGTCAAAAAAATTGGAAAAACAGAACAATTGGTGACCTTGTCTAAACTTTGTGCCGAGAAAGTTACACTTATCGACAGCAATTGCTGCGGTTTTGCCGGAGACAGAGGTTTTCTTATCCCCGAATTGAACGAACACGGATTGCGCGATTTAAAAGCTCAAATTCCGACTAACTGCAAAGAAGGTTATTCCACCAGCAGAACCTGTGAAATTGGTTTTGAAAAAATGAGTGGCATTGATTTTAAATCCATTTTTTATTTGATTGAGGAAGTAACGCGGTAAAAGATTCAATACCTATTTGCTTCGTTTGCTCCCTTTCCCTCGGGTCACTAATTTTCATAATTAAAAAAGGATAAAGAATTTTGAGCTCCTTATCCTTTATCTTTTTTACAAATTCACACCCCCCGAAACTTCAATACGTTGTCCATTTACCCATTTGGCATCATCAGTACACAAAAAAGCAACCACACCTCCAATATCATCAGGTAAACCTACTCTTCCCAATGCCGTCAGCGAAGCAATCTGCTGGTTTAACTGCTTGTTATCACGAACCACACCACCGCCAAAATCGGTTTCAATAGCACCCGGAGCCACAATATTCACTCTGATTTTTCTTGCTCCCAATTCTTTTGCTTGGTATTTTGTCAATGTTTCCATCGCTCCTTTCATACTGGCATAGGCAGCATATCCAGGAAATGAAAAGCGGGTCAATCCCGATGAAATATTTACAATTCCACCACCATCATTCATAAGTTCCAAAGCTTTTTGCGTTAGAAAAAATGGTCCTTTGAACTGTATATTAACCAAGTCATCAAATTGAGCTGTGGTAGTTGTTGCAAAACTTTCGTGAAGACCAACACCTGCATTGTTAATCAAAAAGTCGATTTTATCGGTTCCGAATGTGTCTTTCAAAGCCGTCTCAACCTTTTGAAAAAATAACTCAAAACTGTTTACTTCAGCAACATTCAATTGAATGACTACTGCTTTTTGTCCCAATTTTTCGATCTCAGTTACTACACTATCCGCTTCTTCTTTTTTACTGTTATAAGTTAATACAACATCAAGACCTTTTTTAGCAAGATTCAAAGCCATATCTTTTCCTAAACCGCGGCTTCCTCCTGTAACTAATGCTATTTTATTGTTTGAATTTACCATCTTATATTTTGTTTTAAATTGATAGGACAAAATTACTTCAGAAGTGAAGCTCTCCAATTGCAAATATCAATCGATAGTTTGCAAAATTCAAATAGTATAATTCCTTAGCCAAAAAAGAAGACAGCTAAAAACATCCTTTTAAATCTGCAAAATCTGCGTGCCATTATATTATTTTCAAGCAGATTCGACAGATTTTATTTTTAGGAATTCCTTATTAAACAGTTATCCAACTTAAATGAACTTATATTCCTTATCTGGTAAAAAAAAGGGTTGGCCTTACATCTCTTATTTGTTTAAACTCTAAAAGCTATAGGAGTAAATGCTGTTTGCTTTTTGAAAAAATTAGAAAAATGTGCCAGCTCTTCAAAACCTAGTGAATAGGCTATTTCCGAAATGTTCCAATCCGTTTCTTTCAATAAAATTTTGGCCTCATGAATCAACCGGTCGCTTATTAATTCGGTGGTTGTTTTTCCTGTATTTTCCTTTAGAACTTTATTGAGATGATTGACGTGAATGCCCAAACGAGCTGCAAAATCTTTAGCCGATTTTAATTCCAAGCGTTGACGAGGCGATTCAATAGGGAATTGTCTTTCGAGTAATTCTGCAAATAAGGAAGAAACCCTAGCCGCCGAATTATGCTTGGAATACAAGGCTGTCACGGGTTGCAGTTTTTGTCCAAAATGAATCAGCTCCGCCACATAGTTCCGAATCAAATCATATTTATACACATAATCCGAATTGATTTCTTGATGTATTTTTTTGAAAATCAAATCAACAGCAACAGTATCATCTTCCGTTAACTGAAAAATGGGATAACCATCCGTTTTAAAAATAGGTAGTTTATCCAAATCTATCCCGCTTTTGTCCTTAGTTAAAAACTCTGTGGTAAAAACACAGAAATGTCCGGATTGTTGGGTCTCCTGCGGAACATAATTATAAGGAATTTTGGGTGTAGCAAATAAAAGTGCATTTTCTTCTATTTCGACTATGCGGTCGGCATACTCCACTCTGTTTTTGCCTCGAATCAAGCTTATTTTATAATAGGCTCTTCGGTCATAAGGCATAAAAGACTTTTCCTTTAGCCTTTCATAAAGTTCTTTGATATTGAAAACATTGAAATGTCCAATTTCTTTTTGAATATCCTTGGGTAATAATGAGCTTGTTTCTATACTGGAGTCACCGGAAATTTCCTGGTAGAAATCCTCTATTGATTTTGATTTCATGGAAAATGAATTTGTAAAAATCAAATATACGATTATTTACAACTAACTGCTTTCCCCATTTTAAAATTAATAAAGTCAAACATTTTTCATATTTTAGCTTAAATTATTAACCTACAACCAAATAAATTATGGAAGAAAAATACGTTGTTAATCAAACATTAAAAAGGATTGAACCTATTGAAAAGAAATGCAGCTTCTGCCGAAAAAAAGAAATGTCATTGATGGACAGCTGTTTTTTCCAAACCCTTTATCTTGAACAAAAAAGAGCTAATTATCTTGTGGTACGAAAAGTAAATTTTAACAAAGTATCTATTGGTGTTCCCAGATGTGAAAGTTGCAAATCCATACATGATGAATCGGGAACAAAGGCCAAAAAATATATTTTTATCGCAGCTGGTATAATACTTGTTTTGCCAATGTTGTTCTCTTTCAGTTTGGATACTTTAACAAGCGCAATTATACCTGCTTTAATTGTTTTAGTTGCCGGTTTTTTGCTTAAAAATTATATTACTGAAAAAATAGTTTTTAATACCGATATTCTTTCTGAAAAAGTCGGCGCTGAATACAGCGTAATCGTTCAGGAATTCCTTGAGGAAGGTTGGCAATACGAACAACCAGAAGCTTAAAAACCCTTTACATTATAAAAATAACCGTTGAAATATCAGCGGTTATTTTATTTAATCTAAAAAGTAAATCGTCATACCAATCTTTTTTATTGGCTTTTAAAAACAAATGCTGGAGTTTAACTAATCGTTTCGTTTTCAAACATTAAACAAAATTTTTATTCTACTCCCCGCCCAACAACTCCATCAATTCCAAAGCTCTTCTGGTAGATTTCACATTATCAAAAGTCAATAACAGTCGTAAACCGTTTGGGGTTTGCTTTTCTTTCATAACACAAATATTGCTGTGGGTTTGCACAAACTGAATCACTTTATGGAAACGTTTGGAATGATAAAAATCGGATTGTTGATCGGAGACAAAATAGCCAATCATCTTGCCTTTTTTCATTACCAGTTTTTCGATTCCTACTCGAGTGGCAATCCATTTGATGCGGATACTGTTCATTAAGGCTAAGGCTCTTGGAGGCATTGGACCAAAACGGTCGATTAGTTTGTTTTGGAAAACAACCAGTTCTTCCTCGTTTTTCACGTCTGCCAATTCGTTGTACAAGCTCAAACGCTCCGTGACATTATTGATATATTCATCTGAAAACAACAACTCAAAATCAGTGTCGATTTGCAGATCTTTTACATACTCCTTGGTTTCGATATTATTCTCTTCAGGGTATAAATCTTTGAATTCGTTTTCCTTTAATTCCTCGATGGCCTCGTTCATGATTTTTTGGTAGGTATCAAAACCAATATCATTGATGAAACCACTTTGTTCTCCTCCCAATAAATCTCCTGCACCACGAATCTCAAGATCTTTCATCGCAATATTCAAACCGCTTCCCAATTCGCTGAATTGCTCCAAAGCCTGAATTCGTTTCCTTGCATCTTCGGTCATGTGTGAATACGGCGGACAGATGAAATAGCAAAATGCTTTCTTGTTGCTACGCCCTACTCGACCTCTCATTTGATGCAAATCAGACAAACCGAAATTATTGGCATTATTGATGAAAATAGTATTCGCATTCGGGACGTCCAATCCGCTTTCGATAATTGTTGTCGCCACCAAAACATCGAATTCACCGTTCATAAAGGCGAGCATCAATTCTTCGAGTTTAGCGCCTTCCATTTGTCCGTGTCCAATTCCCACTCGGGCATTTGGAACCAATCGCTGAATCATTCCTGCAAATTCCTTGATGTTTTCGATTCTATTATTGATAAAGAAAACCTGTCCGTTGCGCTGAATTTCATACGAAATCGCATCGCGAATCAGCTCTTCATTAAACCCAACCACATTCGTTTCTATAGGATATCTGTTTGGCGGAGGTGTTGTAATTACCGATAAATCGCGAGCTGCCATCAACGAAAACTGCAAAGTTCTCGGGATTGGGGTTGCCGTCAATGTCAAGGTATCAACATTGGCCGCTATGGTTTTAAGTTTGTCTTTTACGTTAACGCCAAATTTCTGTTCCTCATCGACAATCAATAATCCAAGGTCTTTGAAAACCACATTTTTGTTAACCAATTGGTGTGTTCCTATGACGATATCTAGTTTGCCTTCGGCTAGTTGTTTTAAGGTTTCAGCCTTTTGTTTGGCAGTTCTAAAGCGGTTCAAATAACCAATAGAAACCGGCATATCTTTTAGCCTTTCGCTAAAAGTACGGTAATGCTGATACGCCAAGATAGTCGTTGGAACTAGAATTGCCACTTGTTTTGAATTGTCCACAGCCTTGAAAGCCGCACGAATCGCCACCTCGGTTTTACCAAATCCTACATCACCACAAACCAAACGATCCATAGGGCGCTCGCTCTCCATATCGGCTTTGACTTCTTGGGTCGATTTGATTTGGTCCGGCGTGTCTTCGTAGATAAACGAACTTTCCAACTCGTTTTGCAGGTAACTGTCGGGAGCAAACTGGAATCCTTTTTCCAATCGGCGTTTGGCATACAGCTGAATCAAATTGAATGCAATATGTTTGACTCTTGCTTTGGTTTTTTGTTTTAAAGTCTTCCAAGCACTAGACCCTAATTTATAAATTTTGGGTGGTGTTCCGTCTTTTCCGTTGTATTTTGAAATCTTGTGCAGCGAGTGAATACTCACATACACGATGTCATTATCGGCATACACGAGCTTGATTGCTTCCTGTGTTTTGCCTTCTACCTGTATTTTTTGCAGTCCGCCAAACTTCCCGATTCCATGGTCGATATGCGTTACATAATCCCCAACAGACAAAGTCGTAAGTTCTTTTAAGGTTAAATTCTGTTTTTTCGAATAGCCGTTTTTGATGCTAAATTTATGGTAGCGCTCAAAAATCTGATGATCAGTATAACAAGTAATTTGATTTTCCTGATCGATGAAACCTTGGTACAATGGCAAAACAATCGTCTTGTATTGCTTGCGAATATTTTCGGAATTAGCTTCATCCAAAGATTCGAATATATCGTGAAAACGCTTTGTCTGCGCCTCATTCGAACAAAGCAAATAATTTTGATACCCATTAAAATGGTTATCGCTCAAATTATTCAGCAACAAATCAAACTGTTTATTGAACGACGGTTGCGGCTGAATGTGAAATTCAAACTTTTTGGTCGTTTTAAAAACAGGCTTAGAATTGAATTCGACAACCGAAAAATCCAACGCTCTTTTTACAAATTCCTTTTGGTTCAGAAATAATTGTTCTGGCGTGGCGTGCTTGATATCTTTGGATAATTTCTCAAAAGCTTCTTCGGCTCTGCCAAATTGCTTATCCAATTCGTATAAAAGATTCTCGGTGTTTTGAAAAAACAAAACCGTTCTTTCAGCTATATAATCTAGAAAACTCTCTCTGTTTTCCTGAAAAACTTTATTCTCGACATTCGGAATAATGGTAATTTTTTTCTGTTTCTCTAATGACAATTGTGTGCCAACATCAAAACTGCGGATACTTTCGACTTCATTCCCAAAAAATTCTATTCGGTACGGATTATCATTCGAAAATGAAAACACATCGACAATTCCACCACGAACAGAGAATTCGCCGGGTTCCGTGATAAAATCTACCCTTTTAAATTCGTATTCAAACAGCACTTCGTTCAAGAAATCAATCGAAATTTTATCGCCTAAACTTACTTTTAAAGTGTTTTGATCCAAGTTTTTTCGGGTCACCACTTTTTCAAAAAGCGCCTCGGGATAGGTAATGATGATTGCTGGTTTTTTGCGGGAATTGATTCGGTTGAGTACCTCAGCGCGAAGCAAAACATTCGCATTGTCGGTTTCTTCAATTTGGTATGGACGACGGAAAGAACCAGGATAAAACAACACATCCTGCTCGCCTATCATTTGTTCCAAATCGTTCAAATAATACGCCGCTTCTTCCTTGTTGTTCAAAACCACCAAAAAAGGAAGTTCCGATTTCTTGAAAACAGACTGAATCACAAAGGAAGCCGCAGATCCCAACAAACCGTCCAATTGCATTTTTACCTGATTGTTTTCCAACAAACGCGCCACAATCTGAGCCGTTTTTGGAGAAGAATCATAAACCGAATATATAGTTGCTTTACTCAACGCGTGGTTCATTTGAATTTTTTGGACTGGTCGCACCTCCCGGATTCCCAGGTATTGTCTGATTCCCTGGCATTTTCGGATTTCCGCGTAATGTCGGGTTTCCGGGCGTTGCCGTACTTCCTGGCATTGCTGGATTTCCTGCTTGTATCGCTCTTGTAGTGTCAAGCATCATCAATAATTCGGATTCTCCAACTTCCAATGGAATTTTGCTTTTCTCAACAATTTTATCCATTTGTCTTTGCAATGAAACCAGCTCCAAATTAATTTCTGCAAGACGTTCGGTTACTTTTTTATCCGAAACTTTATCAAGATTAATATATAAATCCAACATTCGAACTTGGGTAATCAAAGTTGCAATTCGGCTTCTTATCTGTGGGTTGTCAAATTGAGTGGGAATATTGGTGTTCAAAGCCATCACTTTGGTCGATAGCGCCTTGGCTTTCTTTTGAAAAGCCGTAATTGTTTTCTTTGGCTTAACGGACAACTCTTCCATAAAAGCTCTCCACTCTGGCCAAGTCTTCATAGTAGCTTCTGAAGTTGTGTTGATAGGGGTATCAATAAAATTCCACCCTTTATCTATTGTTTTAAAAATTAATTCTTTCTTTTTTGCATCCCTTAAATTATCGGCAAGTCTTACATCATTGTCGTCTTTACACGAAAACTGCATCAAAAGCACCAAAAAAAGTAGCGTTAATTTATTGTTCATTTCTAAATTATTTGAGTCACAAAGTTACAAAGTAAATTTACAATGGCAATTTCAATGACAATATCAATGGCAATGACAATGGTAAATTCAATAACAATTTCAATGGAAACGGCAATTTTAATGACAGAATATTAACACCAACAATTACGACCTTTTGTTGATTTTAGCTATTTTTTTACAATATCTACAAAAATGATTATCTTTATTCCTGATAATTTACGAAATCGTTATATTTGCATTTCAAAACAACACACAATGAATCCAAAGATCTTAATTATTGGTGCTTGCGGGCAAATCGGTACCGAATTGACCCACGAACTCAGAGCCATTTATGGAACCGAGAATGTTATTGCTTCTGACATTCGAAAGCTGAATAACGATGTCGTGAATTCTGGTCCTTTTGAGGTAATAAATGCCTTGGATTTTAACCAAATCGAACATTTGGTAGAACTTCACCAAATTACCGACGTGTATTTGATGGCTGCCTTACTCTCTGCAACTGCCGAAAAAAACCCTGCCTTTGCTTGGGATTTAAATATGAATTCATTGTTTCACGTTTTGAATTTGGCGAAAGCCGGAAAAATAAAAAAAATATTCTGGCCTTCGAGTATCGCCGTTTTTGGCCCTACAACCCCAAAGGAAAACACGCCACAATACACCATTATGGAACCTTCAACCGTCTATGGAATCAGTAAACAGGCCGGTGAAAGATGGTGTGAATACTACCACAACATTTTTGGGGTCGATGTAAGAAGCGTCCGTTACCCAGGATTAATCAGCTGGACAACATTACCCGGCGGAGGAACCACTGATTATGCCGTAGATATTTACCACAAAGCATTAAGCGATAGAAAATACGAGTGCTTTTTGAACTCCGAAACCAAAATGCCAATGATGTATATGGACGACGCTATTGCCGCCACCATCAATATCATGAAAGCACCTGTTGAACAAATTAAGATACGCTCTTCTTATAATTTGGCCGCCATGAGTTTCACTCCAACCGAAATTGCTGCCGAAATCAAAAAGCACATTCCGGAACTGGAAATAACATACGCACCAGACTTTCGTCAAAAGATTGCCGACAGTTGGCCTGCCAGTATCGACGACTCCCGCGCAAGAGAAGACTGGGGTTGGAACCACGAATTTGACCTGGAAATGATGACCGTCGATATGCTGAAAAATCTAGCGCCTCAATACAACACCGATTTACAATAACACACCAATTAATATTTCTTGGGCGTGCCACCATAAAGAAAAGGGACCAAATCACTATACGGTGATTCGGTCCCTTTTCTTTATGCTGCCGGGCTATCCGCGCTACTTCGGTAGCTAGCTTTTATCCCTCACGCGTCTTCGGTGTTCAAAAGATATTTTTGTTGCAAATTATACTGTGTAGGATTCTAATTATTATTTTCTACATTTGAAAAAAAGGAAAACGTGACGATTATCACTCAAAACCGACCAAATTTGGATGGCTTTGTGTGATTTTGTTACACATATGAATAAGTTATGGGGCAATTGTGCCGAAATTACGCAGGTAATTCCGATTTGGAAATGAAGTTTGTAACTCGCAGGAAATTTACAAAGCGGAAGCGTGAAAGTTGGAATCGCCAACCGAAGTCGGAAAATTAGAATTTGAAAAGCAAAAGCTTGAAAGTCGGAATCTGTAAGCAGAAACTTGGAAAATAGAAACGTAAAAATTTGAACTCTCCTACTCTAACGTGAAAAACAGAAACTTGAAAAGTTTTGCGCATAAATTAAAAAGTGAATAATTGAAAATAATACGCCGAAAATTGCAAACCGAAAACCTAAACTTAAAAATTGGATTTCGCCAACTGAAACGTGAAAATTTTGCGGTTTAATTGTAATTTCGACAAAACAATCGCCCCATAACACACGCTACAAGCAATTTGGGGCATTTGGATTAATGGAAAGATTTGTTTGTATTTGGAAGATTTGGCAAATCCGAAAGATAACGCTGATTTAATCCCAAACTGCTTGTAGCGCGGGAACGTTGGTGGCAATATTACAGAAGAATCAAGAATACAAATATGAATTAAATGGAGTTTTATTTTAATAACGAAAATATATCAAGAGCAACAGTTAGTGATTTGAAATGTACAAGTTGTAATTTTAAAACTCTAACATTTGAAATTATTGGAGATAGTTGGGCTATGAATTTTATTGGGATAATTGGTGTTTTTGATGTTGATAAGGAAGAATTATTTATTACTCATTTGACAAAAAATGAATATCAAAATTACCGAACAATAAATCAAAATGTAATCAGCGATAGACTGAAACTTTTGATAAATAGAGAAAACTTGATTTTCCTAAAAAATGAGATCGATCAAAATAATAAACTATATAAAAAATGTACAAAATGTGGAGAAAAGTTAGAGCAAACTAAAATGCAATCTCTAGTAGACTTTGTAACAAACGGTGGTAAAATTTATACCATTGGAATTTATTAAAAAAATACTGCCGCCAACAGCCACTACAACGGATTTGGGCATTGGGCTTAATGGAAAGATGGTTTTGTACTTGGAAGATTTGCTTCGCCTGTTCGCTATCGCTCGGGTGGCAAATCCGAAAATAGGTCTTAATTTAATCCCAAACCCGCTGTAGTGCCAGAACGTTGGCGATAATTATAGAATACCAAAGAAAATTCATTAATAATTTAACAAATGATAGAAAACGATAAAAAGTTTTTGGAAAATTCAGAAGAAATTTTCAATTGGACTTATCCAGGTGCAACTTTGTACTATAAAGATTGTGACTTAAAAAGTAATGTACTTAACCAATTTAAAGAAGGCCAAATTTTAAGAAATGGATACTTCCTTGATGTAAGTTGGAAAGGCGCAGGAATTGTTAAAAACACACGATTTATTATTGCATCATCTAAAGCTGCAAAATTACACGAAATCAATCCAGATGTTGAAAAATATGGGCATTGTTGCATTAATGCAAATAGCTATTTTAAAGTTTTGAATATATACCAATTAAAGGATAAAACACAAATTTTTCTTTTGCATATACCTGCCAACGGTCTAGATTATTTTTCTAAAGTTTCTTCCAATTTTGATCAACAATTTATTGATAAGGCTAAAAAAAGTTTTGATGATAAAATTGAAATGAATCCTATTCCAGAGTTATTGGAAAAAAGATGGACTGAAAGAACAGATTTTCCAGTAGGAATGGATGGTTATAATAACTTCTATCCTCTTGAAACTATTACACCTATTCCAAAACAAGGAGAACCATTGTATAGTGGAATCAGAAACTTAACAAATGATAATTCTGAGATAAATAATTCCAAAATTAAAATTGAAGATAAGCCTAGAGGTCTTTGGAATTCACTATTTGGAAAATAAAAACGATCCCCAACACACGCTACAAGCAATTTGGGTATTAGGCTTAATCGAAAAATTGGTTTGTATTTGGAAGATTTGCTTCGCCTGTTCGCTATCGCTCGGGTGGCAAATCCGCAGTAGTACCAGAACCTTGGGCGACATTATCACAACAAATCTTAAACATTGATTCATGAAGAAAATTCTATTTCTTGCCTTTTGCATGGTAATACTTAGTTCTTGCAACTTACCTTCTTATGTTTTCTACAATCCCGGACAAACAACAGGTGTCGATTTCACCAACGGAAAATGGCTACTTAATGAGATAGATGCGCCGGCAGATTGCACAAAATATCTTAAAGAAACTTCAATACGTGACTTCAAGATTCTTCTCGGCGAAAGATTAAATTATGTGACCGATGTTTCTGGTTTACTTTTGACACAGAAAAAAATTCCTTTGAATCCAAGTAAGCAAATCATTGCAGATATTAAAAAAGGAACTAACTATGACTTTTTCATAAACATTAAAGCTACCCAAACAAGAAATGATTTTGGTTCAATTGATTTGACTCCACATAGAATGAGCAGAGAAGGCATGAACAGTAATGAAGTAACAATCGAAATCTACGATTTAAAAAATTCTCAAATTATTTACACTCAAAAAGTAGTAGCTTCTGTAGGAAAACCAAAAGATAACTCTGATGTTCATTTTTCTAAGCCTTCAAGAAGTTTAATAATTGGCGCATATAATAAACTAATAAGAGATATTAAAAAAAAGTCAATAAAGTAGTAAAGCCGCCCAACACCTACTACAACAAATTTGGGCAATGAGCTTAATGAAAAGTTGTTCCTCCAAAAATCAATAATCAAACCCCTTTAACAGAATTTATTCACCTCTTCACAAAAAACAAAAGCTAAACAAATTCCCGTTTTAGGCCGATTCTGTAAATAAAATAATAAAACAATTCATAAATAACTTTTCATTAATTATCTCCGATGATTTTTGCCAATTATATACCGATTTTTATACGTGTTTTGTCTAAATTGCGACTAGAAATAAATTAGACAGGGTATGCCAGAAAGAGATCCAGAAAAAAACGCCGAAAAAGCACGTTTACAACTAAGAACCGATAATAAAGGCTGGAAAAAATGGGGTCCCTATTTAACCGAAAGACAATGGGGTACCGTGAGAGAAGATTATTCCCAAAGTGGTTATGCCTGGGGCAGCACTACTCATGACATGGCTCGTTCCAAAGCGTATCGCTGGGGTGAAGAAGGGATTGGGGGTATTTCCGACAACAAACAACATATCTGCTTTGCTTTTGCATTTTGGAACCATAAAGACCGTATCTTAAAAGAGCGCTTTTTTGGGTTAACTCCAGCCGAATCAAATCATGGCGAGGATGTCAAAGAAATTTACTTTTATCAAGATTCTACTCCTACACATTCTTACCAAAAGATGCTTTATAAGTATCCTCATGCCGTTTTTCCCTATGAAAAATTAATTGAGGAAAGTAAAAAGCGTAGCCGTCTGGAACCCGAATATGAATTGCTGGACACGGGGGTTTTTGACAAAGATGAATATTTTGATATCACTATTGAATATGCCAAAGCCGATGAACAAGACATATTAATCAAGGTAACGGTAGAAAATCGTTCCAAAATAATGGCTCCCATTACGGTATTACCTACTATCTGGTTCAGGAATACGTGGAGTTGGGGATATGAAAATTACAAACACAAACCTACTTTAATTGGAGTCGACAAATCACACATAGAAGTCAATCATCGATTGGTGGGACACTTCAATTTGTACGCCGAAAATGCCAAAGATCTTTTGTTTTGTGACAACAAAACCAATTTTGAAAAATTATATAAATCGCCCGCTCAATCTACTTATGCCAAAGATGGAATAAACGATTATATTATCAATCAAAAACGAACTAGCATAAACCCAGAAGCCATTGGTACCAAAGCATCGGTACATTATGATGATTACATTCCGCCACTTGGCAAAAAAGAATACCGCCTTCGATTTACAAATACCAATCCGGATAAACCCTTTGAAGATTTTGATGCTATTTTTAAACAAAGAATTGAGGAAGCCGACGAATTTTATGCACCACTTCAAAAAGGGGTAAAAGACGAAAAATTAAAATCCATTCAGCGACAAGCATACGCAGGTATGCTTTGGACCAAACAATGGTATTACTATAATGTTTTTGAATGGTTAAAAGGCGATCCATCAACTCCCCGACCCGATGCCAATCGAAAAGAGGGGCGCAACAGTGCCTGGAAACACATGTATACGTCCAATATTCTCTCGATGCCGGACAAATGGGAATACCCTTGGTTTGCCGCGTGGGATCTGGCTTTTCATACCTTGCCCTTGGCCAGATTGGATCCTGATTTTGCCAAAAGGCAATTATCGGTTATTCTTAGGGAATATTACATGCATCCCAATGGACAAATCCCGGCTTATGAATGGTCGTTCTCGGATGTCAATCCGCCCGTTCATGCCTGGGCAACCTGGAAAGTATATGAAATTGACAAAGAAGCCAATAATGGTGTTGGTGATACTGTTTTCTTGGAGCGTATTTTTCACAAACTTCTGCTCAATTTTACGTGGTGGGTAAACTTGAAGGATAAAAACGGAAATAACATCTTTGGGGGTGGATTCCTCGGAATGGATAATATTGGAGTATTTGACCGCTCCGCCGATTTACCCACAGGAGGTCATCTCGAACAAGCCGATGGTACGGGTTGGATGGCAATGTACTGCCTGAACATGCTGCGAATAGCCTGTGAAATATCGCTAAAAAATCCTGTTTATCAAGATATGGCATCCAAATTCTTTGAGCATTTTCTCCAAATTTCGGGAGCCATGCAATCTTTGGGGGATAATAAATTGAACCTTTGGGATGAAGAAGATCAGTTTTATTATGACATGCTCCATAAAGAAAACGGTGATGCCCAACTACTAAAAATTCGTTCAATGGTTGGATTAATTCCTCTATTTGCCGTCGAAGTTTTAACGCCCGAATTACTGGAAAAATTGCCCATCTTCAAGCGCCGCGTCGAATGGGTTTTGAAAAACCGTCCTGACCTAGCTGGTTTAGTTTCCAGTTGGTACAATCCAGGGAAAGGTGAAACCCGTTTACTTTCTACGCTTAGAGGACATAGAATGAAAATGATACTCAAACGTATGTTTGACGAAAAGGAATTTTTGTCCGATTATGGAGTTCGCTCTTTATCCAAATACCATAAAGACCAACCTTATAAATTCAAACATGATGGCGGAACCATTCAAGTAGATTATACGCCAGCCGAAGCCACCGGAGACATGTTTGGCGGAAATTCCAATTGGAGAGGTCCTATTTGGTTTCCTATGAATTATTTGATTTTGGATTCACTGGAAAAATTCCACAGCTATTATGGCAAAGACTTCAAGGTCGAATTTCCGACCGAATCGGGTAAATTGGTGAATTTACAAGAAGCCGCCGAAGGTGTAGCCGAAAGATTATTAGCCCTATTTGTTCCCGATGCTAATAAAAAAATCCCAATGTATGGCGAATACAAAAAGTTTCAGGAAGACCCTCTTTTCAATAAAAACCATTTGTTTTTTGAATATTTTGATGGAGATAGCGGTAAAGGTTTAGGAGCTAACCACCAGACGGGATGGACTGGACTTATCTCTGAAATTATAAGGCATTTGCATGAGGTAGCAGAATAACGTTTAACATACCACATAAAAATCACCAACAAGATATTTAAAAATCTTACTTGGTGATTTTTTATTTTTCCTACATTTGGGTGCTTTTAAAAACCAAAACTAAACCACTTCTTAATTTTAAAACATGAACAACACCTACAAACCGATTGAAGATAATAAAAGAACCACAATTGTTGATATTCTGAGAGGCTGGGCTTTACTTGGTGTTGTCATTGGTAATTATGTCGATTATAAATTTATTGGCTTACCTTCAGATTCTAATGCTAAAAATATAGTAACGACAATTCTTGGAAATATTCATCAATATGTTTTTGCGGCCAAATCTTGGACATTATTAAGTGTTTTATTTGGTTATGGTTTTGCTGTTTTAATTCAAAATGTAGAGAGCAAAGGCAAGAATCCTGTTGGCTTTTTTGCTTGGCGAATGTTGATTCTTTTTGTGCTGGCTTTTGTTAATTCGGCTATTTGGCTGGGTGACATTTTGAAAGATTATGCTTTTCTGGGTCTTATTTTATTATTGTTTTATAAATGTTCTGCAAAAACAATTCTTAGGGTGAGTTTGTTTCTTTTACTAACTATTCCTCTAATTTCTGGATATGTCAATACCCTTAAATATGTAGTGCCTGATGTATATTCGGATCCTAAACATTTACAATTGTATCATTCAAGTAACTGGTTCGATGTGTTTGAGTACAATCTATTGGGTACTTATTACGGTCAAATGCTAAATTTAACTTATGCAATAACGGTCCACATAATGATGTTTACTTGTATGTTATTGGGGTTTTATGCTCAAAAAACAGATTTTTTTACTAGGCTTCCAGAATTGAAAAAAACCTTAAAAAAGACATTTTTCATCAGTCTGGCAATTGCGCTTCTACTCATTTCCGTTTTTGAAATTGTTTTTTCAAAAGACTTAGTTTTTCCAACTTATTTTAGACCTGGTTATTGGTTAGTATTAAGTACCATGTTTTCTATTGCTACGGGAATTTGTATTTTATATAACCATAATAAGCTGCAAACCCTTTTTGCCTATTTTAGACTTTCGGGGAAAATGACTTTGACCAATTATGTTGTTCAAAACCTATTGGCTACCGTAATCTTTTCGGGAATAGGACTGAAATTATACAATACCATGCCTTTTTGGTTCTACTATATATTGGCGGTTTCGGTATTCATTATTCAATTGTTTGTGAGCAAATGGTGGCTTTCCAAATTCAATTATGGCCCTGTGGAATGGCTATGGAGAGTATTGAGTTACAAACAACTATTTGCGTTTAAGAAAATAGCAACCGAATCTATACCAAAAGAATCTGATGCTGTTGTTAAAGAACAGGAAACTGTGGTTGTTGAGCTTTAAAGTTTTTAAAAAACTAACTTTTTTATAAAATGAAATTGAAATTTAAACAATAGTTCACTGTGAAAATAAAAACAATAATTCTTTTAATAGTTTTTACTTTGTCAAATATTTACGGACAAAAAACCGAGTTAAGGGTTTCATTAAATTCTGGACTTTTTTCATTTTCTGGGCAATCAGCAGCTGAAAATTCACAAATCAATCTTTATGACCAATCTTCTAATACAGGTTATACTAATGATCCATACGGCTCAAAAAATGGCTTCTGTTATGGCGTTTCATTAAACTTAAAAAGAGTAACAAAAAGTAATGTTATTTATGGAATTGATTTTGGTTATGAAACCCTGAGAAGTAAAGTTTCTATCCAATCGGTAAATGGATTTGATGGAACTTCGCCATTTGCAAAAAATGCATCCGGGCAGACTTTTTTAAATATTAATTCTTTAAACCTAAACCCGTCTGTTGGGTATCGATTTAACATAAATAAATTCCCTTTAGACTTAGTTGGTGGTTTCGATATTGGTTATATTTTAAAAGCAAGGGAAATTGGGAATGCAACCGATATGGATGGGATTGAATATTCTACTTCACTTGACAGAAAAACAATAAATTATGATTTCCGCCCAAGAGTTCAAATCTCGACAGACTATAAAAAATTTGGTTTATATTTAGGATATTCTATCGGGCTGTCAAATTATTTAGAGGGATATATCGGCGGGGTAAATGAAGCTTATTCAAGAATGATGCGATTTGGAATAACATACAAATTAAAATAGTTGTCAATTATCACAAATTCATAATTTCTTTTATATAAAAATACCCCCAAACAGTATAAACTTTTTGGGGGTAATTTTTTTTCGCCTTTTTCACTTATTTCACTTCGTAAACATTATTACTTTGTTTGACATCTGCCATTAAACCGCTTGGGTCGATGGTGATTTTCTTGATAGTCGCCTTTGGTTCTGAAATGTTAAACTCAAAAGTAGGATACGCCCAAGCCCAATCGTTAAGAACGGTTCTTGTAATGGCAGGAGTTGGGTTTTCTTTTTCGAAACTCATCATTCGTAACGGAATGTAAAAACTCTCTTGAGTACCATCTGTATATTCTACCAATAAATCAATAGGCATTGGCATTCTACCGATGCGTTCTAAGGTTACTGTTGTTTTATCTGCATTTTCTTTAACGTCTTTGATTCCGTAATCGACAGTGTTTAATGTTTCAGTCCAATCCACCAAGTACCAATCTAAGTTAGCTCCCGAAACACGCTCGGCAGTTCTCTTAATATCGTTTGGTGTTGGGTGCTTGAATTTGAAATCTTGATAGTATTTTTTCAAGGTTTTGTTCAAGTTGTCCTGACCAATCACATAAACCAATTGGGAAAGGAATATACTTCCTTTTACATAAGACGCAATACTATAGGAACGGTTTTCATCATAACGATCTCCATGAGTTGACAGTGGTTGTTCCTTCCCGGATTCCACTAATTTATAGTAAGCGGCATAATTCCCCTTGAATGGGTTATCTTCTTTTTTGTCTTTCAATTCATTCAGAGCAGAATCTTCAATATAAGTGGTAAAGCCTTCGTCCATCCAAGGATGTTTCGATTCGTTGGATGCCAAAATATGTTGGAACCAAGAATGTCCCATTTCGTGAGTTGCGGTACCTAAAAGTCCTTCTAGTTTTCCGTTACCCAACATCAAAGTACACATGGCATACTCCATTCCGCCATCACCTCCTTGTATAAACGAGTATTGCTTGTAGGGATAATTTCCAACTGTATTATTGTAATAATCCATCACCTTCACCATCAAAGGTTCTAATTTTTTCCAATTATCGGCAACCTCTGGCGTGTTTTTGTAAAAGAAATGCAAATCGACATTATTTGGCCCTTTTACTATATCGTGTTGGTAATTTTTATCTGCAGCCCAAGTGAAATCATGTACCATTGGCGCTATAAAATGCCAAGTCAAGGTCTTTGCTTTTTTCGGGTAAACTACAGTGACTCCTTCGTCTTGGTAACCATGCCCTATTTCGTTAGGGTTTTGCAAATAACCGGAAGCTCCCAAAGTATAATCTTTGTCGATTGTGATGTTCACATCAAAATTCCCCCAAACACCATGAAATTCTCTTGCAATATAGGGATCGGCGTGCCAACCTTCAAAGTCAAACTCAGCCATTTTTGGATACCATTGTGCCATTGACAATTCGATACCTTCCACACTATTTCGCCCTGTACGACGAATTTGCACAGGCACTTGACCGTCAAAATCCAGTGTCAAAGTTGTTTTTGAATTTGGTAAAATTGGTTTCGCCAAAGTCACTTCCAAAATAGTACCTACTTCTTTGGCAACAGCCGTAACACCATCCTGTTTGAAATTGGAAATTTTCAAATACCCAATCTCATTCGGCTTCAAGTTTTTGATTCGGCTTTCTTTTACGTCAATACCGTCCACTTTTATTTTGTTTACCATACGACCATCAGGATCTTTGATTGATTGCAGTCTGGCATCCATTTCGCTTCCAGGTTGAAAAGCATTTGTATATAAATGATAATACACTTTCTTCAATGTATCTGAAGAATTATTGGTGTAAACCAGTTCTTGTTTTCCTTTATACTGATAATTTTTGACATCCATATTGACGTCCATTTTGTAATCAACCTGTTGTTGCCAGTAACCCGCTTTTTGGGCAAATAAATTACCTAGACTTACTGAAAAAAATACAAATAGAAAGAGTTTGCGCATGTTATTTAAAATAAAAAAATGGAAGAGCCAAAAACTCTTCCATTGGATTAATAGTAGTTAAATTATTTTTTAGACATTTTTTCGGCCATCAATAATGCGTTGTAAGCATTTACCATTTTTGCTGATTTTGATGATTGAGTCGATGAAACGGGTACAGGTTTTTCATTAGGATTTGGACTTTCACCCAAAGCAACCATTGCAGGAAGTGGTGTTCCAGAATCCATCAAGATTTGCTTCACTTGCTTGGCCGATAATTTTGGGTAATACGAACGAATCAAAGCAGCTACCCCGGCTGCATTTGGTGAAGCCATAGAAGTACCTTGTTCGTATTTGTATTTGTTATTTGGAACCGTTGCATAAATTTCAGTTCCAGGAGCATAAACATCAACGTTGATTGTGCCATAATTTGAAAAATCTGCAATTACATTTTCACCATATTTATTATTCAAAGCGCCAACAGTCAACACATTAGAAGCGAATTCTTTTTTATTGTCTTCAGAGTCATTTGGGAAGTTTATATTTTCGTCCAAGTCAATATTATTTCCGTCATTTCCTGCTGCATGTACAAATAAAACATCTTTCTTTTCGGCATATTTTATAGCATCAAAAACCCATTGTTTGTGTGGCGAATAACTCTTTCCAAAACTTCCATTAATTACTTTAGCACCATTATCTACAGCATAACGAATTGCCAATGCAATATCCTTGTCATATTCATCTCCATCTGGAACTGCTCTAACGGCCATAATTTCCACATTATTGGCAATTCCGTCACCACCAATATTATTGCCTCTTACCTGTGCTATAATTCCAGAAACGTGAGTCCCATGAAGAGCTTCTTCTTTGTCTGGGCCATAAACAGTGTTGTTACCGTATTTGGTATCTTTAATATCTTCTGGATTGTCACCTACCGCTTTTCTACCATCTAACTCTTTGTTCAAATTATAGTTAAGCTGTCCGTAAACGTATTTTGAGTAATCTTCAATTTCGGCTCTGAAAGTAGGCCCGGCATTGGTCAAGATGCGAGTCATAATCGTTTTACTTTTATTCAAATCGGCATCCGTAGTAACTATTCCGTTCAGATCTTCAATGGTATAATTTTCTTTATTCAAATGCTTTTGAATGGCTTTATCAGTAGCAATCAAGAAATCTACCTGCTTCTTGTCTTTCATCGCCTTATCGTATTTTTCATCATAAGCCGCCAATGCGCTTTTGTAGGTTGCCGAACCGTCATCACCCTTTTTTATAATACGGGTCATCTCTAGAGTTTCATGTAAATCATTCCCTAGAAAATTCCAACCATGAATATCATCGATATAACCGTTTTTATCGTCATCGATTCCGTTTCCGGCAATCTCTTTTTTATTGGTCCAAATCACTGCTTTCAAATCTTCGTGGTCAATATCAACTCCGGAATCCACAACACCTACAATCACTTTGACTCCTTTTTTACCTTTAAGCAATTCGGCATAAGCCTTATCCACGCTCATCCCCGGAATACTGTCTTTGGCCAAATCCAAGTGTGACCATCTTTGCAATTCAGGTTCACTTAGTTCTCCTTTTTTACCAATATAGTTGGTGGCAGTTTGCGCATTGGCCGAAAGACAAAAAGACAAAGCCGCAAGTAATGTCAATGACGTTAAATTTATTTTTTTCATATGTAGAAGTTTTCCAGTTTTACTAATTTATTTCAAAAATAGTGGAAGTAATTTAGATATTAAGCAATCATTAACGGTTTTTTAGGATAATATGCCTCTGTATAGGAATTTTGTTAGAAAAAATAAAAGGCGTAGGATATTCTTAAAAAATATTGTAAGAAAATAAATTAAATTTTGTACTCTTGCATTGCCTTATAACTAAAGCCAAAATCTATGAAAACAAAATTACTTATTTTGCTATTTTTAGCATCATTATCTACTTATGCTCAAACCAATTTGGTTCCCAATGGTGGATTTGAAACTTGGACGAATAGCACCACATTATCCAACTGGACGATAGAAAACAGTGTCACCCAAAACACTTCTTCTTACATTGAAGGAAGTAAGAGTGCACAACTGTCTATCGCAAACAGCACCACTAAACCAAAAATCACTGCTCTAGTACCAATGACCGCAGGAACTACTTATACTGTAAAATTTAAGTATAAGTATGTTACTGGTAACTATAGCGGTCAACATCCGATAAGTTTAAACATCAGTCAAAACGGCAGTGCAACAACACTATCCAGTAGCACTTTTGCAACAGACAACAATTGGACCGTAAAAGAAACCACTTTTACACCAGACCAAAACCTGTCTTATGATTTGAGTATTTCGTTATATACTTTTGATGCAGCAGCATTCAATGTTTTGATTGACGATGTGCAAGTGTACGTTCAAGGAACAGAACAATATACAACTATTCCAGATGTGAATTTTGAGAACAAGTTGATTGCAATGGGGATTGATTATGGAGCTGCAGACGGTAAAGTACTAACCAACAGCATCAATAAACTAACTTCCCTGAATATTTCTTCAAGCACAATAAGTGATTTGACAGGAATTCAGGATTTTGTGGCTTTGAAAATTTTACATTGTGATAATAACAAATTAACCAGTTTAGATGTGTCTAAAAATGTGACTTTAACCGAACTTTATTGTTACTCCAATAAATTAACCAGTTTAGATGTGTCTAAAAATGTAGCTTTAACTGTTCTTATTTGTAGAGCAAATTCAATACCAACTCTAGATATTACTAAAAACATTCAATTGCAATCTTTAGATATTGCATTGTATGCTTATGGCACAATGGGCGGTGGTCCAACAGGAAAGTTTACTTCTATAGATTTATCGCAAAACACAGGATTAACAAGTTTTATTTGCGACAACAATCCTATTACAACATTAGATTTATCTAAGAATTTAGCGTTAACATATTTATCCTGTGCAACTACAAAATTAACTGCTATAGATCTTTCTAAAAATGTAAATCTAAAATCATTAAATTGTCAATCAAATTCAATTAGCAATTTAGACATTACCAATAATATTGCTCTTACCGAATTAATTTGTAGAGGAACCTTATTATCAACTATTGATGTTACTAAAAATATAGCATTAAAATATTTAGAGATCGCTCATTATCTTAGTTTCACTAGTGGCAGTGAAATGGGAAAGATAACATCTATAGATTTGTCCCAAAATATAGCTTTAACAAGATTTATTTGCGACAACAACCCAATTACTGTATTGGATCTTACCAAAAATGTGAATCTAACATCACTATCATGTAGATCAAATTTTTTAAACAGTTTAAATCTAAAAAACGGAAAAAACACTTTATTAACATCTATAGATCTTTCATTAAATCCTAACCTAAGATGCATTACTGTTGATGATGTTTCCTATTCAAACAACAATTGGGCAAATAAAAAAGATTCTTTTGCTTTTTATTCTCCTTTTGTCTGCTCGACCATTACAAAAATTCCAGATGCAAAATTTGAAGACAAACTTATAGCACTTGGAATAGATACCGATGGTAAAAATGGTATTGTATTAAATTCGAGCATTGCAGCTATAACTTCACTAGATGTATCCAATAGTTCCATTGGCGATTTAACAGGGATACAGGCATTCACGGCTTTGACAACTTTAAATTGTTCCGGAAATTTATTAAAAAAAGTAGATGTTTCAAAAAACACTGTAATCGCTACTTTAAATTGTATTAATAACCCAAACCTAATCTGTATCCAAGTGGCTGATATAGCAGCAGCTGCAAACTGGGCTACAACCAAAGATACAACAGCAAGTTTTAGTCTAGATTGTACCATTTTTACACTTATCCCTAACGCCAAATTTGAAGACAAACTAATCGCTTTAGGTATAGATAGAGATGGTAAAAATGGAAAAGTAGCTACTGAAAGCATAGCTTCTTTAACATCACTAGATGTTTCATATAGTTCTATTGCTGACCTAACGGGGATTCAGGATTTTGTGGCATTGAAAACTTTAAATTGTGATTATAATGAATTAACCAGTTTAGATGTTACAAAAAATAAGGCTTTGACTAATTTGTATCCTTCTAGAAATCAGTTGACGACTCTAGATGTTTCTCAAAATCTTGCTTTAGTTAATTTACAATGTTGGAATAATCAAATAACTTCTTTGGATGTTTCTAAAAACATCGATTTAACTTCTTTAGGTTGTAGCACAAATAAACTAACGACATTAGATATTTCTAAAAATGTAGCTTTGACTTATTTTAATTGTTACTCAAACAGATTGACTAACTTGAATCTAAAAAATGGTAAAAACACTTTATTGAATGATATAACTCTTTCATCCAATCCAGATTTAAGGTGTATTGCTGTTGATGATGTTTCCTATTCAAATACCAATTGGGCTAATAAAAAAGATACTACTGCATTTTATTCCGCTTATGACTGTTCAACAATTACAGCAATTCCAGATGCTAAATTTGAAGACAAATTAATTGCATCAGGTATTGATACAGATGGCAAAAACGGTTTTGTATTAAATTCAAGTATAGCATCTATCAGCACATTGGATGTATCTAATGGTTCTATTGCCAATTTGAAAGGAATTGAAGGATTTACTGCATTGACAACTCTTAATTGTTCCGGAAATTTGTTTGTCAAAATAGATCTTTCTAAAAACGCTTCAATTACAACCCTAAATTGCTCTAATAATCCAACATTGGTTTGCATACAAGTAGCTGATGTTACAGCCGCTTCCAATTGGGCTACTACCAAAGATGCAACAGCTAATTTCAGTCTCGATTGTACTATTTATACACTAATTCCTGACTCTAAGTTTGAAGACAAACTAATTGCATTAGAAATAGACAAAGATGGTAAAAATGGTAAAGTGACTACTGAAAGTATTTCGAAATTAACAAGTTTGGATGTATCAAATAGCTCTATTGCTGACTTAACAGGTATTCAAGATTTTGTCGCATTGAAAACTTTAAATTGTTACAATAATAAATTAACAAGTCTAGATATTTCCAAAAATGTAGCTTTGACTTATTTGTATTGTTATTACAATCAATTAACAACACTAGACGTTACCAAAAATTCATCTTTGACTGTATTAGAATGTTATTCAAATAAATTACCTGAAATTAATGTTTCTAATAATACTTTATTACAAAAATTAGATTGTAGTGCAAACTTAATGTCAAGTTTAGATGTAACAAAAAACACAGCATTAGAATATTTATCAATTTCTTATTTCCCTAAAAATACAGGGGCGTCAGGAAAAGGGAAATTCGAATCGATTGATGTTTCAAAAAACATAGCTTTAAAAACACTTTATTGTCAGCAAAATAAAATAAAAGTATTGGATGTTTCCAAAAACATAAATTTAGAATATTTAAAATGTTCGGAAAATTATATAACAGACTTAAATGTTTCCAATAACATTTCTCTGGGAAATCTAGAATGTGATGTTAATCTATTAACCAATATCGATGTTTCAAATAACAATTTATTAAATTATTTAAGTTGTGATAGCAACAAATTAACAAGATTAGATGTTTCTAAAAATCTACAGTTAAATATTTTGGGATGTCGTGCCAATCAATTGAGAGATTTAGATTTATCAAAACACACTAAACTAAGTCAATTATTTTGTGACTATAATCAATTAAAAAGTTTGAATCTTAAAAACGGAAATAATCTTAAATTAGGCTATTCAAATTTTCAAAATAATCCTTATTTAAGTTGTATTGAAGTAGATGATATTACTTTTTCAAATTCTAATTGGAAAAATTACAAAGATTCTAGTGCAAATTACAGTAATAATTGTGCTAACTCAACTTTAATACCTGACCCCAAGTTTGAAGATAAATTGATTGCCTTAGGCATTGATACTGATGGAAAAAACGGTAAAGTTCTCACAGCAAATATTACTACTTTAACCTCTTTGGATGTATCAAATGTTGGGATTTCAGATTTAACAGGAATTGAAGATTTTACATCATTACAGAGTTTAAGTTGTAACAATAATGAGTTAACAAAGCTAAATCTGTCTTATAATCATAATCTAGAGAGTTTAAATGTTGCTTTTAATAAATTATCAATGTTAAATTTAGTGTACAATACTAAACTACAACTGATTCATTGTAATGACAATTTATTTAGAACACTTGATTTTTCTAAGAATACAAACTTGACCGAAATCTATTGCCCAAACAACAAACTAGTTTCACTAAATTTAAAGAATGGAAACAATACAGTTAATAATGGACCAAGTATCAAAAATTTTACCAATAATCCAGATTTAAACTGCATACAAGTTGATGATGTCAATTATTCCAATACAAACTGGTCTTTTTATAAAGACGCTACAGCGAGTTATAGTTTCGACTGTGCCTACTCTACGGCAATTCCAGATGCTATGTTTGAAGACAAATTGATTGCATTGGGCATTGACACTGATGGTAAAAACGGAAAAGTTTTAACTGGAAGCATAGCATCTGTAAGCTCACTTGACGTTTCTTCAAGTTCGATCACTGATTTGACAGGAATACAGGATTTTGTGTCTTTGACTACTTTAAAATGTAACAACAACCAATTAACAGCACTTGATGTGTCTAAAAACCTGGCTTTGATTACTTTAAATTGTTACGCCAACCAATTAACTTCAGTAGATGTTTCAAAAAATTTGGCTTTAGTTAATTTATATATTAGTAATAACAAATTAACTATTCTAGACGTTTCAAAAAATACAGTTTTGACTACTCTCTCTTGTCAAACCAATAAATTAACCTTTTTGGATGTTTCTAAAAATGTGGCTTTAATAATAATGCAATGTCATTCAAACAACCTTTTGGCTTTAAATCTTAAAAATGGTAAAAATACTTTAATCGATAAATCAACTTTATCTCTTTATAATAATCCAAACTTATACTGTATTTTGGTAGATGATGTGGCATATTCTAATACCAATTGGGCAACTAATAAAGATGCAACTGCCTCTTTTAATAGTGTAGAATGCAAAGCATTGTCATTGCCTGTAAACAATTTCAACGTTGAGTCAAAAGGGGAAACCTGCCTTAACTCTAATAATGGAGAAATAAATATTACAGCTACTGCGACTTTTGGATATAAAGCAAAAATAAATGCAGGCTCTTATTCTTTTACCAATAACAGTTTAAAAGTTCCAAATTTAACTCCCGGAACCTATACTATTTCCATTACTATTCCTAATGAAACATTCGAACAAAGCTTTACGGTAATTATTCCTAAAGGAGCAACAATTACTGGAAAATCGAGTGTTGCAGCTAATAAAGTTTCTGTAGAAATTACTGAAGGAACTGCTCCATATACTGTTTTTGTAGATGGTGTAGAACAATTTGAAACCACTGATTCTAACTTTACTGTAGATACCAAAAAAGGAGGTTTATTGCAAGTAAAAACCGCAAAAGCCTGTGAGGGAATTTATGCCAAAGATATTGCCCGCTTAGATGGAGCGATTTCTGCTTATCCAAATCCAACTTCAGGAAGTTTTGAAATTGAATTACCAACTGCTAAGAAAGAAGTGGTTATAACCTTATACACTTTGGATGGTCAAATGATTTCAACTAAAACCTATACTGTAGAAAACGGTAAAGCGCAACTTTCTCTTGAAAATCAAGCTACAGGAATTTATGTTGCCAAAATTGAGTTAGACACTCCAGACTATCTAAAAATTATAAAAAATTAAAAAAATGAAGAATTTTATATACCTATCAATCGTTGGTCTTTTATTTATTTCTTGTAGCGGAGGTGGGGATGATCCAGCACCTACTCCCACTCCAGAAGTTAAAAATGTTGCTCCAACAATACCTACATTGGTTACTCCAACGGATAACAAATTATGTGTAGATAATACAGTTGCTTTTCAATGGAATACTGCTACCGATGCAAACAAAGATGCTATAGTCTATCAAATTCAAATCGCTAAAGACAATACATTTTCACAAATTGTAAAAACGGCTGAGTCATCTACTGCAGCTCAAACTATTGCATTAGAAAAGAACACAGCCTATTATTGGCGAATTAAAGCAACCGACAGTAAAGGATTATCGAGTGATTATTCGGCTACATACAAATTTTATACTTCGGGTGATGCTATAGTGAACCACTTGCCTTTCTCTCCAGAAATAGTAGAACCGGCTATAAACACAGTTTTGAACACAACTACAGTCGCTTTAAAATGGAATGCAACAGATGTAGATGCAACAGATGTTTTGACTTATGATGTATATTTTGGAACTAGTAATCCTCCGACCGATAAAATAAAAGAAAATGCTACCTCAAAAACGCTTGATGTTCAATTAGAACTTGCCAAAGAATATTTTTGGAAAGTAGTTGTCAAAGACAATAAAGGAGGAGAAACTGTTGGACAAGTTTGGAAGTTTAAAACCAATTAACTTCTTAAAAGCACAAAAAAATTACTCTTAAAACGCCCCCATTTTTCATTCATTTGAAAATGGGGGTTTTGTTTTTATTGGAACATAGTATTTCTATTCTCCATTCTCTTTACTATTTTTATAATCCTAGCGATTTATAGTCGTTGATGTTTTCCAGTTTTAAACTTGTAAAGAAATATTTTCAAAAAAATAAAAAACGTAGGATATTCCGAAAAATTAATGTAGGAAAGTTAATTAAGTTTCGTACTCTTGTATTTGCCTTACAACTAAAGCCAAATAACCTATGAAAACAAAATTACTTTTATTTTTAACGCTATTCTCACTGATCATTAACGCACAAAACAATTTGGTTCCCAATGGGGATTTCGAAAATTGGACTTCTTCCTCACAGCCTGATAATTGGTTCCGGTATTTCAGTGGTTTTGTCTCACAAAGTACTTCGGCTCAAAATGGTTTATCAAGCACCAACATGATGATTGCTGATGGAACATTTAATTACATCAACAGTGAATATTTTCCAGTTGTGGCCAACAAAACCTACCGTATTACTTTGTATCACAAATTAGTTTCGGGCAGTTTTTCTGCTATTGACCTTAGTTTATACCACAAACCTGGTGCTTTTAAAGAGGAAATCATCAAAAAAACAGACGCTACATTTTCTAATAGTGAATGGAGACAAGTTGAATTTGACTACACTCCTGCGGTAAGCGAAAATATAGAGGTAGATATTTGGACTACCGGAACGTTAAATTCAGAGATTCTGGTTGACAATGTTTCTGTGATTGATGTAGCGACAATTGGAGCGCAATACACACTAATCCCCGATGTAAATTTTGAGAACAAATTAATTTCCTTAGGTATTGATTCTGGTGTGACTGATGGAAAAGTGCTAACCAGCAATATTAACACATTGACTTCATTGAATGTTTCCAATAGTTCTATTTCCGACTTAACCGGAATCCAAGATTTTGTGGCATTACAATCGTTAGATTGTCAAAAAAATAATTTAACTTCTTTAGACCTTTCTAAAAACGGTAATTTAATAGAGGTGAATTGTACTACAAACAAATTAACCAATTTCATCAATACCAGTAATCTAGGTTTGACGCATTTATACTGCTCTTCAAATCAATTAACTTCGCTTGATGTTACTAAATATATCGCATTGACAAATTTATATTTTAGTTCCAATAAGATAACTTCCATTGATGTTTCATCAAATAATCTATTAGTGAAATTATGGTGTAATTCAAATTTACTTACTGAATTGAACATCACAAATAATACATCCCTAATTGAGTTAAATTGTGCAACAAATCAATTAACCAATTTGAATGTTACAAAAAATACCGCATTAACAAAACTCTATTGTTACTACAATCAAATAACAAGTTTAGATGTCACTCAGAATATTCAATTAGAATGGTTTATGTGTCATTTTAATCAACTTACATCGATTGATATTTCAAATAATCCAAAACTAGATTTGTTTGATTGTTTAAATAATAAAATCACAAGTCTTGATATTTCAAAAAACCCATTGATCACAGAATTAGCTTGCGAAAACAATCAACTAACGTACTTAAACCTTAAAAATGGTGCCAATACAATTTTAGATCTGACTTATTCTAATTTTGTAAATAACCCTAACCTAAAATGTATACAGGTTGATGATGTAAATTATTCTAATGCCAATTGGACAAGCATAAAAGATGCAAATGCTACCTATAATATAGACTGTACAGCATATACATTGATTCCCGATGTGAACTTTGAGAACAAATTGATTGCACTTGGTATTGACTCGGGAGTTGCCGATGGAAAGGTACCTACTGCTAATGTGGACAAACTAACTTCTTTAGATGTTTCGTTAAGTTCAATTTCTAATTTAACTGGAATTCAAGATTTTACGTCTTTAAAAGAACTAATTTGTACCGCTAACTATTTAACAACACTGGATATTTCTAAAAACTCGGCACTACTTAGTTTACAATGTAATGTCAATAAGTTATCTGCTTTAGATCTATCAAAGAACTTGTCATTAGAAAGTTTAAAATGCTCTCATAATCATATAACTTCATTAGATGTTTCGAATAATCTTTCCTTAACGACTTTAATGTGTGACACGAATCAACTTACAGATCTAGATGTTTCCAAAAACCTTGCATTATCAGTCTTAATATTTGATTATAATAAGTTAACCACGATAGATGTTTCTAAAAACAAATCATTAAATACGCTTGGTTTCTCTTTTAATAATTTAACTGGTATAGATGTTTCAAATAATAATAATCTTGGTTTCTTAAACTGTCAATCAAATCAATTTACTGACCTAGATATCTCACATAATTTGCAATTAGGCACCTTATATTGTAATGACAATCAAATAACCTCATTAGATGTTTCCAAAAATGGCTCTTTAGGTTATTTGTTTTGTCAGAATAACAAGTTATTAGATTTAAATTTAAAAAATGGAAACCAAACTCATTTCGCAAATAACTATCTGAATTTTACCGGAAATCCAAAGCTAACTTGCATCCAAGTTGATGATGCGATTTATTCTAATGCAAATTGGAGCTCAATTAAAGACGATACTGCAAATTTTAATACAGACTGCTCTACCTCAAATCTATATACTTATATATCCGATGTTAAGTTTGAGAACAAGTTGATTTCTCTCGGTATCGATTCTGGTGTTGCAGATGGGAAAGTTCTGACCGCAAACGTGGACAAACTCACTTCATTGGATGTTTCGTCAAATTCAATTTCAGATTTGACAGGTATTCAGGATTTTGTCGCTTTGACTAATTTGAATTGTTCTCAAAATGAATTGACTACTCTCAATACTTCTAAAAATCTGGCACTAATTAGCTTAGAATGCAGTAACAATAAATTATCTACTCTAGATGTGTCTAAGAACTTATCTTTGGAAAGTTTAAGATGTTCTGCCAACAATATAACTTCTTTAGATATTTCAAATAATCTATCTTTGGAAACTTTAGCTTGCAACACAAATCAACTTTCTGATTTAGATGTCTCCAAAAACCTTTTGCTTATCGAACTATTTTTTGATTATAATAAAATATCCTCTATTGATGTTTCTAAAAACTCCAAATTAGGCGCTCTAACTTTCTCTTCCAATAATATAACCACTATCGATGTTTCAAAAAACAGTTCGCTTGGATTTTTAAACTGTCAATCAAATCAACTTACAAATTTAGATCTTTCTCATAATTTAATATTGAACTCTTTATTTTGTAATGACAACCAAATAACCTCATTGGATATTTCCAAAAATAATTCCGTCGTCTTTTTACTTTGTCAGAATAACAAATTATTAAATCTGAACCTAAAAAATAATGGAAACAAAGCTCTTTTCGATACTAGGTTTTTGAATTTCACAGGAAATCCGAACTTAACTTGTATCCAAGTCGATAATATCGCTTATTCAAATACCAATTGGGCAAATTTAAAAGATATTACAGCTAATTATTCAACAGATTGTAATCTTGTTTACACACTCATTCCAAATTCAAGTTTTGAACAAAAACTAATTGATTTAGGAATTGACACAGATGGTTTAAATGGAAAAATTTCTACTACTAGCATCGAATCAATTACCTCTTTAGATCTTTCAAATACTAATATTAAAGATTTAACCGGAATTGAAAACTTCACAGCTCTAAAGTATTTTACGGCTAACGGTACTAACTTAACGTCCGTAGATTTTAGCAAAAACCTGATGCTTCAATATGTCTCCATTAGTGGAAATAATCTAACAAGCTTAGATGTCTCTAAAAACACAAATCTTTCAGAATTAGATTTTAGCAACAATAAAGTAATGCAAATAGATCTTTCTCAAAATAAAGAATTAACAGTTTTAAATGCGCTAGGAAATCAATTGACCACGCTTGATATTTCACAAAATCCAAAAATAAAATCGCTAAATGTTGAGTTTAATCAACTGACATCATTAAATCTACAAAATGGAAATAATGCTAATTTTGTGTTAGCAAAACCTACTAATAAAATATCCCAAACGGTTGTGTACACCAGCTTTTCAAACAACCCAAATCTTTCGTGTATCAAGGTTGACAATGTAGCCTATTCCAATCAAAATTGGAGTCAAATAAAAGATGCAACAGCTACCTATTCCTCAACTTGTTCCAAATTAGGAATCGAAGATTCAGTTTTTGACAAAGTTGCAATTTTCCCAAATCCAACCAAAGGAGAATTACACATTGATAATATTGTGCTTGAAAAAGTAACCGTTTATGATGCTTTAGGGAAATTAATAAAAACAACAACATTTACTTCAGGGGCCAAAGACCATACAATACATTTAGAGGGTCTCCCTAGGGGCATTTACTATATCTATTTAGAAAGCGAAGGAGCCAATACTGCCAAAAAAGTCATAGTGAAATAGTTTATCATTTATAGTAATCAATAACCCCCATTTTTCATTCATTTGAAAATGGGGGTTTTATTTTTTATTGTAAATTTGAGTTCTTCGGGAAAACAATTATACGTTTCAGCAGCAATAAATCCAAGACCACATGGGCAAAATACAAGATTACTTTAAAATAAAAGAACGTGAAACTTCAGTAAAGCAAGAAGCTCTTGGTGGTTTGGTTACTTTCTTGTCTATGGCTTACATTATTTTTGTAAACCCAAACATACTGTCCATGACCGGTATGCCAAAAGAAGCACTCATTTCGGTGACTTGCATTGCAGCCATTTTTGGAACTTTGTTAGTTGGAATTTGGGCCAAAGTCCCTTTTGCAATGGCTCCCGGTATGGGACTAAATGCCATGTTTGCCTTTACACTGGTTTTGGGACAAGGGGTTTCCTGGCAAGATGCTTTGGGAGTTGTTTTCTTATCTGGAGTATTTTTTACAATAATATCCTTTTTTGGAGTTCGTCATAAAATCGTAGAAGCCATTCCTCCCTCCTTGCAGGTGGCTATGGGCTGTGGTGTTGGTTTTTTTATTGCCTTTATTGGGTTCAAACAATTAGGACTTATTGTGGCTCATCCAGACACTTTAGTAACATTAGGCAAATTTACTCCAGCTGTTGTAATTGGTTTACTTACCCTTTTTATCACTGTGATCTTAGAAATTTACAAAGTAAAAGGAGCCATCTTGATTGGAATCCTAATAGGAACTTGCTTAGGAATTGGATTTGACCCCAATGTACATTTACCAACCCACGTTTTTTCGTTACCACCATCCATTGCTCCTATTTTTGGGCAATTAAATATTTTGGGAGTCTTAAAATTAAGTTTTGCCTCAGCCATCTTCTCTTTCCTTTTTGTGAGCTTGTTTGATTCTATTGGAACTGCAATAGCCTGTTCGTATGAGGCAAATCTGGTTGGCAAAAATGGTAAAATGCCTCATCTCAAAAAAGTATTGGAAGCCGATGGTATTGCAACTATGTGCAGTGGAATTTTGGGCACAAGCAACACAGTGGTGTTTATTGAATCGGCTACAGGAATTGCCAATGGAGCCAAAACCGGATTAAGTTCGGTATTTGTGGCGTTATTTTTCTTTTTAGCCTTATTTTTCTCTCCTATTATCACAATCGTTCCTGCTTATGCAACCGCACCTGCTCTAGTTCTGGTTGGAATCTATATGTCCAAACATTTATCCAGAATCAATTTTACTGATTTACATATAGGTGTTCCAGCCTTTTTAACCATGATTATGATGCCTCTCACTTATAGTATCAGTAATGGAATAGCTTATGGATTTGCCTGCTATATTATCTTGGCTTTATTTACTAAAAACACCAAAGAAGTAACTCCAATGATGTGGGGTGTTGGTATATTTTCAATCCTAAGCATTATAATTGCACAAATGAAATAACAAAAGAAATCCCCATTTTCATCGATTTGAAAATGGGGATTTCTTTTGGCTCACTTATTTTGGATTTTAAAAAATATCCGAACAACTAAATACCTCTTTCAATCTCACTCCTTTTTCGGTATATTGAACTGTTATGATTTCGTTATGTGCATCGTGTTCCAGAAACAAGTAGTAATTGTTATCAGCGGCTGCGTTCAAGAATTTTGATTTCTCGGGCATAGTCAATAATGGTCTCGTATCATATCCCATGACATAGGGCAAAGGCAGATGTCCAGCTGTTGGCAATAAATCCGACATAAAAACAATGGTTTTATCTTGGTACTGAATATGTGGAATCATTTGCTTCTCGGTATGACCATCGGCATAAAAAATTCCAAATCCCAATTCGTTTGAAACTGCAAAATCGCCATCAGGTTTTGCAATAAAATGCAATTGACCACTTTCTTGCATCGGCAAAATATTCTCTGACAAAAAAGAGGCTTTCTCTCTGGCGTTCGGTTTTGTCGCCCACTCCCAATGATTTTCGTTGCTCCAGAATTTAGCATTTTTAAACGCCGGTTCATAACCTGTTTTGTCCTTGTTCCATTGTACACTACCGCCGCAATGATCAAAATGCAAATGCGTCATAAAAACATCGGTAATATCATCGCGATGAAAACCGTATTGAGCCAATGATTTGTCCATAGAATGAGTGCCCCAAAGCGAGTAATATCCAAAAAACTTGTCGGATTGTTTGTTTCCCATTCCAGTATCAATCAATATTAATCGGTTTCCGTCTTCAATCAACAAACAGCGGGCGGCAATATCTATCAGATTGTTTTCGTCGGCAGGATTGGTTTTGTTCCAAATGGTTTTGGGTACTACACCAAACATTGCCCCACCATCGAGTTTAAAATTGCCTGTTTCTATTGGATAAAGTTTCATTATTATATTTTATATGTTTAAAGAGAACCTGCAATTTAGCAAAATCCAATGGCTTAATTCTACCATATATAACAAATTTCTATTTTGGCATTAGTTATATAAATGTTATCACTTATGGGAAAAAGCATTTTATATAGTATCTTTGCAGTTAATTTAGACGAAATAAAGATAGCGCATAAATGAGCTTTACAGAATTATGTTCTCTTTTTAGAGATTCATTTTAAGCCATTTATGTCAAAAACACAAAACAAATACTACTAACAAATGATACAAGTTTCTGATACTGCCAAAAAGAAAATCATCGATTTGATGAAAGACGATGGTTTCGATGCCGCTGTGGACTACGTGAGAGTCGGCGTAAAAAGCGGTGGATGCTCTGGTTTGTCTTATGATTTGAAATTTGACAAAACTAAAGGCGAAGACGACAAAATTTTTGTTGACAACGATATCACAATCGCTGTCGAAAAAAAATCATTCCTTTATTTAGCAGGAACTATATTAGAATTTTCTGGAGGATTAAACGGGAAAGGATTTGTTTTTAACAATCCAAATGCTAATAGAACTTGCGGTTGCGGGGAATCATTTTCACTTTAGTCAAAAGGACAAATTCATAAAGTTGAAAGACTTACAATGACTTTATCACTTTAGACTTTAATACTTTTAAGACAAAAAATATGTCAAAATACACCGAAGACGATTTAAAAATCGAATTAGAAACTAAAGAATACGAATACGGATTTTATACTCAATTAGAGTCGGAGACGTTTCCTATTGGTTTGAATGAAGATATTGTTCGAGCTATTTCTAAAAAGAAAGACGAACCACAATGGATGACCGATTGGCGCATTGAGGCTTTTCGTGCTTGGGAAGAAATGATCGAGCCAGAATGGGCAAACGTTAAGTACCAAAAACCGGACTTTCAAGCCATTTCTTATTACTCAGCTCCAAAGAAAGCAGATCCAAACAAAACATTGGACGATGTTGATCCTGAACTTTTAGAAATGTACAAAAAGTTAGGTATCTCTATTGATGAGCAAAAAAAGATGAATAATGTTGCCATGGATATCGTGGTTGACTCAGTTTCTGTAGCTACAACATTCAAAAAAACATTAGGCGAAAAAGGAATTATCTTTATGAGTATTTCCGAAGCCATCAAAGAACACCCTGAATTAGTTCGTAAATATCTTGGTACTGTTGTTCCACAAAAAGACAACTTTTATGCGGCCTTGAATTCGGCTGTTTTCTCAGACGGATCTTTCTGCTATATTCCAAAAGGCGTTCGTTGCCCAATGGAATTATCTACTTATTTTAGAATCAATCAAGCTGGAACTGGACAATTCGAAAGAACACTTTTGGTTGCAGACGAAGGCAGTTACGTTTCTTACTTGGAAGGATGTACAGCACCAACCCGTGACGAAAATCAATTGCATGCTGCAGTAGTAGAATTGATTGCTTTAGATGGTGCCGAAATTAAATATTCTACTGTTCAAAACTGGTATCCTGGAAATAAAGAAGGTAAAGGCGGGGTTTTCAATTTTGTAACCAAAAGAGGATTCTGCGAGAAAAATGCAAAAATCTCTTGGACACAAGTAGAAACAGGATCTGCAATAACTTGGAAATATCCTTCTGTTATTTTAAAAGGAGACAACTCAATTGGAGAATTTTATTCGATTGCAGTTACCAATAATTACCAACAGGCTGATACTGGAACCAAAATGATCCATTTGGGTAAAAACACCAAATCAACCATTATCTCTAAAGGTATCTCTGCAGGAAAATCACAAAACAGTTATAGAGGTTTGGTTCAAATTGGGGCTAGAGCAGAAAACGCCAGAAACTTTTCACAATGTGATTCACTGTTAATGGGGAATCATTGCGGAGCACATACTTTCCCTTATATCGAAAGCAAAAATCCAACAGCAAAAGTAGAACATGAAGCTACTACCAGTAAAATTGGTGAAGACCAAGTTTTCTATTGCAACCAACGTGGAATCCCAACCGAAAAAGCAATTGCACTTATCGTAAATGGTTTCAGTAAAGATGTGTTGAATAAATTACCGATGGAGTTTGCCGTAGAAGCACAAAAATTATTGGAAATTTCGCTGGAAGGTTCTGTAGGATAATATCAATATGGGAAACAGAAAAGTTATTATTGTTGGGTCTTCTAGAAGCAACGGAAATACATCAAAAATAGTTGATAAAATTTCTCTTCAAATAAATGCAGATGTGATTGATTTAAGAGACTATTCTATTTCTTATTATGATTATGAAAGTCAGAATGTCACAGATGATTTTTTGCCTTTAATAAAATCGATACTAGAAAAATATGATACTTTAATTTTTGCCACTCCAGTATATTGGTACACAATGAGTGGTATAATGAAAGTGTTTTTTGATCGATTCTCTGATTTAATTAGAATAGAAAAAGAAACAGGAAGAAAGTTAAGAGGTAAAAATATGTTTGTAATTTCAAATTCTGATGAAGATAAATTAGATTATGATTTTTATTTACCCTTTCGATTATCAGCAGATTATTTAGGCATGACATATTTAGGAGAAAAACATTTTTCCTACCAAACAATAAAAGATCAAGAACATATAAATAGTATTTTGTCATAAAGAGAATTTAGAATTCTTTTAAAATTAAAAAAAACAAATGTTAAGTATAAAAAATTTACACGCCTCTATTGGAGACAAAGAAATATTAAAAGGGATAAACCTTGAAGTAAAAGCAGGAGAAGTTCATGCTATAATGGGACCAAATGGTGCTGGAAAAAGTACCCTTTCGGCTGTAATTGCCGGAAACGAAAACTACGAAGTAACTGATGGAGAAGTAATTTTGGATGGAGAAGATCTTGCAGAATTAGCTCCAGAAGAAAGAGCTCACAAAGGTGTTTTCCTTTCATTCCAATACCCAGTGGAAATTCCAGGGGTTTCGGTTACCAACTTCATGAGATCAGCAATCAACGAAACTCGTAAAGCTAAAGGTCAAGATGAAATGCCAGCAAATGAAATGCTGAAATTGATTCGTGAAAAATCAGAATTATTAGAAATCGACAGAAAATTTCTTTCTCGTTCCCTTAATGAAGGTTTCTCTGGTGGAGAGAAAAAAAGAAATGAAATTTTTCAAATGGCAATGTTAGAACCAAAACTAGCTATCCTTGATGAAACCGATTCTGGTCTTGACATTGATGCTTTAAGAATTGTTGCCAATGGTGTAAATAAATTGAAAAGCGATAAAAATGCTGTCATTGTAATTACACACTACCAAAGATTATTGGATTATATCGTTCCTGATTTTGTTCACGTTCTTCACAACGGAAAAATTGTAAAATCTGGTGGAGCTGAATTAGCACATGAATTAGAGGAAAAAGGATACGATTGGATTAAAGGAGAAAACTAAGATGGAGCTTAAAGAAAAATTACTATCGTCTTTTATGGCTTTTGAAGAGCGCGTCGATGTTCATTCGGAACTTCACAATGTGCGAACTGCAGCCATAAAAAACTTCGAAAATAAAGGATTCCCAACCAAAAAAGAAGAAAGTTGGAAATACACTTCGCTAAATGCTATCTTAAAAAATGATTTTAGCGTTTTTCCAAAAACAGAAAATGCCATTCAATATAGCGATGTAAAAAAGTACTTTTTACACGAAATAGACACCTACAAAGTAGTTTTTGTAGATGGTGTTTTTAGTTCCCATTTATCTTCGACTACTCACGACGGCATCGATGTTTGCTTAATGTCATCGGCATTAAACAAACCAAAATATAAAATGATTATTGATACTTACTTCAATAAGATTGCAAGCAAAGAGGAAAGTTTAACTTCTTTGAATACGGCTTTTGCCAATGAAGGAGCCTACATCAATATTCCAAAAAGCAAAGTTGCCGACAAGCCTATCGAGATCATGTATTTCTCTACAGGAAGCGAAACTGCACTTTTGGTTCAGCCAAGAAACTTGATTATTGTTGGTGAAAACTCACACGTACAAATCATAGAACGTCATCAAAGTTTGAACGAAAATCCAGTTTTAACCAATTCGGTCACCGAGATTTTTGCTCAAAAAAGGGCCATTGTGGATTATTATAAAATTCAAAATGACAACCTGGAAGCCAATTTGATTGACAACACTTATGTTTCCCAAAAACAGGAAAGTCACGTTTCGGTTCACACTTTCTCTTTTGGAGGAAACTTAACCAGAAACAATTTGAATTTCTACCACTTTGGAGAAAGATTGACTAGTACCTTGAACGGAATCACTATTATTGTTGATAATCAACACGTTGATCACTATACATTAGTGAACCACGCAACACCTAATTGTGAAAGTTTCCAAGATTACAAAGGAATCTTTAACGACCGATCCACAGGAGTTTTCAACGGAAAAGTATATGTGGAAAGAGAAGCTCAAAAAACAAACGCTTTTCAAAAAAGCAATAACATTCTGTTGAGCGACAAAGCAACCATTAACGCTAAACCGCAATTGGAAATTTTTGCAGATGATGTAAAATGTTCACACGGTTGTACTATTGGGCAACTAGACGAAACTGCTATGTTCTATATGCAACAACGCGGAATTCCTAAAAAAGAGGCCAAAGCATTATTAATGTACGCTTTCTCGAATGCCGTTATCGAAAACATCAAAATACCGGAATTAAAACAACGAATCACCAAAATTATTGCCATGAAATTGGGCGTTAAAATTGGATTTGATTTGTAATTTTTAACCGCAAGGTTTGCAAATATTTACGCAAAGAGCGCAAGTATAATATTTATACTTTGCGCTCTTTGCGGTTTTTCCCTTGTGTCCTTTGCGGTTAATCTTTCTTCACACTCCCGACAATCCCTTTTAACAAACTATTAAAATCAAATTTAGAATCACCAGTTAAACCCATTCTGACAATGACCAAATCCTGTGATGGAATAATAAACACTTTTTGTCCCTGAAAACCATTGCAGGAATACAAATCTCTTGGAGCATCTGGATAGAAGCCTCCAGCATTGAGCCAAAATTGTGCACCGTATTTTCCGTTTGAAGTATTTGTTGGCGTTGATACATATTTCGACCAACTTGCATCAAATATTTGTTCACCATTCCAATTGCCTTTATGCAAATACAGCAATCCTAATTTGGACCAATCCCTTGTCGTTGCCCAGCCATAAGACGAACCAACATAATTCCCTGCCATATCGCTTTCAATTACCATCGAATACATTCCGATTTTATCAATTAAAGCCGAATACCAAAAATCCAAATATTCCCGGTGCGTTTTGAACTGCTTCCGCAAAATTCCCGAAAGCAAATTGGTTGTTCCAGAAGAATAATTCCAATGTGTGTTTGGTTTGAATACTGCTGGTTTTATCAATTGAGATTGTGTCATATCTTTGTCTTGAAAAAGCATCTTTGTGGCATCACAGATTCTGTCATAATATTCATCCCATTCCAAACCGGAATTCATATGCAATAAATCATTGGTCGTAATGTATTTTCGATTGTCATTTTGCCATTCGGCAACAGGTGCAGGTTTGTAGATATCAAATCGCCCTTGCTTTTGAAGTATTCCAAAAAGCGTCCCCGTAATGCTTTTGGTCATAGACCAACCCAAAATAATACTATTTTTCGTAAAACCATCAGCGTATTTCTCAGCAATAATCTTGTCTTTGTAAATAACCAAAACCGAACGCGTTCTTTTCTCATCCTCCCCTTTGGCATCAAAAGCATTGGCGACAGCCTGATTCAATTTGGCATAATCCACATTGGCAAAAACCGTGTCTTTAGGCTCTGCATCTCCATAAGGAAAAGGAAGTTTACTGCTTGATTTAGTTCTTTTTGGAATTTCATACGGCTTCGTAACATCAAAACCATCATTGATTAATGTAGCTCCCAAACCTTCCCTGTAAATTGCTTTTCGCTTTTTTAAACCAAAAACATTCGATGTCACAAATCTACCCGATTCATTGATTTCATTGGTCGCCCAACCTATCACATCAAAATCATTATCGCTTTTTTCGATAATCTCCTGTGAACGATGGTCAATAAAATGGGCAGAAGTCACACTTTTGGCCGAAAATCCGGATATCACTTCTAGCTTGGGATAAGTGGCAAAACCAAAATAAACCAAAAACAGAAAAAAGATAAAAACACCTATTTTAAAATACTTTTTCATAATGAAAGATAATTCTACCAATTTAGTAAAAAAAGTAATACTAACTCCAAACAATTAAATTCCTTATCAGTTTAGCAACAACACTGTTCGCTTTAATACTATTTTTACAATTATTAACTATTGTTTCTTAGAAAACTAAATCAATTGTATTACTTTTGTATTTAGAAAAATTCTAAATAAAGCAATGTTAGATATTCAAAAAATAAGAGCCGACTTTCCTATTCTTTCACAAAAAGTAAACGGAAAGCCTTTAGTATATTTCGATAACGGAGCCACTTCACAAAAACCGCAAGTGGTTATTGATGCAATTTCAACCTATTATCAAGAAATAAATGCAAATATTCATAGAGGAGTCCATACATTGAGCCAGTTGGCGACAGATGCCTATGAAGTTTCCCGTGCAAAAATCCAAAATCATATTAATGCTAAATTCCTTCACGAAGTACTTTTTACTTCTGGAACTACTTTTGGCATCAACTTAGTGGCCAATGGATTTGCTTCGATTCTAAAACCAGGTGATGAAGTGTTGGTTTCAGCATTGGAACACCACAGCAATATTGTGCCTTGGCAAATGTTGTGTGAAAAAACAGGAGCCACACTCAAAGTCATTCCGATGAATGAAAATGGAGAATTGATAATGAGTGAATACGATAAGCTGCTTTCTCCAAAAACCAAAATCGTAACGGTTAACCATATTTCGAATGCATTGGGAACTATCAATCCAATCAAGTATATGATTGACAAAGCACACGAAGTTGGAGCTGCAATTTTAATTGATGGTGCACAAGCTGTACCACATTTAAAACCAGATGTTCAGGCTTTAGATTGTGATTTCTATGTTTTTTCGGGACATAAAATGTGTGGGCCAACAGGAACAGGAGTTTTATACGGAAAAGAAGCTTGGTTGAATAAACTTCCTCCTTATCAAGGTGGTGGCGAAATGATTAAAGAGGTTACTTTTGAAAAAACCACTTATGCCGATTTACCACATAAATTTGAAGCGGGAACACCCAATATCGCTGGTGGTATTGTTTTAGGAACTGCGATTGATTATATGAATGAAATTGGTTTTGAAAATATTCAGAAGCAAGAATTGGAATTATTGGATCACGCCACCAAGCGATTATTAGAAATAGACGGTTTGAGAATTTTTGGTACTTCTGAAACAAAAACTTCGGTAATCTCATTTAACATTGATGGTATTCATCCGTATGACATTGGAACCATCATTGACAAATTGGGAATCGCAGTAAGAACGGGTCACCATTGCGCGCAACCTATTATGAATTTCTTTGGTATTCCAGGAACGATCCGAGCTTCATTTTCTTTTTACAATACTAAAGAAGAAATTGATTTAATGGTCGAAGCAGTGAAAAAAGCCCAAATGATGCTATCTTAAAATAAAAAAGTATGAAAATTATAACACTCTTGTTTTTGACGCTAATACTTGGGAAAAACTGCCAAAGTCAAAATAATATGGATTTAAGTACAGCAAAAATTGAGTACACGGCCAATTCAAGAGGATTGTATAATAACACCGTTATAGAAAATAAAACAGTGTCCGTTACCAAAACAAGGGATGGGAAACCCGTTTCAAATTCCCTCACCGATACCGAATTGAATGCTTTGATAAATGAATTTCAAAAAGTAAATCTGGAGGAAATTCCGAGTTTGAAAGCACCTACCGAAAAGCGTTTTCATGATGGAGCGGCAATGGCTAATTTGAAAATAACATATAAAGGAAAAACCTACGAAAGTCAGACTTTCGATAATGGATATCCTCCTGAAAAAATAAAGAACTTAGTAAACACAATACTATCCTTTTCAAAAAAAGTAGAATGACAATAAAAGAAATACAAAACGAAATTATAGATGAATTCTCCATGTTTGACGACTGGATGCAGCGTTATGAATACATTATTGATTTAGGCAAAAATCTTCCTTTAATTAAGGAAGAATTCAAAACTGACAATAACTTAATCAAAGGATGTCAATCCAAAGTATGGTTGCAAGGAGAACAAAACGATGACAAAATCATCTTTACAGCCGATAGCGATGCGATTTTGACCAAAGGAATTATCGCTATTTTGATCCGTGCTTTTTCAAACCAAAAAGCAATTGATATATTAAACGCAGATACGGATTTTATTGATGAAATCGGTTTGAAAGAACATCTTTCACCAACAAGAGCGAACGGTTTGGTTTCGATGATAAAAAATATTAAAATGTACGCATTGGCATTCGATGCTAAGAAATAGACTTTTTTTAACCATATAAGAAATATAAGTTCATTTAAGTAATAGAAAAGAATTAGCTTTGTCTTTATAGATGTATTCTTACGAAACATTCAAAAGTAAGCTATGGTCACAAAAAAATATCTAACCGATTTAGTATATCGGGTTAACGGAGCAGCTATAGAAGTTCATAAACATTTAGGTCCTGGTCTTTTAGAAAGTATTTATCATAAATGCTTGATTAGAGAATTGATATTGAGAGAAATTAATTTTCAATCTGAATTAATCATACCTATTGAATATAAAGGGCTCGAATTAGAATCTGAATTAAGATGTGATTTATTTATAGAAAAGTGTTTAGTTTTGGAACTTAAAGCGGTTGATAAAATTGCACCTATTTATGTAGCTCAATTAATATCTTATATGAACTTATTGGAAGCACCTATTGGCTTAATGATTAATTTTAATGTTGAAAATATTTTTCATCAAGGTCAAAAAACGTATGTTAACTCATTATATAATAGACTTGAAGATTAACTAAATTGCATATTAAATCCGTTAGAAATAGTATTACAGACAGTTTAAAAACTTATATGTACTTATATTTCTTATATGGTTAAAAAAATTCCATGTTTACATGGTTTAAAAATAAAAATTATGACAGAAGAAATAAACACCGCAGAATTAGGAGAATCAATCGTAAAAAAATTAAAAACTATTTACGATCCCGAGATTCCAGTTGATATTTACGAATTAGGATTGATTTATGACGTAATGGTCAATACCGATTATGAAGTAAAAATATTAATGACCCTTACTTCACCAAACTGTCCAGTAGCAGAGAGTTTACCAAGAGAGGTAGAGGAAAAAGTAAAATCAATCGAACATATAAAAGATGCTGAAGTCGAAATCACTTTTGACCCGCCATGGAGCAAAGACTTGATGAGCGAAGAAGCAAAATTAGAATTAGGGATGTTGTAAAATTTGTTTCAGGTTTCAAGTTTCAGGTTACTCAGCCACAAACTTGAAACCTTAAACTTGAAACTTTTCAGATGGAACAAATAATCAATAAAGTAGCGAATAGTGTTCTGGAAGTTTTCGATCTTGAAGACTATTATCCGGCAGGAACTCGTGTGCAAATCGATATTTCACAATGGCTTCTTGAGGGTTTTTTGTTAAAAGAAAAAGACTTTAGAGAACAGCTCAACAATCAGGATTGGTCACAATATCAAGATCAATATGTTGCTGTTTCGTGTGGTACCGATGCCATTATCCCAAAGTGGGCGATAATCTTAGTGACTATGCATTTGGCTCCTTATGCCAAGAAAATTGTAAATGGTTATATGGAAGATTTAGACTCCGCTTTGTATGATGAGTTGCTTCCAAAAATCGATTACAGCGCTTATCAGGATAAGCCTGTTATCATAAAAGGCTGCTCGAGAAAACCAGTTCCTATGCGAGCTTATGTCTTGGCGGCACAATACCTGCAACCTTACGCCAGAAGCATAATGTATGGAGAAGCTTGTTCGGCTGTCCCTTTATACAAATCGGCAAAAAAATAACATATTTTTTTAACTTGTTGAATTATAGCGACTTATTCTTTTTATTATATTTGTATTAGAACTAATACTCTTACAATGAAAAAAATCATATTGTTAGTCTGTCTACTTCCCCTTTCAACACTGCTTCGTGCACAATCTTCTGAAAAAGATCTAATCAAAAAAACAGAAGATGCAGCAAAAAAAATTGAAGACACTATCCCGAACGGTTGGAAGTCAACCGGGAAAGTTACATTTCTTTTTAACCAAGCCAACTTTAACAACTGGGTTGCCGGAGGCGAAAATAGCTTTTCGGGAAATCTAGGACTTGATTATAAAATCGATTATAAAAAAGACGATTATTCATGGGAAAATAGAATTCTAGCTTCCTATGGTTTATTGCAAACACAAAACTCCAATTTTGAAAAGAAAACGGATGATCAGGTCGAAATCAATTCCATAGTAGCCAAAAAAACAAAAAGCTACTGGTATTATTCGTTTCTGGTAAATTTTAGAACCCAATTTACCAAAGGCTACTTATATTCCAATGATGTCAATGGTGCCGAAATAAGAGAAGAACACACCAATTTTATGTCACCAGGCTACTTACTATTTGGTCCAGGAATGTATTGGAAAAAAACCGAAAATTTCAAAATAAATTTAGCGCCATTAACCTCCAAATTTACATTTGTAGACAGTGGCTATACTTCCATTCCTGGATATGTGGATGGTGATTATTTTGGAGTTGATGCGAACAAAAGTATGCTTTATCAGCTAGGTTTTAATGCAACAGCTTATTATAAATTCACGATAATGGAAAACGTTACTGCCGAAAATCTTTTGAATTTATATTCTAATTATCTAAAAGATCCACAAAATATTGACATCAATTACAACTTAATTATAGTGATGAAAATAAACAAAGTATTATCGGCCAATCTAAATTTTCAAGCCATTTATGATGATGATGCTTTTGCTGGTTTCCAAACCAAAGAAGTATTTGGTGTAGGACTGAATTATAATTTTTAGCACGAGCAAAAAAGACCTTTTAACAATTGTTAAAAGGTCTTTTTTGTTTATTCATTATCTTCATCTTTCTCTTCCTTCTCCACCGCATCTTTATAATCTGGATATAAAAATTTATTGTATGGAAAACGGGTAATGTGAATTTGACGAACAGCTTCGTAGACACGCTCCCTAAATTCTTCGAAATTTTCTTTATTCGTTGCCGAAATAAACAAAGCTTTTTCGCCCCCTAATCGGTGCATCCAAGTTTGCTTCCAATCCTCAAGAGTAAAATGTCTTGGAGTTTTCTCGGTCATTAAATCATCTTCGTCAATAGTCAGATGTTTGTACGCGTCTATTTTATTGAACACCATTATAACCGGTTTATCATTGGCCTTAATGTCCATCAGCGTCTGGTTTACTGACTCAATATGATCTTCAAACTCGGGATGCGAAATATCGACAACGTGCAATAATAAATCGGCTTCACGAACTTCATCCAATGTACTCTTGAACGAATCCACCAATTGGGTTGGCAATTTTCTAATAAACCCTACCGTATCAGATAACAAAAAAGGCAAGTTCTTAATAACCACTTTTCGAACGGTAGTGTCTAATGTCGCAAAAAGTTTGTTTTCTACAAATACATCGCTTTTCCCAACAGCATTCATCAAAGTAGATTTTCCAACATTGGTGTATCCCACCAAAGCAACACGAACCATCGCACCGCGATTGCTGCGTTGCACTCCCATTTGTTTATCAATGGTTTTAATCTTCTCTTTTAATAACGCTATTCTATCACGTACTATACGTCTGTCCGTTTCTATCTCAGTTTCTCCAGGTCCACGCATTCCAATACCACCTTTTTGACGTTCCAAGTGAGTCCACATTCCGGAAAGTCTCGGTAATAAATATTGGCATTGTGCCAATTCTACCTGAGTTCTGGCGTAAGAGGTCTCAGCTCTTTGAGCAAAAATATCAAGGATAAGGTGAGTTCTATCTAATATTTTACAGTCAATTATTTTGGAAATATTCTTTTGTTGAGAAGGTGATAATTCATCGTCAAATACGAGAGTCGATATATCATTCTCTTTTACAAAAAGACAAATTTCTTCCAGTTTTCCTGTCCCCACAAAAGTTTTAGGATTGGGACGTTCCATTTTTTGCGAAAAACGTTTCACCACTTCACCTCCTGCGGTAAATGTCAAAAACTCCAATTCATCAAGATATTCATTGAGTTTCTCTTCACTTTGGTTTTGGGTAACAATACCAACAATAGCCGTTTTTTCGAAATTTATTGTTTCTTTTTCTAACATGTCTTTAAATAAGAATGCAAATTTAATGATTTGATGGCTACAAACCTTTTTATAGTGTTATAAAATAATCCTTTAAAAGCTAAATACCTCCCCTTAGCCCCGATAGAAGTGAAAATCCTTATAAGCCGGTGTTCGGCTTATAAGATTGCAACGGATAGCGGGACAATATTTCCTAAATGGACAAATCTTTCTGCTCCAAAATCAATTGGCCCACAGATGACACGGATTTAACTGATTTGCACTGATTATTATTTTTAAAAAAAAATACCCTTCATCTCTGAAGGGTATCGTTATATAAAATAATTATTGAATCTTATTTTTTGGACAGTTTGGATAGCAATCTTAAAAATTCAATATACAACCACACAAGCGTTATCATTAAACCCATTGCTCCGTACCATTCCATGAATTTTGGCATTTTTTGCTCAACTCCTTTTTCTATTCTGTCAAAATCCAAGAACAAGTTTAATGCTGCAATTACAATCACAAATACACTAATTCCAATACTCATCATAGAGTTTCCATAATGTACAGGCGTAAAACTAGTAAACATGGAGAACAACCAAGAAATTAAATAGTAAGTGGCAATTGCACATGTCGCTGCAACAACAACCGATTTGAATTGTTCGGTTACTTTTACAATTTTGTATTTATACAAACCTAGACAAACAGCAAAAGTGACAAAAGTAGCTCCAACTGCCTGTGTTACAATTCCTGGGTACTGAACTTCAAAAATAGCTGAAACTCCACCGATGAACAATCCTTCAAAAAGGGCATAACCCGGCGCTAAATAAGGAGAATATTGAGGTTTGAATGCTGAGATTACAACTAAAATCAATCCAACTATAGCGCCTCCAAATGCAGGAACTATTGGATTCAGACCATTAAAAGTGGCCCACCAAATTACCGTTGCGGAAGCAATAAGCAATAAAAAAAGAATTAAACTTCTATTGATGGTTCCCGCCAAAGTCATGTCTTGATTCTCATCAATAACAGTGGCCTGATGCACGTCGTCTTTTCTTGAAACAGCAGTTGAAAATGTTTTGTTGTTTAAAAAAGGATTATTCGAATTCATAGTTTTCAAATTTAAGTTTTATCAAATATAATTTATATTTTTTAGAAGAATGTTTAAATTTTATTAATTTATTTCTGCTATTTTCCCGCTAGCCAGGACCTCGGGTTAGTGTAGGTTGTATTTTGGGTGATCGCAAATTTCAATATTGTTTTCCCATCGCCATTGGTTTTTATTTTCCCTAAACTTTGTCTTATGCTCACATTGTCTCCTTTACTTACATTAACCGAACTCAAGTTTTGATATATGGTAAAAAAATCACCATGTTGGAGCATCACCAATTTATTCACGGGGGAAATAATAATAACGCTCGTAACTACCCCAGAAAAAACGGCTCTGGCACTGGAACCGGAATCGGTGGTGAATTCCAATCCGCTGTTGTGGATTTGAAGTTCTTTATACACCGGATGGAATTGATCACCATAACCCAAAGAGATAAATCCTCTTTCGACTGGCCAAGGCAATTTTCCTTTATTCGCTTTAAAATTATCCGAATCCACTTTGTCTTTAGGAGATAAATCCATTTTTGTGGTTGAAACAGCTACAGCTTGTTGAGTGACTGATGTTTCCTTCGAAACGACTGGCACTTCCTGAGCAATGGCTTTTTCAACTTCCTTCGGAATCGGAATTGGCTTTGGTTTTGGTTTCGAATTGGCTTTTGCTTGCGCTGCAGCTAATGCATTGGCTTTCTCGATTTCCTTTTTCTTTTCTATTGCTTTGGCTTTTTCTAAGGCAATAGCTTTAGCGGCTGCTTGGGCTTTAGCTTTTGCTATTGCATCGGCTTTAGCTTTTTCTTTCGCTAGTTTTTCCGCTTTTTCCCTAGCTGCTTTTCTATTGGCTTCAGCGATGGCCTCGCGAATTAATTTATCGATTTTTCTGTCTATCGTTTTAGCCTCTTGTTGCTTTTTCTTTATTTCGGCAATAATTTTCTTTTTGTCTTTCTTTAAAGACTCCACCAGTTTTAATTGTTCCTGCTTTTCTTTTTCCAAAGACAACCGTTCTTTATCATTTTCGGCTATGAGTTGTTCTTTGGCACTTTTTTGAACATCCAATTTGGCATTAAAAGTATAAAGCACATTCGTTTTGGATTTTATTTCTTGTCCTTGCATGTGTCTATAGTTTGTATATTGTTTCATATACTGAGCCCTTTTATAAGCTTGTAAAAAACTTTCTGATGACAACAAAAACATAGCACGACTTTCTTCGGAACGGCTTTTATAGGATTGAACAATCATTTTGGCATAATCCTCTTTGAGCAATTGTAGTTCCTTTTCCAATTTTGCAATTTGCGCTTGATTGGCAACTATCGAATTTCCTAGAAGCGATGTTTGTTTTTCGGTAGTAGCAATCAATTCTTCCTTAAGTTTAATTTTGTTGCTTTGTAAGACAATCGCTTTGGTCGCCGTTGTTTCTTTCTTCTTTACCGTTTGAAGTTTGGTTTCGTTTTCTAGAATCTCCTTTTGAATTTTAGCTTTACGCTCTTCTAATTTTTTTTGATTGTCTTGACTCCAAGTCAGAGTTGTTGTTATTAGAAAAATAAAACTTAGAAAATATTTTAACATCGCAAATTATATAAGGTGCAAACTTAATGAATGATTTTATTAAAAAGCAGCACTAATTTATTTTTGCAAATAAACTGGTGCTGCTTTTGCTCTTACAAAAACTACATATTGTACAACCAAGATGCAGGGTTGTTGTAGGTTGTGTTTTGTGAAATAGTGAACTTCAAGATTGTTTTTCCTTCGCTATTGGTTCTTATTTTTCCCAAACTTTGTTTGATATTTACTTTCTCTCCTTTGCTCACAAAAACAGAACTTAAATTTTGATATACCGTGAAGCAATCTCCATGCTGAATCATTACCGCTTTATTCACTGGAGACAAAACGATAACACTAGTTACTTCTCCGCCAAAAACGGCTCTTGCATTTGCACCTTGTTCCGTGGTAATTTCCACTCCGCTATTATGAATCACAAGACTTGGATAAACTGGGTGTGGTTGATCTCCAAATGGAAGTGACACGAAACCTTTTTCAACTGGCCAAGGTAATTTTCCTCTATTAGCCCTAAAATTATCTGCCAGTATTTTGGATTCGGCCGTTAACACAATTTTTGAAGAAGTGTAGGCTGCTACAGGAGCATTTGGGTTTTCGCTCGCTGCTTTTCTATTGGCCGCGGCAATGGCTTCCCGAATTAAACGATCGATTTGACGGTCGATAGCTCGCGATTCCTGTTGCTTTCTTTTAATTTCCGCGGTGATTTTTTTCTTGTCTTTTTTGATTGAATTCACCAACTTCAGCTGTTCTCTCTTTTCTTTTTCAAGAGACAATTTTTCTTTGGTGTTTTCAACTAACAATTTCTTTTTGGCTGCTTTTTGAATATTCAATCTTTCATTGTAACCCAAAAGTTCATTGGTTTTCGATTTGATTTCCTCCCCTTGCATTTTTCTGTAACTCGTATATTGTTTCATATACTGAGCCCTTTTGTAAGCCTGTAAAAAATTCTCAGATGACAGTAAAAACATGGCTCTACTTTGCTCTGATCTGCTTTTATATGATTTCACAATCATTTTAGCATAGTCTTCTTTAAGAATAGCCAGCTCCCTATTCAACTTGTTAATTTTCATTTGATTGATGTACATATCATTACTAAGAATCTTCGTTTGTTTCTCAGTAGTACGAATCAATTTTTCTTTCAATTTTATTTTATTGCTCTGCAAAATAATCACATTGACAGCCGACTTTTCTTTTTTCTTTACCGTCTGCAGTAACTTTTCATTATCCAAAATTTCTTGTTGAATTTCGGCTTTACGCTTTTCTAGTTTTTCTTGTTGCGATTCCTGTCCCCACATTACTGAGGTAGTGCATAACAAAAACAGGCCTAAGAGAAATTTTCGCATCTTACAATTATATTTGTTCAAATTTACTTAATTAAAATTCTTTTATAACCATTTGGAACACTATATGGAAAAGTAAGTTCTTCATTTATGGTTATAGTACTGTACCCCAAATTAATCTCTGTTTTGCCTTTTTCCTGTTCAGCATTAATGGCAATATCCGATGGAATTGGTGATTCATTATACATTTTATAATCCGAATAAGACACCTCTATCTTTCTGTTTTCAGATGACTGAGTAATCTCTTGCTTGTTTAATAGAAATTTATCTTTGTCTAAAAAGAAATATTTCTTGGTGTTCTCATTCAAAATATTTTCCAATCGATATGTCTGATCAACTAACGTATCTTTGTAGTTCCCTTTGGTTAAATCATCTATTGCTTGTCCAACCAAGATATTTTGCACTTTATTAAAATCCAAATCCGTTCCTAGCCATTTGCTCAATGTACTAAAATCACCTTCGAAATAACTGGCATTAAGCTTTTCATAATAACTTACTGAAGTTGGAGTTATTAAGGCTTTGGCCATAGTAATCCCTAGAAAACGAATGCTTACCAAAATTTGTTCGTTCTTTTTAATCTTAATTTCGGCAGTTAAATTTTGAGTTTGCTTATCGTCGCTATATTTTACATTGGATTTTATGTATAATGTGTTAAAATCGTTTTTGTTGGCATAGTAATTTTTTATAATCCGCTCTGCTGTCATGCGATTCGTATCTGTACTTTTACTCTCATTCACCACTTTTGCCTTTGCCTTACAGGACACCAACGTAAGCGAACTACCTACGCAAACCATAAAAACAAAAAGTACTCTTACTAGAAATCGATTCATTATTTTTTTTCTTTTAATAATTGATTGGCTTTATTGAAATATAATTCCTTTTTGGTTGCATCGCCTAAACCATTATAGGCTTCTCCGAGTTGAATATTGAAATTGATTTCTAAATTTTTATTTTCCACAACATAATCTAAACCCATTTCAAGAATGTCTTTGGCTTTCTTGAACAACTGCAATTGATTATTGGCCATTCCAGCATAATAATAAAACTGTGGTTCTGCAGGATAAGTATCAATCATTGCCATGGATTTTTTGACTACGGGTTCAAATTGTTTGAGTTCGGTATTGGCTTGAAGCCAAAGCAAATTGGTCTCCAAGTCAACTTCTGAACTATTTTTCTGTGATAGGTCATAATATTTAATTGCCTTTTCCCATTGTTTTTTATTGTGATAAAACTTGCCTATTTCTTTGGCTACATTTACGGATGGATCATTTTTAAAATATCCGATTGCATTATCCAAATCAGGCACAAATTGTGGATTTACATTGGCGAAAAGCAAAAACTCGTTCAGAATTCGGTGCTTTATTTTAGAATCAATTTTAGAACTTGCCAAAACCATATTCATTGATTTTACTGCATTGGCACCATCGTTATTATCGAGATAATTTTTGAATAAACTCACTTGAGCCCAAACCGATTCTGGAATTTCTTTTTCTAACTTCTTGGCAACTTCCTGTACTTTATCTTCATCATTATTGTTTGAATATAAAAATATCAAAGCAATATAATTGGATTCTTCTTTCGGATTTTTCTCAATTTGCTCTTTTAAATTATCGATCTCCGAATTTTGATATTTCCCTTCAGACAAGATTTCCATTTTATACATTTCCCTTCTCTCTGTCTTCCCTACCTTTTCGTTCAACTCATTAATTAACGCCAAAGCCTTGTCGTGCTGTTTGGTTACCATATAAAGCGAAACCAAATCTTCTTTGTATTCTGCATCGAAAGGGACTATTTTATTGACAAAGATTATGGCTTGATTGAAATCTTTGGTTTCATAACACACATCGTATAAACCTACCCAAAACCATTTATTGTTGGGGTCTATTTGAGCGGCGTGCTCATAAGAGGAATAAGCATTCTTGTAATCTTTGGAATATTGGTAATTCTTCCCCATTTCGAAATAAATGGTCGCATCATTGGGTTTCAATTTTAAACATTGCTCCAATGCGACCAATGATTTATCATAATTTTCGATACTTTTTTGAAAAATGGATTCATAGAAAAAATCTTGAAATTTGTCACTTTCCACTTTAATTTCCTCAGGTTCCGTTTGTGCCAATACCGTAACAGTATTGCTTAGCAAAACAGAAAAAGCGAATATGAAAGTCCATTTTTTTTTCATTGAAAAAGAATTCTTTGAGAACAAAATCAACAGTATTGTTCTCCTTTGCAAAATAAATTAAAAAAACAACAAAGCAGCATAATAAAAACTTAAATAATGCTGCTTGATATTTTTAAATATATGCTCTAAATTATTCTAAAACCGAATAATCGCCAATGCTTACATTCGTAAATTTTCCATCAAAACTAGCATGATTTCCAATCATTGCATTGTCTAAATTGGCATTTTTTATATGTGAATGTGTTTGTACCAAACTGTTTTGTATTGTACTATTTTGTACATGACAGGCATCACCCAATGATACATTTGGACCAACTGTAGCGTTGATTAGAATCACATTCTCCCCAATATAACAAGGTGGAATAATGGTCGAATTTTCTAACTTAACTGATGGATCCACCAAATTAATTCCATCGCTGTGCAGAAATCCTAACATTCTGGAATTTGTTTCTACGGTAACATCTTTGTTTCCGCAATCCATCCACTCATCTACTTTTCCTGGAACAAATTTCATGCCTTTGGCCATCATTTGTTTTATTCCGTCATTAATTTGATATTCTCCTCCGTGAATAATGTTATTATCCAAGACTAGTTGAAGTTCATTTTTTAAAACGGCAATGTCTTTAAAATAGTAAATTCCGATAACGGCAAGATCCGAAACAAATTCTTTTGGCTTTTCAACCAATTCAATTATTTCATTTATCTCATTCAAGTTTACCACACCAAAAGCTTCTGGCTGATCCACTTGTTTTACCCAAATAACGCTGTCGGCATCTTTATCCAAGTCAAAATTAGCCCGAATTAGAGTATCGGCATAAGCGATAACTGCCGGTCCGCTCAAAGAATCTTTGGCACACATAATGGCGTGTCCCGTTCCAAGTGCCTCATTTTGATAATAAATAGTCCCTTTGGCTCCCAACTTTTGGGCAATTCCAATTAAGTCTTCTTCTACTTTTTTTCCAAAACTTTCATGAATGATGAAAGCAATTTCTTCAATATCCTGATTTAAAACACCAGCAATATCTTCGACCAGACGGTGTACAATAGGTTTTCCGGCAACTGGGATTAAAGGTTTAGGGATGGTTAATGTATGTGGGCGAAGGCGTGATCCACGTCCTGCCATTGGTACTATTATTTTCATATGGTTGGTTATTTTAAATCAAAAATTATTGAAACTAATATTCTTATTCTATCTGAATATTGTATTTTTTTGCTACTTTATTAAATAAATCAATTTGGTTTTTCTCTTTTAAAAAATTATAATAATTTCCGATCAATGTTTCTGAATCGTGAATATATGGTGAATTTGTATTCTTGTAAATTATATAAGCTTGAAACATATAATCCAATCCATTTTCATAATCTTGATTTGAAAAAAAGGCACTTCCTGCTCCATAATAGCCTTCAGCGTCCTCAGGACTGTTTTTTATAATCTTCAAATACGTTTCAGAAGCTGATTTATAATCTTTTAAATAATCATAAGCCACTGCCATATTCTGTAATGGCATAGTTCCTTTTGGATCTGCTTCCAAAGATTTTTTATAACATTTTATAGCTTCCTCATATCGGTTTAACTTTCTATAACATAATCCCATATTATCCCAAGCAAAAGCAAAATCCGGATCGCTTTTGACTGCTTTATTATATTGAACTATTGCCAAATCATATTGCTCATTTAAATCATATTTCTGTCCTTCATGGTAATATTCTTTTGCTTTTTTCTTATTTGAAATAGAATTTTCAGATTCCTTGTCATTTGACATCATTAATTCTTTCACATTCGGACAGTCTAGGAACAATTTTTTTTGAATTTTATCAAAATCCTTGTCAGCAATAATTTCTAAATTTTTTCCACTAACATAAGTGGTATCCTTTTTATTCCATTTTAAAGTATCCATCATTTTGGATAGATCTTTAATAAGTTTTTCACTTTGAGAATTCATTATACTCTGAGTGATACAGCTATTAATAGAGTCTATTTTACTCGCTTTTTCAATATTGTATTTTATTTTTTTTATACAACTACAAGATTCGTCAAGTATTTTTTTATCAATTGAATCTTGCGCATAGTTAAAATTAAAGCTGGATAGTACAACTAAAAATAAAATTCCATTGAAGATTTTTTTCATAAGCTGATAGCTGTTTGTTTATAATTTATACTAATTGATTTCTGAATACTACCTACTGACTCCTGCAAACTACTTCACGCCCGTGCTTCCAAATCCACCTGCTCCTCTTGAAGTTTCCGTTAATTCCTGAACTTCAATCCACTCAGCTCGTTCGTGTTTGGCAATAATAAGTTGGGCAATTCGTTCCCCATTTTCGATAACAAATGGATCATTGGATAAATTTACTAAAATTACTCCTATTTCGCCTCTATAATCGGCATCGACTGTTCCGGGAGCATTAAGAACGGTTACTCCGTTTTTGGCGGCCAATCCACTTCTTGGTCGCACTTGAGCCTCATAACCTATTGGCAATTCAATGAAAAGACCTGTTTTCACAATGGTTCTTTCTAAGGGTTGCAAGGTTATTGATTGTGTTAAATTTGCCCTTAAATCCATTCCTGCAGAGGCAATGGTTTCATAATTTGGCAACGCATGCCCTGATTTGTTGATGATGTTTATTGTCATTATTTTTTAAATATAAAATGTATTTGAATACGGAATACCCTAGCCCCGATAGCAGTGGAAATCCTTTTCTTTTTTTCTTTAAAAAAGAAAAGATTACTTCACTTTGTTTTTATTTTAATAGGAGTTCAGTGAACTTCGTTTGCAACGAATAGCAGGAATAGCTCCTAACTTTTAGTTGGTCGTTTTAAAATTCGTAAAAGTGTTTCTTTTTCGTTATAATATATGAAGCCCATAAATACCGCTAAAAGTGATATCCCAATAAAATAATTACCGCTAAAACCATAAAAAGAAATACATGAAAAACCTGTTGATAAACCAAGATAACCAACAATTTTTTTCTTGTCATAAGGAATTGGATAGTACTTATTTCCGAGATAATAGGAAATGAACATCATGCTCCCATAAGCCGAAATGGTAGCAATTGCCGAGCCGTAATAACTGTATTTTGGAATCAATAAATAATTTAATATCAAGGTTACCGCTGCACCAACTATAGAAATATAGGCTCCAACATAAGTCTTATCGATCAGTTTATACCAAACGGAAAGATTGGTATAAATCCCCAAGAAAAAATTGGCCAAAATTATCAGCGGAACAACTTTCATCGCTTCCCAATAAGAGGAATTTGGAATCATAACTTGTTTCAAAAGATCGGCAAATACGATTACGGTCAATAAAATAAAAGATCCGAAAATGACAAAATATTTTGTAACTGTTGCGTAGGTTTGTTGTGCATTTTCGTTGGAGGCATGGCTAAAAAAGAAAGGCTCAATTCCTAACGTATAAGCGGTTCTATACAAAACCATAAAAAGTCCTAATTTATAACAGGCAGAATAAACCCCTACTTGCTCAGCTGCAATATTGGCCGGTAATAATTTACCCAAAAGAATTTTGTCAAACTGCTCGTTAATCGCAAAAGCAATTCCGGCAACCATAATGGGCAATCCATAACGCATCATTCGTTTCCAAAGTTCGTAATCGAATTTCCATTTTATTGTAAAATAGTCTGGAAAGAGCACCACAAAAGTTAGAAAACTGGCTATGATGTTGGCAAGGAAAATATACCCTATCTGGAAATTATCAATATAAACGGAGCTCAAAAAACTGTCGGGTTGTGATACCGAAATACTTGGCAAATAGAGTAGAAAAAACAAATTGAACGATAGATTGACTACTACATTTCCAATTTTGATTAAAGCATAAAACTTCGGTCTTTGATTAGCTCTCAACTTTGAAAAAGGAACAATTACTAACGCATCCAACGCTAAAATCCAAATGGAATAGGTGATGTATTGCGTATCCACTCCTGACCAAAGCGCTAATGAGTTTCGAAACAATAACGCTATAAAAACAAAAAGAATTGTGGACCAGAAAATGGAAACTGTTGTCGTCTCTACAACACTTTCTTTATTTTTTTCGGAATTATAAAATCTAAAAAAAGCAGTTTCCATACCATAGGCAAGAATGACATTGAAAAAAATCATCCAAGCAAAAATGATGGATACTTTACCATATTCTTCTTTTGGAAGCAAGTGAGTGTAAAGCGGCACCAAAAGGAAACTAAACATCCTTGGTATTACTGTGGCAAGTCCATATATGGCCGTTTGTTTAAAAAGCTTTTTATATAATCCCAAAATGAATTTTCTGTTAATTATTATAAAACAAAAATAACCAATTCTTTGGTTACTTTTTGTGTTTTGCTGTTGAATAAAGTTTCAAAAATGAAAATGAAATTATGTTAATCCATCTTCATTTAACATTTTCAAAAAATGAAAGCCACGAGGTTCATATCCTTGATTGTAATAAAAACGATGCGCTGTGAAATTTCCGGTGAAAGCATCCAAAACAATTGCAGTACAACCTTCCGCTCGAGCCTTAGTGTCAATGTAATCTGTCATCATTTTTCCTATTCCTTTAGCGCGATGTTCAGAATGAACAATAAAATTATCAATTTCTATATACTTTCCAGTCCAAAGTTTTATTGCTGTCCAAAAACCAGATAGTCCAACGCAGGTGTCATTTTCAAAAACCGCGACTTGTTTATAATTATGCGGAACCATTTCCTGCAAGTAAGATTGATACTTTTCTAATGTAAGTTTGGGATACAAATGTTGCATCACTTCGATTTGGGCGAGCATTTCTGGAACGGTGGTAAGTTCGACGATTTTCAATTGATCGGTATTTAAAAATATATGACAAAAATAATCAAAAAGAAACGATTCAAAAAAGTAAAGAAAATTTATTGAAATATCACTAAAAGTGGGTATTGCATAAACCTTTCCAATGACTGATATTTGTAGAACAAAATACAAGTAAGGGGTTTATAAAGCTAATTTGTCCCCCACAAAACAGAGCATAAGGGTTTATAAAGCTATTGTTCCCTTTAAAAACAGCCATAGGTGAAAGCTAAGATTCACCTTTAAAAAAACAGAGCATAGGGGTTTATAAAGCTAATTGTTCCCTCAAAAAAAAGCCCAGGGAAAAGCTAGATTAACCCTTAAACATAGAGCCAAGGACTATAAAGCTATTTGTTCCATTAAAAACAAAGCATAAAAAAAGAGCCGTTCGGCTCTTTTTTCATTTTATGCATTTTATACATTATCCTTTCAAAGCTTCCGCACCACCAACAATCTCTAGGATTTCGTTAGTAATAGCAGCTTGACGAGCCTTGTTGTAAGTCAATTTCAATTGATCTCTCAAGTCGGTTGCGTTGTCTGTTGCTTTGTGCATTGCAGTCATACGTGCTCCGTGCTCTGAAGCGAATGAATCACGAATACCTTTGTATAATTGTGTTTTCAAAGCTTTTGGGATTAACGTCATTACAATTTCTTCCTTTGCAGGTTCAAAAATGTAATCTCCCGATGAAACTGGTTTGTCTGATTGAATAGGTGCCAACGGCAAAAATTGTTCTGTTTGTACAATTTGAGTAGCGGCATTTTTAAATTGATTGTAAACCAATTCGATTCTGTCGTATTCACCTGAAACAAATTTATCAGTTAATGTTTTTGCAATAACAGCAACATTATCAAAAGTCAATTGATCAAAAACAGAACTTTGATTATCAATCACAGTCAATGTTTTTGATAAAATATCGTTTCCTTTTTTACCGATAGCAAAAATATCTACTTGCTTACCCGCATAATATTCAGAACGGTTTTTAGCTTCCTTAATTACATTCGTATTAAAAGCTCCACACAAACCTCTATTAGATGTGATGGTAACAATTAAAACTTTTTTTACTTCACGTTGTGTAGTAAATTCTCCACCAACATCTCCATCAAGAGAAGCTGAAAGATTTTGTAATAATTCCGTTAATTTTTCGGCATAAGGGCGCATTGCTGTGATCGCATCTTGTGCTTTCTTTAGCTTTGCTGCAGAAACCATTTTCATTGCCGATGTAATTTGCATCGTAGATGAAATGGAAGTAATTCTATTACGGATTTCCTTTAAATTTGCCATTTTATTTTTAAGTAAATAGTAATAAGTAATTAGTGATTAGCATTCGACCAATCACTAATTACTATTCACTAGATTAGTTATATTTCGCTGAAATTTCTTTTGCAACAGTTTCAAGTACGTCTGTAATTTCATCTGTTAATTTTCCTGCTTTCAAAGCATCAAGAGTAGCTCTGTGTTTGTTGTTCAAGAATTCCAAGAAATCTTTCTCAAATTCTTTCACTTTATTCACAGGAACATTTCTTAATAAGTTTTTAGATCCAGCATAAATAATTGCAACTTGGTCTTCAACAGTATAAGGGTCGTTCAAACCTTGTTTCAAGATTTCAACGTTTCTTTTTCCTTTTTCAATTACGTTCAATGTAACAGCATCAAGGTCAGAACCAAATTTAGCAAACGCTTCCAATTCACGGAATTGTGCTTGATCTAATTTCAAAGTACCTGCTACTTTTTTCATTGATTTAATTTGAGCATTACCTCCAACACGAGATACAGAAATACCTACGTTAATCGCTGGACGAACCCCAGAGTTAAACAAATCTCCATCCAAGAAAATTTGACCATCTGTAATCGAAATTACGTTTGTTGGGATATATGCTGATACGTCACCTGCTTGTGTTTCGATAATTGGCAATGCAGTCAAAGAACCTCCACCTTTTACGATTCCTTTCAAAGAATCAGGTAAATCATTCATATCTTTTGCAATTCCATCATCAGCAATCACTTTACAAGCACGCTCTAATAAACGAGAGTGTAAGTAGAAAACGTCTCCAGGATATGCTTCACGTCCCGGTGGTCTTCTTAATAAAAGAGAAACCTCACGGTAAGCAACAGCTTGTTTAGATAAATCATCATAAACAATTAAAGCCGGACGACCAGAATCTCTAAAATATTCTCCAATAGCAGCACCTGCGAAAGGAGCATAAACTTGCATTGGAGCAGGATCAGAAGCATTTGCAGCTACAATCACAGTATATGCCATTGCTCCTTTTTCTTCTAACATTTTTGCAATTCCTGCAACAGTAGAAGCTTTTTGGCCAATTGCAACATATATACAGAATACTGGTTTCCCAGCATCGTAAAATTCTTTTTGATTTAAGATGGTATCAATACAAACAGTAGATTTTCCTGTTTGACGGTCACCAATAACCAACTCACGTTGTCCACGACCAACTGGGATCATAGCATCGACCGCTTTTACACCTGTTTGCAAAGGCTCAGTTACTGGTTGACGGAAGATAACTCCAGGAGCTTTTCTTTCCAAAGGCATTTCGAATAATTCACCACCAATTGGTCCTTTTCCATCAATTGGAAAACCAAGAGTGTTCACTACACGTCCTACCATTCCTTCTCCTGTTTTAAGGGAAGCAATACGTTGTGTTCTTTTTGCAGTAGATCCTTCTTTGATTCCTGTTGAAGGTCCTAATAATACAACCCCAACATTGTCTTGTTCAAGGTTCAAAACGATAGCCTCTAATCCGTTTTCGAATTCAACTAACTCACCGTATTGAACATTTGAAAGCCCATAAATAAGAGCAATACCATCTCCAACTTGAAGCACTGTACCTACTTCCTCTAGCGTAGCACCAGATTCAAAACCTTCTACTTGCTTTCTTAATATTGCTGATATTTCAGCAGGTTTAATTTCCGCCATCTTAATTTATAATTTAGACACTTAAATGTGTAATAAAACTAATTACTTAACTCTCTCTTTAATATTTGTAATCTGTTGGCAACAGAAGCATTATACTGCTGATCACCTATTCTTAATATAAATCCTCCAATGATAGCAGGATCTACAATGTTTTCAATCGTGATTTTTTTATCAGAAAGTGTTGCTATTTTAGCCAAAACTTTAGCTTCAAGCGCAGCATCCATAGCAACTGCTGTAGTTACTTTTGCTACTTCAACATTATTCATGATATCAAATAATTTGCTATACTCTGCAGCAATAACATCTAAAATTTCAAATCTTTTGTTTTCAAATAACAAATGAAGCAAACCCTTAGTTACATTATTAACAGTAGCAAAAACTTCTAAAAGTGCTTTCTCTTTCACTTCTACTTTAATGGTTGGATTTTGAATAAAAGTACTCAACTCCAAATTACCCTTAATCGTTGAAGCAATAGATTTCATGTCATTATTCACAGCTTCAGCTACCCCTTTTGAATTGGATAAATCTAAAATTGCGGTTGCATAACGAATTGCTGCTCTAGTACTTGCCATGATTAGTTCAATTTTACGTCACCTAACAATTTCTCAACCAATTTAGTTTGAGCTTCTTTGTTAGATAGTTCATCTTTTAATATTTTTTCAGCAATGCTAAGAGATAATGTAGAAACATGTAATTTCAATTCAGCCATAGCTGCATTTTTTTCGCTTTCAATTGCAGCCTTCGCTTGATCGATCATTTTTTGACCTTGAGCTTGAGCTTCAGTTTTTGCATCATCAACCATTTTGTCTTTCATTTCGCGAGCATCTTTAAGCATGTTGTCACGCTCTAATCTAGCTTCTTGCAAAATACGTTGATTATCTGCCTGTAAATTTTGCATTTCTTTTCTAGCATTTTCAGCAGAAAGTAATGCGTTTTTAATTCCTTCTTCTCTATCGTTTACAGCATCAAGAATAGGTTTCCAAGCGAATTTTTTCAATAAGATTATTAATCCGATAAATATTAATACTTGCCAGAAAAACAAACCTAACTCAAACTGATTTATTAACTTTTCCATTTTTATAAATTGTATATATTTTTAAATTGTATTTTAAAAAATAAAATTTAATCTGTTTAATATAATTTTCAACATTTAATTAAAACAATAGTTACAACCAACCGTTGTAACTATTGTTTGTTTTTTAAGTGCTAATTAAGCTGCGAATAACGCTGCGAAACCAATACCTTCAATAAGTGCAGCTGCAATAAGCATAGCTGTTTGGATTTTTCCAGAAGCTTCTGGTTGACGAGCAATAGCATCCATTGCTGAACCACCAATTCTACCAATTCCTAAACCTGCTCCAATTACAATTAATCCTGCTCCTACGAAATTTAAACCTTCCATAATATATATATTAAAAATTAAACATTCAATTTGATTTCAGAATGAAGATTAACGATTTTAAATTTCAGAATGCAAATCTACATTCAAAAATCATAAATCTAAAATCTACAATCTTAATGAGCTTCCTCATGATGATGCTCTTCTACTGCCATACCGAAATACAAAGCAGAAAGCAAGGTAAAAATATACGCTTGTAAAAACGCAACTAATATTTCAAGAATAGAAAGTGCAAATGACAAACCAAATGACAAACTGCTTCCTATCCAGCTTTTAAAGATAAACATCAAACCAATAATACTCATCAATACAATGTGTCCAGCAAAAATATTCGCATACAAACGTATCATTAATGAAAAAGGTTTAATAACTACTCCTAATAATTCTATTGGAGCCAATACAATTCGCATTGGTTTTGGCACACCTGGCATCCAGAAAATGTGTCCCCAATAATTTTTATTGGCAGTGAGGTTTGTGATTAAAAACGTTAATATAGCTAATGAAAATGTAATAGTAAGATTTCCTGTTACATTGATCCCGAATGGCATCAAACCGAAAATATTTAAAAACAATATGAAGAAAAAGATAGTCAATAAATAACTCATGTATTTCTTATAATGTTTCTCTCCAATATTTGGGATTGCAATTTCATCACGAATAAACAATACAACTGGCTCAAAGATGCGCCCAACTCCAGAAGCAATTCCGTTATTTTTAGAGTATGATTTTGCCAAACCTGTAAAAAGTAAAAACATCAAAATCGCAGCTAATAGTATAGAGAAAACTGTTTTTGTAATTGACAAATCTATAGGACGCGCATTGGTTACAAATCCTGTTTTTTCATCTTCGGTAATTGTACCAGCCGCATCGGTTTTATAAATTTTCCCGTCGTGGTGGTTTATTTTGTAGAAATTTCCATTTGATTCAGCAACTGCTTCTCCATGTTCGAATTTTGAAGAAGAGAAAATTTGAAAACCATTATCATAAATAATAATAGGTAATGCAAAACCGTAATGAACTCCAGTTTCATCATCTTGAAAAAAAGAAAATTCGTGAGAATCTAAAACGTGATGTTTTATAAATGCCTTTACTTTAGATTTCACATCTGTTGGTTCAGCATGTGCTTCGTGGCTTGCTTCTGCACCTTCATGTGCTACTACAGTTTGAACAGTTGTAGTGTCCTTTTCAGGATTTGCCATACTAATAAAAGGAAGACATATAACGAAAGTCGCTATAATAAATCTAAGTGCTTTGTTGGAAATCACCATATCTCTTAAATATCTTATTTTTTAACGATTCTAAAATTTGGTGCAAAGGTACATTTTTTATTAATACTCAAAAGCATATAAAAGTATTTTTTTGAGAATTTGATTCACAGAGGTATCGATTATTGCTTTTCGTTTACTAAGCGTATTGTAAAAAGGGTCTCAATTGTTAAAAAGACAATAAACAATATAAGAAAATTTATTCTTTCTGTAGGATCACTCGGTTTTGGAACTTGCAATAATGGCCTCAAAATCAAATAACAAAAAACCATCTTTATGCTGGTGGCCAAAAGGAAAGACATCCCGACATTGTCAAAACTTCTTTTTTTAATTGTTAACAAAACTTTGAAAATAATCATCGACAAAACCGTGAAAAACAAATAAAGCGTTCCCAGAGAATAGTGAAAAGCCTTTTGGTTGACGTTTAAACCATAGAAAATCATTTTATGAATTACGTATAATAGGAATGCAATACCCCCTAAAGTTAAAAATGGGAGTGCTTTTTTAAAATTCATTATGCTTTCGATTTTATTGTTTTTTGTTGATTTCGTTTACTTGCCGGATAACATTATACATTGCCAAAACAACGCCTACCATTGCCATCACTTTTACATAATAGACTTTTGTGCTGGGATGATTCTCGTCCAACCAATTTCCAAAATAGGCAAACAGGAAAATAATAACCCCCATTTGGATTGGAATATTAATTAGAGCCAACCATTTATTGTAGTTGTTCTTTTTAGGGTCATTATTCGTTGGCATTTTTTGTTCCTTTAGTGCTATTAGATAACATAACACAGGTTGCATTGAAAGTGGCCCCTGGCTCTACAGATAATTTACCTATAATAACTTCTCCAATAATACTGGCCGATTCTTTAATGTTTAAAGTATCCTCAATCTGAATTTTCCCCTCGAATTTTCCTTCTATGTCTGCCGTATTACAAATGATATCCCCTTTGACACTTCCTGCGGGCCCAATCACCAATTTTCCACTAGATGTAAAATTCCCTATCAGTTCACCGTCTAATCTAAAATCGGCAGGCGAAATTATGTCCCCGTGTATTGTAGTACCTTCCACTATTCTATTAGTTTTTCCTAGAACATCTGTTAACGATTTTGGTTTTGTATCAAACATAATTACGATTTTTTTAGTAAAAGATATTCTTCAAAATTTTTCTTAATTTGAATTATTTTATAATTTTCATTTGAAATGACAATTCCTGGCTGGCTAATTTTGTATTTTTCGTTTTCTGCAAAAAGAGCAGCTACAAATTGGGCATACGATTGGGAATGGATTCCTTGAATAGAAATGAAGCTTTCTTTTTCAGTATAAGAATCACAAGTGTATTTTAACTTCTCCACATTTTCATTGGCAAAAAACAAAATCAACTTACTTTCAATTGCTGAAGCCGTTTTCTCATCATTTTTATCAATTCTAAAAATAACCTTCCAGTTTTTAGAATCAACTGTACTGAAACTCATTTTTTCCAAAAGCGGAATTTGTGTTTTAAGAATTTCAATAGCATCCTTTCCTTCATTACTATTGGCATAATTATCGGCTACATATTCTATTGCTTTTTTATAAGCTTCCAATCCGTATAATTTCCCAATGGTATACGCTTTTAGCAATTCAAATTTTGGGACAATGGCTTCCCCTGTGAAATTATTGATTAAACCATCTACTTGTTGTAAAACCGAAGCGAAATATTCCTGCTTGTACAATCGGTATAGATTGTCATATTCTCCCTCAGGTGTATTATTCCCAACCCCCTCTTGTGGACTGGAATTGGTAATGATTTGAGCGTAACGAGAATTAGGATATTGACTTACTATTTCATTTTTGATCGATTCAGCTTTTGCTGGATCGGTAATTTCATATATTTTATATAAATTGTATTTCGTAGGAAGAATTAATTTTTCCTCTGGTTGATACAATAACAATTGCTCCAATCTAGCCGACGCCAAATTGTATTCTTTGAATTTTTCTTTATAAATAACTCCTAATTGATAATAAATCGCATTCCTTTCTTTAGTAATGCTGTCAATCGCAGTTTGTGATTTTGGCAACTGCTTTATATAATAGTCTGTGGTATATTTTTCATTTACTTCTGTCGAGACTATTGGGCTATCTGTAGTCTCATCAACAGCATTACTTCCAGGTGTATTTTGATTTTGATTCGTTCCAGACGAAACTCTCCAATAACCATTTTGGGCTCTGTTACCCCATATTTTTTTGAACTCTATTTTTCCGTAAGCAACTGTATTGGGGTTATAAAAATAAAATGTATTTGAAGTTGCAGCTGGATTACTATTCGTTGGTGGTGCAAAAGATGGTGGACTCGCCACTTGACCATTTTGATTTGATATTGCATCATTGGGCATATTTGCCCCAGTATTTAATGCAATATTGTCATCAATTTTCTTTTGTTTCTCGGCAAGCAATTTTTTAAGCTCATCACTACTTTTTAGTTTTTGAATATAATTCTCATAATACACTACTTGTTCCGGTCCGTTTAAAGAAGCAACGTAGATAATACTGTCATTCCGTTTGGCGATAGCCTCGTTAACAATAGCCTCATCCAAGTTTTTTCTAATTTTAGAAATCTGAAGATATTCTCTGGTTTTTGGATCCAATAATTCCAAAGATTTGTCATAACTCTTGGCCGCAAAAAGATAATCGGTGTGTTTGAAATATAAATTCCCAATATTTCTATAGTTGGAAGCATTCAAATATGGATCGGTAGATTTGGCATCCAAAGAAGCATTATAATACTCTAATGCCTTTTCTTTCTCATTATTATTATCGTAAAAAATTCCAATGCTATGGTAAATCACATCCAAATAGGGCCTGTTTTCTCTGTCCTCCATAATCTTTTTGGATTTTTTGACAAATAAATCATAATCCTCGCCCTGATAATTATTGAGTTTTGCTTTTTTGGCGTAAGCCTGAATAACAAATTTCCTTTCGGCCTTTCTATTCATATCAATAACTGTTTGATAAAAATAAATGGCACTGTCTTTTTGGCCTGACTCTTCATACAATTGTCCCAACAAAAAAGAATAGCGTTCTTTTTCCTCATGGATTTTGGTATAGGCATTTGCCAATTTTAGCTTAACGATTGCGCTGTCCTTTTCTTCAATATTCAAAAAGGCACTTGTTAAAATAGCATTCGCATTAGCAAATTCTTGCTTTTTTAAATCGTTATCTTTAATGAGTTTTGAAATGTTTTTTATGGCCAAAGCATCGTTTCCTAAACGAACATTTGTTTTCTCGCGCCACATTTTGGCATCATAGATATTGCTGCTGTTGGGATACTTGTAAAGAATGTAATTGAATGCATCCAAAGCCGGAATAAATCTTTGATCATAATACCTTGCTTTTCCAAGCAATAAATAGGCTTCATCAATTTGATAGTTCTTTTCTCGACCGCCAATATTCATGGAATGCTTCTGTATCGCTTTGGTCGCTTTGGCTTCGGCAAGTTCAAAATCGGCATTTTTTGGTTTACCGTCAACGGGAACATCATCACTGACTTGCATTTTCTCAACAGGTAATTGTTTCCAAAAATTTTCGACAGTGTTGTCGTTTATTCCTTTCACTCCTTTATCTAATGCAATTTGCCCATTGTACAATATGTTCAATTTTGTACTCAAGGCATGGGAATTTCTAGCCAAAAAAGTATCCTTCTTGGTAGAACAGGCTATCAAAAAAGATATTAATAATGTAGCTAAAATGTATTTTGATGTATTGCTATTCAAAGGAAAACGTTTAGGTCATTAAACTTTTAAAAAAGGAATTTAGTATAATGACTTGTAAAAATACGTTTCTTTTTGAAATATATAAATTTAAACCGCAAAAAACAATTCCAATTCGTGGAGTGTCTCTTTTGTAGTTGGCATGTCCTTAACCAATTCCCCTTTATTCAATGCGACAATTCTATCACAAACTTCAACTGTATGTTGCAAATCATGACTAGAAACCAGCACCGTTATGTTTGGATTGTCGGCCAATTCTTTAATGATTTTTTTTAATCTATTTACCGTTGTTGGATCTAAATTGGCAAAAGGTTCGTCCAAAATAATCACTTCAGGATTCCCGATCAAAGTTGCAATGATTCCCACTTTCTTTTGATTACCTTTTGATAAATCGCGTAAATATTTTTTGTTTTTAAGAATTTCACCGTTGAAGAATTCTTCATATTGAATCAATAGTGCATCAACATCCGCTTTGTTTTGGCCTCTTAAATCACCTATGAAATAGAAGTATTCTTCGGGAGTTAAGTAGCCTATTAGAAAACTTTCATCCAGAAAAGAAGCCGTAAAAGGTTTCCAGTCCTCACTGGTATTCACCTGAATTTCATTGTTTAAAATATGCCCCGTTGTAGGCTGAATTAAATCCAATAACAAACTGAAAAAAGTGGTTTTTCCTGCACCGTTATTACCAACTAATCCAAAACTTTGACCTTTTGGAATTTCTAATGATTCTATATTTAATACCGAGGTTCCATTGTATTTTTTGGAAAGGTTATTTACTTGTATCATGATAATTGTAAATTTTTAGATTTTAAATGGAGCGTTAAAAACTCTCTTATTTCGAAGTTGACTATTTTTGCTTATAAGCCGCTATAGTCTCATATTTTTCTTTTTTATAAATATTTTCGATGAATTTAAAAGCCTGGTTTTTTAGGGCTAACCCCAAAAGACCAACAAATGCAACAAGTACTAAACCTAAATTGGTACTCATCAAATGAATTCCTAGCCAATACAATCCTATAGGCAATACCAATTTAGGAATAGAAAGCAACATCGTGTTTGTACTAAAGGCTTTTTTGTCGCCAAAAGCACCTTTTGACATCGATAAATCGATTGGTGTTTTTGTAAAAGCACCTCCCAATAGAACCAATAATGAATTGACTCCAATATTATAAATGGCACCAACTACAATAATCAAATAAACATGCCAACCAAAATACAAATAAAAAGAGGCCAAAATAGTTGAAATAACTGTACCAATAACAATTAACCACCACTTTGAATTCAAATACCCTCGATACGGAATATTCTGAGTCATCATTAATTGGTAATACGAACTATCCCAACTTGGAACAAACTGCCCGAAAGTGAATAAAAACCCTCCAGAAACAAATATTCCTGCAAAAATTTGCATCACCGGCGGTTGATGTGAATTACTGTTGAAAAAAATCAAACCATAAAACAAGAACATAATACTTAACCCAACGGTAGTTTTAGATCGTTTATTTCTTTTGATCAATTTAATATCGTTTTTCAAAAACGTTCCTAAGGTTCCAAATTGGTTCAACCAAGTGAGCTGTTCAGTTTTGGCTACATCATTTTTGACAGTTAATCCGGCATCCAGATACAAATCCCCTTTTAGATAAGTATATGTCCAATAATACAATCCCAACATAACCAAAACAGGAATCGAAAAAGCCCATTTGGTATGGAATAATGCCTCAAAAATTGGATACGTGTAATTGGTTATATCAAAGAGTTTGTAGTATTGACAACCCGCTAAAATCACAACAATAGTGATAAATATTCCCAATAAGTTGTCTTTATTGTTCAATAAAATATTCAAAAAATTATTGACAAATACAATTGAATAAAGAGCAGTCAACCAAAGTAATACGCTTATAACATCATAGCCCTCATAAATTAAAACTGCCGAAAAAGGCAGAAAGAAAAAAGCATGAACTATATTAAAAAACGATAATCCTGTTTTTCCTAAAGAGAAATGTACAATAGTTGATCGTTTGAATGGCATAGTCAACAATGGGCGAATGTTCATGACCGGAATCGCCTGCAGCAAAAGTCGAACAATCAAATCCATCAAGAAGTAGTACACTAAAAATTTGTTTACGGTAACCAACGGATCCAGTTTCATTTCCTTAAGGATATAAAAAGCGCCTACTCCCAAGGCTAAAAAAACTAATGTAAAATATAGGACCAGAAATCCCATTAAAATTTTCAAGGCCAAATTCGTAGCGAACGAAGCAGATCTCGTAAAGGATTTCCATTCGAGATAAATAAATTTTGTAAACATGGTTATTGGTTTGGTTTTGCAAATAAGTAGTTTAGAGTAGGAAAATGTTACAAAAAAATAGTAAAATCAAACTTGAATGGTACCAAATTCTTTCAATCCTAAATAGTTTTATTACTTTTGCAAAAAAATATTCCTATGCCATCCTTTTTAAAATTGATTGTAAAAGAAGTAAAACGCGAAACCAAAGATGCCGTTTCGATACTTTTTAATGTCCCTGAAGAATTAAAACCCAATTATACTTTCATTGCTGGTCAATATATAAATTTACGACTGACATTAGACAATGTCGAAATTCGTCGTGCCTATTCAATTTGCTCAGCTCCTGGAAGCGGTGAATTACGAATTGCGGTTAAAGCAGTTAAAGACGGTGTTTTTTCTCAATTTGCAAACACCAAATTAAAAGCGGGTGATGTTCTAGAAGTAGGAAAACCTGAAGGTAAATTTATTTTTGAACCCGAAATTGATCGTCAAAAAAATTATATTGCTTTTGTGGCAGGTAGTGGAATTACTCCCGTTTTATCAATTATAAAATCGGTTTTGAAAGGCGAACCTAAAAGTTCATTTGTCTTGGTTTATGGAAATAAATCTCCCGAACAAACCATTTTTCATCAAGAATTACACGACTTACAACTGCAATATGTAGGTCGTCTTTTTGTACATTATGTGTATAGTCAAGTAAATGTCGAAAATACTTTGTTCGGTAGAATTGACAAATCCGTTGTAAACTTTGCCTTGAACAATAAACATGCAGCATTGGATTTTGAAAAATTCTACTTGTGTGGTCCAGAAGAAATGATAAATACCGTTTCAGGTATTTTGAAAGAAAAAAACGTGAGAGATTCGGCGATAAAATTCGAACTTTTCAAAACCTCTTCACATGAAAACACCATTGAAGAGGCATTAGTTGGACATTCAAAAATTACCGTTATGGTCGATGATGATGAGACAACTTTCGAAATGTCACAAAAACAAACCATTCTTGAGGCATCCCTAAAACAAGGAATTGATGCACCTTATTCATGTCAAGGAGGTATTTGCAGCAGCTGTTTGGCTCGTGTAACATCTGGAGCAGCCTTAATGAAGAAAAATTCTATCCTTACCGACAGCGAAATTGAAGAAGGTTTAATCCTGACTTGTCAAGCGCATCCAACCACTCCAACTATTCGAGTTGATTATGATGATGTTTAAAATAGTTTAAATGATAGTAAAAACTTCTCTTTTCAGAGAAGTTTTTTATTTTATAAGTGGTTGTTTTTTTGTTATATTAGTAAAATAAATTAGACTAATCTTGATATCCCTAATTTTGGATAGGTTTGTTTGATAAATCTCTAATTTACATTGTTGCAGTAAGTTTAATAAAAAACTAAATACCATGACAATCCACCACCACATCCACCTGCATTTTATTTCGCTATTTGCGATAACAGCTTTTTTGTGCGCCATCGTAATAATTAAAAAATCGAGAAATAAAAAAGTACCAAAATTGCTTACAAAAGAAAAATACAATTCTACAATGACTGGGAAAATGGAAGAAATAACACCCGCAGAAGTGATTATTTTTAATATTTGGCCTTATGTAGATAAATTAAAATCGATCAAAATTCTATCGAAAAAAATTAAAGAACAGGAACTGATATATAAAATTTATCATAATTCTACAGGGGAATTTGAACACATTCTACTATCTACCGAAAAAGATAATAATTTTGTTGTAATTGTTGTAGATAGAAGCAAAAAGAAAATAATGGGTTATTTTCTTCTTGATTTGAATGGAGAATATAACTTAGTTGCTTAATTTTTACTTAATCAAAGACAAGCCAAAAAATGAAATGAAAAAGACAACGAAAATTGTCTTTTTTTTGTGCATTGTTGGACAGAACAAAATTCTATTATAAAAGCTTTGTTTGAATACTGGAAACTACTTTCTCAACAGGAATAGTTCGCATGGCATCTCCATAACCCTCCACTTTTTTATTGCCGTAAACAGATGTTGGTAATTTTGGGTACAAATTTCTATCCGAAACCAAGGCATTTTCCAAGGGTTGATTGAAAGGGGAAAATCCGGCATAAGGATGAGTAGCGCCCCAAAGCGTAATAACTTTTACCCCAAGCATAGCGGCAATATGGGCATTCCCAGAATCCATAGAAAGCATTACGTCAAGATTAGATATCAATTGCAATTCTTGTGGAAACTTGATTTTTCCAGCCATATTAATGACATTTTCTTTGCCAGAACTTAACGTATTCAAAACTTCGACTTCTTTTTTTCCTCCACCAAAAAGCAAAATGGTATTGTTTTTATCTAATGCTAAAACATCAATTACTTCCTGCATTAAATCCTGAGGATATACTTTGGAATCGTATTGCGCAAAAGGAGCAATCCCGATAAGTTTTTGTTGCGAATTTCCAATTAAATTCAGAATCTGCGAATCCAAAATGGCTTTTTTAGGAAATATTGGATTGGTTAAATCCAAGGAAAATCCAAGTTGTTCAAACACTTTCGCGTGTCTTTCAAACATTGTGGTCAATGGTTTTAAAATTTTATTTTCGGCACTTGTCAGGGCTTTTTTCTCGTCTCTTCCTTTATCAACCGAAGCTATTTTTTTTCCGCTTACAGCAAAAAGTGTTCGTACTACTTTTGAACGAAGCACATTGTGCAAATCAGCAAAAGCATCAATATTCAACGCTGTTAAATCCTGATACAATTTACAAAGCCCCAAGAATCCTTTATGTCTTTCTTTTTCATCAAAATCAAAAAAAGAGAGATTGGGAATTCCTTCAAAAAAAGGTTTGAAAAAAGGTCTGGAAACTACCGTGATTTTTACTTCTGGAAATTGATTCACAAAAGCACGTAAAACAGGAACCGTCATGGCGACATCCCCCATTGCGGAAAGTCTCATGACGGCTATATGTTTAATTTTTGGAGACAAATTAGTTGCCAAAAAACTACTTTTTATTTTGATACAAAACAGGATTCAATTCATCATCATTGTACATTTTCATTTGTTTGTACACTTTCATGAATTTATCGCCATTTTCGATGTCTTTCAATAAATCATCAATTGCCATTGACAAATCAGATCTTTGTTCCAAAAGGATGTTTAATTTGGCTTGACATTTGTCTCTATGGTCTTGTGAAGCTTCTGCACGAGTTGCTTCTTCATTCATATGATAAATTTTTAGTGCCAAAATAGACAACCTGTCAAAAGCCCAAGCTGGACTTTCTGAGTTGATTTTTGCATCATTCTTAACAGCAACATGGCTGTATTTTTGAAGAAAATAACTATCGATATATTCAACCATATCGGTGCGCTCCTGATTCGAAGCATCGATTCTTCTTTTTAGAGTCAAAGCTGCAACTGGATCAATGTTCGGGTCACGAATAATATCTTCAAAGTGCCATTGCACAGTGTCTATCCAGTTTTTTAGATACAACAAATGTTCGAATTTATCTTTTGGAAAAGGATTATTTATAGGCTGGTCAACATTATCAAATTGGTGATAATCTTTTATACTTTGCTCAAATACTGAATAAGCTAATTTTGAAAACATATCTTATGATTTTAGAAATACAAAGATACTTTTTATACTTTTGATAGTATAAAAAAAACTCCACAAATTAAATTTCTAATAACAACTCCATGGAAATTCATTATTTATCAGAAAAAAACAGTGTGCTTAACCACTTTTTGAGCCAAATTCGGAATATCGAAGTTCAAAAAGACAGTATGCGATTTCGCAGAAATATTGAACGCATTGGAGAGATTATGGCTTATGAAATGAGTCAGTCTTTTCATTACAGAGATATTGAGATAACAACTCCTCTTGGCGTTAAAAAAACAACTGAAATTGCAGATCAACTAGTTGTATGTTCCATTTTAAGGGCAGGATTAACTTTGCACCAAGGCTTTTTGAACTATTTTGACAGTGCCAAAAATGGTTTTATTTCGGCCTATAGGCACCATCCAAACCATGATGATTTCTTCGATATTCTGGTAGAATACCAAGCTATTGCTGATATTAACGGGAAAAATGTTTTGTTGGTAGACCCTATGCTGGCAACTGGTCAATCTATTGTGGCTGTTTATAATAAACTGATGGAAAGAGGTACTCCAAAAGAGCTTCATATTGCCGTGATTATTGCTGCTCCAGAAGGAATTTTGCATCTAAAACAAAATTTACCTGACACCTGCCATCTTTGGATCGCTTCTCTGGACGAAAAACTCAATGACAAAAGTTATATTGTTCCTGGTATTGGAGATGCCGGAGATTTGGCTTATGGAGATAAACTATAATTGAGAGAAAAAAGTAAAAAAACTACAAGCCAAAAGGACAAACAAAACAATTTCTTCTTTTAATTTTGGTTGTGATATCTCGATATGGGACGTCGCCATTATTGCCAATGGCGCAAAAGTAAAGACCAATAATTCATTGCTTTTATTGGCTGATAAAACAAAAACTAAAATTCCAATAAAAAACGAAGCAATTACTTTTTTATAAGAAGACAATAATACTAAAGGTCTGCTAGATAACGTAGTAAACATTGATATTACAAAAAACAAAGCTATTGTGGCGTAAATAGAAAAAGCTGCATTTTGATAATTATTGGTAAAGTAGTCAAGACTTAAACTGATTTTGCTTTTTTCCAGTAAAAATGCAATACTGTGTATCTCAAAAATTAAGGAGCATAAAACAAATAAAATTGATACTGCAAAAAGGGCAATAAAAGGAATAACCCAGTTTCTATAATCTCTGGAAACGTGGAATATTACGGATATAAAAACCAAAAGAATATACAAAATACTCCAAAATTGAAATAAAGCCGCTATAAAAATCCACAATGACGCATCAAAAAGTTTCTCTTTTGTTTCTTTTAAAGTTTGTAAAGAAACAAGTCGCCTAATAGCCAATAAAATAAAAAAATTGGCAAGAATCAGATTTGTGTTATCTAATAAATCTGGGAAAAAAAGCAAAAATAAAAAATAAAAAAAAGCAGTATAAGTACTGTCTCTACTCAACCCATTGCGTTTTGAAATAAAACTGCTCAGGAAAATAGATCCCAATAAAATCAACACTAATCCTGTTTTTTGAAGAATAGAAATAACAGAATTTGTCCAAGTCACATCTTGAATTTGATATAGAAAAAAGAAAACCAGCATTAAAATAATCACCAAAGAAAAATTTAATGGTGTAGATTTTTTAAAAACACTTGTTATCATAAGGATATTTTATACTTTTGTGACTGTAAATATAATACTTGTTTAAAAAGGAATGGGACAAGATTAAAAAAGATTCAATAGAAAATTTGTTTTTTGCCGTTCTAAATTCCAAAACATAAAATAATAAAATAAAAGAGATACATTATGACATCATTTTTTGAAGGAATACAATACTTATTTGTAAACATTTTATTCGCTCCTTTAGACTTTTTACGTTCATTAGAGCTAAAAACATGGTTTGGTGCCAATACTATCAACTGGATCTTTATGATTATTTGTTCAGTTGCTATAGTTTATTGGATTAAACAATTGAAATTACATAAAGAAAATGGAGAAGAGTTTCAAGACACAACAGCTCATTCTTTCTTGGATAAATAAATTCATTATCAAATAAAACAAAAACACGAATTGAACATAATTATAAGTTCAATTCGTGTTTTTTTGTTTTTAGATTAAATCAAATCCAATGTCTTTTCTGAAATTCATTTTGTCAAAATGCAATTGATTTACATTTTTATACGATTTATCTAAAGCTTCTTGAAAATTATCTCCATAAGAAGTAATAGCCATTACCCTTCCACCATTACTTACCACATTTCCGTTATCCAATTTGGTTCCTGCATGAAAAACAATAGAATCAGTAACTGTTTCTAATCCAGTAATTACTTTTCCTTTTTCAAAATCTTCAGGATATCCACCAGAAACAATCATAACTGTAGTCGCACTTCTTTCGTCAACTTCCAGGTTGAATTCATCCAACTTTTCATCGGCTACAGCCAAAAACAATTCAACTAAATCCGATTTTAATCTTGGAACAACAACCTCGGTTTCAGGATCTCCCATTCTTACATTGTATTCGATAACAATTGGTTCGTTATTGACGTTGATCAGTCCAATAAACACGAACCCTTTATATGGAATTCCGTCTTTTTGAAAACCTTCGATGGTAGGTTTTACTATGCGTGTTTCTATTTTTTCCATCAAAACAGCATCAACATAAGGAACTGGAGAAACTGCTCCCATCCCGCCTGTGTTCAAACCTGTATCACCTTCGCCTATGCGTTTGTAATCTTTGGCTGTTGGCAAAATTTTATAGCTTTTTCCGTCTGTCAACACAAAACAGCTCAATTCTATTCCATCAAGAAATTCTTCGATCACTACTTTCGAACTTGCTGCACCAAACTTTTGGTTTACCAACATATTTCTTAATTCAGATTTTGCTTCCGCCAAATCCTGAATGATTAAAACTCCTTTTCCTGCAGCCAAACCATCTGCTTTCAATACATACGGAGGTTGCAATGTTTCTAGAAACTTACATCCTTTTTCAACAGTTGCGGCAGTAAAACTATCATAAGCTGCTGTTGGAATTTTGTGTTTCATCAAAAATTCTTTGGCAAACTCTTTGCTTCCTTCTAATGTTGCCCCAATTTTTGAAGGCCCAATTACCGGAATATTCTTTAACTCTTGATCATTTAGGAAAAAATCATAAATCCCTTTTACTAAAGGATCTTCGGGCCCAACAACTACCATTTCTATATTTTCCTTGATTACCAATGCTTTTATGGCGTCAAAATCAGTAGCACTGATATCAATGTTTTTTGCAATTTGAGCAGTTCCAGCGTTTCCTGGGGCTACAAAAAGGGTGTCACAAAGTGGACTTTGAATCATTTTCCAAGCAAAAGCATGTTCTCTTCCTCCTGATCCTAATAGTAAAATATTCATGATGTAGTTATTTAGTTGCATTGCTGTCTTTTGACAGATGGTGCAAAAATAATTGCTTTTGAACGTAAAAAATAATTATATGTCAAAAAGTTGTAACTAAATCATCAATAGTTGTGGCTAAACATTATTTTTGACAAAATTTCTCTTCCGATGTTCAAAATATTCGACTTAACACTTCAAATAAACGGTTTTCCAATGAAGGAAGCCAAGTCTGAATTGCAAAAAATAATTGCCATTCCAGAGGAAGAATACGGTCAATTCATTGAACAAAAAAAATTGGAAATTGTCAATTTTCATTTAAAAAATAATTCCTCCTATCAAAAACTTGTTGATAAATCCTCTTTCAATAATTGGAATGATTTGCCTATAATGACCAAGAAAAACTTTCAAAAACCCTTAATAGAAAGGCTTTCAAATGGGTTTTCTTTAAATAATGTCTATATCAATAAAACATCTGGTTCAAGCGGTGATCCGTTTATTTTTGCCAAAGACAAATTTTCGCACGCCTTAACCTGGGCAAACATCATCAATCGTTTTGGTTGGCACGGGATTGATTTTAATACATCTTATCAAGCTCGTTTTTACGGAATTCCATTAGATTTTATTGGGAACCGAAAAGAAAGATTCAAAGATTTTTTAAGTCACCGGTATCGATTTCCAATATTCAATTTATCCGATAAAATTTTAGAGCGATTTTTAAATGATTTTAAAACCAAAAAAATCGACTACATCAATGGTTATACGAGTTCAATTGTTTTATTTGCCAAATTTTTACAACAAAAAAACATTGTTTTAAAAGCTATTTGTCCGACTTTGACAGTTTGTGTAGTAACTTCTGAAATGCTTTTTGACGAAGACAAAATCCTGTTAGAAAAACAATTTGGCATTCCAATTGTCAATGAATATGGAGCTTCGGAACTGGATTTGATTGCTTTTCAAAATCCTAAAGGAGAATGGCAAGTCAATTCGGAAACGCTATTTGTGGAAATTTTGGACGAAAACAACACTGTTTTGCCTTACGGAAAAGAAGGTCGTGTCGTCATAACTTCTTTGTACAACAAAGCACATCCATTTATCCGATACGATATTGGCGACATTGGGATATTGGACGAAAAAAGCACTTTGAAAAAACCCATTCTCAAAAAATTAATTGGCAGAACCAATGATGTTGCTATTCTGCCAAGCGGTAAAAAATCGCCTGGATTGACTTTTTATTACGTAACCAAAAGTATAATAGAAGACGACGGCAATGTAAAAGAATTTGTTATCAAACAAACTAAAATCGATACTTTTGACATTGAATATGTTAGCAGAATCGAATTGAATTTGGAACAAATTCAAAAAATTGAAGCCGCAATTGCGTTATATTTGGAAAAAGGGCTCGTTTTTACATTCATTAGAAAAGAAAAACTGGAGCGAAGCAAAAGTGGGAAATTGAAACAGTTTGTTTCGTTAATTAAAGAAATAGCATAATGAAAATCACCATAGTCGCAGGCGCGAGACCCAATTTTATCAAAATTGCACCCATTATCAAAGCAATTGAAAAAAAGCAGAATGTAGGGGCAAACGTTTCTTATCGATTGGTACATACCGGTCAACATTATGATAAAAACCTAAGCGATACTTTTTTTGAAGAATTAAATATTCCTAAACCCAACAGTAATTTAGAGGTGAAAAGTGGTTCGCAAGCAGAACAAACCGGTGCCATAATGGTAGCTTTTGAAAAAGAATTATTGCAAAATCCTTGTGATTTAGTTTTAGTGGTTGGCGATGTAAATTCGACAATGGCTTGCGCTATTGTAGCCAAAAAACAAAACATAAAAGTCGCTCACGTCGAAGCGGGAATTCGCTCAGGTGATATGACAATGCCTGAAGAAATCAATCGAATCGTTACCGACAGCATCACCGATTATTTCTTTACCACTTCAACCTCAGCATCCGAAAACTTATTAAAATACGGTGTTGATGAAACCAATATTCACTTTGTGGGCAACGTAATGATTGATACTTTATATCAAAATTTAAACAAAATTTCCGCACCACTTTTTTGGGATAAATTCCAATTGGAAAATGGAAACTATATCATTCTTACCCTACATCGCCCATCAAATGTGGATGAAGAACAATCTTTAATTCAATTACTCCAAGGCATTGATAAAATGGCTGATGACAAAAAAGTAATTTTTCCCATTCACCCAAGAACAAAAGCTATTTTGGGAGAAACAAATTTGAAATTGAAAAACATTCTTTTTGTCGAGCCGCAAGGTTATCTAAATTTTATGTATCTCATCAAAAATAGTTTTGCCGTTATTACTGATTCTGGTGGAATTTCGGAAGAAACTACCGTTATGGGAATTCCTTGTTTTACGATGCGAAACAACACCGAAAGACCCGAAACACAAAGCATTGGAACCAATACTTTAGTAGGGACTTCAATCGAAAATTTGAAAGACCTATTTGGAGAATTTCTTGAAAATGGAAGAAAAAAAGCTGGAATTCCAGAACTTTGGGACGGAAAAGCCTCTGAAAGAATAATTGACATCCTGCTTCAAAAATAATGGAAGAAATCCTCATCATATCGAATTATTATCCACCCGAAAAAGGGGCTGCCGCCAATAGAATTGAGCAATTGGCGCTTAAGTTAAATCAAAACAATTACAAAGTTTCCGTTCTTTGTCCGCTGGGAAATTACCCAAAAGGGGAATTATTTCCTGAATACAAAGGAAAATTTTCGGTAACGGAAAATCTTCAGAATATTACCGTAAAACGGCTTTGGATCTATCCGAGTGTTAGTAAAAACATCTTCAAAAGAACGCTTTCGGTTTTGTCGTTTTCTACTATGCTTTTTTTCTATTTATTGTTCAAAAAAACACCACATAAAGTTGTCGTTCAATCGCCTCCTTTATTATTGTCGTTTGTCTCAGTTTTGATACTTTCGCTAATGCGAAAAAAGATAATCCTGAACGTTTCTGATTTATGGCCTTTGGCAGCTATTGAATTGAAAGCACTGAAAAAAGGAAGTTTTTCACATAAAGTCTCTTTATTTTTTGAACGATTTATATATTCAAAAGCAACTTTAATATTCGGTCAATCTAACGAAATTATCACTCACATTCATTCTTTTTTTCCAGAAAAAAAATGTCATTTGTACCGCAATTTTCCCGAACATCAAACTACGGAAATGCATTTTACAACCAATAAAAATGAGCCCATAAAAATATTTTATGCTGGACTGTTGGGCTTAGCACAAGGTGTTTTCGAATTATGCCAAAAAATTGAATTGCAAGATGTCAACATCGAATTGCACATTTTTGGCGATGGTGCAGAAAAAACACAAATCGAGGATCTAATCAAACAAAATCCTGAGAAAAAAATCTTCTTCCATGGAATGTTGGAGCGCAATATTCTACATGAGAAACTCCAAACTTTTGATATTGCTATTGTTCCGTTGAAAACAAGAATTTATGGCTCTGTTCCTTCAAAGATATTCGAATATGGGGCATTGGGCTTTCCTGTGCTTTATTTTGGTGGTGGTGAAGGAGAAGCGATCGTGAAAGAAAATAATTTAGGTTGGGTTGCCCAGGTTGGAAATTTTGAAAGTTTAAATACTGCTTTAATCGAAATCTCAAAAACAGGGAAAGAACCCATTCAAATGTTAAAAAAACAAGTTTTTGATTATGCCGAAAATCATTTTAATCTCGATTTTCAAATTAAAAATTTAATCAATAAGGAGGTGTTTTAATATGCTTTTTTATCACCTTTTAAAGTATTATAAATGGTGTTGAAAATGATTTTAAAATCCAACAAAAGGGACCATTTTTCTATATAAAAAATATCATACCTCACCCTGTTTATAATATCGTTGTCTGTTTCAACTTCTCCACGAAACCCTTTGGTTTGTGCCAAGCCCGTTATGCCTGGTTTTATAAAATGACGCACCATAAATTTATCAATACGCTCTGCATACATATTGGTATGGCTTACCATGTGCGGCCTTGGCCCAACTACAGACATATCTCCCAATAAAACATTGAAAAATTGCGGCAATTCATCCATACTTGTTTTTCGGATAAACTTACCAACTTTTGTGATTCTTGCATCATTTTTAGAGACTTGTTCAATATCTGCCAACTCATTTATTTCCATAGATCGAAACTTAAAACAATTAAATTCCCTGCTATTCAAACCATTTCTTTTTTGAACAAAAAATAATGGCCCTTTGGAATCTATTTTAATAATAATGGCCAAAATGGGTGTCAACCATGATAATATACCCAATATGATTATCGTTGAAAAAACAACATCAAAAATGCGTTTGATGATTTTATGTAAGGATTCGTCAAGCGAAATTGTTCTTTGCGAAATTACTGGAATGTAATCATAATATTCGAAAACTGAATTTAAAGAAAGTAATTGCTTTTGATTTGGAATAAACTTAAGTGTTTTCAAATTATTATCTGCAAAAAATATAAAATCTTCTATTTGTTTACTTAACAAATCAGTCATAGAACAGTAAATTTCGTCGATTTTATTGTCTAAAATAAATTGGAAACATTCCTCAAGATATTCTGATTTATGGCTTTCTAAATCAAAAACTTTTATCAATTTATATCCATAATCTGGATTTTCCTCAAAAAATTGCTGCAAAGGATTAGTGCTTTTTTCCTTGCCTACAAGAACCACTGTTCTAAAATTACCACCAAATATAATTCGGTACTTTCTTAAAAAAAAATAAATAAATAATTTAAAACCAAGAACCAGCGCTACCGATCCTATAGTGAATAATAGTATTGTAGACAAACTATATCTTTCTGGGTAAAAATAAGCAAGGGCTAGACAACACGTTGTGAAAGCGACAGCTTGCTTCAAAGTGCAGTTCAAAATAGCAATTACTTTAGTGTATCTATAGACCTCGTAAAAACCTAAATTGGCAGCAATAATAAACCACGCACAACTAATAAAAAGAGCGTAAAAATCTTGAAAAACTGGAATACCGGAAAAATGTGCAGCAAGGAAATTGATAATTATCAAGTCCAAAATGCGCGAAAAGGGTCTGATGTAACCTGAATATCTTCCTGTTTTAGCTTTCACTAATTGATATACTTAGAAAAATCTTTATGTTCCTCTTTCGATAATTCTTCTTTGGATAATGATTTGAAATAATCATACGTAATTTTCATTCCTTCGGCACGATTTACTTTGGCTTCCCACCCAAGTAATTCTTTCGCTTTGGTGATATCGGGTTGACGTTGCAAAGGATCGTTTATTGGCAATGGATGATAAACTACTTTTTGATTCGTCCCAGTTAATTTTATAATCTCCTCTGCAAAATCTTTGATGGTGATTTCATCTGGATTACCAATGTTTACCGGATATACATAATCTGAATGCAATAGTCTAAAAATTCCCTCTACTTGGTCGTCCACAAAACAAAATGAACGGGTTTGCATTCCGTCTCCAAAAATAGTTAAATCTTCTCCACGAATGGCTTGTCCAATAAACGCAGGAATAACTCGCCCATCATTGAGTCGCATTCTTGGTCCGTACGTATTGAAAATTCGAACAATTCTGGTTTCTACTCCATGAAAGGTATGATACGCCATCGTGATCGATTCCTGAAAACGTTTGGCTTCGTCATACACCCCTCTTGGCCCAATTGTATTTACGTTTCCGTAATATTCTTCAGTCTGAGGGTGAACTAGAGGATCTCCATAAACCTCGGATGTAGAAGCTATAAGAATCCTTGCTTTTTTTACTCTTGCCAGGCCTAATAAATTATGTGTTCCCAACGAACCCACTTTCAAAGTTTGAATTGGAATTTTAAGATAGTCTATAGGACTTGCAGGCGAAGCAAAATGCAAGATATAATCTATCTTTCCCGGAACATGTACAAACTTGGTAATGTCATGGTGGTAAAATTCAAAATGCTCTAATTTGAACAAATGCTCTATATTTTTTAAATCACCCGTGATGAGATTATCCATTCCTATTACATGATAACCTTCTTTGATAAAACGATCACATAAATGAGATCCCAAAAATCCTGCCGCTCCGGTGATAAGTATTCTTTTCATAGTTGATATATACTACTGTAATTAACTTTTGTAATACGCACAAATGTACTAAAATATTTTACCTTTTGATTTACTGATAAATGATTAAGCACTAAACATTTTGTCATCAAATCATGTTTAATTAATGCCAAAACCACACTCTCGATCAAAAAAATTATAGTTAGTCAACTTTAAACTATTTTTGTTCCAATAAAATTAGCAATTTTGAAAGTTGTCCATATAATTGAAGCATTAGGAGGAGGCGTTTATACTTATTTCAAAGACTTGTCCTTTTATTTTGGAGATGATGAAGTAGTAAAAGACCTATCTACTACCATTATCTATAGTGGAAATCGTAAAGAAATCGATCCTGAAAAAATTGAATATGAATTTTCAAAAGGGGTGTCGTTGATAAAAATAAATATGGTTCGCGATTTTTCACCAATTCAAGATTTTAAATCCATTCTTCATTTACGAAAAGAACTTCAAAAATTAAATCCGGATGTCATTCATCTTCACTCTTCAAAAGCTGGTGTTCTAGGAAGGATTGCTTGTTTTTTACTGTTCAAAAGAATACAACTATTTTACACCCCACATGGTTACTCTTTCCTTAGAACAGACATTTCAAATTTGACAAAAAAAACATATTGGTTCATTGAAAAAAGTTTTCAGCAATTATTTGGCGGTATAACAATTGCCTGTGGAGACACGGAATATGAAATCGCCAAAAAAATTGGAAAATCAATGTTGATTCGCAACGGTATCAATATTGATGAAGTTAGTCGCCAATCCGTAAAACCCAAAAATCAAACCTTAACAATTGGGATTGTCGCCAGAATTACTACTGCCAGAAACCCAGAACTATTCAACACGATTGCGTTGCGTTTTCCTGATTTTAATTTTGTTTGGATAGGAGACGGTGAATTAAATTCAACATTAACAGCACCCAATATAAAAATTACAGGTTGGTTCATGGATAGAAATGAAGCGTTGAAAGAACTCAGTGTCATAGATATTTATATTCAAACCTCTCTTTGGGAAGGAATGCCTATCGCCGTTTTGGAAGCAATGGCTATGAAAAAACCGATTTTGGCAACCAATATTATAGGCAACAAAGACATCGTTGTTCACAATGAAACAGGCTTTCTTTTTAATGAAATTGAGGAACTTGATGACTATTTGCAACTGTTAAAAGACGACAAAATTAGGAATCAATTTGGCGATAATGCCTTAAAAAGATGTAATGATTTATTTGATAAAAACAAAAATTTTAAAGCTCTTGCTGCTCTTTATCAGCAATAACTTTTTGCTGTAACCAATGGCTGCCAAAAACAGCCATCCACAATCCGCTAAAAGCGATACCGTCAAAACGCAACAAAAAATCATCGGTGAGATTGGAGGTGAAGAAAAGGAAGAAGAAAGAAAGTACTACTGCGTTTTTTAAACTAAACCCCAAATAGCCAATTGTAAAAATATAGAGCAACACAATCAAAGGGCCCAATATTCCAAATTTTATTAAAAAATCAAGAAATTGATTGTGCGTTGGAAATTCATATTTTGCCAAAAATTGCTGATTGGTTTGTTTGAAATATTTAATTAATTCTGGTTTTCCATCCGAAGCACCAACACCAAAAAGAAGATTTTTTTTTGCAAGTTCCCAGGCTGATTTCCATATGGAAACGCGAGTTACAAGAGAATTAAACACTCTATATTCTGGATGATCAATTTCGTCCAGTTTCCCTACTTTATCCATATAAGCAAAGGTTACCGACGAATATTTCTCCTTCATATAGGGGTTATTTTGAACAAAAATGTAAAGTATACCGCCCAATACAAAGATTAAAACTACTAAAATTCCAATTACTTTTTTAAAATTGAATTTACGAATCACCTCTCCGAAAAAAACCAACGCAAACCCAACTAATACATTTAGCAAAGCCATTCTTGTATTAACAAATAGCACAAAGAAAAAAGAAAGTACAAAAACTAAAATACTCCCCATTTTAAGTAATCCCTTTTCGCGTAACCGAAAGGAATTAAAAACAAAAAAAAGACAGCTAATAGATACAAAAGCCAAATGCATATTTAATGCCGGTGCATGAATACCAATGCTGTTCGAAAACTCATATCCCATCTCCCATAAATCGTTTCCATTTAAATATTTATAAAACAATTCCGGATAATAAATAATGAATCGGATGAAGAAAAAAAATATAATTCCCGTCGTTATCACACTATAAAATAGAAGAATTTTTAGAAATTGAATCCTTTGATAGTTCCCCAAAATAAATAACGAAAAAACAAGAAGTGAACTGTATTTTTCTAATGATTTTAAACCTTTAGAAAAAGAATCATTGTTCCAAAACATTACTATTTCCAGTAGTAATGGAGATGCAATAAGCAATAATAAAATCAAGGATTGCTTGGAATAATTAAGCTTTTTTATAAAAAATAAATTAAAAACTGCAAATAATATAATCAACAAGGTACAGGGTTTTCTAAAAATCATTGTAATGGCCAATACTGCCAGAAAACCATTTAATATTTTAGTAAAGTTTTTTTCTGAAATGGTCATAATATAATGCATAATAAATTAGAGGGAAAACACCTATTTTGTGTCGAACTGCCGACCCTAAATCAGGTTCGAAAACACCTTGAACGATAAAAAATGCAAACAAAATAAGTAAAATCCAAAGTTCCTTTTTGTGTGTATCTCTCGTTACAATGCATCTGGAAAATCGCACAAGCAGAATGTAAAACAAAAAAAGCTGCCAGATCACAAAAACCAATATCTGAGGAGAAAAAATATACTTGAATCCGTTGACCGGGATATTTACGGAGAAAAAACCATACAAAATGCCAATAGTTTCCCCATACCAAGTATCTGGTTTTACTGGAGATATAATGCTGGAATTGGCATCTGCCGATCCTATCCTGGAACTATTTACCACTTCCCTGCTGATTTCAGAGAAATAATGCCCTGTTACCAGTCCATAAATTAAGGATAAAAATATGGCTATTACTATTCCGTAAAAAACCGTCGTCAGTGTCTTACTCTTAAAATTTACACCGCTTGTTCCATACATTACAACGGCAATAATTGGAATCAGAAAAAAATAAGGGCGATACAAAATACCAAAAAGTGCCAACAAAAATAAAGATGAAAAAAGTGCTGTTCGAAACGCAATCTTCTCATTTAAGAATAAAAAAACAATCAGGGAAACAAACAAATAGGTGATAAATTCTTTCGAAGGCATTGACATAAAAATGGCTATCATCAAGATTCCCAGATAAACAAGTATGTTTTTTATGTTTAATTTTTGGAAGTCAGTTGGAATTCCAATTTTATATAGAACATACATCAAAATGGGAAATTGAATCAATCCAACTATTGAAAAAGGCAAATACCGCAAGCCTGTAATTTTATAAAATAAAATAGTAAGCGGGTAACTTCCAAAAAATCCGATTTCATTACCTTTATCAAGCGCAATAACAACTGCATCATAAAAAAATCGTTTTGGCAAAACATAGAATGCAAGGACCGTAACCAATAAATTGAGTACAAATAATACAATAAAAGTCGCCGTACTTCTTTTGATTAAAACTTGCATAATTATACTATTGTTTGGTACAAATGTAGGTGTTTATCAACCATAATTTGAATGTCATATTGCTCTGCTCTTTTTAAACATGAAATTACAATTTCTTGATAATACGTTTCATTAATCATTAGCTTTTCGATTGTATTGGCTAAATCCTTCGCGTTTCCTTGTTTGAATAAAACACCTGCATCGCTAACTATTCTCTGCAAACCAGGCACGTCTGAAGCCACAAATGGTTTTCCTGAAGCCATTCCTTCAATACTCGACAAAGACAAACCTTCATGTCTTGAAGATAAAACAACCACATCGGCTGATTTTAATAATCTTGGCACATCCATTCTTAATCCTAAAAAAACAACACGCTCCTGCAATTGCAACTCTTGAACTAACGCTTGGCATTTTATTTTAAAAATTCCATCGCCCACCAAAATAAGCTTTATATTTTCGGGCAAATACTTTAAGGAATGAATTATTGTTTCTTGGTCTTTTTGTTTGTCGAATCGTGCAACCTGTATCATCACAAAATCTTGAGCACTAAAAAGATTAGAGGTTTCATTTTTAAAATACGGTTGTGCTGTATACATTTTTTGTAAATCAATCCCATTTTCAATAACAGTAAATTTAGATGCTTTTAAACCTGTATAATTTATAAATGTATTTGAAATTTCATTTGAGACACAGATTACTTTATCATAAAATCGATAAAAAAGGCGATCGAACACGGCAATGAAACGATTCTCTAATCTTGGATTTGTCGAGTTGTGTTCTGTTACTATTAATTTAATTTTAGAAAAAGACAAAATCTTTGCCAAGACAACCCAATATTGAGATGGAAATAAATGAACCTGTGCAATGTCATATTTTTTCAAAAAGGGAATTAATTTAAAAACCTGCATCGGATTATATACTGATTGTAAACCCAGCGAATAAATCGAACAACAACCTGTTTCTTTTAATGCCTCCAAAAAAGGACTTGGACTTCCGTTTAACAGCAATAGGTCAACTTCTATTCCTTTAGATTTATAAATAGGGATAGTGTCCAGAAGTAATTTCTCGGCGCCTCCAGATGCTAAACTATTTATAATATGTACTACTCTCATTCTTGAATTTTAGTTCAAAAAAACATTCACTTTATCCTTTTTATAAATCACGACAGCCGCAATACTATTCCACAAAACAGAACTAACCACAAAAGCTGTTGCAGCCCCCGTCATTCCATATTGAGGTATTAATATCCTATTCAGAATAAAATTTATAAGCACGGCAACAATTAAAATGATCTGAAAAACATGCTGTCTCCCAGTCATGTTCAAATAAACAGGTGCTGTTCCAAAGGCTGAACAAATTCCTTGACCAATGATTAAAATTAACAAAGCATCCTTGGCAGCTACGTATCCCTTTCCAAAAAAACCTAAAATATATTCTGGGAAAAAACAAATGATAAGCACTGCGGGAAAAGTCAATAGAAATATTAACCGTGAGGCATGCTGAATTGTTTTGATCAAATCTGTTTTGCTTTTACTAAAGAAATATTCCGAAATTTTAGCCGAAACCGTGATATTAACCGTGATGATTACCATCGAAAGAATAGTCATTAATTTTACCGCAACCGAATAAAATGCAACTGTAGCATCATCTCTGTATTTTTTTAAAAAAAGAATATCAAAACTCGTTAATAAAAACAAAGCCATCCCACTAATTGCTATGGGATAAGATTTTGTAAGTATATCTTTATACGTAAAAACAACATTTTCACTTTGATTTTTAGCTTTGCTGAAATAAATGAAAATTATAATTGTTGTTATTAACGAAAGAAGAACAAAACCAACCAAGAAAACGGTAACCAAATAGGCTTTTTTATCAAAATAAGACAGCAAAATTGCCCCAACAATCAGCGGGATATATTTAATGGTATTTCTAAAAAGTTCTGCAACATAAAAATGGTCCAATGCCCTAAAAACTTCGGTATTCAACGTTGTCAAACCATAAAAAAACAATATCATAATTGATTTTAAAAGAATGTCGTAAACTCCAGGATCGGAGAAATAATTGTTTACAAATTGTTCGTCAATAAACCAAAAAACACATAAAAGCAGAATTGACATCAATAACAACAATCCGACCATTTTTGCATATACTTTTTTAATTCCCTCTAAAGTATTTGAGCCTCCGAGCCTTCCTTTAAAATACAAAACAGACTGATCGCAGCCCAACAAACAAATACTGCCAACTACCAACAGAAAAGAACGAACAAAATCATATTGTCCAACAATTTTAGGAGGATAGGTTTTGGTTAGAAATACGGTGAAACCAAATAACGTAATTACCCCAAAAAACCTCAAAATCAAAGTGATTAAACTTTGTTGAACAAATGGATTTTTGTTGATTTTCAGTAGTTGATTCCGTGTTTTTTTTAACATATTTGCTTCTTCACAATCATTATTTATTTCAATTTTAGATTTGCTTTCAAAGATTGCTTTTTGTAAAAAGAAGTGAAAAAATGATATAAAACAAAAAGACCAACAAACACTAATGGCAGGATAAAAATTAGTTTTCCTTTTATACTTTTATTGTTTTTTATGTTCAAAACTACACCTCTTTCCTTTATGGTCTTGTCAGTGTTGTATTGTTCTATTTTTAATTTATCAATTTGATTGACCAAAGAATCTTTGGTTTTAATAACAGCACCCAAATTTAAATTTTCATTATAATAAACCAATTTTTCGTTATTGGGATGATTACCATAAGTACCTGAAAACTGGTTCAAAATTGCATCTATTTGAAGAATTGTAGCTTCTTTTGTCTTTATATTATTTGAAATATTTTGAGAATTAATCTTTTTATAGGTATCAAAATAGGAACTTGTATTCAAATAGTTTAAAAGGGGTTCTACAGTTTGATTTACAGTAACAGAACCCAAAGTTTTTATGGTAATGGTTTGGAGATCGTAATTTTTATTGGTTGTTGTTTCCTTGATAATTGATTTAAGATCCCCATTTTGTGCCATCAATTGAAGCAAATCCACATTTTCACCATTCTTATTCATCAAGTTGTAAACATCCACAATTGGTTCTATAGCAATTGAAACTATCGAAGAAGGTTTTTGAATGCCAATAGATTTAAAAAATAAAGTATCTCTTAATGCCGCTTTTGAAGCTAAAAATTCGATTTTAGAGTATAAATATTCTGCCGATTTAAAATTTGGAGCGACTATAATTTTTTGCTCATAGTTTCTGTTGACTTTTTCTAGCAAAAAACCAATCCCAAAACCCAAAACAATCAAAACAGCCACAGCGATTGCATTTTTTACAAAAAACCGAATGATTCTAAACAACAAAGTATTAATCCACTCAAAGAAATCCCCTATTCTGCTAAAAACAGTCAGTAAGTCAATTTCAGGGTTCTCTGGATTATTTTCTTTTTGTACACTCATACTGTATTGTTATTTTATATTAAAAATTTGTTCTAATATTTTAATCGTAATCAGATAGGTCGGTTTTACACCGGTGGTTCCCAGACCTCCTGAAGCCAACGTACTACCGGTTTCCAATGGGTTATCAGAAGCATAATAAGCATAACGTACTTTAACGTCCTGAGGAACACTTTTTCTGATTTTGGAAGCCGATTGAATAGCTTTTTGGTAATAAGACCCTTCCATTTCCAAACCAATAACGCCCCAAGTCGATTCATGAAAAAACTTTAATAAGTCCCTGTTTTGCAATGATGTTCCTAAAACCGTAACCATTGGTCCGGCAAAAACAGCGATGTCATTGCCCTCAAACATGTCAGCGGTTAACTCATTTTTAAAGAAATAATTGTCTGCCGTCCCTTCATTGATATGGGCATTCGGAATCATAATATCGCCTTTTCCTCCTTCCAGAATTCCTGCTTTTCCCATAATCGAAACCGATCTTACGTTAAGCAAAGTGTCTTTTTTATAGGGTTTCAATAATTCGTCTATCGTTTCATAGGCTTGTTCTCCAAAAGCATAATCCATTACAATAAGAACTGGTTTTTTCTCACCTAATTCTGCCTTTGGAAATGATGTTTTTGCCCAATCTATTTGCGCCGTATCAAAAATTTGTACATCAATATTGGTTCCGGACGTATCCGGCAAGAAAATCATTCCTTGTTTCAATGCTACAGCTTCAACTTGATTACGAACTTCATTGGCGCCAGACTTACTCAATTCTTCGTAAATAAAGAAGTCTGACTTATCCTTGAACTTTGTTTTCAAAATTGGTGTGGCAAAAATGGAATTCATCACCGAGTGCATATTGGCACTAATCACATGAATTGGTCTATCCAACAACTGATTGGCTTTCAAAACTTCTTTGATGTTGGTTGCCCAAACTTCTCCGTGAATATGATGTCCCAAGCGCTCACGAAGGATAGGACTAAATGTAATGGTTCTTTTATTACTGTCAACAACTTCTTCTATCGCCAGTTTTCCGAGCCAATAAATTACATGCAAAAAACGATCCGGCGCAGCTTCACTTCCAAAAGAATCATAAATATCCAAAACTTCTTCGAAAGTTCTGCCCAGAATATTGGCTGCATGAGAAATAGCTTTCTCTTTTTCGACCAAAGTCAATTTCTTGCTTTGAGATACTGCAATTTCCAGTTTTGTCCAATCACGGGAGACCTCGCCTGCATCATCCAATAAAACTCTATTTCTAATTTTATGGGATTCAATGAAAATAAACGTCAAATGGGTCAATATATCATAAATGTCCGATCGCCCTCTGGTGATTTCAACATTCATTTGTTCTTCGTCTATACGATAGCAATTGCGACGTCTTTTTGGAGGAACTATCGCTTTGAAATGCGATTTGGAATACCCTTCATCCGAAGTTAAATTAATAAAACGGCACTCCTCGATTCCAATCGGTAAACGTTCTATAACATATAAAAGTCCATTTAACTCGACTTTTTCTTCGGCAATATTTCCATAGATTTCAGGTCTTAGAGCCAATAATGCTTCTCTTAATGTGTCACCAGAAATTCCCATCGGTTTGTAAAATCCTCTATTGAAAAGATGGCGCATCGTAATGTACATTTTTTCAATTGCCGCCGACGATTCCTGTGCTCTAGATCTAGATATATTTTTGGTTTCTTTCATTCTGTTTTACTTTTATAATCTCAAATGTAAGGGTATTATTGTTTTTTATTTTCTGCTTTGTTTCTGAAAAACCTTCCTTCAATTAGGATCAAATGATAAATCAAATCCTTTTAAATTTTATAACTTAATCTTTTATGGTCTCAAAAAAACGTATTACACCACTTATTGTTTGTTGAAAACTTTCTGATTTATTAGTTTCAACATTTATAAATGGAGCTATTTTTTTGGCCCCTCCTACTTTTTGAAAATCTGGAACTATTTTTTTTATCTCATCAAAAGCATTGCAGTTATCTGGTATCCTAAATTTTGATTTATTTATATAATTTTGGTGCTTAAAACTTGGATAAGCTTTATTTACAGCTACAAAATCACCTATATACCAAGATTCAAGTTCTCTGCAAATTATCCGAACTAATTTCGGGCAATTACCATTTTGATTACAAATATTTAAAAGTTTTTGTTTAAGTATTTTACAATCTGAACTGTCTTGATCTTGCATAATAACAACTCCAACTGCTTCGTGATTCCAATTGCTTAAAAATTTTACTTTTGATGGTATGTTTTTCTGCAAATCACTTTTTCCTTCGAAACTTCTAATAAAATAATTTCCATTCAAATTCCATTGATTATCAAGAACATTTGGTAATAAGATGGTTAAAAATTCTTTCATCGATGGTTCTTCGACTAATATTTCTATTCTCGCCATAAATTAATTTTTAGGTCCACTACCAATAAAATATCCCTGTTTCCATAAATAACCAAGTTTATCACCATCATTAAACAAACTGGATATTGCATCATCATCTGATGCTCTTTTTATACTTGTAAAGCCCTTGTCTTTATTCAGCCAAAAAAGTTCATCCAATTCTAAGGCATTTACAAAATCCGGTGAGTGCGACGATATAAAGACTTGTCCTCCTCTATTAGCATAATCTCTAAATTCTTCTGCTAATTCAACTAAAAGTTCAGGATGCAAATAATTTTCAGGTTCTTCTATACATAATAAAGGATGTGGTTTAGGATCATTAAGTAAAACCAAATAAGCAAACATCTTAATCGTTCCGTCTGATACAAATCTGGAAATAAAAGGGTCTTTAAAACTACCATCACTAAATTGTAAAACAATTCGGCCATCTATGGTTTCAGTCGCTTCAACTTTATCAATACCAGGAACTCTCTCTTTCATTTTATCTAAAATCTTTTGAAAAGTATCTGGATAGTTTTCATATATATATTTGGTAACCTGAGCTAAGTTATCTCCCGAAGTTGATAAATGTTCGCTTAAACCAGTATCTTCAATATTTTGAGCAGCTTGAATTTGAAAATTAGAAACATACCAATTTTCTAGTAATCTTCTAAATGAACTAATAGCATTAAATTTTTGAAATTGTCCTAACCCTTTTATTGCCAAAATATCAGGACTATCCAAAGTTTGCTCCTCTCTTTGTTCTTTAAATTCTTGTTTAGCAGTTTCAAATTCACTTTCGTTTACAATTGCATTTCCTTTTCCATAAGTGAATTCTAAAAATCTATAAGGTCTCCCTCTATTCCCTCTCCTATAACTCAATACTTCTTTTGACACAACTGGCATGTTTGTTTCCCCTAAACAAACAGAAAGTTCATACGTTATTAAAGGTTGTTTTTTTCCATCTACATCAGGATTTCTGAACTTTATTTCAATCTCAATATCACCAACTCCATTTCTTGAATAAACTTCTTTATAGCCACCTCTTTTATTAAGTGCTGTTTTTACGTTACTCTTAAGTGCATCACTCAAAAAACCGAATACTTCAAAAAGTGTAGATTTTCCTGCACCATTTGCTCCGAGAAAGACACACATATTTGGTAAATCTCTAATTTCAGTATCTTGGTAAACTTTGAAATTTTTTATTCTTATTTTCTCGATTTTCATTTTTAGAACTTTTTGTTTAAATATACTTCAAAAATTTTAATGAAGAATAATATTATATACCAAAGCATTTCATTTATAAATAAATGCTATTAATCTTTACTATCCTGGGTTTTTTCTAACAAATCCACAATTTTCCTGTCATTGGAAAGCCTTGGGATTTTATTCTGCCCCCCTAATTTCCCAATGGATTTCATATAGTCCTGGAAACCGTTTTTAGCCACTTTGGTGACAACCAATTTTTTCAAAACATGACCCACAATCAAATCATCATAGTAAATGTTTTGTTTTCTCATGGCATTGTCCAGCGCTTCCGCAAAAGCAATACTGTCTTCCGGTTCGTTCTCAAATTCGATAAACCATTCATGATACGGCAAACCTTCAATAGGCGTGATTTGTGGCGCCACAGTAAATTCATTCACTCTTATTGTTGTTCCTATCATGGCTTCCTGCAAAGCGTGTTCAACTTCTTTGCCAATAACATGCTCTCCAAAAGCCGAGATATAATGCTTGATTCGACCTGAAACAATAACTCGATATGGTTTCAAAGAAGTAAACTGAACGGTGTCGCCAATATTATAAGCCCAAAGCCCTGCGTTGGTCGAAATAATCAAAACATAGTTTACGCCCAACTCCACTTCACCTATGGTATAACGTTTTGGACTTTCGGTAAAAAAGTCTTCGCTTTTTATAAATTCATAAAAAATTCCGGCATTCAGCAACAACAACATTCCTTTTTCTTTTTGGGAATCCTGATAAGCAAAAAAACCTTCCGAGGCGGGAAATAATTCGATGCTATCAACTTTTCTGCCTATAAGGTTTTCAAATTTAGCTCTGTATGGTTCATAATTAACACCACCATAAATAAACAAATTGAAATTCTTGAAAATCTCACCAACGGGCTTTCCTGCTCTTTGTTGCAGTTTTTCAAAATACATTTGTACCCATGATGGAATTCCTGAAATTATGGACATATCTTCGTCAATGGTTTCATTGACAATTGCATTTACTTTGGTTTCCCAATCTTCAATACAATTGGTTTCCCAAGAAGGCAGTCGGTTTTTTTGCAAATATTTTGGAACAAAATGTGCCACAATTCCAGACAATCTTCCCAGTTTTATTCCATATTTCTCTTCCAGAATGGGACTTCCCTGCAAAAAAATCATTTTCCCCTTTACAAAATCGGCATTTTTGGTTTCGTGTATGTAAAGCAAAATCGCATTTCGGGCTGCTTCAATATGATATGGCATTGATTCCTTGGTCAACGGAATGTATTTCGCTCCCGATGTCGTTCCCGAAGTTTTTGCAAAATAAAGTGGTTTCCCTTTCCAAAGTATATTTTCTTCCCCCTTTACTACTCTATCCACATAGGGTTTCAAAGCTTCGTAATCGCGAACAGGAACTTGTTTTGCAAAATCCTCATAGCTTTTTATCTGGTCAAAATCATGGTCTTTCCCAAATTGAGTTTGCTTAGCGGTCTGTATCAAACTTTGGAAAACAGCTTTCTGGGTTTCAACTGGAGAATTGGCCCAAGCTTGTGTCTTTTTATATATTTTTTGTGCAAAAATTTTTGCTGCAATCGATTTTAGTGACATTCTTTTGGGCTTTGTTTAAAAATTGTAATATTCTGTTATAATTCCGAAGCTATTCGGATTATTTTTTAGTGTTTAGGTTCTTTCCTTTTGGGGAGGATTGCTGAGTGTTCTCTTCTTTATTCACTCTTTCCCTCAACTCCTTTTCTTTTTCAGAAGCTGATAAATCTACTGGTTCTAAAGCTTCATCAGCACTTGAAAGGATAGAATCTTTGTTGAATTTGGCGTATTCCAAATCACCGTTCAGCACTTTTTGAATCGATTTTATATAGGCTTCATTTTTCTTCAAAGCTATGGAAAGGGAATCCGATTTTAATGCCAAAACCGTTGCGTCTCTCTTTAGTTGAGAAGAAGAATAACCGGGTATGAATTCTCGTAAAGGAGTAAAAGCAATCAAAACGGTTGTAATCGAAATCAGGAAAATAGCACCCAATGAAAGCGAAACAAAGACGCTCATAATGTTCAATTTAAAAGAAAAAATTTCCTCAAAAGTATCCTCGTTCAAAATTATTAATCGGTTTTTGATTAATAATCTGTCAAAAAACTTCTTCTTTTTTAATCGATTTCTGGACATGATATTTGTTTAAGTCACAAATATAATAATTTAAAGCGTTGCCAACACTAGCCTCCTCTAAGTAGTTGAATTCTTAAGTTCACAATTTTATAAAATATTTAACGCTGTCAAAAGCAAATAAATCAGTCAAAATGAATGCGTATTAAGTTATTCTATATACATTTGCACATTAGATTTATTACAAATTTGCTACGGCATTAAATATTCAATCATGGGAAGATTAGGTTTACCAGAAATCCTTGTTATATTGGCAGTTGTTTTATTACTTTTTGGAGGTAAAAAAATTCCAGAATTAATGAAAGGTTTAGGAAGCGGTGTTAAAGAATTTAAAAACGCAGCCAAAGACGATCAGCCAGCTGACAAAAAAGAAGAAGAAGTAAAGTAAGAATTTTTTATAAAAAATTCCTAAATCTTAAATTCCAAATTCCAATATTTATATAGGGAGTTTGGAATTTTTTATTTTATACAAAAAAGCCTTTTCAGGAGTTGAAAAGGCTTTTTTTGGCAACAAACTTAACTAATTTTTATAGGTAACCCCCATATCCTCAATCGAAAAATGATCAGTCAAGAGATGCAATAAATGATCTCTTAATTCGATATATTCTGGGGTTTTTACGATTTCAATCTTATTTCGGGGTCTTGCTAAATTTACCGTAACTATTTCACGAATCGTAGAGGCTGGGCCATTATGTAAAACCACAATTCGGTCTGACAAAAACAACGCTTCTTCGATATCGTGCGTAATCATTATAATAGTTTTTTCTCTGTTGTCCAGATTCCACAGTTTTAAAACTTCGAGCTGCATAGATCCTTTTGTTAAAGCGTCAAGCGCTCCAAAAGGTTCGTCCATCAACAATACTCCTGGATTAATGGCAAAAGCTCTCGCAATAGCCACTCTTTGCTTCATTCCACCAGAAAGTTGTCCAGGAAGTTTATCTTTATGTTGGAACAAATTAACCATTTTTAGGTTTTTGATCACGATTTCGTGTTTCTCTGCTGTGGAGCAATCCATAACAGAATCTACCGCCTGAAAAATGTTGTTTTCCACAGTTAACCAAGGCAATAACGAATAGTTTTGGAAAACAATTCCACGATCTGGTCCTGGCCCTTTGATGTTTTTATTATCTAATAATACCGATCCGCCAGTTGGGGTCAGCATTCCTCCTATCGCATTCATAATGGTTGATTTTCCACAGCCTGAGTGTCCGATGATGGATATGATTTCACCTTTTTTGATAGAAAGGTTAATGTCTTTTACTGCAATGTATTTTCCTTTTGGAGTTGGAAAAGATATTTCCAAATCTTTTATTTCTAAATAGCTCATGGTGTTTTTGTTTAATATTGTTTAAAAATTTAAGGGTAAAAGTTTAAAGTTGTTTAATGGTTTAAAGTTTGGGTGATAGTAAGCTTAAGTTTTTCAACTATATTAAACTTTTAAACAACTTTAAACCTCTAAACTATTTAAGCTTTATAAGACACTTTATTTTCAATCATTGTAAAAAATCCGTCAAAAATAATTCCCACAAATCCGATGATGATGATGGCTGAAATCACTTTTTCCAAACTCAATGCATTCCAGCTGTCCCATACGAAAAATCCAATTCCTGCACCACCTGATAACATTTCGCCGGCAACGATAACCAACCAGGCTACGCTGATGCTCAATCGCAATCCTGTGATAATGTGTGGCAAGGTGTATGGAAAAACAACTTTGGTTAAATATCTCCATTTTGAAAATCCAAAAGCCTTGGCTACATTTTTATGGTCTTGCGGAATCGTTCCCACCCCAAAAGCAGTGTTGATTAATGTGGACCACAATGAGGTGATAAACACTATAAATATGGTCGCCATTCCGGTGTCTTTGAAAACAACCAAACCTATAGGAAACCAAGCCAAAGGCGAAACTGGCTTTAAAAACTGAACTATAGGGTAAAATATTTTTTTGAAAAAAGCACTGGCTCCAATCAAGATTCCGAACGGAATTGCGAATAAAGAGCCCAATGAAAATCCCAATAAAACGGTTTTTATAGAGACAAACAATTGTAGGCCAATTCCTTTGTCGTTTGGGCCATAATCATAAAATGGATCGCTCAACATTTCGAATAAAACGGTTAATGTTGCCTTTGGTCCAGGAAGTGCATCTTTTGTATAATAACTCAATAAGCTCCAAAATCCGCAAAAAATGGTCAATCCAATACAAGCAAACGCAATTGATTTTGCTTTTTCTAAAATATAGCGTGACGCTTTTTTAAGGTTCTTTTTCTTAATTACTTTACCAAAAGTGTTTTGGAGAACGTAGTTTTTTTTAACTATCTCCGTTTCGATTGTTGCTGTAGTTGAATGTGACATAATGCTGTAATTTAATGTTGTTTTTTAGTTGCTGAGATTCTGAGAATCTAAGTAGCTAAGATTTAATAAACAATTTAAAAGAAGTTATAACACTTTTAAAAAAGACTTAGAATCTTAGCTACTTAGTTTCTTAGTAACTCCTCTTATTTTTTCACCACTTTTAAATAAGCAGATGGATTATTCGGGTTGAAAACCGTTTTGTCCATCGTAAGAGAAAAAGGTTTCATATCGTCTGTTGGGATTTTGATTTTCATGCTTTTGGCTACTTCTTCGTATAAATCCTGTAGAATCAGTTTATCGGCAATCGCTTTATAATTTGGTTCTTCTTTCAAATATCCAAATCGTACAAATTGTGCCATAGCCCAGATTGCGTATGATTTACGAGGGTAGTTTACGGTTCCTCCTTTGTAAAACAACATATAATCATCGGTATAAACTTCGGTTCCTTGGTTACAACCTAAGTTATAATCTCCCATCAGTCTGGATTCAATTACATCGGCAGGCGCGTTTACATAAGGCGCTTTCCCAATGATGGCGGCCGCTTTCTTACGATTCGCTGGATTATCCAACCAGATGCATGCTTCCATAATCGCTTTCATAACTTTCTTTAAATCTTCGCGACGTTTCTCGCTAAATTCTTTGTTGACAACCAAAGCTTTTTCTGGGTGGTCTTTCCAGATATCTTGAGAGGCAATTTGTGTAAATCCAATTCCTTGTTTTACTGCAACACCGCCCCAAGGCTCTCCTACGCAGTATCCATCCATGTTACCCACTTTCATGTTGGCAACCATTTGAGGAGGCGGAATCGTAATGATTTTTACCGCTTTTTGATTTAATCCTGCCAATGACATCCAGTTTCTCAACCATAAATCGTGAGTTCCTCCAGGGAAAGTCATGGCAAAAGTCACTTCTTTTTCGGCTTTCAATTTGGCAGCCACAACAGGAGTCACTTTATTCATTTGTTTGAATCCCACTTTCCCACAAAAATCATTGGATAGTGTAATTGCTTGTCCGTTTACGCTAAGCATCATAGCGATTTTCATCTCAGAACCTGCCTTTCCTCCTACTCCAGTGTACACTGAAAAAGGCATAGTGTATAAACAGTGTGCTCCGTCTAATTCGCCAGTTAAGATTTTGTCACGAACATTAGCCCAAGACGTTTCTTTGGTTACAACAACCTCAACGCCGTATTTTTTGAATAAACCCAATTCTTTGGCCATTACGATTGGCGAACAATCGGTCAAGGGAATGAAACCTAATTTGATCGGTTCGCCAGCAATTGGCGGTTTTGGATTTGTTTTGAAAGAAGAGAACAAAACCACGCACACTACCAACATCAAGGTGGTAAAAAGTGTGCTTATCTGTTTTTTAGTCTGTATCATTTTTATAGTTTTTAAATCGTTAATTCAATTACTTTTTGTTCAAAAAGTTTGGTTTAATATTCACCATCACATAAGCCCATTGTGGAGTAAGGTTCGCATTCGCAACATTTTTAACTTGTGCAGATGACATTGAATTGGTTGCTTGCATGAATGAGTAACCAGCTTCAATATTGATCATTTTCGTCATATTATAGGACATTTTCAAATCAAGCTCTGTTCCTAAATAGCTGGTTTGTTTTCCTCCAGCACCATTAGATAAAGAGTTTGCCGATTCAAAACAGTGTATGTCAGCAAAAAGAGTTAGATTGTCTTTTAAGTTGTATTTGGCTTTCAAAAAGTAATTCAGCAAACCTTGCGCTCCAAAACCGCTTGATGCGTAGAAGTAATCCATAGTTCCCCAAAATTTGTGAGGCGTTCCATAAAGCGGATCAAATAGATTGTTCTCTGAAGTCGCTGTAACGGCTTTTGTCCCATCATTTCCTGATAAATAATCAATTCCAGGGCCTACAAACAATTTTCTGCCCACTTGCAAAGTCGATGTAATCGAAGCCAAATTACTGTTCAAACCACGACCGTTTTTGTCGTGTCCAAACTGGTGGTACAAACTTCCTTCAAATTTCAATTTTCTGGTAGCATTCACATTATAGTAGAAACCAGTAGTGTTACGGGTCCAAATTCCTTGTTCATTCACTTTGGTTACAACAGGCGGAGTTCCCGCAGTTACATTCGTGTATTTGTTAAAATTATCGCTTAGGAACAAAAATGAAATGTCTCCAAAGAAAAATTTCTTAGCGATATAGGCATATTCCAATGATTTGTAATTGGTTCCCAAACCGTTGGTACCGGCGGTATAACCGGAAGTTGCTGCCGGAACACCATTATAAATTGTTCCTGCCAATAATTCTTTGTTTTGGTTAAAAGCGGCTCCAAAATCGGCTGTCCATCCTTTGTTAAAGTATTTCAAAACAATCGCGTCATGGTAACGCGCTTGTTGTAACCAATCCAATGCTCCTATTACCTTTTGATCATCATACGAAATCTCTTGACGTCCAATTTTTAAGGATAAATTTTGAATGCTACTTACAGTGTCATTCAGCATTATTTCGCCCCAGGCTTCGTGCAATTGAATTCCATTATTCTCTGCAGTCGTTACTCTGTTAATAGTTGAAGCATCTTGTCCCCAAACTCGAACATCCTGAACGGCAACAAAAAATTTGAATCTATATCCTGTAAACCCAACATTCAATCTTGTTCTTTGTGAAGTAAAAACAGCAGTCTCGGCGTCTTTTGATTGCAAAGTGCTGTAACCGTCTCTAAATTCTGTTCTTGGTCTGAATTGTCCTGATGCCGTTAGCTGTGCATTTGCAGCGTTATAACCAAACAATGTTATGGCCAAACCTAATAGTATCGATTTTGAATTTTTTCTTTTTTTAAGTGCTTTTATTTTTTGTATTGTGGTTGTAATCTTTTGCATGATAAATTGGTTTTGATTAGTATTAAGCAAATATACATACGTATTTATACTTACGTATTCGCTTTTTACAGTCTAAAACCTCTTTTTTACACAACAAAAATTATTCAGAAAACAATTAATTTTCTGCGTTAACGCAAATAATTATTGTTAAACCCTATAATTATTGACATCAACGGCCACTTAGTTTTTATCTAAAATACGTACTTAGCTCAACGTCAAAAAATTATTTTCCCTCCAATACTCCTAAAACGACATTTATTTCCACAAAAAAAGCCCCAAAAGGGCTTTCTAAATTCTATTTTATTATCCAAAACTACTTATACATACTTATGCTCCATAATTTCCATTTTCATTTTGTTGATTTGTTGCAATCCTATTTTCTTGCCAACGGTTTTAATTAATGTCTCTCTCTTCAAACTCGAAATTACTCGGGTTACCTGTTCTTCGGTGGTGCCGGCAAAATCGGCGATTTCTTTTCGGGACAAATCAAGATTGATTAAATCATTGGTTTGACCAAATTTTCTATGGATATATAATAAGGTATCAATCACACGCTCTCTCACATTCATGTGGGCAATCTTCCTGATGTTATTCTCACTCTTATTCAATTCCTCGGCATAAAAAAGCATCATATCATAAGTGAATTCGGGAACATTTTTAAGAATGTCCAGCATCACTTCATTGTTGAAATTACACAAAACTGTATCCTCCAGCGCATAAGCCCCTATCAAATACCGATTGCTCGTCCCAAACCCCCTAAAACCAACCGTGTCTCCATTCGTGGTAAACCGAACAATTTGTTCCCTTCCGTTGATTCCTGTTTTTACCGTTTTCACCTTTCCTTTTTGCACAAAATAAAGCCCCTGAATGGGCGCGCCCTCTATAATGAACTGTTGTGTTTTTTTACAGGTAAAACTGTGTTTTTTTTCTATATAACTTTGCATGTTGGGCAAATGAATATGCTTTTTTATAAAACAATTTTCATTACTACAACTGTTGCAAATAGCTTGATTCTCTTTCATCTGTAGTTAATTATTGTTTGTTTTTTAAGTGTTTGAGACATCCAAAACCAATATTTTAATCATCTTTAGGGCGTGACCCCGATCAGCAAAACGGGCCAACTTTAAAGACCGCTTATTCGCCCGCTTTACTCATCGGGGTCGGGCTATCCGGGCTACTTCGGTAGCTTCCTTCTATCCCTCACGCGAACGGTCAACGAGACATTTAGCACAATGAACAAATCTTGGTTAAATGACAAAATCAGTAAAAATTATACTGTAACTATCTTTATTTGAAGTAAATGTATAGGTTTTTCGCAATAAATGGTAATTGACTCAAGCTGACAAGTCAGGTTATCAGCTCAAAAAAAGACTCTTTTTTTATGCATTTTTTATAAATGAAACCGAAAAAATGACGTCAATTATCATTTCATCTACTTAGAGTCGGTGCTTATTTAGATATTCGCAATTCTTTACAAATAAGTAAAAATACGTAGTTATACGCGATTTGTAGTTTTTTACTTAAACATTTTTAATTACTTTCATCATGAATATGTATGAATGGCAAAGTTTAATAGTTTAGAGGCTCCTAATTAACTTTAATAATTACCGATTTTAAACGATTGTTTTAAATAAATAGACTTTTTCCTATTTACATTGCTTATACGATTTTTGCTTACTATATTCGGCAAAAAAAATATAAACCCTTATTATGAAAAAAATTTTATTGTCATTACTTGCCGTAATTTCATTTGCATTCACAAACGCACAATCTCGAGAAAAAGGAACTGTTGAAATTACTCCAAAAATTGGATATTCAGGTTTTGGCGAAGACAATGAAGGGAAAAGTACAGATTCTAATTCAGGCGCAGAATTTGGCGTAACAACTGATTATTATTTTAATAATCGATGGAGTTTACGTTCTGGATTAGTTTTTGACAAAATGGGAGGTAAATATAAAATGCTTGTTGATTATATATATGATATTTATACGACTCCTAATCCATATATAAATTACGAAGATAAATTAAACTATTTAAGTATTCCATTAAATGCCAACTGGCACTTTGGAAGCACTAGAAAATGGAATTTAAATTTTGGATTTAGCCCGTCTTTCTTATTGAGCGCTAAAGTAAATAGTACTGAAATCCCGAAAAGTACTATCAATTCTTTTCAATTAGCTTTGACCTATGGAATAGGATATAAATTTGAAGTTACTGAAAAATTTGGGATTTTAATTGATACTCAATTCTTCAATGGCTTAACAAATATTAACAACGCATCTGATAACAAAATTTTTAATGCAGGATATAGCTTCAATGTAGGTGGAGTTATTCAATTATAAAAAAAATTAAGAAATGTATAAAAAATGGGGTTCAAATTAAATGAACCCCATTTTTTATACATTTAAATTACCATTGTTAACTGAATACGTTTTCTGTCCTCATCTACTTCCGTAACTTTTACCTGAACGTGTTGGTGTAATTTAACAACCTCATTCACATCGCTCACAAAACCGGCTTTGAGTTGTGAAATATGAACCAAGCCACTTTCTTTGATTCCGATATCAACAAAACAGCCAAAATTGGTAATGTTATTGACAATTCCAGGCAAAATCATACCGGTTCTAACATCTTTAATCGATTTTACATTCGGGTCGAATTCAAAAACAGTGGCCGCTTTTCTAGGATCTAATCCCGGTTTTTCCAACTCTTTTATAATGTCTTTTAAGGTCAAAACACCGATATCATGAGTAATGTAATTTTCAGGTGTAATTAAAGCTGTTTTTTCTTTATTGGCAATCAAATCATTTACTGTTATTTTCAAATCTTTGGCCATTTTTTCAACAATAGCATACGCTTCGGGATGTACAGCCGAATTGTCCAAAGGATTCTTCGCATTCGAAATTCGGATAAAAGCAACTCCTTGTTGGTACGCTTTGTCACCCAAACGAGGCACTTTTTTGAGTTGCTTTCTATCTGTAAAAGGGCCGTTTTCGGAACGGTAGGCTACAATGTTTTCGGCTAGCTTCTCTCCTATTCCACTCACGTAACCCAATAAATGCTTACTCGCCGTGTTGATGTTTATCCCCACCGAGTTCACGCAACGAATTACCGTATTATCCAGTTCTTCTTTAAGTTTGTTTTGGTCTACGTCATGTTGGTATTGCCCAACTCCAATTGCTTTTGGATCAATTTTTACCAATTCAGCCAACGGATCCGATAATCGTCTCCCAATAGAAACCGAACCACGAACCGTAACATCATAATTAGGGAACTCTTCTCTCGCAATCTTCGAAGCCGAATAGACTGAAGCCCCAGCCTCCGATACGATGAATACCTGAACTGGTTTGTCAAATGCAATTTTCTTGATAAAGAATTCAGTTTCTCTCGAAGCCGTTCCATTTCCTATCGATATAGCATCAATATTATAGGCGTTGACCATCGAACGGATTTTTTTCATGGCCATGGCTTCCTCCTTTTGCGGAGCATGCGGATAAATGGTTTCGTTATACAACAAATCTCCTTTCTCATCCAAACATACCACTTTACATCCCGAACGAAATCCTGGGTCAATTGCCAAAATTCGTTTTTCACCCAATGGTGGCGCCAATAATAACTGCCCTAAATTATTCGCAAATACCTGAATCGAATTTGCATCGGCTTTAGCCTTAGCTTCTTGTAGCGTTTCATTCGAAATGGCAGGATTCAACAAACGTTTATAACTGTCCTCTATCGCCAATTGAATGTGTGGCGTCGTACTGTTATCTCCTTTTATGATAAGTTCGTCAATAATATCGTAAGCATCGTCTAACTCTACATCAACTTTGAACTTGATAAAACCTTCATTTTCGGCTCTCATAATAGCCAATAAACGATGTGAAGGTGCTTTGGTCAACGGCTCGGACCAATCAAAATACTGATTGAATTTCTGGGCACCTTCCTCCTCTTTTTTGGACTTAACAACCTTTGTTGTGATTGTCGCTTTACGCTCAAACAATCGTCTGAGTTGCTTTCTAACGTAGATATTCTCATTAATCCATTCGGCAATAATATCTCTTGCTCCTTGCAATGCCGATTCTTCATTAATCACATTTTCATTCAGATATTGTGTCGCCACGAAATCAACATCATCTTTGCTTTGCGCCATAATAATTTTGGCCAAAGGTTCCAATCCATTCTCTCTTGCTACATCGGCTTTGGTTCTTTTTTTCTTTTTATAGGGCAGATAAAAATCTTCCAATTCCTGTAAATCGAAACTTTGTTGGATTTTTTTATCCAATTCTGGTGTCAAAGCATTCTGTTCCTGAATGGATTTTAAAATCGCTTCTTTGCGTTTTACAATCGTTTCATATTCTTTTTGAAATTTGGCAATTTGTTCAATAAAGACTTCATCTAAGTTTCCAGTTTTGTCTTTTCGATATCTCGAAATAAACGGAATCGTGCAGTCTTCCTGTAATAATTGAACTGTGTTTTGAATATTGATTGTTGCTGTGGCAACGTACTTTGATATAAATTGTAAGTTGGTCATTGTAAATTTCTGTTTAAAAAGGAATCTTTTTCTTTGAAAAAAAGAGATGCTAAAATACTATCTTTAAATTTTAATTGAACTCCAATTATGATTTTATTATATACTTTTTTAACCGTTAATTTAATCGCTTTTGTATTAATGGGCTACGACAAACAATTAGCCATTAAAAACAAAAATAGAATATCCGAACAAACACTTTTGTTTTTGGTGGTTCTTGGCGGAACAATTGGATCATCCCTTGCGATGTCGATTTTTCGGCACAAGACAGCAAAAACAAACTATTTGTTGAAATTTTTTGGAATCGTTTCTTTTCAGATTATAATCATTATCACTTTGTTTTATTTGGATCTAATACCATTATAAAACAAAAAAAGCCCAGTTTTTAACTGAGCTTATACAAATATTTGGTGCGAAGCACCTCGCGATTTTTTTTATTGACAAGCGATTTTATTCACTCTGTTTTGATGTCTTCCTCCTTCAAATTCAGTAGCCAAGAAAGTTTCAACAATTTCTACAGCCTGTGGAATAGAAGTAAATCGTGCCGGAATACTAACAATATTGGCATCATTATGTAATCTTGTCAAAACTGCAATTTCCTTAGTCCAACATAAACCTGCACGAATTTTAGCATGTTTATTAACAGTCATGGCAATTCCGTTTCCGCTTCCGCAAATAACAATTCCAAAATCAGCTCTACCTTCACTTACATCTTCGGCAACCGGATGCGCAAAATCAGGATAATCAACACTTGCTTCAGTATCAGTACCGTAATTCGTTACTTCATATCCTTTTGCTTGAAGCATTGCAACAATAGCTTTTTTATAATCTGGTCCGGCGTGGTCATTCCCTATCGAAATTTTCATTTTTTTTGTATTAGATTTTGAACTGCAAATTTAACCAAAGTATTTCAGATATAAGCCAAAAAATAGTTATTCAATTCTAATAAATGGAATAAGTAATAAGGTAGAAACCTATATAATGCAAATACAATACAACTACTTGATTATAAGAAAATTTGAAGGTTATTAACATTTTCATAAATACACAATAGTCTGTAAATCAATGTACAGAATGTAATTAAAATGTTAATATTTTGTATTGTTAATAGTAAAAGCTAACTACTTGATATTCAGTTAACCTTAAATTAACATAAAATGTTTATAACTTTAGATAGAATTTTAGAAGTTTTTTGGGTTTGTAAACAAAAAATAAGTAATCCAAAACCTATATTTAAAATCCAAATAAAGTTTGATGAATTTTTAGAAAAGTTATCAATACTTAAAATTGGTTTTTCAACAAGAAAACAAAATTCACTTATTTACAATTTGTATATTTTTTGAATTGTTAACAGTTGTTAACTAATCTAAAAATTATCTTAAAAGACAGCAATTTAAGTTAAAATATCTATGTTAATAACTCAAGATAAAAAGCTAAAACTTCATTTCAATACATTTTTTTAGAAATTTATAGCAACTATTAACAAGCTATAATAACCATAAATAATTAATTTAAATTTAAATTTTCTTTTTGTTGTATTTAATATATGTTGACAACTTTAAAATTTGAAAACAAAAAAATTGAATTGAATTTTTGAAATTTCTTAAACGATAGAAAGTTTGGAATTCAAATTGTCTAGTATTTCTTGAACTTGTTCAAAATCGTTTGGGTGTACTTTCAATTGAATTCCACCGTAGGCAAAGCTTGCCAGTGGGTCAATGGAGACAATGTGTTCGTTTTCGAAAAAATAATGAATTTCTTCCTGATCCAGAATATGTCTAAGTACCACGATTTCATGTGGATAGTTAAAAATAGCAATCGTTTTAAAGTCTTTCATTTTGAATTTTTTATAAATGTAGTAAAGTTATTATTAGTTTAAAACTCTAGGTAGAATAAGGAATAGTGAATACAATTTTGTAATTTTAGACTTTTAAGAAAAGATACATGAGTAAAAGATTAAGAAAGCCGATAAAGAAAGAGAAGGATTTCTCAGATAAAATTATAAAAATATTATCGCAAAGTGCCAATAAAGCCTTTAATTATAAGCAAATAGGAGCCAAGTTAGAATTGGACGATACCCAAAGCCGTAATCAAATCATAAAAGATTTAAAGATTTTGGCTGCTTCAAAGAAAATTATAGAATCCGAACCTGGAAAATATTTGATAAAAGCAGCAAGTAAAGAGTATTACGAAGGAACAATTGATATGACCGGTCGTAAAACGGCGTATTTTATTTGTCCAGAATTTGAAGAAGACGTTTTTATTCCATCCAATAATTTGAATCACGCTTTAGATAAAGATACTGTAAAAGTGTATGTTTATAATAAAAGAAGTGGACGAAGAGCTGAAGGAGAAGTGATTGAAGTTATCGAAAGATACAAAACCGACTTTGTTGGGGTGATTGACATTCAAAAGAATTTCTCTTTTGTCTCAACTGCTAACCCAAAAATGTACACTGATATTTTTATTCCAAAAGATAAAATAGGGGAGGCGGAGCAAGGTGATGTAGTTTTGGTTCATATCGAAGATTGGCCTTCAAGAGCCGATAGTCCTTTTGGAAAAGTGGTAAAGGTTCTTGGAAAACCAGGTGAACACGATACTGAAATTCACGCTATTTTAGCCGAATATGGTTTACCTGCTGAATTTCCTATCGAAGTGGAAACCTTTGCCCAAAAGATTGATACTTCAATTGAAGCCAGTGAAATAGCCAAACGTCGTGATATGCGTGATACGCTAACCTTTACAATTGACCCAAAGGATGCCAAAGATTTTGATGATGCTTTGTCTTTCAAACAATTAGAAAATGGTAACTACGAAATTGGTATTCACATTGCGGATGTTTCTTATTATCTTGAAGAAGGAACTATACTTGATGATGAAGCTTATCAAAGAGCAACATCGGTTTATTTAGTCGATAGGGTAGTACCAATGTTACCTGAAGTGCTTTCTAATTTTGCCTGTTCATTGAGGCCACAAGAAGAAAAATACACGTTCTCGGCTATTTTTGAAATTACCGAAAAATGTCAGGTTGTGAATCAATGGTTTGGTAGAACTGTAATTTTCTCCGATCAACGTTTTGCTTATGAAGAAGCACAATACATCATAGAGACCAAAGACAATACTATTCCTGCCGAAATTTCCATTATAGGAAGTTCTTATGTAGTTTCGGATGAAATCGTGGCTGCTACGCTTAAAATGGATCAGTTAGCCAAAATATTCAGAAGAAACAGAATGAACGAAGGTGCTATTTCTTTTGATAAAGTAGAAGTAAAATTTAACCTTGATGCTGAAGGAGAACCGGAAGGCGTTTATTTTAAAGTTTCGAAAGATGCCAATCATTTGATCGAAGAATTTATGCTTTTGGCAAATAGAAAAGTGGCGGAATACATTGGTAAACAAAAGAAAACGTTTATCTATAGAATTCACGATGAGCCAAATGAAGATAAATTAATAGCGATGCAAAATCTTATCGCTAAGTTTGGTTATAAAATTGATTTTAGAAACAAAGGAGATATTTCGAAATCATTGAACGCATTGATGGAAGAGGTGAATGGTAAAAAAGAACAAAATTTAATTGATACTCTAGCTATTCGATCCATGAGCAAAGCTAAATATTCTACAGATAATATTGGTCATTACGGATTAGCTTTTGATTATTATTCTCATTTTACATCGCCTATTCGTCGTTATCCGGATGTTATGGTGCACCGATTGTTGCAGTACTATTTGGATGGGGGTAAATCAGTCGATGAAGATACATATGAGGCTAAATGTTTGCATTCATCTACAATGGAAGGTTTAGCAACTAATGCCGAAAGAGATTCCATAAAATACATGCAGGTTAAATACATGCAAAACCATAACGATCAGGAATTCCTTGGTGTTATTTCTGGAGTTACCGAATGGGGAATTTATGTTGAAATTATAGAGAATAAGTGTGAAGGTATGGTGAGAACCCGAGATATAAAAGAGGATTATTATACTTTTGATGAAAAACAATATGCTTTAGTGGGCGCCAATTCTGATCGATTATTGCAATTGGGTGATGAAATTTATGTAAAAGTAAAAAATGCCGATTTAGTTAAAAAACAATTGGATTTCAATTTTATAAGAAGGAATGAATAATGTTATTTTTAGATAGTGATATTAATAATTAAATTTTATTAAAATGAAAAGAATAATTTTTGTATTTTTTGTATTTCTAGTTCAATTTACTTTTGCACAAACCACAATAGTTCTCAAGGATTTTGATGATGTAAAAGTGTTTGATAAATTAAGTGTTACTCTAATAGCTTCCAATGAAACGAAGGCCATAATTACAGGACCTGAACAAAGTAAAGTGGAAATTGTTAATAAAAATGGACTTTTGAAAATAAGAATGCCATTAACAAAATTGATGACAGGAGATGAAGCAAAAGTGACATTATATTTCAAAAAAATTCAAAGTATAGATGCCAATGAAGGTAGTACGGTAACATGTGCTGATGCTTTTAAGCAAACAACCTTTGATTTAGGCACTCAGGAAGGTGCTAAGATTACAGTTGTATTAGATGTGGATAAAACAACTATTAAAGCCTTTTCAGGAGGAATTGTTACAGTAACGGGTAAAGCAGTCACTCAATCGGTTTCTGTTAATTCAGGAGGTATTTTTAATGGTAAAGAGTTAGAAACTTCCCAAACAACCGTAAGTATATTTGCTGGTGGAAGTGCCGATGTAAATGCAACTACTCTTGTTGACGCTAAAGTAAAAACTGGAGGTACTATTTTTATTTATGGTAAACCAAAAGAAATAAAGCAAGAAACAGTTATGGGTGGAACTATTGTTCAGAAATAATAAATAATTTTTAAAGTCATTTTTTAATGATAAACGATATTTTAACGGGGATTCCATGGGGAGTTCTCTTGAGTTTTATGATTGGCCCTGTGTTTTTTATTTTACTTGAAACAAGTATAATTAAAGGATTTAGAGCTGCTTTGGTTTTTGATTTAGGTGTTGTTTTAGGGGATGTTTTTTTTATAACAATTGCTTATTTAGGTAGTTATAGATTAATTCAAAGTTTAAATGATAATTCTTCCTTGTTCATTTTTGGAGGTTTTATTATGATGGCTTATGGCTTTATTTCTTTCTTAGGAACTAAAAAAGAAAAGAAAGTGAATACAAAATCAATTGATAATGAGATTATAAAAAAGAACTATCTGGGTCTTTTTTTTAAAGGTTTTTTTCTGAACATCATTAACATTGGTGTACTAGGTTTTTGGTTAGCGGTTATTATTTCGGTTGGACCAAAATTAGAAATGGAAACCTCAAGAGTACTTACATTTTTTATCTCAGTAATTATTACTTATTTAAGTATTGATTGCATTAAAATAGCCTTGGCTAAGCAATTGAAACACAAAATGACTCCAACCAATATTTACAAAATAAAAAGAGGAATTAGTGTTGTCTTGATGATTTTTGGAATAGTTTTAATCTTTCAAGGATGGTTTCCAAAAGAAAAGCAAATGGTAAAAAATGCTTTTGAAAAAATAGACAAGTAAATTTTTATCAAAATATTTAAGCAAAAGGGACTATTATTAGTCTCTTTTTTTTACTTCATTTTTTTTTAAATGATTATAAAAAAAAACAGCTAAAATTGCTTTAGAAGTCTAGACACATCGTCCGGATTCGAAGTACATCTTTATCTAATTTTTTCTAAAAATTAAACATAAAAAAAACCTCTAAATTGCTTTAGAGGTTTTAGAGGCATCGTCCGGATTCGAACCGGAGTAGGAGCTTTTGCAGAGCCCAGCCTAGCCGCTCGGCCACGACGCCATTCTTGAACGGATGGCAAAAGTAACTTAAAATTTTAAAGTTTAAAAGTTTAAAGTTAACTTTTTTCTATTTTTATACTAATTGCTATAATTTGAAATAACGCTCTTCTTCCATTTCTATGGTAACCGCTTCTACATCACCACCAATAGGAGGATTTATTTTTGAAACTCCCACTTTTATTTTTGAAATGGTTTCCAGTTCTGCCAAGGCTCTATCTATAATTCTTTTGGCAACATGCTCCAATAAATTGGAACGAATAGCCATTTCCTCAACCACAATCTTGTTTAAATGTACATAATCTACCGTATCTTTCAAGTTATCGGACTCCGAAGAATGCTTCAAATTTGTTTTTATTTCCAAATCGACACTGTAGTCTGAACCTATCTTTCCTTCTTCTATTAAACAACCGTGGTACGAAAAAGTGCGGATGTTTTTTAATCTTATTGTTCCCATTTTAATTCAGTTTAAAGTTTCAGATTTCAGGTTTAACGGTTGTTAAGTAACTTTAAACCTTAAACCTTAAACCTTTTTTTTATCTTTGCTAAAATAATTATAAAAAATGGCATCAGAAGAGAAATCACTTCATTTTATTGAACAAATTATAGAAGACAGTTTAACAAACGGTTTTCCTCAAGATAAATTACGCTTTCGTTTTCCACCAGAACCTAATGGATATTTGCATATTGGTCACGCCAAATCTATTTGTCTTAATTTTGGTTTAGGCTTAAAATACAATGCGCCAGTAAACTTACGTTTTGATGATACCAATCCAGCCAAGGAAGAGCAGGAGTATGTGGATGCTATCAAAGAAGATTTAAAATGGTTGGGATTTAATTGGTCTGAAGAATTATATTCATCTGATTATTTCCAACAATTATACGAATGGGCTGTTGCTATGATTAAAAATGGTAAAGCCTATGTTGACAGCCAGTCTTCTGAAGATATGGCAATTCAAAAAGGTACACCTACTCAACCAGGTGTTGATGGTCCTTATAGAAACCGTTCTATTGAAGAAAATTTAACTCTTTTTGAAGGAATGAAAAATGGTGATTTCCCTGAAGGAAGTCATGTTTTGAGAGCTAAAATTGATATGGCTTCGTCAAATATGTTAATGCGTGATCCATTGATGTACAGAATTTTACATCGTCATCATCACCGTACTGGAAATGATTGGAATATTTACCCAATGTATGATTATGCGCATGGTGAAAGTGATTACATCGAGCAAATTTCGCACTCAATTTGCACCTTGGAATTTGTGATGCACCGAGAATTATACGATTGGTTTTTGGATCAAATTTATGATGAAAATGAAGTACGTCCGCATCAATATGAGTTTGCTCGTTTGAACTTGAACTATACCGTTATGAGTAAGCGAAAGCTCTTGCAATTGGTACAGGAAAATATTGTAAATGGTTGGGATGATCCTAGAATGCCTACTATTTCAGGTTTAAGAAGACGCGGTTATACTGCTGCTGCAATTCGTAAATTTTGTGATGTGATTGGAGTTGCAAAACGTGAAAATATTATTGATGTTTCACTTTTGGATTTCTGTTTACGTGAAGATTTAAACAAAACTGCTCCAAGAGTTATGGCTGTTTTAGATCCTGTTAAAGTAGTTATTACCAATTATCCAGAAGGCGTAGAGGAGTGGCTTGAAGCAGAAAATAATCAAGAAGATGAATCGGCAGGCTATAGAAAAGTTCCTTTTTCTCGTGAATTGTATATAGAAAGAGATGATTTCCTTGAAGTGGCTCCAGCTAAGTTTTTCCGTTTGAGTTTAGGAAATGAAGTTCGACTTAAAAATGGTTATATAATTAAAGGAGAAAGTGTTACAAAAGATGCAAACGGTACTATTACTGAGATTCAAGTAACTTATGATGAAGATTCCAGAAGTGGAAGTGGGAGCGAAGCTAGTCAAAGAAAAGTGGCAGGAACCTTGCATTGGGTTGCTGTAAAAACTGCTGTAGAAGCTGAAGTTCGTATGTACGATCGTTTGTTTATAGACGAAGCTCCAGACAGTCATAAAGAGAAAAGTTTCTTGGAATTTATGAACACTTCTTCATTGCAAATCGTAAAAGGTTTTGTTGAACCAAGTTTATCAGATGCTAAAATTGGTGACCATTTTCAGTTCCAACGTTTGGGTTATTTCGTTGTTGATAAAGATGCAACTGACTCAAAATTAGTGTTTAACAAAACAGTTGGACTTAAAGATGCTTGGGAAGAAAAGGACAAAAAAGAAGCAAATTTGTTGATGAACACACAAAAAGAGATCAATAAATATGTAAAAGAAAAAGATGATAATAATGCTTCTGTTCTTTTAAATGCAATTGTTGATAACATCAAATCTATTGACAATTTTAGTTTACTTTGTCAAACGGTGGTCAAAAATGTGAAGAATGACAATAATTCTTTATTGTTTGCCAATTTGCTTTTACATTTTTCCGATAAAGTAAAAGCTAATGATATTGATTTAGAAATCGTGCACAAATTATATACGATGTCTTTGAAAAGTCAATTAGCAACTGTACGTATTTTTGTATTATTAAATCTAAAAAGGGATTTAGTTAATAATTTAGTTTTTGAAACTCAAATTGCTGAATTAAGAAATATTGAAAAAAATGAAAAAGTATTAGAAGTACTTAATTCAATTTAAATTTAACATATAGTTTTTATCAATCAAAAGTGCTTTTTATAAAGCACTTTTTTATTATATAAAATATTGATTGTTTTTAAATATTTTATAAATATTATTGATAAAAATCAACATCCATAAATTAAATTTAAGAGTGTTTTAGATTTTAGGGATATCAATTTATATTTTTAAATTTTTTATTCTTTAGAAGTTGTTATTTTAGTTTTTTATAAAAACAGCTCTTTTTTCCTTCATCAATCATATTTTCCTTCGTTGTTTTATAAAAAATTAGCTTTTTTAAAGTATAAATTTTTACTATTAAAATTTAACAGTAATAATATTAAACTATTATTTATTTTAAGTATTAATAAATAAATATTAATAGTTTATATTTATTGAAATTGACTTTTTTATCTTCTTTTTAAAACAATTTTATTTTATTTACATGTAAATATATAATTTTTAATTTTTAGTTTAAACAGGGGCTTAATTTTGGATTTTTGAGCAGTAATTTGCACTTTAACGGCTTGTTAACATAAGTTTGTTGATAAAGTTGTAATTTTATGAGTAGTAATCTTTAAATTTAATTAAAATGTCAAATAATACTGGAAATACAATTGTAGCTATTTTGGTTGGTGCAGCTATAGGCGCAGGTGTTGGAATTTTGTTTGCACCAGATAAAGGATCCAAAACTAGAGAAAAACTTAAAGATGGTTTTGATGATGCCAAACACAATCTTCAGGATAAATATCATGAGGTATCTGAAAAATTAGTTGGAAAGGCAAAGGAATTAATAGGCAAAGATGATATTGATGGTAATTATCAAAATATAGTTTCTTCATTAAGTCATAAGACTGAGGATGTTATTTCATTTTTAGAGAATAAATTAGCAGAACTTAAATTAAAAAATGCTAAATTTCAGAAATAAAATCAAGCATATATGGCTTTTGATAAAATAAAAAAAAACTCCGAGAATATTCAGGAACAAGCGCAGGCTTATTTTGAGAGTACAGCTTCCTATTATAAATTGTGGGGTTTTAAGGTTGCAATGAAATCTACCACAATGATTTTGAAGTTTACTTTGATTTTATTGTGTTTTAGTATGGTTTTGTTATTTGGCTCTTTAGCTGCCGCTCTTGCGATTGGCACTTATTTTGACAGTTATGCTATTGGATTTCTTATTGTTGGAGCATTTTATTTGATTATCACTTTCCTTTTATTTTTAATTAAGGAAAAAGTAATTGAAGGACCAATTTTAGAAAAATTTTCAGAAATCTTTTTTAACGATTAATTATGGAGACAAAAAAATACTCATCATATGCAGCAATTGATCGTGATCTTGAAATCTTAAAATTAGAAAAAGAAATTAGTTATCAAAAATTAGTTTTAAGCATTCAAAGAACTAAAGATGAAATAACACCAGAAAATATAGTTAGTGGTTTTTTGGCACCATACAAAGAAGCGATTCCAAATCAATTGCTTTCAATAATTAAAGCAGTGGTTCCATACATTATCAGTTATTTTATAAATAGAAAAAGAGGCGATTAAGCCTCTTTTTTATTGTAAAACATTTTCTTTTATGCTGGTTCTGTTGGCTCTGAAGTATCAGATGGGTTATAGTCAATAGCAGTATTATCTGTTTTTTTGACTCTTTTTGGTTGTTTTTTCATTTCTTCTCCAATAATATTTGAAGCAGTAAAACTGGTAACCATACTGTTTAGCATATCACTGGCTGCTTGCGGAGAGTTTGGTAATAATATCAAGTTTGAATTTGTATCAGCACCAATGGCTTGCAAAGTATCATAATGTTGAGTGATTACAATTAAGGCAGATGCTTCTTGTGAATTAATCCCAACATTATTTAAAACTTCTACACTTTCCACTAATCCACGAGCTATTTCTCGTCGTTGATCTGCAATACCTTGACCTTGTAGTTTTTTACTTTCTGCTTCTGCTTTAGCTTTAGCTACAATTCTGATTCTCTGAGCTTCAGATTCAAACATGGCTGCTGTTTTTTCTCTATCTGCAGCATTAATTCTGTTCATCGCATTTTTCACTTGAATATCTGGGTCAATATCAGTAACCAATGTATTGATAATATCATAGCCGTAAGTCAACATTGCTTCATTTAGTTCGCGTTTTACACCTATTGCAATATCATCTTTTCTTTCGAATACATCATCTAAAATTAGTTTTGGAACTTCGGCACGGACAACGTCAAATACATAAGCTGTAATCTGATCGTGAGGATATTCTAATTTGTAAAATGCATTATAGACATGTTCTTGAATTACTTTAAACTGTACTGAAACTTTCATTTTGATGAAAACGTTGTCTTTGGTTTTTGTTTCAATCAAAACATCCAATTGTTGTATTCTCAAATTTACGCGACCGGCAATTCTGTCTATCAGCGGAATTTTAAATTGCAATCCCGAATTTCTTACGCTCAGGAATTTACCAAAACGTTCTATTATAATACTCGTTTGCTGTTTCACTGTAAAAAACGAGGAAAGAAAAATAATCAAGCCGAAGATGATTATAAAAATAAAGGTAATGTTCATGGTTAAAGTTTTTAAGTTCGTGTATGTTATACGTAGGAATATCTTTTAAGTTACAAAAGTTAAGTTGTGCAATTTTATTTAATAATCTATGATTCATATTTTGTTAACAACTATGAATTACTATAACTGTATTTTTGGTAACTTATAGATAACCTACTTTAAATGAAACATTTTTACTTTTTATTATTTTTTATTAGTATGAATTCCTTTTCTATGGAATCTTTTCAAAGTTTTATTCTTACTAATAGTGGATCTAAGATTGCGATCAAAACAAATTTTTTTCGAATTGACTATATTGAAAAAACAGTTTTTTATAAACTTGAAAACTCTGAAATTGAAAAAAAAATAAGCTTTAAAGATTTTGATTATGTTCTTATTGGGAAGAATAAATTTAAAACGTTTAAATTAAATAATTCAAAAGAGATAAATGGTTATTTTGTGTTATCAGAGAGTGCTTCTAAACTACTCATTCTTTCATCTACATCATCGGATGATGAGGAAAGTAGTCTTGTGAATTATATTTTTTATATAATAGATTTAAACGGCAATATATTGGAAAGTCTTCGATTTGATAATCTTAAGAAGCCTAAATCTGTTTCTGTGCGAGGTGATATTTTTTCAAAAATTCAATTTTATTTTAAAGATTGTAACTTGTTGATGGATAGAATTTCTTCATATGATAATACATCTTTTGAGAATTCTAATCTGGATATTTTAGAGTTTTTTAATTCACCTGTCTATATTGAATGTCTTAAATAAAAAAGCTCCCAAATTGGGAGCTTTTTGTTTTATAATGTTGTTATTGCAGTTTGTAACCTTGAAATCGTTTCTTGTTTTCCAATGACTTCAACAATATCGAATAGGTGAGGGCCTTTAAGTGCTCCGACCAAACTCAATCGGAACGGTTGCATTACTTTGCCCATTCCAATTTCGTTTTTGGTCATCCAATCTTTAACGATTGTTTCAATATTTAGAGAAGTAAAATCACTTATTTCTTCGATTACCGATATCAATTCTTGCATTAAAGCCGGAGTTTCAGCTTTCCAATTTTTGCTTGCTTTCTCGTCATAACTTGTTGGTGCGATAAAAAAGAAATCACTCATTTCCCAAAATTCTGAAACAAAGTGTGCTCTATCTTTAACCAACGAAACAATTTTTGTCATTTCGATTAAGGAAAAATATCTGTTTAGATTCTTTAATTCAACAATTTTAGAGAATTCCTCAGCTAAAACAGTATCTTCTTTTTTCATCAAATACTGATGATTGAACCATTTGTTTTTTTCTGGGTCAAATTTTGCTCCTGATTTATGGACTCTTTTTAAATCGAAAGCTTCCGTTAATTCTTCCAAAGTAAAAAGTTCTTTGTCGGTTCCGTCATTCCATCCCAATAAAGCTAAGAAGTTTATTACTGTTTCTGGGAAAAAACCTTTCTCTCTGTACCCTGATGAAAGACCTTCTTCGGTTTTCCATTCTAATGGGAATACTGGAAATCCCATTTTATCTCCGTCACGTTTAGATAATTTACCGTTTCCAATTGGTTTTAGAATCAATGGTAAATGTGCAAATTCTGGGGCATCCCAACCAAATGCACGATATAACATTACGTGTAACGGCATAGAAGGCAACCATTCTTCTCCACGAATAACGTGTGAAGTCTCCATTAAATGATCATCTACAATATTAGCCAAATGATAGGTAGGCATTCCATCACTTTTGAATAGCACTTTATCATCCAAAAGATTCGTATCAAATTTTACATCTCCACGAATGATATCCTGCAAATTCAATGTTTCATTTATCGGAGTTTTAAAACGGATAACATAATCTTCATTATTAGCAATTCTTTTAGCTGTTTCTTCTTTAGTAATTACCAATGAAGTGTCTAATTTTTCACGATTATGATGGTTGTAAATGAATGTTTTGCCTTCTGCTTCGTGTTGTTTTCTATGGGCATCCAATGCTTCAGCTGTGTCAAATGCATAATAGGCATTACCTGATTCTATTAATAAATCAGCATATTGTTTGTAAAGTGGCTTTCTTTCACTTTGTCTGTATGGTCCAAATTTTTCATTTTTTCCAACAGTTTCTGAGGGTGCTATTCCTAACCATTCCAAGGCTTCCATTATATATTCTTCTGCACCTGGAACAAATCTATTTTGGTCGGTATCTTCTATTCTTAAATAGAAAGTTCCTCCATTTTTTTTAGCAAACAAATAATTAAATAAAGCGGTACGTACTCCGCCAATATGTAAAGGTCCTGTTGGACTTGGTGCAAAACGCACACGAACTGGTTTAGACATTATTGTAAATTTTTTGCAAATATACAATTTCAATTTGTCGTTTGTTATCTGTAATTAGTGTTTCTTCAACACGTTAATATTATGTTTTATTTACCTTTTAGTAAGCATTAAAATTATTACTTTTATTGGTTATTAAATTAATACGGCAATTTTGGAAAAGTCAAATTCGATACATCAAAAGTTAGAAGCTTTTATAAAGAAGTATTATACAAATGAATTAATTCGCGGCATTATATTTTTTATTGGTCTTGGATTAATCTATTTCCTTTTTACACTCTTTATTGAGTATTTCCTTTGGTTAAAACCACAAGGCAGAACCTTTTTGTTTTGGTTTTTTATCACTGTTGAAGCCATTTTATTGTTTCGTTTTATTTTATTTCCAATATTTAAAATATTAAAATTTCAAAAGGGAATCGATTATACACAAGCTTCGGTCATCATTGGAAGTCATTTTTCGGAAGTAAATGATACGCTAACGAATTATTTACAGCTTTCCAAGTCGGATATTTCTGCTTACAATTCAGAATTGTTATTGGCTTCTATCGAACAAAAAGCAAACTCTTTGCGTCCAATTCCTTTTGGAAAGGCAATTGATTTTAGCACCAACAGTAAATATTTGCCTTTGGCTATTTTACCGATTCTGTTTTTATTGTTCTTTTTTCTTTCTGGTAATAGTCGAATAATTTCTCAAAGTTTGAATAGGGTAGTGCACTTTAATTCGACATTTGCTCCGCCAGCTCCTTTTAAATTCACAGTTTTAAATTCAAATTTGGTTACAGAACAAGGCAAAGATTTTGTTTTACAAATCAAGTCGGTCGGTGCTGTAGTTCCCGAAAATGTTATGATTTTTATAGGTGATGAAAGTTATTATCTTGAAACCATTCATCCAGGAGAATTTCAATTTAAAATTGCCAAACCAATTACCAATGTTTCTTTCCATTTGGGAGCGAATGCTGTTGTTTCACCAGATTATGAATTAAAAGTGATTGCCGTTCCTACTATTTCAAATTTTGAAATGAAGTTTGTTTATCCAAGTTATCTCAATTTAAAAAGCACTATTGTAAAAGGAACAGGGAATGGTATTATACCTGAAGGAACTCAAGTTACTTGGGTTATGAATACAAATGCTACACAAAATGTGGTCTGGAAAAACGATTTACTGGCTTTTCCATTTGCTAAGTCTGATAATACATTTAATTTGACTAAAAATATAGTTCAAAACACAGAATATCAAATAATTACCTCAAATAATCAAGTAAAAAATTTCGAAAAGTTGAATTATCAGCTTAATGTGGTCAAAGATCAGTTTCCATCTATTAATATTACTAAAGCACCCGATAGTTTAAATGTCGAAAGCTCATATTTCGTTGGACAAATTGCAGATGATTATGGCTTGTCGAGATTACAGATTGTTTATTATGAGTCTGGAAAACCTCTTAGTGCCAAACGTGGAACAATAGCTGTTAAGCACGACACTTTTGATCAAATTGTTTTCAACTTTCCAAGTAATCTTGATGTAGAAAAAGGTGTAAACTATGATTTTTATTTTGAGGTCTTTGATAACGATGCGATTCATCATTTTAAAAGTTCTCGATCAACTGTGTTTTCAAACCGAATATTATCTGATGAAGAAAAGCAAAACAATACACTTCAAGAACAAAATGATGCCATAAACAGTTTGCAAAAAACATTATCTAAACAAGATAAACAGTTTTCTGAAATGGAGAAACTGCAGCAAACTAATAAAGAAAAGGATGGTTTGGATTTTAATGATCGTCAAAAGATTAATGATTTTATCAAGCAACAGCAGCAGCAAAATGAATTGATGAAGCAGTTTTCCAATAAGATGAAAGATAATTTAGACAAGTCAAATCCTCAACAGAAGGATGATACCAAAGAATTATTGCAAAAGCGTTTGGATAATACCGAGAAGGAATTGGATAAAAACAAAAAATTATTGGATGAACTCAAGGAATTAAATAATAAAATTAAGGATGAGGATTTTGTTCAGAAATTAGAAAAATTCAAAGAAAACAGTAAAACCCAAAATAAGAATTTAGCACAATTAGTGGAGCTAACAAAACGTTATTATGTTGAAAAAAAGGCTGAACAATTAGCTGATAAACTCGATAAATTGTCTCAAAAAGAAGATAAATTATCGGAGAATGAAAAAGAGAATTCTACTCAAGAGCAAAAGAAACTAACTGATGAGTTTGAAAAAATTCAAGAAGAATTGAAACAGTTGGACAAGGATAATGAAGATTTAAAATCACCAATGGACATTCCTTCTGATCTGGATAAGGAAAAAAGTATCAAAGAAGATCTTAATAAAGCTAATTCTGATTTGCAAAACAACAACAAATCTAAGGCTAAACCGAGTCAAAAGAGCGCCTCCAAAAAAATGAAAGAAATGTCCAAAGCTATGGAACAGGCAATGGAGGAAACTAGCAAGGATCAGATAGAAGAAGATGTTAAGATGTTGCGTCAGATATTGGATAATCTATTGGCTTATTCATTTTCACAAGAAGATGTGATGAACCAATTCAAGGCTACTAAGTTGGGCTCTCCTTCTTTCGGCAAGTACATTAGAAACCAACAGAATTTAAAAACGCAATTCAAACATATTGACGACAGTCTGTTTGCTCTGTCTTTACGTCAACCAAAAATTGCCGAATCTGTTACCAAAGAGGTTGCAGGTGTTCAATACAATATCGATAAATCACTTGAAAGTTTAACCGAATCGCAATTGCAAAGAGGTTTGTCGCAACAGCAATATGCTATTTCATCTGCGAATATACTTGCCGATTTATTGAGCGATTCGTTAAACAGTATGCAAATGCAGATGTCCGGAAGTAGCGGAGGTAAACCAAAACCCGGTCAAGGTTCAGGAATGCAATTACCTGATATAATCAAAAAGCAAGGGGAGTTAAGCGAGAAAATGAAGCAAGGAATGAAACCTGGCAATAGACCCGGAGAAGGAAACAAACCTGGCGACAGTCAAAACAAAGGTTCCCAATCGGGTAAAGGACAAGGTCAAAGTGGGGAGTCTGAGGGTGATGGAGAGGGTGATGCAAAAGCAACAATGGATATTTACAAGGAACAAAAACAGTTGCGTGAAGCATTACAAGAAGAGTTAAATAAAAAAGGTATAGGTAACAGTGGACAAAATGCTTTGGAGCAGATGAAACAGTTGGAAAAACAATTATTAAACAAAGGTTTTAATAATGAAACGCTTCAAAGAACTAATAATATTAAGCAGGAACTTTTAAAATTAGACACAGCTATTCGCTTACAAGGAGAGGATCCAAAGCGTCAATCTGAAACGAATACTAAGAACTTTACTAATCAAGCAAGTCCTCTGCCAAAGTCACTTTCAGATTATTTAAACAGCATCGAAATATTAAATAGACAATCGTTACCTTTGCGCTCGAATTTTAATCAAAAAGTTCAAGTTTATTTTAACAACAAATGATCAATTTTAATTACGAATCCGATTTTACACTAGATAACGAAGAAGCTATTGCTGCTTGGTTAAGTGCTGTAATAGTTTCGGAAAACAAAACAGAAGGGGAAATTAATTACATTTTTTGTAACGATGAGTACCTTCACAAGATTAATGTAGAATATCTTAATCACGATACCTTAACAGATATCATAAGTTTTGATTATACAATGGGCAACGAAATAGGAGGTGATATTTTCGTATCGGTGGAAAGAGTTTTAGATAATTCAAACGACTACAACACAAGTTTTAACGATGAATTGAAACGCGTATTAGTTCATGGAGTTTTGCACTATTGTGGATATAAAGACAAATCTGAAGCTGATGAAGTTTTAATGCGCAGCAAAGAAGATGAAAAATTAGCCATGTTTCACGTGGAACAGTAGCTATATACCTATCAAAATTATATAAAAAAGCAATACGTTCCACGTGAAACATCGTTAAAATTTTTAATTTTTACCTTAATTGTTTTTCGCGGTTTTTTATTAAAATGGCAATATGTTTCACGTGGAACATTGTTTTAAAGCTTTGAATTTTTTAAAAAAAACCAAAAATGTTTCACGTGGAACGAAATTTTAAAATTTCATAATTCCTTTAAAAAGGATTAATATTTAAGAAAATGTTTTTAGAAGAGTATGATGTAATTGTGGTGGGGGCAGGTCACGCAGGTTCAGAGGCCGCGGCAGCGGCAGCAAATTTGGGATCCAAAACTTTGTTGGTGACGATGAGTTTGCAGAATATTGCGCAAATGTCTTGTAATCCTGCAATGGGCGGAATTGCCAAAGGACAAATTGTTCGTGAGATTGATGCGCTTGGAGGTTACTCTGGAATTGTTTCAGACAGAACGGCTATTCAGTTCAAAATGCTGAACAAATCGAAAGGTCCTGCAATGTGGTCTCCGAGAGTTCAAAGTGACCGTATGCGTTTTGCCGAAGAATGGAGAATGATGTTGGAAGGAACTCCTAATCTTGATTTTTATCAAGAGATGGTCAAAGGGTTGATAATTGAAAATGGAAAAATAAAAGGAATCAAAACTTCGTTGGGAGTAGAGATTCGTTCCAAATCTGTTGTTTTGACAAATGGAACTTTTTTGAATGGTTTAATCCATATTGGAGAAAAACAATTTGGAGGTGGACGTGCAGGTGAAAGCGCAGCTTACGGAATTACCGAAGATTTAATTAATGCCGGTTTTGAAGCGGGAAGAATGAAAACTGGAACTCCTCCGAGAGTAGACGGAAGGTCTTTGGATTATTCTAAAATGAACAAAGAAAAAGGAGATGCGAAACCGGATAAGTTCTCCTATTCAGATTTGACGAAACCTTTGTCTGTTCAAAAATCGTGTCACATGACGTACACCTCGAATGAGGTGCATAATATTTTGAGAGAAGGTTTTGATCGTTCTCCTATGTTTAATGGAAGAATAAAAAGTATCGGCCCGAGATATTGTCCTTCTATTGAAGATAAGATTAATCGTTTTGCTGATAAAGAACGCCACCAACTATTTGTTGAGCCCGAAGGTTGGAATACTTGTGAGGTTTATGTAAATGGTTTTTCAACTTCGTTGCCGGAGGATATCCAGTTTAAAGCGTTGCGTACCGTTGTGGGTTTTGAGAAGGTGAAATTCTTTCGTCCTGGTTATGCAATTGAATATGATTATTTCCCGCCGACACAATTGAAGCACACATTGGAAACTAAATTGGTTGAAGGTTTGTATTTTGCTGGACAAATAAACGGAACCACAGGATATGAAGAAGCAGCTTCCCAAGGTTTGATGGCGGGTATTAATGCGCATTTAAAAGTATATGAACAAGCTCCGTTAATCTTGAAAAGAGATGAAGCGTATATTGGTGTTTTGATTGATGACTTGATTACGAAAGGAACGGAAGAACCATATCGAATGTTTACCTCGAGAGCCGAGTACAGAACTTTGTTGCGTCAGGATAATGCCGATTTCAGATTAACGCCGCTTTCGTATGAAATTGGTTTAGCTTCGGAAGCGCGTTTGCGTCGTATGGAGCATAAATTAAATGAATCTGAAAAAATGGTTGCTTTTTTCAAAGAGACAAGTGTTTCTGTTGCTGAGACCAATCCAATTTTGGAAGCAAAGGAAACGGCATTGATTAGTCAAGGGGATAAAATGTTTAAAGTATTTTCTAGACCGCAAATCGATTTGGAAGATATTATGAAATTTGAAAAGGTTAAGGAATACATTGCTGAAAATAATTTGGATCAGGAAATTTTAGAACAAGCCGAGATTCAGGTTAAATATTCTGGATATATCGAAAAGGAGAGAAATAATGCTGATAAGCTTACTCGATTGGAAGATGTGAAAATTCCGGAAAATTTTGACTATAATAAAATCAAATCGATGTCGATTGAGGCTAAACAAAAATTGAGCAAGATTCGTCCTGTGACCATTTCTCAAGCTTCAAGGATAAGTGGCGTTTCTCCAAGTGATGTTTCGGTGCTTTTGATTTACATGGGAAGATAGAGGATTTTTAGATTGAGGATTAACGATTGGCGATCTTAATTTTTTTGAGTTTTTATTAATTTTAAGCGTTTCAAATTATATAAAGCTTTACTTTAAGTGATTTTAATTTAAAATGATAAATAAATAATTTTTATTTCGTTGACTTTTTTAGAGAGGCAGGAATTGAGTCTTTCCTTTTTGTATTTAGAATCAAAAATCGTTAATCCTAAATCAAAAATCTTTTTGTTCCACGTGAAACTACGGCTGTAAACCCTATATTTGTTGAATAAATTGATTTTAATTTTTTTTTGATGAAAATTATTCAAACATTGGTTTTGACCGTGGAGGATAAATATGCGTTGCTTAAACTTTGGAACGCAGAATATCCTGAAAGAATCGGTTATAAAAATGTATTCGAATTGGAGAATTATTTAAATGAACTTTCAGATGTAAAACATTTTCTGATTGTAAATGATTTGAATCAAATTTCTGGCTGGGCTTTTGCTTTTGTACGAGAAGATGAAGATTGGTTCGGAATCATAATTGATTCCAAAATGCAGGGAAAGAAATTTGGAACGCTTTTGCTCGATGAATTAAAAAAGAATTACTCTTTTTTAAATGGATGGGCAACCGATCATCAAAATGATCTAAAAAGGAATAAGGAACCCTATTTGTCTCCCTTGGGTTTTTATATCAAATGTGGATTTGTAGTCAACCAAAACATACGAATGGAAAATGATAAAATTTCGGCAGTAAAAATAAGATGGGAAAGAAGATAACTAGCTAGTGAATTTCAATCTCATTAGAATTAATTAAAAAAGAATTTCTTTTCAGCTTTCGTAAAGAAGGTTGAAATTATTTATTTAAAAACACAAATGGACATTACAAACAAAAAACATTTTCTTACTGTACAGGATTATTCCGTCTCTCAGGAGGTTTTCGAGCTTTTTTATGATGAAACATTAGATATGTTGATTACGTATCCACAACCAAGCTTGGATGTTTTGGGTAAATATTATGAAAGTGCTGATTATATTTCGCATACTGACTCGAAAAGATCCATATTTGAAAAGGCTTATCATTTTGTAAAAAATATAGCATTAAAAAATAAATTGAATTTAATCAACTTCTATCAGCCTTCTAAAGGGTTGATTTTGGATATTGGTGCCGGTACTGGAGATTTTTTATCTGTTGCCCAAAAGGACGGTTGGAAAACGGTAGGAGTGGAGCCGAGTGATAAGGCTAAAGCAATTGCAAAAAATAAAGGCGTTTCTTTTGTGGTGAATACTTCCGAATTGGAAAGTCATAGTTTTGACGTGATTTCGATGTGGCACGTTTTGGAACACGTTCCTAATTTGGATGAACAAATCAAAGAATTAAAGCGATTATTGAAACCTAGTGGCACTTTGATTGTAGCTGTTCCTAATTTCAAATCTTTCGATGCAAAACATTATGGGAACTTTTGGGCGGCTTATGATGTGCCAATCCATTTTTGGCATTTCTCGAAAGCTGCTATTCAAAAATTGTTCGCTAAAGAAAATATGAACCTGGAAAAAGTACTTCCTATGAAATTTGATTCGTTTTATGTGAGTCTTCTTTCTGAAAAATACAAAACAGGTAAAATGAATTATTTTAAAGCCTTTTTCATCGGATTGCAGTCGAATTGGAAAGCCAAACAAAAAATGGAATATTCATCGCACATTTACATCCTAAAAAACAACTAAAATTTATTTTAAGTGATTTTAAGACAACTTTTAAAGCTTTATCAAGGAAACAGGTCTAATGTTTTAATTTGCCCCTCAAAAAGCTTCTATAGGACTCGTTTTTTATAATAATTTATTATCGTTTTATTTTTTTTAATAATTTAAATTTATATCAATAAAATAGTAGCATTTTTGAAAGTTTTTATCAATACTATCTATTTTTTTATATTTTTGTCATCCATACATAAAAAAACTTGAAATACACCAAAATGAAGAAAGCATTATTACTTATCGCAATTTCAATATCACTTGTAGCTTGTGATAAAAAAGAAGAAGTTAAAGGAAAGGAATTCAAAACGGCTTATGTTGATACCGCTGAGTTGATGAAAGAATATACAGAGACTAAAGATTTAGAGGCAAAATATAAAGGAGTTGCTGCTGAAAAAGGAAGACAGTTGGAAGCTGAGATCAATAGATTCAAACAAGATGCGGCTAATTTTCAACGTAATGCTCAAGCAAACGGTCAAGAATGGGCTCAAAAGAATGGCCAAGAATTGCAACGTAGAGAACAACAATTGGCTCAAGCGCAGCAAGGTTTGCAAATGCAATTACAACAAGAGAGCGGAAAAGAAATGGATTCTCTTGTAAAAGGAGTAAAAAAATTCATCAAAGATTACGGAAAAGAGAAAGGTTATGCTTATATCTACGGTACAGGTGATGCAGCATCTATTTTGTATGCTGAAGAAAAATACGATATTACTAAAGAAATAGTAAAACTTTTGAACGAAAAATACAAATCGACTGCTAAAGCAGAAGAAGTTAAGAAGTAATTTTTACTTTACATAAATTTATAAAACCTTCATCTTGAACAAGATTGAAGGTTTTTTTATTTTCGATATTTTCATATTTTAGCTCTTTAAATTACACGCCAAATGCAATCTATATCTGAAGCCGCAGCATATGCTCTCCGTTTTATCAATCAAACGCATCAATCCGTTTTTCTGACCGGAAAAGCAGGAACGGGAAAAACCACATTACTTAAGGAAATTATTGCAACCACTCATAAGAATACGGTGGTGGTGGCACCTACGGGAATTGCGGCCTTGAATGCAGGCGGAGTTACGATTCACTCGATGTTTCAGTTGCCTTTTGGCGGGTTCATACCAGACAATTCTGCCCCCCAATTTTCGGATACAACCAAGTTTGAAACGAAAGCCACTTTGCGTAGGCATTTCAAAATGAGTGGTCAAAAACGGGCGGTCATTAGGAATATGGAATTGCTTATTATTGACGAAGTGAGTATGTTACGGGCCGATTTGCTGGACGCTATGGATTATATGATGCAAACGGTTCGTAAGAAATCGGCACCTTTTGGCGGTGTTCAAGTATTATTTATAGGAGATTTATTACAGTTACCGCCTATTATTCGTGACGAAGAATGGCGAACATTGCGGAATTATTACAGAGGGAAATTCTTTTTCCATTCGCATGTTATCCAGCAGTATCCGCCGTTGTATATAGAATTGTCCAAAATTTATCGTCAAACTGACGACCGATTCATTTCGGTTTTGAATAATTTGCGTAACAACGAGATTACGGCCACCGATATCCAAATGCTTAATGAATTCGTAAAACCCGATTTTGACCTGAAAGCCAATAAAGGTTACATTACTCTGACCACGCATAATGTCAAAGCCGATGTGATGAATGCGCAATCGCTCGAAGATCTCGAAGGAAGACAAACCACTTTTCTACCCGAAATCACTGGTGATTTTCCAGAAAAAATATATCCCGTAGATCCCAATTTGCAGTTGAAAGTGGGAGCGCAGATTATGTTTGTCAAAAATGATTTGTCGATGGAAAAGAATTATTTCAACGGAAAAATGGGAATCGTGAAAACGATGACTTCCAAAGAAATTTGGGTGCATTTTCCTGATGAAGACAAAACCATCGAAGTCGACAAGTACGAATGGCAAAACATTCGATACACCGTAAACGAGATGACCAAGGAAATAGAGGAGGAGGTTTTGGGCTCGTTTGTACATTATCCGATCAAATTAGCTTGGGCGATTACCGTTCACAAAAGTCAAGGATTGACTTTTGATAAAGCTGCGCTTGACGTATCGCAAGTTTTTCTGCCTGGACAGGCATATGTGGCATTATCGCGTTTACGTTCCTTAAATGGGCTTGTTTTGCTTTCTCCGTTGCGAATGAATGGTATTTCAAACGATCAGGATGTGATGGATTATGCGGAGAACAAAGCAACAGAAGAAGCTTTGGCGAATGCTCTAAAACGTGAAACCAAAAATTTTATTGGTAACTATCTGAAAAACAGTTTCGATTGGAATGAGTTGGCGCAAGAATGGCGTAACCATCAATTCAGTTACAATGAAGATGCCGAAAACTCGGCCAAATCGAAACACCGCACTTGGGCAAATAACCAAGCCGGGGTGATTTGGCAATTGCTTGACCCATCATCTAAGTTTTTGTTGCAATTGGACAAACTGTTCCACAACGAACATTTAGAATTCAACCATATTTCAGATCGCATCAACGCCGCTTTCAATTATTTCATGAAACCCATGGACAAGCTGGTCTATGAAATCCTCTGGAAACTTGAGGAAGTAAAACGTCTCAAAAAAGCCAAAGCCTTTTATGACGAATTAATAGTTCTTGACGATTTACAAACTAAGGCTGTGCTTCAATTGATGAAAGCTAAATTAATGGTAGCCACTTTGGTAAAAGGAGAAACAATTTCGAAAGAAAAGCTGACTTCCCCAGAAATCAAGCAATACAAAAGCATCAAAGTCGAGCGCGTCAGTGAAGATTTCAAGAAAGCCAACATCACCCTAATCGAGGACGAAAAAGATGCAGAACGATACGGATCCAAGAAAACGGCAACTAAAGAACCCAAAAAATCGACAATAGAGGAAACCTATGAGCTATGGTTACAAAAGAAAACGGTAAAGGAAATTGGCACCATTCGCAAGTTCACGCAGGAAACCATTTTAGGACATCTGACCAAGCTAATACAAAGCAAAAGAATTACTGTCAGCGAAGTATTTTCGGAAGATAAATTGGCAGCGCTCACAGAGGCTTTTGAAGGCTACAAAGAAGAATCGGTTTCGCCATTAAAAGAAAAATATGGTGATAAATTCTCTTGGGAAGAACTCCGAATGTTTAAGGCCAGTTTGAATCTTCATTAGAACTAAGATTTTCAGCATTATTTGGGTGTGCTCTCGTTGAGAAAAATGGGCCGGCTATTCAAACCGCTTATTCGGCCCATTTTCTCAACGGGGTCGGGCTATCACAAGCGCTATGGTGCCTTGTTCAAATGAAATTCACTGAACTCCAATGAAGATAAATATTTAGTGAAGTAATCCCTCACGTTCTATCACAAGGTATTAGGGAAAGTCATTAAGTTTAGTATTGGAAAGAAAAAATGTTTTTTGTAAGAATTATTAAATATATTTGAAAATTCAATTTAGTCATTTTTTTAAAATTGCATACATTTTACGGAATTTTCGGCCATGCGAATATTTCTCAGGATATTGCAAACAGAAAATCCTAAGTGCGAAATGCAATTTATAATTTAATACTCTTCTAACCTACAAAATGAAAAAAATCACCCTACTACTGCTCTTAGTCCTTACACAAATTGTATTTGCCCAAACAAAACTTACTGAAAACCAAAAACTTGCCGCCACCTGTAAAGTTTGGGGCTATTTAAAATATTATCATCCTCAAGTAGCCAGTGGTAAAACTGACTGGGACAATCAACTTTTTGATGTGTTGCCTAAAGTTGAAAAGGCGAATACCAAAGATGAGTTTTCATTAGTTCTGGAAAATTGGATAAATTCTCTGGGAGAAGTAAAAGCAATCGCACCAATCACTGTACCAAAAGATGTTGAATATTTTGATAAAAACTTCGATTTATCATGGCTTAACAACGATAAATTGTTTTCAATAACTCTTTCAAAGAAATTAAAATTTATTGAAGACAATCGATTTCAAGGCGAGCAACATTATGTTGGATTTGATTCTCGTGATAATAGTTTTGTTAAAAACACAAATTTTGATAAACTAGATTATAGTGATAGAAATTCAAGAATTCTAGCCTTATTTACATATTGGAATGTGATAGAATATTTTTTCCCATATAAATATCGAATGGATCAAAAATGGGATAAAACTTTAGAAGAAATGTTACCTGTTTTCATTGAAGCCAAAAATGATGACGCTTTTTATACAGCGTTCCAAAAATTAACGGTTAAGCTCAATGATTCCCATGCTGTATTTCATAAATATAGCACTGGTAATGCAAATTTCTTGCCTTTCAACTGCAAAATTATTGATGAAAAAATGGTTGTTACAGAAATAACAGCAGACGAACTTGCAAAAGCAGATGATATAAAAGTTGGGGATGTTATTACTAAATTCAATGACAAAACAATTAAAGATTTTGTTGCGGAAAACAGGAATTTAATTAATGGGTCAAATGAAGCTGCATATCTTGGTAATTTGATGAAATTTGGTGTTTACGGATATTCGGACAATGTAAAACTGGATTTTCTGAAAGACGGAAAAACTATTACAAAGACTATAAATTGGTATGATTATAATAATGCCCATAAAAATGAATTTAAAAAAGGAATCCAAAAGGGAAAATTTAAAATGCTGGAAAACAATATTGGTTATGTAGATATGGGAGCTCTAAAAATTAATGATGTTCCTGAGATGATCGAAAAATTGAAATCAGCCAAAGCGATTGTTTTTGACATTAGAAATTATCCAAACGGAACTTATATTGATATTGCGAATTTTTTGAATTCTAAAGAAAGAAATTTTATAATGTTTACAAGGCCAGATTCACTTTATCCTGGAAAATTCATTTGGCATGGACCACGACCTTGTGGCTCAGAAAATAAAAATAATTACAAGGGTAAGGTTGTTGTACTGGTTAATGAGGAATCTGTAAGTCATTCAGAAGAAACAGCAATGTGTTTTCAAGCGGCTGATAATTGTACAATCATTGGTAGCCAAACGGCTGGAGCAGACGGGAATGTAAGTAATTTCGAGGCTATAAAAGCAGTTTTCACTAGATTTTCAGGAATTGGAGTTTATTATCCTGACGGACGTGAGACACAAAGAATTGGTATTGTTCCAGATATTGAAGTAAAACCCACTATTCTTGGTATCCAGCAAGGTAAAGACGAGGTTTTAGATCGCGCTTTACAATTCATTGAAAGCGGAAAGGAAACTAAATTAAAAACAACTCTAAACATAAAAAATGAAACTTTTTTAAAATAAAAAAAATTGCATTTTTATTACTCATAGTTCTTTCACAAAGCATCTTTGCAAAAACTAAAATAAGTGATACCCAAAAACTTGCTGGCACCTATAAAGTTTTGGGAAAATAAAGTTATTACGGAATAATAGGTAATTGACCAAAAAAATAGGCTGAATATTGATTCAGCCTATTTTTGTTATTTAATTGTTTTTCAATATTTTAAATCTATTGAAGTGTTTTTTATCCTCTTTGAGCGATATATTTTTTATAATAATATAGTGTCGCGAATGTTACTATGTTTAAAATAATAGCTAGTGACAGGATTGGATTAAATTCTATTGTTTTTTCAACATTTTTAATGTTCTTAGTAATCTCGCTTACTGCCATCACTAAAAATGAGGATATGCTAACATAAGCATATAGTAGGAATACAGATTGTTTGGTAGTTAAATTATTGGTTTTCATTTTTTTGGTTTTTTTGTTCAATAATTACTTCAAAAATATTTTAAAGCTTTAAAATTAAGACTTCTACAAACATAAATTAATGGTATTGCTATTAAAAATAAATCTGCTAAATAGCATAAAAATCGGATTAAATTACGAAAACATTCTTTTTTTAGTAATGAAAAAAATCTCTATTTTAGATTAAATTCAAAACGTAAATAATATTATCGTTACTATTTATCATTCTATTTTAAAGTTGTAAAACCTACAATTGTTAAGCAAGAAGAGCATCCACTCTTAGTTCTATACAAAACCAGGTTTAACTTATATTGGAAGATTCAAAGGATTGAACCACAATCTTGTGGTTATGAAAATAAAAACAATTTTAAGTGGTAAATTCGTTTTTCTGCTTAATGAGGAAACTGGAAGCCAATCAGAAGAAATGACAATGAGTTTTCAAACTGCTGATGATACAACCATTAGTGGCTGTCAAAACGAAAGCTCAGATGGGAATGTTAGTAATTTCGGATTAATAAAGGAAGTTTTCACAAGATTTACAGGAGTCGGAGTTTTTTATCCTAATAAAAAAGAAGCGCAAAGAATCGGTATTGTTCCAGATATTGAAGTTAAGCCGACCATTCTGGGCATTCAGCAGGGGAAAGACGAAGTTTTGGACCGAGCTTTACAATTTGTTGAAATTATTGAAAGTGGTAGATAAGACATAAAAAAAAGAGGCTAAATTATTGATTTAACCTCTTTTTATATTTTCAAAGCACTTTTGTTTATATCAATCATAAGAAATGGGGAATTTAGAATTCTAAAAGTTGTGATGATTTATATGGGAGTTATGTCTTTTTTTGTAATAATACAAGGATATAAATACGATCATATTTGAAACGATTAGCAGTGACACAATTGGATTGAAATCTAATGCTTTTTCAAGACTGTCTGTTATTTTGCTTATTAACATCAATACAAATGTAGAGATGCTTACATAGGCATAGATTAGGTAGAGGGACTCTTTGATAGTGATTTGATCTGTTTTCATCTTTGTTTGTTTTAAGTTAGTTATATACTCATCATAGTAACCAATAAATTATTAGTAATAAGACTGTTATAAATTTAAGCCAATGTAATTAGCATTAAAAATAAATCTGACCAATGGCTTTATAATCCGATAAAAGAACAAAAAAAAAAAGGACGTCAATTTAATCTTATTTTTGAGATTAAATCTACGATTAACAGATGATAATTTATTCGGAATTACTTTAGATTTATTTAGTGTCATTTTGTAATTATATGACAAATTCGACATTTCAAACAGGCATTGACAATGAAAATCCACTAGGCTTTAAAAACAGTTTTTGTTTTAAAACACTTAAAATGAATTATTTATAAGTGTAATTTTTAACATTTAAGATATTTTTTCCTAATTTAGCTACATTATGAGGAAGCCAATTCTCTGATTTAGCTATTTTTTTATGTAGCAAAAGGAAACGTTTTTAGAATTGCACCCAACTTATACTATTTCGGATATCAAAATGCTCTATAAATAAACTTAAAATATATGAGTCTTTTAACCCCTTTTTTCGATAAGCTAAAATCACATAATTATTCAATCATAACAGCCATAATTATTGGCATCATAACAGGGATATATCTCCTGATTATTGTGCCAAATAATGAGATAAAAGAAGATGCAAATAACTTGGCTGTTTTTAAAGGAATTGAAAGACAGTTAAAAGGGTTTTTTGATGATAAGGTTAAAGAAATAAGTCCCGAAATAAGGGATAGTATTATAGCCAAAAATCGAAAACTGAGCAATGATTCAGTCTTCATAGATAAAATAGAAATAGTTCGTTTGGATAGGGTTGATTCTATTCGAAAAAAACTTCAATTGATTAGAAAGATTAATTTTAAAAAAAATGGAGATTTAAAAATAATAGCGACAGTAACTGATACTGTTCAATTTGATTTGGATGAATTTATCAAAAGAGTTAGTACTTCCTCTAATTTTAACTCTTTTTTTATCTGCCCTGTAACTCTTTCAGATGTCAATGAAAAAAACGGTAAATGTTTAGCCAAGGATGTTTTAATTTCCCAAAATATCAATCTTAAGGATGAAGACAGTTTGTGCTTTTATAACAGGAACAATGGTAATATTACTTTTAAAAAGTCAGACAAAAGATATTATACCAGCCAAATAAAAATCCCGGACACCAATTTTACTTTGTTTGTAGCTGCAGGGATTAGTTCTTCCTATTTTCAATCCAATGTACAATTCATAAAACCCAATCTTTTAATTTTTAGTCTGTTATTGATAGCTATTTTGTTTTTGAGTATCTGTTTCATTAAGCCTGTTGTAAGCAGTTACAAAGAGCGGCTTTCACAAATGGATCTCATTACTGTTGCCTTTTCTACAGGTGCATTAATTGCGTTGTTTGTCATTTTTGGAATGGTTGGATTTTGGAAAACGACTATTTCCAACAGAAATAAATCTGATTTAAAACAATTAGTGGAACATATTGACCTATCGTTTAAAAATCAAATTGATACCTTACAACATTGGAAAGGAAATCAAATTCCAAACGATATAAATGGCTCTAAATTTCCTTACAGGAAATTATATTTGGTGTCAGATTCCAAAGTCAGTATGATTAACGGAGATTCAATAGTGGACAGTATTTCGTTTTCACCAAAGAATAAAATACTGAAATTAAATGCCAAATCTTTTAACAAAGCGGATAGCCTCGAACAAATAAAATGTTTAGATTCCTATTTTTGGATGGATAAAGAAGGTCTATTAACGGCAAGTTTGAATAAGGATAATATTAGTTTTCCGAGAAAATATAACGACAGGAAATATTTTAAATTACTGCAAAATAAGGAAATAGACACGATATTGACGGGTGTTTTTTCAAGGGAATCTGATGAATACCAATGGATTTATGCTGAAAAAGATGTTAAGAAAAACAATGGTTTTGGTTCTGAAAAGTCCGCAATAAAAGGAATTGCTTTTCGCGAACATTTCTCAAAGGAAATCAAACTGCCACCGGATACGGATTATTTGCTTGTCGACAGGGAGGGTTTTGTTTTAATGCAAAATAATCCCAATAAAAACCTGTACCAAAATGTACTTTCGGGATCGCACAACAATCTTATATTGGCAAGTATTTTGGCGGGTTGTAATATCGAAAATTTCAGAATGGATTATGAGGGAAATGAATACCAGGTATATGCAAAAAAATTAAGTGTCCCAACGGATCTTCCTGTTTATATTCTGGGAATGCGAAATTTATCGTATCTAGATTATTTGAGTTTGTTTACATTTAATAATGCCTTCTTAATTACTGTTCTATATGGATTTTTAATAGTTTTATTTACTTTGATTTACTCATCTCTATTTTACAGTGGGCGATTGGGATTATTTTCACGACATCATTTTTACTATCTGTTTCCCGATAACAGCAGGAAAGAAGAATATCAAAATTTATTTGTTGTCAACATTATTTGTTTTTGTACAGCCTTAGCTGTTTTTTTCTTTTCCTCGCCAATCACAGCGCTATATTTTTGTTTTTTGATAGGTATTAATATCACGTTCATCAATATAATTGTTTTAAACATTAGGTGCAGTAAATTCGAAAATTCGCTTTTAAAGTTCTATTTGTTAGTGATCTTTTTAGGTTTTGTTTTCCCGTTGCTGTTATTATATAAAGATCAACTGTATTTGTCTTTTATTTTTGTTGTTGGATCTCATTTAGGGTTAATTCTGTATTATAGAAATTGGAGGAACTGGAAAGACATAGACAGTAATGCCGAGATAGCAAACGCTGTTGCTAAAAACAAAGGGGTTCAACGAAAGGTTTATTTAAAATTCCTGACGTCTGGTCTGATTAATTATTTTGTGGTTTTCCCTTTCATACTTGTTTGTGCTTTTTACTCGAATGAAATAAATGATTACGCAAGATATTATTGCTCACCATCCCAGCCACAAAGTAAATTTGCTAAACACAAAATTATTAGTGCATACGGATGCGATTGCAAGCCGCAAACTGTTTTCGAATTGGGTAAAAATAACGAAGGTGTCATTCACAAATTAAACTTTGGTTTCGAACAACCAACTATGAGTGAGGTTAATAAATACACATTTAAGAAGTTGCACCGAAATTTTTATATCAAAACAAACACTATTCTTTTAAACGGAGGTTCGAATTTATTCTACTTTATTTTGTGTTTTACCCTGATCTTGTTATTGTCTAATGCGTTATTGAATTATTACAGTAATCGATTTTTCTTCTATGAACTGATGCAAGCTTCTTATGAAGGTTATTATCCCTGCAAAAAGAATCTATTTGCCAATGAATATATTTTTATCCCGATGGTCAATGATGAGGATTTAACCAATATGATTCAGAAAGACATGACCAATCCTAGTTCCCCAGATGCAGAAAGTGTGTCAGATCCCAATTGTCCAGACAGGATAATACCACTTGAAAAAGTTTTTGAAAAGGATAATAACAATGAAGTTCTTCCTTTTTTAAAAATGGAATTTATTTTAAACTCAAACCTTAAAAATTTTGACAAGGCTTACTTAAAAATTTGGGATTCTATTCCAAATACTGAGATGCAAAATGTACTCTATGATTTTGCCCAAGATCACTTTTTAAATTATAAAAATAAAGATATTCTTATGCAGTTAATGGATTTGGGCCTAATTAATCACGATAAACTAACGGGTAGATTAAAGGTCATGAGCTATAGCTTTCGGGTGTATATCATGTCAAAAAGCAAGTTGGATACAGAATTCGTTAAACAATTTGAGGATGAAAGTAAAAACGGCACTTACGACAAACTAAAATTGCCAATATTGATTATAGCAATAAGCTTTTTGGTATTATTAATGTATCTCAATAAAGACAGTTACGAGAGAGTGATGATTATGGGAAGCAGCATCGGTTCAGTAATCCTTTTGGTCAATAAGTTTCTGGATTTTGGAAAAAGTTAGTTTAAATTTATTTTTTTAATTTTTGATTAAAGCTTTTAAAATAGAAGCTTTAATCATAGACGATGAGTTTACTATTTTTTATATCTTAGATAAAATTTCACTTAAATCAGCAACAATATGTGTGCAAAAAAATCAGAAAATTTTAAGAGATTAAGTCAGGAAGAATGGGAAGAAGCTTGGCAAAAACATTGGAAAAAAGCACAATTGGACTATGAACTTCCAATAATAGAGTCGGAAGAGTATAAGTTTTTAAGCGAACAAAGAACTGCCGAGAAGGAAAAGGAGCGACTTGAAAGAATTACAGCAGAATTTGAAATGGGGTTTACCAAACTAAGTCAGCTAGGTCCTGCAGTAACCATTTTTGGATCAGCGAGATTCAAGCCGGGAGATCCTTACTACGAATTGTCAAGAGAAACCGGAAATGCGTTTGCAAAAGCTGGCTTTACTGTTTTGACAGGAGGTGGCCCCGGTGCGATGGAAGCCGCAAACAGAGGCGCCAAGGAAGCGGGAGGACCTACTTATGGACTCAATATCATTTTACCCAAAGAACAACAGCCAAATCCGTATGTTAATGACAGTTTTGAGTTTAAATATTTTTTCGTTCGAAAGGTGATGTTAGTAAAATATTCTTGTGCATTTATTGTTATGCCAGGAGGTTTGGGTACCTTGGATGAACTATTTGAGGCGGCAACATTGATTCAGTGTCACAAAATTGGTCCGTTTCCACTTATTTTGGTTGGAGGAAAATTTTGGAAAGGATTACGTGATTTTGTGGGATTCATGATGGAACAAGGTGTATTTTCTTCTGAGGAAATTGGATTTTCACGTATCGTTGAAACTCCGCAAGAAGCGATCGATATGGTTTTATCCAGCTTGCCGTCCGATTTCAAGAACTCTTTAAAACCATTGTAAATGCTTGTTAATAAAGCTGCTTTAAGAGTATAAATCCCTTCTTTTGATTAATAAATATTTATGCAAAACAATAAAAGAATACTTGCCATCATTGGAAGCACCAGAACCAATTCGTCTAATCTTAAGCTTATTCAACATTTTGGTGCATTGACAAGGGATTTATATGATATTACCATTTTTGAAGGGTTAAGTGGATTGCCTCATTTTAATCCAGATCTCGACAATGAAAACCCACCGAGTTCGGTAGATGAATTTAGGAAGCTTATCTCGAATGCTGACGGTTTACTTATTTGTACGCCGGAGTACGTTTTTAGTCTGCCGGGAAGTTTGAAGAATGCAATAGAATGGTGTGTTTCTACTACTGTTTTTTCCCAAAAACCAATCGGGCTGATTACGGCGTCTGCTTCTGGAGAAAAAGGACATGAGCAATTGCAATTAATTATGAAAACGGTTGAAACCAAATTTAATGATGATACTACATTACTCATCAGTGGGATTAAAGGAAAGTTCAATGAACAAGGAGTATTGATTGATATAGAAACTATTCGTCGACTCAATTTACTTGTTAGCGGTTTTAATAAACTTTTAAGCGATTGAATTTAAATGTATTATTTCTGTTTTCGTTAAAGTTGAATAAGATGAATTTTTATTTATTTTTGTGACTGATTAGTCAATCTATATGTAATGAACAAAAAAGAAATAATTTTAGCTACAGCACTTAGGTTATTTGTTGAAAATGGTTTTCATGGCACAGCAACTGCTAAAATTGCCCAAGAGGCAAATGTGGCCACAGGAACGTTATTCAATTATTTTCGAACAAAAGAAGAACTTATTGTTGTGATATATCATTCAATTTTAAAAGAAATGGATGATTTTATTGTCGAAAGAATGGAATCTCATTCGATTTCCAAAGAATCATTTCAATCGTTGTTTACTGCAACTCTTTCTTGGAGTCTTGAGAATCCCATTCATTATCAATATTTGCAGCAATTCAATCATTCTCCTTATTTTAATGTTATAGAGAAAACTATTGCCAGTCAGGACGAGCACCCACTTTTCGTTCTAATTAAAAACGGAATTGACATTGTTCTTATCAAGCAAATGCCGGTTTCTTTTATCTACTCTTTGTTTGCTGCTCAAATCAACGGTTTGCATTATTATATTATTTCGAATGTTTTGAGTAATGATAAGCAATTGGAACTTATCTCGGAAGCTTTCGAGATGTTGTGGAAAATGATTGAAGATTAAGTAAATATGATTGTGACTGATTAGTCAGTTTGTATTTTTAGTTGGCTATTTGTTTTTATAGAAAGCAGTGTTGAAGCTATATCTAAACGAAAACTGTAGTTTGACATCGTTTCCGCTATTGCCTTTTGCTGCTGGAAGATTAAATTGTGGATCGCCTTCAAAGTCATTGTTGTGGCGCATTCCCCATTGTAGTTCAGGTCCTAAAATGCAATTTTTGACTGGGGAATATAGAAGATTGAAACTGGCATATTGTCCCGTTTTATAAGCGGTTGATAACTGAGATTCGGTGGTATTGTTATTTAGTATTGAGTACCCAATTGCCGTACTGAATTTTTGGTTCCAATAAATGTCAAAATAGGTGACCACTCCCACCATTGGAATCGCGACTCCCTTTATCGGCGCAATTGCGTTGTCATATTGTCTTTTGATTCCAATATCTGCATCCGCGTCATTCATGTAGTTTTGGATGCCGGCTCCTGTTGTCAATGCACCATGAAAAATTACATTATTGGCGAGTTTTAAGCGGCTGGTAAAACTCAAGCCCCAACCGACAGCGCTACCAGACAAGTCGTATTGATCTGTATTGTGGTCTTCCCATTTGATGCTTCGAACGATACCCGCCAATTCTAAATATCCCCAACTGCTGCTGTATCGGTATTCTGCAGTTAAATCGGGTACAGAAAATCTAGCTTTGACACCATCAAGCAGTGATGCATATACAAAGTCTTCCCCATATTGTCCCTGGTCTGCCGTGGCTCCTGGTCGTTCAAGTGCAATTGCCAACGAATGATTTTGGTTTGAAATTGGGGTATAGCGTATTTGTACATTTCGAAGGAAAGGTAAGGCATTAGGACCCATAAACTCAACGATATTTGGATAGACATCGGTATCGGTGAATAGACTGTTGGTTTGACCTGCTCCAAATTTGCCTAATTCGCCATAAGCATGTTTAAGGCGGAAAGCGGTGTTGCCAACTTCTTTCCCCATTCCAAATAAATCAAATTCAAAATGTGTTTTGATTTGTCCCAAGGGCGTATCGAAATAGTTTTTTATGCCAAATGTACTCTGCCGTACGCTCATAAAAAAGACGCCTTGGCTTTGGTATTCATTTCCCTCTTTGTCCAAAATCTGGGTGGGACGCATAGTGTCATACCAATCGGGATTCATTCTTCCAAAATCATAGCCGGAATCCATCTGTATAAAACCAAAAATTTCCATGGTTTTGTCTGTTCCGGCGTTTTGGGCGTTCAGACCGCAGTAAAACAATAAAATAATCAGAGTAGCGTATCTTATTTTTATCATATTTTTTGGTTTTAAATAGTGATTGAAATACTGCCGTTTGATTTGTAAAAAACGTCAAATGAGAGGGGAAACAAAAAACGATGGTTTTTACTTATCAAATTTAATAAAAACTTTATAACTATTTTAATTACAATAGTTTATATTCTGTTTTTTCAATTGGACGATTTATTTAAAACGCAGCTAATAGAAGAAACCAATAATTTACGCCAGTTTTTTTGAAAGCAAAAGCGTTTTGAACTGTTGGAAGTGACAGCGAACGGTATTAAGTTGAGTTCAGTTTAAGTTTTAAGACTGCTTTTGTTTGATTTAAGGCAATTTTAAACCACAGACAGCTTCTTTGCTTGTTTATGGTAAAAACTAACGAATAAGCGCTAATTTTAGTTTTTCCGTTAAATCGAAAAGTAATATCGACAGAAAATAAAAAATCACGAAAAATACCGTTTTGATTCGGGTTTGTTCGTGATTTTGAGTATTAGAATTTAGATTTTTCTACAAAGATTGAATCAAAATCCAAGCTTCAGGATTATCTGTTTCTGTTATGGAGTCTTTTTCTTTTTCCGCTTCCGCAAAAGTAGCGTAGCTTCCGTATAAAACTGGGTATAGCCCGTTTTTGTTAATTCCCAAAACTCTTGCTTTAAAACCTTTGGCAATTAATTGGTTGTATCTTTTTTGTGCATTGGCTTCGCTTCTAAAAGCGCCGGCCATAATGTGATAAGGCATTTTTGTTTCTACTTCTTTCTCGGATTTCAAAGAAAGTGTAACGGCAGGAATTGGCGTTTGTATGAAGAAAGTTGCTTCCTGAATTTTATGTTGCACTTGTTTTTGAACGGCTGTTTCCACCAAAACAGTTTCAGAAGCTATTTGATTTTGATACATCGGATAACCGATAGATCCAGCAATTGCCAATCCGATAACGAAAACAACGGCATATTTTAGGTAAGGGCTTCTTTCTCTGGTTTCTGGTATGAAATTGAAAACAGGTTTTTCTTCCTCGATTACCACTGATGCAGCTGCAGATACAAATGTTGATTTTTCAAATGTTAATTCCGGTTTAGGAAGAGCTGCTTCTCTTTTCACCGCAGGCGAAACAAAAGAAGTCAATCCGAAAGATTGAGCCAAATAATTGGTCTGTTCGTTGGGTGTGAAAAGAATATTGTTCTCGGCAGTCAAAGTCAGAACACCGATATTTTTTATCGAAAAACTACGATTCTCCTGTAGTGTTTTTTTCCAGTTCAAAACCTCATATTCGATAGCGCTTACGGCATAATCGTATGAAGTTTTTTCCGCTTGTGCGATATGATTGGCTAATAACCCATCATTGTTTTTGATGTGCGTATTAAAGGAAATCACCTTTTTTGGAGGGAAAAAAGAATGGGTATTTTCAAGCAGTTGAGCCGATTGAATTTCGGTCAAGAACGCTCCAAAACCAGGAACAGTTACACATTGATAACGGTATAAAAGTTGCGCGATATAAAGTTCTATTTTCATAGTAGCAAAGTTATACAACGGGAATAGTTATCAAAATTTTATTCACAATTTTTATTAACAATTTGCATATGTAAGGTTATCAGTGTTTTATGTTTATGTTTTTGTTCGTTGAAAATTTAATATGTCCCTATTTTTCAAAAAAAGTGTCGAATTTTAATTTTTAACCTTTTTGATTTTCAAAAAATTGTCTTATAATTGTAAGATATGTCAGAAGAAAATAGATTTTACGAATTGGCTTTATTGCGGGTAGAAGGAGTTGGGGATATTATGGCCAAAAAGCTGCTCACCCATTTTGGGACTGCCGAAAATGTTTTGAATGCCAAAGCCTCACAGCTTGCCGCTATTGATGGGGTAGGTTCTGTTTTGTTGAAAAACTTTAAAGACAAAACCATTTTTGATAAAGCTGAACGGGAGCTGGATTTCATTCAAAAGAATAATATTGAAGTACTTTCTTTTCAAGATGAAAAATATCCAGAACGTTTAAAACACTGTATTGATGGCCCTGTCTTACTTTTTTCCTCCGGGAATATTGATTTGAAAAACCGAAAAATCATCAGCATTGTCGGTACGCGCCAAATAACGTCTTATGGAACTGAATTTTGCAGAAAACTGATAGAAGATTTGGCACCCTTGGATCCGATAATTGTCAGCGGCTTTGCTTATGGTGTCGATATCGTGGCGCACCAACTGGCGATGGAGCACGATTTGCAGACAATTGGCGTTGTGGCTCACGGTTTGAATCAAATTTACCCAAAACCACATAAAAAATACGTTGCTAAAATGGAGCAGAATGGCGGTTTTATGACCGAATTCTGGAGCACTTCCAATCCTGATAAGGAGAATTTTGTTCGACGAAACCGCATAGTAGCCGGAATGACCGAAGCCACAATCGTCATCGAATCAGCCGATAGAGGCGGTTCGCTCATCACTGCAAATATGGCCAACGATTACAATCGAGATGTTTTTGCAGTTCCGGGACGTACCACCGATAAATACAGCCAAGGATGCAATAATTTGATAAAAACCCAAAAGGCAAGTGTTCTTACTAGTGCTGCCGATTTGATTTACAATCTGAATTGGGATATCCAGGAAAAAACCAAAGCCGTTCAAAAGCAATTGTTTGTCACGCTTGATGATGACGAACAGAAAGTGCACGATTATCTTTTGAAAACTGGTAAAGAATTGATGGACATCATCGCTTTGAATTGTGATTTTCCCATTTACCGTATTTCGGGTTTACTGCTCAATATGGAATTGAAGGGCGTGATACGGCCTTTGCCAGGGAAAATGTTTGAGGCGATTTAACGCTATTACAGATTTATAATTATACTATTATCAGTTTTTTTTCATTTCATTATTCATATCAATTTTCATTTGTTCTACTATTTTTTTTATTTGTTCATTGGAAGACATCACATTTTCTGTTTGGGCTAACCACTTATCAAAGTTCTTTTTATCAATTTTATAAAAATAGCCTTGTAAAATATAAAAGGCATTTTCAGCAACATATGTTTTATCGGGGCAAACTTCCAACGAATTTCTGTAGCGATCGATAGCTGCATCTAACTGATGAGTATTTACCAATGCATAAATATATTCTTTATTAATGAAGGCATCTGTAGGATTTACAACTAGCGCTTTTTTTAGTACTTCAATAGCTTTTTTATATTGTTGCAAGCGATTATAAGAGTAGGCTAATTGGACAGACAATCCTTCATATTCGCTATTGATTTTAGATGCTTTTTCTAATAACTCCATTGCTTTTTGATATTCTCCCCAAGCATTATAGATAGAACCCCAGCTGTACAATTGTTCAATTGAGCCTTCTTTAAATTTATTTAAGCTTTGCGAATTAGGATCTTTTCTTATTTTTAATTGCTCGAAATTTGCTTCAGGTATTATAGCAATAAGGGTTTTACTTGGATATAAAGGGACTTTTATCGAAGAGTTCTCCTCATTTGGATATGCTTTAATCTTTCCTGTAGGATCAATTTTTAAATTACCTCTATACTCAAATGTAAGACCTGCTCGTGAATCCACGAAAATGAAACCATATTTATATAATCCACCATATTCCTCTGGAAATGCAACCCATTTATTTTCACAATCAAGTATTGTTTTGTCAAATGTTAACTGCGCAGATGATGTAATGCTAATCAGTAAAAATAAGGTGAAAAGAAGGATCTTCATGATGTAGTTTTTTTATCTGATTATAGTAAAATGGTATTATATACTTTGTTCTCACAGGGCTTTAGTTGTTTGGTAAATATAAACGATTTATACATAAAATTTATTTTGAAAGGAACCTAATAAAAAGTTGTTTGTGATTGCATGTTTTGATAGTATCAAAATATATTTAATATGATTTTAAAAAGATAATTAGGTTTAATCGGAAGCCAAAAAAAAGCAGATGTCCAAAAACATCTGCAATCTTAATTCGTTAATAATAAATCTAAAATCTTCATTTTAAAGCCTTAAAAAGTATCTCAACAGGATGAAATGCTTTTCGGCTTGTTCCATCGCTTATTTGGTGTCTGCAGCTCGTTCCCGAGGCAGAAATCAACGTGGCCTGTTCTTCTGAACGGATCGTTGGGAATAAAACCAATTCTCCTATTTTCATCGAAATGTCATAATGTTCTTTTTCATATCCAAAAGATCCCGCCATACCGCAACATCCGCTTGGGATATTGAGTACCGTATAGTTTTTTGGTAGCATCAAGATTTTCTTTAGAGGTACCAATGAAGACAAGGCTTTTTGGAAACAGTGACCGTGCATACGAACTCTTTCGGTGTTTTCCGTGAAAGAATCTGATGTGATTCGTCCTTCGTCTAATTCTTTGGCCAAAAATTCTTCGATAAGCATGGCTCTGCTCGAGAATGCTTTTGCTTTTTCTTTAAAATCGCCACGACATAAATCTGGATATTCATCACGGAATGATAATATGGCTGAAGGCTCAATTCCAATCAAAATGGCGTTTTCAGGCATTTCTTTGGCGAATGCCTGAGTGTTTTTTTCTGCCAATTCTCTGGCTTCTTTCAGCATTCCTTTCGAAAGATAGGTTCTTCCGCTGATACCGATTTCAGGAACCACTACTTCATAACCCAAACGGTTAAAAAGCTTTACGGCTGTTTGACCAATTTCGACATCATAGAAATTCAGGAATTCATCATTATACAAATAGACTTTCCCCTGAATGAAATTCCCTGTTTGTCTGTAGCTTTTGATCCACTTGGCAAAGGTAATTTTGTGCATTAATGGCAACGATCTTTCGGTTGCAAAACCGGTTGAACGTTTCATAAGATTTCCTATGATTCCTTTGGAACCAAAATTATACAACCATGGCAATGAAGCAAACAATTGATTGATTTTTGGTGTGTTACCAATTAATTTCGAACGGAATTTTACTCCGTTTTTATCATGGTATTGTTGTAAAGTTTCCGCTTTCAATTTAGCCATATCCACATTCGAAGGACATTCGGATTTACATCCTTTACAGCTCAAACATAAATCAAGAACTTCAAGTAAACCTTCATCGTCAAACTTATTTTCTTTGGTAGAATTGGTGATGGTTTCTCTCAATATGTTGGCTCTGGCGCGAGTGGTGTGTTTTTCATCACGTGTTGCCATATAACTTGGGCACATTGTACCACCGCTTTTTTCTGTTTTTCTACAGTCTCCCGATCCGTTGCACATCTCGGCAGCACGCACGATACCGTTGTGCTCGGAGAAATCAAAATAGGTTTCCGGCATTGGAGTATCTTGACCTGGGGTATATCTCAGGCTAGTGTCCATTGGAGGCGTATTTACCACTTTCCCTGGATTAAAAATGCCCCAAGGATCCCAAGTATTTTTCACTTGGATAAACATTTGGTAGATTTCTTCTCCCAACATCAGCGGAATAAATTCACCACGAAGTCTTCCGTCTCCGTGTTCCCCGCTTAAGGAACCTTTGTATTTTTTAACCAAATGGGCAATGTCAGTAGCGATAGTTCTGAAAAGTGCCGCTCCTTCTTTGGTTTTTAGGTCAATGATAGGGCGAAGGTGCAATTCTCCTGTCGCTGCGTGGGCATAATGCACACAACTTAGATTTCGCTCTTTTAAAATAGCATTAAAATCTTCGATAAAATCAGGTAAATCATTTACGTCAACGGCTGTATCTTCAATAACGGCAACCGCTTTGGCATCGCCAGGAATATTAGACAATAATCCCAATCCGGCTTTTCTCAAATTCCAAACCTTATTGGTGTCTTCGCCCCAAACAATTGGGAAGTGGTAACCAAGGTTTTTGGAACGCATCAGCTCTTCCATTTCTTGGGCGATTTGAATAATTTCTTCTTTCGAGTCCCTTAAAAATTCAACGACCAAAATTGCCTGTGGATCGCCTTCCACAAAGAATCTATTTTTGCTTTGCTCGATATTTTCTTTGGTACATTCAAGGATATAATGGTCGATTAACTCAACACTGTCCGGCTTGAATTTCAAGGCTTCCAAGTTGGCTTTCAACGATTCGTTGATGCTATTGTGGTGTACGCAGACCAAACCAGCGAAAGGTTTTAGTGCATCAACCAAATTCAGTTTAATCGCAGTCGAAAAGAACAAAGTCCCTTCGGAACCGGCGATTAATTTACAAAAATTAAATTTTTCGGTCGGATCGCCAAAAGGCTGACTATCTGCCAATAAATCCAATGCATAACCCGTATTTCTTCTCGGAATTGATTTTTTAGGATAATTTTCGTCGAATAAAGCTCTGTTAGCCGGAGATGACAATAATTCTTTGGTTTGAACATAAATAGCTTGTTCCAATGGGCTAACGACATTTACTCCGTTGCATTTGTCTTCAAACTCGGCATTGGTCAAAGCACCAAAAGTAACTTCATTTCCATCTGCCAAGAAACCTTTGATTTCAAGTAAATGCTCACGAGTGGAACCATAAATCACGGATCTTGCGCCACAGGCATTGTTACCCACCATTCCGCCAATCATACAACGGTTACTGGTCGAGGTTTCCGGGCCAAAGAATAATTTATAGGATTTTAAATGTAAATTCAGTTCGTCACGAATCACTCCAGGTTCTACCCAAGCCGATTTTTCAACGGGATCAACCGAAAGTATTTTGGTAAATTCCTGTGAAATATCAACCACGATTCCATTCCCGACAACCTGTCCAGCAAGAGAAGTTCCAGCTGCACGAGGAATTACGCTGCTTTTGTTTTCTCTGGCAAAAGCAATGATTTTTTGAATATCTTCTTTAGTTTTTGGAATGGCCACTGCCAACGGCATTTCTTTGTAAGCACTTGCATCAGTGGCATAAAGTGTACGCATGGTGTGGTCGTACAATAATTTTCCATCTAATTGCTTTTCAAGACTTTCAAGGTTCATTTTATTTATGATTGAGGATTAACGATTTTTGATTAACGATTTTTGATTTTGTTGAGACGAATCACTAAATTCTAAAAAAAACAGCATTTATTTTTTACCATATAAGTCATATAAGCTTTTTGATATCTAGTTAAATTAGTAATTAAAAAAGTTCATATAATTTAAAAATGGTTTTCAACATTTTTTCTTAAATGAACTTTGATTTTTCTTAATTCTGTTTTAAATAAAAACTTATATGACTTATATGGTTAATAATTTGTTTGATAAAAATGCCACTATTTGTAGAATTAACAGTTACGAATAAAACGTTAATCAGTAATCTAAAATCTTAATATAGAATTCTATATCGAATGGTATTTGGAATCTTTTTCAGTTTTTTCTCCAAATCTTTATTGTGGAAATTATCAATATCAGTAATTACATAACCCAAAGTTTCGTTGGTTTTCAAATATTGTCCCAAAATATTGTTATCATACTCCAAAAGAATATTATTGATTTGTGCCAAAATACCTTTCACGTTTTCGTGGATATGCATGATACGGTGCGCACTTTGAAGTTCAGGAAGCTGAATTTCAGGAAGGTTAACGCTTCCGTAAGTCGTACCTGTATTGATGTAATTAATGATTTTGTTGGCAACATAATGTCCAATATCTTCTTGTGCTTCTTCTGTACTTCCACCAATATGCGGAGTCAATATCACATTTGACAATCCTTGCAATTCGGACACAAATGGTTCGTCATTGTTTTTTGGTTCATAAGGGAAAACATCAACTGCAGCCCCGTGAATTTTTCCACTTTTCAAATTGGCTACCAATGCTTCAATATCAACAACGTGACCTCTGGAAAGGTTTAGAAAAACAACACCTGGCTTCATGTAATCAAAAGCGTCGGCATCGATTAAATTTTTATTGCTTGCGCGTCCGTCAACGTGTAAAGAAACAACATCTGAAAGGGACAATAATTCTTTCAAAGAAGAACATTTTTTGGCATTTCCAAGAGCCAATCTGTCAACGGCATCATAGAAAAACACTTTCATTCCTAATGCTTCGGCTACGATAGAAAGTTGTGATCCAATACTTCCGTATCCAACCAAACCTAGTTTTTTACCGCGGATTTCAACACTGTTTGTGGCCGATTTGTCCCAAACACCTTGGTGCATCAATTTGCTTTTTTCGAAAGTGTTACGAACCAACATGATAATTTGTCCCAATGCCAATTCCACAACTGATCTGGTGTTGCTGTATGGCGCATTGAAAACCGAAATCCCTTTCATGCTACAAGCGTTCAAATCGACTTGATTGGTTCCAATACAAAATGTTCCAACGGCGTGAAGTTTATTGGCATGTTCCAAAACCTTGGCCGTAACGTGAGTTTTTGAACGAATTCCAAGAATTGAAACGCCTTTTATTTTTTCGATCAATTCGTCTTCAGACAAAGATCCTTTGATAGTTTCAACATTATAGCCTTCGTGTTCAAAGATTTTAACCGCATCTTGGTGAACATTTTCCAATAACAAAACGTTAATTCTGTTTTTTGGATAAGAAACCGAAGCTTTATAAGACAGTTCATAAAGAATTTCGTCCAATGAAGGTGCTATTTGGCTGGCTTTTTCTACCACAATTTTACGACTTACATTTTCTGTAAAAGCAAAAAATTTAGATACTGCTCCACCTTCAAGAGTTTCATAATCGGTATAACCATCACCAATCATTATCGCTTCTCCTTTAAGGTTTAATGATTTGATTTTTTTTACTTTTCCTTGGTTTTCACACAATTCGTCTTTTTCGTCAAAACCAATTATTTTACCGTCATGGTCAAATTTGAAAGTATTGGCCAAAACATGCTCTGGCTTGATACCGTATTCCTGAACAATTGGGATAATAATTTCCTTAAAACCGTTTGAAATAATATAAATGTTTTCGGAATGTTGCTTAAAAAATGTTCTGTTTCTAATTACAGAAGCAGTTACTTTCTTTTTCAACTCTTCAATAACAGTCCCAATATGGTCTCTGTTGGCTTGCAATAACTGAATTCTTTTAGTCAAAGATTCTTTTAGGGACAATTTACCTTCCATTCCTAGGTCGGTTAATCGTTGAATTTCGCTTAATATTTGCTCACCAGCTGCACTATCTTGGTAAATTACTTCACATAACACATCTAGTGCTTCGACTTTAATAAAAGTACTGTCAAAATCGAATATAAATGTTTCCTGATTTTCTGTCATCTTTTTTGTGTTTGTCACAAATACAAATTATTTGTAAATTTTTTGCACAAAGATAAACCCTCGATTGTTATTCTGAAAATATATTGGTATAATACTAGCCCGTTTAACGATAATTGAGGTTATTGTTATAAATAGTCTTTTTGATTGTGTTTTGTTGCATTTAAACCTAGAAAATCAATTTTAAATTTTATTTTATTTATTTTGAAAAGTGTTTTTCATCAAGGGTTTTCGCAATAAGAGAGTGATATTTCTTAAAAAAGACAATAACTTGTCGTAATCCAATCCAAAAAACGGTGAATTTGACAAGTTATTGAATTGTTTTTAGCTTCTAATTTTGCAATTTCACATCTGTGCTTTCAAAAATTTTATCGGCTGATGAAGCCACAAATCCTTGGTATAAGTTTCCATCAGGCATAGCGTATCGCAAGGCAAATTCATAGTAGCAAGATGGAATTTCGATAGAACCTTCTTCAAAGGTAATTGTGTATAAATCTGCCAATGTACTGGATTGCTCCAAAAATTGTTCAGGTGTTCCTTTTATTTTTCCACCGGAAGCATTTAATTTCCAACCGTTTTCCTCCAAGAAATCGTTTAATTCTTCTAGTTTTTTAAAATGCTTAAGCGCATTTACACTAATCGTAAAATGATTGGCTCTAAAACCGTAGATATACATCCAAGCAGCGTATTCTGATTCTTCCAAGAGTGATTTGTATATCGCTTGTGAATCTGATTTCCAAAAAGTACTGTTCAAAGCCAATTGTGGGTGATTAAATTCATTCGGATCGCAATCGTCCAATAATTTTTTAACCGTGTTTTGTAACGATTCGGAACATTTTTCCAACTCTAATTCGGAGATAAAAATTCTCGGTGCATCTTTGTCTGTAGTATGTTCGTAATGTTTTGCAAATAACTTTTTAGATTCAAAAACATACTCTCCACGGGCTTCATATCCAACGTTTACGAAAATTTTTTCTAAAACAGAGATGTTGACTCTTTTGTCATTAAATGTTCTAATCGCAATATGATCATTTAGAATCGTTTCGCCTTTCTCTTCTAATAAAGTGTGTATTTTTTTTGCAGATGGGGTTATTTCAGCATATTGTTCCCATAGTTTCGAAAGCAGTTGATTTTTGTCCATTTCTGTCTGTGTTTTTAAATTGTAAGAATGACACAAAACTAAATAGAAATGTGTCGAACTAACATAATGTTGACTCGATTATTTATAAATAGACACATTTGAATAAAAATTATGTAATTTTGACATCAATAAGCATTGTTTCTGCTTTAGAATTGTCAATGTTATAGTTTTCAACCAAATAGTTAAGTGATGTCAAACTCCAAAAACAACGAAAATACTGATTATTTAGATCAAGAAATCATCAGAAAGCTGAGTGAGAACGGAAGAATTCCATATTCTGAATTAGCCAAAGAATTAAAAGTATCGAATTCTTTGGTGCATTTACGTGTAAAGAAATTACAGGAATCGGGTGTAATAGCCGGTTTTTCAGTAAAATTGAATGCGAAAGCAAATGGTTTTGAAACCATTACCTATACCGGAATCGCTACCAAAGAAGCTCGTTTCGCCTATTCAATAGCCGAGCAACTCAAATTGATTCCCGAGATTGTGGAATGCCATTGGGTTTCGGGGAAGTATGCTTTGTTTATCAAAATTGTGGCAGCCAATAACGAAGAGTTGCGCAAAATTATTTACGAACAAATTCACATTATCGAAGGAGTGGGAGGAACGGATTCCTTTATTTCTTTTGGTTCTGCTTTCGAGAAAAACTTGCCGATACAGTAAAGTTTATAAACACGAATTTCACTAATTAGCACGAATCTGTTCGTGTAAATTAGTGAAGTTCGAGTTTCCCTTAATCTTTTGATGCTAAAGAATCCTATTTTCTTCTTCTTTAAGCTCTTTTTTTTCAATTATAAAAAAGAGAAAAGTGCCTATTGTCAATGTAATAATACTCGCAACCCATAGAAAATAGCCCAATTGTAAAGATAAAATTTTTGCTTGTGAACCACTTTCAGATCCAAGTATTTCTGTCCAAAATGAAAAACTAATTGCTAATAGTAAAGCAATACAAATTAAAACAATTGCTTTTCGATCATTTCTTTGCAACATTATTATTGCAATTAGAGATAGGGGATTTGCAAACCATATGATTTGTTCTAATAAACCTCCGCCAAAAAAAGCGATACCTCCGGATAGTAAATAACTTATGGATGATGAATACAGGCATTCTCCATGGTAATATATTTTTACTGCATTTTGAGTTAATGAAATAAAGAACAATAGTAAGCTGATATTTATGGTTATACTCTTAATTCTTTCTGACTCCATTTTTTTGACTTTACGTTTTGGTAGTTAATAGTTTGGTTGTTATTTGAATTCAAGTTATTCTTTAAACCTCAAACCCTAATTTCTCTCTTACTCTCGCCAAAACACCATTAGCAACAATACTAGCTTTTACTGCCCCTTTTTTCAATAAGGCATCTACCTCTGGAAGATTATTGATGTAATAGTTGTATTTTTCTCTTTCGGTTTTGAATTTTCCCAAAATCAATTCAAACAAAGCTTGTTTGGCGTGACCATATCCGTAATTACCCCCTAAATAGTTGGCTCTCATTGCTTCGATTTGACTTTCGTCTGCCAATAATCTATACAAAGCAAAACAGTTACAGGTATCTGGGTTTTTTGGAGCTTCAAGTGGGGTACTATCGGTTTCAATACTCATGATTTGTTTGCGCAAGGCTTTGTCATCCAAGAAAATATTGATAAAGTTATTGGCTGATTTACTCATTTTCCCACCGTTTGTTCCAGGAATAAGCATACTGTCTTCTTGGATCTTGGCTTCTGGAATTACAAATGTTTCTCCCATTTGGTGGTTGAAACGGGATGCCACATCACGGGTAATTTCCAAATGTTGCAATTGGTCTTTTCCAACGGGAACAAATTGAGCATCATATAATAAAATATCAGCAGCCATTAACATTGGATACGAAAACAATCCGGCATTTACATCTTCCAATCGATCTGATTTGTCTTTGAAAGAGTGTGCCAATGTCAAACGCTGAAAAGGGAAAAAGCAGCTCAAATACCAAGATAATTCCGCTGTTTGTGCGACATCCGACTGGCGGTAAAAAATCACTTTTTCAATATTCAAACCACAAGCCAACCATGCGGCTGCGGTACTATAAGTGTTGGCTCTTAATGTGTCGCCATCTTTTATTTGTGTAATTGAATGCAAATCGGCTATAAAAAGGAATGATTCGTTTTCCGGTTTATTTGACAGTTCGATTGCGGGTATAATCGCGCCCAATAGGTTTCCTAAATGCGGAGTTCCTGTGCTTTGAACGCCTGTAAGTATTTTTGCCATTTTTATTTATTTAAATCTCGTATGATTGTATGCTGATGTAATATTTGACCGCAAAGTTAATTCTTTTGCTAAATTTTCCGCAAGTTTCCTTACTTTTGACTTTATGAAAAGTGTAAAAAAGATATTTTGGGCCATTTGGCGGGTATGGTTTTATGTGGTTATGCTCATACCCATCCTGATTATGCTTCCTTTTTTGGTGGCTTCCATATTGACTGAAAGAGGTTATCCTTATTTCTTTAAAATGTCCCGTATTTGGGCCAAATGTGTACTTTTTGGTATGGGTTTCTACTATAAAATAGAGAAAGTCCAAAAATTAGATCGCAAGAAAAGTTATATGTTTGTGGCCAACCATACTTCCATGTCGGACATTATGTTAATGCTTGCTTCAGTGGACAATCCTTTTGTTTTTGTTGGGAAAATGTCGCTGGCCAAAATTCCACTGTTCGGTTTTTTCTATAAAAGAACTAGTATACTAGTTGATAGAAGCTGTTCCAAAAGCAGAATGGAGGTGTTTAATGAAGCTCAAAAAAGAATTGATAGAGGATTAAGTATCTGTATTTTTCCAGAAGGAGGCGTGCCACATGATGAGACTATCTTTTTGGATAATTTCAAAGATGGTGCTTTCCGTTTGGCGGTAGAGCACCATTTGCCTATTGTTCCTCTCGTTTTCCCGGACAATAAGAAGAGATTGTCGTACACATTCTATAGCGGTAGTCCAGGTCTAATGCGCGTTAAGATTTTACCTTTAGTTGAAACGGTTTCAGATAATGGAGAACCATTGGACAGAAAGGAAGTTCGCGAACATGTTCGAAACTTAATTTACAATGAATTATTGGCCTTCAAAAAGCTGGATGAGTCAAAAAATAAATAAATAAAAAAGACCGCAATTTGCGGTCTTTTTTGTTTTTATGCTTCGGCTAATTCCTTGATGTGACTTTTAATTTTCACTTCTAGTTCATCGGCCAATTCCGGATTGTCCTTGATTAATGTTTTAACGGCATCACGGCCTTGTCCTAGTTTGGTATCACCATAACTGAACCAAGAACCCGCTTTTTTGATAATTTCAAATTCTACGGCAAGGTCTAGTATCTCACCTGTTTTCGAGATTCCTTCACCATACATGATGTCAAATTCAGCTGTTTTAAATGGTGGTGCCACTTTGTTTTTAACCACTTTTACTTTAGTTCTGTTACCCAAAACGTTTTCACCGTCTTTAATTTGTGTAGAACGACGAATATCCAAACGTACCGAAGCGTAAAACTTCAAGGCATTACCACCTGTAGTGGTTTCTGGATTTCCAAACATAACCCCGATTTTCTCTCTCAACTGGTTGATGAAAAACACCGTACAATTCGTTTTACTGATCGTTCCCGTTAATTTTCTCAATGCTTGAGACATCAAACGAGCATGGAGACCCATTTTTGAATCTCCCATTTCACCTTCAATTTCGCTTTTAGGCGTCAATGCAGCAACCGAGTCAATAACCACAATGTCAATCGCTCCTGAACGAATCAGGTTTTCGGCAATTTCAAGTGCTTGCTCCCCGTTATCCGGTTGCGAAATGATTAGGTTTTCGATATCAACTCCTAATTTCTCAGCATAATTTCTATCAAAAGCATGCTCAGCATCAATAAAAGCAGCAATTCCTCCCGCTTTTTGAGCTTCTGCAATTGCATGAAGTGTCAAAGTCGTTTTACCAGACGATTCCGGCCCGTATATTTCTATAATTCTTCCTTTTGGATAACCACCAACTCCCAAAGCCAAATCGATTCCCAAAGATCCAGATGAAATCGTTTCCACTTCCTCTATGGCTTTGTCGCCCATTTTCATTACAGTTCCTTTTCCGTAGGTTTTGTCTAATTTGTCAAGTGTAAGCTGTAACGCTTTCAACTTAGCTTCTTTCTCTGAACTGCTTTTTTCTTTCATCTCTATTTCTTTTGTTTATTCGGTTTTCCTTTATTTTCTTCAAAATAAGGGATCGTTTTTATATAATTTTCGTAAAAATACTTCTTTTTTTCGAAGTAGCAAAAGTTGTTTTTTTTAATAAATAAGCACATTTTTATCATTTGGGTGTGCCACCATAAAGAAAAGGAGGCTTACTCATCATTGTGGTAATTCGCCTCCTTTTCTTTATGCTGTCGGGCTATACGCGCTACTTCGGTAGCTAGCTCCTATCCCTCACACAACTTGTATTGTGATTAGATCAAGCTGTTAAAACACAAATGCCTTTTAGATTTATGCGTAATTTCTAAGCAGAGGCAAAAAATTTAATAATTTAGGATACGAAACAATCACTGTTATACTTATACTTTACAAAGTTACTTTTAAGAGTTGCTTCGTGCTTCCTTTTTTTCCTAAGAAAAATACGGAGTTACCAATTGATATACCATTTGCAACCATAAATGGCACTTCATTTTCTTCATCGCCCAAGATTTTTTCATATTCAAAATCCCCGTCATCATTTATTCTGATAAGATTAAGATTGGATTTGTTTGAACCTTTAAATTCTATTCTATTATTTTTTAATTCTTTTACTTTTTCGCCTGCATTAGTAAAGTAATAAGGCCTATTGCCGACAATAGTAGCTGTGTAAGAAACATAACTTTTGTCTAATTCATGCTGAAAACCTTCCTTTTTATTAATATTTCTTGCCCAAACCAAATCGCCTTCGTTACTTAATTTTGCGGATACAATATCATCATAATGATAAAAATAAGCCTGATTGCCGCCGCCAACACCGTTCATGCCAAATGCCCCAATGTTTGAAGATGTTGAATATTCTTCCTGGGCATTAAATATCAAATCATTATTTTTAGTGAAAAAATAGTTTTTATAGGTTAGATATTTCAACTCTTTATTTTTTTCTTTACCATATTTATCAATCATAAATTGTTCTGAAAACGGATTGTATTTTGCCCCAAAAATTTCTAGAGAATTGGTGTCTAACTTAAAATAGCTAATTCCTTTATATTTATAATCATTAATTTCAGAATAAAATCCAATGCAAATAAGCTGATTATTATGAAAAATAGATTTTAAAGAGCCAATAAAATTTTCTTTGGTATCAATTAATTGAGATTTTTGAGCATCAGGACCAATTTTTGTTACTTCAAATAAATATTTTCCACCCTCCTTTTTTTTCTGTTGGATGTCATTGTAAGATTTTCCTAATAAATAAATATAACTTCCATTTGGGTCGACTTGAATGTTTTGAAAAGCATATTTTATATCTTTGATTTCTCTTGAGAATTCAGTTTCTATTTTTTTATTTAATTTATAGTCAAACAAATACAATTTTAAATATTCTCCTTTTCTACCATTATAATCTATTGCAATTGCAAAAGCATTATTTGATTCATTCACTGTCATTACAATTTCTGACTTGGCTTTTTCTGAAAGATTTACCTTATTACTGATTGTGAAAAAATTTTCTGATTCTTCGTCAAATTTGCCTGAATTATCATTTGTCCATATTTTATGCATCCGATTATAAAATGTTGACTCCAAAGTAAAATATCCAATTTTTTTTATTTCTTCATTTGTTATTCGAAATAATTCTTTTTTGGTTATTTTAAAATCTTCGTCAATACAATTTGACTGACATACATATACCTTTTGATTTAAATCATAGTACATTTCAATTATTTGAACTTCATTTTCGAATGAACAGATTCCCACAACAAGATTGAATTTCTGATAGTTAGGATGTTTCATTTCAAATTCAAATTTTTTGTTCTGTACTAAATTTGAATCATAATTTTCAATATAAAAACCTTCATTATTTGAAAAGCCTGAACTACTATAAGAACGAACAATTAGTACTCCTCCATTTTTGTTTTCTTTTGTAAAAACAATTGCAGAATTTTTGAATTCATCTTTAAAAAGTTCACTTTTTTGTATTTTAAAAGGTATATTTTGAGCAAAAGTTGAAAAGGAGATCAATACAGCTCCCAACACTAAAATTAATTTATTCATGTAGGTTATTAAAATGGTTTGATACTATTTCCCCGTAAAAACAGCTTTTCTTTTCTCCAAAAACGCTTTGGTTCCTTCGTTGAAATCTTCGGTTCCAAAACACTTTCCAAAGTTTTTGATTTCGGTTTCATAGCCATTTTTCCCTTCGGTAAAATTAGCATTGATGGCTTTTATGGCTCTTCCAATCGCAAAAGGAGAGTTTTTTATGATTTTTTGGGCAATTCCAGTGCAAAATTCTATTAATTCAGCTTGTGGAACTACGTGATTTACCAATCCATATTGTTTGGCTTCGTCGGCAGTAATCATTCCGGCGGTCATAATCATTTCCATTGCACGACCTTTGCCAACTAATTGCGGTAAACGCTGTGTTCCTCCATATCCTGGAATTACACCTAGAGAAACTTCTGGAAGTCCCATTTTGGCATTGTCTGAAGCTACTCTAAAATGACAGGCCATAGCCAATTCCAATCCGCCACCCAATGCAAATCCATTAACGGCTGCTATAACTGGAGTTTTTAGATTTTCAATAAAGTTAAAAAGCAATTCTTGCCCCTGGAAAGCCAATTGTGTTCCTTCTTCGATGGTGAAATGGGCAAATTCCGAAATGTCTGCACCAGCAACAAATGCTTTTTCACCACTACCCGTAAGTATGATAACCTGAATTTCTTTGTTTTTACCCAATACTTTTATGGCTTTGTGCAAATCATTGATCGTTTCAATATTCAAAGCATTTAGTTTGGTTGGTCTGTTGATAACAACGGTTGCGATGTTGTTTTCCAATGTAATTAAAAGATTGTCGTAGTTCATTGTGTTATAGTTATGAGTTAATGATTGGTAGGGTAACGGTAAAGATGGTACCTCTTCCAAATTTAGATTCAAAGGTAATTGTTCCGTTGTAGTTTTCGATAATGTTTTTTATAATTCCAAGACCTAAACCCATTCCGCTGTTTTTGGTAGTGAATTTGGGTTCAAAGATGTTGTCGATATGTTCAGGACTTATTCCGGTTCCATTGTCTTTTATAGTGATAATGACTTCTTTTTTTATTCTTTGGATGGTAACCAATATCATTTTGGTTTCTTGATCTTCCGGAATGGCCTGTATGGCATTTTTAACCAAATTCGTAATCACTCTAATGAGCTGCGTACGGTCAATTTTGGAAATAATATCTTTTTCGGAACATTCAAAAACAATAAAATCTTCATGAAAAATATCCAAGGTCAGTTCTACGACTTCAACTACATTCAGCATTTCATTTTGTTGGGCAGGCATCGAAGCAAAATCAGAAAAGGCAGATGCAACGGCACTCATCGTGTCTATTTGCTGAATTAAGGATTCAGAGAAATCGTTCAGTTTTTGTTTAATATTTGGGTCTTCCGGATGAAATTTTCGTTGAAAACTCTGAATAGTGAGTCGCATTGGCGTTAGTGGATTTTTGATTTCGTGAGCCACCTGCTTGGCCATTTCCCTCCAGGCCAAATCTCTTTCGTTTTGAGCTAGTTTTATGGCGTTTCTTTCGAGTTCTTCAATCATCCTGTTGTAGGCGTGCAATAGCATATTGATCTCTTTGATTTTGGCCGAAAAAGGTATTTTTTCATTCTTTTGGTTCAAACTGGTATCCCTTAATTTTTCGGCAAAATCATAGATAGGTTTGGTGATAAAGGAAGAAAGTAAATAAGCCAATCCAAAAGCCAAGGCAATCATAAGGGCATACACCTGTACCAAACTAACAAAGAAATTGTTTAATTTTTTTTCATAATAGCCATCGTCGGGAACATTGGGTAGTTTTAGGATTCCAATGGGTTTGAATTTTTTGTTTTTTATAAGGCTGTAAGAAGAACGATATTTTATACCATTAATGGTTTTGACTTCGACAAATCTTTTATCAATGGAAGCATTGACCAAGCGCAGTATGAATTTTGATATTATTGGGCTTTGTGTCACCACTGAAAATGATTCTTTGGAGGATTTCAATAGTTTTCCATCCAAGGAATATATTTGTATTTCAGCATTTTGAATATCGGATATTTCATGGATTTTATCCTTAAAGATTAATTTGATATTGTCATCTGTCAGTGGGTATGTAGTATTGGAAAGCATATAATTGATATGCTTTTTTACATAATATTCCATGCTTTCAATGCGCTTTTGATTGTATTCTTTGGCGACGCTTTTATATTGAAAGATGGAAATGGTTATGAGCAAAAGGGAGGTCGCAATGATCAATACAACCATTGAAAGAAAGATTCTGACACGTAATGAAATTATAGGAATCTTAAAATTTCTAAGCATAATTACGATTTATTTCGCTCCCTAATCCTTTTGTAAAATTTAAAACCCAACATAATAGTAATCGAAAATAAGAAAATACCAATTACGCCGTAAATCCAGTTCACCGCATTTTTTAATATGACCAAAAACACGACTGCGAATAAAATTATGGTGGCTACTTCGTTCCACAAACGCATGAAATTGGTAGTGTATTTTACTTCGTCTCTCTGCAATTGACTGAAAATTTGTTGGCATTTTAAATGATATAAATATAGCACAAAAACAAAGCCAAGTTTTACATGCATCCATGGCATTTGCAACCAGGCATTTCCCAAATCGGTAAAAAACAGCATCCAAAAAGCAAAAAAGCTAGCCAATACGGCGGATGGCCAAGTAATGATATACCACAATCGGTAAGCCATAATTTTATATTGTTTTTGAAGAATTTCCTTTTCGGGTGAAGGTTTATCGGCTGCTTCTATTTGGTAAACAAATAATCGAACGATATAGAATAAACCTGCGAACCAGGTGATGACAAAGATGAGGTGTAGGGATTTGAGGTAATTATAGTAATCCATCGGTTGCTGTTATGGGATTGATATTCATTTCTTTTTTGAGGAAATAGGCTGTTATTATGGTTGAAAGCACGTCGGCAATAGGAAATGCAATCCATACTCCAAAAATACCTAAAAAATGTGGTAATATAAGTACCAAAGGAATTAAGAAAAAACCTTGTTTGGTCAATGTCAAAAATAAAGCTTTCTTGGCTTTTCCTGCTGCTTGAAAGTAGGCTGCTCCAATAAGCTGAATGGCAATAATGGGTGAAGCAGCAAATACCCAGCGTAATGCGTTTGGGGTTTCGGCAATTACTTTTGGGTCATTTGTAAAAACGGTCACTATTGATTGAGCAAAGAATAAAATCATAACAAAAATAATAGTAGCCAGCAAAGCCGCATATTTGATCGAAATAACCACGCTTTCATGAACTCTTTTAGTGTTTTTAGCACCATAATTAAAACCTGCTATGGGTAAAAACCCTTGTGTAATTCCCAGAATAGGGAACAGGGCAAACATCAACATTCGACTTATAATTCCATAAACAGTTATAGAATGTTCGCCTCCGTAAATGTATAAAGTGTGATTCAATATAATGGCCAGTATGCTTACTACTCCCTGTCTCGAGAAAGTAACAAAACTCAATTTGGTGATTTCTTTTAAAATTGGAATCTGAAATTTTAGATGTTTTGTTTTCAGTTGTAGTTCACTTTTGGACACAAAAAACCAAAAGACAAACGCAAAACACATAAAGTAAGAAATGGAAGTTGCAAATGCGGCACCGAATACACCCAAGTTCATCAATTTGATAAAAATGATATCAAGGACAATATTTACAAATGCCGGAATTATCATGGCTACCATGGCAAACTTAGCTTTGCCTTCGGCACGAATAATGTTATTTCCCATCATACAGAGCGCCAAAAATGGGACACTAATGATGATGGGTATAAAGAATTCTCTTGCGGGTTCCATAATCGCTCCTTTGGCGCCAAAAAGCAACAACATCTGTTCGCTAAAAATCAATCCCAAAATAGAAAATAGCATCGACAATAAAAATGTCAACATAATCTGATTACCAAAAGTATGCTTGGCTTTCTCCTTGTCGTTGGAACCTAAAGCTCTTGACAGGACAGAACCTCCGCCCACGCCAATTGCCATTCCTAATGACGAAATCAGAAACGTTATGGGTAAAACAACGGTGAGCGCAGCAATGGCTAGTGAACCAATCCACTGTCCCACAAATATGGTATCGATAAGGATGTTAACCGACATGAATAAGATACCAATAGAAGAAGGAACCGCTTGTTTAATCAAGAGTTTCTTTATGTCTTGCGTTCCTAATTCTTCGGAGGTTACGGCCATTTGAATTTATGATGTTAGACTGCTGATTTATGATTTTAGATTGCTCCGATTTTGATGTTTTTTTGATTATGTTGATTTTGAATTGGTAAAAGTTTTTAGGCTGTTACGGAAATCAGCAATCACAAATCGTTAATCATAAATCAGCAATCAACTATACTTTTGCCCACTCGTTAATCCAATTGCTTACCGTAGCGCACCATTCGTCGCTATCATTCAAGCAGGGAATAGCCAAGAAATTTTCGCCTCCGTGTTCTTTGAATTGGTGATTGGCTTCCATGGCGATTTCTTCGAGAGTCTCTAAACAATCCGAAACAAAAGCGGGTGTTACCACAGCTAGATTCTTAATTCCTTTCTCAGGCATTTTGTTTATTTCAACATCGGTATATGGTGTTAACCACTTGTCACCAGCCAGTCGAGACTGAAAAGTCTGGCTGTATTTGTCTTCAGGAATTCCTAGTGCGGCTACAACCAGCTTTGTCACTTCATAACATTGATGGCGGTAACAAAATTCATGTGCAGGCGAAGGCGTGTTGCAGCAAGTACCATCAATTTTGCAATGTGATTTGGTTATATCTGTTTTGCGAATGTGGCGTTCCGGGATACCATGGTAAGAGAATAATAAATGGTCGTATTCAAAGTTCTCTAGGCTTTTTTTGATAGAATCAGCTAAGTTTTTGATGTAGTCGGGCTTGTTGTAAAAAGCAGGAACGATGGTAAATTTCATTTCTGGAAAATGTTTTTTACGCAATTCTTCAGCTAAAACTAATATTGTGGTTGTAGAGGCCATCGCGTGCTGCGGATACAATGGGAAAAGCATTACTTCGGTAACACCTTTGTCGTGCAATTCTTGAAGACCTGCCAACATTGAAGGATTTCCGTAACGCATCGCCAAAGCAACAGGAACATCAACTTGTGGCTTTACTTTTTCGTGCATTCTTTTAGAAATGACTACTAATGGTGAGCCTTCGTCAGTCCATATTTTTGCGTAAGCGGCAGCCGATTTTTCGGGTCTGTTTCTAAGGATTATGCCACGTACCAATAAAGCTCTCAACAAATACGGAACGTCAATCACGTATTTGTCCATTAAAAATTCATCTAAATAAGGTTTTACATCTTTGGGAGTTGGACTTTCTGGTGAACCTAAATTGACTAATAATACGCCTTTCATTTGTTAAATTTTTTTGATGTTCCAAAAGTAGCTAATCATACTTTTGAATAAATTGGAGTTAACTATTTTTTAATTATTGTTGAATATGTAAATTTGATATTCTATTCAATTAATTTGAAATATCCTTAAAGATTCGAATTAATAGACATCAAATATTTCTTTGGGGTAGTGGCAAATTTCTTTTTGAAAGCCGCTATAAAATGACTTCCGGTGCTGTAACCAATTTTTAACCCCACTTCATTGACATTGTAGGAGCCACTGTCCAGCAATTGACGTGCATAATCCATTTTGTAATCAAAAAGGTAGCCATAAACAGTATCGCCATAAATTTGCTTGAAACCCATTTTGAGTTTCTTTAAAGTCAAACCTATTTCGTCTGCCAATTCTTGCAATCCTGGAGGTTCGGCCATATTGGCAATGATGATTTCTTTGGCTTTTTTAATTTTATAGACATTTTCTTCATCAATCAAAAACGGACATTGTTCGGCATTTGGGTCTTCAGAACGGTTGAAATATAAACTTAACAGCTCATATCCTTTGCCTTTGTAATATAAATTCTTGATCGAAGGATTTAAATTATAATGAAACAATTGACTCAAAACAATCGCCATTGATGGACTGATGTCTCCTTCTTTATAATATTTTTTGTCTTTATTCTCGTCGCTCAGAAATGGAATGTGTCCTGCATCATTAGAAAATAATCGGTGAAATTTTTGAATCGAAATTAAAATCGAAATTACCCAAGTATTAGGTGCCAATTCCAAATTGAGGGGTAATTCTTTTTGTGGATTGTAGAACAAATAGGATTTCTCCTCGTTCAAATCCAATATATAACTCCCTTGATTAAAGTTGAATTTTGCCTTCCCCTTCAATCCGAAATGAAATTGAATCAAGTCATTACTCACTTCGTGTTTGGCTTGAAAAGTTTCTAAACTATCATTTTGAAACCGAATTAATGTAAAATCTTCTTCGATTGTTATAATTTCTTGTGAACCCATAGCGATATTTTTTGAATAAAAAAATGACTTTTTCCGAAAGCTTTTATTTAGAATCGCTCTAAATAAATCGAAATTCGAGCCTTGATAGTGCCACAAAAATAACAGTTTTTATTATAAAACAACGAATTAAATCCAAAAAAGCATGCAGCGACACAAAAAGAACTTTTAGCGTTACTTTTATCGAAACCTTAGTAATATTTTTGTAGCACTTTAAGTTAAAGTGTATATATGGAAAATCATAACGTTTCGAAGCATCACTATTTTTACTCTGTTGGTCTTAGCTACAAAAAAGCCGATGCCGAGATAAGAGGTAAATTTAGTTTAGACACTTTATCTAAAACACGTTTGCTCGAACAAGCCAAAACGGAAGGCATCCAAAGTTTATTTGTGACTTCGACCTGTAATAGAACTGAAATCTACGGCTATGCCGAACATCCTTTTCAATTGATAAAATTACTTTGTGAGAACAGCAACGGTACCGTTGAAGATTTTCAAAAAGTCGCTTATGTTTATAAAAACCAAGAAGCTATTTCGCATTTATTCCGGGTAGGAACAGGTTTGGACAGCCAAATTCTGGGCGATTTTGAAATCATCAGTCAAATTCGCAATGGTTTTGCCGAAGCCAAAGCAATGGGTTTAGCCAATGCTTTTATGGAACGATTGGTGAATGCGGTAATACAATCCAGCAAAAAAATCAAAAATGAGACCGAAATCAGTTCAGGAGCCACTTCAGTGTCTTTTGCATCGGTTCAATACATTATCAAGAACGTTCCAGATATTGGAAACAAGAATATTTTACTTTTCGGGACAGGGAAAATCGGAAGAAATACCTGTGAGAATTTAGTAAAACACACCAAAAACGAACACATCACTTTAATCAACAGAACCAAAGACAAAGCCGAGAAATTGGCAGGAAAGTTGAACCTGATTGTTAAGGATTACTCGGAACTGCATATTGAACTGCAAAAAGCGGATGTGGTGGTGGTTGCTACGGGCGCCCAAAACCCTACTATCGACAAAGCTATTTTGAATTTGAAAAAGCCGATGTTGATTTTGGATTTATCAATTCCTAAAAATGTCAATGAAAACGTCAAAGACCTTGAAGGAGTTACTTTGATTCATATGGATCATTTGTCACAAATGACCGACGAAACTTTGGAAAACAGAAAAGCCCATATCCCAGCAGCAGAGGCTATTATTGAAGAAATAAAGGAGGAATTTATCGCCTGGACCAAAGTAAGAAAGTTTGCGCCAACCATAAATGCCTTGAAAGAGAAGTTGAATACGATTAAAAATTCGGAATTGGATTTTCAAAGCAAAAAGATGTCCAACTTCAACGAAGAGCAAGCCGAAATCATCAGTTCCAGAATCATTCAAAAAATTACGACCCATTTTGCCAACCATCTTAAAAATGAAGACACAATGGTAGATGAGAGCATCGATTGGATCGAAAAAGTTTTTCAAATAGAAACTACAAAATAAAATTTAACCATTAAGATATTAAGTTAATTAAGCTTTGACGATAAAAAATGGAACCATTAAGAGATTAAGAAAAATTAAGTTTTGAATTTATAAAAGCAACCTTAATTAACTTAATATCTTAATGGTGAAAAAAATCTTAAGTGGTAAAAAAACAAAAAAAGTTCTATGACAAAAAAAGAGGTTACACAATTAGCTTATGAAATTACAGGTTTCGCGATAAAAGTGCATAAAGCTTTAGGACCAGGACTTTTAGAAAGCATTTATGAGCAATGTCTTAAATATGAATTAGAACAAAACGGATACGATGTTAAACAACAATTAGTTGTTAAAATAGATTATTATGACCTTGAATTAGAATCTGATCTAAGAATTGATTTACTGGTAAATGATTGTGTAGTAGTTGAGTTAAAAGCAATAGAAAGCCTTTTGCCAATTCATGAAGCACAATTGCTAACTTACATGAAATTACTGCAAAGACCTCAAGGTTTATTAATTAATTTTAACACTTTAAACATAACAAAATCAATGAAACCACTTGTAAATGATTATTTTGCAAGATTAATAGATTAAACATAAACATTGCCGTAAAGAAATTGAACCATTAAGAGATTAAGAAAATTAAGTTAAACGTTTTAAAACTTAATTAACTTACATTCAACACAAAGCTTAATGTTCCTTAATATCTTAATGGTAAAAAAACTAAAAATGGCAGAAAAAACAATACGTATTGGAACCCGTGATAGCGAACTCGCGTTATGGCAAGCCCACACGGTAGAAAAAAAGCTAAACGATTTAGGCTATAAAACCGAAATCATTGCCGTAAAATCACAAGGAGATATCATTCTTGATAAACCGCTTTACGAACTGGGAATCACCGGTATTTTTACCAAAACGCTTGACATTGCTATGATAAATGGCCAAGTGGATATTGCTGTGCATTCGATGAAAGACGTCCCAACCGCTTTACCGATTGGCATCGTTCAAGGTGCGGTTCTCGAAAGAGCCAATACTTTGGACATTTTGGTTCACAAAGGAAATCTTGATTTTTTAGAAGGAAAAGGAACTATCGCCACAGGAAGCTTACGCCGTCAAGCCCAATGGTGGAATAAATATCCGAATCACAACGTAGTCGATTTGCGCGGAAACGTAAATACTAGAATGCAAAAACTACAGGAAAACGATTGGAACGGAGCCGTTTTTGCCGCTGCAGGATTGGAGCGCATTAACCTGAAACCAGAAAATTATATCAATCTCGATTGGATGATTCCTGCGCCTGCACAAGGAGCAATGGTTGTTGTGGCAATGGCGAACGATGATTTTTCTCGAGATGCCGTTGCGCAGCTCAACGATATCGAAACCGAAGTGTGTACTCATATCGAAAGACAATTTCTAAAAACCCTCGAAGGCGGTTGCACGGCACCTATTGGCGCTTTGGCAAAATACAATGAAATTGAAGATACCATCCATTTTAACGGAGTGCTGTTTTCGATTGACGGTCAACAAAAAATCGAAGTCAACAAAATCGTTCCTATCGAAGAATGGAAAAAGCTGGGTTATAACTCGGCTCAAGAAATCTTCGCAAACGGCGGAACTCAATTGATGGCAACAATAAAAGAAAGCTTAAAAAAATAAGGAGCGAAAGATTGGGGCATTTTTGCTAAGATGGGTTCCCGCTTTCCGTTGCAATCCTCGCTAAAAAAGCTCGGGATTTCCACTGCAATCGGGGCTAAAAGAGAAAGAATAGGCTTTTTCAGAATGATTCAAAAAACAAAAAATGAGTAAAACAGTTATATTATCTACCAAAACGCTGTCGGATATTCAGCGACGAGAACTTCTAAATGCTGGTTTTGAAGTGTTCGAAGAGGATTTCATTTCGACTAAGAAGCAAGAATTCGAACTTAATGCCATCAACGACAATTTGATTTTTACCAGTCAAAATGCGGCACAGAGTGTTTTAGAAAATTCGGATGTTGAGAATTTGAAAACCAAAAATGTTTTTTGCGTTGGACTAAAAACGAAAATTCTATTATCTGAAGCTGGGTTCAATGTGGTTGCTTACACGGGTTATGCTGCCGATTTAGCCGAGATAATCGCTTTGATTTATAGTCAAGAAAGCTACACTTTCTTTAGTGGAAATCTGCGTAAAGAAACACTGCCAAAAGCGTTGAAAGAAGCTGGGATAAAATTCAATGAGATTCAGGTTTATGAAACGCTATTGACTCCGATAAAGATTAAGGAGAAAATCGATGCAATTTTGTTTTTCAGTCCTTCTGCTGTTGAAAGTTACTTGAAAGACAATGTTATAAAGAAAGAAAACTGCTTTTGCATAGGCGAAACTACCGCAGAGGCATTAGATAAAATAACAAAAAACATTATCGTCGCAGATCAGCCCAGCGTTGAAGATGTGATTGAGGATGTAATAGCTGAGTATAAATAAGCATATATTCCTGCAAGGTTTTTTTCAAACCTTGTAGGTATGATTTGAAAAGTAAAATTAAATAATGTATACCTACAAGGTTTGAAAAAAACCTTGCAGGATAAAAAAAACAAAATGATAAAGAACGACCTATTTTTAAAAGCTTTAAAAGGAGAAACAGTACAACGCCCGCCAGTTTGGATGATGCGTCAAGCCGGAAGATATTTACCGGAATTTAGAGCTTTGCGTGACAAATACGATTTTTTCACCCGTTGCGAAACTCCGGAATTAGCTGCAGAAATTACCGTTCAGCCTATCCGCAGAATTGCTCCAGATGCCGCTATTTTATTTTCGGATATTTTGGTAGTGCCAAGAGCAATGGGAATTCACGTAGAATTGAAAGACAATTTGGGGCCAATTATCCCTAACCCAATTCGTACAATGGAACAAGTAAACCAAGTTTATGTTCCGGATGTAAATGAAACTTTAGGTTATGTTTTTGATGCCATAAAATTGACCAAAGAAATGCTGAATGATGAGGTGCCCTTAATTGGTTTCGCAGGTTCGCCTTGGACAATTTTCTGTTACGCTGTTGAAGGAAAAGGTTCTAAAAGTTTTGATACTGCCAAAGGTTTTTGTTTCTCAAACCCAGTAGCAGCACACACTTTATTGCAAAAAATCACCGACACCACTATTTTATACTTAAAAGAAAAAGTAAAAGCGGGAGTCAACGCTGTTCAAATTTTTGACTCTTGGGGAGGAATGCTTTCACCAGTAGATTACCAAGAATTCTCTTGGAATTACATTAACCAAATTGTTGATGCTTTGGCTGAGGTTACTCCAGTTATTGTTTTCGGAAAAGGATGTTGGTTTGCTTTAGGTGAAATGGGGAAAAGTAAAGCTTCTGCACTTGGAGTAGATTGGACTTGTACTCCAAGAAATGCTAGATACCTTTCAGGTGGAAATATTACATTACAAGGAAATTTTGACCCTTCAAGATTGCTTTCGCCAATTCCGACTATCAAGAAAATGGTTCACGAAATGATTGACGAATTCGGAAAAGACAAATACATCGTGAACTTAGGACACGGAATTTTACCAAACATTCCCGTAGATCACGCCAAAGCATTTATTGATGCGGTGAAGGAATACGGGAACTAATATGTTTTCTCGCTTTACAATATATCTCCTGCAAGGTTTTTTTCAAACCTTGTAGGTATGTTTGAAAACGTCGCCCAAAAAGCAATACCTACAAGGTTTGAAAAAAACCTTGCAGGATTATTTAGATAAAAGATATGAAATTAGAAGTTTTAGAAAAAGATGGTTATTATCATATTTATAACAGAGGTATAAATGGGTGTTTAATTTTCCAAAATGACGAAAACAAAAGCTTCTTTTTAAAACAACTTTCAAAATATTTAGTTGATAAAATCTCAATATTTGGATATTGTTTAATGGATAATCATTTTCATTTGGTTGTTCAATTAAATGAAGAAGAAAAAGTAGTAACGCAGGCATTTTCTAATTTTTTTAATTCCTATGTAAAAGCTTTTAATAAAGATATTGATAGGACAGGAAGTCTTTTTGAAAAACATTTCAAGAGAATAAAGCTCAATGATGAAGAGTATTTGAAACAATTGATACTGTATGTCCATTTGAATCCAAAGCATCATTTAGATTTAAAATTTGACAATTATAAGTATTCATCTTATCAAGCTTTTGTTTCAAATAAGGACACAAAAATTGAGAGAGAAGAGGTCTTAAGATTATTTGGAGGTCTTGAAAATTTTATTTTTTGTCATAATCAAAGAAATGATTTTCTAACTGAAAAATTTACATTTGAGTAAAGCGGGGGAGGGTTTCTCCTGCAAGGTTTTTTTCCAAACCTTGTAGGTATGTTTGAGAATGTCGCCCAAAAGTAATACCTACAAGGTTTGGAAAAAAAACTTGCAGGATGATCAAAATATATAGACTATGCTAAATAAAGGCTTAAGAGACCAGGAAAGTATTCGGATTGACAACGTGCTCAAAAAGCTGATGTCATTGGTTTATGTGCCTAAGTTTTGGAATTTAGAAGACCTCCTTTTCTTAGAAAATGAACTAAAAGACTTGGCGATGAATGTCGAAAGTCTTAATGAATTTAGTGAAGAAGAATTGATAGTTCACTTACAGCGCCTTCATTTAGATTGGAGTCAGTTGGAGTTATTCGCTGATTTTTTGGTTGTTTTTTCCAAAGAAGGTCAGTTTGATTTTTCACAAAAAGCCATTGCCGTTTACAATTATATCCAACAGGAAAGCAAGACATTTTCGTTCGGTATTTTTAACAAAATAACTGCCGCGAAGGCCAATTTATAATGGAAATGATAATCATTGAAAACATTTGTATTGATAAATTGAAACCGACGGATGCCAATCAGCTGCATCAGTTTATTATTGAGAATACGGAACGATTAAGTAAATTTTTCCCACTTACACTTTCTAGTAATAAGACATTTGAAAAATCAGTAGCATATATTGAAAGTAAAGAGAGAGAAATTCAACAGAAAGTAAATTTCACTTTTGCAATTAGAGAAATCGATACTCAAAAAATCATTGGATTAATTATCATTAAAAAAATTGATTGGACAAATAGAATTGGTGAATTTGCCTATTGTATTGGAAATGATTTTGAAGGGAAGGGTATGATTTCTAAAGCAGTTAAAGCTCTTTCAAGTTTTGCTTGCGATGAATTAGAATTAAAAACGCTCCAAATTATTGCTCACAAAACTAATTTGGGAAGCATTAAAGTGGCAGAAAATAATGGTTTTATTTGGCAAAAAACACTAATTGATGAGTTTAAACCAACAGATGAAGCTCCATTAGATATGGAATTATATGAATTAACAAAATGAAAAATAAATTTTACGCCTACATACAAAATCTTCAAGACCAAATCGTAGCAGGATTAGAAGCTGTTGACGGGCAAGCTAAATTCCGTGAAGATCTTTGGGAACGCCCGGAAGGCGGTGGAGGAAGAACCCGCGTAATCGAAAACGGAAAAGTTTTCGAAAAAGGTGGTGTCAATATTTCGGCAGTGCACGGAAAATTGCCAGATTCAATGCAAAAACTATTCAATGTAGGTGAAGCCGATTTTTTTGCCTGTGGTTTGAGTTTGGTTTTGCATCCAAAAAATCCAATGGTACCAACGGTTCACGCTAATTGGCGTTATTTCGAAATGTATGATGACAATGGAAGCGTGATTCAGCAATGGTTTGGCGGAGGACAGGATTTAACCCCTTATTATTTGTTTGAGGAAGATGCCATTCATTTTCATCAAACCTGTAAAACGGCTTGTGATAAACACAACCCTGAGTTTTACCCAAAATATAAAAAACAATGTGACGCCTATTTTTGGAATGCACATCGTAACGAAGCCCGCGGAATAGGTGGATTATTCTTTGATTATTGCAAAGCAACAAACGAAATGTCAATGGAAAATTGGTTTAACTTTGTTACAGAAGTTGGAAATAGTTTTCTTGAAGCCTATGTTCCAATAGTTGAAAGAAGAAAAAACCTGCCATATACTACTGAGAACAGAACGTGGCAAGAAATAAGAAGAGGACGTTACGTAGAATTCAATTTGGTGCACGATAAAGGCACTTTATTTGGATTAAAAACGAACGGAAGGATAGAAAGTATCCTGATGAGCTTACCGCCGAACGTGCAATGGGTTTACGATCATCATCCGGAGGCGGGAAGCGAAGAAGAAAAGTTATTGAAAGTATTAGAAAATCCTAAAGAATGGATTGCAGATTGATGATTAACGATTTGTGATTGCAGATTTTTTCTGTTGTCGCCAAGTTGTTTAAAATCATAATTCAGCAATCGTTAATCTAAAATCTAAAATCATTATGTTCCCATTACACAGAAACCGCCGTTTAAGAGTTAGCGAATCCATTCGTTCTTTGGTTAGAGAAACCACTTTAAGCCCAACCGATTTTATGTTTCCTATGTTCATCGCCGAAGGCGAAAATGTAAATGTCGAAATATCATCTATGCCCGGAATCTTCCGCCGTTCGATCGATTTGACGGTAGCTGAGGTTAAAGAAATTTATGCTTTGGGGATTCGTGCGGTCAATATTTATGTAAAAGTTAGCGAGAATTTAAAAGACAATACTGGAAAAGAAGCTTGGAATAAAGACGGCTTAATGCAGCAAGCCATTCGTGCCATCAAATCGGCTTGTCCGGAGATGATTGTGATGCCGGATGTGGCTTTGGACCCGTATTCCATTTATGGTCATGACGGAATTATTGCCAATGGCGATGTCGAAAACGACTCAACCGTTGCCGCTTTGGTAAAAATGGCTGTTTCTCATGCTGAGGCCGGAGCCGATTTTGTAGCGCCATCGGATATGATGGACGGACGCGTTTTGCGTTTACGCGAAGGATTGGACGCCGCAGGATTTCACAACGTTGGAATTATGAGTTATTCGGCAAAGTATGCTTCTGCGTTTTACGGGCCTTTTCGTGATGCATTGGACAGTGCGCCCAGAGAAGCGGATATTGCCGTTCCAAAGGACAAAAAAACATACCAAATGGACTATGCCAACCGCATCGAAGCCATCAAAGAAGCTTTATCCGATGTTGAAGAAGGTGCCGATATGGTAATGGTAAAACCCGGAATAGCGTATTTGGACATTGTTCGCGAAGTCAAAAATGCCGTGAATGTTCCCGTAACCGTTTTCCACGTATCTGGCGAATATGCGATGATCAAAGCCGCTGCCGAAAGAGGCTGGTTGGATAACGACAAAATTATGATGGAACAATTAATGTGTATCAAAAGAGCGGGAGCGAGTTTGATTTCGACTTATTTTGCGAAAGAAGCTGCTATTCTTTTAAACAAATAGTTATGAAAAAAGCACTTTTTTTATTCGCCGTTTTAGCATTCTTATCTTGTAAAAAAAAAAGTCAGGAACCATTTGGAAAACCTACAGAAAACACAACAGAAGTTCAAACACCGGAAGCATTAGGAAAGGAAATTTTCGAAGGCAAAGGAAATTGTGTCGCTTGTCATCAAGTGGATCAAAAAGTGATTGGACCAAGTATTAAAGAAATTGCCAAAATCTATAAAGAGAAAAACGGAAATATGATTGGTTTCCTTAAAGGCGAAGGCGAAGCGATTGTTGACCCAGCTCAATTTCCTGTGATGCAGGCCAATTTAGAAATCACAAAAGCATTTACTGAAGAAGAACAAAAAGCTGTTGAAGCGTATATAAATTCCAATCTGAAATAATAATTTTTAGGAGCTAATCCCGCTATCCGCTGCAATCTTTTACTTTTTAAAGAAAAAAGTAAAAGGATTTTCACTGCTATCGGGGCTAAAAAAAATAAGAACCATTTGTGTAAACGAGTGGTTTTTTTATTTCATCATTTTTAAATTCTTTACGAACTTTGCGATAACTTTGTGTTCAAATCTATTCAAAATTATGGAAACAGTCTACATCAAAACACCTTTGGGAATCGCAACAATTATAGGCGATGAAAATGGCGTATCGGTAATTTCAGTTTCCGATGAAGGAACAGTTTCGATAGAAATTCCAGCAGTTTTGCAGCAAGCCGTTTTGCAACTCAATGGTTATTTTGAGGGGAAGAGAGCCCATTTTGATTTCAAACTCAATCCACAAGGAACTGAATTTCAGCAAAAAGTGTGGAAAGCATTATTAGAGATTCCGTACGGAAAAACCAGAACATATCTCGAACAGTCAAAAGTTTTAGGAGATGTTAAAGCCATTCGTGCTGTGGCTTCAGCCAATGGAAAAAATCCACTTTGGATTGTTGTTCCTTGTCACCGAGTTATCGGTACCGATGGATCACTCACGGGCTACGCAGGAGGATTATGGCGAAAAAAATGGTTACTCGAACACGAAAATCCAACAACGCAACAAAGTTTGTTTTAAAAGATATTACTCAGATTACACAAATTTTCACAAATTGTTTTTTGTAATAAATTTTAACTACTTTTAAATTCCCAACTTCATTTTTGTATATTTAAAATCTGTGCAAATCTGTGTAATCTGTGTTTAAAAATGATTGAAAAAATAAACCTTAATAATATCCTTTTTCTTGACATTGAAACCGTTCCTGAAGTTGCGAATTACAACACTTTGGATGATGAAATGAAAGGACTTTGGGAACTCAAAACCCAATACCAACGTAAAGACGAGTTTTCGGGGGAGGAGTTCTACGATCGTGCCGGAATTTGGGCCGAGTTTGGAAAAATTGTCTGTATTTCGGTTGGGTATTTTACGATTAAGGGGGATATTCGTAATTTTAGAGTGACTTCTTTTTTTGGTGAAGAGCCAAAACTTTTGAAAGACTTCAATAATTTGTTGAACAATCATTTCAATCAACCACAACATGTTTTGTGCGGACATAACGCCAAGGAATTTGACATTCCGTTTCTTGCCCGCCGAATGATTATTAACCAAATTCCAATTCCCGAGAAACTTAATTTATTTGGGAAAAAGCCTTGGGAGATTGCACATTTGGATACTTTGGAGTTATGGAAATTTGGCGATTACAAACATTTCACTTCCTTAAAGCTACTGTGCAAAGTACTCGGAATCCCATCGCCAAAAGGCGATATTGACGGTAGTCAGGTAGGACACGTTTTTTATGTGGACAAAGACATTGACCGCATTGTCACTTATTGCGAAAAAGACACCATCGCCGTTGCCCAAATTTTCCTTCGATTGCGACGCGAAGATTTATTGATTGAAGAAGAGATTATTCATGTGTAAAAACAATGGCAATGGCAAAAATCAATAGCAATATTTAAACATCCAATTTTTGATTTTGATTAACTTTTGAAAATCAAGAATTTGATTTTTCATATTTAAAAATTCTTTTATTGATATTGCAGTTGATATTGATTTTTGCCATTGATATTGCAATTGACATTGATTTATTACATTTACAAAAATTATAAATTATGGTATTAAGTAGATTCTGGTTAGTCATTTTTATTTCATCGATTATCTTTATTGTTGTCAGTTTGTTTTCTGCCAATACGTACACCATTGATTATGTTTTGAATGGAAAAAAAGACGACCCAGTTTTAATTTCTGAAAAATATATCGAACAAGTTCCTGCTTTTATCAAAGACAGCATCAAGAAAGCAACGGATCAAACCATGATTATCAATCGTGATACGCTAAATGCCGATACGACTTATGTTTATAAAAATAAAACTGTAAAAATCTACAGTGGTGTTCAAAAATCGGATGGTTTATTGCCAACGTGTAAAAGCACTTTGCTTGATTTGATTTTGCCGCTTATGGCCTATTTAGCATTTTTCTGCGGATTGATGGAGCTTTTAATCATTTCTGGAGCATCCGGAAAATTGGCTAAATTGCTGAGTCCAGTATTTGTAAAAGTGTTCCCGAGCATACCAAAGGATCATCCGTCTATCTCCTACATGACTTTAAACTTTGCCGCCAATTTCTTGGGATTGGATTCTGCAGCAACACCATTTGGATTAAAAGCTATGGAAAGTTTACAAGAAATAAACCCCGAAAAAGACAAAGCGAGTGATGCTCAGATTATGTTTATGTGTCTCCATGCCTCAGGACTAACATTAATTGCAACTTCAATTATTGGTTATCGCGCTGCCGCTAATGCAACAAATCCTGCCGATGTTATGCTGCCTTGTATTATAACTTCTTTTATTGGTACAATTGCTGCTTTTTTAATTGTTGGAATTAGGCAAAAAATTAATTTCAAGAGCGCATCTCTAGTTATTGCTTTAATGTCATTAATTGCTGCCATTGTTGGGTTATTGATGTATGTAAACCATTTGGATTTAATCGGAAAAAACTATTTTACTTGTAATCTTTCGGCTTTGATATTAGTAGGGATTATTGCTTTTACTTTGATATTTTCATTTATTAAAGAGAAGAAATTTACCGAGGCTAAAACAACTGTTTTCGAAGCTTTTGTATCTGGAGCAAATAATGGAGTTAAAACAGGAGTTACAATTTTTCCTTATGTTTTGGGGATGTTAGTGGCGATTTCATTATTCAGAAACAGCGGATTGTTTGAAATTATCAGCAATTGGATTGCTTTTGCTTTTTCGAATATGGGAGTAAACAAAGAAATTACCGATGCTCTACCGGTAGCATTGCTTAGACCATTTAGTTCTGCAGGATCACGAGGTTTTTTAATTGATTCGATGAATACTTTTGGTGCCGATTCAATGACCGGAAGATTGAGCAGTATTTTTCAATGCAGTGCCGAGAGTACTTTTTATGTGATCGCGGTTTACTTTGGTTCGGTTAATATAAAAAATACCCGATACGCTTTAGGAACGATGCTTTTGGTCGATTTGATTTGTGTGATTACCGCAATTTTGGTGGCGGGTTGGTTTTTTTAACTAATTTGGTTAATAATTAATCCCCAAAAACCTGAGTTCGATTATTCAATAATTTATTATTTATTGATATCCTGCAAGGTTTTTTTCCAATCTTGTAGGTATGAATTCAGATGATAATTTATTTGTAAATAAGTTTTATTTTGTATAAATCGAACTCAGGTCAAAAGGATTTTATTTATGGTGTAATGTGTTTTGTTTCAGATTTTTTATTTTAAAAATTCTCAAAAATGATCAAAATTCCCTCGTATTCCTCAACATTTAAAATAATCTGTCTCAGTTTTTTATTGTTTTTTTTCAGTCTCTAGTTTTGCTCAGACCAAACCTAAAATGACTAAGGATGACCGAAAAAAAATGCTCCATGATACTCTTGACGGAAGATTGGACTTCAGTGCCATGATTGACAACACCAAAGGCTTTATTCCAGTACCGCTAATAATAACTGAAGCGGCTCTTGGTGGATTTGGTGTAGCTTTGGCGCCGGTTTACATTTCACCGCAAGAAAAACCCGTTGGTGACAAGGATTATATTGCACCTGCTGTAACAGGCGCTTTTGGAATGTACACGGCTAACAATTCTTGGATGATCGGAATTTACAGAAAAGAAGTTATTGCAAAATACGGATTGAAATACAAAGTTTTTCTAGGCTATATAGATTACAATCTTTCCTATTACAAAGAAGTCGAAAACAGGGACGACCAAAAATTTGATTTCAATTACAAGACGATTCCCGTTTTGTTGTCACTTTCTAAGAAAACCTTTAGTCATCTTTATCTCGGAGCAGAATATTTTCGTTCAAAAATGACAATCAGCCCTAATTTTGATTACGAACTCCCCCCAATATTACGGTCGAAGATTTCAAAAAAACCGTTGCCTCCCTAGGAGGTTTTTTGGATTGGGACAGAAGAAACACCATTTTTACTCCTGACAGTGGATATAGAATCAATGTGGCCTATAGCGTAAATGATGATTGGACCGGCAGTGATTACAAATTTGAAAAACTGGAGACTTTTGTGCATTATTTTTTCCCTGTTACCAATAAATGGATTTCAGGATTGCGCTTTGAGGCAGTACAATCCTACGGCAATGTGCCCTTTCATCAATTGCCAAGTATCAAACTGAGGGGAATTACAGCTTATCGGTACCAAGGGCAGGCGACTCTCGTTACCGAAACTGAACAGCGTTTTGACCTGAATACTCGCTGGAGCGTTTTAGCTTATGGCGGTCTTGGGAAAGTTTTCCAAAAGAATGAGAATTTCGCCGAAGCCAAGACGGTTTACAATTACGGAACTGGTTTTAGGTATCTTGTCGCCCGAACCTATGGGCTTCGTGCAGGTATTGATGTAGCCAAAGGGCCTGACAGTTGGGGGTATTATATTGTTTTTGGCCATAAATGGAATCGATAACAGATTTAAACTCGAATTGCTTTGTAGAAAATATTTCACGAAGATTCGCAAAATGGCTCCAAGATTCGCAAAGATTAATCCCTTTTTTAAGTATTATAGTAAACTTTGTGGTTCTTCGTGTTTTCTTTGAGAATCTTTGGGAAACAACTATTTAATGCAGATTTTCGATTAAATTCTGTTTGTTTTTTAAGAATAAATCCATGAGAGTAATTGCTAAAGGAAAAATGAAAACATCGAGAAAAATAATAATATATTTTTAGGAGTTTTAATTTATTTTTCATTCTTTTGGATCCAACTAACTCATTAAATAAATTTAAAAATGTCAAAATACACGAAATACATCGCAATAGGTTTGCTTCTTTTATTCTTAATTACTAGTTTCTTAAGATAAATCATTGATCAAAGTGCTCAAAAGTCTCGCTTAATGCGGGGCTTTTTGTTTTTATAAATCTAAATTTGATTGTAAATCTACAATCTAGCCAAAAAATCACCAATAATCACCATTAGCCCTGATCGAAACGGCATCCTTTGCTTTTTTCCTTTAAAAAAGCAAAGATATAGTGAAGAGCAGGAACCATATAACCAAAAATGCCCGATGCTTCTGCTTCTAAAAACAAACAATCAAACTTAAAATTTTTAATAATTTCTTTAAGGAACGTGATATAAATCAGTTAGGATTCCTTGAACAATTCTTATATTTGGCGTTCTTTAAAAAACAACAAACTATGGACTTTATATATCAGGATCCTTATCCAATTTTAAAAGACGATACCCAATACCGCAAAATCACATCCGATTTTGTAAAAGTTGAAAAACTTGGCGATAGAGAAATCTTGACTGTTGACCCAAAAGGCTTGGAGTTATTGGCACAAGAAGCTTTGAAGGACGTTTCATTTATGTTGCGTACTTCGCATTTGGAAAAATTAAGAGCGATTCTTGATGATCCCGAAGCGACGGACAACGACCGTTTTGTGGCTTATAATTTATTACAGAATGCAGTTGTGGCGATCGACGGGGAATTACCTTCGTGTCAGGACACCGGAACGGCGATTGTAATGGCCAAAAAAGGAGAAAACGTATATACAGGTGTTGACGATGCTGAATGGCTCTCAAAAGGGATTTTTAACACCTATCAAGAGAGAAATCTTCGTTATTCCCAAATTGTGCCTATCAGTATGTTTGAGGAGAAAAACTCGGGATCAAATCTTCCGGCGCAAATTGATATTTATGCCAAAAAAGGAGCTTCTTATGATTTCTTGTTTTTGGCAAAAGGTGGAGGCTCTGCCAACAAAACCTATTTATACCAACAAACGAAATCTTTATTGAATGAAAAATCTTTGGATGCTTTCATTCGTGCCAAAATAATGGACTTGGGAACTTCTGCTTGTCCACCGTATCACTTGGCTTTAGTGATTGGGGGAACCTCTGCGGAAGCAAATTTATCAGCCGTTAAAAAAGCATCTGCAGGTTATTTCGACCATCTGCCAACAACTGGAAATATGGCTGGCCAAGCTTTCCGTGATTTGGAATGGGAGAAACGAGTGCAGTTAATTTGCCAGGAAAGCCAGATTGGAGCGCAGTTTGGAGGTAAATATTTTACTCACGATGTTCGTGTAATCCGTTTGCCACGCCACGCAGCTTCTTGTCCAGTTGGATTGGGTGTTTCTTGTTCGGCTGATAGAAACATAAAGGGTAAAATTACTAAGGACGGTGTTTTCGTTGAACAATTGGAAGTAAATCCAAAACGTTTGTTGCCTGAAACGCCACCGCATTTGGAAGCAGCAGTTGATATTGATTTGAATCAACCAATGGCTGATATTCTTAAAAAATTGTCGCAATACCCAATCAAAACGCGTTTGAAATTAAACGGAACCTTGATTGTGGCTCGTGATATTGCACACGCCAAAATCAAAGAATTATTGGATTCCGGTAAACCAATGCCAGAATACTTTAAAAATCATCCTATCTATTATGCAGGACCTGCTAAAACTCCAGAAGGAATGGCTTCGGGAAGTTTTGGACCAACAACTGCAGGAAGAATGGATGTTTATGTGGAAGAGTTCCAAAAAAATGGTGGAAGTATGGTAATGCTTGCCAAAGGAAACAGAACCAAAGATGTGATGAATGCTTGTAAAACCTATGGTGGATTCTATTTGGGTTCAATCGGAGGTCCAGCGGCAATTTTGGCCAAAGAAAACATTCTTTCTGTTGAGGTAGTCGATTTTGAGGAATTAGGAATGGAAGCCGTTCGTAAAATCACCATTAAAGATTTCCCTGCTTTTATTATCACCGATGATAAAGGAAATGATTTCTTTGAGAATTTGTAGAAATTAACCGCAAAGAACGCAAAGTTTTACGCAAGGTTCGCAAAGAATATTTTACCGCGGATTCGCAGATTATTTCAAGTTTTTGAGATTTAAAATCTGCGAATCTGCGGTTTGCTTTTTTTGAAATATTCCTTGTAAATAAATTTTATTAAGCAATAGGCATTATTATTTATTTAGGACTTGCAGAGAAAAAAGATTGTACAATTTTCTCTTTAATGAGTTCCTTTTCTTTTTTGACTATAAAGACTAAACGGTAAGATAAAATAAAACCAATAAAGCCTAAAAAAAACAAGAAAATCCAATTAGCTCTATAGCCATATTTTGCAATAATTTCCATACCAGTTTTAGTACTTACTATCTGTGCCATACTGTAGCTCATAGTAAAAACGGACATAAATTTACCTTCGTGTTTTTTTAAAGATCGCTGTTTAACAAATGAATTAGCAAAAGGGAATGTCAGCATTACTCCAACGGTCATCAGAATCATCATCAATATTAAGGTGAAAATGTTATTTTCAATCAATAAAAACAAATATCCGATAGACATGGATAGAACGCCATATGAAAGCACTAAGAGTTTGTCTGTTTTTTTGGATTCAATATGCTTTACAATTGGTAATTCAAAAAGTAATATTATAACACCATTTAATGCCAAAAACAAACCTCCTTCTAGACTTGAAAAATGAAAAACTTCTTTATAATAAATGGATAAAGTGGTAAATATTTGAAAAAATAAAAAACCCGTTATCATAGTAACTAGAAGATGAATTAAAAAAGGCTTATCGTCAAAAACGGAACTAGTCTCTTTTAAATGCTTAAAGACTTTTAATTTATAAGGTAATTTCTTTTCCTTGACATAAATAGCAAATAATACAATACTTAAAATACAAGTTAATCCATCAATATAAAACAGGAAATTGTAATCTAAAACAGTGATTATAATGCCTCCTATAACAGGGCCAAACATAAATCCTAAATTTACCGCTGATCTTACTAAAGACAATGCCCTAGTTCTATCTGCTTTGAGAGCATAGGTATCTAACGAAACTAACATAGCTGGCCTATACATATCTGAAACGGTAGTTAAAAGCAAAACGCCAAAGCAAAAGCTATAAAAAGTAGTTAAAAACTGCAGTAAAATAAAGAGAATTCCTGTTGTGGACAAACTAAAAAGCATCACTTTGTAAAAGCCTATTTTATCTGATAACTTACCACTTATCCATGTTCCGATGAAGGAACCAATTCCGAAAAAAACCATCACCCAACCAATTTGGCTATACGTAAAATGGAGTTCCTCTAACATGTATTTAGATAGAAAAGGCACTACCATGGCGCCACATCGATTAATAAAAGTAGTTATTGCCAAAATTTTGACCTCTGGAGAAAATTCACTAAAATGTTGAAAATAATTTTTAAATATTTTTTTTATCATTGCATTTTTAATTTTGAAAAAATAACACTCATTTTAATTTTATTATAAATGGTTGAGATTCCTTTTTTATGGATTTAATTTCATTTCGTAATAATAATAATTGGAGATAAAGTTCATACGAGTAAAACCAAAACCTTCATAAAGCTGCTGTGCTGGATAGTTTTTGGTGTCCGTATTTAATGAAATATGATCTACTTTAGTTTTCCTTGCATACTCAATACATTTTATCATAATTAGTTTCCCAATATGTTTTCGTCTATACTCAGGTTTTACATATAGATAGGATATATGCCAGTTATAGTGTATTAGGGAAAGTACATTGACTTTGTGATATAAAACCATAAAAGCTATAGGAATGCCGTTTTCTTTTTTGACAAAAATCTTAGCTTTATTTCTGTCTAATTTATTTTTTAAAAATGATATTGCGTTTTCTAGATCAAGCAATTGTTCGTCAATTAATTTCGACTCATTAATTATATCAGCTACCAAATGAAAATCCCTGGATTTAATTTCTTCGATTTCATCTATATCCATTAAGAGAATGTTGGTTGTTGAGTTTCATATCATTGAATATTAGTCACTTACTTCTAAATAGTTTTAGGTTTGCTTGTGTTTATCTGCATAAAAGAAGTCTCAGTGTTATATAAAAACAAAAAATACCTCTTTCAAATAATCGAAAAAAGGTATAAATCACTGTCTTAAATTATATTAAAACACAAATCGAATAAAAAATTAACGGCTAAGAAGAAAGGCTAGAATGAATAATTCGATATATCTTCAATACTTTATTTATTATTGATGATTGTCTAAATTATTTAACATCACTAATTAAGTTTGAAATTTCAAATACGATTTGAGGAAAGAAAATTTATAATTTTCCAGAAATTTCTTTTTTGTATTTATTCAAAAGAGCTTTAGTCATTCCTAAATTTGCTTTAGATGAATCTACTGCTAAATAAATAAAATATTCATTGTTCTCTGAAATATCAATAATGTGTATTTGATTGGTTAGGTTGATCATAATATCATCAATAGACTCGTTTAGCCCTAAAGCACTAATAGCATTTAATTTGGCTTTTACTACTTCAAGATTGAAAGCTGAAGCTAATTCAGGATCAAAACTTGGGATAGCTGTATCACTATAATAGGATATTCCGCTTTTAATTTCAGATACGGCAACCGCTATGTATCCTGGTATGTTCTTTTTAACTTCTTCTCCAAATTGTTTTAAAAAATCTGACATGGTATTTGTTTTATGTTATCTGACAAAATTACATTATACAAATTAGAATATTTGTATATACAAGTAAAACAAATTGTTGAACAAACGTTAAATGAAATATTACCAATTAATTTGTTAATTTGTGCGTTTATATAGCGCAAAGACCTGGAAAAGCTTTATTTTTTTTATTTAATGAACAATTTCAAAAGAATAATTTCAAGTAAAACACAGTAATTTAATTAGATGATTTAACCTTTTCAGAAATTTAAAGGCATATTGTTTAACCAGAGTAATTGTTCTTTAAAATTGGTTTGGATAAATTAAGTACAATAAAGTGACTTTTTTGATAAATGGTACATAATAAAGAAGTATTCATTCAAAAAACATCAAATTACTTATGGTATTTCTGTTTTAAGATAAACTTTAGAGAGTAACTAATTTATATCACTGACTGTCCCTAACTCATACCAAGAATCTAAATATTGAAATTATACTTTGCGTCTCAGCGACTTTGCATGAAATTGTTTTCGAGCAGAGAGGCAAAGAACAGAAAGGATAAACTTTGTGAAAAACATTCAACAACTAATTTATTCTGTGAAGTGGTACTAGTCACGGATAGTCATATTAATTTATACAGGTAGACCGCCAAATGAGGCGGTCTTTTTTGTTTTTAAAACTGTCGTGAAAAGGGTTTTATTGGGAATTTACTTTTTAATGAACGTTTTGGTAAATTTTTGAGTTCCATCATTGAGTTCCAATATATAAACTCCTGGGCTTAAATAGTTGGTATTAATACTATTCTCAACTGTTTTTCCTGTAGCTATTTGGATACCAGATGATGTTATAATTCGATACGTGAATCCTTTATTTTCGGGATTGGTAATGTTTAAAATAGAACTGGTTGGGTTCGGAAAAATATAGTACGGATCTGTATTGGTAATGCTTTCAGAAGTGTTTGCAATTGGATTTGCAAAAGCAAAAATAGTGCTTGCGCCAATATTTACTGTATAATCTTCCACTTCGCCATAGTAGAAAGATTCACAGGCTGTTGATGCTGATGCTCTTTTTAGGGAAACCCGCATTCTTGTAGCACCAGTTAAAGCAGATGCTGGAACTGAAAAAGAGTACGAATTATTGGTAGCACTATTTGTTGATGTTGAAACTACTTTTTCGGAATTTTCAAAAGTTCCATTTTGATTGAAATCAATCCACACCCCCCAATAATCTTTGTATTTGTATGATTTGTATCCAATGCTCAATACTATTGTATTCGACCCATAAGGCAAATTTCCTGTTAGATTTGTGAAATTGCCATAACCTCCGTTGCCTGTTGTTGTGTTGGCTATTCCTCCGATGCCTACATAATCGATATATTCATATGCAACACTTGTTCCTTTAGACGCACAATAGGTTATGTTATTTGCAGCAGTTGTTACCGATACTGCATTGCTTGCAGGCGATAAGTTGTCTTTCGCATCCTTGGCTTTGATAGTAAAAGTATAGTCCGTACTTGGGCTTAATCCGGTTACAGTATAGCTAGTTCCGGTGACGGTGTTTACCAAAGTAGCACCATTATAGACATTATAACCTGTTACGGCTACATTGTCGGTTGCTGCTGTCCAAGACAAATTGGTGGTTGTGGATGTGGTGCCGCTGGCGGTGAGTGCTGTTGGTGCAGTTGGAGGCGTTGTGTCGGTTGCCAAAGTGGTAATATTGACTTCATTACTAGGATCCGATAAATTAGTTGCGGCGTCTTTGGCTCTAACCGTAAAGGTATAGGCTGTGCTCGGACTTAATCCAGTTACTGAATAACTTGTTCCTGTAACTGTTGTGATAAGTGTAGCTCCATTATAAACATTGTAACCCGTAACGGCCACGTTGTCTGTAGAAGCTGTCCATGATAAATTGGTTGCTATGTCTGTAGTTCCTGAAGCTGTTAAATTGGTTGGTGCAGTTGGAACTGTTGTGTCTGCGGGAGTAGGTAAGGTAGTTATTGACGCATCATTGCTAACAGCAGATAAATTGCCAGCTGCATCTTTTGCTTTTACGGTAAAAGTGTAAGCGGTAGATGCTGTCAATCCTGTCACATTGTAAGTTGTTCCTGTCACAGTTGTTATTAAGCTAGCACCATTATAGACATTGTATCCTGTTACGGCCACATTATCGGTAGCTGCTGTCCATGACAAATTTGTGGTTGTATCTGTAGTTCCCGAAGCGGTTAAGTCGGTTGGTGCTGATGGTGCGGTTGTATCAGTTGGACCCGCGTAGGCATCGCCAACACCTACTGCATAAAAAGCATTTGTTGTAGCGATTACTTCTGCTGATCCAGCTCCGTATAAATCGGTTGCTGATTGAATTCCGTAGGTTCTGGCATTGGCATAAGTTGAATTGGCCGTTAGGTAAACACTTTCAAGTCTAAAGGTTATTTTGGCTGCTTTTTCTATAGTAATTCCAGTTACCGAATAGCTCTTTCCTTTGTCATTTGTTCCCGATTTTCCCACGGACAAAATATAAAACCAATGATTTAAAACCCCGCTATTGGTGTGAACTCCGCAATAATCATTATAGCTAAAAGGAAAACCACAATTAGGGTTTTTCCAGTTGGTTCCGCCATAAGTGTCGGGCTGGCCTTCTGCTTTTGGATTGCTCATGGATCGTAAAGATAAATGTCCTGATCTTCTTTCGATATCTTCGCCTATAAGCCAAGTCGATTTGGTAGGAGCCGCAAAATATTCGATACAGGCACCCCAAATATCTGATAGTGCTTCGTTCATGGCACCTGATTCTTTTTGATAGGCTAAATTGGCTGTTTTCTCGCAGACGGCATGCCCAATTTCATGTCCGGCGACATCCAATGCCGTTAATATATCAAAATTAGTTCCGCTACCGTCGCCATAAGTCATTACGGAGCCGTCCCAAAAGGCATTATCATAGGCATTGTCATAGTGTACGTAGCTTTTGATTACGGCACCTGCATTATCATAACTATTTCGGCCATGTACGGTTGACCAATAATCGTAGGTTTTCTCGGCTCCCCAATGCGCATCGAAAGCTCCGTTGTCTTTGTTGGCGTTGTTATATTCGGCTGTGGTCCAATTGTTGTCTGCATCGGTGAAGTTTACGGCGTTGCTATAATTGGTGCCTTTTTTCATGTTGAAAGTGTTAATCCCGTTTCCTCTTGTGGCGTCGGCCAATATGTAGTTGGCTCCGCTTAAGGTTGTTTGTATGGTTTGGGAACCTGAATAACGAGTATCTGCATTGGCAGGAACAACCATTTTGTTCTGGTTTCCAGAATTTGTTTCTGCTTTTCCGTGGCTGTATTCCCCAAGATGTTTGATGGTCGCATTATAGAATAAGGTTTCTCCCGTTATGGCATCAATATAAATGTCGCCTCGACTTACTGGTTTTGTGGCATAAATGTCAAATTTATAGGCTAATCGCAAAGGGGTATCTTTCGTGTTAGAATTGTCCCCATCCAAAATTGGAAGCCAAACTAATTCGCCAATCGGTTTTTTGTAGTTGAACATTTTGGCGTCTTCTGGGATTTCCCAAAGGTAGGTTTGGGCTCCTATTTGTTGTAGCGCTTTCGCAAATGCTTGGTCTTGCGATAAAGTAGGAATGGCGTTCAATAAATCGGTTTTATAGAATTCACCGTTCATCGAGCTCAATTTTCCGGCTGCCGAATGCAAAGTGTATGTGGAAAATTCTACTTTGATACCGTTATGAAACAATTGAAATTTCTCATGGGAAACGCCCAATTTGTCAATTTCAGATTTGATTTTTGTAAAATTTGAATTGCCTTTTAATCCCAATTGATCTTTGAAAAGTTGTTGGTAATCACTTATCTTATAAGTTGATTTACTTGTAAAAGTTATCAAGGTCGGAATGCCTTTTTCGTTGGTGATTTTTTTTAAAACATTTTTATCTCCTTCTTGAGAAAATAGTGTCAGTGTGGAAAAGGAAAAAATGATTAGGCAGATACCCTTTTTAAGTAATGTGTTTTTCATGGAATTTATTATTAAATAATGAATAATCCGTTGTGAAAAATGGGGTAATCAAATTTAGGAATATTTTCGAAATTGGAAGGAATGTTTTTGGTTATTTTGCTCTTTATAAGGTTTTTACGTAAATAAACGTAGTCTTTTACATCAAATTTTTATTTTTCAGGTATAAAAAAAAGCAACTCAATCGAGTTGCTTTTTAATTGTTATTTTGTTTTTCTTTATTTGAAGTTAAATCCTACTATAGCTCCCAATCCAAATTGGAAAGAATTCGTATAAGTAGAAACCGCAACTGGCCCCCAATAACCCCAATAAGTGTCAGTACCGGTATTGATAACCATAGATTGAAGAGAGGCTTGTAGACTTATGGAAACAACAGAAGGTGTTTTGATTTTTACCCCGCCTTTAATTTCCCATGCAAAATTAGTCTCACTTCCTGAATGTGGTGTTTCTAAAATTCCTATACCAATTCCACCACCTAGATAAGGGACTGCATTACCGCCATGATCAAAATAATGATTTCCACCTAGAAGAACATAGTTTATTGCTCCACTGTCTCCTCCATTGTTGTTAATTTGACCTCCACCAGGAAGATCACTATAAGCTGGCATTGAAGTGTCCAATCTTAAGTATTTTAATTCGATAGATGAAGATTTTTGAGGGAAAAACTCAAAACCTACTCCGTATTCAAAACCATCATCTATAGTAGCATGGCCATAATCAAACTCAATTCGATCCGAAAAAACGTAGCTTCCATAAACATCTAGGACAACTGATCCTCTATCTTGAGCCATCATGCCTGCTGAAAATAAAAAAGCGATTAGTAATAAACTGTAATTTTTCATAATTTGTTTGTTTTGTTTGTTTCTAACAAATATAAATAAAAAATTAAAAGGATTACAAATTATATGTTAAATGACGGCTGTTTAATAAAAAAGCAATTTAGATGCTAGACAGTTATCTTAATTTTGTTTTTTTAGATTTAAGTAAAAAAAAACAACTCGTAAGAATTGCTTTTTTTAATCAGATGGAGTTTTAATCAATTATCATTTCCGGAATTTCACCTTCTATGATTAAATTGGCTTCTGTGGAAGCTATAATATGTTCTACCGTAACTCCAGGTGCTCTTTCCAATAGTTTAAAACCTTTTGGCGTGATTTCCAAAACGGCTAATTCGGTCACAACTTTCTTAACGCAGCCAACACCTGTTAATGGCAATGTACATTTTTTTAGTATTTTGGATTCGCCGGCTTTATTGACATGCATCATTGCCACGATAATATTCTCGGCAGATGCTACAAGATCCATGGCTCCCCCCATTCCTTTGACCATTTTTCCTGGGATTTTCCAGTTGGCAATATCTCCATTTTCTGAAACTTCCATAGCGCCCAGAATGGTTAAATCGACATGTTGTCCCCGTATCATACCAAAACTGGTTGCTGAGTCAAAAAAAGAAGCTCCAGGCAAAGTGGTGATGGTTTGTTTTCCCGCATTGATGATATCGGCATCTTCGTCGCCCTCGAAAGGGAAGGGTCCCATGCCCAGAACGCCATTTTCGCTTTGAAATTCGACGTCAATTCCTTTCGGGATATAGTTGGCCACCAAAGTTGGAATTCCGATGCCTAGATTCACGAAATAACGGTCTTTAAGTTCTTTTGCAATTCGTTTTGCAATTCCTATTTTATCTAATGCCATATGTTTTGTGTTTTAAAATCTAAAAAGCGAAATAATCTAAAAATTAATATTCAAGTATTATCTGCTCTCTAAAGATTCTATATTCTTTACTCTATATTCTAATTTCTGCAATCTGCGTTCTGCAATCTAAAATCTAATCTCTTTTTCTGGTCGTGCGTTGTTCAATTCTTTTCTCGTACTTTTCTCCTTGGAAAATGCGTTGAACCAAAATTCCAGGTATGTGAATTTGGTTGGGATCTAAAGTACCTGCTTCGACTAATTCTTCTACTTCGGCTACGGTGATTTTGGCAGCGCCACACATACACGGATTAAAGTTTCTGGCAGTTCCTTTGAAGATGAGGTTTCCGGCGGTATCGCCTTTCCAGGCTTTTACTATGGCAAAGTCAGCTTTGAAGGCGTGTTCCATAATATGCATTTTGCCATTGAATTCACGAACTTCTTTTCCCTCGGCCACTTCGGTTCCATAACCTGCTGGAGTAAAAAACGCAGGAATTCCTGCTTGAGCAGCACGACATCTTTCAGCCAATGTTCCTTGTGGGATGAGGTCTACTTCAAGTTCTCCCGAAAGCATTTGGCGTTCGAATTCGGCATTTTCTCCTACATAGGAAGAGATCATTTTTTTGATTTGTTTTTTTTGCAAAAGCAAACCAAGTCCAAAATCATCCACTCCTGCATTATTTGAAATACAGGTTAGGTTTGTGGTTTCTTTTTGAACCAATTCGGCGATGGAGTTTTCGGGTATGCCACACAATCCGAAGCCACCGAGCATAAGGGTCATTCCGTTTTCAATTCCTTGAAGTGCTTCTTTGACGTTATTTACTTTTTTGTTAATCATAATAATTCTTTTATAACTATATCGATTTCGTTTTTTGTTTTTAAAAATTAGAACATTTCGGTTTTCTGTGAAGTATTATTATTTAATGGATTGAAAAATGGACCTCAATTGAAGAAAACGAATTTATAAAGCAAATCTAATAAAATAATCGCATTAATTTGGTTTCAAAAAACATATTAAATGTGATAATATTTTATGGCCAAGATAAATATAAAACGGGATGGTTTGCAGGATTTGCGTGAGGGACAGAAGCAAGCTACCGAAGTAGCGCGGATGGACCGACACCATAAAGAAAAGGGACCGAATCACCGGCATAGTGAATTGGTCCCTTTTCTTTATGGTGGCACGCCCAATTTGAATTTAAATTATCCATTGTTGGGATGAAAGCCTATTTTTTATAATGAAAATTCTTCCGTGTCTTGTTCAGGAGTGGCAGTAGAGTCTTTTACTACTGCTGCTCGTGGAGTGTAACAATCTACTTTGATAGAAAGATTCTTAGGTCTTTCAAAATCTTCTTTGGATATGTTTAAGCCTTTGTCAGCATAACATTTTTCCATGAAATAGCCCCAAATAGGTAAGGATGTCGCAGCTCCTTGTCCATAGGTTAGTGTTTTGAAATGTGCGGAACGGTCCTCGCAACCTACCCAAACACCTGTTACTAGGTTGGGCACCATTCCCATAAACCAACCATCGGATTGATTTTGTGAAGTTCCTGTTTTTCCCGCGATTGGATTGGTAAACATATAGGGATATCCTGTCCAACGTTTGTCACCGTTTCCTCCATTTTGAGTTCTTAATCTGGCACCAGACCCAGTTTCGGTAACACCTTCCAATAATTTAATTACTGCAAATGCGATGTCTTTGTTTAAAACATCATGTGATTCCGGGATTGGTTCGTAGATAACTTCACCACTTTTGTTCTCGATTTTTGTCAAGAATTGTGGTTTGGTATAAACTCCTTGGTTCGCAAATGTACTGAAGGCAGCCACCATATCTTCTACGGTAATTTCCACAGCTCCCAAAGCGATTGACGGCTGATTGATGATTTCGGATTTAACCCCTAATTTATGGGTTAATTCAATTACGGCTTCTGGACCTACTTTGTCGATTAACTTAGCCGATACCGTATTGATGGAATGAGCCAACGCCTGTTTTAAAGTTACCATTCCGCGGTAATTATTGTCGGAGTTTCTAGGTTCCCAATCTTCGGTTACGTGGTGACGTCCTTTTCGAATTATAAAAGGCCCATCAAGAATGGAATCACAAGGAGACATATTCAATTGTTCGATTGCTGTAGCGTAAACGAACGGTTTGAAAGTTGAACCTACTTGTCTGGCTCCTTGACCTACGTGGTCATATTGAAAATATTTGTAATTGATACCACCAACCCAAACTTTGATATTACCCGTTTGAGGTTCCATAGACATCACACCCGCTTGTAAAAAATGTTTGTAATAACGAATGGAATCTAGTGGAGTCATGATAGTATCTCTTTCTCCTTTCCAAGTGAAAACCGTCATTTTTGTTTTTTCGCTGAAGGTTTTGATAATTTCTTCGTCGCTTTTGTCTTGTTCTTTCAAAGCAGCCCATCGACCAGACGATTTCATGGCTTGATTAATGATACGTTGGGTTTCAGCTTCAGAAATATTTACAAAAGGAGCATTTTTATTGCCTTTGGCTTGTTCGAAAAACTCTTCTTGCATATTAGCCATATGGGCAGCAACTGCTTCTTCGGCATAAGCTTGCATTCTGGAATCTATAGTAGTATAGATTTTAAGTCCATCTTTGTAAATATCATAATCGGAACCATCTGGTTTTTTGTTTTCGTCCACCCATTTCTTCATGTAATCACGAAGATATTCTCTAAAATAAGTGGCAGTTCCTTCTCTATGGCTTTCCAGTTTGAAATGTAAAGTAATAGGTAAACTTTGCAATTGATGTTTTTGGTCTTCGGTAATGAGGTTCGCTTTTTCCATTTGCGAAAGGACTACATTTCTTCGGTTTTTTACCCCAACTGGATTTTTTACAGGATTATAAAGTCCTGAGTTTTTGAACATACCCACTAAAATAGCCGATTCGTCAATGGTTAAATCTTTGGGTTCTTTTGAAAAATAAGTTTTTGCAGCTGAACTAACGCCTACGGAATAGTTTCCAAAATCATATACATTGCAATACATTGCTATGATTTCATTTTTGGTGTATTGTCTTTCCAAACGAATGGCGATAATCCATTCTTTAGCTTTTTGTACAATTCGGAAAGGCAAAAACTTAGATCCTTCACCGTGAAATAATTGTTTGGCTAATTGTTGGGTCAAGGTACTGGCTCCTCCGCTGGTTCCCAAACTGGCAATGGCTCTTAATGTTCCTCTTCCGTCGATACCGGAATGCTCATAAAAACGGGCATCTTCAGTAGCTATCAAGGCTTGAACTAAGTTTTTTGGTAAATCAGAATATTTTAATGCAGAACGGTTTTGCTTGAAATATTTACCCAAAACGACACCATCAGAGGAGATAATTTCGGTGGCAAGATTGGAATCCGGATTTTCCAAATCTTCAAATGAAGGCATGGATCCAAATAAACCCCATGAGGCAAATAGGAAAAATAAAGCAATGATTCCCAATCCATAAAAATAAATTTTCCAAAACTGTCTGGAATAATATTTAACATCTTTATCGATGCCTTTTGTCTGAGTGTTACTTTTTTTTATAGCCATAATCGTGTCTTAATCTTTGTTTTCTATTCTAAAACCTACTTCGGTAATTCCATCTAAAAAAGTAACTCCAGGCACTTTCCCGTTTTCTCTTACCGCTTGTTTGATATGTACTTTGTATTTTCCTCTAAAACGCACATTTTCTTTATAATAAAGCTTACTCTCCTTGATATCAGTAAAACCATCCCCCAATAATGTTCCGTCAGGTTCCGCCATCTGGTATTCCAAAGTATCAACTTTGGTGTAACCATTTGGGCTTTCCAGAGACACAATTAGAAAGAGATTGTTGTATTTGTAATTGTCGTTGTCTCTTAAATTCACAAACAAATTGTATCTTTTTGTCGAATCCAAAATGGGTAAGTCAAAAGTGACTATACTGTCTTTATTCCAAGCACTTCCCACAGATTTATACTCGTCAAAAACCCTTTTTTTATCACATGAAAAAAGGAGTACCGCCACAAAAAGCAGCAAAAGACTATTCTTTATTCTCATTTTTTTTAATAATTATTGGTTTTCTAGGTTGCTCTGGTTTGTTTTCGGCAGAAGCGGGACGATTGTTATTAGGTTTCTTACGATTGTTTTTATTGCGATTTTTATTGGCGCTATTACCGTTTGGATTTTCCTTAACAGTATTCTCTTTGTTGCCAACATTTGCGTTAGCATTGCTTGGTGGATTATTTTTTTGAATAGTTGGTTTGTTTGCATTGTTAGGAACAATCACATTTTCACCGGCTACTCTAGGTTTTTTGTTTGGTTTTTTCTTTCTCTTAGGTTGGTCAAAACGTGTTAAACTTTCTTGACCCATTGCATTATTGAAATTTTGTTCAGGTTCTGCTACTACTTCAATCGCATAATCTTCTAGAGAAGAAACTTTGTTTTTTAGTTTGTTTTCGGCAATAATTTCTTTGACTTGGTCAATTTTCAGGATGTGCCAGTTGGCAAAATTATTGGTGTAGGCAAACCACATCAATCCTTTGAAAATATCTTGTTTTTGGCAAATAGCATCTCCTTTTTCGGTAACCAATTTGGTTTCAAATTCAGGAAAATCTTTTAAAGCGTCCATGTAAGTGTCTAGTTCGTAGTTCAAACAACACTTTAATTTACCGCATTGACCTGCTAATTTTTGTGGATTTAAAGACAGTTGTTGGTAACGCGCTGCCGAAGTGTTCACACTTCTAAAATCCGTTAGCCAAGTTGAACAACACAATTCCCTTCCGCAAGAACCAATCCCTCCCAAACGAGCCGCTTCTTGACGGAAACCTACTTGTTTCATCTCCACTCTTGTAGCAAATTCTTTTGCGAAATCTTTGATCAAAAGTCTAAAATCGACTCTGTCATTGGCCGTATAATAAAACGTCGCTTTGGAACCGTCACCTTGAAATTCGATATCTGAAATTTTCATTTCCAGTTTTTGTGCAATCGCCAATTCGCGAGCACGCACTTTCATTGGTTCTTCTTTGTTTCGTGCTGCTGTCCAAATATCGATATCTTTTTGAGTTGCTTTTCGATATACTTTTGGAATTTCATTACTTAAGTGGTTGACTCCCTTTTTCTTCATTTGAATTTTTACTAATTCTCCTGTAAGTGTCACAATTCCAATATCATGTCCTGGTGAAGCGACAGTGGCCACTATATCACCCATACTCAAAGTCAAGTTCTCGGTATTGCGGTAAAATTCCTTTCTACCGTTTTTAAAACGAACTTCCACACAGTCAAAAGGAGCTTCGCCGTTTGGCAAACTCATGTTTGAAAGCCAGTCAAAAACCGTTAATTTATTGCAGCTATCGGTGCCGCAAGTCCCATTATTTTTACAACCCTTTGGTGCACCACCATCTGAAGTTGAACAACTTGTACATGCCATAATGCTATATGTAGTATTGCTATAAAAGCAATTTAAGTTCGTATTACGTTTAATGGGTAAAGATACTATTTTTTTGGTTTATGTCACAAGGGGTAAAAACGGCAAAAAATCATAAAGTTATACTAAAGACATTCTTTCCATAAAAATGCCCCCAAATAGTGTCTAACTTTTTGGGGGCAGTGCATTCTTAGGGACAACCTTTTTTGTTTTTATAAATATCCAATCTATTTCACTTTGACAACTACTTTCCCTTTGGCACGACCACTTTCTACATAGGCTAATGCTTCGTTGGTTTTTTCAAATGGAAACACTTTATCTACCACTGGTTTTATAATGTTAGATTCTATTAGTTTTGTAATCTGGCTTAACTGTTTTCCTTCAGCTCTCATAAATAAGAATTCATAACCGACATTTTGTTTTTTTGCTTTCTTGCGAATACCAGTGCTTATTAGGTTAAGTATTATTTTTACAAACCAAGGGGCTCCTCTTTCTATGGCTAAATCAGCTGTTGGTGGTCCCGAAATAGAAATAGCTTTTCCTTCTGTTTTTAGTACATTCAATGATTTCTCTAGTGTTTTTGTATCTTGACTGTTCAGGACAAGGTCATAGTCTTTCAATAGACTTTCGAAATCTTGTGTTTTATAATCGATCAACACATCTGCGCCAAGGTTTTTCAAGAATTCAAAACTCTTTTCACTAGCCGTTGTGGCAACAGTTGCCCCCAAATGTTTTGCGAGTTGTATGGCTATGGTTCCCACGCCACCTGAACCTGCTTGTATGAATATTTTTTGACCTTTTTTCAGATCTCCCTTTTCTATTAAAGCTTGCCAAGCAGTCAAAGCGACCAACGGTATAGATGCTGCTTCTTCCATAGAAATATTCTTCGGTTTCATCGCAACATCTTTTTCATCAATAGCAATAAATTCAGCCAAGGTACCTATCCTAAAATCGGAAACTCTTGAATATACTTCGTCACCTACTTTAAACTTCGTTACGTTTTTTCCAACTTTAATCACTGCACCAGCTACATCGTGACCTAAAATAATTGGAAGTTTATATGGCAAAATCAATTTAAATTCTCCAGTCTTTATTTTGGAATCTAAAAGATTTAAACCCGATGCGTGTATCTCGACCAAAATATCGTTGTCTTTTACGTCAGGAATTGGAACATCGACCAATTGTAACATGTCTTTTTTGCTATATTTTTTAATGGCAAATGCTTTCATCTTAATTATGATTTAGATATTGATTTGCTTTTTTTGGATTAATCAAACCAAATGTCAATTTTGGAAAAAAACGATTCAGTATATAAACCAATTTTGTATCGCCTACGCGAATGGTGTATTGATCTTTTTCTAATCCTAAAATTAATGCTTTTACCAATTCTTCGGTACTTATTTTTTTATCATTTCTAGCTACGGTCATTTCGGTGGCAACAAGAGGAGGAAGCAGTTCAAAAACTTTTACCCTGCTGTTTATAATCTCTAAATGCTTACGTAGTGATTTTGTGTAAAACGAAAGTGCCGTTTTAGATGCGGAATAAGTAGCTTCCAGCAATGAAGGCACAATACTTAATATTGAAGTGGTGTTAACAATGGCACTTTCTCGTCTTGATTGTAGCATTTCCATAAAAAGATTGTTCAGGCGGATTATCCCAAGGTAATTCACCTCCATTTCATAAATAGCACCTTCCAAATGTTTGTCATTGGGAATTCCTAAATTTAAAGGAGCCACGCCAACACCAGCATTATTATACAAAATGTCAATTCCCCCCAGTGCTTTTACCTGATTGAAAAGAGCAATTGCATCTGATTCGTTTCCAGCATCGCTTTTTATTGTAATCAATTGTGGGTACAATTTCTTTACAGCATTTAATTTTTCCTCATTTCTGCCCGTGATGATAACTTTGGCGCCAATCTCCAAAAATTGTCTGGCGGCTTCCATTCCAATGCCCGAAGCGCCTCCTGTTATCAATATTGTTTTTTCTTTTAAAATCATAATCTAATGAATTACAGTGTTATTAGGCTTCTACTTTTTGAAAAAACTGTTTGGTATCTCCAACAGGTACATCAAACTGATTTTTTTCTAAAGCAATGAAAAATTCATCGGCAACTTCTGATGGTGGAATTCCATTGGCACCACCAATCTCAGCCGAAAATTCTGTGTTGACCAATGGAGGATAAATTTCATAAACCTGAAGATTTTTATGTTCTTCATAAGTTTCTCTCAATGCAACGGTGTAACTATGCAATGCTGCCTTCGTGGCGCCATAAGTTGGTAAAAATTTATGACTGCCAAAAACAGCTATAGAAGATACATTAGCAACCGCAGCTTCCGATTTTTCTAGTAAATGAGGTAACATAAGCTCCGTAAAATGAATCACACTAAAATAGTTGGTATTCATCTCGATAACCGCTTTTTCGTGCGCATTGGTGGTTTCACTCAACAAATACCCGAAAGCCGCCCCTGCGTTATTGATAATGATATTCACTTCTGGGTAGTTAGTCTTTAGTTCTTTGGCAATATGAATTCTATCTGCTTCTACAGACAAATCCCCTTGAATGGCAACCGTATTTTCTAAAGTTGCCAATGCTTTTTGCAAACGTTCCTCATTGCGTCCGTTGATGATGATTGTATTGCCTGCAGCACTTAATTTTTTGGCCATAGCCAAACCAATTCCGGCACTTCCGCCACTAATAAATATGGTGTTTCCTGTTGTTTTCATTTTTGAAATTTTTGAAAATTATTATGTTTTGATAAATCTAAAGTTTGGTAATCGGTATATCCTTTTAGTTTACCATTGTATTTATAATTTAATTTGTAAATTTGCTTGCGTTTTGCAAGTGCAAATATACAAACTACTTTCAATTCGCAAGTGATTTTATAAATTATTTTTTATTATGAATACAAAAAAGAGATCGGATTGCCCAATTAGCAGCTCCCTTGACATTTGGGGAGACAAGTGGTCATTGCTTATTATCAGGGATTTAATGTTTGCCAATGAGTGTACTTATGGTGACTTTTTGAAATCGGAAGAGAAAATAGCTACCAATATTTTGGCGGCACGATTAGTATTGTTGGAAGAAAACGGAATTATTTTAAAATTAAGTCATCCCGAAAGCAAAGCAAAAGTGTTGTACAAACTCACTCAAAAAGGAATTGATTTGTTGCCTTTAATGATTGAAATAAATTTATGGGCAGATAAATATTTAGCCATTCCTGCTGACAGAAAGGAAATGTTGAAGGAAGTAAAAAAAGACAAAGAAGCCTTTATAAAAAGTATGATAAAAAAATTGATGAAGTAGAACTTAAATTTCGAAGATATTTTATAAAAAAAACCTCTTTTAAAGTGACTTAAAAGAGGTTTGGTTTTTTGTAGCTATTTTTTCTAGGTTTCTTTCACTGTAATGATTTTCACAGGACAGGCTTTCGCCGCCAATTCACAGCTTTCGGCTATAGTGTGGTCAGGCGATTTCAGAGTGAAAAAACCTTTGGCGTTTACACTTTTAATCAATACCGATTTCCCGTCTTTTTTGGACATTTGAAAATGAACGGGTGCCATTTCTACACAATAGTTGCACCCAATACATTTGTCTCTCTGTAGTGTTACGATAACCATTAGGCTTCGACTATTTTGTATAATTTGTCGGACATACGGATTCTGAAAGGCAATTTGAAAGTACAATCGTCTCCTTTGGTTGCTTTTTCTGAAGCTACATCATTAACGTACATTTCCTCGATAACCATTTCCTGTGCGCCGGTGCTTGGACCAGTAACCAGTATTTTGTCCCCGATTTTAATGTCGTAAGCCTCGATTTTGAATTGACCAATTTCGGCTTTTGGGAAAAAATGGGTTCCTTTCCCAACATAGACTTTCTTCTGCGTTGCCATCGATCCCGAAACATCGCTCCATTCCCCCAATTCCTGACCAAGATAATACCCTGACCAAAAACCGCGATTGTAAACCGTGTTCAGCGCTTCCATCCAAACGGCAATTTTTTCTTTGGTAAAAGTACCTTCATTATAACTATCTATTGCTTCACGATAGGTTTTTATTACGGTCGCAACATATTCTGGAGCACGGCCTCGACCTTCAATTTTCAAAACTTGAATTCCTGACTCTATCACTTGGTCAAGGAAATCCAAGGTGCATAAATCTTTTGGAGACATCATGTATTCGTTGTCCAACTCGATTTCAAAACCAGTTTCTTGGTCGATAACGGTGTATTTTTTACGACAGTTTTGTTTGCAAGCTCCACGGTTTGCCGATGAATTATTCGAATGTAAACTCAAATAGCATTTTCCCGAAACCGCCATACACAAAGCGCCGTGACCAAAGATTTCGATTTCCACCAATTTTCCGTTCGGCCCTTTGATTTGTTCTTTTTCGATTTGGGTCGTAATGCTTTTTACTTGGCGTAAACTCAACTCTCGGCTCAAAACCATGGTATCGGCAAATAGACTGTAGAATTTGATGGTTTCGATATTCGTAACGTTCAATTGGGTCGAAATATGAACTTCCATCCCAATTCCCCTTGCCATTGAAATTACGGCTTGGTCGGAGGCAATTACTGCGGTGATGTTCGCTTCTTTGGCTTTGGCCAATAATGTTTTTACCACGGATAAATCGTGATCGTAAATAATGGTGTTCAAAGTCAAATAACTTCTAACGTTTTTGGCTTCGCAACGGCGGGCGATTTCGGGTAAATCTTCCATCGTAAAATTCACGGTGGCACGAGCTCGCATGTTCAATTGCTCTACGCCAAAGTAAATAGAATCGGCGCCGTTATCTAATCCTGCCTGCAATGACTCAAAGTTCCCAGCGGGAGCCATAAGTTCTATTTTGTTGGTTGTTGTCATGATAAATTACTCTAAAATCTTATACAATTTATCAGACAACCGAATTCTGAAAGGTACTGTGAATGTTACTTTGTCGCCTATTTTGGCTTGAGTGCTTTCGGTTCCGTTGACAAGCATTTTATCCAAAACCATTTCTTGGTTTCCGGTTGTTGGCCCTACGATTAAGATTTTGTCACCCGAATTCAATTCTTGGTTTTCGATAGTGAAAAGTCCCACTTGCGCTTTTACGTAATAATGTTCCGCTTTGCCAAGTAAAGTCTTTTTAACTTTTATCTTTTTGCGAATATCAGTTGTTTTTGGAGCAGTCGCCAAAGCTGTGTCCGACAATTCTCCAGAATGTTTGAATTTTAAACTTTCCGATTTTCCTTTTCTAAAAACTTTGTTTCCAACTTGCTTTCCGGTTCTCAATCGTACTTGATCGACTAGAGGCATGTGGATAATCTCAAGACATTCGGTAGAACAGCAGTTTTCCATGGCCGTTTTGCATTCGTCACATTGAATAAATAACAAATGGCATCCGTCATTCTCACAATTGGTGTGATTGTCGCACGGTTTTCCGCATTGGTGGCATTGTGAAACGATATCGTCCGTGATTCTTTCGCCCAAGCGATTATCGAAAACAAAATTCTTTCCGATAAACTTGCTTTCCAAGCCTTCTGCTTCAATTTGTTTGGCGTAATTGATGATTCCGCCCTCTAATTGGAAAACATTTTTGAAACCTTGGTGTTTGAAATAAGCACTTGCTTTCTCACAACGAATTCCACCGGTGCAATACATCACCAGGTTTTTGTCTTCTTTGTGGTCTTGAAGTTGCTCGTTGATTATTGGTAAACTCTCTCTAAAAGTTTCAACATCGGGAGTTATGGCACCTTTAAAATGGCCCACTTCACTTTCATAGTGATTTCTAAAATCAACCACTATCGTGTTTGGATCATCCAGAATGTCGTTGAATTCTTTGGCTTTTAAGTGAACTCCTTTGTTGGTTACATCAAATGTATCATCATTCAAACCGTCAGCAACAATCTTGTGACGCACTTTGATCGTTAGTTTCAAAAAGGCGTGATCGTCATGTTCTACGGCCACATTCAAACGAATCCCTTTCATAAAATCATATACTTCCAAAGTCTCTCTAAAAGCTTCGAAATTTTCGGCAGGAACATTCATTTGGGCGTTGATGCCTTCTTGGGCAACGTAAATTCGGCCTAAAGCATCGAGTGCATTCCAGGCAATAAATAAATCGTTACGAAATTGTGTTGGATCTTGAATTTTGGCATACGCATAGAAAGACAATGTAAGGCGTTGTTTTCCGGCTTGATCAATAAGCTCGGCTCTTTCTTCTGCGCTTAAGGTGTTATACAGTTGCATGCTATAAACGTTTAAGTGAGAAAATATGTGGTGAGTTCTAAATGGAAGAACTCAAATCGGGCGCAAAATTAGTGAACTTTTGCGGTTTTATAATGCGAATTAGGGGAAATTTAGGGTTTACGGTCTATTGGATGTAAATTATTGTATTGAATCTTGCCATTGTCATTGAAATTGTCATTTATTTTTAACTGCACTAACGACCAAATCATCCACCGAAGTAGCGCGGCTGATATGTCCCAAAAGCATTTCGAGACCCTCGGCACGCAGACTGTCCCGAACTTCGGATCGCGCTTCCGCAATTTTTAAGGAAATGTTCTTGGCTTTCAAATCGACAAAAAGATGTTTTAAAAATCGGGCTCCAGCAATATCGATTCTGGGAGAGGAATTAAGGTCCAATATTACTGTTTTTAAGGGATCGGATTCGTTGTTGATTTTTTTCCAAAGCTGTTCTTTGATGTATTCAACATTGAAATACAAAATAGCCGATTCGATACGAACAATTAATAGTCCTTCAATCCTTTCGTTGTCAGGATGCCTTTCAATATCCGTATAGCGTTTGGTTCCCGGAATTCTTCCCAAGAAAGCCACATTCGGCTTGGAAGTAGCTTTGATTAATAGCAATAAAGTTACTATGGCTGCCAGTAAAACTCCAGTTAGGATTCCCCAAATAAGTACTCCGATAAGGGCTATGATGGCAACATAAAATTCTTGTTTGTTGATTTTGTACAAATGTTTCATTTCTTTTAGGTCAAAAAGACCTCTGATGGCTACCAAGACTATCGATGCCAAGACTACAGTAGGTAAATTTTGAAGGTATCCTGTTAAAAACAGCAAACATATTGCAATTGTTGCTGAAGCAAACACTAAGGATAACGGTGTTTTGGCGCCAGCAGTATCATTCACGGCGGATTGAGATAATCCTCCGGCTACGGGGTATCCTTGCCCGAATGCGACAGCAGCATTGGCAATGCCAAGGGCCAGTAATTCCTGGCGAGGGTCAATGACGTATCCGTTTTTTTGTGCCAATGTCCTTCCTGCCGAAACACTTTCTATATAAGAGAGTAAAAAACAAGCCAAAGCTAATGGGATTACTCCGTCTACGTCGCGGATGCGAAGTGAAGGTAGATGAAATTCAGGTAGCCCGGTTGGGATAGCTCCGACGGTTTTGAATTCTTGAATCCCTAATGAGGTGGTCGAAATGAGTAGTATGGATAGGATTACAATTATAAGAGCCACTGGTCGTCCCGGTGCTATTTTTTCGCCAACAATTAGGATAATAATGGCAGCCATACCAAAAACAAAAACTGTAGTATTAGTGTCTGGGAGTTGATTAAAAAGGGTTACAATGCGATCAATAAAATTTTCGCCACCACCTTTTATGCCAAATAATTTAGGTAATTGGGTTAAACCAATAGTTATGGCCGCACCGGCTTTGAATCCTACCAAAACGGTTTCGCTAATAAAATTGATAATTCCACTCAAACGCAAGAGATAAGCGAGTATTGCCATACCCGCAAATACAAGGGCCGTGAGTGAGGCAATGTCAGCCCAACGTTGAACATCACCATTGGCCATATCAGCAATGGTGGTGCCAATCAGTAACGAAATTGCCGATGTTGGACCTATGGCCAGTTGCTTGCTCGTTCCCAATAAGGCATAAAATAAGCCGCCAATAAGGTAGCCGTAAATTCCGTATTGCGGAGGCAGTCCCGCCAGCGTAGCATAGGCCAAGGATACGGGAATTCCATAAGCAGCCAGTGTTATTCCGGCTATAAAGTCGCTTTTTAAGGTTTTGGTATTGTACTCTTTAATCCATTCCGAAGGTGGAAAAAGTTTATAAGTCATAGTTTATTTAGTGATTAGTGAGTAGTCCTTAGTGATTAGCTTTTTGGTAGTGATTTAGAAAATAAGTCTTTTGGAATAGTGCTCCAGACTAATCACTTTTTACCAATTACTAGGGACTAATTAATCTTCTTCGTCCAGTAATGCTTTTTTAACAGCATTTAATTCGGCTATTTTTTCGGCACTTACTTTTGGATATTCTAATTCCATTTCATCCAATGCGTGAATAATTGCCGATGCAATGGCGATACGCGCATAGGATTTGTTATCGGCGGGAATCACGTACCAAGGAGATTTTTTGGTCGAGGTGTTTTTTATCAATTCCTGGTAAGCATTCATATAATCATCCCAGTAGCCTCTTTCTTTGGCGTCGGCCGCACTAAATTTCCAGTTTTTGTCCGGATCGTCCACGCGCTCAATGAATCGCTTTTTTTGTTCTTTTTTGGAAACGTTGAGGAAAAATTTGATGACAATTGTTCCGTTTCGGGTAAGGTATTTTTCGAAGTTTCGAATGTCCTGAAAACGTTCCTCCCAGATGTCTTTGGTAATCAGTTTTTCCGGAAGTTTTTGACCTTTTAAAATTTGCTCGTGTACGCGCACTACTAGAACTTCTTCATAATAGGAACGGTTGAAAATTCCAATACGTCCTCTTTCAGGCAAATGTTTTTGGCAACGCCAAAGAAAATCATGATCCAAATCTTCTGAACTTGGTGCTTTGAAAGAAGAAACCTGGCATCCCTGTGGATTTACGCCCGACATCACATGTTTGATGGCTCCATCCTTGCCCGCCGCATCCATCGCCTGAAAAACGAGTAGCAACGACCATTTGTCTTGGGCATATAAAATGTCTTGCATAGCGGCCAGGGCTTCAACTCCCATTTGCAAGGTTTGATTCACCAATGGTTTTCCTTCTTCCCCCAAATTGAAACTGGCTTTTGTCTCGTAATTTTTAAGCTTGAAGTCATCTCCATCTCCAACACAATATTGTTTTGAGAATTTTTTGGCTCTTTGAACAAGTTCTTTTTTGCTTAAAGAGGAAAGATCAACAAGGTTTTCTTCAAATTCATTGTGGTCTTTTTTATTGGACTTAGACATATTCTTGGAATTTAATGTTAGTAAAAGATGATGTAGATTAAAAACAATTAATGTTTTTTTTTATGTTGAGAATTACAGAATACAATCTACTAATTTAGTAAAAAAACAGTAACTGGAGTTTTTTTAACAAAGAATGATTGTGGAATTCGGAGATATGACTTGAAAGAATAGTCAACTATTAATTTTTTTATTAGTTACTGTGAATTATTCGTTTGTTTTTTGTAATTTCCTCGTGCTGATAAATTTAAATCAGTATTTTTGTTTATACTAATTTTAATAATAATTTTATGAATACGTTGAAAAAGATTAAAATATTATTTTTTGTTATAGTTCTCTCTTCATTTTATTCTTCTTGTAAAAAAGAAGCGGCACCAGAGGCCAAACCGCTCGAAATTTCGGTTGTAAAAGTGCTACAGCAAGATGTAAGACTCGAATCGGAATTTACTGGGCAAACCTTTGGACAATCGGATATACAGATTAACCCTAGAGTTGATGGCGTAATCGAAAGTCTAAATTTTAAAGAAGGAGGTTTGGTACACAAAGGTCAATTGTTATACACTATTGATCCGTTGCCGTTTCAAGAGAAAGTACATCAGGCAGAAGCAAATTTGGCAGAAATGCAGGCAAGGTTGGCCAAAACCAAATCTGATTATGACATGATGGTTCCACTTGCCAAAATGAACGCTGTGAGTCAAAGAGAATTAATAGCTGCAAAATCAGCGTATAGTGCAGCAACTGCTTCCATAAAAGCGGCAACTGCCAATTTAGAAAATTCAAAAATAGAATTGGGATATTGCTCAATTCTTGCTCCAATTTCTGGATTGATTGGGATTTCAAAAGTTAGGGTTGGAGATTATGTTCGTCCAGGTGCCGCATCGGTTTTGAATACCGTTTCGGATTTAGGGGATGTAAGAGTTCGATTTACAATGAGCGAGCAGGAATATCTTCGAATCTTTAGAGAAATAACTAAAAAAGATTCTAGTCTAAAAGGAGCCGGAAAATCAATTTCATTAGAATTGTCAGATGGGTCAGCTTATCCTGAAAAAGGAAAAATCAGTTTTGCCGATAGACAAATTGATCCAACTACCGGGGCAGTAACTTTTGAGGCTGCATTTGCCAATCCTGATCAATTAATTCGACCAGGTCAATATGTTAAAATTCATGTAGTTACTGATGTTCGTAAAAATGCATTGGTTATTCCGCAACGTTCTGTTATTGAAATGCAAGGAATTTATCAGGTTTATGTTGTAGACAATAGTAATAAAGTAGATATGAAAATGGTACAAATTGGTCCGTCATACAAAGATTCTTATTTGGTTCTTGATGGATTAACGGCTAATGATAAAGTTGCTATGGGAGGAACCTCTCTATTGAAAAGCGGTAGTGTTATAACTCCGAAAATTGTAGACTGGGCTCCAGGAAAAGCAGAAAAATAATTAGTGCTAATAAATAATTTAGAAACATCATTATGGGAGAATTTTTTGTTAGAAGACCAATTGTAGCCATGGTAATCAGTATCATTATTGTGATACTCGGATTACTTGCATTACAAAAAACGCCAATATCGCAGTATCCGGATATCAATCCACCTGTTGTAAAAATCACTACTTCTTTTACAGGAGCAAATGCTTTGAATGTTGAGCAAGCTGTTGCTACACCAATCGAACAAAAGGTAAATGGAGTAGAACAGATGCTTTATATAAAATCCACAAACACCTCTGATGGAGCTTGTACAATTGAAGTAACATTCGATGTGGGTACGAATTTGGATAATGCCAACATGCTTACCCAAAACCGCCAAGCACAGTCAGCACCATTTATGCCATCAAGTGTAAAACAACAAGGAGTTGTGGTGAAAAAATCATTATCGTTCCCGATGATGCTGTTTACACTTACATCTACAAATCCTAAATACGATTCTAAATTTTTGAATAACTATGCCAATATCAACATAGTGGATCAATTGGCACGTATAAAAGGGGTTGGTGAAGTTTCCCTTTTTGGGGGGAGTGACTATTCGATGAGGGTTTGGCTTAAGGCCGATGTAATGAGTAAGCTTGGGATAACTGTCGATGATGTAAAGAATGCTTTGAATGCTCAAAATATGATTAGTCCCGGTGGGAAATTTGGAGCAGAACCTGCTCCAATGGGGACTGATTTTACCTATGGAGTTACACTTCAAGACCGTTTGGTTACTGAAAAGGAGTTTGGCCAAATTGTAGTAAAAAGCAAATCAGATGGTTCCGAAGTACTATTAAGCGACATCTCCAGAATTGAATTAGGAACAGAGAATTATAGTTCAAACGCTCGCAGAAATGGTAGTGCCACTTCGGCAATTACTGTATTTCAGATGCCGGGAAGTAACGCTTTGGAAGTGGCTACACTTGCCAAAGAGGCTATGAAAAAAATGTCTGAAAAGTTTCCAAAAGATATTGCTTACCAAGAGTCATTGGATACTACACTTGCTATTACTGCGGGTGTTGATGATATCGTTCATACTCTTTTTGAGGCTGTCTTACTGGTTATTCTAGTTGTATTTATATTTCTTCAAAACTGGCGTGCTACCTTGATTCCTTTAATAACGGTTCCTGTATCGTTAATTGGTACCATCGCAGTTTTTCCATTGCTAGGTTTTTCAATAAATACCTTGTCTTTATTGGGATTGGTACTGGCAATTGGTATCGTTGTGGATGATGCCATCGTGGTTGTGGAAGCCGTAATGCATCATATTGAACACGGAAAATCACCGAAAGATGCAACAATACAAGCGATGCGTGAAGTTTCTGGGCCAGTAATTGCAATTGCACTTATTTTGATTGCGGTATTTGTACCAGTTGCGATGACACCAGGTATTACAGGTCGTTTTTACCAACAATTTGCGATAACCATTGCGGTCTCGGTGGCCTTCTCGGCGTTTAGTGCCTTGTCACTGAGTCCCGCGCTTTGTGCCATGTTACTGAAACCCACAAAACCAGTTAGTGAACAAAAAGGATGGCTGGCTAAATTTTTTGCTGGTTTCAATAGAATTTTTGAAAAAGTCACAGGAACTTATATAAATGGAGCTACTTTTTTTGCTAAAAAAGCAACGCGCATTATCATTTTATTAGGAGTAATTATTGGAGCTGTAGTATTACTGGGTTTAAAAATTCCAGCAGGTTTTATTCCAGAGGAAGATCAAGGATATGTATTAATTAATATTGCATTGCCCCCAGCATCTTCTCTTCAGCGAACAGATGAAATTTCAAAGAAAGTCGATGGGTTTTTAAAAGAAGAGGAATCGATATTGTCTTATACCACAATCAATGGGTTTAGTATGCTTACCAACTCCTATCAACCGAATAACGCTTTTATTTTCATATCCTTAAAACCATGGGAAGAAAGAGCTGAAACGGCGAAGCAATTGGTGGATCGTTTAAATAAAAAACTATCGACACAAATTACAACAGCAACGGCTTTTGCCTTTGGACCTCCTGCAATTCAAGGTTTAGGTGCCTCTGCAGGTTTTAGTTTAATGTTGCAGGATAGAGGTGGTAACACTCCACAATATCTTGCCCAACAAACACAAGCTTTTATTGCAGCAGCTCAAAAACGTCCTGAAATAAAAAGGATTTATACAACTTTTAATGCTGGTACACCTCAGATAAAGTTGGACATCGACAACGAAAAAGCCATGAAATTGGGAGTGCCAGTTTCTAAGGTTACCGAAGTATTGGGTGCCTTTTTGGGAGGGTCTTATGTGAATGACTTCAACCGTTTTGGACGTCAGTACAAAGTGTATTTACAAGGTGATGCCGTTGATCGATTAAAGCCTGAAAACTTGAATAAGATCTACGTGAGAAATGACAACGGCGATATGTTGCCTATATCCACTTTGGTTACAGCAACAAAAGTGGCAGGACCCGATTTTACCAACCGTCTTAATTTATTTAGGTCAGCTGAGATTGGGGGAAGTCCTAACGACGGCTACAGTAGTGCTCAAGCTTTGGATGCATTGGAAGAAGTTGCCAAAGAAACTCTACCATCTGATATGAGTTACGATTATATCAACTTGTCGTATCAAGAAAAACATTCTCCAAGTGGAGGTACTGTATTTCTAATGGCCTTAGTTTTTGTATTCTTAATTCTTGCCGCACAGTACGAAAGTTGGAAATTGCCTTTTAGTGTATTGCTTGGAGCGCCTTTTGCAGTTTTTGGAGCATTTTTAGGATTGTTTTTGGCTAGAATTGGTAGTGATGCTTATGTGAACAATGTGTTTGCGCAAATTGGATTGGTACTGTTAATCGGACTAGTCGCCAAGAATGCAATTCTTATCGTTGAGTTTGCCAAGGAAGAATATGAAAAAGGGAAACCACTATACGAATCGGCAATGGTTGCGGCTAAGCTTCGTTTTCGCCCAATCTTAATGACGGCCTTTGCCTTTATTCTTGGTGTTGTTCCTTTGCTTACCGCTACAGGTGCTGGGTCGCAAGCCCGTATTGTAATGGGTATGGCTGTGTTCAGCGGAATGTTGATAGCCACAGTTCTTGGAGTGTTAATTGTTCCGGGTTTATTTGTAATGATTGAAAACATCGGAAAAAACAAGGATGAGGTTGTAGCAACTGAAAATAGTACGGATTCAAAAACTACAGATCATGAGGAATAAATTAAAAATTATTGTTGTTATTGTTGTCCTTGCAGTTCTTCCTGTAGGTTGTTTGGTTGGGCCTAAATACGAAAAGCCAGAAGAAAAGAATGCTGAAAGTTTCCACTATGGTCCTGCAAATGCTGATACACTCGCTTCTGTGGTCAACGTAAAATGGTTTGATCTTTTTAATGATGATGTTTTAAAAGGCCTAATCACTAAAGGACTTGAAAATAACTATGATTTGAAGATTGCTATGGCGCGTATTGATCGTACCAGAGCAGAATTAGGATATACCAAAGCCGACTTATTGCCTGCAATTGGTTATAGCGCTACTGTAAACAGTAATGAGAAGACCTTTTTGCCTTCCAATGCGTCAGCTAATCTTTCTTGGGAATTGGATTTTTGGGGTAAAGTTCGCCACGAAAATAGAGCTGTTCAAGATGAATTAATAGCTAGTGAAGAAGGACGAAAAGTGATTCTTTCTAATTTGGTTAGTGATATTGCGGTTGCTTATTTTCAACTACGTGATTATGACAACCGACTACTTGTTGCGCAAAAGACTTTGGAATCTAGACAAAAAGGATTTGATATTATTAATCAAAGGTTTTCGGCTGGTTACGTTTCTGAAGTAGATAAGGTTCAAATCGAACAACAAGTAGCAATTGCCGAAGCAGCTATTCCTGCTTTTAAGAGACAGATTACCATTCAAGAAAATATTATTTCAATATTGATTGGTCAAGCTCCAGGACCGATAGAGCGTGGTAAAACCAACACAGAGCTTCAAGTAGCGAATAATTTACCCGTTTCTATTCCTTCTATTTTATTGAAAAACAGACCTGATGTAAATCAAGCAGAAAGGAATTATATGGCGGCTAATGAAAGAATAGGTGTTGCGCAAGCGATGCGTTTTCCTTCTTTCAATATTGCTGCATTGGCGGGATTCGCAAACAGTGATGTAAGTCATTTATTTGATGGTTCATCGTATTTGCAAAACGCAAGCGCTACTGTTGCAGGTCCAATTTTTAATTTTGGTAAAAACAGAAGGAGAGTAGAAATATACCGTCAAATTGCTGAAGAATCAAGACTTAATTACCAAAAAACTTGTCTTGTTGCCGTTGCCGAAGTAGAACAATCTTTGCAAAACGTGAAAACGTATAAGGAAGAATGGGCAGCTAGAAACAAGCAGGTTATTGCGGCTAGAAAAAACTTGGAATTATCGAATGCAAGGTATTATAATGGCTATGTTTCTTATTTGGAAGTTATACAAGTAGAAATAGATTTGTTTGATGCAGAATTAAGTCTTTCGGAGTTAACACAAAACCAATTGAGTTCAACCATCCAATTGTACAGAGCTTTAGGCGGTGGCTGGAATTAGTCATTATCTTTGTAAACAAAAAAACCACGCAAATAGCGTGGTTTTTTTGTTTTGCTTTTTAGCTTAACAGTACTCGTTGAAAGCGTCTTTTAAGTTTTCTGCAATAGTTTCTGCTGGGCGTCCTTCAATGTGGTGACGCTCTAGCATATGAACCAATTCACCGTCTTTGAACAAGGCAATACTTGGAGAAGATGGAGGGAATGGAAACATAAAACCTCTTGCAGCTTCTACAGCTTCGCGATCTACACCTGCAAAAACAGTTACTAGATTAGATGGTTTTTTATCATTATCCAAACTCATTTTGGCTCCTGGGCGTGCATTTCTTGCAGCGCAACCACAAACAGAGTTTACTACTACAAGTGTTGTTCCTGCTGATTTTATTGCGCTTTCTACAGCATCGGCAGTATGTAATTCTTGAAAACCAGCAGACGTTAATTCAGCTTGCATTGGTTTTACCATTTCTTCTGGATACATATTTTTTATTTTAAGTTTAACTTTTAGAAGTGCAAAGTTACAAAGTTTCAAACCAAGATATAAGTTTGAATTATAAAGTTTTGTTATAGTTTGATATTAGATTTTGAATCGAAATGAATATCCTAAAGCAAAATAATATTCCGGAGAAATTTTGGAGAGTCCAAAACCTGCAGAAACATCCAGTTGATGGTTTGGATTGAATAAATAAGTTAAGCCTCCATCAAATCGATGATCTGGTTTTTCTATTTGCGGTATAAAACCAAAGAATTCTATGTATCCACCAATTTTTTCAGAAAAAGAGTATCCCGTTGTCAAAGTGTAAATGAAAGTTGGTTCCAGAGTTACTCCGCTCCATTCGGCACCCAAATTATAACTTAAAGTTTGTCTATCAGAAATAGTGTGTTGCATTGTAAATCGAAATTCAGGAGTATAGTATGTTGCTTTTAAATCTGATGAAGCCAATTTTGGAAGACCGAGATGAGTGATGAAAGAGGTTGTTGGGATAATCCCTTTTTCTTCAAAAAGGCGTGTTTTAAAACCAATCAGAACTGGATTAATTCCTGATATTTTGCTTGAATTATTTTTTTCGATTGAATATTCCGTGATTAATCGTAGCTCAAAATGATCGTTGATCCCAAATTTGGTTAAAATTGTAGGAGCAACAATACTTTTGGAATCACCATCGATTTTTTCATAAGAAAATCCATTTTCGAATTGGAAATAACCTTTCGGTGTAATAAAAGGGCACTCGGTTTGGTCGGGTCTGTCTGTTTGAATGCTTGGCAAATCTTGCGATATTGCATAATTTGCGATTGACAGGAAGAATATAATTAGAATAAAATTTTTCATTTAGTTTGTTTTAAATTAAATTTTAGACAAAACTAAAAAATTATTTATGTATCGTAAAATTATTTTATATATTTGTTTTTTAAATGTTTAAATATGAGTAAATCACTTGAAGAGGTTCACCAATCGGTGGCGACGCAAAATAAAACTTCTGTATTCAGGAAAATATTGGCCTTTTTCGGTCCGGCCTATTTGGTTAGTGTTGGGTATATGGATCCAGGAAACTGGGCGACGGACATAGCCGGAGGGAGTCAGTTTGGATATGCATTATTATGGGTATTGTTGATGAGTAATTTGATGGCGTTGCTGTTGCAAAGCCTAAGTGCCCGACTTGGAATCGTTACACAACGTGATTTGGCCCAAGCATCACGGGAAACCTATTCGAAATTCATTAATTATATTCTTTACTTTCTAGCCGAAATTGCCATAGCTGCCTGTGATCTTGCCGAGGTTTTAGGAATGGCCATTGGTATCAATTTATTGTTTGGTATTCCGCTGATAGAAGCGGTCATGATTACGGTTTTGGATACATTTTTATTGCTTTTTCTAATCAATAAAGGCATTCGTAAAATGGAAGCGTTTATCATTGTACTTGTTATGATCATTGGATTATCTTTTATATTCGAAATGATATTTGCACAGCCAGAAATGGGGAAAGTGCTTTACGGTTTGATTCCTTCTTTGCCTAATGAATCAGCACTTTATATTGCCATTGGAATCATTGGAGCCACGGTAATGCCACACAATTTGTATTTGCATTCTTCTTTGGTGCAAACCAGAAAATTTGACCGAAGTCCTGCAGGAATCAAACAGGCGATTAAGTATAATTTTATCGATTCGACGATTGCTCTAAACTTGGCTTTCTTTGTAAATGCGGCTATTTTAATTCTGGCGGCAGCGACATTTTATAAAAATGGAATGTTTGAAGTGGCCGAAATTCAAGATGCTTACCGTTTTCTGCAACCGATATTAGGAACCAAGTGGGCTCCTGTTTTATTTGCGGTAGCCTTAATAGCCGCAGGACAAAGCTCGACGGTTACCGGAACATTGGCTGGGCAAATTGTGATGGAGGGTTATTTAAATTTGCGAATTCAGCCTTGGGTTCGTCGAATTATTACTCGTTTAATCGCCATTGTACCTGCCATGATTGTTATTTTTATTTTTGGCGAAAGCGTTACTGGAAAAATGTTGATCCTTAGTCAGGTAATTTTAAGTTTACAATTAGGGTTTGCTATCATTCCGCTGATTCATTTTGTGAGTGATAAAAGAAAAATGAAGGGATTTCATATTAGCAGAACAACGCAATTTGCATCTTGGATAGTGGCTTTGATCATTGTTTCACTCAACGCCAAATTGGTTTTTTCGGAAATACAAGGATGGTTGGAAACTTCAGAAAATCCATTAATTCTGTGGTTGACGGTAGTGCCCTTGGCAATTAGTTTCTTGATTTTATTGCTTTATATCGTAATTAAACCTTTTGTGACAAAATCAAAACCAGATATTCAAAACCATTCTCCGCATCTTTTGAGTTTGAAATTTTCTTCAACAGGAACCTACTCTAATAAAGACATTGCTGTTTCAGTCGATTTTTCTTCTGCAGATGAAGCGGCTTTAAACCATGCTTTTGAATTGGGAGGAATGGAGGCTAAATATACTTTAATACATGTGGTAGAAACCGTTGGAGCTATGATGTATGGAAATGAAGTTGACGATCACGAAACCACTATAGATGAAAAGCTATTGTTGGAATATAAAGAAATGCTTTCGCAAAAAGGCTTTAAAATTGAAACTGAATTAGGGTTTGGAAATCCTACCAAGATTATTCCAACGATAATAAATAAGGGTAGTTTTGATATTTTGGTCATGGGAACACATGGTCATACGGGTTTGAAAGATCTAATTTTTGGTACTACGGTTGATAAACTGCGCCATAAAATTTCAATACCTTTGTTTATTGTTAAAAATTAAAAATAGTTACTGAGATTCTGAGTTACTGAGTATCTAAGATTTTGGGATGATGTTTTTTTTTTTAATCTCTAATTTTTAATCTCTAATTTAAAATCTCTAATCTAAAATCTGCAATCTAAAATCTGCAATCAAATGACTTTCTCCGAAGAAAATTACCTGAAATCCATATATCACCTTACCACTAGTCTTGATAGTGAAGTAAGCACCAATGCTATTGCCGAAATGATGGAAACCAAAGCTTCCTCTGTAACGGATATGCTTAAAAAATTGGCCGAAAAGGATTTGGTGAATTATAAAAAATACCAAGGGGTTTCATTGACTGAAAACGGAAAGCTTGCAGCCAAAATGATTGTGCGAAAACATCGTTTATGGGAAGTATTTTTGGTTGAAAAACTTGATTTTTCTTGGGATGAAGTTCATGATATTGCCGAACAACTCGAGCATATCAAATCTGAAAAACTAATCAATAAGCTCGATGATTTTCTTGGGAATCCTACTGAAGATCCACATGGCGATCCAATACCGGATGCGCAAGGACGAATGATTGCGATAGAAAAACAATTGTTATCTGAACTGTTGGCAAATCAATCCGGAATATGTGTAGGGGTAAAGGACAATTCTTCCGATTTTTTGAAATATCTTGACAAACAACAAATTGGATTGGGAACCAAAATCGCAGTGGTTACTAAGGAAACATTTGATTTGTCTCTTAAAATAAAAGTGAACGATTCCGAATTTGTTATTTCCAATAAGATTGCTTGTAATTTGTTTGTGAAAGTAGTGTAGAATCTCGTTTTGAAATCTAAATTTTAAATATGCGATAGGCAAATTAGTCTAGGAGGGCTGTCTTAATTTTATTGGCGTTAACAAAACATTGCAAAAGAGTACGTTTATTTGGCACAAAATTTGATTTATCTGTAATTTATTCCAATAGAGAAATAAAATTATTAAGTTTAGTTTGCTATATTTACATTACAAATTTAAATCAGAATGTTATGAAAATAAGATTTTTATCATTTCTAGTAATAGCTATGAGCTTGTTTAGTTTGAATGCTTTTTCTCAAACAAGTGATACCGGAGAATTAGGTTTGCCAGGTGACAATCTAGATCTTTATGCTGTTTTGGATCTTTTTCAAAAATCTAAGACTATTGAGGACTTCGAAAAGTCATTAAATGACGAGAAGACTAAAATCAATAATTTGGATTTAAACGATGATAAAAAAGTTGATTTTATCAAAGTGGAAACCAAGAAAGATGGTGACGACTTTACATTTATCCTTAGAGACCCCATAAGTAAAACCGAAACCCAAGACGTGGCTGTAATTATGGTGTCAAAAGATAAAAACAAAAAGATAAGCTTACAAATTATCGGAGACAAAGATTTGTATGGGAAGGACTATATTGTAGAGCCAGCTCCAAAAGGGAGTGGCGGTGTAACGGCAAATCCAGCTTATACAGGAACTAATCCGGTTACAGTAAATGTGCCTGCCTCGACCACCACGGTTGTTGTTGAACAAGCTCCAATTGTTCAATATGTTTATTCTCCTGCTTATGTGCCATATTATCCTCCATATTACTATGGGTATTATCCCCCTTGGTTTGGATTTGCTACTGTTATGGCTGTAGGAATTTATCGTTCAAATCACTATGGCTATCATGGTGGAGGATATGGTTATCATAATACGAATGTTTATGTTAATCATAATAATTACAATAATTATAATAACAACAGTCGCAACACTTCGAATCGTGTTTCGCACAATAATATAAATAGTAATAACAGGAACAATGTAAATAACGGTAATAGAAACAGTAATAATAGTAATAGAAATACCGCTTCGACAAGAGATGCAAATAGAAATTCTGCTTCTACACGAGATGCTAGTAATAGAAATTCAGCTTCAACGCGTGATGCAAATAGATCATCTTCATCATCGAGACCATCGGCTTCCAACTCAATGAGTTCTTCCCGTTCTGGATCAGGCTCCAGTAGTTTTAATAGAGGAAGCAGTGGCGGCGGCAGTTATAGATCCGGCGGCGGCGGCGGCGGTTACCGAGGCGGCGGTGGCGGCGGTGGAAGAAGACGCTAAGTCATCTTGTTTTTAATTATAAAATTGCCCTGATAACAATTGTTGTCAGGGTTTTTTATTTGCAAAAAAGGTATATCGAACTCTAAATTGGAGTTTTGTCACCGATTCAAAATCTTGAAATTAAAGTTTATTTGAGTTTTTCAAAAATTGACTTTGCTGACTCTTTTGCCTTGATGGGATATAGCGGACAGCAGGAACGATGTTTCCCGGTAAAGCCAATTTTTTCGCTACTTGACATTTTTTTTAAGTGACTGTTTCTTTGGAATACGCTTTAAAAGAAAACGGCTCTCCGGATTAATTTTCAGAGAGCCTTTTTCGGCAACAAAAGTGTTGGTGTGTTTTTATTCGTTTGGCAAATCTGATGTGCTCATGTCTCTTAAGCAAACATATTTACCGTTTCTTTTTACAAATAAGCTCATGTAATTTCCTGAATTTACAACGGCCTCTGTAGAATCAACTACTTTATAAGTACCAACCTCCACTACTTGGTTTCCATCATTTGATACAAATACTTCGTCGGTTTTAAATGAGATTTTTTTGCCTACTGATATGGTATCCCTGTGCGTTTTTAAAAACTCAACGATTGCGGCTTTTCCCACTACTGGCGCACTATTTTGTGGATAGGTTATGGCATCATCAGCATGATACCCTATGTTTTTGACTACTCCAGAGTTGTAAGTGTCAGCAAATTCATTTTCCTTGGCTTGAATTTCTTCTTTGATTTGGTTAGCGTCAATAACTACTGTCGGCTCTTCTTTTTTACAGGAAATTAATAATAACAATACACTTGATACAACTAATCCTTTAATAAACGTTCTTTTCATAATATTCTGGTTTTTTTAAATTTAGGCATTAAGGAATTGAAAAATTAATGACATAAATTTAAGATAAAAAATGAAATGAAATGTTTTTTATATCAGAAATTAGTGTATTTCATGATGTTTTGACTTACATTATCAGCTACTTATAGTATTTTTAAGCAAAAAACCTGAAGGGAGAATTTTATTTTAACCAAAAAAGAAGTTCGAAGATAATTCGAAGAAAAAAATTAAAAGGAATAGAAACTTTTACTCAAAAGTTAAAAAAACGTTTTTAAGGTAATTGAAAACTAAATTAACTACATCCACAATCACCACTTCCACAGTTTTTATCCGATTTTTTTTTGAAGAAAAATTTTCGAATCAAAAAAGCAAGTGCGAGTACAAGGATTACAAAGGCTATTATTTCTTGAATCATAATGGCTATTTTAAGATTTGAAAAGCAATGAATGCCACTACATAAGCCAATGTACTCATAAAAACAAGCTGTCCGGCAGGCCATTTCCAGGAGTTGGTTTCTTTTTTTGTAATGGCAAGAGTACTGGCGCATTGCATGGCAAAAGCATAAAACATAAGTAATGATATTCCTGATGCAAAATTGAATATTTTTTCACCGGTTACAGGATTTACTTCTTCGGCCATTTTGTTTTTTATAGTATTTTCATTGTCTGTTCCGCCCACACTATAGATGGTTGCCAAGGTTCCTACAAACACCTCTCTTGCCGCAAACGAACTGATAATGGCAATGCCAATTTTCCAGTCATAACCTAATGGAGAAATAACGGGTTCAATACCTCTTCCCATTAGACCAATATAAGAATTCTCTAATTTTTGCGAAGCGACAGCATTATTGAACTCGGTTGTTGATAATGGATGTGCTTTGGTATTCTCCAATATTATCTGTTCGGCGTTTTTAAACTGTTTTCCTGGGCCATAAGAGGCCAAAAACCATAAGATAATAGATATTGCCAAAATAATTTTTCCGGCGCCAAAAACAAAGGCTTTTGTTTTTTCAATTACGTTAATGGCGACGTTCTTGAACATTGGCAACTTATAGTTGGGCATTTCCACCACAAAGAATGTTTTGCCTTTTACCTTTAGAATGATATTTAGGATATAAGCGGATAATATCGCCATTCCAAAACCAATAACATACAAAAGCATTAAAGTCAATCCCTGTACATTTAATATCCCTAAAACATAAGTATCCGGGATAACCAATCCAATAATAATGGCATAAACCGGTAGTCGTGCCGAGCAAGTGGTGAAAGGGGTTACGAGTATGGTGATTAAACGTTCTTTCCAGTTTTCGATGTTTCGAGTTGCCATAATTGCTGGAATGGCACAGGCTGTTCCCGAAATTAAAGGAACTACACTCTTGCCGGACAATCCAAATCGGCGCATAATTTTATCCATCAAGAACACCACGCGACTCATATAGCCGCTCTCTTCAAGTATGGAAATGAATAAAAATAAAAAGGCAATTTGTGGAATGAAAATTAAAATACCTCCAATTCCTGGTATTATTCCTTGTGAAATCAAATCGGTCAGCATTCCTGAAGGCAAATGTGCACTCGCTAATGCACTTAAAGAGGCAAAAGTACTGTCGATAAAATCCATCGGAATCTTGGACCACTGAAAAATAGACTGAAAAATCACAAACAATATGATGAAGAAAATTACATATCCCCATACTTTGTGAGTAAGGATGCGGTCTAGCTTACTTCGGAAATCCTTGGCAACAGTTGAGTCAACTTTTAAACCTTCTTTTAAAACATCATTGATGAACTGATAGCGTTTGATAGTTTCTTTTTGTTGCAAACGTTTCAAATCCGAATGTGATTTGGTAAAAGTGCTTCGAATTTCGTTACGCTCCAAATTCAAAAAGTTGACATCTTGGGTAATTACCAACCATAATTTATAAAGTAGTTGGTTGGGAAATGCGTGACGAAGACTATTGAAATACTCGACGTCAATCACCGACGCATTCAAGCACGGTTCTGAAGAAATGGTTTTATAACTAACGATTAAGTTCTTCAATTCCTCAATTCCATGTCCTTTTCTGGAGCTAATTAGAGCAATCTTGGTTTTTAAATGTTCTTCTAGATAAGGTATATCAAGAGTAATGCCTTTGTGTTCCATTCTATCGGCCATATTAATGACTAAAATGGTTGGAATTTCAAGGTCTTTTATTTGGGTATAAAGAAGTAAATTTCGTTTTAGATTCTCAACGTCAGTAACCACAAGTGCCACGTCTGGATAGAGACGGTCGTTTTTGTTAAGCAAAAGTTCAATAACGACGCTTTCATCAATGGAACTAGCATTTAAACTATAAGTTCCTGGTAAATCAAGAATGTTCGCTTTGATATTGTTGGGTAATTTGCAAAAACCCATTTTTTTCTCCACGGTAATTCCTGGATAGTTTCCCACTTGTTGGTTCAAGCCCGTAAGCTGATTAAAAACCGAAGTTTTCCCTACGTTTGGATTTCCAATTAAAGCAACATTGATGTTTTTTAAACTCATTTTTGTTTATTTTTAATGAGTTTCACTCCGATTTGTTTTGCAGTTTCAATACGAATGGCAAGATGAGAACCGTTAATATTCAAATACAAAGGATCTCCAAAGGGAGCAATTTGAAGTAATTCGACTTCATTGCCGGGCAAACAACCCATTTCTAACAGTTTTAATGGGATAACATCGATATCAAAATCCAGTATAATGGCTTTTTGCCCTTTTTTGAGTGAATGTATCGTTGTTTGCAAAGCTTATTTAGATTGAATTAAGATTGCAAAAATACATTTTTTATTATAATTACAGCTGATAATTATCAGTTTTACTCATTTTTTTCATTGGAACAAAGCCAATTAATATCTTCAATTAATCGCTGTATGTCCTCTTTCTTGGTTCCGTCATAAAAACCGCGAACACGTCTTTTTTGGTCTACCAAAACAAAATTTTCGGTGTGTACCATGTCATACAATTGTTCCGGTTTTCCAAGTTTTACAGCCAAGTAAGACTTTCTGGCCATGGTATAAATTTCCTTTTTGTCGCCCGTTACCAAGTTCCATTTTCCATCAATAACACCATACTTTTTGGCATAAGCCTTTAAAGCAGGGACACTGTCGGTCTCAGGGAAAACGGTATGGGAAAGCAACATTACTTTTGGATTGTTCTTGATTGCTTTTTGTACATCGACTAAATTGGTGGTCATTTTTGGGCAAATTGAACCACAAGTCGTAAAGAAAAAGTCGGCGACATATACTTTGCCTTCATAATCTTTTTGGGTAACGGTTTTTCCGTTTTGGTTCACAAAAGAGAAATCGGCAATCGTGTGGTACTTGCGGATGTATTGTACGGTACTGTCCACCAATTCTGGGTTTACATCCGAAGGATTATAGATTGGCAATGTTTTACTGGGTTTCAAAGCCGAATAAAACAAGTAAAGTGTTATGATGGAAAAAATTAATACAATACCAATATAGACTCTGTATTTTTTTAGAATAGATAACATAAAATTAATTTGGTGCAAAAATAAAGAAAAATACAACCATATAAAAAGATATGAGATTTAGTTATTTCAAATACATTCAAAACTTACAATTGTTTGGTTTTTAATATTTTATTAAATTAGTCTACATTATAGCTTCGCTGCTATTTTTCTTTTTTCGCATCGCATAATTAATCAGATATAATCCAATTAAAGTTATGCTTCCGCCAAAAATAATTGCCGTGGTTAATGGTTCCCCAAAAATAAAAGCGCCCAAAATCACCGCAACAATTGGGTTCACATAAGCATAAACACTGCTCAATTCAGTTGGGAGTTTTTGCAGGGCATAAATAAAAGCAATAAAAGTTAAAACCGAACCAATAAGAACCAAATAGAGAATTGACCACCAGGAATTGGCCGGAATTTCTGAAAGCGGAATGCTAGCACCCGTAGCTCCAACAAAGGAAAAAAGAAAAATGCTGGAAATAAACATTTGCAATCCCAAACTAAAATAAGGGTTAAAACTCGCTGCTTTTTTCTTGGTATATAATGTGCCAAAAGCCCAAGTAATTGTTGCCGCTATCGAAAGAATTATTCCAAATTGAAAGTCAGGTTGTAAAAAGTCGAGCAGATGCTCATAAAAAATAACACAAACCCCTCCAAAACAAACCAAAATTCCCAAAACAGCCAGTCTGGTAACTCTCTCACCCTTAAAAATACTAATGAGCACAATCCATAAAGGAACCATTGCACCAATAATTGCGCCCAATCCACTGCTGATGTATTTTACACCCCACGTGCTGAGTCCGTTGCTTAAAACAAAATTGAGTAAACTTAAAATGATGATGGTTTTCCATTGTTTTCCTTTTGGCCAAGGTGTTCCTTTAAGCAAGAAAAAGGCGAGATACAAAGAACCTCCAATAAATTGCCTAATCCCCGCAAGCTGTAACGCTGGCATGTGTTTCACCCCTTCTTTGGAGGCCAGCCAAGTGGTGCCCCAAAAAAAGCTTACCCAACATAAAGCCAAAATAGGTAGCCCAATGGCATTTACTCTTGATTTAAAAGCGGTTTGTATTTTTGTTCTCAATTTACAAATTGGTTTTAATGAAGGAATAACCTAAATCAGTTTCTACTTTATCACTCAAAATCAGTTTCCCAATAGAAGGCTTTGAATGGTCAAATTGCGGCAAAGGTAAGGCTAATTCGGTTGCTTTTTGTGTATAATAAGTCTCTCTTGTGGGATGGAAAGGACTCACACCATTGTAAATTTCGTTCCAGAAATCAGTAGCTATGATTTTAAGAATAATACCAATGCAATCTTCCTGATGAATAAAGTTGATAGGAGTTTTTGGATTTTCAAGATTTATTTTACCTGCTAAAGACTTTATCGGATTTCGGTCCTCGCCAATGAGTCCGCCAAAACGGAGGATCGTACTTTTGAAGTTGTTGTTATTCTGAAAAAGTGATTCCGCTTCCAGTAATTGTTTGCCACTTTCAGTATTGGGTTTTGGAACAGTTTCTTCGGATATCATTCCATTGACTTCGCCGTAAACGGAAGTTGAGCTTATAAAAAGTACATTTTTAATCGTCGATTTTTCAATATATGGAATCAGTGTTTTTATTTTTTCGACAAATACCTTTTCATTCGAAGCTGAAGTTTCTAAGTTTTTTCCTCTCAATTGTGGTGGAATGTCAATAATCAAAGTTTCACTTCCATTGAGAAAGTCTTCGATTGCACCTGTTATATTTTTGCTGTCAAGCGCAATCAAAAAAGGATTAATGCCTAATGATTTTAATGTAGAAAGTTTTCCTTCAGATGTAGTCGAGCCTTTCACGGAAAACCCATTTGTTAGTAAGGCTTTCGCCAAAGGCAAACCCAACCAGCCACAGCCCAATATGCTTATTTGTCTCATTTTATTAACTAATTATAAATTCAGAAAAGCGAATTTTGAAAATTATTTTTACAAAGGAACAAAATTTATACTTGGATTTGTATCAAATGAATTCATAGAATAATAAATGATTTTTTAAATGCAATTGTCTTAATTTTGAATTAGTATTCAATCTAAAAAACAATATAAATGGAAGCACAAATAAAACATTATGAAAACAAATTGGCATTCGAAATGGATCCGTCCGATTTGTTTGACGCTTTGAACAGTGGTGAAAAAGTAATTGCTCTCGACGCCCGAAAAGCATTTGGATTTGAGGCAGAACATATTCCAAATGCCATAAATATTCCGCATCGCGAAATGAGTCCGGAAACAACCGCTCACTTGGACAAAGAATTTTTGTATGTAACTTATTGCGATGGAATTGGCTGTAATGCTTCGACAAAAGGGGCTCTGAATATGACCAAATTGGGATTTAAAGTAAAAGAATTAATAGGTGGAATTGAGTGGTGGAAATTTGATGGCTATGCTACCGAGGGAACTCAAGGAAATAAAGATGGAGCGAAATTTGAATGTGCTTGTTGAAAGAAGAAAGTTATTTCGCAAAGTGCCTCAAAGGTGACACAGAGATTCGCAAAGGTTTATAAATTATTCTTTGTGTATCTCTGTGTTTTTTCTTCGTGCATCTTTACCAAACAGCCTTTATTTTACTTTATTCGTAGACTATCCTTAACCACCTTCGAACTATCCGTCAATACCGGTCGTGAGGCAACAGGTTTCATAACAGGCGCAACGAATTTTTGATGTCGTCTTATTTTTTGGGTAATGATCACCGCATCATTCAATACAAAAGGTGTTGGCATCATCCAGCTTTCTCTTGGAGTCATCTCAAATAGTGGATTAACCATCAAATCAAAGGAACTTTCCATTACATCCATATCGAGAACAGTCGCTCGGTTTATGGTAAATTGCAATATTAGTGGCTCATTGTTGACAACATAATAACTCAATATTTTTTTACCGTTTCTTTCCAATTCAGTTCCTTCCTGACCCAAAGTACTCACACCATTGGCTTTGAAATTGTAAAACCTCATTATTTCATTTGCAAAAATATCATAGCGATTGACCTTTCGGTTTGGAGTGATTAGTATTTTTAAGTATCTTTTTAAACCGACCACACTATCTTTGAGAAAAGTAATAGTTGGTTTTGCAATTCCTTTGTCTGGAGCTTCATTAGCATAAGTGAACTCTGAGTTGTATTTACTGAATAACTTTAGATCATTGAAGATTTTTGCCCCTTTCGGTTTTTCGCCCAAATAACCTTTCGTCCAGGAATCCAGATTGGTATCATAAGTTAACCAATAAGCTTTATTGTTATTTGCATTATAGAGATATACCAAACTATTGGATTTGGCTTCACCCGGTTCATAGCCTGAGTGGTATTGTGCTTTCGCCAAAAATAAAACAGACGTAAAAAAGAATAATAATGACCAGCTTCCTTTTTTGGCGAAAGCCCCAAAAACAGGTAGCAGTAATCCAAATGCCAAAACAGTCAAAATAGCACTTCCAAATAATACTTTTAAGCCCAAACCTACCGGAAACATTTGAATAAACGGAGCAACAATCAACAAGGCGGGAATTCCACAAATGATGTTTACAATCCAATTGGATCTTTGGCTAAACACAAAAACTGCAAAGGCAATCAGTCCAAAATATACTGGAATAATCAAGAATCCGGCACCACGCAAACTATTGGCAAGGAATCCATTCAACACAATCCAAAATAATAGTGGAACCACATAATGGTTCATCGTCACTTTTGGTTTGGAAGCTATTTGATAAAAGAAGAAACAAATCGAAAGACTTATCAATACAAAGGCTGCAATATAATCGTGACCATTGTAGGTAAATCCATTGAGTAAATCATTGTATTGCGGATTTAAAAGCAACAATCCTTTCCATCCGTAATAGGTGATTAATCCCGTAAAAATCAAAGAACCCAAAAATGGAAAAAAACCTTTCATAATGTCGTTCAGTTTCAGCATTCTTTTGGCTTTGCCCAAAAACACCAAAATGATTAACAAACCTGCGGCAATTAGTGTCATTGGAACAACCCAATCAAAAGGATAACTGATAAACGTAAACGGAATCGTGAAATAAACATCATCTGTCGTCGATGCCGTCGCATTCAAATCGGCATTCGAGAAATAATTCAGCAACGGCATCAAATACGAGCCTTGGTGTTTCAAAGTGCTTTTGTCCAAATGTGACACATCATCCTGTTGGGTATGATAATTAAAATGGTCGTCGATAAAAGCAAAATTGAATCCTTGAATGTCGCCTTGTTCTCTAAAAACCGTTAAGTCGGTATCATTTGGCAACATTTTGTAAATACTGTACATCAACGAATTCGACACCGGATAAGTAGCGTCCGCTTTTGCGAATTCCTTAACCAAACCAGCATTTCCTTTGTTCGTTTCCATCAACATATAACTTGGTCCCGATGAACCGCGTGCCTCAAAATTCAACACCAATCCCACTTCCTTAGCCCATTGGTGTTGGGTAACAAAAAGTGCGGCACCATTTAGTCCCAGTTCTTCCGCATCGGTAAACAAAATTATGATGTCGTTTTGATGCTTGGTTCTGGCATTCAAAAAAGCACGAACACCTTCCAGAATCGTCGCCACACCCGATGCATCATCACTCGCTCCATGCGAAAAAGAATGTGGTGCGCTGTCATAATGCGAAAGTAGTAGCAATGCTTTGGTATTTTTAGTTCCTTCAATGCGACACATTATGTTTTTGGATTTAACCAAATTCCCCCAGTCACTCAATGTAAAACCTTCCTGAACCGTTGTCTCCAATCCCAGTTTTTGAAGCTCCTTAATGATATAATTGGCAACAACCTCGTGATTTTTGGTGCCAACGTAATGCGGTTGTTTGGCAATCGCATTAATATGTTCCAAAGCTCTGCTCGTCGAAAACTCCGTTATTTTTTTGTCCTCATTAGGTGACCAGGAAGGCATTAAGAAAGCGAATAAAAATCCCAAAATCCCTAGGATGATGACGACGGTTATAATGGAGGAATAGTTCTTTTTCATAATTGGGGGTATTAAATATCTTTTTTAACTAGCATATAATAATCATTGTCCAAAACCATGTAGCCTTGGTCGTACAAGAAATAGTAGGTATTCCCCGTTTTGGTATTCAAAACATTAGTAAAAAACTCAAAATCAAAACCCTTGCTCATCAGCTTGGCTCGAGTTGTTTTGGATTTTCCATCAATATTTAGTTCCGACAAAATTCGGTAATTTTTGCGCAATTTGTTGTTGATATTGCGCATATAATTCGTACTATCCTTATTTATTTTGTTGTTGTAGGCATTTCGGCAACCATCGCTGCAGAATTTCTTGTCTTCTCGACCTACAATTGGGTCTCCACATTCGAGGCAGGTTTTCATATTTTTACTTTTAAAGTCTATTATTTTAAATCAATTTAAGGGTAAGATTGGCCACAGATGAAACGGATTCAACAGATTCGCACCGATTTTTTTTTAATCTAAAAACACTTAAATATTTAGAGTCCTAAGTTTTTAATCTGTGGAAATTTGTGAAATCTGTGTCGAATTTTTTTAATTCTCAATCTTTTTTATTTGATACAAATCGGTTCTTCGGTCTTTTAGGATTCTCACACTTCCATGTTCGTGTAATTCTTTCAACAATCGTAAATCGACATCAACAATCAAAGTCATTTCGGTATTTGGAGTGGCTTCGGCTTTGATACCATTACTTGGAAAAGCAAAATCCGAAGGCGTAAAAACCGCCGCTTGCGCATATTGAATGTCCATATTATTTACCTTCGGTAAATTCCCCACACAACCAGCAATGGCCACATAACATTCGTTTTCAATAGCTCTGGCTTGGGCACAGTGTTTTACGCGGATGTAGGCGTTTTGAGTATCGGTTAAGAAAGGAACAAATAGTATATTCATACCTTCATCGGCCATAATTCTCGAAACTTCTGGGAATTCGACGTCATAACAAATCATAATTCCAATTTTACCACAATCGGTGTCGAAAGTCTTGATTTCCGACCCGCCTTTCATTCCCCAGTGTTGCGCTTCATTTGGAGTTATGTGAATTTTGGTATACATCTCCGAAGTTCCGTCTCTTTTGCACAGAAATCCAACATTGTACAAGTTTCCGTTTTCCAAATACGGCATACTGCCCGATATGATATTGATGTTATACGAAATAGCCAATTCCTGAAACCGTTTCCGAATAGGATCTGAATGTTTCGCTAATTCCCGAATCGCCTCGGCCTCGGTCATATGATTGTAATCGGCCATTAAAGGCGCAATGAACAATTCAGGGAAAACTGCAAAATCACAACTGTAGCCCGAAACCACATCTATAAAAAATTCCGATTGTTCAAACAAAGCTTCGAGATTGCCCAAAGACCGCATTTGCCATTGAATTAACCCTAGGCGAATAACATTTTTTTCCGTGTTTATGAGTCTTGGACTTTCGTCAAAATAGATGTTGTTCCATTCAAGCAAAACCGCAAATTCCTTGGAGTCCTCGTCGCCAGCCAAATAGTTTTTCATGATTCGTAACACGTGAAAGTCATTACTCAGCTGAAACGAAAGCACCGGATCGTGCAATTGTTTGCTTTTTACTTTCTCAATGTATTTTTTGGGCGTCATTTTATCGGCATATTGACCGTAACTCGGGATACGGCCCGCAAAAACAATTGCTTTGAGGTTCAATTTTTCACACAATTCTTTTCGGGCATCGTACAGACGCCTGCCCAAACGCAAACCGCGATAATTGGGATGAATAAAAACATCGATTCCGTATAATATTTCTCCATTCGGATTGTGTGTCGAAAACGAATAGTCAGCTATTATTTGTGAGTAATTGTGTTTTTTATCGACCAACTTTTCATCAACAATCAAGGATAGGGCAGAACCCACCACTTTTCCATCGACAAGAATAACCAATTGCCCCTCAGGAAATACACCTAATAATGTCTCAATATCATTGGCACGCCAATAGGAATCGGCCATTTCAGGATACGATTCTACCATCGAGTTTTTGAGCTGTTTATAATCCTCAAAAGCTAAATTCCGTAATTCTACTTTCTTTATTTTAGCCTGCATAATAATGGGTGAATTTTATGTGAATAATTTGTTTAAAGCAATATTATTTTTTTAGAGCGAAAGAATTGGCTTTATTTGGTAATATGGGTTCCTGCTGTCATTCCAATCCACGCCCAAAAGCGTGGGATTTTCCCTTCCATCAGGGCTAGTTAGGATTTATGGTTTTGTGTTTGTTCTACTTTCACTTCACCACAACATTGTCATTCCGACGGAGGAGGAATCTCCGTAAGTAGCTCGATGATCTAAGTAATTTTTATTTATTTAATTGCATATCGTGATGTTATGTCCATAAATATTTCTCTGTCAGCGATTGAGAATAAAAGCATTTCTGTATAATATAGATTTTGTTTTTTTTCATTTTCATCATGCCATAATTTTTCATTAATAATTTTTATGAGATTGTTTAGTTCAAAATAAGCATCTTTTTTATGGATGAATAATTTTTTATCCGCATTATTTATGTAAAGTTTATGGTTTAAATGCTCAATATTTTTGGGTTGGTAATTTGAGATGTTTTTTAACCTGATTAAGACATTTAGATCGAAAGCAGACATTTTTGAGTTACGTCCTTCTGGAATTGGAAAAAATTGTTGCCCTGCATTTTCAGAAAGTATAATCCAATTAAGTGAATAAGCAACACGGGAATCGTATATTATGTTTCTGTCTGGGTATAAATATGAGCCAACTTTTGATGAGCTCGCGATTCGATTAAAATTTGGTTTTTCTTGAACTAAGAAGTCTTTTATGACATTTACTGTGTCTTTGTCGTTTGCACTTGTTATGCCCCCCCAATCTTTTACAATCCATAAACATAGTTGGTTAAATAAATCTGATCTCGATTTTAAAGTTTCATTTAGTTTTTTGCCTACAATTTTTTTTAATTGAAGTTCTTTCTCGTAATTGGTTAATGAGTTTATTTCATACACCTGCTCGACTGTTAATGTTTCAAGTTCAACAAGCCTTTCAATTTTAGCATTCCAATTATATAAGGTTGGCAAGTCTGATTTATGTTTTTCGAGGTATGTTACAATTTTGTCTATATCGAATTTGATTGTCATAATGTTGATACGTTTTTTGTATTGAGTGTTTTCTCCCAAATATACTCAAAAAAATCCATTTACAAACGGTTACAAATAATTACAACCGAAAGTAAGTAGTTAGTAACCGAATAACTTTTTGAAGCTGTCGCATCTTTGCCAAGTCGAAATCAAACAGAGTAATTACAAAAGCAATGTCAATTTCAATAATAATCATATACACACTAAAATTTAAATTTTACACGCCATGAAAAACAGAGTACAATTAATCGGAAACGCAGGAAACGACCCAATCATCAAATCTTTTGAGGGAGGGAAAAAATTAGCCAATTTAACTATCGCGACTAACGACAGTTATAAAAACGACAAAGGAGAACGAGTGGACCAAACCGAATGGCACAGTGTAGTGGCCTGGGGAAAAACTGCAGAAATTATTGAGAAATTCGTAACCAAAGGCAAACAAATTGCCATAGACGGCAAATTAACCCACAGAAGCTATGACGACAAGAATGGTGAAAAAAGATATATCACCGAAGTGGTCGTAAACGAAATTATGTTACTCGGGAAGTAGGTTTCAGAAAGCTGAAAACAGGTTTCAGAATTGAGATAGGAGATAATTTCTTAAATACCAAATGGTGTCTTTGAGCTATCGGTTACCACAAAAAAAAGAGTTCCGCTATCACGGAACTCTTTTTCAATACATATAAATTAACTATTACGACGGTTCATTTTAAACCAACAGGGAATTTAAAAATGTTTATTTATGCAATTCTATCTGCTAACTAGAACTAGGCTGTTTTTTTTAGCAGATCAAACATAGGGCAACGGCTGCAACGTTTTTTTTCACTTTTCATGTATTTTTCGCAACAACTAGACTTGCAGTTCTCAGCTACTTTTATCTTTTTAAGGAGTTCCTTTTTTTTGTCCTTTTTATTTTTCTTCTCTTTTTCTTTCTTGCTCAAGGTGTAAGGAATTAAAAACAAGGCAAATGTATATTATTTTTATCTGTTCTAAATAAATTTTAACATTTTTTGGAGCAAAAAAATCCCCAAAATGCAACTCAAGCATTTTGGGGTTATTATTTATGAAGGCTTCTCTTAATTATTTGACTGTCGCTGCCGCACTGGCTATCGCCATCTGTTGGATATCACGGTCAAAAAGATACAATCCGCCTTTGTCATCACCAATAAGATTGATTTTATCCAAAATGTTTTTGGCTGTTGCTTCTTCTTCTATTTGCTCGGCTACGTACCATTGCAGGAAATTATGGGTAGCATAATCTTTTTCTTCAAATGTGATGTGAACCAGTTTATTAATCGATTCCGAAACAAAAACTTCGTGTTTGTAAAGTTCTTCAAACATCCCTTTGAAAGTTTCGTAAGTCGTTTTCGGTGCTTTCAAGTCAGTAACTTGAGCGTGCCCGCCTCGTTCGTTAACATACTTGATTAACTTGAGCATGTGTAAACGCTCCTCATCAGATTGAGCGTACATAAATCGGGCGATTCCTTCCAGTCCATTTACTTCGGCCCAACAAGCCATAGATAGATAGGTTTGAGAAGATTCTGCTTCAATACGAATTTGTTTGTTCAGCGCGGTTTCGATATTTTTTAACAACATGATTTCTAGTTTTTAGTAAAATTAGAAAAAAATAGTATAATGTTGTTCTTTTAAGCCAAAAAAGACAGAATTCATTTCAATTTGGAATCTTTAAAGGCGCTTTAAAACAGCAATAAAATGGTTAAAGGAGTCATTTTTTTGTCAAAATAATGCGATGTAAACTAAAATAAAGACACAAAATAAACTTTGTCTCGTTGTTATCAAACATTTCCCTAAATTTGCTGTCATTATTTAGTTATAAAAATACAACTATGTTACAAATCGCATTTATTAGAGAGAATCAAGAGAAAGTAATCAACGCTTTGGCCAAAAGAAATATGGATGCCAAAGGGATCGTTGAAGAAGTGGTACAACTGGATGAAAAACGTCGTGCGACTCAAGTGGAGTTAGACAACACTTTATCCGAATCTAATAAATTATCCAAAGACATTGGAGATTTGATGAAAGCAGGTGAGAAGTCAAAAGCGGCTATTCTTAAAGAAAAAACAGTTTTGTTAAAAGAGAAAAGCAAAGCATTGGCCGAAAGTGCTGTTGCCATTGCCAATGAATTGACAGAGAAATTATATACTTTACCCAATCTTCCTGCCGATATTGTTCCAGTTGGAAAAACGCCGGAGGATAACTTAAACGTGTTTGAGGAAGGTGAAATTCCTTTATTGCACGAAGGTGCGCAACCACACTGGGAATTGGTTAAGAAATATGACATCATCGATTTTGAATTAGGTGTAAAGATAACTGGTGCGGGATTCCCTGTTTATAAAGGAAAAGGAGCTCGTTTGCAACGTGCTTTGATCAATTATTTCTTGGATAAAAACACTGAAGCTGGATACAAAGAAATGCAAGTGCCGCATTTGGTAAACGAAGCATCTGCTTATGGAACTGGACAATTGCCGGACAAAGAAGGTCAAATGTACCATGACGCTACCGATGACTTGTATTTGATTCCAACAGCTGAGGTTCCGGTAACTAATATTTTTAGAGATGTCATTTTAAATGAAAATGAATTGCCTGTTAAATATACAGGTTATACACCTTGTTTCCGTCGTGAAGCAGGTTCTTATGGAGCACATGTACGCGGTTTGAACCGTTTGCACCAATTTGACAAAGTGGAAATCGTTCGTGTGGAGCATCCTGATAATTCATATGCAGCACTTGATGGTATGGTAGAACACGTAAAAAGCATTTTGCAGGATTTGAAATTGCCTTATAGAATTTTACGTCTTTGCGGAGGGGATATGGGTTTCACATCGGCTTTGACTTATGATTTTGAAGTATATTCTACAGCGCAGGAGCGTTGGTTGGAAATTTCATCAGTATCTAATTTTGAAACTTTCCAGGCGAATCGTTTGAAATTGCGTTTCAAAGACAAAGACGGAAAAAACCAATTGGCACATACTCTTAACGGAAGTTCATTGGCTTTGCCAAGAGTCCTTGCCGGAATTTTGGAAAACTACCAAACTCCAGAAGGAATTGTAATCCCAGAAGTATTGCGTCCTTATTGCGGATTTGACATTATAGATTAATTTAGTTTTACTTAAAAAGTAGAAACTTTTAAACCATTAGGAAATTTAGAAGCATTAAGCTTCATCAACTTAATTTCTTAATGGTTTTAGATTTTTTATTTGAAATGTTTCATTATCGACTGATTCAATAATAATCACTTTTACAAATGATTACATTATGAATAAACTTTTTCTTTATATCTCACTTTTGTTTTCGCTGATTGCCTTTTCTCAGAACGAGCAATTGGCACAGTATTATTATGATAAAGGAGATTTTGAGAAGGCGTTGGTTAGTTATCAAGAGTTATCGGATGGTTTACCAACTAATCCTTTTTATTTTCAACGAAAAATAGATTGTATGCAGCAATTACTTCAATTCGAGCCAGCTGAAAAAGCAATTCAGGAGCGATTGAATAGATACAAACAAGCTACACTTTTGGTTGAATTGGGATACAATTTTCAATTACAGAAAAATGATTCGAAAGCCAAAAAGTATTATGACGATGCAATAGAGAAAATCAGGAAAAATCCAAATGAAGTTTATGGGGTTGCCAATGTTTTTGAAAAGAAAGTATTGCTGGAATATGCATTGAAATCCTATTTGGTTGCTAGTGAATTGGTGCCAACTTTTGATTTCAAATACCAAACAGCTTTGTTGCATGGGCAATTGGGAAATACTGATCAGATGATTGCGAATTTTTTGGATGAAGCAATTGAGAATCCGCAATCTGCATTGATGATTCAAAATCAATTGACGCGTTATATGTCAACCGATGGTGATTCTAAGTTCAATGATAGTCTTCGAAAAGCATTGATTATCAGGGTTCAAAAAAGCCAGGATGTTTTTTGGAATCAATTCTTGAGTTGGTTTTATATGCAACAAAAAGAATTTGGAAAAGCTTTTATTCAAGAAAAAGCCATCTATAAACGAAATCCGGAATCACTTTCCAGTATAATTAGTTTAGGACAAATGGCCATTGAAGAAGGTGACAATGAGGTTGCCACAGAAGTTATGGATTATGTGCTGCTAAACACTACTGACGTAGAGTTGATTGTGCAAGCCCAAACTTATTTGTTGAAAATGAAAATGGAAAAAGCGCAGGAAAAGGATTTTGCAGCTATCGATGCGCAATTTGTGCTTTTGTTAAAGCAGTACGGGATAACTCCAGTTACCTTATCTTTGCAGCTGAAACAGGCACATTTTGTGAGTTTCATAATGAAGAATCCTGTCGAGGGAAAAGCCATTATAAAGCGAGCCATGGAAATGCAACTGAATCCGTTCGATCAAGCACTATGTAAAATGGAGTTGGCCGATATTTTGCTTTCCGAAGAAAAGTTCAATCAGGCGTTACTTTATTATTCACAGATTGAGGAGAATCTGCAAAACAATGTTTTGTCACACGAAGCAAGCTTGAAATCGGCAAAAACAAGTTATTTTAAAACTGATTTTGAATGGGCATTGAAGCAATTCAAAGAGTTAAAATCAGCCAGTACACAGTTGATTGCCAATGATGCTTTGGAGTATTTTCTGTTAATCAATGACAATACCGTTGCCGATTCGACACAAACGGCGCTGAAGCAATTTGCCAAAGGAGATTATCTTTTGTACCAAAATAGAAATCAGGAAGCGATTGTTCAGTTTCAGTCTATTTTAAAAAGTTTTAAAGGGCAGGAAATTGAAGGGGTAACTTTGCTGAGATTGGGAAGAATATATGAAAAGTTAGGAGATTATACTTTAGCTTTGGCACAATATCAAGACATAATTGATCATCATAGCGATGGGATTTACATAGATGAAGCCTTATATTTTTCAGCGGATATTTACAACAAGCAATTGCAGCAACCTGATAAAGCCAAGGCTTTATATGAGAAAATTATTTTCAGCCATCAGGATAGCATTTATTTTGTAGATGCAAGGAGGAAATTCAGGGAATTACGGGGAGATACCAATTTATAAAGAAAGGGTAGAAGTTTAGAAAGATCAAAAGTTTAGTTGTTAAACTTTTTTGAAGAAAGCTAAACCCCCTAAACCTTTTTTTTAAACTTATAAACTAAGAAAGAATGATAATATACAACGTTACCACAAACATACACGAAAGTGTTCATGATAAATGGATGATCTGGATGCAGCACAAACACATTCCGGAAATGTTGGCTTGTGGAAAATTTATTTCTGCTCGTTTGGTTCGTGTTTTGGTAGAAGAAGAAATGGGCGGAGTAACCTATTCGGTTCAATACACTACTGACAGTAAGGAAACATTAGAAAGATATTACCAAGAAGATGCTCCTAAATTAAGGGAAGAAGGATTGAAATTGTTTGGCGATAAAATGTTGACTTTTAGAACCGAATTGCAAGTGATTTCAGAACATTAATGATTAAAAAGATTGCTTTGCGCCTTTGCGTCTCTGCGAGAAAATAAACCTAAAATACAGCGAGTAAGTTTTGTGCCTCGCATAGACAAAAATGGAAAAAGTAACAGCCAAAAAACACCTCGGACAGCATTTCTTAAAAGATGAAAGCGTAGCGAAAGATATAGCAGATACTCTTAATTTACAAGGTTATGAAGATGTGTTGGAAATAGGACCTGGAATGGGAGTGTTAACCAAGTATTTATTGGAAAAACCAATCAATACTTTCGTTATCGAAATTGATACCGAATCGGTTGAATATTTGGGTGTGCATTATGATAAATTGAAAGACAGAATCATCTCAAAGGATTTCCTAAAATACGATATCAACGAAGTTTTTGTAGGAAAACAATTCGCGATAATTGGTAATTTTCCCTATAATATTTCGACCCAAATTGTTTTCAAAGCATTGGAATATCGAAATCAAATTCCTGAGTTTGCTGGAATGTTCCAGAAAGAAGTTGCAGAACGTATCTGCGAAAAAAAGGGAACCAAAGCTTATGGAATCTTATCAGTTTTGGTACAGGCTTTTTATGATGCTGAGTATTTGTTTACAGTAGATGAAAATGTGTTCAATCCACCACCCAAAGTAAAATCGGGAGTACTGCGTTTGCGTAGGAAAGAAGATTATAGTTTGCCTTGTAGCGAAAAGTTATTTTTTACGGTAGTGAAAACGGCTTTTCAACAACGCAGAAAGACCTTGCGTAACAGTTTAAAAACCTTAAATTTGTCCGATAGTCTGAGAGAAGATGAAGTTTTTAATCTTCGTCCCGAACAATTGGATTACAAAGAGTTTATAGAATTGACCCAAAAAATCGAAGCCGATGGAGTTTAAAATCAGCAAAGAATTAATAAAAGAGTTAGAGCAACTCATTCAAAGTAAAAACGACGAGCAACTTGAAGTTTTGTTGAATGATATGCACCACGCTGATATTGCTGAAGTTCTGGATGAATTGGACTTTGACGAAGCTACTTATATTTTTAAGGTATTAGATAGTGAGAAAACTGCCGAAATCCTTTTGGAGCTTGAAGACGATTTGCGTGAAAATATATTAAGTAGGCTTTCGCCAAAAGAAATCGCCGAAGAGCTTGATGAACTTGAGACCAATGATGCGGCCGATATTATCGGGGAACTTTCCAAAGAAAAGAAGGAAGAAGTAATATCCGAATTACAAGACGTAGAACACGCCAAAGATATTGTTGATTTATTACGTTATAAAGAAGATACAGCGGGTGGTTTGATGCATAAAGAATTGGTGAAAGTCAATGAAAATTGGACCGTTTTTACTTGTATCAAAGAAATGCGCATTCAGGCCGAAAATATTTCCAGAGTGCATTCTATATATGTAGTTGATGACGAAAACAGACTTTTAGGGCGTTTGTCACTCAAAGATTTACTTACAACTTCGACCAAAACACCCATTAGTGAAGTCTATATCAAAAAATTAAATTCGGTTATGGTCGACACCGAAGATGTCGAAGTCGCGAGAATCATGCAAAAATACGATCTTGAGGCGATACCGGTTATTGATGAGTTGGGAAGATTGGCAGGACGAATTACCATTGATGACATCGTGGATGTAATCAAAGATGAAGCTGAAAAAGATTATCAGTTGGCAGCGGGTATTACAAATGATGTAGAGTCCAGCGATACCGTTTTGGAGTTAATGAAAGCAAGATTGCCTTGGCTTTTGATCGGAATGGTTATTGAAATCATTGCTTCAAAGGTGCTTGAAGGGAATCAAACGTCAGTTCAACAATATTTTACTTTAATGATTTTTGTTCCTTTGCTTTCGGCTACAGCCGGAAACATTGGGGTGCAGGCGTCAGCGATTGTGGTACAAGGTTTGGCAAACGGAACCCTAAAACAATACAGCAGGCAATACTTGACCAAGGAACTTTCGGTTGCTTTGATTTCGGGAACAATAATATCGTTGTTTTTGTTTTTATACCATTCTTTAATGTATCAACAATATTTAGTTGGATTTGCGATTTCTATTTCTATGCTCGTGGTAATATTGTTTGCAGCTACATTGGGAGTATTGGTGCCATTGTTTTTGCATAGAAAGAAAATTGATCCAGCTATAGCCACAGGGCCCTTTATCACTACTACAAATGATGTTTTTGGTATCATGATTTATTTTTGGATTGCTAGAATGATATTAGGATATTAACTATTGATAGTTTTGGAATTTAACAATTATCCCGAATTTATTTATATTAAAAAATAATAAATTCGGGATTTTTCGTGTACTTTGTAACCTGATTGTTTCTGCTCCATTTGAGGTAGAATCAAAGTCAGCTTGAATACTTTTTGATATTCTAAATGCTATTAACCAATCTAAGAATAAAATAAACCGAAATGAAAGTACACATTATAGGCGGAGGAAACCTTGGAGCTTCTATCGCTATAGGAATTGCGAAATTCACTACCAATAACAAAGTAACCGTAACCAGACGCAATATAAATCCTATTTCACATTTGCAAGATCTTGGAATTACCGTTACTACAGACAACACAAGCAATATTCAAGAAGCAGATATCATCATCTTGACCATAAAACCATATCAAGTGGATACCGTTTTGGCCGAGATATTGCCAGCTATTTCGAACAAAGTAATCGCTTCCGCCGTAAGTGGATTATCCATTGAGAATTTGCAAAACAAAATTGGGGATAGCCATAGTGCAGTGCGCATCATGCCTAATATCGCAGCTCAATTTGGTGCATCGGCAACTTGTATCGCCTTTCACGAAAAAAATAAAGAAAAAGCCCAAGCAACAGTAGCCCTTTTTCAAGCTTTAGGAACGGCTCCTATTATTGATGAAAAGCTAATGGATGCTGCAACGGTTCTTGCCGCGAGTGGAACTGCTTTTGCCTTACGTTACATTCGTGCATCGATGCAGGCGGGAATCGAGATAGGGTTTGACTGGCAAACGGCTTTGGCCATTTCTGCACAAACAGTAAAAGGAGCAGCAGAAATGTTACTTGAAGAAAAAGGGCACCCAGAGCAATTGATAGACCGTGTAACAACACCTCAAGGTTGTACTATTGCTGGATTGAATGAAATGGAATTACATGGTTTCAGTTCTTCTTTAATCAAAGGAATCAAAACCTCATTAAAACAAATCAAGGGATAAAAATCACTTGGGCGTGCCACCATAAAGAAAAGGGATCAACTCACTATTACGGTGATTCGATCCCTTTCCTTTATGCTGTCAGGCTATTCGCGCTACTTTGGTAGCTAGCTTCTATCCTTCACGCAATACGACACAAATCAACGGGTTATAAGGTGTTTTTGTCTTTTATGTGAATAAAGCTTTTAGTTCTGTGGCTTCATGAGGATTCATTTTACCGGCCAATACCAAGCTTAATTGCTTTCTTCGCAAAGCCGCATCATAACGTTGTATTTCCAATTCTGTTTGAGGTTCAATCAGTGGAACTTCTACAGGTCTTCCGGTATCATCTACCGCGACAAATGTGTAAATCGCTTCGTTAGCCTTGGTTCTGTTTCCGGACTGACGGTCTTCTACCCAAACGTCCAGATAAATTTCCATCGAACTTTTAAAAGCTCTGGATACTTTCGCTTCAATAATGACAACACTGCCAAGTGGAATGGATTTGTTAAAAGCCACATGATTTACTGATGCTGTCACACCAATACGGCGTGAATGTCTTCCGGCCGCAATACTTGCTGCTCGATCCATTCTTGCCAATAATTCCCCTCCAAATAAGTTATTCAAAGGATTGGTTTCGCTCGGTAAAACCAAATCGGTTAATATAGTTAAGGATTCTGAAGGATGTTTTGGTGTCATACTTTTATATGAGTATTAATTTTAATTTAATTTATTATTGAAAATGACTCTTTAGTTAAGCCAATATACTGCCATTACCGATGGAATAAAATACAATACGATGGTTCTGGCACCATCATAATCTTTGGCCAGGCGTTGTCCAAAAAGCAACATTATAAGTGTGATACAAGAAAAAATGGCACCATATAAGCCATATACTCTGCCGCTATTTACTGCTATTTCTATAGCACCTACCACACACAAAATACCGGAAATTAATTCTAAAATCAATACATTTACTAAAGCCAATGGCACTTGATTACGTAAAGGAGTTTCGGCAAAATGTTCTTTAAGCCAGTCGATATTGTCTTTCCAATGGAATAATTTATCCTGTGAAGACTGTAAAAAAGTGATAGCTAAAAAAACTAAGATTAAAATAGATGCAATATTGTTCATGGGGTTTTATTTTTTATGAATTAAACGAGTCAATTTTATGGATAAATCGGTCAATATTATTTTGGCATTACCGTTGCGTTCTATATGATACATAGCATCTGATAATTCTTTAAAAATTTCAGCAATGTTATTTCCATTTACAAAAGGCGCAAAGTTTTCAAGTTTGAATTTTTCTACTTTTGGCTCAATGTAAACAAGTGTTTTGGTTTCGTAATTAAGCAATAAAGCCTGTCTGAACATTTCGATACAGAAGTGGAGAAATTTCTTTTGTGTCTCTCTACCCAAAGCAGCAATCTGTTCACTCCATTCTATTAAATCTTGTATTGCTGCCGCGTTTCCTTTGGCCTTGAATGCCGCACGTACCCAGGTAACAAACCATTGTTCAAAAGGCAACGCCTCATGGTCATCATATAATAGATGTAGCGCTTTGTTATAATTCCCTTGGGATTGATGAGCAATTTTCAGAGCTTCTTTAAGTTCTATCTGTTCTCTTTCGATAAGTCCGTCCGTAATAACTTGTTCACTCAGTCCGCTAAAATGGGTAATTTGACAACGTGACCGAATGGTTTGGATGATATCTTCTTCATTTTGGGAGATGAGAATGAAAACTGTTTTTTCGGGTGGCTCTTCAAGTAATTTAAGAAGTTTATTGGAAGCAGCAATGTTCATTTTATCTGCCATCCAAATAATCATTATTTTGTATCCGCCTTCGTAAGATTTTAAGGAAAGAGATTTTAAAATTTCCTGAGCATCATCCACACGAATTTCTCCCTGTTTATTCTGAACTCCTAATTTGGCATACCAATCAAATAATCCGCCGTAAGGATTTTCTAAAACAAATTGTCTCCAATCTGCAATAAAATCAATACTTTTTGGTTTGACCTTAACTTCTTCGGTAGTAACTGTTGGATAGATAAAATGTAAATCAGGATGTGATAATTTTTGAAATTTAAGGCTGCAGGATTCGTTTAGACCTTCATTACTATGGCATAAGATATGATGAGTGTATGCGATTGCCATAGCTAAGGTTCCGCTACCTTCAGGGCCGATGAATAATTGAGCATGCGGTATTCTGCCTAAATTAGCACTTTTAATTAAGTGATTTTTAATGTAGTCTTGCCCTAAAATTTTTGAAAATTCCATGAAGCAAAGATAGGAGAAAATGATAGTTTCAAAAATTTTCTGTTAGAAAGTTTAGTTTCCGCAGAATTTTGGAAGTAAAATTCAAAAGAATAAGACAGCTATTTTTTTCTTTACTTTTTAACCAACAAATGTTAATAACTTCTGTATTATTTTTCTTCATTTTGTTTTATGAAGTTTTTTATTACAAATATAAACAAGTAAAAACTGATGTAAATTAATAAATTTGAAATAACTATTAATTTTTTTAAATGCAATTTATCCCGATAAAATGTCGAGTTTACTCGGTGTAAAACAGTTTTTTCGCTCTATTTGTAATTAAAAATATCTTTAATTTTTTCTACGGGACTTGCAAATTCAATTTAATTGTATATTTTTGTTTTATTAATTAATAAATCCAAGATATGAAAGGGAAAATTATATTTTTCAGTATTGTTATGTTAGCATTAACGTCTAAGGGCTTCGCACAAGCAAAACCAAATATGCCAAAAAGTATAGTTAGCACGAGCGCTGCAATACGTACTTACTATGACGACAAGACTCTTAGAGCAATGTCTAAAGGTGAATTAGTGGAATTGTATATTGAGCGTATGAAAGTAATTGTCAAAATATTACCTCATATTGCATTGGCTACTAAGCCAGGAGTAACTATGACAGACTTAGGTATTCCAGATGATGCAGATAATAGAAAAGCATTGGATTTAGAAACTGAAGCAACACAAACTTACATAGAAATTACTGTTAATTTCTTAAGAAAAATGCTTCCTTACGCAGACAAAAATCAACTTGTGACTATGGTTTTGTTCTATGAGCAAACTTTGAAATCACTTCATGAAGTTGAGCAACAATAAGAAATAATGTTTTTAGAATAAGATGTTATAATCTTAAGCTAAGTTCGATCTTTTACTCTTAATGAGATGATAAACTCTTGACCTACAGAGATTACAAATAATAATTTAATACCCCAAACCTATGAAAAATATATTTATTATATGGGTTTTCCTTGCGACTGTTTGCAGCGTAAATGCACAACAAGAGAAAGGGATAATTGGATCAAGCAATTGGTTGAATAACTGGACTGAATTTAAACCTGGCAAAGCTGATTACGGCGAAGCTACTCAGATTTTGGCTGGTAATATTAGTGAAAATACTAAACTGGTAAAAAAAGATGTTTACATTATACAAGGTAATGTTTATGTAACTAATAATGCAGTTCTTAGTATTGAACCTGGTACAGTTATTATTGGAGACGGTGAATCAAAGGGTACTTTGATTATTACTAAAGGTGCTCAAATAATTGCAGAAGGTCTAGAAACAGATCCTATTGTTTTTACATCTAATAAATCTATAAAGAAAGCTGGTGATTGGGGAGGCATTGTTATTCTTGGTGATGCTCCGATTAATAAGTTTGGAAATTATTCTTCTGTAAATTTTGATTTAGACCCAAGTTTAACTACTTATGGTGGTTTAAATCCTGCGAGTTCTTCAGGTGTTTTGAAGTATGTGCGAATTGAATACGCCGGTAAAAAGGTAAGAGGTTCTTCAGAGAGTTTTAATGCTCTTTTGCTTGGAGGAATTGGAAATAAAACAATCTTAGAAAATATTATGGTAAGTTATGCCGCTGGAGACTCATTTGAAGTTCTAGGTGGTGAGCCCGTAATGACTAAAATGGTTTCATATAAATCTAATGGAATAGATTTCAAATTTACTTTAGGTACTCAGGCTAAAATTGATAATTCGTTGGCTGTTAGGTCTTCTTATCTGACAAGTAGTGCTGGATCTCGTTGTTTGGATGTTTCTTCCTATACTAAGAAAGAAGAAGTAGACTTTACCAAAAAACAAACTCTAGTTACTGCGACTAACTTAACTCTTGCTAATGATAGTGATAATATTGATCAAGATATCAAAGCAGGTTTAGTTAAAGAAGGTGTCTATGTAGCTGAGAACAGTTCTTTAGTTTTAAGAAAAAGTGTGATTTCTGGATTTAGTCCTGCAGTTTTATTTGATAGTAAAATTGAAATCAACGACAAAAATCTTAAGAAAATTAGAATCGAAGACATGTACTTGAATTACTGTAATGGTAATATCTTTAGTGAAGGCTCTACTGAAAATGAAGATTTAGAAAGTTATTACGGAAACAGCGCTTTCTTTATTTTGTATTCTAAGACAACAAACTTAGAAACCTTTAATGATTTTGCAAATCCTAGAAGACCAGACTTTAGGTTGGCACTTTCAAAATTTACAGCAGCTACTAAATAAAATTTATAATTGTTTTAAAATTTATAAAATGAAAGTTGGACCTAATATGAATAAGGTTTAGCTTTCATTTTATTAATTTAAAATGGTTTTATATTCAGTTTAATAAGAATGAACTTAACCTAACGATTGGTTAAGAATAAATTGATGATTTGCGAATTGCATATGCCCCCTATGAATAGCAATAAATATCAACATATGAAAAGCAAACCTACTTCCTTTTTTTCTTCCGGCGCATTTATGTTTTTTTGGATGCTGTTGGTAGCCCCTTCAACTCTGTCTTTGTTTGCCCAGCAAATAAACCCTAAAATATTGGAATTTACGCAGATTTGTGCTGGTGGACCTCACCCCAACAAACCTGGTCAAGTATTTAATGAGTATCAAGCTTCTTTTTCTATTGTTGGATTTGCTTCGGACGTAATATTTAGAGTGGAGCTTTCTGACCCAACGGGTTCTTTCGCTACTCCGACTGCTACCACTGCTTTGGGACCTCTTCCTACAACACCTCCAGATACTGCAACGGATAAGACATTAGTGTTTGCAGTTCCTACAAATTTGGTAGGTTCTAATACTTATAAATTAAGAGTTGTAAGTTCTACAAACATTGCTAGTCAACCTTTTACTATTGGAGGCACTGCAGGTGTCAAAACATTTTCAGCTTATTATGAAGCCTACACAGGGCCTTTTGCAATCAATAATAATCAGCCGACAGTTAGTTTCTGTATTGGTGGAAAAGTAATTCTTACTGTATATAACCCGACTCCTTCGATTCCTAATTCCTCGCCAGCAAATTACCCTCAATTAAAATATTCCTGGTATAAAGATAATGTTTTGATTTCTGGTCAAAGTTCCAGTTCTTTAGAAGTTAACGCTGCAGGTGTTTATTTCGCTAAATTAGATTATGGTCTTTGTTCAGATGATAATTATCGTTCACAAGGTGTAACTGTAACAAGTGCCAGTGGAGCTTCCGCGGTAATTACTTCTAGTTCTGGTAATCCGTTTTGTGCTAGTTTAGGGAATACTACTTTAGCTGTTACGGGTGGTAATTCTTATGTTTGGAAAAAAGATAATGTCATTATTGACGCAGCTATATCTCAAACGTATCTAACGAATTTAGCAGGTGTCTATACTTGTGATGTTGATTTTGGAGGATGTAAGTCAACAGGTACAATAGACTTAAAGGTTTTAAAAACCAATAGTACTATTTCTGGAGTTGATGTTGTTAAAGTTAATAATATTACCGAAGGAGAAACGCTCAATGCCATCATAACCTCTGATGCTGCAGTTCCGTCCTATCAATGGTTTTTAAATGGTGTAGCTTTATCAGGTGCTGATAAATCTTCTCTGGACATTACAGATGAAGGGAAATATAAGGGAGTTGTTACCCAGACGACAGGTTGTATTATTGCTGATGAATTTCCTTTCGAAGTTTCTTTTAAAGTGAATTTAAATGTTCCAAAAATTTCAAATATTGTTACTCCAAACGGTGATGGTGTTAATGACACTTGGATTATTCCTGACAAATATTTAGCTGGAACAAATACTCATATTGTGATTTTAAGTTCTTTTGGCGAAATTGTTTATCAAACCGATAATTATGACAATTATAATGGTTGGCCACAGACAGCTATAGAATTTAATAACTTCAATCCTGTTTATTATTATATAATTACTCCAACTGGCGAGTCTGCCAAAAAGGGTTCGATAACTCTTCTGAAATAATATGAAAAAAATATTACTAAGCGTTTTCTTTTTTTGCTGTTCGATACATGTTTTCTATGCGCAACAAGAAGATGGTGTTGTATCTTATGTTATCCCTCCTGGAAACTCTTTGAAATTTAATTCTTTTGTAATTAATCCTACATTTAGTTTTGTAAGACAACAAAGTGCCTATATTACTTTGTTTAACAAAACACAATGGGCTGGTTTTGAAAATGCGCCGAAAACTTATTTATTAAGTTATTCAGGACGCTTTAGAGAAAATGAGGGTGTTGCTTTAGGTGTTTTCCAACAAACTCAGGGCGTACTTTCTACTACAGGTTTGGTTGCCAATTTTGCTCATAATATTTTATTGCAGGAAGACAGTAATTTGACTTTTGGGATGAATTTGAGTGCTTATAAAAGTGGTGTGAATAGTGGAAAAGTTATCTCAAATTATCCTGATCCATCATTAGAAAATATACCTTCAAATACAATTTTGACTATTAATCCAGGTATCAATTATGGAACCGCTTTTTTCGATTTTGGTTTGGCTTTCAATAATCTGGTTACCTATAATTTTAATTCTGGAATTTTAAAAGACGACCCTAACAAAGGAATAGAAGGTCATGTGATGTATACTGGTTTTATTGATTCTTATGGTTTTTTTGATAAAAGCAAATTCTCAGGTTTAATTAAAACTGAAGTTAATAAAGAAAAAACTATTTTTTCTGGTTCTGCTATGTTTACAATTCCAAAAGGGATATGGGTACAAGGGGGATACCATTCTGTTTTGGGTATGACCGCTGGTTTTGGTCTTAATATTACTCCGAAAATCGCTCTTGAATATTCTTATGGGATGGGCTTGGGTGATATCTCAGATTTGGGAGCTTCGCATATAATTGTATTAGCCTATAAGTTCAAAAATAATAATTTTGATTACGGGGATGATGAGGAAGAAGGGGCCTTGATTGAACCAGCTCCGATACAAAAAACATCGACTACAAAACCAAAAGCAGATGCAAAAACAGTTGCTGATGCCAAAGCTGCTCAGCAACAAAAAATTGCCGAAAACAGAGCTAAATTAGCTGCTGATGCGAAAGCAAAAGCTGACGCTATAGAAGAGGCTAAAAAAACGAAATTAGCCGCAGATGCTAAAGCCAAAGCTGATGCAGCCGCATTAGCGTTAGCAAAAAAACAAGAACCAATTTCTAAAACTAAACTGGCTGCTGATGCAAAAGCGAAAGCTGATGCCGATGCAGCCGCAGCAAAATTGGCTGCAGATAATAAAGCCAAAGCCGATGCCGAAGCTGCCTCTAGATTAGCAGCAGAGAATAAAGCCAAAGCAGATGCTGCTGCCGCGAAACTTGCCGCTGACGCCAAAGCGAAAGCCGATGCTGATACTGCCGCAGCAAAATTGGCTGCAGATAATAAAGCCAAGGCCGATGCTGATGCAGTCGCTGCTAAATTGGCTGCAGATAATAAAGCTAAAGCCGATGCCGATGCTGCCGCTGCTAAATTGGCTGCAGATAATAAAGCCAAAGCCGATGCCGAAGCTGCCTCTAGATTAGCAGCAGAGAATAAAGCGAAAGCTGATGCTGCTGCCGCGAAACTTGCCGCTGATGCCAAAGCTAAAGCCGATGCCGATGCTGTCGCTGCTAAATTGGCTGCAGATAATAAAGCCAAAGCCGATGCCGAAGCTGCCGCTAGAGTAGCAGCAGAGAATAAAGCGAAAGCAGATGCTGATGCTGCTGCCGCGAAACTTGCCGCAGATGCCAAAGTTAAAGCCGATGCCGATGCTGCCGCAGCAAAATTGGCTGCAGATAATAAAGCCAAAGCCGATGCCGAAGCTGCCGCTAGATTAGCAGCAGAGAATAAAGCGAAAGCTGATGCTGCTGCCGCGAAACTTGCCGCTGATGCCAAAGCGAAAGCCGATGCCGATGCTGTCGCTGCTAAATTGGCTGCAGATAATAAAGCCAAAGCCGATGCCGAAGCTGCCGCTAGATTAGCAGCAGAGAATAAAGCGAAAGCTGATGCTGCTGCCGCGAAACTTGCCGCTGATGCCAAAGCTAAAGCCGATGCCGATGCTGTCGCTGCTAAATTGGCTGCAGATAATAAAGCCAAAGCCGATGCCGAAGCTGCCGCTAGATTAGCAGCAGAGAATAAAGCGAAAGCAGATGCTGCCGCCGCGAAACTTGCCGCTGACGCCAAAGCGAAAGCTGATGCCGATTCTGCTGCAAAACTTGCTGCTGCTGCTCAGGCTGAGCAAGATAAAATTGAAGCTGCGGCCGCCGCTAAATTGGCTGTTGAGGCACTTGCTAAAGCTAAAGCCGACGCTATGCCAAAAGATGAGTATGGTAAATCAATGGATAATTTGACTAAGACACTCGAGGACTCTAAACGCAAACAACAACAATTGTTAACTCGTTTGGATGCATCTGTGGCCAATAAGCAAAAAGCATTGAAAGAAATGAGAGAAGAGAATGATTTAAGTGATAAAGGTATTGTAAAAACGACTGTAGAATTTAAGAGCACATCTGCTGAAAATGCCGAGCTTGAATCTATTAAGGCACAAATTGCGGAGGTCAATAGAGCTCAGGCAGAATCTTTGGACGAGTTTAATAGACTTTATGCTGAAAGACTTAAAAAGACTCCAAAAAATGATTTAATCAATCAAAATTATTTAAAGACTATTGAGAATTTAAAAGCGGAACAGTTAAAAGCGGAACAATCTAACGCCGTTTTAGTTACTAGATTGGAACAAATTAAAGTAGAAACAGAGATAGAGAAAAAACGTAGAATTAAGCGTGCCGCTTCGTTGAATGACCAAGATCGTTATGCACAAGATTTGGCTACTCTGAAACGAATAAAAGAAACGACAAAAGTAAGCAGTACGCCATTAAAACCCGAAGATTTTGATTTTGGAGAAAATCAGTCCAACATGCAGATCATAAAAAATAATAAAAATGTTGAAAGTGGTTATTATTTGATATTGGCAGTTCATACGGATGCTCAAAAACGTGATGCATTTGTTGCTAAAACTGTGGCTGCTGGACAAAAAGATGTAAATTTCTTCTATGATGCCAGTTCAAGCAAATATTTTATCTACGAAGCAATGTTCGATAATTTAGATGAAGCCACACAGGCATTAGGTGAAAAAGGGAAGAAGCCTTATAATGGAAAAATGGTTATTGTTAAAATTCAGAAATAACAATACCCTGTTTGATTTATTTTAACATAAAATAGTTTGCCATACATTTTGATATTGTTTTAAAATGTTTAATTTTAACTTTTTAAGTTATATTTTGTAATATAAATCACAAAAAAAACAGCTTTAAAAAAAGGTGTTATTATAAAGAAAATTTGGAATATTCAATTTTGGAGTTTAGTTTTTAATATAAAAAAGAACTTTATTGCAAGATTTAAGTTAAAAAAATAGCATTTAGATAAAATTAAAATGTCCTCTAATTTATTCAAACGCCCCAAAGAATAAATTAGAGTTTGAATCATAAAAATATAATAAACATGAAAAAACCTACTTTTTCTAAAATTGTTCATTGGATATTGTTTCTGTTTGAAAATTTCTTCCAAAAGAATTCGTTTGTTTATACATCTAAAATAAAAGAATTTGATAATTCGAGTGAAAGCAGTTATCTAGGAATTAACTGTTTTAAGAGACAGTATAATTTTTCTTTATTTCTGCTCATAGCATTTTTGTTTACTAGTGGACTTTCATTTTCACAGTTAGGGAAAGCGTTCGTGCCTAGATTACCAGGTGGAAATATGCGTATCAAGGGTGATGTTATTTTTGTAGGGAATAGCATGATGAGCCGTACAACAACTCAGCCCGTTTTTAGTGCTGCAGATCCAAATGGAACACCAACCAATCTAGCGACTCTAACAGCCGAAGCCAATCAAAACTATAATACTGCATCAAACAATAATGGTTTCAATCAAGAATATACTGATATTGATACTGATCCCACCACATTTGCGTCCAGTAGTGCGGAGTTGAATATTAATAATAGCTGTAAGCGTGTTGTGTATGCAGGTTTGTATTGGACGGCCATATATCCTTATGAAAGAAGTACAGCTTCAAATTCCGATACCAAAGGAACTCCCCGTTTAAATGATTGGAATCAGATTAAATTTAAAGTTCCAGGGGCTGCAAATTATACAACTTTAGTTGCTGATAATGCTGCCGATCCTGTTGGAGATGAAGATGAGATTATTTTTGATGGGTACAAAGCACCTCCCGCAACTTCGTTTACTAATTCACCTTACGTTTGTTATAAAAATGTAACAAGTATGTTGCAGTTATTGGCAGACCCGAACGGGAATTATTTTGCGGCAAATATTAGAGCTGCAAAAGGGAAAAAAAGTTCTGGTTCAATGGCCGGCTGGACTCTGGTTGTTGTTTATGAAAGCCCTACATTACCAAGTAGATACATTTCTACTTTTGATGGTTTTGCTGGGATAACTAGTGCATTAAAAAATCTAGATTTTTCTGTTAATGGTTTTAAAACTTTACCCTCTCCACTTCCTGTTAGAGCTACAATCGGAGTAGCAGCTCAAGAAGGGGAATCAAAGCTTTATGGGGATGATTTGCTTATAAAAGCCAATACCGTTGCGGCCTATACTTATGTAAACAACTCTTTGAATCCTTTAAACAATGTCTTTAATTCAACCATAACTGTTCCAAGTGCCACCACACCATTTTCGGTCAATGTAAATACTAGAGTGCCTAATAGTTTGAATACATTAGGATTTGATATGGATTTGTTAAATGTCAACAACCCTAATAATAAAGTCATACCGAATAATGAAACTGGTGCAACATACCGTTTAACTTCCACTTCAGATACTTATGGGGTTTATGTGACTACTTTTGCCGTTGATGTTATTGAACCTGAAATTGTTTTAACTAAAATTGTAAAAAATTCAGCAGGGGTCAATATCGGAAATTCAAATGTAACTTTGGGGGATTATTTAAATTATGAAATTGGATTCAAAAACGTGGGGAATGATGATGCGGATTCTTTTACCATAAAGGATATTTTGCCAGTCAATATTATTTTTGACCCTAATAATATAGTGGTGCCAAGTGGTTCAGGAATTACTTATACCTATACTGCAGCAACACGCACCCTTATTTTTACAATACCTAATAATCTTGTAAAAATAAATGGTAACCAATGGATCATTAAATTTGGAGTTCAAGTAGTTCCTAATTGTAATGACTTGAGTGATGCCTGTTCGGATCAAATTAAAAATCAAGCTTTTGCGACTTATAAAGGAGTAACAAATCCTGCAGTTATTACAGATGATCCAAGTATCTCTGTTTTTGGAAATTGTAACTTAGCAACACCTTCCGCAACAAATTTTTTAGTGGGAGTGAGTGGATGTAAATACACCAGAAAATACCAATTGTGTGGTGCTAATGTTACTATTTCGGCGGCCAATGGTTATGATAAGTATTCTTGGTCTACTAGTCCTACGGGAAGTCCAGTTATTGGAACAACGCAATCCATAACAGTTTCAAGTATTGGAACATATTATGTTCATAATACTGCAATAGCCCCTTGTGTGTCTATTGATGAAACAGTTACTGTGGAACCTTTTGGAACAACATCTGTTAATCCAGTGATTCCTTTTGCGGATGAAGTGGTTACTTGTCCAAACAATGGTAAAGTTCTTCCAAATATTTATTTATGTGGTGATAATGCCAAGCGTTATATTAGATCGGGTGTAACTGATACTAATTCCATCATTTGGGAAAAAAGTAGTTGTGCACTTGTAAGTGGTACAGTATGTGCAGATGAAACTAATGCTTGCACTTGGACACAAGTCGCTACTGGTCCAGATTTTAATGTTAGCGGACAAGGACAATATCGCGTTACTCTCAATTATGTGAATGGTTGTTTTAGCCGTTATTTCTTCAATGTATATGAAAATAAATTAAATCCAACTGCTACATCACGAGATATCATTTGTAATACAAATGGTGAAATTGTTGTGGGAACACCTGCTGCTGGAAGTGGTTATGAATATAGTTTGGACGGTGTGACTTATCAGGCGAGTAATATTTTGCCAATTAATACTCCTAATATATATACGGTTTACATTCGTTCTGTTGTAAATGTTCCAAATCGTTGTGTATTTACAATTCCTGGAATCCAAATTAGAAAGCGTGATTTTACTGTTGCCACTACAGTTAATGATCCTTTGTGTAATGGAGGAAAAGGGTCTTTGAAATTGGCAGCCAATGATGTTCGTGCCCAATACTATTTTAGTATTTCTAAAGGTGGAATACCAGTAAATAGCGTTGGACCAATTAGCCCAAATGATTATACCTTTAATAATCTCGATCCAGGGCTGTATGATGTTAAAGTCACAACTGATGACGGTTGTATTTATAACGGAACTGCAACATTGGTTGAGCCAGCAGTTTTGACTGCAACTGCAGCAATTACCAAACCATTAACCTGCGAAAGTGGCGAAATTACTGTAACTCCAGTTGGTGGAACAGGTCCTTATACTTATTTTGTAAATAGCACTACTGATTTTCAAGGGTCTCCTATTATTCCGGTTACTGCAGCTGGCACCTTTAATATTAGAGTAGTTGACTTTAACAATTGTGAAGTTACTTTAGCTCCAATCACAATCAATGATAATCCAAAACCAATATACACAGTTCCGTCAACTAACATTAAATGTTATGGTTCTAGTACTGGAGAAATTAAATTCAATGTAACCAATGCCAATGGATATAATTTGTCTTACAGCATCGATAATGGTGTTACCTATTCTTCTAATGGTACTTTTTCAAATTTACCTGTCGGTACTTATACAGCCATGCTTAAATATTCTTTAGGAGGAGTAGATTGTTTTGATCTGCCACAAACGATTGTATTGACTGAGCCCGGGCAGGCCTTGACTGCGTCAGCAGGTGTGTCAGAATTAGCCGGTTGTGGTGATGGTGTAACAGTTCCTAAAAATAACGGAAAAATCCGTATTACTAATCCTCAAGGAGGAATTGCACCATACTTGTACAGTTTTGACAATCAAGTGACTTGGTCGCCAATAAACGATGCATACAAGGCACCAGGTACTTACACTGTTTATATAAAAGATGCCAATGATTGTATTTATGCTATGCCAGGCATTATTATTGATCCGGAACCTGTTGCACCTAGTATAAATGTTAATACACCTGTAGATTTCAATTGTGATGGTACGGCCACCAGTAAAGTTATAATTAATAATCCAGGGCCAGCTTCGTATTCATATGATTATTATTTGGATAATGTAAAAAACACTAACGTACCATCGAACGAATTTATAAATGTTCCAGTTGGTACTCATGCTGTTAGAGTTGAATACAAAGTTACTTCTGTACCTACTTACAGTAATTTATTGAAAGAGGATTTTGGTAGTGGAGCTCCAACAACCACTTCGGGAATTGCAGCTGCTTATTGTTTTAATGATCAACATGTTTTAGCACCGTATTCTTGTCCAAATCCAACACGTTCTGTTGAAGATAATCAATATTCAGTGGCAAGTGATTTTTGGAGAAGTGACGACCCAAGCGGAACTAATTCCGGAGCATGGTATCACTTTAAAGATCATACAACGGCGGGAGCTGATCCAAAAGGGAGATTTTTATTGGTAAACATTGGTTCAGCAGCAGGACCTAATGGTGTATTATATAGTAAGCCTATAGTTGATGTTATACCTAACCAACCGGTGAAAGTTGATTTTTATGTGGCCAATTTGCTTAGAAGCGGAATCAATGGAGCTGCTCCTGACATTTTGGTGCAATTAGTTGACGGAAGTAATACCGTTGTAGCGCAACAATATACTGGTCTTATTGCGAATGCTTCAAATGATCCGAATCGTAACAAATGGGTACCTATTTCATTGACATTGGATCCTGGTAGCAATATCAACTTGAAGTTTGTAGTGCGCTCGGGTAGTATTGTTTATAGTGGTAATGATGTGGTTATTGATGATATCAGTGTTTACCAAGTTCCAAAATCGTGTATTACTACTAAAGATTTCACCGTAGTAGTGCCGACAGGAAAAGCTTTTACAGGGTCAATAACTGGTTTTAAAGACGCTAAATGTAATGGTGCCAATGATGGTGAAATTACTATTGCAGCACAAAATTTTGGTGCAAGCTTCCAATATTCTATAGATAATGGTGTAAATTGGACAACATCTACAACATCTCCTGTAACAATTCCGAATTTAGCAGCTACAACTTACAACATAAAAATAAGACCCGATGCTACTTCTGCAGTTGCATGTACCAAACCATTTACTCAAATTATTGCTGCTCCAGTTGCTATTGGAGCGAGCACAACAGTTACAACTTTGGCTACTTGTAGCACAGGAGCAACAATAACTACTACTGCTACAGGTGGTACGCCCGCTTACGAATATGAGTTAAGAAATGCAGCAGGAATTACAGTTGTTAAGGCTTACCAATCAAGTAATAAATTTACCAACGTGCTACCTGGAAGTTATACGATTTTTGTTAGAGATGCGAATCTTTGTTCTAATCCTGTGGGTGTCCCAGTTACAGTTGTTGCACCAACTGCAGTAACGGCTGTTTTAGCAGCAACTTCAGATTTATGTTATGACACTATAGATCAAGCCAAATTAGTAGTAACTGCAACCGGTACAGGTACGCTTACTTATCAATTAGACTCGAATGCAGCTCAAAGCAGTAATACTTTTACTAATGTTGGGCCTGGAAATCATACTATAATTGTAACCGACAGTAATAATTGTACGGCTACAATTTCGAATATTATCATTGCAAATCAATTACTTCCAGTGGCGAGTGTTACAAAGACTTTGGATTGTAGTGTGGCAACTCCAGATGCAGTTATTACAGTAAACATTGCTGGAGGAACAGGACCTTATACTTATACCGTACAAAAGGGGGCTAATCCTCCAAGTGCTGCTAGTGCTCCAAGTGCTGCGTTAAGTTTTACTCAGAGTGTAACCAATGCCAATGCCGATACTTATACTTTTGTTGTTACAGATGCAACTGGTTGTAGCGCAACAACAAAGGCTACGGTTAATGGATTAGTTCCTGTATCGGCCACAACAACAGATGTAAATCCGACCTGTAATGGAGGGACGAATGGTTCCGTTAAAATTGCAGCATCAGGAGGAGTTGGTCCTTATACTTATAATTTCAACGGACTGGGTTCATCTGGTACGACTTTATATACTGGACTGCAGGCAAATATTGCTTATCCTTATGTAGTTACGGACAGTAAAAACTGTACTTTCAGCGGTTCAGTTACATTGTCAGAGCCAGTTACAATTTCAGGGATTGCAGTAGTTACAGTACCTTATACGTGTTTGCAGAATGCGACTGTTGAAGCGCAGTCCGTTTTAGGAGGAACAGGAGCTTACCGTTACAGTATTGACGGAACTACTTTCCAGGTTTCCCCAACATTTACAGGATTGACAAATGGCACTTACACGATTACCATTAAAGATGTAAACAATTGTACTTTTGTTACGGCACCTGTTGCAATAGTGCCTTTGGCACCTCCAACGGATTTGACTTTTTCAAATACTGCTTTGATGTGTCCTGCAAATAAAACGGATGTTACTATAACAGGTACAGTTGGAGGATCAGGAACAAAAACATATCAGATAACAGCACCTGCTGCATCTGCTACACCATACCAATTATCAACTTTATTTTCAGGATTAGCGCCAGGAACTTATACATTCCAGGTAAAAGACGATAAAGATTGTACTTATCATGAAGATTTTACTATCAATGCTTTGCCGGCAGTAACGGTAGTCGGTCAGTTAGTAAACAATGTACAGTGTTTGGGTTCTTCAACAGGAGCGGTTCGATTCACAGTTTCAGGAGCGACTAATTTCACTTATACCATAAACGGAGTTGCCCAAGGAGTTGGAGCATCACCAATTAACCTTACGGGATTGGCTGCCGGCCCTTATGCTATAGTAATTACGAATACGGACACTAATTGTACGGCAACTACTTCGGTAACGGTGAATCCACCACCGGCTGCTTTGGCGGTTAATAAAACAGTTACGCCAATAAAATGTGGTACTAACGGAAGCGTTGTAGTAGCAGCCTCTGGCGGATGGGGAGGTTATTCTTACACATTAACTCAGCCTGATACATCAATACTTGGACCACAAGCAAGTGCTACGTTTACTAATTTATCTCAAATAGGCACTTATACGATTAGTGTTACTGACGCTAATAATTGTTCGGCTACCGATACGTTTGCATTAACGACACCAATTCAGCCAACGGCAAGTATTGCAGGATCTGATTTGTGTTATGATACGACGAATCAGGCTACAATAACCATAACAGCTTCATTAGGTGTTTCACCATACCAGTACAGTATTGACAACGGAGCAACGTATCAATTAAGCAATACTTTTGCCAATTTAGCACCAGGGAATTATTCTATTATGGTTAAGGATGCTTACGGTTGTACATCAGTTGCTTTGGCACAAACAATCGATGCGCAGTTAAAAGCAAATATAGTTTTAACCAAAGATTTAGATTGTAATGCTTCACCAGATGCTATCATTACAGGTACAATTTCAGGGGGTAAGGCTCCCTATACAGTAAGTGTAGTTTCGGGAACAGGGACCTTAACGCAACCAGTTGGTTTAGGAACCACTTTCACTTTTACAAGTACAACACCAGGAGCGAATCAGTTTCAGGTAACCGATGCAAATGGATGTCCGGCAAGTACTGGAATCATTACCATTAATGGATTAGTTCCTGTATCGGCCACAACAACAGATGTAAATCCGACCTGTAATGGAGGGACGAATGGTTCCGTTAAAATTGCAGCATCAGGAGGAGTTGGTCCTTATACTTATAATTTCAACGGACTGGGTTCATCTGGTACGACTTTATATACTGGACTGCAGGCAAATATTGCTTATCCTTATGTAGTTACGGACAGTAAGAACTGTACTTTTAGTGGTTCAGTTACATTGTCAGAGCCAGTTACAATTTCAGGGATTGCAGTAGTTACAGTACCTTATACGTGTTTGCAGAATGCGACTGTTGAAGCGCAGTCCGTTTTAGGAGGAACAGGAGCTTACCGTTACAGTATTGACGGAACTACTTTCCAGGTTTCCCCAACATTTACAGGATTGACAAATGGCACTTACACGATTACCATTAAAGATGTAAACAATTGTACTTTTGTTACGGCACCTGTTACAATAGTGCCTTTGACACCTCCAACGGATTTGACTTTTTCAAATACTGCTTTGATGTGTCCTGCAAACAAAACGGATGTTACTATAACAGGTACAGTTGGAGGATCAGGAACAAAAACATATCAGATAACAGCACCTGCTGCATCTGCTACACCATACCAATTATCAACTTTATTTTCAGGATTAGCGCCAGGAACTTATACATTCCAGGTAAAAGACGATAAAGATTGTACTTATCATGAAGATTTTACTATCAATGCTTTGCCGGCAGTAACGGTAATCGGTCAGTTAGTAAACAATGTACAGTGTTTTGGTTCTTCAACAGGAGCGGTTAGATTCACAGTTTCAGGAGCGACTAATTTCACTTATACCATAAACGGAGTTGCCCAAGGAGTTGGAGCATCACCAATTAACCTTACGGGATTGGCTGCCGGCCCTTATGCTATAGTAATTACGAATACGGACACTAATTGTACGGCAACTACTTCGGTAACGGTGAATCCACCACCGGCTGCTTTGGCGGTTAATAAAACAGTTACGCCAATAAAATGTGGTACTAACGGAAGCGTTGTAGTAGCAGCCTCTGGCGGATGGGGAGGTTATTCTTATACATTAACTCAGCCTGATACATCAATACTTGGACCACAAGCAAGTGCTACGTTTACTAATTTATCTCAAATAGGCACTTATACGATTAGTGTTACTGACGCTAATAATTGTTCGGCTACCGATACGTTTGCATTAACGACACCAATTCAGCCAACGGCAAGTATTGCAGGATCTGATTTGTGTTATGATACGACGAATCAGGCTACAATAACCATAACAGCTTCATTAGGTGTTTCACCATACCAGTACAGTATTGACAACGGAGCAACGTATCAATTAAGCAATACTTTTGCCAATTTAGCACCAGGGAATTATTCTATTATGGTTAAGGATGCTTACGGTTGTACCTCAGTTGCTTTGGCACAAACAATCGATGCGCAGTTAAAAGCAAATATAGTTTTAACCAAAGATTTAGATTGTAAAACGCCACCGGATGCTATCATTACGGGTACAATTTCGGGAGGGAAAGCTCCATTTACAGTGAGTACGGTGTCAGGAACAGGTACATTAACACAACCGATTGGTTTAGGAACGAGTTTTACTTTCGAAAGTGCAGTATCAGGGGCAAATCAGTTTCAGGTAACCGATGCAAATGGTTGTTCGGTAACTTCTGCAATTGTTACTATTCAACCGAAAGTAATGCCTTCAGGCTCAACAAGTGTAATTAATCTTACTTGTAATGGTTCTGCTAATGGAAGTGTTACTATTACTCCTAGTTTAGGTGTTGCTCCTTTCACTTTTAGTTTTAATGGAAGTGTATTTACTTCAAATGCAACTTATGGAGGTTTGGCTGCGGGAACTTATAATTATTCCATCAAAGACAGTAAAGATTGTCTTTTTAACAGTACTGTAACAGTAACTGAGCCAGCATTAATTACTTTTAGTACAGTTGTTAAAGATATGTCTTGCTCACTTGCAATCGTTCCTGGTTCAATTGAAGTAAAGAATGTAGCAAATGGGTTTGCTCCTTACACTTATGTTTTAAGGAATACTGTAACCAACGCTACTTTGTCTGCTCCTCTTCCAATAGCTTCGATAGGTGCTGATTATATTTTTGCGAATTTAAGTTTTGGGACATATGAATTGATTGTAACAGATTCAAAAGGATGTTCAGTTACCAAAACACCTTTGGATATAGCAGCTCCACCATCAGATTTAGATATTGATTTATCAACACCAATAGTAACCTGTACAGATGGCGCTACAATTGTTGTATCTGTAGCAGGAGTATCGCCGGCTCCTCTAGTACCGCGCTATTCTTTTGGAGTTTATGATATGACAGTTGCTCCTTTTTCGAGTATGTTACTTCCAAATGATCCAGGATTGACGTTACAACATACTTTTACAGGCTTAACACCGGGTGTAACGTATACTTTTGTTGTATTTGATAGTGTTACGGGATGTTATTATTTTGAAAAGGCGGCCGGTGCTGTAATACCACTTACAACATTAACAAGCACTATAGATGTTGTGAAAAATGTTACGTGTACAGGAACACCAACAGGGTCGGTTGTCTTTACCATTGATAATTATGATGCCACACAGGTAAAATATGAAATTTTTAGAGACCAAACGAATGTGTCTACCGGAATTGTTAATTTTATTAATACTGCAGCGCCTTTTACTTCTCTGCCTATTAGCGGATTAACGCCAGGAAATTATTATATTAAATTTACAGAAACAGGCGGTACATACCCTGGATGTACTTCATCATCAACTGTTTTTACAATTACTGAATCTGCAGTAGCCCTTACCGCCTCAGCAAATGTCGATAAGAAAGATAATTGTAATCATACAGGTCAAATTTCTGCAATTGGTCAAGGTGGTACTTTACCCTATCAATATGAGTTGGTTGGTCCTGTAAATATTGGGTATTCTAATTTCTCGACTTTTCCTAATGCTTCATCACCATCAGTACTAATGACGGGTAATTATACAGTTAATGTGAAAGATGCAAATGGCTGTATTGTTCCTATACCAGTATTCCTTGATATAGACCCAACACCGGTTGTTGCTGCAGTATTAAATACACAGTGCGGAATAACCGAAGGTAATTTTGTAATAGATGTTACCTTGCCAACTGCTGGTGTTGCACCTTACAGTTATAGTATTGACGGAGGTGTTTATCAAAGTTTGGTAGCTCCTTTTTCAATAACAGGATTATCATCGGGATCTCATACGGTTGAAGTAAAAGACTTTAATGGTTGTGGAAATGGTGTAGTCACTGTTCCAATTTTGGCACCATTGGGATTAACTCCAACAGTTAGTGCCATTGTAACCTGTCCATCAAATGTTGGAGAAATTAAAGCTACAGCTACGGGAGGTTCTGGAACTTTTACTTATACATTGTTAGATAGTGCATTGGTTGTTTTGGTAGGGCCTCAAGCTTCAGATACCTTTTCAGGCATTGCAGCAGGAAATTATAATGTTAGAGTTACGGATGGAACGTCTACTTGTGACGTTACTAAACCAATTCAATTAATTGCGCCAACACCAGTTACTTTTAGCACAACGGCAACAGATGTAAGCTGTAATGGCGATAGCAACGGAACGATAACTGTTGTTTTACCAATAGCAAATGATAATCCAAGTTATACTTATACTTTGACGGCTACTTCAGGTCCTGCATTAGTTTTAGGTCCTCAGTCCAGTAATCTCTTTACAGGTCTTTCGGCAAGATCCTACGATATTACAGTTACATCTGGCAAAGGTTGTTTTTTAACACAAACTGAAACAGTTGGAACACCTTTGGCGTTACTTGTAGATGCATCATCATCGGTAACTGCTTTTGGATGTGCACCAGACAATTCTGTAAATACAGCTACAGTGACTGTTAATGAAACAGTAGGGACAGGAACAGCACCTTACACTTATAGTATAGATGGAACTAATTATTTCACCACTAATACGTTTAGCATTATAGATACGGGTGTATCTTATGCTTTATTAGTTTATGTGAAAGACGCCAATGGTTGTATTGCTACACGTAATGTTCCTATTACTACATTGCCAAAAATCACTGCTGCGAGCGCAGCAGTAAATGCAGCTATTGATTGTAATAATACAGGATCATTAATCGTAAATGTTATTGGAGGTTCAGGAACCTTTACCTATCAAATGTTGCCAGGAGTTGTTACGCAGCCTTCAAACATATTTACGGTAACGACACCGGGTGATTATTATTTCAGAGTGAATGATGTTACTACAGGTTGTTATTTTGATACGGCTGCATTCACAGTTGCACCGTTTAACACTATTGATGTTGTTGCAACGGCGACTACTCCAGTAACCTGTTTTGGTGATTCAAATGGAGCTATTTCTATTAATGTGTCTGGATATGGAGGTGCATACAACTATGAGGTATTTAATAGTTTAGGTGCTTCGGTAACGACAGGTTCTGGAGATGTATCTCTTTTGAACCCACAACCAATTGCAGGATTGTTGGCAGGGAATTATACGGTAGTAGTAACAGAAACGGCAAGCCCATTCTGTGTGAAAACGTCCAATGTAGTGACGGTTGGTTCACCAAGTGCCGCAGTGTCATTATCGTTTACAACGGTTAACGACAATTGTAATGTGAATGCAGGACAAATAGTTGCCGATGCACAAGGCGGAACCGCTCCATATTTATATCAAATATTACCGGCAGCAGCCACACCTCCTTTGGTTACAGATCCAGGTTGGTCAGGTACTAATACATTAAATGCTGAATCTGGTAATTATGTAATATATGTTAAAGATGCAAATGATTGTCCTCAATCACTACCAGTTGTAATCGGGTTAGACCCAACGCCAGTTGTTGCTGCAGTATTAAATACACAGTGCGGAATAACCGAAGGTAATTTTGTAATAGATGTTACTTTGCCAACTGCAGGTATTGCGCCTTACAGTTATAGTATTGACGGAGGTGTTTATCAAAGTTTGGTAGCTCCGTTTTCAATAACAGGATTATCATCGGGATCTCATACGGTAGAAGTAAAAGACTTTAATGGTTGTGGAAATGGTGTAGTCACTGTTCCAATTTTGGCACCATTGGGATTAACTCCAACAGTTAGTGCCATTGTAACCTGTCCTTCAAATGTTGGAGAAATTAAAGCTACAGCTGCGGGAGGTTCTGGAACTTTTACTTATACATTGTTAGATAGTGCATTGGTTGTTTTGGTAGGGCCTCAAGCTTCAGATACCTTTTCAGGCATTGCAGCAGGAAATTACAATGTTAGAGTTACGGATGGAACGTCTACTTGTGACGTTACTAAACCAATTCAATTAATTGCGCCAACACCAGTTACTTTTAGCACAACGGCAACAGATGTAAGCTGTAATGGCGATAGCAACGGAACGATAACTGTTGTTTTACCAATAGCAAATGATAATCCAAGTTATACTTATACTTTGACGGCTACTTCAGGTCCTGCATTAGTTTTAGGTCCTCAGTCCAGTAATCTCTTTACAGGTCTTTCGGCAAGATCCTACGATATTACAGTTACATCTGGCAAAGGTTGTTTTTTAACACAAACTGAAACAGTTGGAACACCTTTGGCGCTACTTGTAGATGCATCATCATCGGTAACTGCTTTTGGATGTGCACCAGACAATTCTGTAAATACAGCTACAGTGACTGTTAATGAAACAGTAGGGACAGGAACAGCACCTTACACTTATAGTATAGATGGAACTAATTATTTCACCACTAATACGTTTAGCGTTATAGATACGGGTGTATCTTATGCTTTATTAGTTTATGTGAAAGACGCCAATGGTTGTATTGCTACACGTAATGTTCCTATTACTACATTGCCAAAAATCACTGCTGCGAGCGCAGCAGTAAATGCAGCTATTGATTGTAATAATACAGGATCATTAATCGTAAATGTTATTGGAGGTTCAGGAACCTTTACCTATCAAATGTTGCCAGGAGTTGTTACGCAGCCTTCAAACATATTTACGGTAACGACACCGGGTGATTATTATTTCAGAGTGAATGATGTTACTACAGGTTGTTATTTTGATACGGCTGCATTCACAGTTGCACCGTTTAACACTATTGATGTTGTTGCAACGGCGACTACTCCAGTAACCTGTTTTGGTGATTCAAATGGAGCTATTTCTATTAATGTGTCCGGATATGGAGGTGCATACAACTATGAGGTATTTAATAGTTTAGGTGCTTCGGTAACGACAGGTTCTGGAGATGTATCTCTTTTGAACCCACAACCAATTGCAGGATTGTTGGCAGGGAATTATACGGTAATAGTAACAGAAACGGCAAGCCCATTCTGTGTGAAAACGTCCAATGTAGTGACGGTTGGTTCACCAAGTGCCGCAGTGTCATTATCGTTTACAACGGTTAACGACAATTGTAATGTGAATGCAGGACAAATAGTTGCCGATGCACAAGGCGGAACCGCTCCATATTTATATCAAATATTACCGGCAGCAGCCACACCTCCTTTGGTTACAGATCCAGGTTGGTCAGGTACTAATACATTAAATGCTGAATCTGGTAATTATGTAATATATGTTAAAGATGCAAATGATTGTCCTCAATCACTACCAGTTGTAATCGGGTTAGACCCAACGCCAGTTGTTGCTGCAGTATTAAATACACAGTGCGGAATAACCGAAGGTAATTTTGTAATAGATGTTACCTTGCCAACTGCAGGTATTGCGCCTTACAGTTTCAGTATTGATGGTAGTGGTTACCAAACTCAAGCGGTTCCATTTTCAATATCTAATTTGTCATCTGGAGTTCATACTATAGTAATAAAAGATAAGAATGGTTGTGGTAACCCACTTGTTTCTGTTCCAATTTTAGCCCCATTAGCTTTAACTCCAACTATTACAACTACACCAAGTTGTGCTGGTAATGACGGTGTAATTACAGTAGTTGCCTCAGGTGGTTCTGCAAATTATACCTACAATATTGATGGTGGTGCTTTTGGCGGTGCAACTGTATTTAATGGTATTACACCTGTCCTTCATACAATGGGCGTACACGATGTAACCACAGGTTGTGAAGTTTTTGTGCCAATTACTTTAACACCTGCAACTCTTATTACTGGTTTTGCTTTGACTATGACCCCTGTAAGTTGTAACGGCGGAGGCGATGGTACTATTACGGCTACTATGGCTACACCTGCTTCTGGAGTAAATGATAATCCTGTGTATATGTATAGTTTGAACGGTGGAACTCCTCAAGCTTCTAATTTATTTAGTGGTCTTGTAGCCGGTGTTTATACTGTTGATGTTGTTTCGGCTAGAGGATGTACAGCTTCTTTACCTATAACTGTAATACAACCAAATCCAATTGTATTGCCTGCGGCAACGGTCACTCAATATGGTTGTGCTACAGGAAATGCTTCGAATTATGCCACCATAAGCATTGATCCATTAGCGATAACGGGAGGTTCAGGTAGTTATCTGAATTATGAATTTGTAAAAAATGGAACTCCTGTTTATTTGGGGGCCAGTAACAGTTATACTGAAGCTGATCTCCTTGGAGGATCTTATATAGTAAATGTTTATGACAGTAATGGTTGTGTAGGAACCACAATTGTGCCAATCGTTATTGCTCCTTATATTGCTTTGGACAAAGTAAATGTTGCAGTAAACAAAGCAATTACCTGTAACAATCTGGAAGATATAACAGTTACTGTTAGTACTATTGGTGGTACTCCAGCAAATATTGAATATACTTTGGTTGATACAAATGCAACAACTGGTGTAAAAGGTGGAGTTTATCCTCAACAAACGAATAGTAATGGAATTTTCACTGGATTACCGGTAGCGGATTATTTAATTACCGTTAAAAATTTAGACACCAATTGTGAAATCCAAGATGTTCACTATGTAAATGAGCCAAATACTTTTGATTTAAAAATTGATAATATTGTTGATGTTACTTGTTTGAACGGAACCAATGGTGGTGCCAAAGTGATTTTTATCGACAGAATTATTACGGCTACTGATCCTGATCAGGCAGGAGCTTTTGATTACACGATAGTTGATGCTTTAGGAATTGCATACCCAGGAGGTACATCAGCTAATGCTGGTCCAATTACTTTAACTAATTTGGGAGCTGGAACTTATACAGTAACTGCTACATTGAAGAATTCTCCTTTCTGTACAGTTTCGAGAAGCTTTACAATTACTGGTCCAACGGCTGCTTTAAAAGTTAGTGAAACTCATAACGAGATTACTTGTGTGGCACCTAATTCAGGATCTATTTCAGCTACTGCTACGGGTGGATGGCCTGGTGGTTACGAATACAAATTATCAGGTCAGGTAAATGTTGCCTATTCTGCGAATTCTGTCTTCACGAACTTAACCGCTGGAAATTATGTTATAAGTGTTAGAGACAGTAGTGGATGTGAAGATTCAATTCCATTGACACTAAACAATCCAACGCCAATTGCATTTACAGCTAATCCAAGCACGTTGTTGTTAACTTGTAATGGGGATACTAGTGCTAGTATTACGGTAGGAGTGCCAACTGGAGGTCAAGGTTCCAATTATTTGTACACTTTGAATAGAACTTCGGTTGCTCCAGTGATTTCTTCTGGACCGCAAATTTCAAATGTATTCACTGATTTAGGTGCGGGTACTTATACAATCACAGTTACTGATGGTTGGGGTTGTGGAACGACCTCTTCAACTATTACTATTGCTGAACCAAATGTGATTGTGGCTAGTTTGGTAAAAGCGAGTACACAAACTTGTGGTACTCAAGCTACTTTGACCCTTTCTGTGTCAGGAGGAACGCCGCCATACAGCTTTAGTAGTAGTTCAAATTTTGCTGGAAGTATAGCTATGGCTGGGTCAACGGTGACATTCCCGGTAGCTGTAGGGACTTACCATTATTATGTTCGTGATGCGAATGGTTGTGCAAGTATAGTATCCAATGATATTACTATTGATCCATTGCCAGTATTGAATGTTGCAGTAGATATTGTTAACTCTAAAGTAAATTGTAAAGGGGATGCAACAGGTGTTATCATTGCTACTGCTACAGGTGGTTTAGGAAATTATACTTATACACTGTTGAATGGTGCTGGTTTACCACTTGCATTTACAGCGACACAACTGACACCAGGGAATTTTACACAATTACCAGCGGGTTCTTATATTGTTCACGTTGATAGTGGTGACTGTCCTGCTAATTCAATATTAGTTGATATTAAAGAACCACCGACGTCCTTAAATTTCACATATTCTAAAACAGATGTGAAGTGTTCAGGTAATGGTGATGGTACTATTACAGTAAATGGTTTTGATGGTACAGGTATCATTAAATATGCAATAACGCCACGTTCTGATAAGTTTTTGGATACTGGCGTATTCACTAATTTGAAACCAGGGTCATATACAGTAATAATTCAGGATGAAAACGGTTGTTATTTAACTCAAGATGTAACCATTTTAGAACCACAGCCAATCGATGTTAAAGTGGATAAAACTACTGTTCAACAAGAATTATGTGCTGGTGAAAAAACAGGTGCATTTAAGATTAATATTGTAGGCGGAACTGGGCCATACAGTACTAGTATTGATAATGATCCATATACTCTAGGTAGAGATACTTTCTCTGGACTTTCGGGAGGTAATCATTTAGTTATTGTTAAAGATGCGAATTTGTGTGAATTTGAACTTGATGTTTTATTAGACCCAGCGGTTATCCTTAATCCTGTTGCAAGAATATCTAATGATTGTGTAAATGATTTACCTGCCAACAAAGTTACAGTAACCATTGACCCAAGTAATAAGGCAGCCGATGTTAAGTACTCTTTAGACAGTACAGGTATTGAGCAAGACAGCAATTTCTTTACTAATCTAACACCTGGTGATCACTTTATAATGGTACACCATAAAAATGGTTGTGTAGATGCAACGGATACTTTTACAGTTGATAAAATAGACCCATTAGCCATTTCAATAGATCTTGGTGGATTAAATGAAATTGTGGCAACTGTTACAGGCGGGTCAGGTGTTTATCAGTACAGTGTAAATGGTGAGTCAATAGGTCCAAATAATAAATATATTTATTTCAGATCTAGAGACTATGTTGTAACAGTGACTGATAGCAATGGTTGTTCGGTAAAGGCCACTAAGAACTTTGAGTTTATAGATATTAAAATACCACCTATATTTACGCCGACCGGTGATGGTACGAATGATACATGGAAACCAACCAATACGGAAAATTATCCAGATATTAAATTCGTTGTGTATGATCGTTATGGACGCGAAGTAGGTACTTTTGGTGCAGGACAATCTTGGGATGGTAAGTACAACGGAACGGAGTTGCCAATGGGTGATTACTGGTATGTATTGAAATTGAGACATTCTCAAGATGATCGTGAATTTATAGGCCACTTTACTTTATATAGATAACATTTGTAGAAAGAAGATTAGAGAGTGATTAGTTATCCAAAATGAAAAATAAAATGAAAAAGATCTTAATTAGCATTTTCCTCTTGACTGTAACAGCCAGTTACAGTCAAGAGCTTAATGTTCCTGTAGCGACACAATATTTGGCCGATAATCCTTATGTGATTTCACCCAGTTATGCTGGTATTGGAGATAACTTTAGAATCAACCTTAATGGATATCAGCAATGGGTTGGGGTACAGGATGCGCCTCGAAGTCAGGCTCTTTATGCCGACTTTAGGGTATTGGACCAATCCGGTGTGGGTTTGACTTTGTATAATGATTCCAATGGAAACACAAAACAGGCAGGGGGGAAACTTACCTTTGCACACCACATTATTTTGGACTATTATTCCAAACAATACCTTTCGTTTGGGCTTTCGTATATTTATAATTCGTTTCGTATAGATCTTCCAGATTTAGGTAATATTCCTCCCGATGCCGGAATTACGGATAATCGTTCTACTACCAATAATAACTTTGAGGTAGGATTGTTATATCGTAATAAAAATTTCTACGTAAGTGGTACTGCAACTAATATTTTGCAAAAAAACATTGATTTTACCACCACTAAACTTGAGCCAAATTTGCTAGCCAACTATCAATTGTATTCCGGCTATGTGTTTGACATAGGAAATAATGCAGAATTGGAACCGTCCGCCTATTATCAATTATTTCAAAGTGATGGTCGTTCTAATACGGATTTAAATATTAAGTATAGAAAGTTTAATAGATACGAAGATTACTATTGGGTAGGAGCCACTTATCGTTTTTTGAATGACCAAATTGGTCAGCCACTTGGGGTAGGTCCTATGGTTGGTTTTACAAAAGGATATATATCAATGGGCTATTCTTATCAAATTACACTAGATAATAATTTGGCGGCTCATAATTCCGGAACCCATTCCTTAACAATAGGGTTTAGATTCTTGCAAGGTGTTAGTAACTGTCCTTGTACCCAAAGTCCGGTACACGATTAGATATCGATTTTCTTAAACATAAAAAGCACAAATTGGTTCTGGTTTCTCAGAAATAATTTGTGCTTTTTTTTGTTGTATTTCCAATGGATCTGACGCGTATATTTTTATCATTAGGCCACCATTGATTAATGCATATTAATTTTACAAAGTTCATAATGGTTTGTGGTTATTTTGTATTTACATCGATTTCGTTAGTAAATTCATAATTTTTTTAGAATTTTCAAATTTAATACTTATTTAAAAGTTATATCTTTGTTATTCTTTCAAAAACAACTAAAAAAAAGAACCATGAAGACTTTGAATAACTTTGATTTCAATAATAAAAAGGCAATAATAAGAGTAGATTTTAACGTTCCCTTGGACGAAAATTTTAATGTAACTGATGCCAATCGTATTGAAGCTGCAAAACCTACTATAGATGCTATTTTAGCGCAAGGCGGAAGTGTAATTTTAATGTCACACCTTGGAAGACCAAAAGGTGTTCAAGACAAATATTCGTTAAGACATATCCTAAAAACTACTTCAGAAATATTAGGAGTACCCGTTCAATTTGCTGCCAATTGTGTTGGTCCAGTAGCGCAAGAAGCTGCCAATAATTTGAAACCGGGACAAGTGTTGTTATTAGAAAATTTACGTTTTCATGACGAAGAGGAAGCTGGTGATATTGCTTTCGCTAAAGAATTGGCTTCACTTGGAGACATTTATGTAAATGACGCTTTTGGTACAGCACACAGAGCACACGCTTCAACAACTATTATCGCTCAGTTTTTTCCAACAAGTAAATGTTTTGGACTATTATTAGCCAAAGAAATAGAAAGTTTAAACAAGGTTTTGAAAAACAGTGAAAAACCGGTTACTGCTGTTCTTGGAGGTTCGAAAGTATCTTCAAAAATTACAGTTATCGAAAATATTCTTGACAAAGTTGATCACATGATTATTGGTGGTGGAATGACATTTACGTTCGTAAAAGCGCTGGGTGGTAAAATTGGAGATTCTATTTGTGAAGATGATAAACAAGAATTGGCACTTGAAATTTTGAGATTGGCCAAAGAGAAAGGAGTTCAAATTCACATTCCAGTTGATGTTGTTGCTGCCAATGACTTTTCGAATACAGCCGATACGCAAATTGTGGATGTAAGAGAAATTCCTGACGGATGGCAAGGTCTTGACGCAGGGCCAAAGTCACTAGAGAACTTTGAAAAAGTGATTATGGAATCTAAAACTATCCTTTGGAATGGTCCATTAGGCGTTTTTGAAATGGAAACATTCGCTAAAGGAACAATTGCACTAGGAAATTATATTGCTGCTGCTACTGCAAATGGTGCTTTCTCCCTTGTTGGTGGTGGTGATTCTGTGGCAGCCGTAAAACAATTCGGTTTTGAAGATAAAATGAGTTATGTTTCTACTGGTGGTGGTGCCATGTTAGAAATGTTAGAAGGCAGAACATTACCTGGAATTGCTGCAATATTGGACTAAAGTCTTGATATTGGCATTAATGCTTATCCCTTGAATTTTTAAATTGTTAGTTATACTTTTTTGAAAATCAATTTAACCTTTAGTCGCTTTATTTGTGACTAAAGGTTTTTGTTTTTCTATAACACACTAAAAGACAGTATTTTGCGTTATGTTTACAAGTGATAGTGTCTATTGTAACTGCATTAAAGGCTCCATTTTTTTAATTAACATATTTTGCAATTGTATTTAATTAAAAAATATGTTTAAAGTTTTTGATTTGGGTTATTTTTTAAGGAGAAGTCTTTGTCGCTTTTTAAGTTACTATTTCTAATTTTTTTGAAATTATTTGCTTACAAAATTTAAAAAAATAAGTTAAATGTCGAATATTTTTGTATTTTTAACATTATTTATGGTTTGAATTAGAAAATACATTCTAAGTTTGCAGGAATTGATTTGTAATCGTTTGAATAATAGCGAATTGAAATTACAGTTATGACAATAAAAAATACCACCCTTTCCTTTTTTCTTTTGCTTTCTTTTGCAGCATTCTCACAGAATTCCGCGGGGAAAACAGAAATAGTTAGTTATGAAAAACCTGTTTCATATTTAGATTCCATCAAAAATTCTTTTGTTAAATACGATCGTACTGTCAAAACTGATAGTTTGTGGATGAATCAAATAGGTAGTACCTTAGATATTTATAATGATTTGGAAACGGAAATCAATACCGTAAACATTGATAAAGATATTGATAAAGAGTTGCCAACTGAATTGTTGAAAGAGCGATTGGCAGCGATGGATGCTAAATCTCCCTTTAACATCGAATACAATCAGGGGTTGGAAAATCTAATAAAGTCCTTCCTTAAAAACAGACGAAAAGCTTTTGCCAATCAAATGGCGGTTGCCCAATATTATTTCCCTCTTTTTGAAGAGGCATTAGCCAAACAAAATGTTCCTTTAGAAATTAAATATTTGGCTGTTGTGGAATCGGCTTTAAATCCAAAAGCAGTTTCAAGAGTAGGAGCAACTGGTTTGTGGCAGTTCATGTATCAAACCGGAAAACAATACAACTTGAGTATAGATTCTTATGTAGATGAACGTTCCGATCCTTTGAAATCTTCAGAAGCTGCAGCTCAGTATATGACTAATATGTACGCCATTTTTAACGATTGGGATTTGGTTTTGGCTTCTTATAACTCAGGACCCGGAAATGTAACCAAAGCCATTCGCCGTTCAGGTGGACAGCAAAATTTCTGGAATATTAAAGACAAGTTGCCAAAAGAAACCCAAGGCTATGTTCCTGCTTTTCTTGCCACAATGTACATCTACGAATACCACAAAGAACACGGCATTGTTCCCAAAAAAGCTTTAGTTAGACATTTTGCTACCGATACCGTAATGGTTAAAAAAGAAATGTCATTCGCTCAAATCTCCAATTTATTAGATATTCCAGTTGAGCAACTTCAAGCACTAAATCCTTCATACAAACGAAATGTGATTCCAAATTATGAGGGGAAAAGCCATTATTTGACTTTACCTTCAAGCAAAGTGGCTGTTTTTACTTCCAATGAAGATAAAATTTATGCATATGTTCAATATGAAATGGACAAAAGAGAGAAGATTAATGAGGGCAGAAAGTCTAATTTTATCAAAGATTCTACAGCTACTCTGTTAGCATCCAGTACCAAAATTAGATATTATAAAGTGAAGCGCGGCGATAATCTTGGTGATATTGCAAAAAGAAATGATGTTGCAGTGTCCGATTTGAAGAAATGGAATCACCTCAAAGGTAATTCTGTTGCCACAGGTAAATCATTGAAAATAATTATCGAAAAAGATTCGGATTCAAGCAGTGTTCAATTAGCCTTAAATAATAATAAAAATAAAGCTTTAATAGTAAAAGATAATACCAGTATTGCAAGTAAGGAAAACAAAGCAACTGTTGATAAAACAGATACGCTTGTTGCCAATGCAACGAATTTCTATATCGTTCAAAAAGGAGATAACTTAAACACTATTGCCAAAAAATACAACACTACAGTGGCAGAGATAAAAGAATGGAATCACCTTACTTCTCAAAATATTAAACTAGGTGCTTCATTACAAGTTGGTAATCTAGCCGCACCTGTAGCGAATGAAACTGCTGTTGCCGTAGTTGCAGCACCAGAACTTAAAGATATTCAATACGAAGTGCAAAAAGGTGATAACCTTGGAAGTATCGCTAAGAAGTTTGGAGCTTCTTTAGCCGATTTGAAGCAATGGAATAACCTGCATTCAAATAACATAGTTGTAGGTAATTCATTGGTAGTGGCTAAAAATGAAATTGCGATTAACACTAACAATGCTACAGTAGATTCTTTTAAGAAAAAAGACATTGCGACTGCTTCATCCAAAAATGATGATAGCAATTATCTAGTACAAAAAGGTGATTCTTTATTTAGTATTTCTAAAAAATACCCTGGAGTTACAGTATCCGATTTGAAAAAATGGAACAATATTACAGGGGATGATTTAAAACCAGGAATGGGATTGAAAATAAAAGGATAATTAAATAAACTGCAGTATATTTGAAGTCTATTCAGACTTTTCAAAATGAATAAAACTGCCATCTTGTTTTTATTTGCTATCGGGATCCTTTTTTCTTGCTCTAAGAAAAAAGAAAATAGTTCCAGACACTCTACCGGCAAAATTAATGCTATTTCAATTGTTATTGATAATCAATTGTGGAATGGTGTCGTTGGAGACACTATCAGGAATAAATTTGCAAGTCCTGTAGAAGGTTTACCAAAAGAGGAGCCTATTTTTGACATCAATCAATATCCAGCTAATGTAATGGAGGGTTTTGTAACCAAAAGCAGAACGATTATTGTTATAAAAATGGGATCTGAGAATCATTTTGAAGTACTAAAAAACCAATATGCCACTCCTCAAAGTGTATTTCATATTACTGGAAAATCAGTCGCTGAACTTCTGGAATTAATTGAAAAGAAGACTCCAGATATAATCCAGAGTATCAAAAAAGGTGAAATAGCTGCTCATTGGGAATTGTTAAAAGATTCTGTGGTGATTCCCAAAACACTCCAAAATCAATTTCAGCTTGATCTTAAGGTTCCAAAAAGCTATTCTTTCAGTATTAAAAATAAAAATTTCGTTTGGCTAAAAAGAGAATTTTCCAGTGGATGTTCCAGTATTCTGGTTACCCAGTTTCCTAGTGGCAACTTTAATCTGGAGGGCAATATTTTGAACCAGATTGTGAAAATTCATGATTCTATTGGAGCTGGCTATATTAAGGGTGAAGAACCTTCCTCAAACATGTATATTGACACATCCTATCCACTTTATCTTTTAGAAACTGCTTTGGATGGGAAAATGGCCTATGAAACCCGTGGGACATGGCGATTGAAAGATAGTTTTATGTTCGGCCCTTTTGTAAGTTATCTAATCGTAGATCCCAAAAAGAACAGAATTACATATCTCGTAGGATTTTGTTATGTTCCCTCGAAAGACAGACGTGATTTTATGCATGAATTAGAAACGATTTTAAAAGAGGTAAGGATAAATTGATTTTGTTTTGAATACTAATCGTTTTGAGTTTTATATTTGTAAACTTAAAAAAGAGAAAATAATAAAGATTCCAAGAATGACTATAGAATGGAAAATAAAGCCTTTTGAGGCATTATCAGTAAACGAATTGTATGACATACTACAATTGCGAAGCAGGATCTTTGTGGTGGAGCAAAACTGCGTCTATCTTGATCTTGATGGTAAGGATAAAGTCGCTTTGCATCTTTTTGGAATTTATGACGGTAAAATTGTGGCTCACGCCAGACTTTTCAAATCTGGAATTTCTTTTGATAATGCATCGATTGGAAGGGTAACGGTTGATCCCGATTATAGAGACAGAAAATGGGGGCAGGAATTGATGAAAGAAGCAATTTCGGGTATTTTGGAATACTTTGGCGAAAGCCAAATTACAATTGGAGCCCAATTATATCTTAAAAAATTCTATGAGTGCCTCGGTTTTGTGCAATCAAGTGAAATGTATCTAGAGGATGATATTCCGCATATTGAAATGGTGAGAGAGTAATTTGGGTTGCTCTTAGTAGTTTTATAAATAGTAAAGTGGGTTGTTTTTGGACTTTTGTGACCAAAAATAACCCAATTTTATTTCGTTCTTAGATGGTTTTGTATTAAATTTTCAAAATCGAATTGTATTCAGTCGAAGTGTTTAAAATATTTACTGCTTTTTTGATTTCAGGATTATTTTTTATGTAATAATCATAAAGGCCTTCTTGATATTGATAACGTTTGATGATTTCGTCCAGCAATAAACCTTTAATTTCTTTTTGGTTTTTATCCAATAATGCATTTTCCGATTTCTGAAGCGCTGTAAGCAATTGCTGATACTCTACACCAATTGATTCATCCAGTTTTTCTTTTTTGGCAGTTTCCAAAGTGTTTTTTAAAGCCACTTCGGTTTCGGTGTCAAAAGTTATCTTTTTGCTTTTTAGGAATTGTTTAAAATCGGCATAATCGGCATCTGTGATTACTGGGATTTTTGTTCCTAAATTGGGATTTTTATAATAATAGTAAGTGGCATAATTAAAAATACCATCGTTTTTTAAGAGGGCACTTGCAATTGGGCTGGTCTTGGTTTCTTCCATTTCAATGTCCGGTAAAATTCCGCCACCATCATAAACGGTTCGTCCTTTTCTGGTTTTAAAGGCATTGTAGTTTTTGGCATCGGTTCTGATTGCTACGCCGTTTTTGTCTTTATGTGCATAATCCAATGCTTGTATGCATCTTCCCGAAGGTGTATAGTAACGAGAGATTGTTACTTTAAGCTGTGTCCCATAAGTTAATTCTACAGGTCTTTGAACCAGACCTTTTCCGAAACTGCGACTTCCCAAAACTACCGCGCGATCTAAATCCTGCAAAGCTCCCGAAACAATTTCGGAGGCGGAAGCACTTCGTCCGTTAACTAAAATCACCAAAGGTATAGTGGTGTCTATAGGGTCTTTGGATGTTTTGTAGGTATTGTTGTGTTTTTCAATTTTGGATTTTGTCGTAACAATTACCTCATTTTTTGCAACAAAAAGATTGCAGATATTTACTGCTTCGTTCAATAATCCACCAGGATTTCCTCTTAAATCCAATACAATTCTTTCGGCACCTTCTTTTTTTAGTTGTTCCAATGCTTCTCTGGTTTCAGTTGAAGCTTTTCTGTTGAAGTGATCCAATACGATATAGCCTGTTTTGTCATCAATTTTAGCAAAATAAGGAACTGATTTGATTTCGACTTCATCCAATACAATTACAGTCGAATTGGTTTTACCCTGACGAATGTATTTGATATCGATTTTGGTGTTTTTGGAACCTTTCAATAATTGGGAAGCATCGTCTTTGAAGTCTGCCAAAGGGGTGTCACCTATTTGAATGATTTCGTCTCCCGCTTTGAGTCCGGCTTTATCGGCAGGAAAATTTTTATACGGCTCTTTTATGATTAGCTTGTCATCTTTTCGGGTTATTAACGCCCCAATTCCGGTGTATTCACCCGTATTGTTAATTTTAAATTTGAGCACTTCCTGTTCGTTAAAATAAACGGTGTACGGATCAAGCGAGCTCAACATTCCTTTGATGGCATTGTTCATCAACTCTGCGGGAGTTGTTTCATCGACATAGTTTTTGTTCAATTCCTTGAATAGCGTCGTGAAAATTTCCAATTGTTTGGCAATCTCAAAATAGTCGTCTTTGAAACTTACACCAACAAATAAAAAGGCGGAAGCAACAACAGGAATTATGATTTTTTTTTGAAAAAAGGTACGCATGATTATATGTTTTTTTTCTTGAAACGTTTTCTTATAAAATAAAATAGGACTGTTACTATAATAATAAATGGCCAAACTTCTAATAATCCCAAAAAGAAGCTTGAAATGCTATAAAATCCAGATTTAAAGGCATTCCATACTTTGGCTCCATAGGAAATTGTAACGCCGCTTTCTTCTGCAATTGTTTTATAAAACTCTATTGTAATGGTACTCAAAGAGACTTGGTTTTGCATGTATCTCAATTGGCCTTCTTTGGCTTCAATTTCTTCTCGAATAGCTGAAAGTTGAGCTTCAATAGCTAACATTTCAGACATTTTTGTTGCTTTTGCCAAAAGTTCAAGATACCTGTTTTCCAATTTTTTTTTGGCTTTCAATCTGGCATCAATGTCGATGTATTGTTCTGTTACATCTTGCGAACTAATCTCTTTATTGTCAAAATAAGCAACCCCGGTCGAAATTTCTTTTATGAAAGAATCAAAATTTTCACTTGGGATGCGAACAGTTATTCTTCTGTAAATGGAAGCATATTCTTTTCCTTCACTATCATTTTGTATGAAGGCTTTCCCTTTTTTTACAGCAATTTTTATTTGTTCATAAGTGGCTTCTAAATTGTAGGTTTCAAACTTAAGATTACCATTCCTGATTATTTTTTGTTCAATGATTTTGTCTTCTGCTTTAGGAGATTCAGAATTTGTTTCTGCTTCCTCGATCATTTTTGTTGCAGGTAATCTCACCGCTTGGATAGACATTTCTTCGGATGCAACTGCTTCCGCTTTTTTACAACTTAATACTGCGAAAAATAGAAGGGCAATTATTAATTTTGATCTCATGGGGCTGTAATTTATTTTAAAAATACAAAATTAATTTAGATTACAACTAAGCATTGATGTGGCTATTTAAATGAAAATGGATGAGACGGCTATTCTTCTTTCTTTATTTGCAACAAGAATTTCTCAAACAGTTGTATGGTTTTGGTATTGATTTCCTCATAGGACAAGCGGTCTTTGCTTTGGTAAAAAAACATAAAAGAGTAAGGTTGTTCCAGATTATCTATTAGTAAATGTTTATTTAGTCTATAAGTCTCGCGCAGTACTCTTTTGAAATAATTACGGTCAACTGCTTTTTTAAAATATTTTTTGGAAACCGAAACGCCTATTTTTATTTTTTCGCCTTCGCCAAAAGTTCCTGGATTATAAACCAATCGCAAAGGATATTTTGATACCGATTTTCCTTCGGTAAATAACAATCCAATGGCGATTTTGCTTTTGAGTTTTTCGTTTTTGGGATAGGTGAAGTTCATTTTAATTAGATATGCTGAATTATAATAGAGGCAAAGGTACAATTAATGCGGAGTCATGCAACAGACCGTTTTTGATGCCGTAGGATTTACAATTGGGACAAAAGTTTCTTTTTTATTTTGATAAATTATGATTAAAATTTTGTAAATTCATGTTTTACAAACAATTAGATGGGATTTGATTAATTGCCGGAGTTATAAATAGACCTAAAAATATATTTCTTACTTTTGTGGCAAATTTAATAGTATGCAAAAGTTAATTTCGTATCCCTTATCTTTTATTGTTTTAGTACTAGTTCTGTTGACTTTGGTTGTATTTCACCCCATTCAATGGATTTGTTTACACGTATTTGGATATCAAGCGCATAAAAAAAGTGTTGATTACCTGAATTTTATATTGCTGAAAATCGTTATTATTTTAGGAACGACTTTTAGTTTTGAAAATAGAGAAAGTATACCAAAAGGAGTGCCGGTCATTTTTGTTGCGAACCATCAGAGTCTGTATGATATTATTGCAATGATATGGTTTTTGAGAAGATCTCATCCAAAATTTGTCAGTAAAAAAGAATTAGCCAAAGGAATTCCAAGTGTTTCTTATAATTTAAGACATGGTGGATCGGTAGTTATAGATAGAAAAGATCCAAAACAAGCCATCCCTGCTATCAAAAAAATGGCAGATTATATAGAAAAGCATAAGCGTTCAGCGGTGATTTTTCCGGAAGGAACGCGCAGTCGGAACGGAATACCAAAAGAATTTGCACAGACTGGTTTGAAGATTTTATGCAAGAATGCACCATCGGCTTATATAGTTCCCATCAGTATCAATAATTCGTGGAAACTCTTAAAATACGGAACTTTTCCATATGGTTTAGGAAATCATATTACCTTTGTAGTGCATGAAGCATTTGCCGTGAAGGATTTTGAGTTTAAGGATATCATGCAAAAGACTGAATCAGCAGTCGTAAACGGAATAAAAATTTAATAATTTATAAATAATGTCTATAAAAAACATTCGTCTAGAAGTAATGCAATTTCTAGAAAACAAGGTAGAAGGATTTATGGAACAGTATCTGATTCCTGTAGAAAATATTTGGCAGCCTTCGGATTTTTTACCTAATTCTGAAAGTGATAATTTTTTGGAAGAAGTAAAAGAACTTAGAGAAATCTCCAAAGATTTACCTTATGATTTTTGGGTAGCTATGGTAGGAGATATGATTACCGAAGAAGCTTTGCCAACTTACGAAAATTGGTTGATGGAAGTGGAGGGTGTTGATAATCTGGAGAGAAACGGTTGGGCTCAATGGGTTCGTCAATGGACAGGAGAAGAGAATCGTCACGGAGATTTGCTGAATAAATACTTGTATTTGTCAGGTCGTGTGAATATGCGCGAAATCGAAATGACAACACAACATTTGATCAATGATGGTTTTGATATCGGAACGGGTAGAGATCCATATAAGAACTTTGTGTACACGAGTTTCCAAGAGTTAGCTACTTATGTTTCCCATAACAGAGTTTCGCAATTGGCTAAAAGTTATGGAGATAAGAAATTATCAAAAATGTGTAAAATGATTGCTGGTGACGAAATGCGCCATCATCATGCCTATAGCCATTTTGTTACTGAAATTTTCAAAGTGGATCCAAGCGAAATGATGCTTGCTTTCCAATACATGATGAAACAAAAAATAGTGATGCCAGCTCATTTCCTGAGAGAATCAGGAAACAAAATTAGTTCTGCTTTCGAACATTTTTCAGATTCAGCGCAACGTATTGGGGTTTATACTGCAAACGATTATGTGGAAATCATGCAAAAACTAATTGACAAATGGGAAATTGATAAAATAGGTGGTTTAACGGATGAAGCCGAGAAAGCCCGTGATTACTTGATGAAGTTGCCGGCTAGAATGGCAAGAATCTCTGAAAGATTAATTATTCCTAGTGAGTCATTCCAATTCAAATGGGTAGAACCGGCGAGACTGTAATTTAAGATTTAAGATTACGGAATTAAGATTTTTTAAAATTGACATTGATATTGCAATTGATATTGATTTTTGACATTGAAATTAACATTGCTGATTTTTGAGGTTTAGACTTTAAGAATCAGCATTTTTTATAAACATAAACAGCAAATGAGCAATCTAGATTTGATAAACAAAACCATCCTTTTTGTAAAAGAAAAATTAGCCAATGCCGAAGGTGGTCACGATTGGTTCCATATTCAAAGGGTGTATAAGAATGCATTATTAATTGCGAGAGGAGAAAACTGTGACGAAACTGTTGTTAAACTCGGTGCTTTGCTACACGATATAGCCGACAGTAAATTTCACGCTGGTGACGAAACAGTGGGGCCAAAAGTGGCTCGTGAGTTTTTGGAAAGCGAAGGTGTTTCCGAAAGCATTATTTCTCATGTTATCCAAATTATTGACAATATCTCTTTTAAAGGCGGAAAAACTGAAAAAACATTCTCTTCTATTGAATTGGATATCGTTCAGGATGCCGACCGATTGGACGCAATAGGTGCCATTGGGATTGCCAGAGCGTTTAATTATGGAGGATTCAAGAATAGAACAATGTATGATCCTCAAATCGCGCCAAATTTGCACATGAGCAAAGAAGAATACAAAAACAGTCAAGCTCCTACAATCAACCACTTTTATGAAAAATTGTTATTGTTGAAAGATAAAATGAATACCGAAACAGGTAAACAAATAGCTGAACAAAGACATCACTATATGCAGGGATTTTTGGGGCAGTTTTATGCCGAATGGGACGGGGAGTTATAGATTTAAGGTTTTAGATTAGCGATTGCTGATTTTTGATTTTCAATTAATATTCCAACCAAATCTGAAATCATAAATCAGCACTCAAAAATCTGAAATCAAAGTCCCCTCTCTTTCATTTCCAGAATCACATCCGATGCATTCTTAAAAGTAGGTGCTTGTTCAATAATACTTCCCACACGTTTTTTATTCAGTTTGAAGGTAATATCATTTTCGGTGGTGAATAAAAGTGCCGTCAGGAACGGGTTGTTCATGTATGGAGCCAAAACAATATAAGCTTCGTCAAGCGTGTGAAAACTTTCTATTTCCTCCGTTTTGTATCGCGCAGTAACCGAAAGACAAAAAACTCCATCATTCAAAACTGGACGCACATAAATATTTTTCAAATCAGTGTCGCCTATGGTTTTGGCCAAAGTCAATTTGGCATAAGTTTTATTGGCGATACTTTCTTTTACTTTTTCCCAAAACTCGGCAAATACAGGTTGAAAAGACATAGATTTTATTTTTAAGTATTATGGAAAGGCAAAATTAAGTTTTTGAAACCAAACAAAATACTTTTGTCTTAAGATAATCTAGGGTATTTTTTAGTGTTCTTTTCGATTAAGTGTCGTTCATTAAAATTATCCTGGCCTTTGGGTTTCTCAATTCGAAATGATGTTTTAAAAATGGTAAATGCGTATATTTGGTTTTAATAATGGATACGATTTTTTATACTGCTCGCGACTGTTAAGAAAATTAAAAAAATGAAAAGAATAACTGTATTTTGTGGTTCCAGTTCAGGAACCGAAGCAATCTATACTGCACAAGCGACTTCGCTTGGGCAAACATTAGCCAAACGAAATATAGAATTAGTTTATGGCGGAGCCAATGTTGGACTTATGGGAGCCATTGCTGACGGCGTTTTGAATAATGGCGGAAAAGCAATAGGAGTGTTGCCCAATTTTTTGAGGTCAAAAGAAATTGCCCACAAGCAGCTCACGGAACTGATTTTGGTGGATACCATGCACGAACGGAAAACCAAAATGAATGACCTTTGCGACGGCGTAATTGCACTGCCGGGTGGTTTTGGAACATTAGACGAACTTTTCGAAATGCTGACTTGGGGACAACTCGGACTGCATAAAAAACCAATTGGCATTTTAAACGTTGGAGGCTATTTTGATGCTTTAATTATTTTCACTCAAACAATGGTGGACAAAGGGCTTTTGAAAGAAGTAAATCAACAAATGCTTTTGGTAAGTGACACCATTGATGATCTTTTGGATAAAATGGAAAATTACGTTCCGCCAACAGTGGGGAAATGGATTGACAAGAAAGATATTTAAAGGCCGTTAATGAAAACTAAAGCAAACGAAAAAAATAATGCAGTGCATTTTATTGAGTTAGGTGAAATATTTATCGGAGATTTGCAGTGAAATTAAATTTCCTATCGTGGGTTTTTTGATTACATTTAAATTTTTAGAAATAGATTTTCAGAGTAAGGATGTACTAGTGGTTTTAAGAAACTGCAGACTCACAACAATTGATTCAAATCAATCAAAATGAAGAAAGATACCCATTCGACATATGCAATGTCAACAATTGAGGATTTCATTGCGCATAAACAAATAAAGGAAGCTGATTTATTACCCGATTCAGAATCGCGTTTGGATTCCATGGAAATGAAAGAAAGACCTATTTTGGATTCCAGTATTCCGTTTAGAGATTTGACTGATGCTGCAAGCAAGCGAGAAAGTATTGGTCGACTCATTGATAAACTGGATGTTGCCACAAATGTCAGGTATCAAAGAACAATAGAAGACACTTACTGTAATGTATATTCTTATGATTATTGCCATTTCTGCAAAGTGTATCTGCCTACCGTTTGGTGGACGGATGAATCCCTGGAAAAAGTATTAGAAGGAGAAGTCGTTGATGCTGTTTTTGAACAAACTGTTGATCGCATTTACTCCAGTGCCATCCACGATTGGTTTTTGGAATGGGGAGCCAATTTTGGATGGGAAAGGATGTTTACCGCTGAAGAAATTCAAAATAAAGTGAATGTCAATGGCGGTGTTGGAATAATTTGTGCCAAAAGAAAAGAAAAAGGACTCTCTGGGCATATCGTTCCTGTTGTTCCCGAAACTGATTTGCATCGAGCATACCGAGAGAATGGTAAAGTAGTGTATCCATTGCAATCACAAGCGGGAAAAGAGAATTATAACTACTTTTCGGAAGTCAGAAAAGACTGGTGGAATGATGAATTATATTCCTCTTATGTGTTTTATTATCACGAATAATTTAAAAAATTAATGTGATAACTTCAATATTTTGCATTATTATTGATTTTCAATGATTTAACTACTTGGAAATAAGATAATAATGAAGTACTTTTGCAACTTGGAAAAAACAAGGATGGCAAAAGTCACAATAAGGCTATTCATCTGCTTAAATTATTGATATAAAAGTGATTAATGACAATAGTATTTTTATAACCCCCATTATAAAATTTTACTTTTTATCAATCGTTCAGTCGATACAAGTGCAAAATTTCTGAGACTGAATACAAACATTCCTATTATTTAAAAATAAAGAACCGATTTTACAATTTGTTGAATCCGTTTGAAGGACTGTCTGTGTTTCGATTCCTAACAGATTCGATTCGTATTTCCGAATAAAAAATGATTTTAAAAGTTCAATTAACCATAAAAAGAAAATTAGTATAAATGAAAGACAATCAGACAAAAAAATATTATTGGGGTATAGGATTAGAAAACGAAACCTACATGCAATTTGAAGAATCCCTAATAGTTTCTGGTGAGTTTATACAAGAAAAGATTGGTTTTGAGAAATACAGTATTGATTATAGAAAATGCTATAAACCAGAAAGTTTAGGGCCTATATTGAAAAAGGCTTTTGGTTTGAATGAAAACTACAAAGTGAGCCGAATGATTAATAGTCATTCGCTAGAAAAACTCGATATAAATTACCAGCACAAAATGTTATCGGCAGTAAAATCATTAGCTGATAGTACCGAAACCGCTGAGGTAAATCCAAAACCCCTTGAAAATCCTGAATATCTTGGAAAATCCATCATGGAACTTTTCCTTGAGGATCAACCATACAATATTCAGAGTATGATCACCCAAAGAAATAAAACGATGGGGTCGGTACATTTTGATGGAGATTCTATCGAATTTGTAACCAAGTATTTTGAAAATCGAACGATAGCCGATTCCTGTAAAGAGCTAAAAGCAACCAAAAAATTATTTCTTGACAAAATCAATGAGTCATCTGTATTAAACGGAAAATTAAGCTTTCCCGATTACAATAATGGTCTTAATATGTTTATGACCAATCAGGAAAACCTTGTTTTGTTTAATAACGGCACGTATCATTTTCATATTACGTTGCCTTCATTAACGGAAGACAGCAGAATTGTAGATTATAATGATTTTGATAAAACGCACTCCAACGCTATTTATTTGTTGCAATGGTTTGAACCTTTTTTTATAGCAACTCTTGGAAGCCCAGATATTATGGGAGTGATAAGTGATAAATACAGTTTGGACAAGAATTTCACTTTGGGTTCTATGCGTAATGCGATGTCTCGTTACATAGGCGTAGGAACTTATAACAAAGCAATGCCAAAAGGAAAAATTCTGACCTACAAAGTAGATGATTTTAGAAAACTGCTAAAGTTTGAAAAAGAAGAAAACATTTGGTGGCGCGACCAGATTGAAGTCGACATGGAATATGAATTGCTGTCGGAAGTGGGACTTGATTTTAATCAGGAAAAAATGTACCAGAGCGGTTTTGAGTTCAGAAGCTTTGATGAATTTCCGGCTGAATACTTAAACGATGTTCTTTTTTCTATTATTTTGATATGTGAACATTCTCTGAATTTACCCGATGTTCAGTGGGGACATGACAGTGTGGTTTGGAATAACTTGGTTTTTAAAACTTTAAAAAACGGTTATTTAACCGAAATAAACGAAGTCGAAAAGAATGAAGTCCTAGATTTATTGCAAATAGTACAACCGTCAGACAGTGATTATAACACACTAAAAGCGGAATTTGAAGCCATTGTGATGCTTGATGCCTTTTTCTTCAAAATTTTGGCTGTTTTGCATGATAAATATAAAGACAACAATATTTGTTTGGATTCAATGTACGGTCAAAAAACAAGTTCTCCTCCAAAATGGGATAACTTCAACAAATACCAAACCGAAAGACATTTGCAACAAATAGGAGCTTTCTGCGAGAATTAGATCTTTTTATATAGTACTCAGTTTATTAAAATGAAGATTCAAATCCATCAATGAATTTACGCATCGTATATTGTTTGGCATACGTGTCATAATATCCCATAATATAATAGTTTTTGTAACGGATAATGCTGGGTGTCGTGACTTCGGGATGTTCCTCTCTGAAACGAGAAATAAAATCGACGGCAAGAGGTTCCTGTTCTTGTTTGGTATGGTCCAGTTTTTTATCGAATGTACTTTCAAAATATATAGTTGTTGGGACATTACGGAAAGCTAAATTAGTGTTGTCTTGACCAACATCAGTAAATTGGATATCACCTGTTCCACCCAATGTAATCAAGATGGATTTCGGCGTTTTATAAACGGTTAAACCTACTTCCAAATACACTAATTGATCCAAGAATTTGGCCGTGCTTTTTAACTCTTTTGGTCTGTCTCCTGCCAATTGTAACCACAAAGGAGAGCTTTTAAAAGGGATAGTTTCGGTTTTTGAAACGGGAATACTTTTGATGATTTCGCCTGATTTGTAATCTTTTATTTCAAACAGTAATTCTTCTTCATTGACTTTGAGTTGGTATATTTTGCTCTCGTGATAATAGGAATTGGAGAGGCTGACATAATTTTGCGTCGTGGTTTTAGAAATGTTTTTTTCCAAAATTTCAAAAGTTGCCAAGTCAATTTCGAAAGCTTGGGTTTCATTATCGTTATGGTCGAACGTGAGAAGCAATTTGTTTTTTAGGACATACAATTTCGTTTTTTGAGTGCCTTTGAACAATGGATTGAACTGGTTCGTTTCTATTTTTTCAATGGGGCAAACTTCCAGAATTTGGCTAAAAGTTATAGCTTTATTTTTACTGTTTTTAAAATTAAAAGAACCGAAATCCAATGTTTTCTCTTCTTTTTTTCCGTTTTTAAAAACATACAATATCAATTTTTGTTCGAAGTGTTTTTGCGAAAGAATATAAAAAGTATTGTTTTCCTGAAATTGTGTGATAATGGTTTGATTGAAAAAAGGTAAGTCATAATTGAAAACAGCAACTGTAGCTTTGGTATTCAAATCATATTGGACGGCCAGTATTTTAGTAAAGTCGGGGGTGGACCAATAAAGTGTGGGGTTGCCTTCGTCATTAAAACTATATCCTGCCAAAACCTTGTAAGTGATATCAGGTCTAGCCAAAGAATATTGATTGGTTAGGAACAACGCGCTATTGTATTTTAGGATTGTGAGTGTTTCTTTGTCGGAGGCAAATACAAAAACATCATGTGTAGCGGTATTTTCCGCATTTACAATTTGTTTATATTCTTTAGATTTTTTTAGTTCCAATGGAAATGTAGCCAATACCGTCTGACTAAAAAGAAAGTTACATTGGGTTAGAATCAAAAAAAGAATAAATTTTTTCATAAGTTCGTTACTTTCGGGATAAGATGTTTTTTAAAATGAATCCAAAATCTTATATCTAGTGAATTTATTGATTCATTATTTCTTGAAAATAATCTACCATTTGGCCTACATGCATGGCGTCCATCAATCCGTGATGGGCGTGGATTGACATTGACATTTTTCTCTTTCCTTTTTTGGAGAGTGTCATTTTTCCAAAAGAAATTTTTGGACAGCTGTCTGGAAAAGTCATATTGCGGGCATGGGAAAGCGAAGTGAAATTCAGCCAGGGAATTGCCGAAAAGTGAATGACATTATCCTCTTTAAATTCTCGGGTGAATAATCCAGTTGTACCTTGAATGCGATTGATTTCTTTTGTCGCCGTTTGTTCAAAAATGGCATAATCAGGATGATATTCTATTAGGGAAAATCCAAAAGTACCATCTGCTCGACTTATAGTTGCCGATCCGTCTATGCGGTCATGAATGTAAATATGGGTGTTCTCAATTCGGTATTTGAAATTTTCGAAAGCATTTACAGCCATCAAAGTTTTGTGTAAATAATAAATGAAAAAGGACGTGCCCTGTGCTTTGGATGTTTCATACGCTTTGGTACAATCAATAGTCACGTTAACTCCAAAAAAAGGTTCTTGCATTTGTTTAAAGAAAAGGAAATGTTCTTTTCGATTCCAATTGTCTAGGTCTAAAAGTCTTTTCATTTTTTAGTATTTAGGGTGATCCAATTCTTTAGCGGTCTGAAGGTTTTAAGGGAATACGTTTGAATTTAAAAACCTAGCTAAAATACTAAATAAAAAGCATTTTAAGTAAAATAAAAAAGCCTCAAAAGAAATTTCCCTTGAGGCTTTTAGTACTAATTCAATTTATTTATTTTACTTTGAAAGTAACTCTTCTCACTAGTTTTCTAGCTCCATCTGAGTCTTTATCAACAGAGGAATCTTCACCTGCACCAACAATATTTAATCTTGAAGAATCGATTTTAGCTTTTACAAGAACATCTTTAACGCTGTTAGCTCTTGCGTTTGACAGTTTGTCGTTATAATCAGATCTACCAATTTCATCGGCGTGCCCAATAATGTCTACTGAAGCTGTTGGGTTGTTTCTTAAATAAGTTAGAATAAAGTCAATTCCTTCCGTAGAAACATTTGTAGGTTTTGATTTTGCAAAATCAAAATAAGTTGTAACATATCCTTCATTGATTAAGTTACGAATCAATTCGTTATTGCTCAATATAACAGTTTGATCTGCTTTTTTGCCATACGTTTTGTCAAAGTAACGTTCTATTTCATCGGGGATATTATTATTGTTCAAATCAACCGCTCTACCTTTGCTGTCTACCATTACACCCGAAATAGTGTTTGGTTCAACATCAAGATAATCGACCACTCCGTCACGGTCCGTATCTTGCATTTTAGTATCAATATCGTTCAATCGTTTATTGATCATGTCAAATTCGTTTTCGTTATCGACAACCCAGTCAGCATGTTTTGCATTAGAACCTAAATACACGGTCAAACCTACTGTGCCATTGAAAAGAATTCCTGAAAAGCCTCTGTTTGCCGTTTGACTTGCCGCATCAAAAGTTCCGTCTTGACCAGCACTAAGAATGGTCGTGAAATCACCAGTTAGTGCTAGGCGATCAGATAATTTGATCTGACCAGTCACTCCAGCTAAAAAGTTACCTGTTCTGTCTTTAAATGAAGAATTCTGATCTTCTAATTGTGCTACACCAAAACCGGCATGACCTAATAAGCCAATAGTTTTTGTCCAAGTTTCAAAACTCATAATTCGCCCTAAATTAGCAACACCCTGTAATGCTACTCTGTAATATTTAGTGTCAAAATCAGCGGAATTGTCTCTTTCTTTAAAACTGTTATAGCCAAAATCAGCTTTCATACCGAATTTGTTATTGAACATGTATCGAATCCCTAAATCAGCAACAAAGGGGCTGGGAGTTGATGTAGAATAACCTAAAGTCATTGGTCTTTGTGGTTTGTTAACACCACCGGCTAGTTCAATCGACCATTTGTTGAAGTCGGTCTTTTCGCTTTTTTCTGTTGCAGTTTGGGCACTCAATGTGGTCATACCAGAAGCAAAAACCAATGTCAATATAATTTTTTTCATAATTTCATAATTTAAATTCCCGACAAACCTACATTACAAAGTTTGTTGGGAAATTTTAACCCGTGAATTATGAAAGTATTCGTTTTAGTTCTGTAAAAAACAGCTTTTAAAACTATTTTTCAATAGTTATTTGTAAGATTTTAATCATATAATGTAAATGCGGTCTATTGTAAAATCAAAATTATTTCTAGGTAAAAAGGATATAATATGAGTTTTTTGCGACCAAATAGTTTCTAGGTTATCCCAATTATCTTTATTTCAATTTTCGATTTTGTTGGAGAATCTGTTAATCTAGTTTTTTTAAAACCTCTGTTATTTTTTCAAAGGCTTGAAAATTTTTGTGCTCTACTTTATGATCAATTTTCTCATGTGCCCAAGTGGTATGAAAAGGAATGTGAACGGCGTATCCGCCAATGGCCAAAACAGGCAATACATCCGATTTTAAAGAATTTCCAATCATGAAAAATTCCTCGGGTTGAATTTCCAAACGTTTGATCAAATCCGAATAATCCACCTCTTGCTTGTCTGACATTACCTCGATATGGTGAAAATAATGTCCCAAACCGGAATTGTGCAGTTTTCGGCGTTGGTCCAATAAGTCGCCTTTGGTGGCAACCACCAATTTGTATTTTCCATGCAAAGCCTGCAAAGTTTCCTCGACACCATCAAGTAAAACGACTGGCTTTTCAAGCAATTCTTTCCCGTATTGAATGATTTTTTCAATAATTTCAATCGGAATGGTGTTGTTCGAAATTCGCATCGCCGCTTCAATCATCGAAAGAATATAGCCTTTGATTCCATAACCATACAATTTGAGATTGTCGATTTCAATTTTGAATAACTCCTTCGAAATTCCCTGATGCGACAAATAATCTTCCATCAAACCACAGAATTTTTTCTCGGTTTCATCAAAGTAGGTTTCGTTGATCCATAAGGTATCGTCGGCATCGAAGGCTATTACTTTTAGGTTCATGGTATTTGTTTTTTTAAACACAGATTTCACAAATTTTCACAAATTAATCTGTGAGAATTTGTGAAATCTGTGTTGCTCTTTTTCTAATTTATCGTCTCTCCATTCCCAACGCCATCTGTATCAGGATTCACAAAAACCAATTTTCCTTCAGCATTGGTAGTCATCAAAATCATTCCTTGACTTTCAACACCACGAAGGTTTCTTGGAGCCAAATTCACTAAGACAGTAACTCGTTTACCAATAATATCTTCCGGTTTAAAACTCTCGGCAATTCCAGAAACTATCGTGCGAACATCAATTCCGGTATCCACTTTCAAAATCAAAAGCTTGTTGGCTTTCGGCATTTTTTCGGCTTCAAGGATTGTTCCCACACGGATATCCATTTTGGCAAAATCCTCAAATTGGATTAAGTCTTTCTGTGGTTCTGCTTTTTTGTTCTCAGCAATATTTGCAGTTTTGGTTGCTTCCAACTTGTCTATTTGTTTTTGAATTTCCTCGTCTTCAATTTTGGAGAAAAGCAATTCAGCTTCCCCAATTTGGTGACCTGCAGGCAATAAATCAGATGTATCCGTTATTGTTTTCCATTTCAAAGGCGATTCAATCTTTAAGATTCTAGATAATTTTGTGGAGGTAAACGGCAAGAAAGGCTCACAAAGCGAACTCAAAGCAGCTGCAATTTGCAAGGCAACGTACATTTGGGTTTGTACTCTCGCTTCATCGGTTTTGATCATTTTCCAAGGCTCTTCGTCTGCCAAGTATTTGTTTCCAAGTCTGGCTACATTCATCATTTCGCCAAGAGCTTCTCTAAATCTATATCTTTCCAATGAACTCGAAATCACGGCAGGATATGCTTTCAATTCGGTCAAAGTTGCTTCGTCAACTTCTGATAATTCATTCGGTTGAGGTACAATTCCGTTGTAATACTTATTGGTTAAAACAACCACACGATTGATGAAATTTCCATAAATCGCTACCAATTCATTGTTGTTTCTCGCCTGAAAATCTTTCCAGGTAAAATCATTGTCCTTAGTTTCCGGTGCGTTTGATGTTAATGCATAACGCAAAACATCCTGTTGGTTTGGAAATTCTTCCAAATATTCGTGCAACCAAACCGCCCAGTTTTTAGAAGTCGACAATTTGTTCCCTTCCAAATTCAAGAACTCATTCGCAGGCACATTGTCCGGCAAAATGTAGCTTCCTTCGGCTTTTAGCATCGCTGGGAAAATCACGCAGTGAAAAACAATATTGTCTTTCCCAATAAAGTGAACCAACTTTGTGTCTTGATCTTTCCAATACGGTTCCCACTCTTTTCCTTCGCGCAAAGCCCATTCTTTGGTAGAAGAAATATAACCAATTGGTGCATCAAACCAGACGTATAATTTTTTTCCTTCGGCACCTTCTACCGGAACATCAATTCCCCAATCCAAGTCACGGGTTACAGCACGAGGTTCAAGTCCACCGTCGATCCAAGATTTTACTTGTCCGTAAACATTCGGTTTCCAGTCGTTTTTATGTCCAACGAGTATCCATTCATTCAAAAAGTCTGAATAACGATCCAAAGGCAAGAACCAGTGTTTTGTTGATTTCAAAATAGGAGTTTCTCCCGTAATGGTCGATTTTGGGTTGATTAAGTCGGTTGCATTTAGTGTAGAACCACATTTTTCGCATTGATCACCATAAGCTTCTTCATTACCGCATTTTGGGCAAGTTCCCACCACAAAACGGTCCGCCAAAAACTGATCGGCTTTGGCATCATACAATTGCTCGGTTACTTCTTCAATAAAATCTCCTTTATCATAAAGTGTTCTAAAAAATTCCGAAGCGGTATCGTGATGAATTTTTGCCGAAGTTCTAGAGTAATTGTCGAATGAAATTCCGAAATCAGAGAACGATTTTCTAATAATTCCATCGTATTTATCAATTACTTCCTGTGGCGTAATGCCTTCTTTTTTGGCTTTCATCGAAATGGCAACCCCATGTTCATCGCTTCCGCAAACGAACAAAACGTCTCTTCCCTGTAAACGTAAATAACGGGAATAAATGTCCGAAGGCACGTAAACCCCCGCCAAATGCCCAATGTGTATAGGTCCGTTCGTATAAGGCAATGCCGCCGTAATGGTATATCTTTTTGGATTCTGTATCATATGTTGATATTGATTTTTTTATGGAGGATATGTAATTCGCTAATTAAGATTGGTGATTACAACCAATTTTTGGTACGCTCATTTCATAACTCAATTTTATTGAGTGCAAAAATAAGCAATAGAATTTTATTTGGAGCTATTTAGCTGCGCTGAATCTGTGATGTCCCACTATCCATTATAAATATGTTCACTGGACTCGGCGATGAATAGAAACCAGTTGGAGTATTTTTTTGCTTAAAAAAAAAGAAAAGGATTTTTATTTTCTAGATGAGATTAGTAATTACTTAAGAATAATGAAAATACTATCAATAATTATATAACAGTTTTCAGGCACTCTAAAGTTAATTTAGCCATTATTAATTTTAAATAAATAAAGTATGAAAACTAAAAACATATTATTTGTATTAGCATTAAGTATCGGATTATTTGCAACGTCTTGTAATTCTAGTGATTCAAACGAAGGGGACACATTAGCTCCCTTAGAAGGGAAATGGAGTATTGTAAAAGTTGGTACCAATGTTAATGGTGTAGAAACATTAGCTGATCCGCCACAAAACACAGCAGGCTGCAACCATGATTTTATTGATCTAAAGATTAATAATACATTAATTTCAGGAGATTATGATTCTACTGTTAGTGCATGTGCATTAACAACTGTGTCAGGAACTTATTCCAAAGGAGATAGTAAAGTGACAATGGTTGTAAATGGTACAACCACAACTTATGACATCGTTAATCTTACACTTACTGAATTAAAGTTAAAGAATGGCAACGCTATCTCGGTTTACATCAGATAATTCATTTATTAAGGGTTAGATTCTGCATCTTTGAGATGCAATATAAAACGGAAATGGCTTTTTAAAAGCTATTTCCGTTTTTTTATGAATGATAATCAAAGCTAAAAAGGATCAGTACGATTTGTGCTTGCCTAAAATAGTTTTTCAAATTCAGTAGGCATTTTATTTATTGGTTTTATTTTGATGTCTTTGTAGTAAACTTCACCAGCTTCACTTTGCAATTGTATTTTTCCTTCGGTTAAAGGCTGAAATTTTTCACCATCAAAATAACGAGAATTCTGCAAAACCATGACCACTTTACCGTTGATGATGTGAAGACTTTTGCCTTCAAAACAAACCAACTCTATTTCTGTCCAACCATTATTTGGTGTTTCGGCTCTCATTTTTCGCATACAAAACCCAGTATTTTCAGTATGTGTTCCAAACGGAATAAATTGCTGACTTTCATCTGCCACGGCATTCATTCCACCTTCTGGAAGATAGGCTTTAATGTCAATTGCCGCATTTGCAATGTTCCAGTAATCACCAAAATGGCCTTCCATTATTTGAAATTCCTGTGATAACATCCAAGCGCGCCAGTAATCCACACCCGCTTTTCCTTGCGAATGATAGAGCACACCTGCATCCATAAGTTTATCGGTTCTGGGCTCCCATTTTTTAGTTCCAAATTTGACTTTTAGCTTCAAACGGTAGTTTTTGAAACTTTCTTTAGTAAAAACACAACCATAATATTCCCCAGTAACTTTAAGTACGGGTTCGTTGTTTTCCTGAATCACCGTAAACATATTGTTCACATTTTTATTGTAGCCAATAGGTAGGATTTCGTTCCCATTAGCATCTGTTGGAATTTTTCCGGAATAACCGTTCTGGTGTTTGTAACTTAGATACATATCCCATTTGCTAAGGTTGTTGTCCAGTAAATTTATCCAGCCATCTTCGGATGAGTACGTGATTTTAGTTGCAGAGGTCAGGCTAATAAGAAGTGCAAGTGCTATCAGTGTGGCGTATTTTTTCATATAATTGGTTGATAATATGGATAGAGATGATTTCTCAAATCTACTAAATAAAGTCTCAGGCAGGTTATGCTTTTTATTCAAAATCAGATACCATTTCTACATTTTATCTCTCTGTCAAATGATTTGTCAAGCTGAGATTCCTTTTATTGATTGCTTTAGATTTAAATAGAATTAATGTAAACAATAGTTTTGAGTAATAAATCAGAATATATTTTGCAACCTTTGCTCCTCAAAAAACAAATCAATTTTATGAGCAAGACAAAACTAATCATTAATAAAAACGGATCTATAAAAATAGAAGGTGATTTCGAAATTATGGATCAAGAAGGAACTGTTTACGGGCTACAAGGAAGGTCTGCTTTAGGTCTTTGCCGTTGCGGATTATCGGCGAATAAGCCTTTTTGCGATGGAGGACACCGCAATAATTTCGAACACGATTCAAAAGCATTTGATTTGCCCCTAATGAAAACGAACTAAGAGATTCTGTTTATTCGTTAGGATATAAAGAAAGCTGCATTACATAATGCGGCTTTTTTTATATATAAAGTTCACCTCGCATTGTAATAATGGACGAACCTCCAACCAAAATATCATTTTCCCTATTCATGACTTCAATCAGCGAAGGCTGATTTAACTTTACTCCCTGCAGAATTTTGTATTCTTTATTGGGTTGCGTAAACTTCTTTTTTGTCAAAAAACCAATTAACGGTCCTGCAGCTGTTCCTGTTGCAGGGTCTTCATTTATACCGATTAGCGGATTGAAAAATCGGGCTTCGGCTATGTTTTCTTGATCTTGTTTGGAGATTGTAAAACAATAAAATCCTTCAAATCCATATTCTTTTGAAATTTCGATTAAAAGTTTGTTGTCTGGTACACAGTCATTAAGTATTTGACTATTCTTGATTGGTACCATGGTGTGGGCAACCTCAGTTTTAACGATGGTTGGAACAAAGTCACTAACATCCAGATCTTCAATTTTTAAACCAAGTGCCACTGCTATTTTATAAGTTGGTATTTCCTGTTTAATTATAGCGGGTTTTTGATGCATTTGTACAATTGGATATTGCGTAACAGGATCAAAACTTGCTGTTAATTTTATGGGAGAATGCTTCATGATTACAAAACGATCGGTTTCATTTTGTTCATGAAAAATAGGTATTTGTTTTAATAAAGCACCACAAACAGCGCCCAACAAATTGTGTCCCGCTCCCTCTATTTCAATACCTGTAGGTGTAAAGGAACGTACGGTCAATGCTTTGTGCGCTGAGGAATAGTAAACAAAAGAAGTCTCAGAGTAACCAAATTCTTTCGCAATATTCTGATATACCTCTAATTTTAAATTACCGTTTGTAAAAACAACTGACAATGGGTTTCCTTTGTAACTTTTATTCGAAAACACATCCAAAACGTAGTATTCTAATGTAATTCTTTCTTCCATTTTGTGTTTTTTTACTTTTTTTGAACGAATAAAGTTACTACTTGTCAATGAATCAAAGCTATAATATTCCAAATTTTAAGTTTTTCACAACATTTTTCGTTCAAATCTTAAATATATTGCTTTTTTATACCTTAAAATTCTAGTTTTTTCTTGTGTAGAAGTCATAATTCAATGAACCATTACTTTTTTTTATATTTGTAAACTGATTTAAAATAATAGGTTATGGCAAAAGGACCCGAAAAAAACACCAAAAACAAAGCTTTACATACCAAATTACTAAATCGAAAGAAGACTAAACTTCAGGAAGAGAAAAAAGCACAGGCATTGCGTTTGAGAGCTTTAGTTGCAAAAATGAATGAGAAGAAGAACAATAACGAGACGGATAACATATAAATCAATTTGTATTTCTTTTCTGTTTTTATTTAACTGAAATTTGCACCAAAGTATTTAAATAGTAAAAACATGGAATTCGGTAGAATAATAGTTTCAGAAACGGCAATGAACAGTGATAATCTTCAAAATGTGATTCACTCCAATATTTCGGTAATCAATTTAATGCGTGAGGAAGGCGTGAATGACGAATTGATTCACGAAGATGCCCTAATGAGTTATTATCTGGACTATTATTATTCCCAGTATGTTGCGGGTAACTTTGCACATTTTGTGCATCATTCCGGTTGGAATGCTGAGTTAAATGAGCTTATTGAAGAAGGTTTGGCATTGATAGGTGCCTACAAACATTTGGAATTATTCCAACAGCAATCCAAAAAAGTAAAACTGATGAGCAGTGTAAAGCTCAATAAATTTCTAAAAGGAAAATTGGAAGGTGTAAATCCAATAAGAGATTTACTTATCAACGACACCTTTTTTGAAATTGAAGAAAATTTGGTTACTTTGAACGCCAATTTTTTGAAATCACACCCTGATTTCGAAGTGCTTTCCGTTGACGATATGTTTGCTTCTTTGGAAGAATTTGTAGGTCACGAGATTAAAAGAGAATAGGATTTTTTCCAAAATAAATAGCTTTTACTTTACCATATAAGAAATATAAGTTCATTTAAGCCTGAATCTTATATGGACTTATATTTCTTATATGGTAAACTTTTTTGTCACAGTGTTTTTCTAATTCTTCACAAATTTCAATTTTTTAGATCCTGCGTCCGTTTGTACACTCATAAAATAAACGCCAGAAGACCAGGAGCTAATATCCCAATTCGTTGCCGAGCGAGTTGTTTTTATTCTTTGGCCAGCCACATTGTAAAAGACAATTTTCTCAACTGTTATTCCGCTTAGTAGGTTAAGAGTAAGGGTGTCGTTTGATTGATTTAGCGATATTTGTGCTGTAGTCAATTCAAACTTTTCTTTACTTAAAGTTGCGGTGTTGCCTTTTGAAATGATGTTTTTTTTCGGGTCAAAAGTGATGCTCGAAATGGTAAAAGGAACATTTTCCGTAAAAGTTTCTCCATTAATGGTGTTGTTCAAAATTAGATCCAATTGTTGGCCGCCAGTTCCAAAAACACGAATAGGCACCGGCATTTCAAAATAGGAAACCGATGCATCTGATTGCGTTTGATTGATAGTAAATTTGGCTTGGCCGCCTCCTAAATTTTGAGCTGTAATGTTGTAAATTGGGTAACCTTGATTGTACACCCAGTCGTTAAAGAATTCTTCGAGACTACTGCCGGAAACCACTTCCAAATGCGATTGTAAATCGGGAGTTTTGGCATATTTGTAGGCTAGATTAGCGTCTTTCAGATAATTTTTGATTCCCTGAAAAAATAGCGCATCTCCCATTTTGAAACGAAGCATATTCAGAACCATGGCTCCTTTATTATACGTTAATCGGGAGTCGAATATTCGGTTGACATTGTTAAGTTCGGCATCCGTCAAATATACAGCTCCATTAGTTTTGGAAGTAATATTGTTAATCATTTTGGTTTTTTCGGTTACAAAAGATGCCTGGCCATCAAAATTTTCGATAACCAAAGCGGCGACATACGTAGCAAATCCTTCATTGAGCCAAATGTCTTTCCAACTGCCGCAAGTGATTTTGTCACCAAACCATTGATGTGCCATTTCGTGAGCAATTAGGTCTCTTTCGAAACTTACCATAAATGAAACGGTAGTGTGTTCCATTCCGCCACCCCAGCCAAATTGGGCATGACCATACTTTTCGTTATGAAAAGGATAAATTTCGAAAAGGCTTTCATACAAATTCAGAATCAATGGAGTTTGATCCAGTTGTGTTTGTACCGAAGCTAATGTTTCGGGATAAATGTAGTTGATTATCGGATATTGGTTGGGCGCGGTACCACCTGTTTGGTTGTAAACGCTGTAATTGGTTACTGCAATAGCAACCAAATAAGCCGGAATAGGATAACCATGATGAAAATGGGTCGTTTTGTAGGGACCACTAATGATTGGTGTTGTGGTTTCTATACCATTTGCAACGCTAATATACTGAGATGGTGCTGTAATATAAACATCGATACTGTCTGCTTTGTCATTCAAATCTTGTTTGCAGGGCCACCAATCGCGAGCACCATAAGGCTCGGACAAAGTGTATAAAACTGGTGAAGCATTATGTGTTGAGGTGGTAAAGGCTTGTTCACCATTTGGGGGAGCGCCAGAATAGGAGATTACAACGGTAGCCGAAGTGCCTGAAATGAGAATACTTGGCAAGGTGATAACCAATTCGTTGTTGGTGTTTTGTGTAAATGCTAATGCCAATCCATTTTGTGTCACGTTGCTTACCGTCAATTGATTGGTTAAGTCAAAAGTGACTGTCGAAAGATCCGATAATGCAGTAAAAGTCGTAGTTACAATCCCGGAAATGTAATAACTGGCAGGATTTACAGTAAAGCGAAGTTCATGATAGGTAATATCATAGTTTTGAGTGTTGGGATTGACTCTCAAGTTCATTTTCTTAGTAGCCATCTTCTGCTCGAGGATAGCAATATCTTGTGTTTGGCTTTCTTTTTTTTGGGCATAACCCGAAATCATTACAGCCAACAATACTATCAAACACCTTTTTTTCATTTTAAAATTCAATTTGTATATCAAATATAGTTAATGATTTGACTTTAATCTGTCATAGTTTCTGATTTGTTGAGTTTTAAAAAAGCTTTAACCAAAGTGCTTTATTTCATATTTATATTAAATTTAAAATTTATTTTGCTGTAAATCAATACGATAGTGTTAAATTTAAACAATGTAAATAAAAAAGGAATATCTTTATAGTTAGGAAATTAAAGTTTTTCTTGTTGTTTTTCTTTGCCCTAAATGCAGTTTTATTGTTCAACATAAAAATGGGTGTATGCAAAAAATTACTATTTTAATTAGCGGGTTTTTATTACTTTTTTTGGGAATCGTTATGTTTCCTATTTCGATTCGGGCAAAAGAGAAAAATCTTTCTTCATCGACTGTTTTTAGACACTTGCAAAAGGATTTTCATTCAAAAATTCAGGATAAAAACTTAATCAAAGGGAATTGGCAAAGAGATGATGCAGCGGTTGAATTGCATATCTCAAGACTTTTGGAAAATGGTTCGTTGCAGGTAAATTATTTGAATTCGAAATTTATTTACATAGAAAAAGCGGGCTGGACTAATTCTTCAGACGTTTTGCGGCTATTTGTTATATACAGGCAAGATGATAGTCCCGGTTATAGTTTGTCATTACAGTATCTTGCTGAAAAAGATATACTAATTGGTGCTTATGTTGACGGTTCGGATAGTAAATCTTACAATGTCACTTTCAAAAGAAGCAAGTAAATTCATTTGAAATGCAACAAAAAAAGCCACCTGATTTCTCAGATGGCTTTTCATAATTTGTATTTTATGACTTTAGATTTTAAAAGTAACTCCAAATTTGGCACCGCTTGTTGCTGAGCCGCCTCCTAATTCTAGATTAATACCAAATTTATCGGTAAAGAAATAGCGCCCACCTACTTGAAGGCCAAGGCCTAAAGCATCGTGGTCAGGATGAGGATTATTGTTGTAGTCATTATAATTCCAAATGTAATATGTAAGAGCGGCACCTGCATAGAAATCAAATTTGCTTGGCATATTCAATATTCTGTTGAAGTGATAATTCCCGTTTCCACCAATTCCTATTGCAGTAGAATTATAATTATAGCTGCTGTTATTATAATGATATGGATCATTATCTGTTTGAAAAGATATTTGCCCGCCAAGAGTCCAATCTTTTGCAATTCCGTAATCAAGACCAAAATAAACAGGAACTCCCCAGCCCGAAGCTCCTACACCTGCGTTTAATTGTACCCCACCTTCTTCAAGAGGAGCTTGTGCAAATACACCAGAGGATATAAAACCAAAGGCAATTATTAGAATAAATTTTTTCATAAGTTTTGTTTTTAAATACAACGTAAAAATAGGATTTTATTATAGTTTTCCTTTTAATTTTGGTCAAAAAAGGAGTTTTTCTGTGAATTTTACAAATGCACTTCTAAATAGGTTTTGTTATATATCTAAAAATTAGTGGTTATGAGTGCTTCAAAATACAATTAGATTATTGTCGAAATTTTAAACTTAAGAATTAATTTTTTTAATAAAACTGATTCGTAAATATAGATGGAGTTACAACACAATCATTTTAGCATTGAATTTGGTCCCATTATAAACCACTTGCACAATATAAGTTCCCGAAGATAACATCTGATTGGTATTGAAACTCAGAATATCGCCATCGACAGCATAAGCATTCCCGAAAATTTTAGATCCCAATAATGTATAAATAGTAACTTCTACTGTAGTATTTATAAAATTATAAAATTGAAGATTGATTTGGCTAGTTGTTACTGGATTTGGAAAAATCCTTACGAAATCGGTATTCGGATAATAAATTGATTTGTCTGTTTTGAAAATGGGTAATTTTTCAAAGTAACCTCCCAAAACTGCATCCGATTGGGCTTCGGTCATACACAACCAATCTTGCATGATGGTAGCGTAAATTTGTCTAAAGTCATGCTGAAGAGGTACCTGGTCATTGACTGTAGCCGTTTGGGGCAAATCTGGAGAAGTTCCAATCATTCCCGAAACAGGGTTTGGTGTTCCTTGGACTGTGCCTCTTCCTGTATTTAAGGCTGCGCCAAAAAAGAGAACAGGTGCAGCAGAGCCATGATCGGTACCTGAGCTGTCATTGCTTTTGATTCTGCGTCCAAATTCGCTAAAGGTCATTCCCGTAACAATATCCGCTTTTCCCATCAATTTCAGATCTTCTTGGAAAGCACCAATAGCTTGTGAAAGTATGCTTAAATTTTCGGCTTGTTTGCCCAATGTTCTGTCCGTGTCCAAAACCTGATTTTCGTGACTATCGAATGTTTTTGGATGATTTACCACATAAATGGGTGTTTGCAAACCTCCGTTGATGAGTTTGGCAACAATCCTCAGTTGATCGGCCAATCCATTTTTATTGGGATAAGTAGGCGATTGTGGTTTGGGAACGTTATAGGCTTTTTGAATCGATTCTCTATAGGCATTGCTCTGGTCTTTCATCAACCTCAAAAAAGTCAGCTCGTGACCATAATCGGAGTTGGGTGCAGGATCCGAGGTCTCATTGATTACATTCAATAAATCTTCGGGTTTAGGCACACTATAAGCCATGTTTATTTTTGGTCCCTGCAGTGAAAAAGGCAAGGTAGAACCTATTTGTATTGCCAATGGATCGGGCATATTGGGGTTGGGATAAGCCGTTGGGAAATTAGGATAGACTGTGTCTAGTGCTCTCCCAAGCCAGCCCGATTGTAATGATTTGTCACTATCCGAAGCGGTAAACCAAATGTCAGTGGCTCTAAAGTGGCTATAACTAGGGTTGGGATAGGAAACACCTTGAACAATCAACATTTTACCGTTATTGTACAACTGCTGCATTTCCTTCATGGCGGGATGCAAGCCAGTAGTTTCATTGTAATGCAAAGGCAAAACTTCGGTTTCTTTCATTAAAATATTGGGACGGGCGTTGGTCAATTCACTCCATTTGTCTCGGGCCAAAACGGTATTTAATCCGTCGTTTCCACCATTCATTTGAATTATGACCAATATTTTTCCGCAACCGGCCGCGGCACTAGCCAATAACTGTAAATTTTCGCTCTCGATTTGGGACGAAGCCATAACAGGAATATGATTAAAAACCAATGGTATTGTCGATGCAATAGCGGTTGTCTTTATAAATTTTCTTCTTTCCATTTTTTTATTTAGTTTCTAAGTTACTAAGCTTCTGAGTTTCTAAGGACCTTAAGCGTCTTAGCAACTTATAATCTTAGCCTGGGAGCTACATTAACTGATATTCGGCAAGTTCAACAATCGTCAGTAGTAAACTGCGTATTCTTGTTTTTACGATTGATTCTGTCATCTCGTTGGGATTGCTTTGGTAGGTTTTCCATGCGCTTGTCCAATAACCATCAGAAGCTTGACCGGTTAAAAGCGTTTGTGTTTTAATTGCATTTTTGGCTGTTAAACTCAAATCTATGGGCAATAAATAGTTAATGCATTCGCTAACCAATAGATTTGGGTCTTCGCAAGTTGCTTTTGGAAATTGTTTAACAAAGGCTATAGCATCGACTTCCATTCGGGTTGTTAAACCATTTTTTTCCAAGTCGAAACCATAAAAAAGATATTCGATCAGTCCATAACGTCTTTGAATCGAATTGGAATTAATCCAATATTCATGAAAAGAAGGTTTTTGATAAAAAGCTTGCCAGCCCGCTACATTTGGAATTGATCCCATAGCTTGTTGCATGTCGTACATGGCATAATTGAAAGTATTCCAAAGATTGTATTGTGCTTCATAATTGGAAGCATCAGACACATTATAGTTGAGGTTGAAAGTCCGCATGGTTCCCACAATAACGTCTAATGGCGATTTGATATAAACCCCACGATTGGCCATGTCAAAGAAGTGCTCACTTTTAAACAATTTGTCCAAAACAGGTAAAATATTCCAATTATTGGATACAAAATGCTGGGCCAAAGGAACAATTACGTTAGCTTCTATATTGGCATCGATATCATAATAAACAAAGAAACGATACAAACGACGACAAATGTATTCGGACACTACTTTCGATTTGGAGAAAATCATATCAATAAACAAATCCAATTCTCCGGCGCCAGAGTTGGCAATGGCGTTATTATTAAAAAACGATGAAAATTTTTTGGTGCTTGTGTCGTGTAGTTTGTCAACAAAATTGGTTGCTTCAGCAGTGGTATTCAAATCTTGAACTCTCCACCCTGTAAGCACTTTGGCGGCTTGGATAACGTCGGCTTCAGTATATTGGCTGGCTTCTTCTTTTCCCAGAGTGAAAAGTTCCATCACTTCACGGGCAAAATTTTCATCAGGTGCCGACTTGGTATTGGCTTGATTGTTCAAATAAAACATCATTGCCGGTTGGGTAGCCATGTTGCGAATCAAGGATTTGTAATTTCCTGTGGCATTATCGCGAAACATTTTCATGTATTTATAACAAATTCGTGCCGAATTGGTATTGCAGAATTCGTTGGAGGATTGCTTTACAAACTCAAAGTCTATCGGGATAAAATGATACCAAAACAAGGTCATTTTTTCTCGAATAGTGATGTCCTGATTAAAGGCAAGTCCCAAAGACCATGAACTTAAACCCGAAGTTCGGTTGCCATTAGTGTCACCACCTACATCATTGGTTGCAAAAGCATTATTGGTCCAATCTGCTCCATAGGCAAGTCCATTTTCATCCGGTTTTTCATTGTTGTAATGATTTACGGGAGGAGCAGGAGGGGTGTTGTCAACGGTCAAAATAAGATTAACCGCTTGGGGCATTGAAAGTCCCAATAAAGTATCTACATCTGATTTTTTGAAACCATAGCCCGTTCTTCTCAATAAGTGCAAAGCTTCAGAAGTCGACCAAGTTCCTGTGTAAGGCGCAAGACCACTTGTGACATTCGTGACTCTTTCGGTTTCTGGACCCGATTTGCCAGTAAGGTCTTTTTTGGGGTTTGTTAAAGAGGAATAACGTCGCCCATTGTATATTTTACGAGAGTATTTTTCGAATAAGGGATCTTTTTCTTGGGCACTTACCAATAATTTTTTAAGTAATTTGGTAAATAAAGCTCTTCTAGTCAGCGTAATGTTTCCCATAAAAGATGATTTCAAATTTTAGTTGTCTTGTTGTAGATGATAAAATACAACGACAAATATATAGAAATCGATATGAGAGGAATAAAAAATACGACAAAACACGTAGTTTTGCGTAAGACGTAAGAAAAAAATGTAATATGTGATTAAAGGTTTTTTAAGATGTTTTGAAAAAAGGGTACTTATTTATAACCATAATCAAGCTTTTTCCATCTCTTGTTTTCAAACTTGCTCTAAAAAGATCAAACTTGTTTTCTTGCGAAAGTTCCACTTCAAAGCTTTCAAATGATTTTAAAAATTCAAAATTTTTATTTTTGGCAATAATGTAAGGCCAATCTTTTGGCTGAAGTTTGTTGAAACGAACCTTTAAATATCCAATTTTAGGAATGGAAGGTTGGAAGTCCGAATTTTTTAATGAATTTGCTTCCAATGTTAAGGCATTATTTCGGATGGAAGTTTTTGTTGTCGCCAAAGGAAAATTCACGAATACATCACGATTGTCAATGGCATTTTGAGTTTTGAGATAATTATATGCTTTTTTAGAATTCTTAGTGAGTATTGAAAAGTAAAAAGAAGGTTCACGAGTAGTATGCACAACCACTTTTTTTATTGGATTAAAATCATCATCATAATCATAACTGATTGCCGAATCTTTCTTTTCTACTATTTCATTTAGCAATAATTCAGTTTTGGTTGGATTGTTAGCAAAAATCGAATCCAGATTAAACCCGATTATTTTGTTGATTTTGTCGGAATTTAGCTCGGTAATGCTTTGATTTCGAATCATCTCAAAATCGAAGCCCAATGATAATAAAGCGTTTGGGTTTTGAAGGAATTGCGTTTCTTTTTTATATTTCGATCTGAATTGTAATTGTCCGTCGATCGTTATTTCTTGGTCTTCCAATTTTAGATTTAGAATTCCATCATTTTCCAGAAAACTGTTTTTTTTAATCCAAAACGTTACTGCATTTTGTGTACTAATCGTTTTTTCTATTTTTTTGGCATCCAAAAAAAGCTTTTTCAAAAATAAATCGTCAGCTACTTTTACCGCAATATTTTTTTGCTTCTCAGAAATATTCGAAACTAGAATTTGATTTGAATACTTAATAAACAGAAGATTAAAGGAATTTGAATAATAAGAAGTCATTCCGTTTTGAAGTGCGATTTTGCGGAAATGCGATTTGACCATTACTTTTTCAAATGCCGTTTCATTTTCAATTTCGGCGGAAACAAACCACTGGAAAATTGGTTGGTTTTCAATGTGGAAAAGAGCTAAATAATCGGGGGTTTTTATTCCATAATTCGAAAGATCAAAACGGTTTTTGAATTCAGATTCTGTATCATTCCATCGGCATTCCGAAGGATTTTTTAGGCAGGAAAAAATAAAAAAATTTCGGATGTTTTTTATGTCGATCATTGCGATTCCATCGGTATTTTTGGGAATGCAACCTTGATTAAAATTTTTATGATAGCCAAACCAATACAAAAAAGCCATACTCCCAATGGCAATAAGAAGTATGGCGATTTTAGAAAAATAGCGGTTTAGGCTCTTCATGAATTATTCCGTAACGATTGTTTCCTTTTTGCTTTCAGCATATAATTCATTGATGACATCAAAGAAATACTGTAAACTATTAGTGTGTTCCCCTTTGATGGTATAGGATGCATCAGAAACAATAGCGCCATTTTTGAATTTGGATTCCATTGTAACTTCGCCTGCATTTTTCAATGCAATGTCATAGTAATTGCTTTTGACATCATTCCCAAATTCCGTTTTGGATGCTGTAATTATTTTTTGAATATCAAACCAAGCAGCAGAATTGTTTTTAGAGATGGATTTTTTGAAATCGGCCTGTAATGGCATTGGAGTTTGTTGAATCAAGTTTTCTATATTTACTTTTGAAGTAGTCAACATAACCGCGCCGTTTTTCATTCCAATGTATAAGTTCTCAAGCAGATTGTCCTTTTCAAAGTGAATGGTGTAATATCCATTGGTCAATTGATAATCGGTAGCTGTAAATTTGCTTTTATTCAAAGGCAGTTGCAGCAATTTGTTGACGAATGATTCATTTCTGGTGTTCATAAGAAATGTAAAGTCAGGCTGTATTTCATCTTTGATGCCTTTGGTTTCTATTTGCTGATAATTTTCATCATAATCGATGTTCACGAAATCTCTCTGTACTTTTTTGAGATCATGAAGCACAAAAATCGCGTTACCAGGAATGAGGTCTGCAATGGCTTTTTCGTCCAAAAATAACGCAACGGCATCAATCAAAACGTCGGCTTCGTTTCCGCTGGCATCTTTAGAGTAGGATTGGTAAACAGAATTCAAAGTGTTTTTTAAAACTTTGTATTCATAGTTCATAATGGCTTGTGTATCCATCGAAATGGAGTAATATCCCAAAACATTGTTGCCTATATAATTCAATAGGTTTTTATCAATTTTCGAATCACATATTTCCTGATATGATTTTTTGGTCTCTTCGCTTTTAGGAGCCATTACTTGATTCAAGCGGATTTTGTCTTTTTCAAAATAGCCATTGAGGTAGTAATTACTGTCTAAGATTCCGTTTTTGTAAATTCCCATCAAAGCAGAATTTCCTCCAGCAAAGCTTGAGTAAAGTTGATTGGTTAGTGCGTCCAAATCGGCGAAAATATAAAAGTCAGATTTAGGGTTATTATTTTTAAAAACAACGGAGCTTTCTGCTGTCGTTTCCGTTTTGGAATCGAAAGCTTCTTTGAAAATCAAATCAACAACAGGATTAATTTTTAATATTTCGATGGAATCGTTTTTTCTTAATTCGAGTTCCAATAATTTTCTGTTGGTTTCTTCCAGTTCTGCATTGGCCCTTTCTTGTGCAGCATAAATTTCCTCTTCGGTAGGTTCTACAATTACGGGTTCTTTAACTGCTTTTTTGGTTTTTTTTCCCTTATTGTTTTTTCCTTTTTTGGTTTTTTCGTTCTTCTCTGGATCAGGAGTTGGTTTTATTTCTTCAGGGACATAGGCAGGAGCAACTGTGTCATAGTTAACTGCAACAGAATCCACCAGAACGCCTGTTGTATCCATGCTAGTTAAATCAGCGTATGGTTCTGTTTCAGTGTAACTATTTTTATTGGGTTTGGAAAATGTGGCATTCACCAAAACAGCAAACTTGTCATTCCAAGCCAAATGATGTGTTTTTGAAGTAGCAACGCTATTGTATGTTCCTTGTTTTTTTACTTTGAGACTATCTCCGTATTTTGCTTGAACCAGTTTTTCGAACAACGCAGCATTATTTAGTGGAAGCAACACCACATAACTCATTACAGAGTCTTTGTTAATGTAATATTGATACTGTTTATTTGTTAAGTCAATACCTGTTTGACTTAGATCTTTCGGTAAAAATTTTAATTCTTTTTCCAATAACTCCTGCATCCAAGGATATTCCTGAATGGTTTTTATTGCTACTTTTTCGTTAAGGTTTTTTCCGTTAAAGCACAAAGCAAAAGGAGCGTTGTCAGGAACTTTGTTGGCCAAATCCTGAGAATATATTGTTGTGGAAAAACAAATAGCAAGGAATAGGAAATATTTTTTCATGGTCTATATTTAGTTGAGTGTGATTGTATTTTCAATTTTTTCGTTTCCGTTAATCACATTTATTACGGAACCGTTAAGTTTGATAGCTTTGTTGCTTTTGGATGTGACCGCATTTTTATTAGAAAAGGACTTGATGGTCGAATCAAATTTGTAAACCGAAGTGTATTTGGCGGTTTGAAAAACTTCCTTGTCGGCCTTTTCCAATTTATCGTAAAGGGCTTTTATGGGTATTTTTTGGCTGCGAGTAAACTTTTTGTCATTGAAAGTGAAATAGTCCGTGGCAATCGTCGGACTTATTTTTTTGCTGTTTTTTAGTTTTAAAAAGACTGCATTGAGATTGGTTATTTTTTGAAAATCCAAATCAATCGCAAAAATGTAATTAGTTAAGTCGATATTGGTTTTTACATTGGAAATTCCGGAGGTATTCTGTGCAAGTGCTTCCAGTTTGGCGGCTTCATTTTTGATTTCCTCTTTGGAAGGAATGGTATAGCCGTTGATTTTTTGCATTTTTAAAACCGAATTGATTTTAGTTTTGCTTTGGCTAAAATTAATTACAAAATTAAAATGCCCCGATCCGTCGTCTTTTATTTTCACTTCTTCAATCACTTCAAAGCAACTTTGGAACAAAAAGACAAAACACAATAAGGGTATAAAATAAACTTTTTTCATTGTATGTTTTGTTACAAGGTTTTTTTAAATCATTACCTGTAATCAATGGAGCTACAAAGGAAAGGATAAAATTTCTCTTTGAGATTTATTTAACACGTTTTTTATCCTATTTATTGGGTTTTAATCGATTTTCGGGAGCTTTAAAAGTGAGTTTTAGCCACAAAAAACCAAATGTTCCAGACAGGAAAGAGGCAATTAGAATGGCTATTTTTGAATAAGTTATGACTTCTTCACCATCGTTTTTAAAAGCTAATAAGGTTATGAAAATAGACATCGTAAATCCTATTCCTCCTAGCATTCCAGCGCCTAAAATGTTTTTCCATTTTAGATCTCTAGGCAATTTACTAATGCCTAAACTTACGGCAAGGAAAGAAAATAGCAAAATCCCGAGTGGTTTTCCTATCACAAGACCCAGAATAATTCCGATTGAATTTTCATGACTCAATCCTTCATACCAGCCTGTGTTGATGGAAATACAGGTATTGGCGATAGCAAATAAAGGAAGAATAATAAAAGCGACAGGTTCGTGCAGAAAATGCTGCAGTTTATAGGAAGCAGTATTTTTTCCGCCATCTCCAAACGGAATGACAAAGGCCAATAGCACCCCAGTGATAGTGGCATGTACACCCGAGTTGAGCATAAAATACCACATAAGAACACCTCCAATTAAGTATGGAGCCAAATGATGCACTTTTCGTCGATTCAATATGAATAAAAAGGCTAAGATGATAAAAGCGTAGAGTAAGTTGTCAAATGCAATGGTTTGAGTGTAAAATATGGCAATGACCAGAATTGCTCCTAAATCATCAATGACCGCAAGAGCTGTAAGGAATATTTTTAACGAGGATGGAATTCGGTTGCCCAATAAGGATAAGACTCCAATTGCAAAAGCAATGTCGGTTGCCATCGGAATTCCGGCTCCGTTTTGTGTTTGCGTTCCGTAATTCAATACCAGAAAAATTCCGGCAGGGACAATCATCCCGCCAAGAGCACCAAAAATGGGAAGAATAGCATTTTTGATATTAGCCAATTCGCCATGATAGATTTCTCGTTCCAGTTCTAAACCAATCAATAGAAAGAAAATCGTCATTAACCCATCATTGATCCAATGTGTAATGGAATGATGTCCGATTTCAGTGTTCCAAAAAGCGATATATTCAGTTTGAATTATTGAATTAGCCAACAATAAAGAGACTACGGTTACAAAAAGAAGTAATAGACCACTCGCTTTTTCGCTTTGAAAAAATGCAGTAAATGTTTTGGTTAATTTCATCTTTATATTTCGCTTTAAAAGTAAATTGCTAATTTAAGCATTGTAGGTTAATTATTCTAGGTTCAAACCATAAACCGTGATTTTTTAGTTAATTTTGAGACTCTAATTTAGCAATCCTTTTATATGGACATCAAAATCCTTCATATTGACAGTAATAATCCCATTCTATGGGAACAATTGGAACAGGCAGGTTTTATTAATCACGCCGATTTTACTTCTTCCAAACAAGAAATCGAAGCCAAAATTCAAGACTACCAAGGAATTGTTATTCGAAGCCGTTTTAAAATTGACAAGCAGTTTCTGGACAAAGCCACCAATTTGCAATTCATTGCTCGAGTAGGAGCTGGATTGGAAAGCATTGATTGTGATTATGCAACCTCCAAGAATATTGCATTGATTGCCGCGCCGGAAGGTAACTGTAATGCGGTTGCCGAACATACTTTGGGAATGATATTGTCCTTGTTCAACAAGTTAAATATTGCTGACAGCGAGATTCGTTCCGGTGAATGGAACAGGGAGAAAAATCGTGGTTACGAACTCGACGGCAAAACAGTTGGAATCATAGGATATGGAAACATGGGAAAAGCGTTTGCCAAAAAACTCCGTGGTTTTGATGTGGAAGTATTGTGCTATGACATCAAGGAAAATGTGGGTGATGCCAATGCCAGACAAGTTTCATTACAGGAATTACAGCAAAAAACAGATGTACTTAGTTTACACGTTCCTTGGACGCCTGAAACCGATAAGATGGTAAATTTGGATTTTATCAATGCTTTCGCAAAAAACATTTGGATTATCAATACTTCCAGAGGTAAGAATATCATAACGGCAGATTTGGTTACCGCCATGCAATCTGGAAAAGTTCTCGGGGCTGGATTGGATGTTTTGGAGTATGAGAAACTGTCTTTTGAAAACCTTTTCCAGAATAAAAATACACCAGAAGCTTTTCAATATTTATTGGATGGACGAAAAGTGATATTAACCCCGCACATTGCTGGCTGGACCTACGAAAGTCACGAGCGATTGGCACAAGTGATAGTGGATAAAATTAAAGCGTTGTATGGAAAAAGTTAAAGTTGTAAGGTTTTTAATGTCTTAAAAAATAGTATTTTATGATATTTTTTATAAATTAGACAACTATTAATTAACAAATTTAATTTTCAACTATGGAGAATTCAAAACAAGAAAATTGGAATAACCCACAACCAATTCCTCAAGAAAATAAAAAAGTTTTAGCTGGAGTTCTAGCCATCGTATTAGGAGGATTAGGGGTACACAAATTTATTTTAGGATATACACAAGAAGGAATAATTCAGCTCATTTTAGGTGTTGTTACTTGCGGAATTGGAGGTATAATTGGCCTTGTGGAAGGAATTATTTATTTGACTAAAACTGATGAAGAATTTTATCAAACCTATCAGGTCGGTAAGAAAGGCTGGTTTTAAAAAATAAAGAAAGTAAAAATCCTGAAATTTCAGGATTTTTTTATGTCTTATTTAATCTATCAGCAAAAATTAATTTTTTATAACAAGACATTTCTGTTAATATTTATATATTAGCAAAATTATGGAGTATCCGAAAATCCAAAATAGAGTAGGGAAGTAACCAAAAACCAAATTATTATAATGGATTCACAAAAAGTTGACATGTTCATGATGATGAACGCTAAGTATTTTGAAGGGCATCATCTAAATATCATCCGCGAAAAACTAATAACCTTAGACGAAAGTCAATGGCAAAGATTACAGTTAACCCAATTTAAAGACCCCACTACAGCATTGTTAATTTCGATTTTTGCAGGAGCTTATGGAATTGATCGTTTTTACATTGGCGATACAGGAATGGGTGTTGGAAAGTTACTTACTTGTGGAGGTTTTATGATTTGGGCTATTGTGGATTGGTTTTTGATTCAAGGTGCTACAAAAGAAAAAAACACAATTGCGTTTAATAATGCATTCCTTTAAAATATGTCAAAGAACAAGCTTTATATACTGATTTTATTTGCTTGTTTTTTGGGTTATAGTTGGTTACTCTTTTTGAAATTAGCACCCATAAAAAATTCAGGTTTGGATTTGACTGTTTGCGTGTTTAAAAGAGTAACCAGTTTTCCATGTCCATCATGCGGTACGACCAGAGCGGTCTCCTATTTGTTTAACGGAGAAATTGTGAAGTCGTTGTTTCTAAATCCTTTTGGAATCGTAGTTGCCGGTATTTTGGTTGTTTCTCCAGGCTGGATTGTTTGGGATATTGTCGCAAAAAAACAGTCTTTTTACAATTTTTACATTAAAACTGAGAAGTTAATTAGAAAGAAAGAAATTGCCATTCCCTTGATTGTATTGGTTATTCTCAATTGGGTTTGGAATATATACAAACACTTATGATCGCAACACAAAAATTTAATTATAAACCTTACGACAGCGAGTTGGAAAGAGCATCCAACAGTTATTTGATGTCGCTCGTTGTAGTGCTTTGCGGATTGCCATTGCCCATAATGAATTTGCTGGCATCCGTTTTCTTTTATTTAGGAAACAGAAAAAGCACAGCTTTTGTAAAATGGCATTGTACACAGGCATTATTGTCTCAATTGGGTATGTTTTTCTTTAATACCGTTGGATTTTGGTGGACTATTTCCATCGTATTTGATGGTGCTGAAGTGACGAACCGTTATATTGCCTACATAATTACCATTGTAGGTTTTAATCTGCTTGAATTTATTTTCACGCTTTATTTGGCCACACAAACCAGAAAGGGGAATCATATCGAAATGTATTTCTTTTCGGATATTACTAATTTAATCTGCAAGACCAATTATGAAAGCACTATTTAGAGGATTATCAATAGTGGTTGTCTTCTTTGGGATTTGGTTTTTGCTGTCTCAAATTGATTATATCACTTTTTTTAAAATAGATAAAGCCAAAAGCGCTACCGAAAAAGGAGTTGGCGATATGATTTGGGATCAAATAAAAACGACCGAAGACATAATAGTAAATGACTCGATTACCAAATCGTTGGACAAATTATTAAAACCATTGTGTAAAGAAAACGGAATAGAACGTGACAGCCTAAAAGTACATATTATACAAAAAGATGAGGTTAATGCTTTTGCGTTGCCGGATGGACATTTAGTGGTGTATTCCGGACTAATTGAAGCGTCAAAAAACGAACAGGCTTTAATTGGTGTTTTGGGACACGAAATTGCTCACATAGAGAACAATCACGTGATGAAAAAATTATCAAAAGAGGTTGGTTTTTCTGTACTGATGTCAATAACTACTGGGAATAATAATGGTAAGCTTGTTCGCGAGATTATGCATACTTTATCATCGTCGGCCTATGATCGTTCCCTTGAGAAAGAAGCCGATATCGCCAGCGTTGAATATATGCTAAAGGCTAAAATTGATCCAGCACCATTTGCGGATTTTCTATATGAAATGTCTTTTGACAATAAATTAGAAAGTGCATTGTCATGGGTAAATTCTCATCCAGAATCGGAAGAAAGAGCCAAATACATACTTGAATATATAAAAGGGAAAAAAGCTAGCCAGAAACATTTGTTGACACAAACAGAATGGACCGGTTTTAAAAAGGCCGTTAAAGAATACGAAAATTAAATAGATGTTTGTCTATGAAAAAATCCCGTTTCGTCTTTTTAAGCGAAACGGGATTTTATTTTATATTCTGTTTATTAAATACTGCTTAGTGACTACTGCTTTCTTCCTCTTTGTCATTTAGTTTGCGTTCCAATTCAGCCTGGAATTCTTCCATCACAGGTTTCATAGTGCTTTCCGGGATATCTGCAATTCGAATGTACATTAATCCATCGATAGCATTGTTGAATAAAGGGTCGACATTAAAAGCTACTAGTTTTGCGTTTTGTTTGATGTATTTTTTAATTAGTACAGGAAGTCTTAAAATCCCTGGTTCCAACTCATCAATAAGCTTGTCAAATTTATTTAAATCAGCTTCCGCTTCATCAAAAATAAAATCCTTATCGGCATCTTTTAATTTGACTTTGAATTCCTTTTTAGGATGGATGTATTGTGCAATATAAGGATCATAATAGTGCGATTTCATGAATTCAATCATCAATGATTTCGAAAAATCTGAAAATTGATTACTGATACTTACACCGCCTAACAAATATTTATGTTCCGGATAATGTAAAGTGGTGTGTATGATTCCTCTCCACAACAAGAACAGCGGCATTGGTTTTTGCTGATATTCTTTGATTATAAAAGCCCTACCCATATCAATGGATTTGCTCATCATGTCGTGCAATTCAGGTTCAAAACGGAAAAGACCGTTCAGATAAAATCCTTCAATACCATATTTAGGGTAAATATGAGATCCCAATCCCATGCGGTAAGCTCCCGCGATTTGTTTGGTGTCATCATCCCACAAAAAGAGATGGCGATAGTATTTGTCGTATTTGTCAATATCAATGGATTCATTCGTCCCTTCACCAACTTCTCTAAAAGTAATCTCACGCAAACGTCCAATTTCATGAAGAATATTTGGAATCTGTTTGGCCTCGGCAAAAAATACTTCGTAATTTTTACTTTGTAAAAGGCGAAGGTCGGCTACTCTTAAAGCTTCCACTTCGGCAATCATTTTGTCGGTACTGGCCGGAGTCACAATTTTTTTAGGGGCTTTCGAAGGCATTAAATTGGCCGTATTCAAAAAATTGTTCTCTTTTTCAAAAGGATTGGCTAGCATATAGGTTTTCTTTCTCAAGAACTCCGTGTAATCCTCAATCGATTCGTATTCGTTTTGTTCGGCAACCGAAATAGGTTTTCCAACACGTACCTTTATAATTCGATCTTTCTGAGTCAACAATTCCGATGGCAATTTTGCCGTTCTTAGTGTGTCGTTTATTCTGGACAGAAAATAAAATAAGCGACTGTTTTTAGCGTGAAAATAAATAGGTACCACAGGAACCTGTGCTTTTCGAATTACTTTTATAGCGCCTTCTTCCCAAGCTTTATCAACTACCAATTTTCCATCTTTATAAGTAGAAACCTCACCGGCAGGGAACATCCCCAATGGTTTACCATCTCTAAGATGGCGCAATGTTTCCTTAATTCCCACCACACTTGACTTAGCGTCTTTGTGATTTTCAAAAGGATTCACCGGCATGATATAGGGTTTCATGGGGTCAATTCGATGCAGTAAAAAATTGGCTATGATTTTAAAATTAGGTTCTCTTTCGAGCATTAATTTTAACAACAAAATACCGTCAATTCCTCCAAGCGGATGATTTGAAATGGTGATATAGGCGCCATCTTTGGGTAATCGTTTAAAATCTTCTTCCGGAATCTCAAATTTAATCTGAAACTCGTCCAATATAGCATTCAAGAACGGTAGCTCTTTCAAATGTTTGTTGCGGTCGTATATTTTGTTTAATGTCGAAATCTTTAAAACTTTCATCAACAACCAGCCCGAAAAAGTACCGAAAACGCCGTACTTGTCCGTATTTATTGTCTTTGCAACTTCTTTCGCGGTAACTAAACCCATTTATTTTTTCTTTTTTGAGCAAGAGACAAAGATAGCAAAATACTCCATTTTTTATGGTTTTTTTTGAATCAATCTTTCTACTTTTTACTACTTTTGGATTCCACAGAAAAAATAATCTTCCGGATTTGAGATAAAAAAATGGTTTTAAGAACCAGTTTTCGTCAAAATTTACTTCGGATTTAAAAAAAAATATAGTAATGAAAATTATCTCGTACAACGTAAACGGAATTCGAGCCGCTATCACCAAAGGATTTATAGAATGGTTGCAACATGCCAATCCCGATGTTATTTGCCTACAGGAAATCAAAGCGACCGAAGAGCAAATTCCCGTTTCCGACATTACCGCTGCGGGCTATCCGTATCAATATTATTACCCAGCGACCAAAAAAGGCTATAGTGGCGTCGCCATTCTTTCAAAAATTAAACCGAATAATGTAGTTTATGGAACTGGTATCCAGCATATGGATTTTGAAGGTAGAAATCTGCGCGCCGATTTTGACGACTGCTCTGTAATGAGTTTGTACTTGCCTTCGGGAACTAACATGGATCGTTTAAGTCATAAGTTTATGTACATGGATGACTTTCAAAACTATATTGACCAACTCAAAAAAGACATTCCCAATCTAATCATTTGCGGGGATTACAACATTTGCCACGAGGCAATCGATATACACGATCCAATCAGAAACAAAAATGTATCAGGTTTTTTACCCGAGGAAAGAGCTTGGTTGGATAAATTCATGAAATCTGGATTCGTAGACAGTTTTCGTCATTTTAACAGCGAACCACATCAATATTCATGGTGGAGTTACCGTGCCGGAGCCCGTGGGAATAACAAAGGTTGGCGCATCGATTACAATTTAGTGAGCGACTCCCTAAAACATAAACTCAAAAGAGCCGTTATATTACCAGACGCCATGCATTCCGATCATTGCCCGGTTTTGGTGGAAATTGAATAGGGTAAATTCAATATCAATGGCAATGTCAATTGCAAATAAAAAAGAATGAAAGTTATAAGGAGCTAATCCAGCTACCCGTTGCAATCTTGTTTGCAAAAATCATTTTTTGTAAGCTATTGCAGGAGCTTCCGTTGGTCGCTCTGCACTAGCAACAAAAAAAATAGATTTTTCACAAACAAGTATTTCCACTGTTATCTGGGCTAAGGCATTCCGTATTACAAGAACTTTTGACCTCAAATACCACATATAAATAGTAAAACTTAACAAAATGATTAAAAAAATTTCCATCGGACTTTTAATTATGGCATTGTCCACTTCTTGTGTTTCCAAGAAAATCTACAATGATCTCGAAAACCAATTTGCCAATTTAAAAAAGGAAAACAGATCCATTTCAGACGAGAATGCTGCTCTTTTGGCATCAAAAAAACAATTAGAATCAGAAAAAGCCGCTTTACAATCCAAATTGGATGACACCAATGCCAACTTGGCCAAAGTACAAGCCGATTATGAGGCTGTCAAAAACAAAATGAAAGTGATGCAGGATTCGTATGCTGCTTTAGAAAAAAACAGCAACGAAGCTTTGGAAGCCAACATGAAAAAGAATCGTGAATTATTGGCGCAGCTGGATGCTAAAGCAAAAGCTCTGGCATTGGAACAAGAAAAATTGAATGCAAGCAGCCAACGCTTGAAAGAACTGGAAGATTTAATCGCTGCCAAAGAAGCCAGCATGAAAAAACTAAAAGAAACACTTTCTAAGGCTTTAAACGGTTTTGAAGGGAAAGGATTAACTGTTGAACAAAAAAACGGAAAAGTATATGTTTCTATGGAAAACAAATTGCTTTTCAATTCGGGAAGTTGGGCTGTAGGAACCGAAGGAAAAAAAGCGGTTGTTGAAGTAGGGAAAGTTTTGGGCGATAACCCTGATATTTCTGTATTAATCGAAGGACATACTGATAATGACCCGTATGAAGGTTCTGGACCAATTGCTGATAACTGGGATCTTTCGACCAAAAGAGCCACAGCTATTGTTACTATTTTGGGAGAAAACAAAAAAGTAAACAAACAAAATCTTACGGCAGCCGGAAGAAGTGAATATTCTCCTTTAGCGCCCAATAACACTGCTGAAGGAAAAGCTAAAAACCGTAGAATCGAAATTATCCTGACTCCTAGATTGGACGAAATTTCAAAAATGTTGAATGATTTTTAAGAGAAAGACACTAAGTTGCTAAGATACTAAGTAGCAAAATTTACAAAAGGTTCGCGTGAAAACGTCGAACCTTTTATGTTAATATTAGGAAATGTCAAACCAAAAAAGAAGAACTAATTTTTATCTTTGCTGTCAAAAAAACTTAGCAACTTAGTTTCTTAGCCTCTTAAAAATATGAAATACACTACTTTACCGAATACCGATATAAAAGTCAGTAAAATATGCCTAGGAACAATGACTTTTGGGCAACAAAACACCGAATCTGAAGGGCATGCCCAGATGGATTATGCACTCGAAAAGGGAGTCAATTTCTTTGATACTGCCGAGATGTATTCTATCCCAGGTAAGAAAGAAACTTACGGAAGTACCGAAAAAATAATTGGAACGTGGTTCAAGAAAACCGGAAAAAGAGAAGAAGTAGTTTTGGCATCTAAGATTGCTGGACCAAGTCCTATTTTTGGTTATATGCGTGAAAAATTAGATTTTTCTCCTGCTAGTATTCAATATGCCTTGGACAATAGTTTGCAGCGTCTTCAAACTGATTATTTAGATCTTTATCAATTGCATTGGCCAGAACGCAAAACCAATTTTTTTGGACAACGTGGTTACAAAGTTCAAGATGATGCTTGGGAAGACAATATCCATGCTGTTCTGGAATCTTTGGATGGTTTTGTAAAAGCTGGAAAAATAAAACATATTGGAGTTTCCAATGAAAATCCTTGGGGAATGATGCGTTTTCTGGAAGAAAGCAAATACAATAATTTACCAAGAATTAAAACCATTCAAAATCCGTATTCGTTATTGAATCGTCTATTCGAAAATGCATCTGCCGAAGTTTGCCTTCGTGAGAATGTTGGGTTATTGGCGTATTCACCATTGGCTTTTGGTGTTCTGTCGGGGAAATTCTTAACTGGTGAATCCCATCCTAATGCACGATTGAGTTTGTTTCCGCAGTATTCGAGATACAGTAGTGCAAAATCTACTGAAGCAACAAAACTGTATCAAGAGATTGCTCACAAACATGGATTGACATTGACTCAACTGGCTCTGGCTTTTGTACAACAACAGCCTTTTTTGACGAGTTCAATTATTGGAGCCACTACAATGGAACAACTCAAAGAAAATATTGACACAATTCAGGTAACACTTTCTGATGATGTTTTAAAAGAAATAGATGCTGTTCAGGCCATTATTCCTGATCCGGCTCCTTAATCACTAAATGAAATAAATTAAAAAACCTGTCAGTTTTTGAATCTGACAGGTTTTTTGCTTTTTACAAATTCTCTATAACTTCATCTTTTGGATATCTCACTTTGTAACTAATTCTAATTTTCTTGGTTTCATTTGGTTTCATCTGCAATTGCCAGGTCAGGATTCCTGTTTCGGGATTTACTTTGGCATTGTCGCTTTGTAACAATTCAACTTCAATATCTTTATTAGAACTCAACGGATATTGATCTTTTAGCAACATCTCAATCGCTTCTTTTTTGTTGTTTCTAAGGGTGATGTCAAAGGTAAAAGTTTGCTCTTTTTTGGAAGACAAAAATTTGGTACCCGACTGATCGACTACTTTTTCTCGTTTGATGGTCACTTTTTTATCACGACCCATACTCAAACTCAAAGTGTCGCTGGTTTGGCTCGGCTCTATAAAAGTTTTGCCCACATACATACCTTCAAAAATGATATTGGCTTCACCTCTCAACAAATTGTATTTGCTGTAGTCGGCAATTTGTGCCAGTAAAAAAGCGTCTTTGTCCGCTTTTGGAACGGTATAATATTTATAAGATGCTGGTAGTTTGATTTCTTTTAACGAGACACTGTGTACTTTTCCATTTGATAAAATATCATAAGGGATATCGATGTCAAAAGAGACGTTCAGTTGGTTTTCGGATACCGTTGTGTAGTCAGAAACAGAAGATTCTGCCATCATTATAGGTTGTGCATTCATTTCTTGGTTAGCAATTTGAACACCCGCAACTTTTCCCTGCAATTGATTTGTTACTCCTTTTTTCTTCGAGCCATAGCCCATCACAACTACTTCTTGCAATCTTTCATTCGTTCTGTAGTTCAAGAACCAGGAACTTAACAAAGGCGCTTGATTGTTTTGATTTGGTACGCCGCTGGACAAAGTTAGTTTTACTTTTTTCCAATCGATTCCTGTGTTTTGAATCACCTGCGCTTTGTACATCATATTTATTGGTGCTGTTACACTTTCGGTACGCAAATCGTAGAAAGGAGTCCAAGAAGCATTATTCGACAAATAAGTAATATCTAGCGGAACTGCTCCGGCCAAATTATTCATCACTTGAACAATCAATTTACCGGACGAGGTTTTCTCTTCTTTGCTCGTATCTACTTCGAGTTTATTGTTCAATTTTTGAAGGGTCTCATTCAGTTTTTGTTCCTTTTCTGTTAATGAATTTATGGTGTTGGCGATTTCAGTTTGTTTGGCTTTGTAATAATCGACCATTTTCATTAATTCCATCACGTTCAAACCCGAATTTACGCCTGAAACTTGTTGGTTTTTGTCTAAAAGTGCCAATGTTTTCGTTTCCGAATTTTTGGCATTACCTAATTTTAAAATCTCTTTTTGTACCAAAACAATACTGTCTTTTACTTTTTTTAGCGCAGGCGATTTCAAATCTACTTCATACTCCGAAACATAATCATTGGTAAATTGAACAGAAAGTACTGTTACAGATGCTGGCGCACCTATTTGCACCGAATTTTCATTTAGGTCAACTGCTACATTTTTGATGACAATTTCACTTGTGCCCAAGGGTAAATTTACAGTGGTGTTTTGCGATATCTCGGCAGCATTAAAATACACCGTTGCGGCTTTTACTTTGGCGGTGGTAAAAATTGGTTTTTGTGCCAAAGCAAAAGCAGTAACCAATAAAAGGACTGATAGTATTGTTTTTTTAAACATAAGTAGGTTTTTAATTTTTATATGATAAGCATTACAAATAAAGTGTTTTTTACCATGTAAGCCATATTAGTATAAGAAAGTATTCAGCTTAGTGAATATGACTTACATGGTAAAAAATATTTTTTATCGTTCGACCGTATAGCCTTTTGCTTTCGCTAAAGCTACAATAGAAGTGTTTATGGCATTTCCCAAATCGTCTTGTGATTTTGTTTTTTTGGTTTCGGCATCGATATATTGTTGGCGTTTTTTGGCCAATTCACCAATTTCTTTTTGGATTATCTCTCTTTCTTTTGCTTTTTGGGTAACAATTACTTCCACTTCGGCTTCTGATTTGTTTTGAAGCTCCGCGGGTAATTCCTCTTTTTTGATTTTTGCAATCGCTTTGGGATCTTCTTTTACACGGTCAACTAAGTCCCAGCTTTCATTTTTATAGACTGCTTTGGATTTGCTTACGGCGCGTTCGGCATAATTGGCAGATGAAACTCCCTGTGCATTTTTGTCTTGTGCTTCTTGGTTCATTTTTTTAGAAGAACCCTTTGCTCCGTAGCCAATATAGGTGTTATTGATTTTTACATTGCAGTTGGATATTTGATCGTCATAAGGCGTTGATACGTATTGAACCGATAAGTTAGAATCAATGTTGAAGTATTTCCCTTTTCCATAATCGGCGCCGTCTTTCCAAAAGGTATTAATTCCTTCCATACTGCTTCCGCAGAAAATAGTGTTCACATAAATATCATTTTTCAAGGCATCGCTGATGGCTTCTTTGTAGTTTATTCCTCCTTGGTCGAAGGCTTCATTTCCTGCAATATAAATGAGTTTCATATTGCTAGTTTCTTTTTTCCATTGCAATTTTTTGGTTGCATCTTGAATTACCGCACCGCAATACTCATTTCCGCCGTTGGTTTTCAAAGCAAATAATTTTTCGGAGATCAAGTCCAAGTCGGTGGTAAGCGGTGTTACTTGTCTAATATAATTGGATTGTTGTGCCAATCCGTCGTTGCCGTATTCATACAACGCAATTTCGATATCGGGAGTTTTACCGGAATATTTAAGAGTTGTGAGCGTGTTTACGATGTTCCAAAGTCTGGATTTGGCTTGGTCGATTAATCCGTCCATACTGTTGGAAGTATCTAATAAAAGTGCGACTTGAATTTTGGTGTTTTCAGTTGGTTTTTCTGTTCCAATGTTTTTTATTGGCTTTGCATTCGAAGAATTACAGCTTGCAAAAGAAATTGTGGTTGCCAAAAGCGCGGAGATAAATAAAGTCGTTTTCATGATTTTTCGTTTTTAAAGGTTGATTACAGACCAAACTTAAAAACTAAAAACAGCACTTTTTTGGACAAATGGTGAAACGGCCTTTTGACTTGGTGAAACGAGTTGTAAAAGGAGTTTAAAATACTTTACTTTACAAAGTGGAATTTTTTTGGAAGAGGCTAAGATTTTAAGTGTCTTATAAAAACAAAATATTGTCTCTTAGCCCCGATTGCAGTGGAAATCCTTATAAGCCGGGGTTCGGCTTATAAGATTACTTCACTATACTTTTATTTTCATAGGAGCTCAGTGAACTTCGTTTGTAACGGAAAGCGGGACTAATGCTGATAAAAAAGCCAAATTTTTCTGCTCCAAATTATTATTAATTTGCTTAGTGACTCAGAATCTTAGTGACTCAAAAACTTAAAAAAAATGCGTTTACTAAATCTATATTTCATTTTCCTTCTAACGCTGTTGTTTCCTATCGGAACAATGGCTCAGGATTCTTTGTATAAAAGCAAATCGATGCCGGTTTCTAAGATGAGTAGGGTAAGTAATGATTTGAAAAAATCTTTGGAGGTAAATGACGAAGCTCAAATTGCCCAAAATTATGAACGATTGGCCAATGAATTTCTTAATAAAGGAGATAATGCCAAAGCCGAAGAGTATTTCAAAAAAGCCATCACGAGCTACGCCAAACTGAAGTTGGTTGATGATAAAACCCGCGTAACCAGAAGCCTTGCCAAAGTGCAGGAATCCCAGAAAGACTATGAATCGGCGATTAAAAATTATGATAAGGCAGGGAATATTGCTGCAGATAAAAGCCTTGAAGAAATCAATACGAATGATGCTAATCGTTTGCGTGCTGTTGCGAGTCCGGTGGCTCAAGTCGGCTACCTCAATTCGAATATAGAGTTGCTAAAAAAGGAAAATAAAGAAGAAGAAGTTTCAGCGGCCTATGTTCAAAAAGCCGAGAATTCTTTGCAACAAAAAAATAAGGAAGTTGCCATAGAAAGTTACCATCAGGCGCTCGCTTACGCAAAAGGAAAACCGGCAACGATCATCAAAATTAACAATGAAATTGCTAAAGTATATGCGTCAGACAATCAGTTTGACAAGGCAATTGGCATTAATGAAAAACTATTGGCAGATGCTAAAACCAAGAAAGATTTCAATACTCAAATTAAACAATTGCAATCGCTATCGGATCTATATTTCCAAAAAGAAGAGCCTAATAAAGCGGTCACGGCATTGAAGGAAGCCTTTGCTTTGGCACTTCAAAAAGGAAATTCTGCCGAGGCAAAAAAGAGTTTGATTTCGTTAACGCAGTATTACAATGAAAAAGGAAAGAACAGGGAAAGTTTGGCTTTGTACGGTCAATTTCTTCAAAATTTTGAGCAATTAGTGCAATCCGACACAACTTTGATGGATACCAAAGCGTTTCAGGTTAGCGAAGATAAAATCCGCCAATTGGAAAAAGAAAAATCGTTGAAAGACGAGCTAATTACCAAGACAAATACTTTTAATTACTTCCTTTTAGGTTCGATAGGATTGCTTTTGTTGTTGTTTCTGTGGATTGTAAAATCGCTTTTTTCTATCAAAACAAAGAACAAAGAAATTGCATTGCAGTCGTTACGACGCGAAATGAATCCGCATTTTATTTTCAACAGTCTTAATAGTGTGAATCAATTTATATCCGAGAACAAAGAATTGGAAGCCAATAAATACCTGACTTCGTATTCGAATTTGATGCGAAATACGATGGAGAATTCCAACAAGGATTTCATTACCTTGGATAACGAGTTGGAGCAATTGAAAAAGTATTTGGAATTGGAACATTTGCGCTTTCAGGATAAATTTGATTTCAAGATAAGCGTTGACCCAGAATTGGATCCCGAAAGAACTATGGTTCCCAATATGATTATTCAGCCTCATTTGGAGAATGCTATTTGGCACGGTTTGCGGTATTTGGATGCCAAAGGGTTGTTGCAATTGAATATTCAGTTATTCAACGGCCAAGTTGTGATTCGTATTGAAGATGATGGTATTGGCTTGACTAAAAGCCAAGAGCTGAAAACGAGTAATCAAAAAGCACATGAATCGCGAGGGATGAGCAATACGAAAGAGCGCATTGGTTTGCTTAATGAGTTGTACAAAAAGAATATTGCGTTCCAGATTTTTGAGAAAGCCTTGCCGGAAACAGGAACCGTAATCGAAATTGTTTTTCCATTAATTGATAAAATAGGATGAGTTTTCAAAAGATAAAAAGCGTAATTGTCGAAGATGAATTGGCGGCACGAGAAGTGCTCAAGAATTATTTGAGCAAATATTGTCCGCAAGTGGAGGTCATTGGCGAAGCCCAAAACATAAAAGAGGCTGTTCCGTTGTTGCACGAATTACAGCCACAGTTGGTTTTTTTGGATGTGGAAATGCCTTTTGGCAATGCTTTTGATGTTCTCGAAGCTTGCAAGGATTTGCATTTTGAGACTATTTTTGTAACCGCTTTTTCGGAGTATTCTTTGAAAGCGTTGAATCAAAGCGCGGCCTATTATTTGCTGAAACCCATTAGCATTGAAGAATTAATCGTGGCGGTAAACAAAGTACATCATCAAATTCTCAATCACGAAATTTTTAACAGAAACAGGATAATCGTTGAAAATTTTAAGGAAACTAAACCCGAAAAACAACAGGTAATTTTACCAACATTGGAAGGTTTTGAAGTAGTAAAAATGGAAGATATCGTCCGCCTTCGCGGTAACGGTAATTTCACAGACTTATATCTCCATAGCGGAAGCAAGAAAATGGCTTGTCGTTTTTTGAAGCATTTCTCGGAAATCCTGCCTTTGCCTTTTATCCGCGTTCACAAATCCCATATCATCAATTTGAACTATGTGAAATCGTATAACAAGGGTGGCATTATTACTTTAAACGATGCAACAGAAATTGAAGTTTCCCCAACGTACAAAGAGGATTTTTTGAGGAATTTTAAGTAATTGGATTAAATTTTACCACATAGAGACATAGAATTTGTAGTATTTGGAAAGAGTTGATAAGCGTTTCACTTTTCACATAGCCGATCTATGTGAAAAAATAGGCCTATTTCTATTCATCCTTTAATGATTTGCTATTAAATCTATGTCTCTATGTGGTTAGTTTTTTTAGCGATAGTTTAAAAATCAAATTCTTCTTTTGCCGATGTTGAATCAATAACAGTAGTATCTTGAACTTTGATGTTCAATAAAGAATGAGCACGACCCGTAAGTGTTATCGGAGCTGATAAACCAATAGTATCTTCGGGAACCAATAATCCACGGCGAAACATTAAGTTTCTCAAGAAAGCTTGCTGTTTAGTGGCGTATGCTTTTTGCAAACCTTCTTGGTCAAATTGCCACATGAATTTCTTTGGTTTTGGGATAATGGTAGCCAGGAATAGACATTCTTGCACATTCAAATCGGCTGGTCTTTTCTGGAAATAAAACTCGGCTGCTTCGCCAATTCCATATATGTTCGGACCCCATTCGATAATGTTGAAATATACCTCGAGCATACGTTGTTTGCTCGTGATTCGGTTGTTTTCAATGATATACACCAATAGAATTTCTTCCAGTTTTCTCGACAAGGTTTTTTCTCGGGTAAGGAATACATTTTTAACCAATTGCATGCTTATGGTACTTGCGCCACGAGAGAATTTTTTGGTGCGAATGTTTTTCAGAATCGATTGTTTGAAGGCTTCGTTTATAAAGCCATGATGTGACATAAAAGACGGATCTTCGGAGGTTAGAACACATTTTTGCAAGTAAGGTGATATTTGGTCCAAAGGCGTGTAATACGGATTGCTGGCGCCTACAAAAACGGGTCGTTGAGGAACGCCTTTGTCAATGGCTCGATAGGTAAACTCACCATTTAATTTGGCTAAATCTATATTCCCGTATTTGGTTATTTTTAAATTTTGTTTGGTTATGTTGCTTTTGAAAACAATGGTATTTGGCCTATTTTTGTTGAACATAAAATCCAATTTATAATCAAAATCTCCGGTGGCTTCCATACCTTGAAAATGGGTAAACAAACCATCAGGAAGAGAGGTGATAAAATCTTGAGCTTTCATTTTCGGAATAGCCACTTTTAGTTTATAAACCGTATCTTCTTCGGTGTTATAAGAAAGGTAAGGATGAAGTTTAATTTTGTTGAATTGAAAAGTCGAACTGCTGTCGATAGAAATAAAATCCGAACCCAATAAGAAACGGTAATCAAATCTCGCATTTTTGATAATGACATCTTTGTTGGCAATCCTTTTATGATTCATTTTCAAATTTGTAATCGAAGTATAACCGTCCAAGTGCAATTCGCCACCACTCATGTCAATATTTTGAACATTGAATCGAATGGAATCAAAACTAGCTTTTAGGTTGTAACGCTCATCAAAATAAGGAACTTTGATAGCGCCGGTGTCAATATTGAAAAAGTGTAAATCTCCTTTTTTGTTTCTAGGGTCTGCAATACCGTTGATTCTCCAACGTTGCGCAAAAGTGTTGGTTTGAACCTCGATAGACGATTCTAATTTAGTTTGATATAAAGTTAGTTTTTTGAAGTTTACGGTTGCTTTTTTGCCATTGTCATCGAGTTTGAATACCAAGTTTTCAAGAGTCATATCCGTTGGAACCAAATTGAGGACTTTGGAGATAATTCGATAGGCAAATTCGGCGTAATCTCTTTTTTTATTGGTTTTGGGTTCGTTTTTGTCTTTTTTCAAGAAAGCACCAAAGTTTTTGATCTTTCCTTTTTTGGTTAACTGAACATAACCATTTTTTATTTCAAGAGTTCCGAGCTGAACATCGCCAATTAGCAGACGCCATAAATTGACACTTGTTTTTATTTTTTGAATTTTAAAAATAGTGTCCCGGTTTTTTGGTGCCAGTGTGATTTCGTTCAATTCTATTCCTGAAATACCGTCAAAAGAAGCTTTTTTGATTGCAAACTCACTATTGTATTCCAGTTTCATTGTGGTAGAAACTTTGTCGATGGCCTGATCCAAAAGTTCGTTCCTAAATACAAGAAAACCAATTAAGAGTACAGCAATAACTATCCCAAGTATTTTGGAAGCAAGTAGTAACTTTTGTTTGTTAGTTCTCATATATGTAAAAGGAAAAGAAGTCTTTTTTAAAATAATGTTTTATCCGAACAACTGGCTGGCAACATCTTCGATTTTGGCCACCAATTGGATTTTTATTCCCGTATTTTTTAAGGCGATTTTATTGTATTTGGATACAAAAATAGTCGAAAATCCCAATTTTTCAGCTTCTTGAATACGCTGATCCACTCGGTTGACAGGACGAATTTCACCCGAAAGCCCAACTTCGCCAGCAAAACAAAAATCTTTGTTGACTGGAATGTCTTCATTTGATGATAAAATGGCGGCCACAACAGCTAAATCTATGGCTGGATCGTCTACGGAGATTCCGCCGGTTACATTCAAGAAAACGTCTTTGGCACCAAGCCTAAAGCCAGCTCTTTTTTCCAAAACGGCTAAAATCATGTTTAGTCTTTTGGCGTTATAACCTGTAGTGCTTCTTTGCGGTGTTCCGTAAACTGCGGTACTTACCAACGATTGTATTTCAATCATCAAAGGTCTCATGCCCTCGAGTGTAGTTGCAATGGCCGTTCCTGACAATTCTTCGTCTTTGTGAGAAATCAATATTTCGGATGGATTTGATACTTCTCGCAATCCGCTGCCTAGCATCTCATAAATCCCAATTTCGGCAGTTGATCCAAAACGGTTTTTCAGCGAACGCAAAATACGATAGACATGGTTGCGGTCTCCTTCAAATTGAAGCACCGTATCGACCATATGTTCCAATATTTTTGGACCTGCTATAGTTCCGTCTTTAGTAATATGTCCAATTAAGATTACTGGAATATTGGTTTCTTTGGCAAATTTGATAAGTTCTGCAGTTGTTTCTCGTATTTGTGAAATACTTCCTGCAGTAGATTCAATATAATCGGTATGCAAAGTTTGAATCGAATCGATTATGACAATTTCGGGCTGAATGGCTTCAATCTGTTTGAAGATATTCTGTGTTTTTGTTTCGGTAAGAATGTAGCAATTATCTCCGTTTGGAGTGATACGTTCGGCACGCATTTTTATTTGTTTTTGGCTTTCTTCGCCAGAAACGTATAAAGTTTTGTAAGGTAATTTTAAGGAAATTTGCAATAAAAGTGTACTCTTTCCAATTCCAGGCTCACCTCCCAGAAGGATAAGAGATCCAGGAACGATTCCTCCACCCAGAACTCTATTCAATTCGTTATCGGTAGTATCGAGACGAATTTCTTCTGCACTGTCAATTTCGTTGATTCGTAACGGTTTTGGTGCTTTACTAGTGGTAGATGATTCACTTTTCCAAGCTACTTTTTCCTGCTTTTGTATAATTTCCTCGGCAATAGTATTCCATTCTTTACAGGAATTGCACTGTCCTTGCCATCTGGCATATTGCGCACCACAATTCTGGCAAAAAAAAGTTGTTTTTACTTTGGTCATTATTATTGCTTTTTTTCTTCTGTAACAGGTGTGTCTGTGGCAGGAGTTTCTTCGATTACTTCTTGCTTTGCTTCAGTATCTTGGCCTACTTTTCCTTTTATTTTTGGTTTTTTGGCAAAGGTTTTTTTCAATTCTTCTGCTTTGGCGAACATCATGTCTTTGGTAAGATCGGCAATTTCTTCTTTATTGAAGCCCGACATATAATAGCGTACGGCTCTTGGATTATCTCCTTTTTTTTCAAACATGGTAGCTAATTCATAATCGCCTAGCATGCTTTTTGGGTAACTTTTGTCGGCAAGAATCGCTAAAGCATCTAGCTCGTTGTAATCTTTATTTTCAATAATAGCAGCTTCAATGGCTTTGAAATCGGTAATTCGAATTGGATTTTTTATGCCAAATGAATTTTCAATGATATCATACTTGTTTTTTAAATAATCAACATAGCCTTCTTTGAGCGTTACTATTTTTGTGTCATATTCTAGTACGGAAATAGGTTGAGCCGCAGCAAAAATTTGATACAAAGCTGTTGGGATAGAATGCAAAACTAGAGAGAAATGGGATACATCGTTAAAATTTTCAAACTTGTAATTTAGATTTGGATTTTTTTTGGTTTGAATTTTGGTATCAAAAATTTTAATTCTTTCTTGCATTTTTTTATCATCACCGTCTGCTGAAGAGAGATAATAAAAAATAGGCTGTTTGATAGAATCTAAAATATCCGGCATATCATTTTCCATATTCACCGGTAAATCAGGACTTAAACAAATATAAGCATTGAATAATGGGTTATCTTTATATAAAAAGAAGTTTGAGAAGGCTGCAGTTATATCGTGCCCCGCGATGATTTTAAAATTGGTAGTTCTATAGTCATGTTGTATAAATGGAAGGAGTTCCAGAGATATAAAGTCAAAGAAATCGACACTTTTCCCATCGGGCATTCCTGTTACTTCGTCCAAACCACAATCAATTGACCTTTGGTTGTTTTGACCTTGGCTTATTCCTACAACAATTACCTCAGGTAAATCATCCCAATGAGCCCCATAGTTTAAAGTTCCTAAAAACGGGTTCAGTAGATAGTCACCATCCATTAAAATTAATAGAGGGTATCTTTTGGTTGGATTTTTTTCATAGGAGGCAGGTAGAGAAACGTAAAGCTCTCTTTTTTCTTGAAGTTTTCCGGAATCGAAATGAATGATTTTTATTTGTGAGTAACCAGAAACAGAAAAAAAGACTAGTAATACTATAAATAAATGTTTCATATAATAATGGGGTTGGTTATTTTATGATAAATAGAGTAGCAATATAAACAATTATTTTATGTATTTACAAAGGAGGAATGGACAAACCTATTATGTCAATGAATTGTCTTTTTCATTTGGAAAAACAATCCAGGGTTTAAATGTCTTGGCTTCCTCAAATTCTAGAGTTGCATAGGAAATGATGATGATGATATCGTCCTTTTGAACTTTACGTGCCGCTGGTCCATTTAAGGTGATTATTCCGGAATTTTTTTCGCCAACAATGGCATAAGTATCAAAACGTTCTCCATTATTTATGTTAACAATGGAAACTTTTTCACCCTCTATTATGTTTGCTGCTTCTAATAATGCTTCGTCTATAGTGATACTTCCGATGTAATTTAAGTCGGCTCCTGTGACTCTTACTCGGTGGATTTTTGATTTAACAACTTGAATGTGCATGGTATTTTTTTAATTTAATGAAATGGTGTCTATTAGTCGGATGTTGTTGACAAATACCGCTACGAATGCTCGATATTTTTTGTTTTTACTTTTTCGTTTGCAAGTCGTAAGTGTTGTTTCATCTGCAATTTCAAAGTATTCTAAAGTAAATATTTTATTTTTATTGAATTCATTTTTAACCCATTGGGTAGTTTTTTCTGCGCTATTATTTGAGAATTTTGCTTTGGCTCCGTTTAGTATTTTATAGATAATTCCAGCTTCTTCTCTTTCGTGCAAAGTTAAGCGTTCATTTCGAGAACTCATAGCTAAGTTGTTGATTTCTCTATAAATAGGGCAAACAACAATTGTTACATCTAAGTGATTTTTTTCAACCATCTTTTTGACGATTTGCACCTGCTGAAAATCTTTTTCGCCAAAATAGGCTCTGGTTGGTTTTACGATTTCAAAAAGACGTTTTACAATGGTTCCCACACCGTCAAAATGCCCCGGTCTAAACTTTCCTTCCATTTTATTTTCCAATCCGTCAAAATCGAAAGATTGTGATAGGGTTTTTCCTTCATACATGTCGTCGACTGTTGGAGCAAAAACGATAATTTCCGGATTGATGTTCGAGATTTTTAGTATGTCAGCATCCAAAGTGCGAGGATATTTTTGCAAGTCTTCTGGATTGTTAAATTGAGTCGGATTTACAAAAATACTAACAACAGTTATATCATTTTCCTTAGTAGATTGAAGCATTAGCGACTGATGTCCCTCATGCAAAGCACCCATTGTCGGAACAAATCCAATTGAAGAATTTGTAGTCTTTAAGGAGATTAAATAGTCCATTAAAGCCGCTTTTCCATAGAAAATTTGCATGGCAGTTTTGTTTAAATTAGGTGCAAACTTAATATTTTAGTCCATAACTGCATAAAATTTTGTAATTTTGCGTGGTTTTTATTGCCAATAATTAATCAATTTATACTATGAAAGATAAGAGGATATTATACGTATCATCTGAAGTTGTACCTTATCTCGCTGAAAATGAGGTTTCATTAATGTCTTATGACGTACCAAAAATGATTAATGATCAAGGAGGGCAAATTAGAATTTTTATGCCAAGGTATGGAAATATTAACGAGAGAAGACACCAATTGCATGAAGTGATTCGGTTGTCTGGAATGAATTTGGTGGTGAATGATTTGGATATGCCCCTTATTATTAAAGTAGCTTCTATTCCGAAAGAAAGAATACAGGTTTATTTTATAGATAACGAAGAATATTTTAAAAGAAAAGCAACTTTTGCCGATGAGGAAGGGGTGATGTATCCCGATAATGATGAGCGTGCGATCTTTTTTGCAAAAGGCGTTGTAGAGACTGTTAAAAAATTAAATTGGGTACCGGATATTATTCATGTACACGGTTGGATGGCCGCCATGTTGCCTGTTTACATGAAGCATTTTTATAAAAACGAAGCGTTGTTTTCAGATACTAAGATTGTTACGTCTGTTTATAGTCAGTCTTTTGATGGAACATTGGATGTTGAAATGATCAATAAGGTTAGATTTGATGGTATTCCTGATGAAGCAATTGCCGAACTAGAAGTTCCAAATTATGAAAATATTATAAAAGCAACTATTCGTAATTCTGATGCTGTAATTATTGCCTCAGATGGACTCTCCCCAAGTTTAACAAAATTTATAGAATCTTCTAATAAACCTTTTCTACCTTTGAAACATAAAGATGAATTTTCGGTGGCTTATACTGAATTCTATAAAAATATGTTGTTATAAATCAATCTTTTACGAATAAATATGCTTAAAAATTCTTTTTTTAAAACAATTCCTTTCCTTTTATTTATTGTTCTTTTTAATTCCTGTGATAAAGAATTTAATGTTGTTGGTGAAGATATTATAGGCGATAATTCTTTTGATATACAAAAGAGGGAATATCCTGTGGTAGCATATAATCAAAAATTAGGGCCTATTCAATCAAATAATTTAGAGGTTAATCCTCTAGGGATATATAACAATCCTTCCTTTGGTACTACTAATGCGAATTTTGTTACTCAAGTAACTTTAGCGACTTTAGATCCTGCCTTTGACGCTTCAGCTACTATAAAAAAAGTGGTATTGACTATACCTTATTTTTATGATAAAAATAAAACTGTAGTAAATCCAGATGGAAGTAGTACTTATGTTTTGGATTCTATTTATGGTCCAGATAAGGCCAAAATGAAGCTCAGTGTTTATGAATCTGGTTATTTTATGAGGGACTTAGATCCTGAGGAACAATTTTCACAGCCTCAAAAATATTATAACAATCAATATTCGGATTTTAATCAGTTAAAAATTGGAGTCCCTTTAAATGACGGGTCGAATACAGCCGAAAATACAGAATTCTTTTTTGATCCGGCAGAGCATGTTGCAAAGACTACCAACTCAAATGGTACCGAAGTAACAACAAGAACGCCTCCTGGAATGGAGTTAAGTTTGAATAAGGATTTCTTCCTGAATAAAATAATTAAATCGCCAGCGGGACCTTTGATAGATAATAATGCGTTCAAAAATTACTTTAGAGGATTGTTTTTCAATATCGAAACTATAGGGGGTAATCCAGGAAACATGGCAATGCTTAATTTTAAGTATGGAAAGATAACGATTACTTATTCGGAGACTATAAATTCTGTAACTACAGATAAAACATTGGTATTAAATTTATCTGGTAACACTGTTAGTTTATTGGATCAAAGTAATATAAATATTAATTATGCAAATGCGACGGATCCCGCTAGTATTAACTCTGATAAAGGTGATGCTAATTTGTATCTTAAAGGAGGGGAAGGTTCAATGTCTATTTTGAAATTATTTGACCCAACTGACAATCATGGTCTTGAATTAAGCGATGGTCCGAACAAAGTTCCGGATGAGTTGGATGACATGAGAAGAAATAAATACCTTATTAATGAGGCAAGCTTAGTTTTTCATTTGAATTCGGGTGCTATGGGTACAAGTTATGTGCCGCAAAGAATTTATTTGTACGATTTTACAAACAACCAAGTGTTGATTGATTATAGAGAGACTACGGCTGTCGTTAGTAATACTAAAAACAATAAATATATTTTTGGGGGTATTCTAACCAAGAAATCCGATGTAGAAGGTGGTTCTTATTATAAATTTAGGATTACTAATCATATTAGAAATCTTGTCAAGTACGCTGATTCAACTAATGTTAACTTGGGATTAGTTGTTACAGAAGATATTAATAAGTCCAGTTTTTATGCTTTAAGGGATAAAACCGGTTTTCCTTTAAAAGCGCCGATGGCTTCTGTCATGAATCCATTAGGTACTATTGTCTTTGGTAATAATATTCCAACAGATGATAAGGATTATAACAAAAGATTGAAATTCGAAATTTATTATACAAAACCTAATTAAGAGAAACTATGTGCGGAATTGTTGGATATATAGGCTATAGAGAGGCCTATCCTATAGTTATAAAGGGGTTAAAAAGATTGGAGTATCGCGGGTATGACAGTGCCGGTGTGATGTTGTATGATGGCGAGACAATAAAATTATCTAAAACAAAAGGAAAAGTATCGGATCTTGAGGCGAAAGCTGAAAAAGAAATCACTACAAACGGGACTATTGGAATTGGACATACGCGTTGGGCAACTCATGGTGTGCCAAATGATGTCAATTCGCATCCTCATGTTTCTAATTCGGGAGATTTAGTGATTATACACAATGGGATCATTGAGAATTATGCTCCTTTAAAGGTAGAACTAATAAAAAGAGGTTATACTTTTACTTCGGATACAGATTCTGAGGTTTTGATAAACCTTATAGAAGAGGTACAGAAGAAAGAAAAATTAAAATTAGGAAAAGCAGTTCAAGTGGCTTTAAATCAAGTGGTAGGTGCTTATGCTATAGCTGTTTTTGATAAAAAAAATCCTAATGAAATTGTTGCGGCAAGATTAGGAAGTCCATTGGCAATAGGTATTGGTGAAGGCGAATATTTCATTGCTTCGGATGCCTCACCATTTATTGAATATACTTCAAATGCAGTGTATCTTGAGGACGGGGAAATGGCTAATATCAGGTTACATAGACCCATGAAGGTCCGTAAAATTAAAGATGATTCTATCGTTGATCCTTATATTCAAGAACTTCAGATGAATTTGGAGCAAATTGAAAAAGGTGGTTACGATCATTTTATGTTGAAAGAAATTTACGAGCAACCAAATGTAATTAAAGATACGTACCGTGGAAGATTACATGCAAATGAAGGGATTGTTCAAATGGCTGGTGTTGAAGATAACCTTGAGAAATTTCTAAATGCGGACCGTATTATAATTGTTGCTTGCGGTACCTCTTGGCATGCTGGTTTAGTAGCTGAATATGTTATTGAAGAGTTTGCCAGAATCCCTGTTGAAGTTGAGTATGCTTCTGAATTTAGATATAGAAATCCAATCATAAACAGTAAAGATGTTGTGATTGCTATTTCTCAATCTGGTGAAACTGCCGATACTATGGCGGCTATAAAATTAGCAAAAGAACACGGAGCATTTGTTTTCGGGGTGTGTAATGTAGTTGGGTCGTCTATTTCAAGAGAGTCGCATGCCGGTGCTTATACTCATGCTGGACCAGAAATTGGAGTTGCTTCCACAAAAGCTTTTACAACTCAAATTACAGTTTTGACAATGTTGGCATTGCGTTTGGCTAAAGCTAAAGGAACTTTGACGCAGTCCGACTTTCATACTTATTTACAAGAATTGGAATTCATCCCTGAAAAAGTTAAAGAAGCATTAGAAACTAATGATAAAACTAAGGAAATTGCAGCTGTATTTAAAGATGCTCCAAATTGTTTGTATCTAGGTCGTGGATATAACTTCCCGGTAGCGCTAGAAGGGGCTTTGAAGTTAAAAGAAATTTCGTATATACATGCTGAGGGTTATCCTGCGGCTGAGATGAAACACGGACCAATTGCATTAATTGATGAATTGATGCCGGTTATTGTTATTGCTCCAAAACAAGGACATTATGATAAAATTGTAAGTAATATTCAAGAAATCAAATCCAGAAGTGGAAAAATTATTGCGGTAGTCACCAAAGGAGATACGCAAGTTCGCGAATTAGCAGATTATGTTATTGAGATACCAGAAACATCAGATGCATTGTCGCCATTGATTACTACTATACCGTTGCAACTTTTATCGTATCACATTGCTGTTATGAGGGGTTGTAATGTTGATCAACCTCGAAATTTAGCAAAATCGGTTACTGTTGAATAACGAATTGTTATAGAATTTTAAAAAAGCGAGATTTATTTCTCGCTTTTTTTTGCTTTAGACTTTTTACGAAATCGTTGTAAATTTTGTGATAAATTTAATGGAATTACCAAATTATTATGTATGCATAGTATGTTATGCGATTAACTCATTATTTTATTATTAATTATGCAAAATGTAAAAATATTGAATTGTTATATAATGAACTGTTTTGTTAATAATAATAATAAATATTTTTATATTTCTTACTTATAATTAAAAAATATGTGTAATTTGGCGCCACTAACCAACAAAATTTTACCATATGAGATTGTATTTGCTTTTTTTAACATTATTCTTTTGTAGCATATCTTTTGCGCAAAATTCTATCAAAGGTGTTGTTACTGATGAAAATAATCAACCTATTCCAGGAGCTAGTATTAAAGTGTCTGGATCAAATGAAGGGACGACTTCGGATTATGATGGTTCCTTCGTGTTGGTTACCAAGCAGGCGCCTCCTTTTTCTATTGATATTACAGCGGTAGGACATGCTTCTTCCAGTGTAAATGTAGAGTCAGTATCTCAAAAAATTCAAGTAAAACTAAGTTCAGAAGAGACAAAATTAAATGAAATTGTAGTTTCTGCTTCTAGAGCACCGGAAAGAGTGCTTCAATCGCCTGTTACGATTGAAAGAATGGGAATTGCGCAAGTTAAAAGTACTACGGCTCCAACTTTCTATGATGGTTTAGAAAATTTAAAAGAAGTGCAATTCAATACCAGTAGTATCTCATTCAAAACAGTTAACACTAGAGGGTTTGCTGCTGTTGGGAATACTCGTTTTATGCAGTTGGTAGATGGAATGGATAATTCATCACCTGCGTTGAACTTTGTGCTGGGTAACTTAATTGGTCTTTCGGATATTGATGTGGCTAGTGTGGAGCTTTTACCTGGAGCTTCTTCTGCGTTGTATGGTGCTAATGCATTCAATGGAATTTTATTTATGAATAGTAAAAATCCTTTTACATATCAAGGGATTAGTTCTTATGTGAAATATGGTCAAACTTCTCAAGATGTTGCCGGTACTAATGATTATTTTGATATGGGAATTAGAGCGGCTACAGCTTTTAATAAATATTTTGCTGTAAAAGCTAACTTCAATTATATGAAAGCTACCGAATGGATTGCAGATGACAGAAGAAGTGTTACTGGTGGTTCAATTGGTCATGATGGGAACCAAAACTATGATGGTTTGAATATTTATGGAGATGAGGTAACTACTTTTATCAACAATGTTGGACAGGTAAGTAGAACTGGTTACCGTGAAAAAGATTTGAACGACAATAAAGTGAATAGCGTAAAAGCTGATTTTTCATTACATATTAGACCTTGGGCAGATGATACCGAAATCATGCTTCAGTATAAATTAGGTTTAGGAAATACAATTTACCAAGGAGCGAATAGATATGCTTTGAACGATTTCTTTATGAGTCAAACGAAAATTGAAATAAAAGGGAAAAACTTTTTTGCAAGAGCTTATCAATCTTCGGAAGATGCTGGTAACTCTTATGATATGCGTTTTGCAGGTTGGAATGTGCAAAGAGCTGCAAAATCAGACACTAACTGGTTTACAGATTATGCTACATCTTTTCAGTTGTCTTCAGCTGTTTTGGGACTTAATGCCGATCAAGCGGCCAATTATGCAAGATCTTTTGCTGATACCAACGTTTCGCCAGGTTTGAACTTAGTGCCTAATACAGATCCAACTAATCCTTCTGCGCCAAGAAATGCAAGATTTGAACCAGGAACTCCTGAGTTTACAAGTGCACTTAATGCTGTTAAAAGTAATCCTGATTTTACGCAAGGAGCTAAATTTACAGATCGATCTAAAATATACCACTCCGATGTTAATTATAACTTTAAAGACTTAATTAAGTTTGCTGAAATTCAAGTGGGAGGTTCTGCTCGTCAATACGAAATGAATTCTAATGGATCTATTTTTACCGATTATGATGGGCCAATTCGTTACAACGAATATGGAGTTTATACTCAAGGGTCTAAACTGTTTATGGAAGATCGTTTGAAAGTGGTTGCTTCTGTGCGTTATGACAAAAGTCAAAATTTTGACGGAAATGTTTCTCCAAGAGTTTCATTTGTTTATTCTGCTGGAGCACAAAAAAATCACAACTTTAGAGCTTCTTACCAAACAGGTTTTAGGAATCCTACTACACAAGATCAGTATATCGGACTTGACTTAGGGCCATTTGCTTTGATCGGTTCGGCACCGGAAAATTTAGTTCGTTATTCTGAAATTAGAAATGTGAGTGCCGCAGGACAAGCTGCAGGAGCAGCGGCTACAGTACCAATGAACGGTACCAATGCTTATAACAATTCTTATACATTAACTTCTGTTCAGGCTTTTGGTGCTGCTTTGTCTGCTAATCCTTCTGATGTTGCTGGAGCTGCTGCTTTATTGAAATCTGCAAATGTTCAGTTAGTTCGTCCAGAAGAAGTAAAAGCATATGAGTTAGGATATCGTGCCGTAATTAATAATGATTTATCGGTTGATTTGAATGGGTATTATAACCAATACAATCATTTCTTGAATACATCAAGAGTGGCTGGGGTTTATTATGGAGATGTTAATACAGCCATAAACTTATCAGACCCGTTAAGTCCTGTGTATGCTTTGGCAAGAAGTGACCGAAGAATTTATCAAGTATATTCTAATACTAGTGCTGATGTTGCTTCTTTAGGTTTTGGTGTTGGGTTGTCTAAAAAAGTGTATAAAAACTTTGAATTAGGAGCAAACTATAATTATTCTCAATTGGATTTCGATCAATCTCAAGATCCAGGATTTGTTACTGGATTTAATACTCCAAAACATAGGGTAAAAGCTTCGTTGGGAAATACAAGATTGTTTAAGAATTTTGGATTTAACACAAACGTAAGATGGAATTCTGAATATTTATGGCAATCTTCTTTTGCTGATGGAATGATTCCTTCTACCACTGTAGTTGATGCTCAAATCAATTATGCTGTTCCAACCTGTAAATTATTGTTCAAAGTTGGAGCTACTAATATTGGAGGTAAAGATTATATTCAAGTAATTGGAGCTGGATCTATCGGTCAACAATGGTTCGCTTCATTGACGATTAATCCTTAATTAAAAAGACAAGACAAAAACTTAAAAATATAGAGTATGATAAAAAATTTCAAATGGCTACTATTGGTTTCTCTAAGCTTTGTAGCATGTAATAATAATGATGATGAAGATGCAGTAGTTGAAATTCCAATTACACCTGGTTCAGCCACTTTTACTAGCTATGTGGCTTTGGGGGATTCTTTTGCAGCAGGATATAGTGATGGGGCTCTTTTTAAAGCGGGGCAATCTAATTCGTATGTGAATATATTGTCTCAACAGTTGGTGCCGGCAGGAGGTGGTGCTTTTACAACTCCGTTAATGGCTGATAATATTGGAGGGTTATTGTTGGGGGGTAATGTAATTGCTGGGACACGTTTGTATTTTAACGGAAAAGGACCAGTTCCAGTATCTGGAAAGCCAACTACAGAAGTTACGAATCACCTAGCGGGGACTTTTAATAATTTGGGTATTCCTGGAGCCAAAAGTTATCATTTGCTTGCTGCGGGATATGGAAATACTGCGGGTGTGGCCTCGGGTAAAGCAAATCCATATTATGCACGTTTTGCCACTTCGGGTACAACTACCGTATTAGCAGATGCTTTGGCTCAAAATCCAACTTTCTTTTCTTTATTTATTGGTGGAAATGATGTTTTAGCTTATGCTACATCCGGAGGTATTGGTGTAAATCAAACTGGGAATATAGATCCTTCTACTTATGGCTCAAATGATATTACTGATCCTAATGTTTTTGCGAATGTGTATAACGCTTTAGCGACTAATTTGACAGCAAAAGGAGCAAAAGGGGTAGTGGCTAATTTGCCATACGTGACAACTTTGCCTTATTTTACTACGGTTCCTTATAATCCAGTTCCATTAACTGCGGCTTCGGCGACACAATTGAATGCTGGTTATGCGCAATATAATGGTGGATTGCAAGCTATGGTTACTAATAAGTTGTTGACTGCAGAGGAAGCGACAAGAAGAACAATTAAATTTGTAGCAGGCAATAATGCGGTAGTTATAGTAGATAGTTATTTGACTAATTTGTCGGCTTATGGTCTTCCGTCTTATAGACAGGTGACTAAAGAAGATTTGGTTGTATTGACTGCTAGAACTTTCATTGGAACTGCTGTTGGAGGTGATCCAACAAAAGTGAATGGAGTTTCTGTTCCTTTAGCGGATCAATGGGTACTTTCAAAAGATGAAATTAAAGAAGTGCAAATTGCTACTGATGCTTACAATAAAACCATAAGTGCAATTGCGGAATCAAAAGGATTAGCATTTGTGGATGCTAAATCAGCTATGATGCAATTATCCACTACAGGGGTTCGCTTTGGGAATTATCACATGACTGCAGCATATGTTACAGGAGGTGCGTTTTCATTGGATGGTGTGCATCCTAGTCCAAGAGGATATGCTTATATTGCTAATCTTTTTGTGAATGCTATAAATGCTAAATACGGAGCGACTTTAAGAAACGTGGATTTGGCTCAATATCAAATTCAGTATCCTGCAACTATACAATAATTTTAATTTACAATAGTTATCGAAACCACCCGTTAATCAACGTGGTGGTTTTTTTATTTTTTGGCTAAGAACGAGATGTTTTGATAGTTTGAAACTGCTTAATAATCAATTCGATAAAAATTTAGCTTTTTTTATAAAAAAAAATATTGATTTTATATTTTAAAAAATTATCTTTGCACTCTGAAAAAAGTATCCATTCGATGAGATTCGATGGGCTGTATTTCATAAACCTAAATAGCTATTTAATAAATACATAAGTAATGTCAAAAGTAATAGGAAAAGTTGCCCAAATCATTGGACCAGTAGTCGATGTAGTTTTCAACGGAAAAGATGTTGAACTTCCAAAAATTTATGATTCATTAGAAATCACAAAAAAAGACGGAACGTTATTAGTTCTAGAAGTACAATCTCACATCGGTGAAAACACTGTTCGTACCATTTCGATGGATTCAACAGATGGTTTGAGCAGAGGTTATGAAGTAGTTGGAACAGGAAATCCTATCCAAATGCCAATCGGTGCGGATGTTTACGGTCGTTTGTTTAACGTAATTGGTGACGCTATTGACGGTTTGCCAGCTTTACCTAAAACAGGTGAAAACGGAACTTCAATTCACAAACAAGCTCCGAAATTCGAAGATTTATCTACATCTTCTGAAGTTTTATTTACAGGTATTAAAGTAATCGATTTGATTGAGCCTTACTCAAAAGGAGGTAAAATTGGATTGTTTGGTGGTGCTGGAGTAGGTAAAACAGTATTGATTCAGGAGTTGATCAACAATATTGCAAAAGGGCACGGTGGACTTTCTGTATTCGCAGGAGTAGGAGAAAGAACACGTGAAGGGAATGACTTACTTCGTGAGATGTTGGAGTCAGGAATTATAAAATACGGTGAGGAATTCATGCACTCTATGGAAAATGGAGGATGGGATTTATCTAAAGTAGATTTACCTGGAATGAGAGAGTCTAAAGCTACTTTCGTTTTTGGACAAATGAATGAACCTCCAGGAGCTCGTGCTCGTGTGGCACTTTCTGGATTATCTATCGCTGAATATTTCCGTGATGGAGCAGGTTCTGATCAAGGAAAAGATGTATTGTTCTTCGTTGATAATATCTTCCGTTTTACACAAGCAGGTTCTGAGGTTTCGGCTCTTTTAGGTCGTATGCCTTCTGCGGTAGGTTACCAACCAACATTGGCAACTGAAATGGGTGCGATGCAAGAGCGTATTACATCTACAAACAAAGGTTCTATTACATCTGTACAAGCGGTTTACGTTCCTGCGGATGACTTAACTGACCCGGCGCCAGCAACAACGTTTGCTCACCTTGATGCTACTACTGTATTGTCTCGTAAAATTGCTGAGTTAGGTATTTATCCTGCGGTGGATCCATTGGATTCTACTTCAAGAATCTTGGCACCTCACATTATCGGTAACGAGCATTATGACTGTGCACAAAGAGTAAAAGAAATTCTTCAAAAATACAAACAATTGCAAGATATTATCGCGATTCTAGGTATGGAAGAGTTGTCTGAAGATGATAAATTAGCGGTTTCAAGAGCTAGACGTGTACAACGTTTCTTGTCTCAACCTTTCCACGTTGCTGAGCAATTTACAGGATTAAAAGGTGTATTAGTTGATATCAAAGATACTATCAAAGGATTTAACATGATTATTGATGGTGAATTAGATCACTTGCCAGAATCAGCTTTCAACCTTAAAGGTACTATTGAAGAAGCTATCGAGGCTGGAGAAAAAATGTTGGCGGAAGCTTAAAATCAGTTTGTAGTTTACAGTTAAGCAGTATTCAGTTTTACTCATAACTCATAACTCATAACTTATAACTAAAAAAATATGTTATTAGAAATAGTATCACCAGAAGCGAAATTATTTTCAGGAGAAATCACTTCTATTTCTGTTCCAGGAGTAGATGGTCGTTTTCAAATGTTGAATAACCACGCGCCAATAGTTTCATTGTTGCAGAAAGGAACAATTAATATTACTGCTCCTGCCTTTGATTTAAACGAAGAAACTGCCAGTTTATTTACCAAAGTAAATGATCAAAATTATACTTTAGAAATTGCCTCAGGTACTCTTGAGTTAAAGGATAATAAAGTAATTGTTTTAGCAGATTAAGACAATTCAGCTCTTAAAATGAAAATGCCTGACGAAAGTCGGGCATTTTTTTGTTTAAAATATTTTTGAAAACAGTTGATTTAATTTATCATTTTGAATAAATCATTCAAGGGTTATATCCATATGGTATAATTTCAGAAATAAAGTATTAGATTTATTTTTTAGCTGCTCCGGGAGGGAAACCTGCCATAATGCTTTTTACGGAACTATTAATAAATTCTTCAGGATTGTCTGGTTTGTTGTCAATTTCGGCATTACCAATACCCTGCCAAACTAGTTTGTCGGTTTTTGTGGATATAATATCAATAACCAAGGAGCCGTCAACATAATTATAAGTGTTAAATGTTGTCGAGCCTCCTCCCATCACTGCACCTCCACCCCAATATCCGTAAGGGCGATACATACCACCATAACCATAGTAATTTGAATTGGCAGTAACCTGTGTTTTGTTTTTTAAAATCGCTACTGCATTTACTTTTAAATCAGGATTATCACTTGTTTCTTTAAAACCTTTGGCAGTCATTTCTGCGCGAATTGCTTTTGTAACTCGATCTACGTTTAATTGGTTTACCTGGCCTTTCTGTGCACTCAAATCAAAAGTTGCAAAAGTTTTGAATTCGCTAAAATTAACTGCGCGGTCATAATCCTGAGTAACGGTTACGGTTGGGCCACAGCTAAAAAACAATCCCAAAAACAGCATTGGGATTATACCTAATGTTCTTTTTTTAATGTTCATTTTATTAAATTTTAAAATTGATTTAATTGTTAATAGTCTATAGATTGTTATTTTGGATGTCTGTTGCAATAGGTAGACGACTTTCTTTAATTGCGTCCTACATTTTAACATAATCCGGATCATTTTAATCTGCATCCAAAACTGAAAAATGCGATAATGTATCGGCGAATTCATCATTTTTTCCATATAACCAAACAATCCAATTTTACTCCTTTTTGAGTAAGGCTCAATCAAATTGATTATCTTTTTTATCTAAGAATTTATCATACATAGATTCAGTTTAATTGAAATTTATTCTCTTTTTAAAATCCAAATAAACGCACTAACGTATTGATTATCAGTGTTAAATTTACTAAAATTTAAAACACTATAAAAGGGATTTTGATTTAAAAATACTTAGTTTTATGAATTAACTCTCAATTCGTATCAGTCGAATTGTTTTAATTTCTGACGAAGCTTAAATTATTTGCCTAAGATTACCTTTTTCCAGTCTTCTTTCATGTTAATTATACGCCGTCTGGTTTTTGAAGCTGGACGTAAAAAAGTGTGTCTTTTTCCTGATGGCTGTATTCTCTAACAGAATCATTCTGGTTTATTAAATTAGTTTGAATTGTGAAGTGCTGAAAAGGAAAATTATTTTTAAAACAGATGTTTGTCTCCTCTCTTTTTATAAAACATTTCAAAGGTGTAGGATTAGTTTGCTGTATATTTATCTGGCTTTTTTGCAACTTACAGTTTAGGAGTCAATTAAATGTATTGTCTGTAGAGGTTTGACCAATTATTTTTTTAACTTTACGTTATGAGTTTTTAAAGTGTCAGGTAATTTAAATTTTTAGAAAATGAAAAATAATAAATTTTTAGTATTTCTTTTTTTATTAATAAGTGCTATAGGTTTTTCTCAGGTATACACCAATAAAGTGGTGGGTAAAAAAAACGCAGCACTGCTTGACAGTCTTAAAGTAGTGGAGTATCCGTATGCTTTGCCTATATGGGGTGAAAAGGCAACACAAAAAGGTTATCAATTACCATATTCTGCGGGTCTTTCGGTTAATTACTTTTGGCAAGAATCAGATTTAACGATAAAGAATTTGGAAGTTGGGTTCAATAATGGGCCTATGTACAATCTGGATCAAATCATACGTTTTAATAGTGCCGTAGCATCTGGATATGCAGTCAATGTTAGGCCTGATGTTTGGTTGTTTCCTTTTTTGAATGTATACGGTATTTTTGGAAAAACTAGAATGTCTACTACGATAGATGCAGGTGTTTGGGTTCCAGATGCCGACAATAATTGGTCACAAGTAACTTCTTTTAAGTCCAAAGCTGATTTCGAAGGTACTACATTTGGATTAGGTATAACGCCAACAATTGGTGTCGGAGGGGGCTGGTTTGCCTTGGATATGAATGTGGCATGGACTGATATTAATTCACTTGATAAACCTGCTATGAGTTTTGTTTTTGGTCCAAGGTTGGGAAAAACATTTAAACTTAATAAACAAGATAGTAACATTGCTGTTTGGGCTGGTGGATTTAGGGTGCATCTAAAAAGCGGAACAAATGGTTCATTGGCTTTGTCAGATGTTTTGCCACTCGATGGAGCGCAAGCAAAAGTCGATCAAGGTTTGGCTACTGTAAATGATAAACAAGCCCAAGTGGACAATTGGTGGAGTGGGTTATCCAATGCTGAACAGGTGAAACCGTCCAACAAAGCAAAATACGAAACGGCGAATAGAGCATTAGAGACAGCCGGAAACCTTTTGAACGGTATTGACGGGGCGTTAAGCACGGCCGAAACTTCTACGGTACAATATTCTCTTGAAAAAGCGCCAAAAGATATGTGGAACTTTGTTTTAGGGTCCCAATATCAATTTAACAGGCATTTTATGCTACGTGCTGAATGTGGATTTCTAGCAAGTCGTACCCAGTTCATGACAAGCCTTCAATATCGATTTGGGTTGTAATTTAACGATTCACAAAAAAGTTAATTGCGAATCAGCAAAATTAATCAATAACAACACATGAAAAAAAGTTTCTTCTTCATTGCATTATTTTTTAGTTTTCATACTGTTGAATCCCAAGTGATAATGTCCTTAATCTTTGGAGATAAATTGAATTCTCCTAATATTGAATTTGGTTTGGAAGGAGGTGCCAATTTTTCGGCTATTTCAAATCTGGATTCGGATTATAGGAGGGATTTCAATTTGGGTTTTTATTTCGATTTTAATCTAAAGAACCCTTCCTGGATGTTCAACACGGGAGTAATCGTAAAATCGACAATGGGTGCCAAAGACATAGCGGTTTATTCGTTGAATGACGAGAAATTAGATGCTGTATTTGCTGAAGGTTCTGTCAAAAGAAATATAAACTATTTTAATGTTCCTTTGATGATTAAATATAAGTTTGACAATAACATTTATGTAAAGGCAGGTACGCAATTGGGGCTTTTGTCCACGGCTAATGATTTGTTCCGTCAAAATTATAATGGGGAGGATGTCGAGTATAAAAACAATATACGCGACAAGATTCATGTTGTCGATGCCGGTTTGGTAATTGGCGCTGGGTATCGAATAAAAACCAAGTACGGTATGAATGTTGGTTTGCAGTATTATTATGGATTGGTTCCGCTTCTAAAAGGGGATGACAGTTCAACCCAATACAATCGCTCCCTTTATATAACTGCGGGATTGCCTATAGGAAAAGGCAAAGCAGGAAAAAGGGCTGCTGAAAAGACAGCCGCCGAAAAGAAAGCATCGGAAGAAGGAACCTCTTTTCCTAAAAATTAAGTAGGTTTTTTTATAACTTTGCAGTTATGAATTTTCCAAAAAAACTGTCCGATAAACTAGAGTCACGAAGACAAAACAAATCATTACGTATTCTTCCGCAACCTAATGAATTAATTGATTTTGCTTCTAACGATTATATTGGTTTTTCAAAATCGGAAGTAATTTTCAATGCAACCCATCAATTTTTATTGGATCATAACATAAAAAGCAATGGCGCCACTGGATCGCGATTAATTTCCGGCAATCACACTTTATATACCGCAACCGAAAATTATATTGCTCAATTCCATCAATCGGAATCGGCTTTGTTGTTTAATTCTGGGTATGATGCTAATGTTGGTTTTTTTAGTTCCGTTCCCCAAAAAGGCGATTTGATTTTGTATGATGAACTCTGTCACGCTTCCATCAGGGACGGAATCCAATTGTCGAATGCGAAGTCCTATAAATTCAGGCACAATGATTTTGAAGATTTGGAGCTGTTGATTCAACGTAATCCTAACACCTTAATTTACATCGTAACAGAAACTGTTTTTTCGATGGACGGTGACTGCCCAAATATGGAAGAATTGATTGCTGTTTCTGGGAAATACAACTGCTATTTAGTGGTTGATGAAGCACATGCTTTGGGTGTTTTTGGAGAAAAAGGGGAAGGATTAATTCAGCATTTGCATTTGCAGGACAAAATATTTGCCCGAATTATGACTTTTGGCAAAGGCTTGGGCTGTCACGGCGCAGTGGTTTTGGGCTCGGAGGAATTAAAATCATATCTCGTTAATTTTGCCCGAAGTTTTATATACACCACAGGGCTTTCTCCCCATTCGGTAGCCACTATTTTAATGGGATATCACCATTTGGAAAAAGATAAAAAGGCTCTTGAATCACTTCGTGATAATATTGTTTTTTTTAATCAAGTAAAAAAAATGCTGTATTTGAGTCCGCTTTTTATTCGGAGTAAATCGGCGATTCAAAGTGTTATTATTCCAGGAAACGAAAAGGTAAAAAGTATTGCTGTTGCTTTGCAACAAAATGGTTTTGATGTTAAAGCGATACTGTCGCCAACTGTTCCCGAAGGACAGGAAAGACTGCGTTTTTGTTTGCACAGCTTTAATAGCAAAGAAGAAATAACCAAAGTATTGACGTTGTTGAGTAGCTTTGTATATTAAAGATGAATGTCTGAAATTATTACACAAAGGTTCACAAAGAGAAAGCGCAAAAACACACAAAGAAATTATTAAACAAAAATCTTTGTGAATCTTAGCTAAACTAAAAAAAAATGAAACTATTTATTACAGGAATTTCTACCGATGTAGGCAAAACGATTGCCTCTGCCATTATTGTCGAAGCTTTAGAAGCGGATTATTGGAAACCCATTCAAGCGGGTGATGTTGACCATTCCGACAGTCATAAAGTCAAATCTTTCATATCTAATAAAAAAACAATAATCCATTCGAACAGCTATTTGCTAAATACTCCAGCAAGTCCGCACCTTGCAGCTGCAATTGACGGAGTCACTATTGATTTGAAGCAAATAAAAGAGCCAATAATCCAAAACCATTTGGTTGTAGAAGGAGCAGGAGGAGTTTTCGTGCCTTTGAATGATACAGATTGCGTTATCGATTTAATCCAACGCGATTATAAAGTTATTGTGGTTTCAAGGCATTATCTGGGAAGTATCAATCATACCTTGCTTACGATCGAATCCTTGCTTAATCGTAAAATAGTGATTGGAGGAATTATTTTTTCAGGTGATGAAAATCCTTCAACCGAATCTATAATTCTGAAAAAGACTGGAATTAAATGTATTGGTAGAATAGAGCAAGAGCCTTATTTTGATCAAAATGTAATCAAGGAATACGCTGATCGATTTAGAGAGAATTTGTTAAAACTTCAATAGCAATGTCAATAGCAAAAATCAATTTCAATCTGGAATCTAATATCAAGAATCTAATGACTTTAATCGAACGAGACAGCCAACATCTTTGGCATCCTTATACACAACATAAAACGGCTGCACTTCCAATTGCTATCACCAAAGGAGAAGGCGCTTTACTTTGGGATGAAAACAATAAACAATATATAGACGCCATCGCTTCGTGGTGGGTGAATCCATATGGGCATTCCAATAAGTTCATTGCCGATGCGATTTATAAACAGTTGACAACATTGGAACATGTTTTGTTTGGAGGATTTACTCACGAACCTGCAATTATTTTAGCCGAAAAGCTATTGGCTATTTTACCGATGAATCAAAAGAAAGTTTTTTTTTCCGATAATGGATCTACATCTGTTGAAGTGGCAATCAAAGTGGCTTTGCAGTATTTTTATAATAAAGGCGAAAAGAGAAAAACGATTATAGCTTTCGAAAATGCCTTTCATGGGGATACTTTTGCCGCTATGGCTGCCAGTGGAATTTCGTTTTATACGCAGGCATTTCAAGGAATGTTTATTGATGTGGTTCGGATTCCCGTGCCTGTGAAAGGGCAGGAGCATTTCAGTTTTGATGCCTTGCATGAAGTAATCAAGAATAATGATTGTGCAGGATTTATATTTGAACCCTTGGTGCAGGGAGCTGCGGGTATGGTGATGTATCAACCCGAAGCATTGGACAAATTGCTTCAAATTTGCCAAGAAAATAATGTCCTTACGATTGCCGATGAGGTAATGACGGGTTTCGGGAAAACAGGAAAAACTTTTGCCAGTGATTATTTGACCCAAAAACCCGATATGATGTGTTTGTCTAAAGCCTTGACGGGTGGAACGATCCCGATGGCAATCACGACTTTTACTTCAGCTCTTTTTGATGCGTTTTATGACGAAGATATCAACAAGGCATTATTTCACGGACATACTTTTACCGCAAATCCGACGGGTTGCGCTGCAGCTCTGGCAAGTCTTTCTTTGTTGGAAACCGTAGAAATGCAACAAAATTTGATCCGAATCAATAAAAGCCATTTGGATTTCAAAAAGCGGGTTGAAAACCATCCCATGGTTACGGCAAGTAGAGTGCTGGGCGTTATTTTTGCATTGGAAATAAAAACAGAAACTTCGGCAAGCTATTACGGAACGCTACGCAATAGGCTCTATGATTTTTTTATTGAAAATGGGGTGATTCTTCGTCCTGTTGGGAACATCGTTTATATTTTGCCACCTTATGTGATTACAGATTCACAATTGCAAAGAGTGTATGAAGTGGTCGAAAGTGCTTTGGAAATAGTTTAGAAATTAACCACTAAGACTACTAAGAAGGCACAAGGCTCATAAAGTTTTTATTTGAAATAAATTTAATGCAATACCCTAATAGATTTACAATAGTGTCCTTAGTGACTTCTTAGTGGACTTCGTGTTTAAATAGTTCTCATTTTTAAGAAAAACTTTGCGACCTTTGCGGTTAAATCAGAATAGAATATTTTGTCACAAATTATCTCCATAACAGCAATAGCTTCCATTTCGTCATTAGGAAATTCATCGGAAACGATTTGGAAAAATTATCTATCGGACAATCCTTGTTTCTCGACACAATTTTTGGATCATCAAAATACGGCCGTTGCTGCACTTGATGAGGAATCCAAGGCAGAAGTCGAAGTGTTACGGCAATCGGATATAAAATACAAATCCTTAGATAAATCGGTATTGTTTGCGATGGTGGCTTCCCGCAAAGCCATGAAAAAAGCAGGCTGGACAAAAGGAGCTGAATTTGGAATTAACATTGGATCTTCTCGCGGTGCAACCGACTTATTTGAAAAGCATTTTCAAGAATATTTAGAAACAGGAAAAGCTCAAACTTTGGCTTCGCCAACGACCACTTTGGGAAATATTTCCTCCTGGGTGGCACACGATTTACAAAGTGAAGGCCCTGAGATTTCGCATTCCATTACATGTTCTACAGCTTTGCATGCCGTACTCAACGGTGTGGCTTGGTTAAGGGCGGGTATGTCCGATAAATTTTTGGTTGGTGGAAGCGAAGCTCCTTTGACGGATTTTACAATTGGTCAAATGCGAGCCTTGAAAATTTACTCCAAGAGCGAAGAACAATATCCCAATAGAGCTTTCGATTTGGACAAAAAGCAAAATACCATGATTTTGGGTGAAGGTGCTGGAGTGTGCTGTCTTGAAATCGGAAAAAAAGAAAATGCCATCGCATTTATTGAAGGTATTGGTTATGCGACCGAGATTTTGGAACATAATATTTCGATTTCGGCGGAAGCAACTTGTTTTCAGAAATCGATGAAAATGGCACTGGAAAATATTGATATTTCTGAAGTGGATGCTATTGTCATGCATGCTCCCGGAACGATAAAAGGAGATTTGACTGAGTACAAAGCAATTGAGAAAGTCTTTGGCGAAAGCCTGCCTTTGTTAACTACTAATAAATGGAAAATCGGGCATACTTTTGGTGCTTCTGGTATTTTGAGTATGGAAATGGCCATTTTGATGATGCAACACAATCAGTTCATCGGAGTGCCTTTTGCGGAAGCGCAAAAACAAACAAAATCCATAAAGAAAGTTTTGGTTAATGCTGTTGGTTTTGGAGGGAATGCTGTTAGTGTGCTTTTGAGTTTATAAAAGTTTGGCTATATCGCCAAGATTCGCGAAGGTTTCGCAAAGAGGCACAAAGGTTTTAACGTTTGAAACATAACAAAAAAACGTACAAGGAGTATTGTTCTATTCAAATTAATTTAGCGATTCTTCGTTTTCTTTGGGAATCTTTGTGGAATAAATAATTCGTTTAATCTGTGTTTCCGTTCTCCAGTTCTTTCACCTTGTCATAAATCAAATTGCTTTCAAATCCTCTGCGAAGCATATAATCGCAAAATTTCTTTCTTTTTTTGAGAGCATTGGTTTCTGTAATGGATTTCCAATTTCTTTCGGCGAGTTCCTCAAACGTGGCAATATATTCTTCGGGTTCAATTTCTTTTAGGGCAAGATTGATCAAGGTTTGATTAATTTTTCTAATTTTCAGTTCGTTCGTAATTCGAATTTTTCCCCAATGCTTGATGCGATGTTTTCCTCGGGCAAAACTACAGGCAAACCGAGCCTCGTTGAGAAAATTGTGCTCAATAAGATGCACGATGACTTCGTCTATTTCGTTTGGATCTAGTTTCATACTCCACAATTTCGATACCACTTCTTCATGACAGCGCTCTTGATAGGCACAAAAATGTTCAATTTTTAATTTGGCTTCTTTGAGGGAATAGACTTCTTTCATCGTAAAATATCAATTTTGCATTGGTTTTGCTAAAGCAAAAGTAGAACATTCCTTTTGGATGGAGAACTTGTTTTTTAATGTGTTTCAGATTCAATATCCAAAATTAAATACGATTAATGTAGTTGACAAAGAACTGTATTCTGTCACACAGATTGAGAGTCATAACTTCTAAATCAATAAATTTTTATTATCGATGAAAATTTATTGTAGTTGCATTAACACTATTTCGGATTCTACTTCTTTGTTTCGAATATTGTTGGAACTCATTCATGTCATTGATGTGTCTGATTGTAATATTTAGAAAGTTAAATACTATAATATTAAAAAAATAATGTATTTAATCGATAAAATATGCTTTTATTCGATTTATTCGGTTTCGTTCACTAGATTTGGTACGGTTAAGAATATTATATTTTAAATACTTAAAATCAGTCAATTAACTTTTGTTGGTGAAGTTGTATAATCTTGTTTTTTTAGCCATTTTTTAGATTGTTACAATTTGTTATTATACAGTTGGTTGTTTCAAATTTTTTATTAGTTCTGTCTATTAGAGGGACTAAATTAAATATATGATAGCATTCTATGTATAACCGTTTTAGCTAAATTGGAATGAATGGGATTATATAGAAACAGTGATAAATTTCAATCTTCTTTCTCTTTTTTACCTCAAAATTCTCTTGTTTAATAAATCAATTCGATATTGAATGTAGATTTTAACACCCATAACTGAAATGAAAAAACTATTACTTTTAACTATTACACTCTTTTTGATTTCGCAAATATCCTTTGGGCAGGCGGCAAGCAGTTATTATTTTACTGCTGTATCAGGGAGTTATATTCCGCTTTCTGGAGTTTCTGGGGTTGTTGATACGTCACTTGGAGCAACGGCTGATGCGGGAGTGTCTACGAGTATTACCTTGCCATTTGCATTTACTTTTGCAGGTACAGCTTATTCCGCTATAAAAGTATCGCCCAATGGCTGGCTTAGCTTTGGTGCTGCTACGGTAACCGATGCTCAAAACAATACAAATTCACTTGTGAATGCGGGTGTTGCTAAGCCTGTTTTATTTCCCTTGTGGGATGATTTGATGTGTACCGCAAAGCCTAGATACATAACGACGGGGATTTTTCCTCATAGAAGATTTAAAGTAGAATGGAGTCAGCAAAAATGGAATGCTCAATCTCCAGGAGATGTAATTTCTTTTCAAATTTGGTTTTTTGAGACTACAAATGTTATAGAGTTTTTATATAATCAAGGAGCTACAGCAGTAACGAATAATTCAAGTGGTGCTTCAATAGGAATTTGTGATGCAAACGGTAAATATTTAACACTTACTAATTCCGGAACAACCCCAACAGCAGAATATAATACATTTACGACAAGCATTAGCACCAAGCCGGCAACAGGACAAATTTATAGATTTACACCACCACCTGTCACCGGTCTTGAAGCCAGTAAATATTGCTTTAGTACAAAAACAGTAACCTATGGGATTTTAACTGGAACCACAGATGTTGTAGGGATAACGGCATCAGAAGATGATGCGGTTTCCAATGCCGTTACCTTGCAATTTCCATTTACTTTTGGAGGGGTCGTTTATACAGACGTGAGGGTTTCCAGTAATGGATGGCTTAGTTTTGGAGCGACGGCAGTTTCAGCTAGTCAAAATTATACAAATACTGCGGCTAATGCAGCTTTATCCAAACCTATTTTGATGCCTCTTTGGGATGATTTGAGGGGTACAACAATTCCTAGATATGTAACAACGGGAGTGGCTCCCAATCGAATTTTTAAATTAGAGTGGTATAAACAAAAGTGGGATTATCAAAATACAGGAGATGTAATATCGTTTCAAGTATGGCTTTATGAAGGATCTAATAGGATTGAATATATTTATAATCAAGGAGCAGCTGCGGTAACTAATGCTTCGGCTACTATTGGTATTTATGATGCAAATAGTAATTATTTGACATTAAGTAATTCGGGAACAAGTCCAACTGCCCAAACTGGAATATTTACTGCGGCTATTGCAACAAAACCAGCTTCAGGACAAGTGTATCAATTTACGCCACCTCCTATAATAGCTTATCCGGGTAACGCTTATATTGCCATTGGGAAAGTTGGGGTTACGCAAACTGGAGCTACAGGAGGTATGTATACATCCTCGCCTACCGGATTGAGTTTGAATTCTTCAACAGGAGAAGTGAATTTAGCGGCAAGTGCTGGAGGAACTTATACAATAGTTTATACAGTGAGTGGTTGTTCTAATGCAACTGCGGTTATGACTATTTTTCCTTTGTTGCCAATTCCTACCGCTACGGTGATAGAGGCTTCTTGCTCAACAGGTACTGATGGCACCATCACCATAACAAATATGAAGAACGCCGTAAAATTTATTGCAGCCGATAATGATTATATAGATTTGGGAAGTCCTTTACTTTCTAATAAAAGTGCTTTCACTATTGAAGGTTGGATAAAATTTAACATAGCTGATGTTACAGGAAGGATGAGTTTGTTTGGGCAAAATGATGCCATCGAGTTTGGTTTTGCAAATTCAACAACCATAGAATTATGGACTGCAGCAACTGGTTCAGTAACCGCTGCACTTCCGCCTTCTTTGGGAGATGGAGCGTGGCATCACATAGCGGCGGTAGGAAACGGATCAACAGTCAAAATTTATTTGAATGGAGCTAGTGTTGCTGTAACTGGGGGAGTAGTTACGACTGCAAACTATGGTAGCTCAAGTTCGAATGCAAAAATAGGAAGTGGCGTTTTTAATGCTTCGGGTGATTCTTTTACGGGGCAGGTAATGAAATTAGGACTTTATAATACTGCACTTTCTGCTATTGGTATAACCTATATGGCTATTGGGCCTACTACTTATTCGGGTTTTGAAACGGGCATTATTTCTGGTTATAATTTTTTCGTAGGATCTGGAACTACTTTGTTTTCCTATCCTTCTGGAAACAATGGAACTTTTCAAAATACTCCTGATTGGGTAGATCCATATACCTATAACTGGCAAAAAACTGGTGATGTAAGTTTTTCGGCTAATACAAAAAATTTAACGAATTTATCTCCCGGTGAATATAAAGTTACTGTTTCGCTAATAGGAGTGAGTAGTCCGAATGCTGCCAGTTTTACGGTTGGGTCTGCACCTATAGTAGTTGCATTGGCTGGTACAGGGGCAAATTGCAGCAATAGCATTACTGCAAACTGGACGGCATCTGCTGGTACAATAAGTTATTCCTTAGATGTTGCCACAGATAGTGGTTTTACAACTTTTGTTTCTGGGTTTAATGATTTTAATGTTGGCAATGTAACCAGTTATGTAGTAACAGGATTGCCTCCGGGGAATATTTATTACAGGGTTCACAAACACAGTAGTTGCGGAGAGAGTTCTTATTCTAATGTAATTACTTATGCAACTTTACAAATAAATGCGCCAACTGCTATAGATGCAAGTGACGTTTTGTGCAACGGATTTACTGCCAATTGGAATCCCGTTTCAGGAGCTACAGCTTATTATTTGGATATATCCACAAATTCGTCGTTTAGTACTTTTGTGACGGGGTATAATAATCTGAGTGTAGGAAATGTTAGCTCTCTTGTTGTTACACCATTAGCGTCGGGATTTACTTATTACTATAGAGTACGATCTTCAAACGCAACTTGTGGCACGGTTGCCACATCTTCAAATGTAGTTCAAGTTATAATTAATACAGGTCCAACGGCACCAATCGTGGGATTAATACAACAAATCTCGTGTGCTGTGCCTGGAGGTAGTGTAGCTTTAAGCGGATTGCCATCAGGGAGTTGGATTTTGAACTTCAATACTGGAGAATCATATTCAGGTAATGGGACAACTATAACCATTCCGGGGTTAGCAGCTGGGACTTATACTTGTGCAGTTTCTGAAGGGGTATGTTTTTCTCCTAATTCTTCTAATATTGTTATCAATGCATCTCCAATTTCCTTAACATCCTGGAATGGAACTTTATGGTCTAATGGGACTCCAACAGCTTTAAAACGTGTTGTTTTTAATGGAGGAGTAAGTGATGTTTTTACAGTTGGAACCGATTTGAGTATGTGCTCTTGTCAAGTTAATTCGGGTTCAATCATTGTTAATTCGGGAGTTGTACTGTCAGTACAGGAAAGTCTTGATGTTTTGGCTTCGGCCAGTTTTATTTTTGAAAATAAAGCGAGTTTAATTCAAGTGGATGATGCTGCAGTAAATACCGGAAAAATTATCTATAAGCGAGAAACTACGCCGATGAAGAATTTTGATTATACGTATTGGTCGTCGCCCGTGCAGGATCAAATGCTAAATGTTTTATCTCCTAATACTTTATCGGATAAATACATGAGTTATTCGATGAATAAATGGGTGATTGAGCCGGCAGCAAACACCATGAATCCTCCAGGAAAAGGATTTATTATTCGTGTTCCAAAGCCGCAATTTTGGCCAAATCCAGTGGCAGCTACTTATATTCAGCCGGTGCAGTTTGAAGGGATTCCTAACAATGGAGCTTACACCTTGTCAATTGATCCAACGGGTTATAGTAACCTGATCGGAAATCCATATCCATCGGCGATGAGTGCAGATGCTTTTTTATTGGAAAACAGCATCAATAATCCTAGGCTAGAGGGAACGATTCGTTTTTGGACACACAATACAGCTATTACTAATTTGAAATATTCGGGAACGGATTATGCTTCTTATAATTATCTAGGAGGAGTTGGAACCAGTGGTAATTTTGTGGATGCAAACGGGAACGGTGTTATGGATGCCGGAGAAGAACAAATTGTTAATAAGCCTTTAGGATATATAGCGGCGGGACAATCTTTCTTTGTGAAAAGTGCTACTGCAGTAGGGCCTGTTGTTTTTAACAATGGCATGCGTGTAGGGACTTCAGGTAAAAACGCTCAATTTTTTAAAGGGACTAGTTCCAAAACTGCTGCCATTGAGAAACATCGAGTTTGGTTGAATCTAACCAATACAGAAGGGGCTTTCAAGCAAATGTTAGTGGGTTATGCCACAGGGGCAACGAATGGTTTTGATAGTGTCTTTGATGGAAAATCACAAGACAGCAACAAATTCATTGATTTTTACAGTATCAATGAAAACACCAATTTTGTGATTCAGGGGCGTGCGGTTCCATTTGACAAAACGGATAAAGTGCCATTGGGTTATAAAACGACTATCGAAGGAACTTTTACGATAAGCATTGACGAAGTAGACGGGGTCTTGGCTACGCAGCCTGTTTTTGTTGAAGATAAAGTGACTAATGTCATTCATAATTTAAAGGACGGGCCATATTCATTCACTACGGCGGTAGGGGTTTTTAATGATCGTTTTGTGTTGCGTTACAAAGACAATACGCCAGTTGTAATTCCTCCTGTGGTAGTTGAGCCTCCGGTTGTTGTCGAACCCCCAGTGGCTGTAGATCCTCCGGTTGTGGTTGTGACTCCTGTGGTAGTTGAGCCACCAGTAGTTGTAGGGCCAGCCGTTGTTGTAACACTACCAGTGGCTGTAGATCCTCCGGTTGTGGTTGTGCCTCCTGTTGTAGTTGAGCCACCAGTAGTTGTAGGGCCAGCCGTTGTTGTAACACCACCAGTGGTTGTAGCTCCTCCGGTTGTGGTTGTGTCTCCTGTTGTAGTTGAGCCACCAGTAGTTGTAGAGTCACCCGTTGTTGTAACACCACCAGTGGTTTTAGATCCTCTGGTTGTGGTTGCACCACCTATTATTGTAATACCTCCCGTAGTTGTAGAACCACCGATTGTTGTAACACCGCCTGTGATAGTAATTCCTCCGGTAAGTGGTTTGGATCCAACATTGGAAAATCCATCTTTCGGCAAAAAAGATAAATCAGTTATTGTATCAGTAAAAGATCATCAAATAAAAGTCAACTCTTTTGATGAGGCAATTGCCGAGTTGATCGTTTATGACCTGAGAGGAAGATTGCTTTATGAGAACGGTAATGTGAATAAAAACGAGTTTATTATTCAGAATTTAACCTCAAGTGATCAATTTTTAATTGTTGTAACTCAATTGGTAAATGGTAAATTGGTTACTCAAGGAATTATTTTTTAGGAAGAATTAATGTAAGATCATTTTATTTTTAGGCTGCTCGAATAGCATTTTCGAGCAGTCTTTTATGTTCTCGATATTTAGTTTTGTATCTTCTGGCTATCACGGACTACCACCATTTATTGTAGTTGTCAATATTTATTTTTCTTTAAATTTTTTCAGTCTGCCCGTATCGATTCAGCATTTTTGATAGCCTATTTTTTGGTATGTTCAAATATGGGCCAAATGATTTTTTATTATTAAAAGGACGAATGAATTGTGACAGTCGATAAATATTTCAGTTGAATTAGTAATTGGAATTCTGCTCCTCCTTTTTCCATTGTTAGGGCATTTTATCTCAGAATTGTTATGCAAGATTTTCAGCTCGCTCTTGAATTGTCCTGGCATCGTCTCTGACTTTATCGTTTCTATGTATCTATCTTATTTTATTTAAATTGTTTTCATGTTTTAAGTAAGTTAAATACTATATATATTAATATTTGATGTATTTAATCGATAAAATGTGCATTTATTCGATTTATTTGATTTCTTTTTTTAATTTTGATATAGTTACTAAGAATTAGTTTAGTCTTCAAAACCAGTCGATTAATTTTATTTAAAAAAGGCTTGGTAAATTAATTTAAGAGGATTTTTTTGAAAGGCTAATTCTCTTTTAATTGTCATTTATTTCTAATCAGACTAATTTATTTATTAATAATGGGGATAGCTAATTTGACTGCAAGAGATTAATAATCGACAAGGTCAGCAGATCATAAAGGTTTGAACGTTTATTAAAGCGCAACAAAAAGCTCCCTATTTTCTATTAGATACATCACTATTGAATAACATATAAAACATAATAAAATGAAAAAAACTCTACTTTTAATTATCGGATTCTTTTTGATTTCGTTAATGTCATTTGGAAAATCAGCTAGTAGTGATGATTCTAAAGTGCTACATGGGGGTTATATTTCACTTCCAAGGAATTTCGGTGCCGAGGGCTCTTTTTTTAAAGAAACAAAATTAAATGCTGTTGCCATAGAGAGACATCGCGTTTGGTTGAATTTAACAAATGATGAAGGAGCTTTCAAGCAGGTATTAGTTGGATACATTACAGGAGCAACTAATGGTGTTGATACTGCATATGATGGTTTGAGTATAGACAGTAATAAATATATTGATTTTTATAGTAGAATTGATAATCAGAATTATGTGATTCAAGGACGTGCCTTGCCATTTAATGAAACAGATAAAGTGCCATTAGGTTATAAAACGGCTATCGAGGGAACTTTTGAGATAAGCATTGCTAAAGTGGATGGTCTTTTTGCGACTCAAAATGTTTTTGTAGAAGATAAAGTGACTCATATTATACATAATTTAAAGAACGGATCTTTTTCATTTACCACTGGTATAGGTGTTTTCAATGATCGTTTTGTGTTGCGATATACAGATGATGCTCCGGTAATGCCGCCGGTTGTGCTTGAGCCACCTGTTGTTGTAGTACCTCCTGTTATCATGCCTCCTGCAGTAGTTGATTCACCCGTTGTTGTAACACCACCTATTGTTACTGAGCCTCCAGTTGTGGTTGATTCGCCTATAGTTGTTGAACCAGTTGAGGTAGTAATACCTCCTATTGTTGCTGAGCTTCCAATTGTTGTTGAGTCTCCAGTTGTAGTTGAACTTCCTGTAGTTGTAGAACCAGTAGTTTCTGTAGCTGAGCCAATTGCAGTTGAGTCTACAGTAGTGGTTGATTCACCAGTTAATGTAGCACCAGAGGTTGTTGTTGAGTCTCCGGTTGTTGTTGTAACAGAGCCAATAGTTGCCGAGCCTTCAGTAGTGGTTGATTCATCAGTTAATTTAGCACCAGAGGTTGTTGTTGAGTCTCCGGTTGTTGCTGTAACAGAGCCAATAGTTGCTGAACCTTCAGTAGCGGTTGATTCACCAGTTATTGTAGCACCAGAGGTTGTTGTTGAGTCTCCCGTTGTAGTTGAACTTCCTGTAGTTGTAGAACCAGTAGTTTCTGTAGCTGAGCCAATTGCAGTTGAGTCTACAGTAGTAGTTGATTCATCAGTTATTGTAGCACCAGGGGTTGTTGTTGAATCTCCAGTTGTTGTTGAACTTCCTGTAGTTTTAGAACCAGTAGTTGTTTTAACTACGCCAATTGTTGCAGAACCTTCAGTAGTGGTTGATTCACCAGTTAATGTAGCACCAGAGGTTGTTGCACAACGTCCAGTAATTGCAGTACCTCCGGTGATTGTTTTGGATTCCACTTCAAAGAATCCATTATTAGATAGAAAAGAAAAATCAGTTGTAGTATCAGTAAGAGATCATCAAATTAAAATAAACTCCTTGAATGAGATTATGTCTACGGTTGTGGTTTATGACTTGAAAGGAAGAATGCTTTATGAAAATGGCCATATCAACGATAATGAGTTTATCATACAAGAATTGAATTCCAGTGATCAATTTTTAATTGTTGTAACTGAATTGGCTAATAAAAATAGAATTACTAAAAAAATTGTTTTATAAAGAATAAGTGAATTAAAATTATTTTATTTTTAAGCTGCTCGAATAATATTATTCGAGCAGCTTTTTTATGTTGTACTATTCTTACTTTATTTGTTTTTTAAAACTATTTCAATTTAATATAGTTTTACTTAGAAAAACTGCAAAGTTAAAACTTACAAAAGCGTTAAAAAACAGTGATTTAACTAAATATTTTCAGTTTTATCGGCAACTTTTTTTACCGCTAATTTTTAATGCTTAATTTTACGGCGTATAAATACGTGTTTTGGCTTTGATATGCAAAAATATCGTCTAAAAAAGTGCTACATTCGTTATTAAAAATATATAAAGGATGGCCTCTTTTTGAAGAATTGTATTATGCCCCAAATACCCCCAAATCTATGAATAGAATTTTACTTTTATTTACTGCTGTTTTATGTTTGTCTTTGAATAAACTTAAGGAAATAGTTTTGTCTCTTTTACAGGATAATAGTCAAGAAACTTTATCGAATAAAATAAAATGTAAAAATACGGGATCATTGAAGACTGTTTTCTTTTCAGTGTTTTTGTTGTTTGTGGTTTCGTTTGCGAATGCGGCGACTAAGGATAAAAGAGTTTTATTAGGTTCCAATGAGCTAGTGAAAGTTACTGCGGCTTACTGTAATTTTGGCTTTACAAATGTAATACCAATAACAAATGTGTTATTTGGATCAATTAATAATGCAAGTTCTACATCAACATCTTCTTCAGGTTACGAGGACTTTACTTCTAGTGTTACGGCAGCAGATGTAACAAGAGGACAAAATTATACTATAACCGTTAAGGGTAATACAAGTGGAGATTTTACGTATTATTATACAGCATTTTTTGATTGGAATAGTGATGGTGATTTTGCAGATTCTGGGGAGTCAATTAATATAGGTACAATACGAAATTCTACAGGAAGTGATAATAAATTGGCATCTGTTTTTTTACAGATTCCTGCAGCAGCAAATTTAGGGAATACAAGAATGCGTATTATAGGGCATTATGGAGCCTATAATACAAATCCATGTGGAGTAATAGATGTATTTAATTATGGTCAAGTAGAAGATTATACAATCAATATAATAGCTTCTTGCTCAGGAACTCCAGCGCCTGGGAATACATTGTCCACAGCAAATCCTGTCTGCTCTAACAATCCGTTTACATTGTCATTACAAAACGCAACTACTGGGGGAGCAACTTACAATTGGCAGACTTCGCCTGATGGAACTTCTTGGACAAATGCTGTGCCATCTCCAACAACATTTTTCAGTACTGATTTTTCTTCTATGCCAGCAGGAGCTAGTGTCTACGGAGCATCAACTTCAGTAGCAGGGGGAGAATTAATATTGACGCCTGTAAATAATAGTTATACAGGTGGATTCGTAATAAATTCTACTCCTGGATCTAATATAACACCTTTTACTGCTACGTTCGACTACCGAATGTTTGATGGTACTGGAGCAGATGGATTAAGTTTAAGTTATGCATCAAATATTAATAATGATTCTGGCCCAGGAGAAGAGGGAGAAGGAAGCGGATTAATTGTTAAGTTTGATTCGTATGATAATGATGGTGGAGCGACTGGAAGTAGACTTAAGATTAGTTATGCTAGTATTCCAATTTTTGCATCAAGAATTGGCTTGTTTGATTTAAGAAATACATCCTATAGAAATGTTGTATTGACAGTTGATGCGAATGGTTCATTGTCTTTAACTATTGCAGGGACAACCATTGTTTCGGGTCTTACATTGCCCGGATATGTTGGAGCAAATAAATCAACTTGGAAGTTCAAATTTTCAGCTCGTACGGGTGGATCAAGTGATAAACATAGTATTGATAATTTAACTATTAAATATCTCGATGTAGCTTCGACAAATCCAATCTTTACAACATCGCAAACAACTGCAACTTATTATCGTTGTCAAGTAACTTGTGGCGGTAATACTGGGACTTCGACTCCTGTTTTAGTAAATATGTCAACGCCTGCAGTTACCTTTACAGCGGAGCCAGGTGCAACTGCCTGTTCTAATACAGATGTAACCTATACGACACAATCAGGTCAAACAAATTATGTATGGGGAGTTCCGGGAACATTGGGTACAAATTATAGTATTAGTTCTGGAGGAATAGGGGCAACTAGTAATACAGTAACATTAAAATGGTTAACAGCAGGCAGTAAAACGGTAACTATTAATTATACGAATACAGCTGGCTGTACGGCAACTACTGCTACTTCCTCAATAACTACAACTGTAACAGCTACATTATCCGCCGCGCTAATTACACCTAATACAGCCCAAAATTTTTGTGCATCTGCGTTAACGGGAAATACGTTAACCGTTAGCCCAACAGGAGGAGGTACCGTTACGTATCAATGGGGTAAACGCTCTGCACCAAGTGGTGCAATCACAGCAATATCAGGGCAAACTACGGCAACTTATACACCTTCATATACAGATTTAGGAGTGGGAACTTGGTACGTTGTTTGTACTTCTACTCCAACTTGTGGAAGTGCGATTATATCTAATGAAGTTATTACAACAATTACAGGGCCAACAACAACTGGAGTAACCATTTGTCAAGGAGATGTGTCAGGAGCGGCTCTGCAAAGTACTGTTGCTTGTGGGACGGCAACATCTAAAAAATTTGTTGGGACAGTAGCAGTTGGAACCACAGGAACAAATTGGAGTAATGCAACAGTAGCAAGATTGGGTACTGATGATACTAATTATGCAGCAGTTAATGTTAATAATTCTACTTCAAGAATAATAAGTGCAACAAACTTCCAATTTAATTCTATGGGAGTGCCAAATAATTCTACTATAAATAATATTAATGTAGAGATTGGAAAGTTTTCTAATAATACAAATACTTTTGATTCAACTGTATCATTAATAGTAGGAGGTTCAATAATTGCAACAAATAATAAAAGCCTAACTGCTTGGACTACCACTAATACTGCCTTTGCAAATTATAGTTATACACCTGCTGGGTGGGGAACTCCTTCTTTAACTGCTTCTGATGTTCAAAATTCAGGCTTTGGTGTTGCTTTCGCTGTAACTTCGGCAAATAATAGAACAGCATCAGTTGATTATATTTCAATAGCTGTTACTTATACACCTATTACAACTTGGTACGACGCTGCAAGCGGAGGTAATCTTGTTGAGTCTGGCAATTCATTTAACCCAATTAATGATCCAGAAGTGGTTGCTTTGATTCCTGCTTTGGTCAATACTAACACTCCAGGAACCTATACTTTTTATGCAGAATGTTCTTCGAATCCAGGTTGTAGAACTCCAACAACATTTGTGATTAATGCAAAACCAACAGTAACACTTACTGCTGAACCAGGAGCAATAGCCTGCATTAATACTGATGTTACTTATACTACTCAATCAGGTCAAACTAATTATGTTTGGGCAATTCCGGGAGTTTTAAATACAGATTACAGTATTACTTCTGGAGGTTCTAGTGCTGACAATACAGTAACTTTAAAATGGCTAACAACAGGAAGTAAAATTGTCACTATAAATTATAATAATGCCTTAGGATGTACAGCTAGTACAGCTACTTCATCTATAGCAACAACGGTAAATGCAAGTTTCACATCAGGAGCTATCAATACCACCGGAGAAACGATTTGTTATAATGGAAATCCATCATTGATTGGAAGTACAACAGCAGCCAGTGGAGGAGATAATACCATTACGTACAAATGGCAAGCCAACGGAGTGGATATAGCGAGTTCAAATTCGGCTACTTATGATCCACCAGCAGGATTGACTGCTACAACAACTTATACCCGTTTTGCAAAAGACAATACTTGTAATACGACATTTACTGTTTCGGCAGGAAGTTGGGTAGTAACTGTAAATCCAAATTTACCTGCGAGCGTAAGTATCGCTATCACAGCGGGAACACAGATTTCTTGTTCCGGAACATCAGTAACTTTTGCAGCTACACCAACAAACGGTGGAACTACTCCAACCTATCAATGGACTAAAAACGGTTCAAATATTAGTGGTGCTACTTCTGTGACCTATACAGGAATTTCGGGAACAGCTTTTGCGAATACAGATGTAATAGCTTGTGTAATGACCTCGAATGCGACTCCTTGTTTAACAGGTTCTCCAGCTACGAGTTCGGGCTTGACTATGACGGTGAATCCAAATTTACCTGCGAGCGTAAGTATCGCTATCACAGCGGGAACACAGGTTTCATGTTCTGGAACATCAGTAACTTTTACAGCTACACCGACAAACGGTGGAACTACTCCAACATATCAATGGACTAAGAACGGTTCAAATATTAGTGGTGCTACTTCTGTGACCTATACAGGAATTTCGGGAACAGCTTTTGCGAATACAGATGTAATAGCTTGTGTAATGACCTCGAATGCGACTCCTTGTTTAACAGGTTCTCCGGCTACGAGTTCGGGCTTGACTATGACGGTGAATCCAAATTTACCTGCGAGCGTATCCATCTCAGCTTCAACAGCAACAACAATTTGCTCAGGAAACTCAGTAACTTTTACTGCTACGCCTGTGAATGGAGGAACAACCCCTACATACCAATGGTACAAAGGAGGTACCCCAATTTCAGGAGAAACAGCTGCTACTTATACATCAACCTCTTTGGTAAATGGTGATGTTATTACTTGTGAGATGACATCAAATGCAACTCCTTGCTTGACAGGAAGTCCAGCAATGTCTTCGAATTCAATAACAATGACTGTTAACGCTGTGCCAGCGACTCCAACGGCTAGCGCTACTTCTCAACCTACTTGTATAGTTTCAAAAGGAACTATTACAGTTACTGCACCAACGGGAATTAATTACAGTATAGATGGAACAGATTATACAAATACTACTGGAATTTTTGATAATCTAGCAGCAGGTTCTTATACAGTAACGGCTAGAAATGGATCGGGTTGTACTTCATTGGCTACTTTACCAATCCCAATAAATGCACCAATTACCAATACTTGGAATGGAAGTGCATGGTCAAAGGGGACACCGCCAACATCAACTGATATAGTTGTTTTTGCTGCAAACTACACCATAACAGCTCCATTAAACGCTTGTTCTGTCCAAATCAACCCAGGTGTAAAAGTTGTAGTAGGGTTTCCATCAGGGAGTCCACTGTATACAGCAGATAAAAATGCCAATGCTATTTTACATATCGAAAATGGTTTAACGGTTGATGATACTAATCCTACAAGCAGCTTGACTTTTGAGAACAACGCAAGTTTGATTCAAGTAAACGAGACAACAGGTTTAAATACTGGAAAAATCATTTACAAACGCGAAACCACACCGATGAAGAATTTCGATTATACCTATTGGTCATCACCGGTAGAAGATCAAGTTTTATATACCTTGTCTCCAAATACATTATTGGATAAATACATGAGTTATTCATTGAACAAATGGGTAGTTGAAATGTCTGGGGCGAGCATGATGAATCCTCCAGGGAAAGGATTTATTATTCGGGTTCCAAAGCCACAATTCTGGCCAAATCCTCTGGCAACAACTTATATTCAACCAGTACAGTTTGAAGGAGTTCCAAATAATGGTACTTACACTTTGCCAATTGATCCAAATGGGTATAGTAATCTAATCGGGAATCCCTATCCGTCGGTTATGAGTGCTGATAAATTTTTGGATGAAAACTGCGATAATAATCGAGTAGAGGGAACAATTCGCTTATGGACGCACAGTTCACCTATTATAAATCTAAAATATGTTGGTGCCGATTATGCTTCTTATAATAGGTTAGGAGGTACGGCGGCGGTTACTGGTGGAGAAATTCCATCTGGTAACATAGCGGCAGGCCAATCTTTTTTCGTGAAAAGTGTTGGTGGTGGCTCCGTTACTTTTAAGAATAGTATGAGAGTTGTTGTTGATGCGGGAGATAATTCTCAGTTTTTTAAAGGAACAAAATCAAAAAAGACTTCATTTGAAAAACATCGTGTTTGGTTAAGTTTAAGCAATACGGAAGGAGCTTTCAAAGAATTGCTGGTAGGATATGCTACAGGTGCTACCAATGGGGTTGATAATGCTTATGATGGAGCGGCTAGTAGCAGTTATAAATACGTTGATTTTTACAGTATTAATAACAATGCCAATTATATTATACAAGGACGTGCTGTTCCATTTGACAAAACGGACAAAGTGCCATTGGGTTATAAATCGACATTAGAAGGAACTTTTGTGATAAGCATTGATAAAGTAGACGGAGTTCTGGCCACGCAGCCTGTTTTTATTGAAGATAAATTGAACAATGTCATTCATAATTTGAAGGATGGACCCTATTCATTCACTACTGTTGCGGGAGTTTTTGATAATCGTTTTGTGTTGCGTTATACTGATAATACTCCAGTTGTAACACCGCCGGTTGTAGTCGTTCCTCCAGTAGTGGTTGAACCTCCAGTAGTTGTAGCTCCTCCTGTGGTAGTAGAGCCACCGGTTATTGTAGTACCCCCAGTGGTAGTTGATCCTCCTGTAGTAGTTGTGCCGCCAGTTGTTGTAACGCCTCCGGTAGTTGTAGACCCTCCTGTAGTAGTTGTGCCGCCAGTAGTGGTAGAGCCACCAGTTGTTGTAACGCCTCCTGTAGTGATTGATCCACCAGTTGTTGTAACGCCACCTGTTGTTATAGATCCACCAGTTGTTGTAACGCCTCCGGTAGTTGTAGATCCTCCTATTGTTGTAACTCCTCCTGTAGTTGTAACACCGCCAGTCGTTGTAGATCCGCCTGTTGTTGTAACACCTCCCGTGATAGAAATACCTCCTGTAACTGGTTTGGATCCGACACTGGAAAACCCATCTTTTGATAAAAAAGGGAAATCGGTTATAGTTTCTGTGAAAAATCATCAAATAAAAATTAATTCTTTTGATGAAACGATGGTTATGGTTATTGTTTATGACCTTAGAGGAAGGTTACTTTATGAAAATGATCATGTAAACAGTAATGAATTTATAGTGCAAGATCTCAATTCTAGCGATCAGTTTTTAATTGTTGTCACGCAATTGACAAACGGAAAATGGGTGACGAAAGAAATTATTTTCCAAAATTAATTTCATAGTATTACTTTATTAATAACCCCATTCTGATTATTCAGAATGGGGTTATTAATTTTTAAAAACAAAATCTTACAAATTTCATATTTAACATTTGTTTAGCTGATAAAGATGCTATATGTCACTAAATGAGTGGTTTTTAGTTTTATATTTGCAAAAATTTCTGCATGCCTTTATACAAAGGTATGCAATCCACTAATGGCAATACCAACTGATTGAAATCAGGTTCATTAGCAAAAATAAATTAGATTCTAAATACCACCCCCTATATGACTAGAATATTACTTAGGAAAATCCTTTTTTCATTTTTATTATTTTTTACATTATATACTAATGGCCAAACTTTTGTAGGTCCCGGTACAGATTGGAATACGGCTTCAAACTGGTCCCCATCTGGAGTTCCTTCGACTTCTATTTCGGGAATTATTATAATTAATTCGAATGTTAATGTTGCGAGTATCTCTGTCAAAAATAATGGTGAACTTATTGTTAATTCTCCTGCAGTTTTAACTGTTGGATCAATTGGTAATTCTGCATCTACACAGGTGGTAGATTTTCAAAACGGTTCTAAAGTTACTGTAAATTCAGGAGCGTCAATGATAGTGTATGGTTTGTTGAATAACAGCAATAATAGTAATAATGTTAAGTTTGACGGAGCGGTAAGCGTAGATGGGAATGTTACAGTTGGTAATGGTTCTACAATTACTGGTTCAGGCAGTTTGTCTACAACAGGAACAGTTACGGGTGGCGGTACAGTTTTTGGAACTGGAGATGATTGTACCAGTGGGAATGGATGTAATTATGGTTGTTCTGTCAATACTATTTCAGCTTCTCAGACGATTTGTTCCGGCAGTACAGCAACTCTTACAGGGAATATGGGTACGGGCTATTCTTATCAATGGCAATCTAGTACAACTTCTTCTTCAACAGGATTTAGTAATATTTCAGGGGCAACAGGAAATAATTATACATCATCAGCATTAACAACAACGACTTATTATAGACGTATTGTGACTGTGTCAGGTTGTTCATCTTCAAATTCAAATGTTGTTAAAGTTACGCCAACCCCATTACCTGCTGCGCCAACTAGCTTAGGTGGATGGAGTCCAAGTTGTAATGGTTATGTTGTAAGTTGGAGTGGTTCTGCTACAAAGTTTTATTTAGATGTGTCGACGACCAGTACATTCGATGTGGGGACTATTGTTTCGGCTTACGATAATAAAGATGTGGGTAATGTAAATAATGTAACATTAACTGGATTAACTTCAAATACTACATATTACTTTAGAGTTAGGGCATTTGGTTCTTCTTGTTTAAGTAATAATTCTTCCACAGGAACTTTTACGACATTGACGATAGCTACTCCAACAAATATTAGAGGAGATAATGCTAGCTGGTGTAGTTATATAGCAAGATGGGATGGTTCTGCTACAAAGTTTTATTTGGACGTGGCAACCAGTAATACATTTTCTGTTGGAACTATGGTCTCAGCTTATAGTAATAAAGATGTCGGAAACGTAAACAATTTAACTTTATCTGGATTGACACCAAATACGGTTTATTATTTTAGAGTTAGACGCCTAGAATCTTGCGGTTTGAGCGATAATTCGGCTGTAGGCAGTTTTACAACCTTATCCATACCCATACCTACAGCCAATACAGGATATGCTAATTGTAATGATTGGATGGCTCAATGGAACAACGCTAGTGTAGATGGGTATTATTTAGATGTTGCAATAGATAATGCATTTACAAATTATGTAAGCGGTTATCAAAATTTAGATGTGGGGAACGTTATCGCATATAATATAACTGGTTTAGCTCGTGGAGGAACTTATTATTATAGAGTGAAATCAAAAACCAGTTGTGGATTTGGGGGGTATTCTAATGTAGTTACCTTTGTAGAAAAGGGTAATAATTCTTCTAATCCAGGAACAATTTCTGGAGCATCATCGATTTGTGTTGGAGCGAGCACTACATTTACAAACAGCGGAAGTAATCCTTCAAATGGTACTTGGTCTATTTTTAATCAATCTGGAGCAGCAACTATTACGAGTGCTGGGGTTGTTACAGGAACATTGGCTGGTGTTGTTAGCGTAGTTTATACGGTAGGTACTGGCTGTTTATCTTCTACATCAAAATTATTAACAATTGATGGCGGAAGCGTTTCAGCTGCGTCATCAACTCCAACGGTTTGTTTCAATACAGCAATAACTCCAATAACCCATGTAACGAGTGGATTTACAGGAATTGGGAGTTCAACAAATTTGCCAGCTGGTGTGAGTGCATCTTTTGCATCAAATATTATCACTATTAGTGGAACTCCAACAGCATTAGGAACATTTAATTATAGCATTTCATTAATGGGCGGTTGTGGAGGTGTTAACGCTACAGGAACTATTACAGTAAATGCATCGCCAACAATTGTTGCAATTTCAGCACCAGCAGCACTGTGCTCAAGTGGTTCGTTGAATCCAACGGCACCAGTGGTTATAGTTAATGGTTCAGCAGTTACGGCATCAGGCTGGCAACTGGAAACAGCAGTTTCTAATGGATCATTTGTAAATCAAACAATGCCTTATACGGTTGCCTTTGCTGACAATGGTAAAAAGATTAGATATTATGCCACTAACGGTTGCGGTACAACAAATGGGAATGCGGTAACTGTAACAGTAAATCCAAATTTGCCTGCAAGTGTGACTATTGTAGCTTCAACAGCAACAACAATTTGTGCGGGGACCTCAGTAACTTTTACCGCCAGTCCAATCAATGGGGGAGCCCCTACGTACCAATGGTACAAAGGAGGCACCCCAATTTCAGGGGAAACAGCAGCTACATATACAACATCCACTTTGGCAAATGGTGATGCAGTTTCCGTAGTTATGACATCGACTGCGACTCCTTGTTTGACAGGTAGTCCGGCAACTTCGAATACTATAACAATGACAGTGAACGCAACTCCGATAGCTCCAGTTCTAAACAATGTGGTTTTGGGCTGTACGGATACTTCTGCTAATGAAGCTTGGGCTGCGGTTCTAAATAGTACAGATTACCGATTTGATCTTTCTCTAGATTCTTCATTTGGGACTTTTGTAACAGGATATCAAAATGTTTCTGTTGCACCATCAGCTACGCCTTCAGCTACTGTAAACGGATTAATGCCAGGAGTAACCTATTATGTCAGAGCACGTACTGTAGGCAGTTGCGGAACTAGTGCCAATTCAAATACAGCCACTATTTCGGTGCCTATTACTATAACCACAGATGGCGGACTTACCTGGTCTAATGGTATGCCGGATAGCACCAAAAAAGTTGTTTTTATAGGTAACGCCAAGATAACAACCCAATTAAATGCCTGTTCATGCCAAATTGACCCAGCAGCAAATGTGGTTGTTGGAGTTCCAGTTTTAGATCCATTATATTTACCGGGTAAGAATGCAGCTGCTATTTTAAAAATTCAAAACGGATTGCACGTTGATCCAACAGGTAGTTTAACCTTTGAGAACAATGCAAGTTTGATCCAAGTAAATGAGACAAGGGGTTTAAATACCGGAAAAATCATCTACAAGCGAGAAACTGCTCCGATGAAGAATTTCGATTATACCTATTGGTCATCACCGGTGGAAGATCAAGTTTTGTTTACCTTGTCTCCAAATACATTATTGGATAAATACATGAGTTATTCAATGAACAAATGGGTAGTTGAAATGTCTGGGGCGAGCATGATGAATCCTCCAGGGAAAGGATTTATTATTCGGGTTCCAAAGCCACAATTCTGGCCAAATCCGCTGGCAACAACTTATATTCAACCGGTACAGTTTGAAGGAGTTCCAAATAATGGTGCATATACCTTACCAATTGATCCAACTGGGTATAGCAACCTGATCGGGAATCCCTATCCGTCGGCTATGAGTGCTGATGATTTTTTAATTGAAAACGCGGTTACAAATACCAGAGTTGAGGGAACTATTCGATTGTGGACGCACACTACCGATATAACGAACCAAAAATATGCTGGTGCGGATTATGCATCTTATAATATTTTAGGAGGGGTGACTACCGGGAATGGTATCGTAATTCCATCAGGTAATATAGCGGCCGGTCAATCTTTCTTTGTAAAAAGCGTTGATGGTGGATCTGTTGTCTTGAAAAATAGTATGCGAGTTGGCGTTTCAGGAGAAAATGCTCAATTTTTTAAAGGAACAAAGTCAAAAAATACTTCAATTGAGAAACATCGTGTTTGGTTGAGTTTAAGCAATACGGAAGGAGCTTTCAAAGAATTGCTGGTAGGATATGCTACAGGTGCTACTAATGGGGCCGATAATGCTTATGACGGAGCGTCTAGCACCAGTTATAAATACGTTGATTTTTACAGTATTAATAACAATGCCAATTATATTATACAAGGACGTGCTGTTCCATTTGACAAAACGGATAAAGTTCCATTGGGTTATAAATCGACATTAGAAGGAACTTTTGTGATAAGCATTGATAAAGTAGACGGAGTTCTGGCCACGCAGCCTGTTTTTATTGAAGATAAATTGAACAATGTCATTCATAATTTAAAGGATGGACCCTATTCATTCACTACTGTTGCGGGAGTTTTTGATAATCGTTTTGTGTTGCGTTATACTGATAATACTCCAGTTGTAACACCGCCGGTTGTAGTCGTTCCTCCAGTAGTGGTTGAACCTCCAGTAGTTGTAGCTCCTCCTGTGGTAGTAGAGCCACCGGTTATTGTAGTACCCCCAGTGGTAGTTGATCCTCCTGTAGTAGTTGTGCCGCCAGTAGTGGTAGAACCACCAGTTGTTGTAACGCCTCCTGTAGTGGTAGAACCACCAGTTGTTGTAACGCCTCCTGTAGTGATTGATCCTCCTATTGTTGTAACGCCACCTGTTGTTATAGATCCACCAGTTGTTGTAACGCCTCCTATTGTTGTAACTCCTCCTGTAGTTGTAACTCCTCCTGTAGTTGTAGATCCTCCTATTGTTGTAACGCCTCCAGTAGTTGTAGATCCACCGATTGTTGTAACGCCTCCGGTGGTAGTCGAACCTCCTGTAGTAGTTATGCCTCCAGTTGTTGTAGATCCACCGATTGTTTCAACGCCACCGGTAGTTGTAGTTCCGCCTGTTGTTGTAACACCTCCCGTGATAGAAATACCTCCTGTAACTGGTTTGGATCCGACATTGGAAAACCCATCTTTTGATAAAAAAGGGAAATCGGTTATAGTTTCTGTAAAAAATCATCAAATAAAAATTAATTCTTTTGATGAAACGATGGTTATGGTTATTGTTTATGACCTAAGAGGAAGGTTGCTTTATGAAAATGATCATGTAAACAGTAATGAATTTATAGTGCAAGATCTTAATTCTAGCGATCAGTTTTTAATTGTTGTCACGCAATTGACAAACGGAAAATGGGTGACGAAAGAAATTATTTTTCAAAATTAATTCATAATGTAAGTTTTTTAAAATCCCATTCTGGTTATTCAGAGTGGGATTTTTTTATCAAGTTAAATAACTATATATGAATTGAATAAGCATTTCGTTTGAGTTTTAATATTTCTATAAAAGAGATAAAAACTTACTATTTTTTGAATTAACAATTGTTTAGCGAATAAAGATTGTTTTTGTCGATAAATCATTACTAATTAGTTTTATATTTGTCCAATATTACTAATATTAATACCAACTGATTGGAAGTAGGTTTATTAGTAAAAAACATATTAGACCACTCTATGAAATTAAAATTACTTTCTTTATTTTTCTTCGTATTATTATCTAAAAACATCAGTTTTGCCCAATGTACTTTTGCAAATCAGCCTTTTAATGGTGTCGTTCAGTCCATTTGTTATAATACTGAAGTTATTGCTCCAAATGTTGGTGAAGTAGCTACTACAGGAGTGACTGTGGGTTCTTATGTTGCTGTAAATGTTACGAAAGGCTATACATATTCTATAAAAACGACAAATACCGATTTGGGATTTATAAAAAGGATAACTTTATTTGACAGTAGTGCAACAGGAGTAAGTCTTGCAACTGTTATCTCAACAACGAATAATACAGCCATTTCTCTAGGATGGACCGCTAGTTTTACGGGCGTTTTGTATGTTCAATTCAATAATAATGGTAATAGCTGTGCATCAAGTTCGAGTGCTGATACGATTACTATAACTTATACCGGCGGAAATGACATATCCGATTCTCCAGCTACTTATGGAATCGATAGTTGGGTAGGTCATCTTTATAATTTTTCGAATGCAGTAGCTTCACCTCCTAGTGATGCTAATGCTTTTGGCAATTATCTAGGATATTTTAATGTAGGAACACAAAATTTTATTCAAAATTATGGAGGTAACGATGTGTGTTTTCCATATACGGCCAATGATGTTCCGGCCACCCTTAGAACAGATACTTTTGCGGTTAAATATAGAATGCAATCTACATTAACAGGATGTTATTTGGTGACTGTAAGAGGAGATGATGGAGTTCGTTTGACAGTGGATGGTGTTAAGGTTTTTGATAGATGGGTACAACAATCGGCCACTACTTATGATAATATTTTAGTGTATTTGAATGGTCATAGTGATCTGTTGCTTGAATATTATGAAAAAAACGGAAGTAATGATGTAAATTTTACAATGGTGCCATTTGTAGCGAGTACCAATTCAATAACTGGGCCAACACCTTCTTCAGTTTGTAGCGGTTTTGCACCTGGTGTAATTGATGGAAGCTCTTTTATTTATAATGGAGCAACGGTTAACCCAACAATAAATTTTCAATGGCAATCTTCGTCAGATAATGTTACGTGGAGCAATATTGCAGGAGCTACATCAGAAGATTATTCACCGCCAGCCACTACCACAACAACTTTGAATGTACCCGTTTATTATAGGCGAGTTGTTTCGGCAGTAGCGGCAACAGCCTCAAGTTGTGTTTATAATAGTAATTCAATTCTTGTTACTACAAGTCCAGTGGGAACTTTGACAGTTCCTGTAGCCAATACAGTTTCTGGCGTAACCTGTTCTCAAGTCGTTGCCAATTGGTCAGCATCTACTAACGCATCGAGTTATTTATTAGATGTGGCTACAGATTCTGGTTTTACCATTATTTTGCCTTCTTATTCTAATTTAAATGTTGGTAATGTAACTACTTACACTATTACTAATTTACCTCCGGCTGCTACTTATTATTATAGAGTTCGTGCTATGAATGGATGTAATACGACGGCGAGCTCAGGAACTATATCTTTTACAACATCCGCTTTTGTGCCTACAACATCGGCAGGAACTTATCAAATATGCGTAGACAGCCCAACTTTAAATACTATTGCAACGGCCCCTGTTAATTCAGGACAATATGTTACTCTTGATGTGGTTCAGGGTTTTACGTATACTTTTTCTGTAGGGGATGTTTTTTCTGGGCTTAATGAAAGTTTAAATATTTTGGATGCTTCAACCAATAACAATGTAAGCCCGACGGCATTTTCATCGGCGCCAACAGGAACGTCGATTACTTGGAAGGCTACATTTTCTGGATCGATTAATGTTGTGTTGTTTAGTAACGATTGTTCAAATAGTGGAGCAATAGGAGGATCTTTACAATTAAAATTAATTAGCGTAGGGAATACTTTAGATTTGCAAGCAGCAGTTGGAACTAATACATGGGTGGGCCATGTTTATAATTGGACGGGAGGGGTGCCCCCAGGAGGAGCATCGCCATCGGCACTAGCAGCAAGTTCCCCTTTTGTAAATGCGAATTATGTGGGTTATTATAATGAAGGTGCAGAAACTATAGCTCAAGGTTTTGGAGGTGATCCCTCATGTTTTAAGACATATAGTAATGGGGTTAATAGAACCAATATTTATGCGGATAAATTTGCAGTGCGTTATAGAATGAAATCGACTAAACCTGCTGGTTGTTATATTGCTACAATGAATGGTGATGACGGAATTCGTTTGTATGTGGATGGTGCATTGGTTTTTGATGCTTGGAAAGATCAAGGAAATACAGTTTACGGCAGCGTTTTGATCTATTTGAATGGGAATAGTGATTTGGTTTTTGATTATTACGAAAATGGAGGAGGGAATGTTGTAGGTTTTAGTTTGACTCCTTTTGTTGTAAGTCAGAATACAATAACGGCTCCAAATCCTGCATTGCTTTGTAGTGGAACAACTCCGAATGCTATCACAGGAACACTTACTTATAATGGAGCGACTGCCAATCCAACTATCAATTTTCAATGGCAATCGTCACCAGATAATAGTACATGGACAGATATAGCAGGAGCAACATCACAAAATTATACTCCGGTTGCTGTTACAACAACAACTTTAAATGTCACTGTTTATTATAGAAGAGTTGTGGTTGGTTCAAGTACGGCTACTTCGGGTTGTACTTATACGAGTAATGTCATTTCGATAACAACCAGTCCGGGAATAGCGGCAGCACCTTTATCTCCAGTTGGTTCTGCAGCTACTTGTAATCAATTAACAGCCAATTGGACTGCATCAAGTAATGTGACTAACTACCGCTTAGATGTTTCTACCTCAAATACTTTTGCGAGTTTTGTAGCAGGTTATAATAATTTGAACGTTGGAAATGTGATAGCTTACAATGTAACGGGTCTAACAGCAGGCATTACTTATTATTTTAGGATTCGCGCTGTAAATGGTTGCGGTACCAGTGTAGATTCAGCTACAGGAACATATGCTACTTTGCCTGCGACACCTGCACAACCGGGTATTATAGCAGGTACAACTCCTCAATGTCCTTCATTGACGGGACAAGTTTACAGCATAGCTGCTGTTACCAATGCTTCAACATATAACTGGACAGTTCCAACAGGTTGGGTTATAACAGGAGGTGCAGGTACCACAAGTATTACTGTGACTACAGGTACATCTGGACAAAACGGGAATATTGGTGTTGCGGCTGTAAATAGTTGTGGGACTAGCGCTGTGAGAAATCTTGCTGTAACAGTAGTTGCTACCGCAAGTGTAGGAGGAACTTTAGGGGGTAGCGCAACGGTTTGTTCAGGAACAAATAGTACTTTGTTTACACTATCTGGCTATACAGGTGTTATTCAAAGTTGGGAATCATCTACCGATAATTTTGTGTCCATAGTTACACCTATAGGCATTACCACAACAACATATACCGCTGCAAATTTGACTAGTACTACTCAATATAGAGTAGTTGTAAAAAATGGTGGAAGTTGTGCCGTGAACTCAACAATTGGTACGGTTACCGTTACACCTACCTTAACGGCTGCCAGTGTTCTGCCAAACAGTGGGCAATCTATTTGTGCCAATGGATCTGGAACTCTTTTGACAATTACAGATACAGGCGGCGGTGCAATTACTCATCAATGGGGAAAACGTGCTGTTTCAGGCGGAACTATTACGAATATATCAGGAGCTACGGGATCAACTTATACTCCAACAGGAGTTGATTTAACTCCGGGTACCTGGTTTGTAGTTTGTACATCAACACCAGCATGTGGCAGTCCTATAATCTCAAATGAAGTTCAGGTTGTCGTAAATACAATTCCTGCAGCACCTACAGTCGGTCCGATTGTGCAACCCAGCTGTACTGTAAATATTGGCTCTGTTTTGTTAACGGGATTACCCGTTTCTGGGACACTTAATCCTGGAAATATTACCTATTCTGGAACGAGTTATACTGTGAATGGCTTATCGTCAGGGACATATTATTATACCGTTTCAAATGGCACTTGTTCATCATTGTCATCTGCAGCTGTTTCAATAAATGCAACTACTACCAATACTTGGAATGGTTCTTCTTGGTCTGCAGGAACACCTACAACATCTCAAAGTCTTGTTTTTAATGGTAATTATAGCTTAACTGGGGATATTCAGGGTTGTTCGTGTCAGGTGAATTCTGGCTTTACCGTAACTATCCCTAGCGGAAATACAATGACAATCACCAATGCGGTAACTAATGGAGGTATTTTAATCTTCGAGAACAATGCAAGTTTGATTCAGTTGAATGATGGTGCTGTTAATACCGGAAAAATTATTTACAAGAGGGAAACGACACCAATGAAGAATTTTGATTATACGTATTGGTCATCACCGGTAAAAGACCAAGTTCTGAATGTATTATCTCCGAATACTTTATTTGATAAGTACATGAGTTACTCGATGAATAAATGGGTAGTTGAGCCAGCTACAAGCACTATGAATGGTCCAGGGAAGGGATTTATTATACGTGTTCCTAAGCCTCAATTTTGGCCAGACCCTATGGCAACTACTTATATTCAGCCGGTACAGTTTGAAGGAGTTCCAAATAATGGAGTGTATACTTTGCAAATTGATCCAATAGGATATAGTAACCTGATCGGGAATCCATATCCGTCGGTTATGAGTGCCGATGACTTTTTAATGGAAAATAGTGTCAATAATACTAGGCTAGAGGGAACCATTCGTTTATGGACGCATAGTTCGAGTATAGCGAACCAAAAATATGCTGGTGCGGATTATGCCTCTTATAATTTGACAGGGGGTACAGCGGCGGTTACCGGTGGCGAACAACCTTCCGGTAATATAGCGGCAGGCCAATCTTTTTTTGTAAAAAGTGCTGGAGCCGGCCCCGTAGTTTTTAACAATAGTATGCGAGTAGCTATTCATTCAGGAGATAATTCGCAATTTTTTAAAGGAACAAAATCAAAGAAGACTTCAATTGAGAAGCATCGCGTTTGGTTGAGTTTAAGCAATACGGAAGGAGCTTTCAAAGAATTGCTGGTAGGATATGCTACAGGTGCTACCAATGGGGTTGATAATGCTTATGACGGAGCGTCTAGTACCAGTTATAAATACGTTGATTTTTACAGTATTAATAATAATGCCAATTATATTATACAAGGACGTGCTGTTCCATTTGACAAAACGGACAAAGTGCCATTGGGTTATAAATCGACATTAGAAGGAACTTTTGTGATAAGCATTGATAAAGTAGACGGAGTTCTGGCCACGCAGCCTGTTTTTATTGAAGATAAATTGAACAATGTCATTCATAATTTAAAGGATGGACCCTATTCATTCACTACTGTTGCGGGAGTTTTTGATAATCGTTTTGTGTTGCGTTATACTGATAATACTCCAGTTGTAACACCGCCGGCTGTAGTCGTTCCTCCAGTAGTGGTTGAACCTCCGGTAGTTGTAGCTCCTCCTGTGGTAGTAGAGCCACCGGTTATTGTAGTACCCCCAGTGGTAGTTGATCCTCCTGTAGTAGTTGTGCCGCCAGTAGTGGTAGAACCACCAGTTGTTGTAACGCCTCCGGTAGTTGTAGATCCTCCTGTAGTAGTTGTGCCTCCTGTAGTGATTGATCCACCAGTTGTTGTAACTCCTCCAGTGATAGTAATTCCTCCGGTAAGTGGTTTGGATCCGACTTTGGGAAATCCATCTTTCGAGAAAAAAGATAAATCGGTTATTGTATCGGTGAAAGATCGTCAAATAAAAGTTAACTCTTTCGATGAAACAATTGCCACGTTGATGGTTTATGACTTGAGAGGAAGGTTGCTTTACGAGAATGACAATGTGAATAAAAATGAGTTTATTATTCAGAATTTAACCTCAAGTGATCAATTTTTAATTGTTGTGACCCAATTGGTAAACGGTAAGTGGGTGACGAAAGAAATTATCTTTAAAAATTAATCTATATATACTACAATTTGCAATCCCATTCTGGTTATTCAGAATGGGATTTTTTTGTTTTTAGTATTTAATGATTTCAAAATAGTTAATATAAATTAAGATACCCGAGGCGATATTTATCATTGGCACGCGAGGAGTAATTTGTTTTCATGTAAGAAATTAAATTAAAAATTATAAATACATTATAATATAATTCTTATTTTAGTATTGTGTTATTGTTTTTATGGGATTAATTCAATATTATGTTTATGAAAAAAAAAATTTTCGTTTTCCTGATTTTTATTTCTTCACCTATTTTAATTTTTGGACAATCTATATTTGATAATCCTATCAATGGAGTCAATCCTGATGAATCAAATCCTTACATTATTGGACAAATTGTAGACCCAAATATTACGGTTAGCGGTATTGGTAGAGGTACTGGAATATATGGTATAAATACAAATAATAGGTATAATGGCAGAGGCTGGAAATCGGATGTGTTAGATCCTAATGCTTATTTTGAGTTTACACTAATTCCAAATACAGATAAAAAAATTGATTTTATTAGTTTTGTATATACAGGACAAGTGTCTATAAATGGCCCCACTCTTTTTGCTTTTCGTTCCAGTCTAGATAATTTTACATCAGATATAGGTGTTGTTACGGCAACGGGTTCAACAGTTTCTTTGTCTGCTACTGAATTTCAAAATGTAGCTTCTTCCATTACCTTTAGATTATATGGTTGGGCAGCCAATATGGGAACAGGGACTTTTAGTGTTAATGATTTTCAATTTAATGGTAATATATCTTGTGCAGCTCCACAAATACCTATATTGCCGGAAACAAGTCTTAGCTGTTCATCGACTTCTTTTGCGTTGAATTGGTCAGCTTCTTTACAAGCTTCAAATTATTTTATCGATGTGGCTACTGATTCTGGTTTTATGAATAATCTTGCAGGCTATCAAAATAAAGACTTAGCAAATGCTTTATCCGAAACTGTTGGAGGATTGACAGCAGGGAAAACTTATTATGTTCGATTGCGTTCAGCCAATAGTTGTGCCACAAGTAGTTTTTCCAATACTATAAAAGTAGCTCCACTGGAAACTATTTATGATGGGACATGGTCTAATGGTATTCCTGATGCGACCAAGAACGTACGGTTTTTAAGTGATTTTAATGTAAATACGACTCTAGAAGCTTGTTCTTGTCAAATAGATTCGGGTATTGCAGTCCATGTAGATTCTGGCGTAGTTTTAAAGCTTGTAAATGGATTGGATGTAAAGGGTAGTGGCATACTAACTTTCGAGAATAATTCGAGTTTTATTCAGATAAATAATGCCGCAGTGAATACCGGAAAAATTATCTATAAGCGAGAAACTACGCCGATGAAGAATTTTGATTATACGTATTGGTCGTCGCCCGTGCAGGATCAAGTGCTAAATGTTTTATCTCCTAATACTTTATCGGATAAATACATGAGTTATTCGATGAACAAATGGGGGATTGAGCCGGCGACAAACACCATGAATCCTCCAGGAAAAGGATTTATTATTCGTGTTCCGAAGCCGCAATTTTGGCCAAATCCAGTGGCAGCTACTTATATTCAGCCGGTACAGTTTGAAGGGATTCCTAACAATGGAGCTTACACCTTGCCGATTGATCCAACGGGTTATAGTAACCTGATCGGAAATCCATATCCATCAGCGATGAGTGCAGATGCTTTTTTATTGGAAAACAGCATCAATAATCCTAGGCTAGAGGGAACGATTCGTTTTTGGACACACAATACAGCTGTTACTAATTTGAAATATTCGGGAACGGATTATGCTTCTTATAATTATCTAGGAGGAGTGGGAACCAGCGGTAATTTTGTGGATGCAAACGGGAACGGTGTTATGGATGCCGGAGAAGAACAAATTGTTAATAAGCCTTTAGGATATATAGCGGCGGGACAATCTTTCTTTGTGAAAAGTGCTACTGCAGTAGGGCCTGTTGTTTTTAACAATGGCATGCGTGTAGGGACTTCAGGTAAAAACGCTCAATTTTTTAAAGGGACTAGTTCCAAAACTGCTGCCATTGAGAAACATCGAGTTTGGTTGAATCTAACCAATACAGAAGGGGCTTTCAAGCAAATGTTAGTGGGTTATGCCACAGGGGCAACGAATGGTTTTGATAGTGTCTTTGATGGAAAATCACAAGACAGCAACAAATTCATTGATTTTTACAGTATCAATGAAAACACCAATTTTGTGATTCAGGGGCGTGCGGTTCCATTTGACAAAACGGATAAAGTGCCATTGGGTTATAAAACGACTATCGAAGGAACTTTTACGATAAGCATTGACGAAGTAGACGGGGTCTTGGCTACGCAGCCTGTTTTTGTTGAAGATAAAGTGACTAATGTCATTCATAATTTAAAGGACGGACCTTATTCATTCACTACAGCGGTAGGGGTTTTTAATGATCGTTTTGTGTTGCGTTACAAAGACAATACGCCAGTTGTAATTCCACCTGTGGTAGTTGAGCCTCCGGTTGTTGTCGAACCTCCAGTTGTAGTTGAGCCATTAGTTGTTGTAGATCCACCTGTTATTGTAACACCTCCAGTGGCTGTAGATTCTCCTATTGTGGTTACGCCTCCTGTGGTAGTCGAGCCCCCCATTGTTGTAACACCTCCAGTGGTAGTTGAGCCACCAGTAGCTACAGAGCCACCCGTTGTTGTAACACCACCAGTGGTTGTAGATCCTCCGGTTGTGGTTACGGCTCCTGTGGTAGTCGAGCCCCCTATTGTTGTAACACCACCAGTAGCTGTAGAGCCTCCAGTAGTGATTGTGCCTCAGGTAGTTGCAGAACCTCCAGTGATGGTTGATTCACTGATTGTTGTAACGCCTCCGGTGATAGAAATTCCTCCGGTAAGTGGTTTGGATCCAACATTAGAAAATCCATCTTTTGATAAAAAAGATAAATCAGTTATTGTGTCTGTCAATAATCATCAAATAAAAATCAGTTCGTTTAACGGAAATATTGGTAAAATATTGGTTTTTGATTTGAGAGGAAGATTGCTTTATGAAAAGAGTAATATCGAGAAAGAGCAATTTGTTATCTCAGATTTAATTCCAAAGCATCAAATTTTAATTGTAAAAACGGTTTTTGGCAGTAGTATCAGTCGCATTGATAAAATCCTTTTTTAATTTATGTCAAATAACTAAAAAACCCCATTTTCATGTCGAAAATGAGGTTTTACTATTCTGATAAAAAGATTTATTTTCCTTTTATGGATGCTTCCAAGTTTTTTTCAATCGTATGACCTGGTCTAGTCCATTTTGGTTTTTCACCAAGTGATTCAAATTGTGAATCTACTGCTTCAACAGTTGGTCGCTGTGCTGCTTTTTTAAATGGTTTTTGAGGTTTTAAACCTAATAAATCAAACATTTTCATGTCTTCATTAACATCAGGATTTGGTGTTGTAAGTAATTTGTCTCCGGCAAAAATAGAGTTGGCTCCAGCAAAGAAACACATGGCTTGCCCTTCGCGGCTCATATTCATTCTTCCAGCTGATAAACGGACTTGAGTTTCTGGCATTACAATTCTGGTGGTAGCAACCATTCGAATCATTTCCCAAATTTCCACCGGTTTTTCATCTTCCATCGGAGTGCCTTCTACAGCTACTAAAGCATTGATCGGAACCGATTCCGGTTGAGGGTTTAAAGTGGAAAGTGCCACAAGCATTCCTGCTCTGTCTTCTATGCTTTCTCCCATTCCAATAATTCCTCCGCTACAAACCGTAACACTGGTTTTACGAACGTTTTCTATAGTTTGCAAACGATCTTCAAATCCACGAGTCGAGATAACTTCTTTATAGTAGTCCTCTGAAGTGTCTAAGTTGTGATTGTAAGCGTAAAGACCAGCTTCTGCCAATCGTTGAGCTTGGTTTTCGGTAATCATACCCAAGGTACAACATACTTCCATATCCATTTTGTTAATAGTACGAACCATTTCCAAAACTTGGTCAAACTCAGGACCATCCTTTACGTTTCTCCAAGCGGCTCCCATACATACACGGGAAGAACCTCCAGATTTGGCTCTAAGAGCCTGTGCTTTGACTTGGTTTACGGACATTAAATCATTTCCTTCAACTCCAGTGTTGTATCTCGCTGCTTGTGGGCAGTAGCCACAATCTTCAGAACAGCCACCAGTTTTAATGGAAACCAAAGTAGAAACCTGAACCACGTTTGGGTCGTGGTGTTCCCGATGGATCGTAGCTGCTTCAAAAAGCAAATCCATCATGGGTTTATTATAAATAGCAATAATTTCTTCTTTCGTCCAGTTGTGTTTTGTGATACTCATCGATCCTTTATTTTGATGCCCCAAAAGTAATCAAATTGTTCTAAAGAAGCAATGTGCAAGGCTTAAAAAGACTTACTGTGAATAGTTTGAAAAAAGGAGTTTAATCGGCTATAAATTTGTCGTTATAGTAAAGTATTAATAGCAAAGTTACAATTACTGACGAGGCAATTCCTTCGAAAAACAATGAAAAGCAATACATATTGATTGAAGGATGGCCACCGAATAAAAAACTCTCCGATAAATTATGGATATAAGCATCGCCACCTCTCATATAGCTGTAAACCAGTAGTCCAACAACAGATAAAACGACACCGATTATACAAGTGGTTAAGGCAGCCAATATATTGGGTACAAATTTTGTCTTGCCGTGGGAAACCCTTGAGCGCAACGTGTCATTTACGGCATATATAACGAAGAACACATTCATCAACCTCAAATAGAAAATATTGGATAAACCCAAAAATTCCATTAAAAGAAAATAGGTTCCTATTGATATAAAGATGAAGAACCCGTTTTTAATTTCTTTTTTTACTTTCATGGTGTAGTTTTTTAAAAGTTAGAAATTCAATATGTATTTGGAAATCAGATATGTTGACATAAATTTACAAAAAATAAACGAAATCGATGTAATTAATTGCAGAAGAGTTTTATGTCCGCATTTTTGAAAAGTAATGTGAATTAATAGCTTGTAAAATCGTTTACTGCGTCAGTTCGCTAAAGCTCGTGTGGGAGTGCCACCATAAAGCAAAGGGACCAAATCACTATACGGTGATTCGGTCCCTTTTCTTTATGCTGCCGGGCTATCCGCCTACTTCGTTAGCTTGCTCTTATCCCTCACTCGAGACCAAGGCGTTTGGTTTATTTTTTCAACGATAATTATAGATTGGTCTTGCCCAAATCGAACATACTTATTCTTAAAGTAAATAGTAATTTATTGTTTTTTAAAATATGTCAAAGCCGTATTTCTGTCTTTTTCCAATTGCTCTTTTAAAAGCGCAACCGAATCAAACTTTTCTTCTGAACGGATTCTTTCCAATATGGAAACGGTGATTTTTTGATCGTATAAATCTTCATTAAAATCAAAATAATTGATTTCGATAGTTTGATTTTTGCCATCAACAGTTGGGTTAAAACCTATGTTCATCATTCCCAACACCATTTTTGAGTTTATAATGCTTTTGACAATGTAAACACCGTTTTTTGGAATGAGTTTGAAGTTTTCTTCCAGTTTTAAATTGGCAGTAGGAAAACCAATAGTTCTGCCCAGTTGTTTTCCTTTGGCTATAATTCCTGTTAATGAATAATTGTAACCCAAGAACTCATTGGCCAAAGCCACATTACCCTCGATTAAAGCCTGTCTTATTTTTGTGGAACTTACAGATACCTCCTTGATTTCCTGAGCCGAAATTTCTTCAACTTCAAAATCATATTGTTTTCCAAAAGCTTTTAAATCATCAATATTGGCAGTTCTATTGCGCCCAAATCGATGATCATGACCAATTATTATTTTATGGATATGAAATTGGTCAACAAGGATATTTTTTACAAATTCCTCCGCAGTCAATCTGGAGAAACTTTCGTCAAAGGGATGAATAACTAAATTTTGGATGCCTATTTTATCCAAAAGTTCTATTTTCTCGTCTATTGTATTGAGCATTTTAATATCCGAATCCTCTTGTAAAACCATGCGAGGATGAGGGAAAAAAGTAAGTACCAAACTTTCGTATTTTTCGTTTTCAGTGTTTTGAGTGACTTTTTCCAGTATTTTTTTATGTCCAAAATGAACACCATCAAAGGTTCCTAGCGTAAGAATTGTTTTTTTTGCATTTTCCCCAGATGCAACTTGGAAATCGTTTATAGAATGAAAAATTTTCAAAGTACCTATTTTTAAATATTTTGCAAATTTATACTATCTATTTTAAAAAGAAGAATAAGAAGTTTCTATTTTTATTAATTGTAACCCGTTGGGTGCAATTATTTTTAAACACATAGAGACATAGAATTTATAGTTTTTAAAAGAACTTGATAGACGTTTTACTATTCACATAGTCAATCTATGTGAAAAATAGTGCTATTTCTATTCGTTCTTAAATGATTTGATATTAAATCTATGTATCTGTGTGGTTCATTTTTTAATTGAATTTCACCCAACGGGTTTATTAATTGTAATGTTCATTATGTTAATAAATCTTCAAATTAAGTATTGTAACCTACTGTAATTGTTATGTTTTTCAAATCGTTTTTCAAATCGTTGTATATTCCATTGTAAATGAATTAATTTTGTATATCAATTTTGGATTTATATAATCGAAAATGGACCTCAATTGAAAATGTTTTATTTGTTCATCTATTGGTTCGGGTTATCAAATGCGAAAAACGAAATAGAGGCAGGTGAGATAAATATAAATGAAGTTTCATACTTCAAAACACACATTATCAGTATATGAAATGAGCATGAATGTAAATTGGCCGCAAACACCAATGAAGATATGCGAATTACATATGACCGATAAAAAACAATAAATATCAGCATATGAATAGATTTCTATTTTGTTTAGGATTATTAACTGTAAGTTTTGTTGGGTTTTCTCAAGCCAGATCATCTTGGTCAGTAGTGGGTTCTTCCCAAAGGGGGATTTCTCAAAAACAGGAGGGAGATATCGGATTGGAGCATCAGCTTTTGTACACCTTAAACGTGGCCGAATTCAAACAATCACTGGAAACGCTTCATTCGGATGCATCATTGGCCAAAAGTATAGCTGTTGCAATTCCGAATAGTGCCGGTAAAATAGAACAATTTACTGTAGTGGAATCTTCTAATTTTGCTCCTGAATTGCAGGCAAAATATCCAGAAATTCGTGCCTATTCAGGAACGGGAATTACTGACCCAAAGGCGTTCATTAGTTTTAGTGTTTCACCAAGCGGTATTCAAACGATGATTTTAAGAGGTGACAGTGGTTCTGAATTTATTGATGCATTGCCAGAGAATAAATCGATGTATGCGGTTTCTACTTCAAAAAATAGGAGTAAAGGAGTTTTGCCTTTAACCTGTAAAACAAGGGATGTCGAACTGAGTAAGGATCTGACGAAGAAAACAAGTCAAGTAAAATCAAGTAATGGTGTTTTTAAAACCATGCGATTGGCGCTTTCCTGCACCGGGGAATATGCCCAATATTTTGGTGGTACAGTTGCTAATGCGTTGGCTGGGATGAATGCTACAATGACAAGGGTAAATGGGGTTTTTAATAGAGACTTGGCTGTGAAATTAATAATTATTGCCAATGATACTGATATAATTTTCACGGATCCTCTTACTGATCCATACTCGAATGCGGCTCAAGGTGTAGAGGTAGTTGCAGGTTGTACCGGAAACAACTGTCCTGGAACTTGGAATGAAGAAGTACAAAAAACAATTACCACCAAAATAGGTGAAACCAATTATGATATTGGCCATTTATTTGGAGGCTCTGGAGGAGGCGGAGATGCAGGTTGTATCGGGTGTGTTTGTGATGCATTAACAAATACAGACTCAACACCAGTTTATACTGCAGGAAAAGGTAGTGCCTATACTTCACCATCAGACAGTAAACCAGAAGGTGATTCTTTTGATATTGATTTTGTGGCTCACGAAATGGGGCATCAAATAGGTGCAACACATACTTTTTCGTATAGTGTGGAAGGAACTGGAACAAGCGTGGAACCTGGGAGTGGCTCAACTATTATGGGATATGCAGGAATTACCAATTATGATGTTCAAAGTCAATCGGATGATTATTTTGCCTATGCCAGTATTTCTCAAATTCAGAGTAATTTGGCATCTAAATCATGTCCAGTTAGTACGACATTGAGTAATCAAACACCAACTGCCAATGCTGGAGCTGATTACACTATTCCAAAAAGTACTCCTTTTGTCTTGAATGGTTCGGCTTCAGATCCTAATGGGGACATAATGACTTATTGTTGGGAACAAAATGACTCGGCTACCAATAGTGAAAGTGATGCGAATAGTATCGCTTCTGCAACAAAAGCCAATGGTCCTAATTTTAGGTCATTTTTGCCTAGTAGCGCTACCAATCGTCATTTTCCAACTCTTAGTAAAGTGTTGGCTGGTCAATTGGTTACTACTTGGGAAGCACTTCCATCTGTGGCAAGAAATTTGAGTTTTGTATTCACTGCGCGAGATAATGCAGTTTCAGGATCTGCTCAAACCAATTCGGACGGGATGACACTTACTGTTGATGAAAATAAAGGGCCATTTGCAGTAACTTCGCAAAATATCTCTGATTCCAGTTGGGTGTTGGGCTCGTCACAAACGATAACTTGGAGCGTAAATAGTAGTAACTTATTGTTGGGAGCGACGAATGTGAATATTAAATTATCTACCGATGGAGGTTTGACTTTTCCAACCTTTTTGGCAACCAATACGCCAAATGATGGTTCTGAAGTGATTACTGCACCAACAACGGCTGCCAAGAATTGTAGAATTTTGATACAACCAACAGGGAATGTTTTTTATGCCGTAAATGGTAAGCCTTTTGCTTTGGGGTATAGTGTGGCGACTTCTTGTAATCCCTATGCTTTTGCAGGATCATACCCTATACCCGACAATGTAGCTGCTTACACTGAGAAAACTATTGTGGTCCCAGCATCGACTTCGGAAATTACAGATGTTAATTTTAGTGTTAATTTTACCCATACTTATATATCCGATGTTCAAATTGAATTGAAGAGTCCAAAAGGAACTATTGTGAAATTGTTTGATAAGTCTTGTGGCGCTACCGATAGTAGTTTGGTTTTGACTTATGATGATTTGGGTGGAGCTTTGAATTGTGGTTCAACTGCGAGTCAAACGGTTGTTCCGGCAGGAGTTTTGTCTGCTTTTAATGGGGAAAATCCAGGAGGAACATGGACGCTACGTTTTAGAGATACTAACGCCAATGATACAGGTACAATTAATTCGGCATCTATACAGATTTGTTCAAGTTCTTATACTACTTTGGCAATACCAAGTTTTGAAATCAATGATTTTGTGTTGTATCCTAATCCAAATAAAGGAGATTTTAATATTCGTTTTTCAAGTTCCAATACGACAGCTATCAAGGTTTTTGTAACCGATATGTTAGGTCGAAAAATATACCAGAAAGAGTTTGAAAATACTGGAGATTTCAATCAGAATATTCAATTGAAGAACGCATCAACAGGAACTTATATCGTTACGGTTGTAGATGGAGACAGAAAAGGTGTTTCTAAGATTATTGTTGAATAGATTTTTAAACTTATAATAAAAAAGGGGAGACATTCAAATGTCTCCCTTTTTTATTATATTTATTTTCCGTTGAATGTGGTCATGGTGTTTTCCAATCCTGCCGTTCCAAAAGATTTTATGATTTCGGAAGCGAGTTCCAGTCTTTCGGGAAGTTTTGCTTTTTCGGTATCGTCCCAATCTCCTAAAACGTAGTCAACTTGTTGCCCTTTTTTGAATTCATCACTGATGCCAAATCTAAAGCGGGTGTATTCTTGTGTGTTTAGAACGAGATTGATGTTCTTGAGTCCGTTGTGACCTCCGTCGCTGCCTTTTTTGCGGATGCGAATGGTTCCGAAAGAAAGGTTTAAATCATCGGTAATAACAAATATATTTTCTAGCGGAATATTTTCCTTGTCCATCCAATATTTTACGGCTTTTCCACTCAAATTCATGTAGGTATTTGGTTTTAAAAGCAGAAAGGTTCTTCCTTTGAATTTGTATTCGGCGAGTGCGCCCAGTTTTACGGTTTCGAATGGGATTCCTTCTTTCTTTGCAAGGAAATCCACAATTTTGAAGCCAATGTTGTGTCGGGTGTTTACGTATTCGGAGCCAATGTTGCCAAGGCCAACGATTAAAAATTTCTTACTCACGTTTTTTATTGTTTTTTGGTGTTCGTGAACCTCCGGTTTCCTATTATCTGTGTTCTCTGCTGTTTTTGGTGATGAAAACAGGTTTTGTATCCATTTTATCATGCTGCAAAAATAGGTTTTATTCGATTATTGGACTAAAAGATTATTGGATTTTTAGATTATTCACAAAAAACAAAACCATAAAACCTAACTAGCCCCGATGGGAGGGAATATTCTTTTGGGAACTTTGTCAAAGTTTTAAACTTTGACAAAGTTCCCAAAAGGATTGGAAGGACAGCGGGAATCCATGCTTCCTGAAATGCTCAATCTTTCGCTTCAACTCAAAAAAAAAGCACCAGTTGTGAAACTGATGCTTTTGATATAGATTGAAAAAGTATTATTTTTTCTTTTTTGCCGGAGCTTTTGCTGCTTTTGCTGCTTCTTGAGCTGCTTTCATAGCCGCACGAGAGATCTTCACTTGACAAATTACTGTATTGTCTGGGTGCATGATTTTGAAGTTTGGTGTTGGCACTTTAGTAACGTATAATTTGTTACCCATGTCAAGAGGTGTAATATCAGCTTCAACGAAATCTGGAAGATTTTTTGGTAAAGCTTTAACTTTTAATTTACGGTTGTTCAAACGTAAATCTCCACCTGCCATAACTCCTTTAGAGTTACCAACGATTTTTACAGGAACTTCGATAGTGATTTCTTTGTCATCAAAGATTTGAAAGAAGTCAATATGTAAAATTTTGTCAGATACCGGGTGAACCTGAATATCTTGTAAAACAGCGTTGAAAGTTTTTCCTCCTTCTAATTCAATCACAACTGTGTGTGCGTTTGGAGTGTAAACCAAGTTCTTGAAAGCTATAACTTCCGCTGAAAAATGAACTGCTTGACTTCCTCCGTATAATACGCAAGGAACCAATCCAGCATTACGTAAGGCTTTAGTAGCTACTTTGCCCACGCTTTCTCTTTCTGATCCTTTAATTGTAATCGATTTCATTGTAAATATTTATATAGTTATTAATTAAACTCTTGTTTATGGATTATTCGATTATTTGACTGTTCGAACAATCTAATAATCAATTCTTACATTAAGAATTTTCCGCTAATGGAATTGTTGTGGTGCACCATGTGCATTACTTCGGCAAAAAGAGGCGCACAACTCACTACTCTTATTTTGTTAGATTGTTTTTTTAACGGAATAGAATCAGTTACGATTAGTTCCAACAATTTTGAATTTTCTATTTTTTCGTAAGCACCACCCGATAAAATGGCGTGCGTACAAATAGCTCTAACGCTCAAGGCTCCTTTTTCGATCATTAAGTCGGCAGCTTTCGCCAAAGTTCCTCCTGTGTCAATCATGTCATCGACTAAGATTACATTTTTGCCTTTTACTTCTCCGATAAGCTCCATTGTTTCGATAACGTTGGCCGCTTTTCTTTGTTTGTAACAGATTACTACTTCAGAATTTAGGAATTTAGAATAAGCGTAAGCTCTTTTCGATCCTCCCATATCTGGAGATGCAATCATTAAATTATCTAGACCTAAGCTTTCTACGTATGGTAAAAAGATAGTGGATGCAAAAAGGTGATCTACTGGTTTCTCGAAGAATCCTTGTATTTGATCAGCATGCAAATCCATGGTCATTATTCTGGTTGCACCGGCAGTTTCTAACAGTTTTGCAACTAGTTTTGCTCCAATCGGTACTCTTGGTTTGTCTTTTCTGTCTTGTCTTGCCCAACCGAAGTAAGGTATAACAGCAGTAATGTGTCTTGCTGATGCGCGTTTTGCGGCGTCAATCATCAACAATAATTCCATTAAATTATCTGCAGTAGGAAACGTTGAGCAAACGATAAAAACACGTAACCCTCTGATTGATTCTTCGTAAGAAGGTTGAAATTCACCATCACTATAAGTAGACATGGTAACTTTCCCCATAGGGATTCCGTATTCCTTTGCAATTTTCTCTGCAAGATATTCACTTTTTGAACAAGCAAAAATTTTAGCTTCTGGTTCTAGGTGTGACATTTAATTTGTTGTTTTTATTTCGCTGCGCTTCATACAGTTCGGCTTCATCATTTGTTTAAAGCCAGAAGAATATAAATGCCTCGAGTGTAGTTAGTTGTGTGTATCGTTTTTAACGAGGTGCAAATTTAGAAAATAAAATCAACTCTGAAAGGAAAAATTTAAGTATTTTTATTAGAATGTTTAAAAATATTTTTTACATTTGCACCGTGTTAAAGGAAAAGATAATTGTTAATATTAATTGTCTCTTTATTGCGTTTGGAATGATTGTTTATTATTCCATGTCTAGCTAAGCCCGGATGGCGGAATTGGTAGACGCGCTGGTCTCAAACACCTGTGGGAAACCGTGCCGGTTCGACTCCGGCTCCGGGTACAAAAACCGCTTCGAAAGAAGCGGTTTTTTTGGTTTTATGGGGTTTTAATTCCCCTAAAATAATATCTTTTTAAGGTCTTCATACGTTTCTGGTGTTTTTTCAATCAAGTGCATTTTTATTTTTTGTCCGGAACTTTTGTTAATAATGGTGCTGAAATCATCATCTTTTATATAGGCAATCTTACTTTTATTAGTAATTCCCCAAAGTACGTTTTTATTGCTCGGATTGTATTTTACGGTTGAGGTATATCGGAATAATGCATTATTATTACTTTCTACTAAAACAATTCCAGTCAGGTGTAATGAATTCCCTTTTTCATCAACAAATATTGGATTAAATTCTCCTCCTTGAGGATAATTTATTGGGCGATCACAGTTTACAAATCCAAAATTATTTATTTCTAATGTCCGGATTATTTTTGACTCTACTTCTCGATTTTTTATTAATGAAGCATATTTCTTTTGATATATTTTTAATGCTTTATTATAATCTTTTCCTTTTTCAAATGCCAAATAACATTCGCATTTATGTTCTTCTTTATAGTTTCCTATTTTTAAAATAGATATAACTTCATAAATCCCGTTTTTCAATGGGTTTATTTTATAATCTTGTGCATCTCCTACTGAACATTTTAAAGGATCAACAGGTTCAAATAATACATTTTCATAGATTGCTATTTCTGGGTGTAATTCTTTATCAACTTCTATTTTGAAAGAATTTGAAGTAGAGACTCTTGGCATAGGTGGAATTGTTGGTGTTGATTTTAATTCTTCTTCCTTTTCTGAAAGACTTATAGAATCTTTTCCTTTCTCTATCCACTTTCCGCTAATTTTATCTAAATCGTAGGCATTGAATTCCTCAGATTTTGTCCAACTCAGCATATCTACTTTTATCTTGTTTTTCGGATTTACAAAAACTTCATTTTTATTGGATGTAGCATTTATTTCGACCATTCCGCCAGATTCAAATACTTTTTCAATTCCGTTTTCGTCATAGGTCATTGGTATTCCTGCTAAATAAAAATCTAGCGGGGAGTAGAATTCTCGAAAAGTGATGTCAACTTTGTCTTTGACAATATTGCCATCTTTGTCCAAAAATGCGTTTGAAGGTATTCTGATTTTAGTGCCTCGTGGAGTTGTTAAAACGGTTGCAGAATCAGGTTCAACTGTAAAGTTTTGATAGGCGATGTCCAACTTTGGAATTGGAGGTTTTATTATTGCAGTTCTTGAAGCTTCGCTAATTTGAGGTTCTGGTTTTTTCTTTCCTTCGCAAGAGCTGAACAATATTGTGGAGATCAATGCAAAAGCGATAATTGTGGTTTTGTTAGGCATACTTTTGTTAGGCATACTTTTGTTTTTTGGGTTTAATGAATAATCTTTTGTGGTTAAGATTCAAAACTCTGGAATCTCAATTATTATTGTATTGATGGTTTTTTTTTCGAAAATTAAATTTAGTCCTCCAAACCACATAAAGTCCTTCCTGAATTTTGAGATTCCTTTTTTGAAACACTATATATTTCAGTCGAACAATTGCTCAATCCTCTGCAGTTTTTATCATAATGATATTTTTTGGAATAAGGCCCTTTGCAGATATATACTGTATCATTTGTCAAAGTTTCAAAGCCAAATGCTGTAGGTAAAATGATTAGGGAGATTATAATAATTAACTTTTTCATATTTTTAATTACAATATTTTTTAATCAAATTATATGCATCTTCATCACCTAATTCTCCAGCTTTGCTAAAGTCTAAACAGCTTCCGTTTTTTTGTTTTAATCCTAATTTTGCAAAGCCTCTATTTAAATAGTAGGATGAATCATTCGGATAAATTTTTATTGCTTTGGTGTAATCAGTAATTGCTCCTTGGAAGTCTTTTGAATTTGCTTTTAGATTTCCTCGGTTATAATATGCTTCGTCATAATTAGGGTTTAATTCTATTGCTTTACTGTAATCAAGAATTGCCCCTCTATAGTCTTCTAAACTTGCTTTTGCTTTTCCTCTCCAAAGGTGAAGTTCTGAATTGTCAAAGCCAAGTTTTTTTGCTGTGGTGAAGTCTGCAATTGCACCTCTGAAATCCCCTAGCAGGCTTTTCCCTACACCTCTTTCGAAATAAGCATCAGGAATGCTATATAATTCAATAACTTTGGAATAATCCATAATTGCTCCTTTTATGTCATCTAAATGCATTTTAGCTTTTGCTAAAGCAAAATGGATCAATTCAAAATCTTTGCTGCCATTAAGCTCTATTATTTTGTTATAATCCAAAATAGCACCTTGATAATCTTCTAATCCAAATTTTACATTTCCTCTGTAAAAAAAGGCATCTATGAAATGAGGGTCTATTTCTATTGCTTTTGAACAATCTTCAATTGCTCCTTGAGGGTCTTTTAGCATATTTTTTGTTATTGCTCGTTTTTGAAAAGCAGTAGCGTAATTTGGATTAATTTCTATTGCCTTAGTATAATCCACTAATGCTTCTTGGTGATTATCAAGACTGTCTTTTTCAGTTCCGCTTTTATAATATTCCTCTGCTGTTTGACCGTTAGTAATGAAGCTAAACAAAAAAGCAACTATAATTATTGATTTTTTCATGATTCCATTTTTAATAATGTGTATTCGTATTATATTAACTCATTTCAAAATGCGTTAAAAGTTGTTATTTTGCAAAATAGAATTCATGAGTTTTAATAACATCATCCCTGCCCATCTGTACTAAATTCCCTGTTTTCTTTAAAAAGAAACATAAAGATTTTTCATTATAAATCAATTTCATTTCATCTGAATAATCGGTAACCAGATACATATCTCCTTCTATCTTAAAAAATGGAATTTCGGTTTTACCTTTTACTTTTATTCCTTTATTAACTAATGTTCCATTAGTTAATTTTTCTCTGATAACCGTTTCGTTTTTTTCACTGGAAGAAACTTTTGAATAGGCTACCATCATATTCATCCATTCGTCACTATCTATCAAAAACCATTGTACCCTACTGAAATCAATACCTTGGTCATTAATCCAACCGTTGCTGGTAAAGCAGAATAATACTTGTTTTTTGCCGTCAAGAACTGGATTATCTGATGGATTAAATTCTTGAATTTTAAAAGTTATAACAGACACAGAAGACATGTCTTTTGCTTTTTTACCATCAAAATCAAGAGTCTTTAATGAAAAGCTTTTTAATTCAGGATGATTGGCTATAATCCATTGAGTTGCGGTTAATTCTGCTCTTTCTTCCATATTGTCATGAGCCATAATTGCAGCGCCAATAACTAATGCAGCTGCGCCGGCAGCAGCAACAGCAGCACCTGTATTTTGTGCATCAGATTGTTTAGGCATTAATAACATAATAGTTATAATTACCAATGTAAATTTTTTCATAATTTGATTTTTCAAGCGAGAAACAAAAATGATGCCATTTGAAGATAAAAGACAATTTATAACGTTAAAAAGCGCTTAATTTTAATTATAACAGTCTTTATATTACAATTTAAAATACACTCAAATTCGAGAAGTGGTGAAAAAGAATGAATGAAATGGGTTTTGAAATTTTAATTTCTGATAATATTTAAACTTAGATAAATAAGTATTCAGCTTTTAAAACGGATTTAAATTTTCAACAAATAAATTTGACAATTCAACCTTAAACCAATAAAACCTCTTCGAAAGAAGAGGTTTTATTGGTTTTATGGGTTTTTTGCTTCACTTCACTTGCAATGTCAATCCCAACGCATTGATTATTTGCACAAAATTGGAAATTTGTAAATCGGTTTTGCCTTGTTCAATTTTGGCAATGTAGGCGCGTTCTTTGCCTATTTGGTCAGCTAATTGCTGTTGAGTTAGATGTTTTTCTTTGCGTTTTTCTTTTATCAATTCACCATAATAAAAAGACAATGCTTTTTTTGAAAATTCATCTCTCTCGGGTGTGCCTTGTTTGCCGTATTTGTCATCTAAATAGTCATTGGCAGTAGGTAACTCACTTTTTATTTTTTCTAAATCAAGTTTTGGTCTTGCCATTTTTCTAAAATTTTGATTGCTGTTTTTATTTGTTTGTCGTAATCTTTGGTCGATTTTTTCATGAATCCATTTAGAAATATTATATTTCTGCTTTGGCTTATATTGTCGTGGTCTATCGTAAAAACAATAATTCGATATTCATTATTGACCTGTATTCGCACTTCATAAAAATCCGTGTTGATTAATTTCTTGGCTATTTTAATATTAATTACGGGCTGTGTTATTATGATTTCCAATAGGTAATCTATTTTGTCCTTCACATTGGTTTCTGAATTGTTTAAAAATTCTAAAAATTCACGCGTTTTAAATATTGTCCTCATTGATGCTACTATTTTGCAAATGTAATTAATTCGTTACCAAATAAAATTAAGTTTATGATTTTTTTATGGAATGTTTCTAATAATCTTATAGTTTATTGTATGAAATCAAAAAAGGTTTGTAGATGAAAAAAATGTAAGATATAAATTATATTTTAAAAATTTACACTTGAAAATAATAATTTAATTTGAATATGATTTTAATCAATTTTTTGTCGTAAACTTGTAAGTGTAAAATAAACACTTATAATTATGAAAAAAATATACAGCTTACTTTTGTTAGCTATTTCACTAGCATCATTTGCCAAAACAACTACCGATTATTCGTTTGTCAATACCGATAAAACGATAAAAGTTGAATTTAACCTTAGTCCGAAGAAAACACCTTGTTACAAAGTTTTCTTTAAAAATAAATTGGTCATCAATACTTCTGAGCTTGGAATTGTTCGGGAAGATGCTAATTTTTATAGTGATATGAAGATTGTAAAAGTTTCTGACGCCAAAGCCGTAACTTCAAATTATTCGATGCTGCAAGGGAAAAGGAAAAACATCAGGTATACTGCCAATCAATATACGGTCAGTTTGCAAAGCAGTACCGGAGAAGCGATGGAAATTATTTTTCAGCTTTCTCATGACGGAATCGGGTTGCGCTACCATTTTCCTAAAACTTCGAATGATATCAAGAAAATTACGGAAGAGAAAACCACCTATAATTTTGATGCTTCCGCAAAAGCATGGTTACAGCCAATGTCTAAAGCCAAAACGGGATGGAAAGAAACCAATCCATCCTACGAAGAGCATTATTCGATGGGTGTTCCAGTAAATACAAAACCTGTAATTGGTGAAGGATGGGTGTATCCTGCTTTGTTCAATGCCAATGATGCTTGGGTTTTGATTACCGAAACAGGTTTACAAGACAATTATTGTGGTAGCCGATTGGTTTATAATGATGTCTCAAAAGCATTACAGGTAACTTTTCCGCAAAAAGAGGAGGTTTTTCCAAACGGAGCTCTTAATCCAGAATCACTATTGCCTTGGTACACGCCTTGGAGAATCATAACGATTGGTTCATTGAAAACCATTACTGAAAGTACGCTAGGAACCGACTTGGCCGATCCTGCTGTTCCAATGGATACTTCTTTTATCAAAAGTGGATTGTCTTCTTGGAGTTGGGTTTTGCTGAAAGATGATTCAGTTAATTTTGAAACTACCTTGCAGTTTATCGATTATGCATCCAGCATGAATTGGCCGTATTGCTTGATTGATGCTGATTGGGACACTCGAATTGGTGATGCCAAAATGAAGGAGTTGGTGGCTCATGCCGCAGCAAAAAACGTAAAATTATTGGTTTGGTACAATTCATCAGGATCTTGGAATAGTACAGAATACCATCCTAAAGGGAAATTATTGACACATGCTGATAGAGATAAAGAATTCTCAAGATTACAAGAAATGGGTATTGCAGGAGTTAAAGTTGATTTTTTTGGAGGTGATGGACAATCGATGATTGCATATTATCACGCCATGTTGAAAGATGCTGCAGAACATCAATTGTTGGTCAATTTTCACGGGGCTACTTTGCCAAGAGGTTTACAACGCACTTTTCCCAATTTACTGACCACCGAGGCTGTGAAAGGACAAGAATATATTACTTTTTTTCAAGATATAGCCGACTTGCAACCTAGCCATTGCGCGATGCTTCCTTTTGCCAGAAACGTTTTTGATCCAATGGATTTCACGCCGATGGTATTGGATTCTATCCCAAATATCAAGCGCAAGACAACTCCTGCTTTTGAGTTGGCTTTGCCTGTTTTATTCTTATCCGGAATTCAGCACATTGCCGAAACTCCTGTTGGTATGGCGAAAATGCCAAAATATGTGGTTGATTATCTAAAAGACATTCCGACCAATTGGGATGATTCCAAATTCATAGACGGTTATCCCGGAAAGTACATTGTTATGGCCAGAAAAAAAGACAACGTTTGGCATATCGTTGGAATCAATGGAGAAAATAAACCCAAACAAATAGAACTTGACTTGTCATTTGTAAATAACCCAAAAGGTTTTATTATTCTGGAAGATGAAAATGGTTTTCAACAGCTTCCTGTATCGAAAAACACAAAACTGAAAGTAGCGATGAAACCCAATGGTGGTTTTGTGGTGAAGATGTAGTTTTTTTTAAATAAATAAGCCCTATAAGTTCATGTTAGTAAACTTATAGGGCTTATTTATTTTACTTCACAAGTTGCATTATGAAAAACAGGAAAATTGCAAGAATTAGCAATAAAACACAATTGATTTGCTTTTTGATGTAAATCCAGAGCCATTTGAATTTTATCAGGATTGGCAATTGTTACTTCAGGATTTAATGTGACCTCAATAAAACGCCCGCTTCCGTCAGGAGAAACCTCAAGTGCTGCTTCAGCATTGTCTGAATACTCTAAAACTTCAATTCCGTTTTGAGAACAGACGTATAAATAGGACATCATGTGACAGGAAATTAAACTACTTAAAAGTAAATCCTCTGGATTGTATAATTCTGGATCACCTTTGAAAGCTTTCGCAGCCGAAACATTTAAAACCGGTTTTGCTTCAATTAAAATCTTGTGACTTTTGCTGTAAAATCGCTTTGTTGAATCTTCTTGATTTGAAGTCCACTTTGCTTCTGCTTTGAAGAGATGTTTCATTTTTTGTTTTGTTTGCTATGGCGAAGTTATGATTTTATATTTTGCTAATTATTAATCCCGAAAAGGCGTAAAGTCAAAAATAAAACTCAGCTGAGCAAAGTCTCCAGACTTTGTAGTTTTTTTTTAAATGTTCTTTAAGGGAATAAATCTAATAAAAGTCTCCCGACTTTTTCTGTGAATATCTTAGAAATTTTTCGAGCCTGTTTTACTTTATAAACAAAAAAACCTCGGAAGTATAACCTCCCGAGGAACTTAAAACCAACAAGTGTCAGTTTCTAAACTAGATATTCAACAAATAACCAAATTATATGATTTCTAGTATTTTAAATTACTTAACCGAAAATTTAAAAGTTGTTTTTGTTTTATAGTTTTCTCCCGGACTTAAGACAGTCGTAGGGAAATCTTTTTGATTTGGTGAATCTGGATAATGTTGTGTTTCTAGGCAAAAACCAGTTCTATGGGCGTATGTTCCGCCGTTTTTCATAGGTAAAGTTCCGTCTAGGAAGTTACCAGAGTAGAATTGGATTCCAGGTTGATCGCTATATACTTCCAACAGTCTTCCACTTCCTGAGTGATAAGCTGAAGCCACTAAACGCTCTCCTTTGTCTTGGTTGTTTAACACCCAGCAGTGGTCGTAACCCAATCCTCTTTTTAACTGTTCATCCTTAGCTTCGATTGCTGCCCCAACCAATTTTGGTTTTCTGAAATCAAATGGAGTATTGGTAACATCCGTTAATTGGCCTGTCGGAATAAGCGTTGCATCTACAGGAACCAATTTGTCTGCATCAATCATAATTTCGTGGTCCAAAATTGGTTTGGAGAAATCACCTGACAGATTGAAATAGGCGTGTTGCGTTAAGTTTACCACTGTTTTCTTATCGGTAGTCGCTTCATACAAAACGTCCAATGCGTTGTCTTTGTTCAAAGTGTAGGTTACGTAAACCGTTAAGTTTCCAGGGTATCCTTCTTCCATGTCTTTGCTTACATATTTCAATTTTAATGAAGCAGAGTCTCCGCCTTTGGCTTCTTCAGCAGTCCAAACCACATTGTGGAAACCTTGTGGTCCTCCGTGCAACGCATTTGGAGCATTGTTGATGGCCAAAGAATATTCTTTTCCGTCCAAAGTGAATTTACCTTTGGCAATTCGGTTTCCGTATCTTCCGATAAGGGCTCCAAAAAACGGATTGTCTTTCATGTATTGTTCCAATGAATTAAAACCAATTACCACTTCTTCGGATTTACCCGCTTTATTAGGCACTTTTAGAGTAGATATTCTACCCCCGAAAGTGATAATGTCAACTTCCATTCCGTTATGGTTTTTCAGTGTATATTGGTCAATTTGTACTCCTTTGTCAGTTTTGCCATATACCGATTTTGCTATAGAAACTGAATCTGTAGCGTTAGCTTCCAAGGCAGTTTCTTCTCCTGCCTCTGTTTTTTTTTCTCCTTTACACTGTACATTCATACTTGCTAAACTTAAAATGGAAATTCCATAAATACAACGTTTTATTACATTCATAATTATCTGGTTTTTAAGACTTAATTCTACAAACAAAAATATTTTTTTTGGCGTGCCCCTCCGTAAAAACTACGGGTCGTGCTGTACGTTCCCGCTTTTTTTATCCTGCAAAAAAAGCAGGATAAAAAAGAGCTCCACTGCCATCACTCACGCAAGCAGTGCTAACCTACATATTTTTTAGTTATTACAAACCATGTTGAAACAAATGAAAATAAGCTTCATTAGCATTGATAGTATCTTTGAAATTACGGATAGTCGTATTTGCATCAATCACAAGCAATTCGATTCCTGCAATATCAGCAAAATCTTCCATAAATTCAGTAGTTACCGCTTGGCTGTAAACTGTATGGTGAGCACCTCCCGCAAGAATCCAAGCCGTTGCTGCAATATCAAGGTTTGGTTTGCAATCCCACAATACGCGCGCTACTGGAAGTTTTGGCAAATCAGCCATCGGTTTTACTGCCGTTACTTCGTTTACAATCAATCTAAAACGAGTTCCCATATCTACAAGTGATACATTGATTGCATCTCCGGCAGGTGAATTAAATACCAAACGAGCTGGATCTTCTTTTCCTCCAATTCCTAATGGATGTACTTCGCAAGAAGGTTTTCCGTCAGCGATAGATGGACAGATTTCCAACATGTGTGATCCCAAAACATAAGATTTTTGAGGGGTAAAATGATACGTGTAATCTTCCATGAATGAAGTTCCTCCTTCAAGTCCCACATTCATAACTTTCAATGCTCTAACCATTGCGGCAGTTTTCCAGTCACCTTCACCACCAAAACCGTAACCATCGGCCATTAAACGTTGGGTTGCAATTCCAGGAAGTTGTTTCCAAACTCCTAAGTTTTCGAAAGTATCGGTAAATGCTCCGAAACCTCCTTCTTCCAAGAAAGCTCTCAATCCCAATTCGATTTTTGCGGCATCCGCCAAAGATTGTCTTTGTGCTCCACCTTCTAAAAGTGATGGTGTCAAGTTATAGGAAGCTTCGTAAACCGCCAATAAATCGTTCAATTGTTTGTCGGTTACTTTTTCCATGTGTTTGGTCACATCTGAAGAATCGTATCCATTAACAGAAACTCCAAAACGAATTTGAGCTTCTACTTTATCGCCTTCGGTAACGGCAACTTCACGCATGTTATCACCAATACGAGCTACTTTTAGGTTTTGAAGTTCGTTCCAACCTAGTGCAACTCTTGTCCAGTTTCCTATTTTGGTTTGAACGCGTTCGTCTTCCCAGTGTCCTACAATCACTTTGCGTTTTTTGCGCATTCTGGACATGATAAAACCAAACTCTCTGTCTCCGTGAGCCGATTGGTTCAAGTTCATGAAGTCCATGTCAATACTAGCCCATGGAATTTCAGCGTTGAATTGTGTATGTAAGTGACATAATGGTTTATTTAAAATACTTAAACCACCAATCCACATTTTGGCTGGTGAGAAAGTATGCATCCAAGCCACAATACCGATACAGTTTTTGTTGGAATTCGCTTCCAAACATACATTCGTGATTTGTGCAGGTGATTTTACTACATCTTTGTATACCAATTTTACTGGTAATTTTGAGGATGCGTCCAATCCTTTTGCAATTATTTGAGAATGTTCGGCTACTTTTCTTAATGTTTCTTCACCGTATAATTCTTGGCTTCCTACTACAAACCAAATTTCTTTTTGAGAGATATCTATCATTTTTTATATCGTTTAATCGTTTATTTGTTGAATTGTTTAATCGTAGAACGGCCTAATCGATTAAACGATTTACCGATTCACCGAATAAACGGTTATTGTCCGTAATAGGAATCTTTTCCGTGTTTGCGTTCGTAATGCTTTTTGATTAAAGAATCCTTCAATCGTGGAGCATTTGGATTTATTTGCAAAGTCAGATATGCCATTTCGGCCACGACTTCCAGAACTTTTGAGTTATAAACTGCTTTGGCAGCGTTTTTTCCCCAAGCGAAAGGCCCATGGTTTCCGATTAGCACCATTTCTGTTTCTTCGTACGAAAGGTTTTTTTCTTTGAAACAATCCAAGATTTGAATTCCGGTATTGTGTTCATAGTTTCCTTCGATAAGGGAATCGGCCATTGGCGCTGCACAAGGAATATCAGAAGTTAAGTGATCGGCATGAGTGGTTCCAAAAATCGGAATGTCTCGTTGCGATTGCGCCCAAGCCACCGAATAGGTTGCATGCGTATGAGCAACACCACCAATGTTTGGCCAGTTTTTATATAAGTAAGCATGTGTTTTTGTATCCGAAGAAGGACGTAAGCTTCCTTCAATGATGTTGTTGTCAAAATCAACAATAACAATGTCTTCCGGTTTTAGGTCTTCATAAGGAACTCCGCTCGGTTTAATGGCAAAAACACCATTTTTGCGATCGACAGCACTTACGTTTCCAAAAGTGTAAACTACCAAATTCAATGCGTTCAACTGCATATTCGCTTCGTAGCATTCTTGTTTTAAATCTTTATACTGTGAACTCATTTTTTCTTTTTTTAATAGATGGATCAGCATAAGCGCTCAATTGATCGTATGCTAAAAGCAATTTGTTGTAAGCAGCTACTTTGTCAAGTTGCGGAGTATATTCGCTTTCAAAAGGGCTTCCCATTTTTTGGGCAGCTTCAATTACGTTTGGATAAATTCCGGCAGCAACGGCAGCATAAATAGCAGCTCCCAATGCAGGCGCCTGATCTGATAAAGCTACTTTGATAGGTTTGTTCAATACATTAGCTAATGTTTGCATAATGAATGGCGATTTACGAGCCACACCACCAATACCAATCACCGTATCAATTCGAACACCTTCTTCCTCAAAGCGATCCACGATTTTTTTAGAACCAAAACAAATCGCATTTACCAATGATTTGAATACGTGCGGTGCTTTTGTTCCTAAAGACAAGTTCGATATTGCGCTTTTAAGTTCCTGATTTGCATCTGGAGTTCTTCTTCCGTTAATCCAATCCAATGCGATTGGAACACTTTCAGATAAAGGAATTTTCTCTGCTTCGGCAGTTAATTGTATGATTAAATTGTCGCTGATCTCCGCTTTCAATTCTTCTTTTTGTGCATCAGTCAAAAGGGTAGAAGTAGCCAATAAATTTTCTGTTGGCCATAGTAACAATTCTTTGTACCAAGCTAATAAATCCCCAAAAGCAGATTGTCCCGCTTCAAGGCCTATAAATCCTGGAATTACAGATCCATCAACTTGTCCGCAAATTCCACGAACAGTTTTTGTTCCGATAGATTCTTTGGTGTCAACAATAATATCACAAGTTGAGGTTCCCATTACACGTACCAAAGTGTGTTCGTCTATTTTAGCTCCCACAGCTCCTGAATGTGCATCGAAAGTTCCTACTGCAATAACTGTATCTGTTGAAAGTCCCAGTTTAGTTGCCCATTCTTGGTTTAAATTACCCGCTACCAAATCTGAGGTATAAGTTTCATCATATAATCTTCCGCGAAGCGATGCCAAATACGGATCCAATTTTTCTAGAAATTCTGTAGGAGGCAAACCGTTCCAGTCTTCGTGCCACATCGCTTTGTGACCCGCGGCGCAACGGCTTCTTTTGAACGATTTTAAGTCTTTATTGTCAATCAATAAATACGTCATTAAATCACAATGTTCCATCCAGGTATAGGCTGCTTTATTCACAGCTTCGTCCTGTCTGGCAACGTGTAGAATTTTCGCCCAAAACCACTCAGATGAATAGATTCCCCCTTCGTATTTAGTGAAATTTTCTCCGCCCCAATTGGCTGCCAATTCATTGATTTCGTTCGCTTCATTTATAGCCGTGTGATCTTTCCATAAAACCATCATGGCATTTGGATTATGTTCAAAACCTTTGGTCAGCGCCAATGGAGTCCCATCTTCGGCAACCGGCACTGGAGAAGATCCTGTAGTGTCAATGCAAATGCTTCGTATTAAGGAGGGATCCACTTTGCTGTTTTCAACTACATATTTTATGGTAGTTTCCAACCCTTCGATATGGTCCAAAGGATGTTGGCGAAACTGATTTATAGAGGCATTACAATATTCTTTATTTTTCCATCGCTTGTAATCACAAACGTTTGACGCTAATTCCTGTCCATTTTCAGTGTCTATCAATACAGCACGAACAGAATCTGAGCCGTAATCTAATCCTATTACATAATTTTTCATCACAAATACTTTTTTAATACGTACAAATATATATATAATTATTTAATAAGTGTATAAAAAACACTTAATTTATTTTATGCTAAAATTATTTCAATTTCAACTTCAAAACTGTTACAGAATAGGCAGGTACGCTCAATGATGCTTTTTCACTTTTCAAGATATATTCGCTTTCTTTCGGGCTGATTTTTTTAGGGGAAGCAAATGAATTTTCATCATTAGTATTTGGACTCGTAAGTGTAATAACGGTTCCTTTTGATTGGAATTTGCTTCCTTTTAAATCAACAGTAATGTCCTGCGCTTTCGCGGAAGTATTGACAACTTTTACAATTACTTCTTTGGTATTGGCATCTTTCACAGCCGATGCAAATAAGTCGTTTTGACCTGTAACTGCTTTACCGTCTTTGGTGATTGATAATAAATCAGTTCCTTTATTGTTAGCGAATAATTTTTGCACATAATAATTTGGTGTACCAAAGGACTCTAAATTATTAAACCAAATCATATCTGGTGTCCATTGCCAACCTTCTTCGTGAGCAAATAAAGGAGCATACGAAGTAAGATGAACTACTTCTGCATTGCGTTCCATTCCGGTCATAAAAGCGGCTTCAGAAAAAGCACATTCCCAACTGTTTTTGTTGTCAGGACTTGCAATGGCTACCGTTTGAGCAGCATATTCTCCAGCGAAAATTTTTGGCCCTTTGCGGTCGTAATTGTCGTAACGAGTTGCATTTTCTCTAAACCATTTTGGTTCTTTATAATAATGCTCATCAATGATTTCGGCATTCAATTTTTTAAGTTCCGATTGTGCATACTCAAAATAATCTCCTTCTGGAAATGGTCCGCTTCCTGAAACAATAGTAATTTCTGGATGTTTTGATTTGATTGCTTTTTCAAACACTTTGTAACGCTCGATATAATCGGTTCCCCATTGTTCGTTCCCGACTCCAATAAATTTCAAATTAAACGGTTTTGGGTGTCCCATATCCGAACGAACTTTCCCCCACGGAGTATCTACACTTCCGTTGGCAAATTCAATTAAGTCAATCGCATCTTGTACATAAGGATCCAATTGATCCATAGGAACCAACTCGCCAGTATTGAATTGACAAGCCATTCCACAACTTAAAATTGGTAATGGAGTTGCTCCGATATCTTCGGATAATTGAAAATATTCAAAAAAGCCTAAACCAAAAGACTGAAAATAATCAGGTGTTGGTTTGTGTGCAAATTCTGTATTCCAGCGGTTAACTAAGCTTTCTCTATTATCAACTTCTCCAACTGTTTTTTTCCATTGGTAACGTTGTGCCAGAGTTCTTCCCTCAACAATACAGCCGCCTGGGAAACGTAAAAAACCAGGTTTCATATCATATAACAATTGTACTAAATCTTTTCGAAGGCCATTTTTTCTATTGTTCCAAGTATCTTCTGGGAATAATGAAATCATATCCAAATCGATAGTTCCTGTCCCTTCAAAAGTAAAACGCAATTTTGCTTTTGCTTCTGTGGCTGTTGGAGTAAGCTGAGCGGTATACTCATTCCAACCTGAAGCAGTAGGAACAATGCTTGTTTCGCCTAAAACTTTATTGTCTTTTCCAATGAATTGAATAATAATCTTCGATATATTTCCAGCTTCTTTAGATGCTTTTAGAGTCAAATTGTATTTTGCTCCACTTTTAATTCCCATTCCTCTGAAACCTTCATTGATGATTTCATAGCCTTTAGCATCTTTTACCGTAACTCGGCAATAATTATGATTGTTCCCTTTTTTTGAAAATTGAACAGGAACAGCAATTCCTGATTCGGTATTAAAATTATGTTTGTCACTTTTTGGTTGTATCCAACCCATTAAAGGATCGTCAAATTCAAATGAGCGGTTTTTTACCATTTCGGCATACAAACCTCCATCGGCAGCAAAGTTGATATCTTCAAAAAAGATTCCATACATTGTTGGCTGAATTTTGGTTATTGTTTTGCTGGTATTTACTTCAAGAGTTGTTTGCTGCGCATTAGCATAAATGCCATTTAGTAAAAGACCGCAAAGGGTTATTTTGGTGATTAAATTTGCTTTCATATGTTTTTGTTTAAAGTTTCATGTTTAAAGTTTTAAGCTTTTGGATTGGCTTTTAAACTTTAATAATTATTCTGTTTTAGTCTCTATTATTCGACAGTCCGCAAAGTGTACCAAGTATTTTTTTTGCCACTGATTTCACTGATTTTCACTGATTTTATTCGCATTAATAAAGAAATCTGTGTGAATCTTTTTAATCTGTGGCTATTTTTATCGGTTTGGTATTGGTCACGGATAATCATATTATATCATCTCTTTTTACTTTTTCAAATCAATCCAAACTTTCATTTTTCCAACTCCTCTGTTTGACCAAGAATAATAAGGAATTGCTTTAAGTTTGTCAGTTTGAATGGTATTTACACCATTCAAAAGGTTTTCTTCTTTGGTTACTTTAAATTTATCATTAGCATCGATAGTGATTTTGTCAAAGTTGGTTGCATTGTCCATTTCTTCAATAGCATACACAATCGGGCCATATTCCAAAGCTACTTTACCAATATTGCCTTCCACTTTGGTATTGGTTACGACTTCTTTTACTTCCATTGGTAAGTCCAGTTTTATGGTGTCTCCTTTTTTCCATTTTCGGGTAATGCTGATGTATCCTTTATCTTCTTTATATCCTAAAGGTTTTCCGTTTATCGTCAGCGTAACTTTTGCGGAAGCGAGATTTTTATAACTATACAAATCGCCTGGTAAAACTTGGTTTCTGGCCCAACCCGGAATTCTTAATTTAATAGTGAATTCACTTTCTTTTTTGGGTGAAACGGTTAGCGCTACTTTACCGTCCCAAGGATAATTGGTTTGTTGTGAAATTTGTAATTCTGTTTTGTCTAAAGTAATTTTTGCAGTATTCGAAGCATATAAATTCACATAAAGCACGTTTTTGCTTGTAGAAAATATCAATCCCGGAATCGAAGGAATAAAACGAATTAAATTTGTTGGGCAACAAGAACAATCAAACCACGATTGACGGGTACAAGAACCTCTATTGTTTTTGTAAACTCCATCAGATTCCAGTGCATTTGGATAGAAAAATTGTTTTCCGTCCAATGAAATTCCAGAGATTAATCCGTTGTATAAAGAGCGTTCAATTACATCAAAATAATCGGAATTTCCAGTCAAATTATGAAGTCTGTGGTTCCAATACACATCGCCAATGGCTGCACAAGTTTCATTGTAAGCTGTTAGGTTCGGCAATTCATAGTTTGCTCCAAAAGCTTCTCCGTCATGTATTGCACCAATTCCACCTGTGATGTACATTTTTTTGTTGACCATATTTGTCCACAAATTATTCACCGCATTCAGGTAGTCTTTGTCATTGTATATGGCAGCAATATCAGTCAATCCGGAGTACATATAAACGGCTCTCACGGCATGTCCAACCGCTTCTTTTTGCTGGATAACTGGAATGTCATCCTGTGCATAAGCACCGTATAGTTTATGGTTTTTTGGATTTCCTCTATTGTCCAGAAAATATTTGGCTAAATGGAGATAGTCTTTATTGTTGGTAATTCTATAAAGATTTACCAAACCAGTTTCTACAATTTGATGACCTGGAACGCCATGGACTTGGTCTTTCCCGTCGCCAAATGTTGTCACCAACAAATTTGCATTTTTGATGGCAATGTCCAAGAAGTTTCTTTTCCCGGTCGCTTCATAATGCACTACCGCGGCTTCTATCATATGTCCTGAGTTGTATAATTCATGACTGATTTGTAAAGATTCCCAACGTTTTCCCTCTATAACCGGCACCCATGGTGCTGGTGGTTTGGCAGGATTGATCGTTCTCCAAGTAGTTAAATAACCGTCTTTTTCCTGTCCCACTTTAATAATACCAATAAGGGAATCCAGTAATTTTTCTAGTTTTGGATTGGGTTCACTTATAAGGGTGTTTGAGGCACCCTCGATTATTTTGTAAACGTCGGTATCGTCAAAAGGCATTTGTCCTTTTACTTCTCCTTTCATCTTTCCGCCTGCGATTAAGAAATTGTCCATACGTCCTTCTTCCTCGCATTTCTTAATTGCGTATTCGATGGTTTTTTCTTGAACTCTTTTTATAATTGGTAACCAAAAGTTATCAGTTAGTTTTACGTTTTGAATGTTAACTGGCGTTATGGTATATCCAGAGTTTTTGGACACAATGTTCTGTGCATTCATAGCGCTTGAGAGCGATAATGAAACTAACAGAAGCAGTGTGTGGTTTTTTAAATTAAAAATTTTCATATATGTAAAATTTAATTGTCATTGGTCATATATGGTATCGCCTTTTTATTTGTTGGTGTTTGCTTTCGCAAACTGTTTGTTAATGGCGATTTCATAAACGGTTTTTATTAGCAAGCTGCAAGATAAATAAAATAAGTGTATAAAATACATTTTTAAATGTTTTTATAGTTTCTAAGAATCTAAGGCAGTAAGTTGCTAAGATTATGCAGATAACTTTAACAGGGGTAATATTTTTTTAACTTAGTATCTCAGCAACTTAGGGACTTAGAAACTTTTTCTAAAGCCTTGGCCATAAATCAGCGTCCCATTTCACTTCCTTTATTTGCAGTAATGGTCTTCCATTTTGTTTGGCATTATAAGCGTGGTAAATGATATAATCTTTTCCGTCAAAAGTATAGGTACTGTTGTGTCCAGCTCCGAACCAGTTTTTGTCTCCTTGAATTAGTAAAGTTCCACCTCCTTCGGTTAATAATTTTCCGTCTTTGTCAACGTAAGGTCCCGTTATGGTTTTCGATCTTCCAACGACTACTTTATAATTGCTTTTTTCACCTCTGCAACATAAATCCCAAGAAAGGAATAAGTAGTAATATTCATTTTTCTTAAAAACAAAAGGAGCCTCAAGAGCTGCATCACCTGGATCTGCATCGGCCAGTCCAAATGTTCTTTTGCGTTTAGCAATCGTATGCCATTCTTGCGGTTGTGCTATTGACTTTAAATCGGGGTTCAATTTGACCATTTTTAATCCTTCCCAAAAAGAACCGAAAGCGAGCCATGGAGTATTGTTTTCATCGAATGTCAAATTAGGATCGATGGCATTCCAAAGGTCCCGGTTGGGAATAGATTGAATGACAATTCCCTGATCAACCCATTTGTAAGCTGGATCTTTTGGGTCTAAAGTAGTATTGGTCGTTACTCCAATCGCCGAAGTGTTTTTTGCGAAAGCGGAAACTGAATAATACAAATAATAGGTGTTGTTGTGAAAAGAAATGTCCGGTGCCCAAATGTGATTGTCAAAACCAGGAACCACGGCGTCCACCCAAAGGGGTTTTTCTTTAAATATTTGGGGTTCCGGGTTCCAGTTTTTTAAGTCTTTGGAACTGAATACGCTGATTCCTTTTCCAGTGCAATACAAATAGTAGGTGTCTTTTTGTTTAATCATTACTGGGTCATGAACTGTAATGTCCTGTGCGAAGGATGAGGTGCCAATGAATAGGATCAAGAAGAAGAGTAGTAGAGAGGTGTGTTTATGTAATTTCATATGTGTTGCTTTTTTAAACATTTAAGTCATTTTGTAAATTCAAGTTTTATGTCATTAGCTAATCTTTCTTTTCTCTACCAATGACGTTTTTTTTGCATCCCAACTACTCGCAAACTTGTCATGCTGACGAAGGAAGCATCTCTGTAAGTAGCACCGCAAAGTAAGGGACTCAGATTGTCGAGTTTGCTTCGCCAGTCGCTATCGCTCGTGTCTTGCGGAGATCCCTCCTCAGTCGGGAAGACAATATTGGGTGGAGGTATTGTGTAACTAGGACTAGTTGAATTTCATTGATATTGTATTCTTACAACCGCAATCTGAATACTTCTTACTCAGTTATCCCCTCCGTTGTCATAATTATCCTTTTCATAGACCCGTCTTTATTGTAAAACAAACGATCTACACAAACAGACCTCCTAAAGCTACCGCCATTCGGCTCGATGCTTCCATTGTGGTAAATGAAATAGGATTTTCCTTTGAAATCGATAATCGCTTGGTGATTGGTATTGGAGTTTCCAGCAATTTCATTCAAAATGCCTTTGTATTCCCATGGACCGTTGATAGATTTACTCATGGCGTAGGCAATTTTCTCAGGAAACTGATAGGCATATGATAAGTAATACCAGTTGTTGTGTTTGTGAATCCAAGGCGCTTCGGTATAATTTGGCAAAGAAATGGTTTGGATTGGGCCATCAAGTTCGGTCATGTTTGCTTTTAATTTGGCATAATGGCAAACGGTATTTCCCCAAAAAATATAGGCCTGTCCATCATCATCAATCATCACAGTTGGGTCGATATCGTCCCAGCTAATATTGGTTTGGGTCGTCATGTCATTGGTGATAAGCGCTTTTCCTAATGCGTCTTTGAAAGGCCCTGTCGGGCTGTCTGAAACAGCAACTCCAATCGCTTTCCCATTTATGGTTCCGTGTTCAATAGTGACATACCAGTAAAATTTGCCATTGCGCTCAATCACTTGTGCAGCCCACGCATCGGCTTTTGCCCACGCAAAGTCAGTTACTTTTAATGGAACGGGATGTTCTTGCCAATGCACCATGTCTGAGGTGGAATACACCAGCCATTCATTCATTTTATAAAAATTGAAATCATTTGGCGCTTCATCATGACCCGCATAGAGGTAGACTTTGTCTTTGTAAACCAAAGCTGCTGGATCTCCAGTGTATTTATCTTTGATAATTGGGTTATTGATTAGAGTCTTAGGGTCCGTCTTTTTTTCATTGGCGGAAGCCGAAACAGAATTTTGCGCAACAGTTTTGGACATTGAAATAATTGCCAAGAGGGATAAGGTTATGATTGTTTTTTTTGTTTTCATTTTTCTCTAAAAAGAAGTTAAAGAATATGGTTTAAAACAAATGCCTTTTTTAAATCATTAAAAAAGGCATTTGTTAAGTAATAGATTAATTTATTTTCTTGCCCCAAACAGGTATTCCTGCGGTGGTAAGTCCAGAGTAGGTTAGCGTTACTTTGCGGGTTGCGCTTTCCCAATCCCAGGCATCATTTACTTTACATTTTATACCATTTACGGTCAATGTTTTGGAAGTGCTGTCATACGCCCAAGTTCCTGAAACGCCACCGCTCACTTTTTTATCAGCAGTTAAGTAAATTGTAGCTGATTTTTGAATGGTGGCATATTGGTAATTCATAGTAATTTGTTCCCATGTTCCAACAAATGAAGCTTCAGAAATGGTAGTAGCAGGCACACCAGCGTAACGCTCTGGAGCAACTACCGGCCATCCATCCTCAGTCCATTGGATTTCGCGAACATGTCCCATCATTATGGCATTGGAAACATTGATTCCTGGAACATCTTTTGGTAAACGAGCTTGTGATGAGTAAAACCACTGTTTTGTTTCCGGATTTTGGAAAACAGCACAATGTGAAATTCCAACCCAGCCAGTATGATTATTGAAGCCGTAAGGATGTGTCAGCATTGGCCAACAATCGGCTCCGTTTGTTACATTGGCACCATCAATTCCTAGATAAGGTCCCATAATGTTTTTCGAACGACAAACTCTGGTGTTGTAGGGTACATCAAGTCCATCATAAGCCATAAAAAGATAATAATATTGTGTGTCTGGATTGTATATAATTTCCGGTCCTTCGGAGGCTTGCCAACGACTGGTTGCGCTACGTGTAGCGATGCGAGTTCCATAATCGCTCAAGGTTTTCAGTTGGTCTGGTTTTCCGGTTGTTGGATTCAGTTTTAAAGCTGCAATACCAGAATGCCAAGAACCGTAAATTAGGTATTGCTCTCCGGCTGGTGTTTCAATAAAACTCGGGTCAATTGCATTAAATTTAAAATAAGCATCTTCCCAATTTCTAGCACCAGTAAATGAATATGGTTTTAGACCATCGGGTTCTGAACAAACTACCATTCCTTTGTCTGTCCAAACTTTTGAAGCTAAATCATCTGTTTCGGCCAAACCAATAAAGGCTCTTTCTGACCAAGAGTTATCGAAAGTAGTTCCAATTATGGGGTTATCGACCACAATGCTATAATACATACGGTATTTGTTGCCCACTTTTCGAACACAAGGAGCCCAAAAGCCATAGTTAGGACTTGTAATTGCTGGCAAAATTGGATTCATTCTGGATCTCTTGTTGTTTACGGAGTCTAATACCCAAGCAGGTGCCGTGGCCATCGTAGATCCCATGAATTCCCAATTAATGAGGTCCTTGGAACGTCTGTAGAAAAAATGTCCATGTCCATCTGTTGCACCTCCGTAGGAAGCGTCTGTTTGATACATATAATAATAATCACCACATTTTGCTACCGACGGATCATGTACGTTGGCTAAATTCCATTTCGAATTATTACCCCAAGAGGAAATCGAGGAATAATTGTCGGCATAAGTAGGCCCATCGAACGTTGGAGTAGGAGTAGGTGTTGGTGTCGGCGTTGGAGTAGGAGTTGGCTCTGGTGTAGGATCATCCCCTTTGGAACAACTACCCAATGAGACTGCCACAGTTAGTACAAGGACTAAATAACATGCTACTCTTACAATGGAATTTGATTTTTTCATATGTAGATCTTTATTGTTTTTTATCTGTCATATGTAATTCGCATATTTTCATTAGTTATTGGAACCAATTTATCGACATGCTCATTTCATAACGGATTTTTATTTTCCTTCTAACATTATAACCGAAAAAGGAGGGACGTTAACTGTAAGTTTTCCTTTTTTATTTTCAAAACCTTTGAAAGGAACGGGTTGTATTTTTGTTGGATTATCAAATGAATTGAAATCTTGAAGTTTTGATGAAGTTATAGCTTGACCAGTGATGGTTTTGATTCCAAGTTCATTAAGGTCAATTTCAACTGTGTTTTCTTTTTTAGCATCTATATTTACCAATGAAATATGAACCAATCCTTTTTTGTCTTTCGAAGCCGAAGCTGACAAGGCAGGAAGTGTTTCGTCTTTATAAGTATATAGTGGTGATTTTATGGAAATAGGTAATTGTTGTGCGTCTTGGTGTACGCTGTACAATTGCATTACATAATAAGTCGGTGTCAAGATCATTCTGGCTTTGTCTGTAAGGATAACAGCTTGTAAAACATTAACACATTGTGCTAAGTTAGCCATACGAACTCTGTCTGCATGATTGTTGAAAATGTTAAGAGTTGATCCAGCCAAAACTGCATCTCTCATTGTGTTTTGTTGGTAAAGGAATCCAGGATTTGTTCCTTTTTCTACTTCATACCAAGCTCCCCATTCGTCTACAATCATTGCCACTTTTTTTTCTGGATCATACTTGTCCATAATGGCCGAATGTTTGGTAACCAATTCTTCCATTTTCAAAGCGGATTTCATCGTTTGGAAATATTCAAATTCTGTGTAATCTCTATCATCTCCTTTTTTTGTCCAATCGATCACTGCATAATGGTGTACTCCAACTCCTCCTAACATGTTTAGAGGAATGTCTTTCATTAAGGTTTCTGTCCAATTATAATCGGCACTATTAGAGCCAGAAGCAATACGAGTTAGACCTCCTGTGTTTTCCCAATCAGACATGAAAGTCGCGAATTTTCTATATTCTCCTACATAATAATCGGCTGTCATGTTTCCTCCACAACCCCAAGCTTCATTTCCAACTCCCCAGAATTTTACTTTCCAAGGCTCTTTTCTGCCATTTTTTATACGCAAATCGCTCATCGGGCTTTTACCTCCAAAGTTGGCATATTGTACCCAATCTGCCAGTTCTTGTACGGTTCCGCTACCTACATTGCCTGATAGATAAGGTTCTGCGCCTAAGGTTTCGCATAAATTTAGGAAGTCATGAGTTCCAAAACTATTGTCTTCGGTAGTTCCTCCCCACCATCTGTTTACGATTGTAGGTCTATTTTCTTTTGGACCAATACCGTCTTTCCAGTGATACGTATCTGCAAAACAACCACCAGGCCAACGAAGATTAGGAATTTTTAATTTTTTTAAGGCATCGATAATGTCGTTACGAACACCTGCTGTATTTGGTATTTTAGAAGTATCACCCACAAAAAATCCACCATAGATACACCTTCCTAAATGCTCTGCAAAATGGCCATAGATGTTTTTGTTAATAGTTGGAGCATTTGCAGTATTTTTTATGGTAACTACTGTGGTCTCTTTTTGTGCAAAACTGATTTGGCTACAAAAAGCAAGAATAGATAAGAAGAACAAGATTTTTTTCATAATGGCTTTATTTTATAATATCACGTGGCAAACTACTGAAAGTTCACCACATGATATTAAAAATTCTAACTAAACTAACTCAAATAAATATTAATAACTTGGATTTTGAACCATTCCAGGGTTGTTGTCCATGTCTAATTGTGGAATAGGGAAATATTCTCTTCCTGGTGCATACGAAGCATACTCTACATCTCTTGTTTTTAACCAAGCTAATTTTGCCGGATCCTGTAACCATCCCCAACGACGAATATCATCAAAACGGTGACCTTCAAGAGGGAATTCCAAGAATCTTTCGTGTCCTATTTGGTCTCTCATAGCAGCTTGACTAAGTCCTGGTTTTGCAGTGCTTAAGTTAGGTAAACCAACACGGTCTCTCACCATTTGAATATAAGTATACGCTCCCGGAGTATCGCCAGTTTCGTTCAAACATTCAGCATACATTAACAATACATCAGCATAACGTAACAAACGCTCGTTGATTCCTGAACGCCAGTCGAATTCGTTTGCATAGGCACCATCTGAGTTTTCATATTTTCTGCAAAATAAATCATTTAAATCTCCCGGATTAGCAGCATAAAATGTAGCAAAATCTTGTCCGTAAAGTTTTGTTCCAGGCTTGTTATAAAACATAGTAGCATCCAAACGAGGGTCTACAGCACCTGAAGTTGTTAATTCATCATGGTATTCATTAAATAAAGTCCAAGTTGGTTGTACGTCTGTCCATCCGAAAGCTCTCGGTCCGTATGTAATTGCTCTTGCTGAAGTTTTACCCCAGTTTGACGCGGGTATTCCACCCCATCCCAATGCAACGCCACCTGCTTCTCTACTAAATTGAACCTCGAATAAGGATTCTGAATTATTTTCGTTTGCATCTGTGAAGTTGTCGCGATAATTGGATACTAAAGAGTAAACACCTGAATCAATTACCTGTTTGAAAGTTGCTTTTGCATTTGTAAAATCTTTGGTAAATAAATAGGCTTTTCCTAAATATCCTAATGCGGCTCCTTTGGTTGCACGTCCTTTTTGTCCTGCATCTATACCTGGAATATTTGCATAAGTAGTAGGTAGTAAATCAGCAGCAGCTTTGAAATCAGCAATAACTTGAGCCCATCCTTCTTCTTGTGTTTTTTGGGGATAATAAACTGCTATTTCTGTTGGAACTGGTACGTTTTTAAACATGTTTACCATATGGAATAAATACAATCCTCTTAAGAAATAAGCCTGACCAAGTATTCTGTTTTTAAGTTCTGCATCAGTAAAATTGATTTTTGGTACATTAGTCAAAACTTGATTGGCTCTGAAGATTCCTTGATAACAAGTTTCATAGCACCAACCGTAAATGGCAGCATCAGTTACATTTGAGTTGAAACGACCTACATTGTACATCGCTCCCCAAGGGCTGTTGCTTCGAGTATCATCCCCTTTTAAGTCTAATAATAATGGAGTACTTCTCATGTATGTTCCATCAGTCAATAAGCTTGAATAAGTGGCATTGATCCCTTCAAGTGCATCTTGATCTGTTTTCCAGAATTTATCTACTGAATCATTATTTGGATCCAATTGGGTTAAAGCGTCATCACTAACGCAACTTGTGGTTATTAATGCAAGGGTAAAGAAACCAGCTGCATAATTAAATATTTTATGTTTCATTTTGATTCGTTTTTAATTGGTTAGCTAATTTAAAATTTCACGTCAAGTCCCAACGAAATAGTTCTAGGATTTGGGAAAGAACCTGCATCATATCCTCTTGAGAATAATCCGTCATTGCTATTAAAATCTGGATCGTATCCTTTGTAACTTGTTATTGTCCAAAGGTTTTGGCCATTTATATATACTTTAGCTTTTTCGATAAAAAAGGATGTAGGTACAGGGATTTGATATCCAATTTCCATTGTTTGTAATCTTACATAATCTCCTTTTTCCACGAAACGATTAGAGTCTCTGCTGTTACCATTTGGATCTCCAATAATTGGACGAGGAACATCAGTATTTGTATTCGTTGGAGTCCAATAATTAAGTTCATCTGTACTGTGATTGCCATATTGTCCAACCATTAAATCACGGTACATAGCGTTAAATACTTTATTACCGCCAGCACCTTGCCATACCATTGTGAAATCAAAGTTTTTGTACGAAGCGCCAAAATTAGCACCAAAACTGTATGTAGGAATTGCTGATCCTTGGAAAGTTCTGTCTTGGTCAGTAATTTTACCGTCACCGTTTATGTCTTTGAAACGGATGTCTCCAATACCTGCATTTGTTTGTGTCGGAGCAGCAGCGATTTCGGCAGCATTTTGGAAAATCCCATCGGTTTGGTATGCATAAATTTCTCCTGCAGCTCTGCCTACCTCTGTTTTGGAAGCGGCACCATAGATTGGATTTCCATTAACTCCAATTTTGGTTACTTCGTTTTTTAAGGTTCCTACGTTGGCACTAATGTTATATTTAAACTCATGATGTGAGTTGTTATATGCTAGTGAAAATTCATAACCACTGTTGTTCATGGCAGCACCATTTGTTAAAATTTGGGCTGGAAATGCACCAGTAGAGAAAGGTAGAGGAACATTAACTAAAAGGTCATCCGATTTTTTATTAAAATATTCTGCTGTAAATTGTAAATCATTGTTAAAGAAACCAAGTTCAAGTGCAATGTCGCTAGTTTCAGATGTTTCCCAACGTAAATTTGGGTCCAATGCGCTTACTACTGTTGTACCATTGGCCAAAGTGTTATTAAAGTCATAACCGGCAAAACGATTTACTGTTGTAGCAAATGAATAAGGAGCGATTGGATTGTTTCCTAAACGTCCCCAGCTTCCTCTTAACTTAATATTACTTACATATTCTGGCAAGTCAAGGAATTTTTCGTTGCTAATTTTCCAAGCTCCAGAAAATGAGTAGGAATTCACTTTGTTGTAGTTTTCCCCGAAAAGAGATGATTTATCTTGTCTGAAGTTTGCTTGAAATAAATAACGATCATCAAAAGAATAATTCATTCTACTGATATAAGATATACCTGTAATAGTGTTTTCAAATTCTCCACCGCTGATATCGTCAGCATATTGAAGTTTACTAATTTCTCCTGGAGTATAGCCTACACCTTTTGACCAATGATTGTAAAAGTCCTTTCTTTCTTGAATCCATCCACCCAAAACATCAAATTTATGTTTGCCTAACGTTTTTTCATAGGTCAATATGTTATTTAGGAATGTGTTTGTTTGGTTAGCATTTGCTATATCTAGAGAAGCTTCATCATTAGTTGTAATGTAATACCATCCTAAATCACTTGGTGGTATAAATAATCTATTTTGAGTATCTGTTCTGTCGTAGCTGGCATCAATTTTATATTTTAATCCTTTAACGATTTCAAGTTGTCCCCAGATGTCTCCAATAAAACGGTTTCTTCTGTCTTTATTTTCGAGTAAATTGTTGAAACCAATAACGTTCATTGATATAGCTCTTTGCGTTAAATTGTCCGTTCCGCCATATCCGCCTAATCTGTTTTCATCGTATACAGGCATTGTAGGTATTGCAGTCAATAGACTGGAAATAGCTGATTCGCCAACATAACTGTTGAATTTTTCTTTGCCTGACTGTGTATAAGCTATTTTAGAACCATAACTGAATTTTCCTTTTTTTCCTGATAAATTCAGATTCATAGTGTATCTTTCATAATCTTGGGGAGATTTCACATAACTACTATTTTTAAAGTAATCTAAATTCATGTTATAGGCTAAACCGTCAGATCCTCCACTAAGTGTCAATGCTTGATTTTGTATAATACCAGTGTCAAAAGCTTCATTTTGCCAATTGGTATTTACATTATTAATATAAAGAGCATTAGTTGGATCATTTCCAGGAGCAATTGTTAATCCAGCATTTTTCTCAGCTGCACTAGTGATGGTTTGGTATCCTACTCTGTCTGTTACGGACCATTTTTTTGGTACGGTTTGGAACCCTGTGATGGTTTTAAATCCAACACTCATTTTTCCTTGTTTTCCCTTTTTGGTTGTAATGATAACTACTCCATTGGCTCCACGTACTCCATAAATGGCAGCCGAAGCTCCATCTTTTAATACTTGCATTGATTCAACATCACCAGGAGCAAAATCATAAGGATTGTCTACAATCATTCCATCGATAATAAAAAGGGGGTTAGTATTGGCAAAAGAAGATATCCCTCTAATTTTAATATTAACAAAGCCACCAGGTTCACCAGATGATTGTACACTTACACCTGCTACTTGTCCTTGTAACATTTTTGCTGGATCATAAGTAACAATCGTTTTTGCTTCTTTTAAGCTAACTACGCTCACAGCTCCAGATAAATCAGCCTTCTTTTGTGTTCCATATCCAATAACAACTATCTCATTCAACTTGTTAGTATCGTCTTTTAAGGCATAATTGATTTGTGAACGGTTGTCAATAGTTAGTTCTTTAGTTTCATACCCTATGTACGAAAAAATTAGTACATCGGTTGGTTTTGCATTGATAGAATAATCACCGTCAAAACCTGTAGAAGTAGCTATAGAAGTTCCTTTTACTAAAATGTTTACTCCAGAAAGAGGCATTTTGTCTTTCTCGGAGGTAATCTTTCCTGAAACGACATTGGCTTGTTGTGCCGATACATTATAAGTGGCGAAAAGCATAACTAATAGTGCTAATAGCCATTCTTTTTTAGGCAATAAAAAATTGCAATAAAAAAATAATCTGTGGTTTGTTGTCATATTGATTGCATTTTGGTTAATTATAAGTGTAGTTTTTACATTTGTAAATTTAAATAAAAAAAAAGCATAAAAACAAATTAATCTGATAAAAAAAGTCGTTAAAAAAAACGGATATCCTAAAATATACTGATAAACGAGCGTATTTGTGTATTTTGTATCATTGAAAAACGTTTTCGTAAAATATAAATAACTGAATATCAATAATTTATAAATATTTTCTATTTCTAAATTAATTTTTAATTTTTTTATGAATCTTTTGCTTTTTGTCAAAAAAAGAATGATTTAGAGTACAAAATAATCATTTGTAAATTCATTATTTTTGCTTTAGCTACTCATTTTCAATTAATTTTTGGTATCTAATATGTCAAAAAAACGTTTGTAAATGTAATTTTAACACTTAATTTAGATGCTTGTATTAAAAAATAAGTCAAAATATGGACTATAAATCTTTGTTTTTAGATTCTAACAAGGATTAAGCGGAACTGTTGTGATTGCTGATAAAAATGCATGATTTAGTGAATCAGTGACTTAAAGTAGTTTTTTGAGTTTTATTTTTATTAGTGTAAAAACCACATTAAATAAATTTGGTAGTTTTAAGGAAGTTCTTATATTTACCACAAAATATATAGAAAATGCTAAATAGTTATAGTACAGCGGACAAAGTTCTTCTAGCGGTAGATTGTATCATTTTCGGCTTTGATGAAGATGGGTTAAAAATTCTTTTGATTAAAAGGGATTTTGAGCCAGAAAAAGGGAAATGGTCTTTAATGGGAGGGTTTCTTAAAAAAGAGGAAGTATTGGATACGGCAGCCATAAGAGTCTTGAATACTTACACCGGCTTGCAGGATATCTATATGGAACAACTTTATACTTATAGCGAAATTGATCGTGACCCGGTGGAAAGAACCATATCGGTGGCTTATTATGCGCTGATTAATATCGAGAATCATAATGCCGAATTGATTCAGAACTACCATGCAAAATGGTTTAGCGTTTCTGAAGTGCCAAAGTTGATTTTTGACCACGACAATATGTTGGAGCATGCTATCAGAAGATTGCGTTATAGAACCTCAATGCGTCCTGTTGGATTTGAACTTTTGCCAGAAAAATTCAAAATGAGTCAGTTACTTAAACTGTATGAATCCATTTTGGACAAACAAATCGACAAAAGAAATTTTATCAGCAAAATCAATTCGTTGGATATTTTGATAAAACTAGATGAGAAAGACATGACTTCGTCCAGAAAAGGTTCTTATCTCTATACTTTTGACAAAGAAAAATATGATGCAAAAGTTTTGAATAATTTTGCACTGAATTTTTAAAAAGTAAAGCAGCTTTGATTTTAAAGCAAATAAAAAAAGGAAACTTCTATTGCAGGAGCTTCCTTTTTTTGTTATCAATCGCTTCTCCTGCAAGGTTTCCAAAACCTTGTAGGTATGTTTTTATTAATTGAAATACCTACAAGGTTAAAAAAAACCTTGCAGGATACAAAAGATACGATTCCTAACTATTCCCTTTTTGGTAATCCGCCAAAAATGTTGCCAATCCACTATCTGTAAGTGGGTGTTTTAGCAAACCTTCAATAGCGCTTAGTGGACCTGTAATAACATCGGCGCCAATTTTGGCACAATTTATAATATGCATGACGTGACGAACAGAAGCTGCCAAGATTTGAGTTTCATAACCGTAATTATCGTACACCAATTTGATGTCTTCAATTAAAGATAATCCATCAGTTGAGATATCGTCCAGCCTTCCGATAAATGGGGACACGTAAGTCGCACCTGCTTTAGCGGCAAGTAATGCCTGACCAGCTGAAAACACTAATGTACAGTTGGTTCTGATTCCTTTGTTTGAAAAATATTTAATGGCTTTGATTCCGTCTTTAATCATTGGAATTTTTACCACGATTTGAGGATGTAATGCTGCCAATTTTTCTCCTTCGGCAATCATTCCAGCAAGATCGGTCGAAATAACTTCGGCACTTACATCTCCATCAACCAATTCACATATTTTCACATAATGCGCAATGATATTGTCGGCTCCGGTGATTCCTTCTTTCGCCATTAGCGAAGGGTTTGTGGTTACTCCGTCCAAGATTCCTAAATCATTGGCTTCCTTGATGTCTTTTAAATTTGCTGTATCGATAAAAAATTTCATGTGGATGTTTTTTTTTTTTGAGAATCTAAGTTTCTAAGTCACTAAGATTCTGAGTTTATATTTTTTTTAAAAGTTGATAAGTTTCTGAGCTGCTAAGATTCTAAGTTTTTTATCTTAGAAGCTTAGCGACTTAGTTACTGAGTACCTTAGTGCTTTCCTCAATATATTTTAGTATTTCCGCACAAACGTGTTGGCTCGTAAATCCAAATTTTTCATCCAAAACGCTCGCTGGTGCCGAATAACCAAAATGGTCCAATCCGATTATTTTTCCACTATCGCCAATGAGTCCTTCAAGGTTTACAGGAAGTCCAGCCGTAAGTCCGAAAACAAGTTTTTCCTTTGGGATAATGCTTTCTTGATACGATTTGGATTGCGATTTGAATAAGCCTTCGGAAATAATGGAAGCGATGTTTATTTTTAATTGATGCTCCTTTTCTAAAATCACTGCAGCATCGATAAGCGTTGAAACTTCCGATCCATTTGCAATCAAAGTGATGTCTGGATTTTGTACTTTTTTGACCAGATAGCCACCTTTCTTAGCTTCTGTTGCTTCTTCATACCTTGTAGTATAGCTGGCTGGAATATCTTTTATATTTTGTCTCGAAAGGATTAGAGCCGTTGGTGTTTTAGTGTTTTTCAAAGCCATATCCCAAGCCACTGAAGTTTCGATGGCATCGGCTGGGCGCAGTGCCAAAAGACTTTGGTGTCCAGAATGGTTTTTAACTTTTTCCAACAAACGCATTTGTGCTTCCTGCTCGATAGGCTGGTGGGTTGGTCCGTCTTCTCCAACGCGGAAAGAGTCGTGCGTCAAGACATATTTTATCGGAAGTTCTTGAATGGCTGCTAATCGAATCGCTGGTTTCATGTAATCGGAAAAAACGAAAAAGGTTGCCACAACTGGAATTACACCACCATGCAAAGCAATACCGTTGGCGATAGAAGTCATCGTCAGTTCGGCAACTCCAGCTTGTAAAAAGGCACCGTTGAAATTGTTTTTTTGCAATACAGATGATTTTTTCAAAAAGCCATCAGTTTTATCACTATTGGATAAATCGGCTGAAGAAACGATTATGTTTTCTACGTTTTCTGCCAAATAGGCCAGCACTGCAGACGAAGCATCTCTAGTGGCGGCATTTGGTTTTTGTACCACGCTGCTTAAATCCAATTCCGGCAGTTCACCTGATAAAAATAATTGCATTTTTTTAGCTAAAGCAGGATTTTCGTTTTCCCATTTAGCTATTTGCTGTTTTCTCAGAGAAGCTTTTTCTGTTTTTTTGGATAAAATATCAGAATAATGTGTTGCTACTTCTTCAAAAATAGCAAAAGGATCTTCTGGATTGGCTTTGAGGTTCAACAGTGTTTTAACGTAATCTGCTTTGGTGTCGCCAATTGGTTTACCGTGCAATTCGCATTCCCCTTCATACATAGAACCATCAGCAGTAACGCAACCTTTACCCATAATCGTTTTTCCTATGATTAAGGTTGGTCTTTCGGTTTCTAGGTTGGCAGTGTCCAACGCTTTGCGGATTTCCGAATGGTCGTGTCCGTTTATGGTAATCACATTCCATCCCCAAGCTTGGTATTTCATGGCCGTATCTTCAGAGGTCACTTCATCGGTCATTGAAGAAAGTTGCACGTCATTAGAATCATAAAACATAATAAAATTATTCAATCCCAAATGCCCTGCGATTCTTCCTGCTCCTTGAGAGATTTCTTCTTGAACACCTCCATCGGTGATAAAACCATATATTTTGTGATCGAAAAGACCTTTGAATCTAGCTCCAAGAAACTTGGCCGCGATTGCTGCTCCAACACCCATTGCGTGACCTTGTCCCAAAGGTCCGGAAGTGTTTTCAATTCCTCTCAACACGTCAACTTCAGGATGTCCTGGTGTTACCGAGCCCCATTGTCTAAATTGTTTTAGATCTTCTTTTTTGTAGTTACCTAATAAATAGTATTGTGCATACATCAAAGCCGATAAGTGTCCAGCATCCATAAAAAAGCGGTCTCTAAAAGGCCAATCCATTTGGGTTGGGTCAAAATCTAAATATTCGGTGTATAAAATATGCATAAAATCAGCGCCTCCCATGGCACCTCCTGGGTGTCCTGAATTTGCCTTTTCTACCATAGAAATAGCCAGTGCTCTTATATTGTCAGCGGCTAATTGGTCCATTTTGTGGTTCATAATTTATTGTATTTGTTTGTAATAGCAGTATTGTGGTCTCTATTTTTGTTGTAAAAAATTCTAAAAAAAGATGTTTTTTTGAACATAGTATAGAAACAAATTTTAGCATGTAAAACAACTTAAGTTTTAATTTCTTCGCTGTTTTAATCCAATAATAAAGTTTATTATTTTGTTCTGATATCAATTGATCGGCTTTGAATAACAGACTATTTTTGAGAGGATAAGGAAGAATAAAATAATAAGTGTAAAAAATACATTTGCAAATATAGCTAAATTTGTTTTACAAAAACAAAAAAAGAAAATATCATTTTGAAACTCTTCGCTATATCAATTTGTATATTGATTAATAGGTGCTAATTTGTGAATTGCTATGGCTTGCAATTATATTTTATGATAAAAAAATTGTTGTATTCTGTGATGAAAAATGAGTAAGATTACGAATTTACCCTTCTTTTTTTCCAATTTGCCCCTCGTCAGACGCCTTCATTGTTCGTTACTTCGCACTTGTAGATTCAATAATACAGTGGTTTGTTGTCGTTGATTCTAGTTATGTTTGCTTCACTGGGTTTTAATTCATAAACCCGATTATTTTAGTTAGTTAAAGAATAAAAGTAAACTTGTTTGGATTATTTATGCCCGTAGTATGCACTTCGGGTATAAATAAAAACAAATTGAAAAGTGAAATTATTTAAAAAATTAGTTTAAGTTTTGGTTCGAAATAAGCCGTCTTATTTTTTAATTCTAAAGGATTTTGGGTTACAATGAATTCCGAATTATCAAAGCGCTTTTGTTTTCTATTTGTTCTTTTTTGCCGGTAAGTACCATTTGAGCCAGTAGTTTTCCCATTGTGGTAAAATCAGTAGAAATAGTGGTAATCCCATTAGAAACGACTTTTTTTAGTGAGGTTTCATTATAAGAAATGATTCCAAAATCAGTTCCTAATTTCAAGTTTTGTTGGCGGGCTTTTTCTATTACACTAACCAAATCACGATCATTTGGAATGATGTAAACACCTCCTATTGTTATTTCGTTGTCTGTGAATTCACTGATGATTTCATAGTCGATAGCATATTCAGTGCAATAGTTTTCAAATCCTATTTTCATGCCCAATGGTTCCCTGAAACCGGGAAATATCATAATGAATTTTTTGTACTTGTTCAATCGTGTTTTCCCTTTGTATAATCCCTCGAAGATGTCTTTTTTGTGATTTTGATATATAGCGGGGAATGATTTTAGTTCATCATTAGTTTGATCGAGGATGATTACGTCATTTACTGGTAGGGTTTTTATGATCGCGGCTACATTGATTAAGTTGGTTGGCATAATGATATATTTGGTGTAATTTCCATTACTGTCATTTATCAGTTTTTGAAAAACCTGAACATTAAAATGATGGAAGAAAATATCGACCTGTACATTTTTGCCTATATTTTTTAAAAACGAATTATAAATATCTTCCTTGAAAATATTAAGCTCGTCAAATAGCAAAAATATCTTCTGTTTTATAGAGATTTCAACACTTTTTACGTAATATCCTTTGCCTGGGATGGCATAAATAATTCCTCTTTTTTTGAGATCATCATAAGCTTGCAGTGCGGTATCTCTGGATAAATTATAGGGAAGACAAATTTTGTTGATGGAAGGTAATTTGTCGTCTTTTTTTAAATCCTGGCTTTCAATTGCTTTTTCGATTGCATTGATGATTTGTTTGTATTTGGGTAAGCCAATGTTGTTTTGGATAGGGATTGCTTTCATTTTGTTTTCATTTTTTTTGCAAGATACAAAAACTGGTAGGTACTGGTATGTATTATTTGAATTTTATTTTACATTTGAATTTCAAATTTCATAATAATATGATGGAAATAAAACGCAATTCACAAATTAAAACCGCTCCTGTAATGAATTTGTTTGGTTTAATGCCGGATGGTACAGCCATATACTCTTACGAATTATCCAATAAAAATGGAATGAAATTAAAAGTAATTACATATGGAGCAACGATAACCGAATTAAAGATGCCGTTGAAAAATGACCAAGTGGTCGATGTTGTTTTGGGTTTTGATACTTTAGAAGCCTATTTGCAGTCATTTAATCTACCAAGTCCACCTTATATGGGAGCTACAGTCGGAAGATATGCCGGTAGAATTTGCAACAGTACTTTTAGTTTGAATGAGCAAAAAATTCTTTTGAATAAAAACAACAATGAGAACTCTTTACATGGCGGTAAAATTGGATTTAGCCAAAAGGTTTGGACAGTCAAAGATTTGCATGTAGGCAAAAAATCATCAATAACGTTGACCTATTCCAGTCCCGCAGGCGAAGAGAATTATCCAGGGGAATTAGTTGTTGAACTTACTTATACGTTATCCAAAGAAAATGAGTTGATTATTCAATACAGCGCCAGGTCTACCGAAGATACCGTTGTGAATTTGACCCACCATAGTTATTTTAATCTGGACGGCCATTTGTCTTCTGTAAAAGATCAGGAATTAATAGTAAATGCGCACCGAATGTTGGAAACAAATAATGAATATATACCCAATGGGAGGTTTTTAGAATTATATGATACCTATTTTGACTTTTATATTCCTAAAAAATGTCCTTCTAAAATAGACAATACTTTTGTAATAGATCAAACTGAAGGATTCGCGGCCTCCCTTTTTAATAAAAAAAATAATTTAAAAATGACCGTATATACGGATCAACCTGGAGTTCATATCTATGTGGGTGGGAATTGTTTTAATACGATAAAAGGCAAAGAAAACGCCGACTACCATTCATTAAGCGGGATATGTTTTGAAACCCAAAACTATCCGGATGCCCCAAATAATTCGAATTTTCCAAGTGCCGTTCTTAAAAAGGGAGACGAGTACACTCATAATACAATATATAAGTTTCAATCATTTTAAAATACCTCACCCTCATTATGAAGAAAGTCCTAACATTTTTGTCGCTTTTTGTCTTATTAACTGTGCAGTTTGCTTGTTCCAGTAGCGATACTCCTGATACACCGGTTACTCCACCTGTTGTAACTGATGACTTTATCAGAGCCGCCGATATTTCATTTCTTCCTCAGATTGAAAGTGCCGGAACTATTTTATACAACAACAGTAAAGCTGAAGACATGCTTACTACCTTGAAAAATTCAGGTTGTAATACGATCCGTATTCGTTTATGGAAGAATCCAGCCGATGGACATTCTGGATTGACCGAAGTAAAAGCGCTTGCCGCTCGAGTGAAACAAGCGGGTATGAAAGTATGGCTTACGGTTCATTACTCAGATACCTGGGCTGATCCTGGAAATCAAACGACTCCGGCGGAATGGGCAAGTTTGTCTTTTATCGATTTGAAAACAGCAGTGGCTAATTACACTTCTACAATCATTACAGAGATTAATCCTGATATTATTCAGATTGGGAATGAAATCAACAGTGGTTTGCTTTGGCCTCAAGGACATTTGATTAACCAAGAAGCGCAATGTATTGATTTATTAAAAACGGCTAGTGCTACCATTAGAAGCAAAGCGCCAAAAATAAAAATCATGATTCATTATGCAGGTGTTAATACATCGGATACGGATTGGTTTTTTACCAAAGTAAAAAGTGTAGATTATGATTATATAGGTCTTTCTTATTATCCAGTTTGGCACGGAAAAGATTTGACAGTTGTAAAAAGTACTATCGACGCTCTTGGAAGTAAGTTCAGTAAAAAAGTAATTATTGCCGAAACAGCTTATCCGTTTACGTTGGGTTACAATGATTGGACGGATAATATTGTAGGCTTGGATTCTCAATTGGTTTCGGGTTATCCTGCAACTCCCGAAGGACAAAAAAGTTATATGTTGGCAATAAAAAATCTTTTGAAAACCTCTCAAAGCGGTATTGGATTTTCGTATTGGGGAGGGGAATGGATTTCGTTCAAAGGAAATCAAGCAAAGAATGGCTCTACTTTTGAAAATCAAGCGCTTTATGATTTTAGCAATAAAGCATTGCCTGTCTTCGGGGTCTTTAACTTAAATTAAAAGAAGATGAAAAAGGTATTTTGTTCATTAATAATTCTTTCAGCATTGGTTTTTACATATTGTACTACCAATAGAACAATGCAGCAGCCCAAAGAAAATTCTTTTGCCAAAGGCGCTGATGTGGGTTGGTTGCCACAAATGGAAGCTACGGGTTATAAATTCTATGATGCCGATGGGACTCAAAAAGACTGTTTGCAATTGTTGAAAGATCGAGGAATCAATACCATAAGATTGCGTGTTTGGGTTAACCCTTCGAGTGACAAAGCGAGTGGACATTGCAGTAAGGAAGAAACGGTAACGATGGCAATTCGTGCACAAAAAATGGGAATGCACATTATGATTGATTTCCATTATAGTGATTCTTGGGCTGATCCCGGTAAACAAAATAAACCTTTGGAATGGAAAAATCATACTTTCTCAGAATTGCTGAACGATGTTTATTTCCATACCGAAGATGTTTTGAAAGCTTTGAAAAAGGCAGGTGTTACCCCGGAATGGGTGCAAGTGGGTAACGAAATTCCAGGAGGTATGTTATGGCCGGAAGGAAGTACAGACAACTTCGGTCAATTGGCACAATTACTGAATAAAGGATACGAAGCAACTAAAGCCATAGATCCTAAGATCAAAGTAATTGTTCACTTAGACGAAGGAAATAACAGTAAAAAGTTCAGATGGTTTTTTGATAATGCAAAAGCAAATAATGTAAAATATGATGTAATCGGAATGTCTTATTACCCATTTTGGATCAAAACGGATTATAAAGAAAATATTGCCGATTTGGCGAATAATCTAAATGACATGGCGGCTAGATATGACAAAGAAGTGATGGTTGTTGAAGTCGGCGGCATCGATACGCAAGAACAAAACACACATGACATGTTAGTTGCTGTTATAAAAGCGGTAAGAGCAGTGCCAAATAATAAAGGATTAGGCGTAATTTATTGGGAACCTCAAGGGGCAAAATCTTGGAGTCACTATGAATTGAGTGCTTGGAGATCAGATGGTAAACCCTCAATGGCTTTGGATGCGTTTAAAGAATAGTTATAAAGTTTTGGTTTTAACCATATAAGTAATATAAGTTCATTTAAGAAAGGGATGTAAAAAGCAAAAACTTATATTCTCTTATATTTCTTATATGGTAAGAATTTTTCTCAGCGGATTGGAAGCCTTCAATAGCATTGGATGGTTTAAAGAATAGGTTTGATAAGATAACCATTCTCCCTTTTGCGGAAGCGTGAGAATAGAGAGGAACAAATTTAATTGCAATAGATATTAAATAATTATATAGGTTTAAAAATGAAGAAACTGATACGAATTCTCGTTATATTTTTAGCATTTACGCAAATAGCTTTGTCTCAAACACGTGAGGTAAAAGTGTTAGATACTAATTGGAAATTTCAAAAAGGAGATTCTGAAGAAGCTTCTAAAGTAAATTTCAATGATTCGAAATGGGAATCGGTAACCGTTCCGCATGATTGGGCAATTTACGGACCTTTTGATAAAAATGTAGATATACAGAAAGTTGCGATTGTTCAAAACGGAGAAAAAGTTGCTACCGAAAAAACAGGACGAACAGGAGCTTTACCGCATATCGGGACAGCGTGGTACCGCAATAAATTTACATTACCGAAAGATTCAAAAGGGAAAAAAATAATTCTGCTTTTTGAAGGTGCAATGAGCGAACCTCAAGTGTATTTAAACGGGAAAAAAGTTGGAGAATGGGCATATGGCTATAGTTATTTTTATTTTGATGTTTCCCAATTTATACAAGAAGGAGAGAACACATTGTCGGTAAAGCTAACCAATAAAGAATTTGCTTCACGTTGGTATCCTGGCGCCGGTTTATATCGAAAAGTAAGTGTTATTATAAAAAATAACGAAAGCATTGACCAATGGGGGCAGTTTGTAACGACACCTTTTATCAGTGAGGAAGTTGCTAAAGTCAACATTAAGACCAAAGCTTCTGGGGAAAAAAGTCGTTTAGTTACCACTATTTTTGATGCCGAAGGGAATAAACTAAATTCAGAGGAGTCGGATATTAAATTCGGAAATGAGTTCGATCAAAATATTAAGGTAGAAAAACCAAAATTGTGGAGCCCCGAAACCCCTTATTTGTATAAAGCGGTTTCTCAATTGTATGTTGGAAAAGAATTGAAAGATGAGGTTTCAACACGTTTTGGAATTCGAGAAATAAAATACGAAGCTAATAAAGGTTTCAGTCTTAATGGAAAGGTAACCAAATTTAAAGGAGTTTGTCTTCACCATGATCTTGGTCCACTTGGAGCAGCAGTAAATAAAGCCGCGTTGCGCAGGCAAATGAAGATATTAAAGGATATGGGATGTAATGCCATTCGCAGTTCACACAATATGCCTTCTTTCGAGCAATTGGAATTGGCGGATGAAATGGGGTTTCTGTTTCTAGCAGAGAGTTTTGACGAATGGGTACTGCCTAAAGTAGAAAATGGCTATCATCGTTTTTTTGATGAACATGCCGAAAAAGACATCGTGAATTTAGTACAGGCAACAAGAAATCATCCTTCTATTGTGATGTGGAGTGCTGGAAATGAAGTGCCGGATCAATGGGGAGAAGCGGGTGTAAAACGAGCCAAATGGTTGCAGGAAATATTTCATAGAGAAGACCCAACACGTCCGGTAACTGTTGGTATGGATCAGGTAAAAGCGACTATGGAATCTGGTTTTGGTGCTTTGCTCGATATTCCGGGATTGAATTATCGTGTGCATTTATATGATGAGGCCTTTAATAAATTTCCGCAAGGGTTTATTTTAGGTTCCGAAACAGCTTCAACTGTTAGCTCTAGAGGGATTTATAAATTCCCGATAGTTCAAGAAAAAGATAAGCAATATACTGATTTTCAATCATCCTCTTATGATTTGGAAGCCTGCAGCTGGTCCAATGTACCTGATGAAGATTTTGTGCTTCAAGATGATAAACCTTGGGTAATTGGCGAGTTTGTCTGGACTGGTTTTGATTATTTAGGCGAACCTACGCCTTATGATGAAATGTGGCCTTCTCGAAGTTCTTATTTTGGAATTAACGATTTAGCCGGTTTGCCAAAAGACCGTTACTATTTATATAGAAGCCGTTGGAATACGGAGAAACCAACCCTACACATCTTGCCACATTGGAACTGGGAAGGACGCGAAGGACAGACAACCCCCGTTTTTGTATATACGAACTATAACAGTGCTGAGCTTTTTATAAATGGCAAGAGCATGGGAGTGCAGAAAAAAAACAAAAACACACCTCAGAACCGCTACCGCCTGATGTGGATGGATGTGAAATATGAGCCGGGAACTGTAAAAGTGGTGGCTTTTGACGACAATGGTAAAGCTGTCGCTGAAGAAGTGGTAAAGACTGCTGGCAAGCCTTATCAAATTGTTTTAGAGGCAGACAGGAAAACAATCACTGCCAATGGTGAGGATATCTCTTTCGTAACCGTATCTGTAGTTGACAAAAATGGAATTCCCTGTCCGACGGCAACTAATCAGTTAAAGTTTAAGGTCACAGGAGCGGGTACTTACAGGGCTGCCTGCAATGGCGATGCCACTTCATTAGAAATGTTTCATAAGGATACCATGAAACTTTTTAGTGGAAAGTTGGTAGTGCTTGTAAAATCGACAACAACTGCCGGCGATGTAAAATTGGAGGTAAATGGAGCTGGGCTTAAGAGCGGTAAATTGACCTTGGTATCGAAATAAATAAAACATGACAGTGCGTGACTAATACCAAAGCGACAAAAATTAGCCACAGATTAAAAAGATTTTCACAGATTTTTTTAATGATGCTTGTAAAATCTGTGTGAATCTGTGTAATCTGGGGCAAAAAAAAAGACTTGTTGCGCATTTAAGGAAAGTCATAAAATCTAATATTTTAATAATTTCAAAGTAATGAACGATTTATTAATTAACAAAACGACCGCTTTTTTTCAGGAGAAATTTGGCAATGCTCCAGAGAAAATTGTGCTTTCTCCAGGGAGAATTAACATCATTGGCGAACATATCGATTATAATGACGGGTACGTTTTGCCTGCTGCAATCGACAAGATTATTTGTTTCGCTTTTGCAAAAAGCAATTCAAAGCAATCCAAAATTTTTGCCATAGACTTGAACGAAGAATTTGAAGTCGATTTGACAGAAACGATTTCATTGAGTAAAGTGGTTTGGACGAATTACATTTTGGGCGTAATCAAGCAATTACAAGATAATGGATTTTCGTTCGATGGTTTCAACTGTGTTTTTAGTAGTAACATTCCTGTTGGTTCGGGATTGTCTTCGTCGGCAGCTTTAGAATGCGGAACAATTTTCGGAATCAAGGAACTTTTCAATCTGTCAATTCCAAAAGTAGATATTGCACTAATGGGACAAAAAGCAGAACACTGGGTTGGAATCAATTGCGGGATTATGGACCAGTTTTCAAGTGTTATGGGTTTAGAAAATAAAGTCATAAAAATTGATTGTAAAACATTGGAATACGAATACCACAACGCCGATTTCAATGATTATTCTCTGATTTTATTTGACAGTAACGTGAAGCATTCTCTGTTTTCTTCGGCTTACAATACCAGAAGAGAAGAGTGTGAAGAAGGGCTTTCGATTATAAAAAGTAACTTTCCGGAAATTACCAGTTTCAGGGATTGTACCGAAAGCCATGTGCTACAACTAAAAGATAAAATGACACCAAATGTGTTTGTCAGATGTCATTATGTGGTTAAAGAAATTCATCGTGTGGCACTTGCCTGCGAAGCTTTGGATAACGGAAACATCCAAGCATTAGGGAAATTACTTTTTGAAACCCACGAAGGCTTGTCTAAAGAGTATTTGGTAAGTTGTGATGAACTGGACTTTATCGTAGATACTTTAAAAAAGGAGGAAGCAGTAATTGGATCTCGCTTAATGGGAGGCGGTTTTGGTGGTTGTACCATCAATTTGATTAAGAAAGGAGAAGAAGAAGCTATCAAGACCAAGCTTACTAAGCTTTATAAAGAGGCATTTGATATTGATTTGAAAATTTATGATGTGAAAATCGGAAACGGTACATCATTATATCAGCCTTTAGGGTAAATAATAATTTTAACCGCAAGGAGCGCAAAGTTTTTTTGAAAACGCAAAGAACGCAAAGCTTTGCGCCCCTTGCGGGATATAGACAATTTTTGAAAATCATTGCGCACTTTGCGGTTAAACCAAAAAATAATAAAATGAAAAATTTTGATATAAACGAAGATCCGCACAGACGTTTCAATCCATTAATTAACGAATGGGTTTTGGTGTCTCCGCACAGGGCAAAAAGACCTTGGCAAGGACAAAATGAAACAATTCATACCGATGCACTTCCTGAATATGATGCAACTTGTTATTTGTGTCCAGGGAACGTTCGTGCCAATGGGGAAAGTAACCCAAACTATGAATCGAGTTTTGTTTTCGAGAATGACTTTGCAGCCGTAAAGCAAGAGCCAATCTTGTTTGAAGAAGAGTTAAAACCAACTTTCTTTAAAGCAAAACCAGAACGTGGTATTGCCAGAGTGGTTTGTTTTTCGCCAAGACATGATTTGACTTTGCCAGAAATGGAGCTTCCGGCAATTGAGACTATAATTAGAACTTGGCAAAAAGAATACACGGATTTAGGAAGTGTAGATTACATTAACCACGTTCAAATTTTTGAAAACAAAGGAAGTGTAATGGGATGTAGCAATCCGCATCCGCACGGACAAATATGGGCGCAATCTTCTTTGCCTACTCAAGTAGAGAAAACGCAAAACAGCCTAAAAGAGTATTTCGATAAAAATCAAAGTAATCTTTTGCTGGATTATTTAAAAGAAGAATTAGAGCTAAAGGAACGTATCGTAATTGAGAACGAACACTTCGTGGCATTGGTTCCTTTTTGGGCAATTTGGCCATTTGAAACAATGATTATCAGCAAAAGACATATTACAAAAATAACGGAGTTCACATCAGAAGAAGTTTCGGCTTATGCTTCTATTTTAAAGGCATTAACGATAAAATACGATAATCTTTTTGAGACCTCTTTTCCGTATTCTTCAGGGATTCATCAGGCACCAACAGATGGAGAATCACACCGGGAATGGCAATTTCATATGCATTTTTATCCACCGTTATTGCGCTCGGCTTCCGTAAAAAAATTTATGGTAGGTTACGAAATGATGGGCGAAGCACAAAGAGATATTACTCCAGAAAAAAGTGCCGCAGTATTGAAAGCGCTTCCGGAGGTACATTATAAAAACAAATAAGATGAGTAAGATAGTAGTAACAGGCGGTTTGGGTTTTATAGGATCCCACACCGTTGTCGAATTGCAAAATCAAGGTTTTGAAGTAGTCGTGATCGATAATCTTTCTAATTCTTCAATTGAAGTTTTGGATGGTATCGAACGCATTACGGGTAAAAAACCAACGTTATCAACAATTGATTTAAGAGAGAAATTGGCTGTCCAAAGTTTCTTTATGGAACATAATGATGTGGCAGGGGTTATTCATTTTGCAGCTTCTAAAGCAGTTGGCGAAAGCGTGAAAAATCCTTTGTTGTATTATGAAAACAACTTGGGTGCTTTAGTCTATATTTTGCAGGAATTAGAGAAAAAGAAAGGCGCCCATTTTATCTTCAGTTCGTCATGTACGGTTTACGGGCAAGCCGAAGTGATGCCTATTGCCGAAACAACTCCGATTCAACCGGCATTGTCTCCTTACGGAAATACAAAACAGATAGGTGAGGAGATTATTTCCGATGTAGTGAAAGTAAGTGGTATAAATGCTATTTTGCTTCGTTATTTCAATCCTATCGGTGCACATCCGTCTGGTGAAATAGGGGAATTGCCTATTGGTGTACCGCAAAATTTAGTTCCATTCATTACTCAAGCTGGAATGGGTTTGCGTGCCGAGTTATCAGTTTACGGAAATGATTACCCAACGGTTGACGGAACTTGTGTTCGCGATTATATTCATGTAGTCGATTTGGCGAAAGCCCACGTAATCGCATTACAAAGATTATTGAATAAAAAGAATGTGGAGCCATTAGAGATTTTCAATCTTGGAACCGGAACCGGAAGTTCTGTATTGGAAGTGATTGCCGCTTTTGAAAAAGTAAGTGGACAAAAATTGTCATACAAAATTGTGGAAAGGAGAGAAGGTGATGTAACTGAGGCTTATGCCAATACTGATAAGGCGAATACCATTTTGGGATGGAAAACCGTTTCGACTTTGGAAGAAGCCATGGCCAGTGCTTGGAAATGGGAGCAGAAGATTCGAACCAGTCCCGAATTTGCATCATAATAATTATAATTAAACAGGATAATCGTACTGTTTTGGGTTGTTAATGGCTAAATTTAAAATAAATGTAAAAAATACATTTATAAACATTAAAAATAAATATTTTTATTTTACATTTGGCTTCAATAATTCATAAAAAAATAATGGAATTAAAATACATATGATATTTTACAGTTGATTACATTGCCAAATCGCAATGTTTTTTGTAATAAGGTAGTGTTTTAGTGCCTGAAAGCAGTAGATTTCAGATTACAAAATATAAGAACAAAAGAATAACCACATTTTATTAATATTAATTTCTATAAAACTATTTACTCATGAGCCAGAACCTCGCTTTTGCGGATTACGCAGTATTTATTATTTATTTTGTCGTGGTATCCACTTATGGATACATGATTTATCGCAAGCGTGAAAAAAACGAACACGATGCCAAAGCTTACTTCCTTGCAGAAGGAACATTAACTTGGTGGGCTATCGGAGCTTCATTGATCGCTTCAAACATTTCGGCTGAACAATTTATTGGGATGAGTGGTGAAGGATTCTTTTTGGGAGTCGCTGTTGCTGCATATGAGTGGATTGCCGCTATTGCTTTGATAATCATCGCGATTTGGTTTATTCCTGTTTATTTGAAAAACAAGATTTATACCATGCCTCAATTTTTGAAAACAAGATATAACGAATCAACGGCTTTAATTATGGCTGTTTTTTGGTTGTTTTTATATGTTTTTGTTAACTTGACTTCTATTTTATACTTGGGAGCTGTTGCTATTAACGGACTTGCAGGTGGTGAATATTTGCATGCAATTATGATTGGTTTGGCTGTTTTTGCTTTGCTTATCTCTTTGGGAGGTATGAAAGTGGTAGCGTATACTGACGTAATTCAGGTAGCGGTTTTAATCATTGGTGGATTGGTAACCTCTTACATTGCTTTGACTACTGTTGGACACTATTTTGGTTTTGGTCAAGATGCAATCGCTGGTTTCAAAGTATTAATGGAAAAAGCACCGGAGCATTTCAAAATGATTATTCCAAGACCTACGGCTACATCTTCTCAATTGGAAATCAATAAGTATCTTACTTTCCCAGGAATGATGTCTTATTTGGCGGGTATTTGGATTATCAATCTTAACTATTGGGGTTGTAATCAATACATCACTCAAAGAGCTTTGGGAGCTGATTTGCAAACGGCTCGTACTGGTATTTTATTTGCAGGTATGTTGAAATTATTAATGCCCCTTATCGTTATGTTGCCTGGTATTGCTGCTTTTGTTTTATATGAAAACGGACATTTACCACATTTAGTTGGTGGAAAAGATGGAGCTTATTCTGCAATGTTGACGTTCCTTCCTACAGGTTTAAAAGGATTATCTGTTGCAGCTTTGACAGCAGCTATTGTAGCCTCTTTGGCCGGTAAAGTAAACAGTATCTCTACTATTTATACTTTGGACGTACACAAAAAATATATTCAAAAAAGTGCTACCGATAGAGCTCAGGTAAATATTGGGAAATACGCTGTTTTTGCAGCGATGGTTCTTGCAGTTATGTTTACTTGGAATGATTTATTAGGAATTGGTGGTGTGGGTGGTTTCACTTACATCCAAAAATATACTGGATTTATTAGCCCAGGGGTATTTGCAATGTTTATTCTTGGGATGTTCTGGAAAAGAACAACGGGTACAGCTGCAATTGTAGGTGTGATTTCCGGGTTCTTATTATCGGTATTTTTCAATGAATTTGCTCCTGCAATACTTGGAAACGAAACTTTGTTGTATACGGCTTGGCCTAATGGAAAAGGTGGTTTTGAGATTCCATTCCATATCTGTATGGGATTGTCATTCTTGTTTACTATGCTTCTAATGGTTGGAATCAGTTTTGCTGGACCAAAAGTGAATCCAAAAGCATTCGAATTGGATACTGAAATGTTTAAAGTTAAACCGCAAACAACAGTATTGATTGTAATTACATTATTGATTATTTGTGCTTTGTACGTGAAGTTCTGGTAATAAAGTTTGTTAGTTAGTTAAAAAAGTGTGAAGCTAAATTCGTTTGGTTTCACACTTTTTTATGTGGCTACTTTGTCTAAATTTCTAATGTTGTTTTGAAATTTTCTATTTGTCTTCGATGTCTTAAAATATGCACGATTGCATGTTCAAATAATTGTTCAATATCATAGACTTGTCCCCAAGATGTTTTTATTTTTTCTAAGTCATTGAAGCTTTCTAGATCACTGTCATAAATAGTGTCAAACGTCTCATAAGTATATAAAAGGACATTATTTAAATCAGTTTTATATTCTTCTGTAGATTTTCGAATTTCTTTCTTTGGACGTTCAATAGTCCCTTCTCTCAAATTTCGAATATAAACACAATATCCATATCCGGAATTCACTACATGGGCAAGTATGGTTTGAATTGATTTACAATCTTCGTCATTAGTTGCTGAAGTAATCGGCATAATTAACTTTTCGTCAGGGATATTCTGAATGACATTTTGCAATTCTACGATTACTTTTCTGTATTCGGAAAGCAGCGCATTTACAGCATTTTTACTTTTATTTATAGTCATTTTAATTTCTGGTTTTACTGCTAAATAAATTGTTAGAATCGGTTAAATCATCGATGAGCTAAAATTACGGAATACCGATGTATGCTTTTTGATAAAGAAAGTTAATATTTGGATCTAAATATTGTCAATTTAAAAATAATGACTACCTTGTAGTCAAATTAACCATAAGGCGATATTTTTCGAAACATATATTTGTTATAAAAGGAGTCTTAATTAGTTATTGGATCTCCAGACCTGAAAGTGTGATTAGCTTTCGGGTCTTTTTTTTTTGATATGAGAAAAAAAAGATTATGTTGTGGATCTGGATAGTGAAGATTCAACGAAAGTTAAATAGCTCCTAAGTAATTGAATTTTACACGAGACTAAAATTCGAAATTAAATCCTTTTTCGGTAAGTTTCTCGTAAATTTCTGGATCAAATTTGTACAATTTTGCGGCTCTATGCGAAACATCTTGTTGTTTTTCATCCAATGGAACCAATAATTTCATGTGTAAAATTTTTCTGCGAAAATTAGATTTGTCCAATTCAATCCCTAATATTTCTTCGTAAAGATGCATTAATTGTAATAATGTAAACTTCTCGGGTAAAAGATTAAAGCCAATAGGAGCTTGGCGTACCCGATTACGCAATTGCAATAAACTAAAATCTAAAATTTCGTTGTGGTCAAAAATTAAATTTGGTATGTCATTAATTTTAAACCATTTCGCTTCTCTTAAGGTAACACTGGCTTTTATATTATAGTCTTCTCGATTTACCAATGTATAGTAGGCAATGGTTAGAACCCTTCTTCCGCTTACACGATTTGGATTGGTAAAAGCCTTTAATTGCTCTAAATAGATGTTGTCAAGACTGGTTAGTTCATACAAAATTCGTTGTGCGGCATCATCGGCACTTTCTTCTTTTCGTAGCCACCCTCCAAGAAGTCCCCATTTCCCTACGCTCTCTCCCTCTGCATGTTGCACCAAAAGTATTTCAAGACTTTCTTTGTTAAATCCAAAAATGACACAGTCAATAGTTACGCCCTCAATAGCTGGTTCCTTAATGTCTTTATTCATATTGCTATTAATTTCGGGATTATTTTTAGGGGGGATAATATCATTTCTTGATTTAGTCTGTAATGGTTAAAATTCAAAATTAAATCCTTTTTCGGTAAGTTTCTCGTAAATTTCTGGGTCAAATTTATATAATTGAGCGGCACGATGAGATACATCTTGTTGTTTTTCATCCAAAGGAACCAGTAATTTCATGTGAAGAATTTTTCTGCGGAAATTGGATTTATCCATTTCGATTCCTAAAATTTCTTCATACAAATGCATGAGTTGCAATAAAGTGAATTTTTCGGGTAGCAAATTGAAGCCCAATGGAGCTTGGCGCACTCTATTGCGGAGGTTTTTTATACTGTAAGCTAGGATTTCGTTATGGTCATAAATTAAATCTGGAATTTCATTAATCTTATACCATTTGGCATCCGAAGCCGTAAAGCCTGCTTTAATATTGTAATCTTCTCTTTTTACTAAAGCATAATAACCAATGGTAATAACCCTTCTAAGAGGGAAACGGTCCGGTTCCCCAAAAGCTTTTAGCTGTTCAAGGTAAATATTGTCCATTCCGGTAAGTTCGGCCAGTAAACGGTGGGCGGCGTCATCTGTACTCTCTTTCTTTTTTATCCAACCACCAGGTAATCCCCATTTTCCTTTGCTGATACCCTCGGCGTGTTGTACTAAAAGTACTTCTAGTATACCGTTGTCAAATCCAAATATAACACAGTCAATAGTAATGGCATTCATGGCAGATTGCTCCACAATTTGTATTAGATCCCTATCTATAATTTTTCTGCTCATAGCCTTACAAAGTTTAGGACTAAATTAATATTTTTTTAAAGAGTCCAGTCGTACACAAAGAAATATATTTTGTAAAATAATTGTGATTAAACCTCTTTTTGGATTCAAAATTCCAAATATTTTTTATTTTTAAATTGAATAAAATGTAACTTATTTGTAATCAGCATTTTAAATGCTTAAAAATTTATTGTAACCCTATAAAAACTACTTTTTTACATAAGATATCGGTAAAAATAAAAACCTTTTTTTATCAATTACAAATATTTCAGTACAATTTTTTGTTAATATGAAAAATATGCCATATACTTGTAGTCAAATTAACCATAACGTTATGGTTTGTTTGACCAAAAGTACAAAAAGCAATAAGAATTCAATCATATACTACTAAGAATATGTATTTTTTAGGAATCGATTTAGGAAGTTCGTCCATAAAATTATCGGTATTTGATGCTGAAAAAGGGATTACTGTTGCGGCAGTAACGGTTCCTGAATTTGAGATGGATATTGTAGCCCGTGAATTTGGCTGGGCAGAACAAGATCCTAATAAATGGTGGGAATACGTGAAAAATGGTATCCAATTTCTTGGTTCAAAACAACATATCGATTTAAAGAAGATTGCTGGAATTGGGATCGCCTATCAAATGCACGGTTTAGTATTGACGGACGAAAATATGAATCCAGTTCGTTCTTCTATCATTTGGTGTGATAGTAGAGCAGCTAGCATTGGTAATGAAGTTTATGACAGAATCGGACATGAATCTTGTCAGCAACAAATACTTGGAAGTCCGGGGAATTTTACGGCATCCAAATTAAAATGGGTTCAAACCAACGAACCAGCCATTTTTCAAAAAGCGGTTTACATGATGCTTCCGGGCGATTTCATAGCTGCAAGACTATCCGGAAAAGCACAAATAAGTACTTCGGGCTTATCGGAAGCCGCTTTATGGAACTTCTCAAAAGGAACTTTGGCAAATGAAGTGTTACAGGTTATGGGACTTTCCGTAGATATGATTCCTGAAATTGTGCCCAACTTTGGGTATCAAGCAACAGTAGACCCAGATGTTGCGTCAGAATTGGGATTGAGTTCAGATGTTAAAATCACCTACAGAGGTGGTGACCAACCAAATAATGCGATGTCGTTGAATGTTTTAAAACCAGGAGAAATTGCCACAACAGCAGGTACTTCGGCAGTGATTTATGCCGTAAGTAATCAAGATGTTTATGACAAGGAAAACCGTATCAATACTTTTTTACATGTCAATAATACCAAAGTTCAAAAAAATAACGGGGTAATGTTGTGTATCAACGGTTCTGGAATTTTATACCAATGGCTGCGTAAAATCATGTCGACTGACAGGACTGGTTTAATCGCTTATGAAGCTCTTAATGCCGAAGCAGCAAAAGTTGCAGCAGGAAGTAATGGTTTGCGTTTTTATCCTTTTGGAAATGGGGTAGAACGCATTTTCAATAATAAAAAGGTCAATTCTGGAATTCAAAATTTGAATTTTAATATCCATCAGTCCGGGCACCTTATTCGTTCGGCTTGTGAAGGAATTGTGTTTGCCATGAATTATGGTTTTGATGTTATGAAATCAGTGGGTGCATCTGGAGAAATAGTTCGTGCCGGAAATGCCAATCTTTTTTTGAGCCCTGTTTTTAGAGAAATCTTTACCAATACAACACAAACCACATTAGAATTATACAATACCTCCGGATCTGAAGGTGCAGCGCGAGGAGCAGCTTATGGTTTTGGTTATTATGCTTCTTTGGATCAAGCTTTTGATGGTTTAAAATGCATAGAGAGAATAGAACCAAATCCAATTTTGACTTCACAATATCAGGAAATATACCAAGAATGGAAAAATCATATTAAACTAGAATCATGATAATGAATACAACAACACAATCGTATTTTAAAAACATTGATACCATAAAATTTGAAGGTAGAGAAAGCACTAATCCGCTAGCTTTCAAATGGTATGATGAAAATCGCGTGGTGGCAGGCAAAACGTTAAAAGAACATTTGCGTTTTTCTATGGCTTACTGGCATACCTTATGTAACAAAGGGGGAGATCCTTTTGGGGCAGGAACCGAAACCTTTGCTTGGGATAAAAGCCAAGATGTTATTCAACGTGCCAAAGATAAAATGGACGCAGCTTTTGAATTCATGAACAAACTCGGCATACCGTACTACTGTTTTCATGACATTGATATGGTCGACGATGCGCCTACTTTGGAAGAATTTGAAAAACGTGTACAGGCTTTGGTCGCTTACGCTAAAATCAAACAAGAAGAAACAGGAATCAAATTGTTATGGGGAACTTCAAACTTATTTAGCAATCCTCGCTATATGAATGGAGCTTCTACGAATCCAAATTTTGATGTAGTGGCGTATGCAGCAGCCCAAGCCAAAATTGCGATTGATGCAACGATTGCTTTAGGAGGAGAAAATTATGTGTTCTGGGGTGGTAGAGAAGGATATATGAGTCTTTTGAACACCGATATGAAAAGAGAATTGGAACACATGGCGAGATTCTTGACTATTTGTAGAGATTATGCGCGAAAACAAGGTTTCAAAGGAACTTTCCTTATTGAGCCAAAACCAATGGAACCGATGAAACATCAATATGATTTTGATGCGGCTACAACTTTAGGATTTCTTCACAAACACGGTCTTCAAAACGATTTCAAACTGAATTTAGAAGTAAATCATGCAACTCTTGCAGGTCATTCTTTCGAACATGAGCTACAAGTGGCTGTAGATGCTGGTATGTTGGGAAGTATTGATGCCAATCGTGGAGATTATCAAAACGGATGGGATACGGATCAATTTCCTATTGATGTTTTTGAAATTACCCAATCTATGTTGGTGATCTTAGAAGGTGGAGGAATTCAAGGTGGAGGGATCAACTTTGACGCAAAAGTGAGAAGAAATTCAATCGATATCGAAGATAAATTCATTGCCCATATTGCAGGAATGGATGTTTTTGCCAGAGGGCTTATCTGTGCAGACCATATTTTAAAAAATACCAACTATAAAGAATTACGCCAAAAGCGTTACGGATCATTTGACGGTGATAACGGAGCTAAGTTTGAAAGAGGGGAACTCTCTCTGGAAGATCTTAGTGCCATTGCCCGTGCAAAAGGAGAACCTCAATCAATAAGTGGAAAACAAGAACTATTTGAACAAATTATTGCCAATGCTTTTTAGAACCAATACTAACATTACTAACTTAAATTAACCAATTCTTAAATTATTATGAAAAGAAAATATTGTACATCGACAATGCTTCCCTTTTATATGTCACTCCTGTTCAGTGTGTTTATGCTGCAGTCAGGTTTTGCACAACAGAAAACTCTTTCTGTAACAGGGAAGGTAACCTCTACAAGTGACGGCGTGGGTATTCCCGGCGCAAATATTACTGTAGAAGGAGGAGGCGCAAGTACATCGACGGATTTCGATGGTACTTATAAAATTACCGCAAAATCAGATGACGTATTAAAAATTACTGTTTTGGGGTATAGATCCCAAAAAATTTCGGTAAATAATCAATCGACGATAAATGTTGCTTTGCAAACTGAAACTTCAGACCTTAAAGAGGTAGTTGTTATCGGGTACGGAACTCAGAAAAAGAAAGTTTCTACAGCTGCGACTTCAGTAGTTTCAGCCAAGGATATTCAAGCTGTTGCCGTTGGGGACGTAGTGAATGCTTTGCAAGGACAAAGTTCGGGTGTTAATGTTACCTCCTCTTCTGGGCAACCGGGAGCGGGTATGGTAATCAACATTCGTGGGGTAGGAACAGCAGGAAACAATTCTCCTCTATATGTTGTGGATGGAGTGGTTGTGGATAATGGTATTGGATATTTGGATCCGTCTTCTATTGAAAGAGTCGATATCCTAAAAGATGCAGCAGCTGCTTCTATTTATGGAGCTAGAGCGGCCAATGGTGTTGTATTGGTAACAACCAGAAAAGGAAAAGACGGTAAAATGAATGTAGCATTAAGTTCATACACAGGATTTCAACATGTGGCCAAAAAACTGGACTTGTTGAATACTCAAGAATATACCACTATCATGAATGAAGCAAGAGTAAACTCAGGACTCTCTCCTTTGTACACTCCAGCACAAATCGCTTCTTTCCCAAATCACGATTGGCAGGATGATATGTTTAATGAAGGGGCGATGAAACAAAATCACTCTTTATTGATTACAGGAGGTGATAAAAAATCAACTATTGCAACTGGATTGTCTTATTATGGTCAGGATGGACTTATTGGTAGTCAAAATAATCAATCTAAATATGGTCGTACTACTTTTACTGTAAATTCTACTTCAGATGTTATTGAAAATCATTTGAAAATAGGAGAGAATTTCTCTTATGCAAATATCAAAAGTAGTGGTGTTTCTGATCAAGGGATTTATAGTAACAGTATCAGAGGATTCTTGAATGCGGCGCCAATTGATGCAGCTTATGATTCAAATGGGGATTTTGCACATTCAATTATCGCATCTGATATCAGTAATCCACTTGGGTCATTATATTATAATAACTTCAATGAAAATAAAATTGACCGTTTCGTAGGTAACATTTTTGCGGAAGCGAAATTTTTGAAAAACTTTACATATAGAACTAGTTTTGGTGTAGATATTACAGATAGTGCTTACCGTTCATTTACTCCAGTGTATTCACTTTCTTCTAACAATAATGCCACTGTATCTAGTGTTACTCAGAGTTCAAATAAAGGTTTGGGTTGGTTGTTCGAAAATACATTGCAATACAAAGCGTCTTTAAATGATGTTCACCATTTTGATGTATTAGTTGGAACATCTGCCAAAGAAAACACTTCAGAATATATGAGTGCTACGGGTAAAGATTTGAATTTTGATGATTTTAAACATGCTTATTTGAGCAATGCAACAGACCAAACTTCAAATACGGTGTCTGGAGGTCGTTATGATTACAATATGCAATCTTATTTTGGACGTATATTGTATGATTATGACAACAAATATTTGTTCTCGGCTACTGTACGTAGAGACGGTTCGTCAAATTTTGGACCAAATAACAAATATGCAGTATTCCCAGCATTTTCTGCAGGTTGGAATGTTGATAAAGAAAGTTTCTTCCCAGAAAACAATGTGGTAACAAATCTTAAAATTAGAGGTAGCTGGGGACAAAACGGGAATGATCAATTCGCTAAGCAATTTGCTTATATGTCAACGATAAGTTCATATGACAAAAACTACCACTTTGGTACAACTGATGAAACATTGCAAGTGGGATCTAGCCCAGATGCGATTTCTAATCCTGATTTGAAATGGGAAACATCTGAGCAATTGGATTTAGGATTTGATCTTACTTTATTCTCTTCATTGACTTTTACTTTTGATTATTATGACAAAACAACCAAAGATTGGTTAGTACAAGCTTCGGTTCCAGATATTGCGGGAGCTACAGCGCCTTTTATCAATGGTGGTGATATCAACAATAAAGGATTGGAATTTGGTTTGGGTTATAGAACAAACTTCGGAAAGGATTGGTCTTTCTCAGCAAATGCAAATGCTTCTTTCAACCAAAATGAAGTACTTAGAATTGCAAATGCAGAAGGAATCATTCATGGAGATTCTAACTTGTTGTTCCAAGGAATGGATGAAATCAACAGAGTTGAAGTTGGAAAACCAATTGGGTATTTCTACGGATTAAAAACAGACGGAATTTTTCAAAATGCATCTGAACTTACTTCTGTTCAGCCGAATGCACAGCCTGGAGATGTTCGTTTTGTTGACTTGAACGGTGACGGAAAAATTGATGCCAATGACAAAACTAAAATTGGAGATCCAAATCCTGATTTTACTTATGGTTTCAATATGGATGTGTCTTATAAAGCATTCGATCTTTCTATTTATACTTATGGTGTTGCAGGAAGTCAAAATGTTTTTGGAGTTCATGATTATACTCGTGCCTATAATAATTACACTACTAGCATCTTAGACAGATGGACTACAGAAGGTACTTCAAACAGTATTCCAAGAGCTACTTATGGTACAGACCCTAATGGGAATTACACTAAATTCTCTGATTTGTATGTGCAAAATGCTGATTTCTTCAGAATTAAATCGGCTACATTGGGTTGTGATTTGACAAAATTAACAGACAATCTTAATTTCTTTAGCAAGTTTAGACTTTATGTAGCGGCGAATAACTTATTCACATTTACGAAATACCAAGGAATGGATCCAGAAATTGGATTTGGAAACACTAACCAATCATGGGCCAAAGGTATTGATGTAGGATTCTATCCACAGCCAAGAACATACATGTTGGGTCTTAATGTTAACTTTTAAAAAATGAAACCGATGAAAAAATATATAAAACTATTTGCAGTTTCGAGCTTATTCGTATTAGCGGCATGTTCCAATGATTTTTTGGAAAACGAACCCTATACCGAAAAAGTAACCGAGAATTTTTATAAAACGCCTTCAGATGCCTACGAGGGACTTGTTGCTATTTATGACATATTACAGCGTGAAGCTTACGGTGGACCTTTATTGATAAGTGAACAAGCTTCAGACGATTGTTTCGGAGGATATGGAATCGCTGATGCACAAGGAGATTTGGAATGGGATCGTTTTTTATATGTGTCTGACAAAGACATGAATAAAGATGCATGGAAAGTACCTTATCAAGGAATTTACAGAGCCAATATTCTATTAGAAAATTTAGATAAAATAGATTGGGGAACAGATACTGCACTGAAAACAAAATACGAAGCAGAAGCCCGTTTCTTAAGAGCTCACTTTCATTTTCAATTGGCCAAAATGTTTGGAGACATTGTGCCATTAGACAAAACAATAACTTCTGCCGAATTTTATTCTCCAAGAGCAACTCCAGAAGTAACGTATGCATTAATTGCTAACGATTTGAAATTTGCAGCTGATAATTTAGGTAGCGATAATTATTCTCAACCTGGAAACGCTAATTATGGTCGTATTACTAAATGGGCTGCTGAAGCATACTTAGGTAGAGCATTTTTGTTCTATACCGATTATTATAAAAAACCGGATTTGGCAGGAGTAGTTTCCAAAGCACAAGCAGTAACTTATATAAATGATGCTGTTAATAATAGTGGACACGCTCTATTGGCTGATTTCTCTCACTTATGGCTTGCAGCTTCTCTTGAAAATTATGCTGGTGAAGGAAATACCGAAATAGTTTGGGCTGTTCGTTTCAACGGATCAGGTAAAGGAGATTGGAATCTTCATGAAGGTAACCGTTTTCAAGTAGATATTGCTCCTCGTGGAGGTAGCATAGGACGTTATGCTACAGGATGGGGTGGTGCTACGGTTAACCCAAAATTGTATGCTGCTTATGGTGTAGGAGATACCCGTAGAGATGCTACTATCATTAATTTCGCTGGGGAAGGTTTAAATTTTGATGCTCAAGCAAGAGAACAACGTCAGTATACAGGTTATGCCTGGAAAAAATATTGCCCAATCACCGATGCTGCAGGAAAAGCAATTGTAGAAGCCAATGGAGGAAATTTCCAAATTGACAACTACCAAGATTTAGCGGTAATTCGTTTTGCTGATGTACTCTTGATGGCTTCAGAACTTAATTTGGGGACTAATGATGGATTTGCTCAAACCTGTCTTGATCGAGTGCGTGACCGTGCTTATCAAAACGCAACTCACCGTGTGACTGTTTCAAAAACAGCAATTATGGAGGAACGTCGTTTAGAGTTGGCTCTTGAAGGACAACGTTATTTTGATTTGATCAGACAAGGTACATCAGTGGCCAAAGCGGCTATTGACAATGTTGATGCTGACCCTCAGTTTAATATTACTTTTAGAACTGAAACATTGGGTTGGTTCCCACTGCCTCAATCTCAAGTCGTACTTTCAAACGGAGCGATGACACAAAACCCTGGTTGGTAATTTTAACTAATAAAAAAAGAAACTATGAAACGTAAACTATATATACTTGTAGCTGCAATAGCTCTAGGGTCACTTTTTTCCTGTGAGCCTATAGAAGATCGTAATAGCCTTCCTGAGATATCATTAACTCCAGAAACGCTAAAATTTTCGGTAGTACAAAATCCGCAGAAAAACAACGAAGTAAAATTGACGAATTTAGACCCTACGGTTATTCCGTATTGGTCTTATTCTGACTCAAAAGGAGAAATTGGACATTTTAATACAAATGTACAAACTGTGTTTTTCCCATTTGCTGGAACTTATACAATTAATTTTACAGCATACACTCCAGGGGGGCAGTTTATGCGAATCCTGTAACTGTAAAAGTTGACAAGAATGATCCAACATATTTTAGCGATCCTAAATGGGCAAAATTAACCAATGGAGCAGCAGGGAAAACTTGGGTTTTAGATATGAATGATCCAATTGCTTGGGGAGCCTTGAATTTTGCTGGTCCAGCTCCTTACTCAGGAGATTGGTGGTGGATTCCTGGATCATACCAAAGTTGGTCTATGGAGAACAAAAATTGGGGAGAAATGACTTTTGACCTTAATGGTGGCTATAATGTTAAAGTGGTTCAAACTGCTCTTAAGAGTATGGATCAAACTACTAAAACTGGAGTTTTTACTTATGATATTGCCAAAGATGCAATGGTTTTCAGCGGTGGACCTGAATTACTTTATGGAGGTGATTATTATCCAGATGTTAGTAACTGGAAAACTATTAAGGTCATTGAGATTAATGATACTCAAATGCGATTATCAGTAGTTAGAGACCAAAGTAGAAGCGGTGAAGGGAATTGCCAAATTATTTTTAATTATAAAGTAAAACCTGCTGCAAACTAGATTATTGGTTAGGTTAAAGGACTTTGGTTAGTACAGTTTTTTGGGTTTTAAACGGGTATGCAATATCAAGAGTTAGATTCATACAACTACTCTTGATCGCAATCCCAAAATAATAGGGATTTGTTTTAAAATTTAAAAAAACGTACAAAACTAAAGGTAATAATATTATGTATCGATAAGTGGTGTGATTTAAACACTTATCGATACATTTATACTACTTTAAAACCATTATAATTTTAAGAAAAAATGAAAAAAACAATCAATTTTATACAAACGTTGGCACTGTTGGGAATTACAATTCTAGTGATGTCCTATACTGGAAAAGAAAAGGAAACAATTTCCAATTCCAGGAAAGTGGCATTCAATTCAGGTTGGAATTTTCATTTGAACGACAGTATAAAAGATAAAGATACAATCAACAGCTCTACTACTTGGAGAACATTAAACTTGCCACATGATTGGAGTATCGAAGGAAAGTTTGATGAAAAAAGCCCTGCTGGTTATGGCGGAGGTGCTCTTAACGGAGGCTTGGGATGGTACAAAAAAACATTTAAGATTGCACTTGCGAATAAAGAAAAAATTACGTCAATAGTTTTTGACGGAGTTTACAAAAACAGCCAAGTCTGGATCAACGGACATTATCTAGGAAAACGCCCAAATGGTTATATCGGGTTTCAATACGACCTTTCTCCTTATTTAAACTACGGAGATAAAAACAATGAAATTATTGTCAAAGTTGATAATTCAAAACAACCCAATTCTCGTTGGTATTCCGGTTCTGGAATATTCAGAAACGTATGGTTGGAAACAACAGATAAATTATATGTTGAACAATGGGGAACTTATATTACCACCCCAAAAGTAACTTCTAAAAATGCTTCGGTACATTTAGAAACTACAATCAAAAATCAATACGCCGCTTCAAAAGGCGCAACCATTATAACTACAATTTTCAAAAACGACACTAAAGTAACTTCAGTTACTCAAAATATAAGTATTGCTGCAAATGCAAACCAAGTTCTAAGTCAAGATATTCTTGTTAACAATCCCGTTTTATGGTCTGATGAAAAACCAGAACAGTATACTGCGGTTACGACAATTAGCGTTGACAACAAGATTATTGACCAATATAAAACCAACTTCGGAATCAGAAGCTTCAAATTTGACCTCAATAAAGGATTTATTTTAAATGGAAAACAGGTCAAAATCAAAGGGGTTTGTATGCACCACGATTTAGGCCCACTGGGTTCGGCCATCAACACCCGAGCCATCGAACGTCAATTGGAAATTCTGAAAGGAATGGGAGTGAACGGAATTAGAACTTCTCATAATCCGCCAGCTCCAGAGCTTTTGGACCTTTGTGACAAAATGGGTTTCATAGTTATGGACGAAGCATTTGATATGTGGAAAAAAGCCAAAACCAAATACGATTACAGCCTTGACTGGGATAAATGGCATACCAAAGATTTACAGGATCAAATCCTTAGAGACCGTAACCATCCAAGTATATTTATGTGGAGTTTCGGAAACGAAATTCCAGAACAATGGAGTGATGAAGGTCCAGTAATTGCCAAAGAATTATCAGGAATCGTAAAAAAACTGGATACCACAAGATTAGTGACTGCCGCAATGAATCCTGCAGTTAATATGAATATTGATGATGTAACGCTACAATTTGAAAAGTCTAAAACCTATTTCAACAAATTAGCAACTTCGGGAGCTTTGGATATTATCGGTTACAATTATGCCCATCAAACTTTCGAACATCATCAAAAGAACTTTCCTAATGTACCTTTTATAGCGACTGAAACCACTTCGGCTTTAGAAACACGAGGATATTATGATAATGTTTCGGATGTCGTTAAAAAATGGCCGGTAAGATGGGATCTAAAATTTACGGATGGTAATCCAGGCAATACGGTATCTGCTTACGATCAAGTTCAGGCACCTTGGGGTTCAACCCACGAAGCGACTTGGAAAGTGATGAAAAAACACGATTTCCTTGCAGGAATGTACATCTGGACTGGTTTTGATTACATTGGTGAACCAACACCTTACGAATGGCCATCGATTAGTTCTTATTTTGGAATTGTGGATTTGGCAGGTTTTCCGAAAGATGTTTATTATATGTACCAAAGCGAATGGACTAATAAAACGGTTCTACACCTCTTCCCACATTGGAATTGGGCAGCGGGTCAAAACGTAGATGTTTGGGCATACTATAACAATGCTGATGAGGTAGAACTTTTCCTTAACGGAAAATCATTGGGTACCAAAAAGAAAGAAGGAGACGATTTGCACATTATGTGGCGCGTACCTTTTCAAGCAGGAACTCTGAAAGCGGTTTCTCGTAAAAACGGAAAAACAGTTTTAGAAACCGAAATCAAAACAGCCGGAGCAGCATCAAATTTAAAATTGTCAGCTGACAGAGCAACCATAAAAGCCGATGGAAATGATTTGTCTTTTGTAACGGTGGACATTACCGATGCAAATGGTGTGCTTTCGCCAAATGCCAATAACGAGATTCAGTTTTCTTTGAAAGGAAACGGAAAAATTGTAGGTGTTTGTAGCGGAGATCCAGTAAGTCACGAATCGTACAAAGGAACTTCACATACAGCCCTTAACGGAAAATGTTTGGTTATTGTTCAGTCTGATATTAAAAGCGGCAGAATAGAATTGACAGCTCAAGCAAACGGATTAAAACAAAATACAATTGTAATTAAAGCAGAATAAATATTTAACTAAATAACCTAAAATAAACACAATGAAAAAAATACAGATAGCTTCCTTATCTCTTTTTATGGGTTTTGGTTTGTTACTTTCGCCAAAAGCTTCGGCTCAAATTCAAAATGCAGATGTGTTGAATGCACCAATTGACATCAGTAAGGATTTTCAGAATTATCTAAATACCTTTTATTTTGCTGATGAACTTACAAGTTTCGATCCAGCAACTGGAAAAGGAACCATAAAATATTTACGTTACAACTATCAAACACGTCAGGCTTTCAACAATATGATGATGAAGCCGGGTGTTGTTCCTTCCAACGAATTTCCAACGACGGAGTATGCAGTTTCTCCTGAATTGCCTTTCCAAATTCAGTTTGTATCGGATCGATCCATTCGTATCAAAACGACTTCTGGACCACAATTTCATCCAGAAGCTACGTCTTTAATGTTGGTTGACGGAGTAGCTCCAAATCATCCGGAATTATGGAAATCTTCTAAGATCGAAGGCGGTTATAAATACACAAGTAAACATGGTTCTGTTGAGATTTTGTCAAAACCATGGCACGTAAAAATTTATGACGAAAAAGGAAAGCTGCTAACAAGCACGCTTCATGATTCTGATTTTAAAAACACCTATACTCCAACACTTCCGTTCTCGTTTGTGCGTAGAAACAGCGATTATTCCAGAAGTATGGGAGCTGCTTTCAGCTTAGAACCGGATGAAAAAATATTTGGTTGTGGAGAATCATTTACCCAATTCAATAAACGTGGACAAAAAGTGGTTTTATGGACGGATGATGCCAATGGCATTCAAAACGAAACTATGTACAAACCAGTTCCATTTTATATGAGTAGCCGTGGTTACGGGGTTTTTATGCACCATTCGACTCCTATTACATGTGATTTTGGAAAATATTTTGGCAGTGCCAATGAAATGTACATTGGTGATGATGAAGCCGATTTGTTTTTCTTCATTGGAGAACCAAAAGAGATATTGGATGAATATACAAACCTTACCGGAAAAGCTGCAATGCCACCACTTTGGTCATTTGGTTTCTGGATGAGCCGTATTACTTATTTCTCTGAAAAAGAAGGTCGTCAAGTTGCTAAAGATTTGCGTGCCTACAAAATCCCAACCGATGTAATTCACTTTGATACAGGTTGGTTTGATGTGGACTGGAGAAACAATTACGAATTTTCTAAAGATCGTTTCCCGGATGCAGTAAAAATGATGTCGGATATGAAAGATGACGGTTTCCATGTATGTTTATGGCAATTACCATATTTCTCTCCAAAAAATACCTTGTTCAATGAAATTATGGATAAAGGTCTTGCCGTAAGAGACCGTAAAGGGAACTTGCCTTACGAAGATGCAGTATTGGATTTTTCGAATCCAGCGACTGTGACTTGGTACCAAGCCAAATTGAAACATTTATTTGATCAAGGAGTTTCAGTTTTCAAAGTAGATTTTGGAGAAGCTGCACCGCCAGACGGAATCTACAATTCTGGGCGCACAGGTTTCTACGAACACAATTTATACCCATTGCGTTATAACAAAGCCGTTGCCGAAATTACCCAAAAAGAAAAAGGATATACTTTAATCTGGGCCAGAAGTACTTGGGCAGGAAGCCAACGTTACCCATTACACTGGGGAGGTGATGCCGAAACAAGTAATGGAGCAATGTCAGCCGAATTAAGAGGAGGACTTTCATTGGGATTAAGCGGTTTCAGTTTTTGGAGTCATGACGTGGGAGGATTTGCAACAAAATCACCTGAGAATTTATACAGAAGATGGGCACCGTTCGGAATGTTTACTTCACACGTAAGAAGCCATGGAGAGCCTCCGCGCGAACCTTGGTTATACAGCAAAGACTTCTTGGAAGGATTTAGAAACGCTGATAATATGCGTTACGAATTAATGCCTTACATCTATGCACAAGCCAAAGAAAGTTCTCAAAAAGGATTACCGATGATGCGTGCTTTATTCCTTGAATATCCAAACGATCCAGGTGCTTGGTTGGTAGACAATGAATATTTGTTTGGATCAAGTATGTTAGTGGCTCCTTTATTCGAAGAGGTAACAGAAAGAGACGTCTATCTCCCAGAAGGAACTTGGATTGATTACCAAACCAAAAAAGTGTACCAAGGCGGATGGCACAAAATCAAAGCGGGTGATATTCCAATCATAGTTTTGGTTAGAGACGGTTCAGCGATTCCTCATATTGGATTGGCACAATCCACAAAAGATATGGACTGGAGCAAATTAACTTTAAAAGTATATGCTACAGATGCTACCAATACAGCCACTGCTAAAGTATTCTTGCCAGGAACTGACGCTGTACAAACGATTACAGTTTCTAAAAAAGGAACCAATTTTGAACCAACTTCAAATCCATTAACTGGAAAAACTACTTTCAAAACGGAGTGGATAAAATAAATATGTTGAGTTAGTTTAGTTTTTTAATCGGGGTTTTAGAAATGTCTAAACCCCGATTAATTAAAATGAAGCAAGCCATAAAATAAATTACAATGATAAAGAAACTAATACTTCCCGCTTTATTACTATCCATAAGTATAGGTAATGCTCAAGGCAAAAAAACAAAATCCTATGAATTGACTTCTCCCGAAGGGAAGAACAAAATTCAATTTCAGTTGGTTGACAGCGCACCAAAATATGCGGTTAATCACGGAAAAATTCAGGTGATTACCCCATCTGACATGGGTTTTATGCTAAAGAACAATGACGACTTAAGCAAAAATTTCGAAATCATCAAAGTAGAGAATTCCACTTTCGACGAAACTTGGGAACAGGTTTGGGGAGAAAAGAAAAAAATAAGAAACCACTACAACCAAATGGTGGTTCAATTGCAGCAAAAAAACAACGAAAAAAGAAAACTGGAAATTCAATTCCGTGCTTTTGACGATGGTGTTGCTTTTAGATATGTGTATCCAAAGCAAGGAACAAAAGACAGTATTTTCATTATGGATGAAAAAACGACTTTTAACCTGAAAGACGAAGGAAAAGCGTGGTGGATTCCTGCTTACAAAGAAAATCGTTATGAGTATTTGTATCAAAATTCAAGCATAAATGCTATTGACACTGTTCATACACCATTGACAATCGAAAGCAAAAGCGGTTTGAAATTGAGTTTCCACGAAGCAAATCTGATTGATTATGCAAGTACAACATTGGTAAACAACACAGGAACACAATTAAAAACCGACTTAGTGCCTTGGGCTGATGGCGTGAAAGTAAGAGTAAAAGACACCTTCACTTCTTCTTGGAGAACAATCCAAATTGGAGAAAAATCTGGGGACTTGATTGATTCTTATTTGATTCTAAATCTTAATGAACCTAACAAAATGGGCAATCCATCGTATGTGAAGCCGTATAAATATTTTGGTATTTGGTGGGCAATGCACATTGGGAAATATACTTTTTGGGAAGGCGATAAGCAAGGTGCAACTACAGCTCACGCAAAAGAATATATTGATTTTACTGCCAAGGAAGGTTTACACCATTTATTGATTGAAGGATGGAACAAAGGTTGGACACCGGCTTGGTATGAAAATAAGATGCATATGTTCAGTTTCACTCAAAGTGCCGATAATTTTGACTTGGAAAAAGTCGTAGAATACGGAAAAGAAAAGGGGGTTGAACTTATTGGATACCACGAAACGGGTTCGAATTTGATTAACTATATGAAACAAATCGATGCTGGTTTTGCTTTATACAAAAAATTAGGAATCCACACCGTAAAAATCGGTCACGTAGGTTCAAAATTAAATATGAAAGAATGGCATCACGGACAGTTTGGGGTGAATTATTTCAGATACGTTTTGCAAAAAGCAGCCGAATATGACTTGGCCGTTTTCTATCACGAACCGATAAAAGATACTGGAGAACGCAGAACTTATCCAAATATGTTGGCTAGAGAAGCGGCTCGTGGACAGGAATACAACGCTTGGAGCGAAGGAAATCCACCAAGTCACGTTGTCATCTTGCCATTTACAAGAATGTTATCTGGACCAATGGAGTATACACCTGGGGTTTTGGATGTAGAAATCAAACAAGGATATCCTGGAAAAAGAGTTCACGGAACAACGGCGCAGCAATTGGCAATGTATGTAACATTTTATTCGCCTATTCAAATGTTGGCAGACCTTCCTGAAAACTACGCAGTGCCAGCGTATCAATTCCTAAAAGACGTTCCAACGGATTGGGCGGACACTAAAGTTTTGAATGCTGAAATTGGAGAATACTTGACAACCGTTCGTAAAGACGAAAACAGCGAAGATTGGTATTTGGGAAGTATGACCAATGAGAAATCAAGAGATTTAGAGGTTTCATTGTCATTTTTAGATTCTAAAACTACTTACGAAGCTCAGATTTACGCTGACGCTGTGGGAACTGATGAAACTCATAATCCAGAATCAGTAGCTATTTCCAAAAAGACAGTTAAGGCTTCGGATGTGTTGAAATTGCATTTAGGAGGAGCAGGAGGAACAGCAATTAGATTCAAAAAATTATAAAACACAGTTGTTTTTAAACCCAATAGGATTGAAATTCTATTGGGTTATTTTCTGTAACGATTTAAAAGAAATATAATTTTCTAATGAAAAATAACTTAGCAATAGTCTTTATTTTAATTATTCTAAACAATGTCAATTTGTTTGGACAAAATTCGAACACGGTAAAAACTGATACTAGAATTATAAAAGTCGATTATAATAAATCGGCTGGAGATATGAATGCTATGTTCAAAGAGTGCATTGGAGCTGGAAGAGCCAATGAGGGATTGCGGGCCGATTGGCAACAACAATTGGCTATGGTTAAAAAGGAATGTGATTTCAAGTACATTAGGATGCACGGTTTATTGACCGATGATATGGCCGTTTACAAAGAAGATAGTAAAGGAAATCCGGAATACAATTACCAATATATTGATGCTTTGTACGATTTTCTTTTGAGCATAAAAATAAAACCTTTCGTAGAATTAGGATTTATGCCTTCGGCCTTGGCCAGCGGTACCCAAACCATTTTTTGGTGGAAAGGAAATATAACTCCTCCTAAAGATTATAAAAAATGGGAAGATTTAATTCGTAATCTAACACAGCATTTTACCGAACGTTATGGAGCCGATGAAGTAAAGACTTGGTATTTCGAGGTTTGGAATGAACCAAATCTATCACCAGGTTTTTGGACAGGAACTCAAGCGGAGTATTTTAAATTATATGATTATACAGCAAGAGCCATCAAAAGTGTAAATCAAGCTTATAAAGTGGGAGGTCCTGCTACGGCCGGAGCGGCTTGGGTACCGGAAACAATTGAATTTGCTGCTAAAAACAATGTGCCTTTAGATTTTATCTCTACGCACGCTTACGGAGTTGGTCAAGGTTTTTTAGATGAATTTGGAGGTTCTGGAACGGTTTTGAGTAAAGATGCGTCGAGTGTGAGTGGAGAAGTAATTAATTCGCGCAAGCAAATTTCTAGTTCGATAAAACCAAATCTCGAATTGCATTATACGGAATGGAGTTCGTCATACACCCCGGCGGATCCAATCCACGACAGTTATCATTCGGCTGCCTATATTCTTCAAAAACTGAAACAAGTGGGCAATGCTGCAAACTCTATGTCGTATTGGGTTTTTACCGATATTTTTGAAGAGCCAGGGCCAAGATTCACCCCTTTTCACGGTGGTTTCGGATTGTTGAATACTCAAGGAATTAAGAAGCCAGCCTATTTTTCATATTCTTTTTTAAACAAATTGGGAGAAACAGAGCTTCAAAACACGGATACATCTTCTTGGGTGACTAAAAACACAAAAGGTAATGTTCAGGTTTTGTTTTGGGACTTTACCTATACCTTGCCGGATGCCACAAATAATCAACAGTATTATATAAAAGACTTACCATCAAAACCGAAAGGAGCTGTAAAAATTGAAGTGGCTGGACTCAAAAAAGGCAGCTATACTTTAGAAATATACAAAGTGGGTTACAAAGTGAATGACGTGTTTACCGATTATTTAGGAATGAATAAACCAAATCAGCTTAACCTTCAGCAAGTAAATACTTTGAAACAACAAAATAATGGTGCACCGATTGCAACAGAAAAAGTTACAATTGATTCCAAAGGAATGTATAGTAAAGAATTTAACATAAATGAAAATGATGTACTGTTGCTGAATTTCATTAAGCAATAGTTATAAAATAATAAGACCAAAAATTACCTGTTTATGAAAAATAAAATAATCAAATTATCCTTTTTTTCAATGTTATTGTTTACTGGATACAACGCGAATTCCCAAACGGTTAAAAACACAAAAACCAAAGAATCTACTGTGGCAAAATCCATAACTTCAAAATACGATGCCGAAATCGACAAGCTGATTTCAAAAATGACATTGGAAGAAAAAATAGGAATGCTGCACGGTAACAGTATGTTTGCTAATGGAGGTGTAAAACGTTTAGGTATTCCAGAATTAAAAATGGCCGATGGACCACTTGGAGTTCGTGAAGAAATTTCTCGTGATAGTTGGGCTCCGGCGGGACTAACCAATGATTTTGCGACTTATTATCCGGCAGCTGGAGCATTGGCTGCTACTTGGAATCCTTTGTTAGGGTACACTTTTGGTAATAGTGTAGGACAGGAATTGCGTGCTAGAGATAAAGACATGTTGCTTTCGCCGGCAATCAATATCGTACGTACGCCACTTGGAGGAAGAACGTATGAGTATATGACGGAAGACCCATTTTTGAACAAAAAAATGGCGGTACAAATGGTTATTGGTTTACAGGATAACGATGTTATGGCTTGTGTAAAACACTTTGCGGCGAATAACCAAGAAACCAATCGTGATTTTATTGATGTTCAAATGGACGAGCGTACCCTTCGTGAAATTTATTTGCCAGCATTCGAAGCTGCTGTAAAAGAAGGTAAAGCGTATAGTATAATGGGAGCTTATAACAAGTTTAGAGGCGAATATTTATGTGAAAACGATTACATGCTGAATAAGATATTGCGTGATGAATGGGGATTTAAGGGTGTCGTTGTTTCTGATTGGGCTGCGGTGCATTCGACAGTAAAATCTTTGAATAGCGGTTTGGATATCGAGATGGGAACACCTACAACAAAGTTCAACGAATTTTACTTGGCTGATAGATTAATTGCCGCTGTCAAAGCTGGAGAAATTTCAGAAGCCGAAATTAACAAACACGTAAAAAGAATATTAGGAGTCTTATTTCAAGTAAAAGCAATGGGAGGTAAAGACCGTGTTAAAGGAAGTATTGCTACCGAAGCACATTACCAAGATGCCTATAAAATTGCAACAGAATCGGTGGTCTTGTTGAAAAACGATAACAATGCATTGCCTTTGAAACTGGATGGCGTGAAATCTATTGCAGTAATTGGAAATAATGCAACTAAGAAAAATGCCTTGGGCGGATTTGGCGCAGGTGTAAAAACCAAAAGAGAGGTTACACCTTTAGATGCATTGAAAAGTAAATTGTCAAGCTCAATCAAAATCAACTATGCTGAAGGATATTTAGAACGCTATGAAGAAAAAAAGGTTGGTAAATTAGGAGATATTACGATGAATGGTCCTGTAACAATCGATCAATTGGATCCTGCTAAATTTGAGGAAGCTATCGAAGCTGCCAAAAATTCTGATGTTGCCATTGTTTTTGCAGGTTCCAATCGTGATTATGAAACAGAAGCTTCTGACCGTAGAAGTCTAAAGTTGCCATTTGGACAAGAAGAATTGATTCAAAAAGTATTGGCTGTAAACCCAAGAACCATTGTGGTTATGGTTGCCGGCGCACCTTTTGATATTGAAGCAATAAAAAATAAAACAAATGCTTTGGTTTGGAGTTGGTTCAATGGTTCTGAAGGAGGAAATGCATTGGTTGATGTATTGTTAGGGAAAATTAATCCTTCCGGTAAATTACCTTGGACAATGCCAAAAAACATTATGGATTCACCAGCACACGCTACAAACAGCTTCCCTGGTGGAAAAACAGTGGACTATGCCGAAGGGATCTTGGTTGGATACCGTTGGTTTGATACCAAAAATATCGAGCCTCTTTATCCTTTTGGATACGGATTGTCATACACCACTTTTTCTTTCGATAATGCTAAAGCTGATAAAAAGGAATACACAACCGATGAAACGATTTCAGTTACCGTAACGGTTAAAAACACTGGAAAAGTAGATGGTAAAGAAGTTGTTCAATTGTACGCTTCTAAATCGGATTCTAAAATTGAACGTGCTGCACAAGAATTAAAAGGATTCCAAAAAATATTGGTTAAAGCCGGAAATTCTGCAACAGTAACGATTAAAGTTCCTGTAAAAGAATTGGCATATTACAATGTAGAGACTAAGAAGTGGACTGTAGAACCAGGTAATTACACTTTGAAATTAGGAAGTTCTTCTCGTGATATCAAAAAAGAAGTAACCGTAACCATTAAGTAGTATTCGCATTCCTTATAATTTGAATTCAGAACCTGCAGTGGATTTCAGTGTTGATTCTGGATTAAATAACTAATCATAAAACCAAAAACAGCGAAAATGAAAAAAACAATAAACAATCGATTATTTAGCATCCTTTTATGTGTTGCTTTTCTAGGTATTTGCGCTTGTAGCTCCGATTCAGGTACAAAAGAAAAACCGGCAGCAATAACGCTTACCTCAGATACCAGTAAAATTGATTTTCAAACTAAAGGGAATGCAGCTGCGGTAAAAGTAACCACTAATGCGACCGCTTGGACAGTGACTACTTCAGATGCTTCTTGGATACAGTTGAGTCAGCTTACAGGGGGAACAGGTACAACAACATTTAATATAACAGCATCGGAGAATACGACTACTGCAACAAGAACCGCGATAATTACTATCAGTTCCAATCAAGCTGCATCTGTCCAAATTGCTGTTTCTCAGGTTGGGGTTGCTCCAGTTACGACTTTGTATCCAAGTTATAATACTAATCCGATAGCTGCTGATGCTACTGGTATGTCTAGTAATGCTGTGGAGCTTGCCGCCAAAATCACACTGGGTTGGAATATTGGGAATACACTAGAAGCTACCGGTGGTGAAACCGCTTGGGGTAATCCAAAAGTTACCAAAGCATTGATTGATTTGGTTAAAGCAAATGGTTTTAATGCGATTCGAATTCCATGTTCTTGGAATCAGAATGCTAATGCTACAACAGCACAGATCAATGCAACTTGGTTAGCTAGGGTAAAAGAAGTAGTTCAGTATTGTATAGACAATGATATGTACGTCATCGTTAATATTCACTGGGATGGCGGATGGCTTGAAAATAATTGTACCGATGCCAAAAAAATAGAAAATAACGCCAAACAAAAAGCTTTTTGGGAACAAATAGCGACTCAGTTGCGCGGTTTTGACGAACATTTGCTTTTTGCAAGTGCCAATGAACCTAACGTTGACAATGCGACTCAAATGGCAGTTTTAATATCCTATCACCAAACATTTATTGATGCGGTTCGTTCTACAGGAGGAAAAAATGCAAATCGTACACTAATCGTTCAGGGACCATCTACGGATATTGAAAAAACAAACAAATTAATGTTGACTTTGCCTACCGATAATGTTGCCAATCGGATGATGGTTGAAGTACATTATTACACACCATATCAATTTTGTCTCATGGATAAAGATGCTGATTGGGGCAAAATGTTCTACTATTGGGGAGCAAATTATCATTCAACAACTGATACAGCTCGAAATGCCACTTGGGGGGAAGAAGCAGATTTGGATAAATTTTTCCTATCTATGAAAACCCAATTTGTAAGTAAAGGTGTTCCTGTAATTTTAGGAGAGTTTGGAGCGATTAGACGTGATTTAACTGGTGATGACTTGACTTTACATCTCAATTCAAGAGCGTATTACTTAAAATATGTTGTAAAACAAGCTAAGGCTAATGGTTTGATTCCGTTTTATTGGGATGCTGGTAATATGGGAGTAAACAGTATGTCTTTATTCAATAGAACCAATAATACGGTTTATGATCAGCAAGCATTAACTGCTTTACAGGATGGATTGAAGTAACTTCGGAGTTGCTAAGTTGCTGGGATTCTAAGATGCTAAGTTTTATTTAAACTCAGTATCTTAGAGTCTTAATAGTTTATAGCCTTTTTTAAAAATAAAAAAATAAAAAAATGAAAAAAAGTATTGTATTTCTTTTTTTAATGGCAGGTATGTTGGCAAACGCCAATGTTCGAATGCCTTTGTTGTTTTCTGACGGAATGGTGTTGCAACGCAATAAAATAATTCCTGTTTGGGGTTGGGCAGACGCCAATGAAAAAGTTGAAGTTCGCTTTAATAAGCAAATCAAAACTGTTCAAGCTGATAAAGATGGGAAGTGGACGATTGGCTTAAATGCAGAAAAAGCAGGTGGACCTTTTGAATTAACCATCACTGGAAAAAACAAAATTGTAATAAAAGATGTTTTGGTTGGCGAAGTCTGGATTTGCAGCGGGCAATCGAATATGGAATTTCAAATGTATAAAACGATGAATTCCGAGAAAGAAATTAACGATTCGAATTATCCTATGATTCGTCATTTTGGTGTTGCCCAGGATTTGAATGGCGCTCCAAAAGAAGATTTAAAAGCTGGGAAATGGGCGGTTTGCAATAAAGATAATGTAAAAGATTTTACGGCTGTGGGTTACTTTTTTGCTAAAAAATTATATGCCGAATTAAAAATCCCAATCGGAATCATCAATACGTCTTGGGGAGGTACTTGCGTAGAAACATGGACTAGCCGAGAAGCATTTGAAAAAAGTGATGACTTCAAGGATATGATTGCCAGCGTGCCATCGGTAAATATGGATGCAATTCTTGAAACTTACAAAAAATCGCTTTTGGATAATATCAAAAAAATTCAAGGGTTTGAAGTGACTTTGGACAATGAGAATCAGTTTACAGCATTGAGTTTTAATGATGCCAACTGGCCAGAAATAAAACTGCCTTCTCTTTGGGAAAATCAACAAATCGGCAATATTGATGGGGTAGTTTGGATGCGAAAAACTGTTGTTTTATCGGCGGAGCAAGCCAAAAAAGAAGCTGTTTTGTATTTGTCCAAAGTGGACGATGAAGATATAACTTATGTAAACGGTATTCAAGTTGGAACCAACAACATTTGGGAAACCAAAAGAGTGTACAAAATTCCTAGTGGCGTTTTGAAAGAAGGAGCGAATGTAATTGCAGTTCGCATTTCCGATTATACAGGCGGTGGCGGAATTTACGGCGATCCTGCCGATTTGAGAATTGATTTTAAAGATTCTAATATAATGCTTCAAGGACTTTGGAAGTTTAATGTAGTGCAGGTAAAAGTAGCTTTGGCACCCAATAGTTACCCTTCATTATTGTACAATGCAATGGTGAATCCATTAATTCCGTATGCCTTTCAAGGGGTTTTATGGTATCAGGGCGAGGCCAATGTTTGGCGAGCTAATCAATACAAAAAAGCATTTCCGTTGATGATAACTGATTGGAGAACCAAATGGAATCAGGGAAATTTCCCTTTCTATTTTGTGCAATTATCAACCTTTGATGAATTTGGAGGAAACAGTACAAAAGGAAGCCGTTGGGCTGAACTTCGCGAAGCACAAGGCGAAACCTTGAAAGTGCCAAACACAGGAATGGTAGTAACTACTGATATTGGAAATGCAAAAGACATTCACCCAACAAACAAACAAGATGTTGCAAAACGTTTAGCAGCTATTGCGCTGAACGACGTTTATGGTAAAAAACAAGTTTGCAGCGGTCCAATGTACAAAGCAATGGAAATTAAAGGAAATCAGGTTACATTAAGTTTTGCATCCATCGGAAGTGGATTGTCAACTCCTGATAATTCAGTAAACGTGAAAGGTTTTGAAGTTGCAGGTGCCGATAAAGTTTTTTACCCTGCCAAAGCTACTATTAAAGACAACAAAGTAATTGTTTCTAGCGAAGCGGTTCCAAATCCAATTGCCGTTCATTACGGCTGGGCCGATGATGATACTGAAATAAACCTTTTCAATAAAGAAAAATTCCCTGCATCACCTTTCAGAACCGATGATTGGGAAATGATTACGGCAAACGAAAAATATAGTATTAGTAAGTAATTATAAGGGCGTGACCACATTTACAAAAGGCGCTATTCAGCAAGCCGCTTATTGTGCGCCTTTCGTAAATGCGGTCGGGCTATCCGCACTACTTCGGTAGTTTGCTGTTATCCCTCACGCATGTGAAGTGCAAATAAGATCTTTCATATAAATAAGTAATACATGAAATCAAATCTTTTAAAAAAACTGTTTCTAGTTTTCATCTGTTCCTCTTTTGGCGGAAAAGTTGTTGCACAATCCAATCATATTCTATGGTACAACCAACCGGCCGATTATTTTGAAGAAAGCTTGGTTTTGGGAAATGGAAAAATGGGAGCGACGGTTTTTGGAGGTGTCAATACGGAAAAAATTTATTTGAACGACATCACGCTTTGGTCGGGCGAGCCCGTAAATGCCAATATGAATCCTGAAGCTTACAAAAATATTCCCGCCATTCGCGAAGCATTAAAAAACGAGGATTATAAGTTGGCCGACGAATTAAACAAAAAGATTCAAGGCAAGAATTCCGAATCTTATGCGCCATTGGGAACTATGGAGATTAATAATTTTCACGAAGGAAAAGTTTCTAACTATTATAGAGAACTGGATATTTCCAATGCAACTTCCAAAGTCAGTTACGAAATAGATGGCGTAAAATATACCCGCGAATATTTTGTTTCTGCGCCAGATCAAATTATGGTCATTAAATTGAAAAGCAGTAAAAAAGGAGCTTTAAATTTTGATATTCATTCGAACAGTTTATTGAATTCGAATTCAGAAGTAAAGGACAAAGTTCTAGCAATGAATGGCACTGCGCCAATTCATGAAAACCCAAAATATACAGTTCCGCTCCCTTTTTTGACAGGAAAAGAAAGAGGGACACGATTTACAAATTTGATAAAAATAAAAAATACCGATGGGTCAATTGTAAGTTCAGCCAATAGTTTGGGTTTAAAAGATGGAACAGAAGCCATAATTTATGTTTCGATTGCAACCAGTTTTAATGGTTTTGACAAAAATCCTGCTACCGAAGGTCTAAACGACAAAGCAATTGCATTAGAAAATCTAAACAAGGCATTTGCAAAGCCATTCGAAAATATAAAACAATCACATATTGCTGATTATCAAAAATTCTATAATCGGGTTAGTTTAAATTTAGGAAAAACAACTGCGCCAGATTTGCCAACAGACGAACGTTTATTGCGATACGCCGATGGGAAGGAAGATAAAAATTTGGAAACATTATATTTTCAGTACGGACGTTATTTGCTGATAAGCAGTTCCAGAACCAAAGGTGTTCCTGCCAACTTGCAAGGACTTTGGAACCCACATCTAAACCCTCCATGGAGTTGTAACTATACAATGAATATCAATTTGGAAGAGAATTATTGGCTTGCCGAAAGTACCAATCTTTCCGAAATGCATATGCCTCTTTTGAGTTTTATAAAAAATCTTTCAGTGACGGGTAAAGTGACCGCCAAGACTTTTTATGGAATAAATGAAGGTTGGGCCGCTGCACATAATTCAGATATTTGGGCTATGACAAATCCAGTTGGAGTTTTTGGAAACGAAGATCCTGTGTGGGCTTGTTGGAATACGGCGGGAGCATGGTTAAGCACGCATATTTGGGAGCACTATATTTTTAGTCAAGACAAAAATTATCTAAAAAACGAAGGGTATCCGATTATGAAAGGAGCTTCTGAGTTTTTTTTGCAATGGATGGTTACGGACAAAAACGGAAGCTTAATCACTTCGCCATCAACTTCTCCAGAAAACAAATACAAGACCCCAGATGGTTTTATAGGTGCAACATTGTACGGAGGAACGGCAGATTTGGCTATGATACGCGAGTGTTTTGACAAAACCATTAAAGCCTCTAAAGTTTTAAATGTTGATGCCGAATTCAGGGCAAAACTTGAAACGGCGCTTTCCAAATTCTATCCTTATCAAATAGGAAAGAATGGAAATCTGCAGGAATGGTATTTTGATTGGAATGATGAAGATCCTCAACACCGTCATCAGTCGCATTTATTCGGGCTTTTTCCGGGTGACCACATTACGCCATTAAAAACGCCTGATTTAGCCAAAGCTTCGAGACAAACTTTAGAAATAAAAGGAGACGAGACTACAGGTTGGTCAAAAGGATGGCGTATTAATCTTTGGGCAAGACTTTGGGACGGTAATCGGGCTTACAAAATGTTCCGGGAACTGCTTCGTTATGTAGATCCCGACGGAAAGAAAACGGAAAAACCAAGAAGAGGTGGAGGTACGTACCCTAATTTGTTCGATGCCCATCCACCGTTTCAAATTGATGGTAATTTTGGAGGAGCTGCAGCCGTTGCCGAAATGCTGGTGCAGTCCAATGAAAACGAAATCCGATTACTGCCAGCCTTACCCGACGCTTGGGAAAGCGGATCTGTAAAAGGAATTTGTGCCCGAGGAGGTTTTGAAATTTCAATGAAATGGGAAGCCAAAAAGCTAAAGACAGTTTCAGTTTTTTCTAAAGTTGGCGGAAAAACAACGCTCATCAGTGGAGACAAAAAGAAAGATGTTGCTTTGAAAGAAGGACAGAAATTGGAAATAGTTTGGTAAAAAAGAGTCACACAGATCTATTTGTGATGCAGCTCAAAAAAATAAAAACGTAGATTTGCTTCGCCAGTTCGCTATCACTCTGGTCACAAATTAACACAGATTGAAATTTAGCCTAATTTCATTATACAATTTGTGAAAATTTGTGAAATTTGTGTTTAACTATTTAATATCAGTTTCCAATGATTTGATCCATCACCCAGCTGGTATGTGCAGCTGTAAATCCGTTGGATGGATGTTTTTGATTTCCTAGCAGCTGTTCCCGCATTTGTTCTGCATGATATAACTGAATGTTTTCCGGATGTTCAATGATGTGTGTTGATTCTCCTTCTTCCGTTTTAAGAATTAATGGTTCATTTTCGAAAACAGAGAAAGTGATTTTACCTTTACTACCGTAAATTTCAACGACATCTTCACGCTCAAAAGCGCCAAAATTCCAACTACCGCTACCTGTTATTCCAGATTCGTGAAGCCAATTGGCGACAGCTGCATCTTTTGAAGTGTATAATCCTTGTTGATTGAGACTAATTCCATGAACTTCTTTTATGGTTCCAAAATAATGGATGAATAAATCCAATCCATGACTGGCCAAATCATCGAAGTAACCGCCAGTTGCGATTTTTATATCGGTTCGCCAATTGTATTCGCCGGAACGATCTAGTTCGCTTGTGGGCTTGCTCAAATGCCATCTGATGTGCCTCACTTCGCCAATAGTTTTCGAATCGATCCATTTCTTGATTTGCTCGAATCGTGGTAGTGTTCGTCTATAATAGGCAACGAATAAAGGAACATTTTTAGTTTTGAAAGTTTCTGCAATGTCCAAACAATCTTGGTAATTGGGCGCTAAAGGTTTTTCGATACAGCAAGGTTTTCCAGCCTCGGCTACTTTTAAACCATAATATTTATGGGTATCGGGTGGTGTAGCAATATATACAGCATCAACTTCAGTATCATTAATCAGTTCGTCGGCATTTGTGTAATATTTGTTTATTCCATGTCTTTTGGCATAATCCGCCGCTTTTTCTGCATCTCTGCGCATTACTGCTGATATTGTAAAACCTTTTGTTTTTTGATAGGCGGGGCCACTTTTTAATTCCGTGACATTGCCACAACCAATAATTCCCCAACGGATTGTTTTGGTAATTTCACTCATATTTATTGTATTATTCACAACCGTCAATTCCGCAACTGTTTTCTCCATTGGTGTTTTGAAGTTTTAATTTGGTATCAAAATTTCCTTCTTCCCAGGTTTTTTCCAATGTCTTCAGAAACACATCGGTTGGTTGCGCACCAGATACAGCATATTTATTGTCAAATACGAAAAATGGAACTCCAGTTACTCCAATAGCCTGTGCTTCTTCTTGGTCTTGTCTCACTTCATTGGCATAAAGGTCAGTGTTTAATACGTTTTCAATTGCTTCCTTTTCTAATCCTACTTCGAGACCCAAAGATTCTAAAGTTTTCAAATCATTTACATCTTTACCATCTGTTAAGTAGGCTTTGAATAAAAGTTCTTCCAATTCATTGGATAAATTGTGTTTTTTGGCTAAATGCAACAATCGATGAGCATTTAATGAATTGGCCAAAATGGCTTTTTCAAAATGAAAATCCAATCCTGATTTTTTAGCATTTTCAGTCATGTTATCTATCATTGTTTGTGCCCAATCGCTATTTTTTCTATATTTTTCTGCCAAATGATCTACAATGCTTTCATTTGGTGTTGCTACAAAACTCGGATCCAATTGAAAACTTTTCCATTCAATTGCAACGGAATTTTTATTTTCAAATTGGTTTAGAGCTTCCTCTATTTTTCTTTTCCCTATATAGCAAAACGGACACATTACATCCGACCAGATTTGTATTTTTAATTGATTTTCCATATTTATTTTTTTCTGCGTAGGCAAAGGTTGTAAAATGCAAAATTATGAAATTGGATATTGAAGCTTTTGCATTTAGGATTTTATTGTGAATTGATTAAGTGTGATGCTAATCAGTTTTGTTTTTTTTATTTGGAAATTGATAGTTGTATTGTTTCAAATTCAATTTTTTTTCATTTTTCATTTTAGGGATAACAGTACTATATAATGGTTCTGTTTTATTTGAGATTGCTCTGTTGGATAGGTAATTGGTCAAATATTTTTTAAGTATTTGTATTTTGTCTACTTCAATAGAATAAATGGTTTTCTTTCCTTCGTTTTTTACATTTAATAGGTTGGCTTTTTTTAATTCTAATAAATGCTTGGATATCGTTGATTGTGCCAATGGAATTAACGCTACAATTTCACCACAAGTTCTATTGTTTTTTTTCCATAGTAAAGTCATAATCTGCATGCGTGTTGGATGACCTAATGCTTTGCAGATTTCAGCTATCGCATTTGTTTCTGTATCGAAATCTAAGTGTTTAGTTGTTCCCATAAGCATCCATTAATTTATATCGTAATTTAGCGATTATATTTGATATGCAGTGTGTTGTATATGTTTTATTTGATTTAATTTTTCTGTTTATTTAATAATTTTATTCAAAATGTTTGGCCTTACTTTATAAAAACCAAATTATATTTTGGTATGAAAATTCAGGTATAAATACGTGTAAAGGAAAATTTTTTAATTGATAGCTTTGAAAATATCAAAAAAGTATTAAGATTTCAAAATAGCTCAATTAGGTTTTTTTAGGTGGTTTTAATCTTTTTTTTGATTTAGATAATGTCCCAACATTTACCTTTTTTATTAATTTAAACTACCATTTATGAAAAGTACTTTTAAAACCCTTTTTAGTTTGTTGTTGTTTATTCCATTGACTTATGCTCAAAAAAATCAAATTAAAGCTGCTCAAAAGGAATCAAAAGCTGGTAATTCGGAACAAGTAATTGCAATTTTATCTCCGGTGGAATATTTGATTAGCAACGCTTCAGATGAAGACAGAATTCATTTTTACTATATAAAAGGAACTGCTTTAATGGATTTGGCCAACAAAAACATTAATACTTCCAAGAATCTTTCGCAAGCTGTTATAGCATTTAATGATTTGATTGAAGTCGAGAAAGAATCAAACCAAAATAGGTATACTTCTGAGGCAATCGAATCACTTCATAAGATAAAAGAAGGGCTTGTAAATAGTGCTAATGAGGATTTAACAGTCGAAAATTTTACGGAATCTTCCAGTAAATTTTATCAAGCTTATTTAATAGATAAAATAGATACGCTGCAATTGTATAATGCAGCAGTTAGTTTTAAAAATGCCCACGAAAATGATTTGGCGCTAAAATGTTACGAAGAATTAAAAGCGATTAAGTATTCAGGAAATATTGAGGTTTATATCGCTTACAGCAAAAGTAAATTGAAGGATGAGTATTTTGGGACTATAAAAGAGAGAAATACTCAAATTCAAAATGGAACCCATTTCAGACCTAGACAAGAATTTCAATCCAAAAAGGCCGAAATATATAAAAGCATTGCTATGATTTATGTCCAAAGTGGCTATAAAGAAAAAGCGATGAAAGCAATCTCACAGGCCCGAAATCTGGACAGTCAAGATTTGTCACTAGCCTTGGTTGAAGCCAATTTGTACTTGGAAACCAAAGATTATGATTATTTTGACAATCTAGTTTCAGTTATTATAGAATCAAATCCCAACAATGCACAATTGATGACTAATTTAGGTGTGAATTGCCAAAATGAACAATATTATGATGGTGCTGTATACTATTATAAAAAGGCTATAGAAATGAATCCTCAATACGCTGAGGCATATGTAAACCTTTCAGCGTTATTGGTGGAGAAAAGTATTAAAGTAGGAAACCAAATGAATGAATATTTGGGATCTTCAGACTCTGATAAAAAGACTTTTGGTGAATTGAAAACTGAGAAGGAACAAATTGTAAAAAGTGTGTTTAGAAATCTTCAAAAAGTAGTTAGTATTGATCCTTTCAATAGTAGTGTAAAACAATTAACGAATAGTATGAATGCGACAAACATTAATAATTCATCAAGAGGTGCTTTGGCATCTGGTGAATAAAGGATTTATAATATTGAAAAAAGGGTATAATAGTCAACTGGATTATATCAAAATAATAGCTAAAATTAGCTAGCAATAGTATAATGTTAAGTTTTGAGTTGAATTAGATTAGGGTAAAAAACCATCAATTATTACAATTGGTGGTTTTTTTTATGTCAAATAAAAAAGTCACTAACAGTAGTATTAGTGACTTAAAATATATTTTTTTTAAAGAGCTTAAGCTAATAGATCTAAAACTAGTGAAGGAAACAATCCTATAACGATATTTAGAAGAATAGCAACAACGGCAACTGCATAAATCAAGAATGGTTGTCCTGTACGAGCTTCGTTTGGTTCTTTGGTGTACATTGCTAAAATCAATTTAAAGTAGTAACCAACGCTTATAATTGAGTTGATAACTGCAAATATAACCACGACTAAATATCCAGCTTGAATCGTTTGGCTAAACAAAACCAATTTGGCAAAGAAACCTGCAAAAATTGGAATACCTGCCATAGAAAGCAATGATCCGGTTAAAATAGCGGCCAACAATGGATTTGTTTTTCCTAAACCATGAAAGTTTACAATATCTTCGTTTTCTCTGTTTTTACATACATATAATATAACGCTGAAAGCAGCAATACCAGATAATGCATAAGCAGAAGTGTAATACAATAAGCTTCCTGCTGATGTAGATAAACTCAGTAAGGTCATCAACATAAATCCAGCGTGTGAAACACCAGAGAAGGCTAGCATACGTTTTACATTGACTTGTCTTAACGCCATGATGTTACCAACTGTCATAGAAAGGATTGAAACAACAACTACCACAATTTGGAACGAGTAATTGATATCGGCATGCATACTTGACAATAATTTATAAAGTGTCGCAATTGCCACAACTTTTGCCAAAGTGCTCATTAATGCTGTAGTCAAAGTTGGAGAACCTTCATAAACATCAGGAGCCCAAAAATGAAATGGAACTGCAGCGATTTTAAATAGCATTCCTATTGTAACCAAAACAATTCCGATTGGAAACCAAATAGGAAGCTCAGCTGATTGGGACATATCGCTAATTTCAACGATGTCGAATGAGCCCATTGCTCCATAAATCATACAGATTCCAAATAAAATAATTCCTGAGGCAAAAGATCCCATCAAGAAGTATTTCATACCAGCTTCATTACTTTTTATATTTACTCTATTGCTTGCTGCAAGAACATAAAGCGATATTGATAATATTTCTATTCCTAAAAAGAACATGGCCAAATTTCCAAAAGAAACCATGGCAACGGCTCCAGACAATAAGAATATTTTAATGGCGATATAATCAGAAAGTTTGCTTTGGTGATTGTCATAGAAATTATGGCTCAATGCTACCAAAAAAATAGTCAGCACAATAAATAAACTTGAAAAAGAAACTGAAAATTTACTTACCGTAATCATATTATTATAGTAACTCGCAGGTGAGTTAAACTCAGAAACAGTAAGTCCTAGAATTGCTAATAATCCAATAATTGTTATTGGAATAATCGCTTTTCTAAAATCGAAGATTTCAAATATAAGGCATAAAACACCTAATCCTACTATAGCTATTAATGTTGTCATTTATATTATGCTTTTTTACTTAATTGTATTTATTAATAGTGTTTAAAATAGTCTCTAGACTTGGTGTTATCAAATCGTTGATTGGTTTTGGATACATTCCAAAGAAAAATAAAACCGCAATAATTAATACCATTGTCAAACCTTCAGAGAAAGTGATATCGGTAAAAAGTTTAGTGTTAGTTTCTCCAAGCATTACGTGTTGGAACATTTTCAACATATAATAAGCTCCCAAAATAATGGTTGTTCCACCCAAAATTGCAAACCAAATATTTATTTGAGAAAGGCTGTACAATACTGTAAATTCTCCAATAAAGTTAAAAGTTGTTGGTAAAGCCACAGAAGCCAATACCAAAATTAAAAACATAGAAGTGAATTTTGGTGATTGGTAACGAATACCTCCCATTTCTGAAATTGTTCTTGTTTCGTATCTTCTAAAAATGATTTCAGCGGCAAAAAACAATCCTACTACCACAAAGCCGTGTGCAATCATTTGTAAAACGGCTCCTCTAAAACCATCAAGGGTTAATGTATAAGTTCCGGCTGCAATTAATCCAACGTGAGCAAGGGAAGAATAAGCCAATAATTTTTTCAAGTCTTTTTGTCTTAGAGCAACAATAGAACCATAAATAACTCCTGCAATACCAACACCAATGAATATAAACATATATTCTTTAGCTGCTAACGGAGCCAAAGGCAATTGCCAACGGATAAGGCTGTACAATCCCATTTTTAGCATAATACCAGATAAAAGCATAGTTCCAAGAGTTGGAGCTTTTTGGTAAACATTCGCCTGCCAAGTATGAAAAGGAATTAAAGGAATTTTAATGGCATAAGCTAAGAAGAAAGCCGTAAAAATCCATTTTTGTTCATTAATTGTTAAGTCTAATTTATATAAATCCTCAATTAGGAAGCTTCCCGCTTTTTGATACATATAAACAAAAGCTACAAGCATGAATAACGAACCTGCAAGAGTATAGATAAAGAATTTAACCACTGCTTTTCTGCGTTCTTCGGCATCACCGTTACCCCAAATCAAAGCGATAAAGTAGATTGGAATCAAAGATAATTCCCAAAAGATATAGTACAGTAGACCATCGCTTGCCAAGAAAGTTCCTGTCATTGCAAAAGACATAAATAATATAAGGGAATAAATCGCTTTTGCATTTTTGAAATCATTACCAAAAGAAGATAAGATTATAATGGCAGTCAAGGCAGTTGTCAATAAAACCATGGCCAACGACAATCCGTCGGCTTGTAATGCAAATGAAACTTTTGGTAAAGTTATCCATTGGCTGCTGTAGCTAATGTTTTCGCCTAAATTAAAATGGTTTAACAAAACTATTGAGCAACCTGCAGCCGCTAATCCGAAAAACAATGCCACTTTTGAAGCGAGCTTGTCACCAGCTAAATAAGTTGCAAATGCGCCAACTAAAAGGATGATTAATATCAGAGATACATTCATTTGTAATTTTTTATTTTATTTTTTAAATGTCAAATGGAATAGACTTTTTTTAATTGTTTTTAAGTTTAAAAGCCTATTTCATAGTATATAATTATTGAGCTAGAAATAAAAATGAAACAATGGCACACATGCCTAAAACAAAAGCAAATAGGTATAGTCCAACACTTCCATTCTGCAATTTTTTACCTTGGTAACTAAGTTCACTAGTTACTTTGCCTAGTCCAAAAACTAGGGAAGAAATTCCTGTTTCCACATAGTCTCTAAAGAATTTTGACAAACTGTTTACAGGAGCTACAAATAATGAATCATATATTTCATCAACATAGTATTTGTTGTAAAGTACTTTTGATAATCCAGTAATTTCAGCATCCTCACTCGGAATGGTATTCTGTTTGATGTATTTAGCATAAGCAATCCCAATTCCAACTAATCCACCAACAACGGCAATTGCCATTAGCATATATTCAGTTGTTCCCAATCCATGCTCTTCTGATGTTGCTTTCGCAAAAAGTGGAGCTAAATATTCATTCAACCAACTATTCCCAGGTAAACTAATCACACCTCCAATAGTAGCCAAAATTGCCAATACAATCAAAGGGAATGTTATTAAAGCAGGACTTTCATGTAAATGGTGTTTTTGTTCTTCAGTTCCTCTAAAATCATTGAAGAAAGTCAGGAACATTAATCGGAACATATAGAAAGCAGTCATTATAGAAGCAACAGAAGCAATAACCCAAAGTGGGATGTTATGATGGAATGCTGTCATCAAGATTTCATCCTTAGAAAAGAAACCTGAAAATAAAGGAACTCCCGAAATCGCTAAAGATGATATAAGCATTGTCCAAAAAGTAATTGGCATGGCGCTTTTCAATCCACCCATCTTACGCATATCCTGTTCTCCATGTAATCCGTGAATTACAGATCCAGATCCAAGGAATAAACAAGCTTTGAAGAAAGCGTGAGTGATTACGTGAAATATGGCTACTTCATAAGCACCGAAACCTAATGCCAAAAACATTAATCCCAATTGGGAAACGGTAGAGTAGGCGAGTACTTTTTTAATGTCATTTTGAACCAGACCAATAGTTGCGGCAACCAATGAAGTTACTCCTCCTATTACGGCAATTATAGTTTGTACTTCTGGTGTTAAGTCAAATAAGAAATGCATTCTTGATACCATAAAAATACCTGCAGTAACCATTGTTGCAGCATGTATCAATGCCGAAACAGGTGTAGGGCCTGCCATCGCATCAGGTAACCAAGTATATAAAGGAATTTGTGCCGATTTACCACAAGCTCCAATAAACAATGCCAAAGCAGCAATGCTTAACCAAAGTGTATCAACATTTGAAGCTCCAGCGATAGCTGTTTTCAAAGTGGCAAAATCTAATGTAGAGAATAAACTACCTAAGATAAATATACCGATTAGCAATCCTAAATCCCCAATACGGTTCATGATAAAAGCTTTTTTCGCAGCATCGTTGTAATCTTGGTTTTTATACCAAAATCCAATTAATAAGTAAGAACAAAGTCCAACTCCTTCCCAACCAATGAACATCACCAATAAGTTGCTTCCAACTACTAGGGTAATCATAAAGAAGATAAAGAGATTCAAATACGCAAAGAAAGAATGCATTTTCTCATCATCATGCATATAGCTGATGGAGTATAAATGAATCAACGAACCAATTCCAGTTACAAACAATAACCATAAAACAGATAATTGATCCAGTAAAAAACCAAAACTAACATTGAAGTTACTAATCTGAATCCAATCAAATAATTGAATTGTTATAGCTTGTTTCGTTTGATTGATTTGTAGAAAAAAGGAAACCGTAACAATAAACGAAACCACTACCGAAAGTGTCCCGATGATTCCTGAAACAGATTTTCCTAAACTTTTTCCAAAGAAAACATTAATTAAAAACCCTAAAAAAGGAGTTAATAGTAAGACTAAAGCTAAATTGGTATCCATTGCCATTTATCCTTTTAAGTTTTTTAAATTATCGATGCTAATTGATCCAATATTTCTAAATATCGAAACTAATATGGCCAGTCCTACTGCAACTTCCGCCGCCGCTACCGCCATGGAGAAAAATACGAATACTTGTCCTTGTGCATCTTGGTGGTAAGTTGAGAAAGCCACAAATAATAAGTTAACGGCGTTCAACATGATTTCAATGGACATAAACACAATGATCGCATTTCGTCTGTATAAAACCCCAAAAATCCCAATACAAAAAAGTGTTACACACAGGAAGATATAGTTCTCTATACCAATTTGAGTTAAAATATTGTTCATTATTTTTCTAATTTTTCTTTTTTAGACAATAATACAGATCCAATCATTGCTACCAATAATAGAATAGAAGCAAATTCAAAAGGCACCATATATTCATTCAATAATGCTTTTCCAAGAACTTTTATCGATTGGTAATCCTCACCCGTATAATCATATTCAACAATAGGTTTAGAGTTGATAAATATTTTTATCAAAACCAAACAAACCAAACAAAAGGAAACAATAGCACCTAACCTTGTGAATCTCGGTTTATGAACTTCGTCGGCTTCATTAAGATTCATTAACATTATGGTAAACAGCAATAAAATCATAATCGCTCCAGAATAGACAATAATGTGAACAATAGCCAAGAATTGAGCGTTCAATAATAAATAATGGCCTGCTATAGAGAAAAAACAAATCACTAAGTAAATAGCACTATGTATTGGATTTCTACTAAAAATAGTTAAAAATGCTGTTAGCAATGTGATTGCAGACAATACGCAAAATAGAATAAGTACCGTTGACATTAGTTAGCGTTTTTAAGTTGAGTATTTTTCAAAGCCATTTCTAGTGGCATAACCAATTTGTCTTTTCCAAAAATGAAAGATTCCCTGTCATAACTAGCAGGAACCAATTCTTTGGAGATAGTCAAGTAAATAGCATCTTTTGGACAAGCTTCTTCACAAAGTCCACAAAAAATACATCTCAACATATTGATTTCATAGATTTCAGCATATTTTTCTTCTCTGTACAAATGCATTTCATCAGCTTTACGCTCACCTGCTTTCATTGTAATAGCTTCAGCAGGACAAGACAAAGCGCATAATCCGCACGCAGTACAATTTTCTCTACCTTGTTCATCGCGTTTCAACATATGCTGTCCACGATATACAGGACTCATCTCACGAACTTGTTCAGGATATTGAATCGTTGCTTTTTTTCTGAATAAATGCTTCAGTGTAATGATCAAACCTTTTACAATCGCAATCAGATACATGCGTTCCAAAAAAGTCATCTCCTTGTTGGAGACCATTTTTTTTCTTCCTGATAAGGATATAGTTTCTATTGACATTTTATATTTTTTATTTGTAGCTAATCCTGCTATCCGTTGCAATCTTTTATGTTTTAAAGAGAAACATAAAAGGATTTCCACTTCTATCAGGGCTAGTCCCCGTTAACATCGTGTCTTGGTTCTATTAAAATCCGAAATAAACAGCTATTTCACTTCTCAAAAGCACAACTCCTGTAATCATAATATTGATAATAGCAAGTGGAATCAAAATTCTCCATCCCAAATGCATCAATTGGTCATATCTAAATCTTGGTATTGTCCAACGAACCCACATGATAAAGAAAATAAAACCACATAATTTAATGAACAGCGCAGCCATTCCTAATACGTTGCCAATATTTACTCCCCAGTTTTCCAATACCCATCCCATGCCAGGATAATTATATCCACCAAAAAACAAAACAGCCAAAATAGTGGATGAAACAAACATATTTGCATATTCAGCAAATAAGTAGAATCCCATTTTCATAGAGGAATATTCTGTGTGGTACCCACCAATTAATTCCGATTCACATTCCGCCAAATCAAAAGGAGTTCTGTTTAATTCCGCAAAAGAACAAATCAAGAAAATTAAAAAAGTAAGCGGCTGATACAATACATTCCAATGCCATTCCGATTGCTGTAATGAAATTTCTTTTAGGCTCAAAGTTCCTGTCATCATAATCAAAGCGATTATGGACAATCCCATAGCTACTTCATAAGAAACCATTTGCGAAGCAGCTCTAATAGCACTCATCAAAGAGAATTTGTTGTTAGAAGCCCATCCACCAATCATAATTCCATAAACTCCCAGAGAAACAACTCCAAAAACATACAATATGGCAACGTTTACATCAGTTGCCTGCAATAAAATATCTCTTCCGAATAAGTGTAATTTGTCTCCCCATGGAATAACGGCACTTGTCATCAAGGCTGTAGCCATCGCGATACCTGGTCCTACAAAAAATAAAAATTTATTAGGTGTGTTTGGTTCAAATTCTTCCTTCGAGAACAATTTCAAACCATCGGCAAGTGGTTGGAATAATCCCAATGGTCCAGCTCTGTTTGGCCCAATTCTGTCTTGCAACCAAGCAGCTACTTTACGTTCTGCCCATGTAGAATACATGGCCATTAGCATGGTAAGAGCAAAAACCACTACAATAACAACACTCTTTTCTATAATAAATGTACTTTCCATTTCTTAAGATTTTTGAGTGTTAGTGTCCAAAGGATTGGCGGCCATACTTATTTTTTTTCTGTCTTGATCTCTACCCAAAAGAATATTTTTCTCAGTAGCAATTTCTACTTTTTCTAATTTTTGAGTGTAGTTATTTTGATTGATAACCGAATCTTTTTCAAATTCACGTGGTCCTTCAATTACCCAGTCAGAAACTTCTTTTTTGTCAAAACGACAAGTGTTACAAATGAATTCTTCTACTTCATGAAACTCATCTTTGCGACCTGTAACACGTTGGATTTCGTTTCCAAACATCCAAACCGTTGTTTTTCCACAACATCCTGGTGTTGTACATTCTCTATGTGCGTTATAAGGCTTGTTAAACCAAACTCTTGATTTGAATCTAAAAGTTTTATCAGTCAAAGCACCAACTGGACAAACATCAATCATATTTCCAGAGAACTCATTAGTTATCGCTTTTGAAATACAAGTGGAGATATTAGCATGATCACCGCGATCCATTACTCCATGCACTCTATCGTCAGTCAATTGATCGGCTACTTGAACACATCTTTGACATAAAATACAACGATTCATGTGCAATTGAATGTTCGGACCGATGTCTTCAGGTTCAAAAGTTCTTTTTTCTTCAATAAAACGGGATGCTGATTTTCCGTGTTCGAAGCTTAAATTTTGCAAATCACATTCTCCAGCTTGATCACAAATTGGGCAATCTAATGGGTGATTGATTAACAAAAATTCTGTTACTGATTTTCTGGCTTCCTGAACTCTTGGAGATGCTTTACTGGCGATTTCCATTCCGTCTTGACAGCCTGTTACACAAGATGCCATCAATTTTGGCATAGGTCTTGGGTCAGCGTCACTACCTTTGGTTACATCCACTAAGCAACAACGGCATTTTCCACCGCTCCCTTTTAGTTTAGAATAATAGCACATCGCTGGCGGAACAACATCTCCACCAATCATACGCGCAGCCTGCAAGATCGTTGTTCCTGCTTCTACTTCAATTTCTTGACCGTCTATGGTTACTTTCATTATTATTTTTGTTTGAAAGTTTCAGGTTTAAAGTTTCAAGTTGCTAGAACTTTAAACTTTAAACTTTAAACATTTTTAAACTGTTTCTTTGCTTACTAAATGCTTCACTTTTTCAAAAGGTTCTGCAACAAAATGGTCTCTCTTTTTTATTTTTTCTGGAAAACGAATATGGTATTCAAATTCATCTCTAAAGTGACGAATCGCCGCGGCTACAGGCCAAGCTGCTGCGTCACCAAGTGGACAGATTGTGTTTCCTTCTATTTTGCTTTGAATACTCAATAACAAGTCAATATCTTCTTCGCGTCCGTGTCCGTTTTCAATTCTATGCAATACTTTTTCCATCCAACCTGTACCTTCTCTACATGGAGTACATTGTCCACAACTTTCGTGGTGGTAAAAACGAGAGAAATTCCAAGTATTACGAACAATACAAGAGGTGTCGTTGTAAACGATAAATCCTCCTGAACCCAACATTGATCCAGTGGCAAAACCACCATCACTTAAGGATTCGTAAGACATCAAACGATCTTCGCCTGCTGCAGTTTTATAAATTAAATGTGCCGGTAAAACAGGAACAGAACTTCCTCCAGGCACAAAAGCTTTCAATGGACGGTCAGAACTCATTCCACCAAGATATTCATCAGAGTTCATGAATTCATAAACACTTAATCCCAATTCAATTTCATAAACACCAGGGTTTTTGATATGCCCTGAAGCAGAGATTAATTTGGTTCCAGTAGATCTACCGATACCAATTTTGGCATAATCCGCACCTGAATTATTTACAATCCACGGCACAGCTGCGATAGTCTCTACGTTATTTACTACGGTTGGATTAGCCCAAAGCCCAGAAACGGCAGGGAATGGCGGTTTGATACGAGGGTTTCCTCTTTTTCCTTCCAACGATTCAATCAAAGCAGTTTCTTCACCACAGATATAAGCTCCGGCACCACAATGAACATGTAATTCTAAATCAAATCCAGAACCTAATATATTTTTTCCTAAAAAACCAGCTGCTTTTGCTTCAGCAATGGCTCTTTCCAATATTTTGAAAACCCACATATATTCTCCGCGAATGTAGATATAGGAAAGGTTGGCACCCAAAGCATAACTTGAAGTAATCATTCCTTCAATCAATAAGTGAGGAATAAATTCCATCAAATAACGATCTTTGAATGTCCCTGGCTCAGACTCATCGGCGTTGCAAACCAAATGTCTTGGTTTTCCTGATTTTTTATCAATAAAACTCCATTTCATTCCGGCAGGGAAACCAGCACCACCACGACCGCGTAATCCTGAAGTTTTTACTTCTTCTACTACTTCGTCAGGAGTTAAGGTTTTTAAAGCTTTTTCTACCGAAGCATAACCACCATTTTGACGGTAAACTTCATAGGTTTTAATCCCAGGAATATTGATTTTATCTAATAATATTTTTTGTGACATCTTATTTATCGTGTAATATTATTTTATCGTCTTTACAATCGGCAATTAGTTGGTCGATTTTTGCTGCCGTCAAATGTTCTTTGTAAAAATCTCCCAATTGCATCATCGGAGCATAACCACAAGCACCTAAACATTCAACGCCTCTTACTTCAAAAAGACCGTCAGCTGTAGGTTCTCCCACTTGAACGCCTAATTTTTCACAAGTATAATCCATTAAATCCTCAACACCGTTTAAGCAACAAGGCGAAGTTTGGCAAAACTCAAACATGTATTTGCCAATTGGTCTTTGATTATACATGGTGTAAAAAGTAACCACTTCATACACTTCGATAGGTTTGATTTGTAGAATTTCGGCAACTTTATCTTGCAATTCAATACTCAACCAATTGTCGTGAGCGTCTTGAACTTCGTGTAAAACGGGAAGTAAAGCTGATTTTCTTTTGTCTTCAGGATAATGACTGATTAATTCATTGATGCGGGACATCAATGCTTCTGTCATGTTTATTTCTTGTTTGTAATGTGTGTGTACCATAATTTATGCGTCTAATTCTCCAGCAATAACATTTAAACTTGATAAAATAACAATGGCATCAGATAACATTGAACCTTTAATCATGTCTGGATAGGCTTGATAATAAATAAAACAAGGTCTTCTGAAGTGTAATCTATAAGGAGTTCTGCTTCCGTCTGTAACCAAATAAAAGCCTATTTCTCCATTTCCACCTTCAACAGGATGGTAAATTTCGGCAACTGGAACAGGAACTTCGCCCATCACAATTTTGAAATGGTATATCAAAGATTCCATACTTGTGTAAACATCTTCTTTTGGAGGAAGGTAATATTCAGGAACATCAGCGTGGTATTCATTTCCTTCCGGCATTTTATCCAATGCTTGACGGATAATGCTTAAACTTTCCCAAACTTCAGCATTTCGAACGCAAAAACGATCATATGTATCTCCCGATTTTCCTACTGGAACGATGAAATCAAAATCTTCGTATGAACTGTATGGTTGTGCAACACGTACATCGTAATCAATTCCGGCTGCACGTAAATTTGGACCTGTAAATCCATAAGCCATTGCTTTTTCTGCAGTTATGGCACCTACATTTACAGTACGGTCTATAAAAATTCTGTTTCTTTCGAACAAGTTTTCGAATTCTTTCCATGCGACTGGAAAATCTCTTAGAAAATCGTCTAGTTTTCTAAAGGCTTCTGGTGACCAATCTCTTTCGAATCCACCGATTCTTCCCATGTTGGTAGTAAGACGCGCTCCACAAATTTCTTCGTAGATTTCGTATACTTTTTCTCTGAATTGGAATACATAAAGGAAACCTGTATAAGCTCCAGTGTCCACACCCAGAATTGAATTACAGATCAAGTGGTCTGTAATACGAGCCAACTCCATTACAATAACTCTTAAATAATCAACTCTTTTAGGAACTTTAATGTCCAGAAGTTTTTCAAGGGTCATCCACCATCCCATATTGTTGATAGGTGATGAACAATAGTTCATTCTGTCAGTAAGTGGGGTGATTTGGTAAAAAGGACGATTTTCGGCAATTTTTTCAAAAGCTCTGTGGATGTAACCAATGGTTGGTTCTGCATCAAGAATTTTTTCACCATCCATCAACAAGATATTTTGAAAAATACCGTGCGTAGCAGGATGTGTAGGACCTAAATTCAGAATAGAAAGCTCGCTTCCGTCTTCATTGTGTCTCTCTTTGATTATTTTAGCATAGCGATGCTTTGGTGGTAATAATAGTTCTGACATTTATCTAATGTGAAAAATTATATTTATTTTTTTAGCTCTTGGTTGATTGTTGTTCTTCCAAAATACCTATCGTCTTTGTCGGTTCTTCCGCTGTCTTCCATCGGGAATTCTTTACGCATTGGGAAAGAAATCATCTCGTCCATGTTTAAAATGCGTTTTAATTGTGGATGTCCAATAAAATTGATTCCGAAGAAATCATAAGTTTCTCTTTCCATCCAATTGGCGCACAAAAAGATATTTGAAATACTTTTAATTTCCGGATTTGATCCATTTATGAATGCTTTAATTCGGATGCGTTTGTTTTCATACCAATTATGCAAATGATAAACTACAGCGAACTGTTTGTTTTCTTCATTGTCAGGGTAATGTACCGCACATAAATCAGTCAAAAAGTGAAAACGCAAAGTAGGATCATTTTTTAAATAAAGAATTACAGCAGTTATAATGTCTGAATCCGCTTCAAATGCAAAAATGTCTCTATCTTGATTGAATCCTAAAACCTTTGAACCAAAAGTTTCTACTAATTTATCTTGAATTTCTGTTGTTTCTAAAGCCATTTTACTTATTGAATATTATAAGATGCCAATAATTCTTGGTACTCTGGTGAACTTCTTCTTCTTACAGATTCGCTTTTTACTAAGTCTTGTAACCTCATAACCCCATCTACAATTTGTTCTGGACGAGGAGGGCAACCAGGAACGTACACGTCTACTGGAATTACCTTGTCAATTCCTTGTAATACAGAATAAGTATCAAAAATTCCTCCTGAACAAGCACAAGCTCCAACAGCAATAACCCATCTAGGTTCTGCCATTTGTTCGTACACTTGACGTAAAATCGGAGCCATTTTTTTTGAAATTGTTCCCATTACCAATAACATGTCGGCTTGACGAGGTGAGAAACTCACTCTTTCAGAACCAAAACGGGCCAAATCATAATGCGAAGCCATTGTTGCCATAAATTCGATTCCGCAACATGAGGTTGCAAAAGGTAAAGGCCAAAGCGAATTGGCACGAGCTAATCCTACGACATCATTCAGTTTTGTAGCAAAGAATCCTTCACCAACAACACCTTCCGGAGGGGCTACCATATTTATTTTTGAATCGCTCATTTTATTTTTTTTTATTTTGAATGTTGAATTTTAAAATTTGAATGTTTCAATTAATTTATAATTCAAGATTTATAATTTAAAATATTTTATTCCCACTCTAAAGCTTTCTTCTTGATGATATAGAAAAAACCAACCAAAAGAAGCATCATAAAGATAATCATTTTTAGCATTCCTTCAATTCCTAACTCTTTGAAGTTCACCGCCCAAGGATATAAAAATATCACCTCGACATCAAAAAGAACAAATAAAATAGCAACTAAGAAATATTTTACCGAAAAGGGAATTCTAGCATTTCCTACAGATTCGATACCACATTCGAAGTTTTTGTCTTTATTTTCCGATGATCTTTTTGGCCCAAGCTTGCCTGAAATTATGATGATAGCTATGACAAATCCTACAGCCAAAACAAGCTGCATGAAGACAGGGATATAGTTTAATTGTTCAGATTGCATAATTGTCAAATTTTGCTTTAAATTAAGCCACAAAGATAGCTTTAGTGTATTTAAAACACAAGTTTTGCAACGAATTTAGTGAGGACATTAACTTAATATAATCCTAATTTTTAATGATTATAAATAAAGACAATGCCTGCTGTTTTTTGGGATAGGCGAAAAAAAAAACGTTCCGAAACTAATCGGAACGTTTTTTAGACGCTTTTTGCAAAAAATATGTAACTATTTTTATGCTTAAAGAACTGCAACTTTAGCAGCAACTTTACCTTTTCTTCCTTCTTCCTCTTCATAGCTTACTCTGTCACCTTCGCGTAATTCTTCCGCGTTGATTCCTGATGCATGAACAAAAATGTCTTTTCCTGTTTCTTCGTCTGTAATGAATCCGTAACCTTTAGATTCATTGAAAAATTTAACTGTACCTGTACGCATTGTAATAGTAATAATAATTTATAATGAGGCAAATGTAATCTTTAATCTAATACGAAAATCATTCTCGCAATAATTTTTTTCTAAAATTATTGATATTCAACCTTTTCGCCTAATTTGTTAAATTTAATTTAATATGTAATTCCTTTAATTGTGATTCATCAATAACTGACGGAGCGTCAATCATTACGTCTCTTCCCGAGTTGTTTTTTGGGAATGCAATAAAATCACGAATAGTCTCTTGTCCACCTAAAATAGCGACTAGACGGTCCAATCCAAAAGCTAAACCACCGTGAGGAGGTGCTCCAAATTGGAAAGCATCCATTAGGAAGCCAAATTGTGCTTTTGCTTCTTCTTCTGTAAAGCCTAAATATTTAAACATTAATTGTTGTGTCGCTTTGTCGTGAATACGAATTGAACCTCCTCCAATTTCATTTCCGTTCAAAACCATGTCATAAGCATTGGCACGAACTTTTCCAGGATCTGTTTCCAATAAGTGCATATCTTCCGGTTTCGGAGAAGTAAATGGATGGTGCATTGCGTGGTAGCGACCGCTTTCTTCATCAAATTCCAATAATGGGAAATCTACAACCCAAAGAGGTGCAAATTCGGCTGGATTTCTTAATCCCAAACGAGTTGCTAATTCCATACGTAAGGCACTTAATTGTGCTCTTGTCTTGTCTGCTGGTCCAGAAAGCACAAAAATCATATCACCAGGTTTTGCTCCTGTTGTTTTTGCCCAATTAGTCAAGTCTTCCTGATCGTAGAATTTATCTACAGATGATTTGAAAGTTCCATCATCGTTACATTTTGCATAAACCATTCCGCTGGCGCCTACTTGTGGACGTTTTACCCAGTCAATCAAGGCGTCAATTTCTTTACGGGTATAATTTCCAGCTCCAGGAACTGCTATTCCCACAACCAATTCGGCTGCATTGAAAACTGGGAAATCTTTATGTTGTGCAAATTCGTTCAATTCACCAAATTCCATTCCGAAACGAATGTCCGGTTTGTCATTTCCGTATGTTTTCATGGCATAATCGTAAGTGATTCTTGGGAATTTGTCTACTTCGATACCTTTTATTTCTTTTAGCAAATGACGGGTCAAACCTTCAAATACATTTAAAATGTCTTCTTGCTCCACAAAAGCCATTTCGCAGTCAATTTGTGTAAACTCTGGTTGTCTGTCTGCACGTAAATCCTCGTCACGGAAACATTTCACGATTTGGAAATATTTATCCATTCCACCTACCATCAATAATTGTTTGAAAGTTTGTGGAGATTGTGGCAACGCATAGAATTGTCCTTCATTCATACGGGATGGAACAACAAAATCTCTAGCTCCTTCTGGAGTAGATTTGATTAAATAAGGAGTTTCCACTTCACAGAAATCAAGATCCGAAAGATATTTACGCACTTCCATTGCCACTTTGTGACGGAAAAGCAAACTGTTTTTTACCGGATTTCTTCGAATGTCCAGGTAACGGTATTTCATTCGGATGTCTTCACCACCGTCAGTTTCATCTTCAATGGTAAACGGAGGAGTTAAAGCGGCATTTAAAATATTCAGTTCAGTTACTAAAATTTCAATTTCACCTGTAGGAATGTTTTTGTTTTTGGCTTCACGCTCAATAACAGTTCCTTTTACTTGAATCACGTATTCACGACCCAGTGTTTTGGCAGCTTCAAAAACTTCTTTTATAGAACGACTTTCGTCAAAAATCAATTGTGTAATTCCATAACGGTCGCGTAAATCTACCCAATTCATAAATCCTTTATCTCTAGATTTTTGAACCCAACCGGCAAGTGTAACTTCTGTATTGATATGTGAGGCGTTTAATTCGCCACAATTATGACTTCTGTACATGATATAAATTTTAGACTGCAAAAGTAAACACAAAATTCAAATTAAAATAGTAAAGTGATAATCTGAGGGGTTTTAATTTTAAAGTTTTTGTTAATTATTAAATTTCACTACTCTTATTTCTTTAGATTTGATAACTAAAAACAAACTTTAAAGTATATGAAGAAAATTTTTGTCAGTAGCCTATTGCTTTTTGGCGCTTTGAATGTTATCGGTCAAGCCAAAGATCAAATTAAATTTACAGCTAAAATTGCAAATAGAAATAGTGACACTTTAGTCATTCAGGGAAAAGATTTTAAACAAGTTATTCCGATTAACAAAAAGGAAATCTTTGTGGCTTCTTTTGATGCTCCAAAAGGATTTTATGTGTTTTCTGATGGGGTTGAATCTTCGAGATTATATTTAAAACCAAATTCAGACATTACTCTAACAATGAATGCCAAGGAATTTGATGAAACTATTGTTTATAAAGGTAAAGGTGTAAACGAAAGTAATTTTCTGGCACAACAGGCTTTAAGGAATGAAAAACTTGAAGAGGCTTTTGCTAAAGAGCCTGCGGAATTTGCTGTGTTATTTGAGTCTAAGAAAAAAGCAGATATTGAAAGTTTGGAGAAAGGATCTTTCGATCCGGAATTTATAACTGCTATGAAAAGTAATTTTGTACGTTTTAATGAATTTGCTTCACAAGAAAATGAAAGAGTACTTAAAGCAAATAAAATGGTTGGGAATTCTTCTCCTGAATTTGATTATGAAAATCATAAAGGAGGAAAAACCAAACTTTCTGATTTAAAAGGTAAATATGTTTACATAGATCTTTGGGCAATATGGTGCGGACCTTGTAGAGCTGAAATACCTTTTCTTCAAAAAATTGAAGAGAAATACCACGGAAAGAATATCGAGTTTGTGAGTATTTCGATTGACAAAGCAAAAGATATTGAAAAATGGAAAAAATTTGTTGCTGATAAAAATTTAGGAGGAGTTCAATTATTTGCAGATAAGGATTGGGAATCTGAATTTGTAAAAAGTTATGGTGTAAACGGAATCCCGAGATTTATATTAATTGATCCAAACGGAAATATTTTAAATCCAGATGCTGATAGACCTTCATCTGCAGAATTACAGACACAATTAGATACTTTATTGAAATAATTCCCCCATAAGTATAATGTTGGGTTTAATTTTAAATATCTTCTAAAATACCAGAAAAACCAATGCTTGAGCGTTGGTTTTTTTGTTTTATGAAATTTTCCAATGTTAAGCTTTCGTCTGTGTTACTAAATTGTTACCAAAATGTTTTTTTAATGTAAATTTTGTTTCTAATTTTGGTATATAAGATGTAAACAATTAAAAACTAACGATATGAAAAAGCTTGTAATTTTAGTAGCGGTATTATTCTCAGGGGTTATTTTTGCACAAGATGCGAAACCCGTTTTAGAGCCATTCGGCAAAAAAATCAAAGCCACCTATTTTTATGAAAATGGGCAAGTGCAACAAGAAGGCTACTTTGAAAATGGTAAATTAGAAGGAATCTGGGTTTCCTATAATGAATCCGGAGATAAAACTTCCTCAGGAGAATATGTTGCTGGTGTAAAAACAGGCAAATGGTTTTTCTGGTCTCAAATAGATGGAAAAAATAGTCTTAGCGAAGTAGATTTCTCCAACAACAAAGTTGAAAAAGTTAAAAATTGGAGACAAGATGCTTTTGCAACTTCAAACGAGTAGCAATACATAGTTAATTTAAGAAAAGGAGAAAGTCATTATTGATTTTCTCCTTTTTTTATTGCTCTTTTGTGTGTTATAACTTTGTTAAGTTCGAACTCGTTTTATTGTATTTATTGTACCTTTATTATAGGAATTCAACATATGGTTTAGAGTGAAATAGAGAATCAGTTAGTTTTAAATATCTATTTGTCAGAGCTCTAAATTATAAAGTTTGCGTTTGCCAAGAAATCGGCTTTTATGGGTTACTGTATTAGCCGATTTTGACTGTTCTAGTGCTTTTTAAAGTTTATTGATCCTAAAAAGCAATTGTGTGTATCGCCCCTTTCTGCATAAAACTCTTTATTCCTTTTGCTTATTTCAAAGGGAACTTGAAAGAGATTTTATATAATTATTTTATTCTAATTTTTTAATCTGATTAGTATGCCAAAGTATGTTATTGAAAGGGAAATTCCAAACGCAGGGAATTTAACACCAGCACAATTAAAAGAGATATCAAATACGTCTTGTGATGTCTTAAGAAAAATGGGGCCAGAAATACAGTGGAAACACAGTTATGTGACTGATGACAAAATTTATTGTGTTTACATTGCTCCAAACGCAGAAATGATTAAGGAACATGCCGATAAGGGTGGGTTTCCAGCCAATAAAATAAGTCTTGTTTCGGAAATTATCGACCCGGTTACTGCGGAGTAGCAAGTTATGGCTTATTTTGGAAAAGGAGAAATTCGTTCGATTTTCTCCTTTTTTGTGTTTTTAGCCAAGGTAATCCTAAGTAAAAATTCAACCGCAGATTCGCAGATTTTATAATTAGAAGTTCTGCTTTTAAAGAAAATAATCTGCGAATCTGCGGTAAAACCAACTCATCCGTTTGCCCTTAGTTTGTAACCAATTGATTGTACTCAAAAACCCCATCCCATATCTCGTCTATTCTAATGAGTGCCTTGTCCAAAGGAATAACTGACCATTTGCCATTGGTTTCAGAACCAAGTCCGGTGTTTTTTAATTTAAATAAAGCATCTTTAACATCAAAGTCAAGGTCTGTATTGTGTTTTGTTTTAAACCAAGATTCAATTTGGTGATCGAGTTCTTCTTCTGTTATCGGAGTTTCGCTTCTGTTCAAAAAGGAGTAGGCCAAGATAGTTTCCTTAAGCACTTCTTCTTCCGAAGAGTTTAATAAAGAATAAAACGCACCGCTATTATTTCCTATATTTTTGAAATAAAGACTATCCGAAAGCATTTTCGAATACTTTATCTTCTTGTTCACAAAGTTGTTGTATTGACGGAATAAGTACGCACCCAATATTCCAAGTGCGATCAAACCTTGATTTAGCGACGTTTTACTGTTTAGCAAATCTATTGTTTCACCAGATTCAACGGCCGATTGCATTTTAATCAGTGCCGGAATTACTTTGGCACTCAATAAAGAAATTCCACCCACAAGACCCGGAACCCACAATAATAGCTTGTCGGTTGTGGACATCATCGGAACTGCATTCGGGAATATCGTTTCAACATCGTTTTTGGGAACTCGTTTGAAGATTTTCAAGACGATGGTGCCAGGATCAATCGGCATTTTGTTCGAACGGTTTTTCTTTTCCTTATAATAATCGGCCTCGTGGTAATTAAGGTAAATCATCACGCGATCATAATATTCGATCTCTATTTCCTTCTTCCAAAAAAAGTATTTGGAAACCTTTTCTTTTGCTTTATGCTGACCTCTAACATACAATCCGTATTCTTTATAATCGGCAATGTTAATGTCCAATTTCAAACCAATCAAATCCGAATCTTGAAAAGCCTTATCCAGAGTTTCCTGATCCACTCGGCTATAATTGCCTCGGTCCAAAACTTTAAGCAGCGTCTCTTTGAAAAGCGAAATGTCACTTTTGCCAACAAATGCCTCGCGTTCTTTTGGATTTATGTCCGGATCAAACAAGGCATAATTTTGTTTCAAATTACGGATTAGGTTAAAAGCTTCATAGTGGAAATAATGCTCAATGATATCAAACAGCTTTTTGAAATCCTCAGCCTGCTTTTCATCACCTGCGTATTCCGCCAGTTGTTCTTCGAGTAAGAATTCCTTATCAAATGGGATATAGTGTTCTAGTTGCATATTGAATTCAGGGCTTTAATGGGACTTTTTTAAGTCCGGCAAAGGTAAAACACAAAAGCCGAAATCTTTAATTTTTCAATATCAATTCTTCCACTGTTTCAATAATCATCTGAATGAGGAGCGAAACAATAGGCTTTATCGGGAGGCATCGTTCCTGCTGTCCGCTATATCTCGTCCCGTCAAAAAAAGACGGGACGGGATGCCTCTTCCATCAGGGCTAAAGGGCTGGCAAAGGTGATTTTTTGGAAAAACTGGGAGGATAGAAATTTGCGCCATCGGGGTTTTGGTAGCTTGCCTACCAAAACCATAGGTGAGCCTATCTAAAGCTATGGCTTGCCTAAACAATCCAATAGGCACACCTATCAAAATCAAAGGTGACACTTATAAAATCGATAGGCACGCCTATTAAAAAGACAGGTGTGCCTATCAAAAATGATGGTGACGCCTACAAAATCGAGAGGTATGCCCTAATATTATTATGGTGCTCGATTCTCAAAACACAGTGAAGGGACATAGGGAGACTTTTATCACGTTTATGATTTTTTAAGAGCTTAAAAAAACGCAAAGTCAAGAGACTTTGCGGCGTGGGCTATTTATATATGAATCTTCAAAGTTGGATGCTCAATTGGGTTTCAATATCCATTCTTTCATGTAAAATCCTGATGACCTCGATTTCATTAGATTCTATTTTCTTAAAAAAGACTAAATGAGATTTTACTTTTGAACATCTATAATTTTTTCTGACATTCCCAAAATCACGTGCCATTTCAAAATTATCAACTATATATTCGATTTCGTCAAAAAGCAAATTATAGTAGCGGTCTGCTTGCTCAATAGACCAGTTTTCAGCGATGTAAATCCAAATTTTGTTAATGTCGTCAAGAGCTTTCTCGCTTATTATATATCTTGGCATCTATGTTCTGAAATTTGCTTTAAGTTGCTCAAGATTTTTTTTGCGGTCAAAATTTTTAATCTTAGCACTTTTTTCACCAATTTTAAGTTCGTTGATTAAAGATTTTGTTTTGTTCTCTTCTTGCTCAAAAACTCTCAAAGCAGTTCTTACAACCTCACTTACAGAACTATATTTTCCAGAGGAAATTTGCTCATTTATAAAATTTTCAAAATGATCGCCTAATAATATAGAAGTATTTCGTGCCATAATCTTTTTTATCAAAGATACCAAGTATTGGTATTTTAGCAATGTGTTTTTACATTTTTTTTTTACATCATATCTTTTAATCGGACTCATTCCATTCCTACAAAAAAATAAAAAACCACCCAAAATCAAATTTCAGGTGGTTTTTTATAAAGATTTCAAAGTCTATATTTCGATAGGTTCAGCTTTTCTTCGATCTCTCAACCAATATTTCATTCTTTTCACCAAATAGAACATTACGGGTACCATTACCAAAGTTAATACCGTGGCGTAGGTCAGTCCAAAGATGATCGTCCAGGCCAAAGGTCCCCAGAAAATCACGTTGTCTCCTCCCATAAAAATGTGCGGATTCAAGTCGGTTATTAAGGAGAAGAAGTCAAAATTTAGTCCGATGGCCAGCGGGATCAATCCCAATACAGCCGTCAAGGCGGTTAGCAATACAGGACGCAACCTTGATTTACCGGATTCGATGATTACTTCCTTGATTTCTTCTATAGTAAGGTCGTCGTGGCTTTCCAAATGGTTATCGGCTACTTTTTTGTCCAATAATAAAACAAAGAAATCCATTAATACGATTCCGTTCTTCACCACAATACCCGCGAGAGAAATGATTCCCATCATCGTCATCAGGATCACGAAATCCATATTAGCAATCACGTAACCGTAAAATACTCCACTGAAACTCAGCAATACCGTAAAGAGGATAACCATAGTTTTGGAAACCGAATTAAACTGTAACACGATGATGATGGTGATTCCGGACAAAGCCAAAAACAGTGCATAGAACAGGAAGCTTTGGTTTTTACCTTGCTCTTCCTGTACTCCCGAAAAGGAATAGGTAACAGTTTTTGGTAAGTGATAGCCTTTTAAATCAGCTGCAATTTGCTTGGTAATTTCATCGGCATTGTAACCAGTCAAAACATTGGAATAAACCGTCATAATACGTTTTTGGTTTTTTCTTTTGATTTGGTTGTACGTGGTTGTTTTCTCTGTTTCCGAAACGGCAGAAATAGGTACTTGCATCATTTGTCCGTTGGTTTGGTTTCGGAACGTCAAGGACTGATTGAACAATATGTTTTCGTTCTTGCGTTGGTCATCCTGCATACGCATAGTGATGTTGTAATCATCATCGCCTTCTTTATATGTCGAGATTTCCTGCCCATATACGGAACGACGCAAATTGAATCCCAATTGCCCTGTCGAAACTCCTAAACTTCCTGCGCTTACACGGTCCACTTTTACCTCAAGTTCCGGACTTTCTTTATTGACATCAATACTCAAACGCTCAATTCCGGGTATGTTTTTAGAATTGATAAAAGTGATCATCTTGTCAGCTTCTTTCAACATTTCGTCATAATCAATTCCTGTCAACTGAATACTGATTGGATAACCGGCTGGTGGTCCATTGGCATCTTTTTCGACTGTTACGGTAGCTCCAGCAATTCCTTTTACTTTACCTCTAATTTCTTCTAGGATATCGGCGGTGTTGATTCCTCTTCTGAATTTGAACTCAGAAAAATTCACCGTTACTTTCCCTTTGAAAGGAGTTTCGGAGGCCGATCCCGCATCCACATTTGGATTTCCAGCACCAACACCCACTTGGGACACGATTGATTCGGCCAAGTAGTTTTTGTTTGTTTTTGGATCTACATATTTGCTCAAAATAGAAATCACCTGTTTCTCCACAAATAGCGTAGCCTTATTGGTTTTAGTAATATCGGTTCCTTGCGGGTATTCGATATAGGCGATTACCTGATTCGGGATGTTATCTGGGAAGAACAATACTTTTCTAGGGAATATCCCCAAAAGCACGAAAGAGAAAAATAACATTCCGATAATTCCCAGTAGGGCAATCCAAGCTCTTTTTTTGGTTAAAATTTTGGCCAAAAATGTTTTGTACTTATCTTCCATTCTCGGGAAAAAGCTGTGTTGGAAATCTTGCGTCCATTGGTACAATTTTAATTTGTATAACCACATAAATACAAAAGACAGTATCGCTAAATGCCCAATTGCTCTTGCCAATTTAGAATCATAAATATTCCCCAGAAGAACAAAAATAACTGCTATAATCGTAAAAATGATCGAGTATATTTTTGCAGATTTTTTAGTTACATTTTTGTCTTCAATTTCCATCGAGCCACCCGTCATAGCCGCATTGACAACCATCGCAACAAACAGCGAAGCTGATAATGTTACGGTTAATGTCATTGGGAAATACTTCATAAATTTACCCATTGTTCCCGGCCACAAAGCAAAAGGCAAGAATGCCATTAAAGTCGTTGCGGTCGAAGCGATAACTGGCCAGGCGATTTCACCAATACCTATTTTGGAAGCCTGAACACGAGGCATTCCCTTTTTCATATTGGCAAATACGTTGTCAACCACCACGATACCGTCATCCACCAACATTCCCAGTCCCATAACCAAGCCGAAAAGTACCATAGTATTCAAGGTCAGTCCAAATGCCGAAAGAATACTAAACGCCATTAACATCGATAATGGAATGGCAGCTCCGACAAACAAAGAGTTTCTAAGCCCCATTGTAAACATCAATACGATCATTACCAACACAATCCCGAAGATGATGTGATTGGATAATTCGTCAACCTGGTGCTCAACACGTGAAGATTGATCGTTTGTCAATTCAATTTTTAAGTTGGATGGCAAATAGGATGCTTGGGCTTCTTTAATTTTTTCTTTAACCTGTTCAATAGCCGAAATCATATTTTGATTCGAACGTTTCTTCACGTTCAACATCACCACTTCGGATCCTTTCTCACGGGCATAAGTCGTTTTTTCTTTTTCTTTGAACTTAACAACTGCAATATCTTTCAGGTAAACTGTTCCTCCATTGTGTTTTACAATGATGTTTTCCAGTTCTTTCGGATCTTTGATTTCACCCACAATTCTAATGTTGTTTCTAGATCCTTGAGAAATTAAATTCCCTCCCGAAAGTGTCATATTCTCGTATTTCACTGCATTTTGAATGTCGTCAAAAGAAACTTGTGCAGCTGTCATTTTAAAAATGTCAACGGCAATTTCCACTTCTTTATCATCAACACCCAGAATGTCTACTTTTTTTACTTCAGGAATTTCTTCAATATCATCTTGAAGCAACTCTCCATATTTTTTAAGTTGTTGGGTGGTGTAGTTTCCTTGTAAATTGATGTTCAGAATTGGCACTTCCTCCGAAATGTTCAATTCAAATACGCTTGGTTCTACTTTACTTCCATTGTCAAGATTTGGCCAGTCGGTATCTGCTTTTACGATATCTACTTTGTCCTTAATTTTGGTTTTGGCATCCAAGATGGTAACCTTATCTTCAAATTCAACGATAATCATTCCGTAATCTTGGAAAGAGCTAGACGTAATTTTATCTACTCCACTAATGTTCTTGATTTCCTTTTCAAGAGGTTTGATGATTAATTTCTCTACATCCTCAGCTGAGTTTCCTGGGAAAACAGATGAGATGTAAACTTTATTTTCTATAATTTCCGGAAAATCCTCTCGAGGCATCGTAACATAGGCAATAACTCCAGTGATTACAATCAATAAAGTCAAGATATATACTGTAACGCGATTTTCGACAGCCCAACTTGATATTCCGAATTCTTTACTTTGATGGCTCATTTGATTTGAGATTTTAGATTAACGATTTTAGATTTTTGATGTATGTTTCGTAATCAATATGATATAAGATTTGCTAATTTGAATAACGATTTTAGGTAGCAAAATCTGCAATCTAAAATCGTTAATCATCAATCTAAAATCTTTAAAAGTTTAATTTCATCCCATCCGAAATGGTGTTCATCCCCTCAGTAACTATTATGGCATCTGCATCCAAACCGCTTAGGATTTCGGTTACATTGTCTGAGGACTGTCCTATTGTAACAATCACTTTTTTGGCAATACCTGTTTTTCCGGTTGAGTTGGCTACGGTATATACAAAGTTGTTTTTCTTTGAATCCTGTTGAATCACATTTGTTGGAACAACCACAGCATTTTTGCTAACATAATCAATCACTTTCAGTTTGGCCACTTGGTTAGGACGCAATAAATTTTCTGGATTTGGAACACTAACTTCGATTCCGAAACTTCTGTTGTTTGGATTGATGAAATTACCTATTTGACGCACTTTTCCTTTGTAGGTTTTGCCCAATGAAGATAAGTATACATCCACTTCGGTACCGATTTTTAGTTTTCCGATATACGTTTCCGGAATAGAAGTGGAAACATACATATTGCCTAGATTTACGATTCGCATTAATCCTTTTGGACTGGCTGAAACAACTTCTCCTTTTTCAACAAAAAGTTCATCAATAGTTCCTGAAAACGGCGCTCTGATTACTGTTTTGGCTATTTGAGCTTTGATTTGGGCTACTGATTTTTGAGCAGAAATCATTTGGGTTTGAGCCTGAAGGTATTGGATTTCAGAACCAATCTTTTGACTCCATAGATTTTTTTGACGCTCAAAAGTAGTTTTGGCAAGAGCATATTGATTTTCGGCACTGGCCAATTGTTGACTCATACCTCCATCATCCGTGCGTCCTAAAACTTGCCCTTTGCTTACTTTTTGTCCCGCTTTTACATTCAACTCCACTAAGTTTCCTGGAAATTCAGGTTGAATCAATACATTTTCATTGGTATTAATATTTCCTTGTACTTCAAGATAATGGTTGAATAAAGTGTCTTTCAATTTTACGGCAGTAACCAACGCTTCTACTTCTTTGTTTACATCCAAAGTAGCCAATGCTTCGTCAATTTGGGTAAGTTGCGTTTGCAGTTCGGCTTTTTTTGCGGTTAATGCTTTTGCGTCTTTGGATGCAATGATACTCTCGACTGATTGGTTTTTCTCGGATGAATTACAGGCAATCAATACAATTGAAAGGGTGGTTAAGATTAGTATCTTTTTCATATATGTAGAATTTATTTGTTAGAGGTGATATATGTTATCGCCTTTTGTTTATTGGGGTTTGTTTGCAACAAACTTTCTGTTAGTGGCGATTTCATATGTTTATATTTAATGGTAGTGTCGTTATTTAGTGGTAATTTTTTCTAAACTGGCTTTTTTGTTGATGATGTTAACCATCGTTTGCAGGTACTTTTGTTGAGCACTATACAATTGACGTTGAGCATCATTGAAATCAAAACTGGTTGAAAGTCCTTCGGTAAATTTAATTTGCTGTTTTTTCTCAATTCTTTCTGCCAGATTCAAATTGCTTTTTGCGGTTTCATAATCGGCGATGCTGTATTCGTATTCGCTTTTTGCGGTAGCATATTGCAATTTTAATTTTTGTTCAGTTTCACTTAAAACCGTTTTTGCTTGATCCAAAGCAATTTTGGCCTGTTGTGTTCTGGAGCTTCTGGCCAAACTGCTGAAAATAGGAACATTCAGACCAAGTCCGATATTCGAATAGTTAAACCAGTTTTGGTTTTGGCTAAAAAAATCAAACTCATCTTTAAAAGCGGTATACCCAAAATTAACTTTTGCTTCCAGTGAAGGTAAAGCTTTGCTTCTTTGAAGTTTGTATTCTAATGTTCTTTGTTCTTCAAAATTGGTGGCTATTCTATAATTGATATTACTGTTCACGTCAAATTCGGTATTGGAAAAAGAAAGGTCCATATTTTGTATGGTCAGAATATCTAATTTGTCGGTTAATGTGATTTGGTCATTAATGTCAATACCCAAATTAATTTTTAGCATTTTATAGGTGATATCCAGTAAGCGCTTGTTATAATTTAAGGTGCTTTCCAATGAAGCTAATGTTATTTCCAGTTGTTCAACACTTTCTTCTTCGATTAAACCATTTTTGTAAATGGCTTTGGTGTCGTTCAACGTTTTTTGTAGGGAAGCAATGTTTTTTTCTAGGATTGCTATGTTTTCTTGGGCCAATAACACATTTCCATAAGAGTTGATAACCATTTCTTTGATGTCAATATCCGATCTTCTTTTGGCGTTTTCATAATAAGCCAAATAGGTTTTTGAAGCCTGAAGTGCCACTATGTAAGAACCGTCAAAAATAAGTTGGCTTAAAGTGGAATGAGCTACCATATTGTATTTGGTTCCAAAGGCAACTTCGATATAGTCTCCAGGTTTTCCTCCAGCGAATTCAGCAGGAATTACCGATTTTTGTAACACAAAATTATTGGTAAAATCCACACCGGCATTAATTTGCGGCAAACCCATTGCGGTAGTTTCCCATTTTTTTTCTCTGGCCGCTTCGATATCGCGACCAGAATTGATAGCCGAGTAATTATTTTCGAGAGCATGGTCTATGGCTTGCTGTAATGTAAAGCTGTAACTCTTAGGCGAGTCTTGTGCCTTGACGCTCAAAGCCAAAAGGGTAAGGGTTAGAATGAATATATTCTTCATTATATATTGGTTTTAAGTAATTGTTTTTCAAGTTCGGCTATTCCTTTTGGTGTTGCCATCGCTCTGGTGTGGTATTCCAGTGCCTGTAGTTCGAGTTTTGTAGCTTCTCTTTCGGAAATAGTGTTCTCCTTGATACTAAAAATTAACGAGTAATAAAATTTCACATAAACATCAATGTCCAAATCATTTCGGTATAAATCTTGTTGAATCCCTTTTTCTATGTTTTGTTTGAAACACATATTACATTCGTCCAATTCTCTGTTAATTACCTTTTGATAGATTTCGGGATAATGTTTTTTCAATTGGTATAATGGAGAAGTATCTGTGGCCTGAAACATTTCCTTAAACATTTTCCGAATCTCAAAATTCTCTTCAATCGCATTGTAATCTTTGGCAACAATGGTATTTATGACTTCATGAACGGTTTTGTGAACCATTTCCGTGCTTTCTTCGATCAATATTTCTTTGTTGCAAAAATATTTATAAATCGTTTTTTTGGAAATGCACATTTCACCAGCAATATCATCCATAGTGACACTTTTAAAACCAAGTTTTAAAAATAAATCACTTGCTTTGGATATGATTTTTTCTTTCATTTTGTTCTATATGTGGTTGTAAGTTAGTTGGTTAATGTAAAAGTGTAAAAGAAATATATTCAGTCAAATTGGATTTTTATCGATTTTATTGATGAACGAATTCTAAATTGGCTATAAGTTTAATGTCAGAACCAACGGCGTATCCTCCATTATTAAAATAGGTATTATGATTCAGTCCAAAATCCTTTCGGTTGATGTTTCCCGTAATTTCAAATGATGCTTTTTGAACTCCATTGTAGTTGTTGTAACCAATGAATTCGGTGTCCAATTCCACTTCCTTTGTAATATTTTTGATTGTCAAATGTCCTTTTAGGAAATTGATGTTTTTATTTATCTTTTGAAAAGAAGTCGATTTGAACTCAATGACAGGAGTTTCATCATAGTCAAAAAAGTCGATTAATTTCAAATCGGAGTTTCTATTTTTGTCGTTCGCTTTCAATGAAAATTCAATGGAGGCATCTTCGACTTCGTTGTTTTGTATGGCAACGTGTCCTTTAAAATTATTTTTGGATCCAGACATGTAGTCAATCAAAGAATGTCTCGTCTTTATCAATACGTCTGATTCGTTAGAATCAATTTCCCATTCGTTTTTCATGTTTTCTGATTTTTGTAATAATTTTGTAATGCAAATATAGATAAGGAAACTTTATAAACAAAATAAGTTTCCGCTGTTTTATTTTGATTGTATTGAAAATTAGATGATTATGTTTTTAGCAGGGTCAGAGTGCTATAATGTAGGCGAGCTCTGTTCTATTTTATCTTTTACGTCTGTAACTAATTAGATGAAAAAAATCCTGAAGAAACAAAGAATAAAAAATTAGCTAATTAAACCTTGTTAGCATTGTTGGTCTCTATACGTTAAGTAAATTTCCCATGACTCTTTGGAAGAGTAAAGAATTTTCTCTATCGCTAAATGAATGAGTTGAAATAATCAGGAATAAATGATTTCTTCATACAATTCTGATAATCGCTTTCGCAAATGTAAAACAGCATACCGTTTTCGCGAAAGCAATGTGTTGACCGAGATACCCGTTTCTGTGGATATTTCTTTGAATGACAAACCGTCTAATTCCGTTTTTTCAAAAACTTCCCTTTGTTCCTGAGGCAATTCTGACAATGCGTCTTCTAGTTCCACCCACAATAAAGAGCGTAAGTACTCTGTTTCGGGAGATGGTGATGTTTGTTTACTGAATAGCATTTCGGAAATATCTTTCAGGACATCATCATAGTCATCGTTTTGGTACGAAGGTAATTCTTCTTCATGCTTCTTAATTTGTTTATTGATTATCATGTTGCGAGCTACCCGGTACAGCCAAGCTGCCACTTGCTCAATGGGATTCATCGCAGTATCCACTTTTGCCAGTTGGTAAAAAACGTCCTGTAAAATGTCTTCTGCGTCTTCCTTGTTTGAAACGCGTTTACGGATAAACGCGTTCAATCTAGGTTTATAGGTTGTTACCAGAGTTCCGACATCCTGCCGTTGGTTATTACTCATTATCTTTTTTGTCGAAATCAGTTCTTTCAAAATCAAAATCGCTATCATCAAAGAAATTTCTGCGACCAAATCTTCCTCCGCACATGCGCTCTTTACGCTTGCTTATGAATTCTTTTCGTTCTTCAGGAGTCATGCTCGTCCATTTTTCACGTAAACCTTTTCTATGATGCATTCCGCCAAATCGGTGTCCTCCTGAGTGCCCGAAACCTCCGAACAAAAGACGTGAAAGTACAAGTAATCCCAATGCTTGCCAAAAACTGATAATTCCCAATCCGAATATGCTAGGAATAAGCGAATTCCACAACAACATTACTGCAAAAGTAAATCCTACAGCTGCTCCGATGCCAAGCAATACCATTCCTGCTATTTTAAAACCTTTTCTTTTCATTTTATAATTTTTTATTTGTTTTTAAATTCATTTCTAGAAGCCTTCTATTTATGTAGACAAATGAACAGGATATATATTTTACAGAAATGCTGTTTTTTTTAATTTTTTTTTGAAAGTACGAATAACATTGGATAAAATTACTGTAATGTGTCTGTTGTAAAGGCTCTTCAAGAGTGAAATTTTTTTTGGTATGGAAACAATTTCAATTTTGTTGCGTATATCCAAGGGGACGGATAAAGTTTTGATTACTAGCGTACAAAATTTATTTGTAAATATTATTTATTAAATTTGAAAGGCAATACAACTACCCTTTTTCTCAGACCAAACTCCCCAAATTAAGGTCGATTAGAGTGATTTTGCAAGACCTATAAATGAATTAGTGGTCATTGTAAGATGTTCGCAAAAACAACAACGAATGATAAAATGATAATTAGAGACAAGATATGAGAAAGATAATTGCAGCTATCAATATGACACTTGACGGGGTTTTCGATCATACGGCAGGAATTCCCGATGAAGAAATTCATCAGCATTATACGGAACTATTAAAAGAAGGAGATGCAATTCTATACGGCAGAATAACCTATCAACTTATGCAATATTGGCAAACTTTGGTTAAAAATCCTTCAGGGGAAAAATCAATGGACGACTTTGCTATGGCTATTGACAAAATTCCAAAAATCGTCTTTTCACATTCGCTGAAGAATACCGATTGGGACAGCGCTAAATTGTCAAATCAAACAATTGAAGAAGAAGTTTTAGAACTCAAGCAACAATCGGGTGGAGCGATTTTAGTTGGTAGCCGGAGTTTAATCATACAGTTAATGAAACTTAATTTGATTGATGAATATCAATTTTGTGTTTATCCTGTGATAGCGGGAACCGGTTTGCCGTTATTTGAAAATATAAACGAAAGGACTATTCTTAAACTTATAAAAACTAAAACCTTTAGTGGTGGTGCAGTAATCCTTTACTACGAACTGAAAAAAGAATAGAAAAAATGAATCGCTAACAGAGTTTTGGCGTAAAGTCGGGTGAAGCGTTTCTATTAAACAGTGGTGATAAAAATTCGCATATATTGACATTGTATTTACTTTTTAAAAACTAAAATTATAGTTAGCATGAGAAAAATAATTGTTTTGTCCTTTATTTCATTAGATGGAGTAATGCAAGCACCCGGTGGACCCGAGGAAGATCCGTCGGAAGGTTTCAAATTTGGCGGATGGAGCGCACCGTTCGATGATGAAGTTGGTGGCAGAGTAGTGCAAAAAGAACTGGAACAACCTGCAGATTATCTTTTGGGCAGGAAAACATTTGAGATTTGGGAATCCTTCTGGCCGGAACATGCCGATATTTGGCCTGGTATCAATGATGGTAAAAAATATGTTATGTCTAATACGGTTACTACATCAGGCTGGAAAAACACTGCATTTATCGAAAGTTTGGAAGATATAAAAAAGCTAAAAAATTCAGATGGTTTGGATATTCAAGTTTGGGGCAGCAGTAAATTAGTAAAACTATTGCTTAAGAATGATTTGGTGGACGAACTCAGTCTCAAAATTCACCCGCTGATTCTTGGTGAAGGAAAAAAGTTGTTTGATGATGGATCGATTCCTGCAGCTTATACTTTAACGGAAAGTGTGGTCACACCATCCGGAGTGATTATTGCCAAATACAAACGTGGCGGAGAAGTCGAGACCGGTACAATGGGAGCTTAAGGAGAAACGAAATTTAAAAGAGCTATTTATAACAACCCTAAAAATAAAAATTAATAAGATGGCCACAACAGAACTATTTATAAAAATGACATTCGACAGATGGAATGGATCCATTACGAATTTGAATGCAATTCTCAATAGTATAACTGACGAAGCTTTGCAAAAGGAAATTGCACCGGGCAAAAACAGAGGGATTTATTTATTGGGACATTTAATAGCAGTACACGACGAAATGCTGAAACTATTGGATTTGGGTGAAAAACTTTATCCCGAATTGTATGAGCCGTTTATTAAATCGCCTGACAAAGCAGTAACGCAAATTCCAACGGCAGCAGAATTGAGAAATTTTTGGGCCAAACAATGTGAAGTATTAAAACAAAAATTTGATAGCTTGAAACCCGAAGAATGGTTTGAAAAACATACCGCAGTCTCTGCCGAAGATTTTGTTAATGAACCCCATCGCAATAAGTTAAATATCATCATCACCAGAACCTCCCATTTGCAATACCATTCAGGTCAGTTAGTATTACTTAAATAATTTTTAAAAAATAGAAATCATGGCACTTATCAATCCTCACGTTAACTTCAATGGGAATGCCGAAGAAGCATTCAATTTTTACAAATCAGTATTTGGTGGAAAGTTCGAAAGAATTGTTCGTTTCAAAGACATATCAAACGATGAATATCCGGTACCCGAAAAGGAAGCCAATAAAATAATGCACATTGCTTTATCTATTGGCCCAAATTTTTTGATGGGCAATGACGTTCCGGAAATTATGGGTAAAGTAAATGAAAATGAAAACAGATCTAAAATATGTGTTATGCCAGCAAGTCGTGATGAAGCCGACAAGCTGTTTAACGGACTTTCGGCAGGCGGAAATGTTGAATACCCTATTGGTGACAGCCCTTGGGGTTCTTATTTTGGTATGTTTAGAGACAAATACGGCATTGAATGGATGATCGATTTTGTAGCAAAAGTATAACCAGGGACGGCTTTAGACCTATCCCCCCGCTCCGCAAAGTCTCATGACTTTGCGTTTTTTACAAGTTCTTGAAAACTCAAAATAGGATAAAAGTCTCCCGACTTTTTCCGAAAAGAGCATTGTTAAATCCATAAAAAAGGGCTTTCAATATATTTGAAAGCCCTTTTTTGAATTAGTAAGCAACCTATTTTTAAACCGTATGCTTCGGATTAAAACCATCCTCGCTTAGTTCTTTATGATCATAATCGGCAACCATTTCGGCTTCATAATCGATTTTTTCACCTTTAGATAATTTGGCTTTGATTTTCTCCATGATTTCATAAATAACAGGAACAATAATCAAGGTTAGGAATAACGATGAAATCAATCCGCCAATAATTACCCAAGCCAAACCGTTTTTCCATTCGGCACCAGCTCCAGAAGCCAATGCAATAGGGAACATACCGAAAACCATCGCAATTGTTGTCATCAAAATAGGACGAAGACGAGCGTGATTCGCTTGAATCAATGCTCTTCTGATAGATTCTCCTGCGGCTCTTCGTTGGTTGGTGTAATCCACAAGCATAATCGCATTTTTACACACCAGACCAATTAACATAATGATACCCAAAATGGTAAATATATTCAATGTGTTATTCGTCAATGCCAAAGCCAGCATCGCTCCAATAAACGAAAGCGGAATAGCAAACAATACCACAAACGGGTGCATAAAACTATCATACAAACCAACCATTACAAGGTAAACCAAGACAATAGCGGCCAATAAAGCAATTCCTAAAGTACCAAAACCTTCGCTTTGATTTTCTTGATCACCACCCCAAATGTAATTTACACCAACTGGTTTTTTAAGTTTGTCCAGTTTCGCTTGCCATTGTGTTACAATAGTTCCTGTTGGAACCCCAACGTTTTGACCTTGTACCGTTACCGAAGCCGATTTGTCACGACGTTCCAATTGGCTAGGTCCTGAACCTTCAGTAATAGCAGCAAACTGTGACAATTTTATTTGTTGACCCGCATTGTTGATGAAAATCAGATTACTTACGTCAGTAATATTTTTTCTGTCAAAAGCATTGTATTTAATGTTGATGTCATATTCGTATTCACCAGCTCTAAACTTACCATCAGTATTACCACTATAAGCAGTTTGCATCGTCATACCTACAGTTTGTAGTGTTAGTCCTAACGCAGCCATTTTATCACGATCAACCTGTACATTGATTTCAGGATTTCCGTCTTCAACGGTTAATTTAATTTCGGTTGTTCCTGGAATGGTACGCAATTCAGCTTCGGCTAATTTGGCGAAAGCCATGGCAGCTTCTGTAGAAGGCCCTGTTACAATCAGTCCAAGTTTTGCATTTTCGGCAGTACCTAAAATTCCAACTGGAACTGTTTTTACTTTGGCTCCAACCAATACTTTTTCCAATTTACGTTTGATTTTTGCAGCATATACTGAAGCATCATCTGTACGTTCTGCTTGGTCAATCATTTTTACGTCAATCTCCGCTTTGTAAGCAGTAGCTTGTGCAGCACCCATACCTTCACTGGTTTGTCCTACAGTCGTAATCTGGCTGTGAACATACTCTTCGTTTTTCAAAAAGGCTTCCGCTTTTTGAGTCATAAAGTTAGATTGTTCCAATGAAGCGTCTTTTGGCATTTCGATTTGAACTAAGAACTCCCCACTATCTGAAGAGGCAAAGAATTCTCCACCAATAAAACCACCACCCATTAATCCGATTGTTGATCCGAAGAACAAGACAAGTACAACAGCAATTGTTTTGAAATAATGATCCAAACACCAGTTTAATAATCCAGTAACCCAGTTTGTAAAACGAGTTAAATAACTTTCGAATCCAAGTATCGTTTTCCCGAACAAGTTTTTGCCTTCAATATGTTCCAATTTCCCAAAACGAGAAGACAACCACGGAATAATAGTAAACGAAGCCAACAATGAAAACAATGTTGAAATAATTACGGTAACACAAAACTGTGTAATAATATTGGATACCAATCCAGAACTCATTGCAATTGGTAAAAACACCACCACAATTACCAATGTAATCGAAGTTACAGTTCCACCAATTTCGGCAGTACCGTCAAAGGCTGCACGAACACGGCTTTTACCCATTTCCATATGCCTGTAGATATTTTCCAATACCACAATCGCATCATCGACCAGAATACCCACAACAAGTGAAAGTCCCAATAAACTCATCAAGTTCAACGTATATCCCATTAGGTAAATTCCGATGAAGGTCGCAATTAACGAAACAGGAATCGAAACCATTACAATCAATGAGTTTCTGATACTGTGTAAGAAGAACAACATTACAAAGGCAACCAATACTACCGCGATCATTAAATCGTGAATTACAGAATCTGCAGCTTCCAGGGTATAAACCGTACTGTCTTTGGCTATTTCCAGTTTTAATTGATTGGTTTTATAATCGCTTTCTAATTTACTAATGCTTTTATGCAATAGTTCACTTACCGCTACGGCATTCGCATCTGATTGTTTAATTACCTGTAAAATAATCGCGCTTTTTTGATCGACGCGAGAAATTTTCTCGGCAATTTTTTGAGCATCTTGTACGTCGGCAATATCTCTCAAACGAATTTCAATTCCGCCTTTCGAAGAAACAACCAAGTTTCTTAGTTCTTCAACATTCTTGTATTTTCCGGCAAGACGAATTAATATTTTTTGATTACGGGTTTGGATGTTTCCTGTTGGGAAATCCAAGTTCGAAGTCAGAATAACTTGTTGTACTTGTGGAACCGAAAGTCCGTAACCTTGCATTTTTACGGCATCAAGATTCACTTGAATCTCTCTTTCCTGACCACCAATAATATTTACCTGAGCCACACCGGTTACACGGGATAAAACGGGAGCGATTTTTTTATCGATCAAATCATAAAAAGCAGCTTCGTCCATTTTTCCGTTGGCACCAATAGTCATAATCGGTAAATCGCTCAACGAGAATTTAGATAAGGACGGTGTTTTGGCATCATCCGGTAAATCACTTATCAAAGCATTGATTTTTCGTTGTGCGTCATTCATCGAAATATCAACTTTTGCCTGTGTTGTCAATGTAACCGTAACTACAGACAAACTTTCGTATGATTTGGAATCAATCTTTTTGATGTTTTCCAAAGAGGCGATTCCGTCCTCAATTTTTTTGGTAACCGTATTTTCGACCTCACTTGGAGAAGCTCCAGGATAAACGGTGGCAATGGTGATAACGTTTTGTTCGAATTTAGGAATCAATTCATAGCCCAATTGGCTATAGCTGAACAGTCCACCAAGGGTAAGAATCGTAAACAATACAATTATCAACGACGGACGTTTTATGGATATTTCTGCTAATTTCATATTTCTTTATTTTGGTCTTGAAGTTTTATGATAGTTCGCGAAGAATAGCAAACATTTTTTTGCCACAGATTAAAAAGATTAGCACAGATTTCTCCTCTAATGTGAATGCAATCTGTGAAAATCTTTTTAATCTGTGGATAATTATATCAGTTTGGTATTAGTCAGGGTTAATCATATTACAATTATTTAATAATTTCTACTGTATTACCGTCTTGCAAGTTAATTTGCCCTGTAACAATTACAGTTTCACCATCAGATAATCCGTCAACTATTTCTACTTGTTCTCCTATAATTCTTCCAGAGACTACTTTTTTCAATTTAGCGATACCATTTTCTACAACAAAAACTTCATTACTGCTCACACTTCCTACGAAAGCATTTCTAGGAACTACTTTTAATTGTAGTTTTTGTTTAGAACCAAAATTGGCAGTTCCGTACATTCCCGCTTTTAAGCTTTTGTCAGCGTTGTTTTCGATTTCAAGTTCCACTGGGAAATTCAGGCTTTCATCAGCTTTGGCAGCAATAAAAGTAATTTTCCCTGCAAATGTTTTATCAGGAAATACACTTGAAGTAACGTTTATAGTGTTTCCTAATTTCAAACTCGCTACTTGACTTTCATTTACCGTAACTTTTAATTTCAATTTAGATACATTCACAATGTCAAACATTGCAGTTGCTGGCATTCCTGTCAAAATAGAACCTGGCTCAATGTATTTTTTATTGATAAAACCTTTAATTGGAGCTTTTACTTTAGTGTCTCCTACGTTGATGTTGGCTTGTTTCAAGTTGTTTCCGGCATTGGTCAGAGCCAATTTTGCCTGATCCAATTGTTGTTTGGTCACACCACCTGTTTTAAAAGCGTTTTCATAACGGTCATAATCCGATTTTGCATTGTCATAAGTTGCTTTTGCAGTTTGTGCATTTACGTTTATAACGTCGCTTCTAACGATTACCAATGTTTGACCAACATTTACATAATCACCTTCTTTTACTAAAACACTGATTACTTTACCTGATTTTTCAGCAGAAAAAGTCAATTCTTGAATTGGTTCAAAATTTCCATTGGCTAAGAAATCCAATGAAACATCTTCTGTTTTTACCTGAGCTGTTTTTACGGATACCGCTGCATTTTTTTCGGCAACAATATCAGTTTTAGCTTTGTTCTCCGCTTTATTCTTATTTAAAGTAAAAGCGATAAGCGCTAATGCTCCTAAAATTACGGCTATGGTTATTATATTCTTTTTCATCTTGTTTTAGTTTAATAGGGTTTTAAGTTCTCCTTTTGATTTGATTAATGATATTTCTGCTATTTTGTAGGCTAATACAGCTCTGGTATAATTGTTCTGTGCTTCAAGTGATGCGTTTTCGGCATCCAATAAATCAGTCAATGATGCTAAACCTTGTAGATAATTGTTTTTGGTATTTTTCAAAATATCTCCGGCCAAACGCATATTTTCTTTTTGATTTCTGATGGTTATAATGTTGTTCTCAATTTGAGTTTTAGCGTTTCTGTAATCTAAATCAAGAGAAAGTTGCGTGTCTTTAATGTCTTCTTGTAACGTTCTGATGTCAACATCAGCTTGTCTTACTCTGGCACGAGTTCCAAAACCAGTAAAAATAGGCACTCTCAAATTCAATCCAATTGCAGAGTAATCCGACCAATAAACACCATCGGCAGGTTTTGCAAAAAGAGGTACTTCTGGTCCTTGTCCTATGTAGTTGTATCCAGCCACCAAAGAAAGTGTTGGGTAATATTCCGCTTTAATGGCAGTTTTTTGAAATTGCAATAATTCTTCTTGTTTTTTCAAAAGCAAGTATTCCGTTCTGTTTTCAGTATTTGGCGCTTCAGATAGTGCAGCTGGTGTTGCTTCAAATTCTGTTTTAGGAATCACGATTTCAGTTTCAATAGGCATTCCCATAAAAAACTTCAATGCATTTTCCTGTAATTGAATTTGGTTTTTGATTTGTTGACGATCCGTATCAATGTTAGACATTTTTACGATGATTCGGTCCAAGTCAATTTTTTTGGCCAAGCCATTATCAAATTGTCCTTTTACAATGTCGCGAACCTTTGAGGTATTCACATAATTGCTGTCCAATAAAGCCAATCTTTCGCGTTGTACGTAAACAGAGTAGTAGTTGTTGGCTACTTTTTCAATTACTTGTTCTTCTGTTAATTGATTGTTTATTTGATAGAATTCACGAGTGGTTTGCGCCGCTCTCAATCCTGTAAAAACAGATTGGTCAAAAATCGTTTGGCTTAATGAAACTCCGGCGCCCGATGTCCATTTTTGTCCAAAAGAAGCCTGAATTGTAGTTCCTGGAGCACCAAAAGCAGATCCGTCAATTACATTGGTTTGTAAAATAGGATTATAGGTTAAGCTTCCGTTTGCTGTGATATGTGGCAAAGCTCTTGAGCGAACTTCTTCGATTTGGTATTCACTGTTTTCAACACTTAATCTTGCTTTTTTAGCATCGGCTTTGTTCTCGAGTGCGTAGGTAATTGCCGCTTTTAGCGTAAGCGGATTTGTTGCTGTTGTGCTTACCCCTTGGGATTGTGCGGTGAGAGCAAAGGTTAAGAATGTTAATAAAAGTATTCTCTTCATGATAAAGTTGGATTTTGTAATTGTTTTTCTAGTTCTATTATTCCACTAGGTGTTGCCATTGCTCTAGTGTGATATTCTAATGCTTCTAATTCTAATTTCTGTGATTCTTTTTCAGAACTCGTCATCCCGTGAATGCTGAAAATAAGGTTGTAATAAAATTTAACATAGATGTCGATATCCAAATTTTCCCGGTATAAACCCTGTTGAATCCCTTTCTCAATATTTTGTTTAAAGACCGTGTTGCATTCGTTTATTTCCCTAGACATTACTTTGTCATAGATTTCAGGGTAATGTTTTTTCAATTGATGAGCTGGTGAAGCTTCTCCAGATTTAAACATTTCTTTGAACATCTTTTTGATTTCGAAATTTTCTTTGATTGCATTGTGATTTTTTGCTGCGATTGTATCAATGCTTTCATGAATCGTTTTATGGACCATCTCGGTGCTCTCTGCGATTAGAATTTCTTTGTTACAAAAAAATTTGTAAATCGTTTTTTTTGAAATGCACATTTCACAGGCAATGTCATCCATAGTTACACTCTTAAAACCAAGTTTTAAGAAGAGTTCTGTTGCTTTTGATATAATTTTCTCTTTCATTTTATGGGTAACTTATTGTAATAAAAATTTGGAATAATACAGTAAAAGTTAGTTGTCAAATGAGTTTTGGGTTGTTATTGTGCTTTATAAGAACTGGTTATTCTTAATGTGAAAATTCTAAGTTGGCAATGAGTTTAATGTCTCTGCCTATCGGGTGACCTCCATTTGGTGAAAGAATATTGTAATTCAGTCCAAATTCTTTACGGTTGATGTTTCCCGTAATTTCAAAAGAGGCTTTCTGAACACCATTGTAATTATTGAATCCGATAAATTCGGTATCCAACTCAACCACTTTGGTGATGTTCTTTATTGTCAAGAAGCCTTTCAGGAAATTGATGTTTTTGTTAATCTTCTGAAAAGAAGTTGATTTGAATTGTATCAAAGGCGTTTCATCTTCCTCAAAAAGATCGGTGAATTTTGGATCTTTATTTTTTTGAATCGAATTGGATTCTTTGTCATTTACATTTAATGAAAATTCAATCGATGCATCCTCCACTTCGTCATTTTGTATGGCTACGTGTCCTTTGAAATTGTTTTTGTTTCCAGGCATGTAGCCTATTAGAGAATGTCTAGATTTTATTAATACGTCTGATCCGTTTGAATCAATTGCCCATTCATTTTCCATGATTCTTATTTTAAGTAATGTTATTTCCTGATGTTTTGTTTTATAAAATTTTGATAGTGCAAATACAATGGAAACTTTAAACACTAATATAGTTTCTTTTGTTTTTGATGACGCAAATGTAAGCAGGAAACTTTAAATACCAATAAAGTTTCCAATGTTTTTTTAAAATAAATGTATAGGCAAAAACTATGCCTCTATTTTACTCCGATTTGCAAGGCAATAATTCATATTTGAATTGTATCTTTGGGCCTCGCAAATCAGATTTTCATTTATGCACGATATCAGTCAGTACCAAGATTTTTTTGTTAGTTATTTAAAAAACCAAAGTGTAAATAAAGAGCCCAAAAATCTTTATGAGCCCATAGATTATATATTGAGTTTGGGTGGGAAAAGAATACGTCCTGTTTTGACTTTAATGACTGCTGAAGTTTTTAACGCAGATTATAAAAAAGCACTTCCGGCGGCGATGGCGGTTGAGGTTTTTCATAATTTTTCGTTGGTTCATGATGATATTATGGATGATGCGCCACTGCGAAGAGGTTCGCAAACCGTTCATGAAAAATGGAATATCAACACCGGAATCCTTTCGGGTGATGCCATGTTGATTTTGGCTTATCAATATTTTGAGCAATACGAGCCAATTATTTTTAGGGATTTGGCTAAGTTATTCAGCAAAACAGCTCTCGAAGTTTGTGAAGGCCAGCAATGGGATGTCGATTTTGAAACCCGAAAAGATGTTACCATTCCGGAATACCTCAAAATGATAGAATACAAAACGGCTGTTTTGGTAGCGGCTGCCATGAAAATGGGCGCTATTATTGCCAATGTATCCGAAGAAAATGCTAATTTAATTTACGATTTTGGACTCAATTTAGGATTGGCTTTTCAATTGCAGGATGATTATTTAGACGCTTTTGGTGATCCCGAAACTTTTGGAAAACAAGTAGGAGGGGACATTATCGAAAACAAAAAAACCTATTTGTATTTAAAAACATTGGAATTTTCAACTCCTAAAAGAGCTTCGGAATTAGAGAAATTATTCAGTTCGCAATTAGAAGATAATGCCGAGAAAATAGAAATTGCAAAAGCTATTTTTAATGAATCAGGTGCATCAAGGGCTACTCAAGAAGCTATAGAAATGTATACCTTCAAGGCATTTGAAACCTTAGAGAAAATGGATATTGAACTACCTAAAAAAGAAATGCTAAGGACTTTTGGTGAAAACCTGATGGGAAGGAAGGTTTAGATTTAAGATTTCAGAATGCAGATTTTAGAAGTTTTGCATTCGATTAAACCGACCTCTTTTTAAATCTGAAATCAAAAATCGTTACCCAAGCCTTAAAGATGAACATGCGAAGCAATCATCACTCTGAAATCTAAAATCTGCAATCTAAAATCTCCATGTTTATAGCACCAATAAGTACCGATTTACTGCTCCAGGAAGCTGAGAAAGAAACGCTTTATGTTAATTTGATTGTTCAATTGAATAAGGATTTTAATTTGGCAAACGAAGCGGTAGATTTTCCAATAAGTCTGAGTCCAGACGAATTGAAAGTGCAATTGCACGAAAAAATCTACAGACTTATTCAGTACAAATTTGCCGAGTATCTTAATTTGCTTTATATCATTGATGTTTCCGAAGAGGAAGTCAAAAAACTAGACGGTTCTGATTTGGTTATTCTTGCGGAACAAGTTGCTTTTTTAATTTTGAAAAGAGAATGGCAGAAAGTTTGGTTCAGGAATAAGTACAAATAAGTCTCTAAGAATCTAAGTTACTAAGCTTCTAAGATTTTTAAGAGTTTGACTTGTAATTTAGTAAAAATGTTGTGTTATGGATTCTTTGAAGACTTAGAAACTTAGCGTCTCAGAAACTTAGTAACTTCGATTAAAAATAAGCTCTCACAAAAGGCATAAGGGCATCACCATAGACATTGTCATTTTCGTCAAATAATATATTATAGGCAAGTCCAACGGTTACATTTCCAGTTCGGTAACCCGCTCCAAGAAACAAAGCAGTATTCCAGAAATTATCGGTATAGCCACTATAGCCATTGTAGGCTTCATAATGATTATTAACATAGGATTGATTTAAATTTATCGACAGCTGAATTTGAGGAATTGGGTTAATGAAGGTGAGTATACTTGCTCCATAAATTCCGGAATCGTAATATCCTTTGGATGAAGCATAGCTGGCTTGTAAGCCTAGACCAACTGCTAAATAAGGATTTACATTATAAATAGCACTCGGAGCAATAGAGATATCAGTGTATCCACTGCCAAAACTCAATCCTAATCCACCTCCAAATTGTACATTACTCCAAAACGGACTTCTCGATTGAGGAGTTTGCTGGTATTGAGCTATTACGTTTTCGTAAAAGAGCAAGGTAAAAAAGATGAAAAGGTACTTTGTTAGGGAGGAAAAGGTAGATTTTTTCATACTTCAGGCTTTTTTTAACAAATTTTTACGTAAAAGTACGTAAAAAAATAGATTTAAATAATTTGCTTTATTGTATTTTTGCCGGACTATTTAACAAAAGTATATTCAATAACAATATTATGGATAGGTTTTCATTTTTAAACGCAGCACATACAGAATTTTTCGCGCAACTATACGATCAATATCTAGAAAATCCAGATAGCGTAGAGCCAAGTTGGAGAAGTTTTTTTCAAGGTTTTGACTTTGGGATGACCACATATAATGATGAAAATCCTGTTCAGCAAATTGTTGAAGTGTCCACTGGTACTGTGGATTGCAGTTTAGTTTCAGACAAATTGCAAAAGGAATTCAATGTATTGAAATTAATCGATGGTTACCGTTCTCGAGGTCATTTGTTTACTAAAACAAATCCAGTTCGTGATCGTAGAGTATTTACGCCAACTTTGGATATCGAAAATTTCGGATTAACAACCGCTGATTTATCAATAGTTTTTGATGCAGCGCAAGTTATAGGTATTCCGCCTAGTTCCTTACAAGATATTATAACACGTCTTAAAGCAATTTACTGCCAGCATATTGGTGTTGAATATATGTATATCAGAAATCCTGGTGTTGTAAAGTGGGTTCAAGATAAATTGGGTGTAAACAATAATCAGCCAAATTTTTCTGCGGATGAGAAAAAAAATATATTGAACAAACTGAATCAAGCAGTTTCTTTTGAGAACTTTTTGCATACTAAATATGTAGGTCAAAAACGTTTTTCACTAGAAGGAGGGGAAACAATTATTCCAGCATTGGATGCTTTAATCGAAAAAGCAGCCGAACAAGGAGTAGAGCAATTTGTAATGGGAATGGCTCACCGTGGTCGTTTGAACGTTTTGGCAAATATTTTCGGCAAATCGACTCAAGACATTTTTGGTGAATTTGACGGTAAAGATTACGATCAGGAATATTTTGATGGAGACGTAAAATACCACTTAGGTCTTACTGCCGACAAAAAAACAAGAACTGGTAAAAGCATCAATATCAATTTAGCGCCAAACCCTTCTCATTTAGAAACGGTTGGAGCTGTTATTGAAGGAATTACCAGAGCAAAACAAGAGAAATATTTCCCGGATGACTTTTCAAAAGTATTGCCGATTGCCGTTCACGGTGATGCTGCAATTGCTGGGCAAGGTATTTTGTATGAAATCATTCAAATGGCATTGCTTGACGGTTACAAAACAGGTGGTACCATTCATATCGTAATCAATAATCAGGTTGGTTTTACAACTAATTATTTAGATGCTCGTTCTTCTACATACTGTACTGATGTTGCCAAAGTAACACTTTCGCCAGTATTACACGTAAATGCAGATGATGCCGAGGCAGTTGTTCATGCAATGTCTTTTGCATTGGATTACAGAATGCAATTTGGACGTGATGTATTTATCGATTTGTTAGGATATAGAAAATACGGTCATAACGAAGGTGATGAACCTCGTTTTACTCAACCTGTTTTATATAAAATTATTGCAAAGCATCAAAATCCAAGAGACATTTATGCCGAAAAATTATTGGCAGAGCGTGTTATTGACGCTACTTATGTTAATGGTTTAGAGAAAGAATATAAAGCTACTTTGGAGGTTAATTTAGAAGCATCTCGTAAAAAAGATTTGACTATCATTACTCCATTTATGCAAAACGAATGGCAAGGTTACAAACAAGTAACAGCTGTTCAAATGTTGGAAAAAGTGGATACTTCTTATCCAAAAGAAAAATTAACTGAAATTGCCAATGCTATTTCAAACTTACCAACGGATAAAAAGTTTATTAGTAAAATTCAAAAACTAATCAACGACAGAAAAACAATGTTCTTTGAAACGGACAAATTGGATTGGGGAATGGCGGAGCATTTAGCTTACGGGTCTTTATTACAAGAAGGTTTTGACGTTCGTATTTCTGGACAGGACGTAGAAAGAGGAACTTTCTCCCACCGTCATGCCGTGGTTAAAGTAGAAGATTCAGAAGAAGAGGTAATTTTAATAAACAGTTTGAAAGATAAAAAAGGAAACTTTAATATCTTCAATTCACACTTGTCAGAATACGGTGTTTTAGGTTTTGACTACGGATACGCTTTGGCAAGTCCAAAAGCGTTGACCATTTGGGAAGCACAATTTGGAGATTTCTCAAACGGAGCCCAAATTATGATTGACCAATATATTTCTTGTGGTGAAGATAAATGGAACAATCAAAACGGTATTGTTTTATTGTTGCCACACGGATACGAAGGACAAGGAGCAGAACACTCTTCGGCTAGAATGGAGCGTTACTTACAACTTTGTGCAAGACAAAATATGTTTGTTGCCGATTGTACTACGCCGGCCAACTTCTTCCACTTGTTACGTCGTCAATTGAAAACGGAATTCCGTAAGCCATTAATCGTATTTACTCCAAAAAGTTTACTGCGTGATCCAAGATGTGTTTCTTCTGTTGAGGAGTTGGTAAACGGAAGTTTCCAAGAAACTATTGATGATACTACAGTTAACAAGAAAGATGTAAAAACATTGGTTTTCTGTACTGGTAAATTCTATTATGATATTACTGCTGAGAGAGAAAATAACGGTAGAAAAGATGTGGCGGTAGTAAGAATTGAGCAGTTGTTCCCATTGCCAGTAGAGCAATTAAAAGCAATCATTGCCCAATATCCAAATGCCGATGATTATGTTTGGGCACAAGAAGAGCCTAAAAATATGGGAGCTTACAGTTATATGTTAATGAATTTTGATCTAGTAAAATGGAGATTGGCTTCATTACGTCAGTACGCTGCACCTGCTGCAGGTAGTTACACACGTGCAAAACGTCGTCACGCCGATGCAATCAGAATGGTATTTGACAAAACGTTATTTAGATAAAAAGAATTGTTTCAGGTTTAAAGTTTCAGGTTTAACACAGCTTGAAACTTTAAACAATTTAAACTTTAAACAAAAATTGTATGATTTTAGAAATGAAAGTCCCATCACCAGGGGAATCAATCAAAGAAGTTGAAATTGCAACTTGGTTAGTAAAGGATGGAGATTATGTAGAAAAAGACCAAGCTATTGCAGAGGTTGATTCAGACAAAGCAACTCTTGAATTGCCAGCGGAAGTAAGTGGAATTATCACGCTAAAAGCGGAAGAAGGAGATACTGTTGCTGTTGGCGCAGTAGTTTGCCTTATCGATACTGATGGCGCAAAACCAGCTGGTGCTGCACCAGTTGCTGAAGCTGCCAAAGCGGTGGAAGCACCAAAGGCTGAAGTAAAAGCAGAGGCACCAAAAGCGGCTCCTGTTGTAGCTTCTTATGCTGCAGGAACGCCATCACCAGCGGCCAAAAAAATATTGGAAGAGAAAAACATAGCTCCAGCTACTGTTACAGGTACTGGAAAAGCTGGAAGAATCACAAAGGATGATGCTGTAAATGCTGTGCCATCTATGGGAACTCCAACTGGTGGATCTCGTGGTACCGAAAGAACGAAATTGTCTATGTTACGTCGTAAAGTAGCCGAAAGATTGGTTGCTGCCAAAAACGAAACAGCAATGTTGACTACTTTCAACGAAGTAAACATGACGCCAATCAACTTGATTCGTAACGAATACAAAGATGCGTTCAAAGCAAAACATGGTGGCCTTGGTTTAGGATATATGTCATTCTTTACTAAAGCAGTTACAAGAGCCTTAGAATTGTATCCAGACGTAAACTCTATGATGGATGGTGACCATAAAATCGCTTTTGATTTTGCAGATATCTCTATCGCAGTTTCTGGACCAAAAGGATTGATGGTTCCTGTAGTTCGTAATGCTGAAAACTTGACTTTCCGTGGAGTTGAAGCTGAAATTAAAAGATTGGCACTTAGAGCTCGTGACGGACAAATCACAGTTGATGATATGACTGGAGGAACATTCACAATTACTAATGGTGGTGTTTTTGGATCTATGTTATCTACGCCAATTATCAACCCTCCTCAATCTGGAATCCTTGGAATGCACAACATTATCGAGCGTCCAATTGCCGTAAACGGTAAAGTGGAAATTCACCCAATGATGTATGTGGCTCTTTCTTATGACCACAGAATTATCGACGGTCGTGAGTCTGTTGGTTTCTTAGTTGCTGTAAAAGAAGCTTTAGAAAATCCATTAGAATTGTTGATGGGCGGTAATGCTAAAAAAGCATTGGAATTGTAGTTTGACAAATTCATGAAATAAAAAAAACCGTCTCGTTCCAAAACGAGACGGTTTTTTTGTTTATTTGCCTGACAAATCAAATACTATTTATGGCTTCAAACAAAAAACAAGCTGCTATCGGCTTTATCTTCATCACAATGTTAATCGACATTACAGGCTGGGGAATTATTATTCCAGTTATTCCAAAACTGATTAAAGAATTGATTCATGGAGATGTTAGCGAAGCAGCAAAATACGGTGGTTGGTTAACTTTTGCGTATGCGATAACCCAATTTATGTTTGCGCCACTAATTGGTAATTTGAGTGATAAATTTGGGCGAAGACCCATAATCCTAATTTCGCTTTTTGCTTTTTCCCTGGATTATATTTTATTGGCATTTGCTCCAACGATTACATGGTTATTTATAGGGAGGATAATTGCCGGACTGACAGGAGCAAGTATTTCAACAGCTTCGGCGTATATAGCCGATGTGAGTACGCCTGAAAATAGAGCCAAAAACTTTGGTATGATTGGTGTGGCTTTTGGGCTCGGATTTATAATTGGGCCTGTTATCGGAGGTGTTTTGGGGCATTATGGCTCCAGAATCCCGTTTTATGCTGCAGCAGTTTTGTGTTTACTAAATTTCTTGTACGGTTATTTTATTTTGCCCGAATCATTATCAAAGGAAAATAGGAGACCATTGAATTTGAAAAGAGCCAATCCAATTGGTGCATTTTTGAATTTAAAAAAACACCCTTCGCTATATGGATTATTATTTGCTTTGTTTTTGATTTACGTTGCGTCGCATGCGGTAGAAAGTAACTGGAGTTATTTTACCATGTACAAATTTAGCTGGGACGAAAAAATGGTCGGTATTTCACTAGGTGTTGTTGGTGTTTTAGTAAGTCTTGTTCAAGGAGGATTGATACGATGGACTAGTCGGAAATTTGGAAACGAAAAAAGTATTTATGTTGGCATGACATTATATACAATTGGAATGTTTTTGTTTGCTTTTGCTTCGGAAAGTTGGATGATGTTTCTCTTTTTGATTCCATATTGTCTTGCCGGGATTGCTGGTCCAGCATTGCGAGCCATAATTTCGAATCATGTTTTGCCATCAGAACAAGGCGAAATTCAAGGGACAATTGCGAGTTTAATGAGTGCCGCAACCATTATTGGACCACCCATAATGTCGAGCCTTTTTTATTATTTTACACATAAAGGCTCACCATTTGAATTTGCAGGAATGCCATTTATTCTTGGTGGTTTATTGATGATGGTTAGTGGTATTGTTTCATATTTTTCGTTGAAAAAATATGCTACTTCAAATACAAACAATGGTTAAAGTAATCAATAATTCCTTTGCCTTTCATTAAAACATCGGCACCAATAATTCCATGAACGGGCTTTACTTTATAGTGACTCAAAGCTTCATTGACGTGAGATAAATCAAAAATAACAAGGTCTAGTTTATTGTTTTTCCATTTGCCTAATCGAAGTTTGTTGTTTGTGGCGGTTTGTGTGAGCATACCTGTTGCTCCTGCACCCGAAGCTTTGGTTTTGGAATTTTTGGCTTCCAATGCAAAATGTTCAATACTTTCAAATCCCACACAACTGTTGGAAGCGCCCGTATCCAATATAAAATTTCCTTTGACTCCATTGATTTTTGCTTTAATCAAAAGGTGCTGTGTCTTGGTGACTTTAAACTTGACTTTTTTATAATCTACCTTCTTTAGTTTTTCGTGTAAGTTTTTCATGTGGGAAGCGACTTTTTGCAAGGTAAAAATAGTATTCCTAACGATGCTTTTTCTTTTTGGACTTGATTTTTTCTTTTTTTATTCTTTTAGCGATTAATTTGAATAATAAAAAACAACCAATAAGTGTAGCAATAGTTACAAATCCTATTAGTACATAGTTGTTTTTTTCTTTATTTTCCAAACTGCCATAATATACGAAAGCTGCCCAATAATACGGTGATTTTTTGGCATTTGAGATGTTTTTGGTTTTTAAAAAATCGAGTTTGGCTTTTGCATTGGCCTCAAAATAGGAGTCATTTTGTTTGACATATTTGTAGAAATCCCCATGAATACGGATGTTGTATAATCATTTACTTTCCATAAAGAGAATAATAAGTTTTGAGCTCCTGCAAACTGAAATCCTCTGGCAACACTCATCGCTCCTTCAGATTTGTAGAGTTTACCAATTCCCGTTTCGCAAGCACTTAAGACAACCAAATTCGGATTTATGTCAAGGTGATATAGCTCGGAGTATAGGACTTCGCGATCGTAGAATTTAATGCTGGCAGGTGTTTCTATGTCTCCGGCAGTGGCATGGGTTGACAAATGCAGTATGGAATAACCTGAGGCATTATTTTTGAAGTTTTGAAAAGTGGCAGAATCATTTTCAAAAAAACGTCCTTTGAAACTGGTTTTAATGGATTGTAATTCGGTTTTTGAATAGGTCAATGCATAATTGGTCTTTTCAAAAACAGGAAAAATGCCCAAAACCGTTTTTTCTTTTGGTATAAAAGGTTTCGCATTTAAATAAAAAGTGGCCGAATTATTATAGGCAATATTGAAATCATGCAACAAATAATGCATTTTTTCAAAATTGGTGGTGTTTGACTCCTCGGTGATTAAAGCCTCAAACGGAAGAAAATCGAGAACGCCATCCGGTATGATTACTAAGTTTTTACAGCATGCGTTTTTGGGGAATTGTAATCTGTCATAGGCTATCTTTCCAAAATGATTGTAGCCATTTATGTCATTTGTAATAACATTGGCATCATTAAAATAAGCGATAAATTGCCAAAAATAAACAGAGTAGCGGGCATTATTGCTAAATGAATGTAATGCAATTTTTGGATTTTGAGATTCTCCCAAAACAAAATAATACATGTTCTCATAACCCGAAAAATAGTAAACCATGAACGCATCATCAGATTCGAGTTTAGAATACAATGCATTCAAATCTATCGATTCTTCTTTAAAGCTGCTGTTATTAGCCTGAAGTTCTTTAAGCAAAAGCATTGTTTCGTTTTGCTTTTTGATGGCTTTGTTTATTTTGTAAATGTTGGCGTATTCGCCTTTTTGTTGTTCTTTAAGGATTTCATTATTCCAAAATTGCAATTCTTGAATTTTTTGTTTTTCTTTTTTTGAAGCAGCTTTGTTTCTGGAAAGCTCACTTTTTAAAACACCCGATTTGGTGCGTTCAGCGAGTTGAAAAGCTTCTTCGATATAACTGATTTTGTTTTCTTTTTTATATAAAAGGTTATAAATAGCAATGCATTTTTCGGTTCGATTGCTCATCCGGACTTGGTTGATGATTTTTGAATTTTCATAAAGCAACAAACTACCCATTAACTCTTCGATAGGAAAACAAAGGCTATATATCTGTAATGCTTTCTTAGGTTGGTTTTGTTGGTTATAAATGTCGGCTTGTAAATCTAAAGCGTCGAGTAAAACGGTTTCGGCATACAAGGAACTTTGCAGTGGTACAGTTCTTTTTTGACTGCTGTATAAGGGAATTAAGGTTTGATAAACAAGCTGAACAGATTGAAGTGCTTGAGGTATTTTTCTTTGCTCATAAAACAGCAAAGCTTCTTCATAATATAACTTTGCTATGGATCGAACACCACGGTTTTTGGAGGAAAAGAAAAGGTTTTTTGCTTTTGCGAAATAGCTGTTTGCTTCTTCAAAATCGTTTCTTTGTCCGTTAAGGGATGCTAGGTTTCGATAGCAATTGGATAAAGCTTCGGATTGATTTTTTTCATTTTTTAAAAGCTCAACCGCTCTTTTGTAGCAGTCCTCTGCCTTGAAGAATGTTTTTGGTGCGAAGGATTTTTTTTTGGCGCTTAGCAAATAATTATTTCCAAGATTATTCAATAAAATCCCTTTTTGAATTGAGGAAAGTTTTGCTGTTTTTAAGGTGTTTTCTAATAAATCAATAGCCATGCTGTTTTTGCCAGAACTTTGATATACATTGGATAAGTTGATAATGGCCGCTATTTTAGCGCTTTCATTTTTCTCCTCGTTGGCAATAAAATAATAGTGTTTGATGGTGTTTTCGGCATTGTCATAATCACCCATTATTGTGTATAAATTACCTAATGGTTTTAGGCAATAATCAATAATATCGTAATCAGTGAGTTGGTAGGTTTGGTATGTTTTCCAAGCCTTTTCATAACTGGTTATGGCTTGGTTTGTTTTGCCAAATTCATTTTCGAAATAGGCTTTGTTGCAGTTTAAAATCACGATGGATAGCAATCCTTCTTTTGATTTTTTGTCTTGGTTTTTCCAAAAATTGGCTTCAATGGTGTTGAGGTTATTTATTCCTTCCAATGATGGATTGGCGACAAAATAATCGATAGCATCATAGGTTATATCTTCTTGCGTGTGTTTTTTTTGTCCGAATACATTCAGAGAAATTAAGAGGTACAAGAAGATTATTTTTTTTGGCATAACTTTTATCTTATTGGTGTTTTCTAGGGATTAAATCCTAGAACTTCCATATACCATACAACTGAATATAATTAAAGTTATTGTCAAAGTTGAGTACATAACGCGCTCCCAAGCTAGGACCAATTCTTGCAAAACCAGCTGTAAAGTCGAATAATAGTCCCGATTTTAATTCGGCAAACGAATTTGAGGATGTAGTGGTTGAGTATTCCGTTCGTATGAGGAACTTGTCTGAAGTTCCTTCGTAGACATCGGTTTTGATGTTTTGTGTTTGCTGTTCGGATACATTCATATTGATTTGGAATCCTGCCCCGACGCCAAAATAAGTGGAGATGTTATATCGGAACAATACTGGAATTTCCCAGTTAATATTTTTGTTTTCAATGGATGTGGTGATTTTTTTTAAATTCACTGTGCCTGCACTTTGATCAACTTTTTCTGAGAAAGTGGTTGCTCCATCATAAGACGTAAAACTATTTAAAAATTCGGCTTGCCCATAATAGCGATACGATTTGAAAGGAGAAACAGTGGCGCCAACAAAATAACTTTTGGAATTGTCTAAATTGGAGTAAAAGTTATAACCCGCTTTGGCTCCAATAGATATACCGGGAGTGAATCGGGTAGTGGCATAATTGGTGATTATGGGTTCGTTTTTGTCAAAAATAATAGCCGTTCTGCTTTTGGTTTTTATTTTATGGAAATCCTCATTGAATTTCATCGAGTATTTTACAAATCCTTTGGTGCTGTCAATTTCTTTTACATTTTTCTGGTTGCTTCCGGGCAAATAGATGTTTCTGAAAACGAAAAATATCTGGGTTTCTCTTTCAATAACGTCCAAACAACTGGTAGTTGCCACTTCGCCTTTGGGACAAATGGGACATTCGGGATACATGCTTTCAATTTTTAATGAAGTTTTGTCAAACATATCGGGAATATCAGTTTCGAGCTGAATTTTTCGGGCTGGACCTTCACCGTTGTTTTGGAAGCTGGTTTTGAATTTGACTCTTTTGTAACGTACAAATCTGTAATTCATGAAACTTCCGTTGGAGCCCATTTTGTTGGGGTCGTGGGAAGTGACAATTTCCATTTCCAGATTTTTTATTTTATGGTTTTTAAAACTTCGGTTGGGGACATAAATACTTCGCATCGTTATGGTGGCACTGGTGTCTTTGATCATTTGACGAGTGGTTTTGAAAGTATAAAAAACATTTCGGGTCTCGCCGGGATTGTGATCGTCTATTTCCAAAATGGAAACATCTTTATACATATTTTTTGCTGCTAATAAAGTGGAATCCAAATTGGTTTCATTGGTTGTTTCTCTATAATTTTTGGTGAAGGCCAAAGTGTCATTCGAAGCCAAATAACGGTTTGAATTATCGATATCATCTGCTGAAACAACATTGTTTTCTTTTACGGTTCTTTCATTAAAATAAGATCTTACTTCCTGTAAATCGAAATTGTTGTTTTTGAATTGCTTTTCATTGAAAAAAAGATAGAGTTTTCCATTAGTTACATAGTTTTCCAAATTTTCATAACTCACCACTACTTGTATTTCCTGTTCTGGAATGGGGTCGCAATTTTTAAAAATAGTCAATCCGCTTTGATCAGCAATCGATGCGATGTCTTTGTAATTGGTATCTTCGATATCATTGACTACTACTTTTTTCGGTCTGGTAGCCGGAGGTTTTCCGTTGTCATAATTATTGGTTACAGCCAGTCGTGCAGTATAAACTCCTTTGTTTTTATAGACATGTTTGGGTTCAGCTTCTTTACTGTAATGGCCATCGCCCAATTCCCACAAATAGGAGTAACTTGGTTTTGGAGCTCCCGCAATAGGAATTAATGGAGGTGTTTCGGGTTTGAAATTGACTAAATTTCCTTTTTGATCGTATCCTATATTTGCTCTTCGGGTAATGGTATCTTTTACTTTTACTTGTGCGTAAAAAGGGAATGCAATGATTAGAAAAAGTACTACTAGCGATTTGTTCATATTTGGTTATTTTGGTCAGTCATTATAGGTTTTGGAGCGTTCTAAAACGCGATTTAAATTCAAATTATTTTTTAAATGTAAAAAAAAGCGGTGAGCAAATCACCACTTTTTCTTCTTTATTTGAATTTGTAACTTATTGAATAGCATTGATTGCGGCTATTAATTGATCTTCGGTCCCTACAGTTGTTTCGGCTAATGTGAAAGTGTAAACATCATTTGCAGCTACAGTAACAGCTTTGATGGCATATCTCCATTGTCCATTCTCTTCGGTGGCAAAAATTACGTGACAAGCCAACCCGATTGGAATTTGACCGTAGTGCTCACTGAATAATCCTGCGGCAGTATAAGTGTCTAGTTTGGCTAGAGCATTTTGACCTTCTCCATCGTATGACAAATAGATGGCGCTATTGGTATTGTCATATCCTGTTGGTGCAGCAGCAAGAATTGTGGTTTTAGGTCTTGGGTCGCTGTAGAATTTATCAACATTGGTCCATCCAAAGTTTCCAAATGAAACATAATAGTTACCACCTTCTCCTTGTACTCCGCCTTTTCCACCGTTGGTGCCAGCAGCATCAGCAACGTTTCTCCAAACTAAGTTTTCCGGGTCTTCTAAATTACCTGTCCAAAGTAGCATTCCTGTTTCAATACCTCCGGTTAAGCTTGCTGGGACAAGAAGGGTCATTGTGGCTAATGATTCAAGTGCTACTCCGTCTTGGGTTGCTTTGATGTAGAATTCTCCGCCAGAAATCAGTAAGTTTTTCTTTCCATCTGTCGTTAATCCCATGGTAGGTTTGTTGGCTACTAGCATGTGTCCTTTGTCAAATAATTCAACATATTCGATGTTGATAGCACCGGTCACTGCGACTCCATTTTTTCTAAGATAGTCTCTGTTGATTATTAATTTTACTCCTTTCGCTGAAGTTAGGGTTACTGATCCAGAAGCTTCGGTGATTGTGAATGTTTGTTTTAATTTGGTTAGTGCTTCGGTTCTTACGTCTTTCAATTCAGAGGCAGTCGGTGGAACATTTTGAATTTCATTGTTATCGGTAATGTTGTCGTTTGTACAGCTTACCATTGCGATTGTTCCTAAAAATAAAAGAGCGATTGATTTTAAATTTCTGTTCATGATTTCTAAGTTTTTTAAATCTGTCTTGGAAATGTCCAAGAGGTTGTTTCAGATTCTGGTTGTTAATTATAGTTTCTTTTGTCTATATCAATTAAGGTTTGATATTGTTACCCTTGTTTTTGAAATTTCTTTTTTAATTCTAATTTCATTCTTATATCAACTTTAGTTTTGATTTGTTACCCTTGTTTTTATCATCGAGTAATTAAAGTCCAAAGTTTATTGACGAATGAGACTCCTATTTTTTTTAAATTTTCCATACTCTAAAAGTTTTAAAAAGTTCCAATTATTGATTTATACCGCTATATCAACTTGGTTTTATAATTGTTACCCCTTGCTTTGATTTTAGTTCGGAATATCTGATTTTACGTCTCTGCGTAAGGGATAGCAGTAAGCTACCGAAGTAGCACGGATAGCCCGACCGCATTAGGAGAAGAGGCCGAATATGCGCAAAGTCGAGTAGGCCTCTTGTTATAATGGGGTTACGCCCAAAGGTTTATTGGTATTTATAAAAGAGATCGGGTAATGGTTTTCTCTCTTTTTTTAGTATTTTCGGTAAAAAGTTTTTTTATGGCTCCAACGACTGTTCATCCCGATCAAATGTATATTGAAGGATTGGCGAATAATGATTCGGCGATTATTCATGCTATTTACAAGAAGTTTGTGCCAAAAGTGGTTCATTATATAAAGAACAATTCTGGTGATGAAGATAGGGCGCAGGATGTAATTCAGGAGGTGCTGATTTTACTCTTCAATCAGGCCAAATCGGGACAGTTACGATTGACGTGCCCATTTGATGCGTACTTTTTTTTGCTGTGTAAACGAAAGTGGCTCAATGAGTTGAAAAAACATTCGAATAAAGGGGTAACAATTAAAGACGATTTGACATCTATACATGAATCTGCTGATGAGATGGTTTTGCAGACCGAACAATTTGATGAGAAGCAACAACTGTATGATATGATGTTTCAAAAACTCGGGGAGAAATGCCAAGAGTTGTTGAAGTTGAGTTTTACGCTTCCATCGATGGAGGAAGTGGCCGAAAAGCTAGCGGTAACATACGGTTATGTACGTAAGAAAAAATCACTATGCATTGGTCAATTGACGCAATGGATTCAGGAAACCAATCGCTTTAAATCTATAAAAAACACCTAGCCATGAACGAAGAACACTTTTTGGAATTTGACGAATATCTTCAAGGCGAAATGTCCGTTGAAGAGAGATTGGCTTTTGAGCAACAGTTAAAAGATCAGCCTGATTTGGCTATGGCTTTTGAAACCTATAAAGAATTGCATCTTCATTTGAAAAATAAGTTTGGTCAAGTTGATGAATTAAACGATTTCAAGAAGAATTTGAAAGGGATTTCTAAGGAACATTTTAGAAAGTCCAAACCTAAGGTGATAGCATTGAAACCATGGTATTATGCGGTGGTAGCATCGGTTGCGGTTTTGTTTGGATTGTTCTTTTTGAATCAGAATTCGAATCCAACGTTTGAAGATTACAATCAGCCTGAAATGGCTTTTTTTACAGAGAGAGGGGAGGCGAATGATAATTTGAAACTAGCTCAGGATGCTTTTAATGCGAAAAGATATAAAGCTGCAATTCCGCTTTTTGAAACTATTTTGAAAGCAGATAAAAGTGCCGAGATTCAGTATTTTTATGGAGTGGCACTACTGGAAGAGAATAGATTGCCAGAAGCCGAAGCGGTTTTTACAAGTTTGGAGAAAGGGAATTCCATTTATAAAAATAAGGCGATTTGGAGTTTGGCTTTGACTAAATTGAAGCAAAAAGATTATAAATCGTGCAAAGAGCTTTTGTTGACGATTCCTGAGGATTATGAAGGAAATGATCAGGTGGATGCGTTGCTGAATGATTTGGATTAATATTCTATAACGGTTTTTTCGCGAAGATTCGCAGAGGATTACACGAAGATTCACAAAGTTTATTTTTAAAGATTCGCTGAGATATTAAAATCTTTGCGAATCTTTTTTTTCTTTGTGAATCTTTGGGAAATATTTTTTGCGCAACTCCTTTTTTGGTAAAGCCCGTTTTTTCGAGTAATTTTGCGGAATTAAAATTTACACTTGGAAACAAAAACAATACTTACAGATACCCACACCCATTTATATTCAGAAGAATTTGATTTGGACAGAAGCGAAATGATGCAACGCGCCATTGATAATGGGGTTACACGCTTTTTTGTTCCTGCGATAGATTCTACTTGTACGCAAAGCATGTATGATTTGGAACGAGATTATCCCAATAATATATTCTTGATGATGGGTTTACATCCTACTTATGTAAAGGATAATTATCTGGAGGAATTGCAGCATGTTGAAACTGAGTTGACTAAAAGAAAGTTCGCCGCTATTGGTGAAATAGGGATTGATTTGTATTGGGATAAAACACATTTGGTCGAGCAACAAATCGCGTTTAGAAAACAAATTCAGTTAGCCAAACAATATAAACTTCCGATAGTGATTCATTGTCGTGAGGCTTTTGATGAAATATTCGAAATTTTGGAAGAGGAGAAATCACCTGAATTGTTTGGAATTTTTCATTGCTTTTCGGGAACTTATGAGCAGGCCTTGCAGGCGATATCGTATAATATGAAATTAGGAATAGGCGGGGTTGTTACATTTAAAAATGGAAAAATAGATCAATTTTTGAATAAAATCGATTTAAAACATATTGTTTTGGAAACAGATTCCCCATATTTGGCTCCAATTCCTTATCGCGGCAAACGCAACGAAAGCAGCTATTTAATAAATGTTGTCGATAAATTGGCCCAAATATATAGCCTTTCGGCAAATGAGATAGCGGCCGTAACAACCGATAATTCTGCAAAAATATTCGGTATTTAATATCGATTTTCTGTAACTTTAATATTTTTTTTGTTCTTTTGTCCAACTAAATTGAAAACTAACAATGAATAAATTTGATGCGATTCGGTCTTTTTATGATTCCGAAATAAACGAAGGAATAATAAAAGTTATTGATCATCCGATGATGAAAGCTTTAATGAACTTTTGTTTTCCAGGAGTAGAAGATGAAATTTGGAAAGAACAGCTTCGCAAAACTCATTCAATTCGTGATTTTCAATGTAACTTTATTTATTATGGAGTGCAACAGGTGTTGGAGAAAAGCTCGGAGGGCTTAACCACATCTGGTTTTGAAAAGTTAGAAAAGAACACTGCTTATCTTTTTATCTCGAATCATAGAGATATCGTTTTAGACACAACTCTGTTAAACTCTTCTTTGTTTGAACATGGTTTGGATATGACTTCGTCGGCTATTGGTGATAATTTGGTGAAAAAATCTTTTTTAAAAACATTAGCAAAACTAAACAGGAACTTTTTGGTTCTACGTGGATTATCACCAAGAGAATTACTGGTGAGTTCCAAATTGCTGTCTGAATATATGGCTCAGTTGTTGTTACACGAAAATCGTTCGGTTTGGATTGCGCAACGCGAAGGAAGAACCAAAGATGGAAATGACGAAACCAATCCTGGGGTTTTGAAAATGATTGCCATGGGATCTGACGAACCTAATATAATGGATTATTTTAAGAAAATTAAAATTGTTCCGGTTTCAATTTCATACGAATATGATCCAACAGATGCTTTGAAAATGCCACAGTTATTGGCAGAAGCAAATAATGAAATTTACAAGAAAGAGAAAAACGAAGATTTCAAGACTTTGTTGAGTGGAATCATCGGGCAAAAGAAAAGAATTCACATACATATAGGTGATGTTCTGGATACTGAAATCGATGAAATTATCAAAAATGTAGATACTACCAACAAGCAAGTTCAAGCATTGGCTCAAGTAATTGACGATTCCATTTTGAGCAATTACAAATTGTGGACAACCAATTTTATCGCTTACGATATTTTGAACTGCTCGAATCGATTTTCTCATTTATATACCGAAAACGAAAAATTGCTTTTTGAGCGACGTTTGGAGATGAGAATTGATCACGAACATCCAGTTGCCAAACAAGGGTTTTTGGACATGTACGCAAATCCAGTTGTCAATAAATTAAAATATGTTAATGAACTCTAAACCTAAAATCCTCTTGATTTATACCGGTGGTACCATTGGTATGAGAAAGGATTTTGAGACAGGAGCTCTTAAGGCTTTCAATTTTAGTAAACTCCTTCATAATATTCCCGAATTAAAATTACTGGATTGCGAGATAGATACTTTTTCGTTTGAAAATCCTATCGATTCGTCCAATATGAATCCTGAGCATTGGGCCGAAATTGTTCGTACAATTGAGAATAATTATGCCAATTTTGATGGTTTTGTGGTATTACATGGTTCGGATACCATGTCGTATTCGGCTTCGGCATTGAGTTTTATGCTCGAAAATCTATCAAAACCTATCATTTTTACGGGCTCTCAACTGCCTATTGGAGATTTGAGAACCGATGCTAAAGAAAATTTAATTACAGCGATTCAAATTGCTTCTTTACAAGAAAATGGCAAACCGCTCATCAAAGAAGTTTGTCTTTATTTTGAATACAAATTATACCGTGGTAATAGAACGACAAAGATAAATGCCGAACATTTTCGTGCTTTTGTTTCTCCTAATTACCCTTTTTTGGTGGAGTCTGGAGTGCATTTGAAAATCAATTCGGAATTGTTTTTACCAGCAAATGATGGAACTTCTTTGAAAGTTCATACACATTTGGACAATAATGTGGCAATTATCAAAATGTTTCCGGGAATAAGTGAAACCGTACTGTCTGCGATTTTAAATATTGACAGTTTGAAAGGAATTGTACTTGAAACCTACGGCGCAGGAAATGCACCTACAGAAGAGTGGTTTTTGGCACTTTTGCAAAATGCAATAAATAGAGGTTTACATATTGTAAATGTTACGCAATGTTCGATAGGCAGTGTGAGTATGGGGCATTATGAAACAAGTACCACTATGAAAAAACTGGGAATTATCTCTGGAAAAGATATTACTACTGAAGCTGCAATTACCAAATTAATGTATTTATTGGGGCAAAATATAGCTTCGTCAGACTTCAAAAATGTATTCGAAACTTCATTAAGGGGAGAAATGCAATAATATTGATTTTTTACTTTCAAAATTCATTTTTTTTAATGTTCTTTGCAGACCCAAATAAAATAGAGAGGTGTCCGAGTGGTTGAAGGAGCTAGCCTGGAAAGCTAGTATATGGGTAACTGTATCGAGGGTTCGAATCCCTTCCTCTCTGCGAAAACAAGTGATGTTTCTCGCTTAAATCGTTTTAAAGTGCTAAAAACCTGCAAGTTATGAATTTGCAGGTTTTCTTTTTTTATACCCTGGACCTTCATAATTTTCAAAAAGGCTCCTATTTTTTGTGGCACATTCGTGGCGCAACGGGCTGGGAAAAAAAGTGTGCCACAAAATCGTTGTAACTGATTGATTTATAACATGTAAACTGCATTAACGACTTGATTTTAAAGAACTATAGTTCGACCTTTATTAACTTAAAATGTTGAATTATGTTAGAGAACAGTTTTGGATTAACTTTCTTTTTGAAGAGTCCGCGAAAAAAAACTAATGTCAGATCTATTTATTTAAGAATTACAGTTGATGGGATTCCTAAAGAAACATCTACGAAGTACAGTTGGAATGTAAACCGGTGGGATCAGAAATTGGAAAGAGCTACTGGAAGTAAGGAAGATTCTAGAGTATTAAATGAATTTTTGAATTCGCTGGAATTGAAAGTCAAAAAAAGAAAAACAGATTTGCTTTACAGTGACCAAACGATCACTGCGCAGAAACTCATTGATTACGTTAAAGGGAAGGTAGCTTCAAAAGCAAAAGTTTTAGAAGAGTTTCAAAACCATAATAATGAAGTCAAAGCGTTGGTGCCGAAAGAGTATGCTCCAGGCACGCTTGAGCGTTATGTAACAGCCAAATCTCATGTTAGTGATTTTATAAGGTTTAAATATAACGTAGATGATCTTGAATTCAGGGAGCTAAATTATGAATTTATAAAAGATTACGAGTTTTACCTTAAAACAGTACAAGGATGCAGCAATAACACTTCTTTAAAGTATATATCTAACTTTAAGAAAATTGTGCTCAGAGCCATAGCTAAAGAGATTATTACAACTGATCCTTTTAAGCTGTTCAAGGGTAAAAAGACCAAAACGAATAAAAAACCCATGACTGCAGAAGAGCTTTTTATATTGGAGGATCGCGATTTTGCCATAGAGAGACTAGAAGTAGTTAGAGATGTTTTTATTTTCCAATGTTATACGGGATTAGCTTATATAGATGTTTTCCAACTGAAGCTGGCAAATATTAAAATCGGTATTGATGGGGGACAATGGATTATGTCCGCGAGGCAGAAAACGGATTCCGAAACTAATATTCCATTGCTTCCAAAAGCTGTTGAAATTATGGAGAAATACAAAAAACATCCTTTATGCCTGAAACGTGGTACTGTCTTGCCTGTTTTGTCAAATCAGAAGATGAATGCCTACTTGAAGGAAATCGGTGATTTATGCGGTTTCAATTTCACATTGAACACACATAAAGCGAGACGTACTTTTGGAAGTACAGTTACGCTGAACAATGGTGTGCCAATTCATGTAGTTAAAGAAATGCTTGGTCATCAATCTGTTAAGCAGACTGAGGAATACGCATTAACAGAACAAGTGACAATTGGTAGGGAGATGCAAGTATTAAAGAATAGATTGGATAGGGAAAAAATTATTACCCGAGGTGAGGGGCTTTCTGTTCTCGAAAGAATGGAAAGGGAAATTCAAGAATTGAAGCAGCAATTTGCTACTGCTGATAGTGCGCAGAGTATTGTACATAATGCTGAAGAACTTCTGGATATAGATTTACAGATGGTAAAGTTACGTAAGGTTTTTAATGTATGATAAAAGCATTTTAATATTACCAAGGAACACTTAAGATAAATCGTGAGGCTTTATTGTTATTTCCACTTCGCTTCGATATCCTGGATGATAGGATGGTCTGTAATTGATATAGCCCATTTGCTGCAACTCCTTAAAGTATTTATGATAGGTTGGGATTGTGCTAATATGCGATAGTGACATTATCTTGCTACGACTCACTTTAATGATCCTAGTCTGTCCTTGCTTATAAGCGAGACAAAGAATTGCACTTAAGAGTGCAAAGTGCCAAACATTTAGTCTGTGATCTTCTTCTAAAAAGGAAAGGTACTTTAAAAGCTTTTTAAGTCTCATATTATTTTTTATCGTTGAACAGATTCATTAAATCTGATTTGTTGTAATAGTAAGATCCTAAAATTTTTTTGAAGCGCACTTTTCCAGTAATCCGGAGATTCTGTAACGATGCTGCAGACATATCCATTAGTTTCTTGACAACACGGCTTTTAATCCATTCTGGATTTAGGTCGTCATCGTCTTTATTCTGGTTGTTCTTTATAATTTGTTTGAATTGGTCTACAAGCAATAGACCAAATTGCCTTAAATCATCTTTATTTATATTGTCGTTCATCATCGCACCTCTCATTTATTGTTAATTGTGAGCTAAGTTATGGCGCAATGTTTTTCTTTGCTTAAAAGTGGCGCTTTGGGTAGCTTTTAGGCATTAAATGTCCATGCGTAGGAATTTAATAGGTAGAATTCCTCGAGGCTTTGCCTCGGGGTTAAAGAGGAAAATTTGAAAACCTTAGGTTTCCATAAAACTAAAATTTACTCTTTTCCGATTGATACCTCGATGACTCTGCCTCGGGGTAATTCATTTTTGGAAGTAGGGACTTTTTCAATGCCTTTCATCTAATAGCCTCATTTTTAATAATAATTCCTTATATGGAACTATTTATTATAAGAGAATCGTGTTAGGAGCACTGCAATTATTTTTTTAAATGAATATCCAAATTTAGATTGCGTTCAAGAGAGGTGTCTTTTGAAAGCATCTCTAAATTGGTACAGCAAACGCTCAAATAATCGTAAATCCTCGGTAACAATATTAGAAGTACCTGATATTTATTGCTGAAAAACGATTTGTTTTTTATAAGAGGTTTCTAAGCCGTTTGGTAAGGGAATTCTAATTAATAAATTACCTTCTTTGTCAGGAGTTAGCGAAATGGCTTTTACAATTCCTTTTACAATGTCAAATTCTCTATCAGGATAATTCTCCAATCGAATATTTACAATTTCCCCCACTTTTATTTTGCTAGAATTATGGGCAGTCGCTTTTATAATTCCAATATACTTTTTTCCTTGTTGGAATTATGGCAAAAACATTATCCCTAGGCTATAGTTTCATTGCAGAGATTTTTTCAATATTTAAATTACTTTGCTATCAAAGTGATAAAAAAATCGGTTTAGTTCTAAGTTGAACTAAATTTTATTGCCAAGGAATTTTGGTGTCATTTTCCCCATTAGATTTGTCTTTAATGTTAACTATTTAGTTTATACTATTATTTTTATATATATTATAAAAAAGCAAAGAATAATTATTATGAATTGAAAAGTGATTAAATAGTAAGGATATGTTTAATTTTTTTAGATTTATTAATCGTTTTATTGATATTTTTGCCTTGTTAATTTTTGATGGATTGATTTTATGTTTGTGAGATTAACTTTTATCAATTTTAGATTTTATGACTTTAGATAATTGGCCAAAATATATTCAGAAGTATCTTTTTCTTCTTAAAGATGATTTTTTTAAACTTCCTTATTTATTTAATTCTCCAAAAATAATGCTGGAGAGTATCTTAAAACTTCCAATAACGAATCATATTCCTTTAAAACAACTTATTTCTTTCAATACTGCTCTTTGTAAAGCAAAGATGTATTATCGTGAAATTGAGGATGGTTTTTGGATTTTGGAAGTGGATATGAGTGTTAAGGAAAATATTGTTACTAAATCTCGTTATGATAAGAATGAATTAAGTGAGTATTACTTGCTTACATTCTCAGTATTTGAGTACAAGTTTTCTTTTAAAGATAGTCAAGAGATATTACTTTTAAGTACTTGTTGGACTTTCAGTAAGCCAGAAACCAAAGTGTCTAGTTATTTTTACAAAGGAACAACTGGTAAATTCTTTAGTTTTGCTATTAGAAAAGATTGGGTTGATAAAAATTTTTCCTCTAAAAAATTCCAACACAGAAAGGCTATCAGGAACTTTTTAAATGCTAAAAAAGGGTCTTATACTTGGTTAGACATTGCACCGCAGGCGCATAATATAACGAAAGAGATTTCGATAATTTTGAAAAATGTGGATGATATACAATCTGATAGAGCGAGATTGAAGAAGAAATGCATAAACTTAATGGCTGATTTTTTTGATAACTCTTTTGAAGACAACCGTATTTTAGATAATATTTCCTTGACTAATTTAGACTATCATAATGTAGCCAAGGCAGAAAAAATTATTTTGCATAATTTGCAACTGCCTTTTATCGGTATCGAATCCATTGCAAAGGAAGTCAATACATCTCCTACAAAATTGAAGTCAAATTTTAAAGTAGTTTTTGGGTTCTCTATGTTGCAATATCATAAAGAGAAAAATATGCTTTTGGCTATGCAATTAATTCAAAATTCAAATATCCATATTCAAGATATTGCAGTTGTTACAGGTTATGATTCTGCTAGTCGATTTGCTTCTAACTTTAAAAAGCGCTTTGGAAAATTGCCTTCTGAGGTTCGTTTATGACTTTTTTAAAAAAAAAAGATGATATAATGTTTTTTTTCTTTTTTTTTCTTTATTGCTTACGAGAGTTTATGTGTTGAATTACAGTATTTTGTAAAATACTTAGATTCGTTTAAATATTTTTTTTCTTTCAAATAAATAGCTAAGTTTAGTCATGCTAATTATGTCCGAATTGACTATTCAGAGTTTTTTTTTTCTTCTATTTTCGTTGCCGAAATGAATGAATTATCAGGGATAAAAAACATACGCACCTGTATTACTCATAGTTCTTGTTGTTTTTTTTTGCTTCATTTAAAATTTATGGACAACTTTAATTAATGTTATACGCTTGGTTTTATTTTGAAATTTCAATTGATAATATTGGTTTTAATTTTTAATCTAATTTTCAATTCAAATTTAAATTCAGATGTTTTTTAGTCAATTTTAGTTTTTTTGTAGTTGTAATTTTTAATTTTTAAATATTTAATTTAAGTTTTTAAGAGTGTTTATTTCTTACATATTTAGAACATTAATGTTTTTTAAAGGAAATATGCGCGCTTTGCCGATTTTTTAATCTTAATGTGCTATTAATTATCAAATTTGCAACTATTTTTTTTATAATTTTTTGATTGTACAAAAATAAATTTCAAGTCTAAAAATGAATAAGTTTTTAGGGTAAAAAATTATATTGAAGTTAAATTACCCAGATTTAATAAATACCACAACCTATGCATAACACTACTTTTTTTAAGAAAAAAGCAATTTTTTCTGTAATCTTATTTTTGCTAATTTTCACGAGCAATAAAACACTATCCCAAACAAATATTTCAGGAATTGTTAATTCATACACTTCTGTCACAAGTTTAAATCTTCCTAGCTGTGCGGCATGTAGTTTAAGTTGCAGTCATACAATCACAGTTACTGATGCTTCAAATTTTGCTGTGGGAGATAAGGCTCTTATTATTCAAATGAAAGGAGCAACGATTAGCACGTCAAATACAGTTGCTGGTGGAAGTATAACAGCTATTAATGATGCTGGTAATTACGAATTCTTTGAGATTGCAAGCATTGTAGGTAATATAGTAACACCTCGCTATCCATTGATTCGAAGCTATAATGTAGCTGGAAAAGTACAAGTGGTTAGAATTCCTAATTATACTTCTGCAAATATTAATGGAACTTTAACTTCTTTAGATTGGAATGATGCAGCTGGCATCGGTGGTGTTGTAGCGATAAGTGCTAAAACGCTTACATTCAATGCTGATATTGATGTAAATGGAAGAGGATTCAGAGGAATTCAGATGCCAATTAATGGGACGCCAAATAATTGTTCTGTCACCCCTTCTACACAATTTGTCTTACCCGACACTAATAATTCATCCTATACTAGAGGAGAAGGTATTGCCTTATTTAATTCAGCAACAGATAGAGGTAGAGCGCCAAGGGCAAATGGTGGTGGATCAGGTGTTTCGGGAGATTCAGGAGGAGGAGGAGGATCCAATTATGGTGCTGGTGGTGAAGGTGGAAAACGCTGGTGCGACGTAAGTGGAGCGAATGCAGGAGGAGTTGGAGGATATGTAATGACAACTTACCTTGCACAAGATAAAGCTTTCCTTGGCGGAGCTGGTGGGCCAGGTTGGGTTTCAACAAGTAATCCTTCTACCGCCGCTGATGGAGGAGGAATTGTCATTATTTTTGCAGATGAAATAATTGGTAATGGTCATTTTATAAATGCAAATGGGTTATCACCTTTGGCAGTTAATCCTGTTGGTGCTCCTGATGGAGGTGGTGGTGGTGGTGCTGGTGGGTCAGTTGTATTAAAAGTAAATAAATACACAGCTAATCTTACAGTTAATATCAATGGCGGTGACGGTCAAGATTTAAATACAAATACGTATCATGGTCCAGGTGGAGGTGGAGGTGGAGGTGTTTTACTTTATTCAAAAGCTACACTTCCAGCAAATCTTTCTGTAAATACAACAGGTGGTATAGGAGGACAGCATTTGGATGGTTTTAGAAATGATTCTCGTGACGGTCAATCTGGAGGTGCAGTATCTTTGTATATTCCGATTGAAAATCCAAATTATGTTGGAAACACAGATACCGATAGTGTTCCTCAAAATTGTGATTTAGATGATGATAATGATGGAATTTTAGATACTGTTGAATATGGAGCTTTACCAGATCCTTTTGGAGATTCTGATTCGGATAAAATTCCTAATTATTTTGATCCTTCAGTTGCAGGTTTTATTGATACTAATGCCGACGGAATAGATGATAGATATGATACAGATCTTGATGGTGTTTTAAACCAACTAGACTTAGATTCTGATAATGATGGTTGTTCTGATGCAAATGAGTATTATAATTCTAGCTCTGCAGACGGAGGTGATGGTGGTGTTTATGGAACTGGAATTCCAACTGTTGATGCCTCAGGAAGAGTAAATGGTCCTGTTGCTGCTTCGTATTCTGGTGATTATACAAATGTTATTATACTTGGTACCGCTAGCATAATAGATACACAACCTACAGATGAATCAGTTCTTGCCGGTGCTAATACTACATTTTCGGTAGCTGTTTCCGGAGGTTCAGGAGTTACTCAACACCAATGGCAAGTAACTACTGATAATGGTACTTCTTGGACAAACATAACCAATACTGGTGTTTATTCTAATGTTACTTCTACAACTTTAACTATTACCGCAGCAACCGCAGCAATGAATGGATATGATTACAGAGATGTAATTACCCAAAGTAATTTTGTTTGTGGAACGGTTACCTCTGCAAGCGCTAATTTAATAGTACTTGACGACGCTCCGGCAGCAGCAAACGACACACCATCCGACGTAGCGGAAGACAGCGGATTAACCAACATCGCAGTATTAGGGAATGACAGTTTTGGCGGTGACGGACCAAGCACAGGCAGCATTACAGTAACTCCGATCTCAGCATTAGTTGGAACAGCGGCAGTGAACAATAACGGTACAGCAAATGATCCGACGGATGACACGATAGACTTCACACCGGCGTTGAACTACAACGGCGCGGTAAGCATCAGTTATACCATTACCGATGCCGACGGAGATACCTCTGCAGCAACAGTTACGTTCAATGTAACGTCAGTTGATGATGCTCCGGCAGCAGCAAACGACACACCATCCGACGTAGCGGAAGACAGCGGATTAACCAACATCGCAGTATTAGGGAATGACAGTTTTGGCGGTGACGGACCAAGCACAGGCAGCATTACAGTAACTCCGATCTCAGCATTAGTTGGAACCGCCGTATTGAATAATAACGGTACAGCAAATGATCCGACGGATGACACGATAGACTTCACACCGGCGTTGAACTACAACGGCGCGGTAAGCATCAGTTATACCATTACCGATGCCGACGGAGATACCTCTGCAGCAACAGTTACGTTCAATGTAACGTCAGTTGATGATGCTCCGGCAGCAGCAAACGACACACCATCCGACGTAGCGGAAGACAGCGGATTAACCAATATCGCAGTATTAGGGAATGACAGTTTTGGCGGTGACGGACCAAGCACAGGCAGCATTACAGTAACTCCGATCTCAGCATTAGTTGGAATCGCCGTATTGAATAATAACGGTACAGCAAATGATCCGACGGATGACACGATAGACTTCACACCGGCGTTGAACTACAACGGCGCGGTAAGCATCAGTTATACCATTACCGATGCCGACGGAGATACCTCTGCAGCAACAGTTACGTTCAATGTAACGTCAGTTGATGATGCTCCGGCAGCAGCAAACGACACACCATCCGACGTAGCGGAAGACAGCGGATTAACCAACATCGCAGTATTAGGGAATGACAGTTTTGGCGGTGACGGACCAAGCACAGGCAGCATTACAGTAACTCCGATCTCAGCATTAGTTGGAACCGCCGTATTGAATAATAACGGTACAGCAAATGATCCGACGGATGACACGATAGACTTCACACCGACGTTGAACTACAACGGCGCGGTAAGCATCAGTTATACCATTACCGATGCCGACGGAGATACCTCTGCAGCAACAGTTACGTTCAATGTAACGTCAGTTGATGATGCTCCGGCAGCAGCAAACGACACACCATCCGACGTAGCGGAAGACAGCGGATTAACCAACATCGCAGTATTAGGGAATGACAGTTTTGGCGGTGACGGACCAAGCACAGGCAGCATTACAGTAACTCCGATCTCAGCATTAGTTGGAACCGCCGTATTGAATAATAACGGTACAGCAAATGATCCGACGGATGACACGATAGACTTCACACCGGCGTTGAACTACAACGGCGCGGTAAGCATCAGTTATACCATTACCGATGCCGACGGAGATACCTCTGCAGCAACAGTTACGTTCAATGTAACGTCAGTTGATGATGCTCCGGCAGCAGCAAACGACACACCATCCGACGTAGCGGAAGACAGCGGATTAACCAATATCGCAGTATTAGGGAATGACAGTTTTGGCGGTGACGGACCAAGCACAGGCAGCATTACAGTAACTCCGATCTCAGCATTAGTTGGAACCGCCGTATTGAATAATAACGGTACAGCAAATGATCCGACGGATGACACGATAGACTTCACACCGGCGTTGAACTACAACGGCGCGGTAAGCATCAGTTATACCATTACCGATGCCGACGGAGATACCTCTGCAGCAACAGTTACGTTCAATGTAACGTCAGTTGATGATGCTCCGGCAGCAGCAAACGACACACCATCCGACGTAGCGGAAGACAGCGGATTAACCAATATCGCAGTATTAGGGAATGACAGTTTTGGCGGTGACGGACCAAGCACAGGCAGCATTACAGTAACTCCGATCTCAGCATTAGTTGGAATCGCCGTATTGAATAATAACGGTACAGCAAATGATCCGACGGATGACACGATAGACTTCACACCGGCGTTGAACTACAACGGCGCGGTAAGCATCAGTTATACCATTACCGATGCCGACGGAGATACCTCTGCAGCAACAGTTACGTTCAATGTAACGTCAGTTGATGATGCTCCGGCAGCAGCAAACGACACACCATCCGACGTAGCGGAAGACAGCGGATTAACCAATATCGCAGTATTAGGGAATGACAGTTTTGGCGGTGACGGACCAAGCACAGGCAGCATTACAGTAACTCCGATCTCAGCATTAGTTGGAATCGCCGTATTGAATAATAACGGTACAGCAAATGATCCGACGGATGACACGATAGACTTCACACCGGCGTTGAACTACAACGGCGCGGTAAGCATCAGTTATACCATTACCGATGCCGACGGAGATACCTCTGCAGCAACAGTTACGTTCAATGTAACGTCAGTTGATGATGCTCCGGCAGCAGCAAACGACACACCATCCGACGTAGCGGAAGACAGCGGATTAACCAACATCGCAGTATTAGGGAATGACAGTTTTGGCGGTGACGGACCAAGCACAGGCAGCATTACAGTAACTCCGATCTCAGCATTAGTTGGAACAGCGGCAGTGAACAATAACGGTACAGCAAATGATCCGACGGATGACACGATAGACTTCACACCGGCGTTGAACTACAACGGCGCGGTAAGCATCAGTTATACCATTACCGATGCCGACGGAGATACCTCTGCAGCAACAGTTACGTTCAATGTAACGTCAGTTGATGATGCTCCGGCAGCAGCAAACGACACACCATCCGACGTAGCGGAAGACAGCGGATTAACCAACATCGCAGTATTAGGGAATGACAGTTTTGGCGGTGACGGACCAAGCACAGGCAGCATTACAGTAACTCCGATCTCAGCATTAGTTGGAACCGCCGTATTGAATAATAACGGTACAGCAAATGATCCGACGGATGACACGATAGACTTCACACCGGCGTTGAACTACAACGGCGCGGTAAGCATCAGTTATACCATTACCGATGCCGACGGAGATACCTCTGCAGCAACAGTTACGTTCAATGTAACGTCAGTTGATGATGCTCCGGCAGCAGCAAACGACACACCATCCGACGTAGCGGAAGACAGCGGATTAACCAATATCGCAGTATTAGGGAATGACAGTTTTGGCGGTGACGGACCAAGCACAGGCAGCATTACAGTAACTCCGATCTCAGCATTAGTTGGAATCGCCGTATTGAATAATAACGGTACAGCAAATGATCCGACGGATGACACGATAGACTTCACACCGGCGTTGAACTACAACGGCGCGGTAAGCATCAGTTATACCATTACCGATGCCGACGGAGATACCTCTGCAGCAACAGTTACGTTCAATGTAACGTCAGTTGATGATGCTCCGGCAGCAGCAAACGACACACCATCCGACGTAGCGGAAGACAGCGGATTAACCAACATCGCAGTATTAGGGAATGACAGTTTTGGCGGTGACGGACCAAGCACAGGCAGCATTACAGTAACTCCGATCTCAGCATTAGTTGGAACCGCCGTATTGAATAATAACGGTACAGCAAATGATCCGACGGATGACACGATAGACTTCACACCGACGTTGAACTACAACGGCGCGGTAAGCATCAGTTATACCATTACCGATGCCGACGGAGATACCTCTGCAGCAACAGTTACGTTCAATGTAACGTCAGTTGATGATGCTCCGGCAGCAGCAAACGACACACCATCCGACGTAGCGGAAGACAGCGGATTAACCAATATCGCAGTATTAGGGAATGACAGTTTTGGCGGTGACGGACCAAGCACAGGCAGCATTACAGTAACTCCGATCTCAGCATTAGTTGGAATCGCCGTATTGAATAATAACGGTACAGCAAATGATCCGACGGATGACACGATAGACTTCACACCGGCGTTGAACTACAACGGCGCGGTAAGCATCAGTTATACCATTACCGATGCCGACGGAGATACCTCTGCAGCAACAGTTACGTTCAATGTAACGTCAGTTGATGATGCTCCGGCAGCAGCAAACGACACACCATCCGACGTAGCGGAAGACAGCGGATTAACCAATATCGCAGTATTAGGGAATGACAGTTTTGGCGGTGACGGACCAAGCACAGGCAGCATTACAGTAACTCCGATCTCAGCATTAGTTGGAACCGCCGTATTGAATAATAACGGTACAGCAAATGATCCGACGGATGACACGATAGACTTCACACCGGCGTTGAACTACAACGGCGCGGTAAGCATCAGTTATACCATTACCGATGCCGACGGAGATACCTCTGCAGCAACAGTTACGTTCAATGTAACGTCAGTTGATGATGCTCCGGCAGCAGTAAACGACACACCATCCGACGTAGCGGAAGACAGCGGATTAACCAATATCGCAGTATTAGGGAATGACAGTTTTGGCGGTGACGGACCAAGCACAGGCAGCATTACAGTAACTCCGATCTCAGCATTAGTTGGAATCGCCGTATTGAATAATAACGGTACAGCAAATGATCCGACGGATGACACGATAGACTTCACACCGGCGTTGAACTACAACGGCGCGGTAAGCATCAGTTATACCATTACCGATGCCGACGGAGATACCTCTGCAGCAACAGTTACGTTCAATGTAACGTCAGTTGATGATGCTCCGGCAGCAGTAAACGACACACCATCCGACGTAGCGGAAGACAGCGGATTAACCAATATCGCAGTATTAGGGAATGACAGTTTTGGCGGTGACGGACCAAGCACAGGCAGCATTACAGTAACTCCGATCTCAGCATTAGTTGGAATCGCCGTATTGAATAATAACGGTACAGCAAATGATCCGACGGATGACACGATAGACTTCACACCGGCGTTGAACTACAACGGCGCGGTAAGCATCAGTTATACCATTACCGATGCCGATGGCGATACCTCGACAGCGGCAGTTGCCTTCAATGTAACATCAGTTGACGACGCACCAGTAGCAGGAGCCGACAGCCCATCCAACGTAACGGAAGACAGCGGATTAAGCAATATCGCAGTATTAGGGAATGACAGTTTTGGCGGTGACGGACCAAGCACGGGCAGCATCACCGTAACTCCGATTTCAGCATTAGTAGGAACAGCGGTAGTGAACAACAATGGCACTCCGAACGATCCAACCGATGATACGATTGACTTTACACCAGCGTTGAACTACAACGGTCTGGTAAGCATTAGCTATACGATAACCGATGCCGATGGCGATACCTCGACAGCGGCAGTTGCCTTCAATGTAACATCAGTTGACGACGCACCAGTAGCAGGAGCCGACAGCCCATCCAACGTAACGGAAGACAGCGGATTAAGCAATATCGCAGTATTAGGGAATGACAGTTTTGGCGGTGACGGACCAAGCACGGGCAGCATCACCGTAACTCCGATTTCAGCATTAGTAGGAACAGCGGTAGTGAACAACAATGGCACTCCGAACGATCCAACCGATGATACGATTGACTTTACACCAGCGTTGAACTACAACGGTCCGGTAAGCATTAGCTATACGATAACCGATGCCGATGGCGATACCTCGACAGCGGCAGTTGCCTTCAATGTAACATCAGTTGACGACGCACCAGTAGCAGGAGCCGACAGCCCATCCAACGTAACGGAAGACAGCGGATTAAGCAATATCGCAGTATTAGGGAATGACAGTTTTGGCGGTGACGGACCAAGCACGGGCAGCATCACAGTAACCCCAATCTTAGCATCAGTAGGAACAGCAGCCGTGAACACTAACGGGACGCCTAACAATCCGACAGATGATACGATAGACTTCACACCAGCGTTGAACTACAACGGAGCGGTAAGCATCAGTTATACCATTACCGATGCCGACGGTGATACCTCTACAGCAACCGTTACGTTCAATGTAACGTCAGTTGACGACGCTCCAGTAGCAGCAAACGACACGCCATCCGACGTAGCCGAAGACAGCGGATTAACCAACATCGCAGTATTAGGAAATGACAGTTTTGGCGGGGACGGACCAAGCACTGGCAGCATCACAGTAACCCCAATCTTAGCATCAGTAGGAACAGCAGCCGTGAACACTAACGGGACGCCTAACAATCCGACAGATGATACGATAGACTTCACACCAGCGTTGAACTACAACGGAGCGGTAAGCATCAGTTATACCATTACCGATGCCGACGGTGATACCTCTACAGCAACCGTTACGTTCAATGTAACGTCAGTTGACGACGCTCCAGTAGCACAGGACAATGCGTACAGCGGATTGGAAGATGCGGTTTCTATCACAGGAAACGTAATCACCGATACTGATGCAACAGCAGGACTGGACAGTGATTTGGATTCAGCAGTATTAACAGTTCAGAGTTATACCATCGCAGGCATCGCAGGGACTCAGACAGTAGGATTTGCAGTAACGATTCCAGGTGTTGGAGCTATCACGATATTGTCAGACGGAAGTTTAACTTTTGTACCTGTAAGCAATTACAACGGAACAGTTCCAACAGTTACTTATACACTAACCGACGGATCTCTTACCGATACAGCTGATATTGTTATCAGCGTAACGGCATCATCAGGATTTAGTATTCAAGCAAATAACGACGATGCAGGAAGTGTAGATGGAAGCAAAGCATCAACAGGAATCTACAATGTACTGACAAATGATACTTTTAATGGATTACCTGTTAATCCATCAGATATAATATTAACAGCAGATCCAAATCCTAATTTTATATTTAATTCGGATGGAACGATAGATACTTTAGCCAATATTCCTGGAGGTACATATATCTTAAATTACAGTATTTGTGAAAAAGCAAATCCTAGTAATTGCAGTAGCGCAACAGTTACAGTATTTGTATCTAGACCAAATATTGCGTTGGTGAAAACAGCTCATTTTAATGATGAGAATGGAGACGGTTATGCACAAGCAGGAGAGACTATTACTTATAGTTTTGAAGTGGCAAATACAGGAAATGTCCCTTTAACTAATGTAACTATAACAGATCCGTTACCAGGAGTTTTAATGTCAGGAGTTCCATTATCACTGGCAGTAGGTGAAAGTAATACAACTCATTTCAAAGGGGAATATTCTATAAAACAAGTGGATATCAATTCAGGATCTGTTTCAAATCAGGCCATAGTTTATGGTACGAGTCCAGACGGAATAAGAATAGAAGATAAATCAGATGATTTAAATTTGGGCGAAGATAATCCTACGGTACTTTTGGTTTCAGGATGTGCAATAGAAGTATACAATGCGCTTACAATTGATGGAAGCGGTCAATATGATAAATTTTATATCAGAGGATTGGAATGTTATCCTGATAATTCGATACAGATTTTCAACCGTTGGGGAGTATTAGTATTTGAACGCGAGCATTATGATAATGTAAATAATGCATTCAAAGGCATTTCTGAAGGACGAGTGACAGTTGAAAAGTCACAAGAATTGCCAGTAGGAACATATTTTTATATACTGAAATACACGGACAGTAATTCTAATACTTTAGAAAAATCAGGTTACTTGTATTTGAACAGAAAATAATAAGATAAGTTCCAAATTATAAATAAAAAACTGCACATGAAAACAAAAATAATAAGGTTGGTAATAATGCTTTTCACCATTGTGAGTTCAGCACAACAAGATGCTCAATACACTCAATATATGTACAACACAATTGTTGTTAATCCTGCCTATGCGGGCTCTAGAGAAGCTATGAGCATATTCGCTTTGCATCGTAATCAGTGGGTTGGAGTAGAAGGAGCTCCAGTTACGAATTCATTATCTATTAATACTCCTATAAGCGAGAGTAAAGTAGGCTTGGGTTTATCTATTATAAATGACCGTATAGGACCCTCTGTTGAAAATAATATAGCAGTTGATTTTTCCTATACTATACCCGCTTCGCAGAGATATAAAATGTCTTTTGGATTAAAAGCTAGTGCCAATTTGTTAAATATTGATTTTGGAAAGCTAAAGTACCAGCCTGGCGATCCCAATCTGTACGAAGATAATATTGATAATAAATTTTCACCTAATATTGGAGTCGGATTCTATTTGCATTCTGACAATAGCTACATAGGGATATCAGCACCCAATTTAATTGAAACAGAACATTTTGATAAATCTGCAACTTCGAGTTCTACAAGTCATATTGCCACCGAGAAGATCAATTATTATTTGATTGCAGGTTATGTATTTGATTTGAGTACTAGTGTAAAATTAAAACCATCATTGCAAACCAAATACGTTCAAGGAGCCCCGCTTCAAGTGGATGTAAGTGCCAATTTTATGATGAATGAAAAATTCGTGGCAGGATTAGCTTACAGGTGGAGTGCCGCTATGAGTGCTATGGTAGGTTTCCAAGCCAGCGATACATGGTTTATAGGGTACAGTTATGACTTTGATACTACAGAATTTGCACGATACAATTCAGGTTCACATGAGATCTTTTTGCGATATGAATTATTTAATAAATACGACAAAATTATTTCTCCAAGATTCTTCTAAAAATTACGCTTATGAAAATTAGAAATATAGTTTACAGTCTGTTTTTGAGTGCTTTCTTTTTACAAGGATTTTCACAAAAAACAACTGTCAGCAGAGCTGAAAAGGACTACGATCGTTTTGCCTATGTAGATGCCATAGATAATTATGAGAAAGTTGCCGAAAAAGGATATCAGGATGAGAAAATGTTCCAAAAGCTTGGAAATGCCTATTATTTTAAAGCGGAATTACCACAGGCTCTTAAATGGTATGACCAACTGTTTGCGGTATATCCCAATCAGGAACCAGAGTATTTTTACCGCTATTCACAAGCATTGAAATCAACTGGGGATTATGTCAAAGCCGATCAAATATTAGAACAATTCAACCAAAAAAAGGGTAACGATAAACGCGGAATACTTTTTAAAGAGAATAGAAATTACCTAGAAGAAATCAAAGCCAATTCAAGCAGATTCCAAGTTGTGGATGCAGGTGTGAATTCAAAATTTTCAGATTATGGGAGTTCATTTTTTGGGACAAAGTTGGTATTTGCTTCGGCTAGAGATACTGGAGGGATTTCTAAGAAAGTATTCAAATGGACTAATAAATCTTTTACTAATCTGTATTGGTCAGAGATGAAACCCGATGGGGAAATGGGAACGCCGGAACGTTTTGAACGTAAGATCAATTCTAAGTTTAATGAATCGACCCCTGTGTTTACAAAAGATGGGCAGACGATGTATTTTACCCGAAACAATTTTCTAGAAGGTAAAAGAGGAAAAGATGCCAATAAAAACACTTTGCTTAAACTTTACAAAGCCACAATTGATAAAGAAGGAGAATGGAGAAATGTGACTGAATTGCCGTTTAACAGCAATAATTATAGTGTAGCGCATCCAGCTTTGAGTGTTGATGAAAAAACTTTATATTTCGCTTCTGATATGACAGGAACATTAGGACAATCAGATTTATTTAAAGTTAAAATAAATGAAGATGGGACTTATGGTGTTCCAGAGAATCTTGGACCCGAAATCAATACAGAAGGCAGAGAAACCTTTCCTTTTGTTTCTAATGATAACGAATTGTATTTTGCAAGTGACGGGAGACCTGGCTTAGGAGGATTAGATGTTTTTGTAGCCAAAATTGAAGTTGACCAAAGCTTTTATGGTATACAAAACGTAGGAGAGCCAATAAATAGTAAACAAGACGATTTTGCATTTTTAATCGACAGCAAAAATAGAAATGGATTTTTCACTTCGAATAGGGAAGGCGGAAAAGGATATGATGATATTTACCGATTTGTAGAGAATAAAAAATTGATTTGCGAGCAAACCCTCATGGGACTTGTAACTGATTTGGATTCGGGTCAAATACTTCCAAATGCCAAGATAAGTTTGTTTGATAACAACTTCAAACCTCTTCAAGTGATGCAGACAGATGCACAAGGGCATTACAGTTTTCCAGTGGATTGTGGTAAAACCTATTATGTAAGAGGAGAGAAAGAAGAATATCAAACCAAAGAAGCATCTGTTACAACTAAAATATCCAGTGGCAGTAAAGATTTTCCTTTGGTTCTAGAGAGACGCATAAAGCCAATAGCTGTTGGAACTGATTTGGCTAAAACATTGGATATTCCTCTCATCTATTTTGATTTAGACAAGTCTTTTATTCGCAAAGATGCAGCTTATGAGCTGGCTAAAGTGCTGGAAGTGATGCGTCAGTATCCAGAGATGAAAATCGAGGTGCGTTCGCATACCGATAGCCGTCAGACAGCAAAATACAACAAAATATTATCGGATAAGAGAGCCAAGTCCACAGTAGATTGGCTGGTAAAGAATGGAATCAATTCGGTTCGGTTAATAGGGAATGGCTTCGGAGAATCTCAGTTGGTAAATCATTGCGCTGAAGGAGTAAAATGTTCCGAAGAAGAGCATCAAGCTAATAGGCGAAGCGAATTTATTATTGTCTCGATGAGATAATAGTTTTTACTTCCTAGTACAGAAATGTTAAAAGCTGCTAGTGAATCTTGCAGCTTTTTTATTGGTCTCAGGTCGGGGTGCAAGAAAATGTTTCCAAGAACAATACATGCAGTTACACTAGAAGGGTTTTCTACTAACGCTAACACTATTTGTCTGTGGACTGTAATTAAACAAATCGATTAACTAGCAACTTGAATTAATTAAATGTCCAATTGTAATTTTAATAAAACGGCGACTTTGGACACGTTTTCCAGCCCCTGCAGGGGCAAGTGGTTTTGAGATGCTGAATTCATTTCAAGCATCTCAAAACACAACTTGCTATTTTCTTTTGAAAATATTATTGCAGATGGTTTTAATTGGAAGGGCTGATGCCCTTTTTTTTTCGGTAATTTAAAAAGTGATTCACCCTCAAAGACGCTTAAGGTTACAAATAGTTTCGAGGATGATAATAAGCTCCTTTTGTTTAAGGTTGTTAAAAACACCTTACCAATATGCCTAACATAATTTATTTTTTGCAGTCTGTTAAATAATGAATTGTGTAAGGTATCTGCAAAAGTATAAAACTATAAAAGTAGTAAGGCTGTTTTTACATACATATGCTTTTACATGAATACGCTTTTACATGCAAATGTTTTTATTTGAATATGCTTTTACGCATAGGCAAGAATACATATTTGAACACAGGCACATATTTGTATGTAAATATTCAAGCTTTCAAATATTGCTGTATGTGCATATGTAAAGCCATAAATATAAATTCAAAAGAAAACAGAAAAACCATAAAAAAGAAAAAGAAAGCAATTTAACAGGGCTGGCATTAAACTTAGCAAAAGGAAACGGAATAAGTCCCGCAAGGGTGGCTTGTGAGGAACGAGCAAGACATTATGCCGTAGTCTTTTGCTAAGTTTAATGCATGGACTAACTTCGTTTTCTTTTTATTTATTTGTTCGTAAGAATGGCTTATAGTCTAAAAACTAGATCCAGTGGTAGGGTTTATCCTTACGGTTAAGATAGCAGTACATCTCTTCCTTTTTAAGTTCAGGAAACAATTTTAAAGCCTTGTCAATGGCATAATTAGGAAGAAAATAAATTTCGTCACGAATCGCTTTTACCACCTTTTTAAGGCCGTAGAAACGAACAATTTCGTCGATTTCTTCTTGTCCTCCACGCTCTACGATACGGGCAATAATAGTTTTATAGGCTCTCTCAAAGTCCATTGCATCTATGTCGAAATCCCAAAAAAATATTGGGTTTAGATTTGGGATTTCCTTATTTTTTTTAACTCGTGCCATGAAGTAAATATACGATTTTTTATCTTCTTATTCAAACGCTTAGCGTCTAAATCCACGTCCTTTATTGGGTGGAGGAATTTGATTTTTTGATTCAGAAAATGAAATGGAAGGATTGAAAACTGCTTTTTTTAGCCGCTGGGTCATTTTGTTCCAATTGGTTTCTTTGCCTTTCAGGAGTTTGACTTTTTCTTCTTTGTCTATATTCCTATGATCCATTAATGCAAGAGCAGCCAGTCTGGGATTTCCATCATATTTGTTTTGGTAAGCTTCTAAATAGGTTTTAAGGGGATGGTGTTCTAAAAGAAAATACATATCGACAAAATCCTTAATCCTTGTACCGTTTTGGAAGATTGCATGTAGCTTCATGGCACCGATGTCATATAAAGACACCAACCTTATTCCTTCTTCATTCTGGATAGGTTCCTGCCATGGATATTTATGGGAGATAATGTCTACCTTGACACTACCTATATCCAAAAGCATTGTGTTCTTATGAATCTCCCTGATTTTTATCGGATACTGATTAGCTAATTGGGCAAGCATGGCTTGATCATCAAAGTCTTTTGTGGTGAACAGATCCAAATCGATACTTAATCTATGGCCAATCATTAGGCTGAGAGCTGTTCCTCCTACAAGGTTAAAATCTTTCAATTTTTCATCTTTCATGAGTCTTTGAAGAAGTTCCCACATCTCTTTGGTAACTGTTTCTTTGTAGAGCATAATTTCACGTTTTTTATGAAATTAATCCCGAAAGCGAGGCACTCTTAGAAAGTGTCCTGTCGTGGCTTTATTTGACGGAAGTTGTCCTTAAAGCGAAAATCCACATGAGGAAATAATAAGCCAAATGCTTCCACATCCACCAATATTTAGATGGCATTACTAATAATAAAATATATTGGTTTTAAAATTCTTTAGACGAAACCAGTAATAATAGTTATGGAAAGCAACGGCAAAACAACTCCGCATAAAGGAGGCAGGCATCCCAAGAAAGATCCCGCCGTTCACCGCTATTCCATAAGCCTTACGGCTGAAGAAAATGCACGATTCCTTTCTCTTTATGAAGCTTCACGCATGGATGTAATGGCACATTTTATTACCGCATGTGTATTCCAAAAAGGGATTACGACAGTAAAGGTTGACAAGGCAGCCATGGATTACTATATGCGCCTGACCACTTTATTCGGCCAGTTCAGGGCTGTAGGAACCAATTATAACCAAGTGGTAAAAATACTTTACCGCAATTTTTCCGAAAAGAAAGCCGCAACCTATCTCTATAAACTGGAAAAACAGACTGCGGAAATGGCGATGTTATGCCAAAAGATTATCCAGCTAACGGAGGAGTTTGAAGCAAAACACCTGAAAAAATGATAGCTAAAATAGGAAGAGGAAATAATCTTTATGGGGCATTGGTGTACAATCAGCTTAAAGTGGAAAAAGATAATGGACAGGTTTTGTATACCAATAAGATAATTCAAACCCCCGATGGCAGTTATACCGTCAGCCAACTGTTGCGTTCTTTTGAACTGTACCTGCTCGCCAATCGAAAGACAGAAAAACCAGTATTGCATATATCGCTGAATCCTGATCCGAACGATAAGGTAAGTGATGAGCAGTTTGAAAAGCTGGCTCAGGAGTATATGCAGAAAATGGGTTACACAGAACAGCCTTTTGTGGTATTCAAGCATACTGATATTGACCGTACCCATATTCATATTGTATCGGTTTGCGTGGATGAAGAGGGAAGAAAAATATCTGATAAATTTGAAAAAAGGCGTTCTATGGATGTCTGTCGTGAATTGGAAAAAGAATACTGCCTGATATCGGCAATCGAGAAAAAGCAAAATCCACAAAATCAAATATTCAAACCCGTTGATTACAAGGCTGGGGATATAAAGAGCCAGATGGCTTCGGTAATCAGTCATTTACCAAAAAACTATAAATTTGAAGGTTTCGGGACCTATAATACCCTACTTTCCCTTTTCAATATTACCGCCGAAGAAGTCAAGGGCGAATATAACGGAATCCCAAGGCAGGGACTGGTATATTTTGCATTAAATGAAAAGGGAGAAAAAGCAAGCAATCCCTTTAAGGCTTCGCTGTTCGGTAAACAGGCAGGATATGTTCAGCTTCAACAACACTATGCCCAGTCCAAAGAATTGTTGAAAAATGAGCCATCCAAAGCTTTGCTTAAGACAACCATTGAGATGTCCTTTCAGGAGGCATCGAATGAAAGGGAATTCAAAAAACGGTTGTTGGAACGAGGAATTAATACCGTTGTAAGACGAAATGGTGAAGGCAGAGTTTACGGAATTACCTTTGTAGACCATGCTTCAAAATCCGTGTGGAACGGTTCACAATTAGGCAAAAGCCTTTCGGCTAACGTTTTCAACGACTGGTGGAACAATGGCAATAAGATGGAGCAGTCTCTACAGGGAAATCTTGCTTCAAAGAACAATGCCACTACAAATGAAGAGGTCAAACAACCAAACAATCTGTTTGGCTTTTTGGATAAGGAATATCTGTCCTATTACCACGAAGAAAACAATCTTATTGAAGTATTTGGAGGATTATTGCCCAATGCAAAAGCAGAAGACTATGATGAAGAATTATTTGCCAACCAAATGAAAAAGAAAGCCAGACGCAAAAAAAGATAGTAAATACTATCAATTTAATCGCCGGCCTTTTTGGGGATTCACGACAGAGGAGTGATTCATCAAATTGGCTGTATCATTTTAAAAAAATAAAGGCTATCCCGACTTAAGTAGGAGGGAGTGCCTTTGTTTTTTATAACTGTTTCCAATTATTTCTTTGAGACTAAGACAGCCAAAGCGCTTCTTAGGAGAATTTGATAGGCTGTATTTTTTTTGGGATTGGTTAATCTCCCAAAGGGGTGTGTTTGACACAAGTATCTCCTTTAATTAAAAGGTAAATCGTAGCATTGCAATTCAAGTAATCCAGATGAGGGAATAGGGAAAAAGTGATCGAAAAAAGGAATTTAATTTGATAGAAACTAACAATCTTTTATTATATTTGAAGAATATTAAGTTGAATTTTGTTCTTTAAAAGAAAGGTTGTTTTCTTGTAGAAAGCACTTTAAGATACTGAGGAGTGTTTTTGGATATTAAAATGATTTTGTGGCACATTCGTGGCACACGAAGTTTAAAATTTCAGAAAGTATTATTAACACGGGGTTTTTTGGCAATGGTTCGAATCCCTTCCTCTCTGCTGTTAAAAATCGTAAAGCACCATATATAAAGGCTTTACGATTTTTTTTTGTTTAAAATTCCCGACATAGTCCCGACAATTAAAGAAAACCTATATTTTTTTTCTTTTTTTTTGAGTTAATCCTAAAAAAGAGTTTAAAGATTTTTATTATGAATCAATATTTTTAAACAACAATGTAATATGTATATTACAAAAATAAAATAAAATAAATAATTCGAACTTTCTTTAGTCGATACCAAGTAAACTAGATAGAAAACACGAGTTAATAATTGCTTTTGCATCCTCACGCCTGCTTAGAGTATTTTGGTAGTATGTATAACACAATAGCTGGGACTAAAGAATTTAAAACCTCTCTTTTTATTTAAATAAAACACGAGTTAATAATTGCTTTTGCATCCTCACGCCTGCTTAGAGTATTTTGGTAGTATGTATAACACAGTAGCTGGGACTAAAGAATTTAAAACCTCTCTTTTTATTTAAATAAAACACGAGTTAATAATTGCTTTTGCATCCTCACGCCTGCTTAGAGTATTTTGGTAGTATGTATAACACAGTAGCTGGGACTAAAGAATTTAAAACCTCTCTTTTTATTTAAAGCCTTCAAAATTTGACTATTAGATGTTTATAATATTTGTTCCAGTTTGATGCTTTTCAAAATCCAGTCGCTCCACTGCAGAAGGTTGCATTTGTGCCAATGAATAGAGCCAATGGATGCTCCAGTTTGATGCTTTTCAAAATCCAGTCGCTCCACTGCAGAAGGTTGCATTTGCGCCAATGAATAGAGCCAATGGACGCTCCAGTTTGATGTTTTTCAAAATCCAGTCGCTCCACTGCAGAAGGTTGCATCAGTTTCAATTACAAACCGCAAAACTGATTTTTAGAAAAAAGCATTTTAAGAATGTGATTGTAAACCAATGGATGCTCCAGTTTGACGCCTTTCAAAATCCAGTCGCTCCACTGCAGAAGGTTGCATCAGTTTCAATCCTAAACAGCAAAACTGATTTTTAGAAAAGAGCATTTTAAGAATGTGATTGTAAACCAATGGATGCTCCTGTTTGATGCTTTTCAAAATCCAGTCGCTACATTGCAGAAGGTTGCATTTGTGCCAATGAATAGAGCCAATGGACGCTCCAGTTTGATGCTTTTCAAAATCCAGTCGCTCCACTACAGAAGGTTGCATTTGCGCCAATGAATAGAACCAATGGACGCTCTAGTTTGATGTTTTTCAAAATCCAGTCGCTCCACTGCAGAAGGTTGCATCAGTTTCAATTACAAACCGCAAAACTTATTTTTAGAAAAGAGCATTTTAGGATGTGATTGTGAGCCAATAGATGCTCCAGTTTGACGCCTTTCAAAATCCAGTCGCTCCACTGCAGAAGGTTGCATCAGTTTCAATCCTAAACAGCAAAACTGATTTTTAGAAAAGAGCATTTTAAGAATGTGATTGTGAGCCAATGGACGCTCCAGTTTGATGTTTTTCAAAATCCAGTCGCTCCATTGCAGGAGGTTGCATTTGCGCCAATGAATAGAGCCAATGGATGTTCCAGTTTGATGCTTTACAAAATCCAATCATTCCACTGCAGAAGGTTGCATCAGTTTTACTCCTAAACCGCAAAACTGATTTTTAGAAAAGAGCATTTTAGGATGTGATTGTGAGCCAATAGATGCTCCAGTTTGACGCCTTTCAAAATCCAGTCGCTCCACTGCAGAAGGTTGCATCAGTTTCAATCCTAAACCGCAAAACTGATTTTTGAAAAGAGCATTTTAAGAATGTAATTGTGAGCCAATGGACGCTCCAGTTTGATGTTTTTCAAAATCCAGTCGCTCCATTGCAGAAGGTTGCATTTGCGCCAACGAATAGAGCCAATGGATGTTCCAGTTTGATGCTTTACAAAATCCAATCATTCCACTGCAGAAGGTTGCATCAGTTTCACTCCTAAACCGCAAAACTGATTTTTAGAAAAGAGCATTTTAAGAATGTAATTGTGAGCCAATGGACGCTCCAGTTTGATGTTTTTCAAAATCCAGTCGCTCCATTGCAGAAGGTTGCATTTGCGCCAACGAATAGAGCCAATGGATGCTTCAGTTTGATGCTTTTATACTTGCTTTGGTAAAATTTACCAAAGCAAGTATAAAAGCAATGTTAAACCAGTTTGATGTTTTTTTTTTAAATCGATAAAACAATATTAATCAAAACAAAATCTGCACAACCCCCCCCAAGAAAATAAACCCAGAGTAAAATTCTAATTAAACAGCGATGTACGCTAATTCAGAACCCCAGAGATTTCACCCCATACCCCACCGACAGCAACAACAATAAAAATCAATAATCATTAATAGTTTGCCAGTTAAAACAATAACTTATATTTTCTTTTTATTAAATAAAAAAAAATAAATAAAAGAGAGCGATTACAATCTCTCAATTATTTATATCAATTTGTTTATATCAGTTTGTTTATATAAATATTTATATAACTGATATAAATATATTTGATACCCCAATCAAATATATTTGACACCTCTACTAAATATATTTGACACCTCTACCAAATATATTTATAACCCCTATTAAATATATTTAATACCCTATTGATTATAAAATCAATACCCAATGATAATACAACTATTGCATATTAACAACACAATCATTATCAGGTTATCATATTGTTATTTCCAATCTTGGAAAACCTATTGATTTTACATGTATATTTATTTCCTTATTTTCCATGAAGTAATAAACTTAATTAATCCACTTCTAATATCTTCTAAATCATAACTACCCTCAAAATACCTATATATATCAAATGTCAAAAACATTTCTTCCGCTTCTTCTTCTGTACAACGATGACTTTTTTTCGCAAAAGCAAACACTTGCTCATACGTTTTTACATCATGCTTTTTTAAATGTTTTGTATGTGTGTTTTTATTTGTGCCAATCCATTTATTTAACAAGCTCCAGTTTACCGATATGTATCTTTCATTATTATTTTCAATAAATATTAATATGTAACCTAAATCTTTTAATAATGCCAGTTTATTTGCTACCATTTTTGTTTTTATTTTTGGTAATTGCTTCAAAAAAACACTATTGTTAAGTAAAATATATCTATCGCCTTCATGATCTTTACGTTTAAAAAAACCATTTTCATACTTCATTGAAATAATAATAAACGACAATAAAACATAATGATCATAACTTAATTTTTTAGTATCAATATTATTTTCTTTTTCAAATTCAATACACGCTTTTTGATTTATGAATATATTAAATTGATAATTTTCATCTTTACCCATATATTTATACTTTAAAATAGCCATTCCAAAAACTGTTAGTTCAAATAAAGAGAGAGGTTTAAAATCCTCTCTCTTTATTTTTTAACTCGTTATATTCTAAGTATTTTGCACCCGCTTTATAATAAAATATTTTACCAGTTACAAAGTTTTTTGTTTTTTCGATGTAACCAAAATTCACTAAATCTTTGAAAATTTTTACAAATGTAGGTTTTGAATTAATTACACCAAAAAGAGATTTTAAAACCTCAGTTTCATTAATAAATACAAATTCAGAATTAAATTTGTTTTTTTGATTTTTATCAATTGCATCTAATAAAAACCAATGCAACGGACTTAATCTTCCATCGAAAAAATAAGTTTTGTTTTGATCAATTACTACTTCATTTTTGTTGTTTTCGAAATATAATTTAAAATTTCTCGAAGGCTTTAGAAAGGTTTTAGATAATTTAGCATTATTTATATGCCTTTCAATAAACCCTAAATCAATTAGATTATTTACAATTTTTAAACACGTAACTTTATTAAGCTTCAAAATTGGAACTTCTGTAATAATTTGCGAATAAGAACACCCGAACCAAACCCCGTTTTCATCTGTTATACATTCAAATGGCGAAATAGATTTATTTTGAAAAACATGATTTATTGCACTCAAAATAATTGCACTGCGATAATTTAAAGTAAAACCATGATTTACAATATTTCCTTTATTAATAATAATATTATCCATTTTACAAAGTGTTTGAGTTAAATAATTTATTTTCAATTTCTTTTCGTTCAAAAAAAGTTTTATTTCCCATTTTGTACGGTTTTAAAATTCCTTTTTTTACCCAATCATGAACGCAAAAAAGAGATATTTTTAAAAAAGTTGCCGTTTCTTGTCTGCTTAAAAATTCAGTTTTTTCAGGAGACTCGATTTCTTTTTTAAATTTTTCCATTTCAACTTTTACACCGTTCAAAATTTTTTCGGTTAATTCGTCGGGACTAATCCCATGTAACATTGTTGTATTCATAATATCAATTTTTAGATTAAAATATTTTTATTGTTGTTTTTAATACTGATACAAACTTCTTTTAAATCTTAAATAATAATGGTTAACTTAGTTAACTATATACAAAAGCAGTTTATAGTTATTTTTGACTCTTACTTTAGATTTCAATTGCCTTTATTACATTATAATTAAGCATAATAAATTAGAACTCAACAAACGTACTTTTACTTTAAAATAAAAATGGTTGAACTTTTCAACTTTCTTAAAATAATCGTTATTTGTAGTTATTTTTGACTCTTATTTTAGATTTCAATTGTCTTTATTACATTATAATTAAGCATAATAAATTAGAACTCAACAAACGTACTTTTACTTTAAAAATAAAAAAGATGAAATTGTTCCCTTTTTTTTATGATTCAAAATATTTTTAATTTAACATTTACAAAATCAAGTCGTTCCATTGCAGAAGGTTGCATTTGTGCCAATGAATAGAACCAATGGATGCTCCAGTTTGATGCTTTACAAAATCCAGTGGCTCCACTGCAGAAAGTTGCATTTGCGCCAATGAATAGAGCTAATGGATGCTCCTGTTTGATGCTTTACAAAATCCAGTCGCTCCATTTCAGAAGATCGCATCAGTTTCAATTCTAAACCGCAAAACTAGACTTCAGAAAAGAGTATTTTAAGAATGTGATTGTGAGCCAATGGATGCTCCTGTTTGATGTTTTTCAAAATCCAGTCGCTCCACTGCAGAAGGTTGCATCAGTTTCAATCCTAAACAGCAAAACTGATTTTTAGAAAAGAGCATTTTAAGAATGTGATTATGAGCCAATGGATGCTCCTGTTTGATGCTTTTCAAAATCCAGTCGCTCCACTGCAGAAGGTTGCATTTGCACCAATGAATAGAACCAATGGACGCTCCAGTTTGACGCCTTTCAAAATCCAGTCGCTCCACTGCAGAAGGTTGCATCAGTTTCACTCCTAAACCACAAAACTGATTTTTAGAAAAGAGCATTTTAAGCATGTGATTATGAGCCAATGGATGCTCTAGTTTGATGCTTTTCAAAATCCAGTCGCTCCACTGCAGAAGGTTGCATCAGTTTTACTCCTAAACCACAAAACTGATTTTTAGAAAAGAGCATTTTAAGAATGTGATTATGAGCCAATGGATGCTCTAGTTTGATGCTTTTCAAAATCCAGTCGCTCCACTGCAGAAGGTTGCATTTGCGCCAATGAATAGAGCCAATGGACGCTCCAGTTTGATGTTTTTCAAAATCCAGTCGCTCCACTGCAGAAGGTTGCATCAGTTTCAATCCTAAACCGCAAAACTGATTTTTAGAAAAGAGCATTTTAAGAATGTGATTATGAGCCAATGGATGCTCCTGTTTGATGCTTTTCAAAATCCAGTCGCTCCACTGCAGAAGGTTGCATCAGTTTCAATCCTAAACAGCAAAACTGATTTTTAGAAAAGAGCATTTTAAGAATGTGATTATGAGCCAATGGATGCTCCTGTTTGATGCTTTTCAAAATCCAGTCGCTCCACTACAGAAGGTTGCATTTGCACCAATGAATAGAGCCAATGGACGCTCCAGTTTGATGCTTTACAAAATCCAGTCGCTCCACTGCAGAAGGTTGCATTTGCGCCAATGGACGCTCCAGTTTGATGCTTTACAAAATCAAGTCGCTCCACTGCAGAAGGTTGCATTTGCGCCAATGAATAGAACCAATGGACGCTCCAGTTTGATGTTTTTCAAAATCCAGTCGCCACTGCAGAAGGTTGCATCAGTTTCAATTACAAACCGCAAAACTGATTTTTAGAAAAGAGCATTTTAAGAATGTGATTGTGAGCCAATAGATGCTCCACTTTGACGCCTTTCAAAATCCAGTCGCTCCACTGCAGAAGGTTGCATCAGTTTTACTCCTAAACCACAAAACTGATTTTTAGAAAAGAGCATTTTAAGAATGTGATTATGAGCCAATGGATGCTCTAGTTTGATGCTTTTCAAAATCCAGTCGCTCCACTGCAGAAGGTTGCATTTGCGCCAATGAATAGAGCCAATGGACGCTCCAGTTTGATGTTTTTCAAAATCCAGTCGCTCCACTGCAGAAGGTTGCATCAGTTTCAATCCTAAACCGCAAAACTGATTTTTAGAAAAGAGCATTTTAAGAATGTGATTATGAGCCAATGGATGCTCCTGTTTGATGCTTTTCAAAATCCAGTCGCTCCACTGCAGAAGGTTGCATCAGTTTCAATCCTAAACAGCAAAACTGATTTTTAGAAAAGAGCATTTTAAGAATGTGATTATGAGCCAATGGATGCTCCTGTTTGATGCTTTTCAAAATCCAGTCGCTCCACTACAGAAGGTTGCATTTGCACCAATGAATAGAGCCAATGGACGCTCCAGTTTGATGCTTTACAAAATCCAGTCGCTCCACTGCAGAAGGTTGCATTTGCGCCAATGGACGCTCCAGTTTGATGCTTTACAAAATCAAGTCGCTCCACTGCAGAAGGTTGCATTTGCGCCAATGAATAGAACCAATGGACGCTCCAGTTTGATGTTTTTCAAAATCCAGTCGCCACTGCAGAAGGTTGCATCAGTTTCAATTACAAACCGCAAAACTGATTTTTAGAAAAGAGCATTTTAAGAATGTGATTGTGAGCCAATAGATGCTCCACTTTGACGCCTTTCAAAATCCAGTCGCTCCACTACAGAAGGTTGCATCAGTTTCAATCCTAAACAGCAAAACTGATTTTTAGAAAAGAGCATTTTAAGAATGTGATTATGAGCCAATGGATGCTCCTGTTTGATGCTTTTCAAAATCCAGTCGCTCCACTACAGAAGGTTGCATTTGCACCAATGAATAGAGCCAATGGACGCTCCAGTTTGATGCTTTACAAAATCCAGTCGCTCCACTGCAGAAGGTTGCATTTGCGCCAATGAATAGAGCCAATGGACGCTCCAGTTTGATGCTTTACAAAATCCAGTCGCTCCACTGCAGAAGGTTGCATTTGCGCCAATGAATAGAACCAATGGACGCTCCAGTTTGATGTTTTTCAAAATCCAGTCGCCACTGCAGAAGGTTGCATCAGTTTCAATTACAAACCGCAAAACTGATTTTTAGAAAAGAGCATTTTAAGAATGTGATTGTGAGCCAATAGATGCTCCACTTTGACGCCTTTCAAAATCCAGTCGCTCCACTGCAGAAGGTTGCATCAGTTTCAATCCTAAACAGCAAAACTGATTTTTAGAAAAGAGCATTTTAAGAATGTGATTGTAAACCAATGGATGCTCCAGTTTGACGCCTTTCAAAATCCAGTCGCTCCACTGCAGAAGGTTGCATCAGTTTCAATCCTAAACAGCAAAACTGATTTTTAGAAAAGAGCATTTTAAGAATGTGATTGTAAACCAATGGATGCTCCTGTTTGATGCTTTTCAAAATCCAGTCGCTACATTGCAGAAGGTTGCATTTGTGCCAATGAATAGTTTGCAAATTCTTTAGTGGCTACTACTGTGTATTACCCACTAGCGAAATACGAGTTAATAGTTGGTTTAGCATCCTCATGCCTGCTTAGAGCATTTTGGTAAATTGTATAGAACTGTTGAAAAAAAAATAAAATTTACTGGATATCTTTTTGTTAAAAATATTATTAATATTAGGTTTTTATTCTAAAATAAAGATTATTCCAGTTTGATGTTTTTTAAAATTCAGTCGCTACAAGGCATAGGAACGCTCCAGTTTTACTAATATCGCAAAAGTGGTTTTTTGAGAGAGTATTTAAAGAATGTGATTATGAGCCAATGGATGCTCCTGTTTGATGCTTTTCAAAATCCAGTCGCTCCACTGCAGAAGGTTGCATTTGTGCCAATGAATAGTTTGCAAATTCTTTAGTGGCTACTACTGTGTATTACCCACTAGCGAAACACGAGTTAATAGTTGGTTTAGCATCCTCATGCCTGCTTAGAGCATTTTGGTAAATTGTATAGAACTGTTGAAAAAAAAATAAAATTTACTGGATATCTTTTTGTTAAAAATATTGTTAATATTAGGTTTTTATTCTAAAATAAAGATTATTCCAGTTTGATGTTTTTTAAAATTCAGTCGCTACAAGGCATAGGAACGCTCCAGTTTTACTAATATCGCAAAAGTGGTTTTTAGAGAGAGTATTTAAAGATTGTGATTGTGAGCTAATGGATAAACCAGTTTGACGCCTTTCAAAATCCAGTCGCTCCACTGCAGAAGGTTGCATTTGTGCCAATGAATAGTTTGCAAATTCTTTAGTGGCTACTACTGTGTATTACCCACTAGCGAAACACGAGTTAATAGTTGGTTTAGCATCCTCATGCCTGCTTAGAGCATTTTGGTAAATTGTATAGAACTGTTGAAAAAAAAATAAAATTTACTGGATATCTTTTTGTTAAAAATATTGTTAATATTAGGTTTTTATTCTAAAATAAAGATTATTCCAGTTTGATGTTTTTTAAAATTCAGTCGCTACAAGGCATAGGAACGCTCCAGTTTTACTAATATCGCAAAAGTGGTTTTTAGAGAGAGTATTTAAAGATTGTGATTGTGAGCTAATGGATAAACCAGTTTGATGTTTTTCAAAATCCAATCGCTCCACTGCAGAAGGTTGCATTTGTGCCAATGAATAGAACCAAATAAATTAAAAAAAATCTTTTCTATTATTTAGAAAAGATTTTTTTACAAGATTTATTAATTTCTTATCATTCCGCAAAACTGTAAAAAATTATCATATCTTTTTACTCCAAATAATTCTAAATATAAATTATTTACTTTCTCAAAAGCTAATTCTTTACTTACATAGTTTTTCAGTTCTTCAAAATAAGACTCATAAAAGCCTATTGATGTTGAAAGTTTTTTCATTATTTCATTTTCCTTTTCGAGTTTAGTAATATAATTTTGTGCTTTTTCTTCTCCTGTAGTTACCATAATTTAGTTAATTAGCGATTTGTAAAACGGTCTTTTGTTCTTTTATTTGTTCTAGTTTATTCCAATAAGTTCTCAATATTTCAGCATTATCAATTGAAGATTTCCCAATATAAGCCAAAAACATTTTTTCAGTTGTATGACCCGTCGCAGACATTAAAACAGGCGTAGGTAATTTTCCGTAATGATTAGTAGCAAAAGAACGCCTTGCAATGTGAGTTGAAACAAGTTCCCACTTTTTGTAAATATCTTTTTGTTTGCGAAATATTTTAGGTTTTTTTATTTTACTATTTTCTTTATTGTTAATATCAACACTTTTTGACCCTTCTATTAATTCGTTTAATCCAACCTCTTGACATACCAATTTAATATAATCATTATATTTTTGAGTTGAAATTTTATGTGGTAATCCATTGCATTTTTCTAAAATTGCTTTTACCTGCCAATGCATTGGTATAACGATTTTTTGTTGTGTTTTTTGTGCTACGTATTCTATAAAATTGTTATTGATTTTTTTATCTGTAAAGTTCAATAAATCGCCAGCCCTTGCGCCAGTCCAAACACCAATAATTAGCCAATTTCTAGCATTATCCAAGCTCGGTTTATCACTAAAATCTTTATTAAATATTAAATCAATTTCATTTTCGGAAAGTGTAACGAAAGTTGTTTTTTCTCTAATCTGTTTAAATTCCTTTTTCTCAATTTCATGATTAATATTTAAATCATGGTTTTTTGCATCATAAACAATAGTTTTTACAAATTGTATATATTTTCCAACCGTATTAAAATTAAGTTTTTCAATATCATGTAAATAATAAATAAAATTTTCATGAAATTTTAAATTAATATCAGTCAAAAGTAATTTTTTCTTAAAATGCTTTTCGTAATCAGTAACTTTCTTTATTACGGTTTTTATTTTTGTTATGGTTGCTTTTGTAACTCCCATTTTACCGTCGTGTCTTTTTGTAGAAGGTAGCTTTTTTAAATAATTTTCAGCATAATTAATAAAGTAATTTAAATCTGTTATTTCTTTTCTGTTTAAATGCTTGTTTAATTGAACCTCTAACCATTCCGCATTTATAATTATGCCGTTTGCATAGTCATTATTAAAATTATCAATAATTGCGTTTTCTAAATCACTTAATTTTTTTTGAAAATTAATTTTGTCGCTAAATTCAGAAATTTGTTTAACAACTCCCTTTGTATTGTTCCAAAATTTAGGATTTATCAATAACGAGGTTGATTTCGTAATATCAATTTTTCGCCCGTGATAAAACCTAACATAAATTGTTGAAAGATTACCGTTTCCTTTTGTGAAAAACTTAAATGATGCCATTTTTAATTTTTTTAAGACTTTTCAAATATAGTGAAAATTTTAATAATTCCCGACATAGTCCCGACATTTATCTAACTAACTCATTTAGTTGACAACATAAAAATACACACTTTTAAATAAAAACCTAATTATAATAAGGCTTTACGCTATATTTTAAAGATTGCATAAGTTATATTAAATTATATTTAATTGTATAGGTTGCGTTCCCTTCCTCTCTGCTGAAAAAAAAGCGTTGTGTCAAATCTAACTCAACGCTTTTTTAGTTTATGATCTTTTATGCTAAATATCTTTTAGCAAAGGATAAACCTTTTTGAATTTCTCAAATGCTTTTTCATAAATCAATCTGTGATTTGGGTTGGGGTAAAAAATCGTTTCAATTTTATTTTCTAATGATTTTGTATTTCCAGTAGCTTTAAATCCAATTAAAACAGCTCCCCAGGCTGCTCCTTCAATGGTTTCGGAAACAACAACGTTCATTTGAAAGATATCGGCCACCATTTGCAGCCATAACTCACTTTTGCCAAAACCACCGCTGACCATTACGGTAGTTTCTTTTCTTATTTTGGAATCTGGAAGTAAAATTTCGACAACACTAAACAATCCAAAAAGAATGCCTTCGAGAGTAGCTCTTATAAAATGGACTTTATGATGGGTGATTTTAATACCCAATAAAGTTCCTTGTGCCTCGGCATCCCAAATTGGTGCTCTTTCTCCAAGTAAATAGGGAACAAAAAGCAAACCATCAGAACCTGCGGGAATTTGTTTTGCTTGTTCTAAAAGGGTTTCGTACGATTCATTTGTTTTTAAAAGGGATTCTTTAAGCCATTGTAAAATGATTGCGCCATTATTTACCGCTCCCAATTTTAAGTATTGATTGTTCATTAAATGATAACATTGTGTCCGCATTTCAGCATCAATGTAAGGTTGCTCAATGGGAATTCGTACAGCTCCGCTAGTGCCTATCGATAAGGCAATTCGATTTTTTTCCATTGAACCAGTTCCTAGATTCGCCAATGGGCCATCTCCGCCGCCTAGAATGTATAAAAAGTCATCTTTAATTCCTTTGGATTTGTGCGTTGGTGACACAATTTTCGAAAGTTGATTTTCTTTTATATTTAAATAATTAAGAATAGTTTCATCCCATTGCAAAGTGTGGATGTTCATTATTCCAGTACCCGATGCCATCGAGGAATCGATAACATATTCTCCTGTAAGTTGATGCCAAATATATTCCTTGAGGCTGATAAATTTAAAAGCATTGTTGAATAAATTGGGTTCATTTTCTTTTAACCAAGCTAGTTTTGTCATTGGAGAAAAAGGATGGATTGGAATACCTGTTTTTTGATAAAAAATAGATCCAAATTCAGATTTTTTTATGGCTGTAGCAATTGAAGTAGCTCTATTGTCTGCCCAAAGTAGCGCATCGCTTATTGGAGAACCTTCTTTATTTATGATAAGAATGCTTTGCATAGCAGCACTAAAACTGATGAATTCAGGTTTTGTGTTTTTTGTAATTTCTTTAATGCAGGCTAAAACGGAATCTAAAATTTCATTTGGCTTTTGAGTGCTCCAATTTTCTTCAGGATGGTACATTGGATATTCTTTGGTGATTTGATGCAATACGTTTCCGTTTGCATCAAAACAAATTGCTTTTGTAGCCGTTGTGCCAATGTCGATTCCTATGTATGTTTTTTCCATGTTTTAAATAGTCACAAATTGATTTAGAATTAAAACACCAATCAATCCCATAATCCCAATAATCGTTTCCATTACAGTCCATGTTTTAAAAGTGTCTTTTAGACTAATGCCAAAATATTCTTTGAACATCCAAAAACCGGTATCATTGACATGGGAACACATCAGACTTCCAGCTCCAATAGAAAGCACCATCAATTCTGGACTGATGCCTGAACTCGCCACCAAAGGTTGAACTATTCCTGCAGCGGTTAATCCTGCCACTGTAGCCGAGCCTATTGCTACTCGAATAATTGTGGCAATTAACCATCCTAGGATTAAGGGTGAAAGTGTAGATTTTTCGAAAAACACGGCTAAATCTGTTCCAATGCCACTATCAATAAGAACTTGTTTGAAAGCACCTCCTGATGCAATAATTAAAATAATCATAGTTACCGATGCAAGTGCTGTACTTGATTTGTCTATGATATCTTGCATTTTTTGACCTCTCTTTATCCCTAAAAATACAAATACAAACAGAACGGCAATTAGTAGGGCTATTGTTGGGTTTCCGATATATCCGAGAATGATTCGGATAGAATTGGTTTCGGCTAATGTCAATTCGGTTATGGTTGCCAAAGCCATTAGTAAAATTGGAATCAAAGCGGAAACGATGCTTATGGTAAAAGAAGGAAGTTCGGATTCTTGAAATGTTTTACTTTCGAATAAACCTTTTGGAGGATTGGCACTGATTTTTTTAATAAATTCCGGAAATATAATTCCCGCTATGAGTAAAGCTGGGAGCGCTACAATCAATCCATAAAGTAAGGTTTTGCCAATATTGGCTTTGAAAATTACGGCAATGGCAGTTGGTCCAGGATGTGGAGGTAAAAAACCATGGGTAATAGACAATGCGGATGCCATAGCAATACCTAGATAGATAAGAGGTTGTTTAGTACTTGTGTTGACTGCAAACACCATTGGGATCAAAATGATAAAACCAGCATTGTAAAACATGGAAATACCAACGGCAAAACCAGTTATAGCCATCGCCCATTTAATGTGTTTTGCGCCAAATAATTTAGTCATTACGGAACTTATTTGTTGTGCCGCTCCGCTATTTGATAATAAGTTACCAAGAATTACTCCAAAGGCTAGAATTAAAATTAAAGAACCGAGTGTGCTGCCAATACCTTGTTGCAATGAGTTTATGATTTCGGGGAAAGGCATTCCTTTTGTAATTCCAACAAAGAGAGCGGTAATGATTAGTGCAATAAAGGCATTGAGCTTGATTACAGAAATCAGAATCAGTAACAATACAATGCTTATAATTAAAATCAATATGGACATGTATTTCTTTTTAGATTAAAATTCAAATGGAATGATTTGACTCAATTTATTCGTTTTTCTCAACGGCGTGGCCTCCGAACTCGTTCCGAAGTGCGGCCACTACTTTTCCGGAAAAAGTATCCTGCATTTGAGAACGGTATCGCATCATTATCGAAAGCGCAATTACCGGAGTAGGTACACCTAGGTCTAATGCAGTTTCTAATGTCCATTTCCCTTCACCGGAAGAATGCATAATGCCTTTTATACCGTCTAGTTTTGGGTCTTTGGAAAAAGCACTTTCGGTAAGTTCCATAAGCCAACTGCGAACAACTGAACCGTGATTGAAAAGTTTGGCCGTTTTCTCAAAATTAATATCGTACTCAGAATGTTCAAATACCTCAAATCCTTCGGCTATGGATTGCATCATGCCATATTCTATTCCGTTATGAACCATTTTTGTAAAATGCCCGCTGCCCGCCTCTCCGGTATAAAGCCATCCATCGGTTACTGAAATTGCTTGAAAAACATTGGAAACATAATCAAAAACAGCTGCGTCTCCGCCAACCATAGTACAAGCGCCGTTTAAGGCTCCAGAAGTACCGCCAGAAGTGCCACAATCCAGAAAGTCAAAACCAAGTTCTTTGAGTTGTGCGTATCTTCTTTTGGAATCTTTATAATTAGAGTTTCCTCCATCAATGATAATGTCATTTTTATTTAAAAAAGGAAGTAGGGAAGTAATTACTCCATCGACGATTTCTCCGGCGGGAACCATTAGCCAGATTACTTTTCGATTTTGTAGCTGTTGACATAATTCTTCAACAGTAGTTGCTGTTTTTATTCCTTCATCTTCGATATTTTTGACGAAAGTGGTATTCACATCATGGGCAATAACTTCATATTTATTTCGATTTAGATTTAAAGCCAAATTAAATCCCATTTTCCCAAGTCCTATAATTCCTATTTGCATTTTTATCTGTTTTTAAAGTGCTGTAAATGTTTGTTTTGTGTTGTTTATGTATGTAAATAGTAAAAATATATGTTTTAATTAATAAGTAATACTTTTTTCAGATATTTTGAATGATTTTTATTCGATTATCTCTGTCGAAGTTTAATTTATATTTAAAAGTGTTATCAAACTCCCAAAATCTTATATTTGTAAAGGCAATTGGTTTTAGTAAACTTTGAATGCTGTAACTCTTCATCTAATTCTCAAAATAATGATGCGATTATTTCTTGGCTGTTTTCTTTTTTTATCATTTTTAAGAGGGTATTCTCAAGAGAATACGTTTTCAATTGATACTTTGCACGTCAAGATTGATAGTCTTTATAGAGAGGATCAGTTTTATGCCGGACTTAACTACAATTCGATCTTAAAGAAACCTTCAGGGGTTTCCCAACAAAAAATATCTTTTGGCTTTTCAGCGGGATTTCTTAGGGATATGCCAATAAACAAAAGCAGGACTTTTGCAATAGCGCCTGGAATAGGTTTCTCGTTTAACAACTATCTTCAAAATATGGCTATTACAGGAACTAGCCAAAATCCTGTTTATAGTGTAATACCATCTACTGTAAACTATGATAAAAGCAGGTTCGAACAACTGCGCGTGGAAATCCCAATTGAGTTTAGGTGGCGTAATTCAACTCCTGTAGAGTTTCAGTTTTTTAGAATTTATGGAGGTGTTAAAGTCAGTTATTTACTGGCAGATAAATCAGTTTACGATGATGGCACTGATAAAATTGTCATTAAAAACAATAAAGATTTTGAAGACTTTCTTTATGGGGTGTATCTTTCAGTGGGGTACAGTGCTTTTAATCTGCAAGTGTATTACAACATAAACTCCTTTTTTAAATCTTCAGCTCAAATAGATTCTGTGCCCATCACCATGAATGCTTTGAGTATTGGTGTTGTATTTTATATTTTATAGCCATAAAAAAAGAAACAGCAACTGCGGAATACTGCCCAAAAGTAATCCTATTATCAATTCCTTTGGCGTATGCGCTTGCATAACCAAACGTGAAGAAGCAACAAAACCATTCATTAGCAGAAGAAAAGGGACTAAGTATATATTTCCCATTTGTAGATGAATATTCAAGCCGAAAACAAAAACCGTTAAAGCTGAAATAGCGAGCATATGCAAACTTGCTTTGGTTTTGGTATATAATAATCCAAGTGCGAATAAAGTGCTAAACAAAGCGCCTAAGAAGAAAAAATGCAACTCGGGGTAATATTCTAATGAGATGGTTTTTCTTAGCAATAAAATGATTATAAAGCTTTGAAATATTAACGGTATTTTGCGTTGTTCCATATCGGCAATCATTATGGAATCCACTTTGTTTGTATATCGCAATAAATAATACAGTGCCATTGGAGTGACAATGGTTATGATTGAAATTTGCAGAAAAAACGAGCTAACCTGTTCTATCTTGTAATCTGCAATATGGAATAAAAAATAGAAAAAGCAAGCTTGTATCGGTGTGAAAAGCGGATGGAATATATACGAAAATATGGGGAGTATCTTTTTCAATTTCAAAAAGAGATTTGAGGGATGTTAAGTTTGAAAAACGGTGCTTATAATTTTTTTCTCATACGGGCAACGGGAATTTCCAGTTGTTCGCGGTATTTTGCAATCGTTCTTCGGGCGATTGGATATCCTTTTTCTTTGAGAATTTCAGCCAAAAGATCATCAGGAAGCGGATTTTTTTTATCTTCTTCTTCGATGGTATTTTGAAGAATTCTTTTGATTTCAATTGTGGATACTTCTTCCCCCTGATCATTTTTCATCGCTTCCGAAAAGAATTCTTTTATCAGTTTTGTGCCGTAAGGAGTCTCTACATATTTACTGTTGGCCACTCTGGAAACAGTCGATATATCAAGTCCGACCATATCGGCAATATCTTTTAAAATCATTGGTTTCAATCGCGTTTCATCACCATCTAGTAGATAATCTTTTTGATAATGCATTATGGCGTTCATCGTTACGTACAAAGTGTCTTGGCGCTGTTTGATGGCGTCTATAAACCATTTGGCCGAATCCAGTTTTTGCTTGATAAACTGCACTGCATCTTTTTGCGAATGCGATTTGTCTTTAGATTCTTTATAGGTCTGCATCATTTCCTGATAATCTTTGGAAACGTGTAGGGAAGGGGCATTTCTGCCATTTAAGGTAAGTTCCAATTCTCCATCAACAATGCGAATGGTGAAATCAGGAACTACATTTTCGGTGATTTTGTTGTTTCCGGAAAAAGACCCTCCAGGTTTTGGATTAAGCCTTTCGATTTCATGGATAGCATTTCGAAGCTGTTCATTGGAGATATTGAATTTCTGAATCAGTTTGTCATAATGTTTTCTTACGAAAGAATCAAATTGCTGTTCAATAATAGCCGTGGCCAAATCAACGGATTCCGTTGGGGTTTTATGTTTTAATTGCAGTAACAGACATTCCTGTAAATCACGTGCTCCAACGCCTGTTGGTTCGAGTTCGTGAATGATATGCAATATAGCTTCAACCTGTTTTTCAGTGGTGTACAATCCTTGGGTAAAAGCCATATCATCGACCAAGTCTGAGACGGTTCTTCTGATATATCCCATATCATCAATGCTTCCCACCAAAAACTCGGCAATATCACGTTCTTCATCATTGAGGATGAAGGTGTTTAGTTGATTGATGAGGTCTTGATGAAAACTTATCGTTGCGGCAAATGGCGTTTCTTTGGTTTCGTCGTCTTCACTGTAATTGTTGGCCTGCGTTTTGTAATCAGGAGTGTCATCGCTGTTTAGGTATTCGTCTATGTTAATGTCTTCGGCTTCGACTCTGTCTGCTTCCGAATCATCATAGTCGTCATATTGTTCTGTATCGAATTCGTCTTTTTCATAATTATCCTCCTCTTTCCCAGATTCAAGAGCAGGATTCTCATTCATTTCTTCCAACAATCTTTGTTCAAATGCTTGCGTAGGCAACTGAATTAACTTCATCAACTGGATTTGTTGTGGAGATAATTTCTGTGATATTTTTAAATTTAAAAATTGCTTTAACATTTGTATTGTTTAATCGTTTATTTGTTCAATCGGTTAACCGCATCAACGATTAACCGATTAAACTATTTTTTAAAATTCAGCATTCTGTGGTGTTCTTGGAAAAGGAATTACGTCACGTATGTTAGTCATTCCTGTTACAAAAAGCACCAGTCTTTCAAAACCAAGTCCAAAACCAGAGTGTACCGCAGAACCAAATCTTCTAGTATCCAAGTACCACCATAATTCTTCTTCGTCGATTCCTAAGGCTTTCATTTTTTCAACCAAAACATCAAAACGCTCTTCTCTTTGAGAACCTCCCACGATTTCTCCAATTCCAGGAAAGAGGATGTCCATTGCACGAACTGTTTTTCCATCTTCGTTCAAACGCATGTAGAAAGCTTTGATATTTGCAGGATAATCAAACAAGATTACCGGACATTTAAAGTGTTTCTCCACCAAATAACGCTCGTGTTCCGACTGTAAATCCGCCCCCCATTCGTTGATGATATATTGAAATTTTTTCTTTTTGTTTGGAGTGGAATCTCTTAGGATATCAACTGCTTCGGTGTAGGAAACGCGTTTGAAATCGTTATTCATAACAAAACCTAATTTTTCCAACAAAGGCATTTCGCTTCTCTCAGCCTGTGGTTTTGATTTTTCTTCTTCGATCAAACGGCCTTCCAAGAATTTCAAATCATCACTGCAATTGTCAACTGCATATTTCACTACATATTTAATGAAATCTTCGGCCAAGTCCATATTGTCATTCAAATCATTGAAAGCAACCTCTGGTTCAATCATCCAAAATTCAGCCAAATGGCGAGAAGTATTAGAATTTTCGGCTCTAAAAGTTGGTCCAAAAGTATAAATCTGTCCCAAAGCCATTGCGAAAGTCTCGCCTTCCAATTGTCCCGAAACCGTTAAATTCGTATGTTTTCCGAAGAAATCTTTTTTATAGTCAATGTTGCCTTCTTCTGTTTTTGGTAAATTGTCCAATGGCAATGAAGTCACTTGGAACATTTCGCCAGCACCTTCTGCATCGGCTCCTGTAACAATTGGCGTGTTTACATATACAAAGCCTTTTTGCTGAAAATAGCTGTGTACTGCAAAAGATAAAACCGAACGCACACGCATAATCGCTCCAAAAGCATTTGTACGCACGCGCAAATGTGCATTTTCGCGCAAGAATTCCAATGAATGTTTCTTAGGTTGCATTGGGAATTTCTCGGCATCCGAATCTCCAAGGATTTCCAGTTTATTTACTTGAATCTCATATTTTTGTCCCGCACCTTTGCTTTCTACCAAATTTCCGGTAACCGATACTGCGGCTCCGGTTGTAATTCTCTTCAAAGTTTCGTCCGGAGTATTCTCAAAATCGACAACACACTGTATGTTATTGATGGTTGAACCATCGTTTAAAGCAATAAACTGATTGTTTCTAAAAGTTCTAACCCAACCTTTTGCATTAATTTCCTGTAACGTCGTTGTACTGTTTAGTAAGTCTTTAACTTTTGTATGTCTCATTTTGATTTTTGATTTTAATTTTAGATCAAAACAAAAAATGGTGTTTTAATCTAAATGCAAATATAAATCATTTGTTTGTAATTGTCATTGTGAGATATAGTGTAATAAGGAGTAATTTTTAGCGATTCTCCATATCTTTTATTTTTTAGGAAAAAGTTTCATGTTGCCTGGAGAAGGGCCGATGGCAAGGATAAATGTTTGGTTTAATTTAAATTTGTATTTGAACTAAAATATTTTCTTAAGTCTAAGTGTTTTTGTTTATGGCTTTGATACATAGGGATATGACATTTTTTCAACCCAATTCTGAAAAAATGTCATTTTTTTCTAATGGCATATTTTTTGTTTTTAGGTATATAACTTGCGCAAGTTTAGAATAAATAGAATATTTGTTTAACAATTTTAAAAGTAAAACAGTTATGAATCTTATTAAAAGAAATGTAGGTCAAGCGCCAGCTTTACATCGTTTGTTCTTTGATGATATCTTTGGCCGTGATTTTTTCAATTGGGAAAATAATAATTATTCAACAACAAGTACCACGCTGCCTTCTGTTAACATCAAAGAGACTTCCGATAATTATGAAGTCGAAGTTGCCGCTCCGGGTATGGATAAAAATGATTTCAAGATTACACTTGATGGGAACCAATTAACTATCTCTTCGGTGAAAGAAAATGAGCAAACAACAGGGAACGAAAATTATAGCCGTAGAGAATTTAGTTACCAATCATTCCAGAGAAGTTTTGAATTGCCTAAAAACGTAGTGGATGAGGATAAAATAATAGCTCGTTATGAAAATGGACTTTTATTATTGTCCATTCCAAAACGTGAAGAGGCCAAACCAAGACCTCCACGAATGATCGAAATTTTATAAATTCTAATTAATTATCTTTTTTGGAAGCTGCCGTCTTTAGGCAGCTTTCTTCATTATAAAAAACACGAAGATGTTGTCACAATTATTCTCCGGGATAGCTGTGCTGTCCTTTATGGTTTTATTATTGATATTGCTTTTGCGACGATTAAAGCAACCCTATTTTATTGCTTATATAATTGCTGGTTTGTTATTAGGACCTCAAGTATTTAACGTTATTTATGAACCCGAAGTAATTTCAGAATTGGGACAAATTGGGATTGTGCTTCTAATGTTCTCCATTGGCAATGAAATCGATCTTCATTATCTATCGCATAATTTTTACAAGCCTCTTTTAATCGCACTGGTACAGATTGTACTTAGTTTTATTTGCATGTATATTGTTGGTTCATATTTGGAGTGGAAAATGGCAACTATAATTTTGATAGCTTTTATAATAAGTTTGAGTAGTTCTGCGATTGTGTTCCAATATTTGGCAAAGACGGGTGAGATTAAAAGTCAGCTCGGAATTATTACCTGTGGCGTTTTACTAATGCAGGATATACTTGTTGTTCCCATGATATTGACTCTGAATTTTATGTCAGGAAATAATATTTCAGCTGTAGAATTGACAAAAGTTTGCGTAGGAGGACTATTGATTATTCTGTTTATGAAAGCGGCTATCAGTAAAAAGCTTTTCTCAATCCCCATGCGAAGAGAAATTATTGCCGATCATGAATTGCAGGTTTTCATTGGTTTCAGCATCTGTTTTGGTATGGCATGGATTAGTGAATGGTTTGGACTGTCTCCTGCCTTTGGAGCTTTTATCGCTGGTGTTCTAATTGGACACGACAAGGCGACACATTGGCTAGGTAAATCCCTGATTCCTTTCAGAGTGTTTTTTATGGCTTTCTTCTTTCTTGCAGTAGGTGTTCAGCTTGATATCAAGTTTTTTATTGAAAATATTGGAACTATAATATGGATTTCAGTTGCTGTGCTTTTTATAAATAGCCTGATCAATGCCATACTTTTTAAACTTACAAAAAACTCATGGCGTGATAGTTTGTATGGAGGAGCACTTTTATCACAAATTGGAGAATTTAGTTTTGTTTTGATGACCTTGGCATCTTCTTTGCAACTTGTGGGGATTTATACTTATCAAATAACCTTGGCTGTTACCACTCTTACAATGTTTCTTAACACATTTTGGCTTATGATAATCCAGGAATTAATTTATAAACTGCCGGATTACAAAGAAAAATCTTTTTAGTATTGAATTTGAACTATAAGATCAAAAGGGATTTTGGAAGTCATATTCATAATGAAACAACTGGCTGTTTTTATTATGAATATGCTTTTTGAAATAAAAATATTCCTGATTAATGTGTTTGCTCTAATTCTTCTTTTTTAGTTCTTTTCTTTTCAAATGTCAATACCAAAGCCGGTAAAACCAATAAATTGGCAAACATAGCAAACATCAAGGTGCATGAAATCAATCCTCCAAGTGCTATCGTACCACTAAAACTAGACAATGTGAATGTGGCAAATCCCACAATCAATACAATTGAAGTGTAGAAAGTACTGATACCGGTTTCTCTCAAGGCACTAAATACTGATTTTTTAATTTTACCATTATAGAGATTCAAATCATGGCGGTATTTGGCCATAAACTGAATCGCATTATCAACCGAAATACCAAATGCAATACTAAATACCAATATCGTCGAAGGTTTCAGCGGTATTCCAAAATACCCCATCAGCCCAGATGTGATGCAAAGTGGTAATACATTTGTAATCACCGATGCCATAACCATTTTGGCAGAACGGAATAAATAAGCCATCAATCCGGCAATAAGGAAAATAGCAAAAATAAGCGATTCGATAAGGTTGTCAATTAGGTAAGAAGTTCCTTTTTGGAAAACCAAAGCTTTCCCGGTAAGGGTAACTTCATAGCGATCTTTTGGGAATACTTTGTCTATTTTGGTTTTTAGTTTCTTTTCGACTCTGGCCATTTCCTGAGTTCCAATGTCTTTCATGAAAGTGGTGATTCGGGCATATCGTCCAGTCGAATCCACATAGCTTTTCATCAGGTTGGTCTTGGTGTCTTTGGTGGCATTTTTGGCATACGACAATATAAAAGCCTGCTCTTGTGAAGTAGGTAATTCATAATATTCTGGCTTGCCATTGTAATAGGCTTGTTTAGAATATTTGACCAAATTGACAACAGAAACCGGTTTTGATAATTCAGGAATCTCCGCAATTGTTTTTTGCAATTCATCCATCTTTTTCATTGTAGATAACTTCATTACCCCTTTTTTGTGTTTGGTGTCCACCATGATTTCTAACGGCATTACACCATTGAACTCTTTTTCAAAAAAGATAATGTCTTTAAAGAACGAGGCAGTTTTCGGCATTTCGCCTATCAAACTTCCCGAAACTTTCATTTGGGAAACCCCAATTACACTAAAAACCAATAACAATCCGTAAATAATATAGATCATTTTGCGGTTGTTTTTTACGACGCTTTCAACCCAGTTTAATAGGGCAGATATATAGGTTTTGCTTAGATGTTTTAAATGTTTTTCTTTGGGAACATCCATAAAGCTGTACACAATTGGCACAATTACCAAGGTGAGCAAGTACACCGTAATCACATTTATAGAGGTTACTAAACCAAATTCGAACAACAAATCATTTCCGGTAATCATAAAAGTGGCAAATCCAGCTGCTGTCGTCAAATTGGTCATTAAGGTGGAAACCCCGATTGTCGAAATTACACGTTGTAAAGCTTTGGCCTGATTTTGATGGGTTTTTATTTCCTGTTGGTATTTGTTGATGAGGAAAATACAGTTTGTGATTCCAATTACAATAATCAACGGCGGAATGATAGCCGTAAGAATTGTGATTTTGTAATGAAACAAACCTAGCGTTCCAAAAGACCACATTACACCAATAATCAAAATACAGATTGAGATAAAAGTGGCTCTGTACGAACGAAAGAATAAAAAGAAAATTAAAGACGTTATGAATAATGCGGCGCCAATGAATAGGCCAATTTCGCCTTTCATATTTTCAGCATTTATGGTTCTGATGTAAGGCATTCCGGAAACACGGAGGTCAATTCCGGTTGTTTTTTCAAACTTGTCAATTTTTGGAACTAAATTTTCCAAAATGAATGTCTTTCTCGAAGCCGTATTTACAATATTTTTCTTGATATAAACCGCAGAACGGATACTTCCTGACTCTTTGTTGAACAATAAACCTTCATAAAAAGGAAGATTATGAAACAATTCGAATTTTATTTTTTGAATGTATTCTGGATTCGCAGTTTGACTTTGGTTAATAAACGGAACCAATTTAAATTTCTGCGCAACAGTGTCTTTTTCAAGCGTTTTTAGATCATTCAGAGAAACGACTAATTCCACTTCTTTAGAATTTTTCAAGCCAGTCATCAATTCATTCCAAGCGGCAAAAGCTTTGGGCGTGAAAAAAGCATCATCTTTAAAACCAATGACAATAAGGTTTCCTTCTTCTCCAAATTTATCTAGAAAGTCTTGATACTGTTTGTTTACGATATGTTTTTTAGGAAGTAAATTAGCTTCAGTATAGGTCATAGCCAAATTTTTCCACTGAAAAGAAAGGAAAATAGTTATGGCAAGTATTGCAGCTAGTATGGTTATTCTGTTTTTAAGTACAATGCGGGCTATGTTCTGCCATAACCTATCAGTGAATTTCTTTTTCATATACGTTTTAAAATGCATGCAAATGTAAACAAAACAGTTAGAAATTACATGAAAGTCCTTCGATTTTCTGGTTATTGTATGGGTGTTTTTTTGACTTTATTTTTGTTTACAATAAGATAATTTGTGCATTATAAATTATATATTTGAAATTCTCATCTTAGCGCTTTTGTTAATGGGATAAAGAAGTCAAAAAAGGTATGAAAAAGTACAAGAATACATTATTTTATTTGGGAGTTACAGGTGGTTTTACCGCAGTAATGTATTGGATTATAAAAGAGGGCAAGCATCTTGAGGGAAATAAAATAATCATTCATCCAACGGCAAGCGTAAGTTCTTGGGATGATTTTCTCACTTCAATGATTCATAATGTACAGGACCCTTTGGCTATTTTATTGGCACAAATTATAATGATTATCCTTGTGGCTCGCCTTTTTGGCTGGTTTTTCAAAAAAATAGGGCAGCCTTCGGTAATTGGTGAAATTATTGCAGGAATTGCGCTTGGGCCATCTTTATTAGGTTTGTATTTTCCTGATTTTTTCCATGCACTTTTTCCAGCTAATTCCTTAGAGAATTTAAAATTTTTGAGCCAGATTGGGTTAATACTTTTTATGTTCGTAATTGGTATGGAGCTTGATATCAAAGTGTTAAAAAACAGGGCGAAAGAAGCGGTTGTTATAAGTCATGCGAGTATCGTAATTCCATTTGCATTAGGAATCGGATTGGCCTATTTTGTTTACAACCGTTTTGCTCCGGAGGGAGTTAAGTTTCTTTCGTTCAGTTTGTTTATGGGGATTGCGATGAGTATTACCGCCTTTCCTGTTTTGGCACGAATTGTCCAGGAAAGAGGGATGCATAAAACCAAATTGGGAGCTATTGCAATCACCTGTGCCGCCGCCGATGATATAACGGCTTGGTGTCTATTGGCCGTTGTAATTGCCATTGTAAAAGCAGGAACTTTTGAAAGTTCAATGTACATCATTTCGTTGGCTGCTATTTATGTAGTCGTGATGATCTATCTGGTAAAACCTTTCTTGAAACGAATTGGAGATTTGTATGGGGCCAAAGATAGTTTGAGTAAACCCGTTGTTGCCATTTTCTTTTTGATATTGATTATTTCTTCCTATGCTACAGAATTAGTTGGAATTCACGCTTTGTTTGGTGCTTTTATGATGGGGGCCATCATGCCGGATGTCCCTAAGTTTAGAACTGTTTTTATTTCCAAAGTCGAAGATGTATCCGTAATATTATTATTGCCTTTGTTCTTTGTGTTTACAGGTTTGCGTACCGAAATAGGTTTGTTAAACGAGCCTTATTTATGGAAAGTAACTGGGTTTATCATTCTTGTTGCGGTTGTGGGTAAATTTTTCGGAAGTGCTTTGGCAGCCAAATTTGTTGGACAAAGTTGGAGAAATAGTCTTGTGATAGGAGCCTTGATGAATACAAGAGGTTTGATGGAATTAATTGTATTGAATATCGGACTAGCTCTTGGAGTTCTTACGACCGAAGTCTTTACGATGATGGTAATCATGGCCCTGGTGACAACTTTTATGACTGGCCCTGCATTAGATTTAATCAATTACATTTTTAAAACCAGTGACATAATAGATCATGATGAAGAAGTAAATCACAGCAAGTATAGAATTTTAATTTCTTTTGGTAATAATGAAAAAGGAAAATCTTTGCTGCGTTTGGCTAATAGCTTGGTGAAAAAGCAAAAAGAAACCTGTTCAGTAACAGCATTGCATTTGTCCTTAAGTGATGAAATGCATACGTTCAACATGGAAGATAAAGAGAAAAGCAGCTTTAATCCTATAATGAAAGAAGCAGTTATTCTGAAACAAGAAATCACTACTATTTTCAAAGCGACAATTGATATTGAGACAGAAATAATAGATATAGCCAATCAAGGGGATTATGATTTATTATTGGTAGGACTTGGAAAATCCATATTTGAGGGTACTTTATTGGGCAAAGTAATTGGGTTTACTTCCCGAATTATTAATCCCGAAAGATTGTTGGATAAATTTACGGGCAAAGAAGGGTTGTTCGTAAATTCACCATTTGATGAAAGAACACGACAAATTGTTTTGAAAGTCAAAATGCCATTGGGAGTTTTGATTGACAAGGATTTAAAAGAAGTAAATCAGGTTTTTGTTCCTATTTACGGTTCTGAAGACTCTTTTTTAATTGACTATGCCCAAAAAATAATTTTCAATAATGATGCTACCGTTTCCTTTTTGGACATCAATGGTCATATGCAATCCAATTTTGTAATTGCAAGTGCTCTAGGTTCCTTAAAACAAAAATTTCCAGATAATGTAATTTTGGATAACGAATCTATTTTGACAGAGGAGTTTTTGATCAAACAAGATTTAATGATTGTGAGTTTGGAGAGTTGGAAAGACTTATTGGATACTCGTCCGGTTTGGTTAAGCGGTATGCCTTCGGTATTGATTATAAAGCCTTAATCATAAATTATTGGGGATGGACTCAAAAGTTTTTAAATTTCTCTTTGAGAACTGTGTTTTCATTTTTCAAGAATTCAAATCAATAACTAGATAGCTTATGTATAAAATTATTTACGCACCACTATTACTGTTAATTTTCACCCATTTCAGCTTCGCACAAACAAAAAAGCAAAATTTTACTTTAGAGCCTAAAACAATTGCAAGTTTCCCTTTTGATTCCATAATTTCTAAAAAAGAGAATGGACAAATAGTTATTAGAAGAGAGTACCAATATATAGATTCTTTGAATTTTTATGGATTTAATTACCAGTCTTTTGATAACTTAAGAATAAGAGGTTTTTTGATTGAGCCAAAAAAGAAAGGTATTTATCCCGTTTTAATTTATAACAGGGGAGGGAATGGAGATTTCGGAAAAATTCCTTTTCAGTATTTAGCACGTTTCCTGGGCAAGATAGCAAATAAGGGTTATGTTATAATTGGTTCTCAGTTAAGAGGAAATGCTGCTAGTGAAGGGTTTGACGAGTTTGGAGGAAAAGACGTAAATGATGTGTTAAGCCTTTTGGACATTATTGACCAACTACCTAATGTTGATAATAAAAGAATTGGAGTTTTTGGTTGGAGTCGAGGGGTAATGACTAACTTTTTGATGCTAAAAAAAACCAATCGAATCAAAACCAACATTGCTATTGCAGGCCAAGCTGATTTATTGGATAATAAAAGGCTTGATATGTTTGGAGTTTTTAGACAAAGAATACCAAATTATGCTAAAGATTCTATTGCAGCTTTAAAAACACGTTCTAGTTTATTGGCAATCGATTCTATCCAGAATAAACAGCTTACTAATTTTATTATTCAAGGAAATAAGGATGAAAGGGTGCCTATTGATAATGCTTTTAAATTTTATTCAAAATTAAATAGTTCGAGTTTTACAACACGATTACTAGTCTATGAAAATGAAAATCATAGCCTAGAAAGTGTGAGAGATAGTAATTTATTGGATGAAATAGAAGATTGGTTAAGAAGATATTTGTAATTAGTCTTAATGATATTCCTGTTTGAGCTTGTCAAATGATATTATTTATAGCTGGGGGTAACTCAACAAAATCAATATATTTGTTTCATATTTATACAAATCATGAATTGGATCTTACTTATTATAGCTGGTTTTTTTGAAGTAGGTTTTGCGACTTGTTTGGGCAAAGCCAAAGAAACTTCTGGTATGACATCTACTTTGTGGATGATAGGTTTTTTTATTGCACTTTCTATTAGTATGACTTTGTTATACAAAGCTTCCCAAACCTTGCCAATAGGCACCGCTTATGCTGTATGGACAGGAATTGGAGCAGTTGGCACAGTTCTGGTTGGTATTTTTATATTCAAAGAGCCCGCAACTTTCTGGAGGCTTTTTTTCTTGTTTACTTTGATATCGTCACTAATTGGGTTGAAATTTGTTTCGGCACATTAATGAAGTTGAACCCTTTTTTAATCATTTCATATTTAATCTAAAATGGATAACGTAGAAGAAAACAATAACATCATATATGTGTTGCTGATAATTATACTGGTATTCATAGTGGTGCTTTGTTATCTTGTCTATCGGTTGATAGAATCTGGCAAAGCCAAAAAAAGTGTTGAAGAGAAATTTGATTTGCTTGAAATGAAAGTAAATAATTTGCAGTTGGAAACATTGGAATCCAAACTCAATCCGCATCTTTTCAAGAATATTCTCAATTCGATTCAGTCACATGCCTACCAAACTTATTTTGCTTTGGATAAACTGGCTAATGTTTTGGATTATATTTTATATGAAAGCCAAAAAAAGTTTGTTTCTCCAAAAGAAGAAATTCAGTTTGCTTTAAATCTTATTGAAATTAACAAAATTAAAGTAAGTCCGCTTTTTGAGTTGAAAGTAAAAACTAAGATTAATGATGGAGAAAAGTTGTATGAACAGAATCTTCTGGCTCCTTTGATTTCGATTGATTTGATTGAAAATGCATTTAAACATGCCGATTTGCAAAGTGCTGATGCCTTTATTTCAATACTTTTTGAGTTTAAAGACAATTGTTTTTATTTGACTGTTTCCAATAAAATGTCGGAGAAAAAAGCCTTAAAAAAAGAAAGAAGCGGAATTGGCGCAACTACATTGGAACAACGATTGAAAATTATATACAAAAATCAGTTCAAATTGGATAAATTTGTCGAGAACGACATTTATATTGCGCATTTAAAAATCAATCTTCTTGAATACAAAAATCAAATGTTTACTGCTTGATGATGAATTACCGGGTTTGACTTACCTGAAAATGCTTTGCGAACAAATTCCGGAATTAGAAGTCATAAAGTCGTTTAACGATCCTCAAAAATTATTGGATGAAGTGCCCGACCTCGATTTTGATTTGTGTATTTCCGATATTGAAATGCCGGGGATTGATGGATTGACTTTGGCTAATTTGCTCCAAAATAAATTAGTAATTTTTACCACTGCATACAAGAATTATGCTGCCGAAGCTTTTGATATTAATGCAGTAGATTATATCACCAAGCCAGTTACCAAAGAGCGTCTGGAAAAAGCAGTTGCCAAAGCTTTGGAACGATTCCAAAAGCTGGAAAGTTCAAAGAAATTTATTCATTTGAATACAGATAAGGGGAAATCATTACTATATTTTAGTCAGATTCAATACATTAAAACAGCATTGGTCGATAGTAGGGATAAGGAAGTTCATCTTACAGATGGCAGTATTTTAATTCTTAAAAACATCAATTTCGCTTCGCTATTAAATCAGCTACCCAATGCTGATTTCTGCAGAGTCAATAAAAAAGAAATTATTGCAATAAAGGCTGTTCAATATTTCAATCATAATGAAATTACGCTCTCTATTCATGGAAAAAGCGGTAAACCAATCGTATTATTTTTGAGTGATACCTATCGAAATGATTTTTTGATGAAAGTGAAAATCTAACTTATTACAAAGTTTTCTACTCTTGTTACATTCCTTTAAAATTTGATTGGAATTCGTTTTATACCTCAAAAATCTGTTCTCATATTTGCATGGAAATTAAATTAATTTAAGAGTGCCGTATGAAGAATATTAAAAAATCTTTTTTTTATCTGACAATTATAGGTGGATTTTCGGGATTAATCTATTGGATTATTCTAAAAGGGAAAATGCTGGAATCTGGACGAAATATTGTCTCTCACCATGTAGAACATGGGCATTGGAATGATTTTCTGACAGCGATGATGCAAAATTTGCAACATCCGTTAGCCATTCTTTTGGCACAAATTGTAACAATAATTTTGGTTGCTCGTTTTTTCGGCTGGGTTTGCAGAAAAATTGGACAGCCAACCGTAATAGGTGAAATGATTGCGGGTATTGTTTTAGGTCCCTCTTTAATCGGGATGTATTTTCCTGAATTTTCGGCAATGCTGTTTCCAAAGGATTCGTTGGGCAATCTTCAGTTTTTGAGCCAAATAGGATTAATCCTTTTTATGTTTGTCATCGGTATGGAACTCGATTTGAAAGCGCTCAGAAACAAAGCGCACGATGCTGTAGTTATCAGCCATGCCAGTATCATAATTCCTTTTGCGCTAGGGTTAGGCTTGGCCTATTTTATCTATCATTCTTTTGCTCCTCAAGGGGTTGAGTTTATCTCTTTTGGATTATTCTTGGGGATTGCCATGAGCATTACTGCATTTCCTGTTTTGGCAGGGATAGTTCGGGAACGTGGAATTCACAAAACGAAATTGGGAGCAATTGTTATTACCTGTGCCGCTGCCGATGATATTACTGCGTGGTGTATTTTGGCAGCTGTAATTGCTATTGTAAAAGCGGGTTCATTTACCAGTTCGTTATACGTTATTGTATTGGCGGTATTTTATGTACTGCTAATGTTGAAAGTGGTTCGTCCTTTTCTAAAAAAGGTTGGTGATTTGAGTTCAACAAGAGAAAGTCTAAGCAAACCTGTTGTCGCTATTTTCTTTCTGACTTTATTGCTGTCTTCTTACGTTACAGAATTAATAGGGATTCATGCATTGTTTGGAGCCTTCTTAGCAGGAGCAATTATGCCTGAAAATAATAAATTCCGGTCTATTTTTATCGAAAAAATAGAAGACGTTTCAGTGGTTGTGTTACTTCCTTTGTTTTTTGTATTTACGGGATTAAGAACTCAAATCGGATTGATTGATGACCCGCATTTGTGGAAAATTACAGGGATCATTATTTTGGTTGCTGTAGCAGGTAAGTTTTTTGGCAGTGCGCTTGCAGCAAAATTTGTCGGTCATACTTGGAAAGATAGTTTGTCTATTGGGACCTTGATGAATACGAGAGGTTTGATGGAATTGGTTGTGCTGAATATTGGGTATGATTTAGGCGTTTTGTCAACCGAAATTTTTACAATGATGGTCATCATGGCTTTGGTAACTACGTTTATGACTGGTCCCGCTTTGGATTTAATAAATTATGTTTTTAGAGACAAACCTACTATTATCCCAGAAGAAATAAGTAACAAAAGCAAATACAAAATTCTTATTTCTTTTGCTTCACCAGACAAAGGAAAAACGTTGCTAAAAGTAGCCAACAGTTTGGTTAAGAAACAAGGCGGGAATACAATTTTAACGGCAATGCATTTGTCATTAAGTTCAGAGTTGCATTCTTTTGACGTTAAAGATTATGAAAAGGAAACTTTTTTGCCTGTTCTTTCCGAATCAGAAAAGCTTAATCAAAAGATAGTAACTCTTTTTAAAGTCAGCAATGATATAGATTTTGAAATTGCCGAGACGGCTAATCAAGGGGATTATGATTTATTGTTGGTTGGTTTGGGACAATCTATTTTTGAAGGAACGTTGTTGGGGAAAGTGCTCGGCTTTACAACTCGAATTATTAATCCAGATCGTTTGATCGATAAAATTACGGGGAAAGAGGGCCTATTCGAAAACTCTCCTTTCGATGAAAGTACAAGGCAAATTATCGCTAATAGCAAAATGCCAGTTGGAATTCTTGTCGATAAAGAGTTGGAAGAAATAAATCGTGTGTTTATGCCAATTTTCAGCAAAGAAGATGGATTTTTGATGGAGTTTGCACAAAAGCTGATACACAATAATGGTTCTCAAATTACTGTTTTGGATACAGATGGGCAAGTAAGAAACAGTAGAGAAATTCAGGAAAATGTTCGCTCGATTGAACAAATTGCTCCCAATCATATTATGATGATGCAGGAAAGAACAATTAAGAAAGAATTTTTGGAACAACAGGATTTAATGATTATTAGCCTAGAAAGCTGGAAAAAACTAATTGACTCTCACAGTACCTGGCTTAATAATACGCCATCGGTGCTAATTATTAAACCTTAAAAGTAACCGCAAAGCTCCCTGAGTTTTGCGGTTAATAATATAATGAATCAAGTGGATATTTTTTTAGAGGATATTTTCACCAATTAATCCTGGAAATGCCTTGTCAAAAATTTCAAGCAAAGCTTCCTTGTTCATAGGTTTTTGTTTAAAAGCTGAGATTTCTTGAATGGATTCTGCTTTGGCTCGGTCGGCCGGGTTGAAAGAACTGCTGAGCATTACAACAATGATATTCTCTTTGTTTTCCAGATTCAAATTTTTATAGGCTTCTATAAATTCCCACCCATCCATGACAGGCATATTGATGTCCAATAAAATTAGTTGAGGTCTCGGATATTCATTATCAACTGTCGATTCGAATTTTCCTTGTTGGCACAGGTAATCAATGGCTTCTTTGCCATTTAAAGCTACGTGGATATGTTCTGTTAAATCAGTTTTTTGTATGATTTTTTTGTTAATGAAATTAGTGGCAAAATCATCGTCAACTAATAATACGCAATTTAGTTTTTTGTTCATTTGTGGCATTGTATGAGTTTTAATATTTTGTATTGTTAATTTAGTTCTACAGGTAAGGTCCATTTGAATGTACTTCCCTTGTTGTAATTGGATTCGACCCAAATCTTTCCATTATGGTGTTCTACGATTTTTTTGCAAAGCGATAATCCGATACCGATCCCTTGGTATTCATTGTGATTGTGCAGTCTTTTGAAAATCACGAATATTTTATCTTTATCTTGCTCTTCAATCCCGATTCCATTGTCTTGAATTGAAAAAAGCCAGTTGTTTTCCTCTTTTACTGCAGCTATTTTTATTTTTGGCTGTCGGTCTTTTTTTTGATATTTATTGGCATTACTGATTATATTTTGGAATAGTTGTCTTATTTCGGTAGTGTAACCTTCGATAACAGGTAGGTTCTCACATTCAATAAAGGCATTGCTTTTTTTTAGGATAACATCCATATCCGTAAGAACATTGGCAACAATTTCATTACAATCTATGCAGTTATTTTTTCTTTCTTTGCCGATTCGGGAGTAATCCAATAGTCCTTTTACCAATAACTGCATTCTTGCTGTGGAGCTGTTAATGAATTGTAAATATTGTTTTTGATCTTCGTCCAAATTTTCATTTAATTCCTCTTGAAGCATCTGTATACAATGGATTACTGTAATTAACGGTTCCTGTAAATCATGGGATGCTATGTAGGCAAACTGTTCTAATTCTGTATTTTGAAATTCTAGTTGTCGGTTTTTTGTCAGCAACTCCTTTTGAAAGGCTATACGGTCGTTAACGTTTCTCATGGATTTTTCTATGTAGATTGGCTCTCCATTCTCATCATATATTAAACGTGCATTTACTGAGAAAAACACAATGTTTTCATTCCCATCTCTAAATCGGATATCGCAATCCCTAACTTGACCATCTTTTTTTAGTTTTTGCAATAAGGATTCTCTATCTTGGTTATCGTAATATAAATCAAAGACAGAATTGTCTAATGCAAACGAGCAAGGCTTATGGAAATTTTTTTCGAATGAGGGACTGACATCAAGGACCGTCCCGTCCATTGTTGTTCTGAAATAGACATCTTCAAAATTTTCAAAAATAGAACGGAATTTTGCCTCGCTTATCTTTAGTTTTTCCTCCACTAATCTTCGTTCGGTAATGTTTCTAAAAGAGCCGATTGCAAATTCGGGTTCTCCATTTGAATCAAAAATGATTTTGGCATTGATTGATACATAAAAAAGCTTACCATTTATAGTAATTTCATTATTGTGGTCAATAACTTTTTGTTCCGTTATTATTTTTTGTAACATCAATTGCATTTGATTCTTGTCGGAATAAATAATTGACATACTTTGACCAATTAGTTCTTCTCTTGTTATTCCATTAAAAGTGCTGCAAGACGGACTGACATCCAATATCTCTCCTGTTCTTATCGATGTTTTAAAAAAGACGTCCTGAACATTTTCAAATAAAATACGATAGGTTTCTTCACTTTTAAGGAGTTTTTCTTTAGCCAATTTTCTTTCCATAGATCTGGAAAGAATATCTGACAATGCTTCCAATAATTTGATTTCTTCTTCTAAAAAAATTGTTTCTTTTTTTAATTCTTTTGCATTGTAATAACCAATTTCAATAAAGCCGTATTCTTCTCCATTTACAAAAATATTTTGTTTGAGAGTCCAATCGTTTTGTTGATAATTGGCAGAAAAGAATTCTTCCTCACACATTTGGATTCGACAATTGGCAATTTCGGGAAATTGCAGTGCTTTTGGAATAATTTGAACGGAGGCCTCCATTTTTTCGGGTTTTGAAAGCGCTTTGTTGCTAATGATTTCCGAAATGTCATATAGACAACGGAGCTCTTTAATACGTTGATTAAGTGAAATGTTGTTTTTTTCTAACTGCATTTCTTTTAATTTTAATTCGGTGACATTGGTGACAATTGTGGTTGCTCCAATGATTTTACCTTCCTCATTTTTGATGGGTGATTTAGCAACATTCCAATATGCCCCTGTGGAATCTTTTTCTTCCGCAGAATAGGTGTTGCCCTTTAAAACATTATTAAATATGGAAATGATTTCTTCTTTTCGGCTTCTTCTTGGAATTAAATCAATATGATTGTCCCCGATTTTTATTTCGACTCCATATTCATTTTTCATATATTTTGAATGAGCCGAATTGAAGCTTAGATAGTTTAAGTTGGTATTCAGAGAAAAAATACTGACTTCTTTTGGGCTTTCGACGGTTGCTTTGAGTATGTTTTTCTCCAGGTCTAAGTCTTGTTCGGTAATTTTTAATTTGTTCTCTTCGTTTTCCTTTTGTTCTAAAATTGCCTTTAGAAATAGGACTGAGACCATATTTACAAATAGGAACAATTGTAACATGAAAAAATCTTTATTCCAACCAATAAAAGTAAAACCACCCATCTGATGGCTGGTGCAATATATTGATATAATAGTAATGACTAAGGAGACTAGAGTGATAATTTTCATCCCAAAACGACACGCTGCCCATATCAGAAAAAAGAAAAGAATGGATTCGTTGTTTGCATGTGTTTCAAATATATATATAGTTGTAAAAAGAGTAAAAATAATTAGCATAAAGGCTTCCATTTTTTTAACTGCTGACCATCCAGTGAATTCTTTCGTGCGAAGTAACCAAGAAAGTACAAATGGGGTAAATATAATTGCACCCAAAACATTTCCCCTGAGCTTGTTACTCCAGATTAAAATGAAGTTATCCAGCGAGAAATAGGGAATGATTGTTAGAGTAATAAAACCAGTGCTAACACTTACAAAAGTTCCCAGTAAACTGGCCAAAGCAAAAAAAATGACATTTTTTTCATTGTCGAAAGGATATTTATTTTTGCACCACAATTTGGTCAAATAAGAGACGAGAAATGCATTTATAGAGGCTATGATTGGCCTAACAATGCATAAAGCCAAAGGTTTAATAAGTTCTTTAAATGTTGTCGCATTTTGAAAATCACTTAGATATAAACTTATGGAAAATAGTAAACAGCCTATCGCTACACCTAAAATTACTTTTCTTCCTAAAAGTAGAGTTGTAGCTATTGCAAAACCAATCGCTGGAAAAAATGGAAGTATATTAATTTCGGTAACGAATATAAATAGGGATAATTTGGAAATTAGAAAATATAGTATAGCGGTACTGGCAACAATTTTGGTCGTCGAATTTAGAAACGTAGGAATGTTGTATTGTCCGATATTTATATTTTCAGCCATTTGTAAGTTCTTTTATTCTCTATTTTATTCAAAGTAATAATGTACAAATATATTAAGTATATGATTACTTTTTTATATCATAAGTGCATTTTATCGGGTTAATTTGCTTTTTATCGAAACAAATCTAGCTCCAAATTTTTTATAATGTGTAATTTTGTTCTTTTTGGACTTAAAAACAAGTGTTTTTTAACAATAAAGAAGTCTTTTTCCTATGTATTTATCCATTGCTGAAAATTTCATAATGTATTTGTAAGTTCCTTATTTTGAATGGATTGTTTGCAAAAAATGGGTAGGACAGGTCGATCCAAAAAATAATAATTTTGGATATTGGGTTTCGATTTTGCTTAGGGTAAATTTAAGAAGAGGATTTTGGGTTAAATTCCCAAATCAAGAATAAAAGTCAGTTTCACAGCAATATTGTCTTTGAAATTGCTTAAATGATTCGGTCCATAACGGTAATAACCACCAAGTCCCAATCCGTTAAAGATTTTATTGAGTTCAATGCCGGATTCAAAGAATCCTTTGTTCAAGGTTTTAAAGTCAAGTCCAATATGATTTTCTGGATTTTTCATATTTCCCCAAGCCATTCGAGTTACAAAATCAAGCGAAGGCTTTAGTTTATTAAAAATATAAATTCTGTTAAAACCATGTTTGAACTGAAAAGACATGTATTCACTAGAGAAAAACTCATTGAAATACATGGTTTCAAAACTGTTTCTACCCGCAAAGGTAATTCTCTTAAAAATCGTTTCTTTGTTTAAATTATTTGGTGAGTTGCTGTATAATTGAGGGAGTGGTAAATCACCAAAGGCTCGTCCGGCTTCAAATAACAAAAAAGTTCGCTGACCATTTAAATACTTGATTTGGTAATCGGCTTTAAAGTCAATTTTGGTATAAGTAAAATCATTGTTCAAAACATCGGGAAGTGATTGAGTCACCTGAAAAGTAAACTTTGGAAACCTTTTTTCGGTTTCAATTCTTCCTGTTGGGGTTTGCATATAATCACTGTATGGACTCCATTTCAAAGATATTGTTGCGGTTGTCATCGTGTAAGTCTTGTAGGACTTGCCATTCAGGTTGTAAGTATATTCGAATTGTGGGGTTACAAAAGTATTGGCAAGTGCGAAAACACTTTCCACTTTTGGAATGATTTTGGATTCTAATGCAATTCTCCAATGCTCATATCTATAAAAAGTGTTGAAATTGATCGAACGTGGATCATAGATTTTGAAAGCTTTTTTTTCGACAACATAGTCGGTACTTGCAATGTCTCTAAGGTCATCGGTATAGCTTATTCCAATCCAAGTATTGGAGAATTTATCTATTCTGGCTCCAATTCCTAAATTATACTTGAAATCATAATCTCTTAAACCATAAGCCGTGTAACCTTCGAGACGGTATTTTTTGGAAAAAAAATCATTGGTTATACCGCCAATTCCTAATCGTAATCCTTCATAATTATTATAACTTAATATTTTACGTAAATTAAAATCCCAAATCTTAAAAGGGAGGTATCCAGTTAAGATTTTACGGCCAAAATTGAGCCTGCTCTCTATTCTTTTTTTTATCGAAATACTGTCTAATGATAGATAGGTTTTCTCACTTCGGCTGTCCAAACTGTCTTTTCGGTATTCGACCCAAAAGCTTTCGGGTTTATTTATGGCATTCTCTTTAATCTCTACCTGAACTATTGGCTTTTTGATTGCTACGGGAGTGGAGTATTGAATGTCAAAATTTGTTGTTTGGGAAAGCAGATAGATATAATCAGATTCGACTCTTTTCCTGGGAGTTAAGTCTTCTTTTATGTCGCCATCAAATTGAATTGTTCCTCCCAATATTTTTATATCATCATCATTGGTTCCTTTTACAATTTTAAACTTGGTTGCGGTAGGAAACCACAAATATTTTTCTGGAATGAATTGAAATTCATGAATTCCACTGATATCTAGTATCCCTTTGATACGCATAATTGCTTTTGCAACAGCAAAATTAACTTGATCGATGTACAAAATCCCTTCAAGACCAGCGGCTCTTTTCTCTTTTTTGTTTTTAAAGTAAACCATATAAGTGTTTCGACCATTTATGACTACAGTGTCTAGTAGTTTGTAGTTATAATCATCCAAGGCATCATTTGCAATTGGACTTTTGTATTTGGTTTCGAAAAGCTCATATTTAGAATCGTATATGGAGTATGATTGAAGGTTGAAAGTGAGTATTTCGTAAACAGGTTGTTTGAATCCTGCCATTCTCGTTCCTAAAATGGTTTCTTTCAATCTTTTGCCGTCGAATTGATATTTTGATACTTTCTCAGTTTGAAACAAATGCTGTTTCTTGATGAGTTGTTTGAATTTGTAATCAGTTGAATCCAGTTTTTTTAGATAAGTTTCATACGAATTGGTTACAAACACAGAGTCTATAGTTCCATTAATGGAGTCTGGATTGGCAGTAACGATGAGTTTATTGTAGGATTTGAATTCAAAGCTTTTGAGTTTTTTCTGCGGATTGTTTTCTGCTTTGTTCTGAATGGTCTTTTTTATAATGGCCAATGCTGGATTTTCATTAGAAACTAAAACTTCTTTGAGCTGGTTTGCTTTTTCAACAAGATCTATTTTATAAAATAGCTTATTGTTTTCTATACTAATCGTATTTTTTAAATAACCAATATAAGAAACGGTTATGGATGTTATTTTGTTTTTGGATGAAATACTGAATTTTCCATCAACATCCGAAATGGTGTTGGAGCCGTCATTTGTAATGATAGAGGCAAATGGAAGTATTTTTTGGGTTGAAGCGTCTTTGACAATTCCATTTACTTGAAATTGCGCTTGAAGCGAAAGCGTAAAAAAGAAGAACAGTAAAAAAAAGTACTTCATAAAACGATTTGTTGCAAAATGTGTTCAATTACATTTTGTAATGGCAAAAATAACTATAAAAAAATCTGTCTTGTTCCTAAAAACGAGACAGATTTATTAATTGTAGAATCCAAAGATTAAACTTTCATGATTTCGGCTTCTTTTACTGCCAGAAGTTCATCAATTTTTTTGATAAATGAATTAGTTAAGTTTTGAACTTCTTCTTCTGCGCTTTTGCAAATGTCTTCCGAAGTTCCTTCTTTTTCTAATTTTTTGATATCCGAATTAGCGTCTTTTCGGGCATTTCTAACACCAATTTTGGCATCTTCAGCTTCAGACTTGGCTTGTTTGGCTAGTTCACGTCTGCGGTCTTCGGTAAGAGGTGGGACACTAATGATAATCATGTCTCCGTTATTCATTGGGTTGAATCCAAGATTGGCAACCATAATTGCTTTTTCAATAGGATGCAACATGTTTTTTTCAAAAGGTTGAAGCGTGATGGTTCTTGCATCAGGCACACTGATTTTTGATACTTGAGATAGTGGAGATGCCGATCCATAATAATCAACAAAAACACTTCCCAACATAGCAGGAGATGCTTTTCCGGCACGAATATTTAAAAAGGCTTTTTCTAAATGCTCGATAGAACCCGTCATAGATTCTTCTGTACTATCTAATATAAATTCAATTTCTTCTGTCATTTTTTTTAAGATTTCAGAGTTTAGACTTCAGTTTTCAGATTCTTGTACTGTCATCTGAAAACTGCCTACTGCTTTTTATATGTTTACTACGGTTCCTATATTTTTCCCTTCACAAATTTTCAATAGATTCCCTATTTTGTTCATGTCGAATACTACTATCGGTAATTTGTTTTCTTGGCTTAAAGTAAATGCAGTGGTATCCATTACATTTAATCCTTTTTTCAATACATCTTCAAAAGAGATGAAATCAAATTTTATTGCAGACTCATTTTTCTCTGGATCACAGTCATAAACACCATCTACACGAGTTCCTTTTAGAATCACATCAGCATTTATTTCGATACCACGTAAAACGGCAGCTGTATCTGTTGTGAAATATGGATTTCCGGTTCCTGCTCCAAAAATAACGATTCTTCCTTTTTCCAAGTGACGATCAGCTCTTCTTTTGATATAAGGCTCTGCGATTGATTCCATTTTTAAGGCAGTTTGCAAACGGGTTTTCATGCCTTTATCTTCAAGGGCACCTTGCAATGCCATTCCGTTGATAACTGTGGCCAACATTCCCATATAATCTCCCTGTACTCTGTCCATCCCAGAACTGGCTCCTGCAACACCTCTAAAAATGTTTCCTCCACCAATTACTATAGCGATTTCAACTCCTTTTTCGTGAATTTGCTTGATTTCGTCGGCATATTCGGCCAATCGTTTTGGGTCAATTCCGTATTGTAAATCACCCATTAAAGCTTCACCACTCAATTTCAGAAGGATTCTTTTGTATTTCATCAGTCAGTTTTTGTTTTTTAAGGTCTCCCTTCGTTATCGAAAGTAAATTGCATCACTGATTGGGTTCAATGCTGTCAAATTTGTGCAAATATAGACATATTCTGTTTTTTTTGAAAATAGTGCTCCTTAAATATTTAAATTAAGTTTATTGGTGACTATTTCGTACTCTTATTTTGATACTAATGCGCTGAGAGTCTATGTTTTTATAATGTTTAAAGCTTTTTTTAGAAGTCAGAATATTATTTTTCGTTTTTCAAATAGGCTGTTTAAATCTTAGCAACTTATTAATTTTGCGTCTAGCGATGAGTTAAGTTTTTTATAAGTTTTTTTTGCCGATTCGTATCCAATATCGAAAATTGCTTCCATTTTGGATTTGCTGGTTTCGAATGTACTATAGAGTGATAAAGCTTCGGGTTCTATCAACCAGTCGCAATGATCAAATTTATGTATGCTGGAATTGGCCGAGAATAGATCAAAAGCTCTAGCGGTTACCGATTTGATGGAAGTTAAATCTTTGGCTTCTATTTTTTGGATTGGACTAACATAAACGCCAATTAAAGTGTCGCATTTCTCTTTTAAAATATCGGTTGGAAAATGATTGAGAATACCTCCGTCACTATAAAGTTTTCCGTTAAATTCATAAGGAGACATTACTCCCGGAAATGATGATGAGGCTAAGATTGCATCTATTGTTTTGGTTTCGGGGCCAAATATTTTTGATTTTCCTTTAATCATATCGGTTGCGGTAATGTGAACAGGAATTTTAAGTTCAGACAAAGTAGTGTCTTTAAATATTTCATAGAAATATTCTTTGAATGACTCCGAATCAATTAGTCCAGCTTTGGAGAATGTAAAATGTTTCCAATGAAAAAAATATATGGATTTAAAGAATTCCAAAATAGCATCGGGCGATTTACCACTTCCGTATAAAGCAGCGACAATTGAACCAGCACTTGAACCTGCAATTTGGGTAGGAACGATATTTTTTTCTTCCAAAAATTTTAAAACGCCAGCATGCGCGATGCCTTTTGATCCACCGCCGGATAGTATTAAACCGATTGATTTTGATTTGCTGTCCATTTTATAAAAATATGCATTTTGTTTGTTACAAAGTGATTTTTATCACGTTTTTAAACAACGGGTATTGTTAATTTTGCTTCAAATAAATTTGTATAATGAAATGAGCATGTCGTCATTGGAAGTATACACCAATGAAGATGTGCCGTTTTATGAAACAAAGGGAAAAAGATTTAGTTATGAAAAGTTCAGTAGCGAAGGCTTTGTTTAATAGTTATACTTATCAAGAATACAAAAAAATCGTATCCGATTTGCTATCCGAAGGAAAGTCAACCGGAATCGAACAATCGGAAGATTTACTGCAATATAGTGTCTTAAACGAAATCCGTTTGAAACGTTTGGATAAAACAATAAGCGTTCCGGAGGACGTCAGTTCCAAATTAAAAGCACTTGAAAAAGAATATATTTGGATGGTCATCGCCGAAGGCTGGTGCGGGGATGCAGCCCAGATTTTGCCAATATTGAATAAAATGGCTTTAGAATCGGATAAGATAGATTTGAAAATTGTTTTACGTGATTTGAATGATGATTTAATGAATCAATTTTTGACTAATGGAGCCAGAGCCATTCCAAAACTCCTTATAATTGATAAAGAATTAGGTAAGGTTTGCAACCATTGGGGACCAAGACCAAAAGGTGCTTCGGATTTAATTAAAAACTACAAAGAAGAGTTTGGCATTGTAGATGAAGAGGCAAAAAGACAATTGCAACTGTGGTATTTACACGACAAAGGATTCTCTGTTCAAAACGAAGTAGTTGAGATGATGTATTCTATAGAGGAATGCGTTGGCGTATAAAAAGAATTAAGTAATTTTAATTTTTAAAAATTACTCTTTTTTAGGACTTAAAGTAGCCTCAAAATCATTTACATCTATAGCATCATTTACATTGTAATCGCCAATTTTCGTGCGTCGCAAAACCGTTAAATGCGATCCTGAATTCATGGCGCGTCCAAAATCATACGCCAAGGAGCGAATGTAAGTTCCTTTGCTGCAAACTACCCTAAAATCGACTTCAGGAAGTGCAATTCTTGTGATTTCAAATTCATGTATAGTAGTTTTTCTCGAAGCAATTTCTACCGTTTCCCCAGCTCGGGCATGTTCGTATAAACGTACACCGTCTTTTTTTATGGCCGAAAAAATAGGCGGTTTTTGATCAATTTCACCCAAAAACTGTTTTACGGTTTCGTGAATTAGAGATTCGTTGATATGATTTGTCGGGAAAGTTTTGTCAATTTCGGTTTCCAAATCATAGGATGGTGTAGTGGCTCCAATATAGAACGTTCCAGTATATTCTTTGGGTTGTCCCTGTAATTCGGCAATTTTTTTGGTAAATTTTCCAGTACAAACCAATAATAATCCAGAAGCCAAAGGATCCAAAGTTCCTGCGTGTCCAATCTTGAATTTTTTTGGCAATCCAGCTTTATTGATTAAGGCATATTTAAGTTTGTTTACCGCCTGAAAGGAAGTAAAATGCAAAGGTTTGTCAATTAAGAGAACTTGGCCGTTTAAAAAATCTTCAGTTGTCATTAAAGTACGGTCAAAGGATGAATGAAAAAGTGTATTGCCAATAATATGATTCCTGCAATAATTCGGTAATAACCAAAAACTTTAAATCCATTTTTTGTCAAAAATCCGATGAAGCTTTTAATCGCCAAAAGGGCAACAATAAAAGCAACCACATTTCCTATAATTAAGAAATTGATTTGGTCGTCGTTCAAAACAAAACCATCTTTGTAATAATCGTAACATTTTTTTACAGTAGCACCCAGCATTGTTGGAACCGCAAGGAAAAAAGAGAATTCTGCGGCAGATGTGCGAGATAGTTTCTGAGACATTCCGCCAACAATTGTCGCGCCACTTCTGGAAACTCCAGGAATCATTGCAAGGCATTGGAACAAACCTATTTTTAAAGCTTGAAGATAAGTGATTTCTTGAGTCGTTTCGGAAGCTGTGGCACTGTTGAACCATTCATCTACTTTTAATAAAATGATTCCACCTATCAATAATGAAACGGCGACAGTCACTGGATTTTCGAGCAAAGCATCAATTTTTTTACTGAAAAGTAATCCGAAAACAACTGCGGGAATAAAAGCAACCAATAATTTGAAATAAAAATCAAAGGATTGAAAAAAGCGTTTGAAATACAAAACTACCACTGAAAGGATTGCTCCCAATTGAATCACAATAGTAAAAAGTTTGGTAAAATCATCGTGTGCAATTCCAAAAAAAGAAGAGGCAATAATCATATGCCCTGTAGAAGAAATAGGTAAAAATTCAGTAATTCCTTCGATAATGGCAAGGATGATAGCTTGTAATGTATTCATTTTGTGAAAGTTTTCAGTTTTCAGACTCGGGCGATAGCGAACTGGCGAAGCATTTCAGTTTCCAGACTGTTACTAACTGAACACTGAATACTGACGACTGCTTACTATTTTTTAGGGTTTTTAAGAATGGCATAAATGGTAATTCCAAATCCAATTAAAACGGTGGTTGGAGCCAAACGAATTCTACGGAAATCAAATACAGAGTCGTTAAAAACATTAGGATCATCGCTTCCTCCACCAGACATTAGTATAAATCCCAATGCAATTACTCCAATTCCAATCAATAGAAATTTATAGTTTATTTTTTCAAAAAGGAATTCGTGTTTGTGTTCTTCGTTTTTCATTTTGTCATTGCGAGGGACGAAGCAATCTCATCCGCTGTTTTAAATTTATGTTTTATTACTGAAATCTGCAGTCTAAAATCTGCAATCTAAAATTAATAAAGATCGTCTGTTCTTAAATTCAAGAAACGTTGCGTTGCAAAATAAGTACTTAACCACGTGATTAAAACGCCAAGTCCAAATACGGCAACCAATACAAGTCCTATCAATAACTTGTCATCTAGGATGCCAAGGTCTGGAAAGCTGTTTTCAAGATAAATCAAAACACCTATTAAGGCAAGAATAGCAAGTCCTGCGCCAATCATTCCCAATTTTATGCTGCGCATTACAAAAGGCTTTCTGATAAAGGCTTTGGTTGCACCTACCATTTGCATGGTTTTGATGATAAATCGGTTGGAATATATCGACAGACGCAATGAGCTGTTGATTAAAAGTACTGCAATAAAAGTCAAGAAAGCACTAACAATTAAAATCCACATACTGACTTTTTTGATGTTGTCGTTTACTAAGTTGACCAATTGTTTGTCATAAACAATATCTGAAACCATTGCGTTTTTGCGTAAATGGGATTCGATTTTTGCTATACTGTCTCTTTCAACGTAATCCGCTTTTAAATGAATGTCGTATGAATTTTGCAAAGGATTTTCGCCCAAAAAGGTCACGAAATCTTCACCAATAATGTCAGTGTGTTCTTTTGCTGCCTGTTCTTTGGAAACGTAGACGAAAGTTTTAGAAAACTTGGTGGTTTTCAGTTCCTGTCCAAAGGCCTTAAGAATAGAGTCATTGGCTTCATTTTTAAAAAAAACAGTCATTGCTATTTTTTCTCTGAAGTCATCGGCCAGTTTTTTGGAATTGATAATAAAAAATCCCAATATGCCTAGTAGAAATAATACTAAGAATACACTTAGCACTACTGAAAAATAAGAGGAAATTAACCTGCGCTTTTGAAACTTTTCAAAGGATGAACTCATAGTATATCTAAATTATGCGGTAAAAATAATAAACATATTCTTTAATTTGAAGTTAATAACTCCCAAAGTTTTAACTTTTGTGTAAATAACTCGCATTAGAGGTTGAATAGCTGAAGGTTGATTGGTTTTTACCGCCAATTCATGATATAACCTGAATGATTGGATTAAAGGCTTTTGAGGCAACCAATACTTTTTGTCCAATTTTGAAATCCTTTATTTCGTCCTTGGTGGCTACCACTTTTACGATGTTATTACCAGAAAGTACTTGGACGACATAAATAATATCGCTTTTGATGATGCTGATTATTTCTCCCGTCAGCTTGAATTTACTGCTTATTTTTTCTTCCGAAAACACATTTACTGGTGTTCCTTCTTTGATGATTTTTCCTTTATCCAGAATAATGACTTTGTCCGAAAGCTTGAATATTTCAGGAATAGAATGGGTAATCATTAAAGTGGTCAGTTGATATTTTTGATGGATTTTCAAGATATAATCCTGAAGTTTAAACCGCATTTCATCATCAAGTGCCGAGAGCGGTTCGTCCAATAAGAGGATTTTCGGTTTGCGGACAATCGCCCTTGCCAAAGCTACGCGTTGTTTTTGCCCGCCCGATAAATTTTGAGGTTTGCTGTTTTGCAAAGACTGTAATTCCATCAGTTCGATCAATTCGGAAACGATTTGGGTATTGTCATTTTTTTGCAGAGCAAATTCTAGATTCTCTTTTACGGTTAAATTTGGGAACAATGCATAGTCCTGAAAAACAAAACCAATAGAACGTTTTTGGACAGACAGATGCATTTTGTTTTGAGAGTCATCCCAAATTTCATTGGCAGCTTTAATCTGTGTTTTGTCGGCTTGGGTAAGTCCTGCCAATATTCTGAGCAGCGTTGTTTTTCCGGCTCCAGAATTTCCATAAATAGCAAGAAACTGTCCTTCCTCGATCGTAAAAGAAACATCCAGGGGCAATTCTCCATCTGCTGTTTGCAGCATTTTATAGGCATTAAACTGTATCATTAATAGAGAGTTGCTTTTCTTTTGTTATTGATTAAATGAACGGCCAGCAAAATTGAAAAAGAAAACACAAACAGTATTCCCGCGTAAACATTGGCATTATCGTAATTCATCGATTCAACTTCTTCGTAAATTGCAATGGAAACTACTTTGGTTTCTTTAGGGATGCTTCCCCCAACCATTAAGACAACGCCAAATTCGCCCACTGTATGCGCAAAGGTCATTATGATTCCAGTGAGCAATGAAGGTCGAATATTTGGAAGGATGATTTTTAGGATGGTTGAGAATCTTGATTTCCCCAAAGTGAAAGAAGCCTCCTGCAAAGAAGCTGGCAGATTTTTTAAGCCCGACAGAATTGGGTTCACCATAAAAGGTAGGCTGTATAAAACGGAAGCCAGAATTAAACCTTGAAAAGTGAAAACCAACTGCAAATCAAAATAATCGGACAGGAATTTGCCAAAAGCATTTTCAGGACTAAAAGCAATCAAGAGATAGAACCCCAAAACTGACGGAGGCAGCACCAATGGTAAACTGATAATGGCTTCGATTACAGCTTTGAATCGGAAACGGCTATATGCTAGCCAATAGCAAAGTGGAATTGCCAAAAGCAGGAGAATAAGCGTTGTGATAAACGCCAATTTTGCCGTGAGCCATAATGGGTCAAAATCAATCATTGGGAGATAAGCTTATTTCGTTCGTTTTTATTAAAGCCAATACTGCATCGTTTTTTTCTAATTGCAATTGTTCGCAGGCATTGGTCGTTATTATGGATTCTACGATTGTTCCGCCAAAGTTAAGGTTGATTTGACTTAGGAGAACGCCTTTTTTTATCGATTCAATGGTGCATTGCAATCGGTTTTGAATACTGATGTTTGGTTCGGAATCTTTGGAAATAATAACTTCGGTTTCCTTAAAAATGATTTTTACGGAATGGTCTGTTTCGAGATATGTGGCCGTTTCCGGTGTGTCGAGAACAATTGAAGTGAAAATAGTATCATTAGATTCTACTTTCACTAATGAAATTCCCTCGTGCGATTGAATTGCTGTAATATTTCCGTTTAGTGTGTTCATTATTGTTGGGTATGCATCTATTTAGCGTTCAGCTTGTGAAAATATTTTAGCCACAAATTACACAAATTTTCACAAATTACTTTGGAGCGAATAAATAATGACAGAGGCTTTACCGCAGATTTGCAGATTTTAATAAAAATTTCATCTGTAAATTAACCGCTTTCAGCGGAATTAGCGCGAATTAATTTCCCTAAAATTATTAAATTAAGTTTTCAGGAAGTAATCTGCGAATCTGTGGTTATTTTTCTAGTCAGGTGTTTGCCTGTAAATAAGTGCTGTTAGCTTGCAGAATTTCAATCGGCTAAAGCAAAAAAGAAGATTTTAAGTCAACGGTATTTATTTAGTTGAATAACCGTAAAATTTTAAAATAGCTGCCGCTTTTTTTGAGGAAATAAAATTATAAAATTTAGCAGCGGTTGCATTTCCTTGTCCGTGTTTCAGAATTACACAACCTTGTTCCAAAGGGGCGTGACTTTTTTCGGGGATGATGTAATATTTACCTTTCTCTTTCTGCATATTTGGGGTGAGAACGAGTGATAATGCAATGATTCCGATATCAGCGGCTCCAGTTGTGGCAAATTGTGCGGCTTGCGTGATGTTTTCGCCAAAAACCAATTTGCTTTTTACCTTATCATATACTTTGTAGAATTTCAAACTTTCTACGGCTTTTTCGCCATAAGGTGCTGTTGCTGGATTGGCAATGGCTATTTTAACGATGTTGGCATTCAAAAGGCTGTTCATCTTTTTGATGTTTGGATCTGTTTTTTTGCTCCAAAGGGCCAGTTTTCCTTTCGCGTACATTTTAACTTCTGATGCCGTTAGATTTTTTTTCTTGAGTTCGTTGGGATAATCCATATCGGCGGAAAAGAATAAATCGAAAGGAGCACCATTGGAAATTTGCTCAAATAATTTTCCCGAAGCACCATAAGTCACTTGTGCGTCAATCTTTGGGTTTTGGATTTTGAAAACGGTTGTTATGGAATCTAAAGCCACTTTTAGATTGGCGGCGGCAACAATGGTGATTTTTTGCTGGGCTTCGGCTGTTCCAAATGCCAACAGTATAAACGGCATTAGCATTGAGAACATTGATTTTTTAATAATCATACGTTTAGATTTAATTTTCATTGTATTCTGGTTAATATACCAAAATTTGTGGGCTAACTTTCACAATGGAATTCTATTTAATTGCCTCGTAGAGGCTTACTGTCTGTAGCAATGATTTGGTATTTGTTGAAAAGCTCCGTAGGAGCGACCTGTTGATCATTGAATCCATTGAAATAAATATTTTTCATCATATTCAATTTCAAATTTTTCTAAAAACGAAATATATTCTTCTTTAAATGTTTGTTTTTTATGATGGTCTTCTTGATTTAGAATGTATTTTATCACATTATCGAGTTGACTTTTTGAATATGAAAATGCTCCATATCCTTCCTGCCAATTGAATTTTTCGTTAATCCATTTACTGTCATTAATGAATTTTGACGAACCCGCTTTTATATCCCTTACTAAATCTGAGATTGTGATACTTGGTTTTATTCCAATCAAAATATGAACATGGTCTGGCATTGCAAAAATAGCTAATAACTTTTGTTCTCGATTGGAAACAATACCTGTAATGAATTTATGCAATTCTTCGCGGTTTTCTTTTTTAATAAGGTTTTCACGTCCTTTTACAGCAAAAACAATTTGGATATAAATTTGTGAATAGGTATTTGCCATAGATTCTTTTTTTCAGGTCGCTCCTATGGAGCTAAAATTAAAACCGTTTATTTTTCTACAAACAGTAAACCTCTACGAGGTTTTTTTATCTATTTTAATAGTTGATTAAATGTTGTTTTTAGGTTATAATCCAAATTTAATTTTAAAATTACAAGTATGTAAACTTTATTTAGTTCATCATTATTGCCTTGTAGAGGCATACTGATTGTAGTATTTAATAGGTATTTTGAGAAAAACTCCGAAGGAGTGACCAGTTTGTCATTGAATCCGTAGCGATGACAATTGTTTTATCCTAATCGATTTCAAATTGAATATAAATTTGTGAATAGGTATTTGTCATAAATTTTTTTTTCAGGTCGCTCCTATGGAGCTAAAATCAAAATTACTTATTTTTCAACAAACAGTTAACCTCTATGAGGTCTTATATTCGTTGAATTATAACTAATCTCAAATAAGAAACATACAATCAAAAATAAGTATTTTCACTTATATTTAGTGATTTATTTTTTTGTTTAAGAAATAACTTTGGCACATAGCACAATAAACGTAAATTTGCCAACTGAAAATTAAGAGAATAAAATCTTAGAAACTTAGCGACTCAGTAGCTTAGAAACTTGAAGAAATGACTTGAGTGTGCGAAAGCATGACTCCATTAAAAAAACAATATAAAAGGGGAATGAAATACAATCCGAACGAAATAGAAGCCAAATGGCAAAAATACTGGGCTGACAATAAAACTTTTGCAGCCAAAAACGATTCAGACAAACCAAAACATTATGTGTTGGATATGTTTCCGTATCCGTCTGGAGCGGGACTGCACGTGGGGCATCCGCTTGGCTACATCGCTTCGGATGTGTACTCTCGATACAAAAGGCACCAAGGTTTTAATGTATTGCACCCGATGGGGTACGACAGTTTTGGATTGCCGGCGGAGCAATATGCGATTCAGACGGGGCAACGTCCTGAGGACACTACTCGGGTAAATATTGACGGAGGCGTTGACAAAGAAGGGAAAGTGATTGCCGGTTACAGAAAGCAATTGGATAAAATAGGATTTTCATTTGATTGGGGTCGTGAAGTTCGTACTTCGAATCCCGATTATTACAAGCATACACAATGGATTTTTATCCAATTGTTTAATTCTTGGTACAATAAAAACACTGACAAAGCAGAAGATATTTCGACTTTGATTTCGATTTTCTCTGCTGAAGGAAATGCGAATGTAAATGCGGTTTGCGACGATAATATTGAATTGTTTTCGGCAGATGAATGGAACGCTTTCGCAAAAGAGCAACAGGAGAAAATTTTGTTGCAATACCGATTGACGTATTTGGCGGAGACCGAAGTGAACTGGTGTCCGGGATTAGGAACGGTTTTGGCGAATGACGAAATCGTGAATGGTGTTTCGGAACGTGGTGGATATCCTGTGATTCGTAAAAAAATGACACAATGGAGTATGCGAATTTCGGCTTATGCGGAACGTTTGCTGCAAGGTTTGAACGACATTGACTGGAGCGAAAGCATCAAGGAAAGCCAAAGAAACTGGATTGGAAAATCCGTAGGGGCGATGGTGGATTTCAGATTGCAGAATTCAGAAAGCAGTATTTCGGTTTTCACAACCCGCCCTGATACGATTTTCGGAGTTACGTTTATGACTTTAGCGCCGGAACACGAATTGGTTGCTCAAATCACGACTCCAGAACAAAAAGCAGAAGTAGAGGCCTATATCGAAAAAACAGCCAAGCGTTCCGAAAGAGAGCGTATGGCGGATGTAAAAACTATTTCGGGTGTGTTTACAGGAGCTTTTGCTGAGCATCCGTTTACCAAAGAACCGATTCCGGTTTGGATTGGGGATTATGTTTTGGCAGGTTACGGGACAGGCGCTGTGATGGCAGTTCCTTGCGGTGATGAAAGAGATTATGCTTTTGCGAATTTCTTTAAAGGGCAAAAAGGAATGCCCGAAATCAAAAACATTTTTGCGAATGTGGATATTTCCAAAGAAGCTTACGGTTCCAAAGACAACTTGGAGATTGCTAATTCGGATTTCCTAAACGGATTGAATTACAAAGAAGCAACCAAAAAGATAATTTCAGCACTTGAAGAAATAGGCCAAGGAAAAGGGAAAATCAATTACCGTTTGCGTGATGCGGTTTTCTCCCGCCAAAGATATTGGGGAGAGCCTTTCCCGGTGTATTATGTGAATGGCTTACCGCAAATGATCGATGCACAACATTTGCCGATCATCTTGCCAGAAGTAGAGAAATATTTACCAACCGAAGACGGATTGCCTCCATTAGGAAATGCAACAGTTTGGGCTTGGGATAGTGTGAATAATAAAGTGGTTGAAACGAGTTTGGTTGATAATGCTACTATTTTTCCATTAGAATTGAATACTATGCCGGGTTGGGCGGGAAGTTCTTGGTATTGGATGCGTTACATGGATGCGCACAACGAGAACGAATTTGCCAGCAAGGAAGCTTTGGCATATTGGGAAAGTGTGGATTTATACATTGGCGGAAGCGAACACGCTACAGGCCACTTATTGTATTCCCGTTTTTGGAATAAATTTCTTAAAGACAAAGGTTTTGCACCAACCGAAGAACCATTCAAGAAACTGATTAATCAGGGGATGATTTTGGGGATGAGTGCGTTTGTATATAGACTGGAAGGTACAAATACGTTTGTTTCAAAAAATAAAATTAACGGACAAAATGTTCAGCCTATCCATACTGATGTTTCATTTGTAAATGCTTCGGAAGAATTGGATATTGAGAAGTTCAAGCAGTTTAGAGAAGATTATAAAGATGCTGAATTCATTTGCGAAGACAACGGTAAATACATAGTAGGTCGCGAGGTTGAAAAAATGTCGAAATCCAAATATAATGTAGTTACTCCGGATGATATTTGTAACGAATACGGAGCCGATACTTTGCGTTTATATGAAATGTTCTTAGGACCATTGGAACAAGCCAAGCCTTGGAATACAGCTGGAATTTCAGGGGTCTTTGGTTTCTTGAAAAAATTGTGTCGTTTGTATTTTGACGAAAATGGTTTAATAGTTACCAGTGATGAACCAACGAAAGACAACTTAAAATCATTGCACAAAACCATCAAGAAAGTGGCGGAAGATATCGAGAATTTCTCTTTCAATACTTCAGTTTCACAGTTTATGATTTGTGTGAATGAATTGTCAACTCAAAATTGTCATTCTCGTGCTATTCTGGAACCATTGGCAATTGTGATTTCGCCTTACGCGCCACACATCGCCGAAGAATTGTGGTCATTGTTAGGGAATTCAGGTTCTATTGCTACAGTTGCTTTTCCAGCTTTAGATGAAAAACATTTGGTGGAAAGTGATAAAGAATATCCGGTATCTTTCAACGGAAAAATGCGTTTCACAATCAATTTGCCTTTGGATTTAACCAAAGAACAAATCGAGGAAATCGTAATGAAAGACGAAAGAACCATCAAACAATTGGACGGTAAAACACCAAACAAGGTGATTATTGTTCCAGGGAAAATCATCAATTTGGTGGGATAAAAGAAAATCAAATTCTAAATTTTAAAAGATTCCAAATTCCAATTTTACAATTGGGGTTTGGGATTTTTTCGTTCCGGAATAATTTAACAAGAGTTTACAAGTGACAAGATGACATTTTGTTAATTTTGGTTTGTAATTTGATGTTTATTTAGAAACAGAAAATAAAAAAAACAAAATATGGGACTAAGTTATTTAATTCTTGCTGGAGGTATTATGCTGGCAAGTTGGTTAGTGAGTTCTACGCTAAAGAGTAAATTTGAATTTTATTCGAAACTGCATCTGCAAAACGGAATGTCTGGTCGTGAAATCGCCGAGAAAATGCTTGCAGATCACGGAATTCGTGATGTTAGGGTAATTTCGGTTGAGGGACAATTGACCGACCATTACAATCCAACAGATAAAACGGTTAATTTAAGCGAAGCGGTTTATAACCAACGGAATGCCGCCGCCGCCGCCGTTGCAGCACACGAATGTGGGCATGCGGTACAACATGCCACAGCTTATAGTATGCTGACATTGCGTTCTCAGTTGGTTCCAATTGTCAATGTGGCTTCGTCCTATATGCAATGGATTTTATTGGCGGGAATCTTGATGTTGCGTACTTTTCCTCAGTTACTATTGGTTGGAATTGTGATTTTTGCTGCAACGACTTTGTTTTCAATTGTTACTTTGCCGGTGGAATACGATGCGAGTAACAGGGCTTTAGTTTGGTTGGAGAATAAAAATATGTTGACACGAGAAGAACAAGCAGGCGCGAAGGATTCTTTGAAATGGGCCGCAAGAACGTATGTGGTTGCTGCATTAGGGTCTATTGCTACTTTACTGTATTATATATCGATTTTTAATAATAGAAGATAAGAAAGTATAAATTAAAAAAAATCCAAATCCCAATTTTACGATTGGAATTTGGATTTTTTTATTGTTATTGAAATTGCAAATGTTATTGCCATTTCATTGGTGTCTATTTTCCTTTATTCGCTTCGGCTATATATTTTTCTAAAGCCATTGTCATCGATGGAGTTCCTGGTGTTGGAGCCATAATGTCTATGCGTAATCCGTGATCCAAAGCTTCTTTTTGAGTGGTGCTTCCAAAAACGGCTATTCGAGTATTGTTTTGTTCAAAATCTGGAAAGTTTTTATATAAAGATTTAATTCCGGTTGGGCTAAAGAAAGCCAAAACATCGTAATAAACATCTGCTAAATCAGACAAGTCGCTCATAACCGTTTTGTAAAAAGTGGCTGGAGTCCAGTCAACTTTCAAAGCGTTTAATGTTACGGGAATGTCGGCGTTCAATTGGTCAGATGCCGGTAATAAGAATTTCTCGTCTTTATATTTTTTGATTAAAGGCGACAAATCAGCAAAATCTTTAGGGCCTACATAAATTTTACGTTTTCTGTATACTACGTATTTTTGCAGGTAAAATGCAATTGCTTCCGATTGACAGAAGTATTTTAATCCTTCAGGAACTTTATAGCGCATTTCATCTGCCACTCTAAAAAAGTGATCCACACCATTTTTGCTTGTTAATATAATAGCAGTGTAGTTATTAAGATCGATTTTCTGAAGTCTAATCTCTTTTGCGCTTACCCCTTCTACATGAATAAAAGGTCTGAAATCAATTTTTACTTTATGCTTTTGTTGCAGCTCAAAGTATGGAGAATTTTCCACTTTAGGTTCTGGTTGTGATACCAAAATTGTTTTCACTTTCATATTTAAATAATTTCTAAACGCTACCTTTTGTAAACCAATAATACATAAAATAATAGGGTGCTATTTCAAGAGTGCAAAGATATAAAATAAAATAAAACAACTTGCTGAAAATTTCCTTTCTGTAATTTTTTATGGAGTACACATATAGTAAAACGTTTAAAACTAAGATACTATATAAAACCAGTAGTGGGATATTTTTTAAAATAGATTCATAATAGAATAAAATGATGTCAATTGGCAGTAGTAATAAGCCTACATATGTTCGGTAGGTAACTTTCTGTAAATTAAACTGTTCGACAAGTTCTTCAATTCTGAATGAAGTTGCAATTATTTTTTCGATTAAAAATTTTGATAAAATGAAGTAAATGACAAAAGTGAATATTTGTATGAATAGGATCAAATCTGTTTTTGAACCATAACCAAAATTGCTCAGTAAAATTTGGATAAAAAACGAAAACGAAATAATTTGAACAATAAATAAAGAGATGGAAAACATTCCCATCAAATGACTACTGTCTCTGTATATTCGAACGTATTTGTCTGAAAATATCAATTTAGTGAAATCTTCAAAGCGATTTTCATAGACGGATTTGGTTAAAGCAATAATGCCAAAAGCCAAGATAAAAACGAGTGTTACCCAGTCGTTAGTGTCGGTTATTCTAGGATGAAGTACGTGTTCAGTCATAATTAGAGCAAAATTAGTGATTTTTATATCATTATTTATTATAATTTTATAATAATCAAATGGCATAAAAAGGTTACTTTTGCACGGAAATTACGCGAAACATGAACAATTGTATTGTTATAATCCCCACCTATAACGAAATTGAAAACATAGAAAGCATTATTAGAGCAGTGCTCTCTCAACACAAACCTTTCCATGTCTTAATTATTGATGATAACTCTCCAGATCATACTGCGGATAAAGTGGTTATGCTTCAGTCAGAGTACAACGGTAGGTTGTTTTTGGAAAAAAGAGCGAAGAAATCGGGGCTGGGGACTGCCTATGTGCATGGTTTTAAGTGGGCATTGCAAAATAACTATGATTTTATTTTCGAAATGGATGCTGATTTTTCTCATAATCCTTCTGATTTAGAGAAATTATATGATGCGTGTCATTTTGGAGATGCTGATTTATCGATTGGATCGCGTTATGTTACTGGGGTAAATGTTGTCAATTGGCCTTTAAGTCGTGTTTTAATGTCGTATTTTGCATCGGTTTATGTTCGTATGATTACCGGAATGAAAATACACGATGCTACCGCGGGATTTGTTTGTTACAAAAGAGCAGTACTCGAAACAATTAATTTGGATAGAATTAAATTTGTTGGATATGCTTTTCAGATTGAAATGAAATACCGAACGTATTGTAAAAAATTCGCCATTTCGGAAGTGCCTATTATCTTTACCGATAGAACCAAAGGGCAGTCCAAAATGAGCAATTCCATAATTGTTGAAGCCGTATTTGGAGTTATAATGTTGCGTTTAAAAAAGTTAGTTAACAGTTTGTAAAAGAAAGATACTATGAATAGATATTTGATTAAAAATGCTAAAATAGTAAATGAAGGAGTTATTTTTGAAGGGGATGTGCTGGTAGAGAATGACCTTATTGTTGAGGTTTCTGAGAACATTAGCCTGAAATCTTCAGATTGTATGATCATTGATGCAGAAGGGAATTATCTTTTGCCTGGAGTTATCGATGATCAAGTGCATTTTAGAGAACCGGGATTAACTCATAAAGGGGATATTGAATCGGAATCTAGAGCTGCGGTTGCAGGCGGAATTACATCTTACATAGAGCAACCAAATACAGTTCCTAATGCTGTTACCCAAGAAATTCTTGAAGAAAAGTATAAAATTGCAGCCGAAAAGTCTTTTGCCAATTATTCTTTTATGATGGGCGCCACCAATGACAATCTTGAGGAAGTTTTAAAGACAAACCCTAAGAATGTTGCTGGAATCAAAATATTTTTAGGTTCTTCAACGGGAAACATGTTGGTGGATAATGAAGCAGTTTTGGAAAAAATATTCGCTTGTACATCCATGTTGATTGCAGTTCATTGTGAAGATGAAATGACAATAAAGAATAATTTAGAAAAATACAAAGAAGAATATGGTGAAGATGTTCCGGTAACTGCACATCATCTTATCCGCAGCGAAGAAGCCTGTTATATTTCGTCTTCAAAAGCTGTTGCTTTGGCCAAAAAAACGGGTGCAAGATTGCATGTCTTTCATCTTTCGACTGCCAAAGAAATGGAATTGTTTACCAATAAAATTCCACTTGAGGATAAAAAAATTACCGCCGAAGTTTGTGTGCATCATTTATGGTTTACCAATGATGATTATGCTACAAAAGGAAATCTAATTAAATGGAATCCTGCTGTAAAAACTGCTAACGATAGAAAAGTGTTATGGGAAGCGCTTAATGACGGACGCATTGATGTTGTGGCGACGGATCATGCTCCACATACATTGGATGAGAAAAAACAAAAATACCTGCAAGCTCCTTCTGGTGGGCCATTAGTGCAACATGCTCTTGTGGCTATGTTTGAGGCGCATCATCAAGGAAAAATAAGTGTCGAGAAAATTGTCGAGAAAATGTGCCACAATCCGGCCAAGATTTTTAAAATTGAAAAAAGAGGTTTTATCAAAGAGGGTTATTTTGCCGATTTGGTTATTATCAATGCAGGATTGCCTTGGAGTGTAAAGAAAGAAAATATACTTTCGAAATGTGGTTGGTCTCCTTTTGAAGGCTTTACTTTTAAATCTAGAATTACGCATACTTTTGTAAATGGTAAGTTGGTTTATTCTGGTTTTAAGGTAAAAGATATTCGTGCAGGTAAAAGAATGTTGTTTGATAGATAAAATCTTATATGAAAAAATACATTTCCCTTTTTGCTTTAGTTGCCTTGTTTTTGAGCTGCAATAAGGATTTGGTTGAAAAACCAGATAATCTTATTGACAAAAAAGTAATGGGAGATATTTATTATGACATGTCAATTTTGGAAGCTTTAAAATATCAAAATCCAAATTCATTATACACGAACGGAATCAATCCAAAGACTTATATTTTTAAAAAATATAAAATTGACAGCCTTCAATTTGCGAAAAGCAATGCTTATTATGCCGCTGATTATAGAGAGTACAAAAAAATGTACGATGCCCTTAACGACCGTTTGAAAAAGGAAAAAACAGCAGTAGATTTGATAATAAAAAAAGAGGCAAAAAAAGAGGCAGCACTTAAAAAAGCAAGAGCAAAAAAGGTGCAGGATTCTATAACAAAGGCGAAAAAAATAAAGGATTTGAAAATCAAAAAAGAAAAAGATTCCATTGCCCAAAAGAAACAAGAAATAAAAGCCAAAAAATAAAAGCAGTTACAAATTTGTAATTTCCTTTATATAAGTATGAACGTCTATGAATGTAATATTCAAGGCGTTTTTTATTTTTTCATTGGAATATAAATCAGTTGTGTAAGAAGATCTTGCAGAGGCTTTGCTTAGTTGTCTCTTTAGGCTAAAAACATTGGAAGCAACCCAGTCAAGTTTTGATAAAACATTTATCATAAATGGAGTTGCATGATATTTAGGTCTTTTGACTTTTAGAGCATCGGCAATAGAAAAAAGCAGATCCTTAAAAATAATATTCTCGCTTATTAATGTAAATCGTTCGCCATGAATGGGGCTTTTCATTAGCAAATACATTACGTCTACCACATCCGAAACGGCTACAAAACCTGTTAATCCTTTGGTGTAAAAAGCTAGTCCGTTTTTTACTTTTGTGAAAAGTTCACCGCTTCCTTGGTTCCAAAATCCTGGACCAATAATGACACCTGGATTTACAATCACTACTTCAAGTCCTTCTTGCAGTGCACGCCATATTTCCATTTCGGCACCATATTTTGAAATAGCATAATCGCTATGCGGTTTTTCGGGATTCCATTCAGTTTCTTCGGTAATAATGGATTCGTGCTCCGGCAAGTCGCCAAGAGCAGCTATGGAGCTCACATGACAAAGTTTTTTGACATTATTGGCTAAACAAAAATTGACAATGTTTGCTGTGCCTTCGATATTGGTTTTTCGAACGAGTTCTTCCTCTTTTGGGTCAAAAGAAATCATCGCTGCACAATGGTATACTTGATCTATTCCCTGAAAGGCATTCTCTAAAGTGGGAATATCCAGAACATCACCTTGAATCCATTGGATGGAATCATAAAGACCATTTTTTTGGTACAATGAAAAAAGAGCTTTGGTTTTTTGGGTGCTGTCTAAATTTCTATAGATGGCACGTACATTTTCTCCCTTTTCCAATAGGTGAATTAAAAGATGTGCGCCTACTAAACCTGTTCCTCCTGTAACTAATACCATTTTGTAAATGTAATAAAATCAATTTCAATGGCAATTTCAAAAATCAAAAATCAATTTAAAAACATTGAATTATCGTTTCCATTGCCATTGAAATTGAAATTGAATTTTGCCATTGAATTTCCTACCTTTGCTCAAAATTGATTATTTTATAGATGAAAAATATTATTTCCGAATTACAATGGCGTGGTTTAGTACATGACATCATGCCTGGGACTGAAGAACAACTTTTAAAAGAAATGACAACCACTTATATTGGATTTGATCCTACATCAGATTCATTGCATATTGGTAGTTTAGTGCCGATTATTTTATTGGTTCACCTTAAAAATTTTGGTCACAAACCAATTGCTTTGGTAGGTGGTGCGACTGGAATGATTGGTGATCCTTCCGGAAAATCAGATGAGAGAAATTTATTGGACGAAGCCACTTTAAATCATAATGTTGAAGGAATAAAAAGTGTTTTGTCTCGTTTTTTAGATTTTAATGATACTGCTGCCAATGCTCCGGTTTTGGTAAATAACTACGATTGGATGAAGGGCTTGTCATTCATTAATTTTGCTCGTGATGTGGGTAAACGCATCACTGTAAATTATATGATGGCCAAAGATTCTGTAAAGAAAAGATTGTCTGGCGAAGGCGAGGGGATGTCATTTACGGAGTTTACTTATCAATTGATTCAAGGATATGATTTCTACCATTTGCATAAAGAATACAATTGTTTGTTGCAAATGGGTGGTTCGGATCAATGGGGGAATATCACCACAGGAACCGAATTAGTTCGTAGAATGAACGTTGGAGAAGAAGCCAAAGCTTTTGCAATGACTTGTCCGTTAATTACCAAAGCTGATGGTTCTAAATTTGGAAAATCCGAGGGTGGAAACGTTTGGTTAACTGCAGATAAAACTTCGGTGTATAAATTTTATCAATTCTGGTTAAATACTACCGATGTCGATGCGGAGAAATATATCAAGATTTTTACTTTCCTTGGGAAAGAAGAAATTGATGCTTTAATTGAAGAGCATAAAATGGCTCCGCATTTAAGAGTTTTACAAAGAAAATTAGCTGAAGAGTTAACTGTTTTTGTTCACTCAAAAGAAGAGCTGGAAAAAGCAATTAAGGCTTCTAATATTCTTTTTGGAAATGCTACTGCCGATGATTTGAAGCAATTGGATGAAACTACTTTTCTAGAAGTTTTTGACGGTGTTCCTCAAGCTGAGATTTCAAAAAGCGATGTTGAAGCAGGATTGGATATTGTTCAAGTTTTGAATGAAAAGACAGGTTTCTTTAAATCTAATGGAGAGGCAAGAAGAGCCTTAATTGCCAATTCTATTTCGGTGAATAAAGAAAAAGTGAACGAAACATTCGTGCTTTCTGCTAAAGATTTAATAAACAATCAGTTTGTGCTTTTGCAAAGCGGTAAGAAAAATTATTTTGTGATTAGAGTTAAATAATATTTTCTAACTTTACTTTAAATAAATAATGCTATGGAAACTCAATTTTTGACAGATGAAAAGGGAAATAAGACAGCTGTTTTGTTGCCTATAAAAAAATACAATAAAATGATTGAGCAATTGGAAGATTTGCATGATATAAAATTGTATGATGAAGCTCAAAAAGATGATGATGGTTTTCGCATCTCTATAGATGAAGCTTTTAAAATAATTGAAGAAAAGCGGAAAGTAGTAAAATAATGGCGTATAGTATTGAATTTAGAAGCAAAGTTTTGAAAGCTTTGATTAAAATTAACGAGCCTTATTATTCTGCAATAAAAAAACAAATTTACGATTTAGCGGATAATCCTCGTCCACAAGGATGCAAGAAGCTAAAAGGAAGAAAAGGATATCGTATTCGGGTGGGAGATTATAGAGTGATTTATGAAATTTTTGACAAAGTTCTTTTGATAGAAGTTGTTGATTTAGGACATAGGAAAGATATTTACGATTAAACCACCATCAAATTACAACCTCGTATATCTGAATTATCAAAACGTCCCAATACTTCGAAAGTGGTATTGGGATATTTTTTGCCCAAATCTTGCGTGGCAATAAATGAACAAGAGTTGATGTTGGCTAGATCGATAACGTTAATTCCACCCGTTTTTCCGTCGTTTATATAGGTTAAAGCATCTTCGGTGTCGCGAATGTGTATTTGCATCCATGAAGGGCATTCAAATAAGCCATTTCCTAACGAATAAGCTTGGGATAACAATTCGGTCATACCATATTCAGAATGGATGGCTGAAACTCCAAATCCGTTACAAAGCTGCTCGTGCAATTCTTCTCTAATCATTTCTTTGCGTTTTCCTTTCATACCACCGGTTTCCATGATAATCGTGTGCTGCAGTTGGAATGTTCTTTTTTCGATTAAATCCAATAAAGCATAGGTAACTCCAATGAGAATTACATTTTGTCCCGCTTGGTCTAATTCTATCAGTTTTTGAATGAGTTCCTCGTGATTGTTGAGATAAAATCCACTATTGCTATTGTTTGTGAGTTGTATCAAATCTTCGACCATGTAAATCAAAGAAGAGCCTTCTCTTTCCAAATAAGATGGAAGTAAAGCCAAAACCACATAATCCTCAATATTTCCGTAAAATTGAGAAAACCCTTTCCGATAGCTTTCTTCATAAATGGAAACATCGGTAACCAGATGTCTGCTTGTGATGGTACCTGTTGTTCCGCTACTGGTAAAAGTGGCTTCGACAGGATTGTTGTTTGATACAACAGTATGACTTTTGAAAAATTGTATAGGCAAAAAAGGAATTTGATGCAACGATTTTACTTTTTGCGGATTTATTTTTAGCAAATCACAAAATTCTTGGTACACCAAATTGTTTTCATATTGAAATCGGAATACTTTTAAAGCTATTTTTTCAAATTGCTTCTGACTCGAAATGGTAAATATGTCGCTGGCTGTAATCAAGATCTTTTTTTTAAGACAAAGGTATTATTATTTTGGAACCTTTTTTTGGTTTTTGATGTTTAAGACTTTGAAAAGTTTCAAAAAAAAAGTTCCAATTTTAATTGGAACTTTTGTGAATATTTTAAGAAGAATTATTGGATTATTAATTTTCTGCTGCTCGTTGCGCTTTCTTCAGTGATTTTAATGATGTAAACCCCAGGAGAAAGGTTGGAAACGTTTAGTTCTTTGTTGCTAATAATGGTTTGCAATACTTTTTTTCCTAATACGTCAAAAATGATAATTTCTTTTTCTAAGTCGTTTTTTGAAGAAATATATACTTTACCATTAGTCACGGGGTTTGGATACAAATTTAACCCTTCAATTGAAGTGCTTTCTTGTATTTTTGGCGGTTGTTTACTTTCTTGTGCAGTAGCACCCGAAGTAAAGAAAATGGCCAATAAGAGAATAATATAAAAGTAGTTTTTTGTCATTCACATTATAAATTACCCGTAAATATAAGAAAAATATTTTAGATAAAAAAAATACCTCTCAGTTTTTGAGAGGCATTTTTAACTAATTCAAAGATTTATTATTTTATTAAAGTATTTCCGTCTACAGTTGACCAAGCTCCGTTTGTCAATGAAGCTCCTGTTGCATTAGTACTGGTTACAAATTGACCAGCAGGGAAATTAACAGCAAGTGGTGTGCCAGAAACAGTTGCTCCTAAAATGTTTACACTAGTGTTTGTAATAGTTACATTAGTCATTTTAATTCTAGAACCATTTACTTGGTTAGTGTTTGTAGAAGCATCTTGAATTTTACAAGCTGCACCAGTATAAGTTACACTTCCTTCAGTATAGTTACCATATCCGTCAATGATGATGTTGCTGTAATCTCCATTTCCTTCTTTTTTGAATTGGAAGGCATCAACTTGTACATCACCCGCTACTTCTGGTGTAGTACCTGCAGCTCTTTTTAAAGTGATATTAGTAACTTTTGGCCAAAATGTATTATTATTAGCTGAACATTCAATTTCCATACCATAGTTTCCTTTAGCAGTTTGGTAAGCATACCAATTGCTATTGTTTTGACCTTGCCATCCATCTTGCCAGTCAAAAGCATCATCGTAATTTCCGTAAGAAATTGCATTAGTCATACTTACAGTTCCTCCAAAAAATTCATATCCGTCATCTGCTCCTTTGTAAGAAACTAAGTGATCTAAAGTTGTTCCTGAACCTACAGAGTAAAAAGTAAACCCATTGTTTTCTTTTGTTCCATCAGCCAATTTTGCTCCGGCATATTCTACTCTAGCATATACTAATGATCCGCCATTGTGAGTAGCATTTGTTCCTCCGTAAGGTAATGAATTTCCATCTTCAGAAGTTGAAGTTGTTACACCACCAACAGCTTTGATAGGTGCATCACCATAGATAATGATTCCTCCCCAAGATCCTGGAGTTTTAGATGCTTCAGTAAATACAACTGGTTTGTCAGCTGTTCCTTTGATGATTAGTTTACCACCGTTCAAAACCACTAAAGCATTGTCTCCTGTAGTTTTGTTACAAGTAATGGTAGAACCTGCTTCAAAAGTTACTGTTACACCTGAAGCTACCTTAACGATACCTTTCAAAGTGTAGTTACCATAAGCGTAAGTTTTGTCAGCTGAAAAAGTTCCTGTAATTTCTCCAGTTGCAGCTGGAACTGCAGTTACTGTTACTGTTTTTGTTACTGATGCGGCTGCTCCAGAAACTGTATAAGTGATTAAAGATGTACCAACAGATACTGCGGTAATTACACCTGTTTTAGCTTCAACTGTTGCTACCGCGGGAGTAGCACTTGTAAAAGTACCTCCTGTAGTTGTACTTGAAAAAGTAGTAGTTGTACCTACAACGATACTTTCGGTCCCCGTTAAAGGAGCTACTGTAATTGGATTCTCATCATTACTACTACATGATGTGATAAATAAGCCTAAAGACATTGCTAAAGCTAAAAATTTTGTTTTCATAGTTTGAGTGTTATTTTTCATAATTTGATATGTCAAAAGTACTTTGTGAGTTCGGAATAGATGTTACGGAATAATTACAAAAAAGTTATTAAAATCAATCTTAATTGTGATGTTAATGTTAAGAAATTTTGGTGCTGATAAATAAAAAAGCCTCTAATGAATTAGAGGCTTTATGTGGATGGTGTACCTTTTAGAAGGTATATCCTAAACTCATTGAGAATTCAACACCTTTCTTGTAATTGCGAATAGTTGGATCCTCTAGTAAAGGAGCGTTACCATCATTTCCTTGTTCGAATTTTATATTTGGATTTAAGATGTTTTGAGCCGAAAATTTTAAATCTATGTTTTTGGATACTTTACTTCCCCAAACAAAATCCAATTGATTAACCGGTAATTCATATATATGGTCTAAACCTCCTGTACCAATTGCGTAAATTCTTTTTCCGAATACGGAGTATACTAGAGATAATGTGTTGCTCCATTCTGAGCTAAAATTGAATTGGTATTTTAAATCTGAATTAATTAAATATTTTGAAGCTCCTTGTAGCTCTCTTTTTTGATGTGTTTCAATAGAGGTAGTAACATTTCCATCAGCATCTGTGAAAGTAGGTTTTACATCTACTTGAGTGTGCATTAATGAAGTATTGAATCCCCAAGAGAAATCAGCTAAGTTTTCATTGATTCTTCCTAAATCATACAAGAAATCAAATTCAGCTCCAAATAGTACTGCTTGATCCGAATTTAAATAGGTTGTTATTGTTGTATTGGCTGCATTGGCAATGAAGGTACGTTCTATAGGGTCTAAAATTTTCTTTCCAAACAGGCCTACCGAAAAAAGTTCTTTTGCAGATGGGAATATTTCATATTTCAAATCTACATTGTAGTTTTCGCTATTTAATAAATAAGGATTTCCTCTTGTAGAAGTTCCATCGGCATTGATGTATTCTATTGGATAGGCTTCCATTATAATAGGCAAAGTATATGTTTTTGTTGCAGAAAAACGCATGTTTGAAGCGTCAGTAACTGCATATTTCACATTCAATGAAGGCAAGAAGTATAAATTATCATAGGATAATTTTATAAATGGATCGTTGAAAGATCCTTGTGCTCTGTATTGAGTTTCTCTCAAAGTGCTTTCTACTCTCAAACCTCCGTTAACCTCCCATTTGTTGTCAAAATTGTATAATAGGTTAGCATATCCTGCATTCGCCGATTGAAATAATTTGGCTTGCCAAGTTGCGTTAGAACTTTCTCTAAAAGCAAAATCATTATTGGCTAAATAGCTGTTTAATTGAGTATCGATATTGTTAATTGGTCCAGTGAAAGTTGGTCCGGTTGTAGGAACCACAAATCGATACGAAGATTCCATGTTTGATGCATAGCCATTATAACCAACCGAGAATTTTTTGTTTTTTTCTTCTTTTCCGAATTTATAATTGTACTCTGCCAACCCTGAATAATAATAATCACTGGTGATGTCTAGATATTGGCGAATAAAATTGTTTCCTGCAATTGAGGTAGTGATATCAGTATCTCCTGATTTTGGTCCAGAGAAAAATTTACGGTCTGGTTGAGCAAATTTTGTAAAAGCATAGGAAACTCCAGCTTTTATATTTTGATCATTATTATCTGTTAGAGCATATTCTCCTAATAATTGGTTGTTCAGATATGCTGTTTCATCCAATTGATTCGTTCTTATTAAAACATCATTGTTTGCTGTACTGGTATTTGGAACTCCAAATTGATCTTGTATTAAACTTTTGGTTGTCTTAATGTAAGTAGTGTTGTAAGACAGTTTTAGTTTTTTTGTATTGTAGTTTAAACCAACCAATCCTGTAAAAGAAGTTTCATAAGAGTAATCAGTTGTTACAAAATTACTGTTGTAAACATAACCCGATGGATTGTTATTGAAGTTTCTTTGTACCCCGTTTGTGATTTTATAGTCATTATCAAATGAAAGTGACAATAAATAAGAAAAGCTTTTTTCGTTTTCGAAATCAAATTTTTCTGAATTCAAGAAACTAATACTCGTGTTTAATGGGCTTTTAGTATCGGCAACATTGAAACCACTGTCTTTATAAGCATTCAACGATTGCTCTGGAGTCAAGGTTACAGATGCTGGTGAACTCCCTAATGCAGAAGGAATTTTTCTGTATTTTCCAGTTAATCCAAAAAAACCTTCCGGAGAATCGGCATTTTCGGCAATTAAAAAATCAGAAAAGCTATTGTTTGTAGTGTAACCAATGCCAATGCTTAATTTAGTGATGCTTTTTGATGGTCTTGTTGTTTGGATATTAAAAGTACCTCCGGCGAAATCACCGTAAATGTTAGTATTAAACGTTTTGTACACATCAATTACACCTACAATGTCAGTTGGGAATAAATCCAAAGCGATGTATTTGTTGTATGGATTGTTTGAAGGTGCAGCTAAATCATTAATCAATAAATTATTGTAACGGTCTTCCAGTCCGCGTACGAATAAACCTCTTGAGCCTACTTTTGTGATTCCGGTTATTTTGGTTAAACCTTCTTCTACATCGCTAACTCCTTTTCTTGACATTTCTTGGGCACCGATACTTTGTTTAATAACTGTAGCATTTTTTTGCTCCAATAATAATGCGGTTTCTTTTTCGCGTCCGCCACTTGATTTGACAACTACGTCTTTTAGTTTGTAACTTCCGGAACCCAAAGAACTATTTATAGTTACAGTTTCATTGGCGACTACAGTTACAGGAACTTCTGTAGTTTCATAACCTACAAAACTAAATTGTACAGTGTAATTTCCTGGAGCTATAGTAATTGTATATTTTCCTTCTACATCAGTGTTGGCGCCAATTTTTGTTCCTTTTATTTGCACATTGGCAAATGGTAAGGATTGATTGTTGGAATCTTTGTCTAATAAAACACCTGTTATTGTTCCTTTATTTTGTGAAAAACCAATAACACAAATAAACAGTGTAAAGAATAGAAATTTTAATTTCATTTTTAGTAGTATTTAATTTTCTGCAAAGAAATGGTGGGATTCTAGTCTTTGTGTTAACATCAAGTTATGAATGGATATCATAATTATTATGAAATCGTTAACATATTAAATTAAGGTTAAGTCCGCTTTTTTAGTATTGATACTTACCGTTTATTATTACTTTTACATTGCAATAAAAAGTCATTGTGTTTAATTAAGAGATAAATACAATAGAAAAACTTAATTTTTGCTATTAATATGAAGAAAAGAAACACCAAAATTCTACTGGTTGATGATGAACCAGATATTTTAGAAATTGTAGGCTATAACCTAGCACAAGAAGGATATCAGATTGTTACGGCTGTCAATGGTAAAGATGCTATTGAAAAAGCAAAAAAAGAAATGCCAAGCCTTATCATAATGGATGTTATGATGCCAGAAATGGACGGAATGGAAGCTTGTGAACATATTAGAAGAATACCTGAGTTGAATAATGTTATCATTACATTTTTGACGGCAAGAAGTGAAGATTATTCTCAAGTAGCTGGTTTTGATGCTGGTGCCGATGATTATATTACTAAACCGATAAAACCAAAATTATTGGTTAGCAAAGTGAAAGCATTGTTGCGAAGATTGAAAGAACAAGATCAAAACAGCGAAACACTTAATGTGGGCGGAATCGAAATCAACCGCGAAGAATATAAAATTGTAAAGGATAATCTAGAAATTGCCTTACCAAGAAAAGAATTCGAGTTGTTTTATCTACTGGCTTCAAAACCCGGAAAAGTTTTCAAACGAGAAGAAATACTGGATAAGGTTTGGGGAAATGATGTAGTGGTTGGTGGTAGAACAATCGATGTTCACATTAGAAAACTTCGTGAAAAAATAGGGGATGATCTTTTTAAGACCATAAAAGGAGTAGGGTATAAATTTGAAGTTTAAATAAATGGTACTTTTGATAGATTTTAAAAGTCTTTTCAAATAACCATAATGCGCGTGCTAAAATAATAATGAAAATCAATTTCAAAAAAAGTTACAAGTTTGCTATAAAATCAGCTTTGTATATCAGTTTATTTGTCTCAGGATTTTGCATGATTCTATCTGTAATACTGTTTAAATCTTCTTTTGTGAGCATGTTGTTGTTTGGTTTTATCAGCCTGTTTTTTGTTTATGTATTTTCATTTTTTGTTTTGCAATACCGAGTGGAACGATTTATTTACCGCAGAGTAAAGAAAATTTACGATGATGTCGCATTGTTGGAGTCAAGTACATTTATCAATAAGCCCATCACCACTGATATGGAGACGTTAACACGGGAAGTAAAGAAGTTTGCTACCGACAAAAAGTTGGAAATTGAGATGCTTCAAATACGTGAAGAGTATAGAAGAGAATTTTTAGGAAATGTTTCCCATGAGCTTAAAACGCCATTATTTACGGTTCAAGGTTATTTGTCAACACTTATTGATGGTGCCATGGAGGATAAAACCATCAGAAAGAAATACCTAAAACGTGCCGAAAAAGGAGTGGAGCGATTGATTTATATTGTCGAAGATTTGGATATGATTACCAAATTGGAATCGGGGGATCTGAATCTTGATTTTACAAAATTTGATATCGTAAAATTAATTCAGAATGTTTTCGATTTGTTGGAAATGAAAGCCGATAAGAAGAATATCACTTTGGCATTCGAAAATGATAACATTCAGCCCATTTTTGTTAATGGTGATAAAGACAAAATCCAGCAAGTAGTCGAGAATTTGATTGTAAACTCGATAAAATATGGAAAAGAAGGCGGTTTGACCGAAGTTTCAATTGTGAATTTAACCAACAAAAAAGTATTGGTCCGGGTTACCGATAATGGAGAAGGAATTGAGCCTCAAAATATACCAAGACTTTTTGAGCGATTTTATAGAGTGGACAAAAGTGGTTCTCGTACCGAAGGAGGTTCAGGATTAGGACTTTCCATAGTGAAGCATATAATTGAAGCTCATAAAGAAAAAATTTATGTCGAAAGTGAGTTTGGAATAGGTTCCGAATTCTCTTTTACACTCGAAAAGACATACATCACTGATCAATTTGGCTTAAAAAAGAAATTAAATTAAACATTAGTTAACTTTAAAGGAATGTTTGTAAGTAGTTGATTTTTAGGTTAAATAAAATTTTGAATAAGAAAATTACATATTAAATTGACTAGGAAAAACCCCATTAACATTAAATTATCATCTAAATAACATTGCGTTAACTTTAACTTAACATTGCATTATCACCTTTGCGGCAAATTAACATTCATATTAAAAGAAAATGAAAAAAGTTATAGTTGCAATAATGATATCAATTTGTGGTATAGTTAATGCTCAGGAAGTTGAAAATGACTCAATTAAACCAATTAGTCTTGACTCATTACAACAAGCCATAAATGAACATCAATTAAAATTTGATGCTCTTAATGAACAGCTATCTCCTTTACAGGAAGAGGTTGACAGAATGTCTAAGTTGAAAATATCGGGTTATATGCAAGTTCAGTATGAGATGTATAATTATCAAGATGTACCGACTGCTACAGGAATGTTTCAATTGAAACCTGGAACATCCGAAACCAACGTGCCTTTGACTACCAATCCTGTTGATGTCTCTAATTCTTTCGTGATAAGAAGAGCAAGGGTTAAATTTACATATAAGCCTATTGAGGGAGTGGCATTCGTTTTACAGCCTAATTTTTCTTTTAGCGCGGTAACTTTGAAAGATGCCTATGTACAGTTGAATGATCCTTGGTTAAACACTTTTCAATTGTGGGTTGGACAATTCAACAGACCTGATTATGAGGTAGAATTTTCTTCAAGAGACAGAATAATATTGGAAAGAAGTAGAATGACAACTATTTTATATCCTCAAGAAAGAGATTTGGGAGCAAAGTTTGTTGTTGATTTTGCTACTAGATATGAAATTCCTTTGAAAATTGATTTCGCAGCATTTAACGGAAATTTTGGAGAAGGGCCAATTGCTAATCAAGTTTCGGATGTGGACAGTCACAAAGATATTGCGATAAGAGCAACTTATTCCTTGAAATTTCCAAGCGCAGGTTTAGGAATTGATTTTGGTGGAAATGGTTATTTTGGAAAAAATACTGTTTTTGCGGCTGGTACCTATAGTGATATTAATAACAATCCATTTACGGCAGCGGTTGGCGATATATTAGATAAACATTGGTTTGGGGCTGAGCTTCAAATGTTTTATGATGTTTTAGGTGGTTTTGCTTTGAAGTCTCAATTCAATAAAGGAGTTATCTCTGGTACAGCAGGAAGTGCCATAGTAAACAATAATCCTTCATTTAACTTTAGTGGAGAAAGAGAATTCTTGGGGTATTATGTAGAATTGGAAAAAAACTTTGGGACAAAATTTCAAGCGGCAGTTCGTTATGATTCATGGGATCCAAATTCAAGATTATCTGGTGATGCGGTTACTGTAGCTCCAGATTTGAGAGTACATACTTGGTCATTTGCTTTTGACTATTTCTTTACTAATTATACAAAAATTGCTTTAGGATATTCAATGCCAATAAATGAAACAAGTTCAACAGTTGGTGGAATTTATACTAGTGATGTTAAAAACAATACAACAACCTTGAGATTTCAAGTTAATTTCTAAAAATTTTAAAAAAAATATTAATTTATATCAAAATGAAAACAACAAAATTAAAAGTAGCATTAATTATGCTAGTAGTTATGGGAATTGGTTTTTCTTTTACTACAGTTAACAAAGTAACAGTAAAAGGGTCTGACACTATGGTTATTTTGTCTCAAAAATGGGCTGAAGTATATATGAAGAAAAACCCGGGTGCTTCTATCCAAGTTACAGGTGGTGGATCTGGAGTAGGTTTAGCGGCATTAATTAACGGTTCTACGGATATTGCCAATTCAAGTCGTCCAATTAAACCTTCTGAAGTTGAAAAATTGAAAGCAAGATACGGATCAGTTGGAGTTGAGATTCCTTGTGCCAAAGACGGTTTGTCTGTTTATTTGAATAAGGCCAATCCGGTTACTACACTTACCTTGAAACAAATTGGACAAATTTTTGCTGGAAAAATTACCAACTGGAGTGAAGTAGGTGGTCCAGATGCTGCAATCAAATTATACGGAAGAGAAAGTAGTTCAGGAACTTTCGGTTTCTTTAAAGACAATGTTGTAAGAACTGATTTTTCACCATCTTGCCAGACATTACCAGGAACAGCTGCAATTGTAAATGCAGTTAAAAAAGATAAATATTCAATTGGTTACGGTGGAGCGGCTTATGCTGAAGGTGTAAAGGATTGTGCCGTGAAGAAAGACGACAAAAGCCCTGGGATTTTGCCAACTGCGGCAACGATTAAAAATCACACTTACCCAATTTCAAGGTATTTATACATGTATTTGAAATCAAGACCGACAGGAGAGGTTAAAGCGTTTATTGATTGGATTTTAAGTGCCGAAGGTCAAGCTATCATTGCTGAAGTAGGTTATTATCCTTTAAAGTAATTTGAAGTAAAATATCCCTCATTTTAATTTGAAGTGAGGGATATTTATGTTTATTCTATACGAATTCCTAAATAAATAAAATGGATTCCCAATTACCAATCAAACAAAGTTTCACTAAAGAAAGCTTAAAAAAGAAATTCAGGCTTTCTGAGTTTCTGGCCGAAAAAATTATTTCGTCGATTGCTTTTCTATCAATAGCAATTATTTTTCTGATTTTCATTTTTGTTTTCAAAGAATCGTTGCCATTATTTAGTTTAGGTAGTGATGCTAAAGCAAAAACTGAAGCTCAAGTAACAACTGCAAATAAATCGGAATCTTACGGTGCTTCTTCAGAAGAGTTGAAACCTGAGTCATATGGAGCTGATACAGCTGAGGATTTAAAACCGGAATCTTACGGTACGGAAACAACAGAGGAATTAAAACCAGAGACTTATGGTTCCGAAACTGCAGCAAAAGATGATTTGAAACCGGAAAGCTACGGAGACACTCCAAAAGAAGATTTAAGTGTTGCGCCGGCAGGTGAGATGATGAATGCAGAATCCCAAAACAAAGAGGGATCGGATAAAACTTGGAGCACTTTTTTTAGTACTGAGTGGGTTCCTGTTTCAGATAATCCGAGGTTTGGATTAATTGGTTTGTTAATAGGAACTTTGAAAGTGACTATTATTGCCATGCTCATTGCGGGTCCATTGGCAGTATTGGCCGCTTTGTTTACCTCTTGTTTTGCTTCCAAAAGAATCAAAGAAATCATAAAGCCTATTATTGAAATGCTTGCCGCTTTTCCATCGGTGGTTATTGGTTTTTTTGCATTGATGGTTTTGGCTAGCTTTTTTCAGGATGTATTTGGATATGATTCCAGATTAAACGCTTTTATCGGTGGGGTGGCGATGGCTTTGGCCGCTATTCCAATTATTTATACGATTTCGGAGGATGCGTTGGCATCGGTTCCAAAAACTTATACCGAAGCAAGTCTGGCATTGGGTGCCAGTAAATGGCAAACTGCTTTTTTTGTGGTTTTACCGGCGGCAACTCCAGGTATTTTTGCCGCATTACTGCTAGGAGTTGGAAGGGTTTTTGGTGAAACAATGATTGCATTGATGGCTACCGGAAATGCAGCTTTACTTTCTGCTAATCCTTTTGAAAGTGTGCGTACGTTTGCTGCAACAATTGGTTCTGAAATGGCCGAAACTGTATTTGGAGAAACGCATTACAGTGTTTTGTTCTTTATTGGGTCATTACTTTTTATTTTCTCTTTCGCCTTAAATGCTGTGGCTGAGTTTTATGTAAAAGGCAAATTATTGAAAAAATTCCAAGGAAAATAATTATGGATAAAGTTATAAATGAATCAGAAAATCACTTTTTTTCCGGTAAAAAAAGTACTTCGGAAATAAAAGGAAAAATTTTCATTGGTATTACTCAATTAGCTGTAATCCTAATTATTGCCATTCTTTTTATTATTTTGGGAATCATAATTTACCAAGGAAGAACTAAATTCTCATGGGAATTTATATCTACTTTCCCAACAAACGGAATGACCGAAGGGGGAATTTTCCCAGCTTTGATAGGCACTTTTATTTTAGTGATTGTTATGTCTATTGCGGCAGTTCCTTTTGGAACAATTACCGCACTTTACTTAACGGAATACGCCAGTGAAAATTCCAAATTTGCGGCTGCGGTACGATTTTCGGTTCGTACTTTGGCGGTAGTGCCATCGATTATATTTGGTCTTTTTGGTCTTGGATTTTTTATCCAATTTTTGGGAGCTGGTGCCGATACTGTTTTTAATGATGGGCAATTGCGTTGGGGCCAACCCAATATTCTATGGGCGAGTTTAACGATGTCTTTATTGACTCTTCCAGTTATCATTGTTTCTGTTGAAGAATCCTTGAAAACTATCCCTCGTGAATTAAGGGAAGCCAGTTTGGCACTTGGCGCAACGAAATGGCAAACCATCAAAAAAGTAGTGCTTCCAGGTTCTGTTTCCGGAATTATGACAGGAACTATTCTTGCCGTGAGTAGAGGTGCTGGTGAGGTAGCCCCAATATTATTTACGGGTGCGGCCTATTATTTGGCTACGCTGCCAGGATCTTTGAGTGATCAATTTATGAATTTAGGATACCACGTTTACATTATGTCAACTCAATCTTCGGATGTGGAGAAGACGATGCCAATACAGTTTGCCACAACTTTAGTATTGTTAATTTTGACACTGTCACTAAACGTTGTTGCCGTAATTATTAGATCAAGAATTAGAAGAAAAGCAAAATAAGACTTAGTTCAACTAAATAGATATTCTTTTAGATATAAAAAATATACAATGAAAGACATAAAAATAAAAGTTAATGATTTGTCATTATACTATGGTGAAAAGAAGGCGCTGAATGAAATCACAATGGATATTCCATCCAATAAAGTGACAGCCTTAATTGGACCTTCGGGTTGTGGGAAATCTACTTTTTTGAGATGCATCAACAGAATGAATGACTTGATTCCAAGTGTTTCCATTACTGGTCAAATGTTAGTGGAGGAAGTTGACATCTACGATAAAAATGTGGATGTAGTTAATATCCGAAAGAAGATTGGGATGGTTTTCCAAAAGTCGAATCCTTTTCCTAAATCTATTTATGAAAATATTGCTTACGGACCTCGTATCAATGGGATAAACAATAAAGCGGAATTGGATGAAATTGTAGAAAAATCATTGCGTCAGGCGGCGATTTGGGATGAGTTGAAAGATCGTTTGGAAGATTCTGCATTGGGACTTTCTGGAGGACAACAGCAACGTTTGTGTATTGGAAGAACGTTGGCGGTAAGTCCAGATATTATTTTGATGGATGAACCAGCAAGTGCCTTGGACCCAATCTCTACTTCAAAAATTGAGGAGTTGATACACGAGTTAAAAGAACAATACACAATCATTATCGTGACGCACAATATGCAACAAGCGGCTAGAACGAGTGATCACACTGCTTTCTTTTATATGGGTAATTTAATAGAAATGGGAAAAACAAATTCTATTTTTACCAAACCAATGCAAAAACAAACGGAAGATTATATTACAGGAAGATTTGGTTAATGGTTTTAAGTATATTAGTTTTGGTATGATAGTTGATTTAAACTATTGAACTTTTAGACTATTAAATTTATAAACTTCTACAATTTTAAACAAAATACAATGGCAACACATTTCGAAATGGAACTAGATAATTTAAAAAGTATTATTAAAAAAATCGGAAAATTGGCTGAAGGCCAAGTGAGCGAAGCAGTCAAAATACTTTTACAGGAACCGGAAGCCGCTGAAGGAAAAGTCATAAAAAAGACCGAGAATAAAATTGATAAATTAGATGTCAAAATAGACGAAATCTGTCAAAGTATTTTTGCTTTGAAACAGCCTGTTGCTTCTGATTTGCGTTTTATTATGTCGGCAATGCAAATCAGTAATGAGATTGAACGAATAGGGGATTTATCTATTAGTATCGTTAAAAAAGCAAAAAACATAAAGGAAAAACACGATTTGATCTTAAAGTTCGATATTGGCGATATTGCAAGGCAAGTTGAATTAATTACGGCTAAAACCAACAATTGTTTTTCTGAGCAAAACGGTAAAGCAACCGGAGAGATATTCGTTTTAAATAAGGACATAAGAAATAGCTGTGAAGATGCCATTCATGATATTATCAATGAAATGAAGGTGAATTCTAAAGCTGTGGTATCAGGGACCAATTTGGTTATTGTTTTGAAACATTTGGAACGCATTTCTGAGCATTGTACCAATATCGCGGAGTACGTTTATTTTACGGTTAATGCCAAAATTATCAAACACGATAAATTCGATGATTTGAGATCGGAAGACTAGTTTTTCTTTCAGAATTTAAAGAGTATAAATTTTAAAAAGTCGGAACATTTGTTTGTTCCGACTTTTTTGTTTTTGCAATGATGATATTTTCTTTAAATTCAATTGTTTAACTTTATGCTTTGACTTCTATTTAATCCTTATGAAATGTTTTTTGCTACCTTTCTTTTTACTATTTTGTATTGGATTGTACAGCCAAAATGACACGCTATATTTTAAAAACAAAGAAATGATGGTTGGGAAAGTGAAAAGTATGTCAAATAATATACTTATTGCTGAAACTAAATATAGTGATCAGGATTTTAAAATTGAATTTGATAAAGTGGAAAGACTAATTTTAGTCAATAAATATTCTATTTATTTAGTTGATGGCAGTAGTTTTTACGGTACATTAAAATCAAATAAGGATAATGAAGTTACGATCACTTTTGGGGATTTAACACAGGATGTAAGGGTTAATAAAATAGTCAGGTTGAATAAAATTGAAAATGGTTTTTGGAAACATTTTACAGGCTCATTTGATTTTGGATATAACTTAACAAAAACAAATAATAGTCAACAATTAACTTTTGCCTTACAATTGAATTATATTAGTGAAAAGTGGATTCACACCATTAAATATGATGAATTGAACACTGTTCAGGATGATGTTGAAGATATTGAAAGAGTGGATTTGGAGTTGGACACTAAAAAATATTATAAAAATAATTGGTTTTTTAATTCAAATTTTTCTTTTTTGTCAAATACAAGTCAATCCATAAAAGGAAGATATAGTCCAAGTTTGGGTATGGGGAATTATTTGGTCAGAAATAATAAACTTTATTTTTTGGTTGGAGGAGGCTTGACTTATAATATTGAAAAGTATTTTGATTCTGCAACAGACAAAAATTCATTTGAAGTGGTTTTGTCCACAGAATTTAATATGTTTAATTTTAAAGATATCAATATAAACACATCTATTTTAATGTTTCCTAGTTTGTCCGAAAAAGGTAGATTTAGAACAGATATTGATTTTTCATTCAAATATGATTTGCCCTTAGATTTTTATATAAAATCGTCTATCAGTGCCAATTATGACAATCAACCTTCACAAAATACAACAAAATTGGATTATGTTTTTTCAACAGGATTTGGTTGGAAACTAAAACATTGATTTTTTCTTTCGTATATCAAATGAACATAAAAAGGTTTTATTGTCTTATAAAAACAAATAAAAACAAACTTAGAGTAATATTATTTTAGAATATTTTGAAGAGTTCTTCCCAATTTACTGTTGTTTCTATTTCAGGAAGTCCTTTGAATTGCTCTATTTGCGAAAGATTTTCAATTCTAAAGGCTTCTTGGGTTGCATAAGGTACTAAGCCTTCATTTTGCAGTTTTTCGGCCAGATAAATTTGTTCATATTGCCCGGGAGTGGGGATGAAAAATGCTTTTTTATGTAGTTTGACTAAATCCATTATGGTAGTGTATCCAGAACGGCACAGTATTTTTTTGCTTTCATTGAAAGTTTGTTCCAATTGACGGGTTTTCATGAAATTATAATAAGTTACATTTCCAACTTGTTCCTTTTTTTGTTCGGCTTCGATAATGCCTTTTACGAAAACTACTTTTCCTTGAAATCGCTTTATCTCTTCGGTAAGATGGGCTTCCAGTAATCCGCGTTGTGGTTCCGGTCCAGACAGTATAATCATTAAGTCGTATTGAATAGGCAAGGCCATTTTGTGCATACGGCTCAATGGCCCCAGATAACGTAAGTTTAAAGAGTTGTTTTCCAGATGACCCAATTTTCCTGTGAGATTCAATTTTGCATTGACATCGGGTATCCAGCATGCATTGTATTTTTTTATAATATGTTGGTGTAATTTGCTGGTAATCCAAGTGGTATTTCCAGTCATTACATTCAATTGATGGGTGATAAATACCGATGGGATTTTGTTACTGAAAACCCCCAGTCGATTATCGGATATGATGCCGTCTATTTCATATTTCTGAATCCATTTTTTCACGATTCTTTTTTCTTCCCTGATTGCCTCGATCATTTTTGGGAGGTTTTTCATCAGTTTCCATTTGAAGTTTTTGCCGTTTTTGGCATATTCAATTTGGTAGGAAGGCAATTCGAGGGTTTTTAAATAAGGGAATTCTTTTCGAAGTAACTCAAGGGCAACTCCATCTGAAGCAATTATTGGGGTAAAATTATTTTCTTGTAATGCTTTAATAATAGGAATGCAGCGGGTAGCATGACCCAGTCCCCAATTCAATGGAGTTATCAAAATAGTTTTATTTTTAGAGTCTAAATTCATGTGTCAGTCTTACAGTTTAGTTGTAAGGCGAAAGATACTGGATGCTTTGTTTTTTAATGTTTGCAATGTATTACTAAAAGATTATTTAATTTAATAAATTGAGATTTTCTATGCTAAAATAGTATTGAAAAGCGGTAGTAAACAAAAAAGGCTAACCAATTTGGATAGCCTTTACAGTATTTAAAAAAACAAAACTATTGTTTGATATAAGTTTTGTTTCCGTTTGAATTGATATAGTATTGGCCTCCCTGTGGGCCAGTATATACTTTTTTACCATTGTATTCTCCAGTTACTTTATCTTTTGTTTTTGCTGCTGCTTCATTTTTGGCGCTGGCAGTTTTGTCTGTTGCTGTTTTTTTAGCTGCCGCTTTTGGATCTTGGGCTACTTTGGTTGCTTTGTCAGCTTTTGCTTTTGCTTCAGCTTTCGATTCTTTGGCATCTTTTACTTTCGAATTGCTAGATGTTGTGCTGATGTTTTTTTTAGCTTCTGTTTTTACTCCATCTTTAGCTGCTGTTTTCGGATCATTGGCCACTTTTGTTGCTTTGTCTGCTTTTGCTTTTGCATCTGCTTTTGTTTTTTCAGCTTCAGATTTTGTTTGTTTGGCGTCATTTACTTTCGAATTGTTAGATGTAGTGTTTACGCTTTTTTTAGCCTCTGTTTTGACTTCGTTTTTTGCTTCCGTTTTTACTTTTTCTTTCGCTTTGGTTTGACCGTAAAAAGTACCTGATGCAATAAATAGGAAGCTTAATAGCAATAATTTTTTCATGTCTATTAGTTTTTAGATTAAACCTAAATTTACTACTTTATTTTTAATATTGAATTTAAAATAGTTAAAAATAAGCTCTAAGCTCCACGCTTCCAGTATGAATAGCGTCACTTGTTTCGCTTTTTCGGCCTTGGTAAACAAAATTTAAATCCAAGAACTTTGTCAAATTCATTTGAAACAGGGTTCTCCAGGTTACATTTTGTCCTCTTTGCAATCCTTCCAGCATTTGGTATCCAGCCGAAGAAAATTCATTGCCCACAAAATCATTTTCATACAAAGAGACTTCTCCGTTTACGTTAAACTTGGAATTGCCAACGTAACTAAAAGAAGTTCCAAATCGATTTTGGGTCAAAGTATCCAAGGTGCCAATTTGATTTTCCTTGTTTATGTATTCGTAGAAAAGATCTAAGCTAACATTCTTGGAGAAAAGATAACTAATTTTTGGAGTCCATAGATAACCTTCAATAGTATAGTTTTTTTCTGCAAATGTTTGTGATTCTGTTGCAGTTTGGATGGTTTTGGCCAGTATATCAAAAAGCCAGCTTTTTTGCAATAAGTGTTGGTATTGCAGTTGATGGAAACTGTTTTTGTTTTGGATGGTTCCAATGGACAATAAATTTTGGGTTTCGTTTTTTGTAAAAGTGTACGTAACCGAATTATCTCTTTTTCCTCTGTTGTACGATAAACTATTTGTAAAGGTTTTGATAAGCCCCAAAATATCTTCCGAAGACGATTCAAATGGATTCAGGACCAAATGTTCTCCGCTGTTTTTAATCTTTCGATCCATAATAAAGGAAGTCTGCATATAAAAATAGGACAGCTTTTTCTTGAACGAAGTACTATTTTGCCAAACAATAGGATTGATTATAAAAGACTGGGAGAATTTGTTTTGGTTGGTTTTGACGTAAATCTGATTTGGTAAAAAGATTCTGGTGTAGGTCGCCAAATCAGAAAATGGGGCAATTTCAAATTCTTCCAAATCTTTTATTCCATTGCCATTGTAATCATTCCAAGTATATTTTCCCTGTCCAGCAGGAACTTCCACATAAGTGTAATCTTGGAAAGGCATGGTTCCGGAATTGGTTTGATAGAGTGTATTGCTTTGAATCAATTTATTGAAAAATTGGTCATTGTACAGCATTTTTGCATTTAGCGACGGAGTTGTTTTTAAAGCTGGATCGGTGTAATTCAATTGTCTGTAATTAACGAATAAGGATATATCACGACTCTCAGTTTGAAATAATTTGGTTTGCAAATTATAACTGTTTGAGGTGTTTACTCTTTGCAATAAACCGTTTTGAACACTGTCGTTTACTCTTTTTACATAACCCAATTGGACATAAACTTTGGTGCTGTCGCCATGTCCGGCATATATTCCGTATTCCGAAAAGCGTTGGCTTAGTAAAGAGAATTGTTGGGTTGCCTTGTTTTTTTCTTGATTGTCTTCAAAGCGTAAAGTACTACCAATCCAGTTTTTTTTGGAATTGTAGCGAACGTGCGAAAAGTTTCTTAAGAACTTTGAAGTGTTTTTCAAGTCGTCACTTTTTAAATAACTCCCGTCGTTTTTGATACTCCAATCAGTAAATTCAAATCCTGCGTTGAGGTTGTTTTTTACACCCGAATACGTATTTGAAAGATTGAGTTTTTGGAAAGCATAGGTAATTGTGGCTATGTTTTTGGAGTTTTCATTCGGAATTAAATTAAAATTCAACCCCGTTCCCAATAAACTTTGGTCTCCAATTGTTGTAGTGTTTACATTCCAGTCTCGGTAGAATTCGATACTATTGATGCGCTCTACAGGTTTGAAATCGGCGTCTATGCCTTGATAATTGAAGAAAGCATCAATATTCCATTTTTTGGAATACAATCGCTGCTTGGCGTTAATTTCGCCCGACAATCCTTGATTGTTGGTGTCGTCTATCGAAGAGAATAAATTTTTATCGTTGTTACTGACGGCCAATTCAAAATCGACAGCAGTTTTTTCCGAAGGATTGTATTTTCCAAAGAAAGTGGCTACTTGGGCTTTTATTGGAGCAACCAATTGTATAACCGGTTCGTATTTTCCCTGTGGAATTCCGTTTACTGGTGCAACATATTCAAATATTTTGTCAACACTGGTAGGGTTTGTCAGTATGTAATTTCCTTTGGCTTGGCCAATTAAAGTAAATTGAACATTGTATAGCTCGTCATCGGGGTTTGTGGAATATTCGTAGATAGTTGAAGCCCCAAGAATGTTTTTTTTATATTGTATTTTCTTTTCGTCATAGGTATCAGGAACGGCTGATGGAGCAACCATCATATTGGGATTGTCTCCGGCATTCGCCAAAATTTGAGCCTGCTCACTGGAAAGGTTTTGCTGTACGGGTTGGTTTTTTAAATCATTTTCGGAATATACGGCGGCTCCAAAATTCCATTTTTTGTCGGTATAACTTCCGCCGTCGTAGGTGATGAATCTCGTGTAATTGTTTTCGGAATATTGATATTCTACTACAATTCGCATTTCGGAAGTAATAGGGAATTGAGCGTTAAACACAATTTCCCCCGAATTATAATCAATAATATAGTCGAAGTTTTCGCCTCTTTTTAATAAAACGCCATTGACATAAACCCGCTCCGAACCGATGATGACCAAAACATACAATTCGCCATTTTTCCCAACCAATTTATAGGGTCCTTGATTTCCTTCCTGTCCTTTGAAATTACTGCTGGCATAATTCCCAGTTACCAACCCGCCCGATGCGAAAACATTGGTCTTGCTGTCTTCATTTCCAAAATTAACAGTAGCAGACAATCCTTGTATTTTTTTGTTGAAAGTAAGAAAACGAGTAGTGTTGTTGCCAATAAAAACATCGCCTGCACGAACATTCCAACTATCGGTAAAAAGCTCCATGAAAATGTTGTCGTATTGGTTCAGCCGTTGTGAGTAACTGCCTTCTTGAACCGGAATATTTGTATCTTGAATCGAAGCTCGAATGCTGACTTTTTCGGATATTTTTCCCGTGATTTGAAAGTCTAGATTTGAATTGACCACCGCATTTTGATTGTTGCCTACAGTAACACCACGGGAAAGACTTCCTGTTGCTAAAAGGCCATCAAACGGAATGTTTTTTGGAGCCGAAATACTCTCCATCCTGTATAAGTTCGGATTGGTGGCATCGTTGTCAATGATTTTGCTGCTGTCGTAAATGGTATATTCTTTGGTTAAAATATCCGGTAGTTTTAGATAATGAACCGTCAGAGAATCAGTAGGAGAGAAGTTTTGGTTTTTGAATAGAAGATAGCCTTTGGGAAAGTTGATTTGATACAAAGTACTGTCAACCACTTGGTTTTTGGTATCCAATATTTTAAAAAAACTGGAGTTGATGCTTACGGATTCCAAGTGAATAGTGTCTGTGGTAAAAGCTATTTTTTTGGTGGTGTAAGTCGAATCTATTTCTTGCGCCTGAAGCCCAGAAAAATAAAAAATGACAACCCAAAATAATACCTTTTTTAGCATAAATAGTATAACTCCAAAGTGTCAAAAATAGTGTTTATTATTTTTATAATGTGTTAATTAGTCGATGTGACAATTCAAGATATTGAAAATGATTTTAAGGATTGAATTTTAGATAATTAGATACATTAAAAATAAAAAAATGGAAGCCGAATTCTCAGCTTCCATTTTTAAAGGTAATCAGTTTTTTGGTAATGTATTAATTCTCTTTGGTTACAATTTGCATTGTTTCTCTACTCACTTGTTTCAAAAGAACTGTTTTGTTTTCTTCTACCGTTTGAGCGGCATTTTCATTAAAATGTCTAATGGTGTATAAAGTAACATTTTCGGTAAAATCTACTTTGAATTTTTTGGAAAGAATAGCATTCAATTCATTGAAATTTCCAAATTTATCTTCCACACAAACAGAAAAACTAATCGCAGAATTTTGGATTAAGTTTACTTTTAATTTGAATTGGTGAAATAAACCAAATATCTCGCTGATATTTTCTTCCATGATGAAAGAGAAATCTATCGAAGACAATGAAATCAATAATTGGCTTCTTTTTACAATGAAACATGGTAAATATGGTTCTAAATCTACTCCTTTAGAAACGGCAGTTCCTTTTAACAATGGATTTATAAACGATTTTACATATAATGGAATTTCCTTTTTCTGTAAAGGTTGTAAGGTTTTTGGGTGAATAACCGATGCGCCATAAAAGGCCAATTCGATAGCTTCACGATAAGAAATTTGATTAAGCAAACTTGCATTTTCAAAATATCTTGGGTCGGCATTCATAACTCCAGGAACGTCTTTCCAGATTGTTACGCTTTCGGCATTCAAGCAATAAGCAAAAATTGCGGCGGTATAATCCGAACCTTCACGACCTAAAGTGGTAGTGAAATTGTTTTCATCAGAACCCAAGAATCCTTGAGTAATGTTCAATATTTTGCGTTTGATGTTGTTGGCAATATTTTTTTGCGTCAATTCCCAATCCACTTCCGCATCTCGGTAAGTTGAATCTGTTTTTATAAAGTTTCTAACGTCCAGCCATTGTGTTTGAATACCTTTGAATGCCATAAAATGACTCAAAATAGTAGTCGAAATCAATTCTCCGAAGCTTACGATTTGGTCGTAAACAAAATTGTAATTTGGAGATTTATTATGGGCCAGAAAATATTCTAAATCAGCAAACTGAGCATTCACAGCGGCAAAAACTTCATTTGTTTCATCTTCAAACAAATCCAACAAGATTTGATTGTGGTATTTTTTTACTTCTTGTACCGATGAATTCAATTCTGGAGATTTGTCAAAATAGTTTTTGATAACCTCTTCCAGAGCATTAGTTGTTTTTCCCATTGCCGAAACAATCACTAATACATCCTCATAACCCACTTGTTGCAAAACGTCGTAAACGTTCTTGATACCGGCTGCATCTTTCACGGAAGCACCACCAAATTTAAATACCCTCATTTTAATTTAGATTTTAGATTTCAGATTTTGGAATTTCTCCAAAACGAAATCATATTTTATTTTTTTTAATTTCTTAATTTGTTGTCCACAAAATAGTTGATTGCAGCTTCGTCCATTTGTGCAACTCTCCATTCGTCTAAAACTTTGGCTCCTGATTTTTCATAAAAATCAATTGCTGGTGTGTTCCAGTCCAAGACATTCCAATCAATTCTTCGAACCTTATCTTTTTTGGCTTGTTTGATGATTTCAGAATACAGAGCATAACCCAATCCGGTTCCGCGCATGCTATCTTTAACTACTAAATCTTCCAAATGGATTGTTTTTCCTTTCCAAGTAGAGTATCGGTAATAATACAAAGCAATGCCTACAATTTCTTTTTCAACCTCGGCAACAAAAACCTGAAACAATGGATTTGTTCCAAAACCATCACGAATTAAATCTTCTTCGGTGATCAAAACGGCATCTGGCTCTTTTTCGAATACGGCCAACTCCTTAATTAATGCCAAAACACCGTGCATGTCCTGTTTTTCTCCTTTGCGTATTTTCATGATTTCGTATTATTATTCTTGAATTCTATTAAAAAACAGTCAAATAGTGACTAGTTTTTATGGAATATGTAGCAAATATACAATACTGATAAACTATCTAAGTATTATTCTTTTCAATTTCACAAAAAAAACGATATTTGTGACTTCAAACTAACTACATCGATTTCGTAATGGAAGAAAGAAACAAAACACTAGGGGAATTTATTATTGAAAACCAAAAAGCTTTCCAATATTCATCAGGTGAATTATCCAGGATTATCAACTCAATTCGTTTGGCGGCCAAAGTGGTCAATTACAAAGTAAATAAAGCTGGATTAGTCGATATAATAGGAGCAGCCGGAGAACAAAATATTCAAGGCGAAGACCAACAAAAATTGGATGTATATGCCAATGAGATTTTTATTCAAACCTTAATTAACCGCGAAATTGTTTGTGGTATCGCTTCAGAAGAAAATGATGATTTTATTACGGTAGAAGGAAGTGATAGCAGTCATAATAATAAATATGTGGTTTTGATGGATCCTCTTGATGGATCTTCGAATATTGATGTAAATGTTACAGTGGGGACTATATTTTCGGTTTATAGAAGAGTAACGCCTATAGGAACTCCGGTTACATTAGAAGATTTTTTGCAACCGGGTACGCAACAAGTAGCTGCAGGTTATGTAATTTATGGAACGTCAACTATGCTTGTATATACTACAGGTCATGGAGTAAACGGATTTACTTTGAATCCCGCTATTGGAACATTTTACCTTTCGCATCCCAATATGAAATTCTCTGAAGATGGTAATATCTATTCCATCAACGAAGGAAATTATGTTCATTTTCCGCAAGGGGTGAAAGATTATATCAAGTATTGTCAATTGGAAGAAGAAGATCGTCCTTATACTTCTCGCTACATTGGAAGTTTAGTGGCGGATATTCATAGAAATATGATTAAAGGGGGGATTTATATTTATCCTACCAGTAAAAAAGCACCAAAAGGGAAGTTACGTTTGTTATACGAATGTAATCCTATGGCATTTATTGTGGAGCAGGCTGGTGGAAAAGCTTCGGATGGTTTTGATAGAATAATGGAAATCCAACCTACAGAATTACACGAAAGGGTGCCTTTCTTTTGCGGTAGCATAAAAATGGTTGAAAAAGCAGAAGAGTTTATGTATAAAGCAAAACTGAGTAAATATTAAACCAAGAAACAAACCAAAGATTAAACCAAAAAACAGCTCCTAAATTGGAGCTGTTTTTTATTTATACATATTCTTCATTTCATATATAAAAGTATCTAGATCTACATGTTTATCAACCAATTTGAGTGCTTTGTCCACAATATAATTCACATTGGCAGGAGTAAATCCTAAAGCTAATGCAAATTTAACCATTAAGTGTTCTTGCTGATCTCCCAGTTGATGGTCTCGGCGAACTATTCTGGCTAGTTTGTGGAGACTTTCCAGTCTTTCAATGTATAAGTATGGTGCGTTGATTGGATATTTGTTCGGATCTTTTAAAATCTCTTTGTATTCTTCTTCGGAAATTTCAAGATCCACAGCAAGTTTGTCCAGAAATTTTTGTTCTTGTTCCGTAATATTTCCACCGGCATAGGCTACCCGCACAATGGCTGAAAAATGGCCTTTGTTTGCTTGGTTGAATTCGCTACTAAATAAATCTGAGAATGGCATAATTGTGGTGTTTAAGGTTTGACATAAAGATAATTAATTTTTCACTAATGATTTTTGTTTTTAATGACTTTTTTGTACGATTGACCTCTATTTTTTATTTTTTTTGAAGAATGATTTTTTAATCAAATATTCCATTTTCAAAATTAATCGTAAGTTTACAACCCCATATCAATTTAATTATTTTATGATGTCAGAATTTTTGATTTACTTTCAAATAGGATTGAAACACGTACTGGATATACATTCCTATGATCATGTTTTATTTTTAATTGCTTTGTCTGTTCCTTTTTCGTTTAATGACTGGAAAAGGATTTTGCTTTTGGTAACTGTGTTTACTTTGGGACATACAACCGCATTGTTTCTTTCCGTTTTTGGAATTATTTCAGTTAAGGTAAATGTGGTAGAACTGCTTATTCCGATTACAATATTAATAACGGCTCTCTATAATTTGTTTACAGCTGGTAAATCCAGTAAAAATGGTAGTGTCAATTTAGTTTTTATAATAACGCTTTTCTTTGGAATCATTCATGGTTTAGGTTTTTCTAATTATTTTAAAACGATATTAGGAGGAAGTCCAAGTTCGAAGTTATTGCCGATGGCCGAATTTGCACTGGGAATCGAAGCCGCTCAAATTGTGGTAGTGATTGTTGTGTTGATTTTGTCGTATATTGTACAAACGGTATTTCGTTTTTCAAAACGCGATTGGACATTAGTGATGTCGGCATTTATAATTGGGGTAGTGTTGCCTATGATTCTGGAAAGTGAAATCTGGAAAAGATAATTCAAAATATGAACAAAATAAAATTAAATAAATACGACAAAGCCTATCTTAGGATTGCTACAGAATGGGGTTTGTTGTCCTATTGCCAAAGAAAAAAAGTAGGTGCTATCATAGTAAAAGACCGTATGATTATTTCGGACGGATATAATGGAACACCATCAGGATTTGAAAACTGTTGTGAAGACGAAGAAGGTTTGACACGTTGGGATGTTCTCCACGCTGAAGCAAATGCGATATTGAAAGTGGCCAGATCAACTCAATCCTGTGAAGGGGCGACTTTGTATATCACACTTTCGCCTTGTAAGGAATGCAGCAAATTGATTCACCAATCGGGGATAAAAAGAGTGGTTTACCACAATGGATACCGTGATGATTCCGGAATACAATTTTTAATGAAAGCAGGCATAGAAGTAGAACATATTCCCGTTTTGGAAGATTAAAAGCAAATGAAATTCGACAACAAATATTTACCCATACTTATCGGTGGCATTTTTGCCCTTGGAATTTTTATTGGCAGTTTGTCCGGTACGCCTTTGTCCAAATCTTTTATGGCCAAAAAGAATACCAAAGAAAAACTCAATAAACTGATTGATTTCATTGACAACGAATATGTAGATGATGTAAATACCGATTCGATTGTTAGTCTTACGGTAAATAGCATCTTAGCAAAATTAGATCCACATTCCGTGTACATTCCGCCAAAAGATCAAGCCGAAATAGCTGAGACAATGAAAGGCGATTTTGTTGGGATTGGAATTAATTTTTATATGCACAATGATTCTGTTGCGGTTATAAATCCAGTTAAAAATGGCCCTTCGGCAAAAGCAGGAATCAAGGCTGGAGACCGAATTTTGTATGCAGATAAAACTAAGTTATTTGGTCGAAAATTGCCTAATGACAGTTTGTTTGCCACGCTAAAAGGGGAGGCAGGGTCGCAAATTGAATTGACGGTTTATAGAAAATCCGAACACAAGAAAATGAAGGTTACCATAAAGCGCGATGTAATTCCTTTAAAAAGTGTTGATGTTGCAATGCTTTTGGACAAAAATACGGGTTATATCAAGATTAACCGTTTTGCGGAAACTACTTTCGATGAGTTTAAAAAAGGTTTGACTTCTTTGAAAAAACAAGGAATTAAAACACTGGTGATCGATGTTCGGGATAATGGGGGCGGTTATATGGAAGAAGCCATTGCTATTGCCGATGAGTTTTTGAAAGACAAAGAATTAATTGTTTTTACCAAAAGCAAGAAAGAGCCAACTGAAAAAACCTATGCTACAGAAGAGGGTAGCTTCGAAACCGGAAATGTATTTGTTTTGATTAATGAAAACAGTGCTTCGGCGAGTGAAATTTTGGCTGGAGCGATACAGGATAATGATCGTGGAACTATTGTGGGAAGACGATCATTTGGAAAAGGATTGGTACAACGTGAGATGGATTTTAATGACGGTTCAGCTGTGCGATTGACCATTGCCAGATATTATACACCAACGGGTAGGTCTATTCAAAAGCCATATTCTAAAGGGAATGAGGAATACTTCAAAGAATCGGATGATCGTTTTTTGCATGGCGAATTGTATAAAAAAGACAGCATAAAAGTGGTTGATTCTTTAAAGTTTAAAACCAAAAAAGGGAAGATTGTTTATGGCGGTGGCGGAATTGTGCCCGATGTTTTCGTGCCTTTGGAAGCAGAGCATGGAGCAGAAAATATTTCATATTTGTTGCAGTCAGGTATTGTAGGACATTTTGTTTTTGAAGAGTTAGACAAAGATAGAAATGCATTTACCAAATTGACTTTCGATCAATTTAAAATGCAAATAAACGCTACCGATTCGTATTTTAATGCTTTCCAAAAATACCTTTCCAAAAACGGTTTGGAGGTTAATCTTGGGAACTATAAAACATTGGTAAAAAGATATGTCAGTGCAGAGTTTGCAAAACAGTTATTTGGGGATACTTACTACTACGAAATGGTTTTGAAAGACGACGCTATGATAAAAGCAGTTTTGAAGGAAAATTCTAAACTTGAAACTTCAAAGTAATTTAATATAGGTGTAAACAGTTTATTTTCTAATGCTGTCGTGCGAATGCGTCTGAATTCCCTCGTTCCATAAAGTAAGTAAATCGGTAGCGACAGCTGCGCCACTCCCTGCGGCAATAGCCAATTGGCTTCGCCAGCCCGCAAGAGTTCCTATTACATAAATACCATCAGCCACTTTATGGTCAATATTCTTAAGTTGAATCCTTTGTTTTTCGGGAAGGGCTTTTTTATGCGGTTCCACAAACTGCATTAAGCCTTCGATAGCAAAAGTATTGGCTGATCCAATCCCAATTACGATAGTAGCAGTTTTGTATGTGTTTTTGTTTGTAACAACTGTAAATTCGGGATAGAGACCTTCTATTTTCAATACTTTTTCCTCTGGGATTTGAAGAATATGGGGATAAGTGTTGGATAAATGATCGATGCTCTCAATTAGTAATTCCGAACCTAATTTTCCAGGAGGAATTCCGTAAGCATTGTTGAAAAGGGCCTCTTGAAGAGATGAAGTCTTTTGATGCGTGAGAATTCCGATTTTCTTAGACGAAACAAAAGTTTTCTTTTTAGCGGAACCCAATACCATAGCGCATGATATTCCGGAAACGCCACCGCCTATAATTAATACGTCAAACACAGTTATGCGTTGTCGTTCATTTTTTCAACTATTTTTTTAGACATTCTAAAAATAAGAAGAATTAATACCGCACAAAATGAAGCGACTACACCAACGAACGCCACTATGCTATCTCCTTTAAATGGATTTTGAAAATCAATTAAAGTAATATTGAAAATAAGAAGCGCAACTGCCAAAAGCACTAAAATGTTAGTGAAAGTTTTCATAGGTTTAATTTTTTTATAAAAAATGCCAAAGTATTTTTGAGTCTAATTTTGAAATAAAAATTGCTTAAAAATGGGCTTTAATCTTTGACGAATAAAATATTTAGGGGGTAAATTTATAATTTTTTTTTTTAGACAAACAAACCTTTAACATTAGCGGCGAATAATTTAACAGCTATTGCTAAAAGTACTACACCAAAAGTCTTACGAATTACGCCAAGTCCATTTTGTCCAAGCATTTTTTCAATTTTACCGGATGATTTCAGGACAATATAAACCAATATAATGTTCAATATAATTGCGAGGACAATATTTATAGTGTGGAATTGTGAACGTAAAGAAAGTAAAGTGGTCATTGTTCCTGCGCCCGCAATTAATGGAAATGCCAATGGTACAATCGAGGCGGAACTCGCTTCTTCGTCTCGATAAATACGAATACCTAAAATCATTTCCAAGGCCAAAAAGAATAATACAAAAGAACCTGCCACTGCAAATGAATGGACATCAATTCCTATTAGGCTTAAAAATTCCTCTCCAATAAACAAAAACAATATCATAATCAATCCTGCTACCAAAGCTGCTTTTTCCGATTCGATATGGCCGTGTTTGGCTCTCAGCCCCACTATGATTGGAATAGATCCAACTATATCAATTACGGCAAAAAGCACCATTCCTACGGTTATTATTTCCTTCAAATTAAAATCCATCATAAGTATTATTTTTTTTATGAAAAGTTGGGTAAATCTTTTTTGTCTTTCAAAAATACGGTTATTTTTTCATTTTGGGAATTCTATTATTAAATGATTGAAAAGTAGGTTTTTTTGCTTTTTGTTGAATTATTAAAATAGGATAAATCAAACGTTAAAATATTTAACTTACTGAAAATCAATTAGTAAATTTGTTTGTAATTTTAAATATACTAACTATGAAAAAGATGTGGTTTGTTATAGTACTCTTGGTTTTGTTGTTTTCATTTGATGGTTCACAGGCACAGATTTGGAAACAAGTTCAAAAAGCTGCGGAGCAAAAAGCGCTGAATAAAGCTTCGCAAAAAGCAAATGCTGCAACGGATAAGGCTTTAGATGAGGGAGATAAAGCCATTGGGGAAAGTGTGGACCAAAATGTAAATAGGAATGAAGCGATTTTGGGTTACGGCAAAAATAAAGTGGATGCTTCTCAAATTCCAGATTCGTATACTTTTAGCTGGAAATACGTTATGGAAATTAAAGGTGCTGATGCTAAGGCGATGAATGCAGATTATTTTCTGGAACCCAATGTGTCTTATTTTGGATTTAATGTGTCGCAGGGAAAAGGGCAAAACATGTTTATGGTTATGGATATGAAAAACAGACTAACGGTGACTTCTTTTGGAAATGGCAAGGATAAAATGGCTTCGGCTTCCAAAATGCCTGATTATTCGGAAATGACAAAGAAAGAGAGTGAGAAATCTAAATTCACTTATAAAACATTGCCAAATAAAATATTTTTAGGTTACAACTGCAAAGGGATTCAGGCCACAAATGACGAATATGATATCATTTTTTATTTTACAAATGAAGCCAAAGTGAGTTTTGGTGATATGTTTAAAAATCAAAAAAATTGGAAAATGCCAGATGCTTTAGCCGGTTATCTCAAGCCCAATGAAAAAACATTGTTAATGGATATGAGTATGAAAGATTTGAAAAACAAGGAAAAAGTGACGACTATGAAATGCGTTAGTTTGGAGAAAAACGCTTATGTGTTCAATAAAGCAGATTATAAATTTATGTAAGTAAAATAGTTGCAATGTGTTAATTTGTCTGATTTGGGAGTTTATGTTTGTTAGTGGGTTTTTTATTTCTTGAATCTTTGGTTACCTTTGCAAAATGTTTCAACTAGGAAAAACCATCGTCTCGGAGGATATACTCGAAAAAGAATTTGTTTGTAATTTGTCAGCTTGCAAAGGAGCCTGTTGCGTCGATGGCGATGCAGGAGCACCATTGAGTTTGGCAGAAACAAAAATATTGGAAGAAATATATCCAAAAGTAAAACCATTTTTAAGAAAACAAGGAATTGAGGCTATAGAAGCCCAAGGGACTTGGGTTAATGGTGTTGATGGGGATCTTGAAACTCCGCTAATTGATAATAAAGATTGTGCCTACGTTATTTTTGACGGAAAAACTGCTCTTTGTGGAATTGAGCAAGCCTATAATCAAGGTATAATAGACTGGAAAAAACCTGTTTCCTGTCATTTATACCCAATACGAGTTAAAGATTTCACCGAGTTTGCAGCTGTCAATTATGACAAATGGGATATTTGTGATGCAGCCTGTTCTTTAGGGCAAGAACTCGAAGTTCCTGTATACAAATTTGTCAAGGAAGCCCTTATTCGTCGCTTTGGTGAAGATTGGTATTTGGAACTTGAAAAAGTTGCCGAAGACTTAAAAAAAGGTTTGTAAAATCTAAAGCTAATTTCTATTTCTTATCTTTTAAAATTCCTATATTTTACGGGAGTTTATCTCTTTTAGTTATAATTAAAATATTGTTAATCAGTATGTTAATTATTTAGCAATTAAATAAGGGTTTTTTCTTATTTGTTAAAAACTATGAGGTATTGTGAATAAGTTTGGCTTTTAATAACAACATTAATTCACAATCTTTGTAATTCAAATTTCGCATCTATTTTCAGTATAAAAATCAAAATAAACAAAAAGTCAAATGTCTCAAATTGAACCAATTTTACAAGAAAACAAAAATCGTTTCGTGATTTTTCCAATTAAACATCATGATATTTGGGAAAGATATAAAATGATGGAGGCTAGTTTCTGGACTGCTGAAGAAATTGATTTGTCACAAGATTTAAATGACTGGAATAATAAGCTAAATGATGACGAACGCTACTTTATAAAACACATTCTTGCTTTTTTTGCAGCGTCGGATGGAATTGTCAATGAAAATCTAGCGGAGAATTTTGTTAATGAAGTACAATATGCTGAAGCTAAATTTTTCTATGGTTTTCAAATTATGATGGAGAATATTCACAGCGAAACGTATTCGCTTTTGATTGATACTTATGTAAAAGACGAAAACGAAAAATCTGAATTATTCAATGCGTTGGATGTTTTTCCAGCAATTAGAAAAAAAGCAGACTGGGCTTTGAAATGGATAGAATCTGATTCTTTTGCCGAAAGGCTAATCGCTTTTGCAGCGGTAGAAGGGATTTTCTTTTCAGGAGCATTTTGTTCTATTTATTGGTTAAAAAAACGTGGATTGATGCCGGGCTTAACTTTTTCTAATGAGCTAATTTCTCGTGATGAAGGAGTTCACTGTGATTTTGCGGTGCATTTACACAATCATCATTTAATTAATAAAGTGCCAAAAGAAAGAATAAGAAGCATTATCGTTGATGCTTTGAATATCGAAAGAGAATTCATTACCGAATCGCTTCCAGTAAGTTTGATTGGGATGAATGCAGGTTTAATGACTCAATACTTAGAATTTGTTGCCGATAGATTATTGGTAGAATTGGGTTGTGACAGAGAATACAATGTTGCCAATCCGTTTGATTTCATGGATATGATTTCACTTCAAGGAAAAACTAATTTCTTTGAGAAAAAAGTTGCAGAATATCAAAAATCTGGGGTTAAAGTTACCGAAGGTGATTCCCAAAAAATTAGCTTCGACGCCGATTTTTAGAATACAGTTTTGATTTTTCAAATGTTTCCTATAGCTTTTGAAAGCGCTAAAAAAAAAATAAAAGAAAAAATAATAATTAAGTAGTTTTTTAAGATCCCCAAATCTAAAAGCTAAGTTAATTCAGCCCGATTAATTTTGGGTCAAATGACGGCGTTTTGTTTCATCTCATTTATGCGATGAAACAAAATATCGAAATGGTTTATGGATTGACCGTGAGTAAAAAATGATTTATGAATTCCTGCTATTCGTAAGTCACAATTCATTAATTAAAAATTGATAAAAGTATGTATGTAGTAAAAAGAGACGGCCACAAAGAACCTGTAATGTTTGATAAAATTACAGAGAGAATTAAAAAATTATGTTACGGCTTGAACGAATTGGTTGATCCAGTTAAAGTTGCTATGCGAGTTATCGAAGGTTTGTATGATGGGGTTTCTACATCTGAACTTGATAACCTAGCTGCCGAAACCGCTGCGTCAATGACCATTGCTCATCCAGATTATGCACAATTGGCTGCTCGTATCGCTATTTCAAATCTACATTCAAATACCAAAAAATCATTCTCGGAAACGATGAATGAAATGTTTCATTACATCAATCCTAGAACCAATCAAGAATCACCTTTATTAGCCGAAGAAGTTCATAAAGTGATTATGGAAAACGCTGAATTTCTAGATTCACATATTATATACAACAGAGATTTTAATTACGATTATTTTGGTTTTAAAACACTGGAACGTTCGTATTTATTGAAAATAAACGGAAAAATTGTAGAACGTCCGCAACATATGTTGATGCGTGTTTCTGTTGGTATTCACCTGGACGATTTGAAATCGGTGATGGAGACTTATGACTTAATGTCTAAAAAATTCTTTACCCATGCAACACCAACTTTGTTTAACGCGGGTACTCCAAAACCTCAAATGTCTTCTTGTTTCCTTTTGGCAATGCAAGACGACAGTATTGATGGTATCTACGATACTTTAAAACAAACTGCAAAAATTTCACAATCAGCGGGAGGAGTTGGACTTTCTATCCATAATGTTCGTGCAACAGGTTCTTACATTCGTGGCACAAACGGTACTTCAAACGGAATTGTACCAATGTTGAGAGTGTTTAATGATACCGCTCGTTATGTAGATCAAGGTGGTGGAAAAAGAAAAGGAAGTTTTGCTATCTATATCGAAACTTGGCATGCTGATATTTTTGATTTCTTAGACTTGAAAAAGAATACAGGTAAAGAAGAAATGCGCGCAAGAGATTTATTCTTCGCGATGTGGACTTCAGATTTGTTCATGAAACGTGTACAGGAAGATGCTACTTGGACTTTGATGTGTCCTAACGAATGTCCAGGTTTGTATGATGTGTATGGAGAAGAATTTGAAGCTTTATATACCGATTACGAATTTAGAGGAAAAGGTAGAAAAACCATCAAAGCACGTGAGTTATGGGAGAAAATTCTTGAATCACAAATCGAGACCGGAACTCCTTATATGTTGTATAAAGATGCTGCCAATAGAAAATCAAATCAAAAAAATCTAGGTACTATTCGTTCGTCGAATTTGTGTACTGAGATTATGGAATTCACGTCAAGTGATGAGGTGGCTGTTTGTAATTTAGCTTCTATTTCTTTGCCAATGTTTGTAGAGAATGGAGCTTTCAACCACAAATTATTGTACGATGTGACCAAGCGTGTAACTCGTAACTTGAACAGAGTAATCGACAGAAATTACTATCCTGTAAAAGAAGCTGAAAACTCCAATATGCGTCACAGGCCAATTGGTCTTGGTGTACAAGGACTTGCCGATGCTTTTATCATGTTGCGTTTGCCTTTTACATCTGATGAAGCCAAAAAATTAAACCAAGAAATATTCGAAACCCTTTACTTTGCAGCTTGTACTGCCTCTATGGAAATGGCAATCGAAGAAGGTCCGTATTCTACTTTCAAAGGGTCTCCAATGTCAAACGGAGAATTCCAACACAATTTGTGGGGAATGAAAGACGAAGAACTATCAGGAAGATGGGACTGGGCTTCGCTTAGAAAAGAAGTAGTGAAAAATGGAGTTCGTAACTCTTTATTGGTTGCGCCAATGCCAACGGCTTCGACTTCTCAAATTTTGGGTAACAACGAAGCATTCGAACCATATACTTCGAATATTTATACAAGACGTGTATTGTCTGGTGAATTTATTGTGGTGAACAAACATTTATTGCACGATTTAGTGAAATTAGGATTGTGGAATGACAATTTGAAACAAGAAATCATGCGTCATAACGGATCGGTTCAAAATATTGATATAATTCCTCAAGACTTGAAAGAATTGTATAAAACCGTTTGGGAAATGTCTATGAAAGACATTATCGATATGTCTCGGCAAAGAGGTTATTTTGTGGATCAGTCACAATCATTGAACTTGTTTATGCAAGATGCCAATTATTCTAAATTGACTTCAATGCACTTCTACGCTTGGCAATCAGGTTTGAAAACAGGAATGTATTATTTGAGAACCAAAGCTGCCGTTGATGCAATCAAGTTTACACTGAACAACGATAAAAAACAAGAAGAAATTCCGGTGACAGAAGCTATTGATGTTGAAGATTTCAAAGCGATGTTGCTAAAAGCACAAGCCGCAGATCCTGAAGATTGCGAAATGTGTGGATCGTAATCAATAGATTAAAGAACAAAGAATAAAGAGAAACAGCTGTCGATTATGATGGCTGTTTTTTTTTAGGAGCTAATCCCGCTTTCCGTTGCAATCTTTTTATTTTTAAAGAAAAAATAAAAAGGATTTCCACTTCAATCGGGGCTAAAACACATTCGTTTTCACAATTTAATTTGTCTAAATTTGTGAAATTGATTTAAAGATATTATTTAAAAATCCAATTCCCTTGAGTTTATTATATTTCACAGACCGAAGCATTGTTCATCTCGAAGATGTAGTGTTTAACGAAGCCGTTTCCGAGCAAATCAATCAGTTCTTGAAGGAATATCAGTTTCGTGCCGTTTTGGAGCAATACGAGTTGCCTGTTGTGAATAAAATATTGCTACACGGCAAAACAGGCTGTGGCAAAACCATGACTGCAAAAGCGATTGCAAGAAAACTGGACAAAAAGCTAATCATTGTCAATCTCTCTCGAATTGTTTCTTCCAAATTGGGGGAAACCTCCAAGAATATTGAAGGATTATTCAAAGAAGTGCAATACGAAAGTTCGGTTTTATTCTTCGATGAATTTGATTCTTTGGGTCAAATCCGGGATTATGACAACAAAGACAGTACGGAGATGAAACGGGTAGTGAACTCGATTATTCAATTGATAGATAATTTCCCCAATCGATCAGTCTTAATTGCCGCCACCAATCAAATCCAGATGATAGATGAGGCTTTGGTGCGTCGTTTCGAAATGCAACTGGAATTTACGGCTCCTTCCAAGGAAGTTTTAGATAACTATTACACAAAGTTGCTGGCCAAATATCCTGTAGAATTTCAAGATGTAAGCCGTATTTATGATATTACTTTTGCGGAAGCAAAAAATCATTTACTCAAAGAAGTGAAAAACAATATCATTCAGGCAGAGATTAATAAACAAAAGTAAAAGGGTTTAACTAAGTAAACCTTAGTTTCTTGATGTGCAAAACACATTGTAATTGGTAGTTTTCTAGTCAATAATTGTGGAAATAATTCATTATATTTGAGTTAGTTATTGTTTTTGGCATATTTTTTTAGATAAATAAAAAAGAAACTATGGAACATAAAAAATTTACAATTACCGATGATTTATTGGCTTCACAAGGACAGCGTTTGGCGAATTTGATTATTGATTTAGTGGTGCAATATATTATTTGGATCAGTATTGGGGAAACTATAGCCATATTAGCAGATGTTGCTAGTGGTTCTGTTCTTAAGACTTGGATTAGTAGTATGGGAATAGTAGAAAAAGGGATTACTTTTGCCGTTATTGCTGGTTTTTACTATTATTTGACTGAATTGTATTTCTCTCGTTCAATGGCTAAATTTTTGACCAAAACCTATATAATCATGAAAGATGGTTCCAAACCAAATTATAAAAGCATCTTGAAACGTACACTTTGTAGATTTATTCCGTTTGAAATTTTTTCTTTTTTAGGTGGTACAGCGGGAGGATGGCACGATTCTATGTCAGAAACCTATGTGGTTAAAAAGCATGAATTTGAAAAACAAAAGAAAATTATTATTTTGCCTTAATGCTTTTATGACCTTTTAAATAGAATCTATAATAAAAAAATAATCCTGGTAAATAATCAAATTTACTGGGATTTTTATTTTTTAAGTAGTTGCGGTATTCTCAATGGCAATACTTATTTCTTTTGAGTCGGCAGCAATTTCAATTTATGTTTTTTATAGGTTCCATGTAATTTAATTACCAAATCACTTTTGTTTTTAAAATCTATCTATTTCTCTATCTTTGAAAACAAATCCGAAAAATACATCATGAACTGGGAACAATTATTATCACTAAAAAGACAAGGAGATACAGGTAAAAGATTAAGAATCGAACAGGACGAAACCCGTTTGGGCTTTGAAGTTGATTATGACCGAATCATATTCTCCTCTGCTTTTAGAAGTTTGCAGGACAAAACGCAAGTGATTCCGCTTTCCAAAACCGATTTTGTACACACTCGTTTAACGCACAGTCTCGAGGTTTCGGTTGTGGGACGTTCTTTGGGACGATTGGTTGGTAAAAAAATATTGGAGAAATATCCGTATTTGCAGGAAGTTCACGGTTACCAAATGAATGATTTTGGAGCTATCGTGGCTGCAGCATCTTTGGCTCATGATATAGGAAATCCTCCTTTTGGACATTCGGGAGAAAAAGCCATTGGGGAATATTTTTCGATAGGAAATGGTTTGAAATACAAAGAGCAATTAACAGCCAAAGAATGGCAAGATCTAATTGATTTTGAGGGAAATGCCAACGGATTTTCAGTTTTGAACAGTTCTCGTCCAGGTGTTGAAGGCGGAATCAGACTTTCCTATGCCACTCTTGGTGCTTTCATGAAATACCCAAAAGAGAGTTTGCCTAAAAAGCCAACTAAAAACATAGCTGATAAGAAATATGGTTTTTTTCAAACCGATAAAGCTTTCTTTCAGGAAGTCGCTTCCGATATGGGAATGATTGCCAATAAAACAGGAAATGATATTGGTTTTGAAAGACATCCGCTTGCCTACCTTGTTGAAGCTGCCGATGATATTTGCTATACCATAATTGATTTTGAAGATGGAATCAATTTAGGCTTGGTTTCCGAAGATTTTGCTTTGGAATATTTAATCAAATTGGTGAAAGACAGTATTGATACTTCAAAATACAAGACTTTAGAAACCAAAGAAGACCGAATCAGTTACTTGCGCGCGCTGGCTATAGGAAGTCTGATTAATGATGCCGTGAAAGTATTCGTTCAAAATGAAGAGGCAATCATGCAAGGAAAATTTCCTTTTGCCTTAACTGACAAAAGCAAGTACAAAGCCCAAATGGACGATATCATCAAAATTAGCGTCAAGAATATCTATCAAAGCCGTGAAGTAGTGGAAAAGGAGATTGTTGGCTACCAAATTATACAAACGCTTTTGGATAAATTTGTAACGGCTTTCAATAATAAATTCGAAGGAAAAATGTCCAATTATGACAATCTTATCCTGAAAATGTTACCCGAAAAACACCATTTGGAAAAAGAAAATCTATATGAAAGATTGCTTCATATTTGTCATTTTGTTTCGATGCTGACAGATGGGAATGCCCTGTTGTTTTACAAAACAATAACGGCAGCAAAGAGTTAGTTGAAAAACGAATATAACGAAAACGCCCTCAAATAGTTGACTGTTTGAGGGCGTTTTTATTTTATTTAAGTATTGTTTTAAAAAACATATTCTAGACCAATTCCCAATACTTGCTTTAGCTGTACTTTGGCACCTTCATTAATTTTTACGCCATTTTCTTCTTTAATGACGTCAATATCTTCGTCGTAAACCAAATTGAAACCAACGTTTGCTTTTACGTATTCATTTACTTTTAAATCTGCGTAAGATTGCCAATCAACATCGATATTGCCGAAATTGTGTAGATAATCGGTGTACAAAGACAAACGGTTTTTTATGATTATATTGGTAAAAACTTCTTTTTCAATATAAGAAGTTGCTAAGATACCAAGCTCTGTTTTGGAACGTTCTCCCTTGAAAATTAAATTTCCATCTACATCATAAACTGCTTTCTTGACACCATAGGCACCTGCATCGGCTAAATTTTGGTCAAGGACAAGTGTGCTTTTTAATGTTAGGGGAGATAAATAGAGGTTTAATTTTTCGGGTTTATAAATGTACTCTGATCCAATTCCTAAAAAGGTATATGCCGGAGCAAATGGTTTTGAAATAGGGTTTTTGGTATTTGGATAATTGTATCCATCGGTAAATTGGGTATTGAAGTTAAATTTAGCCGAATGATACCAATTTGATGATGTGTTTGTTCTATATCCATATGTGGAGTTGATTTTAAAAACATCATCTGTTTTTCTGAGTTCAATTCCTTCTTGTTTGTTCATGCCATATCTGAAAATAAGTTCACTTGCCCAAACTTGATTGTCGTCTTTGTAATCTCGTTTAAGATGCCCTCTTACCAGTCCTGTTATGGCACTGGTACCCCCAGCACTCCAGTTAACAAATGCAATTTCTGAAATGTCGATTCCCATAATGTTCTTGTTGGTCCAATATGAAACAGTATCCGGCTTTGATGTTATAATGGTTGTAAGAGCCTGATCAATCTTGTTTGCATTTATGGTGTCCGCTTTAGTGGTAATTATTTTAATTTGTGCGAAACTACATATTGAAAGTAGTAAAAATAAAACTAGAATAGGTTTGGTTACAAAGGTCATAGTAAGGCTGTGGTATTTTAAGGTTGCAAAGTAATTAATTTCAATAACTTGAGAAAATTATTTCTAAACTATCAACGGAGATTTTACAATATTGTTGTAATTCATCAATAGAACCTTGTTCAATAAATACATCTGGTATTCCTAAAAGTTGTATTGTAGAGGTATAATTATGGGTAGCCGCAAATTCCAGAATTGCACTTCCAAATCCGCCTTTTATGATTCCATCCTCAATAGTTATAATCGTTTCGAATTGGTTAAAAATAGCATGTAGCTCGTTTTCATCAAGAGGTTTTACAAAAGCAAAATCATAATGGGCAAAATTTTCAGGATGTTGTATTTTGGCTAGGGCCAATGTCACATTGTTCCCAATTGTGCCCGTAGATAAGATAGCTACTTTTGAGCCACTTTGCAGAAGTTTTGCTTTCCCGATTTCTATTTTTTCGTATTTTCCTAAATGTAATTTTTTCCAATTATTGGTTACACCTCGTCCTCGCGGATAGCGTATCGCAATGGGATGGTTTAAGCCCAATTGTGCGGTATATAAAATATTTTGTAAATCAATTTCATTCAACGGGTCATAAATAATCATGTTTGGAATACAGCGTAAGTAGGCCAAATCAAAAACACCGTGATGCGTTGCGCCATCTTCGCCAACTAAACCGGCTCTGTCCAAACAAAAAATAACGGGTAAATTTTGTAATGCCACATCATGAATCACTTGATCGTAAGCGCGCTGTAAAAAAGTGGAGTAAATATTGCAATACACAATCATTCCCTGTGTAGCCATTCCAGCAGACAAGGTTACGGCATGCTGTTCCGCAATTCCTACATCAAAAGCTCTTTTCGGAAAGGCATCCATCATGAATTTCAAAGAACTTCCAGAAGGCATTGCTGGAGTGATTCCAACAATTTTTTCATTCTTTGTGGCTAAATTCAAAATGGTTAATCCAAAAACGTCTTGGTATTTTGGAGGTAAATTCTCTTCTTGTTTTGGAATGATTTCACCAGTTGTGGCATCGAATTTACCAGGAGCGTGGTACTTGACTTGGTTTTCTTCTGCTTGTTGAAGGCCTTTGCCTTTGGTGGTAATAAGGTGCAGAAACTTCGGCCCTTTTATTTTTTTCAGCCGCTTCAATTCTTTGATCACCGCAAAAATATCATTACCATCAATTGGTCCGGAATAATCAAAATTCAATGACCGAATCATATTGTTCTGTCTCGGGTTTTTTCCCTCTTTTACGGAAGTGAGATATTTTTTGAGCGCACCCACACTCGGGTCAATCCCGATGGCATTATCATTTAGAATAACCAATAAATTGGCATCGGTAACTCCGGCGTGATTCAGTCCTTCAAAGGCCATTCCTGATGCTATCGAAGCATCGCCGATTACTGCAATGTGTTGTTTGTTGAAATCGCCTTTTAAATTGGAAGCAATCGCCATACCCAAAGCCGCTGAAATAGAAGTCGAGGAGTGGCCTACACCAAAAGTGTCATAAATGCTTTCACTTCTTTTTGGGAAACCCGAAATACCGCCCAATTGACGATTTGTGTGAAAAATGGTTTTCCTTTCGGTAAGGATTTTATGTCCGTAAGCCTGATGGCCCACATCCCAAACCAATAAATCGTCGGGAGTGTTAAAGATATAATGCAAAGCAATCGTGAGTTCCACCACGCCAAGACTAGCGCCAAGATGACCTTCTTTGGTCGCGACAATATTGATTATAAAATCGCGTAATTCTTGAGCCAATTGAGGAAGTTGCGCTTCGTCAAGTAAGCGTAAATCGATTGGGGAATGGATATGTTCGAGTAAGTTGCTTTTCATTATAGTTTAAAAAGCGAATTTACGGTTTTAAATTGAAAGTTTTGTTTAATACGTTTGCTCGTCTTTAATGGAAATTGAATCAATTTTTGAAATATATTCAGTCCTAAAAAAAGATTTTTTTAGGACTTTTGTTTTGACAAATAAGGTTATGTAATATTTATTACTTACTGGTTTTCCATTTTGAAGACCTGGACGCCAATTTTTAGCTGTTTTTAAAAGTTGGACAAACTCTTCTCCAGTTCCGTTTTCTAAATCTTTTATTATTTTAATGTCACTTAAGCTTCCGTCTTTTTTAATTATATATGAAGCTTGAATTTTACCGTTTAGGGATTCTCTGTTTTTGGGGAAAATATAATTTTTCTGGATATGGTTTTTAAATTCATTTTCGCCTCCAGGATATTCAGGATTGTTATAAATAGTTTCCCAGATTGTCACGGTTTCTTTATCAATATCTTTTGTTTTGTTTGAAATCACTTTGTTATTGATTCTCGAAAGATCGATAGTGACTTCTGGAGAAATATTACCCATAGTAGTCATTTCAATAAGTGAATCATTGTTAGGTTTACGATATTTGTACTTCTTCTGATTGGGCTGTTTTGTAAATTTAACCTGGTCTATTTTGGGAGGTGGTGGAGGTGACGGAATATTATGAAGTGTATCATTTGGATTGTACTTCGCATCGCCAACCATAATTCTATCAGTTTCTGGTTTAGGTTCGTTTACAATTTCAATTTTATCGATTTTTTGTTTGCTTCCGTTTTTATCAGAACAACTAAATAAAGTCGTTCCCATTGCTATAAATAAAGCCAATAAAAACATTTTGTGATAATGCGTTTGCGAATATAAAACTTGATTTGGAATTTGGATCGTCAACGAATTCAATTGAGAATTCTTAAATCGTCCGCAAATGTTGTTGTGCTGTTGAAAATATAATTGGATTTCATCAGGCAACATATTGGTAAAATCGATTACATTTTTGGAACAGCTTCCACAAAATCGGCCATTGTCATTTGAAGTCATTTTGTTCCAATCTTCGTGACAGGGTTTTGGAATGGTGATTTTGTGTTTTGTGTGCATAATTTCGATTACTGAATTTTAAAAGTAATGAAAATTACTTCAAAAGTGTACTTTTGTTTTATGGAAAACATCTTTACGGACGAGTACTTTATGAAGAAAGCTTTGCAGGAAGCTGAAACGGCTTTTGCTAAAGGCGAAATCCCTGTGGGAGCTATAATTGTGGTAAATAATACCGTAATTGCCCGAAGTCATAATTTAACCGAATTGCTAAATGACGTTACCGCTCATGCGGAAATGCAGGCCATTACCGCTGCTGCCAATTTCCTTGGCGGAAAATACCTTAAAGATTGCACGCTTTACGTTACATTGGAACCTTGTCAAATGTGCGCCGGAGCTTTGTACTGGAGCCAGATTACCAAAATTGTTTATGGAGCCAGTGATGATCACCGTGGTTTTATGAAAATGGGTACTCAGTTACATCCCAAAACAGTTGTTGTTCGCGGGGTTATGGCGAATGAAGCTTCGGAACTGGTGAAACGGTTTTTTGCTGAGAGAAGAAAATAGTCTTTTTAACCGAAATCCCTAGCCCAGATTGCTTCGCCAGTTCGCTCCGCTCGTGTAAAGTAATCTTTTTATTTTTCCTTTAAAAATAAAAAGATTACTTCACTTAATTTTTATTTTCATAGGAGTTTAGTGAACTTCGTTTGTAACGCATAGCTGGAAATAGTTCCTAAAAATTACCTTCAAAAAATATTTTACCCCCAAAGAATTTTCTTCTTAAAATAATAAAATAAATACTATACTTTTACTACAATATAATATGTGTTTTTGCAGTTATGGTTTTGACTGCGATATGTTGCCAAAATTTTAATTTGTAACCCATTAACTCTAAATAAAAGTGAAAACAAAAGGATTAATTTTCGTGTTTTTTGTATGTGTTTTGTTTCAGGCTTGCGGCCGAAAATCAGCCGCCGATTTTAATTCCGATTTTTCATTATTTAAAGAGTATATAGTCAGTTTTACGGGGGGAATTGTCTCGGCACAATCGGATATTCGCGTGGTTTTGGCTTTTGATAATAACAATTGGAAAGTCAATCAGGTTTTGGACGATGATTTGTTAGATATTTCTCCAAATGTGCACGGAAAAGTGGTAGCACTTTCGAACAATACGATTGCTTTTATTCCTGAAAAAAAGCTGGACTCGGGTACGGAATATCAGGTGACGCTGCATTTGGATAAACTGAATCCAAAAGTGGCTGAAAAAAATAAGGAACTTTCCAATTTTAATTTCACGGTAAAAATCATCAAGCAGGATTTTATTGTGAACACGCTCGATGTTCAGTCTTACAGCAAGGAATACCAATATCTGAATTGTGTGCTGAAAACAGCAGACAATATCGATTTTGAAACTGCCAAAAAATTGGTTGAAGCCGAACATAACGGTAACGATTTGCATATTGTTTTTGAGAAATCGAATGCGGTTGGCAAAGAATTTAAATTCAGAATCGACAGCATTCAGCGAGTGGATTCTGCAAGTAATCTCGAGATAAAATATGACGGAAGCGATTATGATATGGACCAAAAAGGGACTATTGATTTCCCGATTACGGCACTGAATGAGTTCAAAGTAATAAAAACCGAATTGCAGGAGGGAAATAACCAAATGTTGTCTATTAATTTCTCGGAACCATTGGAGAAAGGACAGGATTTTAAAGGATTGGTGGCAATTCAAAATACCAGTAATTTAAAGTTTTCTACACAAGGAAATGTATTGAAAGTTTACTTTAATAATGACAAAGCCGTTGAAAAACCGGTTGAAGTGGCTACTGAAGTTGTAGTTTCAGATTCTACTTCTGTTGCTGTCGATACTGCCACAGTCGCAGAACCTGAAGTTGTGGAACCTGAATCTGCGCTTACTTCCCAAAAGCTCTCAGGAGAATTATTGCTGGAAGTTTTTCAAGGGATTGAAAGTGAATACGGCAAGAAATTAAATGAAAATTACTCCGAGAAGATTTCATTTGATCAAATTAAACCCAACGTTCGTTTCATCAAGAACGGTACTATTTTGCCAAGTTCCAGTAATTTAAAACTTAATTTTGAAGCCGTAAATCTAAGTGCGGTTGATGTCAAAGTGTTTAAAATTTACAAAAACAACATTCTTCAATTTCTTCAGGACAATGAGCTGAATGGTACTCGAAATTTGAAAAGGGTCGGACAGCCCGTTGCTAAATCAACGCTTTATCTCAATGAAAACAAGTTAGTCAATCCAAGCAAATGGAACACTTTTGCTTTGGATTTGTCCAAAATTATAACTCCAGAACCGGGGGCTATTTACAGAGTGGAGTTCTCGTATAAAAAAGCCTATTCTTTATACAAATGTGAAAACTCAGAAGCAGATGATAGCGACAATGAGGAAGCAGAAGAAGTGGATGAAAAAGAGGTGAATTACAGTCAAAACGCCTACGATGATTACTACTATGACGATTATGAATGGAGGGAAAGTCAAGATCCATGTTCCAGTTCGTATTATTATAATGCCAAGATCGGAACCAATATTTTGGCGTCGGATGTTGGGGTAATTGCCAAAAGAGGAGAAAATAAATCGTATTTATTTGCCGTAAACAATATCATTACTACCGAACCCATTTCAAATGCAAGAGTGGACTTGTATAGTTTTCAACAGCAAAAATTGGCTACAGGCACAACAAGTAGTGAAGGGATTGCCAGTTTTCAGTTGGACACCTTTGCCTATTTTGCCATTGTGACTTATGGAACGCAATCCACTTATGTACGTCTCGATGACGGAAATTCGTTGTCAGTGAGTAATTTTAATGTTTCGGGCGAAACGTTGCAGAAAGGTCTCAAAGGCTTTATTTATGGGGAACGCGGGGTTTGGCGTCCTGGCGATAATTTGTATTTGTCTTTTATTTTGAACGATGCTTCGAATAAATTGCCGTTGGGACATCCTATAAAATTCAGATTGAGCGATCCTAACGGAAAAGTGACGTATCAAACGGTTCAAAAAATAAATGAGTGGAATCATTACGCTTTTACCGTGCCAACAGAAGCAGATGCACCAACGGGAAGTTGGGAGGCAATGGTCAGTGTCGGTGGAGCGAAGTTTTACAAAAACATCAAAATCGAAACCATCAAACCGAATCGTTTGAAAATTAAAAATACGTTCAAAAGAGCGGTGCTTTCGTCTTCGTACCCAAACACAAGTAATCTTGAGGTGACGTGGCTTCACGGGGCTGTCGCCAAAAATTTGAATGTCGAAATGCAGGCTAAATTTTCACAACAAGCAACGACTTTCAAGAATTATGAAAAGTATGTTTTTGATGATTTGGTACGACAATTCAGCACTGAGGAAATTACTGTTTTTTCGGGTAAATTAGATGCCAACGGAAAAGCCAATACTGCTATAAATCCAAAAATACAAGGAGTGGCGCCTGGTATGCTCAAGGCTTCGTTCATCACAAAAGTGTATGAGGAAGGCGGTGATTTCAGTACTGATGTTATCTCGACTACCTATTCTCCATTCAATACTTATGTTGGTTTGAAATCACCGGAGCCTAATAAATACGGTATGTTGGAAACCCGTAAAGTGAATCAATTTGATGTTGTTACAGTTGATGAAAACGGCAGACCAAAATCGGTCAAAAATCTGGAAGTAAAAGTCTATAAAGTAGAATGGCGCTGGTGGTGGGATGCTTCAAGCGATAATCTGTCTAATTATAACTCGGATGATGCTACGACTTCCTATAAAACTTTTAGAATAAACACTGATTCAAGAGGGAAAGGGAGTGTAAGTTTTGCATTGACCGATGAAGAGTGGGGACGTTATTTAATTAGAGTCTCCGATGAGGTTGGAGGACACGCTACGGCTTTAACTGTAAATATCGATTGGCCAATGTGGTCTGGGAAAACCAAAAACACTGATGCTTCAACGGCGAATATGTTGGTTTTTTCTACCGATAAAGAAAAATATGCTGTGGGCGAAAATGCTCAAATTTCTTTCCCTTCGAGTGAAGGGGGAAGGGCTTTTATCTCTATCGAAAATGGTTCGAAAGTAGTGCAAACACTTTGGGCAGAAACCAAAAAAGGAGAAACGAAAGTAAGTATTCCAATTACGGCTTCGATGGCGCCGAATGTGTATTTCAATATTACGTTGTTGCAACCACACGCTTCGACCAAGAACGATTTACCAATACGTATGTACGGAATTGTTCCGATTGAAGTCGTGGACAAAAACACGATACTCGCTCCTAAATTAGTGATGCCTGATGTGTTACGTCCGGAACAGTCATTTGCTGTAAAAGTAAGCGAGCAATCCGGCAAAGCAATGACTTATACAATTGCGATTGTTGATGAAGGTTTGCTAGATTTAACGCGTTTCAAAGCTCCAAACGCTTGGGATAGTTTTTATGTTCGAGAAGCTTTGGGTGTAAAAACCTGGGACATTTATGATGATGTGATTGGTGCCTATGGTGGAAAAGTGAATCAGATTTTCAGTATTGGTGGTGACCAAGATTTGGGTGGCGGTAAAGCTAAAAAAGCGAATCGTTTCAAACCAGTTGTGATTTTTATGGGGCCTTTTAAATTGGAGAAAGGTCAAACCAAAACCCATCAGATAAAATTACCTAAATACATTGGTTCGGTAAAAACAATGATTGTTGCTGGTGATGCGACTACAAGTGCCTATGGAAGTGTTGAAAAAGCAACTCCTGTGCGCAGTCCGTTGATGGTTTTGGCTTCGTTGCCGAGAAAAATTTCTCCATCTGAAAAAGTGACGATTCCGGTTACTGTTTTTGCAATGGAAAAAAACATCAAAAGCGTTACGGTTCAGATTAAAACCAATAATGGATTAAAAGTTATAGGTAGCGCAACACAAAGCTTATCATTTGCCCAACCTGACGAAAAAATGGCCTATTTCAATTTGGCTGTTGGTTCTGTTACCGGAATTGGAAAAGTGCAGATTGTGGCGACTTCGGGCAAGGAAAAATCCGTATATGATGTAGAGATTGATATGACGAATCCTAATCCTGTTACCAATGCGTTTACAGACGTGATTTTGGAACCAAACAGTTCTAAAACTATTTCTTGGAAAACGTTTGGTATTTCGGGAAGCAACAAAGCAAAATTGGAGATTTCTTCGATGCCAACCATCAATTTGAATGGAAGATTGCAGTATTTGATCCAATATCCTCACGGTTGTGTGGAGCAAACTACATCGTCTGTTTTTCCGCAATTGTATTTGAATGATATTGCCGATTTGGATGCCTATCGCAAAGATTTGATTCAAAAAAATGTAACCGCAGGAATTACCCGACTGGGAGGTTTTCAATTATCGAATGGTGGAATAACGTATTGGCAAGGCGGTACAGAGGCAGATGATTGGGGTTCTTCCTATGCCGGGCATTTTATGATAGAAGCAGAGAAAAAAGGATATTTTTTGCCTATCAACTTTAAATCAAAATGGATTTCGTATCAACAAAAAGAAGCCAAACAATGGCGATTTGAAAAACGATACGGTAATGATATGGCTCAAGCGTATCGCTTGTACACCTTAGCATTGGCGGGTGCACCCGATTTGTCTTCAATGAACAGATTACGTGAAACCAAAGGTATTTCGAACGAAAGTAAATTGCGTTTGGCTGCGGCTTATGTATTGGCTGGACAAAAATCAGCGGGTTTGACTTTATTATTGAACAGTACAATTGATGATGATTCTAACTACAGTTATTACTATTATGGTTCTGTCGATAGAAACCGTGCAATGGCTTTGGAAACGATGTTATTGCTTGGGCAAAAGCAAAAAGCATTTGCAATGGCAACAAAATTGGCCAAAGATATGTCAAGTGACCAATGGATGAGTACGCAAACTACAGCTTATTGCCTTTATGCAATGACCAAGTTTTCGGTAAGCAACGGTGCCAAAGGAATCGATGTTCAGTTTAGTAAAGACGGAAAAGCGCAAACTATCAAAACGATGAAAACGATCGCAGATAGAAGTTTGGTTGTAAAAATGGGCTCGAATAGTTTGACTCTAAAAAACAATAGAAAAAACAGGTTATTTGTTCGTGTGCTGAATACAGGAATTCTACCAATAGGGCAGGAAAATGCTATTCAAAGTAATGTTTCGGCTTCTATTGTTTTCAAAAATAGAAAAGGGGGCGTTATTAATGTGTCCAAAATTAATCAGGGAACAGAGTTTATTGCTGAAGTAACCGTTAGAAACCAGAAAAATGAGCATGTAGAAAATGTAGCATTATCTCAAATTTTGCCTTCGGGTTTCGAAATTGTAAATACCCGTTTCACGGATTACGGAGACGCAACCAATAACGTAGCCGATTATATTGATATTCGCGATGACAGGACGAACTTCTATTTTGGACTGAAAGCTGGAGAAGTAAAAACTTTTAGAATATTATTGAATGCTTCTTATTTAGGAACCTATTATTTGCCAGGATTGCAATGCGAAGCGATGTATGACAATACATTTTTGGCAAGAACCAAAGGTTTTTGGGTTGAGGTGATAAAGTAAACATTGCTATTAATGAGTCACGGATGACAAGGATAGAAAGGATTTTACACTGATTGAAATAAGGTGTTTGGCTCATGAAAAAATCTGTGTGAATCTGCAAAATCTGCGTGCAATATTTTCGCGCAGATTTTGCAGATTTGTGCTGATAAAATGGAGGTAATATATTGTCTTAAATTTGTATAATACTTTGCGAATAACTTTGTGACCCTTGCGGTTAAATAAAATTACTTTGAAAAACAAACTAATAGCGTTTCTACAACGCATAATCACTTGGATAAAACAGCATAAATTTAAATCATCAATGACATTTTTGCTGTTGGTGGTTTATTATTTTTCGTTGCCTAGAACTCTTTTTCAGGAACCTTATTCTACGGTGATAGAAAGTAAAGAAGGAGAATTGCTTGGTGCCAAAATTGCACTTGATGGACAATGGAGATTCCCAGCACAGGACAGCGTCCCTGACAAATTCAAGAAGTGTATCGTCTATTTTGAAGACGAATATTTTTATAAACATCCCGGATTCAATCCTGTGGCGATGGTCAATGCTTTTCAGCAAAACAGAAAAGCAGGTAAAGTCGTTCGCGGTGGAAGTACGTTGACACAACAAGTCATTCGTTTGTCCAGAAATGGGAAAAGGAGAACTTATTTTGAAAAAATAATCGAACTTATTCTTGCAACGAGATTAGAGTGGGGTTATTCTAAAAACGAAATTTTGGAATTATATGCATCTCACGCCCCTTTTGGCGGAAATGTGGTAGGTCTCGAAATGGCTTCTTGGCGGTATTTTGGCGTGCAATCTCATCAATTGTCTTGGGCGGAGAGTGCTACTTTGGCCGTTTTGCCCAATGCACCCAGTTTGATTTATCCCGGAAAAAACCAAATCAAATTATTGAGTAAACGCAACCGACTTTTGTTAAAGCTAAACCAAGAGGGAATTATCGACAAGCAGACCTACGAACTTTCGATAGATGAGCCTTTGCCTCAAAAGCCATATGATTTACCTCAAATTGCACCTCATTTATTGCAACGCGTTGCTAAGAATCAGGTAGGAACTCGGGTGAAAACTACGATAGAAATTGGACTGCAAAACAGGGTCAATCAAATTGCAAAGTATTATTACAGTCAATACAAGCAAAATGAAGTTCATAATTTGGCTATTTTGGTTATTGATGTGTCTAATAGAAAAGTATTGAGTTATGTTGGCAATTCGCCTACGGACGGCAACCATCAAAAGGATGTAGACATTATTGACGCGCCAAGAAGCACGGGTAGTATTCTTAAACCGCTCTTGTATGGAGCTATGCTCGACGATGGCGAGTTATTGCCCAATACTTTAGTGGCTGATATTCCAACACAGATTTCGGGTTATACACCTCAAAATTTCAACTTGACATTTGACGGCGCGGTTCCGGCGCATCGAGCATTGTCGCGCTCGTTGAATATTCCTGCCGTATTGATGCTACAGGATTTCGGGGTGAATAGATTTTATGAAGAATTACAGCGATTCAAATTGCGGGATATTTCAAAACCGCCAGATCATTACGGCTTATCGCTTATTTTGGGGGGAGCCGAAAGTAATTTGTGGGATTTGTGCCGAACGTATGCCGGTTTGTCCTCAACTTTGAATTATTTTAATAGAAATCAAGGACAATACAGAATCAATGAATTTGCCGAATTAAATTATGATGATAATTTTCAAGTCGATTTTGGAGATGAGACTAAGCAAAAAAACATCTTGGGAGCAGGCTCGATTTGGCTAACTTATAACGCAATGGAACAAGTCAATCGCCCCGAAGGAGATGAAGCTTGGAAATTTTATGACAGTTCGCTCAAGATTGCTTGGAAAACGGGAACAAGTTTCGGAAATCGTGATGCGTGGGCGATAGGAACTAATGCCAGATATGTGGTAGGTGTATGGGTAGGAAATGCAACAGGCGAGGGGAGACCTACATTGACAGGAGTTACCAGCGCAGCACCCATTTTGTTTGATGTTTTTAATCTGTTGCCAAGACAGCGATGGTTCGATACTCCGTATAAAGATTTGGAAGAAGTTGAAGTTTGCAGTTTGAGCGGTCATTTGGCCAAAGAAGGTTGTCCTGTCATAAAACAGCTCGTTCCCAAAAAAGGGAAAAACACTTCCATTTGTCCGTATCACAAAACGGTGCATTTGGACAAAACACAGCAATTTCAAGTCAACAGTAGTTGCGAAAACATAGAGAATATTGTGACCAAAAATTGGTTTGTATTGCCGCCCGTAATGGCTTGGTATTATAAAAGCCAGCATATCGAGTACCAGCCACTACCTCTATTTCGAAATGATTGCATGGGAATGCAAACGGCAACAATGGATTTTATTTATCCCAAAACGAATAGCAAAATCTATCTGACCAAAAATTTCAACAGCGAGGTACAGCCTGTGATTCTAAAAGTGGCTCATTCGCAACGCGAAAGCAAACTGTTTTGGTATGTCGATAATGTTTACAAAGGCGCAACCAAAACTTTCCATGAAATGCCTATTTCGGCTACGACGGGGTTTCACTACATTACTGTTGTTGATGAATTTGGAAACGAAATCCGAAGAAAAATTGAGATTGTAAAAGAGTAGTCAAGATATTTTGGGCATGCCATCATAAAGAGAAGGGCAAACTCATCGTGATGACGGTGAGTCGGCCCCCTTCTTTTTATGCTGTCGGGCTATCCATGCTACTTCGGTAGCTTATTTCTATCCCTCATGCGGTCATAGCAAGACTATTTATTGGAACCTGAATTCTGCTTTCTGTTATCCGGACACTACTTTTTAGCCGATAAATAAACGCCCACCAAAATTATAAAAGCGCCAATACACTGAACAAATGTCAATACCTCATTATCCAGCAATCCCCAAAAGAAAGCAACAATAGGAATTAAATAAGTAACCGAAGTTGCAAAGACTGGTGACGAAACCTGAATCAATTTAAAGAATATAACGTTGGCAATTCCTGTTCCGACAACTCCCAAAATCAATATAAACCAAAGAGAGTGCTGTACTTTTTCAGCGTGGACAACCTCAAAAAAATCAGTAAAATACAAAATCCCCAAAGCAGGAAATAGCAGGATTAAAAAATTCCCGGTCGTAATGCTCAAAGGCGTCAAATCTGATAAGTATCTTTTGATTAAGTTAACATTCGTGGCATAACATACCGAAGCTATCAAAACCAGAATAGCATAATAGTAATTTTGTTCGGGATGGTTGACTGCTCCGTTAAAAACTAGAAGCATACTTCCAAAAAGACCAATGATTACGCCCCAAATTTGGCTTCTCCTGAAAGTAATTCCAAAAAAAGCGGCTCCCAAAATCAGTGTGTTCAGTGGCGTTAATGAATTTAAAATAGCCGTTATCGAACTGTCGATTTGGGTCTCGGCTATCGCAAAAAGATAAGCTGGCACAAATGTTCCGAATAGTGAAGTTAATGCAATATATTTCCATTGATGATGCGGAATTTTAACCAAACTCTTAAACCCAATCAGGAGCAGAAAAATTGCCGCAAAAATAATGCGCAATGATCCCAATTGAAAAGCGGTCAATCCGATCAACCCTTTTTTTATCAATATAAAAGAACTTCCCCAAATTAAGGATAGAACAAACAAATAAACCCACTTCAATTGCTTCGACATCATAAACACTGTTTTGATGCAAAATTGTGAAAATTTTAAAAACTTCCACCTCTTTTTTCATTAATTTTGCAATCAATCAGAAGAAACTTAATCAATTAAAATAGTAGTAAAATGAATTTTACAAAATCAATCGCAATTATAGCACTTTCAGGATTGCTTTTTGCAAGCTGTAAAGACAATAAGGCCGAAGTAAAAACCGAAGCCGCTTCAACTGAAGCAACAGCTCCAAAAGTTAAAAAAGAAATTGCTGCCGCCAATTTACAAACAGCAAGTTTCAAAATAGAAGGAATGACTTGCGCCATAGGTTGTGCCGCAACAATTCAAGAAGAACTGACAGCACTAGATGGCGTTCAAACCGCCAAAGTAGATTTTGACAAAAAACTGGCTACTGTAACTTTTGACAAAACCGTTCAAACTCCAGAAAGCTTAACCAAAGTGGTTCAAGCAGCAGGTGACGGAAAAACATACAAAGTTTCCAATATGAAGTCCTAAACAGACTGATATTCTATAAAAAAAAGCATTCGCCACTGACGAATGCTTTTTTTATACTCTTTATTTCCATTTTATGGTTTCCATCAAACGCTGCATGTCGTTTTTGATATAACTGGCAGCCGGCATAATGGAATCAAAATTGGGTTTGGCATAAAAATAAACCGAACCTGTTACAAAATGCTTGATGCTGTCAGTAGCGTAAAACTGGGAATTGGTAGCAGCATTTCCATCTACTTGATAAAACATTCCATACACTTTTTTATCTGGGTTTAGATATGGTTGTTCTAATATGTCATCCGCTTTGATGACATGCTCGTAAGTTAATTTTTGAGCATCCCTAAGCAGCGCTTTTATATTGCCGTTTACAGGTTTATAGGTCAGGTAAATAGTAGCTTTCATCTTTGGATATGTGATAGAATATCCACAATCTTTGTCTTCTTTTATAATTGCTTTGGAATTCATATCAAATTCAAATGGGCAATGACCTTTAAGTGTGACATATTCCGCTTCGGGGTAATCTAGTCTTAAATAACTGGCTGGTTTAGGCAAAACATCATTTTTACATCCAACTACAGTATAAAAGAATGTAAAAAGTAGCGCTATAGCTATAAATTTTTTAAGCATTTTAATTTTATTCAATCGTTACTTTAATTTGTTTGATACGTTTTTGGTCCGCGGATTCGATGACAAACGTACAGTTTTCAAAAACTATTTTATGCCCCTTTTTAGGAAAATTGCCTAAAATTTCAAGAATAAATCCTGCCAACGTTTCTGCTTCCCCTTTTTTCTCTTCAAATAAATCTTCATCAACATCAATAATCCTATAGAAATCTTTCAGGTTTATTTTGCCTTCAAAAATATAATTTTTATCATCAATTTTAGAAAAATTAACGGGTGCATCATCATATTCATCACTGATTTCCCCAACTATTTCTTCAATAACATCCTCTAACGAAACCAATCCTGATGTTCCTCCATATTCATCAACCACAATGGCCAAATGGCTTTTCAAACTTTGAAAATCTTTGAGCAAATTGTCCAATTTTTTATTTTCGGGAACAAAGAAGGGCTCTCTTAATAAAGTGGTCCAGTCAAATTCGATATCATTGATATATGGAAGTAAATCTTTGACAAACAAAACGCCTTCTATTTGGTCAATATTATCTCGATACACAGGAATTCTGGAGAATCCTTTTTCTATGATTTTTGGGTAAATTACTGCAAAAGACTCGGTGATTTCCAAAGCAAAAATGTCTATTCTTGGACTCATGACTTGTTTAGTGTCTGTGTTTCCAAAAGACACGATTCCTTCCAGTATTTTTTGTTCTTCGGTTGAAGTCTCACCAGTATCGGTCAGTTCTAAAGCTTGAGATAGTTGGTCTATCGAGAAATTTGATTTTTGTTTTCCCAATTTATTCTGTAAATACAAGGTGATCGAACGCATTGGAATACTTACTGGTGACAATACTTTGTCTAATCCTGAAACGGGATAAGCAATTAATTGGGCAAACTTTATATTGTTTCTGCTGGCATATACTTTTGGCAAAACTTCACCAAAAAGCAATAACAGGAAAGTAACTAAAATTACTTCGGTTATGAATTTTAAAACAGGCGATTGTATCGCTGCAAAAAGATCTTTTCCAACAAATGAAAATAGAATAACAACTGCAATGTTAATGAAATTATTGGCTACGAGTAATGTTGCCAAGAGTTTTTTTGGTTTCTCCAAAAGGCGGGATATTATTCTTCCTTTGGAATTATTTTCCTGAAAGGAATCGTCTAAATCTTTTTGCGATAAGGAGAATAATGCTACTTCGGCACCCGAAACTATTGCAGAGCAAAACAGCAAAATAATAATTCCGATAAAACCGAATATTAAGGTAAGGTCAACTTGAGAGGCAATCTCTAAACTGGGCTCTGGGTCCAAATTCTTATAAATTAGTTAAACAATTAAAACGGCAAGTCATTGATAGGCAAGTCGTTATTTTGTGGGTCAAAGTTAGTGTTTTTTGTGGATTCCGAAGAATTTATTGCTTTATTGCTTTCAGTATCTTTTTTGGTAGTCAAAAAAGTAAACTCGGTCACCTGAATTTCCATTGTATGTTTTGTCGAACCGTCTTCGGCTTGCCATTGTCTTGATTTTATTCTACCCTCTACATAAATCTTATCTCCTTTCGAAAGGTATTTTTCGCAGATTTCAGCCGCTTTGTTGCGAACTACTAGATTGTGCCATTCGGTAGAAGTGATTTTTTCGTTGGTCGTTTTGTTGACATAGACTTCATTTGTGGCTAATTGAAATCTTCCGATACAGTTTCCTCCGTCAAAATAATGCATTTTGACATCGTCGCCAAGATGGCCTATAAGCATCACTTTATTTAATGTTCCGTTCATGATTTGGTGGTATTTCTATCAAAGGTACATTATTTTTTGAAAACTACTTTTATTGGATTTCTATAAATAATTGCATTAATCCCGGATTCAGGATTAAAGAGCTTATAACACAGATTTACACAGATTAATTTGTGATAATCTGTGAAATCTGTGTTGTAACTAATAGGTTTTATGTCTAATGCGTAATCTCGGTTAATTCAGTTTTACTAACCCCAAATTACTTTTGCTACTTCCCGCTTTTTTTGATTAATGCCCAAACGCTTTCGTTAAAGTTGCTTCTGTTGATTCCTGTTAGTTTCTCAAGAACCTTGAAATAATTATCATTGTTTTTTTCGTATTTACCACAACTAAGCAATTCAATAACGGCAGGGAATCCTTTTTCTTTTTCGATTTTTTCAACGATTAAAGCGTTAATCAAATAGCTAACGATTAGATGTTTTTCTTTGCTTTCGCCAAAATTATAAAACCCGTCATACAAACTCAACCAATCTGATTTTGGATTGGAGGCTACTTTTTCTTTGAATGTCTTTAGGATTTGTGCCCAACTAATTCCCCAACTTCCTCCGTAAAGATAAGCGCAACCTTCATCAACTGGTTTGTTGATTGTATTTTTTGGAATAGCATTTCTAGCTCGTTCGTGCCATAAATCGTGGGGGTCAAAACTATTGAAATTGGTATTATAAGTTCCATTTACCAATAAAGTAGTATTGTTTTCATTGGCATTAAAAGTGCTCACAGAACGTCCATTATATTCTAATTTATACAAAACTCCAATGCTTTTAAGCAGTTCCGGCATATCGTTGCATCCGTACCAACTGATATTGTCCTGCTGGGCATTTAGTTTCTTGTCAAACAATGCGACATCTTTTACATACTCAGTGGCGACTTTGGTGTTTAGTTCTTTTTTAAAATGAAAAGTAGTATTCCCTATTTTTTTGGTTTGCCAAGAAAGTGTGTTACGTTGCAAAGGGGATAGGAAATAGAATTTGTCGTCTATGTATTTGGCAAGAATTTCAAAACTGGCGTTTAAAACTGGTGTGTTTTCATTTATACCTATGTAAGAGAACTGGATTATGAAATTGCTTTTGTCGATTTGCACCACATTGGTTAAATAACCTTTGTAGAAATTATCATCTTTGAATTTGACACTTTTCTCAATTCCTTTCATTTCGTCCAAAAGGATTGAAGTTTCAAGTAAATCATCTTTTAAGACAAAAACATTCTCTTTGTTTGGGCTTTCTTTTTGACTCAAAAAACCATTTAAGGATTTCAGAAGATGATTGGCTATCAAAGTGTCTTTTGGTAAAACGATATTTGAAGGGACGATTAAAGGATTGGTTTGTGCAAAAGAAAGAGTCGTTATAAAGAGTAATTCGATTAATAAAGATTGTTTTGATTTCATATTATTGTTTGCATTAACATTGAGATTAGTAATGAAGTAGGCATTGATTTATGATTTCCATCGTACTTGATAAGGATATATTTCATAAACGACATTATCCTCATTTAATGTATAACCCGCTTTCCCGTCTTGTTTTGCTTCTTCATATAACTTATTTGCTTCTTCTTTTTTATTCAATCGAACCAAGCAAATCGTTTTATAATATTTTGCATCAGATAGATTAGGGTACAATTTTAGTGCTTTATCAAAAACAACAATTGCTTCTTCCCATTTTTTTTGTTCATATTTTGAAACTCCATAATAAAATAAAGCGGTAGGATGCTCTAGTCCTTGTCGGTTTTTAAAAATATCATCATTGTATTCTCCAAAAAGTTTCTCTGCTTTGGCATATTCATTCAGTTGCAAATAGCATAAGCCAATATAAAAATTATAGGTATGGTTCATTACGTAGCTATTTCCAAATTTCTTGATGCAATCTTCGAAATCCGAAATGGATTCCTTGTACGTTTTGGCAAAAATACATTTGATAAAAGCTCTGTAAGCTTGATGTTTTTGAGGATTCAGTTGTACGGCTTTGTCTAAATATACCATCCCAACTTCGTATTTTCTAGCTTTGAAATAAGGCATGGCTTTTTGTTGCCACAAATATGATATGGTACTGTCTTTTTGTATTCCGGTATCAAGACATTGTTGCCATTCGGTCATTTCATAATTATAATTATGTTTTTCGGCACAATTTGTAACAAATTCTTCGATTATGGCTTCTTGGTTTTTCTTGATTGTTTCGGGATTGGTTTGCGCAAATATTGTCAATCCAAGATTCAGACTTAATAAAAGAATAATTTTTTTCAAAGTGAAGTGTTTTTATGTTATAAAAGTAGAAATATCCTACGTATGAAACAAAGTAGTTTGGCTTTAATTTAACATCAATAGTTATTCGTGGTGTGTTTTATAATGATATTTAGGAAGAAAGTTATAAAGACTTTTGTTGTTAAATGTCATCATAAATACTGAACTTCTTGTTCCTTGACTTGGGTGAGGGATAGCAGCTAGCTACCGAAGTAGCGCGAATAGCCCGACGCTATAAAACAATGGGGCAAAATTCGCGTTGCTATAATTTGGCCCCGTTGTTTTATAGGGTCACCCCCAATTAATTTCACAGTTTCTCTTCTATGAAATTATGAATCACGATCGGGAATGGGAAAGTTTTGGCTGTTTCGAGGTCAATACCATTTTCGATTGTGCCTTTTAAACTTGCTTTCCAAAACTTGATGTGCAAATGTTGGTGCGAGAGTTTATGGACGATACTTTCTTCATTGTATTCCAATAGGCTCTCTATTTTGTTTTCCTGGAAAAAATTTTGGCTGATTTGTTGGGCCACGGTTTCGAAATCTTCGACTTTGTCGGTTTCGATTAAAGGGAACTCATATAGATTGTGCCAAATTCCTTTGGCGGTGCGTTTCTGGATGATAGTGTTCTCCAAATCATCGACGGCTACTATATAATTAAAGTAGCGATTTCGAACTTTAGTTTTCTTTAATTTTACGGGTAATTGATCTACTTTCTTTTTTTGCAGAGCGGCACAGCTATTATTAAAGACACATTCGGTGCAATTTGGATTTTTTGGTACGCATTGCAGTGCGCCAAATTCCATTATGGCTTGGTTGAATAGCGCAGGGTTGTCTTTTGGCATTAGTTCGAAAGCCAAAGCAGCGAATTCTTTTTTGGCTGAAGCTTGTGCAATGTCGGTTTCCACGTCAAAATAGCGTGAAAGTACCCGGAACACATTTCCGTCAACCACGGGAACACATTCATTATAGGAGAAGGACGCAATTGCCGCGGCAGTGTACTCGCCAATTCCTTTAAGTTTTAGCAAGTCGGCATAATTGTCCGGAAAGATGCCGTTCATTTCAAAGGCGACGGTTTGTGCGGTTTTGTGCAAATTCCGTGCGCGTGAATAATACCCTAATCCTTGCCAAAGTTTTAGGACTTGTTCTTCATTGGCTTTTGCCAGATCAAAAACAGTCGGAAAAGCCGTAGTAAATGATAAAAAATAAGGTGTTCCTTGAGCCACTCTTGTTTGTTGAAGCATGATTTCGGAGAGCCAAATCGGGTACGGATTGGTAGTTTTTCGCCACGGTAAATCGCGCTTGTTTTGTAAGTACCACTTAATTAGCGTGTTGTGAAATTTCATTGTAAAAAATTTGAAAACAAAAGTAATTGTTTATGTAATTAAAATTTAACGAATTAGGTTGATTTATTGTTTTTTAAATTCATATATTTGCAAACTCAAAAAAATTATTACAACATAATAAAAAGGAAAGAAAATGACGAAAGCAGATATCGTAGCGAAGATTTCAGAAAAATTAGGTCTTGAAAAAGGGGATGTGCAAGCAACCGTAGAGACTTTTATGAACGAAGTAAAAAACTCACTTGAAACTGGTGACAATGTTTACCTAAGAGGTTTCGGTAGTTTTATCGTTAAAACAAGAGCTGAAAAAACTGGAAGAAATATTTCCAAAAATACCACTATTAAAATTCCAGCACACAACATTCCTGCATTCAAACCTGCGAAAGTTTTTGTTGAAGGTGTAAAAGTGAACAACGAAGCAAAATAACACTATTAATTAATCATAAAATCTATTAGATATGCCAAGTGGTAAAAAAAGAAAGAGACATAAGGTAGCGACGCACAAACGTAAAAAAAGAGCGAGAGCTAACCGTCACAAAAAGAAAAAGTAGTTTTAAACTACTTTTTTCTTTTTTAAGTTCATTGAAATTGAGATTTAAGATTGTAGATTACCGATTTAAGATTGCAGATTTAAAAAATCTAAAATCAAGAATCAATCCCGATAGATATCGGGACAGAAATCTAAAATCTCCCCGGGTACAATACCTGTTAAATTATTGTTTAATCCATCTGTACTAAAAAGTTTTTGGTTTATTGTTTTCTGTTTATGGTTCAAACTATAAACTACAAACAACAAACAACAAACACAAAGTGCGGATAAAAATTTACAAATGAATAAAGAATTGATCATTCGGTCTAGTTCTGATTTTGTGGATTTTGCCTTATTAAAAGATGGAAAACTAATTGAATTACACAAGGAAGAAGAGAAAAGCAACTTTCAAGTAGGTGATATTTTTATTGCCAAAATAAGAAAACCCGTTGCTGGACTTAATGCTGCTTTTGTAAACGTAGGCTTCGAAAAAGATGCCTTTTTACATTATCATGATTTAGGACCTAACTTAGCTTCCCAACTGAAATTCATAAAACTTGTAAGCGCAGGTAAAATAAAAGATTTCTCCCTAAAAAACTTTCAGTTTGAAAAAGAAATAGACAAGAATGGTACGATTACAGATGTAATTAGTGCCAATCAATCTGTTTTGGTACAAGTTGTCAAAGAACCAATATCGACCAAAGGGCCAAGGATAAGTGCAGAGCTTTCCCTAGCCGGAAGATTTATTGTTTTGGTTCCGTTTTCTGACCGAGTTTCTATTTCACAAAAAATAGAAGACAAAAAAGAAAAGGAACGTTTGAAACGTCTTGTACAATCAGTCAAACCAAAAGGATTTGGCGTTATTGTTCGTACAGTAGCCGAAGGCAAAAGCACAGTAGAATTAGAAAAAGATTTGCAGAACCTGCTAAGCAGATGGACTGCAATGTGTAAAAAATTACCAACTGCTCATCATCCTTCCAAAGTATTAGGAGAGCTCAACAGAGCTTCTTCAATATTAAGAGATGTATTTAATGATACTTTCAGTAGTATTCAGATAGATGATGAAGAGTTGTACAACCAAACAAAGGATTACTTGCAAGAAATTGCACCATCCAAACAATCAATTGTCAAGTTCTATCAGTCCAAAGACACACCAATTTTTGAGAAATACAATATAGAGAGACAAATCAAAACTTCATTTGGGAAAACAGTTTCCATGAGTAAAGGGGCTTATCTTATTATAGAACACACAGAAGCTTTACACGTCATTGACGTAAATAGCGGAAACCGTTCCAATAAAGCTACCAACCAAGAGGATACAGCCATGGAAGTCAATATGATTGCAGCCGCCGAAATAGCGAGACAATTGCGTCTTCGTGATATGGGCGGAATCATAGTAGTTGATTTTATCGATATGTCTAATCCTGAAAATCGTAAAGTCTTGTTCGACTTCTTGAGAGAAGAAATGAGCGACGATAAAGCGAAACACAAAATCTTACCACCGAGTAAATTTGGGTTGGTCCAAATTACCAGACAACGCGTAAGACCAGAAGTTAACATAAAAACTAGAGAAGAAGATCCAAACAATGAAAATGGCGAAATTGAAGCGCCAATATTAATCATTGACAAAATCGCTTCCGATCTGGAAAGAGTTTTAAAAACCCACAATAAAGTAGTGCTTAATGTACATCCGTTTGTGGCTGCATACCTCAGTAAAGGTTTTCCATCATTGCGTTCAAGATGGTTTTTTGAACACAAAAAATGGGTGAAAATCATACCACGTGACGCTTACACGTATTTGGAATATCATTTCTACGATAAAAAGGGAGATGTTATTAAGGAATAAAACAAAGAACCGCCTTTCGTGAGATTGGCGGTTTTTTTGTGTCTTGTTCTGAATGGTTTTTTATTGGTCCAAACTGAGTTCAATTGTTGTTTTTTGGAGCAGAAAGATTTGGCTTTTTTGGAAATATAGTCCCGCTTTTCGTTTCAATCTTTTGTGCCGAACCCCGGCACAAAAGGATTTCCACTTTAATCGGGGCTAAAGAGTTGGATTTTTGCTTTTTTGCCATCATTCAGAAAAAAAGGAATAATCAAACTCAGTTGGTAAAAGAAAAATACGAATTATTGAAAATCAGTATCTTTTACACTTTCGTTGATTGTGATTTCAGACATTTTTATATCCAGTTCAATGCCTATGTTTTGTATGATATTAAAAGGGATTTTCACACTTTTTACTTCTCGATAATCGTTGAAATTGGTAGTCACAATAATTGTTTCTTCGTCTTGATCTATGATTTTAGATTCGGCTAGTTTAAGTCCGTTTTTGGTATCGTAGAAATAGTTGTTTTTCCCGTTTTTGACAACATAGGTATCGTTTCCATTGATGGTTTCAATTCTGTCGATAGTTAGTTCGTTCATCTTTAATAAAAGAAGTTCTTCAAATGGAGTTGCTGATGCTTGCATTTCGGCTAACTCTTCTCCTTCAAAATCTTTGCGTTGTCCTTGTTCAATGGTGTAGGCTCCTTTTGGGGTAATTACCTGTTTCATCATACTCATTCCTTCCATTGAAATTTCTACCAAAGAATTTCCTTTAGTGTCTGTTTTTGAGGTATAGGTTAAAGGTGTTGGGGCCTGTGGAATTGTGGCTGATCCTATCATAGTAATAGATTTTACCGACGAAACTGCTTCCTGTCCTCCAATTGCTTTGATGTAATTCTCAAGTACATTTTTGACAGAGATTCCTGTTGGGATTTCTTTGTTCAAAATCGGTTTTTCTATAGGGTTTCCATATTTGTCAAAATAGAACATCGGAATTTTTAGTTTTTCCAATCCTGGAGTAATTTCAGATCCTTTGCCTGCAATTACAATTCGCATATTGTCTATTAAGAAATATTTGTTGGCTACACGCAGTACATCATCAGCTGTCACGGCGTTGATTGTTTGTATGTATTTCTCGTAAAAATCAGCTGGAAGTTTTTCGGTTTCTATGTTTAATGCATAACGAGCAACGGCTTGTGGTTTTTCAACCTGCATCACAAATCTTCCAATGTAACCTGCTTTTACGGTTGCAAGTACTTCTTCGGTAACTTTCTCGGTACGGATTCGTTTTATTTCTTTGATAAATTCCATAACGGCACTGTCGGTAACGGCATTCCTTACGGCAGATTTAGCAAAGAATTTGGATGTGTATTTTCCAGCTGCTATGCCGGATCTTGCGCCATAAGTCCAAGCGTGTTCTTCACGTAAATTCATGTTTAAATAACTGTTGAAATCTCCTCCCAGAATTTGATTGGCAATTACGGCAGGAAAAAAATCAGAATCTCCCATTTTTAAACTTACGGTATTTACCAATGTGATTTCAGACTGAACTGCATTTGGTACATCAACTAAATTGATTTGTAAATTTGATACATTAGCAGGGATGTCATATGGTGTTTTTGGCGTGTTTTTTTTCTCCCAAGAACCAAATAATTTTTCTACGACTATTTTTACATTATCGTATTTAACATCGCCAACAATTACTAAGTATGCGTTTTCGGGAACGAAGTAAGTTTTGTAATTTGTTTCTACGTCGGCAAGAGTTATGTTGTTTAGTGTTTCTTCAGTCATAAATTCACCTGAAGGATGGTTCTTTCCAAAAGCTAAAGCATCGACAACGCGACTGGCAATTGCAGGAACGCTTTTTTCTTCGGCTTTCATCCCTTCGATTAATTTGGCCTTTTCTTTTTCAAAATCTTCTTGTGTGAAATTTGGATGTAAGACACCTTCTGCCATTAGTTCCAAAATTCTTCCACTGTATTTGGAAAGTGAATTTGCTGTAGCCCCGTGGGAACTAAAATTGATATCTACTCCCCAAAAGTCGATTTCTTCATTGAAAGCAGTCTTTGTTGTTATCTTACTACCATTTCCAATTAAGTTACTGGTCAATTCATCGACTCCTTTTTTGTTGCCTTCTGCAAAAGGAGCGTTGTCTAACGTTAGATTGAAGGATACTTTAGGTAATTTATGATTTTCTACTACCAATATCTTCATACCATTGTCCAAAACAAAGCTTTGTGGTTTTTTGATATTGATTATAGGTGATTTTCCGGGTTTGGGTTGCGTGCGTTCTGTTGCTTGCATAATTCCTGTTAGTGATGAAAAGGATGAATACTGTAATAGTCTTTTTATGATATTGGGCTCTTTAATTAAGGGGTTTTGCCGGTATATAATCTAAAAGTAAACGTTGGTTTGGATTTAGGTATTTGTTGGCGACCTCTCTTATTTCTTCCCGTGTAATCGAGTGGTACAGTTCAATTTCGGTGTTGATTAGGTTGATGTCTTTGTATAATAGGTAATAAGATGCCAGATTGTTCGCAATCCCTTCTATAGTTGCATTTGTGTTCACGAAAGTGTTATCGAATTTGTTTCGCAATTTTTCATAATCTTTTTCAGAAATCAAATCGGTTTGGATTTTTACAATTTCTTCGTCAATTTCTTTAAGCATGTCTTTGGTGGTGAAGTTGGCCATTGGTAATCCATATATTATGTACATGCCGTAATCTTCTTGGCTAAAGCCAACAGCTCCAACTTGTAGTGCCATTTTTTTATCGTCTACTACTTTTTTGTACAATTTTGAACTTTTGCCATCGCTCAAATACGAAGAGATTAAGTCCAATACTCTGGCGTCTCTACTTTTCATGGATGGAGTTCGGTAACTTGCTACCAACATTGGGATTTGAATGTTGGGGTCTTCGTAGGTAGCTGTGATCGTTTCAGTTATTGGTTCTTCGATGAAGGTCTTTTTAGGAACAACTTCTCCCTTCGGAATTGGACCAAAGTATTTTTGAATCCATTCTTTGGCTTGTTTTTTATCGAAATCTCCGGCGACAACCAAAACAGCATTATTAGGCAAATAGAATTTTTTGTTGAATGCTTGAAATTCTTCTAGAGTTGCAGCATCTATGTGTTCCATTGAGCCGATAGTTGTCCATCGGTAAGGATGATTTTTGAACATATTTTCTTTTACCGCCGCAAGGATGTTTCCATAAGGTCTGTTGTCGTAGCTGGTTCTTTTTTCTTCTTTTACGACTTCGTTTTGGGTGTCAACCCCAATTTTGTTGATTATCGGGTGTAATAATCTTTCGGATTCCATCCAAAGTCCCAATTCTAAATTATTTGATGGAAATATTTCGTAATAATAGGTTCTGTCGTCGGTGGTGTTGGCGTTATTTGTTCCTCCATTTGAAGTTACAATTTTAAACCATTCACCTCTCTTGATGTTTTTGGTTCCTTCAAATAATAAATGTTCGAAGAAATGTGCAAAACCGGTTCGGTCTGGATTTTCGTCTTTGGCACCCACGTGATACATGACAGAAGTAATAACAACAGGGGCAGAATCATCATGGTGTAAAATAACATGCAAACCGTTGTCTAAATCGTATTCCTCGAAAACTACTTTTTGAGCTGAAGCAACTCCTCCTAATGTTAATACGGCACTTGACATCATTGTTTGTTTTTAATGGTAATTGTTTTGTGATTTTGTCATAGCAAAAATACCTTTTTTTATCCTGTAGAAAGTAGGTAAATTCATCATTGGGAATATATTAACGTTATTTTACTTTGCAACGGTAAGTGTTTCAAAAATAGGATGAAATAGGTGAAGAAAAAGCTATGAAATATTTTTCAGTAAAGGATTGCAGGGTAAATATTTAATTGTATATTTGCAACCTTAAAAATTATTAAAACAATTCAGTATGTATGCAATCGTAGAGATAGCAGGGCAACAGTTTAAAGTAAGCAAAGACCTAAAGGTTTACGTTCACCGTTTGGCAAATGAAGAAGGATCAAAAGTTTCTTTTGATAAAGTTTATTTGTTAGACGATAACGGTTCAATCACAATAGGCGCCCCAGCTATAGAAGGTGCTTCAGTAGAAGCTAAAGTGTTACAACACTTAAAAGGAGATAAAGTTATCGTTTTCAAAAAGAAAAGAAGAAAAGGATACAAAAAAAGAAATGGTCACAGACAATATCTTTCTCAAATTGTAATTGAAGGTATTACTGTTGGAGGAGCTCCTAAAAAAGCAGCTTCTAAAAAGGTAGCAGTTGAAGCAACTACAGAAGAAGTAGCAGAAGTTGCTCCTAAAGTAAAAAAAGCTCCAAAAGCTAAAAAAGAAGATACACAAGAATAATAACAAAATAAACTAATACGTCATGGCTCACAAGAAAGGTGTCGGTAGTTCCAAGAATGGTAGAGAATCAGAATCAAAACGTTTAGGCGTTAAGATTTTTGGTGGACAAGCTGCTATCGCAGGGAACATCATCGTAAGACAAAGAGGTTCAAAACACAATCCAGGTGAAAACGTTTACATCAGTAAAGATCACACCCTACACGCAAGAGTAGATGGAGTTGTTCACTTCCAAAAGAAAAGAGATAATAAATCTTATGTTTCTATACTTCCATTCGAAGCATAATCATAAAGATTCTATATTATTACAAAACCCGTTTCGAAAGAAGCGGGTTTTTTGTTTTAGAATTGTTCTTAATTGCGTCGATTAATTTAGTTTATTCGCTATTTGGTTAAATGCATCAAGTTGATTAGCATATTGCAAAGGAGTGACGTTGGATCGCAAGCTTAATCTTGTAAATACGTGAATGTCAGAATCCATTATTTGCGCATCAATATGAGCTCCTGTACTTGTTTTTAAGCCTTTGTAGATTAATACGGTACTTGTTGTGCTTGCAACTGGATCGTGTAATGAATGGAACACTTTAAAATAAGTTCCAGATGGAAGTGTTATTCCATCTTCTAAGCCTTTGCGTACCACTTTCATTACATCATTAAGTTCATTGATTGTTTGATAGGGTCTAAAACGATACCAGTATTTATTTTCTTCTGAAGTTTGGTCCGATTCAGCATAAACAATCATTGGTCCAACTATACCAATAATAGATTGAAGTTTGTTGGAAGAGACTACTATTGGGTCGATTAAAAATAAATTTTTAGGAGGCAGATGGCTATTGAAATAACCGGATTTTACTAATTCCAGAATTAGGGTTCCTCCCGTAGATGAGCCGGCGATGCTGATTTTGGTGTAGCCAAGCGCTATTAGTTTTTCATATTCATCAGTTATGGCAGAACGCCAGTCTTCCCATTTTGAGGCTTTAAAAGAATCGTAATCCCTGCCATGTCCGTCGAGTAAAACTTGAGAAATTCTATAGGTAGATTCGTTTGACCAATCTTTGAATTCCTGCCATTCAAATGTGGTGGCAGAATATCCGTGAATAACCAATATAATGTGTTTGCTTAAATCTTCAGGTGTTGGATTTGGGTATTTAGCCGAAACCAAAAATTGTCCAGGATTGTATAAGGAAGGATCAAAAATGACATTGCCATCGAGCAGATCATCCGTAATGGTTGGATCGCTACAAGAATAGAATAAAGCCATAATGACGAATAGGAAAAATAGGTTCGATTTATTCATTAGATATGTTTTTTAAACAACGTATAATAAATGTCAAGATGGAAGTATAAAGGCTGTAAAGTTCCTGGTGAATAGCCTTCTTTTTCTGTGATAATATAATATCCAGTGCCAAAATTTAGAGAGACCGGCACTTGTGGTATATTGAATGTAAAACCAATTTCAGGTGAAAAAAGAAAGGCGGTATTTGGAATTTCATTGAAAATTTCCTCTTCTAAATCCGAGTAAAAATAGCCCATATTCAAACGGGTAACAAAATGATAAGGTTTATTTTTGTTGAATTGCCAACTGCCAGAAAAGATGTAATTATCTTGTTTGATAGCGTTTGAATTATAGGCAGATCCCAATCTGGAAGTTACGTAGTCAAACCCAATGAAAAATTGATTGGGTTTAAATTTCGCGAAAGAATATTGGGCTGAAACACCATTTTCCCAATACATTTCTTGTGTCTTTTGAAAGCGTCCACCTAATTTGAGCGTTTGGGCTTGGGAGATGATGGTGCATAATATCAACGAAACTACGAATGTTTTTTTCAATAGAAATGGTTTAGGTTAATATTTGAAAATGAACTTTTTGGTAAATTTGACGTAAATTACATAATTTATTTATAAATAGATAGTTATGATTTAGCTATTTCAAAAATGAATCTTTCAGTATAGGGTCAATATCGGTACTGAGAGGTTCATTAAAAATATATTTTGATCGTAATTTGGTTATTAGTTTGATGGATTAAAAGAAAATCCAACACTAAAAAACAATCTCACTTTGTCTATATTATTGACCCATGAAACATCAAAATGGATTGGACCTAAAATAGATAGATAAGAAGCGGCTGCTCCTCCGGATAGTAAAAGACTGGTTTCTGTGCCATTATCCCAATTCCCTTTTGGATTAAAAGCATCACCAATGTATTCGTTGAAATTATCAAAACCAACAGTTGCAATATTAAAATGAGGAGTTAGATAAATTTTCCCTAATGGATTTATTTGTGCACCAAGTTTGATCGCCATATATTGAGAAGCATTGACTTCGTCTTCGTGTAATCCTGGAAAAGAAAAGCGGTTGCTGCCAGAACTAGGTAAAATGCCACCAAGGAAATATTTTGAAGCATAACCGTAATCAGAAAATGAAACATCACCATTCTCAAGTTTGTCTTGAAAAATAAAGTTAGCATCAAAACCCATTATACAAGTAACTTTCTTTTTTAGCTGCATTCTTTTTTCAAATCCGAATCCGAATTTAGTGAACCCATTTGTTTGTCCCGAATAATCGGTTAAATTCGTATCCGTATAGTTTATATTGGTATCGCTAAAAAGAGAACGGTTTATGTTTGCTCTTAAAATCATTCCGTTTGTTGCAAAAAAAACTTTGTCCATATTGTTGTATGAATAATGCGCATTCATCTCAATGTCTTCAAAGTTGTAATTGTTAAGGGATAGTATGTTAGGGTTTAAATTGGGATCATTTTTGGGTTTTACCTCTGTGTAATTGTAGTTTAAGCCAAGGCCAATATAGCTTCTTAGAGAATTTAAATTTCGGTTTGCTTCATTATTGAATTCAAATGCATTGTAAAGCATATTGTCAGCCGATTTTCCACTTATAAAGAGTTCTTGTTTTAAAAATGCTCCATAAAGTTCAGAACCCCACCACCAGTCTTTGTTTTTTCCAAAATTTTTCTGAAAATCGATTCTTGCTTTTGGTTGTTCTGCAATATCAGCTGTAACGACAAGACGAGAGGATTGAGCGAGAATATTTCGGGCTGTATAGTTAAGAATTAATCCAACACCTCTATAGGTATCATAGTGCAAAGATGCGTTTACCTGATTTTTGGAATATTCAAAACCATTTAGTGTTAGGCCTAATTTGTCTCCGTCTTTTATAAAATAACTGTAGGTAATTTGATTAAAAAGATTGGTCCCCATAGCTCTATTGATGCCTTGAATCAAATCTTTGGTGGTGTATATTCTATGTGGTTTGATATCTGTTCGGGCAATTACCAAGGGAATGTTTTCTTTGCTAATATTTTTGTAAACAATTGTATCGATCAAAAATTCGTTGGGGACTTTGGGGAGGTAGTGTGTGCGTTGTTTATAGTTTTTTAATTTATCGGCTAATGCAGACAAAGCGTCTAAGTTGAGTTTTGTGGCAATTTTACCATCTTTGTAGATTTCGTCACTTTTATTAAAATCTGCTGTGGAAAATCTTAAATTAGGCATATGATCCACCAAGATATCACATAGTTTTCGGTTCTCAGGATCTTTGATGTTGCTTGGAAACATGCTGGTTTGCATTAGTACAGTTACCAAGTTGTTTAATTTATCCATAGGTTCCATTCCTCCTCCAACATCGCTACCAATTATGATATCGGCTCCCATTTGTTTGGCAATATCCGTTGGAAAATTATTCATTACACCTCCATCTACCAAAAGGGTTTCGTCATAAGACATAGGTTTAAAAACAGCGGGTAATGACATACTTGCTCTCATGGCAAATGCTAAACTTCCTTTGCTTAATACAATTTCTTTTCCATGTACAACATCTGTAGCCATGGCTCTAAATGGAATGGGGAGATTGTCAAAATCTTTGACATTGTAAACAGGAAAAGTCAGTTCAGAAAGGTATTCTCTTAAGTTCTGGTCGTTTAATAAGGAGCTGACGCTAGTTGGTTTTCCATCTTTTATACCTATTCCGGCCAGATAACGTTGAAATTCACTTTTCTCTTCCACGCTAACATTTCTTAGAGATAAACTTCCTCCGAGCAATTTGTCCCAATCAATGTTTTGTGTTATGCTTGCAATGCTGTCGCCGGAATATCCCATGGCATATAAACCTCCGATAACACTTCCCATACTGTTTCCAACGATAAGGTCAGGGACAATGTGTAAAGAATCCAATGCTTGCAATAGCGGAATATGCGCTATTCCTTTGGCGCCGCCACCGCTTAATACTAAAACTACTTTAGGTTTTTTCTCTTGAGATGAAATAATTTGAGAGAATATCAAAAATATAAATAAAAGGAAGAGGGGGGATTTTCTTTTCAAAGCGTCTTGTTTTGAGTTGATAATTAAAGAGTAAAAGCGGTTCGTTTTATTTAATTATAAACACTAAGATATTGAAAATTATGTTTTTGAAGCAATAAAAAGTGCATTTAAGTTCGATTTCTTTTATAATGTGAAATTTTTAAAATATGTTAACCGCTAGTTTAGGTGTTTTTATAAAAAAAAAGCTCCTAAACTTTGATAGATTAGGAGCTTTGATGTTGTGTGTTTTGAAGAGATTGCTATTTGTCATTGTAATGTCCCAAAGCCGAAATGATAATTACCACTATTTCATGGTCGATAATTTCATATATTAATCGGTCTTTTTTGTTAATCTGTCTAGACCAAATATTAACGTCTTTGTATTTTAGTTTTTCAGGTTTGCCAATTCCAATTGTTGGGTGGATTTCTAATTCTAGAAAGATTTTTTCAATTTTTGAGATATCCGTTTTCTTGCCCGACTTTTTTATTTTTGACAAATCAGCAAGAGCTTCTTTGCTTATTTCTATTATATATCTGCCCATATATCTTTAGTGTCTACTTTGGTGTAGTTATCTTCTCTATAGGCGGGATTCTGAAAGTTTTTTTGGTGTTTCTCCAATCTTTCGATTATCGCTGGATTTGTAATTTCATTATTTTGCTCAATTACTTCCACATCAAAAGCTTTCAAAATTTTTTTGATGATTGCAATTTGAGAAATGTCTTTTATATTTACGGTAAGTGTAGTCATTTTGATAAGTATTCAATTGAAATACAAAGATATAAAATATTTGAGTTTGTTGTTGAGTGCTTTTTTAAACATAGTTTATTGGATAGTATCCTTTTGGTTATTATGTGTTTTGTTGTACTTGGGATTGTGTTTTTTTATTAATTCCTTTTCAATGCGATTATACTCATTTATGTCATTAATACTAATGTAGTTCCAAGATGTGAATTTCTTATCAGAATCTTTTCTCGTATGTTCAGCAATTCTAAGTAAACAATTCCACCCTTTGCCTATATATACAAGCTCATTTCCATCAAAAAGAAAGTAGATTCCAGAGCAATTGCCTTCTAAAAATTTGCTAGATTTAAACAGGTTATCGATTTCTTCCATCTTTTTTTATAAATTTCTCTCAAATGTACACAATTTTAAAGAAGGTTTAAAATCCAAACAAAAGACCCTCACATTTCTGCAAGGGTCTTAATACTTAATACTAAAATCTTAATACTAATATCTATAATATTCTGGTTTGAATGGACCTTGAACTTCAACTCCAATGTAAGCAGCTTGATCGTCACGTAATGTTTCCAATTCAACGCCTAATTTAGCCAAGTGTAACATAGCTACTTTTTCATCTAAATGTTTTGGCAACATATAAACTTCATTGTTGTAAGCAGCGCTGTTTTTCCACAATTCGATTTGAGCCAAAGTTTGGTTTGTAAATGAGTTACTCATTACAAAACTTGGGTGACCTGTAGCACAACCAAGATTTACCAAACGGCCTTCAGCCAAAATGATGATGTCTTTTCCAGCGATAGTATATTTGTCAACTTGTGGTTTGATTTCGATTTTTGAAGCACCGTGGTTTTTGTTCAACCAAGCCATGTCAATTTCGTTATCAAAGTGTCCGATGTTACAAACGATAGTCTTGTCTTTCATTTTTTCGAAATGAGAACCCAAAACGATGTCTTTATTTCCAGTTGTAGTGATGATAATATCAGCATTAGCAACAACAGTATCTAGTTTTTTTACTTCAAAACCGTCCATTGCAGCTTGTAATGCACAAATTGGATCGATTTCAGTAACAGTTACGATAGATCCAGCACCTCTAAAAGAAGCTGCAGTTCCTTTTCCAACGTCTCCGTATCCACAAACGATTACTCTTTTTCCAGCCAACATAATGTCTGTAGCACGACGAACCGCGTCAACAGCACTTTCTTTACATCCGTATTTGTTGTCAAATTTAGATTTAGTAACAGAGTCATTTACGTTGATAGCAGGCATTGGTAATGTTCCAGCTTTTACTCTTTCGTATAATCTGTGTACACCTGTTGTAGTTTCTTCAGACAATCCTTTGATTCCAGCAACCAATTCTGGGTAACGGTCAATAACCATATTAGTCAAATCTCCACCATCATCAAGAATCATATTTAATGGTTTTCTGTCTTCACCAAAGAATAAAGTTTGCTCGATACACCAGTCAAAATCTACTTCGTTCAAACCTTTCCAAGCATAAACTTGAATTCCGGCGGCAGCAATAGCAGCAGCAGCTTGATCTTGAGTAGAGAAAATGTTACAAGAACTCCAAGTTACTTCAGCACCAAGAGCAATCAATGTTTCGATCAAAACAGCAGTTTGAATTGTCATGTGCAAACATCCTGCAATACGAGCACCTTTAAGAGGTTGTTCGTCTTTATATTCAGCACGAAGCGCCATTAAACCTGGCATTTCAGCTTCAGCTAGTTCAATTTCTTTTCTTCCCCAGGCTGCTAGAGAAATGTCTTTTACTTTGAAAGCCACAAAAGGCATAGTCGTTGTACTCATTTATAGTATATTTGTATTGTAAAATTTTTTGCAAATTTAGGCAATAAGTTTAGAAATAAACTAATTTATGCGAGATTTGTGATTTGTTTAATGTCTTAATCTTTTGGACATTAGATAAATAATTTTTTTTGGAGCTAATCCCGCTATTCGCTGCAATCTTTTTGTCTCGAAAAAAACGAGACAAAAAGGATTTTCACTTCTATCGGGGCTAAATTATACATGGAGTTTATCAATTCATAATTTATAATTCACAACTCATAATTCAAGAATGCCTTTATACAAAACAATAGTCCTAAATTCATCAACTAAAATTTTTGTTTGGGAAATAACCGAATCCTATCAAGAGCTTTTTGAGGCAGTCGTTCTCAATGATAGCAATATGAACCGATTGAACTGCATGAAGTCCGAAATGCATCAGCGTGCTTTTTTAAGTGTTCGTAAACTGTTTCAGAAAGCGGGCTATACAGACTTTGATTTGTATTATGACGAATTCGGGAAACCACATTTGTATGACGGAAAACATATTTCCATTACCCATTCCCATCAATTTTCTGCCGTAATTTTAAGTGATGAAGTTGTTGGGATTGATATCGAATTGCAACGTGAAAAAATTATCCGCATTGCCGATAAATTCGCCGATACGGAGTTTCTCTTTTTAAACCCTGAAGAAAGAATAGAATACATAAGAAAACTGACTGTGATTTGGGGTGCAAAAGAAGCTATTTTTAAAATTAGGAACGAAAAAGGAATCAGTTTTAGAGATCATATTAAAGTAGAAGCTTTTGAATTATGCGACGAAAAAATTAAAACGGAACTTCATTTTGATGATATAATCAGAGATTTTTGTGTGTGTTTTGAGGAATTTGAATCAAATGATACAAATGGTTTAAAACAAAGTTTCACACTTGTTTACGCTTTCGAATAATAAAAAATAATTTTAAATCTTTGAGTAGATTTGTGTCCTCTTAGTTAATCTCTGTGTGACTGCGTATGACGAATATTTATAATGCCATAATTCAGGCCAAAACTGAAAATCGAAAATTACTTGCCATTCTTTTGGATCCGGACAAAATTGTTTGGGACAATTTGGGGTATTTAATCGAAAAAATCTATCAGTCACCGGCAACGCATATTTTCATTGGCGGCAGCCATGTCCAAAATAATATTTTGGATGAATTGATTATTTGTCTAAAAGAAAGAATAAATTTGCCAATTGTCCTTTTTCCGGGAAACCCATCTCAAATTTCTGCTAATGCTGATGCAATTTTATTTCTTTCCCTAATATCAGGCCGAAATCCAGATTATTTAATCGAGCACCAAGTTGATGCTGTTCCAATTTTGAAAAAAACTGAACTCGAAATTATTTCGACAGGATATATGTTAATCGAAAGTGGTAGTGAAACGGCGGTCGCAAGAGTGAGTAATACAAAACCATTGGATAGGGATAATAGCGATTATGCTATGCACACCGCCCAAGCCGGGGAAATGTTGGGAAATAAACTCATTTATCTTGAAGCGGGAAGTGGTGCCAAAAAAGCTGTTCCTTTTGAAATGATAAAAAAAGTATCAAATAATATTGAAATTCCTCTAATAGTTGGTGGCGGAATTATAGATTTGCAGGGCATTCAAAAAGCTTATGAAGCTGGAGCTGATTTGGTTGTTATTGGAACCGCTTTTGAAAATAATCTAGATTTTTTTGAGTATAAGGAGAAATCTAAAAGTCTAAAATCGTTAATCAACAATCTAAAATCAAATGTTTGACTATTTTTTTGCACAATACAAAGGTTATCCTCTTCACGAAGTATATTTGGAATTGATTGCCGTTTTTTTTGGGCTTTGGAGTGTTTGGTGCGCCAAAAAAGATAATATTTGGGTTTTTCCAACTGGATTAATCAGTACGTTTATATATGCATATTTACTTTGGCAGTGGAGTTTGTTGGGAGATTCAATGATTAATGTCTATTATTTCATAATGAGTATTTATGGCTGGTACCACTGGACTCGAAAAAAAGGAGATGTTGATGAATTTCCAATTTCGGGAATGACAAAAAAAGAGCATTTTCTAGCTATTGCTATTTTTATGTTAACACTTGTCTTCGTAATATTAGTGTATCTTTATTTTGATAAATTTAAAAGTTGGTATTCATACGTAGATACCTTTTTGACAGCAATATTTTTTGTTGGTATGTGGTTAATGGCCAAAAGGAAAATCGAGAATTGGATTTTTTGGATTGTAGGAGATTTACTTTCTATACCGCTTTATTTTGCAAAAGGATATACCTTTACCAGTTTTCAATATATAGTATTTACAATTATTGCCGTTTATGGCTATTTAGAATGGAAGAAAATCTTGAACAGCTCTCAAAATCTGGAGCTTCGCCAATTATAAAAATTGCTATTTTTGGTCCCGAATCTACCGGTAAAACCACTTTGGCCACACAACTCGCCGAATATTATAAAACGGTTTGGGTTCCCGAATTTGCACGCGATTATCTACAGGAAAAATTAGATAGCGGACGTGGTATTTGTGATATTGATGATATGCTTCCCATTGCTTATGGTCAAACCAAATTGGAAAACGAAAGTGCATTAATTGCCAATAAATACCTTTTTTGCGACACCAATTTGCTTGTAACTAAAGTGTTCTCTGAATTGTATTATAATTTTTGTGATTCTTTATTGGACAAGGCTGCCCGTGCCCATCAATATGATTTGTTTTTCCTGACGGATATTGATGTGCCTTGGGAAGATGATGGTTTGAGAGACAGTCCTGAAGGTAGAGAAACAGTATTTGAAGTGTTTAAACAATCCTTGATTGATAATAAAAAGCCGTTTATTACTATCTCTGGTAACAAGGAAACACGTTTGAAAAAAGCGGTAGCCATTATTGAAGATTTGACTAAGGCTTTGCAAATGGGATTCACTTCTCTCGATTTTTTGCAAATTTACGAGCACAGTATTCCTTTGGAAAAGATAAACAAGCAACTGGCCATTTTTAATGAAGGAATTTTAAAAAGTGTTTTGGTTCAACCAGCAACTTTAAATGATGGGATTCTTAAATTATCGGAGGCTGAATTTGGGCAAAAGGCAACTTTTTTTGATGCGAATAAAAATGCATTCAAAATAAAGAAATTTGTTCCGGCATCAGGTGCTGCATCCAGAATGTTTAAATTTTTAACTACTTTTCTGAATGAATTTGATTTCGGAAATGAAACCATAAACGCCTACATCAACAGAAAAAAAGACACGGAATTATCTCTTTTTATTGTTGGGATGGATAAATTTTCTTTTTTTGAAGAAGTAGATAAAAAGCTGAAAGAAATATATCCAGATTTTAACTCTTTGAATCGCGATTATAAAAATTATTATTTTATAAAGACGCTGTTGTCTCCGGAATATTTCGATTTTGCCAATAAACCCAAAGGGATTCTTCCGTTTCATAAATATCCAACACATGTTGCAACGCCTATTGAAGAGCATTTGTATGAATGTGGTTTTTATGCTGCCTCCAATAATCAATCCAATTTACATCTAACGGTTTCAGATAATCATCAATCACAATTTGAAGAAATTATCGAAAAGGTGAAAGGTGAAATCGAAGAAAAATCAAATACAAGTATAGAAGTGAGTTATTCGTATCAAAAAAAAGAAACGGATACCATTGCTGTAGATTTAAAAAATAAACCTTTTCGAAATGAAAAAGGGATGCTGGTTTTTAGGCCTGGGGGTCACGGTGCTTTGATTGAAAATTTAAATGCAATTGATGCCGATGTTGTTTTTATCAAAAATATAGACAATGTGATTCAAAATAATATTCAGCAAATATCTTTTTATAAAAAAGCATTAGGCGGAATCCTTTTAGAGTTGCAGCATCAAATTTTTGGGTATTTAAATGAATTGGATGCTCAGGAAATGACTGTAGAAAAAATTAGTGAAATTTTATTTTTTCTAAAAAAAGAGTTGAATGTTGAATTGAATGATGATTTCCATAAATTTAAATTGAAGAACCAAATCAGCAAGCTAAAAGAGATACTAAATAAACCGATTCGTGTTTGTGGAATGGTTAAAAATGAAGGAGAACCTGGTGGAGGACCATTTTGGGTGAGAGGAACTAATGGGAGGTTAAGTTTGCAGATAGTAGAAACCTCACAGGTTGATTTGAGCAGCAAGCAACAATTGAAAATACTGGCTAGTGCCACTCACTTTAATCCAGTAGATCTAGTTTGCGGATTGAAGAATTACCAAGGTGAAAAATTCGATTTAAGACAGTTTATCGACCCAAATAGTGGTTTTATCGTGCATAAAAATCACGCGGGAATTGATTTGAAAGCATACGAACTACCTGGTTTATGGAATGGAGCTATGGCCAATTGGTTAACCGTTTTTGTCGAGGTTCCGTTGTTTACATTCAATCCGGTAAAAACTGTAAATGATTTATTAAAACAAGCGCATCAACCGTTATAAAATGGAAATTCAAACGATCCTCTCGGAGGTGAAATATAAAGCAGTAAGAAGTAGTGGCGCTGGAGGACAAAACGTTAATAAAGTTTCGTCCAAAGTAGTGCTTACTTTTGACTTGTCTAGTTCTCAAGGATTTTCGCAGGAAGAAAAATTGCTGTTAGAAAACAATTTGCAGAATAGATTAACGGCGGATTTGATTTTAATCCTAAATTGCGATGAAGACCGAAGCCAACTCAAAAACAAAGAAATTGTTACCAAGCGTTTTTTGGAAATAATAAAAAAAGGATTGCATGTTCCCAAAGAACGAAAGCCTACAAAAATTCCAAAGTCAGTAATCCGAAAGAGGATTAAGGATAAAAAAAGCCTGTCCGTAACCAAACAAAATAGGAGGAAACCAGATTTTTAAATTTTTTCGCAATTCATAATTTATAATTCACAATTTATAATTAGTTTTGCGTCGTCTCAAAGGGGTGCTCCAAATAACGAGCTGAGATCATACCCAAAGAACCTGGGCGGGTAATGCTGCCAAGGGAAAAAACGACAAAAAAAAATAGCGTGCAAACTATCTATTTGTTGTAGAACAATCATTTATTAATTTAAACAAAAGAATAATTCCCCCTTTTATTCGTAATTTTTTACGGATGAAAAATTTATTTAGCTTTAAAAGCACCAACTTGAAAACGACTCAATTCTCAAAACGTTTTCTATTTTCTATTTTCTTTTCTATAACATCGTTACTCTCTTTTGCGCAAGTAAAAGACAGCACAAAAGTCAATCAACTCGATGAAGTTTTGGTTTCGGCTATACGTGTGACCACAAAAACGCCTGTAACGTTCAGTAATTTGGATAAAAAAGACATTAAAGCCAGAAATTTAGGTCAGGATATCCCTATTTTGATGAATTATTTGCCTTCTGTGGTAACTACTTCGGATGCCGGAAATGGCGTGGGTTATACTGGAATTCGTGTGCGTGGTAGTGATGCTACCCGTGTGAATGTAACTATCAACGGAATTCCATACAACGATTCTGAAAGCCAAGGAACCTATTGGGTAAATATGCCTGATTTTGCGTCGTCGGTAGAGAGTTTGCAATTGCAACGCGGTGTGGGAACTTCTACAAATGGAGCTGCAGCTTTTGGCGCGAGTTTGAATATGTTGACCGATTCTTATTCAGATAAGGCTTCGGGTGAAATTTCCAGTTCTTATGGAAGTTTTCATACGTTTAAAAATACCGTAAAATTCAGCACAGGTTTGATGAATGACCATTTTGAAATTGCTGGTCGTTTGTCTGCATTAAAGTCAGATGGATATGTGGATCGAGCGAGTTCTGATTTGAAGTCGTATTTTCTTCAAGGGACTTATGTAGGCAAAACAACATTAATCAAAGCACTGGCTTTTGGTGGAACCGAAAAAACGTACCAATCTTGGTTTGGCGTGGATGCAGCAACTTTAGAAAGTGACCGAACTTTCAATGCTGCCGGAATGTTTACAGATGAGTTTGGTAACATTCGTTTTTATAATAATCAAACCGATAATTACCAACAAGATCATTATCAATTGCATTGGAATGAAAGAATTTCTGAAAATTGGAGTACGAATTTAGCATTTCATTATACAAAGGGTAAAGGATACTATGAGGAATATAAGGAAGATCAGGGTTTTACTGATTATGGTTTAGCACCAATTCCTGTTGCGCCAACTGTAAATACAACTGATCTTGTGCGTCAAAAATGGTTGGATAATGATTTTTATGGAACTACTTTTTCTGCCAATTATAAAGAAGACAATTGGGACGTCATTTTAGGAGGTGGATGGAATAAATATCAAGGAGACCATTTTGGAAAAGTTATCTGGGCAAGATACGCTTCACAAACCGAGTTGGGTGATCATTACTATGATGATTTTGCTTCGAAAACGGATGGTAATATTTTTGCAAAAGCGAATTACAAAGTAGCTGATAAATGGAGTTTGTTCGGGGATTTGCAATTGCGAAATGTTACGTATAAAGCCAATTCGTCAGAAACAGGTTTGGTGGATGATAATTTTAATTTCTTTAATCCAAAGGCGGGAGTGACTTATGAATTAAACAAAATGAATAGTTTGTATTTTTCATATGCGAGAGCCAACCGTGAACCAAACAGAACGGATTATGAAAATGGAAGTCCGAAACCGGAAAAGCTAAATGATTTTGAATTGGGATGGCGATATCATTCGGATAAAATTAAGCTGAATGCCAATGCCTATTACATGAAATACCAAGATCAATTGGTTTTGACGGGAGAATTGAATGATGTAGGTGCGCCAATAAGAGCCAATAGTGGTGACAGTTACAGGCTCGGAGTGGAGTTGGATGCAACTTTTCAGCTTTCGGAAAAATGGGTGTTGCAACCGAATGTGACTTTGAGCCAAAATAAAAACAGAGATTTCTATTTTACAAGAGACGGTGTTCTGCAAAATTTAGGAAATACCAATATTGCTTATTCTCCAGATGTAGTTGCTGGAAATCGTTTAGGATTTACACCTATTAAAGATTTTCAAATATCCTTGTATTCCAAGTTTGTTGGAGAACAGTATATGGCAAACATCGATTCGGAAGGGTCAAAACTGGATAGTTATTTTGTAAATGATTTGAATGTGTCGTATGAGTTTAAACCAAAAAGTATTTTTAAGTCGATTTTGGTTACAGCTTTAGTCAATAATATTTTTGATTTGAAATATGTCAGCAATGGATATTTCTATACTTATGATGATGACTACAGCAATCCACCTGCGATAAAAACAATTGAGGGAGCTGGGTATTATCCTCAAGCGGGGATTAATTTCTTGGTTGGACTGAGTTTGAAGTTTTAGAAAATAATATCTTGGTCACGCGTGAAGGATGGAAGCAAGTTACCGAAGTAACGCGGACAGCCTGACACCATAAAGAAAAGGGAGCGGCTCACCAGTGCGATGAGTAGCTCCCTTTTCTTTATGGTGGCACGCCCAAAAGGACTTAATTATAAATACGAATAAGGGTTTCACTTATTACTTGTACGCGGTATTGTTTCATTGGGTAAGTCGCTGCTGTAGTTGCTTGACCGGTGAAAAGATTGTATTCTTTTTTGTCACAAGAACAAACGGCGTTGATCCCATTGATAGTCATTGTTGAGCAAGAACTTAATTCTTGATTAGGGCAAGCAGCATCAAAAGCATTGTAGCCACTTCCTGTATAGATGACAATTATGCCTCTAGCACCCGCATCAGCATAATAAATTGGATTACTAACGTACTTTAAGTTTGAATAAAGAGGAAAGTTCAGATTCAAGTCTACTGAGAAAGAATAATTGGGTATATATGGGTTTTTATTGGAGTTTTCATTGTTGCTGCATCCCAGGAAAAAAAGCGAGATAATAATTATAAGGAAGTATTTTTTCATGTCAAAAATTAAGTGTAAACTATTAGCGAAACAAATTTAATTTATTTAACTTTGAATTTGTTATGATTAACATATAATTGTAAACTAAAAACAAAAATATACTATCTTTGTGGAAAGAAATCCCGTCCTGATGGGATTTTTTCTATTTTATATAAATGACGAAATTATGAGCGCAATATCTTATTACACAGCGGAAGGATTAAAAAAATTAAGAGACGAATTAGATTATTTAAAAAGTGTGATGCGCCCAAAGGCATCTGCAGATATAGCTGAGGCAAGAGATAAAGGAGATTTATCGGAGAATGCAGAATATGACGCAGCCAAAGAAGCCCAAGGAATGCTTGAAATGAGAATTGCAAAATTGGAAGAGGTGCATTCTAATGCAAGATTAATTGATGAAACACATTTGGACCTTTCTAAAGTGTTGGTTTTGTCGATTGTGAAAATCAAAAACCAAACCAATGGAATGGAAATGAAATACACATTGGTAGCCGAAAGTGAAGCTGATTTGAAAACTGGTAAAATATCGGTTACTTCTCCTATCGGGAAAGGTTTATTGGGTAAAAAAGTAGGCGAAGTTGCTGAAATTACAGTGCCTAACGGTGTATTAAAATTTGAAATTCTTGAGATTTCAAGAGAATAGTTTTTAATTGTTAAATCGTTTATCTAAATAATCGATTTTAGAAATAAATCAATCAAAATGAGTTCTATTTTTAAAAAAATAATCGACGGAGAAATCCCTTGTTACAAAGTAGCAGAGGATGAAAATTTCTTGGCTTTTCTAGATGTTAACCCAAATGCAAAAGGACATACACTTTGTATTCCTAAGAAAGAAGTAGACAAGTTTTTTGATATTGAAGATGATTTGTATCTTGGATTGATGGCTTTCTCAAAAAAGGTAGCCATAGCGCTAGAAAAAACAGTGCCTTGCTTACGAGTAGGAATGGCGGTGATAGGTCTTGAAGTACCTCATGCACATGTTCACCTAATTCCTTTGAATGAAATGGGAGAAATGACATTCAGACACAAAGTAAGTTTGACTAAGGAGGAGTTTGAATCTTTGGCGAAAAGTATTCAAGCAAATTTATAAAATAATATAGGACTAAGAACACGAATCTTTTAAGGAGTAATTTAAAAGGTTCGTGTTTTTTTATGCCTAAAAAAGTAATGGTTATGAGGTGCATGTTTTTATTTTTGATGTTTACTGTTGTCAGTTTTGGCCAAACCAAAGGAATTTATGATTTGGTTGATGCTAAAGTGGACAGAATTCCCAATGATTTAAGCAAAACAACTGTTGGAATCGCAGAATATATAAACGCTAATTTCAAATCTGAAAATGATAAAGTAAGAGCAGCTTTTTATTGGACAGCCTCAAACATCAGGTATGATATTGAGAATATAGAATCCATTGATTACAAAGAGATTTCTCAGGATAAAATAAAAAACGCGGTGCTAACCAAAAAAGGAGTTTGTATCCATTATGCTGAGGTTTTTAATGATATTGCCAAAAAAGTGGGAGTCAAATCCTATCTCGTTTACGGATATACCAAGCAAAATGGGAAAGTAGATATACTGGCACATGCTTGGTGTGCCACTAGAATTGACAATGTTTGGTGGCTTTTTGATCCCACTTGGGGAGCGGGTTATGTTGATAAAAAGAAGTTTTTTAAGAAAATAAACAATCTCAATTATAAGGTTGCTCCAAGTCAATTTATCGCATCACATATGCCTTTTGATTATTTATGGCAGTTTTTAAATTACCCAATTACCAATCAAGAATTTATTGAGGGGAAAACCCAGTTGAATAAAGCCAAGCCTAATTTTGATTTTTCAACTCAAATTGCGGAGTATGATAATATGTCGGATTTGGATAAAGCAAGAACGACTTTAATTCGAATGGAGAAAAATGGAATCAAAAACAAATTGATTCAAGAGATGGCTCTTTCGATAAAAAGTGACGTTGCTGCCCTGCAGAATAATGAAGCAATGGATAAAATGCAGGCAATCAGTGATGATTACAATCAAGCCATCGCAATGTTTAATGATTTTATTTATTATCGGAATAATAGATTCAAACCAGTCTTGCCAGACGAAGAGATTAAAGCTATGATTGAATCTCCAAAACAGAAAATAATGGATTGTCAAAGCCGCATTTATAAAATTGGTACTTATAATGACAGCAATACTGCAAGTGTAAAATCATTAAAAAATTCTATCATTGATGTTCTCAAACATATCGAAGTACAAGAAAAATTTGTAAACGACTATTTAAGCAAAAGTAAATCTGGGAGAAAAGGAATGTTTAGCACGACGACTTTTTTCGGAATCCCGGTTAGATAAGAGCGCTTGCTGCTTCAGGTGACAGTATTTTGTCAGACGAATTGTTAAACATATAAGTCATATAAGTTTTTAGTCGAAACAAATGAAGTAAAATTAAAAGTTCATTCAAGTAAAGATATTTGACTTATATTCTCTTTTTAACGACTAAGCGAATAAACAGTTTTAAAAAACTTATGTGACTTATATGTTAAAAATTAAATATAGCTGATAAAATCTACGTTTTCCTTAAGATAATTTGCATCGTTGTTCCTTTTCCTATCTCAGAATGCAGTACTTTGATAGTGCCCTTGTGGTATTCCTCAACAATTCTTTTGGTTAAGGAAAGCCCAAGTCCCCATCCTCTTTTTTTGGTGGTAAAACCGGTTTCAAAAATACGATGGAATTCTTTTTTAGGAATGCCACTACCAGTATCGGTTACGTTTATTTTTAGATGATGATTGTCTTCTTCAATTTCCATTGACAATTTTCCTCTTCCTTTCATCGCATCAATGGCATTTTTGACTAGATTTTCTATCGTCCAACTGTGTAAAGTGGGGTTCAGAAAAATGCGTATTGGTTTGGAAGGCGCTTTGAATGAAAATTCAATTTGGTCCGAAAAACGAGAAATTAAATAATTATAAGATTGTTTGGTTTCTTCAACTGCGTCTTTTAATTCTAATTTGGGTTCGGAACCAATTTTAGAAAAACGATCGGTAATAGTCAGTAAACGTTCGATATCTTTTTCGATCTCAAGAGTTATGGATTCGTCAATATTCTCCATTTTTAAAATTTCCAGCCAACCGATTAAGGAAGAAAGAGGTGTTCCTATTTGGTGAGCCGTTTCTTTGGCCATTCCTGCCCACAATTTGTTTTGGGTTGACATTTTGTGGCTGAGGTAAAAATTATAAATAAGAATGCCACACAAAACGATGATTAGTGACAAAGCGATTGGATAATATTTCAGTTTGTCTATCAAGGAAGAATTGCCATAATATAATTCCTGTGATTTTCCTGGGGCATAAATGATTTTGATAGGCTCATTTTCGCTTTTTAATTCGTTCAAATATTCAATAGCCCTTTTTTTGTTTTTTATGATTTCCTCGTCAATATTTACGGAGTTAATAATGCTGTCATTCTCAGTCAATATAAGCGGAATCGTGGTGTTATTGTTGAAAATCTGTAGCGGTAAATCCACTTCGGTATTTTCTTGGGCATTTATTAATGTTTTTTCGGCTGTAGCCCAAAGATTCATTTTTATTCGCTCCTCATTTTTGAATATTTGAAAAAAAGTATAGGTATTCCAAAGAATAATGGTAATTATCAAAAAAGAAATAAAAATAATGATCCAACGTATGGGGTTGCTATTTTCAGAAAAATTCATAAAAGTAAATTTGTGGTATAAATATAACGAAATAATGGACTTTGGATTGTGTAGGTGCGAAAAATCATTGTATTCATTTTATCGATCATAATTGTTCTTTGGAGCTAATTCCTGCTGTCCACTATATCTTTTGTGCCGAACCCCGGCACAAAAGGATGTCGTTTCCATCAGGGCTAGGGCATTTATTCTCCTAATATAATTGTTGAATTATCGACAATCTAACTCCTATTTTATTATTTTTGTCCAAATAAAAATTTTATGATTAGTATTGATCCAAAAAGCATAGACACCGTAAAACTACAGGGTTACTTACAAAGCTCAGTTGGGCCTCGACCTATTGCTTTTGCTAGTACTATCGGTAAAAATGGAATTCCAAATTTGTCTCCTTTTAGTTTTTTTAATGTGTTCAGTGCCAATCCGCCAGTGCTTATTTTTTCACCTGCAAGACGCGTAAGGGACAATACGGTTAAACACACCTTGATAAATGCCGAAGCCACTTCCGAAGTCGTAATCAATGTAGTGAATTATGATATGGTGCAGCAAACTTCTTTGGCCAGTACAGAATACGCGGAAGGTGTTGACGAGTTTTTAAAAGCTGGATTTACGCCGGTTCCTTCCGATGTGGTAAAACCATACCGAGTAAAAGAATCGCCTGTGCAGTTTGAATGCAAAGTGACGCAGATAATTCCTTTGGGAACAGAAGGTGGTGCAGGGAATTTAATTCTTTGTGAAGTGGTTCGTATTCATATTAATGAAGCGGTGTTAAATGAAAATGGAGCTATCGATCAACATAAAATTGACTTGGTTTCAAGATTGGGAGCCAATTGGTATTCCCGATCAAATCAAGGATTGTTTGAGGTGCCAAAACCGCTTACAACTCTGGGAGTTGGAGTTGATTCAATACCTGATTTTGTTAAAAATAGTTCCGTTTTTGATGGAAACGATTTAGGGATGTTAGGGAATATTGAAGCCTTGCCTACTAAAGAGGAAGTTAGTATATTTGTAAACCAAAATTTTGCAATAAAGGCCGTTTTGAGTTCTGATGACCTTGAAAAACAGCACTTAGAAGCCAAAAGATATCTTTTAGACAATGATGTACTTTCGGCATGGAAAGTGCTTTTAGCTAAAAAAATAGAATCAAAGTAACAATAATAAAACAAAAAGAAGATGGAAGTATTAGGAAAAGTTAAAGTTGTTAATCCTGAGCAACAAGTAAGTGCGGCATTCAAAAAAAGAGAACTTGTTGTTACTACAGATGAGCAATATCCACAACACATTTTAATTGAATTTACTCAAGATAAATGTGATTTGTTGAATAGTTATAATATTGGTGAAGCTGTAAAAGTTTCTATCAATTTGAGAGGAAGAGAATGGATTAATCCACAAGGAGAAACAAGATATTTCAACAGTATTCAAGGTTGGAGAATTGAAAGATTGGCTGCTGATGCACCAACTCAACAAGCACCTCCAATGCCAGCTGCTGCAACTTTTGCGCCAGCAACTAACTTAAATGAAGAAGAAGCAGACGATTTGCCATTCTAGAAGTTAGAACAAAGAGATTAGAATAAAGAATTTAGAAAATGAGTTTAGAAATAAGTCTTATTTTTTAAGTTCTTTTTTTTTATTGAATTTTGCCATTGCCATTGAAATTGATTTTTGAAATGTATTATTTATCTAATGATTTATTCTTTCCTCCAGTTTCCCACGCCGACAGCGATGGAATTCTTGCCTTTGGAGGTGACTTGACTCCAGAGCGTTTGCAGCTAGCTTATAGAAGCGGAATTTTTCCTTGGTTCAACGAAGGGGAACCCATTATTTGGTGGTCACCTAATCCAAGAATGGTATTATTCTTGGACGAATTGATTGTTTCCAAAAGTATGCGAAACATCCTAAACCGGAATATTTTCAAAGTTACTTTCAATCAAAAGTTTAGGGATGTTATTTCCAATTGCCGGCAAGTAAAACGCGATGGACAAACAGGAACTTGGATTACCAATGAAATGATTGAAGCTTATTGCAAACTCAATGAACTTGGAATAGCAAAATCGGTTGAAGTTTGGCAAAATGACCAACTAGTTGGCGGATTGTATGGAATCGATTTGGGACATGTGTTCTGTGGCGAAAGTATGTTTTCATTGGTTTCCAATGCTTCTAAAGTGGCGTTTATTGCTTTAGTAAATCAGCTTAAAAAAGACAATTATCGTCTGTTAGATTGCCAAGTTTATAACGAGCATCTTGAAAGTTTGGGCTGCAGAGAAATAGATCGGGAAGCGTTTATGGTAATTTTGAAGAGTAAATAGTTTAAAAAAAGACAGCATTGTTAAAAGTTTTACCATATAAGTAATATAAGGACATATAAGAGTTTAACGTTCTAGCTTAAATGAACTTATATTACTTATATGGTTAAAATTTTATTTTTGTAAAACTCCAATTCAAAGTGCTGAACAATACCAATTCGTTCTTTAAAGAAGGTAAATCCATTATAAGTTTCAACGTTTCGTGAGCCATCATGGTGCCAATTATTCCGGGTAAAGTTCCCAACACGCCATTCATATTGCAATTGGGCACGTCTTTCGGGTTGGGAGGTTCCGGAAATAAATCCCGAAGATTTTTGCTTCCGTTGTGATTGAAAACGGCCAATTGCCCTTCAAATTTCAAAATACTTCCATAAACCAATGTTTTTCCTAAAGCCACGCAAGTGTCACTGACCAAATAGCGGGTTTCAAAATTATCCGATCCATCAACAATAAAATCATAATTCTTGATAATTGTAGCGGCATTTTCGGAGGTCAGTTTTTCTTCGAATGCCACGATGGAAATCAAAGGATTCATTTCTTCCAATGTTTCTTTTGCTGTTATGGCTTTGCTTTTGCCGACCTGGTTTTGTGTATATAAAATTTGACGATGGAGGTTATGAATTTCAATTTTATCAAAATCTACAATTCCGATAGTGCCAACACCTGCGGTAGCGATATATTGCAAGATTGGGCAGCCCAATCCGCCGGCACCAATGACTAGTACTTTTGCTTTTTTTAGTTTTACCTGCCCTTCGTCGCCTATTTCGGCTAGCATCATTTGGCGGTTGTATCTTAAATATTCTTGAACTATACTCATGGGATTTTAGATTTTAGATTAACGATTTCATAATTTTTGATTGAAATGAAAGCTATAGGTTTGCTATGCCTTATTGTTATTTTGAGTTAGATTTGATAATTAATTATGATTTTAGGGTTATACATCTGCAATGCTTCGCCAGTTCGCTATCGCTCGGGTCAAAAATCGTTAATCAAAAATCTGCAATCATAACTTCTATCCCAATCTTTCCAAACCGGTTCGTATCCTTTGCCAGTAATTATTTTGGCAATTTCTTGGGCCGAACGTTCGTCGCTAATCTCAAATTGTTCCAAAGATTGTGGATCAACGACATAACCGCCCGGATTGGTTTTGGATCCTGCACTCATGCTGGTCACCCCAATCGGAATGATATTGTTCCTGAAATTTTCGTTCTCTCGTGTTGAAATGGAAATCTCCAAATCTTCATTCCATAAGCGATAGGCACAGATTAGTTGCGTCAAATCTTTGTCGTCCATAATAAAGTTGGGTTCGATAATTCCTTCAGCAGGCCGCAATCTCGGAAAGGAAACTGAATATTTTGTCTGCCAATAGGTTTTCTGTAAATAATCCAAATGCAAGGCATTGAAAAAACTGTCCGTTCGCCAATCTTCTAGGCCTAGTAAAACGCCCAATCCAATTTTGTGAATCCCAGATTTCCCAATTCGGTCCGGTGTGTCCAAACGAAAATCAAAATTGGATTTTTTGCCTTTGGTATGGTATTTTTTATAGACTTCCTGATGATAAGTTTCCTGATAAACCAAAACTGAATACACTCCAGCTTCGTGCAGTTTTTGGTATTCCTCGGTGGAAAGGGGCTGTACTTCCACCGAAATGGTTGAGAACTGCTCTTTTATTTGATCAATCGCATTTACGAAATAATTAATGTTTACGGTATAATTGGCTTCTCCCGTAACCAATAATACGTGGTCAAAACCGGCTGTTTTCAAGGCTTCCACTTCCAGTTTTATTTCAGTATCAGATAATGTTTTGCGTTTGATTTTGTTGTCCAAACTGAAACCGCAATAGGTGCAAATGTTTTGGCATTCATTGCTCAAATACAGCGGAGCATACATTTGGATCGTTTTTCCGAAGCGTTTTTTGGTCAGTTCGTGGCATTCTTGTGCCATTTGCTCCAAGTAAGTTGTCGCAGCAGGCGAAATCAAAGCCATAAAATCATCGAGGTTTCGTTTGCTTTTTGCTAATGCCTGTTCGACTTGTTTAGTGGTCGTTTGGTATATTTTGGTTTGAATGGTTTCCCAATCATGACCTTCAAAAACCGATTTGAATGTTTTCATAATGTTTTTTTTTACCGCAAGGTTCGCAAAGTTTTATATTTTTAATTTTAAGTTAAGTCCGCAAAGCTTTGCGGACTTCGCGTAAATCTTTGCGTCCCTTGCGGTTAATTTTGTGACAATTACACATTTAAAAACGCAGTCAAGGGACTTGAAGCCACTGCGTGCTTGTATTGTTGTCCCAGTTTTGCCTCAAATGCTTTTCGTCCAGCGATTACGGCTTCCTTAAAGGCTTCGGCCATCAATTTTGGATTTCCGGCTACGGCAATTGCAGTGTTGACCAATACAGCATCAGCTCCCATTTCCATTGCCTTGGCAGCATCGGATGGCGCTCCAATTCCAGCGTCGATAATAACCGGAACCAAACTTTGTTCGATGATTATTTCCAGAAAATCTATAGTTTTCAATCCTTTGTTGCTGCCGATAGGGGAACCCAATGGCATTACGGCAGTCGTTCCCGCATTTTCCAGGTGTTTACACAAAACCGGATCGGCATGAATGTAGGGCAAAACGATGAATCCTAGTTTTGCTAATTCTTCTGTTGCTTTCAAGGTCTCAATGGGATCCGGCATTAAGTATTTCGGGTCGGGATGAATTTCAAGTTTCAGCCAATTTGTTTCCAAAGCCTCTCTTGCCAATTGTGCTGCAAAAATGGCTTCTTTGGCATTCCGTGCTCCAGAAGTATTCGGCAACAAATTAATTCGTGGATGTTTCAAGTGATTTAAAATCGCATCGGTGTCGGTTTCCAGATCGATTCGTTTTAAGGCCACGGTTACCAATTCACTTTCGGAAGCCAGTATTGCTTCTTTCATTTCTATATTGGAACCAAATTTCCCAGTTCCTAAAAATAATCGGGACTCTAGTGTTTTGTCTCCTATCTTAAACAATGACATTGCCATATAATTTCTCGTTAAGTTGTGTAATGAGTTCTTGTTTGTCATCGCTTTTGGTAATAATTCCAGAAACTGCAATTCCATGAATTCCTGTTTTAATCAGAGTATTAACATCTCCCAAGGTAATGCCTCCAATAGCATAAACGGGTACATCAATTTGCGCCTGTTCCATTTGAATAATTATGGAACGATAACCTTCTATTCCAAGTATTGGACTGAGATTGTCCTTGGTTTTGGTGTGTTGGAAAGGCCCTAAGCCAATATAATCACAGCCGTTGTTGGCTTGACGGATTATATCTTCATAAGTGTTTGCGGTCGCACCGATGATTTTTGTTTTACCCAGTATGGCTCGTGCATCTGCAACGCCCATATCCGAAAGGCCAAGATGAACACCGTCAGCATTAATGTGCTCTGCCAAATGCACATCATCATTGATGATGAAATTGGCTAGATATTCTTCACACAAAAATTTGGTGGCTTCCGCCAAAGCCAGTGCTTTTTTCGGTTTTTGATGTTTGAATCGCATTTGTATCCAATCACAGCCATTGTCGAGGGATTGATGAATGTTGTACAATTGTTCTTCGACGCTTTCTCCTTGAGAGATGTATTGTAGTTTGTTATACATGATGGAATCCTAGTTTAGTTGGGTTAGACAGTAAATATTTTTCAGTATATGTTTTTGCATTTCCACAAGCTGTTTGCAGATTTTGACCCAATGCAAGGTTGGCCGTAATTGCGGAAGATAGTACGCAGCCTGAGCCGTGTTTTTCATAACATTCGATTGTTTTTGGCAGATATGTATAAATGTTATTTGTAGTAAATAAATAATCGACTCCAATTTCATCACTGTTATGTCCGCCTTTTAGTAAAATCGAACAATAAGTAGAAAAGAATTTTGCAATTTTTTGCGGGTCTTTTTCTTCAGGATTAAAATGTTTGATTTCGTTGTAATTTGGAGTAATCAACACAATTTGTTGCAGGATTTCGATCAAAGTCTCCTGATTTTCTATGGACAAAAAATCAAATTCAGTGGAAGATTTTAAAATTGGGTCCCAAATAATTTTGATTGATGGTGAATGCTTTTTTAGGCAAAAAACAATTTGTTTCAAATAATCCAATGATGGTACAATGCCTATTTTAACAGCGCTGATGGCATAACTATTCAAAAGGGTTGTTATGGATTCTAAAACAAAATCGATAGCTGTCCATTGGATTTTATGGAACACATTTTCGGTTTGAATGGTATTGGCAGTGTTGATGGCAAAACCATACACTTTATGTTGCTCAAAAGTTTTGATGTCTGCCAAAACCCCCGCTCCACCCGAAGGATCAAATCCTGCGATTGTTAAGTCGATTGGACGATTTTCTGACATGATTTAAAGTTTTTAATGGGATTGTTTTGATTCCAAATGGTTCCTAGTAAGGCTACATTATCAAAGCCATTTTGTAATGTTTGCTCTGTGTTTTTTGATTCTATTCCGCCCAAAGCGATGAGTTTTGTCGAATAATTAGTTCTGCTTTTAATGACTTGAAACCAATCTATTTTTGAAAAATAATTTTCTTTAGAAATGCTTGGAAAAACAGGGCTCAAAAAAGCATATTCAAACACGTGATCCAAAGCATTGAAATCTTCCATATTATGAACCGAAGTCGATAAATGGAAACCTTTTGTTTTGTATGTTTCAAATGCTGATTTTCCGAATATGGTTGCTGTTTTTTTTCTTTCGCTTTCGCTAAAGTGAATACGATTTATACCAAATGACGAAGTCAAATGATGATGGCTGTGCAAAACCAATTGTCCTCTTAAATCCGATTTTATTTCCGACAAGTATGATCTCATTTCTGCGGCAGATAAATCAGGTTTGCGAATATGAAGCAACTCCAATCCATTCCCAAAAAGAGAATGAATGGTGTCGATTTCATTGGCTATCGAAACTGGATTTGTGATTACAATCATAATCTATTTTCTTAGATATAAATTTCTTTACCCTGTTCAATAAACTCTTCTGATTTTGCAGCCATACCTTTTTCGGCTTCGGCGACATCACGGATTTCCTGTGATATTTTCATGGAACAGAATTTAGGCCCGCACATCGAACAGAAGTGTGCTACTTTGGCGCCATCTGCCGGTAATGTTTCGTCATGGAATTCTCTTGCTGTATCTGGATCTAGAGATAAATTGAACTGGTCTTCCCAACGGAATTCGAAACGCGCTTTACTCAAGGCATTGTCGCGGTATTGCGAACCTGGATGGCCTTTGGCCAAGTCCGCGGCGTGAGCGGCTATTTTGTATGTGATTACGCCGTCTTTTACGTCTTTTTTGTTAGGTAAACCAAGATGTTCTTTTGGGGTGACATAACACAGCATAGCGCATCCGTACCAACCAATCATCGCGGCACCAATGGCAGAAGTAATGTGGTCGTATCCAGGTGCAATATCAGTTGTTAATGGGCCCAAAGTATAAAAAGGCGCTTCATCGCAATGTTCCAATTGTTTATCCATGTTTTCTTTGATCATGTGCATTGGGACGTGACCCGGGCCTTCGATGAAAACTTGGACATCTTGTTTCCAGGCTATTTTTGTCAGTTCGCCAAGTGTTTCCAATTCGGCGAATTGTGCGGCATCATTGGCATCGGCGATGGAGCCTGGGCGTAAACCGTCTCCTAGAGAGAAAGCGACATCGTATTGTTTCATGATTTCGCAAATCTCTTCAAAATGGGTGTAAAGGAAGTTTTCTTTGTGATGAAATAAGCACCATTTTGCCATAATCGAACCGCCTCGGGAAACAATTCCAGTAACTCGGTTTGCGGTTAAATGAATGTATCGCAATAATACTCCGGCGTGAATAGTGAAATAGGAAACTCCTTGTTCGGCTTGTTCGATAAGGGTGTCACGAAATACTTCCCAAGTTAAATCTTCGGCGATTCCGTTTACTTTTTCGAGGGCTTGGTAGATAGGCACAGTTCCGATTGGAACTGGGGAATTACGGATAATCCATTCTCTGGTTTCGTGTATGTTTTTTCCTGTGGATAAATCCATAATGGTATCGGCTCCCCAACGGCAGGCCCAGACGGCTTTTTCAACTTCTTCCTCGATGCTTGACGTTACGGCACTATTCCCGATGTTAGCGTTTATTTTTACCAAGAAATTGCGTCCCACAATCATAGGTTCACTTTCGGGATGGTTGATGTTGTTTGGGATAATGGCGCGACCTCTGGCGACTTCACTCCTTACGAATTCGGGGGTGATTTTGATTTTTGGGGTTTGGGCTCCAAAACTATGGCCTTGGTGTTGGCATTGCATGGCTTGGGTTTGCTCGTTCAGTTGTTCGATGCGCTGGTTTTCTCGAATGGCTATATATTCCATTTCGGGAGTGATGACGCCTTGTTTGGCGTAATACAATTGTGAAACATTGGCTCCTTTTTTGGCACGCATTGGTTTGTGTAAATATTCAAAACGTAAGTCGTTTAATTTTTCGTCATTCAAGCGTGTTTTTCCATATTCTGAGGAGATTTCGGTTAGTTCTTCTACGTCATTGCGGTCTAGTATCCATTGTTCGCGAATACGGGGCAATCCTTTGCGGATGTCGATTTCGATATTGGGGTCGGTAAAAGGGCCGGAAGTGTCGTAAACGGTTACGGGTGGATTTTTTTCGATTCGTCCGTTGGACATTTTGGTGTCAGCCAAGGAGATTTCTCGCATGGCTACTTTTATCGGGTGGATTTCTCCCTCGATATATATTTTTTTGGAGTTTGGAAAGGGGGTTCTAGAGATTTTTTCTTCGTTGTTCATAGCTTTTGCTTTTATGTTGTGAGTAGTTATCTTTTTAGTTGAAAATGAAAAGTTCTTGGTTTGGGGGATTGCGTGAGGGATAGAAGCTGGCTACCGAAGTAGCGCGGATAGCCCGACAGCATTGGGGAAAGGGGGCGAATAAGCGTAAAGATTGGTTGCCCCCTTTTCCTAATGGTGGCACGCCCAAAAGGACATGATTATTTTACCCGCCTTGTGTGGCAGAAATGATGAGAATGTCGTCTGTTGGGTTTAGGAAATGAGAATTCCAATCGGACTTTGGAATCACGGTATTGTTAATGGCTAGGGCGATTCCGTTTTGTTTTTCGGGAATTTCCAAGTCAAGAAGCGCTTGCACAGTGAGACTGTCAAGGGGGAATTGTTTGGTTTGATTGTTGATTTTTAGTTCCATTCCTTTTTGAATTTAGTATAAGTTATACTTTAGGAATGGCTACAATAGTACACGCAATGGTACATGGAAGTCATCTTACTTTTCCCTACGCTAGTATGAACTAGATCAGGTTCAGAGGGTAAAATCTCAGCCTGCGATTGCAGACACCCCTAAAGTGTGAAGCAAATGTAATTAAAAAAGTTTAGAAGTTTAAACGTTTAAAAGTTTAAAAGTTTAAAGTTGTTACAGGTGTAACTTGTGTTTTGGAGGATTAAAACGGTAATTGTGTGTTAATTTCTTTTCCAACAATCGGCTACGTGGTCGTCGACCATTCCGGTGGCCTGCATGTGGGCGTACACTACGGTGGAGCCGACAAACTTGAATCCGCGCTTTTTTAAGTCTTTGCTGATGGCATCGGAGAGGGGAGTTGTAGCTTGAACTTCGCTCAGGCTTTTTCGGTTGTTTACGATTGGTTTTCCATCGACAAAGCCCCAAATGTACTTGGAAAAACTGCCAAATTCGTCCTGAATTTTCATAAAGGCTATTGCATTTGAAACTGCAGAATAAACCTTGAGTTTGTTTCGAATTATACCTGAATCTTGGAGTAAATCCTGAATTTTATCTTCGGAATAATTGCCTATTTTTTTATAGTCGAAATTGTCAAAAGCGTTGCGGAAATTTTCTCTTTTGTTTAAGATGGTAATCCAACTTAATCCCGCCTGGAATGTTTCGAGAAGCAGGAATTCGAAAAGTTTTTGGTCTTCATAAACGGGAACGCCCCATTCTTCGTCGTGGTATTTTTGGTATAATTCGCTCGAATTGCACCAAGCGCATCTTGTGATTTCTTTTTGCATTATTTGTTTATTTCCCAGTGGTAGCCTTTTACGGAAGGAATGTAGGCTGATCCGTTATTAAGTATCAATTCAGTGTATATTTTTTTATTGTATTTAATGCCGATTGCACCCCCCGATACATAGGTTTTGTTTTTTTTGAACGTGAAAATCATAGTATCGTTTTCGAATTCGGCATCCGAGACTTTTTCCACAAGCCAGGTGGAGCCCCAGTTGAAATATAATTTGTTTGGTCCGACGCAAGTTACATGTTTTATCAGATCTACTGCTTCTTTAGGGAATTTGTATTCTTCAATAAGTTCTCTTTTGGAGTACGATTTCCCTACCTGAGCTTGTCTCAATAAGTTTCTTAAGGGAGTGTTGACGATAGTTTCTGCCTTTTCCGCTGTAGGTGTTGCAATAGTTACAACGATTTGATCTTGATTATTGCTATTTTTTTGGGTGCTTTCGTTTGAAATTTGTGAATTTGGGATTTGTCTTTGTATAGCTGTAGCCAGACCTGAGTCGGAATCATTATCAGCGTCTTCTGTTTCTGTGTTTTCAGTTTCAGTATTTGACCCTACGTTTTCAGTCTTTGTGTCTGGAGTGGCTGTTGTAATGTTTGAAGTTTGGGTGTAATTGGTTTCTATTTCCCCCTTTTCTTCAGGTTCATTTTTCCCACAACTAAATAGGGAAGCAAGAAATATAAAAGAAAGTATTATTTTAAAGTTCTTCATGATTAGAGCGTTATGATGCTTAATTACTCAAATTTAAACTTTTTTTTAAAATCTTAATCATAAGAATTGTTGAAAAGTGCAAAAAAAATCCCAAACATATAATGAATGGGATTTAATTTTTTGCAATTTATGTTTGGACTATAAGCTTAGTATATTTGTTTTACACCTTTAGCATTGTCAAATACATAACTAACTAACCATGCGATTTGACCTTGTTTAGCGAAATAAATCTTTTTGCTTTGTATGTTAGGAATAACTTCAAGCGAAGTTTCCAAAAGATTAAAAGCAGCGATTAAGTATTTTTGTTGGTAAGTGTTCAATACTTTTTTCATTTCAACATTACTTTCAGCACTAGTCACAAATCTTTGATAATTGTTTTCTGCAATTGTTCTGATAGCTAGGATATCATCATATTGTACCTGAGTAAAGTTTTCTTCGGCTTTTGCTCCATTTAAAAGAGTGTAAAAAGCCCAAGCTGCACCGCCAGAGATGTAAACATTACTTTTATCTTGTGATTCCGCTCTACTTGTATACATTTTTTTGAAACTCTCTCTCATAGTTGGTAAATAGTCAAACAAGTTTTCGTTGAATTCGAAAACCGTTTTTTGTTTACACTTTTTATTGATGATTTCAGTCAAAGTTACTGTTCCAAGATCACATGAAATTGGGAAAAATACAGATGAATCGTTGATGTCTTTAGCATAACCTCCTTTAGTATTTCCACCACCTATGTCAATAATAACAGAATTTAAATAGTTTTTAGGAGGAATACAGCCTCTCAAAAGTAATTTTGCTTCTAGTGATGAGGAGATGATTTCTATTTTTTTATTTGTCAACTCTTTTATTTTCACTACTAAATCATTAGTGTTTGTCGCAAGACCAACACCTGAAGAGGCAACCACGAAAATATTTTTGTCTTCAATCTTGTATTCATTAAGCATTTTTTTGTAGTTGTTGTAAACTACTGCGCCTGCTTTATCAATGTCTTCTTTTAATAAAGTACCGTCTATTCCGATACCAGCTGCTATACCTACGTTTTCAGTCCAAAACTCCTTTACATCGTAGGTGTTTCTTTTAATACTTTCAACTTGAAGAACGGTCATTTTGATACCTTTACTTCCTATTTCAATTCCGCCATAGAGTTGGGCCTGTGCTGTGTAGGTAAAGATTAGGCCTATTATTAAATAGTAAATTTTTTCTTTCATAATTATTATTATTTGGGGTTAATGCTGTTTGCAAATCTATATTAAAAATCTATAATTTCCTTTTTTTTAATGTTTTTTTTGAATAACTTTTTTTTTAACCAAAATTGTTTTAGAATTGTTATAAAATTATTATGTTTTTTAACTACTTGATTGTTGGTTGATTGAAAAAAAAATCTATTTTTGCCAAAATGAAAAAATTTTTTGCCCCAAAAAAAATTAATTATGATAAAAAAATACCTAGACAATTTTAAAGATTTTCCAAAAGAAATTTGGATACTTACTTTAATCACATTCATCAACAGAGCAGGGACCATGGTGATTCCCTTTCTCTCAAAGTACATGAAAGAAAATTTAGAATTCAGTTACAGTCAAATTGGCTGGGTGATGGTTTTCTTTGGAGCTGGTTCTATAATCGGAACATGGCTTAGTGGTAAATTATCTGATAAGATCGGCTTTTATAAAGTGATGGTCTTCAGTTTATTTGCTAGTGGTATAGTGTTTATTTTGTTGCATTATGCAACTACTTTTGAGGAGCTATGCGTAGGAATACTTGTATTGACAACTATAGCCGATATGTTTAGGCCTGCAATGCTTGTGTGTTTAAAGACATTTACCACAAAAGAAAACAGGGCTCGTGCTTATTCATTAACCCGTGCAGCGATTAACTTGGGATTCCTTTTTGGGCCAGTCCTAGGTGGATTGATTATTATGCAGTTGGGATATGAATATATATTTTATGTTGATGGATCGACCTGTATCTTAGCAATAATTGTTTTCATGTTTTTTGTGAAAGAAAAGAAATTGCAAGTCAAATTGAAAAAACATCACGAGAACGCTGTTAAGAAAGTTTCAGTAATGAAAGACAAGCCTTTTATGCTTCACTTGGTAATTTGTTTGATTACAGGAATATTATTTTTCCAGATTTTTACAACTTTGCCTCTGTATCATAAAGAGCGATTTAATATGTCAGAGTTTGATAGCGGATTGCTTTTGAGTTTAAATGGACTGCTTATTTTGCTTTTCGAACTTCCAATTGTAAATTATGTAAGCAAAAATAAAATCAATAATCATAAAGTAATTTCTTTAGGGTTATTGCTTATGGCAACTAGTTTTTTACTTCTGTTGTTTCCTTGGGAAGCTATTTTGATTCCTATGATGCTTTTTATGACATGTGGAGTAATGTTGACTTTCCCATTTGCTAATTCATTCGCAATGGAGAGATCTAATGAGATGCAAGAAGGTAAGTATATGGCAGCTTTTACCATGAGTTACAGTTTTGCACATATTTTAAGCGCTAAAACAGGTATGGAAATCATTCAGAATTCTGGCTATGAGTCGAATTGGATGTTTATGACGGTTCTTGGTATGGCAGGTACTTTACTTGTTTTCAAGTTGTCTAAGATGGTTGAAAAAGAAGAGTTGAAAGAGAGAATGATACCCGTAGAAAGTAACGAAAATAATTAGTTTGGTCTACTTTTAAAAGGTGGTTCAAGACTAATAAAAAACAGAATAATAATTAAAAACAGCAGTAAACTTTTTGTTTACTGCTGTTTTTTTTTGCTCTAGGCTTATGTTGCTTTTTTTGTTGATGCTTTGTTAAAAGTTATTAATTGTTTTTTGTTAAAGTATTTTTAGAAGCCTAGATCATGTCAGTTTTTTTGTTCTAAAAACTTATTTTAAAATGATTAAAGAAAGGCATAAAAAAATCCCATTTCGTGATGAAATGGGACTTTATGAGTAAACGAAAATCTGAAATTAGATATCGTTGATATAATCTAATTGATTATCCTAAAGTAACTCTTTTGAAACCTGTAATTTCAACATTGAATCCTTTAACGTAATCACCAACTTTTTTACTGTCATCTTTGATGAAGTTTTGATCTAATAAGGCTTTCTCTTGATCTAAAGTAGTGTTGTCAGAGATGAAACGTTGAACTTTTCCTGGAATAATTTTATCCCAAATTTGTTCTGGTTTACCTTCAGCTTTTAATTCAGCTTTAGCATCTTCTTCAGCTTGTTTGATAACTTCTTCAGTTAATTGAGAGTAAGAAATATATTTAGGAACATTTTTTAAAGTTTTTCCTAAACGTTTTGCTTCTTCATTTTCTTTTTCGATTATAGCAATACGAGCAGCAAGTTCAGAAGCAACGAAGGCTGGATCAAAATCTTTGTAAGATAATGTATCAGCTCCCATAGAAGCAACTTGCATAGAGATGTCTTTAGTTAAAACGTCACCATTAGCAATTGGTGCAGAAATTGCAGTTAATGCAGCAATTTTGTTAACGTGAACGTAAGATCCAACGAAAGCACCTTCTAAAATTTCAAAACCACCGATTTCGATTTTTTCACCGATAACACCGGTTTGTTCGATTAATTTTTCAGCAACAGTAATTCCGTTGAAATCTGAAGCTAAAAATTCTTCTTTAGAAGAGAAGTTAATAGCTCTTTCTACTAATTCTTTAGCCAAAGTTACGAAAGCCTCATTTTTACCTACGAAATCTGTTTCGCAGTTTAAAGTGATGATAGCTCCTTTAGTTTTGTCAGCATTAATAAAAGAAACAGCAGCTCCTTCAGAAGACTCACGGTCAGAACGGTTAGCAGCAACTTTTTGTCCTTTTTCTCTAAGGTTTTGTATAGCTTTATCGAAATCTCCTTCAGCTTCAACTAAAGCTTTTTTACAGTCCATCATTCCGGCACCTGTAGTTTGTCTTAATTTATTTACGTCTGCAGCAGTAATTGTTGCCATAATATAATGTGTTTAATGTTATAAAAGTAAAAATTCCAATTTTCAAATCCCAAATTCCAATTTTATTAAATTATCAACATACTGTTTCTAATTTTTTATGGAATTTGGAATTTAAAATTGGAATTTAAAATTTGATTTATTCTTCAGTTGCTGGAGCTACAGGAGCTTCAACTGCTGGAGTTTCAGCTACAGGAGCTTCTGCTTCAGCAACAACTTCAGTAGCATCAGTTTCTTTATCAGAAGTTCTATTTGCAAGACCGTCGATAATTGAAGCAGTTACTAAAGATAAAATTTTATCAATTGATTTAGAAGCATCATCATTTGCAGGGATAACATAATCTACTTCACGTGGATCAGAGTTTGTATCAACCATTGCAAAAACTGGAATGTTTAATTTTTGAGCTTCTTTTATTGCGATGTGTTCAGCTTTGATATCTACTACGAACAATGCTGCAGGAAGTCTAGACATATCTGCGATTGATCCTAAGTTTTTCTCTAGTTTTGCACGAAGACGATCAACTTGTAAACGCTCTTTTTTAGAAAGGGTCATGAAGGTACCATCTTTCTTCATTTTATCAATAGTAGCCATTTTTTTAACAGCTTTACGGATAGTTACGAAGTTAGTTAGCATTCCACCAGGCCATCTTTCAGTGATGTAAGGCATGTTTGCAGCTTTTGCTTTATCAGCAACGATGTCTTTTGCTTGTTTCTTGGTAGCAACAAATAATATTTTTCTACCTGATGCAGCGATTTTTTTCAAAGCGTCATTTGCTTCTTCAATTTTTGCTGCAGTTTTATATAGATTGATAATGTGTATACCATTACGCTCCATATAAATGTAAGGAGCCATATTTGGATCCCATTTTCTAGTCATGTGTCCAAAATGAACACCTGCTTCTAGTAATTCTTTTACTTCTACTTTGTTTGACATTTTTTGTACTAGTTTACGTTCTGTTGATTAGCAATGCATGAATGGCGATAGATCGGCTACATACATTTAGATGCTAAACTAATTTCCAACCTCGGTCGGACAACAACAACATTGTTTTAAATTTTTTAATACATTCTAGGATGTCTTGCACGAATGATACAAGACTGGTAATATTAACGTTTAGAGAATTGGAATCTCTTACGAGCTTTCTTCTGACCGAATTTCTTACGTTCAACCATTCTTGGATCTCTAGTTAATAAACCTTCTGGTTTCAAGATAGCTCTGTTTTCAGCATTTACTTCACACATAACGCGTGCCAATGCCATTCTTACAGCTTCTGCTTGTCCAGTTGAACCACCTCCATAAACGTTTACTTTTACGTCAAAGTTAGATGCGTTTTCTGTCATAGACATTGGTTGCAAAACTTTGTACTGTAAAGTAGCAGTTGGGAAATAAGTTGCGAATGGTTTTTTGTTTACAACGATAACTCCTGTTCCTTCAGAAACATAAACACGTGCAACAGCGGTCTTTCTTCTACCGATTTTGTGAATAACTCCCATTACTTAAGATCGTTTAGGTTAACAGTTCTAGGTTTTTGAGCCCCTTGTTTGTGCTCAGATCCTACAACAACATTTAAATTTCTAAAAAGTTCAGCTCCTAATTTGTTTTTAGGTAACATTCCTTTTACAGCTTTCTCTACTAGTAATGCAGGGTTTTTTGATTGCAATACTTTAGCAGTTAAAGTTCTTTGTCCTCCAGGGTAACCAGTGTGACGGATGTATGTTTTCTCATCCATTTTGTTACCTGTTAGGTTGATTTTTTCTGAGTTGATAACAATTACGTTATCTCCACAGTCCACGTGTGGCGTATAACTTGGCTTGTACTTACCTCTTAAAATCATAGCGACTTTTGAAGCAAGACGACCTAAGTTATGACCGTCAGCATCTACAACAATCCATTCTTTTGTAGAATTGGCTTTTGTTGTTGAAATTGTCTTGTAGCTTAATGCGTTCACAATAATATATTTTAATTAAACATTCCATCCCCAATAAAGGGGTTGCAAAAGTACAATTAATTATTTTAAATACAAATAGCTTATTTGAATATTTTTTTGTTGGATTCCTGCTGATTATCAAATATATATTTGGATTGAGTCAAATAACATTTAGTTTGAGATTCATTTTTTTAAAATAATTTACTGGAATATTTTTTTTGATGTTGCATTTTTTTTGTAATTTTCGCTTTTAACCTTTCAAATGCCTGTTAAATTTTATATATTTAATAAAAATTTAGCATGTTTTGTTTAATCCTTTGTTGTTTTAATTTTTTTAACGACTCTTAATATAGTACCAAATACCATTCTACAATGAAAGCAAAAGCAACATTAAAACAAATTGCAAAAGAACTTAATGTTTCGGTATCGACTGTTTCTAAGGCACTTAATGATAGTCCGGAAATAAGCGAGCAAACAAAAATTAGAATTAAAGAATACGCCAAATTAAAAAATTATAAGCCCAATGTTATTGGTTTGAATCTTAAAAACAGAAAAACCAAAACGATTGGTGTTATTATACCTAATATATTAAACTCCTTTTTTGCCAAAGTTTTTAGTGGTATTGAGAAAGTGGCTGACGAGAAAGGATACAATGTTATTATGTGTATTTCCAATGAGTCGCTAGAAAAAGAAGCCCACACTCTTGAAATGTTGAGTAATGGTACTATAGATGGATTTGTTTTGTCAATTTCTGAAGAAGCGCAAAAGTTACATGAATACAATCATTTCAAGGATATTATAAATGATGGTACTCCGATTGTGATGTTCGATAGAACCACAGACGAAGTGGAATGTGATAAAGTTATTGTGGATGATTTTGATTCAGGTCATAATGCGACGCAGCATTTAATTGATTTGGGGTGTAAAAATATCGCGTTAATTTCATCGGTGGATAATTTGAGTGTCGGTAAATTGAGAGCTGAAGGATACTTAAAGGCATTGAGTGATAATAATATTACAATAAATGAGAATATTATTATCAGAACAGATTCAGAAATGGATCTTATTGATAAAATTACGGACTTGTATTCGAATAATCTTGTTGACGGTGTTTTTGCATTAGATGAAAACGATTCCGTTGCAGCTTTGAAAGTAGGTGCTAAGAAAGGATACAAAATACCAAAGGATCTTAAAATTATTGGTTTTGCGGATGGGATTCTTGCCTCAAGAAGATTATCCCCAAGTTTAACGACAGTTAGTCAACATGGAATTGACATTGGTGAGGTTGCCGTAAAATTGTTAATTGACAGATTGGAATCCAAGGAAGAACACAAGCCTTATGAAACCGTTGTTATCAAAACAAAATTAAAGGAAAGAGAATCTACTAAATAATAAAAAAAGCCATTCAAAATTAAAGAATGGCTTTTTTTATGGAGGGTTTTTAATGTTTATGATTTGTTTATTAGTGATATAAAATAAACAAATAAAATTATTACGATAAGAGCAATTCTAAAAGACTTTTGTTGTTGCGCTTTAAGAGTGTAACCATCTTTTTTCAATTCCCAAGTAAACAGTAATTCAAAAATTGTTGATTTAGGTTTTAAAATAAAATCTGAAATTTGATAGCTTTTTTTAGCTTTTTTTAATTCTTCGGCTTCTTCATTTTTGATAGCTAACATGACAGCATTGTCAATTTCTTTTGTGTCAACGTTTCTATTTGATAATTCACTCTTTGCTAATTTGAGTGCTTCAGGGTTCCATTTTTTTGGAGAACCTACAATCGCTAGTAAATCATTCGTCGTTCTGCTTTTAATAGGAGGTTTGAAATTGTCAATCATTCTTAAATTTGTGTTTTATAAAATTGCAAAATGGTTTAATTTGCTGTCTATTTTTTACCATCAATCCTCTGTGAACTGCTGCTGAATACTGAACACTTTCTTAATGCGCTTCCAGCCAATCTTTTCCGGCTCCTATCTCTACATCCAAAGGAACTGCCATTGTAAATGCATTTTCCATCTCATATTTAATCATTGGTTTGATTTTTTCCAGTTCAGAATTGTGAACATCAAACACAAGCTCATCATGAACTTGGAGTAACATTTTGCTTTTCCAGTTTTCAGATATTAGTTTTTTGTGAATATTGATCATCGCAATTTTGATAATATCTGCGGCACTTCCCTGAATAGGAGCATTCACAGCATTTCTTTCTGCTGCGCCACGAACTACGGCATTCGCTGAATTGATGTCTTTTAAATAGCGACGACGACCAGATATGGTTTGTACATATCCGTTTTTTCTGGCAAAATCCACTTGATTGGACATGTATGATTTTAGTTTTGGATAAGACGCATAATAGGCATCAATCAGTTCGGCACTTTCTTTTCGCGAAAGTGAGGTTTGATTGCTTAATCCAAAAGCCGAAACTCCATAGATTATTCCAAAATTCACCGTTTTGGCATTGCTACGTTGTTCTTTTGTAACTTCTTCTAATGGGACATGGAAAACTTTTGCAGCGGTACTTCTGTGAATATCTTCGTGGTTTTTGAAGGCTTTAATCATGTTTTCTTCGCCAGATAAAGCCGCTATAATTCGCAGTTCTATCTGAGAATAATCCGCAGAAACCAAAGTGTAATTTTCATCACGGGCGATAAATGCTTTTCTAATCAATCGTCCTCTTTCGGTACGGATCGGAATGTTTTGTAAGTTCGGATTGTTTGAACTCAAACGCCCCGTTGCCGCAACAGTTTGCATATAATCGGTGTGAACACGTCCTGTTTTTTCATCAACTTGGTTAGGTAAAGCATCAATATAAGTGCTTTGCAATTTCACCATTTGTCTCCATTCAAGAATATCGCGGACAATTTCATTGTCATTGGCCAGATACGATAAAACCTCTTCGCCAGTGGCATATTGACCGGTTTTGGTTTTCTTTTGTTTGGCTCCGCCAATTTTTAATTTGTCAAATAAAACATCACCAAGTTGTTTTGGGGAAGCCAAATTGAATTTCTCGCCAGCGGTTTCATAGATTTTTTGTTCCAATGCATTACTTTCGGCAGCCATTTCAACCGACATTGATTTTAAGAAAGGAACATCCAGATTAATTCCTTCCAATTCCATTGCTGCCAAAACAGGTATTAACGGAATTTCGATTTCTTCAAAAAGCTTTTTTGTTTCGGCTTTATCTAGAATCGGACTGAAATTTTGCTTCAATTGATAAGTAACATCGGCATCTTCGGCGGCATATTCTTTAATGTCTTCCAATGGAACCTCACGCATCGTTTTTTGACCTTTTCCTTTTTTGCCAATTAAATCTTCAATGGATTTTGGTGAATATTTCAAATAGGTTTCCGATAAAACATCCATATTATGACGCATATCAGGATTAATCAAGTAATGCGCAATCATCGTGTCGAATAATTTTCCTTTGATTTGAACGCCATAATGAGAAAGAATCTTTAAATCGTATTTGACGTTTTGACCAATTTTTTCGATGTTTTCATTTTCGAAAAAAGGTTTGAATTTGTCAACTAAAGCTTGTGCTTCGTCTCGGCTCTCTGGAAACGGAATATAAAATGCTTTCCCTTTTTCATATGAAAATGACATTCCAACCAGTTCAGCATTCAAGGCATCAATTCCTGTAGTTTCGGTGTCAAAACAAACCGAAGTTTGGTTCATTAAGTTTTGCAACAGCAATTTCACGGCAAAATCGCCTTGTATACTTTGGTAAAAATGTTCCGTATTTTCTAAAGTGGCATAATGCGAACTCGATTTTACCTCGCCAGTTTCTTCATCTGAAAAACCGAATAAATCAAACTGGTCTTCATTGGATTTTTTGGCAGGAGCTTTTTTAATTATTTTTTCGCTGTCATTGTCACTGCCATTACCATTTCCGTTACCATTGGTATCGATTTCATCGTAGTCTTTTCCAGTTCCAAAAAACTTGTCAAACTGTGCTTTCATTTGACGAAATTCCAATTCCTGGAATAATTCGTCTGTTCTTTCAACATCGGGTTTCGATAATTCGTAGTCACTTTCATTAAATTGTACAGGACAATCAAGTAAAATGGTTGCTAACTTTTTAGACAAAATTCCTTTGTCTGCATTGGCTTCAATTTTCTCTTTCATGGCGCCTTTCAGCTTGTCGGTATTAGCCAAAAGATTTTCCATTGATCCAAATTCCTTCAGTAATTTCTTAGCAGTTACTTCGCCTACACCCGGAAGTCCCGGTATATTATCGGCAGCATCGCCCATCATTCCCAGATAATCAATAACTTGCTCTGGACGTTCTATTTCAAATCGGGCTAAAACTTCTGGAACTCCCCAAATTTCTATACCATTTCCCATACGTGCGGGTTTGTACATAAAAATATTCTCGGAAACCAATTGGGCAAAATCTTTATCAGGAGTAACCATAAAGACTTGATAGTTTTCTTTTTCTGCCTGTTTAGCAATGGTTCCTATTAAATCGTCCGCTTCATAACCGGGTACTTCAATAATCGGAATATGCATTGCCTTCAATAATTCTTGAATGTAGGGAACGGCAATCTTGATCGCTTCTGGAGTTTCGTCGCGATGTGCTTTGTATTCTTTATACATTTCGTATCGATAGGTGCTTCCGCCTTTGTCAAAAGCCACTGCCAAATGGTCTGGCTTGTCTCGTTTTATAACATCCATCAAGGCATTCATAAATCCCATAATAGCCGAAGTATCCATTCCTTTCGAATTGATTCTTGGGTTTTTTATAAAGGCAAAATAACCACGAAATATTAATGCATAAGCATCAAGAAGGTAAAGGCGTTTTTGAACAGACATATAAAAAATTTAGTCTGTAAAAATAGGCAATTGAGTTTTAAAAATGAATTTGTTATCGAAATTTATAATTACCAATAGAAAAGTAATAATGAACTCTTTTTTTGACTTTAAAGATGAGTTCGTTAAGGCAAAGTTAAACTTTTATTGAGGGGTAAATCTTCATTTTGTCTTCATTTATCGGTTATACATTTGACCTATAAATAACAAATTATTAATTCAAAATTTTAGAAATCATGAAAAAAGTATTGTTGTTAATCGCAGTATTATTTGGAACAGCAGTGATGGTAAATGCTAAAACACTGCCTGAAAAATCAGCTACAGTGAAAGAAGTGAAAATGACTAAACATCCAAAACACAAAAAAGCGAAAAAAGAACAAAAAGAAGCAGCGCCAACTGGAGCGTCAACTTCTAAAACAAAAAAATAATTAATGTTTCTGTTTTGTTTGCATATGAGGATGGACGCAAAACAAAAGGGTTGATTGTTTATGAAAGTCAGTGGAGAAATTTACTGGCTTTTTTGTATTTTTAGATACGTTAAAATTTTAATAACGTTTTGTGTTTTAATTTTTCATTAGTTGTTACTTTGAGTGTTTTTTAATAAAAAATATTTATGAAAATTCTTATTGTTGAAGATAATCCCGAATTGGCTTTGGAAGTGAAAGAATATCTTTCCAGCAATGGCTATATCTGCAAAATTTCCAAGAATTGTGAAGAGGCATTGGAGGAAATCAACAGTAATGATTATGACATTATGCTTTTGGATTTAGGCTTGCCCGACGGAAGTGGTTTTGATGTTTTAAAAAGCATTCGTAAAACAGATTCCAAAGTTGCGGTGATTATCATTACTGCCCAAGGAGAATTGGAAGACAGAATAAATGGACTGCAACTTGGCGCAGATGATTATTTGACAAAACCTTTTGCTTTAACAGAGTTGGGAGCTCGTTTATTTGCCATTATTCGAAGAATGCACGGATATACTGTTAATCAGTTGGATGTTCATGGGTTTAGTTTGAAGTTGCAAGATTACAAAGTAAGTTATGATGAGATTCCAATTAATTTGACCAAAAAGGAATTTGATATTTTTCAATATTTAGTTTTAAACAAAAATCGTGTAATAACACGTTTGCAATTGACCGAGCATATTTGGGGAGATATTCTTGAAGTAAATTCCGATTCCAATTTTATAGATGTCCATGTTCGAAATCTTAGAAAAAAATTAGATAAACATTCCCAAATCGAATGGTTTGAAACTGTTAGAAATGTGGGTTATAGGATAAATGTGTAGCGTTTAATAATTAATATTCTGTATATGAAAATCAAGCATCAATTGGCTATTTTTAATGCATTGTCGCGTTTGTTGCTGATTTTGGTTTTATGGCTAATGCTTCCTGTTTTGGTCGAAAAAGTGGTTTACAATCACATAAACAAGAGTTTACTGGAGAAAAAACAAAAGTTCATTGAGCATTTAGACAAGGAAGAAATAAATGATTTCATTGTTCGGAATGACACTTCCGAGACTTATGCCAGTTTTTCAACTTTACATAGTGAGTTCCTTTCGCTTTCCAGAGTACCTTCTAAAGTCAAAATTGATCAAACACTTTTTATTACAGAGCAAAGAATAATTGAAGATGAGCGAAATGATTATAGAATTCTTCAGTATTATTTTAAGTATGAAAACACAAACTACCTTTTGGAAATTGGAAATAGTTTAAGCGAAATCGACGATCTTACCTTTGTAATTCGATTTTTCTTCATAATTGTTTTAATTATAATTGTGGTCATTACTTTTTTGGCAGATACTTTTTATATCGAATATTTATTAAAGCCTTTTTATAAAATTATTGATACTAAAATCCGTCATGTAAATGAACCCGAATCTTTTGATCACACTCCAATAAAAACACATTCTAGGGATTTTCAGGAATTGGATACTGTTCTAAATCAAATGATGGACAGAATTACTGAATTGTTTAAGAAGGAAAAGCAATTTATAGCCAATGTTTCCCATGAACTTTTGACTCCAATTGCATTATTGAAAAACAAATTTGAGAATTTACTTCAAAATGAATCTTTGGATGATAATGCAGTGGATAAAATTGTAGGTTCTCTAAGTACATTAGATCTGCTGAAAAAGATAATTGCCAATTTATTGTTGATTTCAAAAATCGAAAACAATCAATATGAAGCAAATGAGACGATTGATTTTGATGCTATAATTACCGATTTACTAGCAGACTTGCAAGATAGGATTGAAGATAAGGAATTGTCTTTTAATAAAAATTTGGAACATCATTTTAGTTTTAGGGGAAATAAAACCCTGATGCATATTCTCTTTTATAATTTGATAGTCAATGCGATTAAATACAATAACCCTTTAGGTACAATTGAAATTAAGGACGGTTTTTTGCATGGAAATTATTTCTTGTCAGTTTCGGATTCGGGTATCGGAATGAATAAAAAACAACAGCAGAATGTTTTCAAACGATTCACCAGAGTAAGTTCTGATCAGGAAGGGCAGGGGCTGGGGCTTGCAATTGTTGAAAGTATTGCTCAATTTCATCATATTACTCTTGAGATAACTTCAGAAATAAATATTGGTACCACTTTTATTTTGTTGTTTCCAAATGAGTCAAAACCCAATTAAAAGTTAATTTTTTCGAGAAGACCAAAACTTCATTTAATCTTCATTTAGCATGTATAGCTTTGACCTATTAATAAACTAAATTATTAATCTAAAATTTAAAATCATGAAAAATTTATTGATGGTATTGGCAGTAGCTTTAGGAACAACAGTTATGGTAAGTGCACAAACTACACCAGCTCAAACTACACCTACTAAAGAAGTAAAAGCTACTAAAAAAGAAGCAAAAAAAGAAACAAAAAAAGCGCACAAAACAGAAGTTAGCAAACCAACTACTACTGAGACTGCAACTCCAAAAAAATAAAACAATCTTTTGTTAGTGAATATTTCATAGAATATTTCAAAAGATGTTAAAAGTTGGTTTTAATAGGAGAAAAGGGGAGATAAAGAAATTTACTCCCTTTTTTTGCGTTAAAATTATGGTAATATGGGTATTTAGCATTTTCAATAGTTGTTACTTTGTATAAAATTTTATAAAATAATGATCTTACGTTTATTCTTTATAGGTGCTATTCTTTTTGTTATTGAGCTTTATGCTTTTCAGGCAATTAAAACTTTAATTAAATTGAAATGGCTGCTGATTTCTTATCAAATAATAAGCCTTTTTCTTTTTGTATTTATCCTTTATTCTTTCACGCAATTTGACCGTTCAGTTGGGCAAACCAAGCAGACGATGTTTACTATGGGCTTGTTGCTGGTGGTTTATCTTCCTAAAATTGTAATGACGGTAATTCTTTTGGGAGAAGATGTATTCCGACTGGCAGCGGGGTCAATCAATTATTTTATTGATAATAATAGTAATTCCGATTTTTTGCCTTCCAGACGTAAATTTGTTAGTCAAATAGGTTTAGGGTTGGCTGCCATTCCTTTTTTATCGCTAATTTATGGAATATTTGAAGGGAAGTATAATTATAAAGTCATAAAGCAAGCGATACATTTTCCGGATTTGCCCGATGCTTTCGATGGCTTTACAATTACCCAAATTTCAGATGTACATAGCGGTAGTTTTGATAATCCTGAGAAGATTAATTACGCTATTGATTTGGTGAATGCCCAGAATTCTGACATGATATTATTTACGGGTGATATTGTTAATACACATGCCAAGGAAATGCATCCCTGGATTGAAACTTTTAACAGGATTGATAAACATGAATATGGTAAGTTTTCGGTTCTTGGAAATCATGATTATGGAGAATATGTGACTTGGCCAACACAAGCCGCCAAGGATAAAAATTTTGAGGACATAAAAAAGTTATACGGTCAAATAGGATTTCAACTGTTATTGAATGAACATACTTTTATCGAAAAAGACGGCGATAAAATTGCATTGGTTGGAGTAGAAAATTGGGGTAAAAATTTCAAACAGGCTGGTGATTTAAAGAAAGCAGCACAACATTTGAGTAAGGAGGATTTTAAAATCTTAATGAGTCATGATCCAAGCCATTGGAATGAAGTGGTTCAGTACGACGATAAGCATTTTCATTTAACCTTGTCTGGACATACTCACGGAATGCAATTTGGGATTGAAATTCCAGGTTTTTTTAAGTGGAGTTTGGCTCAATATGTTTACAAACAATGGGCGGGATTATACGAAAATTTGGGGAGATATGTGTATGTAAATCGTGGTTTTGGATTTCATGCCTATCCTGGCAGGGTTGGGATTATGCCGGAAATCACAGTAATTCAACTAATAAAGAGTAAAAAATTAGCATAATTAGTTTAAAATGCTAAATTTGCAGGATGATATCTCTTTTCGAAAGTAATAGAAATTAAATATTTTGGTTTTATGTCAAAATTTGGAGAACTTATAAATACTCAAGTTCCTGTGTTAATAGATTTTTACACAGATTGGAACGAATCTTCGGTATCGATGCATCCTGTTATAAAAGATGTAGCAGCGGCGCTTGGTGACAAAGTAAAGGTAATCAAGATAGACGTTGACAAAAATCAAGAATTAGCTGATGCTTTACGCATAAAAGGCTTGCCTACTTTGATGATTTATAAAGAAGGTATGATGATCTGGAGACAGTCTGGTGAGTTGGATGCCAATACTTTAATCGGAATAGTGCAAGAGCAATTGTAATCTTTGGTTTTAGATTATTGAATTACTTCAAAAGTAAATCCCCTCTGTTTTAATATTTCCAAAGATCTTGGGAGTGTGTATTCTAAGTTTTTGAATGCTTTTACACTGTCATGGAATACAATTATACTTCCCGATTCTACATTTTGCAATACATTTTCCAGACATTTTTCTGGTGTTATGGTTTGGTCAAAATCAGCGCTAAGTACATCCCACATGATTATTTTATAACCTAATTGTTGCAATTTTTTGGATTGCGAGTTTTTTATTTTGCCGTAAGGTGGACGAAAAATTTTAGATTTTAGATTGGAGATTTTAGGTTGCAGATTTAAGATTTCCGATTCGCACAAGGCAATATTGTATAAATAGTCTTCGGTTGGTGTATTCCATCCTTTCAAATGATTGTAGGTATGATTTCCAATGGAATGGCCTTCTTCTATGGTTTTGAAAAAAATCTCTCCGTGATTGTTTATGTTTTTTCCAATGCAGAAAAATGTGGCTTTTGCGTTGTATTTTTTTAGTTCTTTCAATACCCATTCTGTGATCTCAGGAGTTGGACCATCGTCAAAAGTGAGGTAGATTTTATTCTCCACATTTGGAATGTCCCAAATGTAATTGGAGAATATTTTTTTAATAAAGTTATTTGTTTTAATCCAATAGGGTTTCATAATTCAATAGCACAATTCACTGCAATTTAAACAAAAAAATGCAGTGCTTTTTTAATTGCACTGCATTTTTAAGTGATGATTTTAATCTTGACACTTATTCTTTTTTGCGTCCAAATCGAGCAAATATTTCAATATAAGTATTGAAAGTTTTTTTGCTTGAATTGTAATAATCAATGTCTTTACTGTCTTTCATCACAATCAATAAACCTCTGTAGCGTTCTAAGTCAGTTATGATTTCAATACTGATGCTAGATTGTTCAGATGGAGCTAATTTGGCATAATAATTAAGGTTCTCCTTGTATTTTTGCATTAGTTTATCCAATAAGTCATGAGCTTTTGCTTTTTCTCCAACATCATAATATCCTTTTGCGAATGGCTCTACAAGTGAATAGTAGCCAAACTTTTCCAAAGGCATTTTTGTCATAGCCAAATCAATGATGTTTTTCGCTTTGTCAATCTTTCCTTCAGCAATGAGTTTGTTCATCAAGCGAGACAAATTCATTCTGTAAGTAAGACTTTCTCTGCGGGTTTCAGGATCGTGGTATATTTTGTCACTTTCGCTATTACCCCAGTCCCATTTCATTACTTTATTATACATATTATCTGCATCAATTCGACCCATATCCATTTGACCTGAATCTTCTGGCAATGCCGTTTTTATTGGAACTAATTTGTAAACCATCCCTTCTAATTGAAGATAGTCTTTCATCCATAAATAATCTTCGGCATCAAAAGCTCCTCCACTAAAATACACCGGTCTTTTCCAATTGTTGTTGTTAATTAGATCGAGCATCATTAACCTGTTTTTATAGATGGCGCTTCCTTTGATGTCAATGTCGATGTACGGAACAATAGAATCGCTAAGTTTAGGATCAACCACTTTATTCTTTAGGATATTTGCTTTGTCTATCGGAATTCTGATTTTATTTGTTGGGAAGAAATGTATGGTTTGCCCGTTTTGCATTTCTACTGTAGATCTTGGGTCTTTTATAAATTTTATAAAAGCATTTAAATCCCAACGGCTTTCGGTTTTTTGAATGTGTGCTACATAGTCAAGTTTGTCTCCAACGTATTCATCATGTGTAAATGATATCGGTAAAGCTTCAGACTGGTACGCTTTTCTTTTCATTTGATCAATATACCAGTCTGTCATGAATAAGCTGGTGTTAACAATCTTAATGTCGGTACGAATGCCTTCTATTTCTTGAGCATACCAAAGCGGGAAAGTGTCGTTATCCCCAATTGTGAATAAAATCGCGTTAGGGTCACAGGATTCAAGATAGGCTTTTGCCATTGCAGTAGCGGTATATTTTCCAGAACGGTCATGGTCATCCCAGTTTTGGTATGCCATAAGCATTGGCGCAGCCAATAAACATCCACCGATAAGCAGTGGTCCGGCAATTTTTGGAGCAAGGTATTTTTGTGCACTTTCATACAATGCATATACTCCGAATCCAATCCAAATCGCAAATACGTAAAACGAACCTACTAAGGCATAGTCTCTTTCGCGAGGTTCAAATGGTCGTTCGTTTAAGTAGATCTTCAATGCAATCCCCAAGAAAAGGAAAAGAGCCAATAAAACATAGAAGCTTTTTCTGTCTTTGCTTGCATGATACATGATTCCGATAAGACCAAGTATAAACGGTAAGAAGAAATACACGTTTCTGCCTTTGTTATTTAAAACATCAGAAGGTAGGTTTTCTTGTGAGCCTAAATGTAAGTTGTCAAGGAATGTAATTCCGCTTATCCAGTTTCCATCCAGATAATCATATCTTCCTTGTTCGTCGTTTTGTCTTCCAACAAAATTCCACATCAAATATCTCCAATACATATAGCCAAATTGGTATTCAAACATAAAGCTGAAATTGTCAGCAGTAGTTGGCTTTTCAATGATTAAATAATCTCCATAATGTTTTAGGAAAGAAACATAACCTTCATTGTCGATCTGTTTTTGAGCATAGGCTTGTCTGAACTCGGCTATCGTTTTTTCAGTTTCGTTTTTTAATTGAGCAATAGCTTTATTGTAATCTTCCTCGCTTAATTTACTTGGATCCAATCCGTATTTTGCTAAATCCTCTTCATAAGGATAGTCAGGATTCATTCTAAATGCTGGTGGATTCGTGAAATTAATGTAGTTTTCGATATGTTCTGTGCTCCACATTCTTGGCAAAATAGTTTTTTGATTATCATCACTATTTTGTTCTGCTTTTATGTAGTTGTTTACAATAACATATTTCCCGGTTTTATAATCTCTCTCGTAATTAGGAGCTTTGTCTAAATACGGATTGTTAGGATCTAATCCTGCAAAAGCTTCTGTGTATTGTGGGCCATAAAATAATGGATTTACACCATATTGCTCTCTGTTGTAATAAGCAAGAACTTCGGCAGCATCGGATGGTTTATTTTCGTTAATAACCGTATTTGAATTGGCGCGAATTGGTAACATTAACCAAGTTGAGAATCCAATTAGGATAAAAAGAACGCATAAAATAAGGGTATTATAATGTATTAATCCTTTTTTATGGGTGTAGTTTAAACCAAAATAAAAGAAAGCTATAAGAAGCAGAGTTACAAAAATGGTTCCTGAATTAAAAGGCAATCCCATTGAATTAACCATGAAAACTTCGGTTTTACCAAAGAATGCCATCGTTAAAGGAAGTAATAATTTGAATATAAAAAGTAAAACAGAAACAACAACAATATTCGCTATAATGAAGTTTTTAACAGTGACTACTTTATAGTTTTTGAAAAAATATAAAAATCCTATTGCAGGAATTGTCAATAGAGACATAAAGTGTACCCCAAAAGACAATCCAACTACCAAAGAAATTAAAAGAAGCCATCTGTTTCCTCTGGGAGTGTTCATGTCTTGTTCCCAGCGCAATCCTAACCATAACAGTAAAGAGATTAATAAGGTAGCCATCGCGTAAACTTCAGCTTCAACAGCATTGAACCAAAAACTATCCGAGAAGGTGTATGCTAAAGCACCAACTAAAGAACTTCCAAGGATTACAATCGAATTGTTTGTGTTGATTTCTGAATATTGTCCAATTATTTTTTTTAGTATCATTGTTGATGACCAAAACATAAATAATATAGTAAACGCACTGGAAAATACAGAAGTCATATTCACCATTAAAGCAATGTGCTCTTTATCCATGGCAAACATCGCAAAAAAAGCACCAATCATTTGGAATAATGGGGCTCCTGGTGGGTGGCCAACCTCAAGTTTGGCGGCTGTAGCGATATATTCACCACAATCCCAAAAACTCATTGTGGGTTCAACAGTAAGTGTATAAGTTATTAGTGCGATTGAAAAGGCAAGCCAACCTGTAATTGTATTCCATTTGTTGAAATTGAATGATGTCATATACTAGTCTTCTGTTTTTTTATATGTTTTAAAAAGTGTTACAAAGAAAATGTTTTTTTTTTTAAAGTTAAGTCGCATTATTATAATTTTATTGAAAATAATCGTTTTGGTAAATGCTTTGTCTTTCAGTATTTTAATCAGATTTTGTTTTTTAAATTGAAATTTGTTTCATTTTTTTTGAAGAAAAAGGCAAAAAAAGTTTGCACAGCTTGGAATTTGTTTTAAATTTGCACTCGCTTAGCAGAAATGTTAGCAACAAAGCTGGTCTATGGTGTAATGGTAACACAACTGTTTTTGGTGCAGTCTTTCTAGGTTCGAGTCCTAGTAGACCAACGGAAGCCCTTCAAAATTGAGGGGCTTTTTTTATGGTATTAATTGAAGTGTTAATATGTGAAAAAAAGAAAGCCTCTCAAAATTTGAGAGGCTTTCTTTGTGTTGAGAATTATATTCTAAATGTTAATACGGGTTTTGTGGCGTGATTTACCAAATCTTCTGAGATGCTTCCGGCAAAAAAATGGTTAAGGCCGGTTCTTCCATGAGTGCAAAATGCGATCAAGTCGGCATCTTTTTCATTGGAATAGTTGATTATTCCTTTTTCTACATTGTTTTCGTTGTATATTTCAAATGAGTATTCAGGCATGTCAAAATCAGCTACAAAATCGGTAACTATTTTGCGTGCGGCCGAAGTGCTTTTGAAGCTATTTGGCGTGCAAATCATTACCAGATTTAGTTTTGATCCAAATAATTTGGTAAAATCAAGCATTTTTTGAAATGGTTTTTTGATTTCTTTTGAAAAATCGGAAGCAAAAATGATGTTTTGGATTTTGAAATTATTTATTTTGCTTTTAATAACCAAAACAGGGGTTTCTGATTGTCTTACTACTTTTTCAGTATTCGATCCAATGATGATTTCGTTGATTCCGGTTGCTCCATGTGAACCCATAACAATGAGGTCTATGTCGTTTTGTTTGATGTAATTGTTTATTCCGTGATAAGCTCCATCAAGTCGTACTACTTCGGTAATTTTGATGCCAGCCAGATAAGGACGGTTTTTGATGTTTTTTAATGTTTCTTCTGCTTTACGTTTGAATAACATTACCTCTGGTATGCTTGTTCCTCCTGTTAAGGCGTCATTCATTTGACCTGGTAGTTCAAGCATATGGAGTAAAATGATTTCACAGTCGTTTTTTTTTGCAATTTCTGCGCCAACTTCTATTGCTTCATCAGCATATTTAGAGAAGTCAGTGGGAATTAAAATTCTTTTCATGGTGTTCGGGGTTTGATTTATCAGTAAAACTGTGCTAATTTAATAGATTAAAGATATAAAATTTTTTAATAGTAATCAATTTTTTTGATTTATAAAAAAACACTATATTTGCACCGTTATTTATTAATATACTAGATAATGAGGCACGCATAGCGTGCCTCTTTTTATAAAGATATGACATTTAAAGAAAAAGTAAAGCAAGTATTAGAAGAGGCTCTTCTTGAAAAACCATCTGTTTTTTTAATTGACCTGACCATTACGGACAGTTTTAAGATTATTATTGGTATTGATGGGGATAATGGTGTGGTTTTGCAAGACTGTATTGATATAAGTCGTGCTGTTGAGAATAATTTAGATAGAGAAGAACAGGATTACTCTTTAGAAGTGGCTTCTGTTGGAGTAGGTTCTCCTTTAAAATTGGTTAGACAGTATAAAAAAAATATAGGTAGAACATTAATCGTTAAGACGAATACAGAAAATATTGAAGCAGAATTAGTTGAAGCTAATGATCTTTTTATAATTTTGTCGTGGAAAGCTAGAGAACCCAAAAAAATTGGTAAAGGAAAAGAGACGGTTCAAAAAGAACAACAAATTCCTTACTCAGATATTAAAGAAGCAATTGTTACAGTAACATTTTAATTAAAGAATTCGCATGGAAAATTTAGCATTAATCGATTCATTTTCAGAGTTTAAAGATGATAAACTTATTGATCGTGTAACGCTTATGGCAATTTTGGAAGATGTATTTAGAAATGCATTGAAGAAAAAATACGGTTCAGATGATAATTTCGATATCATTATAAATCCTGATAAAGGAGATATGGAGATTTGGAGAAGAAGGGTAATCGTTGCTGACGAGGATTTGGATTTTGAAAATGAGGAAATTACATTAACTGAAGCTAGAAAAATAGAAGCCGATTTTGAAATTGGTGAAGAGGTTTCTGAAGAAGTTAAGCTGATAGATTTAGGTAGAAGAGCGATATTGGCTTTAAGACAAAACTTAATTTCAAAAATACACGAACACGATAATACTAATCTTTACAAACAGTTTAAAGATATTATTGGTGATATTTACACAGCGGAAGTACATCATGTACGTCCAAGAGTTGTAATTTTGGTGGATGATGATGGAAACGAAATCATTTTACCAAAAGAAAAACAAATCCCTTCAGATTTCTTCCGTAAAGGTGATAATGTGAGAGGTATAATTGAAAGCGTTGAACTAAAAGGAAATAAACCTCAGATTATTATGTCTAGAACTTCAGATAAGTTCTTGGAGAAATTGTTTGAGCAAGAAATACCGGAAGTTTTTGACGGTTTGATTATGGTTAAAAATGTTGTGAGAATTCCAGGTGAAAAAGCAAAAGTAGCTGTTGATTCTTATGATGATCGTATTGATCCGGTTGGTGCCTGTGTAGGTATGAAAGGGTCGCGTATTCATGGAATTGTTCGTGAATTAGGAAATGAAAATATTGATGTAATCAATTATACTAGCAATATTCAATTGTATATTACTAGAGCATTAAGTCCTGCTAAAGTTTCTTCAATCAAAATTAATGAAGAGACAAAAAGAGCTGAAGTGTTTTTGAAATTGGAAGAAGTTTCTAAAGCAATCGGTAGAGGAGGTCATAATATTCGTTTGGCTGGTTTGTTAACTGGTTATGAATTGGATGTAATACGTGAAGGTGATGTAGCTGGTGCGATTGCAGATGATGACGATGTTGAATTGACTGAGTTCTCAGATGAGATAGAAGAGTGGGTAATTGAAGAATTTGCAAAAATTGGGTTGGATACTGCTAAAAGTATTTTGAAACATAATGTGGATGATTTAGTTAGAAGAACAGACCTAGAAGAGGAAACGATTCTAGATGTAATGAGAATATTAAATGAAGAGTTTGATAGTTAACATGCTATTAATTCCTCATATAAAATAAATTTCTATTTTTATTATAAAATATAAATAGAACAACGAATAAGGTAAAAATAAAAAGGTTTTATGTCTGAAGAGAGAATTATTAGAATAAACAAGGTTTTAAGGGAATTAAATATTTCGTTAGAAAGAGCTGTGGATTATCTAAAAGATAAGGGTATTGCTATTGAGTCAAACCCAAACACAAAAATTTCTGAACAGGAATTTAATATCCTACAAAGTCAGTTTGCAGGCGACAAGGGGAATAAAGAAGCTTCGAAAGAAGTGAGTGAGGAGAAAAGGAAAGAGAAAGAAGCGTTGCGTATTGAGCGTGAAAAAGAAGTTGAAGACAAACGTAAATTAGAAGAAGATCGTTTGAAACAACAAGAAGTTATAAAAGCTAGAGCTGTTTTGTCGGGTCCAGTACAAGTTGGTAAAATTGATCTTAATCCTAAAAAGCCTACTGTCACTCCAGATCCTGTTGTTGCTGAAAAAGTAATTGCTCCTAAAGAGGTAGTTCCTGAAGACAAACCTGTTCTAAAAGAAGAAGTTAAAAAAGAAGCTGTTGAGAATGTTATAAAAACTGACTCTCCAGTAGAAAAAGTTAAAAAAGAGATCCCAACTTCTGAGGTAAAAGATAAACCAAAGTTTAAGGAGGTTAAAAATGTTGAGAAGCCAGAAGCGGTAACAGAGAAAAAAACTGAAGCAACTTCAGGTGAAGCTCCGGTTGAAGAATCTATCACGACTCAGTATCAAAAACTTTCTGGTGCAACTTTAACGGGTCAAGTTATTGATTTGTCTCAATTCAATAAACCGAAAAAGAAAAAAGAAGATCCAAAAATTACGCCTAATAAGCCTGGGGCTCCTGGAGCGGCTGGTGCTAATAATGCTAATAAAAATAAACGTAAAAGAATTGCTCCAAAGCCAGGTGCGCCTAGACCGCCTGCTACTCCTGGAGTTCCTGGAGCGCCAAATCCAAATAAAATCACTCCAAACACTGGAGGTGGTGGTTTCAATGCAAATAGAAGTGCAAGACCAGGATTTGTAAAAGGAAATCGACCTGCAATTGTTGCAAAAGTGGAGCCTACCGAGGAAGAGGTTAAAAACCAAATCCGTGAAACTTTGGAGAAACTTCAAGGTAAAGGAGGTAAATCTAAAGCTGCAAAATACAGAAGAGATAAAAGAGATACACACCGTCAGAAATCTGATGATGAGCAAAGAGCTTTAGACGAAGGAAGTAAAACAATCAAAGTTACTGAGTTTGTTACTGTAGGTGAAATTGCAATCATGATGGATGTGCCAATTACTAAAGTAATCGGTACTTGTATGTCACTTGGAATCATGGTTACCATGAACCAACGTTTGGATGCTGAAACATTAACTATTGTTGCAGATGAATTTGGTTATGATGTTGAGTTTATTACTGTAGATATCGAAGAAGCTATTCAAGTTGTTGAAGACAAAGAAGAAGATTTAGTATTCAGAGCTCCTATTGTAACTGTAATGGGTCACGTCGATCACGGTAAAACATCTTTACTGGATTACATCCGTAAAGAAAATGTTATCGCTGGTGAATCCGGAGGAATTACACAACACATTGGTGCCTACGGAGTAACTTTAGATAATGGTCAAAAAATTGCATTTTTAGATACACCAGGTCACGAAGCTTTTACTGCGATGCGTGCTCGTGGTGCTCAAGTTACAGATATTGCAATTATTGTGATTGCTGCAGATGATGATATCATGCCGCAAACTAAAGAGGCTATTTCTCATGCTCAAGCAGCGGGAGTACCTATTATTTTTGCAATCAATAAAATTGATAAACCAAATGCTAATCCTGAAAAAGTAAAAGAAAGATTGGCGGGTATGAACCTTTTGGTAGAAGATTGGGGTGGAAAAATTCAATCTCATGATATCTCTGCAAAAGTGGGTACAGGTGTTAAAGAGTTGTTAGAAAAAGTATTGCTAGAAGCTGAAATTTTAGATTTGAAATCGAATCCAAATAAAGCGGCTCAAGGAACAGTTGTTGAAGCTTTCTTGGATAAAGGAAAAGGATATGTTTCTACTATATTAGTACAACATGGTACTCTTAAAATTGGAGACTATATGTTGGCTGGAAAACATCATGGTAAAATTAAAGCCATGCATGATGAAAGAGGTAATATAGTTACTGTTGCAGGTCCTTCGACTCCGGTTTCTGTTTTAGGTCTTGATGGTGCAGCTACTGCCGGGGATAAATTCAATATTTTTGAAGACGAAAAAGAAGCAAAACAAATTGCTGCAAAACGTTCTCAATTAATGCGTGAACAATCAGTACGTACTCAACGTCATATTACATTAGATGAAATTGGACGTAGAATTGCATTGGGTCAATTTAAAGAATTGAACATAATCCTTAAAGGGGATGTGGATGGTTCTGTTGAGGCATTGTCTGATTCGTTCTCTAAATTATCTACTGAAGAAATCCAAATTAACATTATACACAAAGGAGTTGGTGCGATTACAGAAACTGACGTTATGTTGGCTTCTGCTTCTGATGCAATCATTATCGGATTTAACGTTCGTCCTGCTGGAAATGCTAGACAATTGGCTGATAAAGAAGAAATCGATATCCGTTATTACTCTATTATCTATGCAGCTATCGATGATTTGAAAGATGCAATGGAAGGAATGTTAGCTCCTGAAATGAAAGAAGAAGTACTTGGTACTGCTGAGATCAGAGAGATATTCAAAATTTCTAAAGTTGGTTCTATCGCAGGATGTATGGTTATGGATGGTAAAATTGCCAAAAATGCCAAAATCAGAATTATCAGAGAAGGTGTGGTTGTATTCACAGGTGAACTACTTGCATTGAAACGTTTCAAAGACGATGTGAAAGAAGTGGCTAAAGGATATGATTGTGGTATTCAAATAAAAGGTTACAATGATATTGAAGAAAGAGATGTTATTGAAGCATACCATGAAGTTGCAATCAAAAAGAAATTGAAATAAGATTTTATAGATCTATAATTAAAAATCCCAATTCGTTGGGATTTTTTTGTTTAGGTAATGATCGTTTTGTTGTTTGTTAATTTAAAAATTGACAATAAGTTGAAGTTGAATATTTGTTTTTAGGAGCAGAAAGATTTGGCTTTTTTGTAATGATGGTTTCCTGCTGTCCTTCCAAATCTTTTGTGAACTTTGTCAAAGTTTAAAACTTTGACAAAGTTCACAAAAGGATTTTCCCTCCCATCAGGGCTAAGGGGAAAAATTTTACTTTTTTGCCATCATCCAAAAAAAGATAAAAAGTAATAATCGAATTCAGATTTAAAACAAAATGCAGTATATGAATAGAATTGGAATTCTTGGCGCAATGCCCGAGGAGATAAGTGGTGTTGTTTCTTTGTTAAAAGACAAAACGGAAGTCGTAAAGGGAATGCGTACCTATTATTTAGGGACAATAAATGATATTGAAGTAGTTGTCGTTTTTTCTCGTTGGGGAAAAGTGGCTTCAGCTACAACTGTTACCCATTTAATTATTGAGTTTGGAATAACGGAATTATTTTTTACTGGAGTTGCAGGTGCTATTCATCCAGATTTAAATATTGGTGATGTTGTTATAGCTAACAGTTTAATTCAGCATGATTTGGATGCACGTCCCATAATGAAGAGGTTTGAAATTCCTTTATTGGGGAAAACAATACTTTGTCCTCCAAAAGAGATGTTGGATAAGGCAGTAGAGAGTATCGATGAATTGATAAGGGATGAGAGTTTAATTCATTTGCTTTCGCCAAAACAAAGAGAGAAGTTTTCTTTATCGAATCCCAAAATGGTTGTTGGTCAAATTGCCAGTGGAGACCGTTTCTTTGCAAGTCATGAAGACAAAGAAGGTCTTTTGGTAATGCTTCCTGAAGTTTTATGTGTTGAGATGGAAGGTGCTGCAGTAGCACAAGTTTGTTTTGAATACAATATACCTTATGTTATAATTCGGACTATTTCAGATGAGGCAAATGATAATTCTGTGGTCGATTTTAAAGAATTTATATCTCAGATAGCTTCACGGTTTGGAGTTGAAATAGTAAAAAAAATGCTAAAAAAATAGCCCTTTTAAGGGCTATTTTTTGTTAGAAACATTATTTACTTGGTTTTATTAAAAACACATTTTTATATTTCTTTTGGATGTCAATAAGATTCCTTTCGGCTTCCATTCGAGTTCTGAAATTACCAACCCAAACTTTGTAATTTGGTGTATTGAAAATAATAGTTCCATCTAAGTTTTTAAATTCTTGGCGAAATTCGTTTAAAGTTTTTTTGGCGCTTTCACTTGCTCCATTGAAAATTTGAATTTTATAACGATCGGAATAAGATAAATTTGAGTTGGATTTTCTTTTTTCATTCAACAATTGCTCAAATTTGGGGTCTTGATTTACGCTTAAATTGGAGTTCTGAGCTGTTATTCTGGTTGTTGTTATTAAAAATAAAGTAAATAGCAACAGTGCTTTAAGGTTTCTTAAAAATCTCATAATGTGATTATTTATTCTGCAAAAATAGTTTTTTAACAGGAAATCGTAATAGTTTTGTTATTTAGATTTAATATAAATTATAATTAAGATTATTTTAAGGTTTTGAGAATAGTTCTTAAGTCGTATTTTTGTGCAAGTTTTTAAATAAGGTTCGTTTTGTCTTCTATTTTTTTAGAATACAAGCGAACAATTTTTTAGTAGATAATCAATATATTAATATGAAAAAGGTGGGTAACCATAATTCGAATTCAAGGAAATTATTTTTAAGCTTAGCATTGATGTTGAGTATTTCCGTAGCTTCATTTGCTCAGGATGCAGCTCCGGTTGCAGCTGCTGCAACTACAGCAGCTCCAGCGGCGAGTTCTGGAGGTGATGCGGCAAAAGGTAAAGAGCTTTTTAATGCCAATTGTGCAGCATGTCACAAATTAGATGCTAAATCTACGGGTCCAGCTCTTAGAGATGTTATTTCAAGACATGAAATTTCTTGGATTTATAAGTGGGTTCACAATAGTTCGGATTTAATTAAATCTGGTGATGCTGCTGCTGTCAAAGTTTTTGAGGCAAATAACAAAATTCCAATGACTGCATTTCCTCAGTTGTCTGAAGGAGATATTGATAATATTATTGCTTATACATCTGAGCCAAAAGCTGCTGCTCCTGCCGCAGCTGCTGGTGCTTCTGCCGCTGTGCCTGGTACAGTTCAAGAAGAGGGGATTTCTAATAATGTAATATTAGGTGCTTTGTCATTAGTGATGGCGATACTAATAGTGATGTTGGTTTTGGTCAACAACGTATTAAGAAAGGTGGCTGCTGCAAACGGAATTGAAGTAGTTGCAAAAGAGCCTACTTTGCCTATTTGGAAAGCATTTGTTAAAAATCAGTTTTTAGTTTTGGTTTCTGCTATATTCTTATTGCTTTCAGGAGCTTATTTAGTATATGGATTTTTAATGCAAGTTGGTGTAGATCAAAACTACGAGCCAATTCAGCCAATACACTACTCTCATAGAATTCATGCTGGTGATAATGAAATCAACTGTAAATATTGTCACTCTGCTTCTCGTGTAAGTAAGAACGCAGGTATTCCTTCTTTGAATGTTTGTATGAACTGTCATAAAAGTATTAGCGAGGTTGCTGAAACTACTGCGACTCCGGAATACAGCAAAGCTTTTTATGATGAGCAAATCCAGAAATTGTATAAAGCTGTGGGATGGGATGCAACTTCTCAATCATACACTGGAAAAACTGAGCCTGTAAAATGGGTTCGTATTCATAATTTACCTGACTTTGTTTATTTTAATCACTCACAACACGTTACTGTAGCTGGTATTGAATGTCAAACATGTCACGGTCCGGTTCAAGAATTCGAAGTCATGAAACAATTCTCTCCGCTTACAATGGGATGGTGTGTTAATTGCCATAGAAAAACTGATGTTAAAATGGAAGGTAATGAGTATTACACAAAAATACACGAAGAGCTTTCTAAAAAATATGGTGTAGATAAGTTAACCGCTGCTCAAATGGGTGGATTGGAATGTGGTAAATGTCACTACTAAAAAAGGTTTAAAGTTTTAAGATTAAAGTTGCCTTTGTGTGACTTGAAACTTGAGACAAAGAAAACTTGAAACTAAAAAAAATTATTAAGATTAATATTTATATATAATATGTCATCAAACAAAAAATACTGGAAAAGTGTTGAAGAACTAGACGGAAATAGTTCTATTGTTGAGGCGCTTAGAAATAACGAATTTGTTGAAGAGATTCCTACAGATGAATTTTTAGGGAATGAAGCAGCTTTGTCTTCTTCTTCAACTACACGTCGTGACTTTTTAAAGTACGTTGGTTTTAGTACAGCGGCAGCTTCTCTAGCTGCGTGCGAAGGTCCTGTGCATTTGTCAATTCCTTATGTGTTACAACCAGAACAAATTATTCCTGGAGTAGCGGATTATTATGCAACTTCGGTTTTTGATGGATTTGATTTCGCAAACCTTTTGGTAAAAACGCGTGAAGGTCGTCCAATTAAAATAGATAATAACACTATTGCTGGAGCTAAGTTTGCAGCTAATGCTAGAATTCATGGTTCGATATTGTCATTGTATGATAATATGCGTTTGAAAGAGCCTAAGCTTGATGCTAAAAATGCTTCTTGGTCTGCAGTTGATTCAAAAATCAAATCTAGTATTGTTGATGCTAAAGCAAAAGGTGGGCAAGTAGTATTTTTGACAAATACATTGGCAAGCCCTTCTACCGAAAAATTAATTGCTGATTTTATCGCCAAGAATCCAAATGCAAAACATGTAATATATGATGCTGTTTCTTCTTCAGAAGCTTTAGATGCTTTTGAAACTGTTTATGGAGAAAGAGCTTTAGTGGATTATGATTTTTCTAAAGCTTCGGTTATTGTTTCTGTTGGAGCTGATTTCCTTGGTGATTGGCAAGGTGGAGGATATGACTCCGGTTATGCTAAAGGAAGAATCCCATCTGGTGCTGTTGGAAAGAAAACAATATCAAAACACATACAATTAGAGTCTAATATGACTTTATCTGGTGCTGCAGCTGATAAGCGTGTTGCTATGTCAACCGCTAATCAAAAACAAGCATTAGTTCAAATATATAATGTTGTTACTGGATCCTCTGTAGCAACTTCATTGGATGCTGCTTTCAAAGCAGATGTAATTAAAGCAGCTCAACAATTGAAAGCTGCTGGATCTAAAGGAGTTTTAGTATCAGGTATTCAAGATAAAAATGCTCAATTATTAGTTCTTGCTATCAATCAAGTTTTGGCAAGTGAAGCTTTTACAACTTCTGGAACTAGACAAATCCGTAAAGGATCTAATGAGAAGGTTGCTCAATTAGTAAAAGATATGAATGCTGGAAGTGTCCATACTTTAATTATGAGTGGTGTTAATCCAGTTTATACTTTAGCAGACAGTAAATTATTTGTTGAAGGATTGAAAAAAGTAAAAACTTCTGTTTCGTTGTCGTTAAAAGAAGACGAAACTGCTTCATTGTCTACAATTGCTGCACCAGTTCCTCATTATTTGGAAGCTTGGGGAGATCTAGCTTTGACAAAAGGAACTTATAGTATTACTCAACCTACTATTCGTCCATTATTCAATACAAAACAATTTCAAGATATTTTATTGTCTATAAACGGAATTCCTGGAACGTACTATGATTATTTGAGAGCGTTTGCAGCTTCAGTGATTGTGGGTTCATCTTGGAATAAAGTTTTACATGACGGTGTTTATGTAGGTGTTGTGCCTACATCTGCAGCTGGTACTGTTGATTACAATGGTGCTGCAAACACATTGGCTCAAGCCAAATCTACCGGTATTGAATTGGTATTGTATACTAAAACAGGAATGGGAGATGGTCAACAAGCTAATAACCCATGGTTGCAAGAGTTCCCAGATCCGTTGACAAGAGTATCTTGGGATAATTATGTTACTGTTTCTAATGCGGATGCTAAGAAATGGGGATTGACAAATGAAATCGTTGCTAATGGCGGATTAAATGGTAGCTATGTTACTTTGACCGCTAACGGTGTAAAACTTGAAAATGTTCCTGTAATTGTTCAACCAGGTCAAGCTGTTGGGACTGTGGGGATGGCTTTAGGATATGGCCGTAAAGCAGCTTTAAAGGAAGAAATGCAAGTAGGTATTAATGCTTACGCTTTATATAGTGGATTTAATAATGTACAATCTGTTTCAATAGTGAAAGCAGACGGTGAACACGAATTTGCTTGTGTTCAAGGTCAAAAAACATTAATGGGAAGAGGAGATATCATTAAAGAAACTACTCTTGAAATTTTCAATACTAAAGATGCTGAATTTTGGAATGAAAAACCAATGGTTTCTTTAGATCACAAAGAAGTTGAAGCTACTTCGGTAGATTTATGGGGTTCATTTGATCGTTCTACTGGACATCACTTTAATCTTTCTATTGATTTGAATGCTTGTACTGGATGTGGGGCTTGTGTAATTGCATGTCATGCTGAGAACAACGTTCCTGTAGTTGGTAAATCTGAAGTAAGAAGAAGTAGAGATATGCACTGGTTGCGTATTGACAGATACTATTCTTCTGAAAGTACTTTTGCAGGGGATGATGAAAGAAAAGAAAATATTGCTGGTTTATCTAGTTCATTATCTACTTTTAATGAAATGGAAAAAGCGGGCGATAATCCACAAGTTTCTTTCCAACCTGTAATGTGTCAACATTGTAATCACGCTCCTTGTGAGACTGTTTGTCCAGTTGCTGCAACTTCACACGGTCGTCAAGGTCAAAATCAAATGGCTTATAACAGATGTGTTGGTACTCGTTACTGTGCTAACAACTGTCCTTATAAAGTACGTCGTTTCAACTGGTTCTTATATAACAAAAACAGTGAATTTGATTATCATATGAATGATGATTTAGGACGTATGGTTTTAAATCCAGATGTTAACGTTCGTTCTCGTGGAGTAATGGAAAAATGTTCAATGTGTATTCAAATGACACAAGCAACAATTTTGAAAGCTAAAAACGAAGGAAGAACGATTAAAGATGGTGAATTCCAAACTGCTTGTTCAAATGCTTGTTCTACTGGAGCAATGATATTTGGAGATGTAAATGATAAAGAAGCGGCTGTTACTAAATTGGCAGAAGACGAAAGAAGTTATCATTTATTGGAGCATGTTGGAACAAAACCAAATGTTGTATACCACGTTAAAGTTAGAAATACCTAGTACAAAAATTATTAATTAAGAATCAAATAAAGGATTATGTCGTCTCACTACGAAGCAGCCATTAGAAAACCCTTAGTTATAGGTGATAAATCTTATCACGATATAACTGTTGATGTAGCCGCACCTATCGAAGGTAAAGCAAATAAACAATGGTGGATTGTATTTACAATTGCATTAACAGCTTTCCTTTGGGGATTAGGCTGTATTATATACACAGTGTCCACAGGTATCGGTACTTGGGGATTGAATAAAACAGTTGGTTGGGCTTGGGATATTACTAACTTCGTTTGGTGGGTTGGTATTGGTCACGCAGGAACTCTTATCTCTGCTGTACTTTTATTATTCCGTCAACGATGGAGAATGGCGATTAACCGTTCTGCAGAGGCGATGACAATTTTCTCTGTAATCCAAGCAGGTTTATTTCCAATTATACACATGGGACGTCCTTGGTTGGCGTATTGGGTATTACCAATTCCAAATCAATTTGGATCTCTTTGGGTGAATTTTAATTCTCCATTACTTTGGGACGTATTCGCTATCTCAACTTATCTTTCGGTATCGTTGGTTTTCTGGTGGACTGGATTGTTACCTGACTTTGCAATGTTGCGCGATAGAGCTATCACACCTTTTAATAAAAGAGTTTATTCTATCCTAAGTTTTGGGTGGAGTGGTAGAGCTAAAGATTGGCAACGTTTTGAAGAAGTTTCATTAGTTCTAGCAGGTTTGGCGACTCCTCTTGTACTTTCTGTGCATACTATCGTATCGATGGACTTTGCTACTTCTGTTATTCCAGGATGGCATACTACAATTTTCCCTCCATACTTTGTTGCTGGAGCTGTTTTCTCCGGATTTGCAATGGTGAACACTTTGCTTATCATTATGAGAAAAGTTTCTAATCTTGAAGCTTACATTACTATTCAACATATCGAATTGATGAACATTGTAATTATGATTACTGGTTCCATCGTTGGGGTTGCTTATATTACTGAGTTGTTTATCGCTTGGTATTCTGGAGTAGAGTATGAGCAATATGCTTTCTTGAACAGAGCAACTGGACCTTATGCTTGGGCATATTGGGCTATGATGACCTGTAACGTGTTCTCTCCGCAATTTATGTGGTTCAAAAAATTAAGAACAAGTATTATGTTTTCTTTCATTATTTCAATTGTTGTAAACATTGGAATGTGGTTTGAAAGATTTGTAATTATCGTAACTTCATTACATAGAGATTATTTACCATCTTCATGGACTATGTTCTCTCCGACATTTGTAGATATTGGAATTTTTATCGGGACAATAGGTTTCTTCTTTGTGTTATTCTTATTGTATGCAAGAACATTTCCTGTTATTGCGCAAGCCGAGGTTAAAACAATATTGAAAGCTACAGGAGAACATTATATTAAAGAAAGAGAAGCTAATAAACATTCACATCATGAGTAATAAAGTTATATACGCCATTTATAATGACGATGATATTTTGATGGATGCCGTAAAAAAGACACGTGCAGCTCATCACCATATTGAAGAAGTATTTACGCCTTTCCCAGTTCACGGATTGGACAAAGCAATGGGACTTGCACCTACACGTTTAGCGATATGTGCTTTTATCTATGGTTTGTGTGGTTTGTCTTTTGGTACTTGGATGATGAATTATATTATGATTCAAGACTGGCCTCAAGATATTGGAGGTAAGCCAAGTTTCAGTTATATTGATAATATGCCAGCTTTTGTGCCTATTATGTTTGAAGAAACGGTATTTTTTGCAGCTCACTTAATGGTTATTACTTTTTATATGAGAAGTAGATTGTGGCCGTTTAAAGAAGCTGAAAATCCTGATGTAAGAACTACTGACGATCATTTTTTGATGGAAGTAGCGATTAACAATAACGAAGAAGAATTAGTTTCTTTCTTTGAAGGTACTGGGGCAGTAGAAGTTAAAGTAATTGAAAAGCATTAATTGTAATATGAAAAGTTTATATAAAATAACGCTTGTATTGGGTTTAATGATATTGGTGTCGTCATGTCATAGTAATGATAAGCCAAATTATCAATATATGCCTAATATGTATGAAGCAGTGAGTGGAGAAACTTATGCTTCAGCTCCAGTTGATGTATTTAAAAACGGTAAAGAAGGTCAGCTTCCTGCTGTTGGTTCAATAAATAGAGGTTTTGAGCCGTTCGAATATGAAAATACTCCAGAAGGATATGCTTTGGCTAAAGCCAATTTAAAATCTCCTTTAGATTCTTTAGATAGAGATTCTGGTAAAGGAAAAGAGCTTTTTGAGATTTATTGCATTAGCTGTCACGGTGCTGCTGGTGATGGTAAAGGAAAATTAGTTGAAAGAGAAAAATTTCTTGGTGTTCCTAATTATAAAGACAGAGAAATTACTGAAGGTAGTATTTTTTATGTGGAAACTTATGGTTTAAATGCTATGGGTTCACATGCTAATCAAATGAGTGCACACGAACGTTGGTTAGTTGCTGACTATGTTCTTAAACTAAAAGCACAATAATAATTGTTGAACAAACTGATCGTAATAGATATGTATACATTTTCAAGTAAATTAAAAACTTTTTCTTTCGTCTTAATGGCTGTTGGTCTTTTGGGAATTGGATATGGTTTTTTAACTGCACCTAAAGATATTCAAGATGTTGAAAAAATACTTGCTGCTGATGCTCACGGTAGTCATCATGAGGCAAGTAGCGAATCTGAAGGAGCTCACGCAGTTTCTGCTGAAGCAAAAGTGAAAGCTGAAGCCGAACATACAGAACATTTAACTCATGTTTTGCATCAATTAGAAAATAAACCATGGTCTGCATTATATGTAGCCTGTATTTTCTTTATGTTACTTTCTTTAGGAACATTAGTTTTTTATGGTATTCAACAAGTAGCACAAGCAGGTTGGTCTCCTGTTCTTTTTAGAGTGATGCAGGGAATTACTGCCTACTTACCTGTAGGGTCGGTTATTTTCTTTATATTTTTAATTTTATGCGGCTTACATTTTAATCATTTGTTTATTTGGTTAGATCCTGAAGTAGTTGCTCATGATAAAATTATTGCCAATAAATCTGGGTATTTAAATTTTCCTTTTTGGATTGTTAGAGCCGCTATCTTTTTAGCAGGTTGGAATGCCTACAGATATTTTTCAAGAAAAAATTGTTTGGCTCAAGATGAATCAGATGATAATAGTTTCTATAAAAAGAATTTTAACATATCAGCTATGTTCTTAGTATTCTTTATTGTTTCAGAATCTATTATGTCTTGGGACTGGATTATGTCTTTAGATCCTCACTGGTCTAGTACACTTTTTGGATGGTATGTATTTGCTAGCTTCTTTGTAAGTGGTATTACTATGATTGCCATGGTGACTATTTATCTAAAATCTAGAGGGTATTTAGAAAATGTAAACACAAGTCATATCCATGATTTGGCTAAGTTTATGTTTGGTATCAGCGTATTTTGGACTTACTTATGGTTTTCTCAATTTATGTTGATATGGTATGCTAATATACCTGAAGAGATTACTTATTTTGTGATGAGAATTCAAGTTTATAATTTACCTTTCTTTGGTGCTGTTGTTATGAATTTCTTGTTTCCAGTTTTAATTTTGATTAATACTGATTTCAAAAGAATCACTTGGATTTTGGTTATGGCTGGTATTGTAATTTTGTTAGGTCATTATATTGACTTCTTTAATATGATTATGCCGGGTACCGTTGGTGGTAGTTGGTTTATCGGTGTTTCAGAAATTGCATCCGTTTTATTCTTTCTTGGATTATTTATTTTTGTTGTCTTCTCAGCATTAACTAAAGCTCCTTTGTTACCAAAAAGAAATCCATATATAGAAGAGAGTAAACATTTTCATTATTAATATTTAAAGAGATAAACAGATGACAAGTTTGTTGGTAATTATAGTTTTAGTTTTATTGGCTGTTGCTGTTTGGCAATTGACGAAAATATTCGATTTAACACAAGTTGCTTCGACTTCGGACAATTCCCAAATTGCAACCGACGATGACAATAATGTGCAAGGGTATTTGATGTTTGGTTTCTTAGCCTTCATCTATATCTTTACAATTTACGGAGTTTATACATGGGGACCATTAGTTCTGCATACTCCTGCATCTGAACATGGTGCTTTGATTGACAACCTGATGAATATCACTTGGGTATTGATTTTTACTGTTCAGGCAATTACTCAAGTTCTATTACACTACTTTGCTTTCAAATACAGAGGTAATAAGGATAAAAGAGCCTTGTATTTTGCAGACAATAATAAATTGGAAGCAATCTGGAGCGTTATCCCTGCTGTTGTATTAGCTGGTTTGATTCTTTACGGTCTTTATGCATGGACAAATATCATGTTTATTGATGAAGATGAAGATACAGTTGTTATTGAGTTATATGCTCAGCAATTTAAATGGACTGCAAGGTATGCTGGAGCTGATAATGTTTTAGGGAAAGCAAATGTTAGATTGATCGAAGGAGTTAATACTCTTGGAGTTGATTTATCAGATCCATATGCTCAAGACGATATTGTAGTTTCTGAATTGCATATTCCTAAAGGCAAGAAGATTCACTTTAAGATGAGATCTCAAGATGTGTTGCACTCAGCGTACTTCCCTTATTTTAGAGCTCAAATGAACTGTGTACCAGGGATGGTTACTGAGTTTGCTTTTACTCCAATTTATACTACTGCTGAGTATCAAGCTTTACCATTCATGATTGAAAAAGTAGCTAATATTAATGCTATTAGAGCTAAAAAAAGCTTAGAATTGGTAGCTAAAGGTGAAACTGGTTTAGATCCTTACACTTTTGATTATTTGTTATTATGTAACAAAATTTGTGGAGCTTCTCACTATAACATGCAAATGAAAGTTGTAGTTGATACTCCTGAGGATTATAAAAAATGGTTAGGCGAAAAAACTACTTTAGTTAGCGAAGTAAAAGCTTCTAAAGCTGAACCAGCTGCTCCAGATGCAGCTTCAGCTCCAGGAAAAGATTCAACTCTTGCAAAAGATACTGCAGCTGTTGCGAAAATAGCTATGAAATAATTATTAAGAAAATTTAAAGTATAAATATATGTCAGCAGAAGGTCACGATCACGGACACGATCACGAACACGAACACCACCATAAGGACACATTCATTACTAAATATATTTTTAGTATTGATCACAAAATGATTGCCAAACAATACCTGCTTACTGGTATTATTATGGGAGTTATAGGTGTTGGTATGTCTATGCTTTTTAGAATGCAATTAGCTTGGCCAGAAGAATCTTTTAAGATTTTCAATATATTACTTGGAGACAAATGGGCTCCAAACGGAGTAATGGCAAACGATATTTACCTTTCATTAGTTACAATACACGGAACTATAATGGTATTCTTTGTTCTTACCGCAGGTTTAAGTGGTACTTTTAGTAACTTATTGATTCCACTTCAAATTGGAGCAAGAGATATGGCATCAGGATTCATGAATATGATTTCTTATTGGTTGTTCTTTTTGTCTAGTGTATTAATGGTTTGTTCATTATTTGTTGAATCAGGACCTGCTAATGCTGGTTGGACGATTTACCCACCTTTAAGTGCGCTTCCTCAAGCTATATCTGGTTCAGGTGCCGGTATGACTTTATGGCTAGTTTCAATGGCAATTTTCATTGCGTCTTCATTAATGGGATCTTTGAACTATGTTGTAACTGTGATTAACTTGAGAACAAAAGGAATGTCTATGACAAGATTGCCTCTTACTATTTGGGCTTTCTTTGTGACTGCAATTATTGGTATCGTTTCTTTCCCTGTCTTATTGTCAGCAGCATTGTTGTTGATTTTTGATAGAAGTTTTGGTACTTCTTTCTTCTTATCCGATATTTATATTGCTGGTGAAGTTTTACATTACCAAGGAGGTTCTCCTGTTCTTTTTGAACATTTGTTTTGGTTCTTAGGTCACCCTGAAGTTTATATTGTAATCTTACCTGCATTGGGGATTACTTCTGAAATTATTGCTACAAACTCTCGTAAACCAATTTTTGGTTATAGAGCGATGATTATGTCAATTATTGCGATTGCATTTTTATCTACAATTGTTTGGGGACACCACATGTTTATTTCTGGAATGAATCCATTCTTAGGGTCAGTATTTACATTTACAACCCTGTTGATTGCAATTCCATCTGCTGTAAAAGCATTTAATTATATTACAACACTTTGGAAAGGTAATCTTCAAATGAATCCTGCCATGTTGTTTTCTATTGGTTTGGTTTCTACTTTCATTACTGGAGGTTTAACTGGAATCATTCTTGGAGACAGTACATTAGATATTAATGTTCACGATACTTATTTCGTAGTAGCTCACTTTCACTTGGTAATGGGTATATCGGCTCTTTACGGAATGTTTGCTGGAATTTACCACTGGTATCCAAAAATGTTCGGTAGAATGTTGAATAAGAATTTAGGATATGTTCACTTTTGGGTAACTGCAATCTGTGCTTATGGAGTATTTTTCCCAATGCACTTTATTGGACTTGCAGGTTTACCAAGACGTTACTATACTAATACAAACTTCCCGTTATTCGACGATTTGCAAAATGTAAATGTATTGATCACAACATTTGCCTTAATCGGTGGAGCTTTCCAATTGGTGTTTTTATATAACTTCTTTAGCAGTATTTTCTACGGTAAAAAAGCAGTTCAAAATCCTTGGAAATCAAATACTTTGGAATGGACAACACCAGTAGAGCATATGCATGGTAACTGGCCTGGAGAAATCCCAGAAGTTCACCGTTGGCCTTATGATTACAGTAATCCTGCTCATGAGGAGGATTTTGTACCTCAAACGGTTCCAATGAAAGAAGGTGAAGTAGTTTTACATCACTAGAATTTCAAAATCATATAAATGCCTTTCAATATTGAAAGGCATTTTTTTTATATAGAATGATTACTTTTTTTACCTTTACCCCATGAATGAAAACTTAGATCCAACAAATAATAATTTTAGTTCCGAAGAACTGGATATTGAGAAAAGATTAAGACCATTATCTTTTGATGATTTTGCAGGTCAAGATCAAGTGTTGGAAAACCTTAAAGTTTTTGTTGCGGCAGCCAATCAAAGGAAAGAAGCTCTTGATCACACCCTTTTTCACGGCCCTCCAGGTTTGGGTAAAACTACCTTAGCCAATATTTTAGCCAATGAATTAGAAGTGGGTATCAAAATCACTTCTGGTCCTGTTTTGGATAAGCCGGGTGATTTGGCTGGCTTACTGACGAATCTCGAGGAAAGGGATGTTTTGTTTATTGACGAGATACACCGTTTAAGCCCTATAGTCGAGGAGTACTTGTATTCAGCTATGGAGGACTTTAAGATTGACATTATGATTGAATCTGGGCCAAATGCAAGAACGGTTCAAATCAATTTGAATCCGTTTACGCTTATCGGAGCAACTACACGTTCGGGGCTTTTAACCGCTCCTATGCGGGCCCGTTTTGGTATTTCTTCAAGATTGCAATATTATACTACTGAGCTTTTGACCACTATTGTGGAACGTAGTGCCATGATTTTCAAAATGCCCATTACTATGGAAGCCGCTATCGAAATTGCAGGTAGAAGCAGAGGGACACCTCGTATTGCGAATGCTTTATTGCGTCGTGTCCGTGATTTTGCTCAAATAAAAGGTAATGGAACCATTGATATAGAAATTGCCCGTTATGCCTTAAAGGCATTGAATGTAGATGCCCATGGTTTGGATGAAATGGACAACAAAATTTTGAATACCATCATTGATAAATTCAAAGGCGGTCCCGTTGGTTTATCGACTTTGGCTACAGCTGTATCCGAAAGTAGTGAAACTATTGAGGAAGTTTATGAGCCTTTTTTGATTCAAGAGGGTTTTATTATGCGTACCCCAAGAGGGCGTGAAGTTACGGAAAAAGCTTATAAGCATTTAGGTAAAATCAAAACCAATATTCAAGGCGGACTGTTCTAATAGTTAGGAGCTATTCCTGCTATCCACTATATCTTTTCTTGCTTAAAGAAAGCAAGAAAAGGATGCCGTTTCTATCAGGGCTAAGGCAGTAGTGTTAACTAAGTTATTTTCTTTAAAATAAGGAACCATAAACAATAAGTCTAAATACACGCAATTTATAAAATCCGAGGCCAAGCGTCTCGGGTTTTTATCTTGTGGTATATCGAAAGCTGGTTTTCTGGAGCAGGAGGCACCTCGTTTGGAAAATTGGTTGAATCAAAATTATAATGGACAAATGTCCTATATGGAGAATCATTTTGACAAACGTTTGGACCCAACTTTATTGGTCGATGATGCCAAAAGTGTGGTATCTCTTTTATTGAACTACTATCCTTCGGAATTTCAAAATCCTGATTCTTATAAAATATCCAAATATGCTTATGGGCAGGATTATCATTTTGTCATAAAAGACAAACTTAAAGAATTGCTTTTTTCAATAGAATCTAATATTGGTGATGTATCTGGACGTGCTTTTGTAGATTCTGCTCCTGTTTTGGATAAAGCTTGGGCTGCAAAAAGTGGTTTGGGTTGGATAGGCAAAAACAGTAATTTATTAACACAAAAAGTGGGTTCTTTTTATTTCATCGCAGAGCTTATCATAGACCTAGATTTAGAATATGACCAGGCTGTCACAGACCATTGTGGAGCTTGTACCGCCTGCATTGATGCTTGCCCAACAGAGGCAATTGTGGCACCTTATGTTGTGGATGGCAGTAAATGTATTTCTTACTTCACTATTGAACTTAAGGAGAATATTCCATCAGAGATGAAAGGGAAATTTGATGAGTGGGCATTTGGCTGTGATATTTGTCAAGACGTTTGTCCTTGGAATCGTTTTTCAAAATCTCATAATGAACCTTTGTTTAATCCCAATTCAGAATTACTTTCGATGTCCAAAAAAGATTGGATTGAAATAACCGAGGAAACTTTTAAAATCGTGTTTAAGGATTCTCCTCTTAAACGTGCTAAATATCAAGGTATTAATAGGAATATTTCGTTTCTGGAATAATTCTTTTTTTTTAACAAGTTTTTAGTATTACTTGTTGATGACGTTTTTTCTCTTCCTTAGAAGAAATCATTAAATTATTCGTTATAATTGTTTGTAATTTAACGTTTTAATTTGTATTTTATCGAGTAAAGCGCTTATTAGCGACAAAATTTGCAGTTAAACGGATTTTGTTAATAAGTTATTAATAATTATATAGTTTTGTAGAACCCAATCTATTGAAACTTAATGCTTAATTATGACGAACTTTACTTTCAAAAGGCTTAACCTTATTAAGCCATTGTTAATTGTTGCTTTATTTTTATTCAGTAGTCATACTGTTTTTTCTCAATTTTACACGAAACACTATGTAGCTCCGGCACCATGGCAATACTTTAGTAAGGCTAATGAAATTATCATAGCTACAAATTCTACTACTACTGTAAATATAGCTTTGAAAAAAAGTGATGGTACTTTAATAACGAATTTAACGGCAATTAAAGGGACGCCAGCAGTTTATAGATTTTCAGGCCTTCCAAGTGCTTTAGGTGTTCATCCTTTTAATACAATTGTAAATGCAGCAGGACTAATAATAACTAGTGATGGTCCTACTTCAGTTAATTTAAGAAATGTGGCCTCAGATAATTTAGGTTCTGATGGAACTGATGCTAATATAAAAGGGAATGCATCGTTAACAAGTTTTGGTGATGCAGGAATTGGGGTACGTTATAGAATTGGGTATTACAGAGATGGAAGTTTGGCGGGTACGGAAAAGCCGACTTACAGTATAATGGCTATAAATAATGGCACAACAATAAAATTAAATGGCGTCGTTTTAACGACATTAAATGCAGGTGAGAGTTATTTGTTTCAGGCAGCTATAGGTTCTTTGGTGGAGTCTTCTAGTGGGACAGTTATGAATACTTCAGCAAGACTCGATGCGCCAGGGGGCTGTGGAGACGGAGCTTTTGATCAGATACCACCGGAATCTGTTTTGGGTGCTGAATATTTTATAGAAAGAGGTAAAGGAAATGATACTGCCGAGCAAACAACGGTAGTTGCTATAAAGGCCAATACGGTATTAACCATTAATACATTTTCAACAACTGGAACTTTGACGGGTACAGTAACTACCACTCTTGTGAATGCAGGAGATTTTTACACATTTAAAAATGGAGTTTCCAATACTCCATTTACCGCAACAAGAGTTTCCTCAACAGAAAATGTAGCTGTTTATTCAGGTACTGCACAATCTTGTGAGGTGGATATTTCAGTAATTGCTCCGGTATCTGCCTGTGGAGGCTCAAACTTTATAGAGACCAAAAAATTTAGAGCTTATAATTCTGCTACTTCTTTACCTTATTTTGGATATGTCCTTTTGAAAGACGCAACAGCTGTTGTTGATGTTAATGGGGTTAATATTGAAACTCTTGCAGGGGCAAGATATCAATTAGGTACAACTGGATGGTATTTAATAAATTTTACGGATACACAAATAAGTAGTCCTGATATAATTTCGGTTTCAAGTTCGGCTAAGTTGACCGTTTCTATTGTACAGCAAGGAGGAGGGTTTTCTATGGCAGGTTTTTTCTCGAATTTTGCACAACAGCCAGATGATCCTACTTTGACTTATATTTCAGGAGGTGGATGTACTAATAATTCGGCAATTTTATCTACACCATCTGGATTTGCTCCTTATCAATGGTATTATAATGGAGTTGCTATTTCAGGAGAAACTTCAAATACATACACAGCTACACAGACTGGTTCGTATTCAGTTGCGTCAACTTTAGTTTGCGGGTCTCTGATTCAATCAAGACCGATTATTGTTACTTTATGTACTGATCTTGAAGTACTCAAAACAGTTGATGTTGCTAATCCTTGTGTCGGTTCAAATGTTGAATTTACAGTTAAGGTGACTAATTTAGGTCCCAATAATGCTTCTGGATTATCGGTTAACGATTTATTGCCTTCAGGCTACACATATATAAGTTCTGTTCCATCGGTTGGAACGTATAATTCAACTACAGGTATTTGGAGTATAGGTAATTTAAATAATGCGCAGGTTATTACTTTAAAAGTTTTGTGTAAAGTAAATGCTAGCGGAGTATATTTGAATACGGCTGCTATTCCAGCAGGTAGTCAGCCAGACAGTAACACTTCAAACAATTCAGCTAGTGTATCGACTACTCCCGTTGCATTACCCACAGTTCTTTCTTTAACAGGCAGCACAATTTGCGTGTCTCCTGGCTCAAATGGCACAATAACTTCAACGACATCAGTAAGCGGAATAACTTATCAATTGTATAATTCCGGTAACGTCGCGGTACAAAGTGCTAAAGCAGGAACAGGATCAGGATTAACATGGTCTTCATTGCCAGCCGGAAATGGTTATTATGTTGTGGCTACCAATGCTGCACTTTGTACTGCAACGAGTGGTACTGTAAATGTTTCAACAACTCCCAATCCAACAGCTCTTTCTTTAACAGGAAGTACAATTTGTGTATCTCCTGGTTCAAATGGCACAATAACTTCAACGACATCTGTAAGCGGAGTGACTTATCAATTGTATAATTCCGGTAATGTCGCGGTACAAAGCGCTAAAGCAGGAACAGGATCAGGATTAACATGGTCTTCATTGCCCGCCGGAAATGGTTATTATGTTGTGGCTACCAATGCTGCACTTTGTACTGCAACGAGTGGCACTGTAAATGTTTCAACAACTCCCAATCCAACAGCTCTTTCTTTAACAGGAAGTACAATTTGTGTATCTCCTGGTTCAAATGGCACAATAACATCAACAACATCTGTAAGCGGAGTGACTTATCAATTGTATAATTCCGGTAATGTTGCTGTACAAAGTGCTAAAGCAGGAACAGGATCAGGATTAACATGGTCTTCATTGCCAGCCGGAAATGGTTATTATGTTGTGGCTACCAATGCTGCACTTTGTACTGCAACGAGTGGTACTGTAAATGTTTCAACAACTCCCAATCCAACAGCTCTTTCTTTAACAGGAAGTACAATTTGTGTATCTCCTGGTTCAAATGGCACAATAATATCAACAACATCTGTAAGCGGAGTGACTTATCAATTGTATAATTTGGGTAACGTTTCTGTGCAAAGTGCTATAGCAGGAACAGGATCAGGATTAACATGGTCTTCATTGCCCGCCGGAAATGGTTATTATGTTGTGGCTACCAATGCTGCACTTTGTACTGCAACGAGTGGCACTGTAAATGTTTCAACAACTCCCAATCCAACAGCTCTTTCTTTAACAGGAAGTACAATTTGTGTATCTCCTGGTTCAAATGGCACAATAACATCAACAACATCTGTAAGCGGAGTGATTTATCAATTGTATAATTCCGGTAATGTTGCTGTACAAAGTGCTATAGCAGGAACAGGATCAGGATTAACATGGTCTTCATTGCCAGCCGGAAATGGTTATTATGTTGTGGCTACCAATGCTGCACTTTGTACTGCAACGAGTGGTACTGTAAATGTTTCAACAACTCCTAATCCAACAGCTCTTTCTTTAACAGGAAGTACAATTTGTGTATCTCCTGGTTCAAATGGCACAATAACATCAACAACATCTGTAAGCGGAGTGACTTATCAATTGTATAATTCGGGTAACGTTTCTGTGCAAAGTGCTATAGCAGGAACAGGATCAGGATTAACATGGTCTTCATTGCCAGCGGGAAATGGTTATTATGTTGTGGCTACCAATGCTGCACTTTGTACTGCAACGAGTGGCACTGTAAATGTTTCAACAACTCCCAATCCAACTACTGCCAGTGCAGGAGCGGACCAAATAGGAGTGACTACATGCGGACTTACTGCGGTTGTTCTTGATGCAAATACTCCTACAGTTGGTACTGGTAAATGGACTATTGTAAGTGGAACGGGTGGCTCCTTTGTTTTGGATACCAATCCAACTACAACTTTCTCAGGCATAGCAGGAACAGCTTATGTGCTGCGTTGGACAATTTCTAATGCTCCTTGTACAGACTCTGCGGATGATGTTAATGTTACTTTTAATTTGTTCCCTGCGGTTCCGACTATTGCCTCGGTTGCGCCAACATGCGCGGCAGCGGGGACAAGCACCATCAGCAATTACATTGGAACAAATACTTATACTTTCAGCCCTGCGGGTCCAACGGTGGATGCTACGGGATTGGTAAGTTCAATGGTGTTTGGCACCAGTTATACGGTTACCTCAAACAACGGAAGCTGTACTTCGGGGGCTTCGGCTTCGTTCAGCAATCTGGATAAGTTGGTTACTCCTGCGGTTCCGACTATTGCCTCGGTTGCGCCAACATGCACGGCGGCTGGGACAAGCAGTATCAGCAATTACATTGGAACAAATACTTATACTTTCAGCCCTGCGGGTCCAACGGTGGATGGTACGGGATTGGTAAGTTCAATGGTGTTTGGCACAAGCTATACGGTTACTTCAAATAACGCAAGCTGTACTTCAGGGGCTTCGGCTTCGTTCAGCAATCTGGATAAGTTGGTTACTCCTGCGGTTCCGACTATTGCCTCGGTTGCGCCAACATGCGCGGCAGCGGGGACAAGCAGTATCAGCAATTACATTGGAACAAATACTTATACTTTCAGCCCTGCGGGTCCAACGGTAGACGCCACGGGATTGGTAAGTTCAATGGTGTTTGGCACCAGTTATACGGTTACCTCAAACAACGGAAGCTGTACTTCGGGGGCTTCGGCTTCGTTCAGCAATTTGGATAAGTTGGTTACTCCTGCGGTTCCGACTATTGCCTCGGTTGCGCCAACATGCGCGGCAGCTGGGACAAGCAGCATCAGCAATTACATTGGAACAAATACTTATACTTTCAGTCCTGCGGGTCCAACGGTGGACGCCACGGGATTGGTAAGTTCAATGGTGTTTGGCACCAGTTATACGGTTACCTCAAACAACGGAAGCTGTACTTCAGGGGCTTCGGCTTCGTTCAGCAATCTGGATAAGTTGGTTACTCCTGCGGTTCCGACTATTGCCTCGGTTGCGCCAACATGCGCGGCAGCGGGGACAAGCAGCATCAGTAATTACATTGGAACAAATACTTATACTTTCAGCCCTGCGGGTCCAACGGTGGACGCCACGGGATTGGTAAGTTCAATGGTGTTTGGCACCAGTTATACGGTTACCTCAAACAACGGAAGCTGTACTTCGGGGGCTTCGGCTTCGTTCAGCAATCTGGATAAGTTGGTTACTCCTGCGGTTCCGACTATTGCCTCGGTTGCGCCAACATGCGCGGCAGCTGGGACAAGCAGCATCAGTAATTACATTGGAACAAATACTTATACTTTCAGCCCTGCGGGTCCAACGGTAGACGCCACGGGATTGGTAAGTTCAATGGTGTTTGGCACCAGTTATACGGTTACCTCAAACAACGGAAGCTGTACTTCGGGGGCTTCGGCTTCGTTCAGCAATTTGGATAAGTTGGTTACTCCTGCGGTTCCGACTATTGCCTCGGTTGCGCCAACATGCGCGGCAGCTGGGACAAGCAGCATCAGCAATTACATTGGAACAAATACTTATACTTTCAGCCCTGCGGGTCCAACGGTGGACGCCACGGGATTGGTAAGTTCAATGGTGTTTGGCACCAGTTATACGGTTACCTCAAACAACGGAAGCTGTACTTCAGGGGCTTCGGCTTCGTTCAGCAATCTGGATAAGTTGGTTACTCCTGCGGTTCCGACTATTGCCTCGGTTGCGCCAACATGCGCGGCAGCTGGGACAAGCAGCATCAGTAATTACATTGGAACAAATACTTATACTTTCAGCCCTGCGGGTCCAACGGTGGACGCCACGGGATTGGTAAGTTCAATGGTGTTTGGCACCAGCTATACGGTTACCTCAAACAACGGAAGCTGTACTTCGGGGGCTTCGGCTTCGTTCAGCAATCTGGATAAGTTGGTTACTCCTGCGGTTCCGACTATTGCCTCGGTTGCGCCAACATGCGCGGCAGCTGGGACAAGCAGCATCAGTAATTACATTGGAACAAATACTTATACTTTTAGCCCTGCGGGTCCAACGGTGGATGCCACGGGATTGGTAAGTTCAATGGTGTTTGGCACCAGTTATACGGTTACCTCAAACAACGGAAGCTGTACTTCAGGGGCTTCGGCTTCGTTCAGCAATCTGGATAAGTTGGTTACTCCTGCGGTTCCGACTATTGCCTCGGTTGCGCCAACATGCGCGGCAGCTGGTACAAGCAGTATCAGCAATTACATTGGAACAAATACTTATACTTTCAGCCCTGCGGGTCCAACGGTGGACGCCACGGGATTGGTAAGTTCAATGGTGTTTGGCACCAGTTATACGGTTACCTCAAACAACGGAAGCTGTACTTCGGGGGCTTCGGCTTCGTTCAGCAATCTGGATAAGTTGGTTACTCCTGCGGTTCCGACTATTAGTTCAAGCAGTTCAGTTTGTTCAGGAAGCGATGCTATCTTTACAATAACAGGCACAGCAGGGAATATAGTGACCTATTCTGGAGCCGCTTCGGGCACTGCGACAATAGGAGTCGCAGGAACTGTAGATATTACAATAACAGGAATAACAACCGCCACAACATTGAATCTAACAACTGTTAGTAATGGTAGTTGTACACGTCCATTGAGTGCAACAACTACAGTAGCGATAATACTAAGACCCGATGCTGGAACGGATGGTACTTTGACCATTTGTTCAGGTAGTACGGTAACTGCAGGACAATTATTTGCACAATTAGGTGGAACACCAACAGCAGGAGGGATTTGGACACCGGCATTGGCGGGAGCTGGAACCTATACTTATACCGTTGCTGCTACGACACCTTGTACGGTTGATGCGACAGCCTCGGTGGTGGTAAGTGCGCAGGCACAACCTAGTGCTGGAACTCTTTCGGGGATACAAGCTGTTTGTGTAGGAGGAAATACGACATTCAGTTCAACAGTAACAGGAGGAATTTGGACTAGCGGAGATCTTTCGAAAGCGACTGTTGATTCATTAACAGGGGTAATTACAGGATTAACTGCAGGAACAGTAACGATTACTTATACTGTAGCGGGAACTGGAGTATGTTCAGATGTGACTGCGACAAGAGATGTTAGTGTAATTGCCTTGCCAGTTGTACCTGCAATCACAGGGGGTTCAATTAATGTATGTGCTGGTTCAGGAACAGTAACTTTCTTAAATGCTATGGCAGGGGGAACATGGTCTGTAACCAACGGTACAGGCACAGCAAGTATTACAATTGGTGGAGTTTTAACTGGACAAACAGCTGGAACGGTAACAGTAGAATACACAATGACTAACATAATTGGTTGTGCTGTCAAGCAAGCGTTTAATTTGACCATAAATGCTGCTCCAAATGCAGGTACATTATCTGGAACACAAGCTATTTGTGTAAGCGGAAGTACTACATTTAGTTCAACCGTAGCTGGTGGAAGTTGGTCTAGTAGTAATGCTTCAATAGCGACAGTAGATCCTGTAACAGGATTAATTACTGGAATCTCATCAGGAACAGCTACCATAACATATAAAGTTGTAGGAACTGGCGGGTGTCCTGATGCAACCGTTACGAGAACTGTAAGTGTTTATTCGCCGACCGTATCTTTATCAGGTTCTACAAATGTTTTAGAAAATTCAATAGGAACGGTTGATTTAACAGCAAGTTTATCTACAATATCATATGAAGATGTTACAGTTAATTTATCGTTTACAGGTACTGCAAGTGGTCTAGATTATAATGCATCGGGTATTTCAATTGTAATTCCTGCAGGTTCTTTGTCAGGAACAGTAAGCATTGATCCTATTGATGATAGTATATCGGAAGGGAATGAATCAGTTATTGCTAATATAACAAGTGTAGTAGGAGGTTGTGCTGTTGAAAATGGTATTCAAACGGCTACAGTAACAATATTAGATAACGAAGCCACGCCAACGGTGAGCATCAGTAACCCAACGGTTACCGAAGGAGCCAACGCGGTATTTACGGTATCGATAGACGTTGCAAGTTCAGTTGATACGGTTGTTGACGTTGTAACGGCTACAGGCACAGCAGGAACATCGGATTACACGGCAACGACTACGACAGTAACCATCCCAGCGGGACAAACCAGCGTTACGGTAAGCGTTCCAACGACGGACGACATTATAGATGAGCCATCGGAGAGTTTTACTTTGAACGCTACGGTGACATCAGGGAATACAAGCAATACATCGGTAGCGGGAACTGCCACTATCACTGATAACGATGCCACGCCAACGGTGAGCATCAGTAACCCAACGGTTACCGAAGGAGTCAACGCGGTATTTACGGTATCGATAGACGTTGCTAGTTCGGTTGATACGGTTGTTGACGTTGTAACGGCCACAGGCACAGCGGGAACATCGGATTACACTGCCACCACTACGACAGTAACAATCCCAGCGGGACAAACCAGCGTAACAGTAAATGTGCCAACGACAGATGATGCAACGGATGAACCAGCAGAGAACTTTACTTTAAACGGAACAGTAACCTCAGGCAACACTAGCAATACAACTCCATTCGGAACAGCGACAATCAATGATAACGATGCGACTCCAATGGTAAGCATCAGCAGTCCATCGGTTATCGAAGGAGCCAATGCGTTATTCACGGTATCGATAGACGTTGCAAGTTCGGTTGATACGGTTGTTGACGTTGTAACAGCTACAGGTACAGCAGGAACATCGGATTACACTGCCACCACTACAACAGTAACCATCCCAGCGGGACAAACCAGCGTAACGGTAAGCGTTCCAACGACGGACGACATTATAGATGAGCCATCGGAGAGTTTTACTTTGAACGCTACGGTGACATCAGGGAATACAAGCAATACATCGGTAGCGGGAACGGCCACTATCACTGATAACGAAGCCACTCCAACGGTGAGCATCAGTAGCCCAACCGTTACCGAAGGAGCCAACGCGGTATTCACGGTGTCGATAGACGTTGCCAGTTCAGTAGATACAGTAATTGATATTGTAACCAATACAGGCACAGCGGGAACATCGGATTACACGGCAACGACTACGACAGTAACGATCCCAGCGGGACAAACCAGCGTAACGGTAAGCGTTCCAACGACGGACGACATAATAGATGAACCATCGGAGAGTTTTACTTTGAACGCTACGGTGACATCAGGGAATACAAGCAATACATCGGTAGCGGGAACTGCCACTATCACTGATAACGATGCCACGCCAACGGTGAGCATCAGTAACCCAACGGTTACCGAAGGAGCCAACGCGGTATTTACGGTATCGATAGACGTTGCTAGTTCGGTTGATACGGTTGTTGACGTTGTAACGGCCACAGGCACGGCAGGAACATCGGATTACACCGCCACCACTACGACAGTAACCATCCCAGCGGGACAAACCAGCGTAACGGTAAGCGTTCCAACGACGGACGACATTATAGATGAGCCATCGGAGAGTTTTACTTTGAACGCTACGGTGACATCAGGGAATACAAGCAATACATCGGTAGCGGGAACGGCCACTATCACTGATAACGAAGCCACGCCAACGGTGAGCATCAGTAACCCAACGGTTACCGAAGGAGCCAACGCGGTATTTACGGTATCGATAGACGTTGCAAGTTCAGTTGATACGGTTGTTGACGTTGTAACGGCTACAGGCACAGCAGGAACATCGGATTACACTGCGACCACCACGACAGTAACGATCCCAGCGGGACAAACCAGTGTAACGGTAAGTGTTCCAACGACGGACGACATTATAGATGAGCCATCGGAGAGTTTTACTTTGAACGCTACGGTGACATCAGGGAATACAAGCAATACATCGGTAGCGGGAACGGCCACTATCACTGATAATGATATTCCTGCTCCTGCTCCACCAGCAGTTTTTGCAGTTGATGATCTTTCAGGTCCTATAACAAGTAGCAATGGTGTTCAAAATATTTTGAATGTCTTGGACAATGATTTTGTAGATTTAAACAAAGCCACTTTGAGTAATGTGACATTATCGACTGTAGCAGCAGATTCTACTGGATTTATGAAATTAAAACTTGACGGAACTATTGAGTTAGCGGCCAATACCCCTGCAGGAACTTATAGTTTAACTTATTCAATTTGCGATATAAATAATACTAATAATTGTGCATCTGCAAAAGTCACACTAACGGTAATATGTAATTTGTCTACAGCTATTTCAGGAGTAGTTTATAATGCGGGGACAAATACACCATTAGCCAACGTTCCAGTTACATTAAAACCAATCAATAATGCAACCGGCCCTGTTTTATTAAGTTTAACAAAATTAGATGGTTCTTATGCATTTACTGGAATGATTCCTGGAGATTATGTATTGCAAGTCCAGGATGCTAATTTGAATGCGGCTCAAGAATTATTTAATACAACTCCTAGTTTCCTGATATTAAAAGTTGAAGATTGTAACTATCAAAAAATTGATTTTGGGTATGATAAAACAGATTTATTAGTACTAGGTGATTTTGTATGGTATGACATAAATAACAACGGAATACAAGACGAGTGGTATGATGCCAACAATGACGGACTTGTGACTAAAAATCTACCAGATGCCAATGGAGTTGTCGATTACAGTAAATGGGAATGGATAGATTTTAATGGAGACGGTAGTTATAAAGGAAAAGAAAATACGGGAGAATTAAATGCAGCAGGTTTCGGAAATGGTACAACCAATGTTCCAAATATATTCGTAACTGGTCCTAATGGATTCTCAAGAAGTGTAACCATGGGTGTTGAAGGATATTGGAGAACAAGAGCACCAAAAGATGCTTACGGGGAATATAAAATTGAGTTTATAAAAGAAGCTAATTTTGAAATGGCTTCCGAAGCGATGTCTGCATCTGGATTGGTAAAAGTATTACCAAGCCTTACTCTTAAACAATCCAGCACTAATAAATCAAAAAGTTATGTTGATTGTGGATTAACAACGAATAATATTTTGTACGCACAATTTTCAGCAACGGAGAAGGTTCATTTGGATCTGGATTTTGGAATTAGTTGTAAAACATATGCTGATATATTAGCAAACAATGATGATGCTGGAATAATAGATGGATTAAAAGCATCAAATGGAATTTTTAATGCTATTGCCAATGATACTTTTAATGGGGTGCCTATAAATCCGTCTGATGTAATCTTGACATTTACTCCAAGTCCCAATTTTACAATGGGTACAAATGGATTGTTAAATACGTTGTCAAATATTCCAGGCGGGACTTATACTTTGACATATAGTATTTGTGAGAAAGCAAATCCAAATAATTGTAGTACGGCTTCAGTCAATGTTTTTGTGGCACGACCAAGTATAGCATTGGTAAAAACGGCCCATTTCAATGATGAGAACGCTGATGGTTATGCGCAAGCCGGTGAAACTATATCCTATAGTTTTGAAGTAACGAACACTGGAAATGTGCCATTGACGAATGTAACCATATTAGATCCATTACCTGGAGTTGTAATGACAGGGACCCCGTTGACATTGGCAATAGGAGAAACTAATGCAACCCATTTTCAAGGGGTATATGCGATTAAACAAACGGATATTAATAAAGGATCCATTTCGAATCAAGCAACGGTTTTTGGAACGAGCCCAAATAATAGAGTGGTTGAGGATAAATCAGATGACATAAATGTTGTCAATGACAACCCTACAGTATTGACAGTCTCTGGATGCGCAATTAAAGTGTATAATGCAGTAACACCAGACGGAAGTGATAAATATGATAAGTTATATATTCAGGGAATAGAATGTTATACTGATAATTCAATAGAGATTTTTAATCGTTGGGGAGTTTTAGTATTCGAGCGAGAACACTATAACAATGATGATGTTGTCTTTAGAGGTATCTCTGAAGGAAGAGTGACCGTCGAAAAATCACAGGAATTGCCAGCTGGGACCTATTTCTACATACTGAAATACAAAGACAGTGAATCCAATGCTTTTGAGAAAACAGGTTATTTGTATTTGAATAGAAAATAGTCATATGAGCCCAAGTATTATGAATAAAAAACAGCACATGAAAACAAAAATAATCGGGTTGGTAGTAATGCTTTTCACTATTGTCAGTTCTGCACAGCAAGATGCTCAATATACCCAATATATGTACAATACGATAGTGGTGAATCCCGCTTATGCAGGATCCAGACAAGCGATGAGTATTTTTGCTTTGCATCGTAACCAATGGGTTGGAGTAGATGGAGCCCCAGTGACGAATTCCTTTTCTATTAATACTCCTTTAAATGAAAGTAAAGTTGGATTGGGATTGTCCGTTGTAAATGATAAAATTGGAATTTCTACAGAGAATAATATTGCTGCGGATTTTTCATATACAATACCAGCATCTGAAAGGTATAAAATCTCTTTTGGAATAAAAGCAAGTGCCAATTTGTTAAGTGTTGATTTCAACAAACTTACATATCAACCCGGTGATCCTAATATGTATCAGGATAACATCGATAATAAATTTTCTCCTAATATCGGAGTTGGATTCTATTTGCATTCTGATAATAGTTATATCGGAATATCGGCACCGAATTTGATTGAAACCGAACATTTTGATAAATCTGCGACATCAAGTTCTACAAGCCATGTTGCTACAGAGAAAATCAACTATTATTTGATAGCAGGATATGTATTTGATTTAAGTCCAAGCTTAAAATTGAAACCTTCTTTGGAAACTAAATACGTTCAAGGAGCTCCTTTGCAAGTGGATGTGTCGGCTAATTTTATGATGAACGAAAAATTTGTCGCAGGACTGGCTTACAGATGGAGTGCTGCTATGAGCGCCATGGTAGGATTTCAGGCAAGCGATTCATGGTTTATTGGATACAGTTATGATTTTGACACCACTGAATTTGCGAAATACAATTCCGGTTCTCACGAAATCTTTTTGCGATACGAATTGTTTAATAAATATGACAAAATTATCTCCCCAAGATTCTTCTAAAACCGACACTTATGAAAATTAAAAAATTACTATATAGTTTGTTCTTGAGTATTTTCTTTTTGCATGGATTTGCCCAAAAATCTACGGTAACCAAAGCCGAAAAAAATTATGATCGTTTTGCTTATGTAGATGCGATAGATAATTATGAAAAAGTTGCCGCAAAAGGGTATCAAGATGAGAAAATGTTTCAAAAATTAGGAAATTCCTATTATTTTAAAGCGGAATTTTCACAAGCTTTAAAGTGGTACGATCAACTTTTTGCGTTATATCCTAATCAAGAGCCAGAGTATTTTTATCGTTATTCCCAGACTTTAAAATCCAATGGTGATTATAGTAAAGCCGATCAAATGCTGGAGCAGTTCAATCAAAAAACAACTAACGATAAACGAGGAAAACTGTTCAAAGACAATCGAAATTACCTTGACGAAATCAAAGCCAATTCAGGTCGCTTTCAAGTTGTAGATGCTGGGGTAAACTCAGTTTTTTCAGATTATGGAAGTTCAATTTTAGGAAATAAACTAGTGTTTGCATCTGCTAGAGATACAGGAGGAGTCTCTAAGAAAGTATTCAAATGGACTAATAAATCTTTTACAAACCTTTATTGGTCTGAGATTAAACCCGATGGGGAAATGGGAACACCGGAACGATTCGAACGCAAGATTAACTCCAAGTTCAATGAATCAACTCCTATATTTACGCAAGACGGTCAAACGATGTACTTTACCAGAAACAATTTTTTGGAAGGGAAAAGAGGTAGAGATGCCAATAAAAATACTTTACTTAAATTATACAAAGCCACACTCGATCAGGAGGGTCAATGGAGTAATGTTACGGAATTGCCATTTAATAGCAATGAGTATAGTGTAGCACACCCAACGTTGAGCGTTGATGAAAAAACGTTGTATTTTGCTTCGGATATGCCCGGAACATTTGGGCAGTCAGATTTGTTTAGAGTTAAAATAAATGGCGATGGTACTTATGGAGTTCCTGAGAATCTTGGTTCAGAAGTCAATACTGAAGGTAGAGAAACCTTTCCTTTTATCTCCAATGATAACGAATTATATTTTGCCTCTGATGGAAGACCAGGTTTAGGCGGATTAGATGTTTTTGTGGCTCGAATAGGGACAGATAATAGCTTTTATGATATACAGAATGTAGGTGAACCGATTAATAGTACGCAAGATGATTTCGCTTTTTTAATTAACAGCAAAAACAGAAATGGATTTTTTACCTCAAATAGAGAAGGCGGCCAAGGATACGATGATATTTACCGATTTGTGGAGAATAAAAAACTGGCTTGTGAACAAACGCTTTCAGGATTAGTAACCGACTTGGATTCAGGCCAAATTTTGATTAATGCTCAGATGAGTTTGTTTGATGCTAACTTCAAACCTCTTCAAGTGGTTCAAACGGATGGGCAAGGGCGTTATAGCTTTCCTGTGGATTGCAGTAAAACCTATTATGTAAGAGGGGAGAAAGAGGAGTATCAGACTAATGAAGTTCCTGTTACAACAAAGACGTTCTCTGGTAGTAAAGACCTTCCTGTGGCGCTGGAACGACGCATCAAACCAGTAGGAGTTGGGACTGATTTAGCCAAAACATTGAATATTCCGATTGTTTATTTTGATTTGGATAAATCGTCCATTCGTAAAGATGCGGCCTATGAATTGTCCAAAGTATTAGCAGTGATGCAACAATATCCAGAGATGAAAATCGAAGTTCGGTCGCATACAGACAGTCGTCAAACGGCTAAGTACAATGATAAATTATCAGATAAGAGAGCTAAAGCCACAGTGGATTGGTTAGTGAATAACGGTATCAATTCGGTTAGATTAATAGGGAATGGTTATGGGGAATCCCAGTTAGTAAATCATTGTTCTGATGGAGTGAAATGCACCGAAGAAGAACATCAAGCCAATAGAAGAAGTGAATTCATCATTGTTTCGATGCATGAATAGTTAATAAGAATTTATGAAAATCAGCTTCTTTGTGAAGTAATTCAGAGATAAGCTTTTTTAGATATACTTAGCGAGTAGTTGATTCTCGTATAATAATATTGGTTTCCAGTTCTATGGTTCTTGGTGTAAAAGGTAGTTCATCTCTATGGGCGTTCATTTCTTCCAATAATAAATTAAAGGACGCAACTCCCATTTCATGACTTGGTTGGTCAACTGAACTTAATTTTGGTGAAATTACTTGGGACATGAACCAATTGCTAAAACCAATTACAGCAATTTGATGGGGTATTTTAATTTGGTTTTCGTTGCAATATGATATAACACCCGAAGCAGCTAAATCAGTGATAATAAAGATACCGTCTACATCAGGATGTTCCTTTATTATTTGTGCTGTAAAATCGTAACCTTCTTGAAAAGATACTTTGTCACAAGTATAAACAAGGTTTGAATCGTATGGAATGTTGTTTTTTTCTAATGCTTTTTTGTATCCAATAAAACGATCAATGGAATTTTGCGGATTAAGCGGTCCACGAATATGTGCTATTTTTTTGCATCCGATATTTATTAAATGTTGAACAGCATTAAAACCGGCTTTTTGATCATCTATAATGACTTTAGAACAAGAAGCCAACTTGGTTATCTTATCAAACATTACAAAAGGAATTTTTCTATTTATAATCTGTTGGATGTGATCATCATAATTACTTTCATTGGACAAAGACATCAAGATACCATCAACCCTTTTGTTAATTAATAAATCAACTTGTTTTCTTTCTAAATCAATAGATTCATTTGATTGTAGGATGATAACCAAATAACCATTTTTTTCAGCCTCGTCTATAATGGCGTTAATTACATTCGAAAAAAAATGGTGCATTACCTCTGGAATAATCAAACCTATGGTTTTGGATTCTTTCGTTCGTAAGTTTACGGCAAAACTATTCGGGGTGTAATGTAAATTTTGGGCAAGGTCAATTACCGCCTGTTTGGTTTTGGCACTTACATCTGGATAGTTTTTTAAAGCTTTTGAAACCGTAGTAATTGAAATTCCTAATGTAGTCGCTATTTCTTTAAGAGTAATGTCTTTCATAATTAAAAGAGGCTAAACTAAGTTTAAAATTAAGTTTTGGTGTTTAAAATGCTTCGGCAATATATTAATTATAATCGAATAACCAATTAAGTGGATTCTCTTTCTAAAATAGATGTTCCCAATTCTATAGATTGAAAAACAATAGGCTCATTTCGTTTTTTTGAATTGATTTCATCAAACAAAACCGATGCAGCAACTCTGCCTATCTCAAATCCTGGTTGGTCAACTGTTGACAGTCTTGGAGTGGTTACTTCGGTGACAAATGAATTACAAAAACCAACAATGGCAATTTGTTTTGGCATTGAAATACCTACCTCATTTAAGTACTTGAGAACACCAACTGCAACCATGTCGGTTACAGTAAAAATCCCATCTAAATAAGGGTGTTCAGCAATGGCTTTTATCGCATTTGCATAACCGTCTTCTAAGTCGGTATTGTTGTCACAAACATAAACTAAAGATGGGTCATAAGGAATATTGTGATCTTCAAGTGCTTTCTTGTATCCTAAAAATCGATCAATTGAGTTTTGAGGCATATAAGATCCACGGAAATGCGCAATTTTTTTACGTCCTTTTTTAATTAAGTAAGCGGTTGCATCATAAGCCGCTTTTCTGTCATTTATGGTTACTTTGGAACAATTAACTAATTTGGCAATTTTATCAAAAAGGACTAAAGGGATATTTTGTGCAAGTACGTTTTTTATATGATCAAATTCACCCGTTTCATTGGATAGTGAAATGATAATTCCATCGACTCTTTTGCTTAATAGTAATTCAAGTTGTTTTTTTTCTAATTCTAATTTTTCATTAGATCGTAGAATGATAACTAAATAATTTCTTTTCTCGGCTTCTTCCAATACTCCTTGGAATACTTTAGAGAAAAAATGATAATCCACAGTTGGTATGATTACTCCAATGGTTTTGGACTCTTTGGTTCTAAGGTTTACGGCAAAGCTATTTGGGGTGTAGTTTAGAGAAGTAGCTAAGTCAACTACCATTTTTTTTGTAGCAGGGCTTACATCGGGATAGTTTTTAATCGCTTTTGAAACAGTAGTGATGGAAATACCTAGCTGATCAGCGATTTGTTTGAGTGTTGCGTTTTTCATAATAGTAAACCCAGATGTAAAAATCTAATTAAAAAAAACTGTTACTTGAAAAACAAACATACAATTTATTTATTGTATTTCCATTTTTCAAGTAACAGTTTGAAATTAACTTTACTTAAAATATTAAATTGATTTTTTTTTAAATAGTTAATAATCAATTAATAAAAAAAGTATATAATATTATGTTGAGTTTCTATTAAAATTATTTCACTAACTTTTAGTTTTTTGTGGGAATTTAAGCAAGTTCTTACCCTAAAAAGGTGCTTCCTTGCTGTAAAAGCATTTTTTTTTGAAGGTAATTTAAATAGTTACCAGCCTTAGAATTTGTTTTTAAACATAGTAACCAAACTATTAACTAAATAAAATAGGGTTTTAAGAGTGTTCAGTCAATTAAAGACCCATAATTTTATCCATCTAAGACTGTGTAACTAAATAATATATTGTGCTCGATAAATTAAATTATTCGGCTCCATCTGTTTTGGCTCTTGCCACTGCAAAGTTACCAACTGTTTCGCCAAGAATCAAACCTTTTTCGCAATCACTTCTGTAATGAATGGCTCCAAACATTCTAGAGTCTGATGCTTCTTTGGCCAAAGTCTTGAAATTTTCTGCTTTGGCTGGTAAAATATGAGACAAAACAGTACAGGCTGCTCCACTAAAAGTAGAGTGTCCAGATACATATGCCGGAAAATTTGGAACGCCAGTTGTTGTTTTTATGGACGGATCCATTTGACATGGTCTTGGATTAAAATAAAAATACTTAGCATCCCAGCAACTTATAGCTGCATCCATCATGGAGATGTTTAATAAAGCCATGTTTCTAGCCCATCTTACTTCACTATAGTTTTGTTCTACAAATGCTTCTGAAGCAATGGCATTCCAGTGTCCTGGTGGAGTGTAAGTACCAACACCATCAGCCCAGAAAGTAACAATTTCTTGATGTTTTTTAGAATTGTCTTCGCTAAATGCTTTTATTTCTGCCAATTCTTTTGCAAATTGTTCCGATTTTGTGGAAGGAGGCGGTACTGGACGACTGGCTACAACCATAGCAGGAGTCATCAAGAAAGATTTTACTTTTCCAAACAAAGGTAACATTGGAGGTCTTGCTGGCATTTCTAATGATTTCCAAGGCGTTTCACCTGTTGCCGCAGTTTGTGTTTCGAGCAGAGTCCATAAGTCTTGATTTCCTACAGCAGCCCCAGCCCCATCTGTTGAAGCACGTGCGATAAACTTGGCGGCTATTTTTCGTCCTAAACTTATTCCAGCATCGACATCGCTGCGAACATTGGCTCCACTAATAATACGGTATAGTTTTTCTTCTTCTGCTTTTTCTTGAATGAAAGCAATTTCGGTTGGGAATAATAATTTTAATAATTCAACAGTAACGCCTGCCAAAACAGCATCTTCGCAAGGATAAGATGGTAAACTGCTTTTTGGAATTAAAACAGGTAAAGTTGCATCTACAACAAATGGAGCTGGTCTATTATAAAGTTTTTTGTAATGCCAAGCAGCAATCATTGCGTCATATTGTGCGGCACTTACATAAGCATAAGCCCTGGCAGAATATGGAGGATTTGAAAATGGAAATTCTGGATTTGCAAAAGGATTTGCGCCAGAAGGAATAGGGTAGGTTCCATCAGGATTTTGAAAAGGTGGGCGATTGTGTTTGGCAACCAGAGTTCTCATGATTTCATTCCAACGCAAGACTCCGCCAGCACTCCAATAGTCAATGATGGCCTGTTGTTCTTTGGTGATATTGGCTTGGTAGCTTTTTATTTCGTTTATTTCTCTAGTGTAGGCTGGTAATGTTGTTGCTATAGGAGCATCTAATGGGAATTCATCGGGAGCGGTTAATAGTATAGGTTTCCATGTTCCAGCAAGCTCGTCTGCGTTTGTTGGGTTTAATTGAGGGAATTGATTGTTACGTTCAGAAATGTCATCGTTGCAGGCATAGTTGAATGCTACTAAAAGTATTAAGAGACTTTTTGAAAGAGTTATTTGAATTTTATTTTTCATCTTATTTCGCTTTTTTGTTAAAATTGATTACATAAAATGCACCTCCGTAAAAACTAGTTGATTGACCTACGTTTCTGCCGTCAATCACATAATTAGTTCCTCCAATAAAGGCGAGTTCTGGAATCTTTTTTAAAGTGTATTTTATGTTTGTTCCCAATCGTAAAGCATTCATGGTGTTGCTTGGAAACGGCATGTTGTTTTGTGTTATATCAAATCCGCCAGATTGCGTAACCCAATTGTCAATAATTGCTTCTGCAATTAATCGGTCAGAACGATAACCAATTCTACCATTTATGTTGATTACATTAGGCATATCCACTTCATTAGTGTAGTGCATCTCATCAGTGAAATAAGTGTTTCTTTCAATATTGACATTACTTCTGAATAAATAAGCTCCTGAAAAAGTGGCAAAAAATTTCCCTAGCTGATAGTCTCCCATCAATCGAAAGGTGGCTACTTGACTGCCTAAACCTAGGCTTAATGGCAAATAATCAACAGCATAGTTGGAAACCGGAGTGGAGTAGCTGCCAATAGTGTATAAAGAGTAAGTAGCATTTTTAATTTTCTTTTCAAAAGGCATGTATTTCACTGTCAAAGAGAGGTCTTGGATGCCTTCTTGTCCTTTCATGGTTCCGGCTGAAGCATTTGTTTTTACATAAGGGATATTAAAAAGAACATTGATTTTGTCCGTAATTCCATAGTTGCCCATTACTCCAATGGATTGAGTAGAAACCGTGCCCAAATTCAAATTTTCTCTTTTGTTAGTTCCTTCCCAATACTTGTCCCAACTGCTGTATTGGTAAACGGAACCAACGCAGAATCGGTTTTTGCTCATCATAATCGCATCAATCTCTGTTTGAGCATTTGCAAAAAAAGTGCCTAGTAAAAAGCAACCTAAATAAATTTTCTTCATGTTTTAATTCTTTTTTAAATCTTATAAATTAACTGTTACGTGTTTTTTCTTTCCAAGTCCAAATCGATAATAGTATCCCACATTAAAGGAATAATCGGCAAAAGCAGCGTCGCCTTGTACGTGAACGTATTTACTAGGATCGGTTATTTTAGAGTTTGCTAAATCTTGTGTAGCAATATCTGCTGCACTTTGAATACGGTTTTTTACAATGTTGTAAGGAATGAATAAACTAAAACCATGATGGCCTAATGTATAAGCAAAACCATATTCGACAGCTATGACATAGCCAGGACGACGATAGGCAACTTGTCCGCCAAATGCATCATATGCTGGAATCCCTTCAATACGACCAGCTAAAGAAACATTGAAATTCTGGTTTTTGTCTACGGCAACCATCAATCCACCACGAGCAAAATATTGATCAGGGCAGGCATATATTTCATATCCTTCTAGACCTGCTTTTGGGGCTGATTTGAATGTGCCGTTAGATTCTTTTGGATTGAATAAGTAATATCCATTGGCAAAACCGTAAAGGCGATCAGTTAATTTTCTAAAAAGTTGAAGTTCTGATATAATACCTACTCCTCCGTCTCCAGGTTGGATTGCTTGGTCCATTACAACATTTTGTATGCTTCCGTCGGTTTGTGGTGCATTGTCCATTTCGTCATGGCTACCATTGTTTAGTTTTACTCCTAAACCTACCATGATATTTCCTTTTGGCATTTTTGAGGGATCAAATATCCAAAAATTAGCGCTCAAGCGAATGTCTGCTATTCCATCAGCATATACGCTATAGCGATAGTTTTTGGTTGTTGGATTTTGTTTTAAAACTTGGGAACGTTCGTTGTTAACGTAAGGCAATGTGGCGTTCAACTGAATGCGGTCGGTTAATCCGTAAGAAATGTTTAAATCAAAAGCATGTGAATAGATGTTAACGGCATTACCACGTTCGTTTCCGTTTTCGTCCAGTCCTCCTCCAGTGGTTTGTCTTTGTGGTTGCTCTTCTTTGCCAACAAAATGTCTCCAAGAATGGAAATAACGATAATTTCCACCTACTTGAAAATCACCCTTGTTTAAATTATAGGAGTTGGTCAACGTCATATTGAGTCCTCCCATTTGTCGTACAGCTACACAACCTTGAGCATTGATTTTTTGAGACTGAAAGGCCGTGAAAAATGATAGTATTAGGGTAAATGTAATATATATAGTAGGGTTTGATTTTTTCAAAATTTTGATTTTACTTGTTTAGTTTTGGACCTATGTGATTTATGGAACAGGTTTGTTTTGAACAAAACTGTTTTGTGTGAACTAAAAATAATTTTAGCTCCAATCGATAGGCTTTTTGATTTTTTAAGTTGGAAAGAAAAAAGGGAGAACCGTAAATTTGAGTTTGCTAACAATTAAATCCTAAAATGCGAAAATGGAAATTGTTTGAATCCAATTAATCGAATATTTTAAATATGTCCATCCAGAATAATTTCATTCATCACAATTGATGATTGATCATGAAAAGATTTATAATAAATACGAATAAATGGTAATCTCAAATAAAAGTAGTCTTTGCCTTTTTTCTATAAATAAGAAAAACTAAACTAAGTCTGGCGGAGAGTAAAATGAAGGTACAAATCCAGCATGCAATTTCTCATTTGAAAAAGAAATTAAAGGGATTGATTTGAAATCTGTAGTATTATTGATTGTAATAGATTCTGGATATTGTATAAAATAATCTACCGTAAAAGACTTAACGATTTTTTTTGAAGCTCCTTTATTTTCATTGCTAGAATTGAAAAGTTGCATATCAACTATGTTTTCAATCTCTTGGGTTGATAAGGAAGAATTAACATTAGGTAGATAATACAAATTAAGAATATTGTCCTTGATTTGTTTTTTGAAAATATGGTAACTCTTATTGTTGATTGAAATATTTTCATTTACATATTCTAATTCCGTATCATCTGCAAAAGTGTATAATGAAGCGTTTAGGCGAATTACCTTAAATTCAGGGTCTGGAATTTTTTTCATAGCAGTTACCCATTCCTGCTCTTGGTCAAAAGCAAAAAGCATACGATATCCCAATGCATTGTAAAACAATGTTACAATTAGTGTTGTGAATAGTAATATGTAGGCTATTTTTTTCATTTGTTCCAAAAATAACAATTAATATTGATTGTTGTTAATTAAAATAAAAAATTAAGAAATAATTTTTAATATGTTAAAAAATAAGTTAATTTATTTTGTTATTTGTTTTTAAATGTGTTTTTTTGGTTTGTTTGATTGCATTTTCGCAAATTGATTTTTAATGTTTATGCTTAAAATTTATAATTAAGACTCATTTAGTGCCAAAACAAGTGCCTCAAAAGGTCTCAATTCATTTGTTTTGTTTGAAGTTGAATAATTGTTAAGTAATATGGTTGATTTTTCTAGATTATAGCCACAATTATACTTTGCATTTTCTGATGAAAAATTAAGTAGAATAATTATTTTTTCAGCTTCATATGCTCTTAAATAAATATAAACTTTCGAGTTGTTTTCGTCTAATAAAGTATAGCTTCCATAAACCAAAGCAGGTTCTTGTTTGCGTAATTGAACAAGTTTTCTAAAATAGTTTAAAGTTGAATCTGGATCTTTTTCTTGAACTTCGGCATTAATCGTTTTATAATTAGGATTTACTTTTAGCCAAGGTTTGCCATCTGAAAAACCTGCATTTTTTGATCTGTCCCATTGCATCGGTGTTCTTGAATTTTCTCGTGAAGCTTGTTTTTGTTCTTCAAGGAAAGCCTTCAAATCTCCGTTTTCGTTTTGTAAAGCGATGTATTTGTTTTTCGTGTCAATATCATTATAGTCATCAATGTTGTCAAAGCGAATATTGATCATTCCTAACTCATCTCCTTGAAAATAATAAGGCGTCCCTCTCATCGTAATGACAAATGTGGAAAGCATTTTGGAACACATTTCTCTAAATTCGGGAGTGTCATTTCCAAATTTACTCACCATTCTGGGTTGGTCATGATTAGCCAAGAAGATAGAAAGCCATCCTTTGTCTTTGAACCCTTCATCCCATCTGGAATATAATTTTTTGTAGTTTACAAACCCATATTCGTCCAAGTGTTTGCCAATTTCAACGCCTTCCAGATGATAGGCCATACTCAGTTCATTTCGGTCTGGATCTACAAAAAGCATCGCTTCTTCGGGAGAAGCACCCGCGCCTTCGGATACCGTCATAACTTCGTATTGACTCAAAACTTCGCGATTCATTTCCTGAATGTATTCGTGTAAGTGTGGTTCTCTTCCATAAAATTTCATAATTTCGGGGATATTACCCAAAATCTCAGATGGCAATTCTGGGAAAGAATCATCCTTCGAAATAAACTGAAACGCATCCATTCGAAACCCATCAATGCCTTTGTCTAGCCAAAAACGCATTACTTGATATAGTTCCTGACGTACTTTTGGATTGTTCCAGTTGAGATCAGGTTGCTTTTGTGAAAAGTAATGCAAGTAATAAGCATCAGTAGTTTCGTCATATTTCCAGGCATTGCTGTTTACGTCAAACCAACTCCATCGATAGGGAGGAATTCCTTTTTCGGCTGGCCACCAGTAATAATAATCGCGATAAGGATTGTCTCTAGATTTTCTGCTTTCCTGAAACCAAAAATGTTCATCGCTACTGTGATTGAATACCAAATCCATGATGAGTTTGATTCCACGTTCTTGTAGCCCTTTCATCAGTAAATCAAAATCTTCCATAGTGCCAAAATCGGCTAGAATTGAGCAATAATCACTCACATCATATCCATTGTCATCGTTGGGAGATTCATAAATGGGATTAATCCAAATAGCATCAATTCCTAAACTTTTGAGGTAATTCAATTTGGAAATAATTCCCTCTAAATCACCAATTCCATCACCGTTACTATCTTTGAAACTGCGAGGATATATTTGATAAATAATGGCTTCTTTCCACCATTTTTTATCTATTTTTGAAACTATAGTGGTTTGTTTGTCTGGGTTTGATGGGGTGTTCAAAATAAATGGATTTAATAATTATTTGATTTACAACTGATAAATTATGGCTTCATAAGGTCGCAATTCTTTAGATGTTGATGGAGTAGAATAATTGTTCATTAACACTTTAGCTGTCTTGAGATTGATTCCTGTTTTTGCAGAAGCATTTTTAGAAGTGAAATTCAAAAGGATTAGCAATTTTTCGCCATTTAATTCTCTAGTATAACCAAAGATAGCAAGATTGTTTTCGTCTACCAATTCAAATTTACCATAAATCAAGGTGGGTTCCTTTTTACGTAATTGAACTAATTTTTTAAAATAATTCAATGTCGAATTAGGATCCTTTTCTTGTTGGGCAGCATTTACGATAGTATAATTTGGATTGACTTTAAGCCAAGGTGTTCCAGTTGTAAAACCTGCATTTTGTTTCGAATCCCATTGAAAAGGAGTTCTTCCGTTTTCTCTGGATGTTTGTTTTTGCTCTTCTAAAAAAGCCTTCAAATCACCGCCTTTATTTTTTAATGCAATATATTTATTGCGGGTGTCAAGGTCGTGGTAATCGTCAATATTATCGAAACGTATATTGTCCATTCCTAACTCATCACCGTAATAATAATAGGGAGTTCCTCTCATTGTCATTAAAAAAGTGGAAAGCATTTTGGATGAAATTGCTCTAAATTCGGGTGAATCATTGCCAAATTTACTCACCATTCTCGGTTGATCATGATTGGCAAGAAAAATTGCCAACCAACCTTTGTCTTTAAATTCTTGGTCGTATCGAGAAAAAATAGCTTTGTATTTGACCAGCCCAAAATCACTTAAATGTTTTCCAATATCTACACTTTCAAAATGATAGGCCATATTTAATTCTTTTCGAGCAGGATCAACAAAAAGCATGGCGTCGTCGGGAGAACTTCCAGCACCTTCGGCAACGGTCATAATATCGTATTTGCTAAAAACTTCTTTATTCATTTCTTGCAAATAATCATGTAAATGGGGTCCTACTCCGTAGTATTTTATAATGTCTTTTTCATATCCTTTTGGTAGTTCTGGCCAAGTAGTGTCTTTGGCAGCAAACTGAAAAGCATCCATTCTAAATCCATCGATGCCTTTATCCAGCCACCAACGCATCATATCATAAATGTCTTCTCGGACTTTTGGATTCTCCCAGTTGAGGTCGGGTTGTTTTTGTGAAAAATAATGAAGGTAATACGAATTGGTTGGAGCATCGTATTTCCAAGCATCACTATTTACATCGAAAAAGCTCCATCTATAAGGAGGTTTTCCTTTTTCGGCTGGCCACCAATGGTAATAATCTCGGTATTTATTGTCTCTCGAACTTCTGGATTGTTTGAACCATTCGTGTTCATCACTGCTATGATTTACCACTAAATCCATTATGAGTTTAATGCCACGTTTGTGCATTTCTTTCAATAAAAGATCAAAATCTTGCATGGTTCCAAAGTCCTTCATAATGGCTCTGTAATCACTAATGTCATAGCCGTTATCGTCGTTTGGCGAGGCATAAATAGGATTGAGCCAAACCGCATCAATTCCTAGACTTTTTACATAATCCAGTTTGGAAATAATCCCTTTCAAATCACCAACGCCATCTCCGTCACTATCCTTAAAACTGCGTGGATAGATTTGATACACTACAGCTTCTTTCCACCATTTTGTGTCTACGTCTTTCAATAGTAGCGTCTTATTGTTTTGAGCAGTAAGAGTAGCAGATGAGATTAAGATTAAACCTACGTATAAAAATAAAAAGTGATTTAACTTCATGTTTACTTTAGTTTTAAAGTTGGTAAAGTATCGCTTCATACGGTCTAAGTTCTCCCGTTTTTGATGGCGTTGCATAATTGTTGATTAAAACTTTGGCTTTCGAGATGTTGATTCCAGTATTTGCGGAAGCATTTTTAGCGCTAAAATTCAATAGTACCAATACTTTCTTGCCATCCAATTCTCTGGTGTAGGCATATACATTTGGATTGTCTTTGTCCAAAAGTGTATATTTTCCATAAACCAGCACAGGATTATTTTTACGAAGTTTGACCATTTTTCTAAAATAATTCAACACCGAGTTGGGGTCTTTATCTTGCGCTTCAGCATTCAAAGTAATGTGATTGTCATTTACTTTTATCCAAGGAGTTCCTGTCGTGAATCCACCATTTGCGGAAGCATTCCATTGAAAAGGCGTTCTTCCGTTGTCTCTGGCTCCACCGGTTTTTTGATCTTCAATGAATTGTTTTAAATCGCCGCCTGCATTTTTTACTTTTTCGTATTCAGCAAAAACTTCAATATCACGATAATCTTCAATTTTGTCAAACTTGGCATTTACCATTCCTATTTCATCTCCGTTATAATAATAAGGAGTTCCTCTCATTGATAGTAAAAAGGTAGTCAGCAATTTAGAGGAATAATCATGAAATTCAGGAGAATCATTTCCCCATCTTGTTGCCATTCTAGGTTGATCGTGATTGCCTAAATAGATGGTTCCCCAACCTTTGGTTTGGTAAACGGCATCCCAGTCTGAATAGATTTTTTTGAAATCGACTAAAGAATATGGCCCTGCTTTTTTGAAATAGCCAGGAACGTAACCTAAATTGGTTCCTTCAAAATGGTAACCCATATTCAATTCTTTTCTGTCGGCATCCACAAAATTCAACGCTGTTGATGTTAGCATTCCGGCACCTTCGGCCAATGACATGCAATCGTATTTACTCAAAACTTCACGATTCATTTCTTGAAGGTATTCGTGTAAATGCGGCCCGCTTCCCATATAAACGTCCCAACGGCCATGATAGTTTTTGTCTAATTCTGCTTGAGTGATTACTGGAAAACTTGGATCTTTGGAAATAAAAGGAATCACATCCATTCTAAATCCATCAATACCTTTGTCCAGCCACCAACGCATCATACTGTAGATTTCTTGTCTTACTTTTGGATTTTCCCAATTCAAATCGGGTTGTTTGAAATTGAAATAATGAAGGTAATAAGAGTCGGTGGTTTTGTCATATCTCCAACCACTTCCATCGGCTTCAAAAGCTCCTGGGCGAAACGCTGGTTTTCCTTTTTCTGCCGGCCACCAATGGTAGTAATCTCGGTATGGATTGTCACGAGATTTACGGCTTTCTTGGAACCATTTGTGTTCGTCACTACTGTGATTTACAACTAAATCCATGACTAATTTGATGCCTCGTTCATGCATTCCTTTTAACAAAGCATCAAAATCCTGCATTGTGCCAAATTCTTTCATAATATTTTGATAATCGGAAATATCATAACCGTTATCTGCATTTGGAGAACTGTAAATTGGATTCAGCCAAATGATATCGACACCCAAACTTTTTAAGTAGTCCAGTTTGGAAATAATTCCTTTCAAATCGCCTACGCCGTCACCATCAGAGTCTTTGAAACTGCGCGGGTAAATCTGGTAAACGACCGCTTCTTTCCACCATTTTCTGTCAATAGGAGCTTTTTTTTCTTGAGCTGTCATAGTATTGCAAAAGATATTAATTAGTGTAATTAATACGAGCGAAATTGTGATGTTCTTTTTCATTTTAGTTGTTGTTTATTTTTTTATTGGATTCATAAAAGAATCTATAGTTGACTCGTTGATTTTAGGATTGGCTCCTTCTTTTTGTGCTACTAATGCCCCGATGGCGCAAGCAAAATCGATAGCTTTTTGCGGGTCTTCTTTGGCTAATAATTTACTTAAAAGGCCAGCCAAAAAGGAATCACCAGCTCCAACAGTATCAGCCACTTTTATTTTGTAACCACTATTGTAATAGAATTGATTGTTATAATACAAAACGGCTCCATGATTACCCTTGGTCACGCAAATATGTTTGGTGTTGGTTTGTTCGGCCATAAAAAGAATGTTTTGTTCCAATGAATGAAAGGGTGATTGTAGATAATCACTGATTTCATAAATTTCATCATCATTGAATTTTATAAAATCGGCTTCATGCATCAGATGATTGAGTACTTCTTTAGTATAAAATGGTGCTCGTAAATTGACATCAAAAACAGTGTATTTTGCATAATTTATTAATTCAAATAAAGTGTTTTTCGAAATGGCATCTCTACATACTAAACTGCCAAAAACCAATGCGTCAGCTTTTTTCACAATAATTTCGTCTTCTAGTGTGCCAATAATTTTATCCCAAGCAGCAGGATAATTAATGGTGTACGAAGCGGAACCTTTTTCGTTTAATTCTACAATGACTTCGCCTGTTTTTAGATTTTCATCAACTTGTATGGAATCCGAATTTACCTTGTGGTCTTTAATATATTCTAGCAATTCTTTTCCTATTTCGTCATTTCCTATTCGGCTTATTATTTGAGATTGTATTCCCAATGAAGCCAGTCGAATAGCCACGTTTAATGGAGCTCCTCCTATTTTTTTATGAGTTGGAAAAACGTCAAACAAGACTTCTCCAAAACATACCACACTGATTTTTTGATTTGTTGCTTTCATTCGGTTATCATTTTTAGTTCTAATTCTTCAAGTGATAATCCTTTGGTTTCGGGCATCATAAACAAAACGAATACCAATTGCAATACCATCATAAAAGCAAAAAACGCAAAAATAGGCCAAGGATTTTCGTGAAATAAATCAATAACCACTGGGCCAAGTAAAGTAATTAATGCAGCAAAAATCCAATGAATACTGGTGCCGAAAGATTGCCCGCGAGCACGAACGGTATTTGGAAATATTTCGGATATAAAAACCCAAATTACAGCTCCTTGACCAATTGCATGCGAAGCGATAAAAACAAGAATGGATGTTAATAAAATGACAGGTCCTGCATTAGCTTTGAAAGCCCAAGCAATTATGCATAAGCTCAAAATATAACCAATACTGCCAATTGTCATTAATAATTTTCTACCCAAAATGTCAATTAATCGCATGCCAATAATGGTAAAAATTAAATTGACAATACCAATTAGTATCGAGTTCATCAAAGATTCTTTCGAGCCTAATCCTGCCATTTCCAGTATTTCCGGTGCGTAGTATAAAATAAAATTAATTCCGGACAGTTGGTTAAAAAAAGCAATTAAGAAAGCCAAGACGATTGGCCATTTGTATTTTTGGGTAAATAAATTTTCTTTTTCGGTGGAGTCAACCACATCTTTTTTGATTTCATTAAAATTTTCCAAAGCTTCTTCTTTAGCATAAATCATTTCAAGGACTTTCAATCCTGTAGCGTCATCTTTCTTGTTTAGTATCAACCAACGGGGACTATCTGGAATTTGAAAAACGATGACACTATAGATTAATGCTGGTAAAGCGACAATCCCAATCATCCATCGCCAGTCATTTGCACCTCCAAAACCTTCAAATAAATAATTGGAAAAAAAGGCAATCAGGATTCCAAACACAATATTGAATTGAAAAAGAGCAACTAGTTTTCCTCTGTTTTTGGCACTTGAAATTTCGGAGATATAAATAGGCGCGGCTACCGAAGAAGCTCCAACTCCGATTCCTCCTATAAATCTAAAAAAAGAAAAAACATACGGATTGGGAGCTAAAGCCGATCCTAAAGCTGATACTAAAAACAGGATTCCAATCCATAACAAGGTTTTTTTTCTTCCCCATTTGTCACAGGGAATCGCACCAAACAATGCTCCCAAAACGGTTCCCCATAATGCCATGGACATAATGAATAATCCATGGAATAGGGGAGTTGTGTGCCATAATTCCTTGATGGGTAAGTTGGCTCCTGATATTACTACAGTGTCAAAACCAAATAGAAACCCAGCGACCGCTACCGTTATGGACCATTTTTGTACGTTATTCATTTTTTATTTTTTAGTGGTTTTCAATAAAGTGTTTGTATCCCAAATGCCTTTTATTTTAGCAATACTCAGGTTCTTGATTTCTTGATTTTCATCAGATTGTATGCTTAATTTAGTATAAGGCTTGTTTGGGAAAATTTGTTCCGTAAAGGCATAAACTCCGTCATTTAAGAAAATTTCTATAGAGGACCAATCCAAAATAATTTGATAATCTAAAGTTGTTGTTGTTAGATTTGGTGTTTCGGTTTTGTGAATTGATTTTCCAAAATCGGCTTCAAAATTGACTAATCCAGAATGGGTTCTGTCTATTGAAAAGGAATTCATTTTACGATCATAAATAAGAACTAATGAGTCATTGACTTCATTTGAAAACGTCAATTTTAAATTTTTGGCTAAAGCTTTAAAATCAATTTGAGATTGATTAAGATGATTGTACTCAAAAGCTATTTTTTTATTTGCTTGAATGTTCAATAATTCTTCTGAATATTCAGGGATTATAATTGTTTTCAATTGTTGGATTGGACAGTTTTTAAGAATATAATTAGTACCTATTTTTTCTAACGAAAGTTTTCTGGGCAAGGTCATGGCACTTCTCCAATTTTTTGTTGGAGTATTTCTGGCATACAACCAATTACTCATCCAGCCAATAAAAATGCGTTCATTATTTGGAGCATTATTATACGTCACACCAGCGTAATTGTCCGTTCCGTAATCAATCCACTTAATGTCTTTTTGATTGGTTTTAAAACTTTTTCCATCATAATCGCCTATGAAATATTGTGTTCCGGAACCTCCATTTGGAGCCCCAGGATTGATACTGATGAGTAAAACCCATTTTTCTGCTGTAGAATTTTCAACCTTTAGTTTGAACAAGTCGGGACATTCCCAAACACCGCCGTGAGCGCCACTGTTTTTGCCAAATTGACTCATGTAAGTCCAATCAATTAAATTTTTTGAACTATAAAATTGAGCATGATCACCTGCAACGAGTGTTAAATTCCAAAGTTTTGTTTCTCGATTCCAAAATACTTTTGGGTCCCTGAAATCTTTCAGACTCTTGTTTCCAATAATCGGATTTCCTTTGTATTTAGTCCAAGTTTCTCCTTCGTCTAAGCTGTAGGCCAAACCTTGGGATTGCGTATTTATTTTTCCAGCCTTTTCGATTTCCATATTATGATAAGTAAAAATGGCAATCATTGGTGGATTTTCAACAGAGCCTAGTCCTGAAGTGTTATTGATGTCAACAACGGCGCTTCCAGAAAAAATAAGGCCTAATTTATCTGGAAATAAGGCGATTTTATGATGTTTCCAATGAATTAAATCTTTACTGGTGGCGTGTCCCCAATGCATTGGTCCCCAAACAATATCACCTGGGAAATATTGGTAAAACAAATGATAGGTTCCTTTGTAAAATACCAAACCGTTTGGATCATTCATCCATTTTTGTTCGGGGGAAAAATGAAATTGTGGACGAAAGGGTTCTTTGTAAAACAAATTAGAATCTGTTGCAATTGCTTCCGTCGTAGCAATAGTTATTGTGTTGGTATTTTCTTTTTTTTTGCAGGAAAAAAGCAATGCAAGTAGATTGAATGACAAAGCGAATAATATCCGATGGATTTTCAATTGCATTGTTTTTTGTATTTAAGTTAAAAAAAAATGGAATTATAAATTTAGGATTCCTTTTTTAGTTATTTCTAATTATAAAAATCGAAAACGTTTTCGGGACCTCGAAAACGTTTTCGATTTAAATTTCAATGAGTTACAGAATAAATGTTTTAAGTTTGAATAACTAAAAAAAAAGAAAATATATGATTTCAAAAGTAAAAGGGTTGTTTTTCATACTCATGGTTGGATCAGCGATGTTTGGTCAGGAAAAATCCGATGAGTGGCATTTGTATGCTAATTCTAGAGAAAATTATTTTGGGGTGGCTATGGCCAATGGTAAAATTGGTATTGTAACTGATGATACCCCTCTAAAAACCAAGGAAATTATTCTGAATGGTGTTTATGATAGCAGTCCTGAAAACGGAATCAGTAGAATAGTGCGCGGTATAGAGTTTTTGAATCTCCATTTGAGTATTGATGCACAGGAAGTCAAATCAGATAATATTTCCAATTGGAGCCAGATTGTCAATATGAAAGAAGGAACAAGCACCACTTCATTTTCGTTTAAAGATTTTGCTACTATCAATTATACAATTTTTGCAAATAGAGCTGTGCCTTATTCGGCTATGGCGATTGTTACTATTATTCCCAAAAAAGACATTGAAATTGTGGCTAATAATTACATGACGGTACCTGATGAACTAAAGGAAGCAGAAAGTCAGTATCGAGTGTTAAAAGACAATCAGTATTTGATGCCTGTTTTTGGGACAACTGCAAAAACATTGACTGGTAAATATACAGTTTCGGCTGCCACGACTTTTTTGTTTGATGGCGAAACTGAAGTCTTGAAGCAAACAGGAAACGAAGTAGGCTTTTCGAAAAAGTTACTGAAAGGAAAGCAATATAGATTTGCAATTGCAGGAGGAATCTGCACTTCCAAGGATTTTAATGATCCATTGAATGAATCCGAAAGACAACCTATTTATGCCTTGCAACAGGGAATTGATAATTTACTGAATCGTCATAAACAGGCCTGGGCCGAATTGTGGAATACAGGGGATATTCAAATAGAAGGGGATTTGGATGCGCAACAGCGTGTTCGTTTTGCATTATTTAATTTGTATTCCTACAACCGTCCTGAAACCAGAGAAAGTATTGCTCCTATGGGATTGTCTTCACAAGGATATAATGGGCATATTTTTTGGGATAGTGAACTTTGGATGTATCCGACACTTTTGGCATTACAACCGGATATGGCCAAATCATGTTTGGACTATCGTTTCGATCGCTTGGAAAAAGCCAAACAAAAAGCCACTATTTATGGGTACAAAGGTGCAATGTATCCTTGGGAGTCGGATGATACAGGCGAAGAAGCCACACCAACTTGGGCTTTGACAGGAATTTTTGAGCAACATATTACTGCTGATGTGGCTATTGCTTTTTGGAATTATTACTCATACACTCAAGATAAAACTTGGCTAAAAGAAAACTACAAAGTGCTTAAGGAAACCGCCGATTTTTGGGTAAGTCGCGTAATCAAAAATGGAGATGGTAGTTATTCTATTCTAAATGTCGTTGGAGCTGACGAGTATGCACAGCATGTAGATGATAATGCATTTACTAATGCTTCGACTATAGAAGCTTTGAAAAACACAATTAAGGCGGCAACCATTTTGAATGAGCCTATAAATCCAATGTGGCTGGATGTTTCGAATAAATTAATTATTCATTCTGAAAATGGAATTACCCAAAACTACAAAGGATACAAAGGGCAAATGATCAAACAAGCTGATGTGAATTTATTGGCATATCCACTACATGTTATCACAGATAGAAAACAAATCGAAAAAGACTTAGAGTATTACACTGAAAAAATTGATAAAAAAGATGGACCCGCTATGGCTTCGGGAGTATTATCTGTTTTGTATGCTAGATTAGGCGACAAGGACAAAGCGTATGCTTATTTTGTAAAATCGTATTTGCCTAATAGTCGTCCGCCATTTGGAGTGTTTTCGGAATCGGCTAATAGTAATAATCCTTATTTTGCAACTGGTGCGGGCGCAATGCTTCAGGCGGTTATTTATGGTTTTGGAGGTGTGGAGCAAACGGATAAAGGATTGAAGTACAATAAAGGGCTTTTGCCTAAACAATGGAAATCTTTAACGATAAAAGGAATTGGTCCTGACAATAGTATAATTACAATAAAATAATATTTTTTTATTACCACAAACCTTAAAGTTGAATTTTTTAAAGAAAATTCAACTTTAAGGTTTGTGGTTTTTTTATGCTCAAAAATTGGAATTATTTTATTAATTAGCTGTAGGTTAGTTGTTTGTGATTTTTGCTATCAAATCAATTTGAGTGCCTATCTTTATTATAAGTAAAATAGGATTAAAATTATTTAATTTTTCTTTTTATTTTGAATTTTTCAATTAAAATGCTTAAAAATAATTAAATGTGTTTTTTTTACACTTTTTTATTCCATTATATATTTTTATTTCTTAAAATTTTAACACTCAATTTTCGAAATCGAAAACGTTTTCGGTCTTACTACAACGTTATAGTTTTGGTTTTCTTAAAATTTTCTTAATAAAATAACTATGTTTGACTTTATATTTTAAACAAATAACCAAATTATTAACTAACTTATTTATTACGTATGAAAAATAGTCTACAAAAAGGCTTAATGGTTTTCATAACCATGCTATGTACTAGCTTGATATATTCGCAAGATATATCAGGATTGGTGACTGATGCGAGTGGCCCACTCCCTGGGGTTTCGATATTAGTGAAAGGAACAAAAACGGAGACACAAACTGATTTTGATGGAAGATTTACAATTAAGAATGTGGGTTCAGACGCAGTCTTAGTCTTTACTTACATTGGACTTAAAACTCAGGAAGTAAGTGTTGGGGGTAAAAGCACTATAAATGTAAAAATGGCACAAGATCAGAGCCAATTGAATGAAGTTATTGTTGTAGGTTATGGCTCTGTAAAAAAGAAAGATGCAACTGGTGCTGTAGACATGTTAAGTTCAAAACAATTTGACAATATTTCAGCAACTTCTCCATCAGAATTATTGAGAGGAAAAGTGTCAGGGGTACAGGTGACACAAACTAGTGGTGAACCAGGAGCTGGTGTTTCGGTTAGAATTAGAGGAAACTCATCTATTCGTTCTGGAAATAATCCATTATATGTTGTAGATGGTGTTCCATTAGACGGTGGAGATGTTTCGTCAGGAGGTTCTGATGTGGCAGGATTGGGATCTTCTTCTGCAAGAAACCCTTTAAACTTTATCAATCAAAATGATATCGAAAGTATTTCTGTTTTGAAAGATGCTTCTTCAACTGCAATTTACGGGTCTCGTGGAGCAAATGGAGTTATTGTGATTACAACCAAAAAAGGAAAAACAAAAGTTCCTACATTAACATTTAATTCTTCTATGAGATTTAGTACAATGTCAGGAGATTTTAGATTGTTAAACGGAGACGAGTTTGTAGCCGCTGGAGGGCCAGACAAAGGATCTAGATCTTACAACTGGGAAGATGCTATTTTAAGAAGTGGATTTACTTCTAATAATGATGTATCCATAAGCAGTGGGTCAGATAGCTCTAATACAAGACTTTCATTGGGTGCAAGTTCTACAGATGGAATCGTAAAAAATACGGGGATCGATAAATATACTGCTTCATTTAACAATACAAATGACTTTTTTGGTGGAGTACTTAAAATAGATACGAATATTTTATATGCAGGACTTAAAGATCAAACAACTTTGATAAGTAATGATGCTGGATATATTGGAAACTTAATTGGAACTGCTTTGTATTGGAATCCTACTTTACCGATATACCAACCAGATGGTAGTTATACATTTGTTGCGGAAGATTATTTGAATCCGGTTCAATTGTTAAATGCGTATGATGACCATACGCAAACAAACAAAGTACTTGGAAGTGTTGCAGCAACTTTGAAATTAGGTTCTCATTTTAAATATAAATTTTTATTTGGTGTTGAATCATCTAATTCAGTTAGAAAAAGACAGTTATTACCAACAATGAAAATAAACAGCCAGGATTTAATTAAAAATGATCCTGCTAACGGAGGTATTGCAAAAAGAGGTTTTGCAGAAATATCAGGAATAAGTAAATTTAATAAAACAATAGAGCACACATTGACTTATGATAATAATTTCAGTGATAATGTATCTCTTAATGCATTAGCTGGTTTTTCTTACTACTCTTATGATACAGAAGGTTCTAATGCAAGAGGAGTTGGTTATGTGCCAGAACAAACATTACTTGTTGATAATATTCAAGGAGGTATTGCTCAAGAATTTAGAACTACTTCATTCAAAAATAGAATTGAATTACAGTCTTATTTTGCTAAGGCAGAAGTTACATTGTATAAAAATTTAATTATTAATGGTTCAATACGTGCTGATGGATCTACAAAATTAGGAGCTGATAACAAATGGGGTTATTTCCCAGCAGTTGGAGCGGCTTATAAAATCATCAATAGTAATGATGGGGCTTTGAATGATATCAAAGTAAGAGGTAACTGGGGTATTACTGGAAATCAAGAGTTTCCTGTGAATTCAGCTCTTAATAAAGCCAATTATGGAAATGGTGGTTCCCCACAAACAGTTTCGGGTGCAAATAGCGAATTACGTTGGGAAACTACCACTTCATATGGGGTAGGTCTTGATTTTGCATTTTTAAATAATCGTTTGTCAGGATCATTGGATTATTACAAAAGAGATACTCAAGATTTGATTGCGCCAGTACCACAAGCTACTGCGCAACCAGGGCCAGGATCTAATAGAAGTGTTAATTTACCTGGAAATTTAATCAATGATGGTATTGAAGTTGCTTTGAACTACAAAATTATTGACAAAGATGATATGTCTTGGGATTTTGGAATAAACGCTGCTTTCTTGAAAAATAAAATGACTAATTTTGGTTCAGTTTCTTTACTGGCAGGTGGTATCAATGGACAAGGTTTGTCAGGTGCTAATGCTGAGATTATAAAAGACGGATATCCCTTATATACTTACTTTTTGTATGATTTTAAAGGGTACGATGCTACTGGTAATTCAATTTACGCAGCAGCTGATGGATCAGATACTGGTTTAGGTAATGCGGATAAAAAATTATTGGACAAACAACCTTTGCCAAAAATTAATCTTGGATTTAATACTAGTTTTAAATACAAAAATTTAGATGCTGGAGTTTCTTTCTATGGTGCTTTTGGTCATTATTTGTATAATAATACTGCCAATGCTTACTTTTTCAAAAGTGCATTGTACGGGGGTAGAAACGTTACTCCAGAAGTTGGTAGTTCTCCACAAAATGGAAGTGATCCAAACTCACCTTCAACTAAATACTTAGAAAGTGGAGATTTCTTGAGATTAGGAAATTTAACTGTTGGTTATACTTTCAAAGGAGCGTTTATGGATAAAATAAAATTAAGTTCAGCTCGTTTGTTTGTAAGTGGTGAAAACTTGTTTGTAATCACAAGTTATTCTGGATTTGACCCAGAGGTGGATACTAATAAAGCCCTTAACGGAGTTCCTTCTGCAGGTATGGATTATTTATCATATCCAAAAGACAAGAGTTTTTCTGTAGGACTTAATGTAACATTTTAATTTAGAAAAAAATGAAAAGAATAAATATAATTAAAAGCATCTTTTTTGTAAGTACTGTAGCTTTAGGCGTTAGTTGTACAAATTTAGATGAAGAAGTTTTAGACGGATTTGTAGTAAATAACAGTGGTTCTGGAACTGTAAATACTGCTTCTTTCTTGCAATCTGCTTATGAAGGTTTAAGAGGTTTTCAAGACCAAGACAAAATGTTTACTTTGGATGAGATGTCCGGTGATGGATTAGTTGGTCCTACTAGAGGTGGTGACTGGGATGACAATGCAAAATGGAGACAATTCCACGTGCATACTTGGGGATCTGATAACGTAGAGATTAGAAATGCTTGGAATGCCTTGCTAACTAATGTGTATAACTGTAACTTGGTTATTTATAACCCAGCTACTGATTCTCAAAAAGATCAAGCTCGTTTTTTAAGAGCGTTTTATTACTATAATATTATTGATTTGTTTGGGCAAGCACCTTACAGAGAAGAAGGCTCTGATATTACAGATAATCCTAAATTTTGGACTAGAAAAGAAGCTACAGCTTTTGTAATAAGTGAATTGGAGGCAATAGTTGGTAAATTACCTGCTCGTGTTGCTAATGATGCTAGTATTGCTAATGCAGATGCTGCTCACTTGCTGTTAGCTAAATTGTATTTGAATAAAGGAGTATTTAATGCTGATAATGCAGCAGGTCCTTATACATTTGATGCTGCTGATATGAATAAAGTGATTTCAAATGTAGATGCTATTTCAAGTTCATTGGCTCCTGAGTATTGGAGCAATTTTGCACCAACAAATAACACTTCAAACGAGATTATTTTTTCTTCTAAAAATGTGCTAGGGTCTGGTGGAGGAATACAATCAAGATGGAGAATGGGAATGCACTACAATCAAACTCCTGATGGATGGAATGGTTTTGCAACCGTAGCCGAATATTATAATAGATTTGATGCTGCAGATGATCGTAGACAACATACTTCGCCTTCAATCATAGCTAATTTTGGTAATCCAATTGGGTTCCAATATGGACAAATGTATAAACCCGGAGGAGTTATCGCTTTGAAAGACAGAAATGGTAATCCATTATTCTATACTAAAGAGCTAACTATGATTACTAGTGGAAAAACTTTGGAAACAGCAGGGATTCGTACTCAAAAATACGAACCAGATGCTGCCAATTTAGGAAATCCAGAAAATGATTATGTATTAATGCGTTATTCTGATGCTTTGTTAATGAAAGCTGAAGCTGCCTTAAGAGGTGGTACAGGAGGAGCAGCCGTAGCAAAAACAATTCTTGATCAAATTGATGTAAGAGCTAAATTACCTGCGGGTTCTACTCCAGCAACTTTGGACGGTATTTATCTAGAAAGAGGAAAAGAATTATGGTATGAAGGATGGAGAAGAAATGATATGATTCGTTTCGGAAAGTTTTTAGCTCCTAGAGAATTAAAACCAACAACTTCTGATCCTAAGTATGCTTTATATCCTATACCAGCAGATGCATTATTTAATCCTAATGTAACGCAAAATCCTGGATACTAAGAAATTGTTTACTTCATTTTGTTTTGAGTTAGTTATAAAGAGGGTAATTTATTACCCTCTTTATTTATTTAATTTTTTATATTTTTTGCTTTTTTATTACTAATTATTTTATATTTTACACCGTAATAACAGAGCCAATTCCCTAACCAAATTCTACCTTTATTATGTGCAATCGAGTTGTCCTATTTTCTCTTTTTATTGTTTTTTTTTCTAATTGTTCCAAAGAAAATAGCACTAATGAAAACAGTTTATTTACGAAACTAGAATCTTCCAAAACCGGAATTAATTTTATTAATGAAGTTAAGAACGGAAAAAACATGAATATTTTCAAATACCGAAATTTTTACAATGGTGGTGGTGTTGCTATTGGAGATATCAATAACGATGGCTTATCGGATGTTTTTTTTACTTCGAATCTAGGAGAGAATAAATTGTATCTAAATAAAGGCAATTTCAAGTTTGAAGATATTTCTAAATCTTCTGGAATTGTGATTTCTAAATCATGGTCTACTGGTGTAGAAATGATCGATATCAATGGAGATGGATTATTGGATATTTTTGTCTGTAATGCTGGAAATGGCATTGATGCCAAAAGAAAGAGCGAATTATTTATCAATAACGGAAACCTGACTTTTACTGAAAAAGCAGCTGAGTACAATCTTGCCGATACTGGTATTACGACTCATGCCGCTTTTTTTGATTATGATAAGGATGGTGACTTAGATGTTTATATTTTAAATAATAGTTTTATTCCTGTAAGCAGTCTTAATTATTCTAACAAAAGAGAATTGAGAGACAAAGATTGGGCGGTTAGTGACATTCTAAAAGGAGGAGGCGATAAATTGATGCGTAATGATAATGGAAAATTTGTAGATGTAAGTGAAGCTGCGGGTATTTATGGAAGCCTTATTGGTTTTGGACTTGGTGTAACTGTTGGCGATGTTAATGGAGATTTGTATCCGGATATTTACATTTCAAATGACTTTTACGAACGCGATTATTTGTATATCAATAATAAAAACGGAACTTTTAGTGAACAAATTCAAGGTTGGGCATCACATACAAGTCAGTCTTCAATGGGGGCTGATATGGCAGATATAAATAATGATGGAAAGCCAGATATTTTTGTTACCGATATGTTGCCGGAAGGTGATGAGCGTTTGAAAACCACAACGAGTTTTGATAACTATGATTTGTTTAGAAGAAAATTAAATATGGATTTTTTCTATCAATTTATGCAAAATACTTTGCAGTTGAATAACGGAAACAATCAATTTCTTGAAATCGCAAATTATGCTGGAGTTGCCAAGACAGATTGGAGTTGGGGAGCTTTAATATTTGATATGGATAATGATGGGTATAAAGATATTTATGTGTGTAATGGAATTAATAATGATTTGACCAATCAGGATTTTATGGACTTTTTTGCCAACGGAATAATTCAAAGAATGGCGGTTACAGGCAAGAAAGAACAAATGGAAAATATCATTGGTAAAATGCCAAGTACTCCAATACCAAACTACGCTTTCAAAAATAATAAAGATCTAACCTTTACCAATGAAATTACTAACTGGGGATTAGATACTCCTAGTTTTTCAAATGGAGCAGCTTATGGTGATTTGGACAATGATGGTGATCTTGATTTAATCGTAAATAATGTTAATCAAGAGGCTTTTGTTTTTCAAAATAATTCGGAGAAAAAGAAAGACAATCATTTTGTAAAAGTAAAACTGAAGGGTGAAAACCAGAATAAATTTGCCATTGGTAGTGTAGTCGAATTGTTTTCTGGCAAAGAAATCCTGAGACAAGAATTAATTCCTTCCAGAGGTTTTCAGTCTTCTATAGATTATGTAATGACTTTTGGAATTGGAACCAAAAAAATTGATTCTCTCCAAGTAATATGGCCAAACGGGAAATACCAAACCATTAAAAAAGTGGCTAATAATTCGACTGTTAATTTGAATATCGCAGACGCGACTTTAAATTATACTTTCAAAAAACCGAATGTAAAACCTTTATTTTCTGAAAAACCAAGCTCATTTTTGGCGCACAAAGAGAATGATTATATTGATTTTGATTACGAAGGGTTGATTTCCAAAATGCTTTCTCAAGAAGGACCTTCACTTGCTGTTGCCGATATTAACGGTGATGGGAATGATGATGTTTTTATTGGCGGAGCCAAAGGAATGTCTGGAAATATTTATTTAAGTAAAGGTAACGATACTTTTACAATCACTAAACAAACGGATTTGATTGCCGATGCCAATTATGAAGATACCGCCGCCAGTTTTTTTGATGCCGATAATGATGGAGATCTTGATTTAATGGTAGGCTCAGGCGGGAACGAAAAAGCAGATCAGGGAAATTATAAAAATCGTCTGTATTTGAATAACGGGAAAGGCATTTTTACTAAAAGCAAAACCAGTATTCCAACCACCAATAATAACGTTTCTGTAATTGCTTCCTATGATTATGACAATGATGGTGATATGGATGTTTTTGTGGGAAGTAGAAGTGTGCCTGGAGTATATGGAATCGATCCAAAACAATTATTTCTGGAAAATGATGGAAAAGGAAATTTTACCAACGCTACAGATAAAAAAGCATTCAAACTGAATGAAGTGGGAATGATCACCGATGCCGTTTGGGAAGATATTGACAACGATGGAAAGAAAGATTTAATTGTGGTGGGTGATTGGATGGCTCCTCGAATATTCAAAAATACGGGTCGTCGTTTGGTTGATTTTAAATCTAATCTTGCCAATTTAAGTGGTTTTTGGAACGCAGTAAGTTGCGTTGATCTAAATAATGACGGCAAGAAAGATCTAGTTTTAGGAAACAAAGGAACCAATACTTCATATAAAGCTTCCGAGAAAAATCCAATGAGAATGTTTGTCAATGATTTTGATAATAACGGAACCATTGAACAAATTACCACGCGCTCTATCGATGGAAAAGATATGCCTTTGCATTTGAAAAAAGAATTAGCAGGCCAAATTCCTTCCATAAAAAAGAAAAATTTGAGTTATGCTGACTATTCAAAAAAATCATTTCAAGAAATATTCGCTCAAGACGTAGTTGATAATTCCATTCAGAAAACTGCAACAATTCAGCAGAGTGTAATTGCTATCAATAAAGGCAATGGCAATTTTCAGGTTAAGGCACTTCCAAAAGAAGTTCAGTTTTCATGTGTAAATACTATTTGTGTAACCGATGTAAACAAAGATGGAATTCCAGATCTAGTTCTTGGAGGAAATCAATATGAATTCAAACCTCAGTTCGGAAGAATGGATGCCAATTGTGGAAGTGTACTTTTGGGAAGTAAATCGAGTTCTTATTCTTGGTTGCCTTATAACCAATCGGGTTTCTTTTTGAAAGGAGAAATCAAGCACATTCAGGCTTTAAAGAATAAAAATAAAGGAGTTTCAATACTTACAGTTACAAATGATAATGCCCCAAAAATATTTAAGAGCAATGAATAAGTTTTATAGTTTAGGATTAGTTGCATTGCTTATTTTGAGTTGTTCGAAAAAACAAGATCGTTTGTTCGAAAAATTAGATTCTGCCACTAGCAACATTACTTTTAAAAATGAATTATTGGAGTCAAAAAATATCTCCATATTAGATTACCTCTATTATTACAATGGTGGAGGTGTTGCCTTGGGAGATATTAATAATGATGGTTTGGTAGATATTTATTTTACTTCAAATCAAGGGAAAAATAAATTGTATCTCAACAAAGGCAATAATAAATACGAGGATATTTCAAAAAAAGCAGGAGTAGAAGGAGAAAGCGATTGGAACACAGGAACGGTGATGGCCGATGTAAATGGAGATGGTTATCTCGATATTTATGTATGTGCTGTTGTTGGAATCAATGGTTTTGAAGGACATAACGAGTTATTTATTAACAACAAAAACAATACGTTTACCGAAAGCTCAGCCGAGTACGGTTTGGATCTCGATAATTACAGTACATCGGTAGCATTTTTTGATTATGATTTAGACGGAGATTTGGATATGTATTTGTTAAATCATGCAGTACATTCGGAGTTGTCTTTTGGGAACGCCAATATCAGAAATAACAGAAACTATGAATGCGGTGATAAATTATTTAGAAACGACAATGGAAAATTTGTTGATGTAAGTGCTCAAGCTGGAATTTTTGGTGGAGCCAATGGATATGGATTGGGTATCGCTGTTTCTGATTTTAATTTAGATGGTTATCCAGATATTTATATAGGAAATGATTTTCACGAAGACGATTATTATTACCTCAATAATGGAGATGGAACTTTTACGGAAAGTTTGAAAAGCTATTTTGGACACACAAGCAGATTTTCGATGGGTGTTGACGTAGCCGATATAAATCATGATGGTTTTCCAGATATAATGTCGTTGGATATGCTTCCGGAAGACGAAAAAGTTTTAAAATCATCTTTGGGAGACGATAACGTTCAAATGTTGAAATTGAGAACCGAAAAGTATGGCTATCATAATCAATATACGCGAAATATGTTGCAAATAAATCAAGGAGGAAAGTATTTTACGGAAACGGCCTTGTTGAGCGGCGTGGCTGCAACCGATTGGAGTTGGAGTGCCTTATTTGCTGATTACAACCAAGATGGAGAACAGGATATATTTGTATGTAATGGAATTCCAAAACGACCAAATGATCTGGATTATGTGAAATACTTTTCGAATGAGCAGGTCAAAAGGAAAATTGGCTCAACGAAATTACTAGACAAAGAAGCATTGAAAAAAATGCCAAAAGGTAACGTAACCAATTATGTTTTTGAAGGGGGAGCGGATCTTCAATTTATAAATAAATCAGATCAATGGATTGAGAATGATTCCATTATATCAAATGGAAGTGGTTATGCTGATTTGGATAATGACGGAGATTTGGATGTGGTAACGAATAACATCAACGATATTGCATCGGTTTACATCAACCAAACGAATAATAAATCTCATTATTTAAAAGTAAAACTTCAATTTATTGGCAAAAACACTTATGGAATTGGAGCAAAAGTAATCTCTTATTCAAAAGGGAAAAAACAATTCAAAGAATTGCAAACTACTAGAGGTTTTCAATCATCATCAGAACCGATGCTTCATTTTGGATATGGAAAAATTGCATCTATTGATTCTCTTGTAGTAATTTGGCCTGATAAAACGTATCAGACATTAAAAAATGTTAAGTGCAATCAAACTTTGACCATAAAGGCAAATGCTAACAGAAAAGCATTTGATTATCAAAAATTGCATCCAGCTGTTATGCCTGTTTTCAAGAAAGTTGAAACTGGATTAGGTGTTGATTTTACGCATCAGGAGAATGATTATATTGATTTTGTGTATCAAAAATTAATTCCTTACGGACGTTCCGATAGAGGTCCTGCTACTGCGATTGGAGATTTAAATGGCGATGGCAAAGAAGATATCTTTTTTGGCGGATCTAAAGGTAAAAAAGCAGCAATTTATATTCAAAACACAAATGGATTTTCTAAAAAAGGCTATAATGAAATTGAAAAAGATTCTGTTTTTGAAGATGCTTCTGCAGTAATTGGAGATTTTAACAACGACAAAATAAATGATTTGTTCGTGGCTTCTGGAGGTGGAGAAAATGCTTCAAATTTACAAGATCGATTGTATGTTGCCAAAGGAAATCAATTGGTAAATTCTGTTTTGCCTGACCTTTCTCAAAATGCATCAGTGGTCAAAGCTTTTGATTATGATAAGGATGGAGACTTAGATTTGTTTGTAGGCAATAATTCATTGAATAATAGATTCGGAAGTACACCTGACTGTTATTTACTAAAAAACAATAAAGGGGTATTTGCATTAGCGGAAGCGAAAACATTCGAAGGTATTGGAATGGTTACCGATGCTGTTTTTAGTGATTTCAACAAAGATGGTAAAATCGACTTAATCGTCGTTGGTGAATGGATGAAACCGACCTTTTTTGCTAATAAAAATGGAAAATTTGTTAATGTAACCGAAACTGTTTTTGCAGAAAAAAGTAACGGATTATACCAATCGATTATTCCATTTGATATCGATAATGATGGGGATCAAGATTATTTGCTAGGAAACTGGGGAATGAATTCTAAGTTTAAAGCATCACAAGAATTTCCTATGAAAATGTATTATGATGATTTTGATAAAAATGGAACTTATGAAACCATTTTAGCTAAAGAAAAAAACGGAAAATATTATACGATATTAGGACTTGATGAACTAGTGGAAGAGTTTAGTGGTTTGCTGAAAAAGAAATTCAACAGTTACAAATCATTTGCAGGAAAACCGCTTGAGGAAGTTTTTGATATGAAAATGCTGGAACAAGGAAAATTGTATGAAGTGCATAACTTGAAATCGGGCTATCTGAGAAATGATAAAGGGAAATTTACTTTTGTTTCTTTTGGCAATAAATTGCAAGTGTCTCCTATTACGAGTTTTGTGAAATCCAATTTTGATAGCGATTCAAAAGAAGAAGTTTTTGCTGCCGGAAATTATTTTGGAGTTACACCTTATCACAGTAGATTTGACGGATTCTCTGGTGCTTTAATCAAAAATGAAAAAACAATATTCTTAGGCAATCAGATAGGAATTGACTTGGCCCAGAAAGCGGTACGACACTTGGATGTTATTCATTTTAACGGTAAAAAATACTTATTGGTTACCATAAATAATAAGAAAGCGGAGATTTATGAATTACCGATGAGTTCTAATTAACAAAAAACTAAAACCTACTCAAAATTTAATAATATATAATATGAAGTCTAAATTATATACGATAGCAGCAGTTTGTTTGCTTTTTATTTCATGTGGAAAACATGAAAAAATAGTCGTGTCAGCCAGTGATTTTCGTGCTGCGGTTGATACCGTTTCAGAAATAATGATTCATGATATTTTTTCTCCTCCTGTAGCAAGTAGAATATATGCATACCCAAATATTGCAGCTTATGAAGTTATTGCCCAAAACAGCAAAACATACGCAAGTTTACAAGGTCAGCTGAATGGATTGGATTCTATCCCAATATTGGATTCTAAAGCAGGTGTCAACCAAAAGTTGGCTGCGATAATTGCACACATGGAAGTAAGCAAGCAATTGATTTTCTCTGAAGATGCATTGGAGAAATTTAGAGATAGTTTGTATAAAAAATGGGAAGGCGAGAATTCAAAAGAATTTGAAGTTTCCAAAGAGTATGGATTGAAAGTTGCCGAGCGTATTAAAAAATGGATGGGAAAAGATAATTACAAACAAACTAGAACCTTGCCTAAATTTTCAGTATTTGCGAGTCAACCTGGAAGATGGCAACCCACTCCACCGGCTTATATGGATGGAGTTGAGCCGCATTGGGGAGAGATAAGAACGATGGTTTTAGATTCGGCTTCACAGTTTAAACCGACTCCAGCAATACCTTTTTCATTAGATAAAAAGTCAGCTTATTTCAAGGAAGTAATGGAGATTTACAGCATAAGTCTAAAAATTTCTGAAGGATTAAAAAAATCGGAAGAATCTAAAAGCAATCCAGTTCCAGAGGAATCAAAAGTTGCCGTTTTTTGGGATTGTAACCCTTATGTGACCGTAAGTCAAGGTCACATGATGTTTGCCAAAAAGAAGAATACTCCAGATGCACACTGGATTGGTATAACCAAAATTGCATGTGTAAAAACCAATGCCGATTTTGAAAAAACAGTTTATGCTTATACCAAGACATCAATAGGGATTTTCGAGTCGTTTATCAGTTGTTGGGACGAGAAATACAAAAGTAATATGGTGCGTCCTGAAACGGTAATCAATCAGAATATTGATGAGAATTGGAAACCCTTGTTACAAACACCTCCATTTCCTGAATATACAAGTGGACATTCTGTAGTTTCAACTTGTTCTGCAGCACTTTTAACCACCATTTTTGGAGATAATTTTGCTTTTGTTGATGATTCAGAAATTCCTTTTGGATTACCAACAAGAAAATTTTCATCTTTTAAAGCAGCGGCAAAAGAAGCGGCAAATAGTAGAATGTATGGAGGAATACATTACAGGGCGGCGGTTGAAAATGGAGTTGTTCAAGGTCAAAATATAGGGGATTTTATTATTTCAAAATTGAAGATGGTTAAGTAATTATGAAAAATAAAATTATAATTGGTTTTAGCTTATTGCTATCGTTTTTTTTGATTTGGTATTTGTTTATAAAAGAAAATGATTATAGGATTTCGTTTACTGTAAAAGCTGCAACTGGAACTGTTTTTCAAGGAATTAAAGAATGGAGTGCAGTTCAATTAGAAAAAGAAAAAGAAAGTTATAAAATCATTGCTAAGAATAATTTTGATTTTATCCAGCAAAAAATGACTAAAGGTAATTCTCAAATGGAATATACTTGGGAAATGGTCTCTATAAATGATTCAATGACGAGGGTAAATGTGGGCATAAAAGAGTTGGGACATGGATTGTACAATAAAATTACCGCTCCATTTTGGAATACATCATTTAAAGTAGGTCAAATAAAAAAGATAAAGTCTTTTAAAGAGGGTTTGAATGACCATATTTCAAAATTTAAATACAAAATTGATGGAGAAGGTTCGTCAAAAGAAGAGTTTGTGGCATACCTATCATTAAAAAGTGTTTTGCAAACCAAAGCACAAACCATGATTGGGAATGATGGGTTAATTACTGGTTTTCTGCAAATTCATAATATTAAAATTCAGGGAAGACCTTATGTTGAGGTTACAAAATGGGATTTGGATAAAGAAACGCTAGATTTTAATTATTGTTTTCCAATTGATAAAAACACGAAAATTATTGCCGATAAGGATGTAAAGTTTAAAACTATTCCACCAATGAAAGGTTTGAAAGCGACTTATTATGGTAACATGAGAACGTCAGATCGTTCTTGGTTTGCGTTGTTAGATTATGCAAAAAAGAATGGTTATGAGCTAAATAATAAGCCGTTGGAACATTTTTTTGCAAATCCTTTTGATGGGGGGGATGAACTTACTTGGAAGACTGAAGTTATTATTCCTTTCGAAAAAAAATAATAGCTCAATTCTTTTTGCTTTACGAAAACGTTTTTGGTGTTTTCGAAATCGATTTCGATTTTATATTATGTTTTAATTGCTTGTATAGAATTACTTTTAATTAAATATTAACTAAACCACGGTATGAATTTTAAAGCAAAAATGAGTTTTTGGCAAATTATCAATATGAATGTTGGTTTTTTTGGCATTCAGTATAGTTTCGGATTGCAACAAAGTGCTGTAAATCCGATTTATGATTTTTTACATGCAAGTCCAGATCAAATTCCTATATTAAATCTTGCCGGGCCATTGACGGGTTTATTGATTCAACCCATTATCGGGGCAATGAGTGATAAAACTTGGCATCCAAGATGGGGAAGACGTAAGCCTTACTTTTTTATTGGTGCAATAGTTTGTAGTATTGCTTTATTTTTATTCCCATTTAGTAGTTCATTATGGATGGCTGCAGGTTTGCTTTGGATTCTAGATGTTGGTAATAATACTGCTATGGAGCCTTATCGTGCCTTTATTGCGGATACATTGAATGAAGACCAGCAACCGATGGGTTTTCAAGCGCAAAGTTTTTTTACTGGTTTCGGGCAGTTTTTGGCTTATATTTCTCTTTTTCTATTTCCAATATTTTTTGTCGGTTACACTGGATCTTTGCCCACTTGGATTTATGCCTCCTTTTTTCTAGGGGCAGTACTTTCTGTAACTTCCATTTGGTGGAGTATGAGCAAAACAAAAGAAATCCCTCCAACAGCAGACGAATTAACCATTTTAAAAGCAGAACCTTTAAATGTTTTTTCGCCTTTTATTGATATTTACAAAGCGGTTTTAGGGATGCCAACAGTAATGTGGCAACTGTTTCTGGTGTATTTGTTTCAGTGGTATGCTTTGCAGTGCTATTGGCAAAATAATGCAAAAAGTATTGCTTTGTCCGTTTGGAATGTAACGCCAAAGAATGCAGTAGGATATGAAAAAGCAGTGGAGTGGAATGGATTGATCGGTGCTTTTGGGTTTATAGTTACATTTTCAGTAGCCTTTTATTTGGCAGTATTAGCCAAAAAACATGGTGCAAAAATAGTTCATTTTGTATGTCTTTTATTAGGAGCTATTTCTTTTTTGTGGTTTCCAATAGTTCAAAACCAATATGTGTTTTTTGCTGTAGTTATTGGCTACGGTATTGCTTGGGCAAGTATGATGGGAATTCCTTACTTGATGGTCGTTGCTGTTGTTCCAAAAGAGCGTTATGGAGTCTATATGGGAATTATTAATATGATGATTGTGATTCCAATGATTATTCAAAACCTTTCATTTGGTTATATTTTAAAGCATTTTTTAAATAATGATCCTCGACAAGCAATCAATTTTGCAGGAGTATTGTTAGTTACTGCTGCTCTTTGTACATTATTGATTAAAATAAAAAAGACAAAATTAAGTGAATAATACAATAAATAAGAATATGAACGAAATAGATATCCTTTGTGTTGGTGAAGTTCTTGTAGATTTTATTGGTCATCAAGAAGGAGTGCTTATTAATGAAACTAGGGATTATCATAGGTATTTAGGAGGTTCGCCTACTAACGTTGCTATGAATTCAACAAGATTAGGTTTGAATACTATCATGGTTGCAACAGTAGGCAACGATGGTTTTGGTTCCTATATTACAGAACGGTTAACGAGTGTTGGAATAAATACAAACCACGTTAACGTTCTAGATGATAAATCGACTAGTGTTATTTTTGTTTCGAGGTCCGAGGGGACACCAGATTTCATACCGTATCGTTCAGCAGATTGTTGTATTTATGAAGAACAAATTTCCAAGGAAATACTATCCAATACCAAGATATTTCATACTACTTGTTTCGCATTAAGTAAAAATCCTGCTCAGAAAACTATCTTAAAGAAAGCACAAGAAGCACACGATTTAGGATGTCGGCTTAGTATCGATGTTAACTATGCAAGAAAGCTATGGAAAAGTCAAGAGAAGGCTTTTAAAGTAATCAAAACCTATTGCCAGTTTAATCCATTAATAAAAATTAGTGAAGATGATATGCTCCGCCTTTTTGAGAAGGAACTTCCTCATGAAGAAATATTTGATTTTTTTCACCATCAAGGAGTAGATACTGTTTGCTTAACTCTGGGTAGCAAAGGGGTGAAATTATCACAAAAAGGGAAAGAAGTAATACAAATGCCAGCGATAAAAATTGACAAAGTGATGGACTCCACTGGAGCAGGAGATGCTTTTTGGTCCGGATTTTTATTTGCTTATATAAAGGAAAAATCAATTAATGAATGTTTGGATATCGCTTTAAAATTAGCAGCTTTAAAACTGCAAAATGTAGGTCGATTACCGGATAACATAAATATCCTTTCTAAACTTTTATAAAATACGATGCAACAAAATAGTAAAAAGATCAGTAATGGTGTAATGCTCAATGTTTATCCAGATAGTATTGGAGAAAAATTTAATGACACCATAGCCATGCTAAAAATGGCAGAGTTTAAAGATGTATTTTCTTTAATATACGTGTTGCCTACCTTTTTTAATAGTGATTTAGATAGAGGTTTTTCTATTATTGATTATGATATAAATAAAGATTTAGTAGATATAAAAGATTTAAAGGACTTGGATGAGCTCCAGATAAAGTTGAAATTTGATATTGTGTTAAATCATCTTTCTGTGGCTTCTCCTCAGTTTAAAGACATGCTGCAACACGGTAAACAATCTAAATTTAAAGATTTTTTTATCAATTGGAATGAGTTCTGGGAGGGAAATGGAGTGAAAAATGAAGATGGAATTGTAATTCCAAAACCAGAGTTTCTCAATAAATTATTCATGAGAAAGTCCGGGTTGCCCATATTGAAAGTCCGTTTTCCGGATGGTACAGAACAGCCTTATTGGAATACTTTTTATCAGCAAATAACCTATAATCCGATTACTGTAGCAGATTTACAAAATGTAAAAGGATTAACAGACGAGCAAAGTTTATTTGTTGTTGCTGTAATTAATACCGCAATTAAGGAGAATCAAGATTTTACGACCATTGATTTTGAAGATTGTACTCCTTTGAAATCAGAATTTTTACAAATTGTAGAACAAAAACGTTCCTATTTGGGACAAATGGATGTCAATGCTGCATCATCTTTAGTATGGGATTTTTATGAGGAGACACTAAAGAAATTAAATGGTTATGGTTGCAATATCCTTCGATTAGATGCTTTTGCCTATTTGCATAAACAAGTAGGGGAGTCCAATTTTTTTAATAAACCCGGAACTTGGGAATATTTAGAGCGTATTAAGAAAATAGCCCAACAAAATAATTTGATGCTATTGCCAGAAATTCACGCAGAATATGGTTTGCATTTACATGATGAGGTAGCCAATGAAGGATATTATATCTATGACTTTTTCTTACCAGGTTTAACGATACATACTATCGAAAATAAAACTAGTAAAGCCCTGTTAAGTTGGGCTAAGGAAATTATTGCTAAAGGATATAAAACAGTAAACATGCTTGGTTGCCATGACGGAATACCTGTTCTAGATTTGAAAGGTAAGGAGGTAAATGGTGTTTATAATAAAGGATTGTTAGAAGATGCCGAGATAGAAAGTATCATGAATAAAATCATGGAACGTGGTGGTCGTGTAAAGAATCTGTACGATCCTTCAGGGAATAAAATTTCTTATTATCAAATAAATGCTACATTCTTTAGTGCACTAGGTGAAGACGAACAAAAGTTACTCCTTGCAAGAGTCATTCAAATGTTTATGCCAGGAATACCGCAGGTTTGGTATTTAGATATTTTTGCAGGTAAAAACAATTATGAAGCTGCAGATAATGGTGGTAGTGCCGGACATAAAGAAATTAATCGTACCTCGTTGACAATGAAGGATATTTCGCAAGGGCTTAAAACGGAAGTTGTAAATAAACAATTAGAAATTATGCACTTAAGAAATACTTCAAATGCGTTTTCAGGTCAGGTTGAAATAAATGATGCTGTAGATGCTATTATAGATATCAAATGGGTGAACGGTAACACAGTTGCGCACCTAAAGGCAAATCTTGAAACCAATGGTTTTACAATTGACCATACGGTAAATGGAATGACAAGCACTATGGGTTTCTAAATTTCATACTATAATGGAAGAATTAGGCCTGTTAAAATATCAAAATAAAAATAGTGACGCGTGAAAGGATTTAAAATCTTAATTGTTTAAATGATTAAAAAATAAAATATGAAGAACATCACCATTAAGCTCGCATTATTTATCAATTATTTTGTTTTCGCAGCCCTTTTGAATAGTGTGGGATTGTTGATTCAAAAGTCTCAAAATATGTATGGTGTTTCTGAGGTACAAGCAAGTGTTTTGGAACCTGCCAAAGATTTAACCATTGCATTTGTTGCTTTTTTGATAGGTTCATTGCTTCCTAAGTTAGGTTATAAAAAAGGAATGTTAATCAGTTTGGCTGTAGTTTTTACAGGGTGTTTTGTGATGTATTTTGGGGATTCGTTTTGGAGTGTCATCGTGCTATTTGCTTGTACAGGGTTTTCGTTTGCGATAATCAAAGTGTCTGTTATGGCTTTAATAGGTGTAGTTACCGATACTGAAAAACAGCATAAGGCCTTTATGAGTTATATCGAAAGTGTTTTTATGTTAGGGATTGTGTTTGCCTATGTGATTTTTCCAATGTTTTATAGTGAAACCGATCCGAAAGCTTGGCTCAATGTTTACTTGGTTTTAGCGGGATTGATAGCCCTTGTTTTTGTTTTTATTTTAACCTCAAAATTTAATTTGCCCAAAGTAGAAAACCCTAAATCTTTTCAAGAAGATTTTAAAGATATGTTGGGTTTGTTGAAAAGACCTTTGATTTTGCTTTTTGCTGTTTTTGCTTTTATGTATGTGATGACCGAACAGGGAATAATGTCTTGGTTACCTACTTTTAATCAAAAAGTATTGCATCTTAACGAAAGATTAGCGGGTCAGATGGCCGTGATTTTAATGCTCTCTATTGCCTTTGGGCGTTTTGTTTCGGGGATAATTGTCAAGAGAATTCACTGGTATGTTTTTTTGACTATTTGTTTATTTGCGGCCGCGAGTTTAGTTGTCTTTGTTCTGCCAATGGCTTCTGGAATTGAGATTAGGGAGATTAATATGTTATCCGAAGTTCCATTAATAGGATTTGTGTTTCCATTGATTGGTTTGTTTTTGGCCCCCATTTATCCAATAGTAAATTCAACAATTATAAGTGCTACTGAGAAAAATTTTCATGGAGCTGTTGCTGGTTTACTTACTTTTTTCTCCGCAATTGGAGGAACTTGCGGATCGGTAATTATTGGATATTTATTCCAAAAAATTGGAGGAAGTAAAGCGTTCTATTTTTCGCTAATTCCTCTGACAGTTCTAGTTGTTGTTCTCTTTTTTATTAATAAAATAACTAAAAAAAATGAAGTTCTTACTTAAAGTCGACCAAGTGTTTGAAGCGCTGTTGCTTCAAGAAGATACGGATTATGATAAAAAAATTACCAAAGATGATTTAGGGCCAAAAATATTTGTGTTGGTAGATGAAAATACCAAAGAAAAGCAAATTATTGAAGGGACTTATCATTTGTCAAATTTACTACAAGAATTGGCTTTGCTAAAAGAAAATGGAGAAGTGTTAGGAGAAGTAGATTTGGATTATATCCAAGAAAATCCTGTGGAAAGAATTTCCAGGAAAATCAAAGAAGATTATTGGGACGAACTGACTCGGACTATTGATAAAAAAGGGTTGAAGCTAATTATTGAAGATGTAAAAACTTCCAATGAATTAGCCACTCTATATGTTTCTGAAAAAGATTCTCAAGGTGTTGCTTATTTTAAAGAATTAGAAAAGGAGTTGGAAAACTTCGAAGTGATCGTTATGCCTTCAGTTATTTCTGAAGATTATGTAGCAACATTAGATCATAAGCCAGGGATTTTAGCTTTAGCCTTACAGAAAAAAGTTTACAGTTTACAGGGAGTTCCTTTTGTGGTGCCAGGGGGAAGATTCAATGAAATGTACGGCTGGGATAGTTATTTTATTGGAGTTGGATTATTGATTGACAGAAAGTTAGATAAGGCAATTGCTATAGCCGAGAATTTTAAATATCAAATCCTGCATTACGGAAAAATCTTAAATGCCAATCGCAGTTATTACCTCACCAGAACACAGCCGCCTTTGTATTCTTCACTACTGGTCGCTATTGTTAAAGAGGGTAATGTCAGTCAAGAATGGTTGCAAAGCCATCTGGAAACCGTGATTTTAGAGTACAATACGGTTTGGATGGTACAAGGAAATAGGTTGACACCAACAGGCTTGAGTCGATATAAAGCGGATGGTATAGGAATGCCTTTTGAGGTGGAACCAGGTCATTTTGATGATGTATTAGAACCGTATGCAATTAAATATAATTTGCCAATCAGAGAATTCGAAAAACAATATTTGGCCAGAACGATTACCGATCCAGAATTGGATTTGTATTTTGTACACGATCGAAGTATGCGTGAAAGCGGTCACGATACAACCAATCGCTTAATTAATACGTGTGCCAATTTGAATTCAGTTGATGTCAATAGTTTTTTATACAAATATGAAAAAGACATCGAAAGTTTAATCAGTGATTATTTTGAAGGTTCATTTACTGTTGAAAAGGTAACATATACTCCAAGTGAATGGGCTAAGAAGGCCGAGTTCAGAAAAGAGAAGATGAATGAATTGTGTTGGAATGAAAATGCAAGCATGTATTTTGATTACGATTTTGTAAACAAAAAACAATTTCCATTTGAAGCAGCGACGACATTCTTTCCTCTTTGGGCGGGATTATGTGACGAACATCAAGCTCAAAAGTTAGTAGAAAACGCTTTGCCTCTTTTTATAAAAATGGGTGGAATTACAGGAAGTACCCAAAACAGTTGGTTAGAATCGGATCCAAATGCTCCACAACGACAATGGGATTACCCTTTCGGTTGGGCGCCTCATCAAATGTTGTTATGGGAAGGATTACTGAAATATGATTATAAAGATAAAGCTCAGGAAATGGTTTATCGTTGGCTTTGGTTAATTACAAAAAATGCCGTAGAATACAACGGAACTATTCCGGAAAAGTTTGATTTAGAGACTAGTTCGCATAAAGTTTTTGCCGAATATGGAAATGTGGGAACTGAGTTTGATTACATTGCAAAAGAAGGTTTTGGTTGGGTAAATGCATCGTATCAGTATGGCTTGCAAATTTTGGATGGTGAATTAATAGACGAATTGAATCGATTGACATCTCCAGACGAATTGTTTTAGTAAATAAAATTTATTGCTTTTTTTACTTTTTGTATATGATTTTTTTCTAAATTTAGCTTTCTAAAATTTATCTATTATGACTGTAAATCAAATACTAAGCACAAAAGGAAGAGAGGTTTATTCTATTGTTTCGACCATTACCGTTTTCGAGGCGTTGAGAGTAATGGGGGAGAAAAACATAGGAGCTATTCTTGTAATTGAAGATGGAGCTTTAAAAGGAATTCTATCAGAAAGAGATTATGCTAGAAAAATTGTTTTAAAAGATAAGTCTTCAAAGAAAACACCTGTTAGCGAAATCATGGAGAATGATGTGGTGACTGTTAAACCATCCGATAATTTAGATTATTGTATGGAATTAATGAGTAAAAGAAGAATCAGACATTTACCAGTGATTGAAAATGGAGAGATAATTGGACTTGTTTCAATTGGTGATGTCGTAAAATCAATAATAGAAATTCAAAAAGAAACCATAAAACATTTGGATTCCTACATTTCACAATAACAGTTAGTTAAAAATACTTTTAAGTAGCTACATCATGTGTAGCTATTTTTTTTGGTTATAAATTATCTTAAATCTTAATAAAAGAGAGAGATATAGGCTTCGGTTTTAAAGGAAGTCCGTTACCTTTGTGAATTAGAAAAAAAAATAAAAATGGATAAGAACAGTAAAAGAAGAGAAGCGTTATTGTACCACGCCAAACCTACTCCAGGTAAAATCCAAGTAGTCCCTACCAAAAAATATGCAACACAAAGAGATTTGTCTTTGGCCTATTCTCCAGGTGTTGCAGAACCGTGTTTGGAAATCGCAAAAGACATTAATAATGTTTATAAATATACCGCTAAAGGGAATTTAGTGGCTGTTATCACAAATGGAACCGCCGTTTTGGGACTTGGTAACATTGGACCAGAAGCTTCAAAACCAGTAATGGAGGGAAAAGGTCTGTTGTTTAAAATATTTTCTGATATTGATGTGTTTGATATCGAAATTGGAACCGAAAATGTTGAAGAATTTATCCAGACAGTAAAGAATATTGCGCCCACTTTTGGGGGAATCAATCTTGAAGATATTAAAGCGCCGGAATCGTTTGAAATCGAGCGCAGACTAGTTGAAGAACTGAATATTCCTGTAATGCACGACGATCAGCATGGAACAGCAATTATATCTTCAGCAGCTTTAATTAATGCATTGGAATTGGCCGATAAAAAAGCAGAAGATGTAAAAATGGTCGTGTCTGGTGCAGGATCTGCAGCTATTGCTTGTGCCGATTTGTATGTTTTATTGGGAGTAAAAAGAGAGAATATTTTAATGTTCAACAGTAAAGGTCTTTTGACGAAAGATAATCCTGCTTTGTCTGAATTGCAATTGAAATATGCTGTAGAAGGAGCTTCTCTTACCCTTGAAGAAGCACTGACAGGGGCCGATATTTTCTTGGGATTATCAACTGCAAATGTGATGACGCCCCAAATGTTATTGGCAATGGCAGATAATCCTATTGTTTTTGCCATGGCAAATCCAGATCCTGAAATTGCATACAATCTCGCTATTTCAACACGCAAAGATGTTATTATGGCAACGGGACGTTCAGATCATCCTAACCAAGTAAATAATGTACTTGGATTTCCATATATTTTTAGAGGAGCACTTGATGTTCGTGCCACAAAGATCAATGAGGCTATGAAAATGGCCGCAGTAAAAGCACTTGCAGCACTTGCCAAAGAAAATGTTCCAGAACAGGTAAATATTGCTTACGGTGCTACTAAATTGGTTTTTGGTAGGGAATATATCATTCCTAAACCTTTTGACCCTAGATTAATTGCTGTTGTTGCACCAGCTGTAGCTAAAGCTGCAATGGAATCTGGTGTGGCATTGAATCCAATTACAGATTGGGAAAAGTATGAGGAAGAACTTTTGAATCGTTTGGGGAATGACAATAAAATGATTCGAATGATTACCAACAGAGCCAAAACTGATCCTAAGAGAGTTGTTTTTGCGGAAGCGGAACAATTGGATGTTTTAAAAGCTGCTCAAATTGTTTATGAAGAAGGTATCGGGTTCCCAATTTTATTAGGGAATAAAGAAATCATATTGGAATTAAAGGAAGAACTTGGTTTTGATGCTGATGTTCAAATTATAGATCCAAAACTTGACGAAGAACAAGATAGAAGAACAAGATATGCTGTTGAATTATGGGAATCCAGAAAAAGAAATGGAATTTCACTTTTTGATGCTGAAAAGTTCATGAGAGAGCGAAATTATTTCGCTGCAATGATGGTGAATACTGGTGAAGCCGATGCTTTAGTTTCTGGACATTCTAGAAGTTATCCTTCGGTTGTGAAACCAATGTTGCAAATAATAGGCAAAGCCCCAAATGTTTCTTTGGTGGCTACCACAAATATTATGATGACTAATCGCGGTCCGATGTTTTTATCGGATACGGCGATAAATATAGATCCAACTGCCGAAGAATTGGCTAAAATTGCTGTAATGACTGCCAATACGGCAAAAATGTTTGGAGTTGAACCTGTGATTGCGATGGTGTCTTATTCAAATTTTGGATCTTCTGTAAATAAAAGCGCTTCAAAAGTGAAAGAAGCGGTAGCTTATTTACATGAAAATCATCCAGATATTATCGTTGATGGAGAACTTCAAGCTGATTTTGCTTTGAATCCAGATATGTTATCTGCCAAATTCCCTTTTTCAAAACTAGCAGGGAAGAAGGTAAATACCTTAGTTTTTCCAAACTTGGAATCGGCCAATATTACTTATAAACTCTTGAAAGAGTTGAACAAAGTTGGTTCAATTGGACCAATTATGATGGGAATGAAAAACCCTGTCCATGTTTTCCAATTGGGTGCCAGTGTTGAAGAAATGGTAAATATGGCTGCAATTGCAGTAATTGATGCACAAGAAAAAAGTATGAGATTAAAAGGGAAATAAATTTAAATACCCATAGATTAAAATTTGAGATTTTAAGATTAAAATGTAACGTGTTGGTTTATACATAAAAGTGTACTCCATTAAACGCAATACAATTGTCTTTTAATCTCAAATTTTATTATATTTGAACAGATAATTTATTTTATGATAGCACATTTACAAGGAAAATTAGTGGAAAAGACACCTACAGATGTTGTGATAGACTGTAGTGGAGTTGGTTATCACGTAAATATATCTTTGCACACTTATTCATTACTGCCCAATACCGATTTTGTAAAACTTTATACCTATCTTCAAATAAAGGAAGATGCCCATACTTTGTTCGGTTTTGTAGAGAAATCTGAAAGAGAAATTTTTAAAATGTTGCTTTCGGTATCTGGAATTGGAGCCAGTATTGCACGAACAATGCTTTCTTCTTTGGAACCCAAGCAAATTATTAATGCCATAGCGTCGGGAGATGTAGTTACCATTCAAAAAATAAAAGGAATTGGTAGCAAGACGGCTCAAAGGGTAATTCTTGATTTAAAAGAAAAAGTGTTAAAATTATATGATTTAGATGAAGTTTCAATGTCATTGAGCAATACAAATAAAGATGAGGCGTTATCTGCTCTAGAAGTTCTTGGTTTTGTTCGAAAAACATCTGAAAAAATCATTGAAAAAATTGTAAAAGAAGATCCAGAGGCTACTGTGGAGGCTATAATTAAAAAAGCTTTAAAAAATTTATAAGAGGATAATAGAGGCCTAATCGATATGCATAAAATTTACATTTTTTTGCTGGTATTATTTTGTGGTTTTGTATCGCAGGCTCAAGTGCAAGGTGTTGTTCAGGATACCATAAAAAAAGGATACGATGTTGGTGAGGTTCAGATGGCAAATCCTCAAAGCATTTTGTCTGCATACACCTATGATCCAGTTACGGATACTTATGTCTATACCAATTCTATAGACGATTTCAATATCAATTACCCTATTGTTTTAACTCCTGCCGAGTATGAAAAGTTGATGCTAAAGGAATCAATGAATGATTATTTTGGTAAAAAGTTGGATGCTATTGATGGAAAAAAAGAAGGAAGTGATGCAGCCAAAAAGGATTTACTGCCTCGATATTATATAAAATCTGGACTTTTTGAATCCGTTTTTGGAAGTAATACCATTGACGTAAAACCTACTGGATCTATCGAGATCGATTTGGGACTATTGTATACCAAACAAGATAATCCGGCTTTCTCTCCTCGCAATAGAACGAACACCTCATTCGATTTTAATCAAAGGATAAGTATGAGTTTGTTAGGAAAAGTGGGGACAAGACTGCAGGTTAATGCCAATTTTGACACCCAATCTACCTTTGCTTTTCAAAATTTATTAAAATTAGAATATACTCCAGCTGACGATGACATTGTTCGTAAAATTGAAGTCGGGAATGTTAGTATGCCCTTAAACAGTACTTTGATTCAAGGAGCTCAGAGTTTATTTGGTGTAAAAACGGAATTGCAGTTTGGTAAAACAACGGTTACGGGAGTTTTTTCAGAACAAAAATCGCAAGCCAAAAGCGTAATTGCCCAAGGTGGAGGAACGATTCAGGAATTTGAAATGTATGGTTTGGATTATGACAATGATCGCCACTTCTTCTTGTCTCAATATTTCAGGGATAAATATGATGCTTCATTAAAGAATTACCCTTTTATTGATTCAAGGGTTCAAATAACAAGGCTGGAAGTTTGGATTACAAACAAACAAAACCGAGTAAACACAACCAGTAATAATTTAAGAAATATTATAGCGCTTCAGGATTTAGGTGAGGCACAAATAACGGGGTTGCCGGATAATAAAGTAGTAGTGCTGAATCCTTCTACAGGAATGTTTGTCAAACCAATTGATTCTCCATCAGATAATACCAACAACCTTTATGACCCCGCTTTAATCAAGACGAACACAGGTTATTTGAATGATAATATTCGTGAAATAGTAACCGCAAGTTCTGGGTTTTCGCCTACTATCACCGTTAGTGAGGGGCAAGATTATTCAAAATTAGAAAATGCCAGAAAGTTATTGTCGAATGAGTATACTTTTAATCCTCAGTTGGGATATATCTCCTTGCAACAACGATTAGGGAACGATGAGATTTTGGCAGTAGCATACCAATATTCAATTGGAGACAAAGTTTATCAAGTAGGTGAGTTCGGTAATGATGGCGTTGAAGCTACTGTAGTGGGAGGAAATCAGCCGTCCAATCAAACGATTGTTTCTCAGACTTTAATTCTGAAAATGTTAAAAAGTAGTTTGACAAATGTATCAAACCCAGTTTGGAATTTGATGATGAAAAATATTTATCAAATACAAGGCGCCTATCAATTACAGCAGGAAGATTTTAGGTTGAATATTTTATATAAAAATCCATCAGCATTAAATTATATAACTCCTGTTGATGGAAGTCCTTTTCCAGCCAATCCAACTCCTGAAAATACGGTAGAAAACACCACTTTGTTGAAAGTGCTTAATGTAGACAAATTGAATTATAACAATGATCCACAAGCAGGAGGTGATGGTTTTTTTGATTTTATTCCAGGTCTAACCGTGGATCAACAGAATGGTAGAATCATTTTTACGAGCAAAGAACCTTTTGGTGAGTTATTGTTTTCTAAACTGAAAAATCAAGGCTCGACCGAAGATTACAATGATATAAATACCTATAACGAGAATCAAAAAAAGTATGTAAATCCATATATGTACAGGGTTACCCAAGCAGGAGCGATTCAAAACCCAGAAGTGAATAAGTTTCTTTTGCGAGGAAAATATAAATCTGTAGGCGGAGAAGGAATTCCGATTGGAGCATTTAATGTCCCTTTGGGGTCCGTGAAAGTTACTGCTGCCGGAAGGGTTTTGGTTGAAGGTGTTGATTATAGTGTCAATTATCAATTGGGTAGAGTTCAGATTTTAGATCCATCTTTACAGGCGTCAAATACGCCAATTGAAATTTCATTGGAAAACAACTCTGTTTTTGGACAACAAACCAGAAGATTTTTTGGGGTGAATGTCGATCATTTAATATCCGAAAATTTTATGGTTGGGGCTACTTTCTTAAATATGAAAGAGAAACCGTTCACACAAAAATCAAGTTATGGTCAAGAATCTGTAAATAACAGTATTTTTGGATTGCACGGGAATTTTTCATCGCAAGTTCCATTTTTCACTCGTTTGGTTAATAAATTACCGAACATAGATACTGATGTTCCTTCCAATATTTCAGTGAGTGGAGAGTTTGCTTATTTGATGCCAAACGCTTCTAAAGGAGATCAATTTCAGGGCGAATCTACTATTTATGTTGATGATTTTGAAAGCTCTCAGTCTTCAATCGATTTGCGCTCTCCTTATGCCTGGACCATGTCATCTACTCCAGAGAACAATACAACCAGTCCTTACAATTTTAATGGAAATTTAAATGGGTTGGATTATGGTTTCAAAAGGGCCAAATTAGCATGGTATTCTATAGATCCTGTTTTTTATACTTCAAAACCTTCAGGAATAACAAATGATGATTTGTCTTTGAATACTACAAGGAGGGTTTATAGTGAAGAATTGTATCCATTGACAGATATTGTTCAAGGTCAGTCGCTTGTGGTTAGTACGTTGGACATGAGTTATTATCCAAAAGATAGAGGACCTTATAATAATTCATCTACGGTAGCTGATAATCCTAATGAAAATTTTGGAGGAATTGTGAGATCGTTAAGTTCTACCAATTTTGAGCAAAGTAACGTAGAATATATTCAGTTTTGGGTTATGGATCCTTATGTGGGTGCGGGAAGTGTGCCAAAATCTAATACGGGAAAAGTCTATTTCAATCTTGGAGAAATTTCTGAGGATGTTTTGAAAGATGGTAGAAAAGTATATGAGAACGGTTTTGGTCCCGATCAAGTTGTAGTGAATCCTCCTCCTGTTTGGGGAAATGCGCCAGCCTCCCAATCATTAATTTATGCTTTTGACAATAATGAGGGCAACCGTACCAACCAAGATATCGGATTAGATGGACTTGCTTCCGCTGAAGAGGCAAAAGTATATTCTAATTATGCTTCTGAACCCGATCCAGCTGGTGATGATTACATTTACTATTTAAATACCACTGGAGGCGTATTAGACCGTTATAGAAATTACAACGGAGTTGATGGGAATTCAAATGTTAACATTAGTTCGGCTAACAGGGGTTCTTCAACAGTTCCTGATGTGGAAGATGTGAATAGGGATAATACAATGAACACCATTAATGCTTATTATGAATACAGCATTGATATGAAACCGGATATGCAAGTTGGACAAAACTATATTGCAGATGTAAGAAATACAACAGTTACTTTGCCAAACGGCAGTTCGACCGAAGCAAGATGGATTCAGTTTAAAATTCCGATTTCCCAACCAGAAAATACTATTGGAAAAATTTCAGATTTTAGATCCATTCGATTCATGAGAATGTTTATGACGAAATTTACTGATCAAGTTACTTTGCGTTTCGGAGCATTGGATTTGATAAGAGGAGAATGGAGACGCTATACACAAGCATTAGATTTTAATGATTTGAATGTAGATGATGATGGAACTGTTTATGAAACAGCTTCTGTGAATATTGAAGAGAATTCCAGTAGATGTCCTATAAATTATGTGAGTCCGCCAAGTGTGAAAAGAGAACAGTTGTATAATAATAATACTGTTATCAATCAGGATGAGCAGTCCTTATCGATGAAAGTTTCCGGAAAAGGGCTTGAGCCTTTGGATGGGCGTGGGGCTTTCAAAAATTTCAATATCGATATGCGTCAATATAATAAACTTAAAATGTTTTTGCATGCCGAATCTCTGCCAGATGAAATCGCTTTGCAAGACAATCAAATGGTTGCTTTTTTGCGTTTTGGGGCGGATTACTCGAATGATTTTTATCAAGTAGAAATTCCCTTGAAAGTTACAGTGGCTTCTGCTTCTGGTGGAAAAGATTGCCCGCCATTGAGTGCAGATTTAGTTTGGCCATCAGATAACGAAATAGATTTGTCGTTGGAATTATTGACCCAATTAAAGCTTAAATCGTTAAAGATAGATAAGTCAACTTTGCCTGCAGATGGTATTTATTATTCCGATGACGATCCAAATGAAACTAATGGTGATGGAAATAGCAAGCTACGTTTAGGAATCAAGGGAAATCCCAATTTAGGTTTGATTCGAAATATAATGCTTGGTTTAAAAAGCAATGAACTTCATCAAGATATAAAAGGAGAAGTATGGTTCAATGAACTTCGTTTGGCTGACATGGACAATAAAGGCGGTATTGCAGCTTTGTTAAACGTAGATACTAACTTTGCCGATTTGGCAACGGTTTCATTGACAGGTAATGTCAAAAATTTTGGTTTTGGTACTATTGAACAAGGGCCTAATGAAAGAAGTAGAGAAGATATTCAGCAGTATAATGTAGTGACCAATATTAATTTAGGAAAGTTTTTGCCTAAAAAATGGGGGGTTAATGTGCCTTTTAATTATTCTATTGGAGAAGAAATTATTAAACCTGAATACGATCCGTTTTATGAAGATATCAAGCTAAAACAAGTTTTGGATGATGCCGATACTGCGGCCGAAAGAAAAAGTAAATTGGATCAGGCAATCGATTACACCAAACGTAAAAGCATCAATTTGATAGGAGTGCGAAAAGAAAGAAGCGCCGAAAAGAAACCCATGCCATATGATGCCGAAAACTTCACTTTTTCGCAATATTATAATGAAGTAGAGCGCCACGATTTCGAAGTTGAAAAGAATGTGGATCAGCAATCAAGAACCACAGTTGATTATGCTTTTGCTTTTAAACCAAAACCGGTTGAGCCTTTTCAAAAAACTAAGTTCATGAAGAAAAGCACCTATTGGAAGTTTTTGAGTGATCTTAATTTTAATTATTTACCTTCAAATGTTACTTTTAATACCAATGTGGTAAGACAAAGTAATGAGCAACAATTTAGACAAGTGGAAGATATAGGTATTGGTTTTGAACCATTGTATAGAAGAAATTTTGGCTTTAATTACCAATATGGTTTTAATTTTAATTTGACAAAATCATTAAAAATAAATTATACGGCAGCTTCGAGAAACTTAGTAAAGAATTATTTGGATGCCAATGATCAGCCTATGAATGATGTTACGATTTGGGATGGTTATTTCGATACGGGAACTGCCAATTACCACATGCAACAGTTCATTTTAAACTATGAAATTCCTTTTGATAAGATTCCTTTTTTAAGTTTTATAAAGGCTAATTATTCATATACGGGTGATTACAGTTGGCAGCAAGCTTCTGAGGCATTGAGTAATATTGAAATTGGAGGAGAATTTTATGATTTGGGTAATACGGTGCAAAATGCCAAATCAACTAATTTTAATTCCACATTCAATATGGAAACCTTGTATAAATATATAGGGATTTCCAAAAGCTCAGGTAGTAAGCCAAAGCCTGTTGTAGCTCCTAAGCCTGGTGAAAAAATCGTAAAAACAGATCCATTAAAAAAGATTAACCAAAATCAGTTTATAGATGGATTGAAAGGGATATTGACGAGTGTAAAAAGTATCAATCTTAGTTTTACTGAGAATCAAGGAACTGTTCTTCCGGGATATATTCCTAGTGTTGGTTTCTTTGGATCTTCAAAACCGACTTTGGGCTTTGTTTTTGGTAGTCAAAATGATGTGCGATATGAGGCAGCCAAAAGAGGTTGGCTGACCACTTATCAGGAGTTTAATCAAAATTATACGACTGTCAATAATCAGATCTTTAAAGGTTCTGCCAATTTGGAATTAACTCCGGATTTAAAGATAGATTTACTGGGAGACCGTTCCTATTCCGAGAATTTTTCAGAACAGTATGACGTGGGTGCTGATGGAGGTTACAATCCAAGGTCTCCTTATAGTTTTGGTATTTTCTCAATTTCGACAGTATTGATAGGGACTTCTTTTTCTACCAGTAATGAAATTCGATCTACGGCTTTTGATGAGTTCAGAAAGAATAGGCTTATTGTAGCTAATAGATTGGCTACCGAAAGAGGAATAGATATTAATAATCCGGCCAGTCTTGACTCGAAAGGGTATCCAATTGGTTATTCCAGTTCTAATCAAGCCGTTTTATTGCCCGCATTTTTGGCTGCTTATTCAGGGACAAGTGCCGATCATGTTTCTTTTGATATTTTTAAGAGTTTTCCATTGCCGAACTGGGCTATTAAATACACTGGATTGATGCGATATGAGTTTTTCAAGAAGACATTTAAGCGTTTTTCTTTGCAGCAAAACTATAGAGCATCTTATACGGTAAATTCATTCAGATCTAATTTTAATTATACAAATAATCCAAATGGTGTTGATGATAGCGGGAATTTTTATAATCCTACTATTATGTCAAATGTTACTCTGGTAGAACAGTTTAATCCGTTATTGAAAATTGATTTTGAATTGAAAAACTCTTTCAAATTATTGACACAAATTAATAAGGATAGAGCATTGTCCATGAGTTTTGATAATAATTTATTGACGGAAGTTCATGGAATTGAATATGTGGTAGGTTTAGGTTATCGAATAAAAGATGTTATTTTCTCTTCCACCTTGGCGGATAATCCGATGGGGATTATAAAAAGTGATATTAACATCAAAGTCGATTTGACTTATAGAGATAACCAGACGATTGTTCGTTATTTGGATTATGATAACAATCAGTTGGGTGGTGGGCAAAATATATGGACATTGAATACTACAGCCGATTATTCTTTGAGCAAAAACTTGACCATAATCTTTTATTATAACCACTCTTTTTCTAAACCGGTTATTTCAACTTCGTTTCCACTAACAAATATTAGTTCCGGATTTACTTTCCGTTATAGTTTTGGAAATTAATTTTTGAAAATCTAAACCGTAATTGTACATAAGATTGTTACATTTGTACAAAAAAATAAGTATTAATTATCAATTATCATTTTTATGAGCATACCAGCAAATTTAAAGTACACAAAAGATCACGAATGGGTTAGTCTTGAAGGAGATGTTGCTACAGTGGGAATCACTCATTTTGCACAAAAGGAATTAGGAGATATTGTATATGTTGAAGTTGAAACATTGGATCAAACTTTAGATAAAGATGAAGTTTTTGGAACAGTTGAAGCTGTAAAAACAGTATCTGATTTGTTTCTTCCTTTGTCTGGGGAAATCATCGCATTCAATGATGCTTTAGAAAGTAATCCAGAAAGTGTAAATGCAGATCCTTATGGTGCTGGATGGATGATCAAAGTGAAAATTTCGAATCCGTCAGAAGTTGAAGAGTTACTTTCAAGTGAGGCGTATAAAGAACTTATAGGTGCCTAAATACTTTTTGTTCTTGGTTGCTTTACTATGGACTGGGATAGTGAGTTATTTTTGTTTGGTTAACTCAAATGAAATTCCTGTCATAAATATTCCAAATCTGGACAAGTGCATTCATACTTTCTTTCATTTAGTGTTTACTTTTGTTTGGTTTTTGTTTTTTCGAAAACAGCTTCAAAGTGATAATGCAATTAAGCCTTTGATGTACTCTTTTGTTTTTTCTTTTGTTTTTGGAATAGCAATTGAAATGTTGCAACAATCAATCACGACAACTAGACATGCCGATATTTTGGACGTAGTTGCCAATAGTACTGGAGCAATATTGGCTGTTTTTACAGTTTTAATTTGTAATAAATTCAATATTTTAAATTCAATATTAAAAAAATAATACCCACTTCGGTGGGTTTTTTTATTTTGTATGAAATACCAGTGAGGTCGTTTCATTCGAATGATGTAATTTTGCTTAGTTTAACTTCTTAAAATCTAAAGATGAACATTAAGGATTATTTGGATTCTACCTATTTAAAAACCAATACTCAAGCTGGTTTGAGCGAAAGTGAAAACATAGTTGTAGCTCAGGGTTTTATTCAGGAAGCTATAGACGAGGGTTTTAAATTGATAATGATACGTCCTGATAGAGTTACTTTGGCAAAGGAAATGATAGTTGCTGCACAGTCCAAAGTATTGGTTGGGACGGTGATAGACTTTCCGGAAGGGAAATCTTCTTTGGATAAAAAATTAGATGAGGCTTTTGAATGTATTCAAAATGGTGCCGATGATTTGGATTTTGTCTGTAATTATGAAGCTTTCAAAGCGGGAGACATAGATTTGGTTAAAGAAGAAATTCTAGGAGGTACTCAGCTAGGATTGAAACACAATAAAACAGTAAAATGGATTATTGAAGTGGCAGCTTTAAATGAATTGCAGATTGCACAATTGTCCGCATTGATTAAAAATGTGGTGATTTCTAATTTTAGCGAGGAATCGTTTAGTTCTGTTTTTGTGAAATCATCAACAGGTTTTTATAAAACAGAAAATGATTTACCTAATGGCGCTACTGTTTCTTCTATCAAAATAATGCTTGAAAATGCATCGCCACTTCCTGTCAAAGCGGCTGGTGGAGTAAGAACGTATGAAGAAGCCATGCAGATGATTGAGCTTGGTGTAAAACGTATTGGAACTTCGGGGGCGAAAGCGATTGCAAATGGAGAAGAGTCTTCTTCTCAATATTGATTAGACATATTATTCAAATGATAAAAAACTATTTTTCTTTTCTTCTATTTCTTGGTGCATTAGCTGTAAATGCGCAAACTCCAGCTTCGAGTAAGTTGGAATCTTCTGATGAGCGCTTTCCTGTTTTTTCAAATTGTCAAAATTTGCAAGGACAAGATTTGAAAAATTGCTTCTATAATGAAGTTCAACAACACGTATATCATAATTTCAAAGTGCCCGAAAAGTTGCAACAGAATAATTATAAGGGACTTGTTAAAGTGCTTTTTGAAGTTGATGTGACAGGTAAATTTAAAGTGCTGTACATAAATTCGAATAATGAAGAGCTTATTGCCGAAACTAAAAGGGTCTTTGCTGGTTTTCCTAAAATTGACCCGCCTACATATGCTGGAAATCCAACTTACTCCAAGTTTAATATAAGTATAGATATTCCGTTGTTATCTCCTGAAGAGATTGCGGCAACGCTATTGGCAAAAAAAGAAAATATTAACGTAAACGAAGGCTTAACAGAATTGGATAGTATTGTTTACAAACGTTTTGATAATCCCCAATTTTCGAGTCATTTAAGTATTCCGTTTTCACATAGTTATTATGCTCAGTTTGACGGTGAAATAAATCAGGTAGGGAGCAATAATCATACAGCTTCAAAGCCATACTCTTATGCCGAAGTTGAAAAATATTATAATTTTCAAAAAGTCAATGCCAGTCTTATGAAAAATAAGTCAGGATGGTGGGGACGAAAAGTATGGAATGAAAATTTAGCAGAAATTAAGGGTGAAGGATATTGGTTTGCCTTAAATTTTTTGTTTAATGTTCAAGGTGGAATTTCCAATCCAAGCAAGACAGATTATACATTTGTGAATACAAGGGCACTTAATTTTAAAGGTGGCCTTGGGAATCATTTGAATTTCACAACCACTTTTTATGAAAGCCAAGGTCGTTTTGCCGATTATTACAATGCTTATGCTAATTCGATAAAGCCATCCGGAGGTAATCCTGCGATTGTACCGGGAATTGGTATTGCAAAATCGTATAATTCGGATGCTTATGATTTTCCTTTGGCTGATGCTAATATTTCCTATAATGCTGCAAAATTTTTGGATTTGCAATTGGGCTATGGAAAAAATTTTATTGGAGACGGTTATCGTTCCTTGTTCTTGAGTGATGGAGCGAGTCCTTATCCTTTTTTTAAGATAGATGCTAATTTTTGGAAAATTAAATATACCGTAAATTATATGTGGCTAAAAGATGTTCGTCCTGAAGTTACCGCTGATAGAACGTATGCCTCCAAATATATGGTGAATCACTATTTGAGTTGGAATGTTTCGAATCGATTGAATTTAGGTTTTTTTGAATCGGCTATTTGGACAAATACTAATGGAAGAGGTTTTGATGCAAATTTTATAAACCCAATCGTGTTTTATAGAGCAGTTGAGTTTTCGTCTTCATCCAGAAGTGGGAATGCTGTTTTGGGATTGAGCTATAAGTACAAATGGAACAATCAGGTAAATTTGTATGGGCAATTTCTTATTGATGAATTTTCTACTAGTGATATAGCAGCCGGCGATAATAGCTGGAAAAATAAATTGGGATATCAATTGGGAGCCAAATATTTCAATGCATTTCATGTAGATAATTTGGTGTTGCAATTGGAGTTTAATCATGTTCGGCCTTATGTTTACTCACATAGTGATCCGATTACCAATTATGGGCATAACAACCAAAGTTTAGGGCATCAATGGGGAGGAAATTTCCAGGAGTTGGTTTTGTTAGGCTATTATCATAAAGATAGATTTTATTCGAATGCTAAGTTTACTATAGGAACGCGAGGGCTTGATTTTGATACGGCTGATAATACTTTTAATTATGGTCAAAACATATATAAAGACTATGATGAAAGCAGACCTTATGACAAAGGGGTGAAAGTAGGACAGGGAAATAAAACAAGTCTTTTTATCACAGAAGTTCAGGTGGGTTATTTGGTGAATCCTGCTACTAATTTGAAGTTTTTTGGTAATTTTTTATATCGAAATTTTGATCCTACAACCAATACTGCAGCAGTATTTAAAGAACAAACTACTTGGTTTACTGTTGGTTTTAGGTCAGATGTATTTAATTGGTATTTTGATTATTAATAGATTTAGAAAGTATTTTTTTTAGGATTAATTTAAAATTGGAAAAATGAGAAAACACATAATGACTTTTCTTTTAGTGATCACATGTCTTAGTTTACAAGCTCAAAAAAGTAAAAACTTTTCAGTATTGGCCTATTATACAGGTGATGACAAACAGATAAATGATTTTGAAGTTGATAAATTAACTCATATTATATATAGTTTCTGTCATCTTAAAGATGGAAAACTAAATGTTGATAATGCCAATGATTCTATCACAATTAAGCATTTAGTTTCATTAAAAACCAAATATCCTAAGCTGAAAATAATGTTGTCTCTAGGCGGTTGGGGTGGTTGTGAAAACTGTTCGAGTGCTTTTTCAACTGCTTCAGGGAGGGCTGTTTTCGCTAAATCTGTAAAAGAAGTTAATGACTATTTTAAAACCGACGGGTTGGATTTGGATTGGGAATATCCTACGATTAAAGGGTTTCCAGATCATTTATATCAACCGGCTGATAGAAAGAATTTCACGGAGTTGGTAAAAGTTTTAAGGACTGAATTAGGAAATGCTAACGAATTAAGTTTTGCGGCAGGAGGTTTTCAGAAATATTTGGACGAATCTGTAGAGTGGGAATTGGTAATGCCACTAGTGGATCGTGTAAATATTATGAGTTATGACTTAGTGAATGGATATTCAAAAGTTACAGGTCATCATACACCGCTTTTTAGTACCAATAAAGATGAGGAATCTACAGATAGAGCAGTTGAATATCTGCTGAAATTAGGAATTCCATCTCATAAAATAGTTATTGGCTCGGCTTTTTACACACGAACATGGAAAGATGTAGAGAATATTAACAATGGATTATATCAGCCGGGAATCCATACTGGAGGCGTGAGTTTTAATAATTTTAAAGACGAATTGACTGAAGAGAAAGGGTGGAAGTATTTTTGGGATAAAAAAGCAAATGCTCCATATTGGTACAATCAGAAAGAAAAAATGTTTGCAACAAGTGATGATATTGCCTCTGTAAAAGCGAAAACTTCTTATGTTATAAAAAAGAAACTTGGAGGGATTATGTTTTGGGAACTTGGTTTGGATACAACCAGAAATGGTATGGTAAACGCTATTTATGAATTTAAAACTAAAAAATAGTTTTTGTTTGATACTGTCTAACCAATAAGTTTTTAATTCTATAGTAATACTGTTTTGAAATAATGTTTTGCTATGAAGAGCTTAATTAAACAGTAAAAACCAACTAATGCAATAACTAATTTTTCAAATTTCAATTTCATAGACCATTTTTGAATCTAATTTGTATATTTGCACCAGTTTTCAAAAAATATACCAATTTCATCTGCATTGAATACAACACCTAATTCCATTTCGTTCAAGTCTATTTATGTTGATTTTAAAGCAATTACAAAGGCGGGTTTAGCTATTAGTGTTGTTTTTTCTTCAATCGCTGGTTATGTATTAGGATTTGATTCTACACATTCTTTTAGCTGGTTGGTTTTGTTAAAACTGGCAATAGGAGGATATTGTATGGTTGGAGCTTCGAATGCTTACAATCAAGTTATAGAAAAAGATTTGGATGCTTTGATGGATCGAACAAAGAATCGTCCTGTTGCTTCTGGAAGAATGTCTCCTAGTTTGGCTTTGATCGTAGCAAGTTTGCTTACTGTTGTGGGTGTGGCTTTACTTTATACGATAAATCCAAAAACAGCCATGTTTGGCGCTATCTCAATTTTCTTATATACCAGTATTTATACACCACTTAAAACAGTAACTTCGCTGTCGGTTTTTGTGGGTGCTTTTCCGGGAGCAATTCCTTTTATGTTAGGATGGGTTGCTGCAACAGGGGAGTTTGGTATTGAAGCGGGAACTTTGTTTTTGATTCAGTTTTTCTGGCAATTTCCTCATTTTTGGGCCATTGGTTGGTTTTTATATGAAGATTATGAAAAAGCAGGTTTCTTTATGTTGCCAACAGGTAAAAAGGATAAAGGGACTTCTTTACAAATAATATTATATACCATCTGGTTGATTATTGCGTCTCTTTTGCCTGCATTAGGGTACACCGGGCGTTTGTTTATTACACCAGTTGCATCGATTTTAGTATTATGTCTTGGGCTTTGGATGTTGTTTTATTCGGTTCGTCTGTATCAAATAAAAACGGCAAAAGCTGCAAGAACGTTAATGCTGGTAAGTGTTTCTTATATTACGTTATTACAATTAGTGTATATTTTGGATAAATTTTTAAGATAATTATGGAAATGACAATGACAGCCGAAGATTATAAATTAAGAACGGCAAGATCTTATAAATTGATTTTATTGTTCGCTATGGTGAGCATGACAATGATGTTTGCGGGTCTAACGAGTGCGTATGTAGTGAGTCAATCACGAGCAGATTGGTTGAAAGATTTTCAATTGCCATCCGCTTTTTATTTTAGTACCATTGCTATTTTGGGATGTAGTGTTACTTTTCATTTGGCCAAAAAAGCGATTCAAAAAGACAATCGTAGCAAGACTACTTCATTACTTTTGGCAACATTAGCTTTGGGGATTTCATTCATAGTATTGCAATTTGTTGGATTTGGACAAATAGTTGCGAATGGCCATTATTTTACTGGAAATGCTAGTTCTATCACTACAACATTCTTGTATGTAATAGTGGTGGTTCATTTGATTCACCTTGCTGGAGGTATGATATCATTATTAATTATTATTTATAATCATTTTAAACAAAAATATAATTCAACCCAAACTCTTGGAATAGAACTAGGTGCAATGTATTGGCACTTTCTAGACTTCTTGTGGGTTTATTTATTTTTATTTTTATATTTCTTTAAATAAGAAAAAAACGTAAATTTGGAAACTTTTTAACGAATAACTTTTATGGAAGCGACAGTTACTACTGCAAATAGTGAAAAAACTTGGGGAGGCGGCAATGAGCCAATGGGAGCAAGTTATGGTAAATTAATGATGTGGTTTTTTATCGTATCAGATGCCTTAACGTTCTCTGGATTTTTAGCAGCTTACGGGTTTTCTAGATTTAAATTTATTGAAACATGGCCATTAGCCGATGAGGTGTTTACACACTTTCCATTTTTACACGGTGTATCTGCTCCGATGTACTATGTGGCGTTGATGACTTTTATCTTGATTTTTTCGTCTGTAACAATGGTTTTGGCCGTTGATGCTGGACACCAAATGAAAAAGGATAAAGTAGCCCTTTATATGTTTCTTACAATCATTGGAGGTTTAATCTTCGTTGGTTCTCAAGCTTGGGAATGGAAAAATTTTATCAAAGGAGAATATGGTGCTATTGAAACAACAGGAGGTAGCTTGCTGCAGTTTGTTGACAAGGAAGGTCATCGTGTTGCTTTGGAAGATTTTGCTGCAAAATTACCAGTAGAAAGAGAACAATTAACAAGAGCTAAAGGAAAATGGTTCATGGATGAAGCAGCTATTCCTACTTATACAGTGGCAGAAGTTCAAGCTGGATTCAAAACTCATCCTGATGTTTTGGTAAGAATCGAAACTTTAAACAAAAACAAAGAAAAAATTGTCCTTTCTAGAGAAGAATCTCTAGTGCGTTTAGGTCAAGCTAAGATGGTTATTGAAGGAGCCAATCTAACTCATAATGAATACGGAAGTAAGCTTTTTGCTGATTTCTTCTTCTTTATTACAGGTTTCCACGGATTTCACGTTTTCTCAGGTATAGTAATCAATATCATTATCTTTTTTAATGTTCTTTTGGGTACTTACGAGAAAAGAGGAAGTTACGAAATGGTTGAGAAAGTGGGGTTGTACTGGCACTTTGTTGATTTAGTTTGGGTATTTGTTTTCACATTCTTCTATTTAGTTTAATTTTAGATTTATCATTATGTCACACGCACATGTTTCTAATACAAAAAGAATTTGGACTGTTTTTGGTCTATTGTCTTTAATCACAACTGTTGAGGTTGCTTTTGGTATCATCAGACCAGATGCATTATATATGCATACTTTTTTAACAATGAGTTTGTTAAACTGGTTGTTTATCATACTAACATTAGTTAAGGCATATTATATTGTATGGGCATTTATGCACATGGAAGGAGAAAAAAAGTCATTGAGAAATGCAGTTGTTTTTCCATTAATATTCTTAGTTTGTTATTTGCTTTTTATTTTATTGACAGAGGGAGACTATGTATTTGAGGTTTTTAAAAATTCTACCATTAAATGGAATTTTTAACAAGATATTAATTCAATGAAAAAGGTATCCGTCTCGACGGATGCCTTTTTTTATTTTAATACAATAAATTTTATAAAGTTCTAATGAAAAAAAATATTGTTCTTTTTGTATTATTTATATTGCCTATAGTTGCTTATTTATTTTTTGCGTCTGGAGTTAATAGTTTTACAAAATTGCCTGTTATTACTCCAAAGATTCCTGATCTTGGAGAATGGAAATCCCTAAATGGTGAAAAAGTAAGTTTGGACAATAAGATTACAATACTTGGTTTTTCTGGTACTGAAATTCTTAAAAATAGAGGGAATTATTTCAATTTAAATGAAAAAATTTACCAACGTTATCATGATTTTAAAGATCTGCAATTTGTTGTTGTTGCTCCTTTGGGAACCGAAAAAGATGTTAAAGCTGTAGTTGATGCTTTAGGCGCTTTTACCGATGTAAGCCAATGGCATTTTGTGTTTGCAAATCCAGAAGAAATCAAGTCTTATTTTGGTCAACTAAAATTAAAAGGGAATCTGAATCCTGATTTTGGTACTCCCGATGTTTATATAGTTGATAAAGAAAGAAACTTGAGAGGTAGGAAAGAAAAGAAAGGCTACAAAGAAGGGTACAGTACATTCCATCCAGCAGAATTAAGTAATGAAATGCTAGATGATTTCAAGGTTATTCTTTATGAATACCGTGCCGCTTTAAAAAAGAATCATAACGCAACCAAACAATTATAAAAGATGCTTAAAAACAAATCATATATAGGAATTTCTTTTGTGATACTTGTTTTTGGAATATATGCTGTTCCAAAAATTGTAGATAGAATGCAGAATAATAGTGTGGTTCAAGGTGATCGTTTGGACAAAGTAAGCGGTTCTAAAGCTGTAGATGGGAAGTTGGTTAAAGTTGGGCCTGCGCCAAAGTTTGAACTGACAAATCAAGATAATGTGAAAATTTCTAATGATTTTTATAAAGGGAAAGTGTATGTTTTAGAATTTTTCTTTGCAACATGTCCTTCCATTTGTCCTAAAATGAACGCCAATATGGTGACGCTTCAAAATGAGTTTTTTGGGAATCCTAATTTTGGGATTGTCTCGATAACTATTGATCCAGTCCATGATACACCGTCTGTTTTAAAAGAGCACGCAAAAATATTGGGGGTGAAATCCTCCAATTGGAATTTCCTGACGGGTGACCATGATTATATCTACAATTTGTCCAACAAAGGATTTAATATTTATGTTGGTGAGAACAGTAAAGCGAAAGGTGGTTTTGAACATTCGGGACTTTTTGCTTTGATAGATAAAAATGGAAATATCAGATGTAGAAAAGACGATTACGGTAATCCGATTTTATATTATGATGGATTGGAGAAAAAGGGAATTAGAGATATTCAGCAGGATATTCAAGTTTTGCTCAAAGAATAAAGAAGAAAGAACCAAGAATAAAGATTAAAAAAAAAATAGCATAATAATAAAGAATGGAAAATAATACTATAGAACAAAAATATAATAAATGGATTGTGTTGCTGTCAATTGCAATTCCTCTTGCAGTGGCAGTTCTTTTTAAAGTGAAGTTAAAAGATTTTGGATTTGATGTAACGCCTCTATCGTTTTTACCGCCTATTTATGCTACTGTAAATGGAATAACGGCAGTATTGTTGGTTGCTGCAGTATTGGCTATTAAAAACGGTAATCGAAAGCGTCACGAATTATTAATGAAAATGGCCATTGGATGTTCGGTTGCTTTTCTTGTCATGTATGTTGCCTATCACATGACGGCAGAATCTACAAAATATGGAGGAGATGGAGTTTTAAAATATGTCTATTTCTTTATTTTGATTACCCATATTTTTTTATCGATTGCCATAATACCGTTGGTTTTGATAACTTACGTTCGTGCCTTGGCCAGTAAATTTGATAAACATAAAAAAATTGCCAAAATCACTTTTCCAATTTGGCTTTATGTGGCCGTAACTGGAGTAATTGTGTATTTAATGATTTCGCCTTATTATGTTTAGTAGAGAAAGTAAAAAAGGGGGAATAGCAAAAAGAAGAATTGGATTAAAAGTATATTTCTATATTTTATGTTCTTTATTCTTTTCACTTTCTTCATATTCGCAATGTGCAATGTGTCGAGCAGCTTTGTCTGGTGACGAAAACAAAGCCAAAGCGGCGGCTGTAAATGACGGAATCGTTTATCTTATGGTGATTCCCTATGTGCTTGTTGGTGCGCTTGGTTATTACGTTTACCGAATGAAGAAAAAGAAACAGTAGGCTTAATATCAATTGCATAATTCAATCGGAATTTTAATAAAAAAGCAGTCTCGAATAATGTTTTCGAGACTGCTTTTTTTATAAACTGCTGGCTAAATACTGAAACCTGCTTACTTTATTTCAGTCCGTTAATGGCAACGTTTATGTTTCCATTTACTTTTATAAAAGCAATCATTGCTTGATTCGTCAGCTCTATTTTTTGAAATTGAATGTCTTCCATTTTTCCGTTAATGAAAACGCCAGGCATAGGAGAGTAGTTTTTAAGATAAGTCATCATGCTTTGTTTGGCTTCATCCAAATTTTGCTTGATAGAATAACGACAACTTTCTTGTATCTTTCTCAAAATAATCCCTTGGGCCAACCAGTTTGCTGTACGCATTAATTTGCTTTTGGTGTCTAATACATAATCCAATTTGTCAAAATATATTTCTTTGGTTGTGTCATTATATTGCGGAATTCCAGTCAAATAAATTGTTCCGTTTACAGAGCCTAAAAGATCCAAAGCAATTACCAATTTTCCTTCTTTGTGCCAAATAGCCACATTTTGAACTTTTACTTTTTTGCTCCCGGATCCAAATTCTTGTCCAACAAAATTAGTCGTCATTAATTTGGAAGCTTCTTGATAAGTAGAGACGGCAGCAATATTGGCAGAAATTTGTTCTGGAATCTTTTCAACTGCTTTCAGTACAATTTTGTTCGCTTCAAATTTTGATTCAGGCTTTTTTCCAATCGAAGTTTCCATATTACATTTCATTCCCATATTGAGTAGAAAGGAATCATTTTTTAATTTGGCATTGGTTGAATATGCTTCAATTGGAACAATTCTGAGCCAGCTTTTATAGGTTTCACTCATCTCAAGAGGAGTGCATATTTTGGATAGCGCCTCCATTACATTAGGTTTGAAATCCATAGAATCTTCGATGGCTGTATCAATACTTTTTTCGATTTTTGATTTGAAAAGACTTACGGCAGGATTGATGAGATACGTTACAGGCATATTTTTTCCAAAAACTGTCATTGTTGGACTTTCTACCCAATCCAATGATTTTAATGTTGTTTTTGAACTTAGTCTCCAATTGTTCAGACTTACGCTGCTCAACAAAGTGACTACTCCATTTAAATTAAACTCTTGTGTTTTGTATAAATCAACCCCCATGGTTTTTGTCCCGATTCTATATTTTGCCCAAATTTTTAAGGGTAAAACGGTTTTGATTTTTTCGCCTTCTTTTCCATGGTCATTGACAATAGTTATTGGGGCTTGTTTCCAAACTTTTATTTCGATATTGTCGTCTTCGATGTTGTTGTCTTCATAGATTAAACCATTCAATAAGGCGTTGGTCTGGTTTTCAATATCTTTTAGTTTAATACTGACAGGCAGATTTATATACGAAGGTGTATTTGTATAAGTCAGTGGTACGGCATCGTCCGGTTCGGGTTTTAAGGCTTCTATTTTTTGGGAAGTTGATGAGCAACTTGTTGTTAACGCTAATGTAGATAAGGAAATAATTAGAATCGAAAGTGATTTTAGCATTTGTTTAGTGTTTTGAGCGCAAATTTAACAAAACAAATATATTTTTTGGTTAAGGGTGTAACATTTTAGTGAGATATAAGTCTTATGTTTTAAATTGGCCATCGGAGTATTCACTTTTCATGTTGCTATTTTTTTAGAAGATAAATACTATTGCTTAAAACAAACGAAATCATGATTGAAATTAAAGACTTACATAAATCATACAAAATGGGACATTCCGAATTGCATGTGCTAAAAGGAATTAATTTCAATATAAAAGAAGGTGAATTGGTTGCCATCATGGGTTCGTCTGGATCAGGAAAATCTACGTTGCTTAATATTCTTGGAATTCTTGATGAAGCCGATTCCGGGCTTTATACTTTGGATAATGTGCCAATTAAAAAATTAAATGAAACTATCGCTTCTAAATACCGAAACCAATTTCTTGGTTTTGTTTTTCAATCTTTTAACTTGATTAATTACAAAAGTGCATTGGATAATGTGGCTTTACCGTTGTACTATCAAGGGATAAAGAGGAAAGAACGCAATGAGATTGCAATGAGATATTTAGAGAAAGTAGGTTTGGCTTCCCATTCACATCATTTACCAAATGAGCTTTCAGGAGGACAAAAACAACGTGTGGCTATCGCTAGAGCTTTGGCATCCAATCCAAAAGTATTATTGGCAGATGAGCCTACAGGAGCATTAGATACACTGACTTCATATGAAGTAATGGAGTTGATTCAAGGGATTAATGACGAAGGAAAAACTATTTTGATAGTAACACACGAACCGGATATTGCCGCTATGTGCAAAAGAAATGTAGTCCTGAAAGACGGATTGATCATTGACGATAAAATGGTAGAACAAGTTAGAGCTTCTTCTTATGTTTAATATAGAACGTTGGCAGGAAATATTTGAGGCGATTGCCAAAAATAAACTGAGAACCTTTCTCACTGGAGTTTCTGTGGCTTCGGGTATCTTTATTTTGGTGATTCTTCTTGGTGTTGGAAAAGGTTTGCAAAACGGAATCGAAAAACAATTTGAACGCGATGCGGCTGGTGTAATTGAGGTTTGGTCGGGTGCGACAACTAAAGCATATAAAGGAATGAATCCTGGAAGGCAAATACAGTTTAGAAATAGTGATTTTGATCTTGGAGTACAAAAATACGGAGACCAATTGGATAAAAATGGGGCTACTGCTACTGGCTGGGGAATTACCGTAAGTTATGGAAAGGAATCAGGAAATTATCAATACAGAGGTGTTAATACTGACGGTATGGCAATAGAAAATGTATCAGTTATAAAAGGCAGATATATTAATGCAAATGATCTGAAATACAATGTAAAAGCAGCTGTGATTGGTCAAAAAGTCAAATTAGACCTGTTTAAAGAAAAAAATCCTATAGGCGAACAAATTACGGTAGCGAATATCAATTTTAAAGTAGTTGGCGTGTTTACTGATCCAGGTGGGGAGAGAGAAGAAAGTAGAGTATTTGTGCCTTTAACTACAGCACAGCAGGTTTTTGGATTAGGAGATAAAATAAGTTATATGGCTTATACTTTGAAAAAGAAAGACACTTATGAAGAAGCTGTAGCCGAGTCTGAAAAATTCAAAAATGATTATGGAAAATTGTTGAGAAGTAAAAATGGTGCTGCTCCTGATGATGAAAGCGCTGTTGGAATTTTTAATTCTGTCAAAGAAGCCAAAAAGTTTTATGATTTGAATCTTTATATTCGATTGTTTTTTTGGTGGGTTGGAATCTGTACCATTATTGCCGGCGTTGTTGGAGTTAGTAATATTATGCTGATTATTGTAAAAGAACGAACCAAGGAAATTGGGATTCGAAAAGCGCTTGGGGCTTCTCCGATTTCAATTATTATAATGATTTTGCACGAGTCTATCTTTATTACCACTATTTCTGGTTTTATTGGATTATTGACTGGATTGGCACTTTTGGAATTAATTGGTCCTCATGCGCAAAGTGAATATTTTGTGAATCCACAAGTAGATTTTACAGTAGCGATATCAACCTTAATTGTTTTGGTAGTTGCAGGAGCTTTGGCAGGATTTGTTCCGGCTTATCGAGCGGCCAAAATTAGACCTATTGTAGCACTTAGAGACGAATAATTATGTTTGATAGAGAAAATTGGAACGAAATTTTAGAAGCGCTAACCGCCAATACCTTCCGAACGCTACTTACGGCTTTTGGAGTGTTTTGGGGAATATTTATTTTGGTAATATTATTGGCTGCTTCAAATGGATTAGAGAATGGTGTAAAAAAAGGATTTGACGGTATTGCTACAAATACTATGTTTGTTTGGACACAAACTACATCAAAGGCATATAAAGGGTTACCTAAAACCCGAAGATATGATTTTAGAAATAGCGATGTTGATGCTTTAAAACAAAAATTTCCTGACTTGTTATACGTTTCTCCCCGCAATCAATTGGGTGATTTTAATGGGGTTAGTAATGTAGTTAGAGGTACAAAAACAGGTGCTTATACTATTTATGGTGATTATCCAGAATTGGTGAAACAAGAGCAAATGGACATTGTTAAAGGTCGTTTTGTAAATCAACAAGATATATTGGCAAGGCGCAAAGTTGCCATAATAGGTAATGGTGTTATCAATGAATTGTACATGAATGCCGAAGAAGTCATAGGTACTTATATCAAAATAAATGGTATCAATTTTATGGTGGTGGGTGTTTATAAGTCCAAGGGGAATAATAATGGAAATGCTGAAGGGGCTCAAAAAAATATTTTCATTCCTTTTACCACTTTTCAGCAAGCCTTTAATTTTGGGGATAAAGTAGGTTGGATGGCACTTACGGCAAATGATAATGCATCAATAACTGAGCTTAGACCTGCGATTCTGGCATTGATTCGAGAGAGACATTCTATTCATCCTGATGATGAAAGAGCTGTTGGTAATTTTGACTTGTTTGCTGAATTTCAAAAAGTACAGGACTTATTTATGGTTCTTAAATTCATTGCTTATTTTGTTGGAACTTTAGTACTGTTATCTGGTATTATTGGGATTTCAAATATTATGCTCATCGTTGTAAAAGAACGAACCAATGAAATAGGAATCCGAAGAGCTTTAGGTGCAACACCCGGGGCCATTAGATCCCAAATATTATTGGAAGCAATTTTTCTAACCATTATAGCAGGTATGTTTGGTATTGCCGTAGCAACCGGATTACTGGCTATACTGAATATGATTTTGGCAACAATGCCCACAGATGGAATGATGTTTATTAATCCAAGTGTTGATTTAACAGTAGTGTTTTTAGCCTTATTAATTTTAGTGGGGTCAGGATTATTGGCTGGATTTATTCCGGCACAAACAGCCATAAATGTCAAACCAGTAGATGCTCTACGAACAGAATAAAAACAATCAAAAAACAATAATAATCGAATAAAATTTATAAAATGAAAAAAGGAGTAACCATAACCGTATTGATTTTAATAGCAATAGTTTTCTTTGGAGCTTTATATTATTTGTACGCAAAAAACCAACAATCACCTATTGTTTTTGAAACAGATAAAGTGGAAGTGAAAACAATTGTTAAAAGCACCCTTGCAACTGGGAATATTGTGCCTGACGAAGAAGTATTGATCAAGCCTAATATTTCTGGGATCATTGAAGAAGTGTATATCAAAGCTGGGGAACCTGTAAAAGCTGGAGATATGATTGCCAAAATCAAAGTGGTTGCCAATGTTTCTAATTTGAGTAATTCGCAAAATCAAGTGAAAACAGCAAAAATTACATTGGATAACCAAGAAAAATTATATCAAAGACAAAAAACCTTATTTGATAAAGGAGTGATTTCGGCCAATGATTTTGATGCTGCTCAGTTAGCCTACAATCAAGCTAAACAAAATTATATTGCATCCATTCAAGGATTTGATATCGTAAAAACGGGTACTACTTCTGGATTAGGAAATTATGCTAATACCTTGATTCGTTCTACTGTAAATGGAATGGTGTTGGATGTTCCTGTAAAAGTGGGTAATCAAGTAATTGAAAGCAATAATTTTAACGAAGGAACAACCATTGCAAGTGTTGCTGATGTCGGGAGAATGATTTTTGTTGGTAAAGTAGATGAATCTGAAGTAGGGAAAATAAAATTAAATATGCCTATTGAAATTACTGTTGGAGCCATTGAAAATAAAAAATTCACTGCTGTTTTGACGGATATTGCACCAAAAGGAAAAACAGAAAACGGAGCGATTCAATTTGAAATTAAAGCGAAATTAACCAATAGAGACAATACTTTTATTAGAGCAGGTTTGAGTGCTAACGCTTCTATCATTCTGGAAAAAGCGGAAAAAGTTCAGGCTTTAAAAGAATCGTTGGTTCAATTTGATAAGAAAACTTTAAAACCGTATGTAGAGATTCAAACGGGGCCACAAAAGTTTGAAAGAAAAGATATAACATTGGGTGTTAGTGACGGAATTTATGTAGAAGTGAAAAGCGGTATTAAAGCTTCGGATAAAATAAAAGTTTGGAACCAAGGTTTAATAACTGAGGATGCAAAACCAAAATAAGCACTGAAGAAAGTTTTTTGATAAACAAATTAAGTTAAATATATGCAGTGTTTGCTGCGTCTTTATTCCATAACAAATGAAAAAAATAAATTATATAAGTATCGCTTTTGTCTTTCTGATTGGATTAGCTACCCAAGCCCAAACCAAGGCATGGACTTTGGAAGAATGTGTAAGATATGCCGTAAAAAATAATATTTCCATAAAAAATACCGAACTGGACACGCTTTCTGCCAGTATTGATAAAAGAGGTGCTTTTGGTAAATTTTTGCCAAGCGCTAATTTAAGTGCAAGTCATTCTTGGAATATTGGTTTGAATCAGGATATTACAACTGGGCTTTTGAGAAATCAGACTACTCAACAAACGGGAGTTGGTGCGAATGTTGGCGTAGATGTATATAAAGGAATGCAAAATCAGAACACTATGCGAAGAGCCAATCTTTCTATTGTAGCTTCCAAATATAAATTATTGAAAATGCAAGAAGACATTGCTTTGAATGTTGCCAATGCTTTTTTACAAGTGCTTTTTAATAAAGAAAATTTAAAAGTACAACAAGAGCAATTGGGGATTAATGAAAAGCAATACAAACGTTCTGAAGAATTGGTTAAAGCGGGATCTATTCCTCGTGGTGATTTATTAGATGTAAAAGCAACGGTAGCTACCAACAAGCAAAATGTTATTAATGCTGAGAACGCTTTATTGATATCTAAATTGAGTTTAGCTCAATTATTACAATTAAAAGAATTCTGGGATTTTGATGTAATTGATGATACTAATATTAATGATGAGAATAATATTATGTCGGAAAAGCCGATTGATATTTATGCAAAGGCAAAAGAAAGTAGAACAGAATTAAAAATTGCTAAAACCAATCTAGAAATTGCTGAGAAAGATGTAGCTATTTCGAAAGGGGCTTTTCAACCAACCTTAACCGCTTTTTATGGTTTTAATAGCCGTGTTTCTTATGCAGATACTTTTAATGTTCAGACGGGTCAGACTCAGCCAGCAGACCCTCCTTTCCAGCAATTAAATGATAACAAAGGACAAAATTTTGGACTGCAATTAAATGTTCCTGTTTTTAATGGATGGTCTGTTAGAAATAATGTAGATCGTAATAAAGTTAATTTAGAAAAGTCTAAAATTGCAATGGAAAAAGCAGATTTAGATTTGCAAAGAAATGTTTATACCGCTTTTACGGATGCAAAAGGAGCTATGAATGCGCATGAATCTGCGATTGTTGCTCTTGAAGCCAGAGAAGGAGCTTATAATTATGCAAAGGAAAAATATGCTGTGGGCTTGATGAATTCTTTCGATTTCAATCAATCGCAAACTTTGTTAACCAATGCTCAGTCAGAAGTGATAAGAACTAAGTATGACTATATTTTCAAAATAAAAATATTAGAATTTTATTTTGGAATTCCAATTGACCAAATCATGAAAAAATAATACCATGTCAAAAAAAACAATATACATTATAATAGGAGCTGCAGTAGTAATTATTGGAGCACTAGTAGGTCTTTCAAAAGCTGGAGTTATCGGGAATAAAGATAAAGGCAAAGAAGTAGAAATTGCCAATGTTGAAACCGGTACAATAGTCGAAACTGTTTCGGCAACAGGTAAAATTCAACCCGAAATCGAAGTTAAAATCGCTTCGATGGTTTCTGGTGAGATTATAGATTTGCCAATCAAAGAAGGGCAAGTGGTAAAAAAAGGAGAATTATTGGTAAAGATAAATCCTGATTTATATACTTCTGGATTGAATAGAAGTGTCGCTAATTTGTCTGGCTCCAAAGCAGGTTTAAGTCAATCTGATGCGTCGTTTAATGAGGCTAAGGCCAATTATGAAAGAAATAAGACATTGTTTGAGAAAGGAATTATTTCCAAATCAGACTGGGACAAGGCTGTTTCTTCTTTTGAAGTGGCAAAAGCGAACAAGCAATCAGCATATTATAATGTGCAAAGTGCATCTGCAACTGTAAATGAAGCTAAAGATAACTTGGGAAGAACAGTGATTTATGCTCCGGCAGACGGGACAATATCGGTATTAAATGTAGAGCTTGGTGAAAGGGTTTTGGGAACGCAACAAATGGCTGGAACTGAACTTTTAAGAGTGGCGAATTTAAACAATATGGAAGTTGAAGTGGATGTCAACGAAAATGATATTGTAAAAATAAAAGTGGGAGATTTGGCCAATGTTGAAGTTGATGCCTATTTGAAAAAACAATTCAAAGGAGTTGTAACTAGTATTTCCAATTCGGCAAGTACAGCTTTAACAGCAGATCAGGTGACTAATTTTAAAGTAAAAGTTAGAATTTTAAAAGAATCCTACCAAGATTTAGTGGTTGGCAAGCCAGCTTCTTATTCTCCATTCCGACCAGGGATGACTGCTACGGTAGATATCATTACGACAACCAAAACAAATGTGGTCCATGTTCCTATCAGTTCGGTTGTTGTGAAGTCTGATACAACTGCAGTAAAAGTGGGTAAAATGGATGGTCCAGATGAAGGCGACAAGAAAGCAGCTCCAAAAAGTGATAAAAAACTAGAATGTGTTTTTGTGAAAGTTGGTGATAAAGCCAAAATCAGAATTATAAAAACAGGAATTCAAGATGACACCAATATTGAAGTGATGTCTGGTCTTAAAAAAGGTGATGTAGTTATCACGGGCCCTTACACTACGGTTTCGAAAGATCTAAACTCTGGTGACAAAGTATTTGTGGCAACGGAAGAAAAGAAAAAATAGTTTTTGTTTTCAATAAAAAAAGAGAGGCGTCCTGAATTTTCAGGACGCTTTTTTGTTATAGTCAGATTGTGAAATTAGCCAAAACGTCAAATATGACGTTTTTTGGAGGTTTGGTATTCTTTGAAGATTGCAAAAATACCAAATCTTTCCCTTTAGCCCCGATTACAGTGGAAATCCTTATAAGCCGGGGTTTGGCTTATAAGATTGCAACGAAAAGCGGGACTGTGTTTCCAAAAATGCCAAATCTCTCTGCTTCAAAATTTATAATTGAACTCACGTTTTAAATAAAGGATTTACCAAAAATCGGTGTAAATTTGCAACCGAATCAATTATTTGATGTTTTTGGATTTATAAATCTAAAATCTGCAGTCTATAATCTAAAATCTAAAAAAGTGTCTTATATTCTCAACATTGAAACCGCTACCAAAAATTGTTCTGTTGCTTTGGCAAAAGATGGAAAAACAATATTGTGCAAAGAAATTGCTGAAGAGGGCTATTCCCATGCAGAACGGTTGCATGTTTTTATTGAAGAAATTATCAGTGAAGCTGGAATTACTATGAAAGATTTGGAAGCTGTTGCGGTAAGTCAGGGGCCAGGATCTTATACCGGATTGCGTATTGGGGTTTCGGCAGCCAAAGGCTTGTGTTACGCTTTGAATATACCATTAATTGCAATAGATACTTTGCAAACATTAGCTTCAAGAGTTTCAGTAACAGACGGTGTAATCGTACCTATGATTGACGCTCGTAGAATGGAAGTGTATAGTGCTATTTTTTCTGCTTCTTTAGAAAAAAAACGAGAAGTTTTGGCCGAAATTATTACCGAAAATTCTTTTGGAGACATTCAGGAGAAAATATATTTTGTTGGTGATTGTAATGAGAAATGCAAAGGCGTTTTAGCAAAAGATAATTTTGTGTTTTTGGACGATATTAAATATCCCTCGGCCAATGAGATGAGTGCTTTAAGTTTTGATAAATATAAAAAAAGCGACACTGTTGATGTCGCCTATTTTGAACCTTATTATTTGAAAGACTTTTTAATGACCATACCGAAAAAATAGCCGTCTTTTTTGTTATTGTGGTTTATTACTTCTGGATAATTCGGTAACATACGGTTGAAAAGTAAGTCCTTCAGCATCAAAAGCCAATTTGCAGTTTTCCAAAGTGTCTGAAACTACAGTTCCATAATCTTCGTTTTTTGCCCAAGGCCTTACAGCCAGTTGAATGGCGTTGTCTGTTAAATTTTTAACCGATACTTCTGCAATAGGAGAAGTTAATACTTTAGGATTGTTTGCCAGTACCTTAGTTATAATGTCTTTTGCCTTTTTTAGGTCAGTGTCATAAGATAAAGCGATGGTTAAATCGGCTCTTCTGGATCCTTGCATCGAATAATTGATGATTGTTCCATTTGACAAAGCGCCATTTGGAACAAAAATGGTTTGATTATTAGAGGTGATTAATTTGGTTACAAAAATTTGAATTTCCTGAACCGTTGCCAAAACTCCTTGTGCTTCTATAGTATCTCCAACTTTAAAAGGTTTGAAAAGAATAATGAGCATTCCTCCAGCAAAATTGGATAATGAACCTTGCAACGATAAACCAACGGCAAGTCCCATTGCTCCCAGAATTGCCACAAATGAAGAAGTTCCTATTCCTAGTTTGTCGATGAAAGTCACAAATAATAATACTCTTAAAACCCAAAGTAAAATGTCGGCAAGAAATTTGGTAAGTGTAGGATCCAAATCTCTTTTGACCATTATTTTTCGAATAAGTCTATTGATTATTCGGATGGCATAGAGTCCGACAAATAAAATGATAACAGCCGAAACAACCTGTGGGGAATATTCAATAAGTTTTGTTATAAAAGTATTGGCGTAGCCGGCGATGTAATTTGGATCTAAAATCATATTATAATTCATAAAAAACCTTCTCAAAGGAGAAGGTTATAAGTTGAATTGCAAAAATACGAATTTAATATTTTTATAAAAAGCTATTCCGATTCTTCTTCAGTTTTATTTGGGTTTTCTAGTTTTTTTGAGTCTGAAGTATTTGCTTTTTCTTTTAGATTGTTTATGGCTTCAGTGCCTTTTGCTTTGGCATCTTCAATTATTGATTCGGCTTTTTCAATTAAGGGTGTAGCAACTTCTTTTGCTTTTGCTACGGCATCTTCTACAAATTCTTCCGCTTTCTCTACATGAGGAGTTGCGGTTTCTTTTGCTTTGGAAATCGTTTCTTCAACAAAAGTTTCTGCTTTTTCTAGTATTGGAGTTGCGGTTTCTTTTACTTTGGATATAGTTTCTTCTACAATTGCTTCCGCTTTTTCCATATAGGGTGTGGTAGTTTCTTTTGCTTTTGTTACGGTGTCTTCTAGAAAAGTTTCTGCTTTTTCTACATATGGTTGGGCTGCTATTTTGGTTTCTTCAATAGCAGATTCCGCTTGGTCTACAATTTCGTTTGCAGTTTCTTTGGCTGAGCCAAATAAATTCTTGAAAAATGATGATACTCCCATGGTTTTACTTTTTAGTTAAGAACTCAAAAGTAACCTTTTTTTTAAGAATTTTGAATGAAATAGAATGTAAAATATTGAAAATCAATTCAATTTTTTAAAACAGCTGATTTGTATTAGATTTAAGAATAGTGCTTTTTATAAAAAGCGTTGTAGTTGAAATTTGTTCTTTTGATATAAAAAAAGCGTTCCATTTCTGAAACGCTTTTGAATAAATTTTACATTTTTTAAACAGCTTCGACCTTGATTCCTTCATCATTTAACATGCTTTTTAACATGTTTTCGATACCGCTTTTTAAGGTAAAAGTAGAAGATGGACATCCATTACAAGCTCCTTGCATGATTACTTTTACTGTTTTGGAAGATGCGTCATACGAATCAAAAAGTATATTACCACCATCTGCAGCTACAGCGGGTTTTACATATTCTTCTAAGATATTGATAATTTTTTGAGACGTTTCGTCAAGTGAATCAAATGATTCGTCTTTTGTTTTTTCGTCTTTAATAATTGTTTGAATTAAATTTTCGTCAAGGACTGTACCTCCGTTTTCAATGAATTGCTTGATGAAAGTTCTCAATTCCATCGTGATATCTTGCCATTCATTGATGTCGTATTTAGTAACGGAAATATAATTTTCGTCGATAAAAATTTCTTTTACATATGGAAATTTAAATAATTCGGTTGCCAATGGTGAAGGTCCGCTTTGGTCAATGTTTTTGAATTCAACAGCATTTTTTGTTATCATTTTATTGACAACAAATTTTAGAGCAGATGGATTAGGGGTAGATTCCCCGTAAACAGTAACAGGCTGTTTTTTGGTTTTGTTTTCATCAACAGTAATTATAGCTTCTCCTTTGTTTACATAAGCTTCAATTTGTTCGGCTACTGCTTCTTTTACATCGTCCCATTCTACAATGCTAAATCTTTCAATAGCTATAAAATTACCAGAGATATACACTGTTTTTACAAATGGTAAGTAAAAAAGTTGCTGAGCAAGTGGAGATGATTTTGCCTCATCTATGTTTTTAAATTCGAAGCTTTCATTTTGAGTGATGAAATCTGGGAATTCAAATTTTATAATGGTCGGGTTTTGTGTTTCTTTTATCGTTATTTTAGTCATGATTTGTCGATTTTGTGCAAATTTACTAAAGTTATTTTCTACGATTAACTATATTTGGTATTTTAATGAATAAATTAACAAAAGGTTTTTTATTCCCACTAATTTCATAAAAGGATCCCCTCATGAATTTCAAGATTAGGTCTATAATTACGTTTTTATTTATAAGTTCTTTTGCGTTTTCTCAGGAAGGAATTCCGGTATATTCGGATTATTTATCGGATAATTATTACTTGATTTTTCCATCCATGGCGGGAGCTTCCAATTGTTCTAAACTTAGACTTACAGCCCGTAAACAATGGTTTGATCAGACTGATGCCCCGGCACTTCAAACTTTGAGTTATAATGGTAGAGTGGGAGAAAGATCTGGGATAGGAGCAATCGTTTTTAATGATGTCAATGGGTATCATTCTCAATTTGGTTTCAAGGCTACTTATGCCCATCATATTATGTTTTCCAGAGATGAAGTTGATTTGAATCAATTGTCATTTGGTGTCAACGTTGGGGTCAATCAAAGTCAATTGGACGAAACTGATTTTATGAATTCAGGAGATTATGATCCGGCTCTTGGAAATGTAGTTCAACATGCCTCTTATTTTAATTTGGATATTGGAGCGTCATATAATTTACTTGATTTTAGTTTTAATGCTGTAGTCAAAAATGTTTTGGAAACGAGACAGACTATTTATACCGAATACGAAAGTGACAACTTGCGAAAATTTATCGTTAGTGGAGGTTATGTTTTTGGTAATGCCGACAAAATTTTATTAGAACCTTCGCTTTTGTTTCAATTTGTGGATAAGACGAAAGAGAGTTCATTGGACATGAACTTGAAAGCTTATAAAAATTTGGATATGGGACAATTGTGGGGTGGCTTGTCTTATAGAAGAAGTTTTGATGGAGCTCAGTACAGTAACGGAAGCGGAACGAATAGCCAGAAATTACAATATATTACACCTATTCTTGGGTTTAATTATAAAAACTTTATGTTTGCCTATACTTATACTCATTTATTGGGCGATATTCAATATGAAAGTGGTGGATTTCATCAACTTACTTTGGGTATTAACTTTTTGTGTAAACCTGTAAAATACGATTGTAATTGTCCCGCAATTAATTAATAGTTAAAAGAGAAAATGATAATAAAGGCTGTAAACGGAAAATCACCGGCTATTCCAGAAGATTGTTATGTAGCCGAAAACGCTACTATTGTTGGCGATGTTACTTTTGGTTCGCAATGTAGTGTTTGGTTCAATGCGGTAATTCGCGGAGATGTTCATTTTATTACTATTGGTAATAAAGTTAACATTCAAGATGGAGCGGTTGTTCATTGTACCTATCAAAAACATCCAACCATTATTGGAAATAATGTTTCCATAGGCCATAATGCAATTGTGCATGGCTGTACGATTCATGACAATGTATTAATAGGCATGGGGGCAATTGTTATGGATAATTGCGTTATTGGGAGCAATTCAATTATTGGAGCGGGATCAGTGATTACACAAAATACAATTGTTGAGCCAGGTACCATTTGGGCGGGTGTTCCTGCCAAGAAAGTAAAAGATATTGACCAGTCTAATTTCGCTGGAGAAATAGAACGTATTTCCAATAATTACGTGATGTATTCGAGCTGGTTTAAAGAGGAATAAAACCATTCAGAATTCCACGTTTTACAATCAAATGTTTATTTTTTCAAAGAAGGAAGTTTTATAGCTTTCGCTGATAGGAATCCTTTTTTCGGCAATTAAAACCTTGTTTTTTTGGATCGATTTAACGTGCTTGATATTGATGATATAGGAACGATGGATTCTAGCAAAACCTTTGGATGATAGTAGGTTTTCCAGTTTTATTAAACTAATTAGGGTAAGCGTATATTTATTGTCGGTGGTGTATATTTTGACATAATCTTTCAACCCTTCGATAAATAAAATATCTGCAAAATTAATTTTTACATTTTCATATTCGGCGCGAACGAACATAAAATCATTTTCAATTTCTGGTGTACTTGCTGTAGAAGTTTCTATTGGTAGATTTTTGGGAGCAAAGATTTGTTGAGCCCGTAAAACAGATTTCAGAAAACGGTTAAAAGGAATAGGTTTTACTAAATAATCCACCGCACCAAGATTGAATCCTTCAACAGCATAATTGGAATAAGCAGTCGTAAAGATGATTAAAGGTTTTTTCTCGATGGCATTGATGAAATCAATTCCCGAAAAATGCGGCATTTCGATGTCCAAGAAAATCAAATCAATCTGGGATTGGTTGATTATAGATATGGCATCTATTGCGTTAGTAAATGTGGTAACGAGTTCCAATGAATCGACTCTTCCAACAAATTCCACCAATAAATCTACTGCTAATGGTTCGTCGTCTATAATGACACATTTCATGTTATCTTAAATTATGATGTTGGTACAAAAGCTGAATTTGCTTGCAGTTGAATTTGATCCAGTTTTAAAATCAAATGTACTGAATACTTTGTCTCTGTAGCTGATAGATTTAGCTCATGTGCGTTTGGATAAAGCAAATTAAGTCTGTTTTTAATATTTGACAATCCTATACCTGAGTTTTCAGGATCCTTTTTGTTGTTTTCTATTTTATTTTCGACCCAAAATGTCAATATGTTTTCTTCAATTGTTATAACAATTTTGACATAAGCAGTTCCTTTATAATCGGTCCCGTATTTGAAGGCATTTTCAATAAATGAAATTAATAACATGGGTTCTATAAATTTATTTTTAGTGTCACCATGAATATTTATGCTAATGTTTTCAATGTTGTTGAGTCTTAATTTTTGTAATTCAATATAATTTTTAATGTAATCGATTTCCTTTTCAAGTAAAACCGTTTTATTGTCCGTTTCATAAAGCATGTAACGCATCATTTCGGATAAAGTCACGATAGCATCGGGCACCAAGTCAGATTTTTTATGGGCCAACGAGTAAATGCTATTGAGTGAATTGAATAAAAAGTGTGGATTGGTTTGCTTTCTTAAATAGTTCAACTCCGTAGAAGTTCTTTGGCTTTCGGCAATTAATTTATTTTGTTGGTCATCATAAAACTCAGATAATGTTTTAATTATTGTACTAATGGCAACGATCAAAATATAAAAGAATGAAGGAACAAGTTGAAAGAAAATGGGTTGGTTTCTTCTGTGGATTCTATGTTCTATATTTTTATCTCCGAGCGGTATTTTAGAAAAATTTATTACATTCGGTGGTCTCATTTCTCGAAATTCAGGCATAAAAAACTGGAATCTGCAGAACATAAAAATCACTATCAGAATGAGTAAAATAGTGAAATAATACCCATATTTTTTTTGCAATAACAATTGAGGAACAAGGTATATATAGTTGAGATAAAATAGTACTATTCCAGATATCCATTGTATGTAGAAATCGGTATTGATACGAAATGGGCTTTCATAAAATTGAATAAGTGAGGTACTAATAAAAAAACACCAAATGATACTGTGGATAAGTATTTTGTTTGAGGCATTATTTTTTATTGATACGATATTCATTTACAGTCTTATTTTTAATAAAATTAATTCATTTTTTGTAATCGTTGGCGATTTATTGGCGTTCAATTTTTTTATTACCAATTTCCCTACAGCTATAGCTTCTTTCTCTGTTTGAAAACTTTTGTGCTCACTAATAGCCGGGATGATTGTTTGCTTTATAATTATTTGATTGTTATTTGTAATAGCATATCCCCAGCCATGATTAATCTTTATGGATTGAACATTTAATTTTTTTTCCTTTTGGCAAAAAATAAAAATCAGCAGTCCTATTAAAAATGTAATTATTAATAAATTGAACATATAAGACAAATTCTTCCGGAGTTGTTTTCGGAAGAATTTGCTTTTGCGGTTAGTTATCATCGTCATTTTGCTCCTCGTTTGGTTTAAATTCCCATATATCATCAAAGTACGATGTTCCTGATTTTCCTAACATAACAAAACCTTTCTGTCCGTTGATTGTTATTCCTGTCGCATCCGATCTTCCTGAACCTTCAAGGGCTGTTTTTTCTTTCCAAATGTCTGTTTTGGGATTGTACTCCCAAATGGTATTTCCGCTTTCACCGCAAGTAATATATCCTAAACCATTAATTGCAAAACTGGATGCGTTGGCTCTTTTAATGGAGTAGGTGTCATGATCGCTCTCATCATCATCCAAATCTCTTTTTCTTGTCCAAACATCTGTACTCGGGTCAAATGCCCAAAAATCAACTTGATTGACGCCACTGTTTATTCCTGTACCTAAATAGGCAATGTCATCAATAACAAAAACGGTGGCGTTTCTTCTTTTGTTGCCACTAAATCCATTGACTTGTGTCCAAGAATTATCTGTTGCATTGTATTGGTAAAAATCTTTTAAATAATTGCCATCATATCCTGTTCCGAGATATGCTTTTCCTCCTACTTGAAAACCCACGGCTCCATATCTGGCAGATCCTGTAAAATCTGCTTTTTGTGCCCAAGTATTGGTGTCTGGATTGTATTCAAAAAAGTCTTTTAATTTATTGGTTCCGTCATAGCCCAGACCGACGTATCCTTTTCCATTTAATTCAAAACCTGATCCAGAACTTCTTGCAATACCTATAAAATCGGCCTTTTGCTCCCAATAATCTCCATCGGAATTGTAAGCCCATAAATCATTTAAATATTCGTCTCCTGTGTAACCTGTGGTTACATATGCATAAGTTCCTATTACGAAGCTTGTCGCACTAGATCGTGCCGGCCCATCAAATGCTGATTTTTTTATCCAGTTTCCTAGTTTGTCTTCTGTGTCATCATTGCTGCAACTGATTGAAATTAAACCGATGAGTAACGTGCTAAGAAATATTCCTTTTTTTAAATGTTTCATAATGTGCATGGTGTTTATTAAAGTTTGTATTTTATACTAATAGAAAAGATGCCTCCATTTTTTAAGGTTTGATTCATCTCGTTTGTTCTATTTTCATCAGAAAATTTAAATTCTTTGTTTGATGAATAGCCACCTTTGAGACTGACATACCAAGAGGTCTCCATATTCCTTTCGAATTGTAATGTGGTTTCTATTTGAGAGAAGCCCAATTTTGTAATGGCATTTGTATCATCCGTTGCAATAGGAGAATATAGATTGTAACTGCTTCCGCTAAAGTCATTGTTTAGGCTGAATTTATTTCGAATCGAATTGGAATAGGCTAGTTCCGAATTTGGAAATCCTAATTTTAAATAAGTTTCATTGTTGAATTTATGATTGAATGAAAACGTTGGAAGTATTTCGGGTTTACCAAAAACGGTCATTCTTTTTATTCCCAGATCTATACTATTATTTTTATTTAATGATTGACTAAGTTCAATACCTCCTAATATGCTTATGTCTGAAATGTCAAAATTACCTTCATAATTAGCTGTTGGCTCTATTGCTATTTTCAACTTTGTTTTTTCTGCTATTTGGTGAGAAAATTCAAAAATGTTTTCAAAACCAATAAAGTGAGTGCTACTATAATTTGTAACATAATTTTTTAATAGATAGGTTTCAATTTCATCTGTAACTGTTGTGCTTTTGTATTTAAAAGTATTCGTCAATTTATTTTTAGTTCCAATGTCTTTAAAAAAGAATATCCCAATTCCAGTTTGTTTTATGGAACCATTTTCTATCGGTTCGGTTTTTATGTTCAAATCAATTGTGAATCCTTTTTGTGCATAAACACTAAATATTGGAATCAAAATAAAAATCTTCGTAAAGTTGTTTATTCTCATTATTTAATTATTGGTCCAAAAGTAGTTGTGTTGCCAATGAATAAAAAAGAATATATATGCATGGGTTTATTCTATAGACAAACGGGCTATTATTAAAGGTGAATCTAGTTTTGGAACAGTATAGTAAGTCATAGACAGTTTATCACTTTTTATAGATTGAATAACCCGAACAGTATATGTTATTAGGACTGCAGTAACGAGCGCTTATATATTTGCCCAAAAAATTAAGTATGTACAAGTTTTTGATTTTGATGTTTTTTGGGTTATTAATATTCTCTTGTGATTCTGATGTTGATGCTGGCGAATTTGTTGTAGGAGCAGATTATCTAGCCTTAAAAAATAAAGTGCTCTCAATAGATACGGTCACCGTTGATGTTTCTACCATAAAGCTGGATTCTTTGGTTACTTCTAATGAAAGTAGAATCTTGGTAGGGAATTATGATGATCCTCTTTTTGGGAAAGTGAAGTCGGATAGCTATTTCCAGGTTTCTGCATCTTCATTTAATATTTACCGTGGAAATTCCGATACAGAGGCAACAGGTTATGTATTTGATTCCATTGCGATGATTCTAAGATATGATAATTACTATTATGCTGATACTACCAAAGTTCAGACTTTAAATATTCATAGGGTAATCAAAAAGTTCAAACCCAATGTGAATGATATAAGCTTTTATAGTAATTCTGCTTTAGAGTATAATTCTGCGAGTTTAGGTACAATAACTTATAGGCCAAAGCCAATAGGCAGGGATAGTATCAATATTAAATTGGATAATGAATTTGGATTGGAGCTTTTTAATAAGTTTAAGAATAATGAAATTACTACTTCCAGTGATTTTACAGAATATTTAAAAGGTTTTGTAGTTACTTCAAGTTCTAATACTTCAGGTAGTGTGATTGGATTCAATTTGTCTAGTGTACTTCGATTGTACTATTCCAAAGGGAAAGGAGGTACCGAAGATTTTCATAAAATGGATTTTACTGTTTTGGATGCCACTAAGCAGTTTAACTCAATTTCATCAGATAGGTCAGGAACTTTAATTAATGATTTGCCATTGTCAAAAATGAATTTATCCAGCCAATATACTGGTAATGCTGGATTCATTCAATCTGGTACGGGAATAGTCTGTCGTGTCGATTTTCCAAATATAAAACAACTAAAATACCTTGCAGCAAAAGGAGCCATAGTCGATGCAAAGTTAATAATGAAACCCGTCAAGAATTCGTATTCGAAAATGTGTCCATTGCCAGAGAAATTAAGTGTTTATGTAGTTGATAAGTTGAATCGAATAAAAACGTCGCTTACAAATTCGAGTGGTGAGAGTATGGTTGCAACTTTAAATAATGAGAATGATGAATTTGATGAAAGTGTGAGTTATCAACTGTCGCTAGGTTCTTTTTTGCAAAAAGAAATGCTGAAAGAGTCGGATTCGAAGAGTGGTTTAATCTTTACGTTACCTATTTTATCCAAAGTTGTAGATAGAGTTGTATTGGGGGACCAGACCAATAAAGAAAGTGAAATGAAATTACAAATCTATTATATAACGTATTAAATGAAAAAGAGTTGCCCTTTTTTGGTTTTAGTGTTTTTTTCTTCCTTTATTGCTTACTCTCAAAGTATTGCTACTTCGCCCTACTCGCTTTATGGATTGGGAAGTTTGTATGAAGCTAATTTTGGATTAATTCCATCTCTTGGTACTGCCGGCATAGCATTGCCTTCGGATAATTTTATCAATAACAAAAATGCAGCTTCACTTGTTAATATTCCGGCGAATAATTTCTTTTTTGAAGTGGGAGGTAAAGGCATTCAATCCTCTTTTGAAGATAATCTAAAAAAAGAAAATCGGAACAATTTTCAGTTTTCCCATTTTGCTTTTGCCTTTCCTATTAATAATAAATCGGCAGTTAGCGTTGCTATGATGCCTTATTCCAGTTCTTCTTTTAAAATTTCTGGATTAAAAATACCGATACTGGATAGTAGTAATGAGTATTATTATTTGAACGTAATGGGGACAGGTGGATTGAATAATTTGGATTTTTCGTATGCCTATAAATTGAGCAATAAAGTATCCTTAGGTTTTTCTGCCTCAGTCCTTTTTGGGAATACAACTGATGAAAGGACGTATGAAATCAATAGCTCAGTTACCAGTATAGATAAAAAAGTAAGTTATAGTGGTATTCGACCTATTTTGGGGTCACAATTCAAAATGAACCCGTCGTTGACTTTTGGATTAAATGTAAAATCGCCAACACGTGTAAATGCAACCAAAATTCAATCTGTTACTGTTGTAAATGGTACCGGTACTTCTACTTTGGAGACAGATGAAAAATCCAATACAGACGATTTTTATTTACCTTTAGAAGTAGGGGTTGGTTTCAATAAAGCCTTTAAAAACAAACTAAGTATAGCTTTTGATTACGAGAAAAGATTTTGGGATGCTACCAATCAATCCGATATGTATGGTAATTTTTCCAATCAAGAAAAGTTTGCGTTGGGATTGTCTTATCAAAAAGCAAAAGCATCAAGAAGTTATTTTGACCGAATAAAATATGCTGCAGGGGTTAATTATGACACGGGATATTTGGAAGTGGACAATAAAAAAATTGAGGATAAGAATTTTTCAATTGGAGCTTCACTGCCATTAGATCATCTATCTTCGGCTTTGTTTATTTCCTATACTTATGGACAAAAAGGGCAAATAACCAATTCATTGGTTCAAGAAAATTATCATAAACTAACTTTGAATCTTAATTTAGATGGTATCTGGTTTGTTAGGAAAAAGCTAGAATAGTTTAGAAATCCTTTTCTTCAACTTGGTATTTGTTTTCTAAAATTTCAGTTAAAACTTTTGGATTGGTGTTTGTGTAGAAAATTGGAGCGGTGCTTTTGGCTGTTGAAAAGCCTACCTTGTCTCTAAGTATGTTTTGAGTTTGTTTGGCAACAGCCTCTCCAGAATCAATGATGTGAATGTGTTCCGGAAGGATTTTTTTTATTTGTGGAATTAAATAGGGGTAATGACTGCAACCCAATACGAGATAGTCAATATTGGCTTCAATCATTGGAGTTAAATAAGAATTAAGTAATTCGGTCATTTCCGGAGAATTGATTTGACCATCTTCGATTAATTGAACCAATCCATAGCCTATTTGCTCGATGATTTTGATGTCTTGATATTTTTCTGTGGTCTTATTGAAAAGTTCACTGTTCAAAGTCCCTTTTGTGGCCAAGATTCCTATTGTTTGAGTTTTGGAGTGTGTTGCCGCAGGTTTTATGGCAGGTTCAATACCAATAAACGGAATGGAGTATTTTGCTCTTAATTCTTGGATAGCATTGGTTGTTGCAGTATTGCAGGCTACCACAATTAGCTTGCAGCCCATTTCAATCAATAAATCTGTGTTTTTCATGCTTAAAGCAATGATTTCTGCTTTTGATTTTTGCCCATAAGGGGCATTTTTGCTGTCGGCTAGGTAGATTGTTTGTTCATTTGGCAGTAAATCATGAATGGCTTTCCAGATGGAAGTTCCTCCAATTCCAGAATCAAAAACACCAATTGGTCTATCGTTTGTCATGGTTGCAAATTTAAAAGCTATAGTCTAAATATACTATATTTTTTTTTGTAAAAAAAAACTGCTCACACCAATATTTTGGAGGAGCAGTTTGTGATTGATTTATTTTAGATTAAAAACCTAAGTCTTTTTTCACGTCAACAGTGATGTTTGTTCCATCAGCAAGTAAAAGTGTAGATCCGTCAAGAACATATTGGAAACCTTTAGCTTTTCCTACTTTTTGTATAGAAGCTTTTACTTTTTCCATAATTGGCTTAACAATTTCTTCTTGTTTTGTCTGTAATTCTTTTTGAGCATTGTCTCTAAAGTCAACAATTCTTTTTTGCATATCTTGAACTTCTTTAGAACGTTCTTGATTTACGGCCTCAGTAACTGTTGCAGATTCAGCTTCGTACTTTTTTAATTTTGCTTGGTATTCTTCAACCATCTTTTTGTAGTCTGCATCATAAGTACCACTCAATTTCTCCAATTGTTTTTGGGCATCAAGCATAGCAGGCAATTTAGACATGATTTCATTTACATCAACGTGAGCTACTTTTGTTTGAGCATTTGAAATTTGAGTTGCACCTAAAAATAGTATCGCAGCAATTAGTAAAGTTTTGAATTGTTTCATTGTTTTAAAATATTTAATAATTAGAATTTGTTTAGTTGTTTTATTTTAATTTTTCTTCATTAGCTTTTTTCAAAGCTTCTCTGTCTTGAATTTCTTTTAGTCTTTTCTCTTCAGCTGCTTTTTTTGTAGCTTCTCTTTCTTCAAGTATTTTTTTTCTTTTTTCTTCTAGCGCTTTTTTACGCTCTTCTTGTATATTTGGCTTAACCTCTTCGGTTGTCGTTTTTGTTGTAGTTGTGTTCTCAGTTGTATTTGGTGTGAAAGTATTTACTCCCTCAGTTTTAACAGGTGCAACAACTGTGCCATTTTTTTTCGCTTCTCTTTCGGCTAGTAATTGTTTTCTTTTTTCTTCGTATTGTTTGCGAGCTTCTTCTTGAGCCGCTTTTTTATCAGCGACCAATTTTTCTCGAGCGGCTTTTTTATCTAATAATGCTTTTTCTCTTTCGGCTAGAACAGGATTTTCGTCTAATTCGTCTTCTTTATTCTCTTTAGCCTCTTCTTCTTTTTGCTGTTTTTTGGTTAATTGTTCTCTTTTTTCTGTTCGATTTAATACCCGAATCACTTGATCACTAATATCAAATCTTTTTGCGGCAAAAAGAATGGTTAAATGTGAAGATTTGTCAAATATAAAGTCATATTTTTTGGCCTCAGCTATATCTTGAACAGCTGTGAAAACTTGATCTTGTATAGGCTTAACTAATCCGGCTTTTTGTATTATTAAATCCCCATTAGGGCCAAATCTTTTTTGCTGATAATCTAATTTTTCAGATTCGAGGAACTTTATTTCCGTTTCTCTTTCTTCAATTAATTCGGCTGTCAACAATGGTTTTTCAGCTTTTAAAGCTTCGGTCAGTTTGTTAATTTCTAATTTTTTAGCCTCGATTTCTTGTTTCCATTTCTGTGCTTTTTGTTCTAATTGTGCTTTGGCCTCTATATAGTCTGGTACATTTTGCAATATGTATTCCATATCAATGTAGCCTACTTTATTTCCTTTGGTTTGAGCCTTTACTGTCGTTAAAACAATAAGGGATAAAATTATAAATAAAAATTCTTTTCTCATAATTTTTAATTTTAGAAATTTTAAACCAAATTTATTTAAAACTGCTGACCTATGATGAAATGCGTTTGCCATCCACTTGGTTTTATGGCTCCAGGAACAGCATCGAATCCATAACCAAAATCGATACCCAACAAACCAAAAGCAGGCATAAATACCCTTAAACCGACACCCGTTGAACGAGCCAAATTAAACGGTTGGTAATCAGATAATGAAGCGTATGACTGTCCGGCTTCTGCAAAGGTCAAAGCATAAATAGATGCTGATGATTTCAATGTAATCGGATAACGTAATTCTAATGAAAACTTATTGTAAACAGTAGCACCATAAGCATCTCCACTTGAACTTGCAGGAGTCAAAGCTCCATTTTCATATCCTCTTAGCTGTATGTTTTGTCTTCCATCAATCGAGCTTCCTGCCATTCCGTCTCCTCCCATGTAGTATCTTTCAAAAGGAATAACTCCTCTGTCTTGATTGTAAGCTCCTAAAAATCCAAATTGCATTAAAGTACGTAATACTAATTTTTTATATAAAGTAGTAAACCAGTCTCCTGTAAATTGTACTTTGTAATATTCTAACCATCTGTATTTTTCTTGATCCACTTTTGCAGGATCAGCAACTGCATCTTGATAATTGTCTACTTTATTAGAGACATATGATGAACTTGGGTATTTATCCAAATAATCTCCAGCATTTACAACCCTATCATTGTTATCTACATAGGAATTTCCAGAGTAAATATATTTATATTTTTGCTGATCTCCTAATGTTGCATAATCCGTGCCAGTAATTAGGGAATAAGGAAGTGTAAACTCACCATTTACTGAAAATTCAGCACCATAAGTTGGGAATATAGGGTTGAATCCTTTACTGTTTCTGGTAAGACCCACAGAATAGGATAAATTTCTAGATGTCCCATTTGCAAATGTAAATAATCCGTAAAGATAATTATGCAAATCGTATTGTTGGTAACTGATAGATTGTGACAGCGTGAAGAAATCATCAGGCACTGTCAATCTTTTTGCCATTCCAACAGACAAAGAGGTGATATTGATGTATTTTGATTTATCTACCTTTTGCATTTGGTAGTTAGAACTGTATTGTTGGCTAAATGCAAATGAACTACTAAATTGGATTGGTTTTTTTCCTCCAAACCAAGGTTCTGAAAACGATAAACTATAGGTTTTGTAGTAAGAACTTGCTTGAAGACGTAAGGCTACTTTTTGTCCATCTCCCATAGGAAGTGGGTGATAGGCATCTTTGTTGAATAAATTTCTTGCCGAAAAGTTATTGAAAGACAATCCCAAAGTTCCTACGAAACCACCTCCGCCATATCCTCCTTGAAGTTCAATTTGGCTAGCTCCTTTTTCTACAACATGATATTCGATGTCTACAGTTCCGGCACCAGAATCAACATTTTTGAATTGAGGATCGATTTTTTCAGGATCAAAAAATCCTAATTGTCCAATCTCTCTAATGGTTCTTACTAATTCTCCTTTGTTGTATTTTTCTCCGGGTTTTGTTCTTAATTCTCTATAAATTACTTCATCGTTGGTTTTGTCGTTTCCAACAACAGTGATTTTGTTGAAATATGCGATTGGGCCTTCGGTAACTCGGATTTCAAAATCAATTACATTATCAGTTGTTTTTGTTTCTACAGCATTTATGCTTGAAAACAGGTATCCGTTATTTTGGTATAAATTGGTAATGTCTTCTCCGTCTGGTTTAGATTTGTCTGCAATCCTTTCTTGAAGAAGTACACCATTATATACGTCTCCAGTATGGATACCTAACATACTTCTTAGCCCTTCGTCAGAGTAAACGGTATTTCCGATAAATTTAATATTTCCAAAATAGTATTTAATTCCTTCTTCTACTTTAATTTTTATGTAGATGGCATTTTTTTCTTTATTATATGTAACAGAATCCCCTAAAATACGGGCATCACGATATCCGATTTTTTTATAGTCATTAACTATCTTTTCTAAGTCTTCTTGGTATTTAGCTTCAATGTATTTTGATCGCTTCAAAACATGTAAGAAATTTTTTTCTTTGGTGTTTTTCATGGATCCAAGTAGTTTGCTACTTGGAACATTTTTATTGCCTTCAAAATCAATTTTGTAAATTTTGACTTTCTCCCCAATATCAACTTTTACAAGCATGTTTACTTGATTCTTGGTTAGGGTCGTATCTTTTGAAGTGGTTATGTAAACTTTAGTATTGAAAAAACCATCTTTCTTGTATTTTTTTTCAATGTAGTTTTTTGTTGTGGTAATTAAGTTTTCGGTTACAATTTTACCATTGGTTAAGCCATTGTCTTTAATGAAAGATTCCGTTTTGCTTTTGGAAACACCAACAAATTTTACTTCATTGATTTTTGGTAATTCTTTAATATTCAAATCTAGGTAAATGCTGTCATTTTCAATTCTATTTACATAAAATGAAATTTCATCAAAAAGACCCAGCTTTCCTAATTTTTTTATTGAACTACTTATTTGTTCTCCCGGAACTGTAATTTCTTGTCCTTTTTCCAATCCAGCAAAAGTAACTACAGTTTGAGGATTGAAACTAATATCTCCAACTACTTTTACATCTGCTAATATGTATTTTTTACCTTGGTCAAATGGTACTCTGTCTTGGGCTTTAATTTGAGTGAAAGTTCCTAAAATTAAAAAGGTAAGGACTAGTTTTATGCTTTTATGTAACACTAAAAAATTATTTAATTTGTTCACTTGTTTTTCCAAATCGACGTTCTCTTTTTTGATAACTAATGATAGCCTCATGTAAATCTTGTTCTTTAAAATCGGGCCATAATACATCAGTAAAGTATAATTCTGCATAGGCTATTTGCCATAGCAAAAAATTACTTATTCTGTGTTCTCCACTAGTTCTTATTAATAAATCAACATCCGGTAAATTATGCGTGTAAAGATGCTCATTTATAATTGAATCGTCAATACTGTCTATTGAAATTATATTATTTTTAACTTTATCGCTTATTATTTTCACAACATTTACTAATTCTTCCCTAGATCCGTAGCTTAAGGCGAGAGTTAATGTCATTTTCGTATTGTCTTTTGTTTTGTCCAGCACATCAAATAATTGCTTTTGAGCTTTTGTCGGTAATTTTTCTAAATTACCGATAGCGTTCATCTTGATGTTGCCTTCTTGCATTGTTTTAAGCTCTTTCTTTAATGAATTGATTAAAACCCTCATTAAAGTGTCTATTTCAAGCTTGGGCCTATTCCAGTTTTCAGTAGAGAAAGCATATAAGGTTAAGTATTCTACGCCTAAATCCAAACATTCTTGAATTATTTTTTTTACAGATTTTGAGCCGCTCTCATGTCCAAGTGTTCTTAGGAATCCTTTTTGTTTTGCCCAACGACCATTCCCGTCCATAATAATGGCCAAGTGTTTGGGAATATTTTCTGTGTTTATTTCGTCTTTTAACATCTTATTTTAGTCTGCGCAGTAACATGGTTTGTTTCCAAAAGTATAGGTTAATGTTGCTCCTGAGAATACATACCAATCATTATTATTTATATTGCCAAATTTAGGTAAACTACTATTACTTGGATTGCTGCCGTCAAGGTTGTCAGTAAAAGTATATCGAGCTCCAACTTCTAAACCTAAAACGAAACTCCTTGAAAAATTTGTTTTTACGCCAAGGGTCATTGGTATAGCAATTGTACTTTTTGTATTGTTTTTATGTGTAATCCCTGATGTTACATATAAATCATCGTAAAGAACATAGCTTAAGCCAGAATATACATAAGGAGTAAATTTTGGTTTTTCCTCATGTAAATTAAAATCAAAAAAATTAAACTCCAATCCAGCTGATAGCTCTTTTATGTTGTTTACAAAACTATATCCTCTGTTATTTCTTCCAGATTCTTTTGAATCATGGTCGTTTCCGGAGATTTGTGATTGTGTGTAGGAAAATCTATAAGCATGTCTTGGGCTTTTATTCCATTTGTATAAAATACCGAATGCAGGTTCATTTGGAGCAATGTAAGTTGTTGAACCCACATCTCCTATGTAATTACTGCCTCCAAGAAAAACTCCTATTTCATTAATCTGGGCATGAATAGAAGAAAAGGTAAAAAAGCATAAAAATGAAATGAAAATTTTACTCATAAATTATAAAATTGCCTGCAAATATAATAATTATCAATAGGATTCAATACGTATCTTAGGAATACTGTCTTTTTTTAGACCAGATCCCTTTTTTTATATACAAAGGATGTAATAGTAACGACAAAAAAGGAATAATTCGTATAGGGGGAAGTTTTAATTCCTTCTGTCCTCACCCCAAAGTAATTTTGTTCTTAGAGTCTTTAAAAAAGTTTCTTCCGGGATCTCCACCATATTTATTTCGAAATCGGTTTTTTTTATGGTTAGAATAGAATCATTTGCAACACTTGTTATTCTGGAATCCAATGATACTAAATATTGTTGTTCTCTTCCAGAAACTTTTAAACGAACCTCCGTTGTATCAGGAACGACAAGAGGTCTTGCGTTCAAGTTGTGAGGAGCAATAGGTGTTATAACTATACTTTTTACATCGGGTGTCAATATGGGACCTCCACAACTCAACGAGTAACCTGTAGTTCCTGTGGGAGTGGCAATAATAAGACCATCGGCCCAATAGGAATTTAAAAATTCATCGTTCAAATAAGTATCGATGGTGATCATCGATGTGGTTTCTTTTCGACTCACCGATATTTCATTCATGGCAAAGTTGAGTCCTTCTATAGTTTTGTTTTCAGGTGAACACGTCAAGCTTAACAAAGTTCTTTTAGAAATTTTATATTTTTTGTCAATGACAAACTGCATGAAAGCGGCAATGTTTTCTTTTTGTACCGTTGCCAAAAAACCCAATCTTCCTGCGTTTATACCCAAAATTGGGACACCTGAATTGCGAACCAGCGTAACTGCTCTTAAAATTGTTCCGTCACCGCCAATACTGATTAACATATCAAAGCTAGAATCCAATTCATCATTAAAGGAAAAAGTGTTGTATTCTTTTTCTATGATTTTTTTTTCATACAACATGTTTAGGAAATCGGATTCAATAACCATTTCTACGTTATTATTGTTGAAAAACACAAAAATGTCTTTTATGATAGGTTCTGTGCTAACTAAATAATATTGGCCGTAAATAGCTACTTTCATTTCTTTTGGTTTTGATATTTTGTTATTCGTTATTTTGGATTTTAAATGCCTTAATCCAAATAATTACATGTTCAAATATTTGTCTAAATAATCCGAACGTTCTTTTAAACTTTTGATGTAATTGTCTTCGTTATGTTCTGAAATGATGTCGTAGTTATATCTTCTGAAAGTTTGAATAATTTCATTCAATGAACCGACACTGATTTTGATAGTGACTTCAGTAGTATTTACATCGGAATTTGAAATGAAAAGACCTAAAAGTTTACCATTGTTGCTCTCTACAATTTGTACAATTTGACTCATCGAATAATCGATAGTGTTTTTACTCACTATGATGATGGCTCCCTGTTCTTTAAGAAAAGGAGTTTCATGAAAAAATTTAATGATGTCCTCAATTTCATAATAGCCAACATACTTATTATTCTCGTCCAAAATGGGAGCTAAGTTAGTGTGATTTTTGGCAAAAACTTCTAAAACGTCTAGCCAAATCATGTCGGTTCTGGCAAAAAAATGTTCAAGTACATATTTGTAGTCATTGACTTTTTTATCACTGTCAAAAGTTTCAATGTCATCTGCGGCGATACTTCCAATGAAAATCCCCTCTTCGATGACAGGAAAATGGGAAAAGGTTAAGTCACCAAAAAAGTCTTGAACTGACCCAATAGTTTCTTGAGCATCAATTGCTTTGTAGTCGTTTGTAATATAGTCTTTTAAATCTGCCATAAATCTATCCTCAATAATCGATGCAAAATAATCAAAATTATACAAAATCTGCTAGGTTTTACTTTGTATTTTTGTCTTATCAAATATACTTACATATCTATTAATACCTGTTTCTATGACAAAACTTAGCGTTAATATAAATAAAATTGCCACTTTACGTAATGCTCGTGGAGGAAATGTGCCTGATTTATTGAAAGTAGCTACTGATATTCAGCAGTTTGGTGGTCAGGGAATCACGATTCACCCACGTCCGGATGAGCGTCATATTCGCTATCAAGACGCCCGAGATTTAAAATCAATTGTTTATACAGAATATAATATAGAGGGTAATCCTCAGCATAATTTTATCGATTTGGTTTTGGAATGCAAACCAGATCAAGTAACCTTGGTTCCAGATGCTATTGGAGCAATTACCTCTTCTGCAGGCTGGGATACTATAAAAAATCAGTCGTATTTGTCGGAAGTTATTCAAGAATTTCAACGAAACGGAATTAGGACTTCGATTTTTGTTGATCCAATTTCTGAGATGATAGATGGTGCTAAAAAAACAGGTACGGATAGAATTGAATTATACACTGAAGCTTTTGCGCATCAATACAGTTTAGGAAATGAAAAGGGAATTGACCCTTATGTGAAATCAGCTATTTTGGCTAATGATTTAGGTTTAGGAATCAATGCCGGCCACGATTTAAGTTTGGATAATATTAAGTTTTTTAAACAAAACATTCCAGGATTATTGGAAGTTTCAATTGGGCACGCCCTTGTTTCTGAAGCAATTTATCTTGGTTTGGACAATGTGGTAAATATGTATTTGCAAAAACTAAAATAAGATTTTTGATTTAAGATTAACGAATGATGATTTGTGGTTTTTTATGCCTGTCATCTTCAAATCTAAAATTTTAATTTTCTAATCAAAAAAATAAAAAAATCTAATATTGATTACTGTTTTGGAATGCAGTTTTTACTCTGCAATCTAAAATCTGAAATCTGCAATCTAAAATAATAATGCTCTACTCAAAAATAGAAGGTTCTGGAAGACCTTTACTTATACTTCACGGTTTTCTTGGAATGTCCGATAATTGGAAAACATTAGGAACTCAATTTGTTGCCGATGGTTTTCAGGTGCATCTGTTGGATTTGCGTAATCATGGACGCAGTTTTCATTCGGATGAATTTAGTTATGAAATTATGGTTCAAGATGTTTTTGACTATTGTCAGACAAACGGTCTTGAATCGATTGATATTATAGGTCACTCTATGGGAGGTAAGACGGCTATGCTTTTGGCCACTTCCTATCCAAAATTAGTCAATAAATTATTGGTGGCTGATATTGGTCCTAAGTTTTATGCACCCCATCATCAAGATATACTGGCAGGATTGAATGCTGTGGATTTTTCGGTTAAACCAAGCAGGAATGAGGTTGAGGAAATAATGAAAAAGTATATACCTGATTTTGGGACACGTCAATTTTTGATGAAAAGTTTATACTGGCAAGAACCAGGTCAATTGGCTTTCCGATTTAATTTGAACGTTTTCAATAGAAAAATTGATGAAATCGGAAAAGCATTAGCCGAAGGCATGATTTTTGAAAAGCCAACACTTTTTATACGTGGTGGAAATTCTAATTATATACTTGATAGTGATTTTGATGAAATAAAAACTCATTTCCCGTCTTCAACAGTAGCGACAATTCCTAATGTTGGCCATTGGTTACATGCCGAAAACCCTACAATGTTTTATGAATTAGCAAGTGCATTTTTAAAATAATTTAATATAGTATAGAAAATTTATTATATTTATTGAAATTTTAAAAGACGAGACTATGAATTTGATCATTAGAATAATTGTTACCGCAGGATTGGTTTTTGGAATTGCTCATTTTTTGCCAGGTGTACATGTGGCTGGTCCTTTTACGGCAATGGTAGTAGCCGTTGTTTTGGGACTGCTTAATATTTTTATTAAGCCTATCATGGTATTACTGACCTTGCCTTTTACAATAGTGACTTTAGGGTTGTTTTTGTTGGTGGTAAATGCCTTGATTATTTTATTATGTACCAAGATTGTGGGAGGATTTACTGTTGATACGTTTTGGGTTGCCATGTTTTTTAGTATCATATTGTCATTATGCCAGTCTATTATTTATTCCATTATTGGTGATAAATAGGCTTTTAAAAAAATGTAATGGCTTTTTTTATTCTGAAGTTGGAATAGTGTAATTTTGGTCAAAGATTTTAACAGAATGAATATTAAATTCTTAATATAAATTTGAGCTGTATTTGGTTTCTTTTGGATGCCAAATGCAGTTTTTTTATGGATTATTATTCAGATAGAGATTTTTAACTTTAAAACAAAAAAACAAGAAGTAATTCAAATAACTATAATCAAATAAAAAAAATCATGAAAACATTAATTCTTGCCTTGACGGCTTTCTTTGCTATGGGAACTGCCGTATCAGCTCAAACGACTGTCACAGCTCCTAAAAAAGAAGTTCAAAAAACAATGTATACTTGTCCGATGCATCCCAAAGTAATAAGTGATAAAAAAGGGAAGTGTCCAAAATGTGGGATGGATTTGGTAGCGAGTAAAGAAACAGCAAATACTGCCACAGCAAAAGGAAACCAAGCTACAACTACAGTGAAAAGTAAGTATGTTTGTACTATGGATGGTTCTGCATCTGATAAACCAGGGAAATGCCCAAAATGTGGTATGGCTATGACAGAAAGAAAGAGTGAGAAAAAATAAATAAATCTGTAAAAGATTGATTTTTCTAACAGCCTTTTAAGAAGGCTGTTTTTTTTGTTTTAATTTTGGCAAACAGCAATGAAAATAGTTTTATGGAGTCTTATTTTATTAATCAAGATTTTAAAGTAAATGAATAATAATTTAAAGGAGCTTGCTCAATTATTTTTAAAACTAGGGATTATTGGATTTGGTGGGCCTGCTGTTCATATCGCAATGATGAAAGAGGAAGTGGTTACCAAGAAAAAGTGGATAACCGAGCAGCATTTTTTAGATCTGATAGGTGCTACCAATTTGATTCCTGGTCCAAACAGTACAGAAATGGCAATTCATATTGGTCATGAAAGAGCGGGTTGGAAAGGATTGCTGGTTGCTGGACTTTGTTTCATTTGTCCGGCGGTATTGATAACGGGATTTTTTGCCTGGGTATATAAAAAGTATGGGCAGCTACCTGAAATTCAGCCGTTTATTTATGGGATCAAACCGGCTATAATAGCCATAATCCTTTTTGCTGTTTTTCCTTTGGCGAAAAAATCCTTAAAAACGGTTGAGCTTTATTGTGTCGGAATCTTAGTTTTGATATTGTCGTTGTTGAAGTTTAATGAGTTATACTTGTTGTTTGGAGCTGGTTTTTTTGCTCTGTTCGTGTTTGGAATAAAAAATAAACTCTTTCAAAATACGGATCAAAATTTTCTGTCTATTGCAATTTTTCCTTTTTCATTTTCTCCCAATACTTCGATCTCCAATGGGAGTTTGTTTTTGATATTTTTGAAAATAGGGGCTATTCTTTATGGAAGCGGTTATGTTTTATTTGCTTTTTTGGATAGCGAGTTGGTTGCGACAGGCATTTTATCGCGTCGCCAATTAATGGACGCCATTGCTGTGGGGCAGTTTACGCCTGGTCCGGTGTTTTCTTCCGTTACTTTTATTGGGTATCAAATTAATGATTGGACAGGAGCTTTATTGGCAACTGTGGGAATCTTTTTGCCTTCGTTTTTGTTTGTCGCGTTGTTGAATCCGTTGGTGAAGAAAATGAGGAGTTCTAAACTATTCGCTGTTTTCTTGGATGCCGTAAATGTTGCGTCGGTGGCAATTATCTTGGCAGTTTGTGTAGATATGGGGATGACAACAATTACGGATTGGAGAACAATTTGTATTGGATTGACAAGTATTGTGATTGCTTTTTGGTTCAAAAATATCAATAGCAGTCTTATTGTAATTGGCGGTTCTGTTTTGGGTTATTTATTGACTCTTGTGTAGAAGTTTAATTTGTAGATTTGAAAAAAAATAATGTTATGTTGGAACTTTCAGAAATCTGGGTTTATCCTGTAAAATCGTTAGGTGGAATTTCATTGCAAGAGGCTCAAGTGACGGATCGTGGTTTAGAGTTGGATCGTCGTTGGTTGCTGGTAGATGATAGTGGACGATTTTTGTCTCAACGCGAATATCCTGAATTGGCTCTTTTTAGTCCGGATATTGTTGACGGATTTTTGAGAATTACACACAGAGTTAGTATGGAATTTGTCGATATAGAACTTCATCCTGTTTTTTCGGATGCGAATTCTAAAATTGAAGTAACCGTTTGGGATGATACTATTGATGCATTTGAAGTAAGTCCAAACACGAGCAAATGGTTTTCAAAATTTCTCGGTTTTTCGGTTCGATTGGTTTATATGCCAGAAGAAAGTGAACGAAAATTAGATCCGGATTATGCGATTAGTGGTGATGAAATTAATTCTTTTTCGGATGCGTATCCTTTTTTGATTATTGGGCAAGCTTCGTTGGATGATTTGAATGGACGCATGGAGGTTAGGGTTCCGATGAATCGATTTCGACCAAATTTTGTTTTTACCAATGGTGAGGCTTTTGAGGAGGATAATTGGAGGGGTTTTAAAATTGGGAACGTTTCTTTTGTTGGAGTAAAACCTTGCGACCGATGTGTGATGACAACAGTAGATCAAGAAAAGGGAGTGATTTCAGGGAAAGATCCATTAAAGACATTGGCGAAATATAGAAATTTCGGGAATAAAGTGTTGTTTGGACAGAATTTAATCGGACTGGGAGTGGGGACGGTGAAAGTTGGAGATTCCGTTCGGGTTTTGAGTTTTAAAAAATAAATTGGCCTTTTAGTTATTCCAGTATTATTTTGTCTATTTTCTCTATTAATAGATTTGTTTCTGATAATGCGAGTCTTGTTTTTTGCTGATAAGTAATAGAATTTTTTGTTTTTGGATTTTCAAATAAATGAATTTGTTTGATTTTGGATCCTATTTCAGCTAATTTCCAAAAGATGTCAGCATTTTTTGGGTATGGAAAATTTGTTTTTAGGATTTTTTTGTCTGCAGAATGGAAGCTTGATGAATGTAGAATGGCATATGCATAATCGAGAATATCCATTGGAGAGAAAGTTTGTCTGAATTCAGAACGAATCTCATTGTTGTTTGCCATGCAAACGTTGCCTTCTGGATCTTTTGCCAGTATAAAGTGCAAATTTATCTTGTGGGCTATTTGATTGATTATTTCTTCGGTTAGATTTGGAATTTTCCCTTCGTATAATTCCGTTGGAATATCGTGTTTATACGCTGTGCTTATACTGGCAAGATATTGTTCTAGAGTCATTGTGCTTTGATTTAAAGCATTGATTACTACAAAGATAAGATTTATTTGCGTTTCTTGTGATGTTTCTGTTTGATAAACCGATTACGCAATAGCTAGCAATGCTCTTATATTGCATTATGCCCCTCGTTTTGCACACGCGAGAGGGATAGAAACTAGCTACCGAAGTAGCGTGGATAGCCCGACCCCGCGAAAGAAAGGGGCTATATAAGCGAAAACAATATTTAAGCCCCTTTTTTTCGCGGGGTCTCGCCCAACTGATTTTAGCTTTATTTATTTCTCCTGTTAAAAGTGTATTTTGCCTCCTAATTTCTTGAAATAATTGTCTAAAATTCAAAATCTTAAAATACTTGTTTGGGTTGCAAAAATTTCATAATTTTGCAACCCAATTTTATAATGTAAATTAAAGAAGAAGATGGATATCAAAAGAGTAGCAATAGACGCTGTGAATGAAACGATTGTAATGACAGTTGTTCACATGGATTACAAAGGACAAGTAGCAAAAAGAATAAACGAAAAAATGCCTTTGGCAACTGTAAAAGGTTTTAGAAAAGGTGCTGTGCCTAAAGACCTTGTTGAAAAACAATACGGTAAGGCTATCAAACAAGAAGAAGTAAAGAAAGTTGTTGATTTGGCTTTGGAGCGTTTTGTGCAATCTGAAAGATTAAATCTTTTGGGAACTCCACTTCCTAAAGTTGACGAAAACTTCAATTGGGATGCTGAAGAATTGGTTTTTGAATATGAAATTGGTTTAGTGCCTAGTTTTGAATTAAACCTTGAAGCTAAAAATGATATCGTAAAATATATCGTTACTGCCGATGATAAATTAATTGACGGTCAAGTAGCACGTATCCAAAAACAATTTGGTACTCCAATTCCTCAAGACGTTGTTGTAGCTGACTCTGATATTACTGGAACTTTCTCTAACGAGGCTGAAGGAATCAACAATTCTACTACTATTGCTTTGGCAATTTTTAAAGATAAAGCAACTGCTGATAAATTCATTGGTAAAAAAGTAGGTGACGTAGTTACTGTAAACACTAAAGGTTTATTTGAAGATGACCACCAATTAATGGATTATTTGAAAGTAGGTCACGATAATGTTCACGGTTTGGCTGTAGATGTTGACTTTACTATCGAGGCAATCAACGGAGCTGAATTGGCTGAGTTGAACCAAGAATTATTCGACAAACTTTTTGGTGCTGGAAATGTAGCTTCATTGGAAGACTTGAAAGCAAAAATCAAAGAAGATGCTGAATCTCAATTTGCTCAACAAGCTGACCAAAAATTATTGGCGGATGTTCAAGAATTTTTGATTGAAAACACAAAATTTGATTTACCATCTGAATTCTTAATCAAATGGTTGCAAACTGTAGGAGAAAAACAATTGACTCCAGAAGAAGCAGTTGTAGAATATACAAGATCTGAAAGAGGTTTGCGTTTCCAATTGATCGAAGGAAAAGCAATGGCTACAAGCAATATCCAAATTACTTTTGAAGATTTGAAAGCGTTTACAACTAATGCTATCAAACAACAAATGGCTCAATTCGGACAAACAAATCCTACTGACGAAGAAGTTCAAGGAATTGTGGCAAGAGTATTGTCTAACCAAGAAGAAGTGAAAAGACTTTCTGACCAAGTTGTTGCAGCTAAATTACTTGAATTATTCAAGGAAAAAGCGAATCCAACTACTAAAGAAGTGACTTACGAAGAATTTATTGCCGCTTCTTACGGAGAATAATTTATAAAAAAATAAGTATATTTGAGCGTCAAACATATTTGTTTTGACGCTCTTTTGTTTGAATTAGATACTGATAAATGAAAATGATTTAAAAAGAGGGTTGTATTTGTCCATTAAAGGATGAAAAACGAGACAGTTTGTCACAAAAAACAAAAAGGAACAACCTTTGCTTTATCATTTAGACAGAAAAACATTAGAAACTATACCTTATAAACTTATAAACTTTTTAAAATGGACTACGGAAAAGAATTCAAAAAATTTGCTATTAAGGGTCAAGGGGTAAATGCAATGTACTATGATAAAATAGTAGCTGCGATGAATCCAAAAAATATGACTCCTTATATTATAGAAGAGCGTCAATTGAATATTTCACAATTGGATGTTTTTTCGAGATTAATGATGGATAGAATTATTTTCCTAGGTACAGGAATTGATGACCAAATCGCAAACATCGTTCAGGCACAGTTATTGTTCTTGGAAAGTGCTGATGCTTCAAAGGATATTCAGATTTATTTGAATTCGCCTGGAGGAAGTGTTTATGCAGGTTTGGGGATTTATGACACAATGCAATACATCAAACCAGATGTAGCTACGATTTGTACAGGAATGGCCGCTTCTATGGGAGCTGTTCTTTTATGTGCGGGAGCTGCAGGAAAACGTTCGGCTTTGCCTCATTCACGCGTTATGATTCACCAACCATCAGGAGGAGCGCAAGGTGTTGCTACCGATATGGAAATCAACTTACGCGAAATGCTGAAATTGAAAGATGAGTTATACCAAATTATCTCGCAGCATTCTGGGCAAACTTTTGATAAAGTACACAAAGATAGCGAGCGCGATTATTGGATGATTGCTGACGAAGCCAAAGAATACGGAATGATTGATGAAGTTTTAAGAGGGGTTTAAATTAGTTTAAAGTTTCAGGTTTTAAGTTGTTAGAATTGACTTGAAACCTGAAACTTGAAACTTGAAACATGAAAAATGGCAAAACAAGTATTACAATGTTCTTTCTGCGGAAGGAAAAAACCGGAAACCAATTTATTGATTGCTGGAATCGATGCTCACATTTGTGATAAATGCATCGAGCAAGCGCATGGAATTGTTCTGGAAGAATTAAAAACGAATAGAGGTTCAAAGCTGGTTGGTGATTTAATTTTAAAGAAACCAAAAGAAATCAGAGCTTTCCTTGATCAATACGTTATTGGACAGGAGCAAACCAAGAAAGTGATGTCTGTTGCGGTTTACAATCACTACAAACGTTTGATGCAACAGCAATTGGACGATGAAGTAGAGATTGAAAAAAGTAATATCATTATGGTAGGACAAACTGGTACCGGAAAAACTTTGGTAGCCAAAACGATTGCCAAAATGTTAGACGTGCCACTTGCTATTGTTGATGCAACTGTGCTTACCGAAGCAGGTTATGTGGGAGAAGATGTTGAAAGTATTTTAACTCGTCTTTTGCAAGCTGCTGATTATGATGTGACCAAAGCCGAAAGAGGAATTGTTTTTATTGACGAAATTGATAAAATAGCCCGTAAGAGCGACAATCCTTCAATCACTCGTGATGTTTCGGGAGAAGGAGTGCAACAGGCTTTATTGAAATTATTGGAAGGAACGGTTGTTAATGTGCCGCCAAAAGGTGGTCGTAAGCATCCTGATCAAAAATTTGTTGAGGTAAACACGCAGAACATTTTGTTTATTGCCGGTGGTGCTTTTGATGGAGTGGAACGTATTATTTCAAAACGTTTGAATCGTCAGGCGGTAGGTTATTCTACATCTAAAAATGTGGATAATATTGATAAAGACAATTTGTTGCAATACATTATTCCAAAAGACATCAAGGATTTTGGATTAATTCCTGAAATCATTGGACGTTTACCTGTTTTGACACATATGGATCCTTTGGATAGAGAAACGTTGCGTGCGATTTTGACTCAGCCTAAAAATGCTTTAATCAAGCAATATCAAAAACTGTTTTTGATGGATGAGGTAGAATTTACTATTACTGACGAAGCTCTTGATTTTATCGTAGAAAAAGCATTGGAATATAAATTGGGTGCTCGTGGATTACGTTCACTATGCGAAGCCATTCTTACCGATGCGATGTATGAATTACCAAGTTCTGATGATAAAAAATTGGTGATTGATATGGAATACGCCAAAGAAACATTAAATAAGAATTTATTGAAGCGTCTGGAGATAGCTTCTTAAGTTTAATTAAAAATAATTGTATAAAACCTGTTCGTCATTCGAGCAGGTTTTTTTATGAACAAAAAGGGAAAATCTGCGTAAATCACTTTGAATCTGCGGGCCATTTTTTTAGGTATAATATTTATTTTCAACATAAAATTGTCCATTGATTTTAAATAAATTGTAATTTTAAGTTCAAAAAAAAAATTTAGATAAAATGATAACAGTGCAAACTACCATGAATGTTCCGATAAAAATAGTTTGGGAATGTTGGATAAGTCCGGAACATATTACAAAATGGAACAATGCTTCAGATGATTGGCACACGCCCTATGCCGAAAATGATTTAAGGATTGGAGGTAAATTCAAGTCCACGATGGCTGCTAAAGATGGATCGATGAGTTTTGATTTTGAGGGAGAATACACTTTGGTGGAACAAAATAAAGCAATTAAATATGTAATGGCCGACGGCAGAAAGGTTGATGTATATTTTACAGAAACTCAAACTGGCGTTGAGGTTATCGAAAGTTTTGACCCGGAAACAGTAAATCCAGAGGAAATGCAGCGTGATGGCTGGCAGGCAATTTTGGATAATTTTAAAAAATATGTGGAGAGCCTTTATGTCTAAACATAGAAGGGATTTTTTTTAACTTTATATAATCTCCTAAAATCTTATTAACTAAAAAAAAAATCAAAATATTATGGCAACAATTAATCCGTATTTAATTTTTAATGGAAACTGCGAAGAAGCTTTTTTGTTTTATCAATCAGTTTTTGGTGGTGAATTTCCTTATGTGGGAAAGTTTGGTGACATGCCAGCAGATGCAGAAGGAGGAGGGGCAATATCTGAAGAGGATAAAAACAAAATCATGCATATTTCACTGCCTATAGGAAAAGATCATGTCCTGATGGGAAGTGACAGTAATGAAGCTAGCGGTGCGGTTGCAATTGGTTCAAATGTTTCGATTTCAATCAATGCAGAAAGCAAACAAGAAGCTGATAAACTTTTTGATGGGCTGTCCGCTGGTGGAAATCCTTTTATGCCGATGAACCAAACTTTTTGGGGAGCTTATTTTGGAATGTTTGTGGATAAATTCGGGATCCATTGGATGGTTAATTTTGATGAAAAACTAAGTAATTAAATCGATACATATGAAAATACTAAAATTTATAGGTTTAGGAATGATTAGTCTTATCGTATTATTACTAATCATCGCGCTCTTCATCCCAAACGATTATACCGTTTCGGTTTCAACAACCATTAATAAGCCAAAGCAAGTGGTTTTTGATTATGTGAAATTGGTCAAAAATCAAGAGAATTACAGTATTTGGGTTATGCAAGATCCAGATGTAAACATGGACTATCAAGGCATGGATGGAACTGTTGGGTTCAAAGCTTCTTGGGACAGCAAAGATGATAATGTTGGAGCAGGTTCGCAACAGATTACAGCTGTTTCTGAAGATAGAATCGATGTCGATTTGCATTTTGAGCGACCGATGAAAGGTGATGACAAAGCAAGCACGCTATTGGAATCTATATCAGCAAATGAAACAAAAGTTACTGCTGAATTTTATGGTCATTCATCTTATCCAATGAATTTGATGAACTTTGTAGGAGGAAAAATCATTAAAGATGCCGAAACTCAAAATCTAGCCAATTTGAAAAAGATATTGGAAAAATAGTGATGAGTTGTCGCTTAAAGTGATTATCGAATAAAATAAAAGTCATTCAAAAATCTAATTTGAATGACTTTTACTTTTATATAGAAATAGTAACAGGTTTCTAGGTATCAAGACCTTTGTTAATATTGGTTTTAGGAGTAGTTTTGACACATGTTTTTCCGCCATTACCACCACAAATATGACTGGAGGAGCTACAGGAAGTAATCATTATAACAGTTAGTAAAAGGAATATTTTTTTCATAGTGGCTTAGTTTTGCATTTTTTTCAATTGTTCGAGATAATCTCTTTTGTTGGATAATCTAGGAATTTTGTGTTGCCCTCCGAGTTTGTCACACTCTTTGAGCCAATCATAAAACAATCGTTCTCGCGCCACATTAATTACAAGTGGATTAAGAGTCATATTGTTGTAGCGTTTTGCTTCGTAATCGGAGTTTAAAGACTGCAGCGTTTCATCCAGCGCTTTTTGAAAAGCGGCAATGTCTTTTGGCTTTTTCTTAAATTCTATCATCCATTCGTGGCCTCCTTTTTCTTTGTCTTTCATGAATATTGGGGCAACGGTATAATCTACCACTTCGGTTTCAGTGATTTGGCAGGCTTTGGCTATGGCCTGATCGGTATTTTCTACCATTAATTCTTCGCCAAACACATTGATATGATGTTTGGTTCTTCCAGTAACTCTGATGCGATATGGATTTAAAGAAGTAAATCGAACCGTGTCGCCTATTAAATAGCGCCATAAACCGCCATTGGTAGTAATCACCATCGCATAATTCTTGAACAATTGAACATCCGCTAATCGAACGGCTTTTTGTTCAGGAGTGCCAAAAGTATCCATCGGGATAAATTCATAAAAAATTCCGTAATCGAGCATTAACAATAAATCACTGGAATTATTCAAGTCCTGAATGGCGAAGAAACCTTCGGAGGCATTATAGATTTCGTAGTATTTAAATTGGTTGTGAGGCAGTATTTTTTGGTATTGTTCCCTGTAAGGATCAAAACTTACACCTCCGTGGAAATACACTTCCAAGTTGGGCCACACTTCCATAAGGTTTGTTTTTCCTGTTTCTTCCAATATTTTGTTCAATAGCACCAACATCCAAGAAGGAACACCAGCAAAGCTGGTTACATTTTCATTTTTGGTTTCGTTGATGATTGCGCCTATTTTGGTTTCCCATTCGCTCATCAAAGAAATTTTGCTGCTGGGCGTACTGCTGAATTCGGCCCAAATAGGCATGTTCTCGATCAAAATCGCTGATAAGTCTCCAAAAAAAGTATTGTTGTTTTCGTAAATCTGAGAACTTCCTCCCAAACGGAGGCTTTTACCCACAAACATTTCAGATTCTTCGTTGTTGTTCAAATACAAACACAATAAATCCTTGCTGCCTTTGTAATGGCAATCCTCAAGTGCTTCGTTACTTACCGGTATAAATTTACTTTTGGCATTGGTCGTACCGCTTGATTTGGCAAACCATTTTATTGGGGTTTCCCAAAGCACGTTTTGTTCGCCTTTTCGGGTGCGTTCTATCAGGGGTTCCAAATCTTCGTAGGTCGAAATCGGAATTCTTTCGGTAAAGGTTTGGTATGATTTTATGGATGCATAATCATATTGTTTGCCAAAAACCGTTTCTTCGGAGGAACGGATTAGATTCATCAACAATTCTTCCTGAACCTCATTGGGATACTTCAAGAAAAGTTCAATCTGGTGAATTCTTTGTTTTAAAAACCAAGAAGCGATGGAATTGATAAATGATAAAGGCATCGGGATTTATGATTTATGATTGAAGATTAACGATTTCTGATTTTTACCTTTTAATAAAAGACAAAAAATTAAGATTTGGATATCGATTTACAAATATTAACTTTGCTTTTGTATCAAAAATAGTGTTTTTTTATAAAAAACAATTCTATTTCGGGTAAAGATTCCATTTAGGAATAGAAATCGAATAATCAGAAATCGTTAATCTACAATCTAAAATCCCAATGACTTACCAAGGCGTACTTTCTAAAATGCAAACCGAATTTGGAAATCCTATTCAATATTATTTGGTTTTCGAAAACAGTTTTTTGAACATGAATCAAGTATTGAACAAAGAGTTGGAAATTAACTTCGAGGGATACCAATGTTTGAATTGCGGCAAAAAGAAAAAAATATACCGCCAAGGTTTCTGTTACGATTGTTTCTATTCGAGTCCTGCAGTGGGCGATTGGATTATGAAACCCGAGTTGAGCACCGCGCATCTTGGGATTGAAGACCGTGATTTGGCATACGAGGAGCAGGTGCAGTTGCAACCGCATATTGTTTATTTGGCCTTGTCGAGCGAAGTAAAAGTTGGGGTGACCCGAAAAACGCAAGTGCCCACACGATGGATTGATCAAGGCGCGAGCCAGGCCATTTCAATTGTCGAAGTGCCCAATCGTTACTTGGCCGGAATTACAGAGGTCGCTCTCAAAAGCCATTATACTGATAAAACCAATTGGCGCAAAATGATCCAAAACGACATAGTTCATGTGGATTTAGTCGCCGAGAAATTAAAACTCGAAAAGTTAATCCCCGCCGAGGTGCAGGAATTTTATCATTTGGAGAAAAATGATGTTTACCAAATGCATTTCCCGGTATTGAATTACCCAAAAAAAGTAAACAGTCTTAACCTTGAAAAAGAGCATAATTTCAAAGGGAAACTAGTAGGGATTAAAGGGCAATACCTCATTTTTGAAGACGGAACCGTTTTCAATGTCCGAAGTTTTGAGGGTTATGTAGTTCGTCTGGAAATTTAAAGGTGTTATTTTTAAAAGGGTTTACTGGGTCAGTTCGCTAAAGCTACTATTGACCATTTTTGGTATCCAATTATGCTTAAACTTGTCATTTTGACGGAGGAGAAATCTCAGCAAGTAGCTCCGTACAGCGTGTGTGTACTTTGTGGAATAGCTAACTGAGATTTCTCCTCCTTCGAAATGACAATATTGTCCGCAGATACTGCATATGATAGCGTGGATTTGGCAAATCATCCCAAATACAAAATCAACTATTAAGCCAATTGCCCAAATCGCTTGTGGTAGGTGTTATAAGTCGCTGTTTTTCTTCCGTCATATGTCAAGCGTTATGGTTAATGGTTTATGGTCACTGTATTTTGTCCACCTTTCATAAGTTCCAATTTCAACATTTTCTAATTTGTCAATAAGATTTAAAGACGCAAAGCAGAAATCAATATGATATGGTCTGTCAATTTTTCGGTGCATGAAAAGGGTATTATCTTTTTCCTTTCCTTGGGTTTGATTGTGAAAATGATGATAAGTGCTGAAAATATTTTTGTTTTTTAAATAGTCAACAAGGTTTGAGTGGTTGTAAACTCTGTTTGGTTTGTCCCAAATTGAATTGCTATTAAAGTCGCCCGCAAGAATTACATTTTCATAGTCTAATAAGTTGCTGTAAAAATGAACAGCATTCCATACCTGCTCCGTATAGCAATCGTGTTTCTCAGGTTTTTGCGACCATATTGCAAAAACTATCAAAGTGATTTTTTCATTGTAAACAGATAATGGCAAAACGTATTTGAAGTCTGGGTTATGATTGTCGAGTAGTTTAATTTTGAAGTCGCCAAATGAAAAAACTCCAATGCCTTTATGTGGATTGTTGCCATACCAAAAAACGTCATTTGGTTGTTTTGTGTCAATTCCGAATACAAGTCGTTCTTGATTTTCGCACTCAGGCACAATTAGAATGTCTGGCTGTTCAGTCAGAATAAATTTCGCTTTTTTACGGAAAGCCATATTACAGTTCCAAGTTATTATTTTCATTCTGTCTTTAGTGGTTGTGTCGTTTGTTACAGTTACTTGCAACTCCTAAATATGCTATACAAACCTTGATATATAAAACCCAAAATTGGAGAACTTGGCAAAAGTTTGTTTCTATTTGTATTTTTTCAAATATAAAAAATAATAATAGCAATCCTACTTTTTCTTAATAACCTTTTAATGATTACTAAAAAGCCTAATCTTTCCCTTTAGCCCCGATAGTAGTGAAAATCCTCCCGATTTTTCTTCGGGAGATTGCAACGGATAGCGGGAACCATGTTGCTAAAAGAGCCCAATTTTTCTGCTCCAAAATCAAATATTGTAACTCAGGTTAATAAAAAAACCGCCTCACAATACAAAAATGGAGGCGGCTTTTAGTTTTAATTTTAAACAATTTATGGTGCTGCAGGTTCTGCAGGTTTTTTCTTTTTAAACAAACCATTGATTAAATCCCCGGCTTTCTTTTTTATATCTTCTTTTTGGGCATTTTGGGCATTGGTTTTTGTTGTGTCAGTGCTTGGTTTTGCGTTGGTGTTTAGGTATTTATCCAATGCTGAACTTCCTTTTTTAAGCAATTTATCTGATTGTTGTTTGGCCAATTGCATCGTTAAGTTGGTCATTACCGTTTTCATATCCGTCGAGATTTTCGGACTGCTGAATGACCCAGTCATCAATGCCGTTACAGGAATGTTGTCAAATTTGGCAGCATCCGCGGGCGACATTTTTGAGATATAGGCATTGGCTTCTTTACCAAGGTATTTGGCAGGAACATTAAACTTGATGTTGTAATCCATACTTTGGTCAAAACCATGCGTACCAGCAACAACCGCCTTTATGTCTTGGTATTTAATCTCAAATGGTTTTACGTTTACTTTTCCGTCTTTAAAAGTAAGAGCTGCTTTGATGTCATTAAGATTCACTTTGTTTAAATCAATAAATTTCAAATTGGAGGTCAATGCTGTTAACAAAGTCGAATTGTTCGAGTTTATGGTTGTAGAAAGTAATTGCCCAATCAAATCACCTGAGATTGTTTTCAAATCTGGAGTCATTTCAGTGGCATCTAGATTTCCGTTCAATTTGATGGTAGTGTTTATTTTTCCATTTACGATTCCGGCAATTGGAGCTATTTTTTTCAACATATCCAATTGGGTGAAACTTTGTTGAATATCAACTTGGTTCAGGTTTAAATTCATGTCGAAAATTGGTGTTTTTCCTTTTGTGGAAACGGATCCACTGGCGCCTATATTTCCACCAAAAATTGACGTTTTTACATTTTCCAACGTAACTTTCTCGTCTTTTATAATCATTTTTCCCGACACATCTTTTAGAGTAAGGTTGTCATACAAAACCGTATTGGCTTTTGCGGTAAGCGTACAATTTAAGAAAGCTGGTATTTTTAATGGTTCTGATTTCTTTGTTTTTGCAGTTGTGGCTTCAGTTGTTCCTGTAGCCGCAGGAGCAGTGCTGGTTGTCATGAAATCACTAACAGCAAGTTGGTTTGAAGACAGGTTGAAATTACCTTTTAGCTCTTGTTTTCTGAACAGGAAACCATAAAAATTATCCAAAACACCCGTTACGCTTAGGTCACTTTTTCCTGTTTTGGCATTGAATTGTTTCAAATGCACCTGGCTTGGGTTGAATTGAACTAATGCATTACTGATAGTCATATTTTTACCATTGGCGTCAGCATAATTGAATCCGGTCAAACCGATGGTTCCCGCATTGTTTATGTTTTGGTATTGGCTTTTTTCTACCGAAGCCATATCGAATTTGGTCGTTACATCCGCTTTCAAAATTCCGGTAAGCGGTTTGTCCAGTTTGATAGGATAGGCTTTAGAAAGATTGGCTAAGTTTATGGTTCCTTTCAAAGCGGCATCAACCAAAGCATTGGTGCTGATGTTTTTGATGTTAGCTTTTGCATTAAAAACATCTTGGTCTATTCGGAAGGAGAGCTTATCAAGATTAACATAAGTATCATTCATTAGCCCAGTTTCGTTTACAATCTTAGTGTCAATAATAATGCTTTGAACTGATTTTGGTAAGCTTGGATATTGAAAAGAACTGTTATTGGAAGCTATGGCAATGTTGAATTTTGGAATGGTGGTGTCTGTTAGCATTCCTTTTGCAAAACCGCTAACCGTAAAATCTCCTGTCGTTTTTACACCTTCTAAACTGGAAGAATAAGCAGCCGGAATCAATCCCAAGAAGTTCTTGAATGAGGAAGTCGGGGTTTTGAATTTCAAATCATAGACTTGTCCCGCATCGACCAATTGTATAAAACCGTCAAACTCTAACGGCAATTGATTGATTAAAGCTTTGTTCTCCTTAAAAGTGTATTTGCTTTTCTCTAAATCAATCCCAAGAACCGCATCTAGTGACAAGGAAACATTCTTCATGTAATTGATTTTGCCCATATCAAATGATACTTTAGCTGTTGACTTGGTGTTTAAATCCAATTTTGAGTTGCTAAAATCTCCAGTTCCTTCGTGATTCAAGCTGTCAATGACCATTCTCATTTGCGAAGCTTGGTCAAAGTATTGGAACTTGAAATTCTCAATTTGATATTTCTGTATTTTCAATGACAGAGGTTTGCTTTTTCCTTTTTCTTCGGGTTTATCGTCTTTCAAGGCAATGTCAAAATTCCCGATCCCGTCTTTGTTGAATATGATGTTGATGAAACCGTTTTTGGACGTGATTCCTTCAATTTGCATGGCTTCATCCTTGCCCTTAAACAATTCTTTGATGGACATTTTAAGGTTCAATTCGCCTAATGAAACCAAAGTGTCTCCTTCAAAAGGAGCCTTGTTGATGATCAATAATTTATCCAGTGTAACTGTCGCTTTAGGAAAATTTTTGAACAGACTCAAATCGGCATCGGAAAAGGAAACTTTTGCATCTACTTTTTCGTTGATGGCTTCGGTAATTTTGGCTTTTATTTGATCTTTAAAGAAATACGGAATGGCAAATAGGGAAGCGACTAGCACTACCAATGTAATTCCAACGATTTTTAAAATTTTCTTTAGCATATAGGTTGAATAATTTGGGTTATTTATACAAAAATAAGGGTTTATGATGTTTTGACTTATAAATTTATCATACGAAGTTAATATTTGTTTTTTTAATTGATTATCGTATCGCCATTCTTTAATCTTATTTTATGATTTTAGAATAGTGGCAATTTTATAAAAAAAAGAAACCCTTTCAGTTTTTTAGTCTGAAAGGGTTTATGATATGCAAAATAAAATTAGTGAATTGAAATTTCAAAAGGCATTCTGGCTTGGATTCCTTTTTGCATTTGAATTTTTTTAATTTGCTGCAAAATAAAATAATTTTCTTCTCCAATTTCGCCTTTGATTAAATCTTCTTTTGATTTTGCAAAAGGGAATTTGGAAAAGATATCGCTAAAATCTTTTTCGTAAACCGGAAAGTTTTGTGTAGAATAATCTCTGATTTTTGCCAATGTTGCAGCTTCTTTTAAGGCGTCATTTAAATTCCCAATTTTGTCCACCAAACCAATTCTTTTGGCTTCAGTACCGGTCCAAACGCGGCCTTGAGCTATAGAATCTACTTGTGCAAATGTCATTTTTCGTCCTTCGGCAACATGAGTCACAAATGTTTTGTACACTTTCTCTATGCCTTCTAGGGTTACTGCTTTGAATTTTTCGTTCAAAGGAACAAATGGACTGTAATTAGCATTTTCATTGGTCATTACTTGTTCCGTATTGATTCCAATTTTTGTTGTTAACTGACTAAGGTTTGGTAAAACTCCAAAAACTCCAATTGATCCTGTTATTGTGTTTCTTTCTGCAAAAATGGTATTTGCATTACAGGCAATATAATATCCTCCAGAAGCGGCATAATTTCCCATAGATACAACAACTGGTTTTACTTTTTTGGTTAGTTCAATTTCTCTCCAAATTAAATCAGATGTCAAGGCGCTTCCTCCAGGACTGTCAACGCGAAGTACGATGGCTTTTATATCTTTGTCTTTTCTGGCTTCTTGTAATGAACGACGCATTGAGCCTTCGCCTATTACGTTGACATCGCCTTCACCACCTTGAATTTCTCCTTGCGCATAAATTACGGCAATTTGATTGTCTGAGTCTGAAATTATGGATGTTGTTGCTACTTTTTGCGCATAATCGGTTATTGATACTTTGTTGTAGTCTTCATCGCCAGCTACTTTCAAAGCTTTTTTGATAGCATCATGATAAACGTCTTCATAGGCAACAATGTCAATAAGTTTGTTTGCTTTGGCCATTTCTGGGGTACGTGCCAATAAACCGGTTGCGATTTCATTCAATCTAGAAGTAGATATGTGGCGACTTTCCGAAATATCGGCAAGAACGGAGCTCCAAACAGAGTTTAGCAAGGCAGTGGTTTGCTCTCTATTGGCATCACTCATTTTGTTTTCAAGGAAAGGTTCAACGGCACTTTTGTATTTTCCGTGACGAATGACTTCCATTTTAACTCCAGATTTTTCCTGGAAATCTTTAAAGAACATTATTTCAGTAGATAATCCTTTAAAATCAAGATCACCGGCAGGATTCAAATAGATAGTGTTGGCAACTGAGTTTAGGTAATAATCTCTCTGTGTATAATTATTGGCGTAGGCCATAACAAATTTTCCTGATTTTTTGAAATCATTCAATGCTTCTCTCAATTCTTTGCTTTGAGCCAATCCTAGTTCAGAATCTTGATTCAAAATAGATATTCCTTTAATATCACTGTCTGTTTTTGCAACAGCTATGGCATTAATGATATCGGTAAGTCCAATGTTTTTTTTCTCAGAAAAGACATCTATCCATGGGTCTTTGTATTTACCGGCATAATCATTGGAAATATTCTTCAGGTCTAATTCTATAACTGAATTTTTTTTGATCTCAACACCTTCTGACTCTCCTCCAAATAATGCTCCTATGAGTACTATCCCAAAGAAAAACAACATAAAAAAAATAAAAATACCAATAATGGTAGCCATCACATTTCCTAAAAATCTCATATAGTATATTTTTCTAATAAGTTGCAAAAAGTGCATATTTGTTACAGTTAATGCTGAAAATAAATTGAAACACTCTGGGCAAATATACTGCTATTCTAAAATTCTTTTGCTTAATTTGTGCCTAATATGGAATTACAGCATCAAGTTATTTTATCTCTAGGAAGCAATCAGGGCAATCGTTTGAAAAACATTGAATTATGTCTTGAATTGATTCATCAGGAAATCGGGACTATTATAAAAGTTTCACATTTATACGAAACACCTTCTTGGGGTTTTGAAAGTGAGGCGTTTTATAATTGTGCCTTAGTTTTGCATTCCTCTTATTCTGCTCAGAAAATTTTGGAGCTGGTTTTGCAAGTAGAAAAAAAGCTGGGGCGTATTCGCAGTGAGAATGCAGGATATCAATCCAGAATAATTGACATTGATTTGATTGCTTTTGATGATGAAATCCTAGATTTGGATCATCTTCAAATTCCGCATCCACTAATGCAAAATCGAAAATTTGTTTTGTTGCCTTTTCAGGATTTGAATGTTGGCTGGGTGCATCCTATTTTAAAAAAAACAATTGCGGAACTCATTCAGATAACTCCAGATGAGAGTATTTGTGAAGTAGTCCAAAAGTTAGAAAGTCCTTTGGATAAAATAATATTAAACCAATACAATTACATTGCAATAGAAGGTAATATTGGTGCAGGAAAATCTACTTTGGCACTAAAAATGGCCGAAGATTTTAATGCTAAAACCGTTTTGGAGCGTTTTGCCGACAATCCATTTTTGCCCAAATTTTATGAAGATCAAAGCCGTTACGCATTTTCGCTTGAAATGTCTTTCCTGGCAGACAGGTACCAGCAATTATCGGATGATTTATCGCAATTTGATTTATTTAAGGATTTTATCATTGCCGATTATCATATTTTTAAATCGTTGTTATTTTCTAAAATTACCTTAGAAGAAGATGAGTTTAGATTGTATCGTACGTTATTTGATATCATTTATAAAGAAATGCCAAAGCCGGATTTGTATATTTATCTCTATCAAAACACCAATCGATTGTTGCAAAACATAAAAACGAGAGGTAGGAGTTACGAACAAGACATCACAGCGGATTATTTGGAAAAAATAAACAAAGGATACTTGGAGTATATCAAGACTCAAACCGATTTGAATGTTTTAATCATCGATGTTTCTGATCGGGACTTTGTAAATAATCAGGAGGATTATCTTTTTATTTTAGATAAAATTCAAGAAAAGGGTAGTTTGTAATTTATCTTTTTAATGAAAAATGTCCTTTCAATTCCGGACTATTCGGATCTAATTTTAATACATACCAATAATCGGTTGCAGGTAAAATATTTTTGTTAAAGGTGCCGTCCCAACTGCGATTTAAATTATTAAGTAGCGTAATTATTTTACCATAACGGTCAAAAATTGTTATCTCCGCTAATGGGTAATTGAGCAATCCTTTTACTTCCCAGACATCATTAAATCCGTCATTGTTTGGAGTGAAGTATTTGGGTGCGATTAGTACAATAAAGTTTTTTGTAATTGGATTTTCACATGAGTTTATTTCCCTTACGTAAGCAGTTTGGTATCCGCTTGGAACATTTGTAAATACATTAGAACTTTGAAAATTGATTCCGTCGATAGAGTATTCAAAATAATTTTGTGGATTTTTCAAACGAATAGTTACCTGTGATTCATCAGCTTCAATTGGGTCAATAATCTCAGGGATTGGATGCTGAAAAACCGTAATGGTTTTTGTTACGGTACAGCTTTCGGGTTCGGGAGTTTTGATTTTTACGGTAAATTCACCAGGGCTGTTCGGAATTATTGTTTTAGTATTTTCACCGGTTGACCATAAGTAAGTGATTCCGTTTAAGGACGCATCTAGTGTTATTTTATTTTTTGTGCACCAAAGAATTTCTTCGTCTTCAATTTTTGGTAAGTCATATACCATGACACTGATTTTTATTCGACGGCCATTACTGCAACCATTACTAACGGCTTCAACATAATAATCAGTATTTTTTGAAAAATTTCTGGTGAAACTAGTACCGATTCCAACTAGGCTATTATTCGTAGGCCCTTCATACCAATAGGTTTCTCCTTCACTAGAAAGTACAGATAAAGTTGCTTCACCCGGCCCGCAGGTTGTAAATGTGGTTTGTGGTGTTGTAATGATTGGAATTGCATTTATAGTTGCCGTTATTGGAGTACGTTCAGATGTTTTTGCACAGAAGGCATAAGCGGTTTCTATGTAATAAGTAGTTGTGCTTGATAATTTTGGCGTGGTGAATTGATTGCCGGAAGCAATTGGGATTCCGCCAGTTTCATTTTCATACCATCTAACTTCACCTAAATTAGTAGTCCCTTCTAGAGATACTTCGCCTACATCACATTTAGACGCGGGTATTGTATTTGTGATTTGAGGTATAGTTATAGTTGTACTTGTTGCAATTTGAAGTTCAGGATCTAAAGGCATGCCTCCGTACTCTACGATATAGCCTCTTGATTTCATAGGTCCCGTTGTTGTTCCGTAATAGGTTAAGTCAATCCAAGAGCCTTTTATGCCGAGACTTGAATCTTTGTCTAAAATATGAGCGAAATGTTCTAGACCTGTACCATTATCGGGTTCGTTATTGGTGCCATTTTTTCTATTCCAATAGGCAAAATTTGGAGTATAACCAGGTCCGAAAATATTGGAATATTTTACACCACCGGGTCCTACTTCTAGATTACTCCAGAATAAAGTGCCGTTTTCTGGACCGGTTAACCATCTCCATTCTCCTTCTACTTTATAATCAGATCCGCCAATCCAACCCGTTCCGGGTAATTGTTCGCCAATTATTTGTTGTTCTTCTGCGGATAAAATTGTTGCTAAATATCCTTTTAAACCAAAATAAGTTTTTGTTTCGGCTGCTGTTTTTGCATCTCCCCAGGTGATTCCGGGTGATTCAAAATACTCATAAAAATGTTGATTGGTTGGTAAATAATTCGCTTTGTCTATACTTATTGAAAACGTTCTGTTTCCGGTTGGCTTTTTGGAAGAGTTGGTGTAGACAACATCTTTTATTGCCGCAATAAACTCAGCGTATGGTGTCAAAATTCCATTTACGGGTGCCGATAGTTTTAGTTTACCCGCATTTGGATCCCAATTTGCAACAATCGAAGGATGATTTCCAGTAAGAGTTAACAAATCTTGTTTGTCATTATATCCAACAGAAATTTGAATGTAAATAGATTGGGTGTTAGTATCGTCAGGGTCGGTAATATTCATATCAGTTACGATAGGAATACTGGTTTGTGGACAATAAATTTGATTTCCAGTAGCTTTTAGATAAGGAGGAATGTTGTCTAATGTGTTATTTTTATTGGTGTTGAAAGTGGTAAGTATATTTTCTTTTTTTAGAATACTATCATTTTTTCTTTGACATATATCATTTGCATAGCTTGTTTTTGAAAAAACCAGTATCAATGATGTTAGTATGAAAAAAGTATTTATTCTTGTCATTTTATAAAAGTATTCATTTTTTTAAAATAAAAGAGAACTTGTTTAAAATGAATATTTGTAATCGATATAAAATCAGTGCTTTACCTTTTTAAGGAAAAATGTCCTTTCAATTCGGGGCTATTAGTATCCAATTTTAGTACATACCAATAATCAGTCGCAGGCAAAGGATTTTTGTTGAATGTTCCATCCCAACCACGATTGGAATGATTGAGTTGGGCGATTTTTTTTCCATAACGATCAAAAAGAATTACTTCGGCTAAGGGATAGTTTATCAATCCTTTTATCTCCCAGACATCATTATATCCGTCATTGTTTGGAGTGAAATATTTCGGGACAATGATTACAATAAAAGGTTTGTCATCGATGCTGCATTGATTGATTTCACGTACATAAGCGGTTTGTAATCCGCTGGGTGCATTCGTAAAAACATTAGAGCTTTGATAGTAAATGCCGTCTATTGAATATTCAAAATAATCTTCGTTTTTTATTAGTTCAATGGTAACGGTTGTTTCGTCAACTTTTACACTCTTTATTTCGGGTTTGTCATATTCAAATACAGTAATTTTTTTTGTGTTTGTGCAATTTTCTGGCGCTGGGCTGGTCACATCTACGGTGTAAATTCCTGTTGTTGGAGCTTTAATTGTTTGCGAGGTTTCGCCGGTGTTCCAAAGATAAGTCATGTTAGGAATAGAGACGTCCAGCTCAACTGAACCAGGAATGCATATAGCTACTTTTTGATCTGTTACAGGAGGAAGCGGATAGATCTCAATTTTAAATGGTGTTCTTGTTAATGAAATACAGTTATTGTTATTGGCCTCTGCATAAAAAGTGGTGTTTGTAGAGATTTGTGGCGTTATATAAGTGAATCCAGTTCCTAAAATGCTGCCTCCTGAATTTGTTGGAAACCAATTTATTATTCCTTCGCTTGCTGTGACTTTTAAGAAAAAAATACCAAAACCACAAACTGGTGAAAGTACAGTTTCAGGGGTTATGTTTGGGACTGAATTTACTTTTACATCAACGGGGGTTCTTTGGGTTTTACAACCTGCAATAGTGCTTTCTACATAATAGGTTGTTGAGGTGTTCAAAATTGGTGTTGCAAAATTGGTGCCTGTTGCAATTATATTTCCGCCAATTGCTGTGTCATACCAATTGATTGTTCCTGTAGAGGTTGTGGCTTCGAGCTTACTGCTTCCAGAATTGCAAATTTGTGGAGCAACCGTACTTGTAATTGCAAGCATAGTTAAAGTAGTGCTGGCTGACATTTGTAGTGGAGGATCGCCCGGCATGCCACCATATTCAACAATGTATCCTTTAGGATGGTTAAATTTTGTAGGGTCTTCCACTCCATAAAGTTCTAAGTCATTCCAAGTTCCTTTTTGTCCATTATTTGGATCTGTGATATAAGCATAATCTTCTACTCCAGGTCTTTTTATGAAGTCTATTATTCCTCCATTATCAGGTTCTTTATAGTTATTCCAATAAGCGAAAGTAGTAGTATAGCCAGCTTGAAGTCCATTCCAAAAAATTGTACCCATTTCTGGTCCCGATTGCCATCTCCATTCTCCTTCTTTTAAGGCGTCACTTCCAGCAATCCATCCATTTCCAGAGAGTTGCTCTCCTATAAATTTAGCTTCGTCTAATGTGGTAATGGTCGCTAAGTAGCCTTTTAAACCAAAGTAAGAACTTGATTCTGCGGCTCTTTTAGCATTTCCCCATGAAATGCCAGGTGAGGATACGAATTGATAATAATGTGTGGACGAGGGAAGGTAATTGGATTTGCCTAAATTTATAGAAAAATTTCTGCTGCCAGTAGGTACTGCAGAACTGGTTTTGAATTCAATATTTTTGACAGCATTAATAAAATCTGAATGAGGTAGTGGATTTCCGTTTATACTCGTAAGTGAGAGTTTTCCGGTTTCTGCATTCCAAATTGACGTCACCGTTGGATGCAAACCTGTTAGCGTCAAAACATCTTCTCCAATTAAATATCCTGAGGATATTTGAACGTTTATTGCATTAATTGTGTTCTCTGCAGGATCATTAATGCTTATATCAGTAACTATTTTAATGCTGGTTTGCGGACAATAAATTTGATTTCCCGTTGCTCTGATTATAGGAGAGCCTGTTATAAAAATAGATTTAGATAAGTTGATATTTTGAATATAGTTTTTTTTGAAATCTTTTTTGGGAGGATTATTGGCATTGATAGTGCCTGTTGTATTAAAAAATATTACAACAAAAAGAGAAAGTATTTTATTTTTGAATACGGTTTTCAATACAATGCAATTTTTTACAAAAGAGAACGTAATATTTTTTTATGTTGAAATTCTTTTAATCTTAAAATACAATTACAATCAATATATAACATTAAAAGAAAAACGATTACATTATCTCTTTAAAGAAAAATGTCCTTTTAATTCTGGGCTATTAGGGTCCAATTTTAGCAGATACCAATAGTCAGTTGCGGGTAATGGTTTTTTGTTAAAATTGCCATCCCAACTGTGATTGGAATGATTGAGTTGGGTTATTAATTTTCCGTAGCGGTCAAAAAGGGAAACTTCGGCCAAAGGATAGTTTATTAGTCCTTTTATTTCCCAAACATCATTAAATCCATCATTGTTTGGAGTGAAATATTTTGGGACAATAATGACGATGAAAGGTTCACTGTCAATACTGCATTTATTGATATCGCGAACATAAGCGGTTTGTAATCCGCTGGGTGCATTAGTGAAAACATTGGAATCTTGGTAATTATATCCGTCTATTGAGAATTCAAAATAATCTTCAGTTTTTACTAGTTCTATTGTAACGGTTGTTTCGTCGACTTTTACCTCTTTTATTTCTGGTTTATTGTCCTCGACTACGGTAATTGTTTTTCTGTTAGTACAGTTTTCAGGCGCAAGACTAGTTACATCTACTGTGTAAATTCCTGTTGTCGAAACGTCAATTGTTTGAGTAGTTTCATTTGTTGACCATAGGTAGGTCATATTGGGAATTGCTGCATCCAATGTAACTGTGCTGAGATTACATTTTTTTACAGTTTCATTAGTAACTGCTGGTAATGGGTAAACAAGTAAGTCAACAGGAACTTTTATGCCGTTTGTACAGCCATTGTTTATGGCTTCGGCAAAATAGGTTGTGCTTGTAGCAATGTGCGGTGTGATGTAGGGCGATCCACTGCCTACAACAGTTCCTGCAATTTGAGAATACCAATTTATGGTTCCAATAGAGGGAGTCGCTGTTAATGTAAATAATCCAGGTCCACAGTTGGTTACGGGAGAATTTGTATCTGTGATTGTTGGAGTGATGCTTACTTTGGCTTCTACTGCAGTTCTGCTGCTGGCACAACTAGCGGTTGTTGTTTCAACATAATAGTTGGTTGTAGTGTTTAAAATTGGAGTGATAAAATTAGCGCCAGTTCCCATGTAGTTGCCTCCGGTTACGGCATCATACCAATTAATAGTTCCTGTTGTAGCCGTAGCTTGTAGGGTAACTGTTCCTGCGTCACATCTTGAATCTGGTTTGGTACTCGTTATGGATGCAATGGTCAGAGTAGTACTGGCTGAAAGTTGTAATACCGGATCTCCGGCTGTTCCTCCATATTCCACAATGTATCCTTTGGGCTGGTAATCACCACTCGGACTTCCAGCATTGGCTAAATCATTCCAAGAACCTGCTATTCCAACTCCGGGAGCCGTGATATGGGCATAATCTTCATCCCCTGCTTGATTAGGTTCTCCTGAATTCCAGAAAGCAAAATTGGGACTTGAACCATTGGAAAGGCCATTCCAAAAAACAGTGCCTGCTTCAGGCCCTGTTACCCATTTCCAGACACCTTCTGTTTCGGCATCACTTCCGCCAATCCAGCCAGCTCCTGGAGCTTGTTTTCCTGCTAATTGCGCTTCGTCTGCGGCGGTAAGCGTAGCCAGATAGCCTTTAAGTCCATAGTAAGTTCTGATGTCTGCCGCGGCCTTGGCAGCGGTCCAAGTAATTCCTAAGTTAGGCACGTATTCATAATAATGACCGTTTCTAGGTAAATAATTGGCTTGGCCTATACTAATTGAAAATTTTCTTATCCCTGAGGGTGTAGCCGAAGAACTGTTAAACTGAACGTCTTTTATGGCATTTTCAAAATCGATATAGGTTACTTGTGCTCCTGTGGGACTTTTTAATGTTAATTTCCCTTCATTAGAATTCCAGCTGCTTGTAATTGAGGTATGTGATAAAGCATTATTAAGAGATAAAAGGTCTTCTCCTTTGATATAACCCGATGAAATTTGGATGTAAATCGCATCAGTACCTGTGTCGTCTGGATCTGTAATGGAAATTGATGGTGCAATATTGACGCTGGTTAAAGGACAATAAGTTTGATCGTCTGTCGCAGTAAGAATTGGTGCAACATTGGCAAGTGAATGAGTTTTTTTGTTCGATTTTATTAGTGAAGCAGTAAATCCTTTTTTAGGTGGATTATGGATGAGATTAGCATAACCAAAATTATAAATTGAAAATGCAAAAAGTAATAATATGTTGATGTGGAGTCTAATTTTCATTTTATAAAAATAGGCTTTTAAATCAAAACGCAAAAGTTTGTTTAGAAGTTTATTAGATAAAAAATGAGTAATTACAAATTGACTTTTAATTGTTAAATTGTTTAAATAAATCCCAAACTGCAATCCCAGCACTTACAGAAATATTTAAAGAATGTTTGGTTCCCAATTGCGGAATTTCGATGCATCCGTCACATAAAGCTACAGCTTCCTGTGCCACACCATAAACTTCATTTCCGAAGATTAAAGCATACTTTTGCTTTTTGTCTACTTTAAAATCTTGAAGGAAAACGGAACTTTCAACTTGTTCAATAGCGAGGGTAATGATGTTTTCTTCTTTTAAATTCGCAATAACTTCTAGTACATTTTCATGATGTTCCCAAGCTACAGTTTCGGTTGCGCCAAGAGCGGTTTTGTGAATTTCCTTATTTGGAGGAGTGGCTGTGATACCGCACAAGATTATTTTTTCGATTAAAAAAGCATCGGCCGTTCTGAAAACAGATCCTATGTTGTGCAAACTGCGAATGTCGTCCAAAACTAAAATCAAGGGTGTTTTTTCAGATTTTTTAAAATCGTCAATTGATTTTCTTTCTAGTTCGCTGTTTTCAAGTTTTCTCATAGTTGGGTAATTGTTTTTATAAAAAAGGCTTCCCAAAAATCAGGAAGCCTTTCTTTATTTGATAAAAAAGTAATGTTAGCTTTTTGTTGCAGCAGGTGCAGCGTCTGGTAAAACAGTTCCTTTAATTGTAAGGGTTTTTGTTGGTTGACCTTCAGCATTTGAAGTTACAGTCACAGTTTTTGTAAATGGACCTACTCTGTCTGTAGCATATTTTACTCCAATAACTCCTTTTGCTCCTGGCGCAATTGGTTCTTTTGGTGTAGTTGGTACTGTACATCCACAAGATCCTTGAGTGTTTGTGATAATTAATGGTTTGTTACCATTATTAGTGAAAACAAATTGACGATTACCATCAGCATTGTGAGCTACGGTCCCATAATCAATAGTTTCATTTTCAAAAACCATTCCTGCACCATCTACTTTTGGTAATGCAGCAACTGCAGTTGTTTTTGCTTTTTTAGCTTTTTTTGAAGTCTCTTGAGCGTTAGAAACAGTTGTTCCTAAAATAGTTAGCATCGCTAGTAGAAGTATTTTTTTCATAGTCTTTTTAGATTTGATTGACAAATTTAAACAAATTAACAAAATTGTATTGTAAATTTTTCTTAAAACTAATTTAATTTTTTTTCGCCTTAGTTTTTTGCGGTATAAAATTATAAATTCGCTGAGTTTTTTATTCATTCTAATACAACAATTTTGGCAGCAAAAGATAAGATAGTTAAAGAGACTCCATTAATGAAACAATACAATGAAATCAAAAGGAAATATCCTGATGCTTGCTTGTTGTTTCGTGTTGGGGATTTTTATGAAACTTTTGGAGAAGATGCCGTTCGGGCTTCTAAAATTCTGGGAATCACATTAACGAAAAGAGGGGCGGGTTCCGAGACTGAGACTGCACTGGCTGGTTTTCCTCATCATTCTATCAATACTTATTTGCCTAAATTAGTCAAAGCGGGGCTTCGAGTGGCTATTTGTGATCAATTGGAAGATCCCAAAATGACCAAAACCATCGTTAAACGTGGGGTTACGGAACTTGTTACGCCGGGAGTTTCCATGAATGATGAGGTTTTGCATTCTAAAACCAATAATTTTCTTGCGGCAGTTTATTTTGCCAATAAAATGATTGGTGTTTCATTTTTGGATGTTTCCACTGGTGAATTTCTTACTGCCCAAGGGAATGCTGAATACATAGATAAATTGCTTCAAAATTTCAATCCGAGTGAGGTTTTGGTTCCAAAAAACAGCAAAAGCGAATTCCGTGAAATTTTCGGGGAGGATTTCCATAATTTCTATTTGGAAGATTGGATTTTTAAAGAAGATTATGCTTTAGAAACATTGACGAAACATTTTCAAACTGTTTCTTTAAAAGGTTTTGGAATCGAAGAATTGAGAGAAGGAATTATTGCATCGGGTGCCATTCTTTATTATTTATCCGAAACACAGCATAATAGAGTACAGCACATTACGGCTATCCATAGAATTGCTGAGGATGCCTATGTTTGGATGGATCGATTCACGATTCGGAATCTGGAATTGTATCACAGCTATAATCCAAATGCTGTTACGCTATTGGATGTAATTGATAAAACGCTTTCGCCAATGGGTGGGCGTTTGTTAAAACGCTGGTTGGCTTTGCCTTTAAAAGATAGTAATAAAATAAAAAGTCGTCATCAAGTAGTTTCTTATTTGAAAGAAAACCAAGATGTTTTAAAAAATATTCAAAATCAAATCAAACAGATTTCGGATCTGGAGCGTTTGATTTCCAAAATTGCCACAGGTAAGGTTTCGCCTCGTGAAGTAGTTTATCTGAAAGAATCATTGGATGCCATTATTCCAATCAAGACATTGGCTTTGTCAAGTCCGCAGGAAGCTGTAAAAGTAATTGGAGACAGTTTGCATAGCTGCGATTTATTACGTGAAAAAATACAAATTACCTTAAATCAGGATGCACCCGTGGCGATTGCCAAAGGGAATGCGATTGCTAAAGGAATTAATGCAGAATTGGATGATTTGCGTGCGATATCTACTTCTGGAAAGCAGTTTTTGGAAGGAATTGAGAAAAGAGAATCCGAACGTACAGGAATTTCTTCATTGAAAATATCGTTCAATAACGTTTTTGGATATTATATTGAAGTTCGAAATACACATAAAGATAAAGTTCCTGCAGAGTGGATTAGAAAGCAAACATTAGTAAGTGCGGAGCGTTATATTACCGAGGAGCTAAAGGAATATGAAACTAAAATTTTAGGGGCGGAAGAGAAAATTCAAAAAATTGAAAGCGATTTATTTGAGCAATTAGTGAGTTGGGTGGCTACGTACATCAAGCCTGTTCAGATGAATGCTAATTTGGTAGCACAATTGGATTGTTTGTGTTGTTTTACGCAGCTGGCAATTGAGAATAAATACGTTTGCCCAGAAATTGACGAAACATTTGAACTAGAAATTAAAGATGGAAGACATCCTGTAATTGAAAAGCAATTGCCAGTTGGAGTTCCATATATTACTAATGATGTTTTTCTAGATAGAGAAGCGCAGCAATTGATAATGATTACTGGACCCAATATGTCGGGTAAGTCGGCAATATTACGTCAAACGGCTTTGATTGTATTGCTTGCACAAATGGGAAGTTTTGTTCCGGCGGAAAGTGTTAGGATGGGAATTGTGGATAAGATATTTACCAGAGTGGGTGCTTCAGATAATATTTCGATGGGAGAGTCTACTTTTATGGTCGAGATGAATGAAACCGCTTCTATTTTGAATAATATATCCGATCGAAGTTTGGTGTTGTTGGATGAAATTGGAAGAGGAACGAGTACTTATGACGGGATTTCTATTGCTTGGGCTATCGCCGAGTTTTTGCACGAGCATCCATCCAGACCCAAAACATTGTTTGCAACGCATTATCACGAATTGAATGAGATGAGTGAGACGATGCCTCGAATTCAGAATTATAATGTTTCTGTAAAAGAATTAAAGGATACAGTGCTTTTTATTCGAAAATTAGTAAAAGGGGGAAGCGCACACAGTTTTGGTATCCATGTAGCCAAAATGGCGGGGATGCCTCAGCTTGTTATTTCAAGAGCACAAAAAATGCTGAAGAAATTAGAAAAAAACCATTCGAGTGATGTATTGAATGGTATAAAATCGGCAAAAGATGAAATGCAAATGAGCTTCTTTAATCTTGATGATCCTTTGCTGGAGGAAATAAAAGAAGAGATTGTTAATTTAGATATAAACGCCATTACTCCTGTTGAAGCATTGATGAAACTCAATGAGATTAAAAGAATGCTATCCAGGAAATAATTTTACAGATTTAAAGTTATCGTTGTCAGAACGTTAAATTTTATATCAATTTTTTTTCAAAAAAAGCCTTGTGTAATTGAATAAATATTCTAAATTTGCAACCGCAATACGAGATAAGTGTTGCGGTTCTTTTTAAGAATGAAATGCGAAAATAGCTCAGTTGGTAGAGCGCGACCTTGCCAAGGTCGAGGTCGCGGGTTCGAGCCCCGTTTTTCGCTCAAAATCGTCTAATGCTCGGATGGTGCTATATTTAATTAATTTTTCAAAAAAATTATATATAAAACCGAAAAGTATAATGCTCGGATGGTGAAATTGGTAGACACGCTGGACTTAAAATCCAGTGAACAGCAATGTTCGTGCGGGTTCAAGTCCCGCTCTGAGTACAAAAAGCTTCAAACTATGTTTGGAGCTTTTTTTATTTGTGTAAATTATAATGATGAACTAGTTTGTGTGTCAGTGATTTAATCTTTTGTTTGAAATCGGTAATCTAAATTTTAAATTCTAAAATCAAATGGGTGCTTTTGTAATTAGTAAAAGATTTGATGATCAATATAAGTTTGTGTTTACTTCCAGAAAAGGGAAAGTTATTTTTACGAGCTTGAAGTATGAGCTTAAGTTTGAGTGCGAAGAAGCAGTTGAGTATTTTAAAAGCAATATTAATCTGGCGACTTTTGATAAGCACAAATCGGCTGGGGGGAAATATTTTTTTAAGCTGTTTTTGGATGGGGCACCTTTTGCTTTAAGTAGAAAATATACGACCGAATTAAGGGTTCAGAAAGGGATTGATGAAATCATGAAATATGCGTCAGTTTCGGAAATCTTGGACTTCTCGGATAATGATTTGATTTTTTTGGATTGATTATTAGGGTATGATAAAAGAAAAAAAAATACCATCACGATTTCGTGATGGTATTTTTTTTGGATATCTTTCAAAGTAGTGAAATGATAGATTCGTTGAAATAGGTCCAAAAAAAAAGCTGCATTGGATGCAGCTTATTTTTTTCTAGCGTAATTTGAAATTACTTAGCTGGAGCAGCAGCAGGAGTTGCAGCAGGTGCAGCAGCAGCAGAATCAACAGCTACAGCAGCAGTATCAGCAGCTACAGCAGTAGTATCAGCAGGAGCAACAGCAGTAGAATCTACAGCAGTAGTTTCTTCAGCAGGAGCATCAGCTTTTTTACAAGATACAACAGTTAATACAGCAACAACAGCTAAACTTAAAAATACTTTTTTCATCTTAATTTAATATAAAGGTTAATTATTAATTCGTGGCAAAGATATAAAATTTTTAATATGTAAAATATTTTTTCATTTATTTTTTAAAAATAATTTTCAATCAAGGGGTTAGCTTTTTCTTTTAGGGAATATAAAATAGGTAAATAATTACAAAAGATAAAATATCTTCTTGATTTATGTGGTTTTATGTTTCTTTTTCACTCGGTTACAAATAGTTGTAATTCTTTTGTTTTTAGCTTTTCTTGTGAGTTATTTTTTCCAAAATGCTGTTAGTAGCTCCTTTGTTTTTTTGTACAAAAGAGCTGCAAATCTCCCCTTTTTGATGTCTTATGTCAGTGTTTTGAATTAAAGTTGAAAAGGCTATTTGGAGCTCTTTAGAATCGTTTATTGAGATGCAGCCTCCAATTTTTACTAAATTAATGGCTTCGTCAAAATGAGAATAATTTGGGCCAATTACGATCGGGATTCCAAAAGTAGCTGGTTCCAACAAATTGTGTACGCCTGGATTTCCAAAACCACCACCTACATAGGCAATGTCTCCATAACTGTAAATTCGGGTTAATATGCCAATGGTATCAACTATGAATACTTCAAATTGTGATAAATCTTTGTTGTCTTTTTCTGAAAATAGTACTGTCTTTTTAGTGATGCTATTTTGCAGTTGTTTGATTTGCTCGGGCTTTATGTTGTGGGGCGCAATAATGAATTTAACATCGTGAGTGCATGAATTGATGTATTCTGAAAGTAATGCTTCGTCTTTAGGCCAAGAACTTCCTATTACGATTGTTGTTTTATTGTTTTTAAATTGAGCTATAAAGTCCAAAGCATTGTCTTTTTCTAAGATAGCAACAACTCGGTCAAATCGGGTGTCGCCAGAAACTGTGACATTGGTTTTTCCTAACGAGCTAATTAGTTTTCTTGAGTTTTCATTTTGTACAAAGAAATGGGTAAAGGTGTCCAACGCTTTTCTGTAAAAACCACCATACCATTTGAAGAATAATTGCTTTTCTCTAAAAATACCCGAAATCAAATAAGTTGGAATGTTTTGTTTTTGCAATTGGTCTAAATAATTAATCCAAAATTCATATTTAATGAAGAATACAAAGTCTGGATGTACCAATTCTAAAAAGCGTTTGGTGTTTTTTGGGGTGTCCAAAGGTAGATAAACCGTTGCGTCGGCAACAGTATTATTTTTTCGAACTTCATAACCTGATGGAGAAAAAAAGGTAATCACGATTTTATGGGTTGGATACTTTTCTTTGATTTTTTCAATCACAGGCAGGCCTTGCTCGTATTCACCTAGGGAGGCAGCATGAAACCAAATGGTCTGGTCTTTAGCTGATATTTTTTGTTCCAAAATAGTAAAAACATCTTTTCTTCCATCAACGAAAAGTTTCATTTTAGGGCTGAAAAAAGCTATAATTTTTAATAAAAATTGGGTGGACAGAATGGCTAAATTATAAAGAAAATGCATTGATGATTTTTTTTGTAAAAATACATTTTCTTTGTGTTATTTTCTTCCCTAATAAATGTTTAAATTATCGTTGTCAGGAACCCACTTTTTATTTCATCGGAAAAATATTTTTTATTGTGGGTTTGATTGGTTTAAACTCATTAAATAACTATTTTTGTGCTGCTTGTTTGGGATGGCTAAATTGCAGTTAAATTTGATCTTAAAGCAAGTTTACTTCTATTAATTGTTCCTTTGAAAGGCATAGGATACTAAAAAAGAATACATGAAAAAAATACAAATGGTTGACTTAAAAAGTCAATACGATAAAATCGCAGCAACTGTAAATGCTTCGATTCAGGAAGTTTTGGATACCAATACTTATATTAATGGGCCACAGGTTCATAAATTTCAAAAATCGTTAGAAGAATATTTAGATGTTAAGCACGTAATTCCTTGTGCTAACGGAACCGATGCCTTGCAAATCGCCATGATGGGATTGGATTTAAAGCCTGGCGACGAAGTTATTACAGCCGATTTTACTTTTGCAGCTACTGTTGAAGTGATTGCATTGTTGCAATTAACGCCTGTCTTGGTAGATGTGGATATGGTGAATATGAATATTTCTATTGAGGCTATCAAAAAAGCGATTACACCAAAAACCAAAGCGATTGTGCCGGTTCATTTATTTGGACGAGCTGCCAATATGGAAGCTATTATGGCTATCGCCAAAGAACATAATTTGTATGTAATTGAAGATAATGCGCAAGCTATAGGAGCGAATTGTAAATTCTCGGATGGGACAAAAAAGAAAGCTGGAACTATTGGACATGTATCTTCTACTTCTTTTTTTCCGTCAAAAAATTTAGGATGTTATGGTGATGGTGGCGCTATTTTTACCAATGATGATGCTTTGGCACACAAACTGCGCGGAATCGTAAATCACGGAATGTATGAACGTTATCACCATGATGTAGTAGGCGTGAATTCTCGTTTGGACAGTATTCAAGCCGCTGTGCTTAATGCTAAATTGCCTTTTTTAGATGAATATGGAAAAGCAAGACAAAATGCTGCCAGAAAATATACTGCTGCTTTTGAAGGGCACAAAAATATTGTTTCTCCTAGTATTTGCGATAATTGTGATTGCCATGTTTTTCACCAATATACATTGCGAATTGTTGGGGCTAATAGAGACGGATTAATGCAACATTTGCTGGACAAAGGAATTCCATGTGCTATATATTACCCGATTCCGTTGCATTCGCAAAAAGCGTATTTGGATGTGCGTTACAAAGAGGAAGATTTTCCGGTAACGAATCAATTGGTAAAAGAAGTAATTTCACTACCGATGCATACAGAACTTGATGATGATCAAATTAAATTTATAACGGACAGTGTTTTAGAATATTTAAAATAATTTCCATAAAGACGCTATCTATAGCGTCTTTTTTATATAAACAAACATGAAAATACTAGTAACAGGAGGTTTAGGTTTCATTGGTTCCCATACTGTAGTCGAATTACAAAATGAGGGTTTTGAGGTTGTGATTATTGATAATCTTTCTAATTCTTCGGAAGAAGTTTTAAAAGGGATTGTTGCTATTACAGGCAGGATGCCAATATTTGAAAAGTTGGATTTACGTGAAAAAAAGAGCGTGCAAGAATTTTTCAAAAAACACAATGATGTTAATGGAGTTATTCATTTTGCAGCTTCTAAAGCAGTGGGTGAAAGCGTGGAAAATCCTTTGCTGTATTATGAAAACAACTTAGGTACGTTGGTTTACATTTTGCAGGAATTAGAAAAGAAAGACGAAGCTAATTTTATCTTTAGTTCGTCTTGTACGGTTTATGGTCAAGCCGAAAAAATGCCAATTACTGAAAATGCTCCAGTGCAACAGCCAATGTCCCCTTATGGTAATACCAAGAAAATAGGGGAAGAAATTATAATTGATGTTGCAAAGGCGACCAATATCAACGCTATTTTATTGCGCTATTTCAATCCGATTGGTTCACACCCTTCTGCCGAAATTGGGGAACTACCATTGGGCGTACCACAAAACTTAGTGCCTTTTATTACCCAAACTGGTTTTGGTTTGCGTCAGGAATTGTCTGTTTTTGGAGATGACTATCCTACGCCGGACGGGACGTGTATTCGAGATTACATTCACGTAGTCGATTTGGCTAAAGCCCATGTTATTGCTTTGCAGCGTTTACTGAATAAAAAGAACCTCGACAAAGTAGAAACATTCAATTTGGGAACAGGAACGGGAAGTTCGGTTTTGGAAGTGATTCGCAGTTTCGAAAAAGTGAGTGGTAAAAAACTCCCTTATAAGATTGTTCCTCGAAGAGAAGGCGATATTACCGAAGCTTATGCCAATACCGATAAAGCCAATAATATTTTGGGCTGGAAGGCACAGTCAACCTTGGATGAAGCCATGGCCAGCGCCTGGAAATGGGAACAGAAGATTAGAAGTTAGATTTTAGACTTCAGAATAAAATTAATACCAAATTATCATCATGATAATTTGGTATTTTTTGTTTTAAATAATTAGTTGTAAATTCGTTAGATAAATTATGAGCCATGAACCCTAAAAAAGATAATCCTAAAATAACTAAAGTAGAAGAGTCTTCTGTAGTTTACGAAACTTCGAGAGTTAAATTCAAAGGAATTGACAGGGCAACTTTTGATTTTGATGAAGAAGTTAAAAATGGCTATACTCCCGAAGAATTTAAGGCAGAAATGCATAAAAGAATAAAAGCATATCCTTGGAAAAAATAATTTTTAAGAATAAGGTTTTAGATTATTTTGATGAATTGATTTATACGCTTTTTGAAGAAGAGTATTTTAGCTATTCTGAAAATGCACAGCTTTATGTTGATAAAATTGTAGATTTCATAATTTTGGAAATAAATAGTTTTCCACATAAATCCACTCCCCAAAAGCTCCAATATTTAGGTTCAAATTATATTTTTTATAAAGCCAATGCTAGAACCACATGGTACGTTTTCTTTGAAAAACAAGATGCAATTTTCTTAATCACAGGAATAATGAATAATCATTGTGAGGAAGCAAAAGAACTTTAAATAAAAAAAATCCCCAAAATTGATATTTGTGGGGATTTTATTATTTATCTACTTTCTAAAAACTGCAATCAGCAGTCTAAGATTTAAGCATTTGCTGTCGCAGCTTCTTTGTCAATTTTTCCAATCAAACCTGCCAATACTTTTCCTGGACCTACTTCCGTAAACAAAGTTGCACCATCGGCAATCATTTGTTGTACAGATTGTGTCCAACGTACTGGAGCGGTTAATTGAATGATTAAGTTTTTCTTGATTTCGTTGGCGTCAGATACTGCGCTTGCTGTCACGTTTTGATACACTGGGCAAATAGGAGTAGAGAATGTAGTCGCTTCAATAGCGGCAGCAAGTTCCTCTCTTGCAGGTTCCATCATTGGTGAGTGAAAAGCGCCACCAACAGGTAATAATAAAGCTCTTTTTGCGCCAGCGGCTTTCATTGCTTCACAAGCTTTTTCTACTGCAGAAAATTCTCCTGAGATTACTAATTGTCCAGGACAATTGTAATTAGCAGCTACCACAACTTCATCGATAGAAGCACAAACTTCTTCAACGATATTATCGGCCAATCCTAAAACGGCAGCCATTGTTGAAGGCTTGATTTCGCAGGCTTTTTGCATTGCCAAAGCGCGTTGTGAAACTAATTTTAATCCGTCTTCAAACGATAAAGCGCCATTGGCAACCAATGCTGAGAATTCACCCAAAGAGTGTCCTGCAACCATTTCTGGTTTGAAATCTTCCAATGTTTTGGCTAAAATAACCGAATGTAAAAAGACTGCCGGTTGCGTTACTTTGGTTTCTTTCAATTCCTCAGCCGTTCCTTCAAACATGATGTCGGTGATGCGGAAACCTAGAATTTCATTCGCTTTTTCGAATAATTCCTTTGCTAATGCTGAGTTTTCATATAAGTCTTTGCCCATTCCCGTGAATTGTGCGCCTTGACCTGGAAATACGTATGCCTTCATATTTTTTCGTTTAATGTTTAAAAGTTTTAGGTTTTCAAAAGTGAAATCAAAAAACCGACTACAAAAGTACTACTTTTTTTAGGAGCAACAATTTTTTGCACATCAAGAACAATTCTCCTGCTGTCATTCCAATCTTTTTGTCTCGTCTGAGGACGAGACAAAAAGGATTTTCCCTTCCATCAGGGCTAAATGAGATTGTTTTGTTTTTTTAAGAAGACTGAATAAATACTGTATTTAACCTATTTAAAATCAAAATTTTATGTTTTTTTATTTTGTATATTTGATAGGGTTTCATGTGTGGAAATTGTAGTTTTTATTTCTCTTTTTTTAATTCACATCATACCTAAAAAAATATTTGAAAGAGAATTGGTAGGAAATAAAATTAGCCCTTCTGATTTACTTGAGATATTTTTTTAGTAAAACCCAAAAACGTTTGCTTATAGTCTAAAATATAAATTTATGAAAGTCTCTGTTACCCGAAAAAATGTAAAGTTTTTGCCTGATTCCAGTAGAGTTGTTGCTCGATATTTTATGAGCGGAGAAGAAAGAACCAAAGAATTGATTGGCCGTATATTGGTTATGAACGATCAACAGGTTAGTCATACTTTGGAACAAATAAACAGAGAGTTTGCAAGAAGGCACCGGAATATTTCTTCTTTATTTTATAAACATTGCGGAAATGTTCGGACAATAATCGAAGAAATGCAAATAAATTATGAGGAACTGTCAGAAGAAAGAAAAATGCTTATTGGCTCGTATTTTACAATGGAATATTCCATCGAATCGGCTGCATTTTTTAATCCTTCAATGGTAGAAGATTTTGATCAATCGAGTTTGGAAAAAGGAGAGAAACGTGTAGTTCTTTCGTTTCGGGCTACAGGAGAAGGACATGTTTCTTCCATCGTATTCAGAAGAGGGATTATTGATAAGGACAATAATTTGAGGATGATGCGAATTGGTGACAGTATTGAAAAGGCAGAGGTTTCGCATAAAATGATGTTTAATAAAAAACGAGTTTTATCCAAATTGACGGAAATGCATACACTAGATATTTATTCACCCATAATGTGTGACTTACCAGAAGTCTTCGAGTATTCTGTGTTTAAGGATTTGCTTAATACAGAATTAATGGATCCAAATATTGGTAAAGAAAAAAGAGAGGCTATTGAAGAAGTGATTTGGTTGTTGGATTCGTTTTATGATATACAATTCAAGCATGATTCCGATATTTCCGAGCGCGTTATATTTCCAGTATCTGATGTTGAGAGTCGCGGAATTGAAGATGCCCGTTTTGTTCGTTTTGTGGATGATGATGGTACCGAAAGTGTAATGGGAACCTATACCGCTTATAATGGACATTCGATCCTTTCAAAGTTAGTTACCACAGAAGATTTTTATACTTTTCGCATAATGCCTTTGCATGGCGAAGGCTCGCAGAGCAAAGGAATGGCGTTATTTCCTAAGAAGATAAAAGGTAAATATGCCATGTTGGGAAGAATAGATGGAGTAAACAATTATCTGATGTATTCGACACGACCGAATGAATGGAAAGATCCACAAATTATTCAGAGGCCTGAATATCCATGGGAATATACTCAAATTGGCAATTGTGGTTCTCCTTTATGGACTCAAGAAGGGTGGTTGGTGATTACTCATGGTGTAGGGGCAATGAGACGTTATTGTATAGGTGCGTCATTGTTTGACCTAGATGATCCTTCAAAAGAGATTGGTAGATTGCCTGAGCCTTTGCTAACTCCTTTGGAAGATGAGCGTGAAGGATACGTGCCCAATGTGGTCTATTCCTGTGGTTCGATTATCCATAATAACAGCCTCATATTACCTTACGCTGTTTCGGATTATTCTTCTACTTATGCCGTAGTGGATATGGTGGAATTAATGGTTGCTTTGAAAAACAGTAAAAAGTAATTGCTATAAAATGAGCTTAATCTAAAATTGGATTATAGTCAACGATGAAAATAGAAAATAAGTACAAGTGAAAACCAAAAAAAGTAAAATCATACTGTTGATGAGTTCTTATCCGCCGAGACAATGTGGATTGGCAACTTTTTCTAGTGATGTAGTTAATTCTGTTAAGTTAATCTTTGGGGATTCACTGCCTATAGAGGTATGTGCTTTGCAAAAAGAAGAAAATCAATTTGAATATGGCCTAGATGTACATTATGCACTAACAGTTTCTTCGATTGATGAGTATCGTATTCTGGCTGAAAAAATCAACAACCGTGATGATATTGGAATGATTTGTATTGAGCATGAATTTGGTCTTTATGAAGGAGATTACGGAAATTACCTATTGTCCTTTTTATTGGCGATAAACAAACCAATTGCAACTGTTTTTCATACGGTATTGCCTAGGCCAAACGATAAATTAAAAAAAATAGTTCAGGCTATCATTGATTTGTCAAACAAAATCGTGGTACTGACCAAAAGATCCCAGGAGATTTTAATAAGAGATTATGATTGTCAGGAGTCGAAATTAAGGATAATTCCGCATGGCACTCATATGGTGCTTTGGGATCAAAAGGAAAAACTAAAAAATGAATTCAATTATTCCGGTAAAACAGTATTGTCAACATTTGGATTAATTAGTGATAATAAAAACATTGAAACCGTTTTGTATTCCCTGCCCGAGATTATAGCAAAACATCCCGAAGTTGTCTATTTGGTAATCGGGAAAACACATCCTGAAGTCTTGAAAAAAGAAGGAGAGAAATACCGTAATATGCTTATTGAGACGACCAAGAAACTGAATATTGAGAACAATGTTTTCTTTATCAATGAATTCCTGGAGTTAAAACAACTTCTTAACTATTTGATTTCATCAGACATTTATTTGTTTGCTTCCAAAGATCCAAATCAGGCTGTGAGCGGGACTTTTGCATATGCAATGAGCTGTGGTTGTGCTATTATTTCAACTCCGATAGCTCATGCTATTGAGGATTTGAACTCAGGTATCGGAATATTGCTACATGAATTTGACAAGCCCGAGGAATTTCATAGCGCCATATTGGAATTAGTTGAAAACAAAGAGAAACGATTGGAAATGGGACGCAATGGCTATGCTTTTACTCACGAAACAACTTGGGAGAATATCGCTTTAAAATGCGCATTCCTATTTGCTGAAGTGACAGAAAGCAAGGAGAAATTAAGATTCACTTTTCCACCTATAAAGTTGGATCACATCAAAGAATTGACAACAGATTATGGGATTCTTCAGTTCTCGAATTTTAGCCAACCCGATTTGTCATCAGGGTATACTTTGGATGATAATGCTCGTGCATTGATTAATATGGTAATGTATTATGATAGGAGCTCAGATCCTATTTCCTTGAATATGGCAAAAATCTATTTAAATTTTATTGCAGAAATACAGCGAGAAGACGGAAGATTTGATAATTACAAAGACATTAACCGTCAATTGACAAAACAGAACGAGTTGGTGAATCTTGAAGATTGCAATGGAAGAGGATTGTGGAGTTTGGGTTTTTTGTTGTCCTATCAAAAAAAACTCCCGATAGATTTAGTTGAACAAGCCCAAAAAGTATGGAACAAAGCCGTTATGAATATTGATGAGGTCACTTCGCCCAGGGCGATTGCTTATACACTCAAGGGACTTTATTATTACTACCAAGCTAATAAAGAGGAAAAAATTAAAACAGCTATAGCTCAACTTGCCGATAAATTATTGAATCATTATCACATCAATTCTGATGATGATTGGTGCTGGTATGAAGATTATATGACCTATGCCAATAATGTACTCCCTGAGGCGATGCTTTTTAGTTTTTTGGCGACAGGAGATTTGAAATACAAAAAAATAGCCTTGACTACGTTTGATTTTCTCTTGTCTCATTATTTTATGAAGGGAGAATTAAGCGTAATTTCAAATAGAGGATGGTTTGTTAAAGGTGAAAAAAAAAGCACTTACGGCGAACAGCCTATTGAAGTAGCGACAACAATTATTACCTTGCATTTGTTTTATCAGGTAACCGGAAATGTGAAATACAGAAACCAACTGAATCTAGCATTTTCATGGTTTTTGGGGAATAATCATCTGAATCAGATTATTTACAATTCAGTAAATGGAGCTTCCTATGACGGACTTGAAGATAAAAATGTGAATATCAATCAAGGTGCAGAATCGACGCTTTGTTTTTTTAAAGCACAGCTCATCATGAATGAATATAAAGATTATAAAAAGTACAGACACTTGGATACCAAGAGTGCTTTACAATTTGAAAAATAATTTAGAAGAATGACCGAAAAAGAAAAAATGCTTTTGGGCGAAGTTTATTTTGCCAATGATAAACAATTAACAGAAGAGCGTACCAAAGCCAAAAAGCTATTACATAAATTGAATGTTACCGAATATTTCATGAATGGGAGGTCACGTGCGATTCTTAGGGAGTTGATGCCGAATTCACATAAACGATTGTATATAGAACCACCGTTTCATTGTGATTATGGATACAATATACATTCGGGGGAGAATGTATATTTCAATGTCAATTGTGTGGTTTTGGACACAATGAAAGTGACAATTGGGAATAATGTTTTCTTTGCGCCGGGAGTACATATTTATACAGCAACCCATCCGCTCAATGCTATTGAAAGAAGAACTGTCGAAAGTTCCAAGCCCGTGTCGATTGGCGATGATTGTTGGATAGGAGGGAACTCCGTTATTTGTCCAGGAGTCACTATTGGAGCTGGGTCTGTAATTGGAGCTGGGTCTATAGTAACCAAAGATATTCCCGAAAATTCTTTAGCAGTGGGTAATCCTGCTAAAGTGATTCGGAAATTGAATGAGGATTAATCTTTTTTATTCATATAAAAGCTCAATGCTCCTGATGGACATTTATTGATTGTTTCAATAATTTTTTCTGTTGTTGAATTTTCGGCTGTAATCCATGGTTGTTCTTTCGGTTTGAAAACGTCAGGATTATTGCGCACGCAATTTCCGGAATGAATACATTTCCCTGATTGCCATACAATGGTTACTTCACCGTTGGTATATTCTTTTTTGATGTTTTTTGGATCCATGGTTAAAGGGTGGTGTTAATGATTGTTGTTCCTTTTAGTAGTTTTGAAATCGGACATTTATCAGCAATGATTAGTAATCGCTCTTTTTGCTCGGGAGTAACTTCTCCCGAAAAAGTGATGTTTCTTCTTATTGTTGTTGTCAATTCGCCAACTACGGTTTCTTGATATAAATTTAGTGAAATATTTATTTCTGGGATTATCCATTCTTTTCTATCAATGTACATTCTTAGCGTAGAAAGGGTACAGCCTGCCAAAGAAGCTAGCAAAGTCGAAAATGGATCCATTCCTAAATTTTTACCGCCAACATTTTCGGGTTCGTCCATAAGAAATTGCCCGTTTCTCCAAGTGATGTTACATAAGTATTTTTGAGTACCTATGTGGCCAAGTATGTCATTTTCGAAAAGATCTTCCATTATAATACGTCGTTAAATTGAGGGTTTCTGTCAAAAGTTTTTTTGGCAAAAGGACATAAGGGGATAATCTTCCAATTTTTTTCTCTTGCCACTTCAACTGCTTTCTCCACTAATTTTTTACCCAACCCTTTTCCGTTGAATACGGGAGATACTTCGGTATGGTCAATGATGATTTTATCTGGGCCGGCAAATACAAAAGTCATTAGCGCTACTTTTCTACCTTCGGATGTAATGTTGAAATTACCGTTTTTTTCGTTGAATTCTATATTTACTGTTTCGGTCATTGTTTTTGTTTTTAAAGTTGCTAAGAATCTGAGATTCTAAGATTCTAAGTTTTTTATATTCTATAAATTGAACTTTCTTTTTAATCTTAGAATCTCAGCTTCTCAGAAACTCAGTATCTATTTTTTAATAAATCATCGGAATTTCCATTAATAGAAATTTCGCGTCAGTTGTTGCTTTGATATCCAAAGTTTTAAAATCAGTTATGCCTAAACCGTCACGAGTTTCCAATTCTTGACCGTCAACAGTTATTGTTCCCGATATTACAAAAACGTACATACCGTTTCCTTCTTTTTTAATCTCGTAGTTTTTAGAAAAACCAGCTTCAAAATCGGCTAAATGAAACCAAGCATCTTGATGGATCCATACTCCGGCATCATCAGAGTTTGGAGATAATATTTGAGCAAAATTATTTTTTTGTTCAGTAGTATCATACGTGATTTGTTGGTAGCGTGGAGTCACATTTCTCGTTTTTGGGAATAACCAAATTTGAAAAAGTTTGGTGCGTAAATCTGCATTTGGATTAAATTCACTGTGTTGAATTCCAGTACCGGCACTCATAACTTGTATATCGCCAGTTTTTATGGTAGATTCATTTCCCATACTGTCTTTGTGAGCCAAATCCCCTTCCAACGGAATAGTAATGATTTCCATATTGTCGTGTGGATGTGTACCAAAACCCATTCCGGCGCCAATAGTATCGTCGTTTAAAACGCGTAAGGTTCCAAACTGAACTCTATCTGGGTTGTACCAACTAGCGAAGCTAAAACTGTGATAAGCATTTAACCATCCATGATCTGCGTGTCCTCTTGTGTCGGCTTTGTGTAAAACTGTATTTTTCATGATATATAAATTTAGTGATTTTTGTTATACAAATTTATATCTGATGTCAGCGTTTTGCACTTAACCTAGATTAAGAAATTATTTCCTAAGCATTTTGCTTTTCATTTTGCTAAAAAACTCGGGAGTAACTCCTAAATAAGAAGCAATTTGTTTTTGGGCAATTTTCTGAATGAGTGTAGGGTACTTTTTGCAGAATTTTTCAAAGCGCTCTTCAGCGGTAAGGCTTAGATTATCCATTAAGCGTTCTTGATTGGCGACCAATGAATTTTCGGTAAGTATTCTGAAGAAACGTTCTAATTTTGGGATTTCCCTGTACAGTATATCTTGGTTTTCTTTAGATAACAAAACTACTTCGGCATCTTCTAAAACTTCTATGAACAGGTTGCCCGGCTTTTGCGAAAGCAAACTGTACATATCGCCAATCCACCAACCTTCGCAAGCAAAAGTCAATACATGTTCTACAATATTATCATTAATGTTGAAACTGCGTAAAATACCCGAATTCACAAAGTAAGAATGTTTGCAGATTGCGCCACTATTCAATAAAATGGTTTTGGCTTTGTAATGGTGTATCTCTGTTTTGGATAAGAAAAGCTCCTGCTCCTGTTGAGTAAGCGATACGTGTTGAGCAATGTTTTTGAGTATTAATTCCATTTATTTTTGCTCTGGAAGTAAAGTAAAGGAAGTTACTTTGAAACGATTATTGACAATTGTACCTGCAACCTCCGCTTTTCTGATGGTTTTGCAAAAACCGTCTTTGGCGTCTGCATCTCCGTGGTCGTCAATTTTGGTTCCATCCACAAAATAAGATTTACCGTCGATGCGAACGGCTAAATCACAGCCTTTTCCTTTTAAACCAAATTGGCATTGACCACAAGAAACTTCTACAATTTGGGATTTTAATAGCTCCTTTTTTTCTTGAGCACCTGATATTAGCGCTATAAACAATAATACGATTGTGAATAGATTTTTCATTTAGGACGGATTTGAAAGCCCTAAGTTAAGTATTTTGGTTCTAATTCTAGATGGAATAGTTTTTAAACATGTAAATCCATAGCAATCTTGAAAGACGAATATTGAAAGAAGCCATTGACAGAATAACTATGGCAATAATGGCAATGATTCTTAAATCGAATCTTTCTGTAAAAAATTGTTGTGCAATTAGGTAAGTGGCAATTCCTTGCGCAACGGTTAATCCATAGTTTACATACATGGCACCAAAAAAATAGCCAGGCTCTTTTTCGAATTTAAAATGACAATGAGGACAATATTGATTCATTTTTGGAAAACCAATATTTAAGAAAATATTTTTTTCGTTGAATACTTTTCCCTCATGACAATGTGGGCAGTCATTATTTAGGATGTGAACAAGTGTGTGTGACATTTTTTTATTTTTTTTCAAAGGTATTTTTTATTCGTGTCACAGCTATTTTCTATATTCGCTAATTATAGGACAATAAAGACATTTAGAAATTATGAGCAAATATCCAATTTATTCGATTCAGCGATTCAATTGTAATGATGTCAATAGTGATTTCTATATAAACACTTTCAAAAATCACTTGGTCGATCACAGCTTTGTGGAAGAGCCACATAGACATAATTCGTATGTACTGGTTATTTTTACCAATGGATCAGGAACGCATGATATCGATTTTGATACATTTAAGATTCAGCCCGGAAGTATGTTTTTTATGCTGCCCGGACAAATACATCATTGGAGTTTGTCTGATGATATTGATGGGTTTGTTGTTTTTTATTCCCAAGAGATGTACAATCTTTATTTTAGGCAAAAGAGTATAGAGGCTTATCCTTTTTATTCTTCATTGGGGAATTCTCCCGAGATGATATTTGATGACAAAGAATTAAAGTCAATTGAACCTTATTTTCATAATATGCTAGAGGAGTATCAAGGCAATAAGGTTATGAAGCAGGATAAAATCATGAATTTATTGGATAGTATTCATATTGAAATTGCGAGGAAATATAATGAAAGCCATGTTTTGGAAACACATTCCTATAATGTGAAAATCAAAGATTTTGATGCGCTTTTGGAAAAGTATTTTTGGACAGAAAAAGCGCCTTCTTTTTACGCTTCCCAACTCCATATTACGCTGAAGCATTTGAATAGGATATGTAATGAAATCCTAAAAAAGACGACGACTCAGGTCATTACGGACAGAATTATTCTCGAAGCAAAAAGAATGCTGATGGATAAAAAAAGAACAGTCAACGAAATTGCAACAGCGTTGGGTTTCGATGACTATTCCTATTTTGTGCGGTTATTTAAGAAGCATACTGCAATAACGCCGACGGCTTTTCGAGATTCTAAAAAGTAATTAAGAATGTACTTTGATTAATCCAGCGGCTTCTTTCGCTTTTTCTACCACTTCCTCAATTGTAGAGTCTAAGGTGTCATTGACTAAAGCCACGCCCATTCTGCGATAAGGTCTTGAGGTAGGTTTTCCAAAAAGTCTAAAATCGGTTTTCGACAAAGCAGCGATTTTTTCTATTCCGGTGAAAGTTGGATTTGCTGAATTTTCGGAAGCCAAAATTACGGCACTCGCTCCTGCTTTTTCTAGAGTAATTTCGAAAATTGGAAGGCTCAAAATGGCACGTAAATGCAATTCGAATTCATTAAAGTTTTGCGTTCCCGCCAAAGTTACCATTCCGGTGTCGTGTGGCCTTGGAGATAATTCAGAGAAATAAACACCATCATCGGCTAGGAAAAATTCAACACCAAATAATCCCGCTCCGCCTAGAGCTTCGGTTACTTTTTCGGCCATGTCTTGTGCTTCGTATAGGTCTTTGTCGGATACTTTTGCGGGTTGCCAGCTTTCTTGATAATCGCCACGTTCTTGTCTGTGACCGATTGGTGCGCAAAATAGAGTAGGGTTGTTGTTCTGAACTACGGTCAATAATGTGATCTCAGAATTGAATTTTACGAAAGCTTCGACTATGACTTCAACTACATCGCCACGGGAACCTTCTACGGCATATTGCCAAGCTTTGTCAATATCAGCAGCAGTTTTTATAGTTGATTGTCCTTTTCCAGAGGAAGACATTAAGGGTTTTACTACGCATGGCATTCCAACGGCTTCAACACCTTTATGCAATTCTTCGGCTGAAGTGGCATAACGATAATTGGCGGTTCTTAATCCTAGTTCTTTGGCGGCCAAATCGCGAATGGCTTTTCTGTTCATCGTAAAGTTTGCCGCTTTTGCAGAGGGAACTACGGTTATTCCTTGTTTTTCGTAATCATAGAAACGCTCGGTTCTGATGGCTTCTATTTCAGGAACTATGAAATCGGGTTGGTGTTTGGCTACGATTTTGTCCAAAGCGTCTCCATCGAGCATATTGATGACTTCAAAACCATGTGCTACTTGCATTGCAGGAGCATTTTCGTAACTGTCTACAGCAATTATGGTTTGCCCGATGCGTTGTGCAGCGATTGTAAATTCTTTTCCTAATTCGCCTGAGCCTAGAAGTAGTATTTTCATTGAAAGAAGTTTATAGGGGTTATGCTGTTTATGGGTTTAGTTTACTGTGTATGATTATAACAAAAATACGTTTTTTGTGTTTAATTTTTTTAGGAAAGCTTGCTGAGTTTGCGTAATTTCTTTTGAAAATATTTTGGCGACTTATTTAGTCGTTTGCCCGCGTGAGGGATAGGAGCAAGCTACCAAAGTAGCGCGGATAGCCCGACCCCGTTGCATAAAGAGGCGAATAAGCGCAACTATCGGTTAGCCTCTTTATGCAACGGGTACACGCCCAAAATTGAGTTATAATTGTGAATTTTGGTTAAAAGCTGTAACCTAGTTTTACCCCGCATCGGAATACGAAATTATCAACGTAGATATTGTCGATGTCTCCTTTTCCTTTTACTTCCCATTTCCAATTGAATCCCATTGAAGGGTCGATGCTAAAATTTTTTGCGATTTTTATTTTGTATCCAATATCATGATTAATTAAACTCCAGTAAGAATAGTTGCCTTCGAAATTACCTAAAGAGGTTGTTTCGTTAAAATCGGTGCTCGAGTAAGCCAATAGCCATTGGAGATAAATTCCGGATTTACGGCCTCTTTTTTGATAAATTCTTTTGCCGATCTCAACTGCGAAACCATTGCCTTTTACCTTCACCAAATTATTGTCATAATCCAATTGTGAAGCGTAAATGTTTAGAAGGCTTGAAGTGTATTCATTGAAAAGGAAATAATTACTGTTGCCAAATTCGGCACTTATACCGTATAATGATGGGTCGGAATAACTATAATTTACCGAAATGGTAAACGTATTCGGGTCTAGTTTTTGATGTTGTGCAAATGTGGTAGCTGTGAGTAATAGTGTGCTGATTAATAAAATTGACCTCTTCATTTTTCTAGCGGTTTAGGCTCATGAAGTTACGAATTTTTTGTCAATAAATCAGATAGAAGCTGGTTGAGTTTTGCTTAAAAAAAATAGTTTAAAGTATAAAGCGATGAAACTTTAAACCTTAAACTATTTTAAACTTTAAACAAATTTTATGTTATGCCAGAACTTCAGTAAGCGAAACCGCTTCTTTGATTCTGCGTAATGCTTCTTTTAATAATTCTTCGCTAGTTGCGTAAGAGAAACGGATGCAATTTGGGTTTCCAAAAGCGTCACCAGTTACAGTCGCTACACAAGCTTCGGCCAAAAGATACATAGAGAAATCATTAGCATCTTTGATTAATGTTCCTTTTAATGTTTTTCCGAAGAAAGAAGAAACGTCTGGGAATACATAGAAAGCTCCTTCTGGAACGTTGATTTTTACACCTGGAATCTCTTTTAATAATCCAACTACTAAATCTCTACGGCTTTGGAAAGCGTCAACCATGTGTTTCAATACAGATGGGTCAGCATCTACAGCAGTAATAGTAGCACGTTGTGCAATACTGTTGGCGCCACTGGTTACTTGACCTTGAATTTTGATACAGGCTTTAGCAATGAATTCTGGTGCTCCAATATATCCAATTCTCCATCCTGTCATAGCAAATGCTTTGGCAACTCCATTTACAGTTATGGTTTTTTCTAACATTCCTGGAATAGAAGCTATGCTGCAGAAAGTTCCTGAGAAATTGATGTGCTCATAAATTTCGTCGGCAACTACATATACGTGTGGGTATTTTTCTAAAACTTTTGCAAGGGCAGTCAATTCTTCTCTGTTGTAAACAGATCCACTTGGGTTACAAGGAGAACTGAACCACATCATTTTTGTTTTTGGTGTGATAGCTGCCTCTAATTGTTCTGGAGTGATTTTGAAATCTGTTTCTACAGAAGTTGGAACTTCTACAGGAACTCCTCCTGATAATTTTACAATTTCGAAGTAAGATACCCAGTAAGGTGCTGGTAAAATTACCTCGTCACCGTCGTTAAGCATTACTTGTGCAATGTTATATAAAGATTGTTTGGCTCCTGTTGAAACCACAATTTGTGATGGCTTGTAATCTAAATTATTGTCTCTTTTGAATTTTCTGCAAATTGCTTCTTTTAATTCCGCATAACCTTCTACTGGAGAATAGGTGCTGTAGTTTTCATCGATAGCGCGTTTTGCAGCTTCTTTGATGAAATCTGGGGTATTGAAATCTGGTTCTCCTAAACTTAAACTGATAATGTCTTTTCCTTGTGCTTTTAATTCTCTTGCCAATGCAGCCATAGCTAATGTTTGCGATGTGGCTAAATTGTTAATTCTGTCTGAAAGTGGATTGCTCATTAAATTGTAATTTTTTGGTTTATTCTTTTTTTAGATAATAATTATAGTGCGGGTTCTAGTCCCAATGTTCTTAAATGTTTGAAATGGGCAACAACAGCAGCTGTCATTGTTTTGTATTCGTAATATGGTAATTGGCATTCTTTGGCCGTTTCTTTTACAATTTTTGCGATTTTACCATAGTGAACATGGCTAATGTGCGGAAAAATATGGTGCTCAATTTGGTGATTTAATCCTCCAGTGTACCAGTTTACAATTTTGTTTTTTGGTGCGAAATTAACTGTGGTGAACAATTGGTGAATAGCCCAAGTGTTTTCCATTTCCCCAGTTTCGTTTGGTTGTGGATTGGCAGCTTCGTCAACTACGTGTGCCAATTGAAATACAATACTTAAGATTAATCCAGCCGTGTAATGCATTACGAAAAATCCAACCAAAACTTTCCACCACGTGATTCCGATAACAATTGGTAAAACAATCCAAATGGATAGGTAAATTACTTTTGTGATGATTAATGTTGTCCAAAGCACTTTTGGACTTTTTGGCTCACCATAAGATAATTTTCTTTTGATATAACTGCTCATTTGTTTAAAATCAGTAGTAATAGCCCAATTGAAAGTCAATAAACCGTATAAAAACACAGCGTAATATTGTTGAAATTTATGAAATTTATGCCACTCCGCTTCTTTGGAGAAACGCATAATTCTTCCTGCTTCTAAGTCTTCGTCATGACCTATAATGTTTGTATAAGTATGGTGTAAAACGTTGTGTTGTACTTGCCAGTTGTGTACGTTTCCAGCCAATACGTATATGGTTCCTCCCATAAATTTATTAACCCAGCTTTTGGTTGAGTATGATCCGTGGTTGGCATCGTGCATTACGTTCATTCCGATTCCGGCCATCCCAATTCCCATAACAATGGTTAATAGAAGATGTGCCCAAAATGGCATGTCTAAAGTAAGTATCAAAAAATAGGGGACAAGGAAGACGGTAAAAAGAATTACAGTCTTCAAATGGATTTTCCAGTTTCCAGTTTTTTCGATATTATTTTCTTTGAAATAGCTGTTAACTCGAGAATTAAGAGTTCTAAAAAACTTTAAATTATCTTGTTTTGCAAATGTAGGTGCGGTATTGTTCATATAATTTTTTGAATATTTGCAAAGGTAACCAATATATATTTTCAACATACAATATTGAGTTAAATATTTATAAGCTAAAAGCAGTACTTTTGTTAAAAATTTTTAAGATGGACGAGATTCTAAAGTATTTTCCTAACCTATCTGATAGTCAGATAGAAAAGTTTCAAAAATTGGATTTTTTATACCACGATTGGAACGAAAAAATCAACGTTATTTCACGTAAAGATATTGATTCGTTATACACTAAACATATATTGCATTCATTGGCCATTGCCAAAGTAAATAAGTTTGAACCCGGAACTTATGTGTTGGATGTGGGAACCGGTGGTGGATTTCCAGGAATTCCATTGGCTATTCTTTTCCCTGAAACAAGGTTTTTTCTGATTGATATTATTGCCAAAAAAATTAAGGTGGTTCAGGCAGTTGCAGAAGCATTAGAACTAAAAAATGTCAAAGCCGAACAACTTCGTGCCGAAAATGTGAAAGGTGATTTTGATTTTATAGTAAGTCGTGCTGTGACCAATATGCCTGATTTTGTGTCTTGGGTAAAAACCAAAATCAAGAAACAAAGCAAACACGAATTGAAAAACGGTATTCTTTATTTGAAGGGCGGTGATTTGACAGAAGAACTTAAAGATTTCCCGAAAGCGACAGAATATAATATTTCTGATTTCTTCGAGGATGAGTTTTTCGAGACTAAAAAAGTGGTTCACTTGCCGTTGAAGTTTGTGGTTTAAAAAAGTTTCAGGTTTCAAGTTTGTTGGAGCGTATAAAAAGTAATAGCCGAATCTTAAATTAAGATTCGGCTATTTTATTTTCGTCAAAGATTTTCAAACTTGAAACCTGAAACCTGAAACTTTTTTTTAAAACTATTCTGCTAAAAAAGGATATCTGTAATCTGTTGGAGTTACGAATGTCTCTTTGATCGTTCTTGGAGAAGCCCAACGCAATAAGTTCAATGCAGAACCAGCTTTGTCGTTAGTTCCTGAAGCTCTTGCTCCGCCAAATGGCTGCATTCCTACGATAGCTCCAGTTGGTTTGTCATTAATGTAGAAGTTTCCGGCTGCATTTTGTAAAGCTGTTGTTGCTTCTTCAATAGCGTAACGGTCTTGACTGAAAACTGCTCCAGTTAAAGCATATTCAGATGTAGAATCTACCAATTTTAATGTTTCAGACCATTTAGCGTCTTCATAAACATAAATTGTCATAACAGGTCCGAATAATTCGGTTTCCATTGTAGAATAATGAGGATCTGTAGTTACTATAATAGTTGGCTCAATAAAGTATCCAACAGATTTGTCATAATTTCCACCAACGATAATTTCGGCATCAGCATCTTTTTTGGCTTGGTCAATATAACTAGCCAATTTATCAAATGAGCCTTCATGAATAACAGCAGTTATAAAATTGCTGAAATCTTCTGGAGAACCCATTTTCATTGATTTTGTATCCGTAATTAATTGCTCTTTAATAGCTGGCCATAAGCTTTGTGGTACATAAGCTCTTGAAGCAGCAGAACATTTTTGTCCTTGAAATTCAAATGCTCCACGAACAATTCCTGTAGCCACTTGTTTTGGGTTGGCACTTGGGTGAGCAATGATAAAATCTTTACCACCAGTTTCTCCAACAATTCGTGGATATGTTTTGTAATGGTGAATGTTTGTTCCAATTTTTGCCCAGATATCTTTGAATACATGAGTAGAACCAGTAAAGTGGATTCCAGCAAAATCACGGCTTGCCAAAACAGTGTCTGTAATCATCAATGCATCTCCAAAAACAACGTTGATTACGCCATCAGGAACTCCCGCTTCTTTGAATACATCGATAATAACTTTGGCAGAGAATACTTGACTGTCGCTTGGTTTCCAAACTACAACATTCCCCATCATAGCAGCACTTGCAGGCAAGTTGGCAGCAATAGCTGTAAAGTTGAATGGAGTAATAGCATATACAAAACCTTCAAGCGGTCTGTATTCTAAACGGTTCCACATATCGGATGCCGATTTAGGTTGGTCTGCGTAAATTTGAGTCATGAATTCAACGTTAAAACGTAAAAAGTCAATTAATTCACAGGCAGCGTCGATTTCGGCTTGATGAATATTTTTGGATTGCCCAATCATCGTTGCTGCGTTAATTTTTGCTCTGTAAGGACCGGCAATCAATTCAGCTGCTTTTAAGAAAATGGCTGCTCTTTGTTCCCAGGCCATATTTGCCCATGCTGTTCTGGATTCCAAGGCATTGGCAATAGCTTTTTGTACATGTCCTTTTTCGGCTAAATGATAAGTTCCTACGATATGCTGATGATCGTGTGGAGCGGTCATGTTTTTAGTGTTTCCTGTTCTAATTTCTTCGCTACCAATATATAATGGAACGTCAATTTTAGTATTCCACATTTCTTTATAAGCTGATAAAACAGCCGCTTTTTCTGGGGAATTAGGTGCGTATCCTTTTACGGGTTCGTTTACCGCTTTGGGTACATTGAAAAATCCTTTTAGCATATCTCTATAATTAAATATTAAACGATTATAAATTTGATGCAAAAGTACAAAGGAAAGATTTAAATTATGCTAAAAATGTCATAATTAAAGTCAAATTAATTCAATGCGAAAGGAGCACAAAGTCTGAACGTAGGCACGATAACTCTAAAAGATTTGGTAGAAGTAAAGTTAATCATATTGAAATAACCTTTCATGGCTCCGTAAGGAGATGATAATAGACATCCTGAACTGTAGGTGTGTTGTTCTCCTGGTTTCAATACTGGTTTTTTGCCAATAACGCCTTCTCCATCCACAAATTCTAAATCATTTAAAGAATCAAAGATTTCCCAATGGCGCGAAGTCAATTGTACAGAATCTTTACTGTGGTTTTCGATTGTGATCTCATAACTAAAGGCAAAATGAATCTTGTAGTTTTTGAAGTACGTTCCTTCAAAACTAGTCAATACCGAAATTTTAATGCCTCTTGTTATTTGTGAAACCATGTTAATGAGCTAATTAAGTGCTGTATGGCAACAAATCTACAAAAAAAATGAATATTTTAATTAAAAAAAAACTAAAGTTTTCTAATTTGTAATGTTTAATGAACTGGCGGTTCCTCGACCAATGACCTTCTCGTATCGATCGCTGCTTCCTTTGTAATAAACCAATACGTTATATTCGTTTTCGGTTTGATAAAAATTTCCATCGATAGCATGCTCCTGATCGATAATTCCTTTATTGTTTACGGTCAAATATTGGTAGTTTGTAAATCCTTGTTTGATTAAGATCGCTTTTTCATAAAGACCGTTTTTGGAATTAAAATCCATTTTATTTTCTGGGGTCAAGCTGTAATTATTGAACATCCCAACTACGTAAATAGACGAACTTGGATTGGCCAAAGGAGAAGAGAGACTGAAGTAGACCCAAGAATAATCCGCCTCAATTGTGTTGTTTTCACCGTCTAGTTTTCGGATAGAAAAATTTCCGTTAAGGTCTGAGTAGTTTGTGTATGGAAAATTTGCTTTGTCATTATTGGTATATAAATGAGTGTTGTAAATATCATTGTCTGAGTTGACAAAACTCACATAGTTATTGGCGTTTTTGAGGTCTTTGGAATCAAAATTTAAAAATTCGTTTCCTGCCCAAAACTGTGTTTCCTGATCATATTTATAAACAAAATTATTGCTGACTGTGTATTGTGGAGGAACATTTTTTATGGCAGTACTGAATTTTCCGTTTTGAAGCAAAAGAACCTTTAGGTTTTGCATTGGGTTTTGAAATAAAATTTGATCTCCCGTTTTGATTTCAAAATCTAAATTATGTTTCGTATGAATGTTTTTGACTGTTCGAGCTTTTCTGATTTTTAAAGGAACTGAAACCAAGTCTTCATATAAAATGAAATACCTTTTCATGACAACTTCTTTGTCCGAATTCAAAATGGTAAGAACATAATTACCACTCAAGAGTATTTTACTGTAGTTATTTGGAAGGGATAATTTATAATGGGTAAAAATCTGCAAAGTATTGAAAGAGTTTACATACTCTTGGATTTTTTGACCGTCAAAACCGGAAAGGTATTCGCTTTTTGGAATGTCTGTTGGAACCCAATTGTAATCACAATGTTTGATTTCGTAATAATAGTCGGCTTCGTTGCCAAATAAATCATCAAATTGGAATTCAAATTGTTCTCCCAGTCTGAATATGGGAATAACGTTTTGATTGCTCTGTACAAAAGAAACCGTTTTGATATTATAGGGAGGGGCTATTTCAGTCTCTACTTGAGCAGTAACAGTTAGACAAAAGAAAGAAAGAAGTAAAACGGCTATTGATTTCATTATTGGTTATCGTTCATGAATTGTAAATATACAAACGATTGTTGATTTTTGATTAACGATTTTTGATTTCAGAAGTATGCACCTCATTAAATCGACAACCTAAATATTTAGCAAACCAAATCTAAAATCGCTAATCTTCAATCTAAAATCCCTTCTACTCCAATATAAATTCTAAATTATCTTCAATCTCTGTGCTAATATAATTTTCGTCCAGAAGTGAATCAGCCAATAGTTTTTTGCTTTCCTGCAAGCGGATAATTTTTTCTTCAACAGTATTTTTGGCGATAAACCGAATCACGTTTACCTTATTCAATTGGCCAATTCTATGTGCACGGCCAATTCCCTGTTTTTCCGAAAAAGGATTCCACCAAGGATCCAAGAAAACGACATAAGAAGCTTTGGTAATATTAAGCCCAACGCCTCCCGCTTTCAAAGAGATGAAAAACAGTAATGGTTTTTCCTGTTCCTGAAAACGATTGACTTGGTATTCCCTTTCTTTCAAAGGGGTTTCTCCCGTGAGTTCACAGAAATCGATTTTGTTTTCCTTGCACCAATTTTTATAAAAATCCAAATTGGATACAAACGAACTGAAAATAATTGTTTTTTGGTTGGATTGTACCAAAGTTTCTAAATATCGGGTCACGGCGATATATTTCCCCGAATCCATTTCCGATTTGGAATCAATCATTTTGGGGTGATTGCTCAATTGTCTCAAGCGCATCAATGTGTTGATGATATTGATTTTGTCTATTCCAGAACCATCAGTTTTTAATAACGAGTTTCGGGCTTTGGATTTTTCCTCTTCGTATAATTTTTCTTGTTCAGGTTCCATTTCACAATAGAAAATCTGCTCGGATAGTTCCGGTAAATCTTTTAAAACCTGTTCTTTGGTGCGTCGTAAAATAAAAGGACTGATGAGATTTTTTAGTTCCAATAAACTATGTTCGTCTTGCTTTTTCTCGATTGGAAATTTATAATTTTCGGCAAAAAAGGAATAACTCCCCAAGATATTCGGATTGATAAATTGCATTTGCGACCATAAATCATCAAGTGAATTTTCGATCGGAGTTCCGCTCAGAGATATTTTATGGTTGGCTTTAACTTGATTGATTGCCTTGAAAATTTTGGAGTTTTTGTTTTTGATGTATTGACTTTCGTCCAAAATCAAATACCTGAAATTGTATTTTTCCAAAATCGAAATGTCTCTAGAAACGATCGCGTAACTCGTGAAAATCACATCGTATTTTTCTAATTTTTTAGAAAGGATTTTTCGGTCGTTGCCAATGTATTGCACTCGTCGAAAATGCGGTGTGAATTTACGTGCTTCATTGTACCAGTTAAAAACCAAAGAGGAAGGCAGAACAATCAATGCTTTTAGATATTCTTTTGGTGTTGCAATTTCGTTCCCGAACAAATCGAGTTGAACGTTTTCGGCCTTTTCATAATCCAACTGTTCTTGTACGGCTACTAGGGTAGTTAAGGTTTGGAGTGTTTTTCCCAATCCCATATCGTCGGCTAAGCAAGCTCCCAAGCCATTGTTGTAATGTTCCAATAACCATTTGACCCCTTCAATTTGATAGGGTCTCAATGTAGCTTTCACCAATGTTGAAGGCTGATACTCGATATCTGCTTTTAAATTTATGGAATATTTAAGCTCTGGAATGTCTTCTAAAACTGCAAAATTGCTTTTTGGTAACGTAAGATTTCCGTTTTGGATTTTCGCCAATTTGGCCATTGGACCGTAAAGCGTCATCCATTCGATTGGAATTAAAAAGTAGTTGCCATTTGGCAAAAGGAAAAGTCTGTTTCGGTTCTTTATGTTCGAAACTATTTCGGTGAAATTAAACTCAAATGACTCGCAAACGACTGTCATTTTGATGTCAAACCAATCGCTTTTGACTTCATTCGAGAAGTGAATACTTACTTTATGAGTGTCGATTTTCTTGCTGTCTATTTTTAAATCTTTAACCGAAAAACCATAAGATTCTAGGGTTTCTTGATTTTCGATTACCCATTGAATGGTTAAATAAGGATCTTGTTTTTCTGCTTTTGGCGAAAGTCCAAACAATCCATTTTCGGTTTTAATTAAGCCGATGTCTAATAATTTGTTTTCAAATGATGCTTCTTCGGCTGTCCTTTTATATTGAATGACTTTGATTTCATCCAAATTGCGGGTGTCAATTTCAGAATGAGTTTTCTTGGTTTTGCTATTGTCGAAACTAAAACCGTCGTAGTCGAATAAAAGGTTGATAAAATAAGTGTTTTTAAAAAAATCGTGGGCCAGCTGGAGCGAACAGGATGTGACTTTGTCTTTAAGTTCGACTGCAAATCCGGTAGCTTTTATATCTGCTTTTTTTGCAATATCCTTGATGAATTTTTCAAAATAGTCAGGAACCAATTTTGACGGAATCTCAACAGATTTTTTAGTTAAAAAAGGAGTGATTTTTTTAGTGTTGATGTCTTTTAAGCGGTGCAGTTTATGATAGGCTACTAACCATCCCGGTTCGTCCAAAAGAAGAGTAATCGTTGTGTTTGAGGGTGCAAATACTGTAGTGTCGTCCTTTAAAAGTAACGTATAGGAAATTCCGTTTTCGTGTTTGTCAAATAGAAGACTGGTTTCTAATGCTGGATTTTTAGGCGCAATTCGACTAATGCGAAAATCTTTTTCTTTTCCCAAATTAAGCGAAATTGGAAGATCATCTTGAGAAACTAAAGTATAAAACTGGTCTAGATTAGTTTTTATGAATTGGCGAATACCAAATTCCAGCTTACTGTCTTTAAGTAAATCCTCAATGGTTTTGGACGATTTACTGTTTTTGTTGAATTTCTTGAAAATCACTTCAGGCTTAAGCGCTTCACAAAGTGATAAAACTTTTTTAGTGTTTGTGTCTAAATTTTCGAAAACAACGCCAAAACTTTGAAGGACTTCGGGACTCGCTTTTTTGTCCAGATAAGTTATAGCTTCGGAATGTCCGACAATATAAGCAGTCGGAATATAGGTGTTTAGCCTTTTCTCAAAACTAATATCAAAGCAGAACTGAAAGTTATTCTCGGTTTTCAAGTGCGATTATTTAAACACGGATTTCACAGATTTACACAGATTATTATCTAACCTAATGATATATCTGTGCTAATCTGTGAAATCTGTGTTGAATTTTTTAACTAGCAATAATCTCATTTATTTAAAACAAACAGGAATGATTTCGCCTTTTGCCAAACAATATCTTTCTACCAATTCGGGCGCTATTTTATTGGTGTAATCTTCCTCAATAACAGTAAAACCAATGCTCCTTAGTTTGTCAAAATAATCGCGGCCATAAATACGTACGTGGTCGTATTGTCCAAATATTTTGGCACGTTCTTTTTGGTCAGTAATCGTATCGTCAGCAAAGGTTACGGCTCTATTCAAATCTTGTGGAATTTGCAAAATAGCCATTCCGCCCGGTTTCAAAACGCGGTACAATTCCTGCATCGCTTTGGTGTCGTCTGGGATGTGTTCCAATACGTGGTTGCAGAGAATTACATCATATTGATTGTCTTCGAAAGGCAAATTGCAAATGTCTGCCTTTACATCCGCCAAGGGCGAAAACAAATCGGTTGTCGTATAGTCTAAATTTTTTTGCTTGCGGAACATTTTGTAAAAAGCCTGTTCCGGTGCAAAATGCAATACTTTCTTTGGAGCGGTAAAAAAATCGGTTTGCTCGTTTAGGTATAGCCACAGTAAACGGTGTCTCTCCAACGAAAGTGTACTTGGCGAAAGCACATTATTGCGTTGCGTTTCGTACCCGTAAGGTAAGAACGATTTGAAGCTTTTCCCGTCAATTGGATCGGTATAAGTGTCTCCTTTTAATGAAAAAGCGATAAAAGGGCGTGCTACATAACTTAAACGAATAAGAATGGGACGCGGGATTGTATTGAGTATAAGTTTAAACACAGATTTCATTTGATAAAAATTTAAACACGAATTTCACGAATTTACACGAATGAATGGTGTGTAAAATAAGAATTTCACGAATATTATGTTATGGTTAAAGAATTATTCTTTTGTATTTTAGGCTGTCTTCTCCAAAATTAACTAGTAATCCTAGTCTGTTTTGTGATGCGGCAAGATAGTTTAATGTTTGTTTTATTTCACTACTGGAAAGTTGTTGAATTGCTTTTATTTCTAAAATAATTTCATCAAAAATTACAAAATCGGCAAAATAATAAGTTGGCAAGATGATTTCTTTATATTCAATATTGAATTTTGATTCTCTTGAATAGGGAATATTATTTTTCTTAAACTCGTATTCTAAAGCATCTCCATAAACCTTTTCACTATGTCCTTTTCCAAGAATTTTATGAACCTCCATACAAAGACCAACAATTGTATAAGCTTCTTCTTTTAAATATAAATCGTGCATCTTTTGATGTTAGTGAAATTTAATAGATTTAGAATTTGTGCCAATTCGTGAAATTAGTGTTTTTCAATTTAGTTAGTGAAATTTAGATAGATTTTGAATTCGTGCTAATTAGTGAAATTCGTGTTTATAATACTAAAGGCACTTTTCTAAATTCATCTTCTTCATTGCTCACGATTCCCAATTCTTTATAGATATAGTAGAAAGTCGATAAAATTTCAGGTTTTCCATCGATGATGGCAACGTCGTGTTCAAAATGTGCAGATGGTTTTCCGTCGGCAGTGGTGATAGTCCAACCGTCTTTATGCTGTTTGATGTTTTTGGTTCCCATATTAATCATCGGTTCAATTGCAACGACCATTCCTTCGATAAAAAGTTTGCCTCGACCTCTTTTTCCGTAATTGGGCATTTCGGGATCTTCGTGCATTTTTTGTCCCACACCGTGACCCACTAGTTCTCGAACCACACCATAACCATGTGCTTCGGTATATTTCTGGATCGCATTTCCAACATCTTCTACACGGTTACCCAAACGCAATTCGCGGATTCCTACGTATAAAGATTCTTTGGTAACTTGAAGTAGTTTTTTGGTTTCGGGAGCAACATCGCCAATTTCAAAAGAGTAGGCGTGGTCTCCGTGAAATCCGTTTTTGAAAGCACCGCAATCAACCGAAATTACATCGCCACTTTCTAATGGTTTGTTGTTCGGAATTCCGTGTACCACTTGAGAATTTGGACTCATGCACAATGAATTCGGGAATCCATAAAGTCCAAGGAAACTTGGTACTGCACCATGATCCTTGATAAATTCTTCGGCTCTTTTGTCTAGATATAATGTTGTAACTCCTTCTTTTATTTCAGAAGCTATCATTCCTAATGTTTTTGATACGATCAACGCACTTTCGCGCATTAATTCTATTTCCTCACGGGTTTTTTGAATAATCATATTTTCGAATTTTCAGTGTGCAAAAGTACAATTTTAAAATTATTTCTTTTGTGTTGAGTTTGTTTTAATTTTTATACTTAATAGCAAGGATAAGTGAATTTTGCAATTAATTTTTTAAAGTATAGTTTTTTAAATGCTTAAATTAGCTAATAAATCAATTTGTTAACTATGGATGCAGTTCTAGAACAGGAAAACAGGAAGAAAGAACAGGATTTGAGTAAGATGAAAAGAAATGCATTGATTCTTTTGGGATTTGCTGTAGTTCTTTTTGTGTTTGCCAACGTCTATAAATATGATTGGCTGAAAGCTTTTAGCGAAGCTGCCATGGTTGGTGGTATTGCCGATTGGTTTGCTGTTGTGGCGCTGTTCCGGCATCCGCTTGGAATTCCGATACCCCATACGGCTTTGATTCCTAGTAACAAAGATAAAATAGGGGAGAATCTTGGGGATTTTGTTTCAGAAGAATTTTTGATAAGAGAAAAATTAGAAGTAAAAATTGATCAATTTAATGTGGCAATGAAAGCTTCTGATTGGTTGATTGATGCGAAAAATGCTAATATAGTTGCTGGCTTAATTGCTGAAAATGTTATTCCGGGAGTTTTGAAAACGATAGACGATACCGAAGTTCAGCATTTTATACAAACGCAGTTTAGTGGTAAGCTAAGCAAAGTAAATTTTGCTGAATGGATTGCTCTTGGTTTGGAATCATTGGCCAAAAGCGATAAACAAGAAGAATTGGTAACCAATGTTTTGAAAACACTTATAGTTGAATTACAAAACAACAAACATCTGATTGAAGAAAAAGTAAAAAGTTCGACTCCGTTTCTTTCTTTTGGTTTGGCCGATAAAAAAATAACAGAAGGAATTTTCAATGGATTGTATAATTTTCTGGAGCAGGCAAGTCATCAAGACAGTACTATTCGAAAAAAAGTAAACAACTATGTAATAGATTTTATAAACGAGTTGAAAGAATCTCCTGAAATGCAGCAGAAGGTCAATGATTTGGTTCTTGGTTTTGCTAACAAAAAAGAGGTGCAGGATTATATCAGCGGTATTTGGTTGGAGATCAAAACGTCTATTATGAATGATTTGGATCAAAAAGATAAATCAACTATTAAAAAGAGTATTGCCAATATGATACAGAGTTTTGGAAAAGGAATTCAGTCCGATCAGTTGATGATGGATAAGATTAATAATTTCATCAAGAATGATGTGTTGTCAGTGCTTATCAATAATAAAAAAATGATTGGCGATTTGATATCTTCCACCGTAAAAAGTTGGGATACTGATGAGGTTTCCAAAAAGTTGGAACTGGAAATAGGAAGCGATCTTCAGTATATAAGAATTAATGGAACTCTTGTGGGAGGTTTGGTAGGGCTTTTGATTTACGCAGTAGAATGCGTGTTACAGAGTTTTGTGATGTGAAATTTTGGAATAAAAAAAACCCCAAATTTTCATTTGAGGTTTTGGAGCGAAAGACGAGGCTCGAACTCGCGACAACCAGCTTGGAAGGCTGGAGCTCTACCAACTGAGCTACTTTCGCATTAATCATTAAAATTTACCCTTTACAATCAAAATGAATTTGATTTTAGAGCGAAAGACGAGGCTCGAACTCGCGACAACCAGCTTGGAAGGCTGGAGCTCTACCAACTGAGCTACTTTCGCATTACTGAGGTGCAAAGATAAATAATAAAAACAGTTATTTGCAAATTTTTTTTTGAAAAATAAATCGACATTTCTCATTCTTGATTACAACCGTTTTAAAATTAAAATGTTATACTTTTATTTTTTTTAAATGACCATGCAAAACATCGAAAAAATAACTGATTTAGAGACCTATTCCGTAAGACATGCTGTTCTTAGAAAAGGAAAACCAATCGAAACTTGTCAATTTGAAGGTGATGCTTTACCTTCAACTCGTCATTTTGGGTATTTCCTAAATAATGATCTAGTAGGAATTATATCTATTTTTAAAAATAATAATGTCATCTTTGCAGCCAATAATCAATATCAAATTCGAGGAATGGCTGTTTTAGAATCGCATCAAAAAAAAGGAATCGGAGAATTACTGGTTAAGCATTGTGAAGTGTATTGTAAAAAACTGCAATCCGATTTAATTTGGTTTAATGCCAGAACAGTTGCTGTTGGCTTTTATGAAAAATTGGGCTACGCCAAAGTTGGAATGGCTTTTGAAATCAAAGATGTTGGCGAGCATTATTTAATGGCAAAAAGTATAAGAAATGAATAAGTTTTATTTGTTTATTGTCTTTGCAGTTTTAATAAGTTGCAAAAAAGAGCCTATTCTAAATTTGGACTCTTTAAAAATATCTGACCCTACAGACAAAGAAGGAGAGGTTATTGAAATTGACACTCTGTTGATTACTCCTTTTAAAAGCAAATCACTCATGGATTTTTATAGATCCAGAGACAATCAAACGGTATGGCAATCTGAAAAAAACAGAAAAATCATTCTTAAAATCATCAAAGAATGTGAAAGAGAAGGATTAAATCCATCAGATTATAACATTTCAAAATTAGAAGATCTTGAAAAAAAGTTCAGTGAATTGGACGAAGAAGAACAGTTAAACTATGATTTGCTACTTACTTATAATTTTGAAAAATACCTGATTCATCTTCATAATGGAAAACTTAACCCAAGAAAACTATACAATAATTGGGACTTACCTGTCGATGAATTGGACATGAATTCTATTTTGAATAATGCTTTGGAAAAAGATTCTCTTATTTGTATAACAGAAAAATTTGAGCCAAAAGCGTTGACTTACAAAAAAATAATAAAAGCTTTGGAACTTATTAATGGATTTCCGGAGGACAAAACACAGCAGGTAGATACCACAGGGATAATAAGACGCAATCATAAAAATAGGGCAATAGTCAATATCAAAAAGAAATTGCTTTATTGGAAAGATTTGGACAGTAAAGACAGCATTAATTCTGTGTATGATGATAAAACGTTTGAAGCGGTCAAGAAATTTCAAACTCGACATGGTTTGATTTCGGATGGTGTGATTGGCAAAAGCACCATAAAAGCACTTAATTTTACAAAAGAAGAAAGAAAACATCAAATCATAGTTAATCTGGAACGTTGGAGATGGTTTGCTAAATCATTTGCTCAAAATTATGTTCTGATTAACATTCCTAATTATAGCCTAAATGTAGTAGAAGACCAAAACGTTACTATGAGTAAACGTATTGTGGTGGGGAAAAATAAAAGAAGGACTCCGGTATTGACTTCGGTGTTGCAAACGATTGTTTTTAATCCTACATGGACGGTTCCTCCGACTATTTTGAAAGAGGATATTATTCCTGAATTAATCAAAAATAGAAACTACTTGAAAAACAAGGGTATTGGGATATATGACTCTGACACTAATGAAGTAGATCCAAAAAATTGGAATGAAAAGCGCCCCAGAGGATATCGCTATATCCAAAAACCGGGTTATTATAATGCTTTGGGAGTTGTCAAAATTAATTTTCCTAATAGGTATAGTGTTTACTTGCATGACACCAATCATCGAGATTTGTTTGAACGAAATTTTCGCTCACTAAGTTCAGGATGTGTTCGCATTGAAGAGCCTTTAGAATTGGTGGAGCTTTTACTGGAAAACCCAAAGAAATATTCAAGGGAAAAAATGGACTCTATCATTGCGACCAAAAAAACGCTGTTTATTGGTATAACAAAACGCTATGCGATTTACCAATGGTATTGGACGGCATGGAGTGAAAATGATGAATTGATTTTTAGAGATGATATCTACAATTTGGATACCGATTTATATAATCAACTACGAAATTAGTTTGAATTGTTTTTGATTATTTATCGAAGGATGATAAATGTACAGACAAGATTGACCTTTTATCATCGAAATAATTTCTGGAGCAAATTCAAGCGGAACAGCTGGACATCCTTGGCTTCTTCCTAAGCGCTTATGGTATTTTATAAAGGATTCTGAAACATAATCGGCGCCGTGAATCACAACAGCTCTTTCGCGTGCATGATCATTTAAACCTTTTTCTAGACCATCAAGTTTTAGCGAAATGCCATGCTTTCCATTGTAAACTTCTCCTGTGGCATAAAAGCCCAAACTGCTTTTGAAAGATTCTGGTGTGTTGGAAAAATTATTCGCAAATTCGTCACCAGTGTTTCTTCCATGAGCAACTAAAGATTGAAACAATATTTCATTTGTCGACAAATTAATAATCCAAAGACGCTTGGCATTAGACGATAGACTAAAATCAACCAAGGTCAATATGTCTTTTTTGATTAGCCCTTTTTCTTTTAATTCATAAAACCCTTTCAATGCTTCAGCAAAACATTCTTCTTTGGGTAATTGAAATTGATTGGCTTGTAGTGAGTTATAAACTAATTGAATCTTGTTGTCAATACTTGAGATTACATTAGAAACTGTCGTTTTATTTGTGGCTATTTTAGGAGTATTTGTGGTATTGCCTTTAAAGGACAATGATACAAACAGATAAAATGTAGAGATAAATATCTTATAAATCATTGTTTTTCATTTGGTTACAAACTAATTCAGGGATTGCAAATATACAAACAAATACCACTTGTCAAAATAAAAACGTATTTTAACGGTAAATTTTAACTTTTCATCGATTATTTTTTTAAAAAAAATAACTTATGTCAGTTTTTTATTAAAATATTGTATTACTTTTGATTGTAAATCAATAGTTTTTTATGACCATAATTCGAAATAGTATTTTTTTTATCATAATTATTTGCACAAGTCTACTGTACGGTCAAAAAAAGACTCTTAATACGAAGTCTATTACAACTAAGATTTCTATTGATGGTAAAATAACAGAAGATGCATGGAATTCGGCCGAAATTGCATCCGATTTTGTTATGTATCAGCCAGATAACGGTAAGCCAATAAGTGAAAATAAAAAAACGGAAGTAAAAGTCGTTTACGATAATGATGCTATTTATATCGCTGCGACATTATACGATGAAAACCCGAGCAAAATAAAAAAGGAAATCACTAACAGAGACAGTTTTGGGGTAACCGATTACTTTTCTGTTTTTATTAATGGGTTTAATGACGGACAGCAGGATTTTAGATTTTATGTGACCGCAGCCGGAGTACAGTTAGATTGCATCGCTACCGAAGATTATAAAGATTTCTCATGGGATGCTATTTGGGACAGTAAAGCAGTGATAACTGATAAAGGTTGGGTAGTAGAAATGAAAATTCCTTATGCGGCAATACGTTTTTCAAATTCAAACAAGCAAACCTGGGGTGTCAATTTCCTTAGAAATATTCAACGGGATGTTCAAGTGTATTCCTGGAACCGAATCGACACTAAAATTGGAGCCGAGCTTACTCAAAACGGGCTATTGGAAGGAATTGAAAATATCAAGACTCCAACTCGATTATTCTTTATTCCTTACGTTTCATTTTACAATCAAAAAGACAACAGCCAGTCGGATAATACATTCAAGGGTGGACTCGATATCAAATACGGAATCAATGATGCTTTTACGCTGGATGCGATTTTGGTACCTGATTTTGGTCAAACCAAATTTGACAATGCTATTTTAAATCTCGAACCATTTGAACAAAAATTAGATGAAAACAGGCCTTTTTTTACCGAAGGAACCGAGTTGTTTTCTAAAGGAAACCTTTTTTATTCAAGAAGAATTGGAGGATATCCAAGTTCGGACCCCACGGTTGGAGAAAATGAGGAAATTACAGATTATCCAAGTACCGTTGATTTACTAAATGCAATCAAAATATCAGGACGAACGAAAAAAGGTTTGGGAATAGGTTTTTTGAACGCCATTACCGAAAAAACATACGCAACCATAAAAGACACTGTAACTTCGACGACCAGAAAAGAAGTCATTGAACCGCTTGCCAATTATAATATAGTTGTTTTGGACCAACGTTTTAATCAAAATTCATCCGTAACTTTTATCAATACCAATACTATTCGAAATGGTAGTTTTCGGGACGCCAATGTTTCTGGGCTTTTATTCGATTTGAATACCAAGAAAAACAGCTATAGTTTAAATGGTGATTTTAAATGCAGTACTGTAAATACTTTCGAAGATTATGACGGTTATAAAACAGCCTTGAATTTTGAAAAAACAAGCGGGAAAATTCGATATGAAATTTCAGGAAAATACATTTCAGAAGATTATGATGTCAATGATCTGGGGCTTATTTATTACACCAATTATCATGCTGCTTACGCCAATGCAAGTTATAGAATTTTGAATCCGACTTCAGTTTTTAATACTTTCAAAGTTCTTCAGGAGGCCAGTTTGGAAATTCAAAATACAACTGGTAAAATACAAGATGACTACTTAAAAACTACCATAGGAGCAGCTTCTTTAAAAAACAACTATTACGAATTTTCTTTATTTTACACACCTAAAGAAACTTTTGATTTTTATGAGCCACGGGTTTACGGTCGCTATGTGTATGTACCGAAAAGGGTATATTCTTATTTTGGATTTGAATTGAATAGAAATCATGCTTTTATTTTGGATGCAACTGTTTCATTCACGAAATATAATGAAGAAAACAGACAAACTTATGAGATCTACATCAATCCAAAATACCGATTCAATAATCAATTTTCATTAGAATATGCATTAGACTATACCTCCAAAAATAATGACAGAGGGCGTGTGGGTTATGACGATTCTGGAATTGTATTTGCCGAAAGAAATAGAGAAATTCTTCAAAACACACTTACTGGAAAATTTGCTATTACCAATAGAATGGCGCTAAATTTGGATGCCCGTTACTATTGGTCTTATGCAGAGAATCATGAATTCTTTACATTGCAGGAGGATGGTTATTTAACTCCAAATCCTAGTTACAACCTTAATAAAAACAGAAATTTCAATTCCTGGAACTTAGACTTGTCGTACTCATGGTGGTTTGCTCCCGGAAGCGAAATGATTGTCCTGTACCGAAATTACGCTTTGGAAGAAACCAGACAAGTAGAGAAAGACCTTTCGTCTAACTTGACCAATATTTTCAATAGCAATTTGACTAGTATTTTTTCGGTTAGCGTTCGCTATTACATTGACTATAATGTGGTAAAAAATAAATTTTGATCATTTTTTCATAAAACTGTAACATTAACAGTAATCAATAGTCTATTGATGCAACAGCTTATTAAATCCCAATTTTAGATTTCAATTTAAAATCTGATTTAATATTCTTAAGCATCTAAAATTATTGTTTTCATGAAAAAGTATTATTTCTTTTGTTTCCTTTTATTCTCAACTTTGATGTATAGTCAGAAGAAATCTTTACAGACAAAATTCATTACTGAAAAAATAAGTTTAGATGGAAAATTAGACGAAGCAATTTGGCAATCGGTTCCTATTGCAACTGATTTTGTCATGTTTCAACCTGATAATGGTAAGGCAATTCCAGAAAATAAAAGAACCGAAGTTCGAGTTTTGTATGATAACGAGGCTATTTATATTGGAGCCTTGATGTATGACGACGAGCCAAGCAAAATCCTGAGAGAAATAAATAAAAGAGACAATTTTGGAGCAGCTGATTTTTTTGGTGTTTTCATTAATGGTTATAATGATGGACAGCAGAATTTTCAGTTTTTTGTAAATGCAGCAGATGGACAAGCCGATTGTTTGGCAACCGACAGTAATGGGGAAGACTATTCTTGGGATGCCGTTTGGGACAGTAAAGCACTTATTACTTCTTTCGGATGGGTTGTTGAAATGCGAATTCCTTATTCTGCTTTACGATTTTCTAGTGAAAGCAAGCAAACTTGGGGTGTTAACTTTTTTAGGGAAATACGTAGAGACCGACAAAAATATTCGTGGAATTTGATCGATAATAAAATAGGAACATTTACTCAACAAAATGGGACTGTGGATGGGATCGAAAACATAAAAACACCTACAAGACTTTTCTTTTTGCCGTATGCTTCTTTCTATACGTATGCCAATGCCTACCAAAAAACCTACGGAGAATTAAAAGGAGGTTTGGACATTAAGTATGGAATAAATGACGCCTTCACTCTTGATGCAATGCTTATTCCTGATTTTGGTCAAACCAAATATGATGATCGAATTTTGAATTTGTCTCCCTTTGAGCAACAATTTAATGAAAATCGTGCCTTTTTTACTGAAGGGACTGACTTGTTCAGCAAAGGAAATCTTTTTTATTCCAGAAGAATCGGAGGGCCGCCGTCCTATTCTCCAGAGATAAAAACTAATGAAGAAATAATAGAAAAAGCAACGACTGTTGATCTTTATAATGCGACAAAAATATCGGGTAGAACAAAAGGAGGTTTAGGAATTGGATATCTAAATGCCGTTACCCAAAAAACATATGCGACTATTAAAGATACTATTACACAAGAAACACGTCGTGTTCTAGTGGAACCGTTGACGAATTACAATGTCTTGGTTTTTGACCAGCGTTTTCATAAAAATTCTTCAGCATCTTTTGTAAATACGAATGTTACAAGAAATGGATCTTTCAGAGATGCGAATGTATCGGCATTGGTTTGGGATTTAAACACAGCTAAAAACACTTACAATTTATCTGGAAACTTTGAATATAGTTATGTAAATGATCTTGAAGGTAAAAAAGACGGAATCAACACAACTTTGAATTTTGCAGAGACTAGTGGTAAATATCGTTCTAATTTTGGCGGAAATTTGGTAACAAAAGACTTCGATAACAACGATTTGGGTATTATTTTCGAAACTAATTATTATAGCTTTAATGGATTTACGAGTTACAGAATTCTTAATCCAACCAAATTATTCAATTCATTCAACACCAATATTAATGGGTATACTCAATTTCAGAAAGAAACAGGCAAAGTACAGGATGATCAAATCAATTGGAACGTAAATACCACTACGAAAAAGAACAACTATATTGGATTTGGTTTACAATATCGCCCTGTGGAAATCTACAATTACTATGAACCAAGAACCGAAGGACGTTACAGCATTGATCCTACTCGTTTTGGAGGATGGTTTTCACTGTCGACCGATTATAACAAGAAATTTGCTTTTGATTTTAATCCTTCATTTGCGGTGTTAAATGAAACGAAAAGAAGATCATATGGTTTTTATTTAAGTCCAAGATACCGTTTCAATGACCATGTGGCATTAAATTATGAATTCAACTTTTTTCGCCAAAATAATAACAAAGGATATGTTGACAGTAGTTCCCAAAACGATGCTTTGGCACCCAATACTATAATTTATGCGAACCGAAATGTTGTCAATTATACCAACAATATAAACGGAAAGTATTCGTTGAACAGTAAAATGAATTTTGATCTTTCTGCCCGTTATTATTGGTCTTATACTGAGAATAAAGATTTTTATAAACTGGAAGACAACGGAAGATTAAGTCCCTACGTTGGTTATACCGATAACAAAAATCAAAATCTGATTACTTGGAATTTGGATTTGTCGTACAATTGGTGGTTTGCCCCCGGAAGTCAATTGACTATTTTGTACCGAAGTAATGCTGCAAAATATGATAATTTAATCAAAAAAGATTTTGGGAACAATTATACGGGTATGCTAAACAATGAAGATTTAAGTCATGTGATTTCCATTAGTGTCAAATATTTTATAGACTACAATCAGGTCAAAAACGTTTTCTAGATTGTGGCGATCCAAAATAAATTTTCCTGTCAAACGGCGTACCTTTTTATAGGATAAAATTCTCCTCAAAATTCTTGTTTTTCAGACTGGAATTTTGAGGATTTTTTTTGCGTTTTTTTTAGAAAAAGCCGCTTTTTGCAACACAATTTTAAGTATTTGTTGTACTTCTCTTTTTTATGTACAATAGTAGTTTTGACGAACTTATATTTTTTTGGAAAGCTTTATCTTTGCAAAAAATTTCATACCATGAACAAAAAAGTAATTTTAATGATTTTAGACGGTTGGGGAAAATCACCTGACCCGAAAGTTTCTGCAATTGATAATGCAAATGTTCCGTTTATAAATAGTCTCTATACAAAATACCCGAGTGCACAACTTAGGACTGACGGTTTACATGTTGGTCTTCCTGAGGGACAAATGGGAAACAGCGAAGTAGGGCACATGAACCTTGGAGCTGGAAGAATTGTTTACCAAGATTTGGCCAAAATCAATCTTGCCGTTGAACACAAAACTTTGGTGAAAGAACAAGTACTTATCGACGCTTTCGAATATGCCAAACAGAATAATAAAAAAGTACATTTTTTAGGATTGCTTTCTGATGGAGGAGTTCACTCGCATACTTCTCATTTAAGAGGATTAATCGATGCAACCCAAGATTATGGATTGCAAAATGTATTTGTACATGCTTTTACGGATGGTCGTGACGTAGATCCTAAATCAGGAAAAAAATATGTGCAAGATCTTGAAGATTACATTGCAAACACTACCGTAAAATTAGCTTCTGTGGTAGGTCGTTATTATGCAATGGATCGTGACAAACGTTGGGAAAGAGTAAAACTGGCTTATGATTTACTTGTAAACGGGACAGGAGCTCACTCAACTAATGCCTATGAAACTATAAAAGAAAGCTACAAAAACCACGTGACAGATGAATTCATCGCTCCTATGGTTATGGTGGACGAAAATGACAAACCTCTTGCCACTATCCAAGAAGACGATGTGGTTATTTTCTTCAATTTCAGAACGGACAGAGGACGTGAATTGACCGAAGCGCTTTCGCAAAAAGATTTTCATGAGCAAAACATGCACAAATTGAAATTGTACTATGTGACGCTAACCAATTATGACGAAACATACGAGAATGTAAAAGTGGTGTACAACAAAGACAACATCACAGAAACATTAGGTGAAGTTTTGGAAAAGGCCAATAAAAAACAAATTCGTATCGCCGAAACAGAAAAATATCCACACGTGACATTCTTCTTTTCTGGAGGTCAAGAAACTCCTTTTCATGGCGAAACTAGAATTTTAAGAAACTCTCCAAAAGTAGCCACTTACGATTTGCAGCCAGAAATGAGTGCTTACGAATTGAAAGATGCTTTGGTTCCAGAATTAAACAAAGGGGAAGTTGACTTTGTATGTTTAAATTTTGCAAATGGTGACATGGTTGGGCATACAGGAGTTATGGAAGCAGCAATAAAAGCGTGTGAGGCTGTTGACGCTTGCGTAAAAGAAGTTGTAGAAGCTGCTCTTGCCAATGATTATACAACCATCATTATTGCAGATCACGGTAATTGTGAAACAATGATTAACCCTGACGGTTCTCCAAATACTGCTCACACTACCAATCCAGTGCCGATTATTCTTGTGGACAAAGAGTTGAAAACCATTCACGATGGTGTTTTAGGGGATATTGCTCCTACGATTCTTGCTTTAATGGGAATTGATCAACCAGCCGCTATGACTTGTGATTCCTTACTATAAATAAAAAGCCAATTGGCATTTTTTAATAAGCCAAAATGGGCGTGAATTTAATTTTTCACGCCCATTTTATATGTAGCAATTGTATTTTTACAATTTGTCCAACAGATAAAAGTACTCCCGCTCAATGCTCTCCTGATGATCCGAATGAGCAATCCTGACTAGTTCGGCTGCGCGTTGTTTCAATGTTTTGCCGTAAAGATCAGCAATTCCATTTTCGGTAATAACATAATGAATATGTCCTCTGGTTGTTACCACTCCAGCTCCCTGCTTTAAGAAAGGTACAATTCTGCTTACCCCATTTTTGGTAGTTGACGGCAGGGCAATAATCGCTTTTCCGCCATCACTCAATGATGCGCCGCGTATAAAATCCATTTGCCCTCCAACACCCGAATACATTCTTGGTCCAATAGAATCAGCACAAACCTGTCCAGTTAAATCAACTTCTATAGCCGAATTAATAGCAATCATTTTTGGATTTTTTCTGATTCTGGCGGTGTCATTTACTGTCGAAGATTCCCGCAATTCAATAAACGGATTATCGTTTACAAAATCATACAAGCGCTTTGAGCCCAACACAAAAGTGGACAGCACTCTTCCTCGTAATGATCCTTTATAGTTGCAGTTTATCACATTGCTTTCAATCAGATCAATCACACCGTCCGAAAACATTTCGGTGTGCAATCCTAAATCTTTATGATTTCCCAATTTGCTCAAAGCGGCATTAGGAATCGAACCAATTCCCATTTGTAACGTACTTCTGTCCTCTATCAAAGAGGCAATATAATTTCCTATTTTATCTTCCTCGGCGGTAAAAGTTTCCACTTCATGTGAATAAATAGGAACATTTACGTCTACTAAATAATTTATTTCTGAAATATGCAGGATTCCGTCACCAAAAGTTCTCGGCATCTGAGGATTTACCTGCGCTATCACAATTTTCGCATTCTCAATCGCTGCAACCGAAGCCTCCACTGAAACTCCAAGTGAACAATAGCCGTGGCTGTCAGGCGGTGAAACATGAATAAAAGCAACATCTATCGGCAACACATTTCTTCGGAAGAGACGCGGCAGTTCACTCAAGAAAACAGGAGTATATGAACCGTTTCCAGCTTTTAAAGTATGCCGGACATTCCCACCAATAAAAAATGAATTGACATGAAAACTTTCTGCAAGGTCAGGATTAGCATATCGCGCTTCACCTTCCGTATGCAAATGACATATTTCTACATTCCGTAGTTCCGAAGCTCTTTCGGTTAAAGCATTCGCTAAAATCGTTGGTGCAGCCGCAGCCGCCTGAAGATATACTCTATCTCCTGATTTTACGACTTTGACAGCTTCCTCGGCAGTTACATATTTTCCCATAAACTTGTATTTATCACAAATATATTCATTTAGATAAAACCAAAATATGACAACGCTCATATTCAAAGTAAAACAATATTTAAATAAAAGTTAAAATCTCATAGTTAAAAGTATTACTATTATATTTGCAATTAAATATATTGTAATGGATCAAATATTAGCAAACATCAAAATTCAGATAAACAGCAAGCTCTTTGTAAAGGATCCTGAAACCTCGGCATTGGGCAAAAAAATCATTCAAGAAAGTATTTTGCTCATTGATGAAATTGGCTTTGACGATTTTACTTTTAAGAAATTGGGAGAAAAAATAGGATCCAATGAGAGCTCTATTTACCGCTACTTCGAAAACAAACATAAATTGTTAGTATATTTATCTTCCTGGTATTGGAGTTGGATGGAATACAAATTAGTTTTTTTAACTTCAAATGTTTCGGATTCTCGGGAAAAACTAAAAATAGCCATTACCGTGGTTACCGAAAAAATAGAAGACGACCATGAAACAATCTACATAAACGAAGCTGTTTTAAATAAAATTATTATTGCTGAATTTACAAAGACCTTTCACAATAAAGAGGTCGACCAAGAAAACAAAGAAGGTTTTTATTTCATTTACAAAAGAGTTATCAATAGAATAACGGCCATTATTAGCGAGGTAAACCCAGAATATGCTTATGCCAAAAGCCTAGCATCGAGCATCGTGGAAGGAGCATTGCATCAGCATTTTTTGAGAGAACACATGAAAACGATTACTAATTGTAATGAAACAATATCGCCAACTGATTTTTATTTCAACTTAATTGAAAATGTACTAAAAAAATAAAACATGACTTCATTAAAAAGATTATTCAACCTTTTGAAACTGGACAAAAAAGATGTTTCACAAATTTTTTTCTACGCTATTTTTGCCGGAATCGTGAGTTTATCCCTTCCATTGGGTATTCAGGCGATTGTAAACTTTATTCAATCCGGTCGAGTAAGTGCGTCGTGGGTTGTTCTGGTTATACTTGTGGTTATTGGAGTTATCCTTGTAGGTGTCTTATCTCTGATGCAATTAAGAATTACAGAAAATTTACAGCAAAAAATGTTTGTACGCTCGTCATTCGAATTTGCCTCCAGACTTCCTAAAATAGAATTTAAAGAGCTTTATGGTCATTATCCGCCCGAATTATCCAACCGCTTTTTTGACACCTTGACGATACAGAAAGGAACATCAAAATTATTGGTTGATTTTTCGGCGGCAATCCTGCAGATAGTTTTCAGCATCATATTATTAACGCTGTACCATTCGTTCTTTATGGTATTCGGGCTTTTACTGTTAGGTTTTTTATATGTCATTTTTAAATTTTCATACAATGAAGGAATCTCAACCAGCTTAAAAACATCCAAGAATAAATACAAAGCGGCTGGATGGCTCCAGGAAATTGCCCGAAACAATTTTAGTTTCAGAAATGAACTCAACTATGATTTTGCATTAGAGAAAAACGATGGAATTATAAAAGATTATTTACACAGCCGTGAAAATCACTTTAATGTCCTCAAAAGACAATTTGGGCATCTTATCATTTTCAAGGTAGTTATTACTGCAAGTTTGTTGATTATTGGTGGTTATTTGGTTTTAAGTCAAGAAATGAATATTGGACAATTTGTCGCTGCCGAAATCATTATTTTGTTGGTAATTAATTCTGTAGAGAAAATTATTCTTGGACTGGAAACTTTTTATGATGTATTGACTGCAGTCGAGAAGATTGGTCAGGTTACCGACATGGAACTGGAAGAAGAATTTAATGTTGAAAGCAAAAGTTGTTACACCAACATCAGCCTTGAAACCAATGATTTGGAATTCAGGCTTCCGGAAAGTAATTCCAGAATTTTAAAGAGGATTAATTTAAAAATTGATTCAGGTGAAAAAATCATAATCAATGGTGAAAATGGTTCAGGAAAAACGACTTTAATCCGAGTACTTTCCGGTTTACTGCATCCTACTTCTGGAAACTTCTTCATCAATGACGATACCTTCAGCAAAATAGACATAAAGCAATACCGTTCTAGAATTGGCAGTATCATACAAGGAGAAACACCTTTTGAAGGAACAATTCTGGAGAATATAACTTTTAATGATAAAAATATTGATACCGAAACTTTAAAATGGGCGCTCGATGCTGTTCAGCTAACCGACTATATAAAAACATTGCCAAAAGGACTAGACACTAAAATATTCCCGGAAGGAAAAGAGCTTTCTTCGTCCAATGCGCAAAAGATTTTATTGGCAAGAAGCATTGTACACAAACCTAATATTTTATTTTATGAAGAACCCACAGATAAAATGGACATAAAAGTGGCCAATGAAATCATAGACTTTATTCTTTCTGAAAAAAATAAATGGACAGTCATCGTTGTTTCTCAAAATCCACATTGGTTAACCAAATGTACGCGGGAAATCACAATGCAAAAAGGAACTGTTTTATTAGACACTAAAAAATAAGGTTATGTTAAATATATCTGACAAAAATCCAATAAATAATAAAGCTCTCGAAAAATATTCTACGGTAAAGAATTTGAGCAACCGGCCTCATTATAAAATTCTGAACAGAATAATTTTGGCGGTATCGATATTTGTGGTTGTTGTACTTTTCTTTCCCTGGACACAAAACATCTCGGGTTCTGGAGCAGTCACTACATTGAAACCCAACCAGAGACCACAATCTATTCAATCCGTCATTTCAGGGCGTATTGAAAAATGGTATGTACAGGAGGGAGATTATGTAAATAAAGGAGATACTATTCTTTTTATATCTGAAATCAAAGAAGACTATATGGATCCAAATTTGGTTAAAAATACCAAAAATCAGGTGAATGCAAAAAAACAGTCATTAGCTTCTTATGGTTCGAAAGTTACAACTCTTAATGTACAAATGCAGGCCATTGAAAAAGAAAAAGGCCTAAAACTCAAACAGTCCCAAAACAAGATAAAACAGGCGCGTTTGAAAATAAAAAGCGACAGTATGGATCTTGAAGCGGTAAAAACACAATTTAAGATTGCCAACACGCAGTATAACCGTTCGCTACAACTGAACAAAGAAGGTCTAAAAGCCTTGTCAGATGTAGAAGAAAAACGCTTGAAACTGCAAGAATCAGAGGCTAAAATCATCACTCAGGAGAATAAATTTTACACGAGCCAAAATGAATTAATCAATGCAGAAGTAGAAATCAACAGAATCATTGCTGAGTATTCTGAAAAATTATCCAAAGCACAAAGTGACCAATATACTGCAATGAGCAATCAATACGACACAGAAGCTCAGGTAAGTAAATTGGAGAATCAGTATGCTAATTACAGTATTCGAAACGGGATGTACTATATCAAAGCCGCACAAAGCGGATACATCAACAGAGCTTTGCAGTCGGGAATTGGTGAAACCATAAAAGAAGGAACTCCTATTGCCACAATTATGCCTTCCAAATATGATATAGCGGTAGAATCCTTTGTAGATCCAATAGATCTGCCCTTAATAAAGAAAGGAGAAAAAGTAAGAGTTTGGTTTGACGGATGGCCTACAATCGTATTTTCAGGATGGCCGGATATGTCGTATGGTACATTTGGCGGTGAAATAGTGGCGATTGAAAACTTTATCAGTGATAATGGCAAATTCAGAATCCTTATTGCACCAGACAAAAGTGAAACTCCGTGGCCAAAACAATTGAGTATTGGATCTGGTGCTCAAACTTTAGCATTGTTAAACACTGTGCCGGTTTGGTTTGAAATATGGAGAACACTAAATGGTTTTCCACCAAATTATTATCAAGGAAAAGAGAAACCTTCAAAAGGAAAAAAATAATGAAACACCTTCTTGTCATACTTTCATTACTGGGAATGACTATTTACGGTCAGACCAATAACGGGGAACAGCTCCCGCTACATCTCAAAGAAATGAGTTATAATGAATATTTGGGTTTTGTAAAAAAATATCATCCACTGGTAAAAAATGCCAATTTGGAAATCAGCAAAGCACAAGCCAATCTGATGATGGCGCGTGGCGGATTTGACCCAAAACTTGAACTGGATTATAACAAAAAACAGTTTCAGGGTACTGAATATTATTCGGTACTAAACAGCAGTTTCAAAATCCCGACCTGGTTTGGAATTGACATTAAAGCGGGGTTCGAAGAGAACGAGGGGTATTATCTTAATCCTCAAAGTAAGACGCCAGCTAATGGTTTAGCATCGCTGGGAATTAGCGTTCCTATTGGACAAGGATTACTAATTAATCAGAGGATGGCCGACCTGCAAAAAGCAAAAATCCAAGTCAAATTAAGTCAAGCCGAACAAAAACTTCAAGCCATTGCGGTTTTATACGATGCTTCAGTTGCTTACTTTAATTGGAAAAAAAACTACGAAGAAAATTTATTATATGAAAGCTACAGCGTTAACGCCCAAAAACGATATGAAGGAATTGAAGCTTTAATCAAGCAAGGTGACAAACCTGCTATAGATAGTGTCGAAGCAGGTATTGTGGTCAAAAACAGATTGCTTGCTCTTGAGGATTCAAAATTGAAATTATCAAAAGCTAAATTGGAGCTGTCAAACTTTCTTTGGATAGAAAACAATATACCGCTAGAACTTGCTGATGCTATTGTTCCGGAGAAAAGCCTTGTAGAAACCATACAGGAAACGCTGAATATTAATGATTTGAATCAGGAATTTTCACTGGCCAGTCATCCTAAAATTGAAGCTCTGCAAAGTAAAATTGATTTTTTGACTGTCGAAAAAAAGCTAAAAGCCAATATGCTTTTGCCCAAAATAGATTTAGGTTACTCTTATTTGGCCCAACCAAATCCAAACATTCCGAACAATTCAGATAATTATAAAGTGGGTGTTGATTTTTATTTCCCTTTGTTTCTAAGAAAAGAAAGAGGCAGTTTGAAATTAGCTCAATATAAAATTCAGGAGTCCGAATTTACAAGAGATTTAGAAAAAGTGCAGTTAACGAACAAGATCAATGCCCAAAAAATTGAAATTCAGTCTTTGGTTAAACAACAAAAACTGACCAATAAGCTGGTCATGGATTATGAAACAATGTTAAAATCTGAAGAGCGATTATTCAATTTAGGAGAGAGTTCGTTATTCCTTATCAACACTCGAGAAAACAGTTTGGTTAGTGCCCGTCTATCGCAGATTGCATTAGAAAACCGTTTTTACACTTCCAACTCTGAACTGTATAAAATCATGGCAAATCCCAATTGATAACAAATCCATTTTTAATACATTGCTTCATTTGTACGTTGTCACTTTGATGTGAAATTTACTTGTGCTTTAATTTAAAAAACTCAAATCACTTCCACTTGCTAATTCTTCAGGTAATTGGTTTTGTCTAAAAAGGCGTGCTTGCAAATTTCCTTTAAGGGTAATTTTTTCTCCTTTTACGTCTAACCAACTTCCTTCTCGTAATCCCAATACTGGCAAAGAATTAAAAGCGTGGAATTCTTTGATTCTCGTTTCTCTCGTTTCTCCCATATGCTTGGATTGGTCATCTGGATCCAAATAATGTGGATTCAAATTGAACGGAATTAATCCTAAAGTTTGAAAACTAGGCGGATAAATAATAGGCATATCGTTGGTCGTTTGCATCGTCAATCCGCAAATGTTGCTTCCTGCACTGGTGCCCAAATAAGGAGTTCCATTTTTTACAGTATCAGCAAGAATATTCATGAGATCGTTTTTATATAATTGAGTGACAAGCAGGAAAGTGTTGCCTCCACCAGTAAAAATACCTTCGGCTTTTTGTATGGCTTCTTTTGGGTTTTCAAATTCATGAATACCTTTTACTGCTATGTTTATTTTGGCGAAAGCCGCAGCAGCTTTAGAAGTGTATTCGTCATGTGATATACCGCCTGATCTTGCAAATGGAATAAATAGAATTGTCTTGCAATCCTTAAAATGCAATTGTAATTCGGGTAATAAATACTCAAGGTATTCTCCTTCGTGCAAGGTTGAAGTACTTGCTATAATACAGTTTTTCATTTTTATGCGCTGTGTGAAATTCTGTGTAAAGGTATAAAATGATTGTTTTTCAATGTATCGAAGAGCGGTTTTAATTAACAAACTTTTACCAAGTTATTAGTAATTAATTTGGATGGGATTGGGATACTTTTACATTTTGCAAATAAGTTGTGATGAAGATTTTTTAATCAATTCCAAAATTGCTCGTGAAGAATAATTTTACTTTTTTATTTATTTTCTTTTTTATAGTCCAGTTCGCGGTAGCACAAGTGGGTGTCGAGAAATGGATAAAGGGGCAAGTAAGCTCGGATGGAGTTCCGCTGGAAGGAATCAATATTACGAATGCCTCGACCAAAATAATGGTAGTCTCAGATCAATATGGTGCTTTTTCGATTCTAGCGAAAGTGGGTGATATTTTGAATTTTTCGGCGGTTAATTATGAGGAATTAAGGAAATACATAAAGATTCAAGAATTCAGAATGGGGAATATTGTTGTGGATTTAACCCCCAAAAGTATTGAACTGAAAGAAGTGATTATTAACGAACACTCCGAAATAAGTGCTGAGAATCTCGGAATAATCCCCCGCGATCAAGTCAAACTGACATCTCAAGAAAGGAAATTGCAAACAGCTGGTGATTTTAAGCCAATACACTTATTAGGATTGTTAGGTGGGATGTTGGCGGTTGACCCTATTTTGAATGCCATAAATGGTAGGACAGCAATGCTCAAAAAAGCTGTAACGGTTGAGAAAAAAGAGGTTTTGATGGCCAAAATGGAGGGTCTATTTGAAGACAAATATTACATAGAAACTCTAAAAATACCCGAAGAGTACATCAAGGGCTTCCAGTATTATTGTATAGAAGACCAAGATTTTGTTAGGTCACTAAAAGAAAAAAACAAGACGATGAGTATGTTTTTAATTGTTGGTTTGGCTTCCAGTTTTAATAAAAACAGACAAAGTGATGTCGAAAATAATTAAGCCTAAATTGTTGAATTTTATTTGTTATAAATGAAAAATAGTATAATTGTATTACTTGTTTTATTAGGCCAAAATCAGTTATTGACAGCGCAAACGAATGTTGAAAAAATCATAATTGGAACAGTTGTATCCGATACAAAAAAATTGGAAGGAATTAGCGTTATTAATTGTATGAACAAAATGATGGCGGTAACTGATAAAGATGGTTGTTTTTCGATTCAAGCAAAAGAAGGAGATATTTTGAACTTCTCAGGAATTGATTATAAGTATTTGAAAAAATACGTGTACAAACACGAATACAATTCAGGAATGATGGAAGTAGATATGATTTTTAACGCTGTTGAATTGGATGAGGTGATTATTAATAAAGATGCCAATATATCGGCTAAAAACTTAGGGATAATTCCTCGGGGACAAGTTAAATTTACGCCACAAGAGCGAAGATTATATTCTAATTCTGGTGGTATTCAAGGGTTATTTAGTTCTATTTCAGGGGATAAAGAGATTCTTAAAATGAATGTCGAAATAGAAAAGAAAGAATTATTATTAAAAAAATTAGAATATCTTTTTGGAAATAAATATTATACCAAAACCTTAAAAATTCCCGAAGAACTCATCAAAGGATTTCAGTATTATTGTGTTGAAGATAAGCGATTTGTTGAATCCTTAAGTCTTAAAGATAAAACGATGAGCATGTTTCTAATGGCAAATCTTTCTATTGTTTACAATCAAAAAAGGGTAAGTAAAGAATAATCACTATTAAATTGTTTTGTTTTTAATGGTGGAAATATTGTTCGGTATTGATTCAGGAATCTTTTTCAAAAAAAATGACAATCAAAATTTAAATACTTTTTCAGAAGAAATTATAAAAAATAACAGCAGTAGATATCATTAAGATTAAAATAAAGTTGTAATTTTAATAGGCGCAAAGGTATCGTTTTGATACTGAAACTGCTTTTTTAAGTTGTTAAACTTTAAGTAATTACAAATGAGAAATGTATTAGGAATCTTGGTTTTGTTTTTGAGTTGTCATCTTGCTTTTGGTCAAGTTTTGACCCGTAAAACTGTGCATGGAAAAGTGGTAAATGACTCTATTGCTATTGAAAATGGTTTGGTTTTTAATATAAATGCAAAAACAGGTTCAATAATTGATACAAAGGGATATTTCAGCATTTTGGCTAAAGTAAAAGACACCTTGGTTTTTACTAGTTTAGGTTTTAAAAGTAAAAAAGTAGTCCTTTCAGAAAAAGATATTTCTTCTTCTTTTTACAGAATAAAACTTAATGCCGTTGCCAATCAATTGCTGGCAGTAGTTGTTTATGCTAAAAATGGTCCGCATCCGGAATTTGGGAATACACAAAAAATTGTGGACACTCAGTATTATGATGACCAACAATCCAATCCGGATAATATTTTAATGATGCCAACAGGAACGGGAGATCCAAACAATATGGACGTCATTAGAGTCTATAATAAAATTTTCAAAAACTTATTTAAAAACAATCCGAATAAATCTGATTTGGTTTCGGATGTTGGTTTTACTACTGTTGCCATGCAAAGTGTCAGTTATTCTTTTTTTACGGATAAGTTAAAATTGAAAGACGATCAAGTAGGTTTATTTCTCTTGTTTTGCGAAAATGATCCAAAATCAAAAACTTTTGTCAATACAAATCAAGAATTTGAAATAATGGATTTTTTAATTGCAAAAAACAATGAGTTCAAAAATATTGCTACTTTTGAAAAATGAAAAAAGGTATAGTTGTCGCTCTTTTATTGTTTTTTGCATTTTCGATAAGCAGTTTTGGTGTCCATAAATTTTACATGGCCATTTACCAAATAAATTATGCACCCGAAAAAAAAATGCTCCAAGTTACTTCTCGCATATTTGTTGATGACCTCAATAAAACTCTGGAAAAAAAATACAACAGAAAGTTTTTTTTGGGAACTGATAAAGAGACTGTCGAGTCGTTAGATTTATTAAAAAAATACCTAGCCGAAAATTTTACCATTAAAGTCAATGGACAACCCAAAACAATGAATTTCTTGAGCAAGGAAATGGATGGTGATGTGTTGGTTTGCTATTTAAACGTTAAAGAAATTTCGAAAATAAATGCTCTCGAAATTTATAATTCCGTATTAATTGATTGTTTTGCCGAACAGCAAAATATAGTCCACGTGACAGCATTTAGTACTAAGAAAAGTTTTCTTTTTACTGAGAGTTCTACTAAACAAGTGTTAAAATATTGATGGGAAACAACAATTCTATTTAAAATTGTTATTTTCACCGCCTAAAAACAACTTAAACGCTAGTTTATGAGAAAATTTTCATTTTTATTTATTCTTCCAACAATTTTATTGGCACAAGAAAAAGCAGTTACACCAGCTGTGAAACAACCTGGTAAATATGACACCAATAAATTCAGTCAAATGTATGATTTATTGGCAACTCCAAATATGTTTCGTACTGCAGCAGGAGCTCCGGGACCAGCTTATTATCAACAACAGGCTGATTATAAAATTGATGTAGAGCTGGATGATAAAAATGCTAAATTAAGCGGTTCTGAAACCATTACTTACTATAACAATTCACCTGATAATTTAGAATATCTGTGGGTGCAAATGGATCAAAACCAAGCTGCCAAAAACTCTCAGTCTCCATTGGTTGAAAATGAAAAAATAGAGGCTGTTTTGCCTGTAAATAAATTTGCCAATGAATATTTGAAAGAGGGATTGGATCGCGGTTTTAACATTGAATATGTAAAAGATGCTAAAGGAAATCCATTATCCTATACCGTTAATCAAACGATGATGCGCATCAATTTGGTTACGCCAATGAAGCCAGGGACTAGCATGACTTTTTCTATAAAATGGTGGTACAATATCAATAATTATCAGCAAGATGGAGGTCGTTCAGGCTATGAATTATTCGAAAAAGAAGGCAACAGACTCTATGTTATTGCCCAATTTTATCCAAGAATGGCGGTTTACAATGATGTTGAAGGTTGGCAAAATATGCAATTTTGGGGAGGTGGAGAATTTGCTTTGCCCTTTGGGAATTTTGATGTAAACATTACGGTTCCTGCGGATCATGTTGTTGATGCTACTGGGGAGTTAATGAACAGAAGCGAAGTGTTTACGCCAGAACAAGTAAAAAGATATCAATTAGCTCAAAAATCATTTGATAAACCTGTGGTTATTGTGACTCAAGCTGAAGCTGAAGCTGCTGAAAAAGGATTCTCGGATCAAAAGAAAACATGGAAATTTAGCGCTAAAAACGTAAGGGATTTTGGAATCGCCACTTCAAGAAAATTTATTTATGATGCAATGGCGGTGCAATTGGGTGGAAAAGTTGTTATGGCAGAATCACTTTATCCTAAAGAAGCCAATCCGCTTTGGGGAGAAACATCAACAAAGATGGTTGCACATACTTTAAAAAGTTATTCTTCTCATACTTTTGATTATCCTTATCCAAAGGCGGTGTCAGTTTCGGCTGAAGATCAAGGAATGGAATATCCAATGATTTGTTGGAATTTTGGTCGTCCAGATGAGAATGGAGTGACTAGCGAACAAATTAAAAACGGAATGATCGGAGTGGTGATTCACGAGGTAGGTCATAATTTTTTTCCAATGATTGTGAATTCTGATGAGCGTCAATGGACATGGATGGACGAAGGATTAAACTCTTTTATGGAATATATGGCTGAACAGGAATTGGGGACTAATTTCCCTTCCAGACGTGGACCAGCTAAGAATATTGTTCCTTACATGAGTGGTGATCAAAAAATGTTGGAACCTATTATGTCGAACTCTGAAAACATCATTCAGTTTGGAAATAATGCTTACGGAAAACCAGCTACAGGGCTTAATATTCTTAGAGAAACAATTATGGGGCGTGAGTTGTTTGATTATGCGTTCAAAGTATATGCTAACAGATGGAAATTTAAACACCCAACACCAGAAGATTTTTTCAGAACAATGGAAGATGCTTCGGCAGTAGATTTGGATTGGTTCTTTAGAGGTTGGTTTTATTCTACAGACTTTGTAGATATTGGTGTTAGCGATGTAAAACAATATTATGTGACAGAAACTCCAACTGTAGCTTTGAAAGATGTAAAAGTTAGAAAAGGACGTAGTGGAGTGGAAAAAGGACCATTTGTGTATTTAATTGCTGGAGATAATCCAGAATTGAATCCAGCTTCAAAGAAGCCATTGCAAATAGAAGAAGTAAGTACTCTTTCAGAATATGTAAATCAAAAACTTACTGCTGAAGAAAAGGCAGCTTTGAAAAACCCAAAATACTTTTATGAAGTAGAGTTCAATAAGCCTGGTGGAATGCCAATGCCAATTATTGTTCAAATTACTTATGAAGATGGGACGATGGATAATTACAAATATCCAGCTCAAATTTGGAGAAAAAATAATGAAACAGCCAAAAAAGTGTACGCCACTAACAAAGCTATCAAACAAATTTTAATCGATCCAAAACTGGAAACTGCCGATATTGATGTAACTAACAATTCATGGCCAAAAGTGGAAACAAAATCAAAATTTGATTAATTGCAAAAGAGCTACTAAGGTGCTAAGGTACTGAGAGGCTAAGATTTTTCAAGGGTAATTAAATCCTTAGAGTCTTAGAAACTTAGCATCTTAGCACCTTTTTTATGAAATAATTAAAACACAAAGTTTTAAATTTTAATATCTTTGCTCATTAAATACAAAAATTATGTTTGGAATAGGAGGAGGCGAATTAGTTTTTATTATGTTTATCGTATTGATGCTTTTTGGATCCGATAAAGTGCCAGAAATCGCAAGGACTATGGGTAAAGCAATGGCACAGCTTAAAAACGCAACCAACGATATTAAAAGCGAAATCCAAAAAGGTGCCGAAGCTAATGGTTTTGATCAAAAGACCTTGGATAGTTTAACTGGTGGTATCAATTCTGAAATCAATAAAGTAAAGACAAATCTTTTGGGAGAAACATCCAATACATTAAACGGAATTACCGAAACATTCAGTACTGAAGTTAACAAGACAAAAGACAGTGTGCTAAGTGGTACCAAAAATCCTGATGGGACAACCGTTTTAGATGATCTGACAGGACCTATAAAGCGACAAATGTAATGCTAGAAAAAATACTTGCCCTAGATACCCAATTATTTATTTACCTCAACGGTTTAGGTTCCGAAACCTATGATGGACTTTGGCTTATCATTACCAAACAAGTTAATTGGATTCCCTTTTTTTTATTGTTATTCTATTTTATTTATAAAAAAATCGGAATAAAGCAAACAGGTTATTTGTTGCTTTTTATTGCTTTTTTGCTGTTGGCCACTGACCAAATAACCAATCTGTTTAAATATACTTTTCAAAGAGCAAGACCTTGTAATAATCCCGAAATTAATACTATTATCAGAGTAGTTCAAGTTCGAACTTCTTTTAGTTTTTTCTCTGGGCATGCTGCCAATACCATGGCTGTGGCTACTTTTTTGTACCTTATTTTCAAGAAAAATTTCAAGTTTTTTGGTTTCTTGTTTCTATGGCCGTTAATCTTTGCTTATAGTCGAATTTATTTGGGATTGCATTATCCATTTGACATTCTTGCCGGATATTTGTGCGGACTAATTACGGGATATCTGATGTATAAAGCATACCAGTGGGCACTAAAAACTGGAAAGATTTAAATTTCTGAAAGATATTGATAGCAGGATATAGAATACAGTTAGCATAAAACAGACAGAGGTTTAGTAAAAAAATCCCATTCGCTCACGAACGAATGGGATTTTTTATGAATCTGCAATCTAAAATTTAAAGCACCCGACTCACCGTCAATCCATCGCGTATAGGCAATAAAACAGTTTCTACCCTTGGATCATCCTTAAGCAATTGATTGTATTCCACAAGTATTTTGGTACTGATATCATTGGGATGTATCGGTTCAAGAACTTTACCGCTCCATAACACATTATCGGATAAAATGATGCCGCCTTTATTCATTTTTGGCAAAATCATTTCAAAATAATTCAAGTAATTTTCTTTGTCGGCATCAATGAAAACCAAGTCAAATTTCAAATCCAGATTTGGTATGATATCTACAGCTTCACCTAAATGTTGTACAATTTGCTTGCCCCAAGGCGACTTGTCAAAATGCTTCCGCTGAAAATCAACCAATTCTTCCTTGATATCAATGGTGTGCAATTGTCCGTTTTCCTGCATGCCTTCGCACAAACACAAAGCCGAGTAGCCCGTGTAAGTTCCAATTTCGAGAATGTTTACAGGACGAATTAATTTAGAAAGCATACTTAAAACCCGTCCCTGAAAATGACCACTGAGCATTCTGGGCAATAATATTTTTTGGTAGGTTTCCTTGTTAAGTGCTGCCAGTAATTCAGGTTCTTTTTCAGAATGTTGCTCTATATAATCTTCTAAATCTTGGGAAATGAAATGCATTTTGCGCGTTGTTGAAATTTGTTGTAAAGTTATTCATTTAACATTTATAAAAAAGGAGTTGATTTGATTTTGTAAACGGTTTAATGATTTGGCTTTAAATTAAAAGCAATGAGAAAGCTTTTTTTTTGCCTATTATAAAAACGAAAAAATTTAACTGCGCATCTGTTTTTAGTAAGTAGAAGTAAAAAAGAAATTAATTTTATAATTTATGCAAGTTAAAATGAATCACGAATTCATCTTTTACTTTTATGATACCTCCCATTTTTGTTGGTGGTTCTAGACCAATATCTGAAAATTTTATAGCTACAATTCCTTCAAGAGATTCTTTGGTGTTTTTTAAAACTAAGTTTTGGTATGAAAGAGTTTTGTCTGTTATGTGAAAATTCAAACTGCATTTATAATTGGTTCCGGAAGGTTTTATATTGGTAATGGTAACGGTACTTTTTGGGAACTTGGTTGCCTTAACAGTGGTTTTAAGGTCTTTGTTCATAATTCTGTTCCCACATTCAAAATTGTTCATAGAGATTTCTGATTTCAAACTGTTTTTAACGTTTGAGTTTAGATAAATAGTATCCCTATATGCGAGTGAGTTGGCGCAATTGTATTTACCCACAGTGGAATTTCCTAAAATTTCGATTTCCAGTTTGTCGATAACTATGATGTTTGGTTCAGCATTAAGTAAGGAAATGGGTTTAGCTTTTCCCAGTAAAAAGAAAAGAACTAAACCCATAATTGTAAATAATATTCTTTGTTTCATATTAGAAAGTTATAGCCGCTTCAAACATAATTCCGTTAAAACTACCTCCGTAAAGATCGTTTAAACTGTTTCCGCTGTATTGGGAATAGTCTGAATAGTTTTGATTTGTGTAGGCTAATTTAGCAATAATATTTTTAGTCATGAACCATCCAGCAGAAGCTTCGAATCTATCTACATTAACTTTGTCAGAAGCGTTAGATAATTTTCCTGAAACGATATTGTATCTTCCGCCAACATAGAATTGTTCTGTATTTCCAAATCGGTAAACTAAATCGGCTGCGTATTGATCTACTTTTCGAGTGTCATCACTTCCTTTTCTGTCTCCACCACTTGTGAATTCTAAAGTTCCAAAGAACTCCAATCCTTTGTATTTGATAAATGGATTAATCATGAATGCGGTGTACCAGTTTGAATATCCAGGGCTGAATCTTCCGGTGGTGGCATTAGAAGCTGGGTCAAAGTTATTTGCTACAGGAGTTGTATTATACGAATAAGCTTGGTGTGACATCACCCCAAAATAGCGGCTACCGGCTCTGTCTGACCCCCATGGGTTTGAACTCATGTTGGCATTATGATTGTAGGATCCTGTGATTCTTACTCTTAAATCGTCGTCCAATTGTTTGTCATATCCCAATTTAGCTAAAACAGTTGGACTTACCGTAGTGTTTGGATCTGGAGCAGTTGGAGTTGCAGAACCTGGAATAAACTCGGCAACACCTTGGTTTAATTTGCCATTTGTAACTCCCAACATACTTACCAAACCGTCCCTGATGTAGTATACTTCCATTCCCATATCCGTTTGAAAGGAATCCATGATATTGGCTTCAATAAAAGGATTCAAGAGAGCATTACCATTGTCAGTTCTTCTAAAGTGGGAATCACCGTAGTTATTCTCCATTTGACCGATTTTTATGCAGGTGTATTTCATTAAATCTTCCAATAACCCTTTCTTGATGAAATCCAATTTGTCAATTTGTAAATAGCCACCTTTTACCCAAGTTTCGTTATGGTGTCTGGATGCAAGGTAGACATCTAAATTTACACGTACTCCATCAGCTAATTGAGCTCCAAAAGTCAAATTGGCTGCAGGTAAATTGAAGTTATTTTCTAAACCGTTTAATCTGTAACCCGTAGTTCCGGCATTTCCAGAAATCAAAGCCCCATTGGGAGCTGGATATGTGCCTTCTTGTTGGTCGTTAAAGGATTTTAGTCCTTGAAATTGCATAGCAAAAGCACCACCTAGATCTACACTCATACCGTCATAAGGAACGTCATCTTTCTTGACATCAAATACGTTCAATCCCTCTTTGCTCCGAGGAATCATGTTTTGCATTTTTCTAAAAGAAACCTGCGCATTAACGGCGGTCAGGGAAAATATACCGGCTGCAAAAAAGATAATTTTTCTCATAGTCTTTTATTTAAAGTTAATGTTGAATTTTATTGTCAAATCTTCTCCAGTTTTTATTGTGCCAAGCATAGCAGTTGGGGATTTCATACCAAACTCTTTGAAAGTTATTTTGTTTGATCCTTGTAAATTAACAATTCCATTGGTAACTGATGTTTTAACTTGGGTTTTATGTTCTTTACTCACACCGGCTATAGTGTAAGTCCCTGTTAAGTTCCAAGTTGTTTCATTTACTTTTTCAGCAGATTTTAAAACATATTTGATGTTTTTGTTTTTGTCTGATTTTAAAGTTTCATAGGCAATTTTATCCATTTTGGTTTTCTCGCTTTTTATCGTCTCTACGGGTAGGGTTATGTCAATGCTGGTGATGGCTGTTAGTTTTGAGTTAGCGACGGTTAAATTTGCGGTTCCAGTTTTTGAAGCTGATTTCATTTCCCAATCATGCAATGTTGAGGTTCCAAATACCGAAAAATTTGTTTTAGCATCCAACGTATAATTCTTTTGGGCATTTGCGGACATTACAATCATAAATAATGTCAAGGTTGTAGAAATTTTTTTAAGAATTGTTTTCATGACTTTTGTGAAAATTAGTTAGTAATCGTGTTTGAAAAATATTTTTAGTTTTTAATTAATTCGTCTTGAAAGCATTAGATTAACTGAGATTATTAGATAAAATGTGTGAGATAAAATTAATTTCAAATACAATGTTATTATTATTCTTGTTAATATAAAATGTAAAAGCTGTAATTTTATAAATGTTGATTCTTCAAACGATAATTATGTCTTTTTTTTGAAAATAATAATTTTTGCTCTATTTAAAGAAAAATGAAAATGTAAGTGTTTTTTTTTGTTAAAATATAATTATGTTGTTTTTGGGACTATTTAACATAATTTTTTTATTTCTGCCTTTTATCAAAACCTACCAAAACTCTTTTTTGGTAAGAGTATTATTTTAACTAAATTAATCCAGAAAGTATGTTTTTAGTTTTGGATTATGACAAATTTAATAAAACAAAAGTTATAAAAAACATATGGCATTAAATTAGTTGCTTGATTTTTATTGTTTTAACGATTTTGTTTTTTTGTGCTCTATTAGAAATTGAGATTAAGTTCTGGCCAAGTAACGGAAAAAAACTTTGGCTTTCTGAAAAATGCTCTTAAAAATTGTTTATGTAATTAAAGTTTTTTAGTCAATGTCTTTCATGAATTTTTTTAATAAAATTTCCCAGAGCTTCTTTTTTTGAGGATTTTAGAAATGTGATGAAATTTGTTAACCCCGATGCAGAAGAAAGTGTCATCGTACAACGTTAAGAGATAGTCTACAGTTCGAAGTTTTATTTTTTAAAAAGTATTGGGAAGGTTTTTAGAACCCATTATAAAATAAAAAATCCTAATAAAAACAATTGTTTTAATTAGGAACTGGGATGAAGGAAGTAATGGAATTATTGTTTGTACAAGTTGAAATGAATCACGAATTCATCTTTTACTTTTATGAGGCCTCCCATTTTTGTTGGTGGTTCAAGAGCAATGTCTGAAAAATTTACTGCTACAACACCTTCAAGTGATTCTTTTGTGGTTTTTAAAACCATGTTCTGGTATGAAAGGGTTTTGTCAGTTATGCGAAAAGTCAAACTGCATTTGTAATTGGCTCCAAAAGGTTTTATATTGGTAATGGTGACGGTACTTTTGGGAAATTTAGTTGCTTTAACAGTACTTTTTACGTCTTTGTTCATAATTCTGTTTCCACATTCAAAATTGTTCATTGAGATCTCAGACTTTAAACTGTTTTTAGTGTTTGAGTTTAAATAAATGGTGTCTCTGTATGCAAGGGAGTTGGAACAATTGTATCGGCCAACAGTCGAATTTCCTACGATTTCTATTTCCAGTCTTTCAATGATGATAATATTGGAGTCAATTAATAAAGAAATGGGTTTAGCACTTCCAAGTATGAAGAAAAGTGCCAAACCCATAACTATTAATGATAACCTTTGAAACATATTAGAATGAAATTGCTGCTTCAAATACAAGACCGTTGAATTTACCACCATAAAAATTGTTGGCATTTCCAGTAGGCACGTTTCCTACAAATTGTGTATAATTTCTGTAGTTTTGACTTACATAATCTAATTTTGCCACTATGTTTCTAGTCATGAACCAACCAATACTTGATTCAAATCTGTCTACAGTAACTTTTTTGGCATCAGCATTAGATATTTTTCCAGATACTGTATTGTATTTTCCGGCGATATAGAATTGTTCAGTTTTTCCAAATCTGTAAACAATGTCTCCGGCATATTGGTCAGCAGTACGTTTGTTGTCGACCCCTGCTTTATCTCCTCCTGAAGCTAATTCGATAGTTCCAAAGAATTCAAAACCTTTGTATTTTACAAATGGGTTAATCATATAGGAAGTAGCCCAGTTTTTGAAATTAGGGTTGAAAGTTGCTTCCGGAGTGGAAGTTGAATTAAAATTACTAGCAACATCAACACCGTTATTTTTATAAGCGTTATTGTTCAATACACCCCAAAAACCAAATCCTGATCTAGAAGAAGCATATAAGTTTGAATTACCCAAGTTTGCATTATGGTAGTAAGAACCTGTAAGTCTTACTCTCAAATCTTCGTTGAGTTGTTTGTCATAACCAAATTTGGCCAAGATTGTTGGGCTAACAGCTGTATTTGCATCTGGAGTAGCAGGAGAAAGAGTAGGATAAGCCACTTCTTGAGTACTTTGATTTAAATTTCCATTTGTGGCACCTAACATGCTTACCCATCCGTTTCTGTTGTAATATACTTCGATACCCATCTCAGTAGTGAATGCATTCATGATATTATTTCCAACGAATGCATTTCTAAGCGTGCTACCGTTGTCTGAACTTTTAAAGTGAGCATCACCATAGTTGTTCTCCATTTGTCCGATTTTAATGGTTGCGTATTTCATTATATCAGCCAAAAAGTCTTTTTTGATGAAGTCTAGCTTGTCAATTTGTAAATATCCACCTCTTGCATAAGTGTCATTGTGGTGTCTTGAAGCTAAATAAATATCTAAATTTACTCTTACACCATCAAACAATTGAGCTCCAATAGTCATATCGGCAGCAGGAAGAACGAAATTATTTTCAGTATTCATTAATCGATATCCAGTAATTTTTGAAGGTGCAGGAAAATTTGCTGGTTGATCATTGAACGAATTTATTGCTTGGAAATCCATATTGAATGCGCCTCCTAAGTCAACACTTAGTCCTTTGAATTCCTTGTCGTCTTTTTGTACGTCAAAAACGTTAATTCCATCTTTGCTTCTTGAAATTTGATTTTGCATTTGCCCAAATGATACTTGAGCGTTTGCAGCGGCCATTGATAATAGCCCTACTGCTAAGAAATAAATTCTTCTCATGATTATGGTATTTAGTTAAAGTTTAAATTGAATTTTATTGTTAAGTCTTCTCCTGTTTTTATTGCTCCAAACATGGCCGTAGGAGATTTCATGCCAAACTCGGTGAATGTTATTTTATTGGATCCTTGTATGTTTACTACTCCATTTGTTACTGTGGTTTTTACTTGTGTTTTTAGGACTTTAGAAACTCCTGCGATGGTATAGGTACCGGTAAGGTTCCAAGTAGTTTCGTTTACTTTGTCAGCGGATTTTAAAACATATTTAATGTTTTTGAATTTGTCTGTTTTTAAAGTTTCGTAAGCTACCTTATCCATGCTCTTTTTTTCGCTTTTAATGCTTTCAGCAGGAAGAGTAATGTCAATACTATTAATGTCAGTTATTTTTGAATCGGTTACCGTAAGATTGGCTGTTCCTGTTCTTGAAGGTGATTTCATTTCCCAATCATGCAATGTAGAGGTGCCGAATACAGAAAAATTTGTTTTTGCATCTAAATTGTAGGCTTTTTGTGCGTTTACAGTTAAGGTCATTGTAAACAAAACCATTGAGGTGATAATTGTTTTAATTTTTAAATTCATGACTTTTTATTTAAATTGATTGTAATTAAACTTTAGTTAGAGCAGTAAGATTTCGTTCTAATTTTTCATTTAAAATCTTTTTTACTTGCTTAACTGGTACAAATTTAGGACGGAAGTCAAAATGGGAATATGATATAAATCATGTTAAGAAAAATATAAAAACTGTATTTTATTTAACAATATGATTAAATTGTTAACTATATCGTTTTTTGCTGCTATTTTTCGTAAAGTTTATTTAATATAAAAATAGCTAAATGCCTTTGTGTATGGGACTTAAGGGTCTTTTTGTAAGGTTGTTATAAAGGATGATTTTCTCCTTTATATAGTTTTATTTTTATTTGCTTTTTTGAAATTTTGCACCTAAAAAATACTGTATTTCCTCCAATTTATTTGTTAATGCGATGAAAAAATGTGATTTTAACATTTTTAAATAATTCAGAAACTTGTTTTTTAGATGTCTTTAGTAAAGAATGAAATGGATTTGTTTAAATTGAATGAATATTTTTTTTTGATGTAGTTGCAGAAGATAATATTGAGTTTTTAAAAGCTGAAAGTATTCGTTAAAATGAATATTATTTGAGTGTCATTTATTTAAAATTGTACTATCAACAAATTGTCATTAAATTTGCACCATGCAAATTGAGAAAAAAGACATACGGGCACTATCCAAAGACCAACTAAGAGATTTTTTTGTAACCAATGGTGATAAAGCTTTTCGAGGCAATCAAGTCTACGAATGGTTGTGGAGTAAAGGTGCGCATAGCTTTGAGGATATGACTAATGTCGCCAAGAGCACTCGTGCCATGCTGGAAGATAATTTTGTTATCAATCACATCAAAGTGGATACGATGCAACGAAGTGAAGACGGAACTGTTAAAAATGCGGTTAGGTTGCATGATGGATTGGTAGTAGAAAGTGTTTTGATTCCAACGCAAACCAGAACAACTGCTTGTGTGTCGAGTCAAGTGGGGTGTAGTCTGGATTGTAATTTTTGTGCTACTGCAAGATTGAAACGTATGCGTAATCTGGAACCGGCCGAAATTTACGATCAAGTAATTGCGATTGATAGAGAAAGCAGGCTGTATCACAATCATCCACTTTCGAATATTGTTTTTATGGGAATGGGTGAGCCACTTATGAATTATAATAATGTTTTGAAAGCGATTGAAATGATCACTTCTCCAGAAGGACTGGGAATGTCTCCAAAACGTATTATGGTTTCTACTTCAGGGATTCCCAAAATGATTAAGAAATTGGCAGATGATGATGTGAAATTCAAATTGGCGGTTTCATTGCACTCCGCTATTGATGAAATCCGATCCCGTATCATGCCTTTTAGTGAAAATTTCCCTTTGGCAGATCTAAGAGAATCACTTGAATATTGGTATCGAAAAACAAAGTGCAAAGTATCCTATGAATATGTGGTTTGGAAAGGAATTAATGATGATAAAGCTTCGATAGATGCCCTGGTGAAATTCTGTAAATATGTCCCTTGTAAAGTAAACTTGATTGAATACAATCCAATTGATGATGGGGAATTTCAACAAGCTTCCGAAGAATCTATAAATGCCTATATAAAAGCACTTGAGAACACTGGAATTGTGGTAAAAGTAAGAAGAAGCCGTGGAAAGGATATTGATGCAGCTTGTGGGCAATTAGCCAATAAAGAAGCTTAAATATCAAACTAAGAGAAATAAAAAAAGCATTAAAAAGAACAGTTAGGCTCATTTTAATGCTTTTTTTCTTTTAAGAAAGTTGTTGTTTTATTTTTTTAATTCTATAGTAGTAGTCACACCTCCAGTAGTAACAGAGGCTAGATTGTCGCATTCTCCAGTTCCATAATCGACCAATGTTTCAACGCCATTTTTAACTTTTGAAACAGTACCAGAAACAGGGAATGGTTTTTTGCAGGCCATTTCATAACGTAACGGTGTTTTAATAGTACTTGAACTAGTGTCTCCATTTGGCCAGGCTGTGGTTTCACTTCCCGTTACCAAGAAAACATTATCACTCCAATTGCCTTTTGTGTCATAACCTTCGACCATTTCTTTTATTCTATTTCCTGTTCTAGTATAAACAGATCCATCTTCAAAAGTTATAGTCATGTCAACGGTACAAGTGAATACAGGATGCACTGCTGCAAGTAATTCGGTGCTTTTGAGAGTTCTTATAATGGTTTTGCTACCTTGAATTTTGTTGCCGTTGTGATAAAATTGATCAAAGGAATAAGTAATCGTTTGCTCTGGAGTCATGAAATTTCCTGAGAAAGAAAGAGTGATTTTTCCTTTTAATACATTTCCGTTTTCAAGAGTACAGCCTTCAGTTCCAAAATCAATTGTGCCAGTAAATGTTCCGTCTACATATGTCCATGTTGTAACAGCACAGGCTGGCAAAAAACTTTTTACCGTTTCAGATGACTTAGCTGTACCGCTTTGTTTCATAGAAAATTGATCTTCCGCTATATTTGAAACGTCTTCAATGGAAGCGTCAATTTTGTTGTCTACAGCTATCTGGCTGGTTGGAGAAGTTGGATTCGTGTTATCAGAACTATTGTTTGAATTGTCACAACTAATAAATAAGGCTATTGCTATGAACGAAGCAATGAAAAAAATCTTTGTTTTCATAATTAATAGATTTAAGGTTTATTATAAGATGTTTAATTTTCAAAAAAGAAATTCAGTCTAAAGACTTTATTTTCTTTTTGAAAATAATAAAAGAATAATTCCTTTTAAGGGGAATCAATATTTTCAGGATTTTTTTGAGTAATGTTATTTGTGTTCCAGTAATGGAGTTACTATAAAACACTATTTTTTATAAAGTTATAATCATACTTAAAACCGTTTTGCAAGAAACTTATAGCGTAAAAGAATCAATGAATATAATTACTAATATAAAATCACAAAATAATTATTTACACTTAACATATTATGACTAACGTTTTTTTATTTAAAATAGTATATTTGACATCTAAATGAATATTACTACACAAATAAAGCAGCCAATAGTTTACGAAATGGAACTTTTTGAAAAAAAGTTCTATGAATCAATGACCTCCAAAGTGGCACTTTTAAATCGCATTACGTACTATATTGTCAACAGAAAAGGAAAGCAAATGCGACCTATGTTTGTTTTCTTGATGGCCAAAATGGTATCCAAAGGTTCTGTCAACGAGCGAACTTATAGAGGAGCTTGTGTAATTGAATTAATTCATACGGCAACATTGGTTCATGACGATGTGGTGGATGATAGTAATCGTCGCAGAGGTTTTTTCTCCATTAATGCGCTTTGGAAAAATAAAATTGCTGTTTTGGTAGGGGATTATTTGTTGTCCAAAGGATTGTTACTTTCTATCGATCATGGAGACTTTGATTTACTCAAAATTATTTCTGTTGCTGTTCGAGAGATGAGCGAAGGTGAATTACTTCAAATAGAAAAAGCCAGAAGGCTCGATATTACCGAAGCTGTTTATTACGAAATTATCCGAAAAAAGACGGCTACACTTATTGCAGCCTGTTGTGCTCTTGGTGCTAGATCGGTTGTCGAGGATGAGATTCAGGTTGAGAACATGAGAAAGTTTGGAGAACTCATCGGAATGGCTTTCCAAATCAAAGATGATTTATTCGATTATTCTGAAGAAGCTATTGGAAAACCAACAGGAATCGACATCAAAGAGCAAAAAATGACTTTGCCATTAATTCATGTTCTTAATAATTGTACTTCAAAAGAGAAAAGTTGGCTTATCAACTCTATAAAAAACCACAATAAGGATAAAAAAAGAGTCAAAGAAGTGATTGCTTTTGTAAAAGACAATCATGGTTTGACTTATGCCGAAAATAAAATGGTGGAATTTCAGCAAGAAGCACTACAACTGCTGAACGATTATCCAGAATCCGATTATAAAGCAGCACTTATTCTGATGGTGAATTACGTTATCGAAAGAAAGAAATAGTTTTCAATATCAATATCAATTTCAAAAATCAATGGCAATTTCAAAAGTAATTGCTATTGATTTTTACATTGTTATTGTCATTGATTTTTGAAATTGATATTTTTTTTTAAACCCATGCAACCTTTTTGCATTAATTCTCGTCTATACATATAGAACCACTTTTTTAAACCACTTTGAAAGTAATTAATTTACATCAGGAAGAAAATGAAATAATTGCTTTGGCTGTCAAAAACAACCGACAGGCACAACAATGTATTTATTCCAAATATTCGTCAAAAATGTTAAGTGTTTGCCGGCAGTATATAAAAGACTTGCAATTGGCCGAAGATGTAATGATTACTGCTTTCATGAAAGTGTTTGTCAACTTAGGACGATTTGAAAACAAAGGAAGTTTTGAAGGCTGGATTAGGAGAACGATGATTAATGAATGTATTTCATTTATCAGGGTTCAAAAAAAGGTTCATTTTATAGAAGATTCCGTAGGTTTTGAAGAAGTGGATAGTGAAGCCGATATTCAGTTTTCTATAGAAGATATTCAAAGTTTGATAGACAGTTTGCCGGATGGTTATAAAATCATCTTTAATTTATTTGTTATAGAAGGGTATAAGCACAAAGAAATAGCAAGTATGTTGGGAATTAATGAAGGTACTTCCAAATCCCAATTTGCACATGCTCGAAGAATTTTGAAAAATCAAATAAATATTTTGAAAAATAAAGAGAAGTATTCTTGAGTAAAAAATAATAGGATGAAAAAGAGTGTTATAGAAAATCAATTTAAAGAAAAGATTAATGCAAGGGAGATTACCCCCTCAAAAGCTTCTTGGGATAGGTTAGATGCTATGCTTACTGTTGCCGAAAAACCAAAACGCAGCTTTAAGTGGATGTATATTGCTGCCAGTATTCTAGGTTTTTTGCTAATAGGTACTTTGTATTTTAATCAAAATAAAAATGAGACTGTTATTAATAAGGATAAAATTGTAGTTAATGAATCGAAAGTTATTCCTGAAATAAAAACTGTGCCAGAAAAAATAAATTTGCCTAAAAGAGTTGAAGCAACAAAAAATATTGAAAAGCAATTAGCATCAACAGAAACAAAATCGAAAGTTGGTTCTGACAGTGTTTTGTCAAATTCAGGAATTCAAGTTGCAGAAAAAGAAATTGTTCAAGAACAACAAATAGTAATCATCAATCAAGAAGCGGAACAGAAAGTAGTTCCAACAAAACCAAAGTATGTTAATGCTGACGAGCTATTAGCATCGGTAGATAATGCCTCTCCAAGAAAGAGTTCTGCGGTAGCCAAATCGAATGTTAAAGTTAATTCGAACGAATTGCTTACTCAAGTCGATGGTGAACTAGATCTTACTTTTAGAGAAAAAGCAATTAAAACTGTAAATCAAAATTTTAAAGCAGTGAAATTGGCTTTGAGCAATCGAAATTCAGAATAAATCATCAATCACATTTAAAAACAAACAAACATGAGGAATTTTAAAATTTACTTAGTAGTATTCGTATGCCTTTTCGGAAGTAAAATGAGAGCTCAAGAATCATTTGAAGGCAAGGCAAAAGACATCGCTTCGAGGATAGAAACCATTGTAAAAGAAGAAAAAAATGAATTGAAAGTAGAAGTCGAAGCAGTTAATGAACAATTAGCCCAAGGCAAAATCACGAATGAAGAAGCTGATGAAAAAAAGAAAGCTTTGGCCGAAGCGCGTGCGAAAACAATAGAAGAGAAAGTAGCTAAGCTGGAGGAAGAACTACATGTTTTGGTTCAGGATAAAGTGGATGGAAAAATAAAAGTCGTAGATACTTCCAAAACGATTACGATTCATTTTAGTAAAGATTATTTCTCTCACCACGATAAGTGTAGTAATGGAGAAAAAAGAACTACTTCCCAGTTTGTATTTGCTCTTGGGGCAAATAATTTGGTTACAGACAGGCAAGTTGCCAATTCGGATTTTAAATATTGGAAATCTCACTTTTATGAATGGGGATTGACCTACAATACAAGAATTCTAAAAGAAGATAATCTATTGCATTTTAAGTACGGAATGTCTTTGATGTATAATAATCTGCGCGCAACTGATGATCGTTACTTTGTGAAAAACGGTGCGCAAACCGATTTGGTAACCAGTTCAGTGCATTTAGATGAATCCAGATTTAGAAATGTGTATATCATGGTGCCTTTGCATCTGGAATTTGATTTTACTAAGAAAGAAATACGGGATGATGCTAATTATTTTAGAACCCATAAAAGCATGCGAGTTGGTTTGGGGGGATATGCTGGATTTAGGGTGAAATCCAAACAAATTCTTTGTTATGATGATGCTGTTGGGAATGATGTGGAGCAAAAAACGGAAGGCAATTATAATGTAAATGATTTCAATTATGGTCTTAGCACATACGTAGGTTATAAAGCAACCAGTATATATTTAAAATATGATTTGCAGCCTTTATTTGAAAACAATGCTGTTGATCAAAATAATATTTCGTTAGGACTTCGTTTCGATTTTAATTAAAAAAGTTATAGTTAGTTTTTTAAGAACCCTTTCTGAGTTTCAAACTCTGAAAGGGTTAATATTTTCAAAAACTTAGTAACTTAGCGACTTAGTAACTTAGCAACTTAAAAATAAATTGATATCACAAGCAACGATAGATACTGTTTTTGAAACCGCTCGAGTAGAGGAGGTTATTGGAGATTTTGTACAGTTAAAAAGAGCGGGAAGTAATTTCAAAGGGCTGAGTCCGTTTTCGGATGAGCGTTCCCCTTCCTTTATGGTTTCGCCAGCAAAAGGAATTTGGAAAGATTTTAGCTCTGGCAAAGGTGGGAACTCCGTTGCTTTCCTAATGGAACACTCGCATTTTACGTATCCGGAAGCCATTCGGTATTTAGCTAAAAAATACAATATTGAGATTGAAGAGACGGAACAATCAGAAGAAGAAAAATTAAATACTGATGTTCGCGAAAGTATGTATTTGGTTTCTGAATTTGCCAAGACCTATTTTCATACTACACTTTTAAATTCTGAAGAAGGAAAGGCTATTGGACTCTCATATTTTAAAGAACGTGGTTTTACCAATGAGACCATCAAGAAATTTGCCTTGGGATATTCTCCTGAAACTTGGGATGCTTTTACAAAAGAAGCTCTAGGAAAAGGCTATAAAATGGAATTTTTGGAAAGTACAGGATTGACCATTGCTAGGGAAGATCGCCCTTTTGACCGATTCAAAGGCAGGGTGATGTTTCCTATTCAGAGTATGTCTGGAAGGGTGCTTGGTTTCGGAGGTCGGATTTTGACCAATGACAAGAAAGCTGCCAAATATTTAAACTCGCCAGAGAGTGATCTTTACCATAAAAGTAAAGTACTGTATGGTATTTTTCAAGCCAAACAATCAATAGCAAAACTTAATAATTGTTTTTTGGTTGAAGGCTACACTGATGTTATTCAGTTTAATCAAGCGGGAATTGAAAATGTTGTTGCTTCCTCGGGAACTGCGCTTACTCCAGATCAAATTCGATTAATTAATAGACTTACTAAAAATATTACTGTTCTGTTTGATGGTGATGCTGCGGGACTTCGCGCTTCTGTTCGCGGAATCGATTTGATTCTTGAGGAAGGAATGAACGTAAAAGTTTGTGCATTTCCTGATGGAGAAGATCCTGATAGTTTTGCCAGAAAAACGTCCTATGAAGATTTAGTTGCCTATTTAGAAAATAATGCCAAGGATTTTATTCAGTTCAAAGCATCCCTTTTGATGAATGATGCCAAAAATGATCCCGTTAAGAAAGCCGATTTGATTCGGGATATGGTTGCCAGTATTTCAAAAATTCCGGATAGAATCCAGCGCGAGATTTACATTCAGGAATGTTCCAGAATAATGGATATTTCCGAGCAGGTTTTGACAAGCACTTTGGCACAATTGGTTCAAAAGGATGTTACCGAAGTAGGGAAAAAAGCAAAACAGGAACAAAAAGCTTTTGAAATTGTAAAAAATGAAAATCCTGTTCAAGCTGCAAAAGTGGATGTATTGTATCGTTTGGAGCGCAAAATAATTGAGATTCTTTTGTTGTATGGTAACAAAACAGAAGAATTTGAAGATGTTTACCTCAGAACAAATGAATCGGGTGAAATCGAAAATGTAACCGAAAAGAAAGAGTATAAAGTTTATCAAAGGATTTATCTTAGTTTGCAGGAAGATGAGGTGGAACTTGCCAATCCTTTATTCCGTGATATTTTCAATGACTTAATCCAATATTTTCTGCAGAATGAAAATTTAGAATTTGAAAAATATTTAATGCATTTAAATTCCGATTTTGCTCAAGAAGTGACCGATATATTAATGGAAGATGAGCGTTTGGTATTGCACAATTGGGAAGGACAGAACATTATTCCTAAAACCAAAAACGAGACTATTAGTCAATATGTATCCGAAACTATTTTGACGATGCGTTGGTACTTGGTAGACAAAATTATAGAGGAATTAAAAAACTCTGTATCAAATGAACCAGGTTCAGATAATACAGAGTCTATGTCTATGGCAATGGACTACTACAAACTAATTAATTCCTTTTCGAAAAAACTAGGAAGAGTCATGTCGCGATACAGTTAAACGATTTCTAAAGTTTTAGCTTTATTTACTAAATCTACTAGATTCGTAACATTTAATTTAGTTAACAATCGTAATTTATAAGTACTGATTGTTTTTTCGTTGAGCGATAAAATCTCAGCGATTTCGTGGTTTTTCTTACCGTCGCTTAAATAACGCAATACTTCAACTTCACGATTGGAAAGTTTTCTGTACAAACGCTCGCTTTTACTTTGTTTTGCAATCAAAGCAATGTTTTTCATGACAGCTTCATTCATGATGATTTTGCCTTGATTTACTTTGATGATCGATTGACCTAAAGTTTCCAGTTTTTCAGTTTTGTGAACAAATCCAGAAACTCCTGCTTTAATAGCATTTGGAGCGTAAATCTGTTCTGAAAGACCGCTGTAAAAAATAATTTTTGTTTTTGGAAAATTTTTCAAAACCGATTTGATTTCGAAAATACTTGATAGGCCTTCAAGTTCTAGGTCCAATACAAGCACATCTATTTCTTTGGTAAGAAGGATGTCTTTTACCATTGCAAAATTGCCAACGTTAGCAACGATGGAAATGTCCGAATGGTCTTTGAAGTACGATTTTATTCCAAAATGTACTACAGGATAGTTATCTGCTAAACAAACTTTAATCATGGTATTTAGTTTTAGGATTGTTTTTGAAGATATAAAATTAAAAAAATATTTTCATATAAGTCTAATTTTTCGGACAAATTATTTTTTTTTAACAGTTTATTGTACAAACTGGTATCGGATTCATTTTGTGTTGATTGTTTTGATTGAGTTTTTTATAAATTTTTAAAACTTCTTTTTCACGTTCAGAAAAAGTGTTTGTGGTTATTTCTGACTCAGTTAGAAGCATTGCCCATTCCAATTCATCATAACTCGCTCCTATTTGGTCTTCATCTGTTCGTTCGTCTCCAAATAATCCATCGGTAGGAGCTGCATTTAAAATTGAATTCGGGATTTTTAGATAAGCACCTAGTTCATAGACTTCGGATTTCATTAAATCAGCAATCGGACTCAAATCGACTCCACCATCACCATATTTGGTAAAGAACCCAACACCAAAATCTTCTACTTTGTTTCCAGTTCCAGCGACCAATAATCCGTGAATACCTGCAAAATAATATAAAGTCGTCATTCTTAGTCGGGAACGGGTATTGGCAAGCGACAAATGAAGTTTGTGTTCATCACTTGTTTCTGGAACCTGCTTTTTGAAATCTTCAAAAACCGAAGTCAAGTCCGCTTCAATACTGCTTACATTTGAATATTGTTTTTTTAATTGTTCAATATGTTCGCGTCCACGAGTAACATGGCTATGCGCCTGATGAATTGGCATTTCAACACACAATACTTTTAAACCTGTTTGGGCACAGAGTGTTGAGGTTACTGCTGAATCTACTCCGCCGGATATTCCAATTACAAATCCATTAACTTTTGAATTTTCAGCATAGCTTTTTAGCCATTCTACGATATGAGTGTTTACTTTTTCGATTTGGAGGGTTCTTTTTTTAGTCATAATAGTTTAAGTTTTAAAAAGCAGGGATGTATATTTGCAAAAAAAATATGTGTATTGTTTTTCGGAATTCCTTTTGAAACAAATTTAAATAAAATTATACAATTAGATAGAGGATGTTTGGTTTAGGTTGAAAAATCCTATGAAGATTTATGAATTATTCTTTAAACCAGTCGAGAAACTGATAAATAAATAAAATAACATGAAATTATTTCTCTTAACGATAGTTTGCAGTTTACTTTTGTTGTCTTGTGACCAAAAAAGTAAAGTTGAAAAAGCTATTGAAGAAACAACAGTGGATAAAATTAAAGTGGAACGTTTTGATAAGCAGTTCTTTGAAACTTCTCCAAACGATCTTGCAAAATTAAAAAAGCAATATCCTTATTTTTTCTCACCAGCTATTAATGATAGCGTTTGGATAAATAAAATGACGGCTCCAATTTGGAGAGAAGTATACACGGAAGTAGAGAAAAAGTATGCCTCAACTGATGGAATACAAAATGAGGTGGAAACTTTGGTTCAGCATATGAAATATTATTTTCCTAAGACTAAAACGCCTAAACTGATTACGCTAATTTCGGATATGGATTATGCGAATAAAGCAATTTATGCAGATTCGTTGATTATAATTTCATTAGAATTGTATTTGGGAAAAGAGCATAAGTTTTATACTTTTCCGAAATATCTGAAGCAAAATTTTGAAGAAAGACAAATGATGCCAGATGTAGTGAAGAGTTTTTCATTAGGAAAAATTGCTCCTCCAACGGATAAAAATTTGTTGTCTCAAATGATTTATTTTGGAAAGCAACTCTATTTAAAGGATCTTTTGCTTCCGGAATACAGCGATGCCGAAAAAATGGGATACACTCCAGAGCAAATTGTTTGGTGCCAAGAAAATGAAAGTTATATATGGCGCTATTTTATTGAAAGAGAAATGCTTTTTAGTGATGAACAAAAATTGACCTCTCGTTTTATTGATCCAGCTCCTTTTTCAAAATTTTATTTAGAAATAGATAATGATTCTCCAGGGCAAGTAGGTTCTTGGATAGGTTGGCAAATTGTTAGGTCTTTTATGATAAATAATGATGTTACGGTAGATCAGTTATTAAAAACGGATGCCAAAGAAATTTTCGAAAAATCAAAATACAAACCCAAGAAATAATGTCAAATAAAAATACCTCAGAAATTAAATTTTTAGTCGAATTGGATGAAAACCGCGTTCCGGAAAAGCTTTTTTGGACTGCAAAGGATGGAGGAGTGGAGCTATCAGAATCAAAAGCAATCATGCTTAATGTTTGGGATAGCAAAGCCAAGGAAAGCATGCGCATCGATTTGTGGACTAAAGAAATGCCTGTTGATGAAATGAAAATTTTCTTTCATCAAACATTAGTGGCTATGGCGGATACTTTCAAAAGAGCCACAAATGATGAGAAAATGTCAGATACAATGTTGGACTTCTGTGATTATTTTGCAGAGAAACTAGAATTAAAAAAATAGTTCATTGTAGACAAGTCAGAAAAAATCCCAAAACTGAATTTTTAATTTCAGATTTGGGATTTATTTTTTCTAAGTACAAAGGTTTTAAAACTCCGAATTATTTTTGAATACTTCTTGATTTACTTCGTCTATATATCCTAATAATTCTTCTTTACCTGTTGATTCTGTTGCCGAAGTGACAAAGTATTTTGGCATTTCAGCCCAGTTATTGGCAAACATTTGTTTTTTGTAAGCTGCAATATGGGAATCTATTTTGACTTTACTGATTTTATCGGCCTTAGTGAAAATAATGCAAAATGGAATTTCACTTTCTCCCATGTACGACATGAATTCAATATCGATTGTCTGTGCTTCATGACGGATGTCAATTAAAACAAAAGCACAAACTAACTGCTCTCTTGTCTCGAAATAATCGGTGATGAATTCTTGAAATATGGATTTTGTTTTTTTGGAAACTTTGGCATAACCATAACCAGGTAAATCTACAAGAAACCAATTGTTATTAATCAGAAAGTGATTGATTAGTTGTGTTTTTCCGGGTCTTCCAGATGTTTTGGCCAATTTTTTTTGATTGGTCAACATATTGATTAATGATGACTTTCCTACATTGGAACGACCAATAAAAGCATATTCCGGCAAAAAGTCCTTTGGACATTTGCTTACATCTGAGTTACTTATTACGAATTCGGCAGTATTAATTTTCATGATTTTGAGTGTAAAATTCTCCTTTTCGATTAGTGTTCTCTAAGATGAGTGTGGGTAAGCCAGTCTTCAAGATGCTTGTTAAATTCTTCTGGTTGTTCCATCATGGCTGCATGACCACATTTGTCAATCCAGTACAAAGTGGAATTAGGTAATAACCTGTGGAATTCATCCGCTACATCGGGAGGGGTAACTTGATCGTTTTTTCCCCAAATAATACAGGTTTGCACATGCATTTTTGGTAAATCTTTGGCCATATTATGACGAATGGCACTTTTGGCAATAGTCAAGGTCTTGATTAATTTTATACGATCATTTACTGTGGCATATACTTCGTCAATGAGTTCTGGTGTTGCAATTTTTGGGTCGTAAAATACATCTTCGGCTTTTTTCTTAATGTATTCGTAGTCGCCTCTTTTTGGATAACTGTCTCCCATGGCGCTTTCGTATAGTCCAGAACTTCCGGTAATTACCAGTCCTGATACTTTTTCAGGAAACATTTTAGTATGATATAATGCAATATGTCCTCCAAGTGAATTCCCTAAAAGAATGACTCTGTCTAATTTTTTGTAAGTAATGAAGTTTTTTACATAGACAGCAAAACTCTTCACGTTTGTTTTTAATATGTTTTGAGTGTAAATAGGTAAATCGGGGATGATGATTCTGTACCCTTTGTTAGAAAAGTAACTAGCCACAGCGTCAAAATTGCTAAGTCCCCCCATTAAACCATGTAAGATGACAATCGGAATTCCTTCTCCTGCTTCGTAATATCCGTATTTGCCTTCTTTTTTATAGTATTTTTCCATGTTTTAAATGACAATTTTCAATTTTTCACAAATATAGGGTTTATAAAATTAAAAAGAATTTTAGTGGCTATTTTTTAACCTTTTATTGTCTCTCCTGAAAAGAAAGGTTTTGACTGGGTATTTCGTTAGTTTTTTAACTAATAATTGATGGATTTTTTAGGCTTTTAAGAGTGTGTTTTGATAATCAAAAATGCAGGCTTTTAAACAAAACACAATCTTTCTTACAAATAATCGGTGTATTGGCTAACGTTCTGATTGTCTATAAACTAAGCGTTTTCGAGTAAAAGTGGTTAAACTTATTAACAAAGTGGTATATAGTGGTAAATTGTGGTAAAATTTTATATATTTTTGCTTTATACAATTAACACTATTCACTTGGACACAATTATAGGAACATATGAGTGTAAAGTCGATGCAAAAGGACGGGTTTTATTACCTTCCCCCTTAAAAAAGCAATTGGCTTCCTCGCTTCAAAACGGTTTTGTTTTGAAGCGTTCTGTATTTCAGCCCTGTTTGGAATTGTATCCTATGGAAGAGTGGGACTTGATGATGAAAAAAATCAACAAACTTAATCGTTTCGTAAAAAAAAACAATGACTTTATCCGTCGTTTTACGGCTGGTGTAAAAGTGGTAGAAATTGATGCATTGGGTAGGTTGTTGGTTCCTAAAGATTTAGTGGTTTTTGCCAGTATTGATAAAGATGTGGTTTTTTCTTCTGCAGTTAATATTGTAGAAATTTGGGATAAGGATTTGTATGAGAAATCAATAGACGGTGCAGATGTTGATTTTGCGGATTTAGCCGAGGAAGTAATGGGTAATTTAAATGACGACGACAATGGAATATCATAATCCAGTATTGCTACATGCTTCGGTAGATGGCTTGAATATAAACCCAGACGGAGTTTATGTGGATGTAACTTTTGGAGGAGGTGGTCATTCAAAGGAAATATTGAGTAGGCTGGGGCCAAATGGTAAATTGTTTGCCTTTGACCAAGATGAAGATGCTTTAGCAAATGCTTTGCCTGATGAAAGATTTACGCTTATTAACGAAAATTTTAGATTTATAAAAAGGTTTTTGCGTTTTTATGGTATAAAAGAAGTCGATGGTATTTTGGGAGATTTGGGAGTTTCTTCTCATCAGTTTGATGTGCCTGAAAGAGGTTTTTCGACTCGATTTGATGCCGGACTGGATATGAGAATGAGTCAAAAAAATGATTTGAATGCCTATCGAGTAGTAAATGAATATGATGATGCCAACTTGAGAAGAGTGTTTTTGGATTATGGAGAGTTGAAAAATGCACCAGCTTTGGCCAGAACAATTATAGAAGCTAGAGAGCATCAATTAATCAAAACTACAGATGAATTGAAAGAAGTCTTGGCGAAATATTTGCCTGAAAGAGTTCGAAATAAAATATTGGCTCAAATCTATCAGGCGATTCGTATTGAGGTAAATCAAGAAATGGATGTTTTGAAAGAGTTTTTGGAACAATCCCTTGAAATTTTGAAACCAGGAGGAAGATTGAGTGTGATTTCTTATCATTCATTAGAAGATAGATTGGTAAAAAGATTCATAAAAAATGGAATGTTCGAAGGAGAGCCTGAGCGCGATTTTTATGGAAATTTTTCGGTTCCTTTTAAAACTATCGGAAAATTAATTGTTCCTGATAACGAAGAAATCAAAATAAACAATAGAGCCAGAAGTGCTAAGTTGAGAATTGCTGAGAAAAAGTAATAAAATGAAAGGTGGAATTTATAACATATTAAAAGCACAGTTTCTTATAGATGATAACGCAGTCAAAAATTGGCGCTTTATTGTCTTTGTGATTTTACTTGCTATAATAATGATTGCCAATACACAGCGTTACGAACAAAAAGTATTTAAGATTGTTGAATTGACCAATAAAGTAAAAGAGTTGCGTTCTGAATTTGTAGACAGACGTTCTGAGTTGATGAAACTCAAAATGGAATCTACGGTTTCGGCTAAGATGGAAGAAAAACAAATTTTCCCATCAACCGTTCCTCCAGTTAAAATAGAAGTTGAAGAACCTAAAGAGAAAAATTTCTTAGAAAGAATATGGCAGTAGAAGATAAATATATATCCTATAGAACCTACTTGGTTGCCGTTTTCATCTTTTTGATGGCAATTGCTATTGCTGTTAAGTTAACTAATATTCAATGGGTTGATGGAGATCATTACCGAGAATTAGCTAAAGAAAGAACAGTTAGAAATTTTGTTATTCCTGCAAATAAAGGTAATATCTATTCAGCTGATGGAAGCCTTTTGGCAACCTCAATTCCTAATTATGCAATTCGTTTTGATGCTGTTGCACCAAAAACAGAAGTTTTTGAGAAAAATGTAAAATTGCTGTCTGATTCATTGGGAATGTTACTTAAAAAATCCAGCAGTACAATTCAAAGTGAATTAAGAAGAGCGAGAGCGCATAAAAACAGATATTTTTTGGTGGCTCAAAAGTTGAGTTATACTGAATATATGAAAATAAAAGGCTTTCCGTTATTTAATTTGGGAGCTTATAAGGGCGGAATTATAATTGAGCAAAAAACAGTTAGAGAACATCCAATTGGCCACATAGCTGAGCGTACTATTGGTTATGAAAGAAAAATGCCTGAAGGATATTCAGACGGAAAAGGGATCGAGTGGGCGTATAGTAAATACCTAAACGGAAAAGACGGAAAGATATTAAAACAAAAAATTGCTAAAGGGCAATGGAAACCTATCCGTGATGTAAATGAAGTAGAACCACAAGATGGATATGATGTTATCTCAACGATAGATGTTTATATTCAGGATATTGCACATCATGCTTTGTTGAAACAATTGGAAGAATACGAAGCAGATCATGGTTGCGTAGTTGTTATGGAAACCAAGACAGGTCATATCAAAGCCATTTCAAATTTAGGAAGAGCAACCGATGGTAGTTATTATGAAACTACTAATTATGCTTACGCTGAATCCCATGAGCCAGGGTCTACTTTTAAATTAGTTGATTTGATGTCGATTTTAGAAGATAAAGTTGCGGATACAAGTACTGTATATGATAGTCACGGTGGAGTTGTTATTTACTCAGGAAGGAAAGTAAGAGACTCTCATGAAGGAGGTTATGGTAAAATATCTTTGGCTAGAGGATTTGAAGTTTCTTCGAATACAGTAATGGTTCAAGCCGTTTATAATAATTACAAAAACAATCCTACGAAGTTTGTGAATCATATTAATTCCTATGGTTTAAATAAGAGACTAGGATTGGCTTTTAAGGGTGAAGGAAGGCCAGTTATTCCGCAACCGACAGATAAAAATTGGTCTAACATTTCACTTCCGTGGATGGCTTTCGGATATGGAGTTTCGGTTACACCTTTGCAAACTTTAACCTTTTATAATGCTGTTGCTAATAATGGAGTAATGGTAAAACCACAATTAGTTTCTGAAATCAAAGCTTGGAATAAGACCATAAAAAAATACGATACAGAAGTTATGAATCCAAGGATTTGTTCTCCTGAAACGTTAAAAAAAGTAAGAGCAGTTTTGGTTAATGTGGTAAAAAAAGGAACAGGGTCAAAATTGTATTCCAAAGATTTTTCTATGGCAGGTAAAACGGGGACAGCGCAAGCAAATTATGCGGCAAATGGAGGAAAAGATAAACATTATGTTTCTTCTTTTGTAGGCTATTTTCCAGCTGATAGTCCTAAGTATTCCTGTATTGTAGTGGTTCATAAACCTAATACTTCTGGTAATGATTATTATGGTGCCGATGTTGCTGGGCCAGTTTTTAAGAGAATAGCCCAAAAAATATTTACAGATACGCCTTCTACGAATGTGATTAAGAAATTAGATAATCCTAATCCAAAACAAGAGAGCAGTTATAATGCCTATTATGTAAAAATGCAGAAAAAGCAAAATTCTGTTCCAAATGTGAAAGGAATGTCAGGAATGGATGCAGTTGCGTTATTGGAGAATTTGGGCTTAAAGGTTAAAGCTATTGGAATTGGGAAAGTAAAAAAACAATCCATTCAAGCGGGACAAAGTATTGTAAAAAATTCATCAATTCTATTGGAATTATCATGAGTATACTAAAAGACATATTATATAAAGTAGCGATAGAATCTGTAACGGGTTCTACCGAAATTGCTATCAACCAATTGAATTTTGATTCTAGAAAAGTAGAAAAAAATGACGTTTTTATTGCGATTCGAGGGACTATTTCAGATGGGCATGATTTTATTGAAAAAGCAATTGGACTTGGTGCTACAGCGGTTATTTGTGATACGCTTCCGGCTAGTCTGCAAAATGGAGTGACTTATGTGTGTGTGAAAGACACCAATGCCGCCTTGGCTTTTATGGCTGCCAATTATTTTGGTAATCCATCGCAAAAGCTAAAATTGGTTGGTATTACAGGAACGAATGGTAAAACAACTATTGCTTCTCTGTTATATCAAATGTTTAAAAAAGCAGATTTTAAAGTAGGTTTGCTTTCTACTGTGAAGATTTTAGTTGATGATGTAGAATATAAAGCAACCCATACTACTCCAGATTCTATAACTATAAATTCTTTCCTCAAGGAAATGGTGGATGCTGGTGTTGAATATTGTTTTATGGAGGTAAGCTCGCATGGTATTCACCAAAAGCGAACTGAGGCTTTGCATTTTAGAGGAGGAATATTTACTAATTTATCCCATGATCATTTAGATTATCATCCGACGTTTGCGGAATATAGAGATGTAAAAAAATCTTTTTTCGATCATTTACCAAGTGATGCTTTTGCGCTTACCAATATCGACGATAAAAATGGGCAAGTAATGCTTCAAAATACTGCTGCCAAAAAACTTACTTATGCTCTAAAAACTTATGCCGATTATAAAGCACAAATTCTGGAAAATCAATTGTCTGGTTTGTTGTTGAAAATAAATGGTAATGAAGTTTGGGTGAAATTAATTGGAACTTTTAATGCTTATAACCTGTTGGCAATATATGGGACGGCTGTAGAATTAGGGCTGGACAGTTTGGAAGTACTGCGATTGATGTCAGAATTGGAAAGTGTTTCTGGACGATTCCAATATATTGTTTCCAATACAAACATAACGGCTATAGTAGATTATGCTCATACACCAGATGCACTCGAAAATGTTTTGAATACCATTAACGATGTGCGAACCAATAATGAACAATTAATAACAGTTGTGGGTTGTGGAGGTAACAGAGATACTGCAAAACGTCCTGTTATGGCCAATATCGCCACAGAATTAAGTGATAAAGTAATTTTGACTTCGGATAATCCTAGAAACGAAGAGCCGGAAGCCATTATTCAAGAAATGGAAAAAGGGATTCAATCTCAAAATTTCAAAAAAGTTTTGTCGATTACGGATAGGCTGCAAGCGATTAAAACAGCTTGTCAATTGGCACAGCCAAATGATATTATATTGATTGCTGGTAAAGGGCATGAAACCTATCAGGAAATCAAAGGGGTACGTCATGATTTTGATGACATGAAAAATGTAAAAGAGATTTTAGATCAACTGTTAAAATAAAACAATATGCTATACTACTTATTTCAATATTTAGACAAAGTAATGGATGTTCCTGGTACAGGGGTTTTTCAATACATCACCTTTAGATCGTCCTTGGCATTGATGTTATCATTGTTATTGTCTACCATTTATGGAAAACGCATAATTGGTTTTTTAAGTAGACAGCAAGTGGGGGAAACAGTTCGTGAATTGGGGTTGGCTGGACAAAATGAAAAAGCGGGTACACCAACAATGGGGGGTATCATTATCATATTTGCGACTTTGGTTCCTGTGATACTTTTTGCTAAACTGCATAATATCTATATTGTTTTATTGATAGTTACCACCTTATGGATGGGAACTATTGGTTTTATTGACGATTATATTAAGATTTTTAAGAAAGACAAACAAGGTCTTAAAGGTATATTTAAAGTATTTGGTCAAGTTGGACTAGGAGTAATTGTTGGGTCAGTTCTGTATTTCAGCCCTGCCGTTACCGTTAGAACCGATACAGGTAAGGTTGATATTTTTAAACAAACTACAGAAACTGTTGTTAAACCAGCTTCAATGGAGGAAAAATCAACTGCTACTACAATTCCTTTCTTCAAAAATAATGAATTTGATTATGCCGAATTATTAGCTTGGACAGGCGAAGGGTATGAAAAATGGGCTTGGTTGGTTTTTATTCCAATCGTCATTTTTATAATCACAGCAGTTTCAAACGGGGCCAATTTAACTGACGGTATTGACGGTCTGGCTGCAGGAACTTCTGCGGTTTCGGTTTTTGCATTAGCGATTTTCACATTTGTTTCGGGTAATATTATTTTCTCAAACTATCTAAACATAATGTACATACCCAATTCGGGTGAGATGACTGTTTTTATAGCTTCATTTCTCGGTGCTTTGATTGGTTTTCTTTGGTACAACTCCTACCCAGCATCTGTTTTTATGGGAGATACAGGAAGTTTAACTATCGGAGGAATTATTGCGGTACTAGCAATTGCTGTTCGAAAAGAAATGCTAATTCCTTTATTGTGTGGAATCTTTTTGGTTGAAAACTTCTCTGTTGTTTTGCAAGTAAGCTATTTTAAATATACTAAAAAACGCTTTGGAGAAGGGCGAAGGATTTTTCTAATGTCACCACTGCATCATCATTATCAAAAGAAGGGATATCATGAAAGTAAGATAGTGACGCGGTTTTGGGTAGTAGCTATCATGCTGGCCATTTTATCAATTGTTACACTGAAACTGAGATAGTATGAGGCTAGTGATTTTAGGGGGAGGAGAAAGTGGTGTTGGTACTGCTATTCTCGGTAAGAAAAAAGGTTATGATGTTTTTGTTTCCGATTTTGGAAAGATAAAAGACAGTTATAAAGAGGTGTTAATTATAAACGGCATCGCTTGGGAAGAAGAAAAACATACTGAGGGTTTAGTTTTGAATGCCGATTTGGTTATGAAAAGCCCCGGTATTCCTGATAAATCACCAATTGTGAAGCAATTAAAAAGTAAAGGTATTGCGGTAATCTCCGAGATTGAATTTGCCGCTCCTTTTACCAAAGCTTTTACGGTCGGAATAACAGGTAGTAACGGGAAAACAACTACCACAATGCTTACTCATCATTTGTTGAAAACGGCAGGATTGAATGTTGGGTTAGCCGGAAATGTAGGTAAAAGTTTTGCATGGCAGGTCGCAGATAATGATTATGATTTTTATGTAATTGAGTTGAGCAGTTTTCAGTTAGATGGAATTGTGGATTACAGACCAGACATTGCTATAATAACGAATATTAGTCCTGATCATTTAGATCGATATGAGTACAAATATCAAAATTACATAGAGTCTAAGTTTCGTATCACGATGAATCAAACGGAGGAAGATTTCCTTATTTACGATGCAAATGATGAAGCCATTTTAGAATGGTTGAGTAAAAATAAAGTTAAAGCCAAATTAATTCCTTTTTCGTTAACCGACGAATTTACTGAAGGAGCTTATATAAAAAATAACAAAATGGAAGTAAAGATCAACCAAGAAGAGTTTACAATGGACACAGAATACATTGCATTAGAAGGAAAACATAATTTAAAGAATGCTATGGCAGCCACTTCTGTTGCAAAAATTTTGCAAATAAGAAAAGAAACGATTCGTGAGAGTTTATCTAATTTTCAAGGTGTTGAACATCGTTTGGAAAAAGTTTTGAAGATTCAGAATGTTCAATATATCAATGATTCAAAAGCTACTAATGTAAATTCAGTATTCTTCGCTTTAGACAGTATGAACACACCTACTGTTTGGATAGTGGGAGGAGTTGATAAAGGAAATGATTACCATGAATTAATGTCGTTAGTTCGTGAAAAAGTAAAAGCAATTGTTTGTTTAGGAGTTGATAATAAAAAAATTATTGATGCCTTCGGGAATGTGGTTGATATAATGGTTGAAGTAACTAGTATGAGTGAAGCTGTTCGTATGGCCCAACGTTTATCTGAAAAAGGAGATACAGTGTTATTGTCTCCAGCATGTGCCAGTTTTGATTTGTTTGAAAGCTATGAAGACAGAGGAAAGCAATTTAAACAAGCGGTAAAGAATTTATAAAAAAAGAGTTTAAAAGTTTAAAGTTTAAGGTTGATGTCACTCAACTTTAAACTTTAAACAAAATAAACCTTCAAACAAAGATTATCATGAAAGAACTAATTAACAAGCTAAAAGGAGATAAAGGCATTTGGTCATTCGTGGCCTTGTTGGGCCTGTTTTCCTTTATGCCAGTTTTTAGTGCAAGTAGTAATTTGGCTTATTTAGGGCATGGTACTGGGAATACTTTGGGTTATTTGGTGAAGCATTTTGCCCATATCTGTATTGGTTTTTTAATTATTTATTGGGTTCATAAAATTCCTTATCATTATTTCAGAGCCATTTCAAAAGCGGGATTGCCTGTAGTTTGGATTTTATTGGCTTATACTTTGGTTAAAGGAACTGTGATTGCAGGTGCCAATGCCAGTCGATGGATTCAGATTCCATTCATCGGGTTGTCGTTTCAAACTTCTACACTGGCGGCAATTATGTTGTTTATTTTTGTTGCTCGTTATTTATCTAAAACCAGAGAGACGCCTATTACTTTCAAGTCCTCTTTATGGGAGCTATGGACTCCGGTTTTTATAACTTTGATGTTTATTCTGCCGGCAAATTTTTCGACCACGGCTTTAATTTTTGCAATGGTAGTTATGCTTGCTTTTATAGGTAGATATCCTTTGAAGTACATATTTTTTATCATAGGTTCTGGAGTTGTGATTTTGTTTTTGTTTTTTTTAATGTCAAAAGCTTTTCCTGAATCTAAATTTTTCAGTAGGGTAGGGACTTGGCAAAGTCGTATTGAGAATTTTACAAGTAATAAAGCAGACGAGGATGATTATCAAATAGAAAAGGCTAAAATTGCTATTGCTTCAGGTCAATTATATGGTTTAGGACCAGGGAAAAGTGTTCAGAAAAATTTCTTGCCACAGTCCTCTTCCGATTTTATTTATGCCATTATTGTTGAAGAATATGGACTTGTTGGAGGTTTGGGGGTTCTAATATTGTACCTTCTTTTGTTATTCCGATTTGTAGTTGCCTCACATAAGGCGAATACGCTCTTTGGAAAATTAGTGGTAATAGGTTTAGGCTTTCCAATGATTTTTCAGGCCATGATTAATATGGCAGTTGCGGTGGAATTATTGCCAGTTACAGGACAAACATTGCCTTTGATAAGTAGTGGAGGTAGTTCGATTTGGATGACCTGTTTCGGACTCGGAATTATTTTGAGCGTGACCAAGAAAGAAGAGGAAATTGCACAGGAAAAATTAGAAAAAGAAAAAAGAGAAGAAATACTTCAAAAACTTATAGATAGAGAATTGGAAGCAGATCTTGAGGAAGCAGATTTTAAAAATGTAAATGACAATTTTGACACAAGCGGTTATTCTATTACGGATAATTCAACAAACCCAATGGATGCGGTGTTGAAATAATTGGGTTTATTAGATATTTTAAAATAATACAGTTCGTTACAATTTAGTATTAAAAGAAGCAACTTAGAAATTTTTTCAAAATGGCAAAACATAGATTTATCTTGAGTGGAGGTGGGACAGGAGGACATATTTATCCTGCAATTGCAATTGCAAATGAATTGGAGTCTCGTTTTCCCGATGCTGAAATTTTGTTCGTTGGTGCCAAAGACAAAATGGAAATGCAAAAAGTGCCTCAAGCGGGTTACAAAATAAAAGGTCTTTGGATTGCTGGTCTACAAAGAAAACTAACAATTCAAAACGCAATGTTCCCATTCAAATTATTGAATAGTTTATGGGAATCTAGAAAAATTATAAAAAAATTCCAGCCGGATGTTGTTATTGGTACAGGTGGATTTGCCAGTGGACCATTATTGAAAATGGCCAATAGCATGAATATCCCAACCGTAATCCAAGAACAAAATTCTTATCCGGGGATTACTAATAAACTTTTGAGTAAAAAGGCGAATAGCATTTGTGTTGCCTATGATCATCTGGAGCGTTTTTTTCCGAAAGAAAAAATGATTTTGACGGGGAATCCAGTTCGTCAAGATTTATTGGATATACAAGACAAAAGAAAAGAAGCTATCGAATATTTTAATTTGGACCCATCCAAGAAAACACTGCTGGTTCTTGGTGGTAGCCTTGGCGCCAGAAGAATTAATCAATTGATCGAAAAAGAATTGGCTAATCTGCTTTCTTTAAATGTGCAAGTGATATGGCAATGTGGGAAATTTTATTTAGAGGATTATAAAAAATATATTAAGCATAATGTACAAGTAGTTGCCTTTATCGAAAGAATGGATTTAGTTTATGCCGCTGCAGACATAGTTATTTCGAGAGCCGGGGCTTCTTCTGTTTCGGAGTTGTGTATTGTTGGTAAGCCAGTGATTTTTATTCCTTCGCCTAATGTGGCCGAAGATCACCAAACTAAAAATGCACAGGCAATAGTAAATAAGAAAGGAGCTATTTTGCTTAAAGAATCACAATTGGATGAAGATTTTAGCTTAGTTTTTGAATCGTTGATAAAAGACCAAGGGAAGCAAGATCAATTAAGTGAAAATATTAAATTATTGGCTAAGCCAAAAGCGACTGAACAAATTGTCGATGCAATTGTTAAGTTGATTAAAAAATAAAGTTAATGAATCGATTAGTATGTCGAATGTGTAGAATGGAAGTGGATAATCTGGATAAATTAAAATAAGAAATAAAATGGATTTAAATCAAATAAAAAACGTCTATTTCATAGGAATTGGAGGCATCGGAATGAGTGCCTTGGCTCGTTATTTCAAAACTATCGGAAAACAAGTTTCCGGCTATGATAAAACGCCTTCCATTCTTACCAATGAATTGATTGAAAGTGGGATTGATATTCATTTTGAAGATAATATTAATCTAATTCCAAGTGATTATTATGTTGAAAATACATTGGTAATAATTACACCGGCAGTACCTGTTAAACATTCGGAGTGGAATTATTTTTTGGAAAGAGAATATCAAGTAAAAAAGAGAGCAGAAGTTTTGGGTATTATTACCAAAGATACTTTTTGTTTTGCGGTTGCTGGTACTCATGGAAAAACAACAACTTCAAGTATTTTAGGGCATATTTTATATGAAAGTGGAGCTGATGTGACGGCCTTTATTGGTGGAATTGTTGAGAATTATGATTCTAATTTAATTGGAACCGGTAAAACAGTTACCGTTGTTGAAGCAGATGAGTTTGATCGTTCCTTCTTGCATTTACACCCAAATATTGCATGTATAACTTCTATGGATGCTGATCATTTGGATATTTATGGTACGAGTGCAGCAATTGAAGAATCATTTGTAGAATTTGCAAATAAAGTTGAAGATAAAAGCAAGCTTTTTATAACCAATGAATTACCTATCGAAGGGGTGATTTGTGCAGTTAATGAAGACGCAGTTTTTGAAGCCTTCAATGTAAGAATAGAAAATAGTAGTTATGTTTTTGATGTTAAAGCCCCAAACGAACTCATTAAAGATTTGCGTTTCGGATTGCCAGGTAAGCATAATTTAATGAATGCTTTAATGGCATTAGCGATGGCAATAACATACGGCACCCCAACCGATGTTATTGCCAGAGCTTTGGTTTCTTTTAAGGGAATCAGAAGACGTTTTTCGTATCAAATTAAAGAAGATAATTTAGTATATATTGATGATTATGCACATCATCCAACTGAAATTAATGCCGTTCATCAAGCCGTTCGAGAATTGTATCCGGGTCAAAAAGTGTTAGCTGTTTTTCAGCCGCATTTATTCAGTCGAACAAGAGATTTCGCAGATAATTTTGCTAAAAGTTTGTCGGCTTTTGATGAAGTCTTTTTGATGGAAATTTATCCAGCCCGTGAATTGCCTATGGAAGGTATTAATTCACAATGGTTAATGGATAAAATGACAAATGATCACAAAAAAATTGTTAGCAAAGAAGATTTAATTGCTGAGATTTTGGCTAATGATGCGCGTGTTATTGTAACAATTGGTGCAGGAGATTTGGGAGAAATGGTTCCTTCAATTAAAAAAGCATTGTATGAAAGTCTTTAATTGGAATAATATAAGATTATTACTGATGTTTGTTTTGGTGATTTTTCTTTTTTCGTTTACATCCAAACGAAATTCTAAGAGAAAATTAACTAAATCTGAAGTTGTTTTTGTAGGCGAAAACTCTCTTTATTTAAAAAATGAAACGGTTAATAAATTGTTGATAGAAAATAATTCGGATGCTAAAACCATAAGAAAAGATAGGCTAGATTTGAATAAATTGGAGCAAGTATTAAATGCTCAAGAAATGATCGAGAAGGCAGATGTGTATGTGAGTATCGATGGTGTTCTAAAAGCAGTTGTGAAACAAAAGACGCCTATAGCTAGAGTCTTTAATGATGAGGGTTCTTTCTATATTGACAGTGAGGGTGATACCATGCCTTTGTCAGCGAATTTTACAGCTCGAGTTCCACTTGTTTCTGGGGAGATAAACAAGAAAAACAACAAAGATTTATTTAAATTATTTAAGATAATTTATGATGATGCGTTTTTGAGAAAAAACATCATTGGTATACAAATTATGCCTAATGGTAGCTTATTAATGCTCAATAGAAATTATAATTATCAAATTGATTTTGGTAGTTTGATAAATGTAGAACGTAAATTCCAAAACTATAAAGCTTTTTTTCAAAAAGTAAGTTTGGATGGTTCTTTGGATAAGTATAAAAAAATAGATCTCAGATTTACGGAACAAGTAGTTTGCACAAAATAATAGAAAATGGAAAAAGAGAACATTGCAGTAGGTCTAGATATTGGGACGACGAAAATTGTTGCCATGATAGGCAAAAAGAATGAATATGGTAAGCTTGAAATTTTAGGTGTAGGTAAATCTAAAAGTTTGGGTGTAGCAAGAGGCGTTGTGAATAATATCACGCAAACTATTCAATCTATTCAACAAGCAATACTTGAAGCGGAAAATAATTCAGGGTATAAAATAAAAGATGTCGTAGTAGGTATTGCAGGTCAGCATATCAGAAGCATTCAACATAGTGATTACATCAGCAGAAGCAATCCTGAGGAAGTTATAGGTGGAAGTGATATTGATTTATTGATCAATCAGGTTCATAAATTGGCCATGTTGCCAGGAGAAGAGATTATTCATGTATTGCCTCAAGAATTCAAAATTGACGGGCAATCGGATGTTAAGGAACCAATCGGAATGTATGGTGGAAGGCTGGAAAGTAGTTTCCATGTTGTAGTAGGACAGGCTTCTTCTATCAGAAACGTTGGTAGATGTATTCAAAGTTCAGGTATCGAATTGTCAGGATTGACATTGGAACCGTTAGCTTCTTCCGATGCAGTTTTGAGCCAGGAAGAAAAAGAAGCTGGAGTTGCCCTTATCGATATAGGAGGAGGAACAACTGATTTGGCTATTTTCAAAGATGGAATTATTCGCCACACTGCAGTGATACCATTTGGAGGAAATGTAATTACAGATGATATTAAAGAGGGATGTTCGATTATAGAAAAACAGGCCGAATTGTTGAAAGTGAAATTTGGTTCAGCTTGGCCAGGAGAAAATAAAGACAATGAGATTGTTTCTATTCCGGGATTAAGAGGAAGAGAACCTAAAGAGATTTCGTTAAAAAACCTTTCGAAAATAATTAATGCCAGAGTTGTCGAAATCATTGAACAAGTTTTTACAGAAGTAAGAGCTTATGGACATGAAGACCCTCGTAAAAAATTGATTGCTGGAATCGTTCTTACAGGTGGTGGTGCACAATTGAAGCATATCAAACAATTGGTAGAATACATTACCGGAATGGATACTAGAATTGGTTATCCAAACGAACATCTAGCTGGAAACTCAGACGAAGAAATCTCAAGTCCGTTATATGCAACAGCTGTTGGACTGGTGATGAACAGTATTGAAAACAAGACACAAAGTGCGGTGAAAATGCAAGCTACCGTCACTGCTGAAAAAGTAACTTATTATAGAGAGCCTATAGTTGAAGAGAAAGTAGAAATTAAAGAAGAGGTTTATGTACAACCTGAAAGAGTCCTTCAAGTAGATCCTATTAGAGAGGAATCTACTGAGAACAAAATAAGAAGATCGTTTTTTGATAAATATGTGGACAAGATTAAAGATTTTTTGGACAACGCAGAATAATAATAAAATAGAATAAATTATCAGCCCTCCTTTTTGCCCCAAGCCTAGAGTAGTAAAAGATAAAGTTAATAAAAAATTAAAACCCCATATGATGCCAAGCAACACAGAATTTGGAAGTATTTCATTTGATTTGCCAAAAAATCAATCAAATGTAATCAAAGTAATTGGAGTAGGTGGCGGCGGAAGTAACGCTATAAACCACATGTTTAAACAAGGAATTAAAGGCGTGGATTTCATCGTCTGTAATACCGATTCTCAAGCATTGGACAATAGTGCCGTGCCTAATAAAATTCAGTTAGGGATGAATTTGACTGAAGGATTAGGCGCTGGAGCAAATCCAGATATTGGACACCAATCAGCTATAGAAAGCATTGCTGACATTGAAAAAATGTTGGATGTCAATACCAAAATGGTATTTATCACTGCCGGAATGGGTGGTGGAACTGGAACAGGAGCTGCGCCAGTTATCGCTCAACTAGCCAAAGAAAGAGACATACTTACAGTAGGAATAGTAACTTTGCCATTCTTGTTTGAAGGTAAAGTGCGTCAAGAACAAGCGCTTATTGGTATCGAAAAATTGCGCAAGCAAGTCGATTCTTTGATCGTTATCAATAACAATAAATTAAGAGAAGTATATGGAAATCTTGGTTTTAAAGCCGGGTTTTCAAAAGCGGATGAAGTTTTGGCAACTGCCTCTAGAGGAATTGCCGAAGTAATAACACATCACTATACTCAAAATATCGATTTACGTGATGCCAAAACAGTATTGTATAATAGCGGGACGGCTATTATGGGATCTTCTGTTTCATCTGGTGAAAATAGAGCTAAGGAAGGAATTGTTGCTGCATTAGATTCTCCACTTTTAAACGATAATAAAATCACAGGAGCCAAAAACGTATTGTTGCTTATCGTTTCTGGAACCAATGAAATTACTATCGATGAAATTGCCGAAATCAATGAGCATATTCAATACGAAGCAGGTTCTAATGCCAATATTATTATGGGGGTTGGTGAAGACGAAAGTCTTGGTGATGCTATTGCAGTAACCATTATCGCTACAGGTTTTAATGTGGAACAACAAAACGAAATCGTAAATGTTGAGCCTAAAAAAATAATACACACACTTGGAGAGGAACAAAAAAGTGTTTTTGATTTAACAAAAAATACTGTTTCAGGTTTCAATTTAAATAGTGAAGCTTCTATTTCTAATAATACAGAAGAAAGAATCGTTTTCGACTTAATTGAAGATGTTGTAACGCCTGAGTCTGTAGTTGAATCTCCGATAATTGCTTCAATCAATGAAGATGAGTTAATCGGGATGACTGAATTTATTAAAAATTTAGATGTAACATTCGAAATTGTTTCTCCTATGAAAGAGATCGATTTTGTCGTTACAAATCCTGTTGCTGCGCAAGTTGCGCAAGTAAGGTCAGAACCAATACGTTTTGAAGAAAAACAAGATCAAACTGCTTTTTCATTCGATTTGCCATTAAGCAAACCAGAACCTGTTCAAGCAAAAGTTGAGTCAAATAATTTTTTGTTTGAATTGACAAATGAAACAAGAGATATTAAAGTAGTAGAACCTGTTCAGTTTGTTCCTGTAACCGAATTGTCGGATAACGGTATCATAAAATACTCGCTTGAAGAATACATGGAAACAGAGAATGACTTGATAGAAAGCAAACCTGTCGCCAAAATTGAGGAAATAATACCAGCCGAATTGAATATCACTATGAAGCAAGTGTCTGAGCCAATAGCAGAGACGCCTGTTCTGGGAAATAATTCTCCAGTTGAGATGACAATCGAAGAAACGCTTAGATTCAGGGCTGAGGAAAGAAGAAAAAAACTTAAAGACTTCAATTATAAGTTCCATGATAATGTATCAAGAGTGGATGAACTAGAAAGAGAGCCAGCCTACAAAAGATTTGGTATCGATCTAAGCAGTTCACAAACTAATAATTCTACATCAAGAATATCAGTTGGAACAGATAGTAATAATGATTTGCAGTTGCGTTCCAACAACTCTTATTTACATGACAATGTAGATTAACTAACTCAAACCATTTTGAGATAGCCCGAAAATTAAATGATATTTTCGGGCTATTTTTTGAGTATAAAGCATCAGGTAAGAAGTTGTTAATGCGAGTTAAATTTTCTAAATTTGTCGGGCCTTATCCAGCTGTACATTACAAGTTTTTTGTCGTAACTATTTTTTTCTAAGAACAAGAGAGTCCTGATAGTTATCGGGATTCATTCGTTTTTCTGGTTCAAGAAAAAGTATAGTTTCTTTCAAAAAGGCTTTTCATTTCCATCTGGGGCAGTTTTTTAAGTATTCAGTTTGCAGACTTCAGTTTGCAGTTTGAATCTTAAATCTAAATTCAACAATCTAAAATCTAAAATATACAGAATATGAGTTTATCAATTCAAATCATGGACGAAATCAAAACCGCCATGCGAGCCAAAGATACAGTAGCGTTAGAGGCTTTAAGAGCTATAAAATCGGAACTTTTATTGGCGCAGACTGCATCTGGTTCAAAAGAAGAAATATCGGCTGATGACGAGATTAAATTACTTCAAAGATTAGTTAAAACCCGTAAAGAAAGCGCCAGAATATTTACAGAACAAAATCGTATGGACTTGGCAGAACCAGAATTGGCGCAAATCGCAGTAATCGAAAAATTCTTGCCAGCTCAATTAAGCGAAGCTGAAGTGGAAGCTGTTGTTGCAAAAATCATTGCAGAGACTGGCGCAGCAGGAATTGCTTCGATGGGTAAAGTAATGGGATTGGCAGCAGCTCAATTGGGTGGGACTGCTGAAGGAAAAACCATTTCTACTATTGTAAAGAAATTATTGACTTAAAATAAAATAGGCGGTTGATTAACGATTTTAAATCTAAACTCGTTAATCAACAATCTAAAATCAATTGACCGCGTAGTTCAACTGGATAGAATATCAGATTTCGGCTCTGAGGGTTGGGGGTTCGAACCCCTCCGCGGTCACACAACAAAAGCAAAATCGTAAATGAATTTTATGATTTTGCTTTTTTTTATTTATATTTAAACCTAACCCAAGCTTCCAAATCTGTTTATGGATAACATTATACTAGTAGTTTTTACTTTTAGTCTTACTTTTTTTGTTTTAATTGCTTTTCTAGTCGCCCTTTTTAGGCTTTTTGAATACGGTTTTGGTTTTGTATTTGGAAAACCTCTTTTTGTTCATTTTTGCCTTTTCCCAAAGAAAATTAGTTCTAATGCTCTCCATTTTTTAAACACACAATTCCCGTTTTATATTAGTTTATCGGATAAAAAGAAAGTGTATTTCGAGCATAGAATAGCTTGTTTTTTGGGTAGATACGAATTTGTCAGTCGTGAAAATTTTGCTATCACCGAAGATATAAAAGTTCATGTTGCCGCCACATTTACTATGCTGTCTTTTGGTATGCGAGAATATCTTTCCGAGGTCTTTGATAAAATAATCATATATCCGTCAATCTATTATTCTAGGATTACCAAACAATACCATAAGGGGGAATTTAATCCCAATACAAAAACGGTTGTTTTCTCTTGGGAAGATTTTCAAAAGGGATTTGATATATCTTCCGATAATTTAAATCTTGGGATTCATGAATTTGTCCACGTTTTGCATTATCATGGATTGCAAAGTAATGATAGTAGCGCTATGCTTTTTTCTAGGATGTATACTATTATTAATGAAGAAGTAAGTGAAGCTGTATTGAGGGAACAATTGATGCAATCCAATTATTTCAGGGTTTATGCATTTACCAACCAGTATGAATTTCTGGCTGTGATCTTAGAGAATTATTTTGAAACGCCTTTGGAGTTTAAAATGCGTTTTCCAGATTTGTATAAGAAAGTGGGTTTGATGCTGAATATGAAATAGTAATATCTAAAAATAGTTTTGATTAACAACTGATAAACATCATATTTTGGATTGATTTTCTGTTTTAAATTTACTTACAATTTAAAATTAGGGTGTTATGAGACAGCAAGTTCCCGTGTCGACAATTATGACCAAAAATATAATTAAACTGACTATTTCAGATGATTTAACAAAGGCCGAATCTCTCTTTAAACATTATAAAATTAGGCACATTCCTGTAGTGAATGGTTCAACCATAATTGGAATGCTAAGTTATACCGATTTATTGCGTATTTCTTTTGCAGACGCAATAGATGATGATGAAGAGGTTGTGGATACAACCGTTTATAATATGTTTACCGTCGAACAGGTTATGGCCAAAAAATTAATTACCATTACGCCTGATACTACCATTAAGGAAGCTGCTGAAATATTGGCGAGTAAAGAATTTCATGCCTTGCCGGTTTGTGAAGACCATTTGTTGGTTGGGATAGTAACCACCACCGATTTGATAAAGTATTTAATTGATCAGTACAAGTGATAAGTGTTTACTAAAGAAGAAAGTCCCAATGTCTCTTGTGAGTATTGGGACTTTTGAATTTTTATACTGTTGTCAATTGTTTTAAATCGGCTACGGTTTGAATAGGATCTTCGGCTTTAAATACAAAGCTCCCTGCAACTAGTACATCCGCTCCAGCTTCAACCAACTGTAAAGCGTTTTTATTGGTAACGCCACCGTCAATCTCTATTAGAGTTGAGGCTCCTTTTCTGGTAATCAAATCTTTTAGCTTTTTCACTTTAAGATAAGTGTTTTCAATAAAAGACTGTCCGCCAAAACCAGGATTCACGCTCATGATGCAAACCATATCAATGTCATTGATTACATCTTCCAATAAATCAACACTCGTGTGCGGATTTAATGCCACACCAGCTTTCATCCCTTGCGCTTTGATGGCTTGAAGGGTTCTGTGCAGGTGAGTGCAGGCTTCGTAATGTACAGTCAAGATATCGGCACCAAGATCTTTGAATGTTTTAATGTATTGGTCTGGGTTGACAATCATCAAATGTACGTCAACTGTTTTTTTAGTGTGTCTTGTGATAGCTTCAAGAACAGGCATTCCAAAAGAAATGTTTGGAACAAAAACGCCATCCATGATGTCAATGTGAAACCAGTCGGCTTGACTGTTGTTAATCATTTCGATATCACGTTGCAAATTAGCAAAATCGGCAGCTAGAACTGAAGGGGCAATTAGTGTGTTTTTACTCATTATTGTTTTTTGTTGCGTAGAGACGTACTGCTGTGCGTCTTAACAAATTTGTAGTTTTTTGCAAAATTAGTTTTTTTTAGCGCAAAGGCGCAAAGATTTTTCCAAATACACAAAGATTAATGATTTTTTTGGTTTCTGCGAGCTGCAAGAAATGAAATTGATCAAAGTTTTAAGGGTGTAAAAAAATAAAACTCCGGTAATCAGCCGGAGTTTCAATCATCAATCAAAAAACGAACAGTTAATCAGACTGTTGTTCACGTTCTATTAAAATAGTTAAAATTACTTTTTTAAAAATTTTAATTTGGGGGTATTTTATATTAACCTAAATACGTTTTCAAAATTTTACTTCTTGAAGTATGTTTCAATCTACGGATTGCTTTTTCTTTAATTTGACGTACACGTTCGCGAGTCAAGTCAAAAGTTTCTCCAATTTCTTCCAATGTCATTGGGTGTTGGTCACCAAGACCAAAGTACAAACGCACTACATCAGCCTCTCTTGGAGTCAATGTTTCTAGTGAACGCTCGATTTCGGTACGTAATGATTCGTGAATTAGCTCTCTGTCCGGATTTGGAGATTCACCAGAACGCAATACGTCATAAAGGTTCGAATCTTCTCCTTCTACAAGAGGAGCATCCATAGATAAGTGACGACCAGAGTTTTTCATAGACTCTTTTACGTCATTTACGGTCATGTCCAGTTCTTTTGCAATTTCTTCAGCAGATGGTGGACGCTCATTAGATTGTTCTAATAAGGCGTACATTTTGTTGATTTTATTGATAGAACCAATTTTGTTTAATGGTAAACGAACGATACGAGATTGTTCGGCTAAAGCTTGAAGGATCGATTGACGAATCCACCATACAGCGTATGAAATGAATTTAAATCCACGAGTTTCGTCAAAACGTTGTGCTGCTTTTATCAATCCAAGATTTCCTTCATTGATTAAATCGGGAAGGGTAAGACCTTGATTTTGGTATTGTTTGGCTACCGAAACTACGAAACGTAAATTGGCTTTTGTTAATTTCTCAAGGGCTCTTTGATCCCCGGCTTTAATTCTTTGAGCTAATTCTACCTCTTCGTCAGCGGTAATAAGGTCAACTTTTCCAATTTCTTGTAAATATTTGTCTAATGAAGCGGTTTCACGATTGGTAACCTGCTTGGTGATTTTAAGTTGTCTCATGTTTCTGTCTCCTCAATTTTTTTAAGTGTACAAGTGATTATACGTATGGGGTTTCAAAAAAGTTACAATAGTTGGATTCTTTTTTTCAATTAAATAAAAATACCTGCCCCAAAAAATATTGAGACAGGTAAATCTAACTAATTTAATTGTTAATTGGAGGATTAGTTAAAATTAGTTAATACAAGAAATAGGGCTAATGGCATAGGCTATTCTTTATCTTCGTGGGTTTTATTCCATTCCTTCTAAATTGATAATTCTATCAAAGATTTGTTTTAAAAATAAAATCATAAAAAACACGCCTGCAGCTAAAATCAAGTGGTCAGATGTGAGCAAAAAAGGTTCGTCTAGGATGTCATACAAACTCGGAATAATAAGGCATAATGACGCTATAAGTCCAATCCAAGGATTGATTTTGTTAAAAATAGTTTTGAATTGCATATTTGTTTGGTTGTTAAGTTCTAGTCTCATGGTAATTCTGTTTTTTAATTTTTTGGTAGAGTAAAAGTAAATAGCAAATCACCTTTTTTTAAAAGAAATGTCATGAATGCGTTTTTTACTGTCATGAAAGGGGAGGTTGAATATGTAAATCCAGGTTCAGAAATAATCCAAGAAGATTATAAATCCGGAACAATTAATTCTAAAAGGTTTTAAGGAGCGAAAGAACAGGCTTTATCAGTAAGCATCGTTCCTGCTGTCCGCTATATTCCGCGCAGAAAAAGCGCGGGATGCCGCTTCCATCAGGGCTAAAGAGCCAGCATATTCAATTTTTGGAAAAAATGCCTACTATTTGGATAAAAAAAACAAACATTCGGGAGAGAATATTTGAGGTTTTCAAAAAAGTGTTATTACGATATAATATTCATTTTCTTGATGAAATCTTTATAGGTGTCGCTAAGATTTATTTTGTGGTTTCCTTTGAGGATGACAAGATTGTCGGCCAAGATGATTTCTTCTATTTTGTCGGTGTTGACAATATAGTTTCTGTGCGTTTTGACGAATTTGTCTTTGTCGAGAAGTGCGCTGATTTTGGTTAATGAAATCAGGATTACAAATTTTTCTTTCTCGGTGATGATGTTGCAATAGCGTTCCTCCACTTCTATGTAGAGTATGTCTTGGAGTGACACTTTCTTCAATGCATTTTTCTTCTTGATGAACAAATAATCATTACTGATTACGGTATCCTGATCTTCACTCAGGAAAACATTGGTTTGTTCATAGAATTTTTCGACCGCCATTTCCAGTGCGTATAAAATCTCAAGTTCGTTGAAGGGCTTCATTAGGAAACTGAAAGGCTTGGTGAGTTTGGCCCTTTCAAAAATCTGACGGTCTTGTGAACTAGTCAAAAAAACAAATGGTTTGGATGCATTTGGTACAATGTTAATAGTCTCGGCAAAGGTGATTCCATCTGGTTTTCCGTCAAGAAATACATCTATAACGATGATGTCAACAGTGTTTTGGTAGAATAAAGTCAGTGCATCAGTATAGCTTCTGGCAACGCCTACAATGTTGTATTTATTGGCTAGTAGGACTTTACTCAGCGCATCACTTTGTTCTGGCGTGTCTTCTATAATAAGCACATTGATGTTATCCATTTTGTTCTGTTTTTGGGAACCTCAATATCATCTTGGTTCCTTTATTGGGTTCGCTTTCTATGTCTAGCATTCCTCTATTTTTCTTGATCATTTGTTTGGATAATTGCAAACCGAGCCCTGTGCCTATAATCTCCGAATTGCTTTTCTTGGCCAATAACTCATTGTCTTCAAGCAATTCATTTATGGTGTCTTGGCTCATCCCTAAACCGTTGTCCTGAATCACAAGTTGACAAAAATCGGTATTTGTTTCAACTGTATAAATCTTGATTTCACCATTCTCTTGGGAGAATTTAATGGCATTGTCAAGCAAATTGCGTAGCACAATTTTTAACGAATCGAGATCCACGAAGATAAAACTATTTTTAGAAACAGCATTCTCAAAAGTAATGCTTTTATCAAGAAGTAGAGGCTTGTAATTGTATTCTATTTGTTGTACGATGGAATACAGATGCACCGAATCTTTATGAAAATACAATTGTTTGGTTTGTAGCAAGGCCCAATGGAGCAAGTTGTCTAGCAAACTGTAGGCGCTGTTTGCAATGGCACTATTTTGATGCAGAAGTTGGTCAAGCTCATTATAGTTTTTGGTTTCCAGCGAAGTGGTTAATTTTGCATTGCTGGTTTTTAAGGCATTGACGGAGGAACGCAAATCATGACTCACAATGGAGAATAGTTGATCTTTAGTAGCGTTAAGTTCGTCTAATTTGTTTTTTTGGGTAAGAATTATTTTGCTGCTTTTTACTTTTTGGGCATAGACATAAACACCTCCTATTAAAAGCAATAACAAAGCTAATACTGAATAAAATAAACCATTACGTTGATTGTCTTTTAATTTGTTCTCAACTTTAAGTAAAGATATTTGTTTTTGTTTTTGTGCAACCGCATATTTTTTCTCGAAGTCAGCAATTGCCCAGACTTTGTTCTGGTTGTTAAGAGAATCCTTCCATTGTTCGGATTCTTTTCTGTAAGCTAATGCTTCTTTGAAGTTCCCTCTGTTTTCTTCTACAACTGCCATATTTTTGGAGGCTGTTTGTTTTGTGGATATATTATTTACTTTTTTTGATAGTTCATAACATTTTTTAAAATAGTAGATAGCTAATTTGTCTTTGTATTGCTCATAATATAAATTTGCCAAATTCATATAGGAAGTGCAGATTTTATCAATATTTTTGGATTGTTCGTTTAATTGTAAAGTTCTAAGTAAATATTTTTCTGCTTCTTTAAATCGTTTTAGAAAAATATAAGTCGTACCAATTCCATTATAGATATTTGTTAAAAATTTATTGTCCTTTAATTTAATAGATTGCTTTTCTGATAATTTAAAATAGAAAAGAGCTTTGTCATAATCTCTTAATTCTAAAACTGAAGCACCTAAAAAAAAGTTTTTAATAGGTGAAAGTTGAAAAGAATCTGATGTTAATAAAAATTCTTTTTTAGCCTCTTTGTAAATTTTTTTGTTATAAAAACTTAGGCCTCTAAAATAATGACAATAATCTGCAAGAGTCTTATTTTTGCCACTACTTAATTGTTTCATTGAATAGATTAAAGTAGAATCCCAATCTTTTTTCAAATAAAAAGATTGGGCTTTTACAAAATTGAGGTCTTTTTTAAATTCAATTGATTTTTTCTCAATATTTTTTTTTTCAAATAAACTACTGTCTTTGGATTGTGAAAAAAATATATTTGGAAGGATAAAAATAAAAAAGAATAAAAAGATATTGATTTTAAAACTCATTTTAGGGAAGTTGTGTAGAGGTGCCTCTTGATGTTTCAGGATCTAAGTTTACCATGAAAGATTCAATTTTATTTATATTACCCACAGTTGGAGATGTGTAGTCAAGTTCTACGTACCACACATCACAGGTTTCTGGGGTTTCCATAGAAAAATCATAATCATAATTTATTGTCAAAACACCGTCTTTTTCAGTTGGTGGTTCTACTACGGGAGCGTCTGGAATCTCGGAGTTCATGTATACTGTAGCTCTTACTTTTAGGGTCAATGTTTTGCCATCTGGTTTATAGAATTTTGCAGAAACCAATGGGGCTACTGGGTAATTCACCTCGCCCGGCTGTAGAAAAGTAAACGGTAAAGTGTTAATCTTGGTGGTTTGGATCGTTGGGTAAGGGGTAAAGGATAGTTCTTTTGTAGAATCACACATAGTCTTTTTTTTAAGTGGTTAAAAGCTAATAATTTTCACGTTAAAGATATTTTTTTCTTTGAATAATATGTAATGATTTTATTATTTTTTTAAATTATCCTTTAATTATTTGCCTTAAATTGCTTGAAACAACTTTGATTTGCTAGATGTGGATGGGGTACCGATGGAAGAGATTATCACAGATTTTATAAAAAGAGGCTCAAAAATTTAACCTCAAAGAAAGCAAAGAATACCGCAAAAAAAAACTAAGCTTTAGGTGTTAGAAAGTGTGATTTGGATGCTGTTTTTATTGCTGGATTTCTTGCTTTAGGGTCACGCCCTAATAAAGTAAAAACCCCAAATCAAATTCATGAATTGGGGTTTTAAATATGTTATTGTACTTCAAAAGTGTCTTTTAATGAGACTGGAATCCCTTGGTCTGTAAAACCTTCCAGCGAAATTTCGAATGTTCCGGTCACATCTGAGGTGTAAAAGGATATAGGGTTTTCAGTGCTGGCTAAGGTAAGTTGAGGAAGCCATAACAATTGATAGCGGTAATCCGGAATTCTTTCGTTTTTAGCCTTGTCTGTATAGTCTGGTGTGTAATACTCTTTTTTTATCGATGGTCTTAAAACTGATGCATCAAGGATATAGGAACCGGATTGTTTACTGACAAAATCCTGAGTTTTTGTTGTAAAACTGATGAGACCATTGAAGGCTTTTGGACCAAGGTAATATAATCCAGGGATCACACTTATTTTGGATACATTTTTCATGTTATATTCAAAAAGTTCATTGGTGTCCTGTAAAAGTAATCCATCAATAAGTACTAATGCTGGTTCTGGAGATTGAGTATAGATACTAACATCTCTTAAGTGTAAAGTGTATTTTTTATCTTTTTGCTCATAATACATTTCTTTTACAATTTCAACAGCAGTCTCTTTAAGCGTTGGAAATCGTGTGTAGTCATCAAGAACATATTCCTTGGCAACTGGCTCGTAAAAAGCGGGTATTGATTTTGTTTTTAGAATACTATCTGTTTTATTGCTGTAATAAGCATTTTCAATTTGACTGGCTATTGATCGATTAAGTAACGTTTCTGAAAGAGCAGGCGTCAAGTTTATGCTGGGTTGGAAGTTGAGTTTTGAATAATCAATTGTTGAAGGTGTGTCTAATACGAGGGTATAATTCGAACGTTTGTCATCGATAACCTGTATGTTTACCGCTGAGTTGTAGTAGGGTTTGTCAAGATTGAAAACAAAGTTGCCGTTTTTGTCGGTTTTCACTACTTTGAAAGCAAATGTTTTTCCAGGAATAGATAGACCAATATTTATATTTTGGATATCGTTTGGATTGTTTTTCGAAGTAATTTTTCCAGTAATCATTTCGCCTCTTAATTCAGGCAAAGTAATTTTATTGCCTTTATTTATTGGTTCTATTTTTGAAACAATTTTTGAAAATTCTTCAGCAGAGGTTTGTTTCGTTGAAGGCAAATCTTCTAGTCTTCTAACAGAGACAGAATAATTTCCGTTTTTGGCTATTTCATTTAAGGTTGCAACATTAATGTTTACTTGTTCTCTATTTGCGAATGCTTTTTTGTTTAAATTGAGTTTTAAGTAATCATTCGTTGGCACACTTTGTGTTTGTTGAACTGGCAGCATTGGAGTATCTCCTATAGCTGTGTTGGGGGTGGAATTGCTTGCTGCAGTTTGATTTTCAGCTGTTTGAAATGGATTGATAATAACAATATCAATTTGGAAAAAAGGCGCAACAGTTTGGTTCAACATCCAGTTGGTATAGCCAAGGAGTTTGTAATTACCCGTTTTAATAGTGGTAGGTACAAAATAATCACCCTGACCATTAGTGTTTTCAAGATAAATTTTGTTTTTGAAAACCGTTTTTTTGTCACTATCTACAAGTTCCACATAAGCTATTTTACTAATATTACTGGGTGTTTTGTTGGATAATTTTAAGCAACTAAGCTTATAATAGAGAGTCTCTCCAGTAACAAATGTTGTTGTATTTGTACTGAGAAATACCGTTTCATCACTATAAAAATTTTGCTTTTCATTGGACGAGCTGATTTGCTGGGCTGTAACTTTTTGAAAATTAGAGCATAATAGTGCAAATAATAAGAGGTGTTTTAATCTTCCCAAAATAGTGGTTTTATGTTAGACGAAAAAGTGGTACAGTCACCGCAAGGTGCTGGATTGACAATATATGTGATTCCTGTATTTCTAGTATATGTAAGTGTGTTGTTAGTAAATCCATATACTAGATTATCTCCATCGCATCCAATTCCCTTAAAGCAAAAGTTAAGAACCATTTGTTCGCATTCAGTATAATATGGAGGCAAAGGATCCAAAGGGAATAAATCAGTATAATTGAAATAGATTCTTTTTGATGATACTGAAGCAAGCTCAAAGTAACCTATTATTTTGTCGTTAGGATTATTTGTTGGTTTTATATTTCCATACAAAAAACCAGGCTGAAGAGGGGATAATAATGAACCTGAATCAGATATTTTTTTTAAAGTTTTATAATAAGTGTAAGCGGCCAAATTTTCTACATATTGACTTACTAAGATACTGTATCGATGTGAGATAATGCTGTTTTGACTACTAATAAATCTTACAGGTATGTCAACTTGGTTTTTATTTAGTTCGGCAGTACTTGTTAATATAATGTCGGTACTGTTTTTTGTAGTATAGCATACTCGAGTATCTACAGAGTTCGGGATAAGTTGAATTGTAGGATTTGAAGAAGATGTAGCCCCAGGTACTATTATAGCCTTCATTGAATTCCATCTTGGGGCGACTATTTTATAAGTTTCCTCATATTCATATCGGTAATATTTGGCGCTATTTGTAGGGTCTTCACTATTTACATGTATGCCTACACCTCTAATGGAATCTTTTGTTTCGACTACAGCTTTTACATCTTTCATTGGATTGATAGGAGGTAAATTTTCTGTCGATGATTCAAAAGAGCGACCATCGCTAGTTGTGATGTTCAATCGATATTCTCTACCTGGTATAGCTTGAAACTCAGATGTAGAAACGTATTTGCCTGATTCTTCCTCGAAGTCGTATCTAATTCCGGTATTGTCAATAATATAAACATCAGCACCAGATTCTAATTTAACTTCTTTATCTTCCAGCTTAGCTGTTTTTGTAAGTGTTATTTCTTGTTTTTTTAATTCATTGGTAATTGTTGCCTCAACGATTAATCCTTCTTCATAGGTATTTGTTTCTAAAATATACGGCTCGGTACAGCCATTTATAATAAAGCAGATTAGTAGTAAAAAGGTAATTTTATTTAAAAACATAGTTATTCTTTTATTGAAATATTATTATTGTTTAAAACCATTTTATCGATTTTTGACTCATAAAATGGGTGCGATATTTTTTTTAATCTATCCAAAATGGCGGTTTAACGTTAGATGCAAATGTGGTACAGTCACCACAAGGTGCTGGATATGTATGATAGACAATTCCTTCATTACGGAAATAAGTCAAAGTTTTTTGAGTTAAGCCATATACTAAATCTTCTCCATTGCATTCTAGACCAATAAAGCAAAATAGGAAGTTAATTTGTTCACATTTGGTGTAATATGGTGGCAACGATTCGTTAGGAAATAGATCAACATAGTTGAAAAATATTCTTTTTGATGTTATAGATGCTACATCAAAATAGCCAATTACCTTATCGCCTGGATTAGTTGTGCATGTAATATTACCATATAAAAAACCTGGTTGCAATGGTGAGAGTAAAGTACCTGAATCGGATATTTTTTTTAAAGTTTTATAATAAGTATATGCTGCTAAATTTTCAACATACTGATATACTAATATGCTGTAGCGATGTGAAATAATATAGTTTTGGTCACTAATGAAGCGAACTGGGAAATCAACTTGATTTTCATTTAGTTCAGTAGTACTGGTCAATATAATATCAGTGCTGTTTTTTGCACCATAACAGACTCTCGTGTTTATAGGGTTGGGAGAAAGCTGAATCGATGGATCTGATTCAGGAGTGGGTCCCGGTATTACATTCGCTGTTAGGGAAGTCCAATTTGGACTCACTATTTTATAGCTTTCCTCAAATTTATATCGGTAATATTTCGCGTTATTTGTAGGGTCATAATTATAAACATGTATCGCAACACCTCTGAGAGTATCATCTTTTGTTTCAACAAATGCTTTTAAATCTTGTATGGGGTTAATTGGAGCTAGTTTTTCGATAGATGATTGAAAGGAGCGACCATCTTTAGTATTAATACTTAATTTATACTCTCTTCCAGGAACGGCTTGAAAATCAACAGTAGAAACATATTTTCCATCTTCTTCCTCAAAGTCATATTGATTTCCTGCATTGTCAGCAATAAATACATTAGCTCCCGATTCTACTTTTGTTTCTTTGTCTTCGAATCGTGAGGTTTTTGTTAGTGTTATTTCTTGTTTTTTGAGCTCGTTTGTTATTGTTGCCTCTACAACTAATGCTTCTTCATAGGTATTTGTTTCTAGTATATATGGCTCGGTACAGCCATTTATAATAAAGCAGGTTAGTAGAAAAAAAAATATTTTATTGAAAGGCATAGTTGTTTTTTATTCTTTTTTGGTAAGTAGTTTTTGAGACTGAAGTCGCTTTTTTTGTTGACTCATGAAAAATGAAAGCAATATGTTTTTTAATCTATCCAAAATGGAGGTTTTATATTTGATGAAAAAGTGGTGCAATCTGAACATGGTGTATTTACCCAGAAAGTACGCTCACTTTGTAGAAAATATCTTACTGAATCTATTGCTAAATCTTCTTGAACACCAGGTTTGGTGTCATGAGTACAGGGACACTGGCCAGCATAAATTTCACAGTTGGCATAGCAAAATTCTACACAGTCTGTATAGTATGGTGGTGCAGGCTCGTTTGGGAATAAATCATTATAATTAAAATAGATTCTTTCGGTTGATACTGAAGCTACATCAAAATATCCTATTACCTTACTATTCGGATTACTCACGGCTTTTATATTACCTAACAAAATCCCAGGTTGATTAGGGGATAAAAGACTTCCTGAATCTGATATTTTTTTTAAAGTTTTGTAATAATTAAAGGCGGCTAAGCTTTCGACATATTGCTTTACTAAAATACTGTATCGGGTTGTGATGATATAGTTTTGGTCGCTAATAAATCGAACTAGAAAATTAACACGGTCTTCATTTAGAATATTGGTGTTTTCCAAAAGCATTTCTGTGCTCTTTTTACTGCTATAACATATCCTAATATCGGTTCGATTTGGAACGAACGATATTGATCCGTTATTGTTTAAAACAGCTTTAGTATCCACCCATTTTGGAGCAACAATTTTATACGTTTCTTCATATTCGTACCTGTAATATTTTGACTGGTTATTTGGGTCAAAACTATTTACCCTAATGGCAACACCCCTTAAACTGTCTTTTGGTTCAACTGTAGCCGTCACGCTCTGCATCGGATTAATGTTCGTGAGCTTTTCAATCGATGATTCAAAAGTTCTGCCGTCAAGCGTATTTATGTTTAAACGATATTCTCTTCCAGGAACAGCTTGAAACTCTAACGTTGAAATGTATTTTCCATCTTCTTCTTCAAAGTCATATTGATTTCCGGCATTGTCAGTAATAAATACGTTAGCGCCCGATTCTGCTTTTGTTTCTTTGTCTTCGAATCGTGACGATTTTGTTAACGTTATTTCTTGTTTTTTGAGTTCATTTGTTATTGTGGCCTCTACGATCAGTGCTTCTTCATAAGTATTGGTTTCTAGTATATATGGTTCGGTACAACTATTAAAGATAAGACATAATAGTAATAAAGAGAAAAGAATATATATGGTTTTAAATTTTATCATTTCAATTAAAATTTGAAATTATAGGTAATACTTGGTACCGGTATAGAAAAAATCGAAGTTTTGAAAGCTTTAACTTGTCCATTGCCATCGGTTACAAAATAAATGGAGTAAGGATTTGCCCTACCCAAAACATTATAAACAGAAATGTTCCAAAAACTATGTGCCAATTTTTTTATTTTATGATTTCCTTCAATGTTTATCCCAACGTCTAGACGATAGTAATCTGGAATACGAAAAGCATTTCTGTCACTATATAACGTGTAATTGGAGTTGTTGTATTGATAAGTACCAATAGGGTATGTGATTGGTCTTCCAGTTTGATAAACAAAGTTAGATGAGAAACTATATCTTTTGGTGAATTTATAATTTAAAATCATACTTAAATCATGAGGCTTGTCATAATTAGTTGGGAAATAATCACCATTGTTTACTTTCTCTTCATTAAATTGACTGTCCAGCTTTATAAAAGTTCGAGAATAGGTATATCCTATCCAACCATTTAATCGTCCAAATTGTTTTTTTACCAAAAATTCAATTCCATATGCTTTTCCTTCACCTTGTAAAAGTTCGGTTTCAACATTTTCGTTTAATTGTAGTTGAGCACCGACTTTATAATCAAGAATGTTTTTAGATTTTTTATAATAGGTTTCTAAACTAACTTCGTATAAATTGTTGCTGAAATTCTTGAATATACCAATAGATGCTTGTTGCGCAGTTTGTGGTTTTATATTTAAGTTAGAAAGTACCCATGTGTCAGTTGGAGACTGAGTTACATTACTAGAAAGCAAATGGATGTATTGACTCGTTTTGTCATATCCTGCTTTAATTGATAAATCTTCAGCTAATAAATATCGAGCTGCCAAACGTGGTTCAAAAGTACCATAAGTAGTTACCACTTCGTTGTTTCCATAATGTTTGGTTTCTATGACAGTGGCATCATTAAGAGGGACATTTGGTTGATAGATTCTTTGATCTGACTCTCCTAATGAAGCGTAAAGAGAATATCTAAGACCTAAATCCAAAGATAGTTTGTCACTAATTTTAAAATTATCCGAGACATAAAAAGCCGATTCCAATCCTTTTTCTGAATCAATTGTTATAGGTTTTAATGTTGCGTCGGGCTTTGTAGGATTTAAAAAACCAGGATCTACTTTATAGAGTTTGCTCGATAGTCCATATTGGAATTTATGTTTGTTACTATACAAATAGTTGAATTTTAGCATAAGTTGTGTTTCATTCAGTTTGTAACCAGAAACAAAAGCATTTTTCAAAGTTGTATTATAGTCAATATCGTATTTGTATTCACTATTGGTTAGAATTACAGCTCCTTTGTTTTTTTCATCAAAAGAATGATCCCATTTTACAGAAGCAAGTCTGTTGCTGTAGGAATAGATAGAGTCAGAACTAAGGCTGAATTTATCATGGCTATAATAAAGAGTAGATTCTAAAGAGTTGTTTTTATTCAAAGCATTATTATATTTTAAAATACCATCATAAAAACTTGCTTGACTATTGGCCAAATCGTCGTTTTTTAAAGATTTTAAGACCCAATCTGAGTAGGTTGCACGTCCTCCAAAAAGGATGCTGGATTTGTTTTTTTCTAAAGGCACACTTACACTTAAATTGGATGTTATTGGGCCAATTGCTCCTTCACCAGTAATGGTTTCAGGATTTCCGTTTTTGGTAGTTATATCAAACACAGAGGATAATCTTCCTCCTAAATCGGCTGGAATGCTTCCTTTGTAAATAGTAGCTTTTTTTGCTGTGTATGGATTTATAGAAGAGAAAAAACCTAAAAAGTGTTGTGGATTGTATAATACAGCGTTATCAAGAAGGAATAAATTTTGATCATCTTTTCCACCACGTACATTAAATCCAGCAGATCCTTCCCCAGTGGTTTTAACACCAGGTAATGTGGTTGCTACTTTTAAGATGTCTCTTTCTCCAAGAATCAATGGCATATTTTTCATAGCTTCGATATCTATAGAGATCACACCCGAAACAACCGATTCTAGAGCTTTTGATCCTTTACCTTTTATGAATACTTCGTCTAACTGATTTGAATTTTCGGCTATATTGATGTTTAGTTCACCATTATTATATACCACCAAAGTCTTTACTGTTTTTTTGTGGCTTAGTGATCTTGTTTCTATGATGTTTGTACCCGTTGGAAGTTTTATGGAATAATTTCCCTCGTTATCACTAATTGTACTTATGTTTTTGTTTCTAACTTTAATAACAATATTGGATTCCGGTTTTCCTGTTGTTGTGTTAATTATTGTTCCGGTTATGGTACAAAATTTGGCATCTGTAATTGTCGTTTCTTTTCCAATGAAAACGACTCCATTATTGTTCTTGGTGTACGATTTATTTATAGAATCATACTGCTGATAAAAAATAGGTTTTCCAGTTAAATCATTAGAATCTTTATTAATGTTTTCAGACTTAATCGCTCCAAAATAATTGGCAGCCAATTTTTCATGAATAACATTATTTTGAGTCAAAATAATCTTGTTTTTTGTGACATAAAAGTTTAAAGAGGTGTTGTTAAAGAGGCTCTCTAAAAGAGTTGTGATTGTAACGTTCTTGTAACTTCCGGAGATTAAACTTTTATCAGAATTCATCCATTCCTTTTCAAAGTAAAAATGATAAGGAGTAGAAGCTTCAATAGTTTCTATAGCTTTTAATCTGTCTATGTTTTTAAACTCAAAAGAATAAGTATCTCCGGTTTTTTGTGCTAGTAAAGAAAAATGAATTAAGGCTGTGAAAAGGACGAGTAATATTTTCCTCATTTTTATTATTTTGAATTGTTTATTGAAGAATCATAAATAGAAATCATTAAACTATTTATAAATTGATTATAGTCAGTTGTGCTTAAGCTTCTGTTTTTTTGATAGAAAGCATTGATGTTTTTCTTGTTCTCTGGAAATATTTTTACAATACTAGCCTTGTTGTTTATTTCGTAGAATTTATTGTTGTATTCAATGAAATATTGATATTTCTGATGAAAGGAGTAATAGACTCCTTCTTCGTTGATTTCTTTAAGAATGTCTTTGTAATGCTTAATGTATAAATTGAAATTTTTGCTAATTTTTATTAACTCATAATAACCGGATATGAATTCAGGCAATGAGGTTTGACTCTTTGTTATTTTAACAAAATTTTTCCCGTATATCGAAAAAGAATCTGTTTTGTCTTGAATTAGACTAATTCCGATATGTTCAGGTTGTTCAGGTGGATTTAAAATCAATTGGTCTTTAAAAATGTCGTATTTTAATTTTACATTAAAATAGGGCTGACCATCATAAACTAGATTCCCAATAGTGTATTTGTTGTTTTTGAAGAACATATTGTTGTCTCCAATCGTTTTGTAAGGGTTTAAGGCGAGGGGGCCATTATTTAACCCTAGGTTTTCTTTTCCAACAATGGAATCAAATTTAGTATATAATAAAATTTCAGAATTGGTTTGGGATTGTGCTTTGAACGTAGCAGCGGTAACTATAGTCAATAATACTATAAGTTTAATCTTTGATTTTCTAAATTGCATTTTTTTCTAAATGGTTTTTTTGTAGTTGGTTTTTTGCTAATAGATGATTTTAAACTTATTTTTAGAAAAATCATACATTTTTTTATAAAAGTAATATTTAATCTTACAAAAACAAGTCTAATTGTTATATTTTTATTTTTTTAACTTATTCTGAAATAAAAGGCAAAAAATATTTTTTTTTAAAAAATAGGTTTGAATTATATGCGGATTCTATTAATATTTTGATTTTGGTTTGGATTATAAGTGTGTTTTTCACGGCTAATATAGGTAGGAATTATTTTTGATATTAGAAAATCAAATAGTTTTCATTTTATTTATGCCGAAAAACCCCGTTTCATCATGATGAAACGGGGTTTTTTCTATAAAATAAACCTTTAGTAAACTAAGATCTGATTACTCTTTTTTCTCCTCACGTGGAGGTCTTGCGATAAGTGCTTTTCTAGACACTTTTTCTTTTCTGGTTTTTGGATCAACACCAAGGTATTTTACCATAAAAACATCTCCCATATTAACTACGTCAGCAACATTTTCTGTGCGTTCCCAAGCAAGTTCCGAAACGTGAAGCAATACTTCATTTCCAGGAGCAGCAGTATATTCTACAACCGCACCAAAGTCAAGCATTTTGATTACTTTAACTTCATATGCTTCTCCCATTTGTGGTTTGAAAGTGATCGATTGGATTTTTGCCAATACCGCTTCTATTCCAGCAGGATCTGTACCTAAGATTTCGATAACACCTTCTTCGTTTACCTCGTTGATTACGATAGTAGTTCCAGTAGCTTTTTGTAATTCTTGAATTACTTTTCCACCAGGTCCAATTAAAGCACCAATAAAATTACCTGGAATTGTTCTTGTGATAATTTTTGGAGCATATGCTTTAACATCCGGTTTTGGAGCAGCCAAAGTTTCGGTTATTTTTCCAAGGATGTGTAAACGACCTTCACGAGCTTGAGCCAAAGCCTCCTCCATGATGTGGTATTCCAATCCTTCGATTTTGATGTCCATTTGGCAAGCAGTGATACCGTCAGCAGTTCCAGTTACTTTAAAGTCCATATCTCCTAAGTGATCTTCATCACCTAAAATATCAGATAATACAGCAAAACGAGCTCCGTCAGTAATCAATCCCATTGCAATTCCAGAAACAGGTTTAATCATTTGGATACCTGCATCCATTAATGCCAATGTTCCAGCACATACAGTAGCCATAGAAGACGAACCATTCGATTCTAATACTTCAGATACAATACGGATAGTGTAAGGACAATCAGCAGGAATCATATTTTTCAAAGCACGTTGTGCTAAGTTTCCGTGACCTACTTCTCTTCTTGAAGTTCCTCTTAAAGGTTTTGCTTCACCAGTTGAGAAAGGAGGGAAGTTGTAGTGTAGGTAGAATTTCTCTTCGCCTTGTTCTGATGGAGAGTCAATTTGGTTTGCTTCTCTAGAAGTTCCTAAAGTTGCAGTTGCCAATGCTTGAGTTTCTCCTCTTGTAAAGATTGAAGATCCGTGAACAGATGGTAAATAATCAACTTCAGCCCAAATTGGTCTGATTTCGTTTGTTTTTCTTCCGTCTAAACGAGTTCCTAAATCTAGGGTTACGTTACGAACTGCTTCTTTATTAGTTTTATAAAAGTATTTAGAAACTAAATCTCCGTCTGCTGCCAATTCTTCTTCAGTAAATAAAGCTTTTACTTCTTCTTTTACTTCGGCAAATGAAGCTGTTCTTTCTTGTTTAGATGAACCTACTTTTGCAATAGCGTAAATTTTATCATAAGCCGCAGCTTTTACTTTAGCGTAAATAGCTTCGTCTTCTTTTTCGTTTTCGTAAGTACGCGTTTCTTTTTTACCAAAAGCTTCAACAAGTCTTTCTTGAGCTGCAATTTGGATTTTGATAGCATCATGAGCAAACTTAATCGCTTCTACCATTTCTTTTTCTGAAATCTCTTTCATCTCACCTTCTACCATTGCGATAGAATCTTTTGAAGCTCCAATCATCATGTCGATGTCAGATAATTCTAATTGAGCACGACTTGGGTTGATAATGAATTTTCCGTCTACACGTGCAACACGTACTTCAGAAATTAAAGTGGAAAAAGGGATGTCAGACAATGCAAGTGCTGCAGATGAAGCTAAGCCTGCTAGTGCATCTGGCATAACGTTTTCGTCATGAGACATTAATTGAACCATTACTTGTGTTTCAGCATGGTAATCATCTGGGAAAAGTGGACGCAATACACGGTCTACTAATCTCATTGTTAATACTTCGCTGTCGCTTGGTCTTGCTTCTCTTTTGAAAAAACCACCTGGGAAACGACCTGCTGCTGCAAATTTTTCACGGTAATCTACCGTTAGGGGTAAAAAGTCAATACCAGGGCTGGCTTTGCGGGCAGATACTACAGTTGCAAGCAACATGGCATTTCCCATTTGAACTACTACAGAACCGTCAGCTTGTTTAGCTAATTTTCCGGTCTCGATTGAGATGCTTCTGCCATCTCCTAAATCGATAATTTCTTTTGAAACTTTTGGAATCATACTTTATTTTTTGTGATTAAACAATGGGTTCTAGTTGTGTTGTTAGTTGTAGTTGTTGCGTAGTTAATGCCTAAAACCCAATGAAAAACCAAACTTTTTTTAATCTAAATATTAATCTTTTCAAATTAATATCGAATTTAAGAATTTAAAATTTAACTTCTAAACTCTAAAATAAAAAAGAGGCACTCTCGCACCTCTTTTATATATTGATTATTTTCTAATACCCAATACTTTGATAATCTCACGATATCTGTTGATCTCTGTTTTCTTCAAGTAATCCAACAAAGCTCTTCTTTTACCTACTAATAGTACCAATGAACGCTCTGTGTTGAAATCGTGACGATTTTTTTTCAAGTGCTCAGTAAGGTGGCTAATTCTGTAAGTGAATAACGCGATTTGACCTTCTGCAGATCCTGTGTTTTCTGCTTTTCCTCCGTGTTTAGCGAAGATTTCTTCTTTAATCTCTTTAGTTAAATACATTCGAATATTATTTAATGATTTTTATGTATGTCTTACAGCTATTATAAGACGGGTGCAAAAGTAATGCAAAATATTGAAATATTCAAAAATTAAATGATTAAATGCTTTTGGAGTCTTATAATAGGACCCTTTGAATTTTTTAATCTTTAATTTTTTAATACAACTTTGCAATCTCCTCATTAACAAATTCCAAGAAGCGTTCATCTTCTTCTGTAAAAGGATCTATTACATGACTGTCAATGTCAATTTGGCCAATGTTTTCTCCATTTACAAAAAGTGGAACCACAATTTCAGATTTTACAGTAAAGCTGCAGGCAATATAGTTGTCTTGGGCGCTTACATCTGGAACAACAAAATTATTGTTGGAAATTGCCACTTGACCACAGATTCCTTTTCCAAAAGGGATAACTGTATGGTCAGTTTCTGCACCTACGTAAGGACCTAGATGAAGTGTTTTGGCTTCGTGATTGGCAAAATAAAATCCTACCCAGTTGTAGTAGGAAATGGAATCGCTCAACAGTTGACAAACTGCTAAAAGTTTTTCATCTCTTGAGAGAGTTGTATTTAATGTAATTTCACTTACTTTGGGCTTTAATTCTTGAAAAGTCATGTTCTGTTATTTTTCACAAAAGTATTTAAAGCCAATTTTAAAAATTGTATAAATTTGTTAAAAATTTAATTTTGAAAAAATATTTCGTCCAGTACAAACCTTTTTTGCTTTTTCTTGTTAGCTTTTTTGGTACTTATGTATTGCTTACGTTCCTTTATCAATTCTTTTTGAATGGTTTTAAAAATGAAAAAGCAGATGCAATAACACGAATGGTGGCAAGAAACACACAAGAAGTTATTTCTTGGATGAATCAATCGAGTTATATTGTGGAAAGTGATAATAGTCCTGTTTTTACTGTGTTTTTTCAAAATCAAGGTGTTGCCAAGATTGTAGAAGGTTGTAACGGAATCAGTGTTGTTATTTTATTTATTTCTTTTATTGTAGCATTTTCAGGAAGCTTAAAAAACACCTTGCTTTTTATTTTTAGTGGAAGTCTTATAATTTATATTCTGAATGTGCTTCGAATTGCAGTTTTGACCGTTTTGCTTTATTATTTCCCTAACCAATCCCATTTACTGCATGGTGTTCTTTTTCCATTGATGATTTATGGTTTTGTCTTTGTTTTATGGGTAATTTGGGTGAATAAATTTTCGAAATATGCTAAATAAATTGCTTCAAAATAAAACTAGAATTTTTGTCGTAATGGTGCTCATGATACTATTGGTGTCTGTTAGGGCGTTTGAAAAACAATTATTTTACGATCCTTTTCTGGTTTATTTTGAGGGAGACTATATGAAATCAGCTTTGCCTGAGTTTGATAATTTGAAGTTGTTTTTTGGATTATCTTTTCGTTTTTTTTTGAATACTATACTTTCCTTAGGAATTCTTTATTTTCTTTTTAGAGATAAAGAGATGATTTCATTTGCATCGATTTTGTATCTTTCTCTGTTTATAATTTTAATTGCCTCTTTCTTTTGTATGCTGCTTTTTTTTGAAAATCAGGAAAATCTACTGTTGTTTTATGTGCGCCGTTTTTTGATTCAGCCTTTGTTTTTAATTCTTTTTATACCAGCGTTTTATTATCAAAAACTTAATAAATAACGACTGTTATTTTGTATCTTTAATCTGAATTTGGTAAACTTAATTGTTGAATTTAGAAAAGATGAAAATTGTAAAGCATTCAGGGGCTATTGTTGATTTTAATCGCTCAAAATTAAAACAATCTCTGCTTAAATCAGGAGCAGCTCCCGCCATGGTTGATGATGTTTTGCAACTTATTGAAAAAGAAGTTTACGAAGGTATTTCTACCAAACATATTTATAAGATGGCTTTTGGATTTCTTAAAAAAATCTCCAACTCGAATGCCGCACGATATAATCTGAGAGATGCAATCCGATTGTTGGGACCTGCAGGTTTTTTTTTCGAAAAATTTATTGCCCGACTTTTTTCTTCAGAACATTATCAAACCAAAGTTAATTTGATTTTGTGGGGCAAATGCGTTTCACATGAAGTTGATGTTTTGCTTAAAAATAATGATATCATTACTATGGTCGAGTGCAAATTTCATGTAGGCAGAGATGCCACTACAGACGTAAAAGTACCGATGTATATATTGTCCCGATTCAATGATTTGAAAGAGAGAAAGCATGAAATATTTTCTCAAAATGATACTATTTCCAAATGTTGGATTGTTACCAATAATCGTTTTACTACTGATGCAATTGATTTTGCAAAATGTTCGGACCTTAACTTGCTGTGTTGGGATTACCCTAAAAGCAATAATTTGAAAACTAAAATAGATAATCATCAGCTGTATCCCATAACTTGTCTAACGACATTGACTCTTTCTGAGAAAGAAAAATTATTGATTTTAGATATTATTTTGGTTCGTGAGATTATCAATAATAGAGAGGATTTGGAAAAAATAGGATTGAGTCCCAATCGAATAAAAAATGTAATTAAAGAAGCATCAGAGTTGTGCAGGTTTATATAGTTTTTTTTAAGGAGGTTAAGATTGTAAGAGACTAAGGCGCTTAGAATTTTATCTGGCAATTTAAAAGTGGCTAATTTTTAAACTTTAAAACTTAGCATCTCAGAATCTTTCGCTATTAATCTAAATTGAATTAAAATGAAAATTACATGTATTGGCGGGGTAGGAACGGTCACGGGATCCAAAACTTTGGTAGAAAGTAACGGCATTCGAATTTTGATAGACTGCGGACAATTTCAAGGATTAAAGGCCTTGCGGGAACTCAATTGGGAACCTTTGCCAATTTTGCCTTCGACTATAGACTTTGTGTTGCTAACCCATGGTCATTTGGATCATTGTGGATGGTTGCCAAGATTAGTAAATCAAGGTTTTGAAGGTAAAATATATTGCACTAGTCCAACAATAGATGTTGCTAAGCTGATCCTTTTGGACAGTGCCAAAATTCAAGAAGAAGATGCCAGAATTGCAAATGAAGGAAAGTTTTCAAAACACGAAATAGCAGAACCGCTATACACAATAGCACAGGCCGAAAAGGTTTTTCCGCATTTCAGAGTGATCAATCCCAATGAAAGTATTGCATTAGATGCCGAGATTGAAGCTATTTTCACAAATGCTGGTCATATTCTTGGAGCATGCAGCATAGAGCTTAGACTCGAAAATAAAGTTGTTGTTTTCTCTGGGGATATTGGTCGTGATAATGACGTATTGATGTTTCCGCCCACAAAACCTAAAAAAGCCGATTATGTTTTCCTTGAAAGCACTTACGGTAATAGGTTGCATCCAGATATCGATCCTAAAGTAGAATTGGAAATGCATATCAATAATACGATTCGAAACGGTGGAACTGTCATAATTCCAAGTTTCGCAGTTGAGCGATCCCAAAGTATAATGTATTTACTTTGGCAATTGAAGGAAGAAAATAAGATTCCGAATATTCCTTATATTATTGATACTCCCATGGGGATAAGCATGCTGGAACTTTTTGTAAATAATAGAAAATGGCATCGTTTGCACCAAGATGAGTTTACCGCCATGTGCAAAATGTTTACCCTAATTTCAGATTACCAAGAAACGATAGATACCATTTATAATAAACAGCCCAAAATAGTTATTGCCGCCAGCGGTATGGTAACTGGAGGTAGGGTGTTGAGTTATTTGGAACGGTATATAGGTTTGCCAGAAACGACCATAATTATAGTTGGTTATCAAGGAGAAGGTACTCGCGGAAGAAAATTGCTGGAAGGCGCAACTGATATAAAAATACACGGAAGATACTATCAAGTAAAAGCCAAAGTGGTTGAGATAGAAAGTTTGTCGGCACATGGAGACCAAAAGGATTTAATCAATTGGCTTTCGGAATTGGAAGAAGCTCCGAAAAAAGTGTTTTTGGTACATGGTGAAAATGAACCAGCAGATGAATTAAGAATCAAAATTCAAGAAAAATATGGTTTTGGATGCATTGTTCCTATGATGGGGCAGGAGTTTGAATTGTAGTTTTGATTTCTTCAAAAGTTTAACAAGAATTTGATTTTTTGGAAGTAATAATAATGTTAATTTTGTAATATGCAATTCAAAAAACACATAAGTATATTTCTAGCGTTCTTATTATTGGTTTCCAATGTAGGTTTGGCTTTTAATGTGCATTATTGCGGAGGTGAGATTTCCTCAGTTTCCTTGAATTCAACTTTACCATCAATACAAACTGAAAGAAGCTGTTGCGAAAAAAAAGTAGTCGGTAAAAAAGACAGCTGTTGTAAAGACAAGAAAGTAGTCATTCAGAAAAAAGGAGATAGTGGTATCATTAAATCATTCTCTTTCCAAATGGATTATGCTTTTGTAATTCCGGAAACACATTCGTTTGTTTTTACTACTGTCGACAATTTTAAAAATAATTCTTCCCTTTCTTATTATTGCGATGCAAATGCGCCGCCACTTTTCAAGCTGTATAGCCAATACCTCCTTTACGATAAATTGTAATGTTTAATTACAGTCGAGCCCTTATTTAAGGTCTGACATATTTAATCATTATAATTTTAATCATGAAAACAAACTTAACAATAGTTTTAGTGCTTTTGTTTGCTGCTTTTAATTCTTATTCACAAGATACTTTACGAGAAATAAAAGTCCAGGCCAAACGCAAGAGCATTCAAAAAACATACACACTTACTGGTAATACAACATTAGTAACCAAAAAAGAATTACTCAAAGCCGCCTGTTGCAATCTTGCCGAAAGCTTTGAAACCAATCCCTCAATAGATGTTAATTTTTCAGATGCATTGACTGGAACCAAGCAAATCAAAATGTTAGGTTTAACAAGCCCTTATTTGATGATGACCCAGGAAAATATCCCTTCCGTTCGTGGTGCTTCTCAGGTTTATGGACTTTCCTTTACGCCTGGTCCTTGGATAGAAAGTATTCAAATTACAAAGGGAGCGGGAAGTGTGGTCAATGGTTTTGAAAGCATATCGGGTCAAATCAATACCGAATTGATAAAACCGATATCGGAAGTTCCAGTTTTATTGAACGCTTATGGATCGACCGATTCCCGTTTTGAACTAAATGCCAATTTTAATCAAAAATTATCAGACAAATGGGCGACCAGTTTATTGTTGCACGGCAATATTCGAGATTCCAAAATGGATAAAAATGAGGACGGATTTCTTGACAACCCTTTGCAAAAACAATTCAATTTACTCAATCGCTATCAATATTATAATGCGGAAACGGGTTGGATTAGTTTCATTAATCTGCAGTATATGAATGATACTAAATTAATGGGAGAAACCAGTTTTGATCCTGATAGAGACAAAGGAACAACCAACGCCTGGGGTTCTGAAATCGATACCAAAAAGGTAGATGTCTCCACAAAAATAGGCTATGTTTTTAAGGATATGCCATTTCAAAGTTTTGGTTTCCAAAATGCTTTTTCCAGCTATGACCAGAATTCTTATTTTGGATTGAATGGCTACAACATGCAGCAAAACAGTTTTTATTCAAACTTGATTTTTAATTCAATTATCAATAATGAAAAAAATAAGTTTGCTACTGGTTTGAATTTTACCTATGATAGCTATAATGAGTTTGTTAATACGACAGATTATAGTAGAATCGATAATACAGTGGGAGCTTTCTTTGAATATACTTATGATAATCAAGATAATTTTAGTTTGATTCTTGGAGGTAGGGCAGATTATGGGAATCGTTTGGGTGTTTTTGTTACACCAAGAATTCATATGAAATACAATCCTTGGGAGAAAGGAGTTTTGAGAGTTTCTGCCGGTAGAGGAAAACGTCCCGCCAATATTTTTGCCGAAAATCAAACCTTATTTGCCAGCTCCAGAACTTTTGATATCACAAATGTAGGAGGTAAAATTTATGGATTGGAACCTGAAATTGCTTGGAATTATGGTGTGAGCTTTATGCAAGGTTTCAAGTTGTTTAATCGAAATGGGGATGTTACAGCCGATTTTTACAGAACCAATTTTCAGAATCAGGTAGTGGTGGATATTATGCAAAGCCCGCAACAAGTAATTTTTCATAATTTGGATGGTGTTTCATATGCCAACAGCTTTCAATTGGAGTTCAATTATGAATTGGCTAAGCATTTGGAATTGCGTTCGGCTTACAAATACTATGATATTAAAACCGATTATTTGTCGGGTAAATATCAAAGACCATTGCAGGCAGGCCATCGTTTCTTTGGGAATTTAGGTTATGAAACTCATATTCAGGATAAAGGGAAACAATGGAAATTTGACTTCACTTACAATTGGATTGGAGAGCAACAATTACCTTACACGGCTTCAAATCCTGTAGCCTATCAGCTTTCTGAACATTCGCCAGCGTATTCTTTGATGAATGCTCAAATTACCAGAATATTTTCATCAACTTTTGAAGTGTATATAGGTGGCGAGAACATTGGGAATTACACTCAAAATCCAGCAATAGTGGATGCGCAAAATCCTTTTGGTCCTTATTTTGATGCAACTATTTTGTATGCACCAGTATTTGGACAGATGTATTATGCAGGTTTAAGGTTAAAAATAAAATAGAAAAATATCAAAAATCAATATCAAAAAAATAATTTTAAAATTTAATACTTATAAAAATGAAAGCAAATATTAAAGAATTTAGAAACAGCAGCATTAAGAACCTATTTTTAGTTTTACTAATGACTGTTTTTACAATTTCGGCTCAAGGCCAAGAAACGAAAAATAAAAACGCTAAATATACTACCGAAGTAAATGGCAACTGCGAGCAATGCCAGAAGAGAATCCAGAAGGCAGCTTATTCAGTTCCAGGAGTGAAATCGGCTTCATGGAGTATTGAGACACATCAATTGGCTTTAATTATTAATGAAGAAAAATGCTCTTTGATGGATGTGAAAAAGGCAATTGCCAAAGTTGGTCATGACACCGACTCGGTAAAATCAACGAAAGAAGATTACGATGATCTTCATACTTGTTGTCAATATGAAAGGTTGTAGTATGTGATTAAAGATTGTTTTGTAGCATAAACGGTTTTATGCTCGTTAATTTGAAACTTTCAATAATTGAAAAAAGCATCGAAATATAAGATTTATTTTGATGCTTTTTGTGGTTTTTAAATCGTTAATAAAACTTTAAAATGAAGTAATAAATTGTGGTTAACCTAAATTATCCTTACTTTCACAGCTTAAATAAAACATGACAATTTATGAGTAATTTTGAATGGACCCAATTAGTAAATCCTGAATTTTATATAACTTTTACAATTGGTGGCATTCAACTGGGTTTGTACATTGTTTTATTCATTGTTTTTGCGGAAACGGGTCTTTTTGCCGGTTTTTTTCTTCCAGGTGATAGTTTACTTTTTCTTGCTGGAATTTACAGTCGTGATTTGGTTCAGAATATTCTTTTTATTGAAAGTGATTTTGTAAATCTTGTTATACTCTCAACATTAGTGGCGCTCTCAGGCGTTTTTGGAAATATGGTTGGTTATTGGTTTGGAGCCAAAAGCGGGTATTATTTATATAATAGAGAAGATACACTTTTGTTTAAGAAAAAGTATTTGCTTCAGTCTAAAGAGTTTTTCGAAAAGCATGGTGGGAAAGCTATTATTTATGCAAGATTTTTGCCTATTGTGAGAACTTTTGCACCGATAGTTGCCGGTATTGGCTCGATGGATAGAAAAAAGTTTATGTTTTTTAATATCCTAAGTTCTTTTTTATGGTCTTTTGTTTTAATTTTTTCTGGACATTATCTTTATGGCATGTTTTTGGAAATGGGAATTGACTTAAAAGAACATATTGAGAAAATCGTCATAGGAATTATATTGGTATCAACCTTGCCTGTTTTCCTAAAAATAATTAAGAAAAAAGTAGTTCATCATTAAGATTTATTAAATAAAAGAAACCGTCTTGCGCAAGAGAACAAGACGGTTTTTTTTTGGATGATTGCAAAAAAATAAAATGCTAATCCTTAGCCCCGATAGCAGTGAAAATCCTTTTTTGGGCCGATTTTTATTCGGCTCAAAAAAGATTGCAACGGATTGCTTCGCCAGTTCGGCTTTCAGCCTCGTGTGCGGGAACAATGCCAGCAAAAAAACCAAATCTTTCTGCTCCCAAAATAATTGATTGAACTCTGCTAAAAGGACTCCTGAAAAGGCACAAAAAAATCCGTCAAGAACGAAATTCAAGACGGATTTTATAGTTGAAATCTAATGCTGATTTTACATCATTCCTGGCATACCTCCACCCATGTGGCCTCCACCTGCATTTTCTTCTTTAATATCGATTAATGCGCATTCTGTAGTCAAGATCATTCCCGCAACCGAAGCAGCATTTTCTAATGCGATACGAGTTACTTTTTTAGGGTCAATGATTCCAGCTTTTAGCATATCTACGTACTCATCTGTTTTGGCATTGTATCCAAAATCTCCAGAGCCTTCACTAACTTTTGCAACAACAACAGAGCCTTCAAGACCTGCATTTTCGACAATAGTTCTTAAAGGAGATTCTATCGCACGAGAAATAATTTGAATACCTGTTTTCTCATCAGCATTGTCTGAAGCAATAGTGCTTAGAACGTTTTTAGCTCTCAATAAAGCTACTCCACCTCCAGCAACAATTCCTTCTTCAACAGCAGCGCGAGTCGCGTGAAGTGCGTCGTCAACACGGTCTTTTTTCTCTTTCATTTCCACTTCAGAAGCAGCACCAACATAAAGTACAGCAACACCTCCAGCTAATTTAGCCAAACGCTCTTGCAATTTTTCTTTATCATAATCAGAAGTCGTAGTTTCCATTTGACCTTTGATTTGGTTCACGCGATTTTTGATCATATCTGCTTCTCCAGCACCACTTACAATTGTAGTGTTGTCTTTGTCGATAGTTACTCTTTTTGCAGAACCTAGCATCTCTAATGTTGTGTTTTCCAAAGTATATCCTCTTTCTTCAGAGATTACAGTTCCACCAGTTAAGATAGCGATATCTTCTAGCATTGCTTTTCTTCTGTCTCCAAAACCAGGTGCTTTTACAGCAGCGATTTTCAAGGCACCACGCAATTTGTTTACCACCAAAGTTGACAAAGCTTCACCATCAACATCTTCAGCAATAATCAATAATGGTTTTCCAGTTTGTGCAATTGGTTCTAATATTGGTAATAATTCTTTTAAAGAAGAAACTTTTTTGTCATACAAAAGGATGTATGGACTTTCTAGTTCTGCTTCCATTTTTTCTGGATTGGTAACAAAGTATGGAGAAAGGTATCCTCTGTCAAATTGCATTCCTTCAACAACATCTACATACGTATCTGTTCCTTTGGCTTCTTCAACAGTGATTACACCTTCTTTACCTACTTTAGCGAAAGCATTGGCAATTAATTCTCCAATCACTTCATCATTGTTGGCAGAGATAGAAGCAATTTGTTTGATTTTTTCAGAATCGCTACCTACTACTTTTGCTTGTTTGGCAAGGTCAGCAACGATAGCTTCAACAGCTTTGTCGATACCACGTTTCAAATCCATTGGATTTGCTCCGGCAGCAACGTTTTTCAATCCTTCTTTAACGATAGCTTGTGCCAATACCGTAGCAGTTGTAGTTCCGTCTCCAGCTAAATCATTGGTTTTTGAAGCAACTTCTTTTACCATTTGAGCACCCATATTTTCCAATGGATCTTTCAATTCAATTTCTTTGGCAACTGTAACACCATCTTTAGTTACGTTTGGTCCACCAAAAGATTTTCCAATAATTACGTTACGTCCTTTTGGACCCAGGGTTACTTTAACCGCATTCGCTAATGCATCAACTCCACGTTTTAAACCGTCACGTGCTTCAATATCAAATTTTATATCTTTTGCCATTTTAAATTTTGTTTAAAGTTTAGTTTGTTTCAAGTTGTCAAGTTGTCAAGTTGTCTTGATACTTAATTCTTTGTACTTAACACTTTTTTAGATTATCGCAAGGATATCGTCCTCACGCATGATTAGGTAATCTTTTCCTTCTAATTTTAATTCCGTCCCAGCATATTTTCCATAAAGTACTGTATCACCAATTTTGACAGTCATGGTATGGTCTTTAGTTCCGTTTCCTACTGCAACTACAGTTCCTTTTTGTGGTTTTTCTTTTGCGGTATCTGGAATAAAAATCCCTGACGCCGTTTTCGTTTCAGCTGCAACTGGTTCGATAAGAACTCGATCTGAAAGTGGTTTAATGTTTAAAGTCATGATTTTTTATGTTTATGTTAATTTTTACTGTTGTTGTATTTCAGAAATTATGCCACAGTACGTAAACTGACATTTTTTCTTATAAAAAATGCCAGCTTTGACAGGCTGGCATTTTGAGTATTTATGTAAATAAATTATTTTGCTGGAGTTGCAGGTGTACTTTGTGCAGGAGCATTTGTCGCAGGAGCATTAGTTTTTGGTGCTGCAGTTTCAGTGTTGTCAATGATTTTTGAATCAGCATCACTTAAAGTTCCTGTGAAACTTAAACCTGAAAGTAAGATTAAAGCAATTAATATAGTTGCCAATGTCCAAGTACTTTTGTCTAAGAAATCAGTAGTTTTTTGTACACCACCTAACATTTGAGAACCACTTATTGTAGAAGAAAGTCCACCGCCTTTAGGGTTTTGAACCATTATTACTACGATCAATAGAAAACATACTATTGTAATTAAAACTAAAAAAATTGAAAACATACTATTTATTATTAATTGTTATTTTGTTGTACTATTTTAATATCCTTTATACGGTCTGCAAAGAAACTACTTTTTTCTGGATATTTCAAAATTAATATTTCATAAGCTTGTATGGCTTTTTGATATTTTTTTTGTTCCAAATACACTTTAGCCAGAGTCTCTGTCATTAAATAAGAATTATCCTCTTTGTTGAGATCTATATTTGGTGTGAAGACTACTCCGGGTTTTATAGGCGGAATCTTTGGACTGGTTTCGATGAACTTATCAATCAATTCTGCTTTTTTCTTTTTACTCTCGTCAATGATAGATTCGGGTTCTTTTGCCATACTATTATTTTCTTGTGGATTTTCTCGCATAATGGGTTGTATCCTCGAAATTTGAAGCCATTGATGGAATGAATGTGTTTCTGATTTTGAAAAATCCAGTGGTTTCCCAATTTCTAAATTTTTCTCAGCTTCCGTTGTTACTTCTTCCGTTTTTATTGGCGTAGCTTCTTTAATAGAGTCGAGAATCGATTGTTCAACATTTTTATCGATTTCTAATTTTTCAATAAAGAGAGAATTGCTTTGAGCAGGATTAGCATTAGCCTCTTTTATGGAAGTAAGGATAGAATGCTGCAATGGAGTTGTTGCAGTTGGCGTTATCTCTTCTTTTTCGACGATTTGACTGTCAATTACGGTTATGTTAAGGAGTTCCTGAATTTTTTTCTCATAAGTCTTTTTTTGAATAGCTATAAAAGATTCGGAAGTAATAAAGTCAAATAGAACGCTACGGTCGGTAGTGTGTGCGGCGGCAACTTTTAATGCAAAATTATACTTGTAGCTATTTTGATTGTACAGCCCTTTTAAACGCAACGCTCGTGCACTTTGAAAAAATGGAAATTCATCCAATACTTTTTCTAAAGCCACCGTTTGTATCTCGTTGATTTCTTCGGGTTGGTTTAATAAATAATTATAGCTACTGACGTTCATTTTTTTGTATTCTGTATTTTAGGATTTAGTTCCCAATTTTAAAAATTTGATTTTATATTGTCAACTCTGTTTTCTGCTAACTGATTACTTTTTTAAAATTACCATTTTGCAAGTGAATCATTGAAAATATCCTGAGTAATTCTTTCGAAAATTTCTTTGATCGCGGCATCTTTCGTTGCTCCTGTCAATTGCTGGGCAGCAGGAAAGTCATAATAAAACTCAAAAGATTTTTCGAAATCGTCAGCTTCCTTGTTTTTATTGGTAAATCTAACCATTACTCTAATTTTTAATCGGTTTTGTGCCGCCTTTTGATCGGCAGTTGCAGTCATTGGACTGATGCGGTAATCTGTAATTTCTCCTTCATACGTCAAATCTCCTCCATTTTTTACTAATTGCAAATTAGTTTGCCCCTGAATCAAATCTTGTAATGTAAGTGTAAAAGTTCGGTCAATTCCCGGTTCAATCAAATCAGAATTGTTTGGAAAGAAATTTACCTGATACGTTTTGGCATCAATTTTACCAGTTCCTGTAAAGTTATATACAGAACAACTGTTTAGGATGAATGAACTAATTATTAATAAGAGATAATGTGCTTTTTTCATAAAATGTATAAGTTCCAAAATCTAATTTGGTTCAAATTTCAAATGTACAAAAATCGAATTAGCGATTTGAAATTTGTTTTTTTGAAATTTTATTTTTTGTTATAAATCAAATTGTTTTATTTTTCGATACAAAGTGCGTTCCGAAATACCCAATTCATCTGCTGCGGCTTTTCGTTTTCCTTTGTTTTTTTCCAATGATTTTTTAATCATCTCGATTTCTTTTTGTTCGAGTCTCAAGATTTCTTCCTCTTCAATGGTTTCGGCCAAAAGGTAATTATTGTTGTCCTGTTCTTCGTAATTCTGTTCTCTATTTGAATTGGATATAAACGAAGTTCTTGGTTCTTCTTCAAAATCAATTTCACTGTCCTCTTCCTTGGAACCGTATATTTTTTTGATAAGCGATTTATTGGCTTCCTGAACATTGGAACTGCTATTTTGCATTAATTCCAATGTCAGTTTTTTCAAATCATGTAAGTCACTTTTCATATCGAAAAGGACTTTGTACAAAATCTCTCTTTCGGTATTAAAATCGCTGTCATTTTTTTTGTCTTTAATTACCGATGGTAAATTACTGTCTTCGCTTGGAAGGTAAGTCTGTAAAGTCGCAGCTGTAATGTCTCTATTGGTTTCTAATACCGAAATCTGTTCGGCAACATTTCGCAATTGTCTAATATTACCGCTCCAGCGAAACTTTTGCAAAAGCAAAATAGCGGCATCATCCAGTTTCAATGGAGGCATTTTATATTTTTGGGCAAAATCAGCCACAAATTTTCTGAACAATAAATGGATGTCTTCTTTTCGTTCTCTAAGTGGTGGCAATTGAATGTCAACGGTACTTAAACGATAATATAAATCTTCACGAAATTTCCCTTTTTCAATAGCCTTGAATAAATTGACGTTGGTCGCAGCCACGATTCGGACATTCGTTTTTTGAACTTGAGAAGATCCCACTTTTATGAATTCCCCATTTTCCAAAACACGTAACAAACGCACTTGTGTAGTCAAGGGTAATTCTCCCACTTCATCAAGGAAAATAGTACCACCATTGGCAACTTCAAAATACCCTTCACGGGTGCTTGTGGCACCTGTAAAAGCCCCTTTTTCGTGACCAAAAAGTTCACTGTCAATAGTTCCTTCCGGAATTGCTCCACAGTTTACAGCAATATATTTACCGTGTTTTCGGTGTGATAATGAATGTATAATCCTTGGGATATTCTCTTTTCCTACACCACTTTCTCCAGCCACCAAAACCGAAATGTCGGTAGGGGCAACCTGAATTGCTTTTTCTATGGCACGATTGAGCTTTGGATCATTTCCAATAATCTCAAAGCGCTGTTTTATTGATTGTACTGTATCCATTTGCTTTTTTTCTAACACAGATTTCACAGATTGTCACAAATTAAAAATCTCTGAAAATTTTCCTGATTATTAAAATTGAAATTTGATTGAATAACTGTTCGATTCTTTTTCTACTATTGAGGCTTTGTTAGCGTATCTTTTTGGATAGCTGTTTTTTCAACTTTGTGTTTTGGGAAATAAGTTCTAATGACATAGAATGTTGTTCCAAAAGCAATAATAAAAGTAATCAAAGCGATAAGTATATTTTTTTTGGTCATAATAATTTTAATTTTTGAAACTCTTTCTTAGGTGCTAATTAAGAAAAGTGATTTTTTTGCCACAGATTAAAAAGATTTTCACAGATTCTTTATTGTTTTCATAAAGCGTATCTCTTGTATTCTAATGATTTGGTTTGGAAATTAACCATTAATCCAATTTCTGAATTGGCTAATTTTAAATAATTTAATATTTGTGCAATATGCTCGTTAGAGAATTCTTTTACAGCTTTTACTTCTAGAATTATATCTTCATTCACTATGAAGTCTGCATAAAATTTATGGGGTAAAATTTTACCTTTATAATCAATTACAAATTCTTTTTCTCTTTCAAATGGAATATTATTTTCTTTGAATTCTATTTCTAAAGCATCTTTGTAAATGATTTCTAGTAAACCAGGTCCCAGAGTTCTATGAACTTCCATACAAATTCCAATAATTTTATAAGTTTCTTCTTCCCTGTAGCCGTTCATAATGTTTTATTTTTTTGCTCAGATTAAAAAGATTAAAAGGATTTCAAAAAAATCTGTGAAAATCTTTTTAATCTGTGGCCAAAATTCTTAATTCATATCACTCAATCCAACCGCTTCTCCTTTCAGAGTTCCAGAGGTGCAAGAATTAATTTTTACATTCACAAAATCACCAATCTTATAATTCTCTTTTGGGAAAACGACAGTTATGCTTTGTGAATTTCTACCAGAAAACTCCTCAGTAGATTTTTTCGAAACTTTCTCAACCAAAACTTCCACTGTTTTGCCAATAAATTCCTCAGAACGAATCCAAGCATGTTTTTGTTGTAAATCGACAATTTCCTGCAGTCTTCTTGCTTTAGTTTCTTCAGGAACATCATCTTCCATTTTTCTTCCCGCCAAAGTTCCAGGACGTTCGGAATAGCTGTACATATAACCAAAATTATATTTTACATATTCCATCAAACTCAAGGTGTCTTTATGGTCTTCTTCCGTTTCTGTCGGAAAGCCCGAAATCATGTCTTGAGTAATGGCAACATTTGGAATGATAGAACGAATCTTATCAATCAAAGCCATATATTCTTCTCTGGTATGCAAACGATTCATTTCTTTCAAGATTCGATTACTGCCCGATTGTACCGGTAAGTGTATGTGTTTGCAAATGTTAGGATATTTCGCAATAACGTGCAAAATACTTTCGTGCATATCCTGAGGATTTGAAGTCGAAAAACGAATACGCATTTTTGGGAAACCAACGGCTACCATTTCCAGTAATTGGTCAAAATCCACCGCTGTTGCTTTTTGCATTTCAGTAGCATTGACAAAATCCTTTTTCAAACCGCCGCCATACCATAAATAACTATCAACGTTTTGACCTAAAAGTGTAATTTCCTTAAATCCTTTGCTCCACAAATCCTGAATTTCGTTTATAATACTTTGTGGTTCGCGACTGCGCTCACGCCCGCGGGTAAAAGGCACCACGCAAAATGTACACATATTATCGCAACCTCTCGTGATAGAAACCAAAGCCGTAATTCCGTTGCTCATCAATCGAACTGGTGAAATATCACCATAGGTTTCCTCTTTGGACAAAATTACATTGATAGCATCGCGACCTTCTTCGACCTCACTTAATAAATTAGGTAAATCTTTGTATGCATCAGGTCCCACAACTAGATCTACAATTTTCTCTTCGTCAAGAAATTTTTCTTTCAAACGTTCCGCCATACATCCCAAAACTCCAACTTTCATCTTCGGATTGGTGCGTTTTACCGCATTGTATTTCTCCAGGCGTTTGCGAATTGTTTGTTCCGCTTTGTCCCGAATAGAACAGGTATTTACTAAAACTAAATCCGCCTCTTCCAAAACTGAAGTGGTATTGTAACCACCATCAGACAATATGGAAGCCACAATCTCGCTGTCCGAAAAATTCATCGCACAGCCATAGCTTTCTATAAAAAGTTTTTTTGTATTCTCTGGTTTATGTTCTAGAACAAGGCTATTCCCTTGTTTGCTTTCTTCAATTATCTTTTCCATATGGCATTTTCAAAGCGCAAAGATAAGGGAAATACAGTGATTATGACAAGATGTCAGCCGAAGAATTAACAACTTTTTAAGTCCTTCCAAATTCTGATAATTTAGTGAAGTTGTAAGGGAGCTAATTCCCGCTTTTCATTTCAAACGAAGTTCGCTGAACTCCTACGAAAATAAAGGTATAGTGATGTAATCGGGGCTAAGGCAGTCATTTTTATAGCTGTATTTTATCTTAAAGAATGAGTTTGATATGCTTTATGGAACCCGAAACTCTTTCAAAAGAAAACCATTAGCTACAGTTTTAAATTCGGCCAATTGATTTTGAATCCAGTTTTCGTCATGGCCTAATTCTTTTGCCATTAAACGAGCTACTTTGTCTGCACAAGAAATTGCAACCCGTGCGTCCAAAAATAACAATCGAACCCTTCTCGCCAAAACATCCTCAACAGTGGTTGCCATCTCTTCTCGAATTGCCCAGACAACTTCGGCTAAAGTGTAATTGTAATCAGGATGTAGTTTTTCCTTTAGTTCGGGCTCGTTTTCTTGCAGTTGAAGAATGGCTTTGCTGTCCGTGCCATAAATGAATAAATGATTTTCAAAATCTTCAGCACTATTTTTTTTGTTTCCATGAATAGCCAAATGTTCGGTTATACATTTATTTGGGCTTAATTGATGTACAGCAATGGCTTTGTTGACGATTTCTTCGGCAATTTTGCGGTAGGTTGTCCATTTTCCACCCGTGATGGTGATTAACCCGGTTTCGGAAACAATTATTTTGTGGCTTCTGGAAAGTTCTTTGGTGCTTTGCCCTTTTTTATCGGGTGCTGCCAAAGGCCTGAGACCTGCAAAAACCGAAAGTACATCGGCTCGTGTTGGATTTTTGGTTAAGTATCTTTGCGCTGTTTCCAATACGAATTCAATTTCTTTTTCTAATGCTATTGGTTCAATATTTGATTTTTTGACCAAAGTATCCGTGGTACCCACAACAATTTTGTCGTGCCAAGGAACAGCAAAAAGCACTCTTCCGTCACTCGTCTTCGGAATCATTAATGCATAATCACCCGGTAAAAAAGATTTGTCAAATACTAAATGAATACCCTGGCTGGGAACGATATATTTTTTATAAACCGTATCATTCATTTTCATGATGGCATTCGTGAATACACCAGTTGCATTAATCACGACCTTGCCTTGTATAGTATATTCCTCTCCTGATTCTTGATCAGTAGCTTTGACGCCTGTGACTTGGTTTTCGACATCTTTTATTAATTGGACAACTTTAAAATGATTAAGCACGCAAGCTCCTTTTTCGAGGGCTGTTTGCGCCAGATTTATGGCCAATCGAGAGTCATCAAACTGCCCATCATGATACAGTACGCCACTTTGTAATCCGTTTGGTTCAAGGGAAGGAATTAATTCCAATGTTTTTTTCTTGGATAAATATTTAGAACTTCCGAGGCTTAATCTGGCAGATAATAAATCATAGAATTTTAAACCAAGGGTATAAAAATAACCTCCCCACCAGTTGTAATTTGGGATAATGAACGATTCATTTTTGACCAAATGTCCTGCATTCTTTTCCATTAAGCCTCTTTCTTTTAGCGCTTCAATGACTAAGGAGAGATTGCCTTGTTCTAGATAACGAACACCTCCGTGAACTAATTTGGTGCTTCTGCTTGAGGTGCCTTTTGCAAAATCCACCGCTTCGAGAAGTATTGTTTTGAAACCTCGGCTTGCCGCATCTACTGCAACTCCGAGTCCATTGGCACCTCCTCCAATAATGATGAAGTCCCAAGCTTGGTTCTGTTTTAATTTTTGTAGCTGTTCAGTTCGGTTCATTATATAATTTTGCAGGTTTGATCTGGTCTCTTGTAGTAAATTTAACCAAATAATTAAATGGATTTACTTTTTGAAAAATTAAATGTAATTTTCTTTTTTATACCTATATATATAGGTGAAATGAAATTGTTGTTTTATTGTTTTAAAGGTGTTTTTTGTATTTGATGGTTTTGTCTATTTCAGGTTAAAGTTGGGATTACATCATTATAGACTGATGAAAATAGATGTGCTTTGTGTTGTTGAATTCGTTCATTTACCGATTTAATTAGTTTTTAAAATCAATGAAAGGTTGATATTTAAAAAAAAAAATTACTTTTGCGATTCAAACAATAGCAAAATGGCAAAGAATTTAGTGATAGTTGAGTCCCCTGCAAAGGCAAAAACAATCGAAAAATTTCTAGGAAGTGATTATCAGGTAGAATCTAGTTACGGGCATATTGCCGACTTACCTTCTAAGGAAATTGGTGTTGATGTCGAAAATGGATTTAAACCCAAATACGAAGTTTCCTCGGATAAAAAAGCATTGGTATCCAAATTAAAAACTTTAGCTAAAAATGCCGACATGGTATGGTTAGCGAGTGATGAGGACCGCGAGGGAGAAGCTATTTCTTGGCACTTGGCGGAAGAATTAAAACTTAAAAAAGAAAAAACTAAGCGTATTGTTTTTCATGAAATTACCAAAACGGCTATTCTCAAAGCCATTGAAAAACCACGCGAAATCGATTATAATTTAGTTAATGCACAACAAGCGCGAAGAGTTTTGGATCGTTTGGTTGGATATGAATTGTCACCGGTTCTTTGGAGAAAAGTAAAAGGTGGTTTATCTGCAGGACGTGTGCAATCGGTTTCTGTTCGATTGATTGTGGAAAGAGAACGTGAAATTCAAAACTTTACTGCTGTGGCAACTTATTCGGTTGTGGCGGAGTTTACAAATGAAGCTGGTAAGACTTTTAAAGCCAAACTTCCAAAAAATTTCAATACAAAGAAAGAAGCCGAAGATTTTTTAAAGCAAAATATCGGTTCTACATATAAGGTAGCGGACTTAGAGACTAAGCCTACCAAAAAATCACCAACGGCTCCTTTTACGACTTCGACTTTGCAACAAGAAGCTGCAAGGAAATTGTATTTGCCTGTTGGAATCACAATGCAATTGGCGCAACGATTGTATGAGGCTGGACTTATTACCTATATGAGAACAGACAGTGTGAATTTGTCTAAAGAGGCGATGGATGCAGCTCAGGCTGAAATTATCAAATCGTATGGGAAAGAGTTTTCTAACCCAAGAGTTTTTGCTAATAAAAGTAAAGGGGCGCAAGAAGCTCACGAAGCAATTCGTCCGACCGATATGTCACTTCATACGGTAAATATTGACCGAGATCAAGCGCGTTTATATGATTTGATTTGGAAAAGGACTTTGGCTTCTCAAATGAGTGATGCCAAATTGGAACGTACCAATGTAAAAATAGAAGCCAATAATCATGGTGAAATATTTACTGCTTCAGGTGAGGTTTTGCTTTTTGAAGGGTTTTTGAAAGTGTATCTTGAAGGACATGATGATGAAGAGGAAGAGCAGGAAGGTTTGTTACCTGCCTTGAAAGTGAATGAAAAATTACAAAACAATTTTATTACTGCAACCGAAAGATATTCAAGAGCTGCGGCAAGATATACAGAGGCTTCTTTGGTAAAAAAATTGGAAGAATTAGGTATTGGCCGTCCTTCTACTTATGCGCCAACTATTTCGACTATTATCAACAGAAATTATGTTGAGAAAGGAAATCTTGAAGGGTTAGAGAGAAATTATACTCAGTTGACTTTGCAATCTGGGAAATTAGCAGAGAAGTTGCTTAAGGAAAATACAGGTTCTGATAAAGGAAAATTAGTTCCCACAGATATTGGAACAATTGTTACTGATTTCTTGGTAAAGAATTTTGGGAATATTTTGGATTATAATTTTACTGCAAAAGTCGAGCAGGATTTTGATGAAATTGCCGAAGGAAATATTGAGTGGACAAAGATGATGCAGGAGTTCTACGATAAATTTCATCCAACAGTTAAAGATGTCGAAGCCAATGCTGATAGAGAAAGTGGAGAACGAATATTGGGAATTGATCCAGAATCAGGGAAGCCAGTTTCGGTTCGCTTGGGTAAATTTGGACCAATGGCTCAAATTGGTGATGCTGAAGATGAAGATAAAAAATTTGCGAGTCTTAGACACGAACAAAATATAGGTAATATTACCTTAGAAGATGCTTTGAATTTATTTTTGCTTCCAAAAAACTTGGGTATATATAAAGGAGAAGAGGTCGAAGTGAGTAATGGTCGTTATGGACCATATGTACGACATGGAAGTGTTTTCATCTCTTTACCTAGAGGGGAAGATCCTTTGGATGTTTCGATGGTTAGGGCTCAGGAATTAATTGACGAAAAAGCTGTCGCAGATGCTCCAATTGCTGTTTATAAAGGAGAAGGAGTTCAAAAAGGCACTGGTCGTTTCGGTCCTTTTATCAAATGGAATGGAATTTTTATAAATGTAAGTAAGAAATATAATTTTGATAATTTATCTCAGTCGGATATACAAGAATTGATTGAGGATAAATTACAGAAGAATATTGATAAAGTCCTTCACAATTGGGAGGAAGAAGGAATATTAGTTGAGAAGGCACGTTGGGGTCGTTCGGTTATAACGAAAGGCAAGATAAAAATTGAATTAAGTAAAGATGTTGATGCAACAAAGTTAACATTGGCTGAAGTTCAAGAAATGATTGCAAAGAAAACACCAGCCAAGAAAACACCGGCCAAAAAAGTTGCTGCCAAAAAAACAACTGCTGCGAAGAAACCCGCCGTTAAAAAAGCAGTAGCCAAAAAGAAATAAAGAATTAAATTCAATTAGTCCTCATTTTTTCTTTCGTAGAAACTAATGTAGGAGAGGTAAAAGAAGCAAAAAATGGAGTTTGATTTTTTAGAACCATTAAGTGAAGAATTTCTAAACTATGTTTTAGGTTTGTCTGCTCAACATTTGGGCAGTAAAATTGTTTTACATACTAATGAAGCAATACCCGATTTGAATAAAATTAATATTGCAATAATTGGTGTTCTTGAGAATAGAGGTGATAAGGAATGTAATATTGATGTTGATCTAAACGCGATTCGAAAAGAATTATATGGAATGTTTCCTGGTAATTGGAATGTTACAATTGGAGATTTAGGCGATATTCTTCCTGGAAACTCAAAAGAGGATACTTTTTTTGCATTAAAAAAAATAGCTTCAAGTCTTATAAAAAGAAAAATCATACCTATAGTTATTGGAGGATCTCAGGATTTAACCTATGCATTATATAGAGGATACGATGATTTGGAGCAAATGGTGAATTTAGTATCTATTGATAGTAGGTTTGATTTTGGTAAGGAAAATGAGACTATTAGTTCTGATTCTTTTTTAACTAAAATTATTATAGATGAGCCTAATAATCTGTTTAATTTTTGTAATATTGGCTATCAGACCTATTACAATTCTCAGGAGGAAATTGATCTTATAGAGAAGTTGTTTTTTGATGCATATCGTTTGGGTGAAGTTTCGAATAATATTTCAATTTCGGAACCAGTTTTTAGAGATGCAGATGTTGTGAGTATAGATTTGAATTCAGTAAAATCATCAGATTCTGGTAATTTTACAGTTTTTAACCCAAATGGATTTAATGGTAAAGAAATTTGCACATTATCGAGATATGCTGGGATAAGCGATAAAGTAAGTTCGTTTGGAGTTTTTAATCACAATAATACAAAACAAGAAGCTGTAATTATAGCGCAGATATTTTGGTATTTTATAGAAGGTTATCATTATAGATCAAATGAGTATCCTTTTGGGAGTAGAGAAAATTATTTAAAATATATAGTTCCGCTTGAAGAAGAGGATTTGGTATTTTATAAAAGTGATAAAACGGATCGTTGGTGGATTGAGATACCATTTATTTCAAACACCAGCAATAAATTGAAAAAAAACACGTTATTACCGTGTTCTTATGAGGAGTATTTGGCTGCCTGTAATCAGGAAATGCCTGAAAGGTGGTGGAAAGCGCAGCGGAAAAACGTTATATAAATTTTAAGTTTTAAATCGCTTATTGAATTTGTAGTAAAAGCGTTAATTTTATGTGGATATTTGAAATATTTACGATATACTTACAAATATTTTAAAATGATGTTTTTTGTCGTTCTTTTTTAGCGCTTTGGCGATAAAATATTTTTTTTTTAGAATTTTTAACATACATTTGACCAAATATTAAGTGACTATAAAAGAATTGTTTTTTAGATAAAAAATAAATAGGTTTGCAGTCCTATTAATAATGAATAGATAACCCCAATTTTTATGAAGAATTTCATTGCATTTACGGCAATTTTAACAGTGTTGATTAGCTGTGGTAGATCAAGCGACAAAGGAGAGTTGGTTGGTGTAAAAGGAGCAAAGTGGCATCCTGAAAAACCTTATGGAATGACACTAGTACCTGGTGGATCATATATCATGGGTAAATCTGATGATGATGTTGCCAATGTTGCAGACGCGCCAACAAAAACAGTTACTGTTAGGGCATTTTATATGGACGAAACAGAAATTACAAATAGTGAATACCGACAATTTGTTGAATGGGTAAAAGATTCTACGATTCGTTTTCGTTTAGCTATTTTGGCTGAAGAAAGTGGTCAAGGGGCTGCTAGTGATGGGAAAGGAAAAGGAAAGAATACAGGAAGTATAGCTGACTATTCTTTTAGTAATAATAATTCCGATCCAGAAAAAATGACTGCCTACGATAAATACATGTATGATAACTATTATAGTATCGGTACAGATAAAGATCCGAACGCTTATAAAAGATTGAATAGAAAAGCTAAATTAGTTAAGGATGTTAAAAAATATCCAGATGAGTATTACACAGAAGTAATGGATTCTATGTATTTGCCTCTAGAAGCATCTTATAATGGATTGAGAACTATAGATGTAAATAAGCTTAAATTCCGTTATACATGGATGGATATTCAAGCTGCTGCTAAAGCTAAAGTAGGTAAAAGACAAGATTTTATTAGAACTGAAGAGGTAAAAGTGTATCCTGATACTACTGTTTGGATTAAGGATTTTGCTTATTCATATAATGAACCAATGCACAATGATTATTTTTGGCACAAAGCTTATGGTGAATATCCTGTAGTTGGTGTGACGTGGAGTCAGGCAAAAGCTTTTTGTGAATGGAGAACTTTAAACAAAAATAGCTATTTAAAATCTAAGAAAAATCACGTTGATAATGTGAACTCGTTTAGATTACCTACAGAAGCAGAGTGGGAATACGCTGCTAGAGGTGGTCTTGAATCAGCTACTTTCCCATGGGGAGGACCTTACACAAAAAGTGACAGAGGATGTTTCTTGGCTAATTTCAAACCTAATAGAGGTGATTATGCTGCAGATCAAGCTTTGTATACTGTAGAGGCTAAATCTTATGAAACTAACGGCTATAACTTATATAATATGGCTGGTAACGTTTCAGAATGGACGGATTCTGCTTATGATGCGAACTCTTATGATTTTGTATCTACAATGAATCCTGCTGTTATAGATAATTCAAATAAACGTAAAGTTGTAAGAGGTGGATCTTGGAAAGATGTTGCTTATTTCCTTCAAGTAAGTACACGTGCATTTGAATACGCAGATTCAGCTAGAAGTTATATCGGATTCAGAACAGTTCAAGATTATATGGGAACTCAGACTACCGGTAAGAATAAAAAATAACCCCAAATTTAAATAAAAATAACCTATAAATTAACTTTAAAATTTTTAAAAGATGGCAATATTGAGCAAAAAAGCAATGAATTTTACCTATGGTATGGGAGCGGCAGTAGTAATTATCGGAGCCCTATTTAAAATTCAACATTACCCTGGAGCTAGTGCGTTATTAATAATTGGTCTTTGTACAGAAGCTTTCATTTTTGCTCTATCGGCATTCGAACCAGTTGAACATGAATTAGATTGGTCGTTGGTATATCCTGAATTGGCAGGTGGTGAAAAATCAGAGAAAAAAGAAGTTGCTTCTGATGATGCTGACGGAATGTTATCTTCTAAATTAGATGCATTGTTAAAAGAAGCTAAAATTGATGGTGAATTGATGAGTAGTCTTGGAAGTAGTATTAGAAATTTTGAAGATGCGTCAAGAAATATCTCTCCTACAGTTGATTCTATCGCTGCAACTAAAAAATACAGTGAAGAATTGTCTATGGCTGCTGCTCAAATGGAATCTTTAAATAGCTTATATAAAGTACAGTTAGAGAGTGCTGCTAGAAATGCTGAAGCTAATAAAGAAATTGCCGAGAATGCTGGTAAATTAAAAGAGCAAATGCAATCAATGACTGCAAATATTGCATCTTTAAATAATGTATATGGTGGTATGCTTACTGCAATGAGTAATAAAGGATAATTAGTTTTTTAACTATATATTATAATATTAAATAATAAACTAATTAGAAAAAATGGCAGGAGGAAAATTAACCCCTAGACAGAAGATGATTAACCTGATGTACTTGGTTTTCATCGCGATGTTAGCATTGAATATGTCCAAAGAAGTATTATCAGCTTTTGGATTAATAAATGAAAGATTTGAAACAGCAAATGGTTTAGCATTATCTTCAAATGAAGCTATTTTGGCGGATTTGGATCTTAAAGCGCAAGATAAACCAGAGCAATATAAAGTACCTAATGAAATTGGGAAAAAGGTTAACGCAGCAACTAATACTTTTTATAAATATGTAGAATCTTTGAAATCAGATTTTACTAAAGATATAAAAAGAGAAGAGAATGGTAAATTGCCATACGAGACTATGGATAATTCATCAAAATTAGATGAATCTTGGTTTAGTGGAGATGGCTTGTCAGCAAAAGGTAAAGAAGTTGTTGCAGCTGTTGAGGCATATAAGTCTGCTATTAAATCTGCAATTGGAAGCGATGCTAAATTTAAAGATATTGCAGCAGAGTTTAATACGAAGTTCAATACAGGAGATGTAGTTGATAGAGAAGGTGTGAAAAAAAATAATTTAGATTATAATTTTAAACATTTCCCTCTTATCGCTTCTGTAGCTAAGTTAACTGCTATTCAAAATGATGTTAATACAATTGAGAATCAAATTTTGAGTAGATTAACCGGTTCAACTGCTGTTGCAGCTGCATCTATGAAAAATTATACTGCAATTGTAATTCCTGAAAAATCTGCTTTCTTCGCTGGAGAAGCTGTAAAAGGAAAAATAGTTCTTGGACGTTTTGACAAAGCAACAGTTCCTACTAAAGTTGTAGTGAACGGTAGTAATTTAAATCTTGGTTCTGCTTTGCATGATGGTCAAGTTGATTTTAGTTTTGGTGCAGGTAATGTTGGTGAACACGACATTAATGGTAACTTTACTTTTATGGAAGATGGTAAACCAGTTGCTATTCCTATTGTAGGAAACTATGTAGTGGTTCCAAAACCAAACTCAGCAACTATTTCTGCAGATAAAATGAATGTTGTTTATAGAGGTGTTATTAATCCTATGACAATTTCTTTTGCAGGAGTTTCTGCTGATAAAGTTTCAGCATCGGCTCCAGGATTGAGTTCTGCTGGAAAACCAGGTGCTTACAACATGAATCCAGGACAAGGTTCTGAAGTTGTTATTAATGTAACAGGTACTTTGCCTGACGGATCTAAAGTGTCAGATAAAAAAGCATACAGAATTAAAGGTATTCCACCTCCAGTTGGTGCAATTGGTGGAGAAATGGGAGTTGTTAAAGGAGCTAAGTCTCGTTTAGAAGTTTCACAAATTTCTGCGAAACTTCCTGATTTTGATTTTAATGTTCAATTGAATGTTGTTGGATTTACTTTGAAAGTTGCTGGACAGGCTGCTGTGATTGTATCTGGTGACAGAGTTAATGCACAATGTAAAACTGCTTTAGCCAGAGCAACAAGAGGAGATCAAGTAACTATTTCAGATATTAAAACTAAATTGGTTGGTTCTGACATCATGCTTTCAAGAACTGCTGCAGTAATTTACGAAATACAATAATATTTAAGTTACTATTCTACTTAAATAACTTAATAATTAATAAAGATGAAGACTAAAAATTTAGTTGCGGTTATAGCATTTGTTGCGGGAAGTTTTTCTTCATTTGCACAGTCTAATTTACTGAATGCTAAGACGCCAGATCAAATTGGGGTAAAAACTAAATCTCAAGTATCTCTTGACAATGATAAGCCATTGGCTTATGGTTATGTGGATGATAGAGATATATTGATGGGTAAAACTACATGGGAGATTGTTGATTTGAGCGAAAGATTTAATTTTCCTCTTTATTTTCCAATCGATTCAACTAATATTGGAAAAGACAGAAGATCATTATTTGATGTTTTGATTAAAGGTATTAAGACAAATAAAATAACTGAAGTGTATGCTGATGATTATTTTAATACCAAAAAAACTTTCAAAGACATGAGTAGTTCATTTACTTATATTGATACTACCAATGCAGGTAGAGAAGAAGTAAATGCCAATAGAGACTTGTATTACCCAAAAGCAAAAGCGTCGGTTACTTATAAAACTGTCAAAGGTAAAAAAGTAAAAGTGGTTGGTCCTGCTACTGTTCCCGTTGCTAAAGTTTTAGATCCTCAATTTATTGATAAAAGAGAACTAACAGCACAAGATATCACAGGATACAAATTAAAAGGGTATTGGTATTTTGATAAACGTCAAAGTGAATTGAAATATCGTTTATTAGGTATCTGTCCAATTGCTCCAGAAGCTAGAGAAGTTGGTAGTGAAAATCCTGATTATATTGATTTGTTCTGGATATTCTATCCTTCGATTCGTGATTATTTGCATCAGTATTTGGCTTTCAACGAGAAAAATTCGGCTATGCCAGTTTCTTTTGATAGAATTTTAGATTCACGTCAATTTAGTGGTGTAATTTACAAAGAAGAAAATGTATACGGTGACCGTTTGATTACTGAATATGTAAACGAAAACGCTTTGAATCAATTATTAGAATCAGATAGAATTAAAGATAAAATTCGTGATTTCGAACATGATATGTGGAATTACTAATTTCATAATATTTTACAACAAAAACTCTTACTTAATTTAAGTAAGAGTTTTTTGTTTTTTACATTTATTACATTATTTATGATTGATTATATAATTGTTGGGTCAGGTTTGGCGGGTATTTCTTTTGCTGAGACGGCTTTGTTGAATAATAAAACTGTTGTGGTTTTTAACGATGATTCCCAAAATTCGTCCAAAATTGCTGGAGGGCTTTATAATCCTGTTATCTTAAAGCGCTTTAGTGAAGTTTGGCAAGCTCAAGAGCAATTACAATTAATGGAGGACTTTTACTCGCGACTTAGCAATAAGATTGAAACTATGGTCGATTTCAAAATACCAATATTAAGAAAGTTTTTCTCTATAGAAGAACAAAATAATTGGTTTGCTGCATCGGATAAACCAGCTTTGGCACCCTTTTTGTCTACTTCTTTAATCTTTAAAACTTTTGAAGGTATAGATTCTCCTTTTGGTTATGGTGAAGTATTACAGACTGGATATGTTGATACAGCTTTGTTGGTTTCTGAATATCATGATTATCTGTTATCTCACCAACTTTTGAGAAATGAAACTTTTAATTATGATGCTTTAATTGTTAAAGGCGATGGAGTTTCTTATAAAGCTATAGATGCGAAGCATATTGTGTTTGCAGAGGGATTTGGTCTACATGCCAATCCTTTTTTTAATGAACTTCCTTTGGATGGTACAAAAGGAGAATTATTCATTATAAAAGCGCCGCTTTTAAACTTAGATGTTATTGTAAATACCAGTGTTTTTATTTTACCGTTGGGTAATGATTTATTCAAAGTTGGGGCTACTTATAATTGGAAGGATAAAACCAATTTGCCTACTGAAGAAGGAAGAGCGGAATTAATCGAGAGAATTCGTGAAATTATCTCATGTGATTTTGAAATTATTGAACACTATGCAGGAGTCCGACCAACTGTTAGAGACAGGAGACCATTAGTGGGAACGCATTCAGAATATAAAAGAGTTCATATATTAAATGGATTAGGAACTCGCGGTGTAATGCTTGGCCCAGCAATGGCCAAAGCATTATTTGATAATATTGAAAGTGATATTCAGCTCGATAGGGAAATCGATATTAAAAGATTTAGGAATAAGCGTTCAGGGAAAGTTTAATCAAATTTTAGTTGTTGGGTCATAAGATACAAACATGTTGATGTAAATATTTCTTGACCATCTTAATACTATCGGAAATAATATAATTAATGTTGCAATAATTGCAATAAAAGAAGTTTGGATACTGGTTTTTAATATAAGATAGGATACGATAAAAGTTGCAATTCCTACTCCAACATTCAAACCATAACTAACATACATGGCCCCATAAAAGAAGGAAGGTTCAATTTGATATTTTAGACCGCAATGACTACAATGTTCATTCATCTTGAGTACTGAACCTAAATGTAAAGGATTTTTGTCCACATACATACTCTCATTCATGCATTTTGGACAAGTTCCTGTTAAAATGCTATATAGTTTGGATCCTTTTTTTAACATTTGCAAAAAATTTAATTTTTCTATTTGTAGAAAGACCAAATTTACTAATTCATAAAGGAATAAAATAATAATACATGCTTAATATACATAATTTATCGGTTTCGTTTGGTGGTTCTTATTTGTTTGAGGAAGTGACTTTTCGATTAGGAGCGGGAGACCGTGTTGGTCTTGTCGGAAAGAACGGTGCGGGGAAATCGACTATGCTTAAAATACTGGCTAAAGACTTTGCTCCAGATTCTGGAGTAATTTCTCAGGAGAAGGAAATTCGGTTGGGTTTTTTACGTCAGGATATTGATTTTGAAAGAGGAAGGACAGTTTTGGAAGAAGCTTATGAAGCTTTTACCGAAATCAAAATTGTCGAGAAAAAATTAGCTGAAATTAATCACCTTTTGGTAACTCGTACAGATTACGAAAGCGAAGAGTATAGCCAAATCATTGAAGATTTATCTGATTATACCCATCGTTTTGAATTGTTGGGCGGGTATAATTATGTTGGTGATACGGAAAAGATTCTTTTAGGTCTAGGTTTCAAACGTGAAGTTTTTGACAACCAAACTGAAACTTTTTCGGGAGGTTGGAGAATGCGTATAGAATTGGCCAAATTGTTGTTGCAATCGAATGATGTTTTGTTGCTGGATGAGCCTACGAATCACTTGGATATAGAAAGTATCATTTGGTTGGAAAGCTTTTTACGTAATTATCCTGGGGTTGTAGTTATTGTTTCGCATGATAAGATGTTTTTGGATAATGTAACCAATAGAACCATAGAGATTTCACTTGGTAAAGCTTATGATTTCAATAAGCCGTATTCTCAATATTTAGAATTGCGTCATGAAATTCGTGAAAAACAATTGGCGACACAGAAAAACCAGGCTAAGAAAATTGAAGAGACTGAAAAGCTGATTGAAAAGTTTAGGGCCAAAGCTTCTAAAGCTTCGATGGCACAATCTTTAATCAAAAAGCTTGATAAAGTAGAACGTATCGAAGTTGATGAAGACGATAATTCGGTTATGAATATTTCTTTCCCTGTTTCCAAAGAGCCGGGTAGAGTAGTTATAGAAGCCGAAAATGTGACTAAAAGCTACGGCGATAAAACCATTCTTAAAGATATTAGTTTATTAGTGGAGCGTGGTAGTAAGATTGCTTTTGTTGGTCAAAACGGTCAAGGCAAGTCTACATTTATTAAAGCGATTGTTAATGAATTTGAATACCAAGGTTCGATTAAATTAGGGCATAATGTACAATTGGGTTATTTTGCCCAAAATCAAGCCGAATATCTTGATGGAGAGATTACCTTGTTGCAAACTATGGAAGATGCTGCAATGGACACGAACCGTATGAAAGTACGCGATATGTTGGGTTCCTTTCTGTTTCGTGGTGATGATGTAGAGAAAAAGGTAAAAGTGCTTTCCGGAGGAGAAAGAAACCGTCTAGCGCTATGTAAATTGTTATTGCAACCTATTAATGTATTGTTGATGGATGAGCCTACAAATCACTTGGATATCAAATCTAAGAATGTTTTGAAAGCGGCTTTACAAAAATTTGGTGGAACTTTACTGTTAGTTTCTCACGATAGAGATTTCTTGCAAGGAATGTCCAATATCGTTTACGAATTCAAAGATCAAAGAATTAGAGAATATTTAGGGGATATCAATTATTTCTTGGAAGAACGCAATATGGAAAATATGCGTGAAGTGGAGAAAAAAGATGCTTTGAAAGCTACTGTAGCAAAAGAAAGCAACAAAGCTTCCTATGAAGATCAGAAAAAAGGCAAGGCTTTACAAAATAAGTTAAGTAAAGTTGAAAGTCAAATTAAACAATTGGAAAGAGACATTCAGCACGATGATAAATTGTTGGCTTCCAATTATGATAAACATATTGAAGATGCTTCTTTTTTTATAGCTTATAATAAAAAGAAAGCCGAGTTGGATAAATTACTTTTGGACTGGGAAATTGTTCAGGAAGAAATTGATAATTTATAATAAAAAAAAAGCTTCATTTCGGAGCTTTTTTTTATTATATGTAGTTAGTTTTTAGGTCTAAATGACTTCAATTCTTTTTGAATGCTCAATCGCTTCGTCGCTGTTTTTAAAATAGCAGATTTCTACATTTAATTCCTTTAAGTTGTTCAGCACGGATATAACTTTTTTTGACTTTGAACTTCCAGTTTGTCTGATATAAACCGCTTTTACATTTACAGGGAAAATTTTACATATGTCCTCATATAAATAGGGGTCGTCCTGAGAATCATCACCTAGCAAAACGTATTTTAAATTTGGATAAAATTCTAGTATATGTTTTATTTTTTCAAATTTATGGTTGTGGCCTCCTCTTCCTGTAAACACGAAATCTTTTAAACTTGTTTTGATGTCTTTTAGTAATAAAACCGCTCTGGGCAACTCGTGAATTTCGGTAAAACGAATTATGAAAGTATATAAATTCCACTCACTGCTTGAGACATAAAAAAAGGCATTTTGTTCGTTTTTATTATTTCTGCCTGCAGAACTTAAAGCTTGATAGTGGGAAGCTACGTTTCGGTAAATTTTTCTGCTGTTTACATTTCTAAACAATAAAACATACAGTTTTTTTAAAGGATTTGATGTGTACGAAATTAAAAAAGTGTCGTCGATGTCTGAGATAATTCCGAGACTGCCTTGGGTGGGGCGAATATAACTTCCTTTTTCGACTATGCTTTCATTATTGTGAATGATACTTACTTCATAATCAATCCAGCCAAAGCCAACTGAAGTATCAACAGGAATACAAAACTTAAAATAACCGTCGTCTAATGTTCTCGTACGGATTGTTGAATTTTTGTATTTTAAATACACATCGGCATTTGGTTTTGTTTTTGCTCGAAATAAATTAATTATCGCAGCCGCATTTTTGAAATTATTTTTTTTATAATCATAATCCTTGACTTTGTTGGAATTAAAAACATGGCCCATGACAATGAGTTCTTGTTCATTGGCATATCCACGATATAATTTTAAAAAAGGCTTCATTTGATATGATTGATTTTATTTATGACTAAATTTATTGTTTTTTATTAACATACTATCCGAAATTATGAAAAAGAGTATCATCATGGTAGTGAATCCAATATCGGGAGATGTTGATAAAGCCCAATTTGTGGAAGCGGTCAGTTTTTTTGCAAAGAAAGAAAATTTGGAACTCATTTTATATGAGACTTCTGGAGAAGGTGATTTGTTTAAAGTAAGAGAATTGTATAAAGAGTATCAACCCGAAAGAATTTTGGTTGCAGGTGGTGACGGAACAATAAAAATGGTTGCTGAGGCAATAGAAAAGCATGATGTAATTCTCGGGATTTTGCCAGCTGGTTCCGCAAACGGTTTGTCGGTTGATTTGAATTTGCCAATAGCACTTGAAGAAAATTTAGAGATTGCTTTTTATGGTAATTATATTGAGATTGACATGATTGCTATCAACGGTAAAAAAAGTTTGCATTTGAGTGATATTGGACTCAATGCGGATCTCGTCAAAAATTATGAAAATAGCGAAACGCGCGGCATGTGGGGATATGCCATTCAGGCTTATACTACTTTGAAAGATATGCAGGATCCTTTTGAAGCAACAATCACCGCAAACAATCAAACTATTGCATGTGTAGCTCGAATGATTGTGATTGCCAATTCACAAAAGTATGGAACTGGAGTAATCATTAATCCGGATGGAGCAATGAACGATGGCAAATTTGAAGTAGTGATTCTTAAAAATTTGGATTTAATTGTTTTTGGAAAAATTATCACCGGAAATATGCCGATTGAATCAGATGATATTGAAATAATTTCAACAGACAGAGCCACCATAAAAACTAATATTCCTGTAAGTTTTCAAATTGATGGTGAGTATTGTGGAGCCGAAAGTATTTTGGAAATTTCTATTTTGCCCAAACAATTAAAGGTAGCCGTTGCCTAAATTTCGTTAATTATTTAAATGGATTTCTTTCCTGCCAGGCAATTTCGGGTTCCAATTTTGGAAATATTTTAGGGACATGCTTGTTTATATGTTTATTACTGTGTTCCATAAAACCGAACATTTCCATTGGCTTTGCCCCAACAGAGCTTTTAATTTCCAAAGCCGTTCTGGAGAAAATAATTTCTTTGAATCCTTTATTGATAGAATAAGCGATCATATCATATAGCATATTCAAATACAGCATTTTTTCTCTTTGGACAGTATCGTCATAACCTAAAAAATAAGTATCTATCGTGCTGCCATTTTTGATTAATGTGTTGAAACCAATAAGTTTTTCATCCAAAAAATAACCGTAGAATAAGAAATTGTCTTTTAAAGTTTCTTTAAAAATCCTAAAATGGTTTTTGGTTAGAAAAAAAGTATTGAAAGGCGCATTTTGGGCAACGTGGTGGTATAAGTCATAAATAGTTTCTTCATACCTGATTATGTCTTCCAGATGTAATTTCCTTTTTTCAATTCCTTCCGCTTTTTTTCGCGCTCTTTTATACTGATCGCGATATTTTTTTATCAAAGAATCGATATAATCTTGTTCCGTTCTCCATTCATCACGAATTGGAAAGGTCATATTAGGCTGAATGCAATATTTATAGTTTTTTGTAAAGACATCTGATGTGAAGTTTTCGACATCTTTTTGTGTATAATCTTTAAAAGTGGTGATGTGCACTTTCTTACCTATCGATTTAAATTTAGATTTTAAATCATTAGTTGCTTTTTTTAAAGTTTTAATGCCTTCAACTGTCGATATGGAATCAGAAAAAACAAAGGAATTTTGCCCTGTGAGCATATTATTGCCAATGAGAAGAACGTGAGAAGCGAAATTTTTTAGAATAAATTTCCGGACACTAGCCTTAACACATCGATCTCTATCTCCAAAAGATTCCAACTTGTTTAAATCCAAAAATTGAGAGATCGCGATACCTACTAAGTTTTGATCCTTAAAAAGACCAATATAATGACAAATCATATTACTGGGAGCCGACTTTTCTAGAATTTCAAAATATTCGTTGGACAAAAAAATATTTTTAGAGCCTAAATCATTCCAGTTTTCAGGAAGTTGGGCATTGGTCTCGTAAATCTGATATGAAAGTGTTGTTTTCAAATTGAGTAAGTATATTTTTTCAAATTTAGCCAATTTATATGGAATTGTTATTAAGTTTAGAAGCAGGATTTGGAGTAGAAAAATTTGGCATTTTTTTCGACATTGTCCCGCACACGAGGCTGAAAGCCGAACTGGCGAAGCAATCGGGGCTAAAGGGCAATGCCATTAAGTTAAGGAAAAACTATTTTTTTCACGCAGATTTCGCAGATTTCCGCAGAAAAATGAGAAAAAAATCTGCCGAATCTGCTGAATCTGCGTGCTATTTTTTATTTTTTTTCTTAACTTAATGACATTGGGCTAAAGGGAAACATTTTTGCTATTATCTAAAAAAAGAATAAAAGTAATAATCGAACTCCGATTTGAATTTTATGAATTCTGTAATTATTCTTTTTCAAAATCTTAGAATCTTAGATACTTTGAATCTCAGTATCTTTTCTCTAACTTTATAGAAAAGAAACGATTATGCAAACATATAACGAAGAATCAGCAAGCCCCATTTTGGAAAATTTAAAAGATTGGCATTTCAAGAAAAATGCCATTGAAAAAGATTTCAAATTTAAGAACTTCTCACAGGCACTTGGTTTTATAGTGCAGGTTGGTGTATTGGCCGAAAGGATGAATCATCATCCTGAACTTTTTAATGTATATAATAAAGTGAATATTCGTTTGAATACACATGATTCGGGAGGAGTGACCACCAGAGATTTTGAATTGGCAGGTCAAATTGAAAGTTTGTTTCAATAAAAAAAGCCTTATTTCTATAACGTATAGAAATAAGGCTTACTTATATTTTTAGCTTTGATTTACAACCATCCGCAAATCAAAGTTCCTATAATAGTCAAGGTAACTATCCAGTATCCGGCGTGTATGCAAATATATGTCCAAGATTTTCTTTCGAATAAACCGTTTATTGCAATTATTGGGAAAGCAAAAAACAAACCGGAGATGAATCCATGTAAAGCGCCATGCTTGAATGTTCTAAAGGCAGTACCGTAATCAGCCATGAAAGCTTTAAATGAAGGAAGCGCTTCGTTTATTTTGGCGTATCCACCTATCATGCTCATAGCTCCTGTTTGATGTATTGTTAATGACATCTCAACAAGTACGATAAGAAGAGAGAAAATATAGGTCAAGCCAAAAATCTTCAACATATTTCCTTTTTGCAGTTCCTCTTGAGTGAGGCCAGTTTCTTTCATCCATGCAGTACCGAAGACTTTTGGATTGTACCAAATAAATCCTACTACTAATGTTGCTAATGCACTTACAAAAATTGCAATCCAATTCATTTCCATAATTTAAGGTTTTAAGGTTATGCATCAAATGTAATTAATTTTTTGATATGTATTTTAAGTCTTTAAAATGTAAATTAAGTAATATAAAGACTATATATATTATTAAAACATGTATTTAATCGATTATTTTTGTATTTAATAGAACTTTGTCATTACTTTTGTTGTATTAAACGTAAACATAAAGATTATGAAAGGAGCGTGATTCTAAATTGGTTGCAAACACCAATGATGATATGCAAATTACATATGACCGACAAAACAGTAAATATCTACATATGAAAAATATCATTACATTATTTCTTACAGTAGTCTTTTCGATTTCGTTATTGGCAAACGTTCCAAATGCCGAGAAAAATATTTTGATAAAATTGAATCAAAGTACAAATGGTAGCCAATGGAAAGTAAAATGGGATCTGAATGCGCCCGTTTCAACTTGGTACGGTGTTAAAATTCAAAATGATAAAGTAGTTGGAATCGATCTTTCCAATAATAATCTGGTAGGGACATTACCCAATGAAATTACCGATTTGAAAAATTTAGAAGAATTAAATTTGTTTAAAAATCAAATCTCAGGGACAATCCCTGAAAAGATTGGAAAATTGAAAAACTTAAAAGAATTTAATCTTTCTTTTAATAAGTTATCAGGAACAATACCGAATTCCATTTGTGAAATACCTCATTTAAATACATTAATGCTTTTCATGAATAGGCTTTCAGGAGAATTACCTAATCAAATTGGGAATTTAAAAGAATTAGAAGTTGTGTCTTTATTCAACAATGAATTATCTGGTCAACTTCCCGCGTCATTATATGAACTAAAAAATCTAAAAGAGTTGGTCTTGAGCAGTAATAAATTTTCGGGACAGATAAGTTGGAATGTAGAAAAATTAAAATCACTCGAAAATTTAAGTTTGTTTGACAATAAAATGAATGGACACATCCCATATACAATTGCAAAATTGGATAATTTGAAAAGTGTTAATTTATCTTATAATTCTTTTTCTGGCGCTGTGTCTCAAGCTTTAGCCCAAAAAGAAGGTTTTAATCTTACGATGATTAATGAATCCGGTCTTGCATTCCAGTTGGAAGTGTCGAGTAGTGCCAAAGGTGTTTTGGCTGCAGATGAATAAACTGCAAAACAATAAATAAATTGGTTTAGTTAGTAATAATAGTTTTTTATGGTTGCCAAAAGCGCAGTAGTTTAGTTTCTAAATTACTGCGCTTTTTTTGTGCACTTTTGATTTTATTTTTTTGAATACAACCTAATTTGTTGCAGTTTTTTCTTCAAAATTTAAATTTTGTCAAGGTTTGACTTTATTTATGGCTTTAAAAGCCATTTTTTTTATAAATGCTAATTGGATTTCTTAGCAAATCACCTTCTGAATTAGATGTAATTTTCTGTTTTTAAGGGTTTTATACTTGATATTTAAAAGGGGTTAACATTTTTTTAGTAAATAGTTATCATTTTTTTTGGTAGTTAATATTTTTAACTTACATTTGTCTATAGAAATAGTAGAGTTTAAAAAACGATATTAACACTAAAAACTAAAATTTTGAAGACAATCAAAAACATCTCTTTTTTGATCAAGCAAGGATCTTTATCATTCGACACTCTTCGTCGAATGTGTTGTTGCTGTTAGTATTCTTCAATTTATACCATCTTCCATTTTTCTAATGATCAATTTAAAAATAATTTATACAGATAGATATAAATTATTTTGATTGCTTGGTATATCCTTTTTTCAAAAAAAACAATATTCAATCCGAATAATAATATTAATAAAAAAAGAAATAAAATGAAAAAACGAATGTGTTGTAGATAAAAAAAAGCCATTTCTGCGGCAACAGAAATGGCAGGCTTAAAAAAATGTTATCGTTAGTCGGAAAATGAAAATTGATTAAATCAGTTTTCAAACTCCTTATTTATTAAACCAAAACAAAGTAATGAAAAAAATATTATATAATCTTTTATGGATTGGCATTTTTCTGATTTCAGTCGGAATCTATGCCCAAAACACTAAACCACTTATCCAGTCGAAACTTGACGGAACTGTAGTTAACAAAATCACGAATCTGCCTGTTGCAGGAGCTACTGTGACTATTAAAGGAACCACGCACGCAGTGGTAACAGATACTGAAGGTAAATTTTATTTTCAAACGGGTCAAAAATTCCCTTATACCTTAGTCGTAACTTATATAGGGTATAAGAAAACAGAATACATTGCAGACGGAAGCCCAGTTATCATCAATTTGGAGGAAGAACTTCAAGAACTCAACGGATTAGTGGTTGTAGGATACGGTTCTCAAAAGAGAAAAGACATCACAGGTGCCATAGCCTCTGTTCCCAAAGCAAATCTAAATCAAGTTAGTTCTTCTGCCGATAATTTATTGAGAGGAGCCGTGCCTGGAGTGGTAGTTACCCAAAGTTCAGGTCGTCCTGGAGCTACTTCAAGTGTACGAATTAGGGGAGGAAACTCAATTACTGCAGGTAATGAACCTCTTTATGTTGTAGACGGAGTATTGATTTATAATGACAACAATGATGGTACTGCTGGAGTGAGTAATGCCGGAGCGGGTGTTAATGTGCTTTCTACAATTAATCCTGCCGATATTGAGTCTATTGAAGTATTGAAAGACGCATCAGCAACTGCAATTTATGGTTCACGTGGTGCCAATGGAGTAGTCCTTATTACTACCAAGAAAGGAACAAAAGGCTTGGATACCATTTCGTACCAGGGATATTTTGGAGTACAATCAGTTTCAAAAAAGCTCGATTTGCTTGATGCTGCACAATGGGCAAGTTTGCGTAATGATGTTCAGGCGAGTATAGGACAAGCTCCTTCATTTACGGCTGAACAGATTGAAGCCCTTAAAAAATCAGGTGGATATGACTGGCAGTCGGCAGCTTTTAGAACTGCACCAATTCAGAGTCACCAACTAACATTTTCAGGAGGGGATGACCGTTCCAGATACGCTGTTTCAACAGGCTATTTTGATCAGGATGGAGTTGTGATTGGAACTGATTTCAGACGAATTTCACTTCGTGCCAATTACGAAAAAAATTATTCACAAAAATTTAAATTTGGAGTGAATGTCAATTATTCCAATTCAATATCGAACGGTATAGGAACCAATGGTGGTACGGCCGCCGGGAGACAGCCTAATCCATTAGTTGTTGCATTATATACGCCTCCTGTTGTACCTATTAAGAATGCTGATGGGAGCTATAATTTGACTGATAATCCGTATTCGACAGCTGTAAATGGAATTATAGGCAACCCTATTAATGATTTGGAAAGCACTATCAATGAGACCAAAATTAATAGAACTTTGGCCAGTCTGTTTGGTGAGTATAAAATCAACAAAGAAATTACTGCTAAAGTTGCTGTTAGCGGAGATGTGATTAATACCAAGCAAAATTACTATGCTCCATCAACGACTACAACTGGAGCAGGAACCAAAGGACTTGCCTCTGTTGGTGACAGATTAGTAAGCTCGGTATTGAATGAAAACACTTTGAATTACAATACCCATTTTGGAGAAAAAAACAAGTTTTCGGCTTTGGCAGGATACACACTTCAATACACTCAAGGAGAAGTGGTTAATGCTGGTGCAAATAAGTTTGTAAATGATGCTAATACCTACAATGCTTTACAAGATGGTGTAGCGGTAAAACCCTATAGCGATGCATTCGAAAGCGTATTGAAATCATGGTTGGCAAGAGCAAATTATTCTTATGATGGGCGATACAATCTTACCGTATCGGCACGAGCTGATGGTTCTTCAAGATTTGGCTCGGAATCGCTTTGGGGTTATTTCCCTTCAGCAGGTTTTTCTTGGAACATAACCGAAGAAGATTTTGCAAAAGACCTTAAAGTAATAAATGATGCTAAACTTAGATTAAGTGTTGGAACAACTGGGAACCAGGAAATCGGCAATTATCTTTCCTTGGCGCAAATAGGTTCTGTAAATTATGCTTTTGGAGGTACAATACAAACAGGGTTGGCGCCAACTCGTTTAGCAAATCCAGATTTGAAATGGGAAAAAACAACACAATATAACATTGGTTTGGACTTAGCACTTTTAGACAGAAAAATCAATTTTGTTTTTGATGCCTATTACAAGAAAACAAATGATTTATTAATAAATGTTCCTATTCCGTTGACTTCTGGTTATTCTACAGTTCTACAGAACATTGGAGGTGTTGAGAATAAAGGTATTGAAATTGGCTTGATTACCGAAAATATAAAAACTGAAAACTTTTCATGGAATTCTAACTTTGTGTTTTCATCCAATAAAAACGAGGTAGTGGAGATTGGAAATGGAGTTAACCAATTTTTTCCAGTAGTTCCAAATGGATCTTTATTACAACAACAACCCGTAACTGTAAAAGTAGGATTGCCTCTAGGTACTTTCTGGGGATACAAAACCAATGGAATTTTCCAAACACAGGAAGAAATCAATACGCAACCTAAAATAAACAGTCTTGCCAACACAAAAGTGGGTGACCGAAAATATGTAGATACCAATGGAGATGGAGTAATTACCGCTCTTGACAAAGGAAATCTTGGAAGTTCACAGCCGAAATTTGTTGGAAGTTTCAGTAACACTCTTTCTTATAATAACTTCGATTTGCAGTTTTCTTTCCAAGGAGCTTCTGGTGGTAAAGTATTCAATGCCCTGAATCAGCAATTGGAAATCTCCACTCTTGGAACCAATGCTGCTGCTACCTTATTGGATCGTTGGACTCCTACAAATCCAAGCAATGAAATCCCTAGAGCAACAAGCTCGCCACTGGGAATAGTTTCTGAACGCTATGTGGAAGATGCCTCTTTCTTGAGATTAAAGCTTATAACATTAGGATTTACATTTCCGAAGAGCATTTCTTCAAAACTGGGAACCCAGAGCATAAAATTTTATGTATCTGCCGAAAACTTGGTTACCTGGACGAAATACACGGGCTATGATCCAGAGGTAAGCTCCTATGAACAAAATAATTTATATCCTGGAATTGATTTTGGTGCTTATCCAAATTCAAGAACATTCATTTCGGGTGTGAACGTAACTTTCTAAGTAAAATAAAAAATAAAGTGATGAAATGAGCTTAACTGTAAATTGGTCATAAACACCAATGAAGATATGCGAATTACATCTGACCGATAAAAAAATAATAAATATCTACAGATGAAAAAAATAATAATAACATTCCTATTAAGTGCCACGATATTAGTATCGTGCACGGAGCTGGAGGTAACACCAACCTCTTTTATAACCGAAGATAATTTCTTCAAAACTCAAGATGATGCGGTTGCAAGCGTAACAGCAGTATATGCCTCATTGAGTATTGATCCGGGAGAGCAAAGTTTATTCGGAAGAAATCTATATTTCTTGACCGATATGGGCTCCGATTATGCTGCTGCAGGAGTTTCGGCTACGAATCCTCAAGTAAGGGCATTAAGCAGTTTGACTCATGATGCCACTTCAGATCGTGTACAAGTGGCTTGGCGCCAAATTTATAACGGAATCAACAGAGCCAATATAGCTATTGATAATATTCCAAAAGTAGCGGGTTCTGAAGTTGTAAAAACAAGATTGATTAATGAAGCTAAATTCATCAGGGGGTTATTGTACTTTCAGGCGGTTCGCCTTTGGGGTGGGGTTCCGATAGTTTTGCATGAACCAACTTCCATTCAATTGGAAAGCCTAAAATCAAAAAGAGCTACTGTGGACGAGGTTTATGCGCAAATTATTTCGGATTTGACGGATGCGCAAAGTTTACCTTCTACATATCCGGCAAATGAGGCTGGGCGTGCTACTTCAGGAGCTGCAAAAGCGATTTTAGCCAAAGTGTATTTGACTAGAAAAGATTGGCCAAATGCAATTCTTAAAACCAAAGAAGTCATTAATGGCGGTTACGGATATGCCCTTTTTGAAAATTTTGCAGACATATTCAATAAAGCGAAAAAGAATGGAAAAGAACATATTTTTTCTGTTCAGTTCGAACCGAATCAAGCGGGGAATGGTTCTAGCGGCAGTACTTTTCAAGCGACTTCTTTTACCGGATTTACGGCCACGGAACCAGCTGATATTATTTCGGATGTAGCCTTGTTTTATGATATCTATGCGGCTGGAGATACTAGAAGAGATGCGAGTTATGTAAAACAATTGATCAATCCTGCTACTGGAACACTTTATACTTTCCCGAAGCCACTCTTTAAAAAATTCCTGGATCTCACAAACTTAGCGACACCATCGAATGTGGCTATTAATTTTCCGGTGATTCGCTATGCAGATATCTTATTGTCTTTTGCGGAAGCGACCAATGAGCAAAGTGGACCAACAGCAGAGGCTCTTGAAGCAGTGAATCAAGTTAGGAGAAGGGCTTTTGGAAAAGCAATTTTAATTCCGGACGCAACAGTGGATTTAGTAGGACTTACAAATGTGCAGCTAAGAGACGCTATTCGTGAGGAACGCAAAAAAGAATTCGTTCAGGAAGGGCAAAGATGGTACGATTTAGTGCGTTGGGGAATTTTGGTTAGCGAAGTGAAAAAAGTAACTGCCAAAAATTCTGTTTCCGAAAGAAATAATTTGTATCCAATTCCTCAAAGTGAACGCAACATTGACCCAGTAGGGTTACCACAAAATCCAGGCTATTAAACTTAAATTATATAAAAAATGAAAAATTTTAAAATCAGCTCAAAATTTAAAAGCCCTCAAAAAGGGCTACTAGTTACTGCTTTGCTTGTAGCACAATTTAGCATTGCTCAAAATAAGGCGGATGGAAACTATAAAGGCGTTATCGGTAAAACATTGGCAGAATCCAAAGAATATTGGCCAGAGCCTGTAAAAGCGCCAGCTGGTGCACCAAATATTGTTTGGATTTTGCTGGACGACGTTGGATTCGGGGCTTCCAGTGCTTTTGGAGGTTTAATTCAAACTCCAACTTTTGATGCCTTGGCAAATAATGGACTGCGATACACGAATTTTCATACCACGGCAATTTGCGCTCCAACTCGTGCGGCATTATTGACAGGAAGAAATTCAGGAAGAGTTCACGTTAGTGGTTTTTCACACACTATTTTATCGGCAGGTTTCCCAGGTTGGGACGGAAGAATTCCGGCGGATAAAGGAACTATAGCTGAGATTTTAAGGGAGAATGGTTACAATACTTTTGCAGTTGGTAAATATGGAGTGACTCCAGATGAAGATGCTACCGATGCAGGACCATTTGACAGATGGCCAACAGGTAAAGGATTTGATCATTTCTTTGGTTTCTTAGGTTCTCAAACCGATCAATACAATCCTGATTTGGTAGAAGATCAGGCACATGTAAAACCGGATGGACGCCATTTAACAGATCAAATTACCGATAAGGCCATTAGCTATATTACTAAACAACAAAAAGCGGCACCTGGAAAGCCATTCTTTTTATACTATGCGCCAGGAGCTGTCCATGCACCACATCAAGTTGCCCCAGAATGGAGTGATCAATATAAAGGAAAATTTGATGAAGGCTGGGATGTTTATCGTGAAAAAGTGTTGGCAAATCAAAAGAAATTGGGCGTGATTCCTGCCAATGCAGTATTACCGGAACGCAATCCACTAATTACTGATTGGAAAAAATTGACCCCAGACCAAAAGAAAGTGTATGCAAGATTTATGGAAGTGTATGCTGGATATCTTACCTATACGGATCACGAAATTGGAAGAGTGGTAAATTATTTAAAAGAAAGCAATCAACTGGATAACACCTTGATTTTTGTCGCAATTGGCGATAATGGAGCCAGTAAAGAAGGTACTACCCAAGGTACAATTAGCCAAAATCTTTTTGCTCAAGGGGTTTCTGATGAAAAAAATCTTCAGGATAATTTAAACAACATAGGAGAAATCGGTACTGCAAAAGGATTAAATACCAACTACCCTTTGGGATGGGCACAAGCTACAAATGCCCCTTTCAAAAATTGGAAACAAGATGCACATTCAGAAGGAGGAACTCGTAATCCATTGATTATTCATTATCCAAAAGGGATTAAGGAAAAAGGAGGAATCAGAAACCAATATAGCCACGTAACGGATATACTTCCTACTACATTGGAAATTGCCGGAATAAAAGCACCAGAATATATTAAAGAAATTAAGCAAGATGTAATACAAGGATCTTCTTTATATGCTTCTTTAAATGATGCTAAAGCCGAGTCATTACACAAAGTACAATACTATTATATTTTTGGTAACAGAGCCATTTACAAAGATGGTTGGAAAGCGGCAGCGGCACATCTTCCTGATTCTTTTGCCTTAAAAAATTCGTTGGGCAAAAATGAAAAACCGGTAGCCAGTAATTTTGACGCTGATGTTTGGGAATTGTACAACTTGAATGAGGATTTTAACGAGCGTGTTAACTTGGCTAAAAAGTATCCTGAAAAATTGGAAGAACTTAAAAAATTGTTTGATGAGCAAGCCAAAGAGAATAACCTTTATCCGTTAATTGATTGGCAAGATGTATTTGCCAGAAGAATACATAACCCTACAGGAGATAAAAACCAAAATCTTCAGGAATTGATTCATAAAGCAACCCAAGCAGGTAGCACTAATTAATAACTCAATCTGGAATTCAGGTCTTTTATTAGAACTTAAAAAAGACCTGATTCTTTTAAAATTCAGAGATATGAAACTAATAGATTTTCAAATAATAGGAAAAAAGATTGTCGTCGGGGCGATTGTCTTTTTAGTGCCGCTAGTTATTTTGGCTGGTGGCTTGGCATTAGTAAATCATTTTTTAAAATAGTAAATCATGGCATTAGATCAAAATTTAAAAAGAAAACTAACAAGAGATTTGAGTATCAGTTTTTTGTTGTACAGCTTGCCGGTGTTGGCAATTTACCTTTATTTTAAATTAAATAACGGTATCGTAACAGAATCACACCTTACATTGCCATCGTTTTTGGAATTTGCAAAACCGGCGTTTGAGAACATTCGCACTTGGGGTTTGGTTGCTTTTATGCTCGTTTTAGGAGTTGTTGAATTTGCGGCAGGTTTATATGACGACCAATGGACAGGAACAGAACGTAAAATAGATATTGTTTGTTTTTTGGCGCCAAAACTGCTTTTGCCTCCTGTAATTGCTTTTTTTAGCTTAACTGCTTTACCATTTTTAATTCCAAATTTGGCGAATACACTTTCATGGGTTCCGTTTTGGGGAGGATTTTTCCTGATTGCTATAGCTGATGATTTAACCCAATATTGGTATCATCGTTTGCACCATCAGGTACCGTTTTTATGGCGTTTTCATAGAACTCATCACTCAGCTCCATATATGGGAATGGCGATGGCTTCGAGACAAAACTTTATTTATACCGTGTTTTTCTCCCAAATTTACTTGACGGCTACATTGACGTTTTTAGGATTAGGATTGCCAGCCTTGTTCGTTACGGTGATAAAAAGTTTCATAACATTGGGAGCACATTCGAGTATTGCTTGGGATAAACCCTTTTATAAATACAGAATTTTGCATCCTATCGCTTGGGTTTTGGAACGCTTTATTTCGACTCCAGCTACTCATCACGCGCATCATGCCGATACAAGCGGTGACGGAATTGGTCATTTTAAAGGCAACTTTGGAAATATGTTTTTCCTATGGGACGTGATTTTTGGAACGGGTTTAATTACTCGCAAATTTCCTCAGTCCTACGGAACGAAATCGTACAAACAGGAAGAATGGTATGCACAGTTTTTGTGGCCGATATTCAAATCTAAAAAAGAAGGAAGCCCATTGGCAGAAGGTGTTATTGCTTTGCCAATTTCTCAAAAGAAAGAATCCGTTTCATCAAATCCAAACCGATATGAGCCAGTTCAATCTTAAAAGATTTAAAAATAGTGTCACTGCGGTAGTCTTGTTCGTTGCGTTGGGTGCTTTTGCCCAAAATCAAAATACGATTACATTGCCGTTGGATGCTTTTTATACAAAAATAAAAAGTCAAAAAAGCCCACAGATAATTGATGCCAGAAGTCCCGAAGAGTTTGAATTAAACCATATTGAAAGTTCGGTTAATTTTAATCTGCAAACGGAAAATTATGCGAAATATGTTGCTCAATTGGATAACTCAAGACCAGTTTTTATCTATTCAATCGGTGCAGGGAGAAGTAACGCATTGGCCAAAGAATTATTGAAAAACGGTTTCTCCGATGTACACGATTTAGAAGGAGGAATTGCAGCTTGGATAGGAGGAGGAAAGCCTTTTTATACCAATTTGAAAAGTAAATTATCATTGGCGGAATATAAAAAAATCATAGCCGACAACAATGCCGTTTTGGTCGATATCGGTTCCCGTTATTGTGGAGCCTGCAAAAAAGTAAAACCTGTTTTGGAAACCATCAGAGCTCAATACGGAACCAATTTGAAAATTATCGAAATTGATTTGGAAGAAAGCCCACAAGTCATAGCCGATTTGAAAACGGTTAACGTATTTCCAACTTTGATTTTGTATCAAAACGGTAAAATTGTTTTCAAAAAAGACGGTTTGGGTGATTTGAAAAAGGATGTTGATTTGGCTTTGGCCGTAAATAAATAAAAATAGTCATCAGTTGTTCCCGAAAGGGATAAGTAGTGGAATTAAGGTAAGTTTTTTTGGTTATTTTGACCGAATGGAGATTCGAGTATTATCAAATAGGTAAAGCGAATCACATGATGAGCAATAAATGTGATTTCTTTAAATGATTGTGAGAAGCTGTTGGAAATTCGGAAGAAAGTTTTAGGTAGGTTTGGGCTTAGTTTTAATGACATTATGCTTTCGGGGCGACGGATGATGAATAATAGAAACATGAAGATATATAGTTTAATAGCTGGAATTGTTTTGTCGGGTTTAAGTTCTGCTTTTGCGCAAGAAAATAAATCTCTGTCAGTTGTGGCTACAAAAGAGTGTCAAGCATTTTGCAAGGCAAACACTTCTAAAAAAGCTTTGTTGCTACGGGCAATGACAAAGAACGTTCCAGAAGCTCTTGATGCTACTTCAACCATTGGAATGGTTTGGGTTGCATCTGGTGAATTCAATATGGGAACTAATGATTATCCTGATGCAAGGCCTATTCATAAAGTGAGTGTCAAAGGGTATTGGATGGATGAAAATGAAGTTACGAATGCCCAATTTGCCGCTTTTGTGCAAGCAACAAATTATGTGACAGTAGCCGAAAGGCCATTGAATCCAGCTGATTTTCCGGGTGTACCGGTTGAAAATCTAGTGCCGGGCTCTGCGGTATTTTCACCGCCAACGGAGAAAGTGTCTTTGGATAATATTCAACAATGGTGGAAATATGTACCGGGTGCCAGTTGGCAGCATCCAACAGGACCTGAAAGCAGCATCGTTGGATTGGACAATAATCCTGTAGTCCAAATTAGCTATGAAGATGCACAAGCCTATGCGAAATGGGCTGGTAAACGACTCCCGACCGAAGCCGAATGGGAGTTTGCTGCGAGAGCTGGAAGATCTCAAACGAAATATTATTGGGGGACAGATCTTAAGCCAAACGGTAAATGGGCTGCCAATATTTTTCAGGGGAGTTTCCCAAATAATAACACCGCTGAAGATGGTTTTATAGGAGCTGCACCTGTAAAGTCTTTCCCTAAAAATCCTTATGGGATCTATGATTTGGAAGGAAATGTATGGGAATGGTGTAGCGATTTATATCGTGACGATTATTATAAAGACAGTCCCAGTGATAATCCAAAAGGGTCTTCGACTAGTAAGGATTCCGAAGAACCGGGCGTCGAAAAACATGTTCAAAGAGGCGGATCTTTCTTATGTAGTGATCAATATTGCATTCGATACGTTGCGGGAAGCCGCGGAAAAGGAGAAACAACAAGTGCCTGTAATCACTTAGGGTTTCGATGTGTGAAGGATAAATAATAAGATTAAGTTCTAAATAAAAATTTTTAAAAATGTCACAAAACGCAAAACAATTTGCTATTCACGAAGATTGGACGGTAGTAATCTTAGGTTTTCTGATTATTGGGTTATCGCTTTCGGTTTTTCTTCTTCCGGTTCCTGTTTTTAAATGGGGGAATTATGAAGAACTTGCCGAAAATGTTTTTGGCTTAGGTAATTTGAAAACGCTTTTACAACAATTTATATACTTGTTGGCGGTAGGGTCTTTTGGTATTTTTTTGACTGGAAAATCGATTAAGAATTTTCTGCTTGGATTTCCTGCCGTCTATTTTTTAACCATTATTGCATTGATTATTGCAGGAAATGGGCAGGTCAAAGCACTCAATTTGGAAGCGGTGATTTTTAGTCTTTTTATAGGCTTATTCATCGGCAATTTTTTTAAGCTTCCAATTTGGTTTCGTTCAGCACTTTCTACCGAGCTTTTTGTTAAAGTTGGATTGATATTATTGGGTACCAGTGTCATTTTTTCGGATATTCTAAAGGCAGGTCTTTTGGGATTAACACAGGCTTTGGTCGTGGTATTGTCTGTTTGGTATTTTGCCTTTTGGTTGTGTAAAAAATTAAAAGTAGATGATGAACTGACGATGATGATATCCAGTGCTGTTTCTATTTGCGGAGTTTCGGCAGCAATTGCAACCTCTGGAGCCATCAAAGGAGATTCAAAAAAACTTTCCTATGTGATTTCTATGGTCTTGATTACAGCTATTCCCATGATGATTTTTATGCCAATTATAGCAAAGTATTTTAACTTTCCAGAGGAGGTTACCGGAGCTTGGCTGGGAGGAAGCATTGATACTACAGGAGCAGTGGTTGCCTCTGGAACGCTGGTAGGAGAGACTGCATTGAAAATAAGTACAATTGTTAAGTTCTCACAAAATGTGCTTTTGGGTATTGCTGCATTTGCAATATCCGTGTACTGGACATATACAAAGAATGAATCGTCGGAGGCTATCGAATCCAAACCGACCTTAAGTATAATCTGGGAACGTTTTCCAAAGTTTGTACTTGGATTTATAGGAGCTTCTTTGCTTTTTTCATTTTTTGTGTTGTCGGAGACAAGAGATGAGGTGAAAGACAGCTTGAAAAACCTGCAAGGCATTTGGTTTGCTTTGGCTTTTACCAGTATTGGTTTAGAGACCAATTTTAAAGATTTATTCAATTTAAATAGTAAAAAACCGTTCTATGCTTTTTTACTAGCACAAACGTTTAATGTTATCATTACTTTAATCATTGCCTTTATTTTGTTCGGTAAATGAGTACAATAAATAGGCTTTTGGAATGGGACAATTCCTGAGCTGTACAGTAAAATTAATTCTGTTTTTCATACGGGACAGAGTTAATTGATTTTGGGTCATACTTGATTTTTTTTTTTTGTAAGTGCAATAATTCATTTTTTGAATTGTTGCACTTTTTTTGTAAGATATGTATTCGTTAAATATTTTGTTGTGTTAATTTGTCGATTTTTTTTGTTGGTTAGCGAACTTTTTAATTATTTTTGAAGCAATGAATATTTAAGTAAAGCAAATGAGTAATAAAATTACACTTATTTTTACCGTACTATTTTCACTTTCAGTTTTTGCTAATGTTTCGCAGGCAGAAAAGGATGTCCTTATAAAATTAAACCAAGCTACCAATGGTGCTAAATGGATTAATAAATGGGATTTTTCTTTGCCAATGAACAAATGGTACGGAGTAAAAGTCGTTGACGATAAGGTAATTTCGATAAACTTAAACAACAATAATTTGACGGGTCGTATTCCTGTTGAGATTACTAATTTGTTGAATTTGCAGGAACTAAATTTGGGTACCAATTTATTGAATGGTGAAATTCCCCTCAATATCGGCAATCTGAAGAATTTGCAAATATTGGACCTTTCGTTTAATAAATTGACCGGTTTTATTCCTGTTTCAATTTGTACTTTGCCTAATTTAAAAGTATTAGTACTGGATCGAAATATATTGTCTGGTGAATTGCCTCCACAAATTGGAAAACTTGCGATGTTAGAGAATTTATCATTATATGAAAATTCGTTTCAGGGACAATTACCTGTTTCTTTTTACGAGTTAAAATCATTAAAATCGTTGTCTTTATATTCTAATAGATTTACCGGAAAATTAAGTCCGGCGATTGGTAATCTGGTATTATTAGAAAATTTAAACCTTTTTGACAATGATTTTAGGGGGCAAGTTCCATTAGAATTGGAGAAATTAATTCATTTAAAAAAAATGAATATATCCTATAATTTGTTCTCGGGACTAGTTTCCAACAGATTGTCATTATTGGATAAATTGAATATGACCATGCGAAATGAAGTAGGAAACGTAGTTTCATTACCCGTTATTAAAGGGTAAAACATTTTTGCAAGGATTGAAGAGATTGAAAGTTGTTTGTTTTAATACATTTAGTTAGAATACCCTGTAACCTCATACATTACAGGGTTTTTCGTTTTTTGTACGTTACGATAATTGTGTTTATTGTTTATTCTTACTCTTTTTTTCTTTTATAAATAATGGTAAATGGCATAATGTTCGCAAAAAAGCCACTCTAGCGATAGTGAATGGACAAAGCAAATGTTCCTGCTCCAATATCAATAGTCGACTCTAGCTTATTGAATTCTTGTTTTTTTTAGTATTAAAATTTTAATTATTTAAATTATTGTTATTGTGATAGTTATATAATTGTGCTAAATTAGTGAAGAAAATAATGCATTCTTTTTTTATGCATTCTTGATTGGAAACAGTTTTTTTGAGAGTCGTGCTTTTCAGATTAATGGTCAATGAAACTCCTCTTAGAAATTGGCTCTTTTCTTTTTGATTTGGTTTGAAATTGCTTGACATGATTATGTACTTGTTGTGTTATTTTGAATCAACCTTGTCCGTGATTTAGTAATATTAGATATAACTTAATAAATAGAACAATGGCAGAATTAAAAAAACAGCAAACTGCGTTAGGAGACGCAGCAGCGAGACAGTTAGCAATTGCAACCCGTTCGGTTCCTCAAATGGGAACAATAACCCCAAGATGGCTCACGCACCTTTTGCATTGGGTTCCTGTAGAAGCAGGGGTGTACCGTTTGAATAAAGTAAAAGATGCGACCCATATCGAAGTGGATTGTTCGGCTAGAGATGAACGCTCACTTCCCAATACATTTGTGGATTATATCGATAACCCCAAGGAGTATAATTTGGCAGCGGTTCAAACGATTGTTGAAGTACATACCCGTGTTTCGGATTTGTACAGTAAACCATATAACCAAATTACAGAACAATTGCGCTTGGCTATTGAAACTATTAAGGAAAGACAAGAAAGCGAATTAATCAATAATAAGGATTATGGTTTATTGAGCAATGTGGTTCCTTCCCAAATTATTAAAACCAGAACGGGAGCGCCTACGCCAGATGATTTGGACGAATTGCTGACCAAAGTCTGGAAAGAGCCCGGTTTCTTCTTGTTACATCCTTTGGCTATTGCCGCATTTGGCCGTGAATGTACCCGTCGCGGAGTTCCGCCGCCAACAACTTCTATGTTTGGTTCTCAATTTCTTACTTGGAGAGGGATTCCGCTAATTCCTTCGGATAAATTACCGATTAAAAACGGAAAATCTAAAATCATATTGATGCGCACTGGAGAAAGCCGTCAAGGCGTAATTGGACTTATTTTGCCTGGATTGCAAGGGGAACAATCTCCTGGATTATCCGTTCGTTTTATGGGGATCAACGAAAAAGCGATTGCTTCCTATTTGGTATCGTTGTATTGTTCATTGGTAGTTACTGTTGATGATGCAATTGCGGTGCTGGAAGATGTGCAAATAGATAAGTACCATGAATACAAATACTAACAATTTCGGATTGCCGAATATTGAGGATTTGCAGCATTTAGCCAATGAGTTGTTCAGTGCTTTGCCCAACGAATTTCCAAAAGAGATTTCCTTGAGCCCAGATCATAATGAACATCCTCGCGCCACTAAAATAGCCGAAACACTCCTCTCAGCCGGTAATTTAGGTCAGGTAGAAACCATATTTTCGGCAAGTAGCCATGATACTTTAATAGGGCAATCGGGTTATGCACCGCCTGTAATTCCAAATCAGGCTGGAAGTCCTTTGGTTTTTTCTCAATCTCCTCCGTCGATGGGAGGTTTTGGTGGATCTCCATCGGTTGGGTCATATGCTAATATAGCACCTATAGGGGGATCTCGACATCCCTTTTCGAGTGTTTCAGATCCTGCTTTTTTTGAGCAAGATCTAAATGGAATTGATACTTCAAAATATGCATTGGGAAGTGGAGAAGCGCCGTTTGCAATCGGTACAGGTAATAACGTCAAGATGGAAGATCCACAAACTGGATTTTCTGATTTGAATTTAAAGAATAAAAAAGAAGAGTCGTCCTATTTGCCATTTGAATACGAAGGAGCTTCTTTTGAGGCAGAATTAAAAGCGGCATTGGATTTGGTAAACACCAGTTTTGGTATTCCTTTGGAAAAAGGGGCAGTCGGATTCGAACAAAAGAGCAGTTATTATTTTTTGGATCAAAACCCGTTTGCTTTTGATTCCAGAAAACCTGTGATTTCATCTGTTGTGCCTATTCAACCACAATCCAGAAGCGGATGGGTTGGGTCCAATTTTGATGCTAATTTAATTAAGAAAGATTTCCCGATTTTGAGTGAAACAGTAAATGGAAAACCATTAATTTGGTTTGATAATGCTGCGACCACCCAAAAACCAAAGTCAGTGATTGATCGTGTTACCTATTTTTACGAACATGAAAATTCTAATATTCACCGTGCAGCGCATGAGTTGGCTGCACGTGCTTCAGATGCTTATGAAGCAGCCCGTGAAAAAGTAAGGAGGTTCCTGAATGCAGGTTCTGTAAATGAAATTGTATTTGTTCGAGGAGCAACCGAAGGAGTCAATTTGGTAGCTGAAAGTTGGGGAAACCATAAACTGGTGGCCGGAGATGAAATCATTGTCAGTCATTTGGAGCATCATGCCAATATTGTTCCTTGGAAGCGGTTAGCCGATAAAAAAGGACTAAAATTGAGAGTGATTCCAGTGGATGATGACGGACAAATTCTGTTGGATGAATATGCCAAATTATTAAATTCTAAAACTAAGTTGGTTGCGTTTACCCAAGTATCAAATGCATTGGGAACGGTGACGCCTGCCAAGCAAATGGTCGAAATGGCTCACGCTGTTGGGGCCAAAGTGCTATTGGATGGAGCTCAATCTGTTTCGCATATGAAAGTTGATGTGCAGTATTTGAATGCTGATTGGTTGGTTTTTTCGGGTCATAAATTATTTGGCCCAACAGGAATTGGTGCTTTGTATGGTAAAGAAGATTTGCTGAATGAAATGGAACCTTACCAATCCGGCGGGAATATGATCCAGGATGTGACTTTTGAGCAAATAAAATATCACAAAGCGCCCAATCGTTTTGAAGCAGGTACCGGAAATATTGCGGATGCGATAGGTCTTGGAGCAGCGATTGACTACATTTCGAAAATTGGGATTGAAGCGATTGGACAGTATGAGCATTATTTGTTGGAATATGCCACTCATTTGCTCAAACAGATTCCGGGAGTGCGATTGATAGGCACTGCGGCCAATAAAGCGAGTGTGCTTTCGTTCACTTTGGAAGGATTCACAAATGATGAAGTTGGAAAAGCATTGAATAGGGAAGGCATTGCTGTGCGCACGGGACATCATTGTGCACAGCCTATTTTGAGAAGAATGGGAGTGGAAACCACCGTTCGCCCTTCATTAGCTTTTTATAATACTTGTCAAGATGTAGATGTGTTTATAGAAACGCTTTGGCGATTAAAAACGAATAAATAAATGGTAAAACCTCAAGATTGTCTTGAGGTTTTTTGTTTGATTAAGTTGTCCTCTTTTTACAAGATAGAACGAGACGATTGATGAAGAAACTCAGGTTCGGATGTTTTTTTTGTATTCTGTAAGCCAAAAAGAGGTCGAATCAAGAACCATCTTCTAATTAAGAAATCATAAATTATCCATGACAGTAAAAATGTTCCGATGGACATTATCGAAAATTTAAAGAAAGAATTCCACTGTGAATTCATTAAGTAATACCCTAAAATCACCGTTATCGTTTGGTGCAGTATGTAAAAAGGATATACAGCTTCATTACAGTATGCTAATGTTTTACTGGGTTTGTTGAGGTATTTTGAAGCATAACCAAACAGCGTTAGAATCCAAGACCAAAAAGAGAAGACTTTGATTAAGGCTTCAGTAAAATGTCTGGCATAACCATCCTCAAAAGCGGTGATGATACACATTAGCAATGTAAAACCAATGATTCCGCATTTTAAATAGGTCTTTCTGTTTGCTTCTACTGTTTTCCAAAAAGTTTCTTTGACGGAGATTAATAAGAAGCCAAAAAAGAATAAAGTAATGCTATTGATAATCACGAACCAATCGCCAACCAAAGCGTGAGTTTCTTTAAAAAAAGGTTCAATAAAGGTTTCTATTAAATAAAGCGGAACTATAAACCAATATAGACCAAATCTGGTACTGCTTATTTTTGCGGTAGTTTTTAAGATAAAATTATTCGGGTTGTTACGTAAAAATATAAAGACAGGAATCAATACCAATGAGAACAACAATAAGTAAGGTATAAACCATAAATGATGCCAACTCAAATTCCCAACGGGATATGTTCCAATAAACGCATGCGAAGGCCAAAAGGCGAAATAACTTCCTTCAATCATCCCTTTTGAAAACTTTTCAAGATACACTTGTGGAGGCACGATGACCAACATTCCAAAAATTAATGGGAGCAGTAATTTTTTGGTTCTTTCGAAAGCAAATTGAACTGCCGTTCTTTTCGAAAGGGCATAGGATGTTCCCATTCCGGAAATGACGAAAAGGATAGGTAGTCGCCATTGGTTTAAAAATAACATGGGATATTTAATCCATTCGTAGGTAATGTTATTTTTGATGTGCCACTCCCAATCTGGAGCCACAAAAAACATTCCAACATGATAAAAAATGAGTAATCCAAATACTATTACTCTAAGCCAGTCTAAGTCATATCTACGCATAATTTCTAAAGTTTTTTGCAAATGTGTGAGCAAAAAAACAACGCTGCAAATTCTTGTTCTGAATCGCAAGATTATGTGACGAAAGGCATTGTTCTGGGATGGTTGGCAAGGTTTTGGGACAAACAACAAAGTTTTTTATCGCGATGCAGTTGCTGTTTCGAATGATTGAATGAAGTTTCTGGAAACGGGAACGGTATCAGAGCTGCCTTTTAATTGAACTTTATATCCTTGCGCATTTCCGGTAACCTTTTCGATGTAATTCAGGTTTAATAAAATCGATCGATGGGTTTTAATGATAAACGGAAAAGTACTCAATTGCATTTCCAGATTTTTGATAGGGATGCGTTTGATGAGTTTTTGAACTTTATCTTCTTTTTTGAGGAATATTTCTGCATAGTTTCCTTCGGCTTTGGCGTAAATAAAACTATAGCTTTCAAAAACAAATTTCTCCGATTTGACTTCGGTTTCAATAGTGACTGATGTGTTGTTTTGGATTTCCTTTACATCAGTTATGGAGGAAGAAATACGGTCTGCTTTTTGACTGTTTTTAAGTTGTTGTCTGTTTAAATTGATTGAGATGATGATTGGAGCAAGGAAAATACCAGCGATAAATGTATTGGAAATTTCCTCTATAAAATACCTCCAAGACCAATTCATGGGATTGTTATAAATTACATCGCGTATCAGAAATTGCGTGATTCCAGTAAAAAGAAGCAGAAAGAAAACGAGGATACATTCATTTTTGATTTTCCAGTCGTCAGTCGCTTTTGGAAACAGTTTACAGATTAATGCAATGCATAGCAATACAAATATAGGGGAGAAAGAATGAATGCAACATATCCAAAAATAATGCATTTTCTGCTCTTGAGGGTTTACGTCAAAAGGCTGGAGCATGTAGTTGAAAAAAAAAGAAATCAAAAAAAATACAGCTGTTATTTGAAGTAGTTTTTTGCCTTCATAGTAAAACGGATATGGCTGTTTCAAAAAGTTAAGAAGTGATGTTTTTTGATTCATTTTTTTATTTGTCTTATGAGATGCTATAGTTGCTAACCTATTTGTGTCTTGCAGAATTGTTGATTTTAGGCCAAAACAAATATATGTATAATCGTACTAACAGCAAACAATTAATAAGCTGCCAAACGTAGTTTATCCACCGAATAATTTATGAAAATTTTACACACTTAATTTCATTCAGAATCATTTTATTAATTAGCTTTGTTATAAACTGATAATTTAACGGTCGTTATTCTATCATTTTCTTATTTTTAAAAGCTTTAATAAAGAATTCAGCGAATATAGAGCTGAAACTATAAACTTTAATTTAACCACATTTTAATCTTAAATAATATGGTAGTACAGTATCAAGGGGAGCAAAACGGAATCCCGACAACATTCACTTTAAGAATCATCGGAAACAATCTATCGAAAAGTAGTTCGAATTACCAAATTGATTTATTGGTAGGCGACAAACAGTTGCCAACTTTTACGACATTAATTCACCAGAGTTTGTCTAATTGTTTGAAAGAAATTTACTTGTTCAGAAAACACAACGGTATCAAGTTTAATGCGGCTTCAGAGAAAGTAGCACCAAAATTAGTCCCTTACGATTTGGTTTTATACAACGCTCATAAGCAAGGCTTGTTTGCTGCATAAAACAATTTCTTAAATGCGTAGAAAAGACTGTTCAATGAGCAGTCTTTTTTTTGTGGGTTGGGATGAGGTTTTTGAATCGGATAAATTTCGCCACGGCGGATATGAGCCCGATGATTGACAAACTATTATTCTATTTATACTTACTCAAATCTAGATTAAGAATAGTACCTACTCTGCTAAACTCATCATTAATCTTTGCATTCAAGATTAGTTGTTCATTTTTTATTGGATGATTAAAAATTAACTGATGTGCATGAAGCATCATTCCTTTCAGGTCATAATTCTCCAACCATAATTTATTTTGTTTGTTACAGCCATGTGGACGACTTCCTAAAATGGGATGGAAAATATGCTTGAAATGTTTTCGTAATTGATGCATACGTCCAGTTTCAGGAATCGCTTCTACCAAACAATATCGTGATGTTGGTTGATTATTAAATTCTAACTCAACTTCGGCATTTTGCAAACGATGAAAGTATGTTATTGCATTTTGTTTAATGTCATCATCATTGGTTAAATCATAATCAATCGTTAGTTCTTCGGGTGACCAACCACGTAAAATTGCTAAATATTTTTTTTCGACTTCGCGTGTGGCAAAACGATCATTCATAATTTTCAAAACCTCTTTGTTCAACGCAAATAACAAGACACCAGATGTTTTGCGGTCTAAGCGATGAATAGGATAAACGTGTTTCCCTCCAATTTGACTTCTCAATTCTTGAATAGCATAAACTTTTGCATCGCGCGCATAAAATGATTTGTGAACTAACAATCCACTTGGTTTATTAATTGCTATAATATATTCGTCTTGGTAAAGAATTTCTAACATTTGGCAAAAATTAAAGAGGTTTTGATTAAAATCACTTTTAGGACTTATTTGTTTCTATACTTTTCTCCGCAGCTAGCGCGAGCGCAATGTCATTAAGTTAAGGAAAAAAATAAAAAATAGCACGCAGATTCAGCAGATTTTTTTCTCATTTTTCTGCGGAAATCTGCGAAATCTGCGTGAAAAAAATAGTTTTTCCTTAACTTAATGGCATTGGGCGCGAACGTCCCGCTCGTGAATGAAACGAGATGTTTACAAAGATGGTTAAAACGAAAAAAGCTCCAGATTTCTCTGAAGCTTTTCTAGTAGCGGGAACAGGACTCGAACCTGTGACCTTCGGGTTATGAGCCCGACGAGCTGCCTACTGCTCTATCCCGCGATGTGCGTTTTGTAATCTCAATAAGGCTACCTTAGTAGCGGGAACAGGACTCGAACCTGTGACCTTCGGGTTATGAGCCCGACGAGCTGCCTACTGCTCTATCCCGCGTTGTTTCGGGTGCAAAGATACGCCGAATTTTGATAAATCCAATGAAAACTTTAAAAAATGTTTTATTTCCTGTATTGACTTGATATGACTACCTTTGCACCATAAATTTAAGTAGAAATGTCACATAAAGCAGGTTTTGTAAACATCATAGGGAATCCAAACGTTGGGAAATCAACGTTAATGAACGCCTTTGTTGGTGAAAGGTTATCAATAATTACGTCAAAAGCACAAACAACACGTCATAGAATTCTTGGGATTGTAAACGGGGAAGATTTTCAAATGATCTTGTCGGATACACCTGGAATTATCAAGCCGGCATACGAAATGCAGGAATCGATGATGAACTTCGTAAAGTCCGCTTTTGAAGATGCCGATGTTTTAATCTATATGGTAGAAATTGGTGAGCAGGAATTGAAAGATGAAGCTTTTTTTAATAAAATTATCCATTCGAAAATTCCGGTTTTGTTATTGTTAAACAAAATTGACAATTCGAATCAAGCACAGTTGGAAGAGCAAGTAGCTTTCTGGACTGCCAAAGTGCCGAATGCAGAAATTTATCCTATATCTGCTTTGCAGAATTTTAATGTACCGGAAGTTTTTCAAAGAATCATTTCATTGTTGCCGGAATCACCAGCGTATTATCCAAAAGATCAATTGACGGACAAGCCGGAGCGTTTCTTTGTAAATGAAACAATCCGTGAAAAAATATTATTGAACTACAGCAAAGAAATTCCTTATGCGGTGGAAATCGTAACTGAAGAATTTTTTGAAGACGAGAATATCATCCGAATTCGTTCTTTGATTATGGTGGAACGCGATACCCAAAAAGGAATCGTTATTGGTCACAAAGGTGCTGCTTTGAAAAAAGTTGGAATGGATGCCCGTGTGGATTTGGAGAAATTCTTCGGGAAGCAGATCCATATTGAATTGTATGTGAAAGTGAATAAAAATTGGAGAAGCAACGCAAATATGTTGAAGCGTTTTGGCTACAATCAATAAATGTTGATTCGGTAATTCGTTTAATCGAATGTTTCAATTTAAAGTTTAAAATAAATATATAATCAGCATTGGAGTTAGTCTCTAATGCTGATTTTTTTTAACCGCAAAGTTCGCAAGGGTATCGCAATGGACGCAAAGCTTAGCGAACTTTGCGTAATTCTTTGTGAACCTTGCGGTAAAATAGTGTGTGTTATATAGGTGATTCTATGATTTCTAAAAATATTTTTTCGATATCGTTCATTTGTTTTTCGCCGTTGCTTCGGATTTGTTTGGCGATGACGTAGAGTAGGAACCAAGCGAAAACCATAAGGGACATCACTACGAAATCTGCTGTTGTGGATTCTTTTAGAACGTAATGAGAGTAGGCAATACCACAAAAGATGACGAATGTACCCGCTATCATGAAATGCAAAAACATGAAGAACGTCCATAAATCGGGGTCAGGGCCAAACAATCCTCGAATGTGGGTTTGATTATCGCCTTTGGATTCCATTTCGAGGTGTAAATGGGGTGACCAATAGGCTTTTTTGGTGCCTTTGATGTTGATCCAAATGTGGTATTCTTTTATTTTTAAAATGAATTCAGGGGAGTTGGTTGTGGTGAAATGAATGAATTTTTGGCGCAGGGAATCGATGTCCTGATTGACTTCTTTATAGAAACGCAAGCGTAAACGGATTTCATTATTGGTGTCCATAAAATTAGAAATGAAGCGGTTAAGTGAACAAGCAGTGGCTAATATACCAAAAAAATTGATATTCATGGTTTTAAACACTACCTTTGCAACCCGAAACTGGAAAGCAGTATTCGGGAGAAATAAATATTTGAATTTATATTATGAACAATATTGTTGCGATAGTAGGAAGACCTAATGTAGGGAAATCAACCCTTTTTAATAGGCTGATACAAAGAAGAGAAGCTATTGTAGATTCTGTTTCTGGAGTTACCAGAGATAGAAACTACGGTAAAAGCGAGTGGAACGGAAAAGAGTTTTCTGTGATTGATACGGGAGGATATGTCCGTGGATCGGATGATGTTTTTGAAGGTGAAATCCGTAAACAGGTAGAATTGGCTATCGACGAAGCCGACGTTATTATATTTGTGGTTGATGTTGAAGAGGGGATTACCCCGATGGATGATGTTGTTGCCCGTTTGTTGCGTAAAGTGACTAAGCCTGTTTTATTGGCTGTAAATAAGGTGGATAATGCTATGCGTGAAAAAGACGCTCTTGAGTTTTATAATCTTGGTTTAGGTGAATATTTCACATTTGCCAGTATTTCGGGAAGTGGAACTGGGGATTTATTGGATGCTTTAATTGAAGCTTTTCCGGTGAAACCAGAGCCTGTTCAAGAAGAGGTAGTTTTGCCTCGTTTTGCTGTAGTAGGTCGTCCTAATGCAGGAAAATCTAGTTTTATCAATGCATTGATTGGTAAAGAACGTTTTATGGTAACTGATATTGCGGGTACTACTCGTGATGCTATTGATACAAAATTTGACCGTTTTGGTTTTGAATTCAACTTGGTAGATACGGCAGGTATTCGTCGTAAAGCGAAAGTGAAAGAAGATTTGGAGTTTTACTCTGTAATGCGTTCGGTACGTGCGATTGAGCATGCCGATATCTGTATTTTGGTGATCGACGCCACTCGTGGATTTGAGGGACAAGATCAAAGTATTTTTTGGTTGGCTGAGAAAAACCGAAAAGGGGTTGTTATCTTGGTGAATAAATGGGATTTGGTTGAAAAAGATACTATGTCAACCCGTGATTATGAAGAGAAAATCAAAAAAGAATTAATGCCATTTACGGATGTGCCTATTCTTTTTGTTTCGGCTTTGACTAAACAACGTTTGTTAAAAGCATTGGAAGCGACTGTTCAGGTTTATGAAAACAGACAACAACGTATTCCGACTTCAAAATTCAATGAGTTCATGTTAAAAGTGATAGAAGCGTATCCGCCACCGGCAACCAAAGGGAAATATGTAAAAATTAAATATTGTATGCAGTTGCCAACTCAAACGCCTCAGTTTGTGTTTTTTGCCAATATGCCACAGTATGTTAAGGAGCCATACAAACGTTACCTTGAAAATAAGATTAGAGAAAACTGGGACTTTTCAGGAGTTCCGATAGACATTTATATTAGAGAGAAATAAAAATAGAAAAGTCCCGATTTTATCGGGACTTTTTTTGTCTTGCTCTGAAAATACGATTTCTTAGTGCACTAAATTTTTCTTAGAGTTATCTTGATACCAATCCTTAAATTTTTTATTTGTTTTGTATTCCTCATCATGCAAAACGGTAAAAATTAAAAGCACTAGTAAGCTTACGCCAATAAGGTATAGCCCCATCAAAACTGGGAAAAATAGTTTTGTTTGGCATAGTGCTGCAAAAACTACAAGATAAATTGTGGTTAACCACGTTAGTTTAATTGCAAAATTTTTCATGGCCTTAACTTTTCTATTAAAGTTACGGTCAATTTTTACAAAATTTAGTTAATTCATCATCAATCAATTCTTAAAATTGGATTGATAATCTGATAGGATTTAAGAGCTATTTTCTCTATTATTTCTTTTTTTGAAGGTTTATTTTATGAAAAAAAGTAAACCTAATAATGTCCCTGTCAAAATAATCAACACCACTCGCGCGTTGTTGGAAACTGTTTAAATACCCCAATTCTAATGCAATATTTTTGTTGACACCGTATTGTAAAGCGGCATAAATTCTGTTTTGGTCAAATGTGTTTTTGACAACATTTTCACCGCCATTAATCATCAATTCGTCATATACAATTGCTTTCAAATACTGATTTTCCTTTTTCCAGCAGGAGTATTCCCCTTGAAGACGGTATCTGAATCTCCAATAGTAAGTAGTTCCTGGCAGCAATCCATCTTTATCGGCATTGTGAAAAAAACGTTCTTCAACTTGAAAGCGTTGATTCAAGGTAAAGCTACCATATTCTTGCTTCCAAGTGATGTCCTGTTGGCCTCTGTATTCCGGTATTCTAAAATCGTAAGTGACTTCGGGAACTTGGGTTGCAACAGAGAAATACGCATATCCGGCGCCCACTTCTATGTTGTTATTGATTTTATAGCGTCCCTGAATTCGCATTTCATATAAATTCTCCTCGAAAGGACTTATGAAAACCCGATTGTCAAATTCAGTATGAATGGACCATTTGTTGTTTATTGTCAATTGGTTGTAATATCGTGTCCAAAGTAAACTTTGATGATCTACATTTTTTTCGGTTTGCGCTCTGGAAACAAAACATACTAACAAAAGGCAAAAGATTCTGATGATTTTCATGAGGACTATTTCGGTTTTCGACAAATGTACAGAAACTCTATAACCTATATAGAATTTATTTTTTTTGCTGTTAAACCAAAAAGCCTTTTACGTAATCTTTGGTCAGTTTTTCTTTTGGATTCAAAAGCACTTCTTCGGTTGGACCAAATTCTATAATCTCTCCCATATAAACAAAACCGATATAATCAGAAACTCTTCGCGCTTGACGCAAAATGTGTGTGACCAAAACAATTGTGTATTTGTCTTTTAATTGCATAAACAATTCCTCAATGGCTTGGGTTGAAATGGGGTCTAATGCCGATGTTGGTTCGTCTCCCAAAATAATTTCTGGTTCAATTGCTAGTCCTCTGGCCAAACACAATCGTTGCTGTTGTCCGATGGATAATCGGGTTGCAGGCGATTTAAGTCTGTCTTTTACTTCGTCCCAAAGATTTACGCCACGAAGATATTTTTCGACGATTTCATCCAACTCTTTTTTGTTATGATTTCCGTGAATGCGCTGCCCGTAAGCAATATTATCATAAATATTCATCGGCAACGGAAAAGGTCTTTGCGAGAGCAAACCCATTTTTTTTCGAATGTGGGTAACTTCGACTTTTGGGTCGTAAATGTTTTCGCCGTCAACCAAAACTTTTCCGTCTACGCGCACATCATTTTGGCGGTCGAGTAATCGATTCATGGTTTTAAGTAAGGTCGTTTTTCCACAACCCGATGGACCAATTAGTGAGGTCACTTTCTTGTCTGGAATGTCAAGATTAATGTTCTTTAGAATATGGTTTTCACCAATGTGGACATTTAAATTTTGGATACTTATGTGAGGTTGAATGATCATATTTTATTTTTTGAAAGATTTTTGCTGGCTATTTTTGCCACAATGTTAATGACTAAAACAATAATGGTAAGGATTACTGCCGCGGCATAGGCTCTGTTTTGAACTTCTTTTATCGGGCTGCTCAATTGAAAAAAAATGGATAGAGGCAAAGTTGCGGCAGGTTGGTCGAGAGAGGTTGGAATACTATCGGTAAAGCCAGCTGTGAAAAGTACACAAGCCGCATCACCAATAGCTCTTCCGAAAGACAATAATATAGCGGTTATAATTCCAGGAATGGATTGTCGCAAGATGATTTTTGCGGTTTCATAGCGTGTTCCCCCAAGTGCGAAAACAGCGTTGCCCATATCTTCGGGCACGACGCGAACTACTTCATCTATTGCTCGAACCAGTATCGGAATTATCATTAAAGTTACCGTAATGATTCCTGCTAATAATGAAGTTTTCAATCCCATATAGACCATAATTGCAAATCCAAAAGCACCGTAAACGATGGACGGAATCCCAAACAGGATGTCGTAACTCAGTCGGGTAATCGTAGCCAATGTGGCGTTTCTTTTGGCATACACATTTATGTAAATAACAATTGGAAGACTGATCAAAAGTCCCAATAAAGTAGAACCTACAGTGATGTAAATCGATCCCACTATGGCATTCAAAATGCCACCTCCTTTACCAATGTAGAAGCCACCTTCTGGGATTTTTGAAACCATATCCCAATTCAAAGAACCAATTCCTTTGGAAAAAATGGTGTACACTATCATAAACAGGGTACTACTGATGATGATGGTACTCAGTATCATCAAAACTTTGAATATATTTTCTTCTATTTTTCTCATGTTGATACCTGATTAGTTATTTCTTTTTTCGATTCTATATAAAATAATTCTCGACAGTGCATTGAATAAAAAGATGATGACGAATAGGAGTAGGGCTGCAAACATCAATGCAGAATCGTACATCGGAATGGACATCATTTCCCCATAATTATTGGCGATAAGCGCCGGTAACGGATAAGCGGAGTCGAATAGGCTGTGCGGAACTTGTGCCAAATTACCGCAAACCATCAAAACGGCTATGGTTTCCCCAAAAGCTCTGGAAATTGCCAGAACTACAGCCGCTACAATTCCGTCAAATGATTTTCGAAGAACTACTTTTTTGACGGTTTGCCATTGCGTAGCGCCTAATGACAAAGAAGCATTTCGTAAATCCTGTGGCACATTATCAAACACTTCAATGACAATGCTGATGATAAGTGGAAAAATCATAATTGCCAAAACAATTCCTCCTGCCAATACTGAATAACCTGTTGTGAATTCTACGAAATGCGGAGCTATTTTGTCTTGTATTAAAGGTACAATTACCAAGACTCCCCAAACTCCATAAAGCACGGGTGGAATTCCCGATAATAATTCAATTAAGGGCAAAACCAATTTCCGAACTCTTATGTGAGCATACTCCGAAAGATAAATGGCAGTCAGCATTGATAAAGGCAAAGCAATGATAATGGCAATTGCGGTTACCCAAAGTGTGCCGACTATAAAAGGATAAAATCCGAAGGCCTCTTTAAAAGGTTTCCATTCGGAGGAGAATAATAAATTATAAAGTGAAGTGCTGTTTAAAATGGGTGTTGATTTGTAGAACAATCCAACGCCAATTAAAATCACCGTCGAAATGGACAGGATGGTTAACGCCAGAAATGTTTTACTGATGAGACGATCTTTGAGTAATCTTATGTTTTTCATAATTGTAATAAACCACCCCAGCAAAACTGTAACTCCTCATAGTTTTCAGTTCTTACATAGGGTGGATGTTTTATTTAGAAGAATATTATTTTACCTTCGCTAATTCTTTTGTTAATTTTTCTTTGGAAAGTTTAATATATCCCGCTTCCGTAACGAATTTTTGACCATCTGTAAGAATGTATTTTATGAATGCTTTGACAACGGCATTGTTTGGTTTTCCTGTGGTTACAAAATACAAATCTCTAGCTGGAGGTGATGGGTATTTACCCGAAACAATGGCGGCAATCAATTGATCGATGTCATTATAAAAGTTTTCATCTGGATCTAATTTTCCATTATTGTTTAAATCAATTGGCACAGCAACAATTCCATTGGTTGGTTTGTTGGTTTTGGTATCGTAGATGTAAACAATATTATTAAAACCTAACCCAGAAGGATCTCTTTGTACCGCTTGTGCCAATCCAGGATCTCCAAATACGGCAACTCCCTGTAAATCTTCTTGTTTTTTGCCAAAATAACTGGCCCAAGTTTCGGCGGCTCCGGCGGCATCAGATCGTGTGTAAACATGTATAGGAGCAGTGCTCTTGAAACCTAAAGCATTCCAAGTTTTGTATTTTCCGGTGATGAAAATATTATTAAAGGCTTCTTTTTTTACACCTCTTTGGTATAATACTTTTCTATAGGGACTTGTTGCGCTTATTGTCGGAATTACTGCATCTTTGGTAACAGCAATGGCGTAAGCTCCTTTTTTGTATTCAGCAGCATTCAGTTCTCGTGATACCAATCCAATGTCGGTAACTTTAGATAAAACATCCGTTATTCCTTTTCCGGCACCTCCTGCTTGAATGTCTATTTTGACATTAGGGTGTGTTTTTTTGAATTCTTCTGCCCATTTTACAGTAATCGGATACAATGCAAATGCTCCAGAAATGCTTATGTTTCCTGATAAATCTTGTGCCGAAACTTTATTTGGCGTAATGCTTGCAATTATTAACACTACTAGCGTCAATAATAAATTTCTGTTTGTTTTCATCTTATCTTACTTGTCTTGGTTTTTTTCTGTCTTTTTTATAAATAATATAAATCACAAAGTTAACTTGTCGATTATGTCAAGTTAACTTTGCGATTTTAATGAATTATAGAGAATACTTTAATGTAACTCCATAAGTGATTTGATCTCCTAACACTGCTGCGTATTGCCCTGCATTTCCTCCGGCAGGCAACAATTGTTCGTAATAATTTTTGTTTAAAAGGTTGCGTCCCCAAATGTGAACAGATAAACCTTCTGATGCACGGAAACCTAAGCGACCATTAAAAATACCATAACCAGGAACCACTAAATATTTTGAAGCCGAAGGACTTGATGAGAATTCAGAACGGGCATAACCATCAAGAGCTATAAAGAATTTTCCTGCGTTAGCAAAGAATTTTGCTTTTTTTGAATATTCTCCGCTTAAACTTCCTGCCCACCTTGAAACTCCAGGTAAATTAGAACCCGATACATCTTTAAATGACACTGCAGAACCCGTTTCTTCAAGTGGAAGAGGAGCATTTGTAAATTTAACATACTTACCGTCGCTATAAGTTCCAGCTCCGTAGAAGTTAAAATGCTTGTTAAGAATAAAACTAAAATCTAGTTCAACACCTTGTACACGTACTTCATCAGCATTAGCAAGATAACCGCGGTTTACTCCCAATTCAGCTGCCTGAACATTGGTTTGGAAATCTTTGATATTTGTGTTATAGTATGTCAAGTTCAATATTGAATTTGGAACAGGAGAAGTTTTTACTCCAAATTCATAATGGGTAACATCTTCTGGCTTAACTGTTGCAAGATCAGCTAAAGTTTGTCCCGCAGCAGGAGTAGGAAGTCCTGCAACATTCACTCCAATAGGTTTGTAGCTTTTTGCAAAAGTTCCATAAGCATTGATTTTATCTGATGCTTTGTAGGATACAGTTATATTTCCAGAGAAGTCAGTATCATCATTATCTGATGAGAAGTTTTGATCTGTATAAACTTTCTTTTTCAATGCAATTAATTTAGGATCAGTGGTTTGAAGGCCTCCGTATGTTTTACGGTCATAATCAGCATCTTTCTTGTCATAATTGTATCTTAAACCAGGTAATACATGCAGTTTATCTGTTACAGCCCAGTCTAATTGACCGAATACCGCCGCACTTGTTGAATGTATTTGAGCATTTGTATGGATTCCATATCCTTCAAAAAGACCTGGAGTTTTCCATAATGCAGTATTTGCTGGAGTAAATGAGTCCTGAGCAAATCTCCATTGTGCGTTACCGGATTCCTCTGTGCCTTTTGTTTTTGATGTCTGGTCAATAAAAAAGACTCCAGCAACACCGCTTATTTTAGATGTAATCTGACCTGCGTAACGTACCTCTTGGGTAAATTGAGTTTGTCTCGATGGATTTTGTGATTTTGCAAGTTGTTGCAAACCTGTGAAATCTCTGTCATTAGATGGATCCCAAGTCCAGAATCTCCATGCAGTTGTTGAGGTAAGTGTTCCATTTCCAATTTTTGTGTCCACATTAAGTGATCCTCCGCCCAAATCCTGTCCTGAACGCCATGGGGTGTCATGGTCAATTTTACGATCGAAAGCATTTAAGCTTGGAAGTTGGTAGTTTAAATCAGCAATAATTGCGTTAAATTGACGTTGTGGAACTCTATTTGTTGGAGCAACACCAGCAACTACTTGAGCATATCCATCATTATGTTGTGTTGTGATATCTCCTGCTAACGTAATGTTTGTGTTTTCCGTTGGAGTAAAAAGCAATTGACCTCTAATACCTTGATTGTTCAGCGTGTTTGTTGGCTTTCCTGTTCTAATATTATCGATAATACCATCACGTTGCGTACCCGAAAATGACAATCTACCAGCAACTTTTTTACTCAAAGCTCCAGTAACCGAAGCCTTGGCTTGAAGATAGGCATAATTTCCGTAACTCACTTCGAAGTCTGCACCTGAGTTGAAGCTTGGTTTGCGGGAAGTTATATTAAAAGCACCTGAAGTTGTGTTTTTACCAAATAAGGTTCCTTGCGGTCCGCGTAATACTTCAATTCTTTCTACATCGATAAAATCTAGAGTAGTTGCTGCAGGACGGGCATAATATACACCGTCAACATAGAAACCAACACCTGGATCGATACCGTCATTGGTTAGACCAAATGGTGATCCAAGACCGCGAATATTAATCCCAGTGTTTCTTGGGTTTGAAGAATAAAGCTGTACAGATGGAACCAATTCTTTTATACGGTTCACGTTGAAAGCACCTGTCTGTTCAGCTTGTTTGCCTGTAACAACAGATACTGCGATAGGAATATCTTGTGCTTTTTCTATTCTACGTCTTGATGTTACAACTACCTCAGATAATACTTTTTCTTCACCAGTGCTAATTGTTATTTGAAAAGGTTTAGCAACAGTTGGTAGTTCGTTTATTTTAATTTCCTTGGTTGTGTAACCTAAGTATTGTACAATGATTGTAAATGGAAGTGTTTTGGCTTCAATGCTGAAATTACCATTAACATCAGTAGTTGATGAATTAGTAGTTCCTTTTAGAACTATATTAACACCTTCTATAGGGGAGTCTTGATCGTTTTTTACAACTCCTTGTAAAAGGTTTTGACCATAAGAAGTCGAGAAAATTAGTAAAAAGAATAAACTTGCAATTGTTTTTATAAATGTATTTTTCATTATTTCAATATGTTATATGTAATTAGTAGAATTTAAAATAAATTTTTTTAGGCTCTAGCACATACACATACACATCATTTGGAAAATGTTTTTTTCTAAATTTGGAAGATTTGTTTTCCTGACCTCGTTTTTTTTGCTTCGATTAATTTGCATTTTTTCTTAGTTTTGATTGTTAATCATACGTTAATTCGATGCAAATATATAATTAATTCTATAAAACTAGTATAGTTTAAAATATATTTTTTTATTTTTTTACCAATGAGGCGATTGTAATGCCTTGCATTGCTTTCAAAGTTTCGTCTCTAATCGTCATCAATCCGTGTCGCAATAGGCATTCAGACTCGCTTACGCAATCAGAGCAACGCTCGTAAAAATTTAAGGATGCACAAGGAAGTAATGCAATTGCACCATCAAATAATCGGTGAATATCGGCTAAAGTGATTGTTTCTTTGTCTTTCAAAAGGTAATAACCACCATATTTCCCTTGCTTGCTACCTACAAAATGACCTCTCTTTAAATCCAAAAGTATTTGTTCCAAAAACTTTTTTGGAATAGAAGCTCCTTCCGCAATTTCAATGGTTCTTGAAATATGGTTTTCATCTTGTTGCGCTAAATATAGAAGCGCTTTTAGGGCATATTTGGTTTTATGTGAAAGCATTCTGGGCGATTAATTTTTAGAATGGATATAAAATTCAATGGATTCTTCTGGAGAATATATTTATGATTCAAATATAGACTTTTTTTTAATTTTTTTTAATTTAATTTTTTTTTTAGAAATTCCAACGCTCTTTCTAGAACCTCATCTTTTCTTTCTTGAATTCCTTTTATTGTTGGATGAACTTCTATATCAATTTTAACGCCTTTTCTTTGGGTTTCAGTGCCATCAGGATAATAAACTCCAAGGCCACTCATTAAAGATTTAAAACCAATAAATTCTATTTCATTAGTATTCCCATCCGCACCAGCAGTTTGACTTCCTATTGTTGTTACATTGTCGCCTTTCTGCAAACACATCGTATAATATTCACTTGCACTTTGTGTACTCTCGTTAACTAATACAATTACTTTACCAGGGTAATATTCATTTTTTATTGGTGAAATTAGATCTGTTTTTTTCCAAATAAATCTACCAGGATAAGATAAATCTGGCTCTGTTAATTTTGCAAATTCCTTTTTTGTTTGAAATAGTCTTTTTGCTAATGGATAGGGGCGGCTAACAGAAGCTCTCATGTCAATTATAATAGCTTTGGTAGATTTCATTTCTGACATCATTTTTTCAACATCCTCAATTTCTATGAGAGCTGCCATATTAACATATCCAATGTTTCCATCAACTATTTTATATTTTTCCTTAATTTCATTTTTTGATTTAAAATCCTTGAAAAAGTAACGGTGAACAATTTTCTCCGAAATTATTTCGTTTCTATTTAAAGATATTTTTAGAGAATCAGTAAAACCATTAAATATAGCCCAATAGGAGTTTCTTAATTTAGTATTATAATTTGATCCATGAATGTATTTTAATTTTTCTTGAAGAATGTCATTTACATTTTTATCATCCACTTTTTCAATCACGTCTCCAATTCTTAAATCATCCACTTTAGCTAAAGAATCATTTAAAAACTCAGTTATGATTGCTTTTTTGTCAATTATTTTAAATGATGCGGGAATGTATTTACGTCCAAAAAAATCATTTGTGATTGCTGTATTTGTAAATGTGTGAGTGTCGTCTAGTTTTACGGCTGTTTCTTTAATTGCTAATTGATATTCGGTAGCGTTTTTTGCATCTTTAAATTTTGGAATCATTTCTCTTAAAACTATATCCCATTTTTGATCCGTTAAATATTTATAAGGGTAAAAATATTCTACAATATTCCAATATCTGAATAAACTTAATAATCTATAATTTTGTTCTGGAAATTCGAAATTTTTATAATTAGGCTCATTCGTTATTTTAATAATGCCTAGACTTTTCATTAAGGCAATTTTTGGAGCAACTGTGGAAACATAATGGTTTTGGCCTTGAAATCTATTGTTTTCAATATACTTTAACTTTTTAGTAAGTTCATCAGTAAATACATCTGTATTTTGAGTCCAAGAAAGGTCAAAATTCTTGTCAAAATATTCTTTTTTGCTAATATCATCACAAGAATTACAAAGCTTAAATGTTCCTAAATTTTCGATCCAGTCCAAATATATTTTAGATAGTTCTTCTTTACTGTTAGCATGTTTCACTTTAGGGAGTATCGTTAGCAAGTGTTCATCCCAATTGTAACTTCCTTTGGCAACATTGGGGTGGTAATATTTAAGGAATCCCCATATTTTGCATAATGATGATAAGTTTTTTATTTCAGATTCACTTAATTTTGGAGAGTCTATGTTTTGACTATGTATTAAATGTAAATTGAAAGACGTAACTAATAATAAAGCGAAAATCTTTAATTTCATAATTTTTAAATTATGTTGTTTAAAAACGTTGTTTGATTTTTTATAAAATACAAAAGAGAGTCCATACAGAACTCTCTTTTACATTATGTATATTTCTTACCAGCTTCCGCTTGAACCTCCGCCAGAGAATCCGCCTCCGCCAAAACCTCCGCCGAAGCCTCCGCCTCCGCCTCCGAAACCACCGCCTGATGATCCACCACCAAAACCACCTCCGCCACCTCTTCCGAGGCTGCTTAGTATAATGACGTCGAGTAGGCTAGGCCCTCCACCGCCTCGGTTTCCGGAATTTCCTCCACCGCCAGCATTTCTATTCTTGGATAGTAAAATCAAAACAATAACCACAATGACTATGATTGGTAAAATTGGAAAATCTTTTCCTTTTGTTTGTTTGCGTTCGCCTTTGTATTTGCCTTTGAAAACATCAATAATTGCACTGGTACCTTTGTCTAAGCCTTGGTAATAACTGCCTGCTTTAAACTCAGGAACGATAATGTTTCGAATTATTTCTCCGCCAGTTCCGGCGGTTAGCCTATCCTCTAAACCGTAACCAGGATTGATAGCTATCTTTCTTTCGTTTTTTGCCAAAAGAATAATAACTCCATTATCATCTTTTGCTGTTCCACCAATTCCCCAAGTTTGCCCCCATTTAGTTGCTAGTTGACTAACATCTTCATTTTGGAGGCTCTCTATAGTGATTACTACAATTTGAGTAGTCGTAGAATCAGAATATTTGATCAATTTTTCTTCAAGTTGGGCTTTTTCTTCTGGACTTAGAACATTGGCATAATCATAAACCGAAGTTTGAAAACTAGGTTTCTTCGGAATCGTAAATTGTGCAAAAATTGAATTTATGCAGAAAAAAAACAGAATTATTTGTAGCCATTGGCTTTTGACTTTCGTCTTTTGACTTATGACTTTCTTCATCCTTTTGATATTTCGTTTGATAATTCGTTGGTGTCGCCTTCTTGCCAAGGAAAATGCTTTTTCATTTCTTGACCGGCTTTTAAAATACCATCAATTAATCCTTGTTTGAAATTTCCCTGTTTGAATTGTGCAACCATAACATCACGGGTACTGTCCCAAAAGGTATTGGTAACAACATCGTTGATGCCTTTGTCACCACAAATCACAAAGGTTTTGTCTTCAATAGCCAGATAGATTAAAACACCATTTTGTAATTCGGTTTCATCCATTTTTAATTCATGAAAAACTTCCATGGCACGATCATACGCATCTAGGGAAGTTGTTTTTTCTATATGAACTCTAATTTCGCCAGAAGTGTTTTTTTCGGCTATTCGAATAGCTTCCACAATTTCTTGTTCTTCTTCTTTGCTTAAAAAATCTTCTACTTTTGACATCGTATATTTTTTAAAAACCCCGCCATGGCGGGGTTAAGTTTTTTTTAGAATTTTACTTCAGCAGGTTTGTCTGCACCAGCAACTGCTTCGAAATATGGCTTTTCTTTAAGACCATAGATTCCTGCCAAGATATTTCTTGGGAAAGTGTTAATGTTATTGTTATAAGGCTTAACGGCTTCATTAAAACGGGTTCTAGCTGTTAAAATTTGATTTTCTGTACTGGCTAGTTCATCCTGTAATTTCATAAAGCTTGCATCAGCTTTCAGGTTTGGATATTGCTCAACACTAACTAATAATTTTGATAAAGAAGAAGAAACTCCTGATTGTGCCGAATTGAATGCTGCTAGTTGTTCCGGAGTAACATTTTTTGGGTCAATTGTAATTGCAGTAGCTTTAGCACGAGCTTCGATTACGGCTGTTAAAGTACTTTTTTCATGTTCAGCATATCCTTTTACGGTGCTTACTAAATTTGGGATAAGATCATTTCTCCTTTGATAAGAAGTGTTAACATTTCCCCAGCTTTCTTTCACGTCTTGTTCAAGTGTCACTGCATTATTATAAATTCCAGAAGCCCAGCTGTAAATTCCGATGATTACTACTGCTACTATAATCCAAGGCAAAAATCTTTTCATGTTTGTTTAATTTAGAGTTTGTTTGTTGTTTAATGTATTTATTTATTGCTTTTTATATTCCCCCATTTGGGGGTTAGGGGGCTTATAATTCGTTTTTAATGCTAATCAGTTGCATTTTTATAGTTTCTAATTTATTGATAATTTCAAATTTATCCATTGTTTTCTTTTGGCCTTCTTTCAAATGGATTTTGGCACCTTCAAGAGTGAATCCTCTTTCTTTGACCAAATGATAAATAAGCTGCAGATTCTTGATGTCTTCTGGGGTAAACATTCGGTTTCCTTTAGCATTTTTCTTTGGTTTCAGAATGTCAAATTCACTGTCCCAAAACCGAATCAAGGAAGCGTTTACATCAAATGCTTTGGCGACTTCGCCTATGCTATAGTATCTTTTGTCTGGTGATAATTCTATGTGCATGTTTTTTATTAATTATACTATTTTTTGAAATCTAAAATCTAAAGTCAGCAATCTAAAATGCTTCGCCAGTTCGCTTCGCTCGGGTCGTTAATCTAACGATTGATTTTCCTGATTCGCTATTTTTGAAATAGCAACGTATTCCACCGCCGAAATATTGCCATAATAAAAATTTAACGGATTCACTACTTTTCCGTTTTTGTGTACTTCGTAGTGCAAATGTGGCGCCTCGGAACGTCCTGTGCTGCCTACATATCCTATAATGTCTCCTCGTTTAACCGATTTTCCTGCGCGACAATTGTATTTGCTTAAATGTCCATAAAGTGTTTCGTACCCATAACCGTGTCGGATTACGATATGGTTTCCAAAACCGGAAGCAGTATTGTCTGCTCTAGCTACTACTCCGTCTCCTGTGGCGTAGATTGGTGTTCCTGTTTTGGCCGTAAAATCCATTCCTTCGTGCATTTTTCTTGCCTTGGTAAATGGATCTGTTCGATACCCGAAACCAGAAGCCATTCGTTTTAAATTTTCATTTTTTACGGGCTGTATTGCCGGAATTGCCGAAAGTAGTTTGTCCTTTGCTTTGGCTAATTTTACAATTTCATCCAATGATTTGGACTGAATTGCAAGTTCCTTACTTAAGGCATCTACTCTTTCGGTTGTGCTGATTACCAATTTTGAATTGTTATAGCCTTGTAAAGCGGCGTAACGGTTTATTTTGGAATAGCCTGCTTTTCGTTCTTCTTCCGGAATTGCGGCTGTGTTGAAATAAACGCGGTATAAATTATTGTCCCGGTCTTCAATATCATCTATTACATCGTCTACTTCGTCCATTTTTTTGTTTAAAATGGCGTAATTCAATTTTAAATTTTCGATTTCCCTTGCTTGCAAACGGTCTTTTGGTGTGTCAAAATACGGGGTGTTTAATAATATGATGAAGGTCAAAAATCCAAAAATAGCCGATGCTAATAAAAACAGAACGGCAAAGCCAACTTTTCTTCTCTTTCTGATTTTTATTTTGCGATAAGCCAGATTTACAGAATCGTAATAATATTTTACTTTCGCCATATTTTAAAATACCCTATTTTTGCAAATTAGTTAAAAGGTAAGTCGAACAAATTTAATAAATGTTTCAGTTGTTCTGCTGTTTTTTTTAATAATAAATAAATGGTTACCTGTCTTTATGAATATTATGAAGAACTAAAGGGTTGAGGTTCTTACTCCTTTACTTTTTAAGGATTGGATATGTCATTTAGAATGTAGCTCTTTATCTATCGAGTTCGCGTGAGGGATAGAAGCTAGCTACCAAAGTAGCGCGAATAGCCCGACAGCATTAGGGAAAGGAGCCTAATACCCGGTTGCAATATTTGGCTCCTTTTTCTGATGGGGTCACGCCCAAAGGATGATAAAAAATAGGTTTTAGATAAAATAATAAATAATAATTCAACGAATTACTGAATATATACAGCAAAAATGAAATCACAAGACGTACGTAAACAATTTTTAGATTTTTTTGAAAGTAAAGGGCATTTAATTGTTCCATCTGCACCGATTGTTCTTAAAGATGATCCAACTTTGATGTTTAACAACTCGGGAATGGCGCAGTTTAAAGAGTATTTTTTAGGCCTTGGAACACCAAAAAGCAACAGAATTGCCGATACGCAAAAATGTCTTCGTGTTTCCGGAAAGCATAATGACTTGGAGGAAGTCGGGATTGATACGTATCACCACACGATGTTTGAAATGTTGGGGAACTGGTCTTTTGGCGATTATTTTAAGAAAGAGGCGATTCACTGGGCTTGGGAATTGTTGACTGAGGTGTATAAAATTCCGAAAGACATTCTTTATGTTTCTGTTTTTGAAGGAAACCCGGATGAGAATGTACCTTTTGACCAGGAAGCTTGGGATATTTGGAAAACGTTGATTGACGAAGACCGAATTATTCTGGGTAACAAAAAAGATAATTTCTGGGAAATGGGGGATCAAGGACCTTGTGGACCTTGCTCTGAAATCCACGTTGATATTCGTTCTGCTGAAGAAAAAGCTTTGGTTTCAGGAAAATCGTTGGTGAATAACGATCACCCACATGTGGTTGAGATTTGGAACAACGTATTTATGGAATTTAATCGTAAAGCCGATGGTTCTCTAGAAAAATTGCCTGCTCAGCACGTGGATACCGGAATGGGATTTGAGCGTCTTTGTATGGTTTTACAAGGAGTTCAATCAAACTATGATACAGATGTTTTTACACCACTGATCAGAGAAATCGAAACGATTACGGGAGCCAAATATACAATTAAGGCAAAAGACGAAGCCGAAGAAAAAATAAATATCGCGATTCGTGTAATAGCGGATCACGTGCGCGCGGTAGCTTTTGCTATTGCCGACGGTCAGTTGCCATCAAACACGGGAGCTGGTTATGTAATCCGTAGAATTTTGCGTCGTGCAATTCGTTACGGTTTTACTTTCCTGGATACAAAAGAGCCTTTTATTTATAAATTGGTAGAAGTCTTGAGTACGCAAATGAGTGGGTCTTTCCCCGAAATTCGTTCACAAAAAGCCTTGTGCTCGAATGTGATTCGTGAGGAAGAAAGTTCTTTCTTGAGAACTTTGGATCAAGGATTGGTGTTGTTGGATGCTGTGATTAACACTAATTCCGGAACTGTAATCGATGGTAAAAAAGCATTTGAATTGTATGATACTTATGGTTTTCCAATCGATTTAACGGCTTTGATATTGTCTGAAAAAGGTTTGGAATTGGACGAAAAAGGTTTTCAAGAGCAATTGCAATTGCAAAAGGAACGTTCCCGTGCCGCTTCTAAAGTTACTGCAGGAGACTGGAATGTTTTGGTGGAAGATGATGTTCAGGAATTTGTGGGTTACGACCGATTGAAACACAACGTTAGAATCACTAAATACCGCAGAGTCGATAGTGTAAAAGATGGTGAAATTTATCAGTTGGTTTTCAATGCTACGCCTTTTTACGGTGAAAGTGGAGGACAAACCGGAGATAAAGGATATCTAGAAGCTCAAAACGGTGATATCATCTATATTATTGATACTAAAAAAGAAAACAACCAAACGGTACACCTTACTAAATCATTGCCAGATAATTTAACGGATAGTTTTACCGCTGTGGTGGATGCAAATCAAAGAGCAAAAACATCTTCGAATCACACGGCAACTCACTTGTTACACCAAGGATTGCGAAAAATATTGGGAACTCATATCGAACAAAAAGGTTCGATGGTGCGTTCAGCTTCTTTGCGTTTTGACTTTTCTCATTTTGCTAAAGTAACGGATGATGAGATTAAAGAAGTAGAGGATTTTGTGAATGCCAGAATTCGTGAAAGCTTGCCATTGATTGAAAAAAGAGCCATTCCAAAAGATCAAGCAATTGAAGAAGGTGCTATTGCGTTGTTTGGAGAGAAATATGGTGATTTGGTTCGAATGATCAAATATGGTGATTCGGTAGAGTTATGTGGAGGAACCCACGTTCCTAATACGAGTGATATTTGGCATTTCAAAATTGTATCGGAAGGGGCAGTTGCAGCCGGAATAAGACGTATAGAAGCAATTACCAGTGATGCAGCTAAAGATTTCTTTGAATCGCAATTACTTTCTTTTTATGAAATAAAAGAAGTATTGAAAAATGCAGTTGATCCTGTAAAAGCAATTCAAACATTGCAAGATGAAAATACTTCTTTGAAAAAACAATTGGAGGTTTTATTGAAAGATAAAGCCAAAAATATGAAAGGCGAATTGGCTCAGGAATTACAAGAAATCAATGGTATTCAGTTTCTTGCCAAACAAGTTGATTTGAGTCCGGAAGGAGCTAAAGACTTGGCTTATGAATTAGGAACTTTAGGAACAAATATATTCTTGGTATTGGCTACTGCTGAAGCCGGAAAACCAATGTTGTCTTGTTATATTTCCAAAGAATTGGTTGCCGATAAAAAACTTAATGCGGGTCAGGTGGTTCGTGAATTAGGGAAATACATCCAAGGTGGAGGAGGAGGACAGCCTTTCTTCGCTACTGCAGGAGGAAAAAATGCAGATGGAATTGCTGAGGCTTTGGCTAAGGCGGTTGAGTTTGTGAAGTAACAAACTTTTAATGATACTTAACCCTTTCAGAGTTCAAAACTCTGAAAGGTTTTTTTTTGGTTTAAAACAGAATGTTATTTTTTGAAAGTATTCAAATTATAAACTAAATTCGTTGTAAATAAAAAGTAATGAATTTCACAACCAAAATTAATATTCCTAATCATTCCAATCCTATAGACTACAACTCCAAAATTGTCTCATTGGGTTCTTGCTTTGCTGAAAATATGGGAGATAAATTCCAATATTTCAAATTTCAAAGCACGATCAATCCATTTGGAATTATTTTTAATCCAGTTTCGATTGAGAGAATTATTGACAGGGTTGTTAACGATATTTTATTTACTGAAGAAGATATTTTTTTTTATAATGAGCGTTGGCATTCTTTTGAAGTACACTCGGATTTAAGTCATTCGGATGCAACAGAATTATTGGAGAATCTGAATCAAATTCTTCGAGAAACCAAAAAGCGATTAGAGGAAGCAACACATATAATTATTACCTACGGAACATCTTGGGTGTATCGAAGCATTGAAAAAGATACTATAGTGGCCAATTGCCATAAAGTGCCCCAAAAACAGTTTGCCAAAGAATTGCTTTCTGTTGAAATTAGTACAGGGAGTATAAAGAACACGATTAACTTAATTCAATCATTAAATCCCAATTGTAATTTCATTTTTACTGTTTCGCCGGTACGACACCTCAAAGATGGTTTTGTGGAGAATCAAAGAAGTAAATCTCATTTGATTACTACAATCCACAATCTGCAATCTGAATACTTTCCGAGCTACGAAATCATGATGGATGAACTCCGGGATTATCGTTTCTATGCCGATGACATGGTGCATCCTAGTCAGGTGGCTATTGATTATATCTGGGAACAATTCAAAGAATCCACCATTTCTGAAACGGCTTATCCAACGATGGATGCTGTCGAAAGTATTCAAAAGGGTTTGCAACACCGTCCATTTAATCCCCAATCGGAGAACCATAAAAAATTTGAAGTCAATCTTCAGTCGAAAATCGCTACATTAGTGGCTCAATATTCATTTATGAAATTTTAATTATGCTAAAAAGAATTTTAGTTGGAGCAGTAGTAGTAGTGGCAATAATTTTGGCATTCAAATTCTGCGAATTCAAAAAAGGGGACGAATCTTCTTTAGACTACAATACCAATTTGATTCAACAACAAATCGTGAATGTGGGTAAATTGGTGGTTACCGAAGGACATTTTTCGGAAGTAGTAACTTATAAAAATCAACAAAAGTACATGATGGATATGCTTTCGTTTGAGAAAAAAGCATTGATAATCGTTAATGCCGATGTTACCGTATCCTATGATTTACATCAGATGAAATACGATATTGACGAAGCCAATAAAACCATCACAATTCTAAGCATTCCGAAAGAAGAAATAAAAATAAGTCCAGACATCAAATTTTATGATGTAGAACAAAGCCAGATGAATCCGTTTACTGGAGACGATTACAACAAAATCAACAAATCGGTAAAAGCTAATTTAGCTAAGAAAATAGAAAAATCATCCTTGAAATCCAATGCCCAAAACCGTTTGATAAGTGAGTTATCGAAGATTTTGATTCTTACAAATACGATGGGATGGAAACTGCAATACGACGGAAAAGTGATTGAAAATGAAAAAGATTTTGCTACAAAAGTAAAACTTTAGATGACAGTTTTTCAAGAATGAGAAGAGATCTAAATCTCATCAAACATTTGAACTTATTGACAAGTATTAGAACAATCTCACAATAATTTTAAAACATATTAGGGGAATTGTATAACTTATAAAATTATAGTTATTGCATATTTGTAGATTCAAAAATTTCTAATAAAGGGCAGGAATAGTGGAAACGCCATCGCATTCAATTACAAAGATTTTCTATATGGGCAAAAAACTAAATCCTTTTATAAAAAAAGCACTACGTATTATGCTTTGGAGTGCTCTTACAATTGTGTTTTTTTTGATCTTAATTATTGTATTGATTCAAGTTCCGGGTGTTCAGAATTTTACTAAGGATAAGGTACTCACTTATCTGAATGATAAACTTAAAACTAAAAGTTCCTTAGATCATATTGCCATTAGTTTTCCAAAAACAATAATACTTGAAGGTTTTTATTTTGAAGACCAACACAAGGACACTTTATTGAGTGGGAAAAGGCTGGCCATTGATATCGATTTGTTCAAAATCATCAATCACGAAGTAGAAATAAACTCGATTGAACTAGAAAACACAACCGCCAATATATCAAGAAACAAGGACGGGGTGTTTAATTTTGATTATATCATCAAAGCATTTACTTCCAAAGCTCCTTCAGATCCTAACAGTAAACCATATGTTTTGTCGGTTGTTGATGTCAATTTAAAAAACATCAAATTCAGTTTTGAAGACGATTTATCCAAAAATGACGTTCGCCTGAAGCTGGGAAATTTCAGCACAAAATTTAAGAAATTTGATTTGGATAAAATGGATTTCAATATTCCTTATGTTGATTTGAGAGGATTGAATGTAGTTTTAAATCAGGATTTAGTCGAAAAAATAGCCGAAGTATCTGCCAAAACGGTTGACACTATTGCCAAAAGAAGTGATTTTAATTTGGAACTAAAAAAAATCACATTGTCGAAAATTACTGTTTTATACGACAACAAAGATTCCAAAATGAATTCAGGGCTTACTTTAGGCAAGTTAAATCTTTTGGTAAACGATATTGATGCAAAAAATCAAATGCTCGATTTTGAAAAATTTGAAGTCAAAAATCTAAAAGGAAATCTACTGCTTGGGAAAAAGGAAAAACAATCCAAACCATCCAAAGTAAATACCACTATTTCACCAACAAAAGGTTGGAAAATAAAATTGGAATCAATCGATTTGCAAAATATTGCTTTTAAGTTTGATGATATGCAATCTCCTGCGATTGCTAATGGGATGGATTACAGTCATCTTGATTTGGATGGCTTGAATGCCAAAGCGGAGCATATTTATTTTGCAAATGATACTATTTCGGGACGAGTGAAATCTTTATTAGTGAATGAAAAAAGCGGACTGCAAATTCAGCAACTGAAAACACAATTTTTCTATGGGCCAAAGCAAGCCTATCTGAATAATTTGTATGTAAGAACACCTCAAACAGAGTTGAAAGACAAATTAAAAGTGAACTATCAATCGATTGGTGGTATTTCAAAAAACATAGGAGATTTGTTGGTTGATGCTAATTTAAGTCAGTCGAGAATTGGGTTTAAGGATATTTTACTTTTTGCTCCACAATTGCGTAAAATGAATCCTTTTCAATCGAATCCCAATGCTATTTTGTACATCAATTCCCGAGTAAACGGAAAAGTAAAGGATTTGAATATTCCCTATTTTCAAATGCAGGGAATTGGAAATACAAAAGTTTCTGTCTCTGGAAAAATCAAAGGACTTCCCAATTACGAAAAAGCTTTTTTTGATTTGGATATAAAAAACATAACTTCTTCTTCCCGTGATGTAATTTCTTTTGTTCCTGAGGGCTCGCTTCCCAAAGCAATTCGGCTTCCGGAACAATTTAATGCTAGCGGAAAATTTAAAGGCTCCATCGATAATTTCAAAACCAAATTGGTATTAAACAGCAGTTATGGCAAAGCCAATGTGGATGCATTGTTTGATAACAGAATTAAGAACAGTGAAAAATACGATGCTACTGTTGCTTTTATGGATTTCAATCTTGGAAGATTAATCAAGAATGATTCCTTGGGAAGAATTACGCTAAATGCCAAAGTTAAAGGGCAAGGACTGAATCCAAAAACTGCAAATGCTCAGCTGTCGGCCATTGTAAAAAAAGCAAATTTCAATAAATATACGTACTCTAACATGGCTTTGAAAGGGTCAATTGTAAAAGGGAATTTTGATATAAAAGCTAGCAGCAAAGATCCAAATCTAAAATTCAAGTTGGATGCAAATGGTGGTTTCAAAGATAAATATCCGGCTGTAAAATTAAATCTGAATCTTGATATAGCCGATTTGGAAAAATTAAATTTGCATGCTGGCCCGTTGAAACTTAGAGGAAACGTTGTCGCTGATATTGCCAATAGTAATCCCGATTATTTAAACGGGGAGATAGTGGCGTCCAACATTCAGGTTTTGCAGGATAAAGAGCCAATTGTTTTGGATAATGTCAAAATCATAGCTTTTGCAGACGACCAAAAAAACAATATAAAAATCAGTTCCCAATTCATTAAAGCCGAAATTGACGGTAAATATACACTAACCACACTTTCGGATGCGATAAAAAATTCGTTGTCAAAATATATTAATATTCAAACAGCGAAATACAAAACCAATTCGGAGAAACAACAATTTACCTTTAGTGTTGCTGTTCAAAATGACCCTGTTTTGTATAAATTGATTCCAAAGTTGACCGGATTGGAACCTTTAAACATTTCCGGAAAATACAATAGCGTAGGAGATACTATCCAGATTAAAGGAGCGATTCCGAAAATTATTTATGCCAATACTACAATATCCGATGGTAAAATAAATGTCGTAACAAAGAGTAATGCTTTAGAATATCAGGCTTCTGTGGCAACGATTGAAGGCGGGCAATTTAAAATTCCGTTTACAAGTTTAACGGGAAAAGCCGAAAACAATATTCTTTCGTATGCTTTGCAGGTAAAAGACAAAGACAAAAAAGATCTGTATTTTATTGCGGGTGAATTGCGACATGAAGATTCAAAAAATGTAATTAAACTGAATGCCGAAAACTTAGTTTTAAACTATGACAAATGGAATATAAATCCCGAAAATTCAATTGAATTTGGGGGCCAAAGACTTTATGTAAATAAATTTTATTTGGATCATTCCGGAAATGAACTGAAAATTCAATCGCAAGGCAATCAAAACAATGCTCCGCTACACGTTGATTTTGTAAATTTCAAAATAGAGACAATTTTGAATGTGATAAAGAAAGATGAATTGGAAATGCAAGGTTTGATAAATGGATCAGCTGTAGTCGAAAACGTCATGACGAATCCTATTTTTACTTCAGATTTGACCATTGATAAGTTTGTCTTTGGAGGAGAAGCTATTGGTGATATTAGCTTAAAAGTAGATAATAAAACTGCCAATATTCTTTCAGCAAACATGACTCTTTCCGGCGAAGGAAATAATCTTGCGCTTTTAGGGACATATAGGATTGACAGCGAAAATTTAGACCTTAACTTAGATGTCAATCAATTAAATATCAAAAGCATTCAAGGGTTTTCGTTTGGAAACATAACCGATGGTAAAGGTTCTTTGTCAGGGCAATTTAAGATTACTGGAAATATTTCAGAACCAAAAGTGAATGGAGAATTGTTATTAAAAGATGCAGGTTTCCGAATCACAAAACTCAATTCTTATTTTAATGTAAATGATGAAAAAATCGCTTTGCGAAACGAAGAAATTACATTCGACAACTTTTCGATTTATGATGAAAATGGAAATGAACTGGCTGTAAACGGAAAAATGATTACTAAAAACTTCAGGGATTTCAATTTTGACTTAACCGTAAAAGCTGATGATTTTAGAGCAATCCATTCCAAAGAAACCGATAATGATTTGTTTTATGGAGATTTATTTTTGAACACCAAATTAAAAATAGGAGGAACGCTTGACAATCCTGTCGTTAACGGAAATGTAGAAATAAATGACGAAACAAAATTCACAGTTGTATTGCCACAGTCTGATCCTTCCATTGTGGACAGGGAAGGAATTGTGGAGTTTGTAGACGAAGATAATCTGTATTTAAAACAAACGGTTGAATTGCAGAAAGAACTCAATCAATCGAAATTTATAGGAATGGATGTGTCGGTTGCGATTACTATTGATAAGGAAGCCGAATTTACGTTGGTGATTGACAAGGGAAATGGTGATTATCTGAATTTAAAAGGTGAAGCGGAACTTACAGCAGGAATTGACCCTTCCGGGAAAACTACGCTGACGGGTAAATACGAGTTTGATAGTGGTTCTTACGAAATGAATTTTAATATGATCCGACGAAAATTTGACATTCAAAAAGGCAGTTATATTATTTGGAACGGCGAACCAACAATGGCTACTATGAATATTACGGCGGTATATAAAGTCAATACTGCGCCATTGGATTTGCTGAGTGATCAACTTGGAACACTTACTCCCGAGGTTAAAAATACCTACAAACAAAAAATACCATTTCAGACTTTATTGAAAATGAATGGTGAATTGCTAAAACCAGAAATTACATTTGATATTGTTTTGCCAGACGGGAATTATGATGTTTCGTCGGATATTGTGACTGCATCGCAGACCAAATTAGAACAGTTAAGACAAGATCCTTCGGAATTAAACAAGCAGGTATTTGCCTTGTTATTGTTAAATCGGTTCGTAGGCGAGAATCCTTTTTCAAGTGAAAGCGGAAGCACAAGTGCCGAATATCTTGCCCGACAAAGTGCGAGTAAAATACTTTCGCAACAGTTAAATGACCTTGCCGGGGATTTAATTGCTGGAGTTCAACTAGAATTTGATGTGGAATCGACAGAAGATTACACTTCGGGAGCCAAAGAAACCCGAACCGATTTGAATGTGGGGATTTCAAAAAAACTTTTGAACGACCGATTGAAAGTTACGGTGGGAAGCAGTTTTGGTGTGGAAGGAGCAGAACGGGCCAATGAAGATGCTTCAAACATTGCAGGTGATGCTTCGTTGGAATACCAATTGAGTAAAGACGGAAGATACATGATTCGGGCATATAGAAAAAATGAGTATCAAGTTGCCATTCAAGGTGAAATTGTGGAAACAGGCCTTGTCTTTATCATTACGATGGAGTACAATAAATTCAAAGAGCTTTTTAAACGAAGCGCCAAAGAAATTGAGATCACGAAAAAAGAACAACTTCGTAAAGAAAAAAAGAGATTAGAGAAAGAGAAGCAAAAAGCGAAAGTATCTTATGCAAAGTAAACATTCAAAATATCTTTTAATCCTGTGCTCATTCTTCATTTTAGGATGCGGTAACACTAAGTATTTGCCCGAAGGTGATTTGCTCTATACAGGCGGTTCCGTAAAAGTTGAGGATTCAATTATAAAAAGAAAAGACAGGAAAGCATTAGAAACTGAATTGGAAAATCTTTTACGCCCCAATCCTAATAAACAAATATTGGGGCTAAGACCAAAATTGTTAATTTATAATTTGGCAGGAAAACCCAAAAAAGACAAAGGTTTCCAGTATTGGTTAAGGACTAAAGTTGGTGAACCACCAGTTTTATTCAGCAAAGTGGATTTAGAGTATAATGCGTCTGTCTTAAGAAATTATACCGAAAACAGAGGCTATTTTAAAACCAAAGTGCAGTCAGATTCGACAAGACATGGAAAAAAAGCCACGGCAGAATATACCGTGTGGCCTTCAAAACAATACAAAATAAAAAATGTTTCCTTTCCGGATGATTCCACTGCTTTGGGCAAATCGATTGCCAGAACCCAAAGAAGAACCCTTTTGATTCTTGGCAATGCTTATGATTTGGAAGTTATAAAACTGGAACGCGAGCGCATTGATGCCAGATTAAAAGAAAAAGGATATTACTTCTTTAATCCTGATTATATTTTGGCTCAAGTAGATAGTTCCAAAGGTGATCACGAAGTAAGCATTAGGCTAAAAATAAAAGAAGAAACACCCTCAAAAGCGAGAAAACCTTATACCATAAATGACATCATTGTGTATCCTAATTATTCTATTCTAACGGATAGTATTGCTTATAAAAAGGAAGATATTGTACAGTACAAAGATTTTACGATTATTGATTCGGCCAAGACTTTTAATCCCAGAGTTTTTGACCGTACTTTGTATTTTAAAAAAGGCGATTTGTACAACAGAAAAAATCATAATCTATCGTTAAACAGGTTTGTAAATTTAGGTACTTTTAAGTTTGTAAAAAATGAATTTAAAGTAGATGATTCAATTCCAGATGCATTAAATGCATATTATTATCTAACGTTGTTGCCCAAAAAGTTTCTTCGTTTTGAAGTAGGAGCCAGCACCAATTCGGCAGGATATACAGGAACTGAAGCAAAAATTAATTGGAACAACAGAAACTTTTTTGGCGGTGCCGAATTGTTTACGCTTTCCTTATTTGGAGGGATTGATTTTCAAGTTTCAGGTAAGAATGGAGGACACGATATTTATACTTTTGGAGGGGAAGCGAGTTTGGTATGGCCTCGTTTAGTCGCTCCTTTTAAATGGCAAAATTCGAGTGAATTTGTTCCAAGAACCAAAGTGCTTCTCCGCTATGAACGTCAAAGCAAAGCCGATCAGTATACTTTGAATTCTTTCAAAACTTCTTTCGGCTATTTATGGAAAGAGAGCGTCAGAGCAGAACACGAATTGAAAGTGTTGGAAATTAATTATGTAAGTCCAAAAGATGTAACGGATTCATATCTAGAAGAAATTAAGACAAATCCATCATTAGGAAAAGTAATCGAAAAACAATTAATTTTTGGCCCAACCTATTCTTATACGTTTACCAATACGATGCAAAAAAGAAAAAAGCATACGGTGTATTTCAATGGTGAATTGGATTTAGCGGGGAATGTTACAGGATTGCTTATGGGAGCAAATGCCAAAAAAGGCGATACCATCAAGTTCTTTGACGTGCCTTTCAGTCAATTTGTAAAAGTCAAAGGAGATTTCAGGCATTACCTAAAACTCGGTGAAAACAGCAAATTAGCCACTAGATTAATTGCCGGTGCAGGATATGCCTATGGAAACAATACCGTGATGCCGTCATCCAGACAGTTTGTCGCCGGTGGACCCAATAGTATTCGAGCATTTAGATCACAATCATTAGGGCCGGGAAGTTATAAAAATCTTGACCCAAATGCTGAGTTTTTAGAAGATCAATTGGGGGATATAAAATTAGAATTCAATACTGAATACCGGACCAAATTATTCAGCATAGTAAACGGAGCTTTGTTTTTGGATGCGGGAAATATTTGGCTTCTGAATGAAGATAAAAATAAACCCGGTGGTCAGATTTCAAAAGATTTTATGAAACAGATTGCGGTCGGAGTAGGAGCGGGATTGCGTTTTGATTTTTCTTTTTTAATCCTCCGAACCGATCTTGCTTTCCCCATCAGACAGCCGTATTTGATTAACGGAAGTAATTGGGTGATTGATGCTGTCAATTTTGGAAGCGGATCTTGGCGAAAAGATAATCTAATGCTCAATATCGCAATTGGTTATCCTTTTTGATATTGTTTTTTGCTAAAAAAAGACACGAACTACAGTTTCTGTAATTCGTGTCTTTAGTGAATTCGTGTTTTTTAATCCTAATGCGTAGTTTCTTCGTTCTCAAAAATCAACTCCAAACCATTCGAAATTAATTTCTCGATTTCAGGACGTTGTTTTTTTAGGTTTTCCAAATGCAAAAGCAACTGCTGCATTAAATTCATTTCATTTCGAGTATTTAAAAGCTCAATCAATTCCACAGAAAGTAACCAATCATTTGGATGATTATTTTGAAGTTTTTCAAAAATAGGTTCCAATGAAGCTGTTGTGTCATTAGATTCGCGAATGCTTCTTACGGTTTGGTACAGTACTTCCAGATCGTCTCTTTCAGCAGTTTGTTTGGCTTTGATGGTTTTGCTCGAAGGAACGTGCGAAATCAAATTAAAACTGCTTACATCAGCTGGCCCAGAAAAAGCCGAAACTAGTTTTTTACCCACAGCCATGTCATAATTGCCCCATTCCGGTTTGAATAAAACAGTGTCTCCGTGTGTAACCGTACAGTTTTTGAAACAAATTAAGATAATCTCTCCATGTAGATTCCTTTTTCCGGTAATGATTTCTCCAACCACTTTTATATCACCTTCAAATTCCAGAGTTGCAGTTTGTCCTTCATAAACGCCATATGCTTTTAAGTCACGCGGACTCATATCTTCAATGGCTAGATTAATACCTTTTAGTTTTCCTATTGGACTACCAAAACCTTCCGGATGCGTGCTGGTTCCATGACCAACCAATTCTTTTTCGCGATACGATAAAGCAGTTTCGCCTGTGGTTTGAAAGTAAATTGGTTTTCCTTCCTGTTCGATAACATTCGTGAAAACTCCCGAAATTTGTAAACCAGTACTCATTTCAATAGTTCCCAATGCTTTCGAATGAATTAGTTTTTTTATGCCCGACAGTCCTCCTGTACGCAAAGCCATAGTATTGGCAAACTCTTCCAAAATCAAACTCAAATAAGCAAAATCTGGAGTTACATACAGTTGCGGTTGTAATTTGGTAATATCAAAACTTTGGTGAACTGCCGAGAAATCATAAGGGATTTTTTTTACGTTATCTGTCATACACCAAGCGCTTTCGCCAATGGATGACAATAAACCGGCTCCGTAAATTTTAGGGTTTTCCAATGTGCCTATTAAACCATATTCAACTGTCCACCAATGCAGGTTTCTGATTTGGGCCATCTCAGATAATTCACCCATATTGTTTTGAAGGTCCTCAACCGCTTTTTCGGCAGCTTCGATTTCTGCTTTTGGTGTTCCTTCTGCTTCTTTCAAAATAGAAAGCAACCGAATGGCTTCATACATTTCGTAATCTTTATGCGAAGAAATGGCTTTACAGCCTATTTCGCCAAAACGGCGCAGGTATTCCGCATATTCTGGATTCGCAATAATAGGGGCGTGGCCGGCACCTTCGTGAATAATATCTGGTGCGGGTGTATATTCAATATGTTCGAGTTGGCGAATGTCTGATGCAATGACCAAAACATTATACGCCTGAAATTCCATAAAGGCATTTGGTGGGATAAAGCCATCAACCGCCACAGCAGCCCAGCCAATTTCACTAAGTATGCGGTTCATACCATACATACTCGGAATGTTGTCTACTTCAATACCCGTTTTTTTCAATCCTTCAAGATAGGAACTGTGAGCTACCTTAGAGAGATAATTCACGTTTTTACGCATTACATATCGCCAAACTGCTTGGTTAATTGGGGTATAATCGCTGTAATCCTGAGCTTTGATAAACTGTTTTAAATGTTTAGGCAATCGTTCTAATAATGGATTGCTTTCTATTTTTGTGTTCATAACGAAATCGATGTAGTTTATATGCAAAAGTACAATTTAAAGAGGCTTAAAAGAAGTTTTTTAACTATGATTTTAGCAAATTTATAGATTCAAAATCTAACCGTAATGATTCCAATGCAGAATTTTGGTTTATGTAATGTTGCGCCATAATAATATTAGGGCGCGCCTATTAATATTGGAGGTGTCGCCTTTGTTTTTAATAGGCACGCCTTCAGTTTTCATAGGCGCACCATATATTTTACTAGGCGTCGCGTATCTTTTTGATAGGCACGCCTATCGATTTTGAAGGTGTCGCCTTTGTTTTTGATAGGCGCGCGTCTAGATTGTTTAGGCGTGCTATAATTTTAAGTAGGCATGCCTATTGTTTAGGTAGGCATGCCTATGATTTTGGCAGGTACGCCTATAATTTAAGTAGGCTCTCCTATGATTTAGGTAGGCGTGTTTATAGTTTAAGTAAGCGTGCCTATGGTTTTGACGAGCTAGGTGAAATTTTGTATAAACTGCAAAAAGCTTTCTATTTAACTCTGGACTGGGGATTAACTCTTGAGTATTAAATTTTGATAATTTTTAATATTGCATATTTAAGTATTCCTTAAAAATAATTGTTTCAATTTATCAACATAAAAAAACCGCATTATTTTTATTGCGGTTTTTGTTTTAGATTATAAAAGCGGATGCTTCGCTTCATGTCTGAAATACTCAATTTTGTGATGGAACATTTCTGCCATCATTTTGCCTCTGAGTTTGGCTTCATCAGCATTTTTACCTGTAAATAAACTATCCACAGTTTTAGTGAAAATTTCCATCCAGCGGTTAAAATGCTCTTTCTCGACAGGAAGTTGTTTGTGTGGTGGAAAAGGACTTCCGGAATACGTGTGTTCTTCCAGTAGAATAGTTTGCCAAAAGCGGTACATTTTCTCTAAATGTTCGGGCCAGCGGTCACCTATTTTTTCGTTGAAAATAGAGCCAATCAGTTCGTCTTTTCGCACATTAGAGTAGAATGTATCTACCATTAATTGAATATCTTCTATGTTTGTTATGTCTTTGTTTGTCATGATTTCTGAGTATAAAAAAACCTACACAAAGGTAGGTTTTTTAAAAACTAAATTATTTTTTCTTTTCTTTATTTTCCTTTGTTTCAGGTTTTGCAGGCGGATATTGTGCTAAAATTTGGGTGACAATATCATTGACAATTGCGTCTTTTTCATTCATGTCTTTAGAAAGGGTTCCGGTTCCTTCACCTTGCCAGATCAGTTCTTTCTTTTTGGCGTCGATTAGGTCAATGTATAATGTTCCTTCAGTAGAGGAACTAACAGTAGTCTGTCCTCCATACATATAAGGATTCCATCCCCAACCCCAACCGTAGCCATAACCGGCATTGAATTGGTTTACGCTGATTTCTTCGCGGGATTTGGTGAAAATGTTAACCAATAAATCGGGAGTTTCACTTTTGGTAAATCCTTTGGATTGCATTTGTCGATCGATGGCGTTCAGAATTCTTTTTTTATCCAAATCAGAAATCTCTACTTTGTCAATTCCGGATTTCATAAAGGCAAAAGTTTTGTATTGGGTAAAATCAACCGATTTGTCATAATCAGAATATACTTTTACAGTGTCACACGAAGAAACTATAAAAAGTAATAATAAGGGTAGGAGCTTAAATGTTTTCATATTTTTATGTGATTAATGTTGAATCAAATTTAGCACAAAAATCGTACCAATTTGATTACTCTAAGGTAGTTAAAAAAAATGATTTTTCAAAGATCTCTACTAAATACATTTGTCTGCAGTCAGCTGTGTTAGCCCTGATAATAGTGAAAAGCATTTTTTGTTAAACGAGTATTTTTTTCTTGAACAAAAAAAGCGACCAAAGGAAGCTCTTTTTGTTCTTAGAAAAAAACGAGTTTATGAAAAATCTTGAAGCGAATAGCAGGATTAGCTCCTGAAAATTTCTTTAGATTTTATTTTTATCTACTGAATCTGCAAAAATCTGCGTGCCAATTTTTTTATGTCACGCAGATTCAGCAGATTTAAAATGATTTTATGTGTATTTTTTATGTGCTTTATTCTAATAATTTATCATCCACCAAATTGGGTAGCGTCACTTTCAACAATGGTTCGACTTCCATAGCACGTTTTATGGCAAAAACAGCTCCTTCGTTACGAGCCCAGCTGCGTCTTGAGATTCCGTTATTGACATCCCAAAAAAGCATCGAAGCCAAGCGTCTAGAAGCTTCTTTGGAACCATCCAGCACCATTCCGAAACCACCGTTGATGACTTCACCCCAGCCAACGCCACCACCATTATGTATGGAAACCCAAGTAGCGCCTCGGAAACTGTCTCCAATCACGTTTTGAATCGCCATATCGGCCGTGAAACGGGATCCGTCATAAATATTGGAAGTTTCTCTGTAGGGAGAATCGGTTCCCGAAACGTCGTGATGATCACGGCCTAAAACAACCAATCCTATTTCGCCTTTGGCAATAGCCTGATTGAACGCTTCGGCAATTTTTACACGACCTTCGGCATCGGCATATAAGATTCTGGCTTGAGAACCCACAACCAATTTATTTTCTTGTGCGCCTTTTATCCACTGAATATTATCCTGCATTTGTTGCTGAATTTCAATCGGAGCAGTTTTGGCCATTTCTTCCAAAACTTGACAGGCAATGGTATCAGTTTTGGCTAAATCTTCAGGCTTTCCAGAAGTACAAACCCAACGGAAAGGTCCAAAACCATAATCGAAACACATAGGTCCCATAATGTCCTGCACATAACTCGGGTATCTGAAATCAATATCATTCTCGGCCATAATATCAGCACCAGCACGGGAAGCTTCCAGTAGAAAGGCATTTCCGTAATCAAAGAAATAAGTTCCTTTGGCCGTATGTTTATTAATAGCGGCTGTGTGACGGCGCAATGTTTCCTGTACTTTTTCCTTGAATAAATCAGGATTATTTGCCATCATATCATTGGCTTCTTCAAATGAAATTCCAACCGGATAATACCCTCCTGCCCACGGATTGTGAAGCGAAGTTTGGTCGGAACCCAAATCAATATAAAGGTTTTCTTCGTCAAATCGTTCCCAAACATCTACAATGTTCCCAAGGTATGCGATAGAAACGGTTTCGTTATTGGCTTTCGCCAAAGCAACTCTTTTGACCAATTCGTCAATATTCTCAACCACTTCATTTATCCAGCCTTGACTGTGGCGAATGTGGGTAATTTTTGCATTTACCTCGGCACAAACTGTGATACAGCCTGCAATATTTCCCGCTTTGGGTTGCGCGCCACTCATTCCTCCCAATCCGGAAGTTACGAATAAGCCTCCTTTTGGGGAGCGTTTTATTTTTCTGAAACCATTCAAAACCGTGATTGTCGTTCCGTGCACAATTCCCTGCGGCCCTATGTACATATAACTTCCTGCGGTCATTTGTCCGTATTGGGAAACGCCTAAGGCATTCATTTTTTCCCAGTCATCAGGTTGAGAATAATTCGGGATTACCATTCCGTTGGTAACCACAACTCTTGGTGCTTCCTTGTGAGAAGGAAATAATCCCATCGGATGCCCAGAATACATTGTCAACGTTTGCTCATCGGTCATTTCCGATAAGTATTTCATCGTCAATAAATATTGTGCCCAGTTTGAGAAAACTGCACCGTTCCCTCCATAAGTAATCAATTCGTGCGGATGTTGCGCCACCGCATAATCCAGATTGTTCTGAATCATAAGCATAATGGCTTTGGCTTGCTCGCTTTTTCCAGGATATTCCGAGATTGGTCGGGCATACATTCTATAATCGGGACGCAAACGGTACATATAAATACGTCCGTAAGTTTCTAGTTCGTTGCGAAATTCAGGGATTAATTCAGCGTGGTGTTTTGGCTCAAAATAGCGCAAAGCATTCCGAAGCGCCAGTTTTTTGTCGTCGTCCGACAAGATTTCTTTCCGTTTAGGCGCGTGATTAATGTTTGCCTCATACGGTTTTGGCTGTGGTAATATAGAAGGGATTCCTTGTTGTATTTGTTCTTGAAAAGTCATTTTTTTTGTTTTTAAAATCTAAAATTAAATTTGTTCTAATGAGCAACACTTTGGGCGTGACCACAATAGAAAAAGGGGCTGATATAGGTGGGTCTTGAGTCGCCCCTTTCCCTATTGCGGTCGGGCTATCCACGCTACTTCGGTAGCTAGTTTCTATCCCTCACGCGCATCCGTAAATCAAGACCTTTTTTGGAAAATTAGAAATAACTTTTTCAAAAGATTTCTAAATATTCAATTGTCTTTGTTGCTTTTGTATGTACTAAAAAACAACATCCACTAGGGATAACGTATATCCGACCTGTGGTAGGACTTGTGGATTTTAATTTTATATTTTAAAGAAAGGATGTCCATTTCTGTGTATTTAATTTTAAAAAGAATTCTGTAACCTGAAATCTAAATTCTGCGTTCTGTTATCTGAAAATCTACTTCTTAATTTGCCCCGTTTTTTTATCAAATCCATAGGGACAATGGCGACAACCACTTTTGCAGCAATATCCTCTTTTCAAATGGTATTTTTCGGTAAAGCATTTGTATCCTTCGGGAGTGTAATAAAAATCTTCTCCCTCAGTTAATTTATTTTCATTACTTTGTTCTGCCATTCTTTATTTATGCTTGAAATTCTCAATTAGGCGATTGTGTTTTTCTTTAATTTGGACTAAATTGCCTGTACAAATCTATAAATTTTATAACCAATGTTTGTTATTGTTGTCAAATATTTAATTCCTAAAGGATATCGCGGGCTAACAGTCTTTCCTTTTGTGTTTATAAAATACGCATTTGATTCGGAAAATAAAGTACTTGTCAATCACGAAAAAATTCACCTCCGACAGCAATTGGAACTACTAATCTTGCCTTTTTTTGTTTGGTATTTTGTGGAATATGCGGTACGTTTGCTGCAGTATAAAAACGCCAATTTGGCCTATAGAAATATTAGTTTTGAAAGAGAAGCTTATGCCAATGAACAGCATTTGAATTACCTTGAAACGAGAACATATTTTAGTTTTTTAAACTATTTAAAAACTAATAAACCCTAAATTTTGAATCAGAAAATAACATACGAATTGCCTAATGGAATTTCACTTGAGATCAAGCGGGAAGATTTGCTTCATCCTTTTATATCGGGGAATAAATTTAGGAAGTTAAAGTACAACTTGCTTCAGGCAAAAGCCGAAAATCAGGAAACCGTTCTGACTTTTGGTGGTGCTTATTCCAATCATATTGCTGCGGTAGCGTATGCTGGAAAGGAACAGGGTTTTAAAACTATCGGTGTGATTCGCGGAGATGAATTGGGCGATAAAATTGCCGAAAATCCAACTTTGCAGTTTGCTCAAGAATGTGGGATGCAATTCGAGTTTGTTACCAGAGAAGCTTATCGATTCAAAACCGAACCTGATTTTATAGCCAACCTAAAAAGTAAATTCGGATCATTTTACCTTGTTCCAGAAGGCGGTACTAATGAGTATGCCATAAAAGGATGCGAAGAAATACTCATTGAAGAAGACGCTAAGTTTGATTACATATGTTGTGCGGTAGGAACGGGTGGTACCATTTCGGGGATTATCAACAGTGCATTTCCACACCAAAAAGTTTTGGGATTTCCAGCATTAAAAGGAGACTTTTTAAAAGATGAAACGCCCATGAATAAATTTTCTTCCAATTTAAATGAAAAAGGCGTTCCTGACGACCTTAGGCAAATAACTACTTTTTCGGAAGAAATTCGTAAATTTGCCACCAACGAAAATTGGGAATTAATAACCGATTATCATTTTGGGGGCTACGGAAAAGTAAATGAAGAATTGATTCAGTTTATAAATCAGTTTTATAAACAAACACAAGTTCCATTAGACCCCATTTATACTGGAAAGATGGTTTTTGGCGTTATAGATTTAATTCAGAAAGACTATTTCCCCCATAATTCCAAAATTCTATTGATTCATACAGGAGGATTGCAGGGAATCCAGGGAATGAATACGCTTTTGAAAAAGAAGAATAAAACAGTGATTCAATTTCAATAGCAATGGCAAAAATCAATGCCAAATAATAATATTGTAAATCAAAAACATGGTCAAGAAAATATTTTTATTTCTCTTAATTGCAACCCTTATAAGTTGTGGTTCATCGAAACCAACAATCGTTACTACAAAAAAACCAGTGGGATGGAAATATTCCAAACCAATCCAAAACGGAAACAGTAGTAACACGGCAACTCAGTCCAGTTCAAAACCAATAAGTACAAATGAAATAACCAGAGCCTATATCGCACAATACAGTGGTGTTGCGATGAGTAATATGAAAACCTACGGAATTCCTGCCAGTATTATTTTGGCGCAGGGAATTTTGGAATCGGGAGCTGGAAAAGGGGATTTGGCTATGACAGCCAATAATCATTTCGGAATCAAGTGCCATAATGATTGGAGAGGTGATAAAGTCTATAAAGATGATGATTCTGCAAATGAATGTTTTAGGAAATACAATCAAGCCTCCGAGTCCTATCAAGATCATGCGATGGTATTGACGAGTAAAAAAAGATATGCCAATTTGTTTACATTGCCAAAAGGAGATTACAAAGCATGGGCAAAAGGCTTGAGAGAAGCTGGTTACGCCACTGATCCTAGATATCCGGAAAAATTAATAAGCTATATTGAAACCTATAATTTGAGTCAGTACGACACCAAAGTTTTAGGAAAACAAATGGCAAAGGAAGAATCTAAAGTTTTGCTTCAGGACAATTTTGGCGCTGATGAAGCCAGTTTGTATGAAATCCAAAAAGGAGATACTTTTTATTCGGTTTCCAAAAAATTCAATTTGACCGTGGAAGAATTAAAACAGAAAAATAATCTAACAGAAAATACACTTTCGATAGGGCAGAAGTTGATAGTAAAATAAGTTGACAGTATTCAGTTTTTAGTATTCAGTCAAATCTAAAATCTGAAGTCAAAAATCTAAAATTTAAAATCGTAATGATATACCAAAGAAGTAGTCAGCTTTTTGCTGAAGCAGAAAAAGTAATCCCAGGGGGAGTAAATTCACCAGTAAGAGCTTTTAAAGCCGTCGGGGGAACACCAATATTCGTAAAAAGTGCCAAAGGAGCTTATTTGTATGATGAAGATGGAAACCGATTGATCGATTATATCAATTCATGGGGGCCAATGATTTTGGGACACGCCTACGAACCAGTGGTGGAAGCCGTAATCGAAAAAGCCAAACTAGGAACATCTTTCGGTATGCCAACCGAATTGGAAACTCAAATCGCAGCACTTGCAGTATCTATGGTTCCGAATATTGACAAAATCCGATTCGTGAATTCTGGGACAGAGGCTTGTATGAGCGCGGTGCGTTTGGCTCGTGGATTTACCAAGAGAGACAAAATCATCAAATTCGCTGGTTGCTATCACGGTCATTCTGATTCGTTTTTGATTCAGGCGGGGAGTGGGGCAGTTACTTTTGGAACACCAAACAGTCCGGGTGTAACAGCAGGAACAGCCAAAGATACTTTGCTTGCCAAATACAATGATTTGGAGAATGTGAAGACTTTAATAGAAGCTAATAAAAATGAAATTGCTGCCATAATTGTCGAGCCTGTTGCAGGAAATATGGGATGTATTCCACCTGTTAAAGGATTTTTGGAAGGATTACGTGAGTTGTGTACGGCAAATGGAATTCTGCTGATTTTCGATGAGGTAATGACAGGCTTTAGATTGGCCAGAGGTGGTGTTCAGGAATTGTTCAACATCAATGCAGATATTGTTTGTTTCGGAAAAGTAATTGGGGGTGGATTGCCTGTTGGGGCTTTTGCGGCACGAGCCGAAATTATGAATTACCTGGCACCATTGGGACCTGTTTATCAAGCAGGAACTTTATCAGGAAATCCATTGGCAATGGCAGCCGGATTGGCAATGTTACAAGCATTGGATAACGACAGAGAAATTTTCAAAAGACTGGAAGAAAAAACAGCTTATTTAGGCGCAGGAATCGAAAGAGTTTTGAAAGCCAATAATGTCGTTTTTACGATCAATCAAATAGGTTCAATGATTTCGGTTCATTTTGATGCAAATCCAGTAACCGATTTTCAATCGGCTGCAGCAGGAGATAATGAAACCTTCAAGAAATTCTTCCACGGATTGGTAGCCGAAGGAGTTTATATAGCGCCATCTGCTTACGAAACTTGGTTCATCACCGATGCACTGACTTATGAAGATTTGGATTTTACCATTAATGCAATTGATAAAGTTTCTAAAACATTTTAATTCGATATTGAATATTCCTGCAAGGTTTTTTCAAACCTTGTAGGTATGTTTGAAAACGACTTCATAACAATTTACACCTACAAGGTTAGAAAAAAACCTTGCAGGAGTAAAAAACGAATTCCACACCCGAGCGATAGCGAACGGACGAAGTAAATCAGCGCATTTCAATTTGTGCTAATTAGTGGAATTCGTGTTTAATTTTTATTGCTTTCTACATTCCTCCACTTCTTCTTTCTTTCATTTTTGCTTTATTCTCTTCTCTCAAGTCAAGCCATTTTTGATATTGATCGGCAGATAAAACGGCTTTCATTTTAGCTTCAGTATCTGCTTTTTCGGCTTGCATTTGAGTTTTAAAAGCAGTTCTTTCTTCAGTTGTCATTTTTTCTCCAGTTGCTTTTCGGGTATTTTTTTGAGCTTTTAGATCTTGGGCTTTGGCGCTTTTCTCTGCTAAAATTTTACCTACGGCTTCTTGTTGTTTGGCATCCAAAGCCAATTCTTTGGTTAAATAAGCCAAATGTTTTTGCTGGCGTTGCTCTGGAGTCATTTTTTCCATATCGGCTCTGTTGGGTTTTGGAGTAGCTTCTTGGGCAAATCCTGTCAGTCCGATTCCAAATGCTAAGGCAATAATCAAATTTTTCATGTTTATTAGTCTTTAAGTTATAGGTGTAAGATGATTGTAATGGTCAAAGGTTTAATGTTTTAACTATAATTTGTGAAAAACTGACATTAGTCATTTGAATTTAAAAAGTGTGTACTATCTTTGCGCCGTGAAAAACCTTGTATTCATACTCATCATCGCTATTTTTCTAAAACCGATTTTTCCGGTTATAGAATACGTGGTTAATTATGAATACATCTCAAAGGTACTTTGCGAAAACAAGGCAAAGCCAATGATGCACTGTAACGGTAAATGTCATTTGATGAAGGAATTGGCCAAGGCTACCGAAAATGAAAAGCCTGCTTCTTCCGATAAAAAAGGATATACTCCTGTTGCTGAACTATTATTTTTTCAGGAAATTAAAGCTTTTTCTATTGCTTCTGCATCATTTTTAGAAAAAGAAAAAAACAGCAATACCTATTCCAATTTATATTCCAAATCCCATTTGGATTCCCTTTTTCGACCACCCATTTTTATTTCTTAGATTTTATTAAAACACTTTTGTGTCAATTGTTGCAAATGGTATCCATCATTTGTGCACGCTTTTGCGCACGAATCAATCCTAAATAAATTAAGAAATAAATACAATGAAAAACGCAATATATAAAGCAATTGCTGTAATGGCAATGGTTGCTGTAGTATCAGCATGTTCAAACAATAATGACGAAGTTATCACCGGAACCGGTAAATTGGGCGTAGAATTTGACAATGCCTTCGGATCAAATGACTTGATTTTAACAAGCCAAGCCAACACCACCTCACAAGGAGAAGTATTAAAAATCAGTAATGTAAAATACATCATTAGCAATATTGTTTTGACTAAAGATGATGGAACGACACTTACTTATCCAAAAAGTTCCAGCTATTTCATTGTCGATGAAGCTACAGTTGCAAGTCACGAGATTGAATTAGAAAACATCCCTGCAGGGAACTACACCAAAATAAAATTCGGAATCGGAGTAGACAAAGCGCAATGGGAATTGGGAGCAACTGGTCAAGGTGATTTCTTGGCTGCTGCACAAGCTGCCGGAATGATGTGGAGTTGGTCTGCTGGGTATAAATTCGTGGCTTTCGAAGGAACTTTTACTTCTTCTACTGTAACTGCCGATACTTCATTTATGGTGCATACAGGTCAAACTGGAACCGATTACAATTATACCGAAGTCACTTTGGATTTGCCTACAAATGCAATGGTAAGAACTACAATCACTCCAGATATTCACATCATTGCCAATGTGGCTAAAATCATTGACGGAACCAATAAAATCAAGCTTTCAGACAACAATATGGGTGGCATGGGCGCCATGATTATGGGAGGTTCTCAATTGCCTTTGATTACAGCCAATTTAAACGGAATGTTCTCTGTAGCTCACGTACACAACGACTAACAGGTTGCTGAAGTTTTAGGAGCAGACGATTTGTTTTCATAACAACTCTCCTCCCGCTATTGCCTTTATTCCATCTCGTGAAAAACGAGCTGGGATATCGGCGCTATCGGGGCTAATCCACAACTTTAGTAATTCTTTCAACAGTATAAAAACATGAAGAAAAGACATTTCCTGTGGTTCATTATTCCATTAATTTTAAGTTGTTCCAATGATAACGAAAGCAATTATGTCGATGTGCCATTAGCATTTACCGTTCCATCCAATTTTCCTCCTTTGGCTTACAATATTGCATTGAATCCGCCAACAGAGAAAGGATTTGAACTCGGTAAAAAATTGTTCTACGACGGAAGATTGTCTTCGGATGGAGTCGTTTCCTGTGGTTTTTGTCACATTCAGGAAAATGCATTCACCCATCACGGTCACGTCTTTAGTCACGGAGTTGGCGACAATATCGGAACCAGAAACACACCTTCGATTCAAAATTTGGGTTATCAAACAGCCTTTATGTACGATGGTGCCGCTTCTCATCTCGATTTGCAACCCATTATTCCGTTTACAAGTCCAATCGAAATGAACGGCAATTTCAATGATGCGATTGCCATGATGAAGTCGGATGAAACGTATCAAAAATTGTTTGGAGCTGCATTCAAAGATGGAAAAATCAATTCCGAAAACATGCTCAAAGCACTTTCGCAATTCATGCTGATGGTGACCTCCAGCAATTCTAGATTTGACAAATACCGTCGCAACGAAGTTGGTGGAACTCTAACAACAGACGAATTAGCCGGTTATGAAATTTTCAAAACCAAATGCAGTTCGTGTCACGCCACCGATTTGATGACCGACAATTCATTCAGAAACAACGGATTGGCAGTCAATCGGCAAATTAAAGATGTAGGGCGTTATCGAGTAACCCAATTAGCAGTGGATTATTATAAATTTAAAGTGCCGAGTTTAAGAAATGTCGAAAAAACAGCGCCTTATATGCACGACGGACGATTCGGAACTTTAGAAGCGGTTTTGGATCATTATGCCTCGGGTGTCGTAAACTCGGAGACATTAGACCCAATTTTAAATCAAAACGGCAAACTCGGAATTGCTTTGACAACTCAGGAGAAAATGCAAGTAATTGCTTTTCTAAAAACACTAACCGATAATCAATATCTAACGGATAAACGATTTTCAGAATTTTAAAATACAATGAAAAAATATTTTTTTATAATCCTAGCTTGTAGTTTTCAATTGGCTTTTTCAAATCCCATTAAGGACAGTATTTATGCCAATAAATTTCATAATCTATTATTGCTGAGCGAATATGAGTATGAAGATTGTGATGCCTGCGGTTGTTCTGCCAGTAGTGGTGGATTGGGTTTTGGTTCCATGCTAAATTCAAACTTTGTGGGAGTACGATATTTGAATCAAAGCTACACCAGTAAAGACGGAATTTTTGACAATTCGCCTTGGGTGGACGAAAATTTCAATACAATCCAGATTTGGTCCAAAATACCAATTACCGAAAGAATTCAAATTTTCACTTTGATTCCCTTTCAGCATCACAGCCGTGAACTGTCAACAGGAAAGGAAGAAATTCAAGGATTGGGTGACATAACTGTGATGGGAATGTACACTTTGTATCAAACACATAAAGATAGCATTACTTTGACCCATAAACTGCAAATGGGAGGTGGTGTCAAAATGCCTACCGGAAAGTTCAATGAGGCCAATAATCTTGGGACGGTTAATCAAAGTTTTCAGGTGGGAACGGGCAGTTGGGATTACCTTTTGGTAGCAGATTACGTTATCCAAAAAAACAATTTGGGAATGAATCTGTTGATGGATTACACTATTAAAACCGAAAATAAAAGAAACTATCAATATGGAAATCAATTCAATTACGGAGGATTATTCTTTTATTCATTGGAAGCCAATGCTGTAAAAATAATGCCTCATATCGGTTTTGTAGGCGAGGTTTACGAATCGAATAAACAACACGGACAAGTATTGCCTAATACAGCCGGTGATGTATTGTTCAGTAAATTTGGTATAGAAGTTGGGAAAGATAAGTTCTCTCTTGGTATGAGTGCGATGCTCCCAGTCAATCAGCATTTAGCAGGTTCCAATATTGAAGCTAATTATCGTCTAATGTTCAATTTGAATTATAGTTTGTAATTTAAAATCAGGGATATTACAGAGTAAATAAAAAAAAGACAAATTTGTCTCAAATAACAGGTTTCCTGATTTATATCATCTTTTTTTTTAAGAATGCAGTCTATTTTTACACCGTGAAAAACTTCGTATTCATACTCATCATTGCTATTTTTCTAAAACCTATTTTCCCGGTTATAGAATATGTGGTCAATTATGAATACATTTCAAAGGTACTTTGTGAAAACAAGGCAAAGCCAATGATGCACTGTAACGGGAAATGTCATTTGATGAAAGAAATGGCTAAGGCTGCCGAAAATGAAAAGCCTGTATCTTCCAATAAAAAGGGATTTTCTCCTGTTGTTGAACTCTTGTTTTTTCAAGAAATCAAAACTTTTTCTATTGCTTCTGTATCATTTTTGGATAAAGAAAACAATAGTAATACCTATTCCAATTTATATTCCAATTCTCATTTGGAATCACCTTTAAGACCACCCATTTTTATTTCTTAGATTTTTAAATTACTATAATTTAGGCTGTTTGATTTTTCAAAGAGCATATCTTTTATGGAAACAATTGTTTCGTTTTTCGAGAAAATTAATTGCACAATGTAAGTGTTTTAATTGGCTTCGTGAGTTCGCTAAATTTTATGCGGGCGTGACCCTTCGTAAAAACTACGGGTCGGGCTTTACGTTCCCGCTTTTTTTTTTTCAATTGCCACGGGTTTAAACCCGTGGCAATTGAAAAAAAAGAGCTCCACTGCAATCCCTCACGCAAAACAAACAAACACAATCAAGATTTAATTAAAAAAAAATACATTTCAAATGAAAATTCAATTTAAAAAAAATATTATATTATTATTTGCTGCTCTTGCTTTTGCCTCTTGTTCTTCAGATTCTACTGAGCCTACTGTGGATGAACTGGACGGACTTACAAAATTTAAAGAAATAACCAACACAACTCATACCATAGAGCTGTACCGACATATGGGAGGATTAGTGCAAGGATATAATGAAGTGGGTTTAAGAATCAAAGATAATTCCACTGGGCAATACGTAAAAAATGCAACAGCAAGTTGGATGCCTTTGATGCATATGACTTCAATGACGCATTCTTGTCCAAAATCTAAAATTGAAAAAGCATCTGCCGAAGCGACATTATATGAAGGATATATTGTTTTTCAAATGGCACAAAACACTACCGAATATTGGGATCTAAAAATAGATTATACTATCAATGGAACTACATACACTGCAACTTCAGTTATTGATGTACCCGCATCTACAAAACAAACGGTAACTACATTCAAAGGTACTGATGGAGTGCGATATGTTGTTGCCTATGCAGAACCGCATCACCCAAAAGTAGCAATCAATGATATCGAGGTGGCTATTTTTAAAATGCAAGACATGATGACTTTTTCTGTTGTGGATAATTATAAACTGAAAATTGATCCAAGAATGCCAAGTATGGGCAATCATAGTTCTCCTAATAATGTTGATTTGACTCAAACAGCAGTGGGTGGATTATACAAAGGGAAATTATCACTTACAATGACAGGTTATTGGAAAATAAACTTACAATTATTGAATGCCAATAATGAAGTTTTAAAAGGAGAAGCTATTACAGATGCTGTTCCTGCAAGCAGTATTTACTTTGAAATAGAATTCTAGTTGAATAAAAAAAGGTCAATTGTCGATTTTTGATTTTTGACCTTTTTTATATGGGTTTTAAATTATTTTAAACCCGATTAATTAACAGAGTAACGTCTGTGCGGATTTATTAATCTTGTGCATACAAAAAAAATATTTCGATGAAGAAACCATTATTTTTCCTTTTGGTGTATTTCTTAATTTCTGTAACCCTTTTTGCTCAACAAGAATTAAAGGATTCAATAGCTCCAAAACCATTGAATGAAGTTATCGTTATTGGAAAGAAAGCCAAACTGTATCAAAAACAAAGCAAACCACTTGCCACGATTGATGAATACCTGCAACAATCCAGTAAAGTCGATATGATAAAAAGAGGGGGGTATGCATGGGAACCGATAATCAACAGTATGGCTACGGAGCGAACATTGATCACTATAGATGGTATGCGTATTTTTGGAGCCTGCACTGATAAAATGGATCCCATTACTTCGTATGTGGAAGTTTCAAATTTGGCAGAAGCCACAATTGTTTCCGGACAGGAGGGAGGGTGCCACGGTGCGACAATTGGCGGTGCTATTGATTTGAAAAAAAATCAAAGCAGTTTCGCAAACGCTGGTTGGAACGCGGATTTAAATGCAGGTTATGAGTCGAACAGTAATCAGAAAATTATAGGTTCGGCGGTCAGTTACGCAAAGGAATCATTTTATATCGATACCGATTTTATGCTTCGAAAAGCAGACAATTATTTTGCTGGGAATAACGAAGAAATAGATTTTTCCCAGTTCCAAAAAATTAATATTTCTGCTTCTTCCGGCTTGCGTTTGGATACCGATAAAATGATTAAAACAGCTGTAATCTACGACAAAGCAACCAATGTGGGGTATCCTGCGTTGCCTATGGATGTTTCTTTGGCCGAAGCACTGATAACTTCGTTGAGTTATGAATATGTTCCCGCAGGGACAACGCTTCAATCTTGGGAAACCAAGCTGTATTACAATACCATTACACATATTATGGATGATACCAAGCGTCCCAATGTTCCTGTACACATGGATATGCCGGGCTGGAGTGATACATACGGAATGTATTCAAAAGCAAAAGGTGTTTTTGGACAGCATCATTTCACTGCAGATTTTAGCTCGTTCTATAACCGTTCCATTGCTGAAATGACGATGTATCCCAATGATCCAAACGAAAATTTAATGTTTATGTACACTTGGCCAGATGTCAGGACTTTGTATTATGGTTTGTTTTTGGAAGATCATTTGGCTCTTAATACCAATTCAAATTTACTGTTTACTGCAAGTATCGCCAGTCATAGTAATAAAGTGGCTAGTCAATTTGGGTTGCAAAGCCTGCAGATTTTTTATCCCAATATGGATGCTGTCAATATTAGATTTCTTGGTGGTTTTTCGGCCAAGTACAGTTATACCAGAAATGGTTTTGAATACGGTTTGGGATTAGGGTATGGAGAACGCGCTCCTTCAGTTTCTGAAGGTTATGGGTTTTATTTGTTCAACAGTTTTGATGGATACGATTATATTGGAAATCCTGATTTGGACAACGAGCAATCCTTTGAATCAAGTGTGTCTTTTGGTTACTCCAAAAGTAAATGGAGTTCTAAATTATCGGCAACTTTTTTTCATGTTTCAAATTATATAGTGGGAGCGCCAGATGTAAATTTAATTCCTATGACAATTGGTGCCAATGGGGTGAAAATATATGAAGCCCTTGATTATGCCACTATTTTTAATATGGATTTGAATTTAGAATATCAAATTTTGGAAAGCCTCAAATGGCAAGGACAGTTGGTTTATGCGTATGGGAAAGAAAGCAAGAACAGGAATTTACCCTTTATCAGCCCATTCAGTTATTCCAGTACATTTAATTATTTCAAAAAACAAATTTCAGCCTCGATTGCTATTGTTGGAAATGCAGCTCAATCACGGTTTAGTCCGTACTATGGTGAAAATAAAACGCCGGATTATGCTGTTTTAAATATTTCTGCGGGTTATTCTTTTTATGTTGAAAAAAGCAAATTGAATATTAAGACTGGAGTTGAAAATATTTTTGATACCTATTATTCTACTTTTTCTAGTTGGAATAATATTCCGAATAAAGGGAGAAATTTTGTTTTGAATCTGAATTTAGCATTATAATTTCAACAAAATAAAGAGATAATCTCTTTTTTAAAGGCAATATATGTCATTTTCAAATTGTATTTTTGAATACTATTAAAAAAATAACTCATGATTTCCGTTCAAGAAGCTTTTTCGACATTAGAGCAAAATTTGCCTGCTTTGCACAAAGTGGAATATCCTCTTTTTAAAGCCAGAAAACATATTTTAGCAGAATCCATTTTGTCACCAATCAATATGCCTCCTTTTCGTCAATCGGCGATGGATGGATTTGCTTTGTGTTTACATGATGCTTTGGTCTATGAAATTGTCGGCGAAATAAAAGCGGGAGATTCTCACAAAGTAGAATTACTTCCGGGACAGGCTGTGAAGATTTTTACGGGAGCTGCAGTGCCAGATTCGGCTCAGGCTGTAATTCAAATTGAGAAGGTCTCTGCAAACGGAACGCAATTATTGTTGGACGAATTAGCGGAACCCGAAACAAATGTCAGACCCATTGGCGAACAAATTTCGGAAGGGGATTTGGCTCTCGAAAAAGGAACTTTGTTAAATGCCGCAGCGATTGGTTTCTTGGCAGGACTTGGTTTTACAAATGTAAAGGTTTTTCAAATGCCAAAAATAGGTATTGTAGTGACTGGAAATGAACTTACCAAACCAGGAACACCACTCGAACACGGAAAAGTGTATGAGAGCAACGGAATTATGTTGCAATCGGCTTTGCTGGATGCGTATTATGATGCGGTGACTTTGTATGAAGTCAATGATGATTTTGAAAATACCAAAAGCAAACTGAATGACGCTTTAACAAACAACGAACTGGTTTTGGTTTCCGGCGGAATATCGGTCGGGGATTATGATTTTGTGGCAAGAGCTTTAAGAGAACTTCAGGTGCAAACATTATTTCATAAAGTCAATCAAAAACCGGGAAAACCTTTATTTGCAGGAAAGTTTCAAAATAAAATGATTTTCGCATTACCTGGAAATCCTGCGGCTTGCTTAACTTGTTTTTATGTGTATGTTTTGCCCACATTGGCAATTATGTCGGGTGCTGAGGCGAATTACAAACAAGCTATATTGTTTCCTTTATCCGATGATTTTGAAGTTAGAAACAGCCGCTCCCAGTTTTTGAAAGCAAATATCAGCAATGGAGAAGCACAAATCCTGTCACATCAAAATTCGTCCATGCTTAATTCTTTTTCAGTTTCAAACGGATTGATTTACGTTCCCCACGGACATTATGAATTGAAAAAAGGGGATATGGTTGAGGTGTATTTGTTGTAGTTATTCATAAAAACCAAATTACCTATTTGAAATTACATCCCGTCCTTCTTAGCCGAACCAATTAAATTAACGTCTGTAAGTTCCAATGCTTTAACCATATCCTTAACAGTCTCTTTGTATTTCTTAAAATGTATTGTTTCGATATGTGATTTGTATGCGTCAGTATCAGCATATATTTCAAGTATTGTAATTTGTGAAGGATCGTTTTTGTCGGCAACAGCGTAATAGGTTAATACACCTGGCTCAACACGAACAGCAGTTGTCATTTGTTCTTTTAATGCGTCGTTGTATTTGTCCAATTGCAATGGGTCAACTTTTATTTTTGCCAAGCGAACCATTTGAATTTTTTCTTGAGCCATAGTATTTGTACTAAAAAAAAGGGTTAGAATAAATAAGATAACTACTGTGCTGAGCAATTTAATTTGGCTAAACTGCATTTTGTTAGCTGGTTCAAGTGTTTTCATATTTTATTACTATTTAAGTTGAAAAATCATCGTCAGTAATTGATTGCTAGTTGAAAATTTCTGAGGCACTTTTATTTCTGTGCAACACTGTTTACTTCTATCCAATAGCCGTTTGGGTCCTGAAGATATATTTGTTTGATCCCGTCTGCACGAATGGTTATTTTATTTAGGTTGCCTTCCCAGTCATTATATTTTATTTTTAGTTTGTCTAATTTATTGACAAAGGAATCGAAGTTTGGCGTTGTCAGTCCAAGATGTATTGCTTTGTTAATTGTCACACTTTCTTTTACAGTTGAGATTAGATGCAATTCCTTTCCTTCTCCCAATGAAAACCAGCGGATGCCTTCCTTTTTTGTTCTATTGGTGATTTCTTGAAGACCAAGTGTGTTTTTGTAAAAATCACAGGTAGAGTCGAGATCTTTCACTGAAAGCGATACATGATTGAAAGAAAAATTGAACGAAGTATTATCCTGTGCCTGTAGGGAAATGGTACAGAAAAGTACAATGATGAATAGAAATATTTTACGCATGGTTATTTATTGTTTTGAGAATTATTTTATAGTTGTTGTCAAGTTTTAAGCTAGTTGTTTATGTGTTATTTTGCTCCCCAATTTCGTTAATTTTCGTTAGGTTCCCAAAGTTCTATCTTGTTTCCTTCAGGATCCATAATGTGTACAAATTTACCGTAATCGTATGACTCAATTTCATCAAGTATCGTAACACCGTTTTCTCTTAACTTTTTGACAAGTTCTTCAATATTCTGTACACGATAGTTAATCATAAACTCTTTTTTGGATGGAGAAAAATAGGCATCTCCTTTTTTGAAAGGACTCCATTGAAGAGCATTTATCTCGTCAGGTCTGTTAATATTTCTGGATTCAAAAGTTGAACCATAGTCATTAATCTCAAACCCTAAGTTTTGGCAGTACCATTCTCTTGTCTGTTCCGGATTGTCTGTAAAAAAGAAAATGCCACCAATTCCTGTCACCTTTGGTGTTAAGTTTTCAGTTTTGTTATTAGGATCTTCCATGTCGTTTATCTTTTTAGTGAGTGAGTTATTGGTCTAATTACAATTTATTCATTTTGATACGTTGTTGTCATCTTGTAAGTTGATGAATGATGTTTTGCTACTACAACGGGTTTGGGATTAAATTAAGCCCTGTTTTCGGATTTGTCACCGGAGCGATAGCGAACAGGCGAGGCAAATCCTCCCAAATGCACAACCAACTCTAAATTAAACCAATTTCCCAAATCCGTTGTAGTTGTTGGGCATAATTATTTTATAGACTCGTTTATTAGTTCAATTTTTTGGTCAATGTATTTCACAATTTCTGCTGGTTTCATTTCTGATTCTTTAAATCCAAAAATATCATTGTCACAACTTCCGCAATATTCCCCAATTTCAACTGATTTATTTCCGCATTCACAATTCCAAACATCTTTTTCTTTTGAAGACAAAAGTTGTTTTTTAGTTGTTATTTCTCCTCTTTCTTTAAAAGAAGAATGAATAAAATTTTTGGTTTGATTTAAGTTTTCAATATCATTTTTGTCATAAAATGATTTATCATAGGTTGCAATTCGTAAACCTATCTTTTGTTTTTTAAAATCTGAATTTTTAAGTAAAGCTATGTTTTTTTCATAATCAAATAAGTTTAATTCCTTGATTACTTTAGTTATATATAAAGCAACTTGATGATTAGTTTCGCTTTCCATTATATCGTAAAGTAAACTTACTCTTTGGGTTTCTTCTAAAGCATCAATATAGCTTATGAAATTTTTATGGAACACATTATAAGAATCAGGCATTGATTGAAAGTTTTCAATTATGTTTTTGTGTTTTTCTAATAAGAAAGGAAAAATTTCTTGAACTTGATTTGAAATTATAAAACTCCAAGTTTCATCATCATAATAAAGTTCTCGTTTTTCAGCTTTTTCAATGATATTTTTTCTTTGTCTTAAATTGTTTATTCTTTCAACCCCAACATTTTCAAACTTTTCATTCGTATTTGATAATGAATTTAGTTTTTCGTCTTTTTCAATAATTACCGCTGTTCCTATAGCAGTTAACATAAACATTGATTTTCCTTTTCCTGAAATTTCGTCCATATCAATATTCAAACCAATTACGCAGTTTCCTCCAATTTCGTGTGTATTGTATTTTATTCTATCAATTGCTTCATTATAAAGGGATGACAACTGTTTTTGATATGAACTTGAACGACCTCCAAATACATCTGTTAATCCTCCAAAAAAGTCACTAAATAAATTGGTTCCTGCCACGATATGAGCTGAAACTGGTTTTAGATGTTTTTTGATTTTTAATCCATCTGCAGAAGAAGTTGTTATTACTAAAATGTCTTTAGGATTTGCCATAGTTTAATTTTTTGTTTCTTATTTAGCACGATTAGGTATAATGATGCCCAACTCATTTATATATGTGAATCTGTCACAAATTTCCATCCTAAATCAGGTGCATAAGTATGATAAAAATAACACAGTATTAAATCCAAATATACAGATTAATCGGTATAAAAGATCCAAAGTGTTTTTATTAATCGGTTTGTATTTCAGTTCTTTAAATAACTATAACATCTCATTTTCCCTAAAGTTCTTGTGAGCTGCGTGAAGGATGGAAGCAAGTTACCGAAGTAACGCGTACAGCCTGACCGCGTTGAGGAAAGAGGCTGTATAATCGGTGTTATAAGTAAGCCTCTTTTCTCAACGGGGGCACGCCCAAATGGGCTTTTATGGACTGACGATGTAAATTGAAATGATAAAGCACTATTCTTCGGCCTCTATTTGTGATTCTTCTATTTGAGGCTCTTCAGTGATATCGATCCAGGAAAGGAAAAATTTGTAGCCTAAGGTTAGAATTACAGCCCCAAGGAATAATCCAATGAATCCGTTGTAAATAAAACCGCCGATGGCTCCAAGGAATATTACGAGCATCGGTGCAGGCGGGTTGCCTCTTCCGAGGAATATTGGTTTCAGGATATTATCGGAAATCAGTGTGATTCCTACCCAAATCGCCAGTATGGTTGAGGTGGTAGCATCGGTTACGGAATACATATAAATCACAACAGGGATGGCAATGGGGCCAATTCCTACTTGTATTATGGCTAGAAAAAGGCAAATAATCGTGAAAATTCCAGCAAAAGGAACTCCTGCCAAAAAGAATCCAATTCCTATCATCAGTGCTTGGATTAGGGCTACGCCCAAGAATCCTTTTACGACATTGCGGATGGTAATTACGGTGACTTCGGCATAATGTTCGCCATTGGAACCTATCAGTTTGATGAAAATGTTTTTGGAAACCTTGACTAATGATTCGGTATACAATAATAGTCCCATGGCGATGATGATCGAGATGATAAACTGTAGGATGCCTTTGCCAATTCCCGCCAAGGAAAGGAGTAGCCATGCACCGGCTATTTTTAATTGGTCCGAGTATTTAAGCGCCACTTTGGAAAGATCTTCGGAGGCCGAGGTCCATATTTCTACAATAGGTCTTGTTATGGTTGGCCAGCTTTTGGTGGTTTCTCCGGGAGGCGGAATCAAGTGCTCATTGGTTTGGTAATAATGGGCGAAATTATTGATTTCTTCGTATAAGGATTGGGTGATGAGTACGCTGGGAACGACAAAAAGAGTAAGTAATGTGAGTGCGACAAATATAGTGGCTAAAATTTTTCGGCCTTTGAATAATCTGACAACCCTTTCATAAACTGGACTGAAGGCTATGGAAATAACTATCGCCCAAACTATTATTAAGACGAAGGGTTTTAAAATATCATAACACCATCCGATTAACAGGAAGAGGACGCCAAGACGAATAATGGTATCGGCAATTTTTTCAAAATTGAAACTGTTGAAGTTTAAGTTATTTTGATTCATATGTATGTTTTTTAGATGAATAAAATGACAATTGGATTATTATGCTAATCTAGGTAAAATGTGGTAATTATTAATATTAAATAATAATGACTTTTGTGGAAACTTTAAATAATTTAGAATTTAGGTGTAAAATGTTTTAAAATAATGGTGGGTTTCCGTACGAATTAAATTGGGGTTTTGTATTTTTACTAAATTGATATTTTGATGCAGTTCAATGTTTTAAAGCCTGAGTTCGATTATTAAGTTTAGAGCAGAAAAATTGGGCATTTTTGTCAACATCGTCCCGTTTTCCGTTTCAATCTTTTGTGCCGAACACCGGCACAAAAGGATTTTCACTTCAACCGGGGCTAAGGGTTGGTATTTTGCTTTTTTGCCATCATTCAAAAAAGAAAAAATAGTTGTAAGAGTCAGTTTTAAAAGATTGCCCTTGTATCTAATATTGTAAACTATAAAAACACTGCTTATGAAGATAGCGCTTTATACCAACGAATTTCCACCAAACATTTATGGCGGAGCAGGAGTTCATATTGATTTTTTAAGTCATGAATTGGCCAAATTGGCACAAGTCGAAGTTCGATGTTTTGGTGACCAAAAAGAAAACAAGGACTCCATGCACGTGGAAGGAATAAATTCCTGTTTGACCAAAATGGTTGATCCAGAAAATGAACATATCAAGATGTTTCATAATTTAAGCCGAAATGTCGAAATGGCTCAGGCTACTCCAAAAGCCGATATTGTTCATTGCCATACTTGGTACACACATTTGGCTGGTGTTTTCACGAGGGAATTGTTGCAGGTGCCTTTGATATTGACCACACATAGTTTGGAAACCCACCGTCCTTGGAAAGTGGAGCAACTCGGGAATGGTTATTTTATGTCACGATGGATAGAAACCAATGCCTATAAGACTGCAGATGGAGTAATAGCGGTGAGCGAGCAAATGAAAACCGATGTGGTAGAAGCTTATGGTGTAGATCCCAAAAAAGTGACCGTAATCCATAACGGAATTGATCCTGAATTTTACAAACCTACTTTTGATGATAATTTATTGAGAGAATATGGAATTGATCCAAATATTCCGTTTGTGCTTTTTGTGGGGCGAATTACCCGCCAGAAAGGGATTTCGCAATTGATAGAAGCGGCCCAATATTTTAATGAAGATTGCCAAATTGTGCTTTGCGCCGGAGCTCCAGATACCGAAGAAATTGCGCTTGAAACGTCAACACTAATCGATCAGTTGAAAACCAAAAGAAAAGGAGTAATCCTTATTTCGGAAATGTTGCCACGAGAAAAAGTCAAAGTGCTGTACAGTCATGCGAGAGTTTTTGCCTGTCCTTCCTTGTACGAACCTTTTGGAATCATCAATCTCGAAGCCATGTCTTGTGAAACGCCGGTTGTGGGAAGTCACGTGGGTGGAATCCCAGAGATTATTGTAGAAGGAGAGACTGGATATTTGATTCCGCTGGAAAGTGTTTCTAGAACGAACTTTAATCCGCTGAATCCAACTGCTTTTCAGAAAGCCTTCGCGGCCAAAGTAAATGCATTGTTAGATAATGAAGAATTAGCAACCGCTATGGGTAAGGCAGGTCGAGTGCGAGTGCTGAAACAATTTAGTTGGGAGTCTATCGCCAAAACCACGTTTAATTATTATCAAGAAGTAATTGCTAGGTTTGAGAAAGAGCAGGCTTAGATAAAAGAAAATTTTAACCGCAAGGTTCGCAAAGCAGGCGCTATGGCCGCAAAGCTTTGCGAACTTTGCGGTTTTTCTTTGCGAACTTTGCGGTTAATGTGCAATTATGCAACAGCGCATATGACTTTTTTTTCTTCAATCATCTGTAAGTCAATTATTTTTTGGTAAACTGTTCCTCTTTCAAATAATCGAATAAGCTTGAAAATGCTACTTACAAAATAACCCGGATTCGAAACTAATCGAGCTATTTTGGTAATCTTGATGTCCCTTTCTTGTATGGAGGCTTCTCTTTGATTTTCTGGAAGAAGAACAAATTCAGTAGCGTATTTCCATGCACCATCTCTAGCGGTTTTCATACTAAAATCAATAAAGAAATTGTCTATTTTGCCAGATATTTTCAATATAAAGGTGAGCGTTGGCCAGATTTCAACTAAGCATTTTTCAACTCCTTCGACTAGATTGCTTAAAATTTCATTGATTTTATTATAGTCAGAATGTAAGTCAAAAATGCTTTCAGGAGTACTGACTTGTGCGCAGGCGATTCCTAAATCTAGATTGACATGTGCGTTGATTCCCAGTAGCAAATGTTGTACGACAATTGGCCAATATTCTTCTCCTTTCGTAAACGAAAATTCCCAGCATTCTGAGCATTTTTCTTTCGCTTTAAACTGATAATAAGCTTTTAAATACCTATTGGCAAAAATAACATCGAGTTTTCCCATTCGTTCTGGATTTTGAAATAAACCCGTTTCGATACCATGTTTTATTTGCAATGTCACTTCTCTATATAAAGTGGTAAACAAACCTATAGCACATTGTTCCAGTTTTGACGTTTCAATTATTTCATCCAAAAACAGAATGACTTCATCTATAGTTGTGGCTTGTTTCATATTCATTTATAGTTAGTTGTGGTTAAAAAGGTAAGCGAATATAATTATTTTTTGTTTTCAAATGAGTTTTTTTGATGTAATTGTCTTGCTTTTTTTTATAACAAAAAACACAGAGTAAAACTATTTTTTTTATTTTTTTGGAATATTCATTTCGTTATATTTGTAAAAGTATAACGAAATGTATTGACTTTGAAATCAGCATGACCGTAAATGGGTAGTCACTAGCAAAAGCTGTTATGCAAATTATATATGACCAATATAAATTCAATAGGGGTTTACATATGAAAATCAAGAGTAAAATTTGGATTGAAACCGACAAGGGAATTCTCATTAGCGAAGGGCGTATTCAATTGCTAAAGCTGATAGAGTCCACAGGTTCGCTCAATAAAGCAGCCAAGGAAATGAATATTTCGTATCAAAAAGCATGGAAACTGATTGACGCTTCGAACAAAGCTTCCAAAGATCCATTAATAGCTACTCAAGTAGGAGGGAATAAGGGAGGTGGGACTGTAGTGACCCCGTATGGAAAATCACTTATTGAGTCTTTTGAAAAAATTAATGTCGCCTGTTGGGAATTTTTGGATTTGCAACTTAAAAAGCATTCTTTATAAAATATGGAAAATAAAATCACAGCAATAATATTGGCCGGCGGAAAAAGCCAACGCATGGGGACCGATAAGGGTTTATTGGATTTGAACGGAAAAACATTTATCAAACACATTTGCGATGCTTTGCAGCCGATTGTAGGTTCCAATATTTTGATTGTCTCTCCCAATAAAGAATTTGATGCTTTGGGTTTTTCCAGAGTGGAAGATATAATCGAAAATAAAGGTCCTGTGGGAGGACTTTACACAGCACTGAAAGAGTCTAAAACCAAAGTAAATCTGGTTTTGAGTGTCGATGTGCCGATGGTGTCGACTGAATTATTGCAATGGTTAATAGAAAGTCACAACGAAACCGATATGGTTACACAAACAAAAAGCGGTGATAAAACGTGCCCATTGATTGGGGTTTACGACCGCTCGATGCGAATTGTTTTTGGGGAACATATAGCTGGAAACCAATTGAAATTGCGACAAGTAATTGAGGATGTAAAACATCAAACTATTGAGGTTCCTGAAAAATGGAGCAATCAGGTGCAAAATATAAATACACTAGAAGAATATCAAAATTTAATCAAATGACCATAACGCTAAAATATTTTGGTTTACTCGCTGATATCACGCAATTGAAAGAGGAGCAATTTTCTTTTGATCAAGAGACTATCTCGGTTTCTGCATTAAAATCAAAAATTGAAAACAGTTACCAAAACATGCAAAATACAACTTATAATATTGCGGTTAATCAAACGATGAGCGATTTGAAAACCGTGATAAAAGATAATGATGTAATTGCTTTTTTGCCACCGTTTGCAGGAGGATAAAATTTGTTTAAAGTTTAGAGTTTAATGGTTTAAACCCGTTTAACTTTAAATTTTTAAACGATTAAACTTTTAAACGATTAAACCATATGAGATATTCCAGACAAATAATTCTCCCGGAAATTGGAGAAATAGGCCAGCAAAAATTGCAGGACGCCCGTGTCTTGGTGATTGGTGCTGGAGGTTTGGGCTGTCCGGTTCTTCAAAATTTGGCTGCGGCTGGAGTAGGCAACATCGGAATTGTGGATGGGGATGTGGTGGACGAAACCAATTTGCACAGACAATTATTATACACCTTAAAAGATTGCGGAAACAGCAAAGCCGAAATAGCCAAGAAAGCCATTTTGGAACTCAATCCCGAAATCAGCGTAACCGCTTTTTCAGAGTTTTTTACTGTCCAAAAAGCAGCACAAATAGTGGGAGAATACCAAATCATTGTCGATTGCACCGATGCGATTGCCGTTCGCTATTTGATTAATGATGTGTCAGTCGCCAAAAGAATTCCAATGGTGTATGCCTCAATCCATAAGTTTGAAGGTCAGGTTTCGGTATTCAATTATAAAAATGGACCGAGTTACCGCTGTTTGTTTCCGGAACAGGAAGGATTAAATGCGGTTCCTAATTGCGCTGACTCAGGAGTTTTGGGGATTTTACCGAACACCATTGGGACATTGCAGGCTACGGAAGTGCTCAAAATAATACTGGGAATAGGCGAAATATTGTCGGGAAAATTGTTGATTTACGATGCTTTGCATTTTCAAACGCAAATCATCAATTTCTCTAAAAATCCAAAAGCAATCGAAAAAGGAATCATAAAAGGAATAAAGCTTTTAAACAGTAAAAAAGCAGAAACAGATTTAAGCCCGGAATCTTTTTTTGAAAAATGCAATCAGTCGGGAATTATTGTTATTGACGTTCGGGAATTGGAAGAAATTCCAGAGTTTAACGGGAAGAATATTGTTCGGATTCCTTTGGGCGCATTAGAAGAATACAGTAAGAAATTGGATAAAAATCAGGAAATTGTTTTGTTTTGTCAAACGGGACAACGCAGTTTAGCCGCGATGAATTATCTCCAAAAATCAGGATTTGTTGGAGTTTTTCATTTAGGAAAAGGCATTGAATCTTTGAAAAATCAATTTCAATAGCAATGACAATTTCAATATCAATAGGAAATTATAAATGACAATAAATCTGCGTAAATCTGTCAAATCTGCGTGAAAATATAACCACAGTGATTTAGCAAATTATATAAAATCTATTTAATAACAGAAGTAAATATTTCAACTGAATTTTTATTCAAATAAAAAAATAATGTCAACAGATAAACCAAAAAAAAGTTCTTTTATTCAAGGACAGATAACATCCGAATTCATCGGGAATTCGATTGCCAAACACCAAAGCAAAACCACAATTGGCGCCCACAATATTTTTCTGGGCCAAGTTCGCGCCGATGTGATTGAAGGAAAAACAGTCGCCGCTATTGAATACACCGCCTACGAAGAAATGGCTGAACAAACGTTCTACGAAATTCGGGAAGCGGCTTTCGCCAAATATGAGCTTTCTTGTTTGCATATTTATCACAGTTTGGGAACGGTAAAAACAGGCGAAATATGTTTATTTGTCTTTGTTTCCGCACCAAGACGAAAAGTGGTGTATGAAGCTTTGGAGTTTTTGGTGGAAGAAATAAAAGAAAAGACAGCCATTTTCGGAAAAGAAATTTTTGAAGATGAAAGCTACACTTGGAAAGTAAATGCCCCCCAGCCCCGAAAAGGGGGAGTTATGTAGATTGTCTTAATAGGAGCAAATCTAAAATCTAAAATCAGTTAATCTGAAATCTAAAATCCCTATGGTAGATATCACCCACAAAATAATAACACAACGCACAGCGACAGCACAAGCAATCGTAAAAGTAGGTTCGCCGGCGACAATACAAGCTGTTTTGAATAAAACCGTGCCGAAAGGCGATGTGTTGGAAGTCGCACGAACGGCAGGTTTGTTTGCCGTAAAAAACACATCGAACTCCATTCCGGATTGTCACCCCATGCCGATAGAATTCACCGGAATTGAATATGAACTGCTCGAAGATTCGGTATTGATAAAAGTAACCGTCAAAGCGATTTATAGAACAGGAGTGGAAGTCGAAGCCATGCACGGTGCATCAATAGTAGCCTTGACGATATACGATATGCTAAAACCTATCGATAAACAAGTCGAAATTTTGGCCATAAAGCTATTAAACAAAAAAGGTGGAAAATCCGATTATGGGGTCAAAGACGACCTTGATTTATCGGTAGCGGTAATCGTTTGTTCGGATAGTGTTTCCAGCGGAGAAAAAGAGGACCGAGCCGGAAAAGCAATCTCGGATAAAATTAAAAAATTGGGGCTAAGTGTTTCGAATTATACCATAATCCCTGATGAGGTGGCCTATATTCAGGAAACAATAAACAAGTTGTGTTCCTCAAACAAAGACTTAATTATCCTTGCGGGTGGAACTGGTTTGTCCAATCGAGACGTTACTCCCGAAGCTATACTCCCGATGCTCGACCGACGCATTCCGGGAATTGAGGAAGCCATTCGCTCTTACGGACAGGAAAGAACGCCTTATGCAATGTTGTCCCGAAGCGTGGTCGGCTTCAAAGGCGATACGTTGATTATGGCTTTGCCAGGTTCCACAGCGGGAGCCAGCGAATCTATGGATGCTGTGTTTCCGTCCGTATTGCATTTATTTAAAATATTAAATGGTTTCAACCATGGAAAATAACAAAAATCCAATGCAGGACAACCACGGCAGAACGCACAATTACCTCCGCATTTCGATTACGGAACATTGTAATTTGAGATGCACTTATTGTATGCCGGCTGAGGGGATTGCACTTACACCAAGAGCGCATCTGATGACTGCAGACGAGATTGTTACTATCGCTCAAGCTTTCGTAAAACTCGGTGTGACCAAAATCCGATTGACCGGTGGCGAGCCTTTGGTCCGAAAAGATGCCAAAACCATTATCGAACAATTAGGGAAACTAGGTGTTGAACTAACGTTGACAACCAACGGAATTTTGGTTCACGAATTCATAGATACGTTCAAAGAAGCAGGAGTTACCACTTTGAACGTGAGCATCGACAGTTTAAAAAAAGATAAATTCAACCTAATCACCCGCCGTAATTATTTTGAAAAAGTAATCGAAAATCTCAATCTACTTGAAGTAAATAATTTCAAGGTAAAACTGAATGTAGTCGTTATCAAAGGGTTTAATGATAACGAAATTATCGACTTTATCGAAATGACTAAAGACCGAAACATTCAAATCAGGTTTATAGAATTTATGCCTTTTGATGGCAACCAATGGAATAAAGAAAAACTGGTGAGTTATGCCGAAATCCTAACGCAAGTCAAAGCTTTTTATTCGGATGAAAAGGTTAACCGTTTACAGGACAGACCTAACGACACTTCCAAAAATCATAAAATTGAATCCTATAGAGGCAGTTTTTCGGTAATCAGTTCCGTAACCAATCCGTTTTGCAGTACATGCAACCGCATCCGCCTAACCGCAGACGGAAAACTAAAGAATTGTTTGTTTTCGAATTCTGAAACCTCTTTGCTCGACACATTACGTGCGGGAGATTCAATAGAACCACTTATCTTTCAAAATATAAAATCAAAATTCGCCATGCGTGGCGGAATGGATGATGATGCTAAATTCCAGAATCCTTTTCTTTTTTCTCAAAATCGTAGTATGATTAAGATTGGGGGCTAAGTGAAGTAGTAGGAATTATTTCACGAAGACTCGCGAGAGAAAACAAAGATTCACGAAGAGAAGTACTTTTTTTACTAATTCCTTTGCGATTCTTTGCGTGTACTTTGTGAATCTTTGCGAAATAACTTTTTCATGCAACAAGAGTTTATTATAAAATCCCTGATAAAAGTCATTGTTGGCATTATACAATAGTGAATAACTTTGTAAAATGAAGGCAGAAGCAGAATCCAATAAAAAAGGGTACAATAACTATGGCACCCATCTCCGCGAAAAATACAACGGCAAAAAAGTTTTCAAAGTAATAGTCGATGGCAATTTTAGCTGTCCCAACCGCGATGGGCTAAAAGGCTACGGAGGTTGCACCTATTGCAATGTCGATTCCTTCACCCCAGATTTTTCCAGAAAAGCGCCCACGATAGAAGATCAATTGCTTCAAGGAATGGAGCGTGCCAAAAAATCATACAAAGCCGATCATTTTATTGTCTACTTCCAACCAAATACCAATACTTATGCTCATGTAGATTATCTAAAAACGATTTACGACCGGGCTTTGGCTTTCAATCCCGATGAGGTGGTTGGGTTTTCGGTGGGGACGCGTCCCGATTGCATTGATGCCGAAAAAGTGGCTTTGCTCGAAAGCTATTGCGACCGATTCGAAGTCGATCTCGAAATGGGAATGGAGTCCATGTATGACGAAACTTTAGAAAAAATAAACCGTGGCTGCACCCATGCCGAGTTCATCACCGCAGTGGAATTGTTAAAAGACAGTCCAATCGATTTGTGTGTGCATACCGTTTTCGGATTCCCTTGGGAAACCCGAGAAATGATGCTTAATTACATCAATGAAATAAACCGTTTTCTGCAAATAAAATTCGTAAAATTCCATCATCTGCACATCGTCGAAGGTTCTATTATGGGCGTACATTACAAACGAAATCCGTTTCCGCTCTTCACATTGGAACAATACACCGACTTGCTTTGCGACTTAATCCCACTCCTGCGACCAGACATAATCATTCAGCGCCTTTTCGGAATCTCCGATTGGGATTTGCTCATCGCCCCAAATTGGGGACTCAAAAAAACCGAAATCCAGCATTATATCGATTCCACAATCGAAAAAAGAGGAATTATTCAAGGTTCAAAATACACCACCATATAGACAAATAGAAAGTTTTGGGCGTGACCACCGCTAGAAAAAAGGGCTATTTTCGTTGTGGTCATTGCCCTTTTTCCTATCGGCGGTCGGGCTATCCATGCTACTTCGGTAGCTTATTTCTATCCCTCACGCGAATGTCATTAAGTTAAGGATATAAAGTTATCGTTTTGTCATTCCGAAGAATGAGGAATCTCACTAGTGACTTCCGTTATATGATTTTTCCTTCGTCGAAATGACATGAAAAAACGCTTAACTTAATGATATTACCTTCACGCTATCTCAACAAATTCAATGAAGATGAAGCTTTTGCATTCATAATGGAATTTTATCCTTAGCTGATAAAAGTCATATTTTATATTCTTTTTGCCCCTTAATTTTACATCATAAATAAAAGACTCTTTTGTCTTTTTAAATTTTGTACATATGAAAACTTGGCTAGACAAATGGGAACCGGAAAACGAAGAATTCTGGGAAAATACAGGCAGTAAAATTGCTTGGAAAACTTTGATAATTACAACATTGTCATTGATAATGTCTTTTGGATCGTGGTTTATGATGAGTGTAATAGCAGTGAAATTGCCAGGTCTTGGTTTTCCATTTTCTAAGGATCAGCTTTTTTGGCTGGTTGCCATTCCTGGATTAGCAGCAGGATTTTTAAGAATTATACACACTTTTATTCTGCCCATTTTTGGTACAAGACATGTAGTAACCGTGGCAACTTTACTTAAATTAATTCCGGCAATTGGAGTTGGATTTGCGGTGATGGACACCAATACTCCTTATTGGGTATTTGTTCTTTTGGCTATTACTACTGGTTTTGGAGGTGGAGATTTTTCCTCCTTTATGCCTAGCACAAGTTTGTTTTTTCCAAAAAGGCTGAAAGGAACAGCATTGGGAATCCAAGCAGGAATTGGGAATTTTGGTGTTAGTTTAGCCCAATTTGTTACGCCGCTTATTTTGAGTGTTAGTATCTACGGTGCTTCATCGGTATTTACAAGTATTGATCCCAAAGAAACGCAGAAAGTTTTTATAGACTCAACAATTGGAAAACAAAGAGAAGTTTTTGCAGCTTTGGATACTAAAGCACAAAATCATATTTTGGCCAATGTTAAGAAACCGGTATTGGATTCGGTTATTGCGGCATCAGGCTCTAATGAAAATGTCGAAATTTTTGCAGCATTGCCACAGAAAGTGAAATCGAAAGCGATTGCTAACGCCAATCCTAAATTGGCCGAACGAATAATAAACAATATTAGTCCCGGCAATGAGGCGGTTAAAAATATAAACATCTACATCCAATCGGCAGCATTTTGGTATTCTGGATTTCTTTTGGGTCTGGCACTTGTCAGTTGGTTGTTTTTAAAAAGTATTCCAATGCAGGCTTCAATAAAAGAGCAAATGGATATTTTTAAAAATAAGCATACTTGGTATTGTACGATTACTTATTTAATGACATTTGGGACGTTTGCAGGACTATCGGCAGCATTTCCTTTGATGATTAAATATTTGTATGGCGATTTTCCAAATGCTCCAGATCCGTTGGCGTATGCTTTCTACGGCCCGCTTATTGGTTCTGCCAGCAGAGTCGCTTTTGGTTTTGTAGCCGATAAAATTGGGGGAGCCATATTGACTACCATCACCGGAATCGGGATTTTAACAGGTGCCATTATTTTGGTAACCCAAGGATTGGTTTCGCCAACGAGCATGGATCAGTTTCCGATGTTTGTAGGAGTAATTTTGGCAATGTTCTTTTTTACCGGAATTGGTAATGCGGGTACATTTAGACAATTTCCAATCATCTTTTCTGAGAATCAGCGTCAAGCGGCTGGTGTAATTGGATGGACTGCTGCAATCGCTGCTTTTGGACCTTTTATCTTTTCTAAATTAATTGGAAATAACATCACAGCAAATGGTTCTGTAAATCAGTTCTTTATTGGTTTGATTGTTTTCACTATATTAGCAACAAGTATTAATTGGTGGTTTTACAACCGTAAAGGATGTGAGAAACCGAGTTAGATGTTTTTTGTGTGATTGAAATTCACTCAATACAACAAACAAATAAGTAAATCAAATAACCTAAATGCTGAGGATGTCACTTGATGGAAGTTTTTAACATATTTATGTCCATTTGTGTTTTTTAAAAGTACTTAGGTATTTTAACTTACTTTTTTGTTTGATAACTTTATAAAAAAACAAAACAGGTTTTAATGTTTAGTTTTTAAACGGTGCTAAATTTGAATTTATGAAAAACAAAACTTATAATACTAAGGCGTTATTGATTGCAACAGGACTTTCTGTTTTTATGATTGCCCTTGTTTTTTTTGGTTCCAGAAAACTGCAGAATTTTGATGCTGCACTTGTGACCTATTTATTTGGGACTGTGTTTGCTTTCTTTGGGATTGTGTACCGCTATACGGTTTGGTTGCAAAGACCGCCGACTTGGATTTATTTCAAACGAGGAATTACGTATTTGATAACGGGAAAAGTGTTTTCGCATTTTTGGTTTGCAACTAAGGAATCGGTGGAAAATATTGCTTTTCAAAAGTTTATTTATCCAAGAGGAAAATACCGATGGATCGCGCATTTTATGATTGCTGTGGGATGCACTTCTGCATTTTTGATAACTATACCACTCACTTTTGGCTGGATAAATTTTGCAATGGCACCTAATACGATTTCAGTATATGAAGCCTATTTTTTCGGGTTTAAAGTGATGGATTTCAATTTGGATTCCATTACCGCTTTTTTGACTTTCCATGCTTTGAACTGGTCATCTTACTTGGTCATTTTTGGGTCGCTGTATTATTTAAGAAGACGTTTGACGAATCCGGGTTTGATTGCCACCCAGTCATTTGAAGGGGATTTATTGCCACTTATTTTACTAATTGCCATTTCGGTTACTGGATTGGGATTGACATATTCATACCAATTTATGAAAGGATTTGCGTTTGATTTCTTGGCCGTTTTGCACGCTGTTACAGTAATCATGTTTTTGATTTGGATTCCCTTCGGAAAATTTTTTCATATCATTCAGCGTCCGGCTCAAATTGGAGCACATATTTATAAGAAGCAAGGAATGAAAATGGGAATGGCGGTTTGCCCTCATACAGGAGAGGAGTTTGCCACTAAATTGCATATTCAGGATTTGAAGACCGTTACCGAACAATTAGGTTTTGATTTCTCTCACGAAGATGGAACATCACATTTGGATTTGAGCCCGGAAGGTAAAAGGTCTAGATTGGCACAAGCGCATTTGAAAGCGAGATTGGAAGGGGGAAATTTGTTTGGATAATTTGGGAAGTAAGAAATTAGAGGTTAGATTTTAGAAGTGAAAAATACAAGACAGACAATTGTAAAAAATATAAAATGGCAAAATTACCTGTAGCAGAGGAGAATATAGTAAAGCATTTTGGTCCCACACTAAATTATGCGCCCAAGGACGGATATGTGGGCAGGGACGAGCCGGATGAGGCTGTGAAGACACATTGTTGTTTTTGTGGGATGCAGTGTGGAATCCAATTGTTGGTGAAAGAAAATAAAGTGGTGGGTTTCGAACCGTGGATGGAATTTCCTTTTAACGAAGGAAGACTGTGTCCAAAAGGGGTTCAGCGTTATTTACAGAATAACCACCCAGACCGTTTATTAAGTCCTTTGAAAAGCGTTCCTGGACAAGGATTTGTACCTACTTCTTGGGATGATGCGATGGACAAAACGGTTTCTGAAATTAAACGCATTCAGGAAAAATACGGGAATGATGCGTTCTCAATGCTATCGGGAGTTTCATTGACGAATGAGAAAAGTTATTTGGTTGGAAAATTTGCCCGTGTGGCTCTTAAAACCAAGAACCTGGATTACAACGGTCGTTTGTGCATGGTGAGTGCCGGTGCGGGGAACAAAAAGGCTTTTGGACTGGACAGAGCTTCCAATAATTATTCTGATTTGGAGTATGCCGAAGTGATTATTGTGGCTGGTGCCAATATCAGTGAGACTTTTCCAACACTGACACACTGGATTTGGAAAGCACGTGATCGCGGTGCCAAAATTATTGTAATTGACCCAAGGATGATTCCGCTGGCGCGAACTGCCGATATTCATTTGGATGTTCGCCCGGGAACCGATTCAGCTTTGTATGGCGCAATGCTAAAATATTTGGTGGATCACGATATGCTGGACCACGATTTTATAGATAATTATACTTCGGGTTTTCAGGAAACGATAGATGCCGTAAAAGATTACACCCTGGAATGGGCGGAGGAAGTTACTGGAATTGACAAAAATAAAATACGCGAAGCGGCCGAATTATGGGGCAAAGCCAAGACGAGTTTCTTGCTTCACGCTCGTGGAATAGAACATCATTCCAAAGGGGTAGATAATGTTGTGGGTTGCATCAATTTGGTACTGGCAACAGGAAGAATTGGAAAGCCATATTGTGGTTACGGAACCATTACGGGTCAAGGTAACGGACAAGGCGGTAGAGAACACGGTCATAAATGTGATCAATTGCCGGGAAACAGGGATATCGAAAATCCGGAACACCGCAAGTATATTTCGGATGTTTGGGGAATCAACGAGAAAGATTTACCCGGAAAAGGGCTTTCGGCCTATGAAATCATCGAAGCCATTCACCGTGGAGAAATTAAGGGATTGATATCGATTTGTTTCAATCCATTGGTGTCTTTGCCAAACAGCAATTATGTTCGTGAGGCTTTAGAAAAATTGGAATATTACGTTTGTATTGACTTTTTCTTGAATGAAACTGCACGCCACGCCGATATTGTGTTGGCTGGTTCGTTGCAGGAAGAGGAGGAAGGAACTACAACATCTGCAGAAGGAAGAGTGATACGCATCCGTCAAGCGGTAACGCCTCCGGGAATGGCTAGAACTGATACTTCAATTATTTTGGAATTGGCCAAACGTTTGGGCGTGAAAGATAAATTTACGTATGAGAATAGTGAAGCTATTTTCAACGAATTACGTGTGGCTTCTAAAGGTGGAACTGCCGATTATTACGGAATTACATATAAAAGAATTGAAGACGAAATGGGTGTTTTTTGGCCATGTCCAGAAATCGGTCATCCCGGAACACCTCGTTTATGGGAAGACAGAAAATTCAAAACACCTGATGGGAAAGCACATTTTAACGCCGCTCCGTACAAGCTTCCGGGCGAAGTGACCGATGCGGATTATCCTGTGATTTTGACAACAGGCCGTGTAGTGTCACAATATTTGAGCGGTACCCAAACCCGTAGAATAGGTAAATTGGTCGATCAATATCCAGAGCCATTATTGGAGATTCATCCTAAATTAGCTCAACAATATGGAATCAAACAAAGAGAATTAATAAAAGTTTCCACCCGACGCGGAGAAGGAATTTTTCCTGCGAATATTGTGGAAACCATTAGAGAGGATACTGTTTTTATACCATACCACTGGTCGGGTAAAAAATCGGCCAACCAGTTAACACCGGGAACATTAGACCCGATTTCCAAAATTCCAGAGTTCAAGGTATGTGCCTGCCATTTGGAACCACTCAAGGAAATAGCGGCTCCCTCCAAAGAATCAACAGCGTATGCAAGTGTTTAATCTATAAAAAAGAAGTATGAATTACACCAGTTTCAATAAAAACGAGGAATTTTTTGTAGATATGCAACGTTGCATTGGCTGTAAAGCCTGTGAAATGGCTTGCGCCGAATGTGAAACCAATGGTCAAGAATCCTTGATTCACGTGAATTATGTAGATCGGGCTTCGACTGTGCAAACCACCGTACAAGTGTGTATGCATTGTGATGATCCGGTATGTGCGAATGTGTGTCCTGCGGATGCGATTTCGAAAGACGAAAACGGAATCGTGCATACCGCCAATACCGAAAGATGTATTGGGTGTTCGAATTGTGTATTGGCCTGTCCGTTTGGCGTGCCGAAAAAAGAAGAGTCCTATGACTTGATGATGAAATGCACGATGTGTTACGACAGAACCAGCATTGGCAAAAAACCAATGTGTGCAACAGTTTGTCCAAGCGGTGCTTTGTTTTTCGGTACAAGAACCGAAATAGAGGAAATGCGTCCGAACAGCACGCCTATCAATACTTTCATTTTTGGTAAAGAAATTGTCAACACCAAGGTGAATATCATGATGCCGAAAGGAAGCACGGAGTTGATTATATACTAGTGGCCCCTTAACAACGCCCGAAGGGGGAACTTCGCAGTACGCTAAAAACTAAAAACAGATAACCGATAACAGATAAGTGTCTTATGTCAAAAGAAGATAATTTAAATAAAAACTGGAAGAAAGACTTTCCAATCCTGAAACAACAGGCGACCAATGTAAGCCGTCGTGATTTTGCCAAATTCCTAACCCTGGTTTCGGGTGGACTGATGGTTGGCAGCGGACTCGTAGCCGCCAAAGCCTATTTGCTTCCCAAAGAAGAAGTCGAGGGAGAGCATTTTGTATGCAAGAAAGATGAGGTTCCTGTTGGTGGCACCCGTGCTTTTGTAATTGAAGGAAGCACCATACCGTATATATTGATTCATCTCGAAAGTGGTGATTTCAAAGCGTATGAGCAAAAATGTACACACTTATCATGTTCCGTATTTTACAAACCCGGCACCGGAATTATTCATTGTCCATGTCACGAAGGCTCATTTGATGCCAAGACTGGAGATGTTTTGGGAGGTCCTCCGCCAAGAGCATTGCCGAGTTTGGAAGTTTTTTTTAAGGAAAATGATATTTATGTCAAAGCATCCCATCACGAAGAACATGCAGTTTAAAAAGTTATCAGTTGTCTGTTTTTAGTTATCCGTTTATACTAAAAACTAAAAACTGAAAACCAATAATCGTTAACAAAAGAAAACTATGAGTACCTTTAGAACCAGTCAAAATCAAGCGAATCCCAACAAGCTGAACAACATCCTTTCGACCTTGATATTCATATTGATTTTGAATGTCACCATTCAGATTTGGTTGTTGTATGCCTCGTTGAACAACGCTTTAGAAAATAATAAAGAAATTTTAATACCAGCATTTATTGCCTCGTTAATCTTGTTTTTAATAGGCTTTAGCTGGTTGTATTACCTTCCTTCAGGAAATAAGCCGCAACAAAAATAATGCTATAAAATCTCTTATTCATTACAATCCCTGTTTAACGACTGGGATTTTTTATTAGAGATAATTTGGGCGTGACCCCGCAGAACAAAGGGGCTTATTTATAGTGCCGCTTACTCAGCCCCTTTTTTCCGAGGGGTCGGGCTATCCATGCTACTTCGGTAGCTTATTTCAAATGAAATTCACTGAACACAAATGAGAATAAATATATAGTGAAGTAATCCCTCACGCAGCTTACAAGATATTTTGGAAAAACGAGAGATAAATCCTTTTCATAACAAGTTCTTTTATTGTAGTTGAAATCCGTTATATTTATGTCATAATTTATAACAAGTTTGATTACATATTTTTAATCAAATTGATAGTACGACTAGCATAATAAATGAACCTCAATGAACAAAAAAACTTTACTATTATTCGGTTTTATCATACTGAAATTTATTTTGCAATATTCATTAATAAGCTCTGACTACGATTTGCAGCGGGATGAATATTTGCACCTTGACCAAGCCCATCATTTGGCTTGGGGATATCTATCGGTACCACCTTTTACATCTTGGATTTCTTATATAATTTATCTTCTTGGAAATTCAGTCTTTTGGATCAAGTTTTTCCCTTCCTTATTTGGTGCCTTGACGATTGTTGTAGTATGGAAAGCAATCGAAGAATTAAAAGGTAGTTTGTTTGCCTTAATTTTGGGTGCAACCTGCGTATTTTTCTCAGCACTTTTAAGACTGAACACTTTATATCAGCCCAATTCTTTTGATGTGTTATGTTGGACCACTTTTTATTTTATTTTAATCAAATACATCAATTCCAAAAATTCCAAATGGTTTTTCATCGGGGCAATTGTATTTGCTTTTGGTTTTCTGAATAAATACAACATTGGATTTTTGATTATTGGATTGATTCCTGCCATTTTATTGACAGAAGAACGCAAAATCTTTGTCCAGTCCAAATTGTATATTGCATTTGTTTTGGGCTTGCTCTTAATTATGCCAAATCTTTTATGGCAATACACAAACGGTTTTCCGGTAATTCATCATTTAAAAGAATTAGCGGAAACGCAGTTAGTAAATGTTGACCGATTGGAATTTTTAAAATCACAAGTGCTCTTTTTTATTGGTTCTTTTTTTGTTATTGTATTTGGCTTATTAGCTTTGTTATTGTACAAACCGTTTCAAAAATACAAACTGTTCTTTTGGAGTCTCGTTTTTACATTGGCTGTTTTTATGTATTTCAAAGCCAAAGATTATTATGCCATTGGGCTTTATCCAATTTATATTTCTTTCGGTTCCGTTTATTTGGCTAGCCAATTAAAAGAGGGGTGGAAAAGATATTTGCAACCTGTTTTAATTCTATTGCCAATACTACTTTTTATTCCGATGTACAAAGCCTTTTTTCCAAACAAAAGCCCCGAATACGTAGTGGAACATGCCAAAACGTACCAGAAGTATGGTTTGCTTCGATGGGAAGATGGGAAGGACCATTTGTTGCCACAAGATTTTGCTGATATGCTAGGCTGGAAAGAATTGGCAGTGAAAGTGGATTCGGTTTCGGCAACACTGCCTGATTTGGAGCACACCTTAATTCTTTGCGATAATTACGGACAGGCTGGAGCAATCAATTATTATTCTAAAAATAAAAAAGTAATCGCACATTCCTTCAATGCTGATTATGTTAATTGGATTCGCGTAGATAAAAAAATCAAAGATGTTATTTTGGTAAAAGAGGATGATGACGATGACAAAGAAAGAAAAAGAGAAATTCTATTATTTGACACGGTTTATTTGGCAGGAAAAAGAATCAACAAGTTTGCCAGAGAGCCCGAAATCTCTATTTATGTTTTGAGGGGTGCAAAAGTAGATGTCAACAAAAGAATAAAGGACGAGATGGAACGGAAGAAAAATTATGATGATTAGTATGGTAAGATGTGCTGATAGTCTTTTTTGATAAAAAACAAAAAGCAAGATTGTCCAAACCAATTGTCTGAAAATGGTTGTATTTATTTGTAACTGATTGATATTTAGGATTAAATTTGACATAATTAACTTTTAAATCATATAGCAATGGAGACGTCAGATTTTACAACTGTGCTATTAGTTGATCAAACTCCCGAAGTAGTATTCAAAGCCATCACTAATGTGCGTGGTTGGTGGTCCGAAGAAATTGAAGGTGATACCGAGAAACTTAATGATGAATTTACATACCATTATGAAGATGTTCATTATTGCCAAATCAAATTGATTGAAGTGATTCCAAACAAAAAAGTGGTTTGGTTCGTGAAGTACAACTATTTTAAGTTTACCAAAGACAGAAGCGAATGGACTGGAACCAAAATGAGTTTTGAAATTTCTGAGAAAGACAACAAAACAGAAATACGTGTTACACATCATGGATTGGTGCCAGAATTTGAATGTTATGAGATTTGCAGTAATGCCTGGACACAATACATTCAGCAAAGTTTAAAGAACCTAATCACGACTGGAAAAGGTCAGCCGAATGCTACCGGTAAGCCAACAACGGAAGATGAAAAAAGACTTAGTGAGGCAAAGTAGTTTTCTTTGATCTTTTTTAAATTTTGTATCGTCCCAATATTTTGGTATTGGATTATGGAGAAAAAATTCTATTTCATTTTCAAAACAAACCAAAAAAGTCTCTCAACTATATTGCTAAGAGACTTTTTTAAATTTATTTTTAAACGTTTTATTGTTTAATATCCTTTGTTTCATACTTTACAAATCCACCACAATTGCCATGACGGTCAATCGATTGCTGAACGATAAGGTTTCCAATGTCAATCATATTATTCAGTTCGTATAAATCAGTACAAACAAGATGATTTTGAATTTTTTCATCGATTTCGTTTTGTAAGCTTTTAAGTGCTTCTTTGGCTTTCAATAAATCAGAGTCAAATCGAACGATTCCCGCATTTTGTCTCATTAAGAGTTGCAATTTTGCTTTGGTTTGGGCGATGTATTCGGGAGCGATTTTTATTTTCGATTGAATGGGCCATCTTGGAATGATGCTGGCTGTTTTTGGTTCGATAAAAGGATTTTCGGCTAAGTAATGGTATATTTTATCCGAATACACCAAAGCTTCTAGCAAGGAGTTTGAAGCCAGTCTATTGGCACCATGTAAACCTGTTCTGGAACATTCGCCGCAAGCGTATAAATTTTCGATTGATGTTTTTCCATTGATGTCAACCACTATTCCGCCACACAGATAATGCTGTGCTGGAACCACTGGAATCCATTCGGTTTCAAGATCGATACCTACTTTTTTACAATGTTTGTAAATCATTGGAAAATGGTTTTTGAACCCTTCCATGTCCAAGTGCGTACAATCTAAATAAACGCATTCATCACCCGATTTTTTGAGTTCCAAATCGATGCTTTGAGAAACAATATCCCTCGAAGCCAAATCACCTCTTGCATCGTAATTGAGCATGAATAATTCCCCTTTCTTGGTTCTCAAACGAGCACCAAAACCACGAACAGCCTCGGATATCAAAAATTTGGAACCCCCTGTATTGTCAAATAAAGCAGTTGGGTGAAATTGTATAAATTCCATATCCTGGATTAGAGCATTGGCACGATACGCCATCGCAATTCCGTCTCCAGTAGCAATAATAGGGTTGGTGGTATGTCCGTATAGATGTCCAATTCCGCCGGTGGCAAGTAAAGTAAAATCAGATTGATAAGTGATTACCTCGTTTGTCTTTTCGTCAAGGGCATAAGCACCTATGCATCGATTGTTTTGTGTAATTAATTCCAACGCAAAGTGATGGTCCAGAACGGTAATGTTTTCTTTTTGCATTACTTGTTCCAAAATGGCACGTTGAATTTCATGACCTGTTTGGTCTTTATGGTGCACCACTCTGTTTTCAGAATGGCCTCCTTCTTTGCCTAAATCAAAAGTACCTTTGGAATTTTTGTCAAATTGAGCACCCCATTCAATAAGTTCTTTTAATCGTTTGGGGCCTTCAGTAACAACCATTTTAACTACAGTTTCGTCACACAATCCGTCCCCACAAATCAGAGTGTCCTCAATGTGTTTTTGATACGAATCTTCCGTTTTATCGGTAACAATTGCGATACCGCCTTGTGCGTATTTGGTGTTAGACTCGTCTGCGTTTGCTTTGGTGATAATGGTGATGGTTCTCTCAGGAAAACGATTGGCCATTTTTAGGGCAAATGTCAGACCTGCAACACCAGAACCTATAATTAAATAATTGGTTGTAATCATTATTAAGATAATTCGAGCATGCGTTCGATAGGGATTAATGCTTTTTCTCTAATGTCATCCGGAACATTAATTTCTGGAGTTTCATTTAGTAAGCAATCGTATACTTTTTGAAGGGTGTTCATTTTCATGTATCCACATTCGCTGCAAGCACAGGTATTATCCTCGTTTGAAGGTGCTGGAATCAGTATTTTATTAGGAACCTCCTGTTTCATTTTATGCAAAATACCAGCTTCAGTTGCTACGATAAATTTGTTGCTTGGATTGGTTTTTACATAATTGATCATCCCTGCGGTAGAACCAATATAGTTGGCTGTTTTTAGGATATGCGTTTCGGATTCTGGGTGCGCAATGATTTGAGCATCTGGATTTTGTTTGTACAAAGCGATTAATTTATCTAAAGAAAAAGCTTCGTGAACCACGCAAGAACCGTCCCAAAGTAGCATTTCTCTACCCGTTTGTTCCATTACATATTTTCCTAAATTTTTATCTGGAGCAAAAATAATGGGTTTGTCTTTTGGTATAGATTCTACAATTTTTACCGCATTAGAGGAAGTAACCACAATGTCTGTCAATGCTTTTACTTCGGCTGAACAGTTTACATAAGTTATAACTATATGGTCAGGGTGTGCTTCTGTAAACTCTTTGAATAAAGGGGCAGGGCATGATTCGGCTAGGGAACAACCTGCTTTCAAATCAGGTAAAATTACTTTTTTGCTAGGGTTTAATATTTTGGCGGTTTCGGCCATAAAGTGAACTCCTGCGAAAAGGATTATATCGGCATCTACTTTCATTGCTTCTTGGGAAAGTCCCAAACTGTCTCCTACATAATCTGCCACATCTTGAATATCGGATTCTTGATAATAATGCGCTAAGATTACCGCATTTTTTTCTTTTTTCAATGCCAATATACGTTCTTTAAGACTTTTCATTTTTTAAAAACTTTAATGGTGTTTTTTAATTGAAGATTAATTTCTATGCAAATATAAGGTAAAACTTTGAAGCTACACGTTTCTATAGGCTTTCTAAAAGATTCAAAAAAAATGTTTTTGTTAAAAAAATTGCCTTTGTGGTTTTCGCAACCCGCAAATCTATTGCAATATGTTTCATGTGACTATGACATTTATCAGCTTTTAAGCAAATTTGTATGGTGATATTTGCATAAAGTTTAATAAACCAATTTTATACCTATGATGACCAAAAAACAACTACATACTTTCCATATTCCGGTGATGGGATTGGCCTATACTATTGATAGTCCGATACGTGTGGCACAATATGGAATTTCATCTGTTGTCTCTATTATAGATGACGATTTGATTGAAAGAATGAATGCTTTTTATAGCGAAAAATTCAAAATACCTTATCAGGAAATCACAGAAAAGATTCATGATTATCGTGCTGAACGTGTTACTTCTTATTTGAATTTGATGGACACTATTGTAAAAGATAAATTTGAAAAATTCAAAATAGAATTAGCTGAAAGTAAACAGGCTTTGGAGAATTATATAGCAATGTTGCCTAATAAATCGGAAATTAAAAAAGGACTGCAAGATTTAGTCGACAACGGAATTGCTTTTAAAGATACGATCAAGAATTACCTTGAAGAAAACTTATCTCCTGGAGAAATTGATGTCAATATTATGACCAAAGTCGATAAAGACAATTTTATTAAAAATGAACAATTGCCGGTAGAATTTAATGATGCGCATGCTTCTCTTCGTGGTTTTGCCAATAGTAATTTATCATCTTCAGTAGTGCTTTCGGCAGGAATGAATCCTAGATTATATGCTTATTTTGAAAACTTTCCTGTTTTTTATCCAGATGCCAATAATAAATTACAAAAGAAAATTATCCTGAAAGTAAGCGATTTTCGTTCAGCGATGATACAAGGAAATTTCTTGGCCAAAAAAGGGCTTTGGGTTTCAGAATACCGAATAGAATCAGGACTAAATTGTGGAGGTCACGCCTTTGCAACTGATGGATATTTGCTGGGACCTATTCTTGAAGAATTCAAACAAAAGAAAGAGCAATTAATACAATCGGCTCACGAGTTGATGGTTAAAGCATTAGAAATAAAAGGATTGCATATTCCTGAAACACCATTAGAATTAAAAATTACTGTACAAGGTGGTGTAGGAACGGCCGAAGAACATGATTTTTTATTGGAACATTACCAAGTAGATTCTGTTGGCTGGGGCTCCCCATTTTTATTAGTTCCCGAAGCTACTTCTGTGGACTCTGCAACTAGAAAATTATTAGAAAAAGCCAAAGAAGACGATTTTTATTTGAGTCATATTTCGCCATTGGGAATTCCATTTAATGCAGTGAAAGGAACAACAAACGAGTTTTTTAAGCAAAAACGTATTGAGGAAGAAAAAGCAGGAAGTTCTTGCCCGAAAAAATTCTTGGCTTTGAGCAAAGAATATGGTCCAAAAGGGATGTGTCCCGCATCTAAAAAATACCAAGATTTAAAATTAGACGAATTGGATGCTGTAAAAGATTCATTGTCTAAAGAAGCTTTTGATAAAAAGAAAAACAGTATTACCGAGAAATCGTGTCTTTGTGTAGGTTTGGCCAATGCCTCTTATCTTGAAAACAACATTAAAATAAAAGGGCAGTCCCAAGGAGTTGTTATTTGTCCAGGTCCCAATTTAGCCTATTTTGAAAAAGAAGTTTCGCTTTTGGATATGGTAAAACACATTTATGGAAATGCTTCCGTACTTGGAAACAAAGAGCGTCCGAATGTAATTATCAATGAATTGAAAATGTACATGGATTATCTAAAAAATGAAATCAATGAGTTTTCGGAGCAAATCACGGCACCTCAAGCAAAGAAACTGAAAGCTTTCAAGAGCAATTTGAACGAAGGGATTGAATATTACCAATCATTAATTGCATCCAATAATTGGTTTGAGAAAAGTAAAGAAAAAATTGAAAATCAATTGAAACAATATAAAGAGGAACTGATTGATCTTTGTATTCCGGAACAAGTGGCAATAGCAGTTTAAATAATAATAGTTTCATAATGAAAAAGACTTGATGTAACTCAAGTCTTTTTTTTTGGATTTTAGTTTATCCTTTGTTCACAATAAGCAACACAATGACAGCAATCAAAATCACTATAAACCAGAAGATCAAGTGGGTTAATAGTGTTAAAAAGAATGTTTTTGTTTTTGACAAATGATTAAAAAATTGTTCATTGGTCCAAAAATACAAGACAAAATCAATGAGAAGAAGTATTCTGGTTACTGTATTGATTGCAGGAGCCCCGCTGTAATAATAAAGTACCGGGATGAATAGTATAGTGACATATAACTTTTGTGCCGCCTTGTATGTATTGAGGACAAAATACTCAAAAAAATTATAGCCTTGTTTTCTAAAAGCAATAACAGTGCCGATTGTATGTATGGGTATAAAGGCTAGCGTAATCCAGGCAAAATGAGCTTGTAGCCATTCTCCAATTTTTACAGCATCAATATGGGAGTCGGGGTCGACAGGGCTACTTGTATTTACGATTAAATCAATGTGAAGCAAATGAATTAAAGCTAAATAGGCTGTTGCCAATACCATCACTAGAGAAATGGGTTTGAAATGTTTCACCCTTTTTCCCTCTATAAATTCTCGAATCGAGTGACCTGGCCTAGTGAACAGTTGCTTGGCTGTATAGGCTATTCCATTGTCAAAATGAAGAAGACCTTTTTGAATATCATGCCATAAAAAGTGCAGGTTTATAGGATGAGTCTCTGCAGTTTGCCCACAATTGCTGCAATAATGTCCTTTGAAAGTTTGATGGCAGTTTTTACAAGTGATATTCATTTTCCCTGTTGATTTTTAGTCTGTATAAAAAAAGCAGAACAGAAATATTTTTAAGTAAATATAGCAGATTAATTAAAAAGGTTAAAATAAAATTAAGGTAAACGATTGTTAATTAATATCGCTTAATTCAAAAATAAACAGCTAATTAACTTTTGCACCCTATAAATACATAACAAATAAAACACTGTCGTGAAAGGGTTTGCGATATAAGAAATATAAGTTGTTGCTGTTTTACATTCTAACTTAAATGAACTTATATTTCTTATATGGTTAAAATTAGGTGCTATTTATTTTAGAATATAGCCATTAATCTTTAAACAACGTTTCGCCTTTGACTAACCAAGCAAAACCAAAACTTTCAATGGCCAAGGTTTCCATCCAGAAGGTCAATGAAAATGTTTTAAAATAGCTTGGATGAATTATTTTAAGGGAACCTGCAAATAATGTAAGTAAAGCCAAAAGCATCAAAACACCACAAGTTCTGTAAATGCGATTTCGAATGATTTTATTTGTTCCTCTTTCGCTTGGTGATTGGTCTGATTTAGTGAACAAAAAGAAAGACATATAGGATAGGCATAAAAAAAATAATGCCGCAGATGTGTAATGAAAATAAACTCTGAAATCACTGTTTGGTAGAATCGTAACAGCATATTTTTTGGTAGTATCACCACATATTTCCGTGATATTATTTGTTGGAAATAAAACTACCAAAAGCGCAAAAATTCCAGCGAATAGGGAAATATAGAAATCAATCGGTTCTTTGCCTTTGTAAACAATCAGAAAAAAGGCCAATAGGCTTAAGATAATAACAAAAATGCCACTCACTCGTGTATAATAATAATGGCTAACGGATTCTAGAGGATGCTGCAGCCCATTGTCAAGGTATAGGAATATAAATAAAAGTAAGGGCATCGCCATTCCCAAAACACCAATAATTTTTCGAAGTGTCAAACTATTGGTTAGCCAAATGCTATTGTCTTCTTTGTAATCTACTTTTAAAAAAGTGTTTAAATTGGATTGCTTAGATTTATTCATGATAAATTGGTTTAAGTTCAGTTACTTAAAAAATATCATGTAAATATAAGATTACTTTTTATTAGTATCGCAAAAAAGTATCTCCGGTCTTAATTCCTAAAGCTAATTCCTCCAGATTCGTATTTTCGAGCATAAAAGCTAATTCGTTTCGAATAGATTTGAATTTCTCATGCATCGGGCACGGATGGTCTTCGGAGCAATGTGTCAGACCTAGACCACAACCCGTAAAAACGCGGTCGCCTTCCAGGGCATTTACTATTTGAGCCAGTTTGATCTCTTTCATCGTCTCTCGAGGAATTTCGAAACCGCCTCCAACTCCCTTTATGGAATTGATAATGTTGTCTTTTGATAAAATTTGAAGAATTTTGGCCGTAAAAGCTTCAGGTGAATCTATTTTTTTGGCAATGTCTTTGAGTCCAACTCTTTTGTTCTGATAAGATTCTGAAGCTATGAAAATCGTGGCTCGAATGCCGTATTCGCAGGTTTTGGAAAACATAATCGGTTTTTTACAAATTTAAGAAATAAGTTTTATTCCCCATAGTAATAAGGGGAAAGGTTTAGGTGTTTTTTAATCAAAATTTTCATTTTTTGGGCGTGCCCCTCCGTAAAAACTACGGGTCGGGTTTTACGTTCACGCTTTTTTTTATCCCGCAAAAAAGCGTGATAAAAAAAGAGCTCCACTGCAACCCCTCACGCAAGCAACTGCTGAAAACGAATTGCCGTTAACTTATGAACTTTAGGATATTAAAATCCACCAAAACGCACAAAAGACCCAACAATAAGCATCAAAACACCAATAAAGGTGACAGATATAATATGAAAAGTCATTTCGGGCAATTTATCGGGATTGTTTTTTAGTTTTGGTAATACTCGAAATTGTGCGCTCAATGCAAAAAGCACGGTCAGCAAAAGCAAAAGCAATTTTGTGGAAACCACTTTTTCGATTGGTGCAGCAAAATGAAACCAATATTCAATGCTTACGCCATATTTATAAGCCATCATAATTCCGGTGACCACCAACAAAATCAAAGCTGTCATTCCCACCGGTTCGTATTTTCGTTCATAGTCGAGGATTATATTTTGATTTTTGTCCTTCAGGGCTTGAGGCAAATGACTAAATACGAGTAATAAATGACCGCCTACCCAAATACTCGCGCACAAAAGATGAATAATTAACAATAAATGATGGCTCATATAATTTTTGATTTAAGTTTAGGGGTTAATTTTTAAACATATAAGTCATATAAGTTTTTTTAGTTGAATGAAATAAGTTAAATCAAAGTTCATTTAAGTATGCTCAAAATAGGCTTTTATGGACTGTTTTTAGCTTATTTTTTACTTTTCAGGTTCTAATTTAAATGCTTTTTTAAAACTTATATGACTTATATGTTTGAAAATTAAGGTTGTTTATTTTTAAATGAAATTCCGATTGTCAGCATCAAAAGGCCTGCGGGTAAAAAGATACTTGACAAAAACAAATTTTGATAATAATTGGGGAATGCTCCACTTTGCAGAAATAACCAAGTGCCTTGTAGAAATAAAAGAATTTCGGTTGCTACAAAACCCAATAGGAAAATCTTGATACCCCATTTTTGAAGGGTATTTTCCGAGTTCAAAAAGCCATTTTGAAACGCAAATCCAAACAGAAAACCAGTTATAATTCCTAGCATCGTCAAGTGGATGTATCCAATTACAAAATTCCGAATTTCATGGGATACCTGTGCCAACTCAGGAACCAAAACAACCAATTGAATGATAATTTTTAAGGCTAATGAACATAAAGCAAATCGGTATACCGTTTTTTCTAAAGGGGAGAGTGGAGCAAAGAAATCTTGGAAATGAGGTTGGATGAGTAGGACAAAAAGAATAAATGAAATTAATTGTATTGTGACTCCTATGGCATTTATCCAATAAAAAATAGGATTAGAAAGAGACCAACTCACAGGCAAAGCCAACGTTAACACCGTTGCTGTAACAAATAAATTATAGAACTCGCGGAATTTTTTCTCTTCAATATTTATTTTTGATTGTTTGAAAAACAAAGCCAAAACCGCAAACATGAACCATCCATTAAATTGAAAATGAAGGAAAAACTGAATAGCAATTTGATAAAAGGCACTTGCTTTTCCCATAATCCCAACAGCAGGACCTAAACACCAAACTCCCAATGTGGAGAAAATCATAAAAAACAAAGCGGTTCGCAACATTCTTTTTTCTGGAAAAGTGGCAGGTTTAGCATCTTTCCAAATCAAATAACAGAAATAATAACTGCAAAAAATATGCAATGTAGAAAAGAGGATGGATGCAAAAGCGTATCCCTGTGCCGGGAAATCAATCATCATTCCCACGACGGCGAGTTCCGTTACCCAAAATAATCGGTTGTAAATGGGTTTTTGTTGCGCTTCTTTTGGAACAAAAAAATGAAATATCAAACAGTACAGCATCAAATACACCCAGCCTAACATCGCAACATGCGAATGTCCATGCATCAAAAACTGAAAATTAACGCCTTCGATAGGTGCAACATACATCCATCGAAGCAATAATCCCATTAGCGAAGCAATAAAAAAATTAATAAAACATACTAAAATCCAACTCTTTCTCATAATTATCCTCTAAAATGCACTTTAATTTTTTCTGTTGAAAGCTTTTCTTTTTCTAAGTCCTTGAACGAATGTCCGAGTTTCTCAATGGTCGGCGCTCCATTCACAAAATGTTGGATATAATAATTTCCGATATATCCTGTTTTTTCCAAATAGGAAATCATCTCTTGAATGTCATTTTTGACTAACAATTCGGAATGCACGGTTGTTCGTACTTCAAATGGAATTCCGCTTTGAAGTAATAAAAGTAATGACTTTTCGAAGGGAATAAAAAGTTTGGATTGTGTTATCTTTTCGAAATTTACAGGCATTGCCTTAAAATCAAGCGCCACATAGTCGATAAGTTCTTTTATGATAAGCTCTTTTAGGACTTTGGGTTGTGAACCATTGGTGTCAATTTTGACCAAAAAGTCCATTTTTTTGACTTCGTTGATAAATGAAATACTCTTTTTATGCAACAAACATTCACCTCCGCTAAAAACGACAGCATCTAGCAACTTTTTTCTGCTTTTCAGGAAATCTAGCGCTTTTTCAAACGAGATGGTTCCTTTCCCAAAAACAATTTCGGGATTGTAGCAATAAAGACACCGCATATTACAGCCTGCAAACCAAAGTATACAAGCTGATTTATGTGGGTAATCCAATAATGTAAAAGGGGTTAAGCTATAAATAGGCTTAGCAACACTTTCCTTCTGTAAAATGAGTTCGTTGTCTGTGTTCACCTTTTTTTCCTATGTTAAAACTTTCTACGGGTCTGTGGTAGCCCATTACTCGTGTGTACACCAAACACTTGGTGCGTAATTCTTGATTTTGTTCTAGAATCTGGTTTGTTGTTAGTTTCATTTTTTTATGGTTGTTTAAGGGATTAAAATGTTTATAAGTTTAAATGTTTAAGATGGTTTAGAAGTATAAAATTGAATTTGTTTGATGTTCCTGCAAGGTCTTTTACTTGACCTTGTAGGTGTCTTTTTATTGGCATTTATACCTACAAGGTTTCGGAAAAAACCTTGCAGGATATCCAATCAATAACGAATTGTTGAACTCTTGGTTTAAACAACTTTAAACCATATTAAACATTTAAACTTTTAAACCTTTTGGAATTTCGCTTTTTCCTCAATTATAATTTCATCACATTTTGGGCAATACTCGTGTTCTCCGTTTAAATAGCCGTGTACTGGACACACGCTAAACACTGGCGTTACTGTAATATAAGGCAATCTGAAATTCGTAATCACTTTTTTGACAAACTGTTTGCAGGCTTCCGGTGAGCTTATTTTTTCGCTCATGTACAGGTGGAGAACCGTTCCGCCAGTGTATTTGCATTGCAATTGATCTTGTAGCATCAAAGCTTCGAATGGATCTTGTGTAAAATCTACTGGAATTTGAGAACTGTTTGTGTAATAAATATTTTCTTGCTGTCCCGCCTGAATAATGTCGGCATACCGTTTTTTGTCTTCTTTAGCAAAACGATAAGTAGTTCCTTCGGCAGGAGTGGCTTCGAGATTGTATAGATTTCCGGTTTCTTCTTGGAATTCTTTCATTCGATTACGGATATGGTCCAGAATTCCAGAGGCAAATTCAATACCGGTTTCGGAGGTTACAGTATCTTCACTATTGGTAAAATTCTCAATCATTTCATTCATTCCGTTCACTCCAATAGTCGAAAAGTGGTTTCTGAAATGTTGCAAATAACGTTTGGTGTACGGATACAATCCTCGGTCATACATCTCCTGAATAAACACCCTTTTTTTCTCCAAAGTTGATTTGGCGATATATAAAAGTGAATCCAATTGGGTATACAACTTTTCTTTATTTCCTTTGTTCAAATAACCCAAACGCGCCATGTTGATGGTCACCACGCCAATGCTTCCTGTCATCTCGGCACTTCCAAAAAGACCATTTCCACGTTTCAGCAATTCACGTAAATCAAGTTGTAGACGACAGCACATAGAGCGAACTGCATTTGGTTTGTATGCATTCTCATTTTCAATCTGATTACCATTTTCATCCAAAATATATTGGCTTCCTATGAAATTTTGAAAATAGGAAGAACCGATTTTGGCTGTATTTTCAAAAAGTAAATCGGTGTTTTCTCCATCCCAATCAAATGCTTCGGTGATATTCACCGTTGGAATTGGAAAGGTAAACGGTTGTCCATTGGCATCGCCTTCGGTCATAACCGTATAATAGGCTTTGTTAATGAGGTTCATTTCTTTTTGGAAATGTTCGTAACGTAAATCCGTTACTTTGGATACTCCTCTTCTTTTGGCTCTCACCAATAAATCTGAAGTAATGTTATTTTCAAAAATATGATGATCATTTTTTGTCGGAATCTGTGTTTTTAAATCATCTGGAACAATCCAATCCAAAGTGATGTTGGTAAAAGGAGATTGTCCCCAGCGTGCAGGAACATTGAGGTTGTAAACAAAACCTCTAACGGCTTTTAAAACGTCATCAAAACCTAAATTATCTTTGAAAACATATGGAGCAAGATAAGTGTCAAAAGAACTGAAGGCTTGAGCTCCTGCCCATTCGCTTTGCAAAATTCCAAGGAAATTAGCCATTTGCCCCAAAGCTTCTCTAAAATGGGATGGGGGTCTGCTTTCTACACGACCTCTCACACCATTGAAACCTTCATTAAGCAACACACGTAAACTCCAACCCGCACAATAACCGGTAAGGCAATCCAAATCATGAATGTGGAGGTCACCATTGCGGTGTGCATAACCTTCTTCTTTGGTATAGACTTTATCCAACCAGTAATTGGCTATAATTTTTCCCGCCACATTGTTAACCAATCCTGCATTAGAATAAGAGGTATTAGCATTGGCATTTATGCGCCAATCGGTTTGTTCAACATATTCCTGAATGGTTTGCGTACTATCTACATAAGTGGTGTCATCATTCAATCCTTGCACATGTTCGCGCTGTAATTTTCGGGTGTGTCGAAACAACATGAAAGAACGCATTACATCGAAGTAATTTTTCTCGTATAATTTCTTTTCAATTAAGTCCTGAATTTCTTCGACAGCCCATACTTCCTCATTTTCGAGCTGGATGATGATGCTTTCAAAAACACTTTCATCAACAACTATAGAGACACTCTTGAAGCTTTTTTCAATCGCATCTTTGATTTTATAACTTTCAAATGGTTTGTATTTTCCATTTCTTTTGATGACATAATTTCCCATAGTTGTTGGTTTTTAGTGTTTGACATTGGTTTTATGATTGTGCCGAAAAATCTTTTTCGAGCTTGGTTGCTTTTGGGAATAAAATATTATTTTCCAAATGGATGTGTTTGTGTAAATCGGCCTCAAATTCCTGTAGCATGGCAAACGTTACTTTATAAGTGTTGCATCCATCTGCAGGCGGTGTGTAATTATTGCTTAATGCTGCTATTCTTCTAAAACGTTCCCCTTCGGCATCGTGTTCGTGCATCATCATGGAGATTGGGTTTTCAACTGTTCCAAAATGAGGCTGCTCAATCAATTGATCCGAAATAGTAGCATGAACCATTTTTTTGATAAAAGGGAACAAAATCAGCTCTTCTTTTTTCATGTGCTGTGCCAATTCTCCAGCACATCCTTTAAATAGTTCATTTATTTCAAGTAACTCCGGATGATTGGCTCCATGCACTCTGCTTAATTTGTCCAAAAATTGAAGCAGTGTTGGTGTTTTTTCTGAAACATAACGGTGATGCGTTTTTTCTATATAATCGGCTAATAAATCAATCGGCCATGAATTGAAATCGATTCCAGAATCACTTTTTGACGATAAAACGGTTTCAATTTCCTGTAATAAATCTTCAGGATTAACTGATTTTTTCTCACATGCTTCTTCAATGCTTCTGTTACCATTGCAACAAAAATCGATGCCATATTTTGAAAATAAAGCTGCTGTTCTAAAGTCTTTTGCTACATATTCACCTATTGTAATTTTTTCTAAAGTTTCCATAGTCTTTGTTTTTATAATTAAAATTTAGAATACAAAAATAGGTAGTATTTTAATAAAAGACAAATTTATCTTTAATTAAATATATTATTTTTTATTTCGTTTAAATAATTGAAAAAGAAATGAATGAGATTTAGGTATCTTCTTTTTTTGACTTTATAATTTTACGACTAATTGAAAAATTGGAACATGATTTTTATCATATTTTGATAAGGACTTAAGAACATTTTGCTGTTGAAAACTTATCTAATTGAAAATTTTGTTCGCCATTATATATATTATGGTGTAAAATAAATATGTAGAAAAAAAATAAAAATAAATGAGAATTATTATAATAAAAGACAAAAATATCCTTTATATTTGCATTTAAATAAAAGACAAATTTATCCTTTATTAAAAAATCAAATTTTTACTAACTAAAAAAAACAGATTATTATGCTTTCAAAATCACAAGCACGGGCATTTTTTCTGGGAGGAACATTAGTCACCTTTTTAATCTTTATAGGATTGACTGTTTATTCGTTTATGCCCAGAAATGATCAGACCAATTACAAGGCCATTGACAAACAAGTCGTGAGAGGAAAAGAAATTTGGGAACACAACAATTGTATGGGTTGTCACACCATTATGGGAGAAGGAGGCTACTATGCACCCGAACTGACCAAAGTTATCGACCGCAGGGGAGAAGGTTATGTTAAGGCAGTACTGATGTCACCCGTGCCTTGGGCACCAAACGGAAGAAAAATGGTTGTTTACAACATGAATGAGCAAGATGCGGATGCCGTTGTGGCGTATTTAAAATGGATCGGGAAAATCGATTTGAATGGGTTTGACCGTATCGTTTCGCCATTAGCTAAAGAAAATAATTAAAATATAAGAAGATGAAATATAAATCACAAAAAGTAGCCTACTGGTTTTTTGCACTGTGTATGCTGCTGTTTTCACTGCAGATTGTCTATGGTTTTATCATGGGCTTTGACCGAATAGGTATTCAAGCATTGCACGATGTTATTCCTTTTAATGTTGCCCGAGCGGTACATACTAATTTATTGGTTGTTTGGCTGTTGACCGGTTTTATGGGAGCGGCCTATTACATTATCCCCGAAGAAGCACAACGCGAATTGATTAGCGTAAAATGGGCGTATGTACAATTGATTTCCCTTGCCGTTGTTGGAGTTGTGGCCATTGTTGGTTTCCACTTCAACCACTGGGAAGGAAGAAAGTTTCTTGAGATTCCGAGAGAGCTGGATTTTCTGGTAGTTATCAATGTATTGTTGTTCTTAGGATTGATTTTAGGAACGCTTTTCAAAGGAAAACGCCAAACAACAACTGCTTTGGTATTGTCCATGGGATTGTTGTTTGCTGCCTTATTGTATCTGCCTGGAATGATTTGGTTTGACAGTCAGGTGATGGATTCATTCTTCCGTTGGTGGGTAGTTCACTTGTGGGTTGAAGGTGTTTGGGAATTGATTATGGGAGGTATTCTTTCGTATTTATTAATCAAATTGACGGGTGTTGACAGAGAGGTAATCGAGAAATGGTTGTACGTAATCGTTGGATTGACTTTCCTTTCGGGAGTTTTAGGAACAGGGCACCACTATTACTATATTGGAGTAAATAAAATTTGGTTAATCGTTGGTGGTATTTTCTCTGCATTGGAGCCTTTGGCTTTCTTGGCAATGGCTTTGTTTGCAGTGAATATGTACCGCAAAGGAGAAAAAAGTCATCCCAATAAAATCGCTTTATTCTGGACAATTGGTTCTTCTATCGTTTCGTTTATTGGAGCAGGATTACTAGGTTTTGCGCACACCTTGCCACAAACTAACCTTTATACACACGGAACTTTGGTAACTGCGATGCACGGACATTATGCCTTTTGGGGCGCGTATGCGATGATTGTTTTAGCGATAATCAGTTATGCACTTCCGAATTTAACTGGACGAAAAAGATATCAAAGCGCAACAGGAATGGCTGCTTTCTGGCTATCAAATATTGGAATGTTGGGAATGACAGTTGCTTTTGGAGTAGCTGGAGTGGTGCAAGTTTATTTGGAACGAAAAATGAAAATGGAATTTATGGTAGTGCAAAACGAAATCAGTATCCACTTTGTTGTATTATTGATTTGCGCCACGATGTTCGCCACAGGAATTGGTCTGTTTATATTCGATTTCTTTAAATATGGACGACCGACCGATGAAGCTTTAGAAATAAAATAAAATACTAATTCAGCTTACTAATTCAGCCCTTTTTTTAACCGGAGCGTTTAGACAAAAGTTTTCGAATTTCCATTTCCATAAAACAAATGTTTTGCGTTTCGGTTTTTCTAAAAAAAAACAAAAAATATGTTAGTAGATACTTTATTACCCGCACCTTATTACCACACAGTTGGCAAAGAAGTGGAAGTCTTTGAACATTCATATAAAAATAAAATTCCTTTTTTGTTGAAAGGCCCTACTGGAACCGGTAAATCCCGTTTTGTGGAGTATATGGCGCATCGATTGGAAAGAAATCTGATTACAATCAGTTGTCACGAGGAAACTTCTTCTACCGATTTGATTGGCCGATTTATTATCAAAGGTGCTGAAACTGTTTGGCTAGACGGTCCTTTGACCACTGCCGTAAAAGAAGGAGCTATGATTTATCTGGATGAAGTGGCCGAAGCCCGTCCCGATGTGATTGTGGCTATCCACTCCTTGACTGACCACCGACGCATCCTGTATATTGACAAACTGGGAGAAACCATCAAAGCGCATGATAATTTTATGCTGGTTGCTTCTTTTAATCCTGGCTATCAAAGAGGTTTTAAGGAATTGAAACCTTCCACGCGCCAACGATTTGTAGCTGTCTCATTTGATTATCCAGAAGCGAAAATTGAAACTGAGATTTTGGTTAATGAGGCCAATATTGATAATGACACAGCCAAGAAACTAGTAGCCATTGGCAACAAAATTAGAAATCTTACCGAATTGGGATTGACCGAAACGGTTTCGACACGACTTCTTGTAGATGCTGCGAAAATCATCCACAGCGGATTACCAAAACGATTGGCTGTTCATGTAGCCGTTGTTGAGCCTTTGACAGATGATTTGCAAACAGTCGAAGCACTGAAAGATTTGTGCAATTTGATGATTTAAGTCATTGCGAGGAACGAAGCAATCTCACGATCAGAAGTTAGTGGCTTCAATATCATTTGGAATTGAAAGAAACAAAAAATTATATAAATAAGGGCATTGTAGAACAAAAAACTCACATCATTACTCGCATGGATTTACGAAGTGTGATTGCTTCGTTCCTCGCAAGGATATGCTAAATGTGATTGCTTCGTGCCTCGCAATGACAAAAATTATGGGTTTCGAGATAGATGAATACTTGGTTGGGAAGTTTTTCAAGCACTTAAAAAGCAGAAAAAAAATAAGTCCCGAAATAGAAGCCAGAACGGTTACTCTTGCCGAGATTAAACCGCGCTTGACTATTATGGCGCGTGCCTTGACAGGAAATCCGATCGAAATATTTTCTGCCGAAAGGGAAGGTGGATACAAAAACAATAATTTTTTTCTTCCGATTTCGTTTGCCGAATTTCCAACTCTGGAAGAGAACCTTACTTTCTATCATTTTAGAATGTTGTATCTCAGTGTACAACAGCGCCTTAATTACAATTGGGCAGCGGAAGAAATCGAGCCGGAATTATTCCTTTCCCAACAAAAAGCATTAGAAACATCAGATGACGTTCTAGCCATTTTGTTTCAGGAGTTTTCTATTGACGAACAGTTTTTGGCGTATGCCAAAAATCATTTTATCCAAAAATCAGATGCTAAAAAAAGCCCTGATTTCTCTTGGCTCTTTGGCAAATGGATGAAAAATGAAATGGTAATCGATAGTGAGAATGTGTTGCAGAACTTCTCGGATAAGACCAAAAAACCAAATGAGATTCAGCCTTTAACTACACTAAAAGCAAAAGCCGTTGAGGAAGTCATCACAGTGGAACTTGATAAAAAACAGCAGGAGGATTATGTGATGCTGCATAATTTTGAAAAAGTGGAAACCGCCGAAGAATTTAACGGAAACTGGCGTGATTTTGACGGATCGGATGAGTTGGAAGATCATCAGGATGCATTGGAAGAACTGAATATGAAATACACCGTTCGCGTTGACGATACGGCACATTCTGTTTACCAATCCGATTTTATGGAAAACACAACCATCTCCGAAAGTGCGTCTGTCGATGACAAAGGATTTCACCATTCCTACGACGAATGGGATTTTAGCAAAAACAGCTACAAAGAAAATTTTTGCAAAGTATATCCAAAATCACAACTAAAAGCGGATGCCGATTATTACAAAAAAACAATAACTAAGAATGCTTCCATCTTGATGGGCTTGCGCAAAATGTTGACGAATGTCAACAATAAAATGCAACAACAAAAAAGGCAAACCCAAGGCGACGAATTTGATATCGATGCCATCACCGATTTATATGTCGATGTGCATTCCAGAAGAACGCCATCGGATAAAATTTATGTTTCGAACCGAAAAAAAGAAAAGGATTTGTCGATTCTGATTCTGCTAGACATCAGTCTTTCAAGCGACGGTTACGCTGCCGGAAACAGAGTGATTGATGTGGAGAAAGAAGTTTCTATTTTGTTTGGGGAAATCCTCAATGAGTTCAATATCGATTTTTCGATAGACAGTTTTTATTCCAAAACAAGAAATTATTCGACTTATCTGACCATCAAAGATTTTGATGAAAATTGGAATGTCGCCAAACATAAAGTAGGAGCAGTAGAACCCAGTGGTTATACCAGAATTGGTGCCGCACTGAGGCATGCAGGAGTTCGCCTCGACAAACGAAGCACCAAAAACAAATGGGTGATTTTAATCTCTGACGGAAAACCCAACGATTACGATAAATACGAAGGAAAATATGGAGTCAATGACGTAAAACAAGCCCTTCGCGAACTCAATTCGAAAAACATTAATTCCTACGCATTGGCCATTGAGGCCGAAGCCAAATATTATTTGCCTCAAATGTTTGGGCAAAACCACTATCAAATTTTGACAACTCCCGTTGAGTTGCTGCAATCGTTAGTGAAACTATACGAAAAGATAAAACACCAAAAATAAGAACAAACATTGAGGATACTTTTTAAACCATATAAGTCATATAAGTCCATATAAGTAAAGCTTAAATGCTCTTACATGACTTATATGGTAAAAAATCGGCTCTTAAATAATCCTTTAATGGTTTAAAATTTAATTAAAATGATAGAAACAGAATTACAAGAAGGTCATCCAGTTTGGAATTACTTTCAGGAAAAGGAATTAATAGTGTCTCTTTTGCAAGAGATTACAAACGTTAACCCATTGATTGATTTACCAAAATACACCAACATATTCAATCAGTTGCTTACGATAGAGAAACGATTTGCCCGCAAAGAAAATCAGCTTTTTCCTTTTTTAGAGAAAAAAGGTTGGGTTGGTCCATCGCAGGGAATGTGGTCGTTTCATGATAATTTAAGAGAGCAATTCCGTTTGATTCAGTATTATCTCAAAATGATTAATTTAGAAAAAGTTTCAACTAATACTCCTTTTTTGATAGACGGAATTTACAGATTGATGGGAGTTGAAGAAAACGTCCTGTTCCCAAATGCATTGGACATCCTTACCGAAAATGATTGGATCGAAATGCGCAAAGGTGAAGAAGAAATAGGTTGGATGTTATCTCAAACACCACCGCCTTTCCCAAAAGTGGAATACATCCACCCGAGCGAAGATTTTACCATCAGGGAAATGCCTTTTTCGTTGGAAAACACTTCGCATTATGACGAAGGATACATGACAGTGGAACAGGTGAATTTGCTTTTCAAAACCATGCCATTGGATTTGACTTATGTGGACGAAAATGATAAAGTGATTTTTTATAACAGAGGAGAAGAACGCGTGTTTCCAAGAAGTGCTGGAATCATTGGCCGTGAAGTGAAGTTTTGCCATCCACCAAAAAGCGTAGGAACGGTTCTCAGAATCTTGGACGAATTCAGGAAAGGAACTCAAAACGAATCTTCTTTTTGGATTAACTACAAAGATCGCTTGATTTACATCCGCTATTTTGCCGTAAGGGATGCCAATAAAAACTATAAAGGCGTGATCGAAATGTCACAGGATATTACCGACATCAAGAAAATTGAAGGTGAAAAAAGATTATTGGATTGGGAGTAAAAAAGAATTAAGATTGCAGATTTCAGAATTTGGAGCGGAAGGATTAGGCGTTTTTTGGAAATATTGTCCCGCTTTCCGTTACAATCTCCCGATGAAAAATCGGGAGGATTTCCACTGCAATCGGGGCTAAAGGGCAATGTCATTAAGTTAAGGGAGAAATTAAAAAAACAGCACGCAGATTCAGCAGATTCGGCAGATTTTTTACTTTTTTTCTGCGTAAATCTGCGAAATCTGCGTGAAAATAAAAATAGTAATTCCTTAACTTAATGACATTGGGCTAAAGGGATAAATTTTGATTTTTTGCCATCATGTAAGAAAGAAAACTGTAATAATGAGTTCCAATTTTCAAAATCAAAAATCTACAATTCAAAAGTCTTCAATTTAAAATCGGAATTCAAAAATCGTTAATCCTCAATCTAAAATCAAATGGAAACTCTAAAAATAAATTACAAAAACATCTATTATCCGCCAGGAGGAATCTTGATGTGGATTATCATTTTTCTAGAACTCATTACTTTCGGAATGGCATTGATTGCATTCGTGTATTATGGAAGTGAAAACACAGCCGTATTTCATCAGTCAAGAATGCAATTGAACACTACTTTTGGAGCCGTTAATACCGTTTTCTTATTGACAAGCGGTTTTTTTATGGCCAATGCAGTATATCTGTTTAAAGAAAATGAAGTCAAGAAATCATCGGTATTCTTTAAGTTGGCTATGCTTGGAGGATTTTTCTTCTTGGCACTCAAAAGCGTAGAATATTATCATAAAATAGAAAGCGGAATTTCATTGGATACCAATATGTTCTACACTTTTTATTGGTTGTTGACTGGTTTCCATGTAATCCATGTCATTATGGGATTGGTTATCTTGGGATGGACAAACTACGGAATGACCAAAAAAGATTCCGATACAGCTGTTGAAGACGTTGAAGCCTGTGCCGCTTTTTGGCACATGTGCGATTTGATTTGGTTGCTTTTATTTCCTACACTTTATTTATTTTTTTAGTAATGAAAAATTCACTAATTTTAATCTATATATTTCTGTTAATTATCACTATTACAACAGCTTGCCTGTCAAGTTTGTTTGGTGTGTCAGCTTTTATTACCTCTTTGATAATGGGTTTGGCTGTTTTTAAATTTCTGTTGGTTGCTTTTCAATTTATGGAATTAAAAAAGGCGCATTCGTTTTGGAAAATCAGTTTAATAATAACTTTAGGATTGATTATAGTTTTGATTATTGGGATTAAATAGTTACTAAGTACCTAAGATTCTAGGTCGCTAAGATTAAGAAGATAATCTAAAAAAATCATGCTCAGTTAATCTATGGAATTGATAAAATGTGAAAGTGGTTAGAAAAGGTTTGTGAACTTTTTTCAACTTAGAATCTCAGTTGCTTGGAATCTTAGCAACTTAATTAATGGATAAAATAGGGTCTTAAAAAAAAGTTAAAAACATGATATTTATCATTAATTTTTTGAATCTCAAATTTTAATTTTACAACATAATAAAAGACAAAACTATCCTTAATATAAAGCCACTTTTTAAAACGAAACAATTATGAAACAATTATTCCATTTTAGCAAACCCTATAAAATTATTGCTTTTGCATTATTTGCAGCTGTTAGTATTTTTTCTTGCGGTAAAAAAGAAGAAAAGCACGACGTTGATTATTACGAAAAAATAAAAGTAGAAGGTCAAAAAGAAGCAGAACTAACAGCGCCACCATTTGTCCCAAAACCAGTTGGCGACAGACCTGCTATGCATTTGGTAGTCAATATGGAAATCAAAGAACAAGAAGGAGAAATGGTCGATGGGACAAAATACATTTATTGGACATTTGGAGGTTCAGTTCCAGGAAGTTTCATTAGAACAAGAGTAGGTGACGAAATTGAGTTTCACTTAAAAAACCATCCTGATAATAAATTACCACACAATATTGATTTACATGCCGTAACAGGGCAAGGTGGAGGAGCAGCTTCTTCAATTGTAGCACCTGGGCATGAAAAAGTATTTAATTTTAAAGTGCTAAATCCAGGATTATACGTGTACCATTGCGCTACCGCACCTGTTGGGATGCACATTGCAAACGGAATGTATGGGTTAATTTTGGTAGAACCAGAAGGAGGTTTGCCTCCAGTTGACAAAGAATTCTATGTGATGCAAGGTGATTTTTACACCAAAGGAAGTTATGGAGAGCAAGGTGTGCAGCCTTTTGACATGAACAAAGCATTGAAAGAAGAACCGGATTATGTGGTTTTCAATGGTAAAGTAGGATCAATTGCAGGAGATAATGCACTTACTGCCAAAGTGGGCGAAACGGTTCGTATCTATATGGGTAATGGTGGACCAAACTTACTTTCTTCATTCCACGTTATTGGTGAAATTTTTGACAAAGTTCATATTGAAGGAGGTGATGCTATAAATACTAACGTTCAAACGACATTAATACCAGCAGGAGGTGCTACAATTGTAGAATTTAAAGTTGATGTGCCTGGAACATTTATTTTGGTGGATCACTCAATTTTTAGAGCATTCAATAAAGGAGCTTTAGGAATGCTGAAAGTAACTGGTGAAGAAAATAAAAAAATCTATTCTGGTACAACGCAAGAAGGAATATATTTACCTGAAGGTGGAAATATTCAAAATATGCCAGAAGGAAAAAAAGAAGCCAAATCTACTGTAGCCAAAACGCTTCCTGAACAAATTAAATCGGGAAAAGCTATCTTCGGTACAACTTGTTTTGCTTGTCACCAATCTGAAGGTCAAGGGGTACCGAACGCATTTCCTCCGCTTGCAAAATCAGATTTCTTGAATGCTGATCCTAAAAGAGCAATTCAAGTTGTCATAAGAGGATTGAGTGGTGAGATTACTGTAAATGGCAAAAAAATAAACAGTGTGATGCCAAGTCAAAATCTATCTGATGATGAAATCGCTGATGTTCTAACTTATGTTTACAGCAGTTGGGGTAATAATAAAACAGTAGTAACACCAGCAATGGTAAAAGCTCAAAGAAAATAATAAACACAATTTTAAATATTTATAAGTCATGAAAAAATACATTTTAGGAATAGCATTAATTGGATTAAGTTTAAAAGGTTTTAGCCAAGATGCAAACAAAGGAAAAGGGGTTTATACCAAAACCTGCATCGCTTGTCATCAAGCTACTGGGGCAGGAATACCTGGCGCTTTTCCTCCATTGGCCAAATCAGATTATTTGAATGCCGATGTTAACCGAGCTATTAAACAAGTAATCAAAGGATCTAATGGTACAATCACCGTAAATGGAAAGAAATTCACTGGAGCTATGCCTCCTCAAGCTTTGAGTGACCAACAAATTGCGGATGTACTTACTTATGTATACGCAAGCTGGGGAAATAGTAAAAAATCAGTGACTGTAGCAATGGTGAAAGCCCAAAGAAAATAATAAATACCAAAAGTAAAAAGAGCCTCAATGTTCCCACTAAAAAAAATACTAACCTTCTTTTTATTGTTGATTTGCGTTACTCTTTTTGCTCAAGACGTTAAAATGGTACCTATAAATGGGGGAACTTTTGTTCCCCTTTATGGAGCCACTACAAAAAAGCCAGTCAAAGTGGAACCATTTAGCATAGATGTGTATCCTGTTACGAATGCGCAATACCTTGCTTTTGTTAAAAAATATCCAGATTACAGTCGCTCGAAAATGAAAGGATTATACGCAGACAAAAGTTATCTAACCCAATGGGAAAGTGATTTTAGTTTCGGAAAAAATAATCTGAGTAATGCTCCTATAACTAATGTTTCCTGGTTTGCTGCCAAGAAATATTGTGAGTGTCAAGGAAAGCGATTGCCTTCCATGGACGAGTGGGAATATGTGGCTATGGCGGATGAAAAACGATCTGATGCCCGTACCAAAGAAGAATTTAACAGATACATTTTATCTTGGTACGAAAAACCAAAAACCTATTCGAATCCTGTTGGGCAAACTTTCAAAAACTATTGGGGTGTCTATGATATGCATGGTTTGGTCTGGGAATGGACATCGGACTTCAATAGCATTTTTCTTTCGGGAGAATCCAGAAAAGATAAAGACACCGATAAGAATCTCTTTTGCGGAAGCGGGTCAGTAAATGCAACCGATTTGATGAATTATGCCGCTTTTATGCGCTACGCTTTTAGAGGAAGTCTAAAGGCCAATTACACTACAAAAAATTTAGGTTTTCGATGTGCTAAAGATTAATGGCAGCTTTCGAGACTCAACCAAAACCAAACAAAATGAAATCAATGTTAACCCAAAACCAAAAAGGAATTCTAAAAAAAGGATGGTCTTATTTACTTGTTTTGCCCATCTTAATATTTATTTTTGCGTTCCAGAGCTGTAATAAAAAAGAGACTGTAGATAAAAACAAGCCTATATCGGATTTGTCCATATACAATTTACCTTCCAAATGGACGAATCAAAATGGACAGAATATCGAAATGAAAGATTTGAGAGGAAAAGTACTGGTCATGGTTATGATTTATACTTCCTGCAAATCGGCTTGTCCTCGTTTGGTGGCAGATATGCGTAATATAGAATCTCGTTTGCCTGACGATATCAAGGAACATGTGAAATTGGTGTTAGTGAGTATTGATCCTGAAGTGGATACGCCAAAACGATTAAAAGAATTTGCTATCGCCAATAAAATGGATGGTGAGCAATGGGAGTTTTTGAGATCAACAGAGGAAAATACAAGAGAGTTTGCGGCAGTTTTGGCTGTCAATTACAAGAAAATTGCACCACTTGAATTCTCTCATTCTAATATTATAAGTGTTTTTAATGCCGAAGGAGAATTGGCCTATCAACAAGAAGGATTAGGAGTAAACTCAGACGAAACCATCAAAAAAATAACAGAAGAAGCGGTTAAACTAAATTAAAATCCCACCAAATGAAGATATTTAAAATAATGGCACTGGCAGTTGTGTTAATAGCCAGTATGAATACTTTTGCCCAAGAATTTGATGCCAATTTACAAATTAGACCTCGTTACGAATTTAGGAACGGTTACAAAGCTCCGATTCCTTATGGAGAAACACCAGGTCAGTTTATATCGGGAAGAACGCGTTTGAACTTAAACTTCAAGCAAGATAAATTTGTTACCAAACTTACAATGCAAAATGTTCGTGTTTGGGGAGATGTGGCGCCAAATACCAAATCGGATGCGAATGGGATTCAAATATTTGAGGCTTGGGCACAATACAATTTTAATGAGAAATGGAGTACCCGTATTGGTCGTCAAGTAATTTCGTATGATAACCAGCGTATTCTTGGTGAAGCCGATTGGGCGCAACAAGCACAAAGCCATGATGCTTTATCTGCAACTTATAAAAGTGGAAAAAGCCATCTAGACATGGCCATTGCCTATAATGCTAATGGCGAAACGGATATTGCCACACCTTATACTGTAGCCAATTACAAAGCGATGCAATATGCCTGGTATCATACTGACTTGGGTAAAATAAATATGAGTTTACTATTTTTAAACACAGGTTACGAAAATAAACTAGTCGCTCCAATTCCAACTCCAACTCCAGAATTAAAAGTAGATTATATGCAAACTTTTGGTACCTATATGAATACCAAAGGGAAATCTTGGGATGGCAATCTATGGTTCTATGGACAAACAGGGAAAAGCTCGACTTATACCGTAAGTGCTTTTGACGCAGCCTTAAATTTTAATTATGCGTTGACAGATAAGTTCAAAGCTGGTCTTGGATATGAATTCTTATCAGGAAAAAGTCAGGCTAATACCAGTACCGACATAAAATCATTTAATCCTATTTTTGGAACCAACCATGGGTTCAATGGTTATATGGATTATTTCTATGTAGGAAATCATAAAAACTCGGTAGGCTTGCAAGATGCTTTTCTGAAATTCGGATACGCAGTGAATAAATGGCAGTTTGCATTATTGCCACATGTTTTTAATGCTGCCAATACAGTTTTGGATGCTAGTGGAAATGAAATGAGTAACTATCTTGGTACAGAAGTCGATTTTACATTTGGCTATTCAGTACATAAATTTGTAAACATAACTGGCGGTTATTCCCAAATGTTTGCAACAGATACCATGCAAAGACTGAAAGGTGGTGATGTTAATCACACCAACAATTGGGCTTGGGTCATGATTAATGTGAACCCTCAAATTTTTTCTTTTAAATAAAGGTGTTAATTTCTTGTGTAAACGAAAAGGAGCTTCAAATTGGAGCTCTTTTTTTATTGATTTTAATACGTTCTACAGTTCAGTAATTCATTCTGAATTTGCTTTAACAAGCCAACATCATCGACAGATTTTAGTTTGTCTACTATTTTTGTTTTAATTCTGAACTGCTCATAATGGCATGGTTTTGGATAAGCAAAGAAATGAAACAAAAAAATATTTGTTTTAATTTGAATTTTTGAGTGGGAAGATGTGTTTTGGTTTAAAGCAGTTGTTTTTTTGATGTATTGTTAAATAAATACCTTTCATATTAGTGTCAATTTAAAACAGCTATAAATTTGCCTCCCTCTCAAATAAATAATAAATAATTTATTATAGTTTAATTATGAAAAAAAGTATTTTTGGGCTACTTGCCTGTTCTTTTTTGGTTTTTCAGAGTTGTCAAAATGATGGTGATAGCGTTAATGTAGATCAAAATGCAAAAGTTATTTTAAACACAAATTCTCAAAATTTGTCTGGCAGAATGAATAACGATAACCTAGGTATTATCGGTTTGATTACCACTAAAACTACTGGTAAATCTTCTGCAAATGAAGCCTCTTCTGATTTTCCAATGGCATTATTGGCGGAATTTAATCCTCCTACTTACAACGGTTTGACTTTGAAAGCGACGCATGTTGATGTTAAGGACAATTATGTGTATGTTTCTTATAACACCCAAGGTGAAACTTACTTAGGTGGAATAGATGTAATTGATGTTTCTCAACCTAATAATCCACAGCTTATTATACAAGCGATTTTACCAAATGTTGATATTAGCACTGTCGTTTACGATAATGGGAATCTTTACCTAGCAGGGGCAATGGATGTTGATAAAAATGCTCAATTGACTAGTGCTGCATTTGTTGGTAAAATGCCACTTCAAGCTGGGAAGTTGACTGATAACTACACGACTGTTTCTTTAGAAAGTAATGTTGGTACTGGAGTTGCGGTTGCAGATTCTAAATATTACGGTATATCCGGAAGCAACGGTGTTGTTGCAAAAATTGACAAAGCAACAAATATTGTTGAGACCACTATTCATGTTGTCGATTTGCGAGCGTTGAGACGTATTGATAATAAAATTGTAGTCTTAAGTGGTACAGAAGGAGTGAAAGTTTTTAATGCCGATAATTTAAGTCTGCTTTCTTCTTTTTCGACTTCTAAAGATGTTTTAGAGGCTAAAAGAACAATTGATTTTCAAGGGAATAATTTGTTGGTTTCTGAAGGATATCAGGGACTAAAAGTATATAATTTAAACTCAGGAAGTTTGCTTCAAAGTTTGCCATTGCCAACTAATTTAGCTGGTGTTGATGCTGGTGATGTAGTTACTAATGCTGTATCTGTAAATGGTGATTTTGTATATGTTGCCAATGGAGCCGCAGGTGTTTCTGTGTATAAAAATGTAAATAGCAGTTTGTCTTCTTTAGGGTCAATTCAATTAGGAGGTTCTGCAAACTATGTAAAGAGTGTTGGAGATTATATTTTTGTAGCTTCTGGAAATGGAGGATTAAAAATTATCAAAAAAATTAGCAGCGCCCCTCAATCACTCGCTTGTGATGGTTTTATTGCTTATCCAGGTTCTGCTTACTTGAACGTAAATTCGGGAGAAACATTTAATTATAAAGGTGATCAGTCGCTCTATACCGTTAATGTCAACCAAAATCTTAATTGGTGTGGAGTTCTTGCTGCAGCTCAAGGAGTAACAGTAAACAGTAATGGTGTTTTTTCTATAAAAGGAGGTCTATATGTTGGTACTACCAAAAATTCATCTACTTTAATAGTTAATGGAACTCTTAATATTGAAGGTGATTTAATGGTGTATGGAAATGTGATTTTGAATAGCGGTGCCAAACTTCAATTTTTAGGGGCAGGCGGACATATGATAATTACTGGGACTGTAACTAAAAATAGTGGAGTTACAATTACAGGAAATTACATTGATGATAGAAATCAAGGTAAATTGAAATAAAAAATTAGCTTTGGGCTGAAAATAGAAAAGGAGCTTCAAATTTGAAGCTCCTTTTTTTATTGTTTTTTTAGAATCTTAAAAAGTTTTTTCGGGTTTTGTCGATTGTCCCAAAAAGCAACAACAATTAATTCTTTCTCTGTTGTTTTGTAATAAATATTATAATGACCCAAAGTTGAGGTTCTAATATCTTTGTAGTCTGTATTAATAAAACTTTCAGGGTTATTGAGTAGAAATTGTACTCTTTCTAAGATTTGAAAAATCAGTTTTTCAGAATAGGTAGAAGATTTATTTCGTTTTGCCCAATAACTCAATATCTTTCTTCTTTCACGAACTGCTGTATCAGTCCAAATTACTGTTTTGACAACCATTCCAAATCTTCTTTGTCTAATTGCTCTTGCGAAATGACTCTTCCCGCTTTTATATCTTCCTCTCCTTCTTTTACCATATTTAATTCGTATTCATTTAAATGGTAAATTTTATCTTCCTCAACTGTCTTTAGTAAAGTCATTATTTTTTTTAACAAGCCCTCGTCTTCTATAGATTTTAGTTTGTCAAATATTTCTAGTTTTAATTCTAAAGTACTCATAAATAGTATGATTTTGAAAAACAAAGTTAAGGAAAGAAAATGAATCTTTGTTTTATAGAAAACTTTTAAATAAAAAAAGGAGCTTCAATTTGAAACTCCTTTTGTAAATATAGTTAGAATAAAAATTACCCTTTCAATCGACAAGCTTTTACATCCCCATCAACAACAACCTCAGTCAAGCCAAGAGCCGAAAGATTTTTCATAGCCTTGTCCCATTTTTTACCGCTCAATTCTGATTTGATTTTTAGTGAACCAAATTCCATTTGGTTTTCATTCATCTGCAAAAGAGTAACAATTAATTTTTCATCTTCCTCAAGTTGAACCTGTTTTTTCTCTGGGCGCATTTGCGGGAACAACAAAACTTCCTGAATCGATGCATTGTTAGTCAAATACATAATCAAACGATCCATTCCAATTCCCATTCCAGATGTTGGAGGCATACCATATTCTAAAGCCCTTAAGAAATCTTCATCTATAATTCCGTTTGCTTCATCATCACCTTTTTCAGCCAAACGCATTTGGTCTTCAAAACGTTCACGTTGATCAATAGGGTCATTCAATTCAGAATAAGCATTTGCAATTTCTTTACCGCAAACCATTAATTCAAAACGCTCAGTAAGTGCAGGATTATCGCGGTGTTCTTTACACAAAGGCGACATTTCTTTAGGATAATCTGTAATGAAAGTTGGCTGAATATAATTTCCTTCACATTTCGCTCCAAAAATCTCATCAATCAGTTTTCCTTTTCCCATTGTTTTATCAACTTCGATTCCCATTCCTCTTGCAGCTTCAAACAATTCGTCTTCGCTTTTTCCAGAAATATCAAAACCAGTAAAATGTTTGATAGAATCCGTCATGGTAACACGTGCGTAAGGTGCTTTAAAGTTGATTTTATGCTCGCCAAAAGTAACTTCACTAGTTCCGTTTACAGCAATAGCACAATGCTCAATCAAACCTTCAGCAAATTCCATCATCCAGTTGTAGTCTTTGTAGGCTACATATATTTCCATTGCAGTAAATTCAGGATTATGCGTTCTGTCCATTCCTTCGTTACGGAAGTTTTTAGAGAACTCATAAACACCTTCAAAACCACCAACAATTAATCTTTTCAAATACAATTCGTTTGCAATACGCATATAAAGCGGAATATCAAGCGAATTATGATGCGTTATAAAAGGTCTTGCCGAAGCTCCACCCGGAATTGATTGTAAAACCGGAGTTTCAACCTCAAGATAACCTGCATCATTAAAATAACCACGCATAGCAGTAAACAGCTTAGTACGTTTGATAAAAGTATCTTTAACATGTTGATTCACTGTTAAATCTACATAACGCATTCTGTAACGCAATTCAGCATCGTTAAAAGCATCATGAACGTTTCCTTCTTCATCAACTTTAGGCAATGGCAACGGACGCAACGTTTTACTCAAAAACGTGAAACCACTCACGCGGATACATTTCGCACCAACTTGGGTAGTGAATAATTCTCCTTCAATACCAATAAAATCTCCCAAATCGGTCAATTTTTTAAATACTTGATTGTAAAGTGTTTTATCATCACCTTCGCACAAAACATCGCGATTCACGTACAATTGTATACGCCCTTCGCTATCCTGCAACTCAGCAAAACAAGCTTTTCCTTGATCTCTAACGCTCATCAAACGCCCGGCAACAATCACTTTTTTGCCCTCTTCAAAAGACTCCTTTATTTGCTTCGAAGTATGATTTACAGGAAAAAGATTGGCAGGATAAGGATTGATTCCTAAATTACGTAAAGATTGAAGTTTTTCTCTTCGGATGATTTCTTGTTCTGATAAGGCCATTATATACTGTTTTTTAAGAGCGCAAAGATAACAAATTGATTGCAGATTTCAGAATGCAGATTTCAGATTTTTTGGAGCAGAAAATTCGCGTGTTTTCAAGACCATTTCTCCCGCTATCCGTTGCAATCTTTTTATTTTTTAAAAAAAAATAAAAGGATTTTCACTGCTATCGGGGCTAGGCCACAAGTTTAGTTTTTCATAAGATCTTTATTCATAAATCTTTGTCAAAGTTTTGAACTTTGACAAAGATGAATGGTATTAAACTGTTTGTATTTAACCGCAATGAACACAAAGCTTAGCGAACTTTGCGTAATTCTTTGCGAACCTTGCGGTTATTTACTTAGTTAAAAACAATATAAAATCCGTACAAAATAATGTAACTTCGCTTTTCAAAACTTAGAAACCCTTAAAAATGAAAAGATACTTGTTCCTGCTCCTCATTCTCCTAACCGTAAGTTGTCAAGTTACCGAAACCCTTCAACTCAACTCTGATGGAAGCGGAACAATTGAAGTTGTCAATTTAAGAGACGAACATAGCTATATGCAAATTGCTAAGGAAAACTATTCGAAGGAAGATGTCTACAGAGATACAACTTACATTTTTGGTGATTATATCAAGAAGCATCACGAAACATTTTCCAGAACACCTGTAGCTGACCAAAAAGTATTTTTAAGGTATTCAGGGGTGAAAGTTCATAAAAAAGCAAGTTCCTACGATAAGGAATTTCGAGCTACTTATACCCAAAATTTTCAAAAAGCATCCGATATCGTCGATCTTTCAAAAACCGATCATTATTTAGACGATATAAAAAAGAATTACGCCTTAAGTGCAGAAGAACACTATTACAAAGTATGCTACGACTACACCGGCAATCGTTTCAACAGAATCGTAACGATTATTGATACATTGGAGCAAAAAAAGGAATTTGATAAAATAGAAAGTTTAAAAGCAGAATATAAAGGATATAAACTAGTTCAGAATTATATCTTGAATTATCATTTTCCTCGAAAAATCCAATCGGTTTCCAATCCACTTGCCAAAATAAGCGATGACCATAAATCACTATCACTACAATTTCCATTATCCGATTGCTTACAAAATCCGCTAAGCACAAATCTGGAAGTGATTTTGGAACCCGAATCAGTTGATTGAAATATTTCCTGCAAGGTTTTTTTCAAACCTTGTAGGTATTTCTTTTAGCGAAAAACACATAGAAAGTGATTGTTGAAGAAAATCAATTATTTACGGCTCATTGATTTCAAATTTTATACGATACCTACAAGGTTTGAAAAAAACCTTGCAGGAAAAATGCTGAACTTAAAACTTTGTATCTTTGCAAAAATAATTCTTAGTCCCGATATCGGGATAGCAACTTAGATTCTCAGCATCTCATAAAAAAAATGAACAAAACCATCCAACTTCAAGATTTAGGAAATAAAGATTACAAAGAAACTTGGGAATACCAAGAAGAATTGTTCAAGGGAATTGTGGATTTGAAGATCCAAAATAGGAGAGAAGAAACCGCTATTCCAACACCTAATTATTTTCTATTTGTAGAGCATCCTCACGTTTACACTTTAGGAAAAAGTGGTGATTTGAGCAATTTGCTTTTATCTGAAAAACAATTGGAAGCCAAAGGTGCCACTTTCTATAAAATCAATCGCGGTGGTGATATTACTTATCATGGACCTGGGCAGATTGTGGGTTATCCAATTCTGGATTTGGAAAACTTCTTTTCGGATATTCATAAATACTTGCGTTTTCTTGAGGAAGCTATTATTCTGACTTTACAGGAATATGGATTGGAATGTGGCCGAAGCGACGGCGAAACTGGAGTTTGGCTTGGAGTGGGAACACCATTTGCCCGAAAAATTTGTGCCTTGGGAGTTCGCGCTTCCCGCTGGGTGACTATGCATGGTTTTGCTTTAAACGTCAATGCCGACTTAGGATATTTTGATAACATCATCCCGTGCGGAATCCGTGGTAAAGCGGTTACTTCCCTTCATGTAGAACTCGGTGTCGAAAAAGTGGATGAACAAGAAGTGAAAGAAAAAATCTTGAAACATTTTTCTCAATTATTTGAAGCTGAGATTTTGTGAACATAAATTTTTTTCAAACCATTAAGATATCAAGATTAATTAAGAAATCCTTTAAATCTTAATTTTCTTAATATCTTAATGGTTAAAAATTAAAACAATACTAAATTGTTTTTACCTTTCTCAGGCTATAAGTTGAGGGAAAAATAAATAATTTAATGTTTAATGTTTTTTATTTTTAAAATTATAACTCCAATTTCAACTGTTCCGGCAATAACCTAAAACTCATTCTGTGATATTTTGTGGTGCCGTATTTTCGGATGGCTTCACGGTGTTCCGCTGTGGGATAGCCTTTGTTTTTCTTCCAATTGTACATTGGGAATTCTTCGTGAATTTTATCCATATATTCGTCACGGTACGTTTTTGCCAGAACCGAAGCAGCAGCAATACTCAAATATTTCGAATCTCCTTTTATGATACTTTGATTGGGAATTGATTTCAATAATTCGATTTCGGCTTTCGAGAATTTTTTTCCGAAAGTATTTTTCAAACCCAATTTAGCATTTAGCGATCGATTGCCGTCAACAATAATAAATTCTGGGGTTTGGGTTAATTTCAAGACGCATTCCTGCATTCCTTTCATCGAAGCGTTTAAGATGTTTATTTCATCAATTTCTTTCGGATGCAAATGCGTTACGGCGAATGTAATGGCGTGTTCTTCTATGATAGGTCTAAGTTTTTCTCTCGCTTTTTCGGATAATTGTTTACTGTCGTTTAGGATTGTATTTTTAAAATCAATTGGAAGAATTACGGCGGCGGCGGTAACTGGGCCCGCAAGACAACCACGTCCGGCTTCGTCGGTGCCGGTTTCTAGTAAGAAAGTGGAGAAATTAGTAAGAAGCATATTGAAATCTTTTCGTGTGGCAAATATTGTGAATTTTTCTCGATTTTCTTTTTTGATGGCAAATTGATTTCGGAAATATAAAAGATGTGGGGATTGTATTATGTTGTTGCGAGCGCGAGAGGGATAGAAGCAAGCTACCAAAGTAGCGCATATAGCCCGACAGCAGTAGAGAAAGGGGCGAATAAGCGGTACTGTGGGTTAGCCCCTTTTTCTACTGGTGGCTCGTCCAAGTAATTTGGAAGCGATATGTTGTGGTTTGTAACTAAATTATGTTTTGTTGTTTGTTCTATAAATTGTGGTGTTTTTTTATTTATACGTTTTTATCCTTTACCTTTGCTCGACATATCAGTGAAATAATTGCCTAATTATAACCTTTTCAAATGAGAATTTTCTTTTCTTTATTTTTTTTAGCTTTCCCAATTCTCCTGTTTTCTCAAGTAAATAGTGCTAAAGAAATTGATTATAATAGTAAATACAATTCTTCGGATTCCATAAAGAAGAAAAAAGCGCCAGAGGCAACTTATGATATGTATCAGATTATTTCGTTGAATAAGGATACGACTTATATTGATACCACACAATCTATCCGAAAAGAGCACAGTCATAATTATTTAAGGAAGGACAATTTTGGTCTTTTGAGTTTTACCAATGAGGGGCAAACGTATAATACGTTGCAATATGGGCTTAATGGTTTTTCACCTTATCCCGAATTTGGATTTACTGCAAAACAATTTAATTATAGCAAGGCCGAAGATATTAGATACGCAAATGTGGCAACTCCTGTAACCGAGTTGTATTTTAAAACAACAATACAAAGAGGTCAGTCGGCAGATTCTTATTTTTCCATAAATCCGTCTCCAAGACTGAACTTTTCTATTGCTTACAAAGCATTACGATCGGAAGGTAGATACATCAACCACGAATCCAGAACAAATAATTTTAGATTTACGACGAGTTATAATACCAAAAACGGGCGTTATGTTGTCAATGCGCATTATGTTGCCCAGAAGATCCAAAACGAGGAAAACGGAGGGATTAGTAATGTAAGTGATTTTGAGAGTGGTGATCCATCGTTTGATAATAGAGCCCGATTGGGTGTTTATTTTGAGGATGCTATGTCTGTGTTAAAAGGGAAACGTTTTTTTGTTGATCAAACTTTTAGAATAAATCCAAAAAAAGGCAGCAATAATTTATATGTTACTGAGCAGTTTAATTATGAGGATATTTATTTTAATTATACTCAACAAACGGTACCCTCAACTGTTGGAGGTGTAATAGTGGATCGTTATGGAGATTCCTTTGTGACCGGTGGGATTGATGACAAAACGACCTACAATAAAATGTACAACAAATTGGGGTTAGTGTATGAGAACATGACGTTGGGTGCTTTTACTTTTTTTGTTGATGATTTACATTCGAATTATTTCTATAATAATATTTTGTATTTAGACACAGAAACCGTTCCAAATTTGTTAAGCCAAACCATAAACACTGTTGGAGGACAATACAATTATCGCAAGGACAAATGGAATGGGAAGTTCTTATATTCCAAGTCGGTTACGGATCAAAATTTATTCAATCTTGATGCATCGGCTATGTATGATATAAATGATGAGAATCAAATCTCATTTAGATATCAAAGTATGAATAAATTGCCTAATAACAATTATAATTTGTACCAAAGTAGTTATAGAAAATACAATTGGTCAAACGATTTTGTAAATGAAAAAATAAACGCAATAAGTGTGAATGCTGACACTAAATGGGTGTCGTTGTCTGTGCAGCTGAATTCGATAAACGATTATTTGCATTTTGCGGATGTATCGACTGATGCCGAAAGAGCAGTGGGCACACAAATAGTGGCTCCGGCTCAATATGGTAAAGCAATTAATTATGCATCGCTTAAAGTTGCAAAAGAGTTTGTTGTTGGAAAATGGGCTCTAGATAATACTTTATTATTCCAAAAAGTGGATCAATCGGATTTTATTTTGAATGTGCCTGAATTTGTGACCAGAAACACACTGTATTATTCGGACTTTATGTTTGAAAAAAGATTGTTTTTGCAAATAGGGACGGAACTAAATTATTTTACGAGTTATTATAGTAATAGTTACAATCCTTTGATTGGTGAATTTTTTGTTCAAGATAAGGTGAAGATCGGAAATTATCCGCTCCTTGATTTTTTTGTAAATGCCAAAATTCAGCGCACTCGAATTTATTTAAAGGCAGAACATTTTAATTCGCTGTTTTCAAAAAATAACTATTTATCGGCCCCTGATTATCCGTATCGTGATTTCTTAATTCGTTTTGGATTAGTTTGGAACTTCTTCAATTAATTTAGTACTTAGTTATTTAAAAGTTAAGTTTAAATTTGAAAAATTGACTAATTTTGCTTTTATATACAAACTATATCTAAATAGTATGGTTTAAAAACAACCCCCCAATAAAAAAGACAAAAATGGAATACTCAGAAAATATATTAGGAACTATTGGGAATACTCCATTAGTAAAACTCAATAAAGTGACTGTAGAAGTGGATGCTTTGGTTTTGGCCAAAGTAGAGACATTCAATCCCGGTAATTCGGTAAAAGATCGTATGGCTGTAAAAATGATTGAAGATGCCGAAGCAGATGGGCGTTTGCAACCAGGAGGAACTATAATTGAAGGAACATCCGGAAATACCGGGATGGGATTGGCACTAGTTGCCATTATAAAAGGATACAAATTGATTTGCGTTATATCCGATAAACAATCTAAAGAAAAAATGGATATTCTTCGTGCAGTCGGAGCCAAAGTAGTGGTTTGCCCTACCGATGTGGAGCCAACCGATCCACGTTCGTATTATTCGGTTTCCAAAAGATTAGCGGAAGAAACACCAAACTCTTGGTATGTAAACCAATATGATAATTTGTCCAATTCATTGGCGCATTACGAGCAAACAGGTCCTGAAATTTGGAAGCAAACGGAAGGAAAGATTACTCATTTTGTGGTTGGAGTAGGTACAGGAGGAACGATTTCTGGCGTTGGAAAATTCTTAAAAGAGAAAAATCCGAACATCAAAATCTGGGGAATTGATACCTATGGTTCTGTTTTTAAAAAATACCACGAAACAGGTATTTTTGACGAAAATGAAATTTATTCTTATATCACCGAAGGAATTGGGGAGGATATTTTGCCAAAGAATGTGGATTTCTCCTTAATTGATGGATTTACCAAAGTAACTGACAAGGACGCTGCAGTTTATACACGAAAAATTGCACTCGAAGAAGGAATATTTGTTGGGAATTCGGCTGGTGCTGCGGTAAAAGGATTATTACAGCTCAAAGAACATTTCAAGCCGGAAGATGTAGTTGTAGTATTGTTTCATGATTCAGGAAGTCGTTATGTGGGTAAAATGTTCAACGATGACTGGATGCGTGAAAGAGGGTTTCTTGAAGAGGATGTGACCAAAGCCGAAGATGTTATCAAAGATCATATCGATAAGCCTTTGATTGTTGTTCGTACCGAAGAATTGGTTTCGCATGCAATTGATCGTATGCGTAAGTATAATATTTCACAAATTCCTGTGGTAGATATTAATGGATTTGTTGGTTCTGTTGACGAAACTGACCTGTTTAGAAGTTATATGGCCGACAAAAATGTAATTGATAAACCTATAAAAGAAGTAATGGGAAAACCTTTTCCTGTCGTTAAATTAAGCACATCAATCGAAGAAGTTTCCAAGTTTTTCACCAAAGATAATGATGCTGTTTTGGTAGAACTTGGAAATGGAAACCATCAAATTATTACAAAATCAGATATTATTAAGGCGATGAAATAAATTTATTTGGATTGCAGATTTTGTAATAATTATTAAAATCTGCAATCTAAAATCTGCAATCTATCCCGATAGCTATCGGGACCGCAATATAAATTCTAAAATTCCCATGACTTTCACCGCTATAGATTTTGAAACTGCAACTGCTTATCATCCTTGTTCGGTAGGTATTGTTACCGTTGAAAATGGTGTTATTGTAGACGAGTTTGTTACCTTAATCAAACCACCCAATAATGAATATAATCCTTTCACGATACGAGTGCATGGAATATATCCAAGAGACACGGCTAACGCCAAAACGTTTGTGGAAGTATTTCCTGAAATTAAAAAAAGACTACAAAACAGAACCATAGTAGCACATAATGAAAGCTTCGATCGTAATGTTTTGTCCAAATCAATGGCGCTTTATGGTTTGAACTACGAGGATTTGAATATTGGTTCTCGTTGGGAATGCACCGTGAAAATATATAAATCGAAAGGGTTGAAGCCTACAACTTTAAGTGATTGTTGTAGAGCCATGAAAATTAAACTTAATCATCACGAGGCTTTATCGGATGCGAGAGCTTGTGCCAAATTGTATTTATTGAGATGATTTCAATCTATAACAAGATATAATTAGTTTTAGCCAAAGTTCGATTTTTTAATTTTGTAGAATTACCTGTCTTTTTTAATTTTGTAAGTTAAGTTGTTTGTTTTTTTAGTACTTTAGTCTTTTAGGATGAGTCTACTATCTCTCATCGTTTCATCTAATATCAAAAAAAGACATGAAAGAAGATTTTCTCCATCACCTTTGGAAGTTCAAAAAGTTTGATACTTTAAATTTAAAAACTTGCAACCAAGAGGAAATCACGATAAGTAATGTAGGACAGTATTTGGAATTGGCGGGTCCCGATTTTTTTAATGCCCAAATTACTATTGGAAATCAAAAGTGGGCAGGAAATGTCGAAATTCATGTCAAATCATCCGATTGGTATATACATCATCATGAAAAAGATGCGGGTTATGAAAATGTAATTTTACATGTCGTTTGGGAACACGATTCCGAGATTTACAGAAGTAACAATTCGGAAATTCCCGTTCTCGAACTCAAAAACTATGTCAGTAACGATATTTTAAACAATTATAAGAAGCTGCTGACTCCCAAATCTTGGATTTTTTGCGAAAAGCAACTAAAAGAGATTCCTCAATTTACATTAATTAATTGGCAAGAGCGTTTGTTTTTTGAACGTTTGGAAAGAAAGGCTAAACCTATTTTGGATTTGTTGGAATCAACGAACAATGATTGGGAAGCAGTTTTGTTTTGCCTTTTGGCAAAGAATTTTGGTTTAAATACCAATGGTGAAATATTTCTCAAAGTTGCTCAGTCTATTCCTTTTTCTGTTATCCGTAGAGAATGTTTTGAAGTGGAGAATTTGGAAGCATTATTATTTGGTTCAGCAGGATTACTGGATGCTGAGAAAGAAGACGAGTATTTCAAAGATTTAAAATTCAGATATTTTTATTTGCTCCATAAATACCAAATTGAGAAAAGCTGTATCGCACCCGTTCAATTTTTCAAACATCGTCCTGATAATTTCCCGACGATTCGACTCTCACAATTAGCTAATTTGTACCACAAACAGCAAAATCTATTTTCGAAAATAAGTGATCTGAATTCTGTTGAGGCTATTTATGAAGTTTTTGGTGTTTCAGTTGCTCCGTATTGGCAAACCCATTATCAATTTGATAAAGAAAGTCCGAAGAAAAAGAAAATTTTGAGCAAATCTTTCATGGATTTGATAGTTTTAAATACGATTCTTCCGCTTCAATTTGCGTATGCTAAAAGTCAGGGAAAAGAAATCTCCGAAGATTTAATTGCTATTTTAAATGATGTTGAACCAGAAAACAATTCAATTATAGGGAAATTTACTTCTTTTGGTTTAAAGTCTAAAAATGCCTTTGAAACCCAGTCATTATTGCAACTCAAAAATGAATATTGCAATAAAAACAAATGTTTGGATTGTGCTATCGGAATGGAGTTGCTAAAGAATAATTAGGCATTATGAAGTAACTGCTAAATTTTGTCTTTTCACTAATCTATTTAAGAACTTTTTCGCTAGTGAGCTATAGTATTAAAAGATTCTGTAATTTTGCTGATAACTCATAATTCAAATCAATGCGAGCTGTAATAAGATTGAAATTCTTTTTAGAAAAATATGGTTTCCATGTGTCTTCCCGTTTGGCTGACAAGTTAGGGATGCGCGTTACAAATGTCCGTTTGTTTTTTATCTATATTTCGTTTGTGACCGCTGGTTTGGGATTTGGAGTTTATCTTACGTTGGCTTTCTGGATTCGGCTAAAAGATTTAATCCGAGCCAAAAGGACTTCTGTTTTTGATTTGTAGAAAATTATAAGGTATAAAAAAAGGGATTTTAAAGTGGTTAAGCTTTAAAATCCCTTTTTTTTATGTGAATTGGAATTATTCTTTAGTCTTGTTCAATACACTGTTTTTCTTGCCATAAGCAAAATAGAAAACAATACCTAAAGCCATCCAAACAAAAAGTCTCAACCAGTTCGTCCAACCTAAACCGTACATCATTGCACAACATACAAACACTCCTAAAAGTGGTACGAAAGGAACAAGTGGAGTTTTAAATTCTCTCACCATGTTTGGTTCTTTTTTTCTTAAGATAATAACAGAAATACATACAAGAACAAAAGCGAATAAAGTTCCAATACTTGTCATATCTCCAACAATATCTCCTGGAATAAAAGCCGCAAAGGCTCCAACAATTATTAGAATAGCTAGATTTGCTTTGTATGGAGTTTTGTATTTTGAATGTAAATCACTAAATGCTTTAGGTAGTAAGCCGTCTTTACCCATAGAGTAAAAAACTCTTGATTGTCCTAATAACATCACCAAAATAACTGATGAAAAACCTGCTAATATGGCAACGGTAACAAACTGAGCAAGCCAGTTGTAACTTTCTCCCATAGCGTGTATAATTGCATTCGCAACAGATGCTTCCTTACCGCTAGTTCTGAAGAATTCCACTGGTTCAAGGCCTGTTAATACATGTCCAAAAAGAATATATAAAACGGTGCACACTGCTAAGGATCCTAAAATACCGATTGGCATATTTTTCTTAGGATTGATAGTTTCTTGTGCGGCAGTACTCACAGCGTCAAATCCTATGAAAGCAAAGAAAACGGTACCAGCAGCACCTAATATTCCCATTATTCCTCCATAAGCGTGTCCAACTCCATGTTCATCAACGAAAACATCTGTTGGTGGAATGTAAGGGGTATGGTTTGCTGGGTTGATGAAATGCCATCCCAATACAATGATTAGAATTACAATTAGAACTTTAACGACAACGATGATACCATTTACCACTGCTGATTCATGAATTCCTTTTATCAATAATAAACTAATTACGGCAACTATAAAAAGAGCTGGTAAATTTATGATTCCATGTTCTCCTGTTAGGGATGTTTGAAATGGAGAATGACAATACGCAAAGGGAATGGGGTCTATGTGTAGTACATTTGTGAGTAAATTATTTAGATATTCACTCCAGGCAATCCCTACTGTTGCAGCACCTACTGCATATTCGAGAATTAAATCCCAACCAATAATCCAGGCTAAAAACTCACCCATAGTAGCATAAGTATAAGTATATGCACTTCCGGAAATAGGAATAGAAGAAGAAAGCTCGGCATAACACAATCCTGCTAATGCACAGCCAATGGCGGCTACAACAAACGCTATTGTTACTGATGGTCCTGCACTTTGTGCTGCTGCGGTTGCTGTTCTAACGAATAATCCAGCACCAATAATTGCACCGATTCCTAATGCAACTAATGACCAAGCGGTTAATGTTCTTTTTAATCCTTTTTCAGAATCAGCAGCTTCGGCTAATAGTAGGGCTAATGGTTTTCTTTTCCAAATAGACATGGTTTTTATGGTTTAAATGTTATTAAGCGCCAAATGTATTGTTTTTTATAAAAAATAAAAACTATAATTTCATTTAACTAACAAATTAATGAGGTATTCTGGTTTTTTATTTAGAAAAAAAATAGTACAAGTGTGTTTTAAGTTAATTAAAGAATAATAAGTGTTAATATTTTTCTTATAAAAGATTTATTTGTAAATAATTTTTATATTTTTAGATTTCAAATGTTTTGCTCAAAAGCACTTAATTTTAACTATGGGTTTTAACACTATCAAAGATTTTTTTAAATTTTCACGTGAACAACGAATAGGGATTGTTTTCTTGTTTGGGATTATTATAGCTCTTCAATTGGTTTATTTTTTTGTTGATTTCGATGCAATTGAAAAAGAATATCCAGACAAGCAAAAATGGCTTTCCCTGCAATCGGAAGTGGATGCTCAGAAAATGCAGAATCAAAACTATAAACCCAAAATCTACCCTTTTAATCCTAATTTTATTTCTGATTACAAAGGCTATAAACTAGGAATGTCTGTTCAGGAAATTGACAGACTTCTCGCTTTTAGAAAACAAAATAAGTTTGTTAATTCGGTTAAAGAATTTCAAGATGTCACAAAAGTTTCTGATTCATTATTGAATGTAATCGCTCCATTTTTCAAATTTCCCGATTGGGTAAATCATAAAAAAGAAGCTAAAGATTTTAAATATGGTTCGAATTCTACTTTCGGCAAAAAAGAGAAAATTGTTCTAATCGATATGAATCAAGCAACCAAAGATGATTTGATTAAAATAAATGGAATAGGTGAGGCGCTTTCGCTTCGGATTTTAACTCAAAAAGAAAAATTAGGAGGATTTGTTTCTATGGAACAACTCAAAGAGGTTTGGGGTCTCTCTCCAGAAGTGATTTTAAATTTAAACACTCACTTTACCATTATAAAACTTCCGATTTTGCATAAAATTGATGTCAATAATGCGTCAATAAAGGAGCTTTCTCAGTTTTTTTATTTCAAATATGACTTAGCAAGACAAATTGTGAAATATAGAAGTATGAATGGTGATTTTAAAAATATTGAGGATTTGATAAAAATTAACGGCTTTCCTGTTGAAAAAGCAAATTTTATTGCCTTATATTTGGACTTTTAATATAAAAGACATTTATGATGAATTTTGATTACAACGAAACACAATCTTTAATAGCGCAATCTATAAGAGATTTTGCCGAGAAAAATATAAGACCTTATATAATGGAGTGGGATGAAGCTCAAATTTTTCCAGTTCCTTTGTTTAAAAAACTTGGAGAAATGGGATTTATGGGTGTTCTGGTTCCAACAGAATTAGGAGGCTCAGGATTGGGTTACCATGAATATATTACGGTAGTTGAAGAAATTTCAAAAGTTGATCCTTCTATTGGTTTGTCTGTTGCGGCACACAATTCTTTATGTACCAATCATATTCTTACTTTTGGAAACGAAGAACAAAAGAAAAAATGGATTCCGAAACTAGCAACTGCCGAGCATATTGGTGCTTGGGGCTTGACAGAACACAATACAGGGTCAGATGCTGGTGGAATGAATACAACTGCCGTTCGTGATGGAGATTTTTGGGTGGTAAATGGAGCCAAAAACTTTATTACGCATGCCATTTCTGGTGATATTGCGGTGGTAATTGTACGTACTGGTGAAAAAGGAGATTCCAAAGGAATGACCGCATTTGTATTTGAAAAGGAAATGCCTGGATTTACTTCGGGTAAAAAAGAAAATAAATTAGGAATGCGTGCCAGTGAAACGGCGGAATTGATATTTGATAATTGCCGTATTCCAGATGCAAATAGGTTAGGCGAAGTAGGTCAGGGATTTATTCAAGCAATGAAAATTCTGGATGGCGGACGTATTTCCATCGGAGCTTTGTCATTAGGAATTGCTAAAGGGGCATATGAAGCAGCTTTGAAATATTCGCAAGAAAGATATCAGTTTGGTCAACCTATTTCCGATTTTCAAGCAATTTCTTTTAAATTGGCTGATATGGCTACCGAGATTGAGGCTTCAGAACTATTATTGCACAAAGCGGCTTTCCTCAAAGAGCAACACAGACCTGTAACGACATTAGGTGCAATGGCCAAAATGTATTCATCAGAGGTTTGTGTAAAAGTAGCCAATGATGCGGTTCAAATACACGGTGGCTATGGTTATACCAAAGATTATCCCGTAGAAAAATTCTATAGAGATTCAAAATTATGCACCATAGGCGAAGGAACTACCGAAATTCAAAAACTGGTAATTTCCAGAAATTTATTGAAATAAAGATTAGGGCGTGCCACCATCCTGATTAAAGGGCTAATTCTCGTTGTGATTATGTGCCCTTTAATCAGGATGCTGTCGGGCTGTTCGCGTTACTTCGGTAACTTGCTTCCATCCCTCACGCTTGACCAAGAGTATTTTCGGTTTGGATACTATTTTTGGGGCTGTTGAAAATAAATTCAAAAAAATAAAAATAAAGTGCTCAGAATTCAAAATAATGTTTAATTTTGCGCACTTAACGAAAGGGGGTGATAAAATTATGTTAATTATACCAATTAAAGACGGAGAAAATATCGATAGAGCACTTAAGCGCTACAAAAGAAAATTCGATAAAACTGGAACTGTAAGACAACTAAGAGCACGTACTGCTTTTATTAAGCCATCAGTTATCAATAGAATGAAATTCCAAAAAGCGGCTTATATCCAGAATATGAGAGATAGTATAGAGAATATCTAATACGTCACTGCATTTTAAAATAAATTACCGTTAGTAATTAAAGTTTCTTAACTTTGATGCTAACGGTTTTTTTATGGCTACAAATAATAAAGATGCATTTAGAGATTATCTGCAATTTGAAAAAAAATATTCTCCACATACCATAAATGCTTATTTGAATGATATAATATACTTTGAGTCATTTAATAAGCAATATTTTGAACAAGAGACTATTGAGCAGGTAAATTACAGTCAAATTAGAAGTTGGATTGTTTCGCTTGTTGAAGACGGTGTTTCAAATAGTACGGTAAATAGAAAGATAGCTTCTCTAAAGGCTTTTTATAGATTTCTTTTAAAAATAAAACAAATTCAAATTAATCCGTTATTGAAGCACAAAGCTTTAAAAACGGAAAAAAAACTTCAAATTCCCTTTTCAGAAAAAGAACTTACAGAAGCGCTGTCTCAAAATTCGCATTCCGAAGGGTTTCAGGAAATAAGAGATAAGCTAATTGTGGAGTTGTTTTATACTTCAGGAATACGTAGAACGGAACTTATTCATTTGAAATGCTCCAATGTTAATATAATGAGTAATACTTTAAAGGTGTTGGGGAAGAGAAATAAAGAACGCATTCTTCCAATTTTGCCTATAGTGGTAGAGCAGTTGTCGTTATATATTAAGGAGCGTTCCTTTTTGGAAACAATAGTGGATGGGGATTATTTATTTCTAACAAAAAAAGGGTTAAAATTGAGTGATTCTTTTGTGTATCGTTTAATAAATTCATACTTTAGTACTGTCTCCGAGAAGGTAAAAAAAAGTCCTCATATATTACGACATACGTTTGCGACTCACTTATTAAACAACGGAGCCGATTTGAATTCAGTTAAAGAGTTATTAGGACATTCTAGTTTGGCTTCTACACAAATTTATACTCATAGCAGTTTGTCGGAGCTTAAAAAAGTGTATCAAGAGGCGCATCCTAGGAATAAAAAATAACTCTGAAATGTTTAACCATTAAAAAGATTGATTATGAAGGTAAATGTTCATGCAGTTAACTTTACTGTTGACAAAAAGCTAGTAGATTTCGTTCAAGAGAGAATGGATAAATTGGAGAAATATTATGACAGAGTTGTCTCTTCGGATATTTTTATGAAAGTGGAAAAGACAAGTGAGAAGGAAAATAAAATTGTCGAAATAAAGATTAATGTTCCTGGAGATGATTTTTTGGTTAAAAAGCAGTGCAAAACCTTTGAGGAGGCAGTCGAACAATCAGCAGAATCTCTAGAGCGATTGCTGGTAAAACGTAAAGAAAAGTTAAGAACACATATTTAATTAAATTTTTTTTCAAAAAATGTTTTGATTAAAAGATAAAATCTCTACATTTGCAGTCCGTTAGAAATAGCGGACTTTTTTTATTGATATTGCCAGCGTAGCTCAGTTGGCTAGAGCAGCTGATTTGTAATCAGCAGGTCGTGGGTTCGAGTCCCTCCGCCGGCTCAAAAGGCGAAAGTTGTAATAAAAAAAGTTGGGGAGATACTCAAGCGGCCAACGAGGGCAGACTGTAAATCTGCTGTGTGAACTTCGCAGGTTCGAATCCTGCTCTCCCCACAAGAATTAATTTTAGATTGAAGGTTTAAGATTGTAGATTGAAAAAATCTAAAATTAGAAATCTAATCTCTTTAATCAAGGATTCTGCCGACTTAGCTCAGAGGTAGAGTGCTTCCTTGGTAAGGAAGAGGTCACGGGTTCAATTCCCGTAGTTGGCTCAAGTAAGTAGGAAATTGAAATAAATATATAAACTAGATTAAAAATTAAGTAAAATGGCAAAAGAAACCTTTAACCGTTCGAAACCACACTTAAATATTGGTACGATCGGACACGTAGATCACGGTAAAACTACTTTAACAGCAGCAATCACAAAAGTGTTATCTGATGCTGGTTACTGTCAAGCAAAATCATTTGATCAAATTGATAATGCTCCTGAAGAAAAAGAAAGAGGTATTACAATTAATACGTCACACGTAGAGTATGAAACTGCTAACCGTCACTACGCACACGTTGACTGTCCTGGTCACGCGGATTACGTAAAAAACATGGTTACTGGTGCTGCTCAAATGGACGGTGCTATCCTTGTTGTAGCTGCAACTGACGGACCAATGCCACAAACACGTGAGCACATCCTTTTAGGTCGCCAAGTAGGTATTCCTAGAATGGTAGTTTTCATGAACAAAGTGGATATGGTTGATGATGCTGAGTTATTGGAATTAGTTGAAATGGAAATCAGAGACTTATTGTCTTTCTATGAATATGATGGTGATAATTGTCCAGTTATTCAAGGGTCTGCTCTTGGAGGATTGAATAATGATCCAGCTTGGGTACCAAAAATTCTTGAATTGATGGAAGCTGTTGATAGCTGGATTGAAGAGCCGGTTCGTGATACTGAAAAACCATTCTTGATGCCAGTTGAGGACGTGTTTACAATTACAGGTCGTGGAACTGTTGCTACAGGTCGTATCGAAACTGGTATTGCTAATACAGGAGATGCTGTTGAAATCATTGGTATGGGAGCTGAGAAATTAACTTCTACTATTACAGGAGTTGAGATGTTCCGTAAAATCCTTGATAGAGGTGAAGCTGGAGATAACGTAGGTTTATTGTTAAGAGGTATTGATAAAGAATCTATCAAAAGAGGAATGGTTATCATTAAGCCAGGATCAGTAAAACCACACGCTACTTTCAAAGCTGAGGTGTATATCTTGAAAAAAGAAGAAGGTGGACGTCATACTCCATTCCACAATAACTACCGTCCACAGTTCTACGTACGTACAACTGACGTAACAGGGGTTATTACTTTACCAGAAGGTGTAGAGATGGTAATGCCAGGTGACAACTTAACTATCAACGTTACTTTGTTAAGCCCAATCGCAATGAGCGTAGGTTTACGTTTTGCTATCCGTGAAGGTGGTAGAACAGTAGGTGCAGGTCAGGTAACTGAAATTGTAGCTTAATACTATAATAAATACCAAAACCAGTGTCGTTTTGACGACACTGGTTTTTATTAACTACGGGCGTAGTTCAAGGGTAGAATAGCGGTCTCCAAAACCGTTGATGGGGGTTCGAATCCCTCCGCCCGTGCAAAATAAACTAATCACTATGACAAAAGTTGTTAATTACATATCAGAATCATTTGAAGAATTAAAATCAAATGTAACTTGGCCAGCTTGGGCTGAAGTGCAGCGTCTTACGATCGTTGTTGCTGTATTTTCAGTGGTATTCGCTTTAGCAACATGGGGAGTAGATGAGGTATTTGCAAAAGCATTAGCTGTGTTTTTTAACTGGATAAAAGCATAATTTTTTGTAATGGCAGATAATAATATAAAAAAGTGGTATGTCGTTCGTGCAGTAAGCGGACAAGAAAATAAAGTAAAAGCTTATATCGAAACGGAAATAGCTCGTTTGGGTATGAGTGATTATGTTTCACAAGTTCTTGTGCCTACTGAAAAAGTAGTTACTGTAAAAGAAGGTAAAAAATTATCGAAAGATAAGGTTTACTTTCCGGGATATGTTATGTTGGAAGCCAATCTTGTTGGAGAAATTCCTCATATTATTAAGTCTATTACAAGTGTTATCGGATTCTTAGGGGAAACTAAAGGTGGAGAGCCAGTTCCGTTAAGAATGTCTGAGGTAAATAGAATGCTAGGTAAAGTGGATGAGTTGGCTGTAAATACAGATACTCGTGCTATTCCTTTCAACATTGGAGAAACTATTAAAGTGATCGATGGTCCTTTTAATGGATTTAACGGTACAGTTGAAAAAATTAATGAAGAAAAGCGTAAACTTGAAGTAATGGTGAAAATTTTCGGAAGAAAAACACCTTTAGAATTGAGTTTTATGCAGGTTGAAAAAGTATAATTTTTGTTACATCTATAATAACCACTGCAATCGCTTCCAATGATTGTCGTGTTAAATTTTTTAAAAATGGCTAAAGAAATTAGTAAGGTAGTTAAACTACAAGTTAAGGGAGGTGCTGCGAACCCGTCGCCACCGGTTGGACCTGCTTTAGGAGCTGCTGGGGTAAACATCATGGAGTTCTGTAAGCAATTTAATGCTAGAACTCAGGATAAACCTGGCAAAATATGCCCAGTACAAATTACTGTGTATAAAGACAAATCATTTGATTTTGTTGTAAAAACTCCTCCGGCGGCTGTCCAGTTATTGGAAGCTGCAAAGCTAAAGTCCGGATCAGGTGAACCAAATCGTAAAAAAGTAGCTAGCGTTACTTGGGATGTTATCAAAGCAATTGCTGAAGATAAAATGGTAGATTTAAATGCATTCACAATCGAATCTGCTATGAGCATGATTGCTGGAACAGCTAGATCTATGGGTATAACTGTATCAGGAGATTCTCCTTTTTAATTAAGAGAAAGACATGGCAAAATTGACAAAAAAGCAAAAAGAGGCTGCTTCAAAAATTGAAAAGAACAAATTATACTCTTTAAAAGATGCTGCTGCATTGATAAAAGTAATTGCTTCTGCAAAATTTGATGAGTCTGTTGATATCGCTGTTAGATTGGGTGTAGATCCAAGAAAAGCGAATCAAATGGTGAGAGGTGTAGTAACCTTACCTCACGGTACAGGTAAAGATGTTAAAGTATTAGCATTGGTTACTCCAGATAAAGAAGCGGAAGCTTTGGCAGCTGGTGCAGACTATGTAGGTCTTGACGATTATTTACAAAAAATAAAAGACGGTTGGACAGATGTTGATGTTATCATCACTATGCCTGCTGTAATGGGTAAATTAGGTCCATTAGGTCGTATTTTAGGACCTAGAGGTTTAATGCCAAACCCTAAAACAGGTACTGTAACTATGGATGTTGCAAAAGCTGTTCAAGAGGTAAAAGCTGGTAAAATCGATTTCAAAGTTGATAAAACTGGTATCGTTCATGCAGGAATTGGTAAAGTTTCTTTTGGAGCTGAGCAAATTTATGACAATGCACACGAAATTATTCAAACATTAATCAAACTTAAACCAACTGCTGCTAAAGGTACCTACATTAAAGGTATTCACCTTACAAGCACTATGAGTCCTGCAATTGCATTGGACCCTAAAGCAGTATAATTGGTAGTTAATAATTTTTAGTATGACTAGAGAAGAAAAATCAATCGCGATTGAAGATTTAACTGCACAGTTAGCTGGTACAAACATTATTTATGTATCTGATATTTCTGGGTTAGACGCAGAAACAACTTCAAACTTGAGAAGAGCTTGTTTTAAAGCAGGTATTAAATTAGAGGTAGTGAAAAACACTTTGCTTGCAAAAGCAATGGAAGCTTCAGATAATGATTATGGAGATTTACCTTCTGTATTGACAGGTAATAGTGCTATATTTATTTCAGATGTTGCAAACGCACCTGGAAAAATCATCAAAGATTTTAGAAAAAAATCTGCAAAACCTGTATTGAAAGGGGCTTATATCAATTCTGAAATTTACCTTGGTGATGATCAATTAGATGCATTAGCAACTATTAAATCTAAAGAAGAGCTTATCGGTGAAATCATCGGATTGTTACAATCACCAGCTCAAAGAGTTATTTCTGCTTTACAAAACCAATTCGCTGGTAGCGAAGAGGCTGAAGCATAATACTCAAAACAGGGAATTTAGTTTCCTTGTTGCTTAAAATAGCGCACAATAAATAAATTATATTTTTACAAATCATTTTAAAACGATAGAAAAAATGGCAGATTTGAAACAATTCGCAGAACAATTAGTTAATTTAACTGTAAAAGAAGTTAACGAATTAGCAACAATATTGAAAGATGAGTACGGTATCGAACCAGCTGCTGCAGCTGTAGTAGTTGCTGCTGGTGGTAGCGAAGGTGCTGCTGAAGAAGCTCAAACAGAATTTACAGTTGTATTGAAAGAAGCTGGTGCTTCTAAATTAGCTGTAGTAAAATTAGTTAAAGAACTTACAGGTTTAGGTTTGAAAGAAGCTAAAGATGTAGTTGATAGTGCTCCTAGCAATGTTAAAGAAGGTGTAACTAAAGAAGAAGCTGAAGGGCTTAAAAAATCTTTAGAAGAAGCTGGAGCTGTTGTTGAGCTTAAATAAGTTTAACTAGTTTTTGAAACAGGTTTAGGTCTTTGAGAGTATTCTCAAGGCCTAAACCATTTTTCGTATAATAAAATTATATCAAGTTTTATTATAAAATAGTTTAAAATACGAAAAGGTTTTTTTAATCAATACGAAGAAAGAAAATAATACGAGAGTCTATTTTATATTATTTTTAAAGAGGTATTGATTGTAAAAAGAAAGTATAGATTGTTTTATAAATTACTGTGTTTTACACACAAAACTACTTTTTTTTAATCAAAATTTTGTCCATTGATGATAACAAATCAGACTGAAAGATTGAATTTTGCCTCTACAAAAAATATTCCTGATTATCCAGATTTTCTAGATGTTCAGGTAAAATCGTTTAAAGATTTTTTCCAATTGGAAACCAAATCTGACGAAAGAGGCGACGAAGGGTTATACAACACCTTCATGGAAAACTTTCCAATTACAGATACAAGAAATAACTTTGTTTTGGAATTCCTTGATTACTTTGTAGATCCGCCACGTTACACTATTCAAGAATGTATTGAAAGAGGTCTTACTTATAGTGTGCCTTTAAAAGCAAGGTTGAAACTATATTGTACCGATCCTGAACACGAAGATTTTGAAACTATTGTGCAAGATGTTTATCTTGGAACAATACCTTATATGACACCAAGTGGTACTTTTGTTATCAATGGAGCTGAGCGAGTTGTGGTTTCACAATTACACCGTTCTCCTGGTGTTTTCTTTGGACAGTCGTTCCATGCAAATGGAACAAAATTATATTCTGCCAGAGTTATTCCTTTTAAAGGATCTTGGATAGAATTTTCTACAGATATCAATAGCGTAATGTATGCTTATATCGACAGAAAGAAAAAATTACCTGTTACTACTTTATTCCGTGCAATTGGGTTCGAAAGAGATAAGGATATCCTTGAGATTTTTGACCTAGCTGAAGAAATTAAAGTTTCTAAAACAGGACTTAAAAAATATATTGGTAGAAAATTGGCCGCTCGTGTTTTGAATACATGGCATGAAGATTTCGTTGATGAAGATACTGGCGAAGTTGTTTCTATTGAACGTAACGAAATAATCCTTGATAGAGATACTATTATCGACAAAGATAATGTGGAAGAAATCATTGATTCAAACGTTAAATCTATTTTGTTGCATAAAGAAGATAATAATCTTGTTGATTATTCTATCATTCATAATACATTACAAAAAGATCCAACAAACTCTGAAAAAGAAGCTGTTGAGCATATCTACAGACAATTGCGTAACGCAGAACCGCCTGATGAAGAAACTGCTCGTGGTATTATAGATAAATTATTCTTCTCTGACCAACGTTACAACTTAGGTGAAGTAGGTCGTTATAGAATTAATAAAAAACTTGGTCTTGATACTCCAATGGAAAAGCAAGTGCTTACCAAAGAAGATATCATTACTATTGTTAAGTATTTGATTGAATTGATCAACTCTAAAGCTGAGATTGATGATATTGATCACTTATCGAACCGTCGTGTTAGAACAGTTGGAGAACAATTGTCTCAACAATTCGGTGTTGGTTTAGCACGTATGGCTAGAACCATTCGTGAGAGAATGAACGTTAGAGATAACGAGGTGTTTACACCAATAGATTTGATTAATGCTAAAACATTATCATCTGTTATCAACTCTTTCTTTGGAACAAACCAGTTGTCTCAATTTATGGATCAAACGAATCCATTGGCTGAGATTACGCACAAAAGAAGATTATCTGCGCTTGGACCAGGTGGACTTTCGAGAGAAAGAGCTGGATTTGAGGTTCGTGACGTTCACTATACGCACTATGGACGTTTATGTCCAATTGAAACTCCTGAGGGACCAAACATTGGTTTGATTTCTTCTCTTGGTGTTTATGCTAAAGTTAACGGAATGGGTTTCATTGAAACACCTTACCGTAAAGTAAATAATGGAGTTGTTGATTTAGAATCTACTCCTATTTATTTAAGTGCCGAAGAAGAAGAAGGAATGTTAATTGCACAAGCAAACATTAAAATGGATGCTACTGGTAAAATCACTGCCGAAAACGTAATTGCACGTCAAGAAGGTGATTTCCCTGTAATTGATCCTTCTCAAGTACATTATACAGACGTTGCGCCAAATCAAATTGCTTCGATTTCTGCATCTTTGATTCCTTTCTTGGAACATGATGATGCGAACAGAGCATTGATGGGATCAAACATGATGCGTCAGGCCGTACCATTGATACGCCCTGAAGCTCCAATTGTTGGTACCGGTTTAGAGCGTCAAGTAGCTTCAGATTCTAGAGTGTTAATAAACGCTGAAGGAAATGGAGTTGTTGAATACGTTGATGCAAATATCATCACTATTAAATACGATCGTTCTGAGGAAGAAAGAATGGTAAGTTTTGAATCTGATGAGAAAACCTACAACTTAATTAAATTTAGAAAAACCAATCAAGGAACAAGTATCAACCTTAAACCTATCGTAAGAAAAGGGGATAGAGTGATTCCTGGTCAAGTATTGTCTGAAGGATATGCTACTCAAAATGGAGAATTAGCTTTAGGTAGAAACCTTAAAGTTGCGTTTATGCCATGGAAAGGATACAACTTTGAGGATGCGATTGTTATTTCTGAAAAAGTGGTTCGTGACGATATCTTTACCTCTATTCACGTTGATGATTATTCATTAGAAGTTAGAGACACAAAATTAGGTAACGAAGAGTTAACGAATGATATACCAAACGTTTCTGAAGAAGCTACAAAAGATTTGGATGAAAACGGTATGATTAGAATTGGTGCCGAGGTTAAACCTGGTGACATTCTTATCGGTAAAATTACTCCAAAAGGGGAATCAGATCCTACTCCGGAAGAGAAATTGCTTCGTGCAATCTTCGGGGATAAAGCAGGTGATGTAAAAGATGCTTCATTAAAAGCCTCTCCTTCTTTACACGGTGTAGTTTTAGATAAAAAATTATTTGCAAGAGCAGTAAAAGACAAACGTAAACGTACTCAAGATAAAGATGCTTTAGGAGCACTTGAAATGGAGTTCGAAGTTAAGTTTGTTGAGCTTAAAGATAAATTGATTGAGAAACTTTTCAATATCGTAAACGGAAAAACTTCTCAAGGTGTAATGAATGATTTGGGTGAAGAAGTTTTACCAAAAGGTAAAAAATATACTCAAAAAATGCTTTATGCAGTTGAGGATTTCGCTCACTTAAGTAAAGGTCAATGGGTTGCAGATGATGTAACTAATAAAATGGTTAATGATTTGATTCATAACTATAAAATTAAATTGAACGATTTACAAGGTGCTTTACGTAGAGAGAAATTTACAATTACTGTTGGAGATGAATTGCCATCAGGAATTTTGAAATTAGCTAAAGTATATATAGCTAAGAAACGTAAACTGAAAGTTGGGGATAAAATGGCGGGACGTCACGGTAACAAAGGTATTGTTGCTCGTATTGTTCGTCATGAAGATATGCCTTTCCTTGAAGACGGAACACCGGTTGATATCGTGTTGAACCCACTTGGGGTACCTTCTCGTATGAACATCGGACAAATCTATGAAACAGTTTTAGGTTGGGCTGGTATGAATTTGGGTAGAAAATTTGCTACACCAATTTTTGACGGTGCAACTCTTGATCAAATCAATGAATTGACTGATGAAGCTGGAGTACCACGTTTTGGACATACACATCTTTATGATGGTGGTACTGGAGAGCGTTTCCATCAAGCAGCAACTGTGGGTGTAATTTACATGCTTAAATTAGGTCACATGGTTGATGATAAGATGCACGCACGTTCTATTGGTCCATACTCGTTGATTACTCAACAACCACTTGGAGGTAAAGCTCAATTTGGAGGTCAGCGTTTTGGAGAGATGGAGGTTTGGGCACTTGAAGCTTATGGAGCATCAAGTACACTTCGTGAAATCTTGACTGTTAAATCTGATGATGTTATAGGTAGAGCCAAAACTTACGAGGCAATCGTGAAAGGTGAGTCTATGCCAGAACCAGGATTACCAGAATCATTCAACGTATTGATGCATGAATTGAAAGGTCTTGGACTTGACATTCGTTTAGAAGAATAAATTAAAATTTAGTAGTAATCAGTCCGATTTTTTTCGAGACTGATTACTCATTTTTACGAGTTTTTAGGATTTATGCCCGTAACCCGTTCCGATTTTTCATAATACTTTAAATGTTTTGTGACTAGCACTTCAAAATTTAGTTTGAAGTTTAGAGAAGTAATTCGAGGTAGTAGAATTGTAGCATTGCTAAGTATCTACAAAATCAATTTTTAATTGCAAATAAATCAATAGTAAAAACTATGATGAATAATAGAAATAATAAAGATAAGAATCCTGTAAAAAGATTTGATAAAATTTCAATAGGATTAGCTTCTCCTGAATCGATCTTGAAAGAGTCAAGAGGTGAAGTTTTGAAACCTGAAACTATCAATTACAGAACTCACAAACCAGAGCGCGATGGTCTTTTCTGCGAAAGAATTTTTGGACCAGTTAAAGATTTTGAGTGTGCTTGTGGTAAATATAAAAGAATACGTTACAAAGGAATTATCTGTGACCGTTGTGGTGTAGAAGTTACGGAGAAAAAAGTACGTAGAGATAGAGTAGGACACATCAACCTTGTTGTGCCTATTGCTCACATCTGGTATTTCCGTTCTCTTCCTAATAAAATTGGTTATATCCTTGGTCTTCCATCTAAGAAATTAGATATGATTATCTACTACGAAAGATATGTAGTTATTCAGCCAGGTATTGCTAAAAATGCAGATGGTGAATCTATTGAAAGATTAGATTTCTTGACAGAAGAAGAATATTTGAATATTTTAGATACTCTTCCTGCAGATAATCAATATTTAGATGATTTTGATCCAAATAAATTTGTTGCCAAAATGGGAGCAGAGTGTATTATGGATTTATTGGCTCGTATTAATCTTGACGAATTGTCATATGATTTAAGACATAAAGCGAATAACGAAACATCAAAACAACGTAAAACAGAAGCGTTAAAGAGACTGCAAGTTGTAGAATCTTTCCGTGAGTCTACTTTGAACAGAGAAAATCGTCCAGAATGGATGATTATGAAAGTGATTCCGGTAATTCCACCAGAATTGCGTCCTCTTGTGCCTCTTGATGGAGGTCGTTTTGCAACTTCAGATTTGAATGATTTATACCGTCGTGTAATAATCCGTAACAATCGTTTGAAAAGATTAATCGAGATTAAAGCTCCTGAAGTAATCCTTCGTAACGAAAAACGTATGTTGCAGGAATCTGTAGATTCACTTTTCGATAATACTCGTAAAGCTTCTGCAGTAAAAACGGAATCAAACAGACCTTTGAAATCATTATCTGATTCCTTAAAAGGTAAGCAAGGACGTTTCCGTCAAAATTTACTTGGAAAACGTGTGGATTATTCTGCTCGTTCGGTAATTGTTGTTGGACCTGAATTGAAATTGTTTGAATGTGGTTTGCCAAAAGATATGGCGGCTGAATTGTACAAACCTTTCGTTATCCGTAAATTGATAGAAAGAGGAATTGTAAAAACAGTAAAATCTGCCAAGAAAATAATTGACAAAAAAGAACCGGTTGTATGGGATATCCTTGAAAATGTAATTAAAGGACACCCTGTATTACTAAACCGTGCTCCTACTTTGCACAGATTAGGTATTCAAGCTTTCCAACCAAAATTAATTGAAGGAAAAGCAATCCAATTGCACCCTTTAGTTTGTACTGCATTTAATGCGGATTTTGATGGGGATCAAATGGCGGTTCACTTACCATTAGGACCGGAGGCTATTTTGGAAGCACAATTGTTAATGTTGGCTTCTCACAATATCTTGAACCCTGCAAATGGTGCACCGATTACAGTACCTTCTCAAGACATGGTACTTGGTCTTTATTATATGACCAAAGAGCGTTTGTCTACACCAGAGCTTAAAATTTTAGGAGAAGGAATTACATTCTATTCTGCTGAAGAGGTTAATATCGCATTGAACGAAGGAAGATTAGAATTGAATGCTCGTGTGAAAATTAGAGCTAAAGATTTTAATGAAGCTGGAGAATTAGTGTATCAAATTATCCAAACAACTGCTGGACGTGTATTGTTTAATGAAGTAGTACCTGAAGCAGCTGGATATATCAATGATGTATTGACTAAGAAAAACTTAAGAGACATTATCGGACACGTATTAAGTTCGACTGATGTTCCTACAACAGCAGCTTTCTTGGACAATATGAAAGATATGGGTTATAAATTTGCATTCAAAGGAGGATTGTCATTCTCTCTTGGTGATATTAGAATCCCAGAACAAAAACCAAAATTAATTGCAGATGCCAGAGAGCAAGTTGAAGGTATTTCTGCAAATTATAACATGGGGCTTATTACCAATAACGAACGTTACAACCAAGTTATTGATGTATGGACTTCAGCAAATGCTCAATTGACAGAGTTGGCAATGAAAAACATTAGAGAAGACCAACAAGGTTTCAACTCTGTGTATATGATGCTTGATTCTGGAGCAAGGGGTTCCAAAGAACAAATTCGTCAGTTAACCGGTATGCGTGGTTTGATGGCTAAGCCTAAAAAATCTACCGCTGGTGGTGGTGAAATTATTGAAAACCCGATTCTTTCTAACTTTAAGGAAGGTCTTTCTATCCTTGAGTACTTTATCTCTACTCACGGTGCTCGTAAAGGTCTTGCGGATACGGCTTTGAAAACGGCCGATGCTGGATACTTAACTAGAAGATTACATGACGTTTCTCAAGATGTTATTGTTAACATCGAGGATTGTGGTACTCTTAGAGGTATTGAAGTTTCTGCTTTGAAGAAAAATGAGGAAATTGTTGAATCATTAGGAGAAAGAATCTTAGGACGTGTTGCATTGCAAGATGTAATTAATCCTTTAACAAGTGAGATTTTAGTTCATGCTGGTGAGCAAATCACAGAAGCATTAGTGAAAGGTATCGAAGCTTCTCCAGTGGAGAAAGTAGAAGTGCGTTCACCATTAGTTTGTGAGGCTACTAAAGGTATTTGTGCTAAATGTTATGGTAGAAACTTAGCTACTGGTAAAATGACTCAAAGAGGTGAGGCAGTTGGTGTAATTGCAGCACAGTCTATTGGTGAGCCTGGTACACAGTTGACATTACGTACTTTCCACGTTGGAGGGGTTGCAGGAGGTATTTCTGAAGAATCTAGTATTATAACTCGTTTTGCGGGTAAACTGGAAATCGAAGATTTAAAAACTGTTAAAGGTGAAGACAGTGAAGGTAATTCAGTAGATATTGTAGTTTCTCGTTCAACAGAATTAAAATTAATTGACGAAAAAACAGGTATTTTATTAAGTACCAATAATATTCCTTACGGTTCAAGTATTTTTGTAGGTGACGGTCAGTCAGTTGCCAAAGGAGATGTGATCTGTAAATGGGATCCATATAATGGGGTTATTGTTTCTGAGTTTACCGGTAAAATTGCTTATGAAGATTTAGAGCAAGGACAATCGTTCATGGTTGAGATTGATGAGCAAACTGGTTTCCAAGAAAAAGTAATTTCTGAGTCAAGAAACAAAAAATTAATTCCAACTTTATTGGTTTACGGTAAAGAAGGAGAGTTAATCCGTTCTTACAACTTACCGGTTGGAGCTCACTTGATGGTTGAAAACGGGGAGAAAATTAAAGCTGGTAAAGTTTTGGTTAAAATTCCACGTCGTTCATCTAAATCTGGGGATATTACAGGAGGTTTACCAAGAATTACAGAGTTGTTAGAGGCTCGTAATCCTTCAAACCCAGCTGTAGTTTCAGAGATTGATGGTGTTGTTTCTTTTGGAAAAATTAAAAGAGGTAACCGTGAAATCGTTATTGAGTCTAAATTTGGTGATATTAGAAAATACTTGGTTAAATTATCAAGTCAAATTTTAGTACAAGAAAATGACTTCGTAAGAGCGGGTGTTCCTTTGTCTGATGGTGCAATTACTCCAGATGATATTTTGAGAATTCAAGGACCTGCTGCTGTTCAACAGTATTTAGTGAATGAAATTCAAGAGGTATACCGTCTTCAAGGGGTAAAAATCAACGACAAGCACTTTGAAGTAGTAATACGTCAAATGATGCGTAAAGTTAGAGTTCAAGATCCAGGAGATACTTTATTCTTAGAAGATCAATTGATTCATACCAAAGATTTTATCGTTCAAAACGATAATTTATATGGAATGAAAGTAGTTGAAGATGCTGGAGATTCAAGTATTTTAAAACCAGGTCAAATCATAACGCCACGTCAGTTGCGTGATGAGAATTCATTATTGAAGCGTACAGATAAAAACCTTGTTGTGGCACGTGATGTAATTACAGCAACTGCAACACCTGTATTACAAGGTATTACTAGAGCTTCTCTTCAAACTAAATCATTTATTTCTGCTGCTTCTTTCCAAGAAACAACAAAAGTATTAAACGAAGCTGCCGTTGCAGGTAAAGTTGATTTATTAGAAGGATTGAAAGAAAATGTAATTGTAGGACATAGAATCCCAGCCGGTACCGGTATGAGAGAATATGATAATGCAATTGTAGGATCTAGAGAAGATTATAATGATATGATGGCTAATAAAGAAGAATATATTTATTAATTCTTTTCCTCAATGTTCTCTCTCTGCTTATGTAGGGAGAGAATTTTGATAAAAATAACTTTTATGAGCAATTCTAAACAACAACAAGAGCAGATTAACATAGAATTAGATGAAAAAGTAGCTGAAGGTATTTATTCCAATTTAGCTATAATCAATCATTCTTCATCTGAATTTGTATTAGATTTTGTATGTATTATGCCAGGTGTTCCAAAAGCAAAAGTGAAATCAAGAATTGTTTTGACTCCACAACATGCTAAAAGGTTACTCAAAGCGTTGGGTGAAAATATTCACCGTTTTGAAGTAACTCATGGTGAAATCAAAGAGGTTGAACAACCTGCGATTCCCATAAATTTTGGTCCAACTGGACAAGCATAATTTGAAAAATGAAGACTCCAGAAATGGAGTCTTTTTTTATTTATAGAAATATTGTTGTCAAATATATTTAATAAATATGTTCTGAATTTTGTGTTGAATTTTGATTTGTGTGGAAAGATTAATTTCACTCTATTGTACTCAGTTTCACGTTTTTTTGTACTTAAACGGATTTTTTGACCCTTTGGCGACTTTTTTTTTTTTGAGTTGTCTATTCAAGTACTTTCGCGGCCTGTTGATATTTCTTAATTCATCACGGACGAAAAAAAATGAGTGGAATTTTTAAAATAGTGAAAAAGAGTAATAATAAAATTCAATTTTTGATTTTAGTTATTTTTGTTTTGTTTACTAGCTCTACTGTTTTTGCCCAAAAGTCTGATTTTTCGATTTCTTCAAACGAAGTTGCTATAAATCAAAATGGTAGTTCTGATGATACAACTCCTGTGAGAGTATCAACTTCAGAATCGAATTCAAATATGAGTTTTATTTTGTGGTTTATGGGAACGAAAGAAGATGTCAATGGTACTATATCTAATGATTCATCTTATTCTAAAAAAAGTGTTATAACTTCGGGTAGAGAGCCAAATCATTTATTGATAAAAACGCTTTTAAAAAAAGCGATAAATATTAAATCTTGTTAGAATTTAGGGTTAAATTTAATTTGTATAAACAAAAAACGCCAACTTTATGTTGGCGTTTTTTTTTGTTTATATTTATGATGAATTTAATCAAATTCAGAGGTGAAAAATAATTTAACACTTGGGTATTTACTTTGTGTCATTTGAATGGTAAAATCAGAATCCGCAAGAAATACTAATTGATTGTATTTGTCTTTTGCTAGAAATTTTTGCTTTATGCGTTTGAATTCTTTAAACTCTTCATTCTTTGCATCATCAGGTTTTACCCAACAGGCTTTGTGAACTGGGAAATTTTCATAGGTACATTTTGCACCGTATTCGTGCTCCAATCGGTATTGAATAACTTCATATTGTAACGCTCCGACGGTTCCAATAACTTTTCGATTGTTCATTTCTAATGTGAATAATTGAGCTACACCTTCATCCATTAATTGATCGACTCCTTTGTCAAGCTGTTTGGCTTTCATTGGATCGGCATTATTGATGTATCTAAAGTGCTCAGGAGAAAAACTTGGAATTCCTTTGAAACTCATGATTTCTCCCTCGGTCAAAGTATCGCCAATTTTGAAATTTCCAGTATCGTGTAATCCAACGATGTCTCCAGGATATGAGATGTCAACTATTTCTTTTTTCTCAGCAAAAAAAGCATTTGGACTTGAGAATTTCAAGTTCTTTTTCTGGCGAACATGATAGTAAGGTTTGTTTCTTTCAAAAGTACCGGAAACGATTTTTATAAATGCCAAACGGTCTCTGTGTTTAGGATCCATGTTGGCATGGATTTTAAATACAAATCCAGTCATTTTTTCTTCTTTTGGGTCAACTAGTCTAGTTTCGGAATCTTTTGGTCTAGGCGATGGCGCGATAGCTACAAAACAATCTAACAATTCTCGAACTCCAAAATTATTTAAGGCAGAGCCAAAAAAGACAGGTTGTAATTTACCGTCCAAATAATCTTGGCGATCAAATTTTGGATAAACTTCGTCTATTAATTCTAATTCCTCACGTAAACGATCAGCAGGTTTTTGACCAATTATTTTTTCTAATTCAGGATTTTGAACATCAGAGAAAGCGATTGTTTCTTCAATGTTTTTTCGACTATCACCACTAAATAAATTGATATTTTGTTCCCAAAGATTGTAAATACCCTGAAAGTCATACCCCATTCCGATTGGGAAACTTAGTGGAGTAACTGTTAATCCAAGTTTTTGTTCCACTTCGTCCATTAAGTCAAATGCGTCTTTTCCTTCACGGTCTAATTTATTGATAAAAACAATGATTGGGATTTTACGCATTCTACATACGGCAACCAGTTTTTCTGTTTGTTCTTCGACACCTTTAGCGACATCAATTACAACAATTACACTATCAACAGCAGTTAACGTTCTAAAGGTGTCTTCAGCAAAATCCTTGTGACCAGGTGTGTCAAGAATGTTTATTTTTTTTTCTTTGTAATTAAAGGCCAAAACAGAAGTGGAAACAGAAATTCCTCTCTGACGCTCAATTTCCATGAAATCGCTCGTCGCTCCTTTTTTTATTTTATTATTTTTAACCGCACCAGCTTCTTGAATAGCTCCTCCAAAAAGAAGTAATTTTTCAGTTAGTGTTGTTTTTCCGGCATCGGGGTGTGAAATAATCCCAAAAGTGCGTCGTCTTTGTATTTCTTTTAAAAAACTCATATTTTTATATCAATAGTTTGCAAAAGTACTATTTATAAATTCTATATAAAAAAATATAGTTATAATAAAAGAGGTAGTTATATGCTCATTATTGTGATTGTTCTAAAAAAAACAAAAAAAGCTACCCATATCGGATAGCTTTAATTTGTAAATAAGCAGTATTAGATGTTTAGTGACCAAACAGTATAACTTTTTGGCGGACATTGTATTTTTACCCATTGATCTCCTTGAGTTGTAGGATACCAAGTAGAATTTCCTGTAAAGTCTTTGATTTGTTTTGAACTCCAATTAGTTTGAATCCATCTTTCCAAGGTAGCTGTAGAATTATTAATGTAAACTACTAATCCAGGATTGCCATTATAACCATTTCTTCGGGCGATATATTCGTCGTTATCAGCATATAATATTGAAGTGTTTCCTGTAGCTTTGTTGTTGTGAATCCAGATAAGGTTATTCAATTTTGCTTTATTAAGCCATTCTTCATAATCTCTGTAAAAAATTGTTGGGTAACCTTCATGAGTAAGAATGTATGCATAGGCTAATTCTTTTGCCCAAATTTCATCAGTATCGTGATTGGTTACAAAAGTGACTGCTTTATATGGATTTCTTTTCCACATCATGTCGTCGGTCAATAAATTTAGATTATTTCCATCAAAAGCGTCATTCATTTTATAATAGCAAGCAAAATCGAATACAGAGCTGTTTGCATTGTTTGCCCAGTCATTCAGAACGTTTACGTTGGAATCCCACAATTCTCCAACAGAAAATCCGCCGACATTTGCATTCCAGTCTCTTATTACCCAGGAACCGAAACCTTTAACGTAGTCAAATCTCCATCCGTCAAATTTCATGGTGTTTTTGTAATATTTACCTACACCGTCTGTTCTTTTCCAAAGCCAATCTTGCACATTTGGTGCGGCATGACATAAATCTGGAAATCCTCCAAATGAACCTTCGTCATTGTTGCCGAAGGAATTTTTGTAAAAATCGGCGTACGTTCTTTTGAATTTTCCAGATGCTATCCCCGTAAAATTTGTCCAAGTGTTAGTTCCTGTAAATGGATTGCTTTCAGAAGCTCCTCCACTGTTGTGGTTGATTACAATGTCAGCATAGACTTTCATGTTTTCGGCGTGAGCTTTTGTGATTAAATTGACTAATTCAGTTTTTGAGCCAAAACGAGTTTCTACAGAACCATTTTGATTATAATCTCCAAAATCAAAGTAATCGGTAGGATCATATCCCATTGAGAAAGCTCCGTTTTGAGCTTTAGAGGCTGGCGGTAGCCAGATTGAACCAATACCTGCATTTCCCCAAGCTGTTACTTTTGTTCCGACAGTATTCCACCAATTTCCACCAGAAGGGACATCCCAGTAAAAGGCTTGCATCATTACACCTCCTCCAGGATTGTCAACATATTTTCCAGTAAGAGATGTTTTTGAAATTCCGAGGCTAAATGGGCGACCGTCATGTGTTGTCACATTTATAACCTTGAAAGGTGTTGTGGCTGATGTGTCTGAATTAGTGATTTCATCCGATGAATTGCACGAATAAAGTCCCGCCAGTAGAGCGGTTAATAAAAGCATTTTAAAAATTGGTTTCTTCATAATTTGGTTAATTTAAGGTTAGTAATTGGTTTTTTTGGGTTTAATAGAGATTTTGTGCTTATGAAAATCTGTTTTAGTTTTGAGCTTTTTTTTCTTTTTTAATTAGCTGTAAATTATCAGATTAACTTTTTAGCGTAGCGAATGTATTTAAAATGTAATAAGATTTGTAATTTTTTTATTTCAGAAGACTACTACAACGATGTAGTGTTTATAAATTATTGTAAAATGCTATTAATTAGCGGCTTATACATTTGTTTTTTAGGTATTCTGATTTTATCAAATGTTTTTTGAAGGATTAGTAAAAACATAAAACATAATTTAACTGACTTAAAGTATTAATTTGATATTTTAAATAGCAATAAATGTTAATTCAATAAATTAGGTATAATGAATGAAATGAAAAAAACAGTTTATTATAAGGTATTAATCAGAATTTTTTAAGATTTTACTTTTTCAAAGTAGAATCTGATTTTTGAATTGGAAACTATGGATAAATGCGCATTGAAGAACTTAATAATTTTTTGTTAATACTACTAAGGAAACTTGTTTAATGCAATCGAATTGTTATTTTTGTTCGGTTTAAATTCCGAAAATTGTAAGTATTTTGTTGAATTAATGTCTTTTAATTCTGAGGAGCTTAAGGTAAATAAACTTGATTTGTTTTAAAGTGTTCTATTTAAGTAGGATGCGGTTTATTCGAAACAAACTCTATTTAAAATAATAATAATATAAAATATAAAAAATGCCTTCAAAAATTGTACAAATGAAATCCATAACCAACAAAGTTATGCTGACTTTTTTTCTTTTGTTTTCTGCTTTAACCTTTGTAAATGCTCAAGAAGTTATAAAAGATAGTGTTGTTGCTGTTGCAAAACCAGTAGTTCCTTCTGGAAAAAAACTTAAGATTGATGGAGTTGTAGCCACTGTTGGGGATTATATTATTCTGGATTCTGATATTGATAAAGGTTTTTTGGAGATTACGGCTTCAGGAGGATCAGTAAAAGATGTAACTAGATGTCAAATTTTAGGTAATCTGTTAGAGCAAAAATTGTACGCTCATCAAGCGGTTCAGGATAGTATCATAGTTAGCGATTCTGAAGTAAAAGGGATGATGGACGAAAGATTAAGTTATATGATCGAGCAAATCGGATCTATGGATAAGTTAGTTAAATACTATCAAAAGGATTCAGAAGAAGAGTTTAGAACTTATTTCTTTGATGTTTTGAAAGAGCAAAAGCTTACATCTGAAATGACAAAAAAAATTGTTGAAAAAGTTGAAATAACTCCTGAAGAAGTTCGTGAATTTTTTAAAAAAATACCAACTGCAGATTTACCTGTTTTTGGTGCAGAATTAGAAGTAGCCCAAATCGTGGTAAAGCCTAAAGTGACTGATGAAGATAAGAAAAAGGTAATTGATAAACTGAATAGTTTTAGAAAAGAATGTCTTGAAGGATCGAGTTTTGCGACCAAAGCAGTATTGTATTCAGAAGATCCAGGATCCAGTAAAAATGGAGGGTATTATAAAATGACCCGTAAAACTCCTTTTCTAAAAGAGTTTAAAGATGTCGCGTTTAGTCTTGCTGAAGGTGAGATTTCGGAACCTTTTGAAACTATTTATGGGTATCATATAATTTATGTGGAAAAGATTAAAGGCCAGGAAATTGAATTGAGACATATATTGATATCTCCAGTAGTTTCTCAAGAATCTTTGAAAGAGGCTAAAGAGAAAATTACTTTGATAAGAAAGAAGATTGAGGATAAAGAAATCACTTTTGCGGAAGCGGCAAGAACAATGTCTGATGAAAAAGAAACGAGGGCTAATGGTGGAACTTTGGTGAATCCTAAAACACAAGATACACGTTTTGAATTGACTAAAATGGATCCTTCTATATATAGTCAGGTTTCTAATTTGAAAGATAATGAAATTTCTATGCCGTTTTTAGAAGATGTTCAGGGGAAAAAAGATTATAAAATTATGATTGTAACCAACAGAATAGATTCGCATACTGCTGATTATGCTAAGGATTATATCAAGATTAAAGATCTAGCCTTAAAAGAAAAACAATTTAAAGCGATTGGAAAATGGTTTGACACTAAGATAAAGGACACTTATATTAAAATAGTTGATGAATATAAAGATTGTACTTTTGTAAATAATTGGGTTAAAAAATAATTTTCATTAAATAAATAAAAAGAGTTAGTTTTATGTTTTCATAGAGCTAACTCTTTTTAATTTTAAAAAAAAAATATAAAATGTCGGATGTAACTGCGATACAAAATTTAGTTGAAAAGCGTAACGAATTAAAAAAAGAAATTGCCAAAATTATTGTTGGTCAAGAAGCGGTTGTTGATCAAATTTTGCTTTGTATTTTCTCAGGAGGTCATGCCTTGTTGGTTGGAGTTCCTGGACTGGCCAAAACTTTATTGGTAAATACATTGGCGCAAGCTTTAGGATTGGATTTTAAAAGAATTCAATTTACACCAGATTTAATGCCATCGGATATATTAGGAAGTGAAATATTAGATGAAAATAGACAGTTTAAATTTATAAAAGGGCCTATATTTTCCAATATTATTTTGGCTGATGAAATCAATAGAACTCCTCCAAAAACACAAGCGGCTTTGTTAGAAGCAATGCAAGAAAGATCGGTTACGATTGCTGGCGCCAATCATAAATTGAGTTTGCCTTATTTTGTATTGGCTACGCAAAATCCTATTGAGCAGGAAGGAACTTATCCTTTACCTGAAGCGCAATTAGACCGATTTATGTTTGCCATAAAATTGGAATATCCTTCTTTTGAGGAAGAAGTTCAAGTAGTGAAGCGTACAACTGCAGATTCTAATGTAAAGATAAATGCATTGTTTACAGCTCAAGAAATTATAGATTTTCAGCATTTGATTCGTCGAATTCCTGTTGCTGATAATGTGGTCGAATATGCCGTAACACTGGTAAGTAAAACTCGTCCTGATAATGTGCTTTCCAATGGTTTTGTGAAAAATTATCTGGATTGGGGAGCTGGGCCTAGAGCATCGCAGAATTTGATTTTGGCTGCCAAAGCTAATGCTGCTTTTCATGGTAAATTTTCACCAGATATTGAAGATGTAAAAGCAGTTGCAACCGGGATATTAAGACACCGAATCATTAAAAACTACAAAGCTGATGCTGAAGGAATTTCTGAGGAAATGATAATTGATAAGCTGATTTAAAAGTAAAAAATAAGAAATTATTGAAAAGTGTTATATTCCAATAGGAATGTAGCACTTTTTGTTTTAACAATAGTTTTTATTTTTGTTAAAATCCAATTTTGAAATTGCTGAATTTGTAAAATTGATAGTTGAAATATGCTTATTTCTCATTTTAACGCATCAAAATCTTTTATTTTGCAATAATAATTTTTAAAAATGGCACATCCATTAAATTTTTTTTAATTATCAGCTTTAATTCCTAAATTTGCGTACAAAAAAATAAAAATACCAATAAAAGACTTCTGTTATGACTTATAAGGATTACATTCAAGAGATTGAAGAAAGAAAAAACCAAGGGCTTAACCCGAAGCCAATTGATGGTGCTGAATTGCTAAGCGAAATCATTGTACAAATTAAAGATTTGAATAACGAGTACAGAGAGGATTCTCTTAAATTCTTTATTTATAATGTTGTACCAGGAACTACTCCTGCTGCTAATGTTAAAGCTAATTTTTTAAAAGAAATCGTTCTAGGTCAATCAGTAGTTGCTGAAATTACTCCTGCTTTTGCGTTAGAGTTGTTGTCACACATGAAAGGTGGAACTTCTATAAAGGTATTACTTGATTTAGCTTTAGGTAATGATGTTGCTATTGCAAAACAAGCTGCTGAAGTTTTAAAAACACAAGTTTTTCTTTATGAGGCCGATACAGATCGTTTAGAAGCAGCTTTCAAAAGTGGTAACGAGATAGCTAAGGATATTCTAGAGAGCTACGCTAAGGCTGAGTTTTTTACTAAATTACCTGAGATTGCAGAAGAAATTAAGGTAATTACATATATTGCTGGTGAAGGAGATATTTCAACTGATTTACTTTCTCCAGGAAACCAAGCGCACTCTCGTTCAGATCGTGAACTTCATGGAAAATGTTTAATTTCTCCTGAAGCACAAGCTGAAATTAAAGCATTAGCAACAGCTAATCCTGATAAGAGCGTGATGTTAATCGCTGAAAAAGGTACTATGGGTGTGGGTTCTTCAAGAATGTCAGGTGTAAACAACGTGGCGCTTTGGACTGGAAAACAAGCAAGTCCATATGTTCCATTTATTAATATTGCTCCAATCGTTGCAGGAACAAATGGTATTTCTCCAATTTTTCTAACAACTGTTGATGTTACTGGTGGTATTGGTCTTGATCTTAAAAACTGGGTAAAAAAGCTTGACGAAAATGGTAACGTTGTTCGTAATGAAAGCGGTGATCCTGTTCTAGAAGAAGTATACTCTGTTGCTACTGGTACTGTTCTTACAATTAACACAAAAACAAAAAAACTTTACAACGGCGATAAAGAATTAATAGATATTTCTAAGGCATTTACTCCTCAGAAAATTGAATTTATAAAAGCTGGTGGTTCTTATGCTATCGTGTTTGGAAAAAAACTGCAAACATTTGCTTCAAAGACTCTTGGTATTCCTATTGTTCCTGTTTATGCTCCGTCAAAAGAAGTTTCTATTGAAGGACAAGGTCTTACCGCTGTAGAAAAGATATTTAATAAAAATGCTGTTGGAACAACTCCGGGTAAAATTTTACATGCTGGTTCAGATGTTCGTGTTACTGTAAATATTGTAGGTTCACAAGATACAACTGGTTTGATGACTTCTCAGGAGTTAGAGTCTATGGCTGCTACTGTGATTTCACCAATCGTTGACGGCGCTTATCAATCGGGTTGTCACACAGCTTCAGTCTGGGATAATAAATCGAAAGCAAATATTCCTAGATTAATGAAATTCATGAACGACTTCGGATTAATCACTGCTCGTGACCCGAAAGGCGTTTATCATTCAATGACTGATGTAATTCACAAAGTACTTAATGATATTACTGTAAATGAGTGGGCTATCATCATTGGTGGTGACTCTCATACAAGAATGTCTAAAGGGGTTGCTTTTGGTGCTGACTCAGGAACTGTTGCTCTTGCTCTTGCTACTGGTGAAGCTTCAATGCCAATTCCAGAATCAGTAAAGGTAACTTTCAAAGGAGATATGAAAGGATATATGGATTTCCGTGATGTAGTTCATGCTACACAAGCTCAGATGCTTAAAACATTTGGTGGAGAAAATGTATTCCAAGGAAGAATTATTGAGGTTCACTTAGGAACTCTTAATGCGGATCAAGCGTTTACGTTTACGGACTGGACAGCAGAAATGAAAGCAAAAGCTTCTATCTGTATTTCTGAAGATTATACTTTGATCGAATCACTAGAGATGGCGAAAGGTAGAATTCAGATTATGATCGACAAAGGAATGGATAACAAAAATGAAGTTCTTAAGGGATTGATTGCTATAGCTGATAAGAGAATCGCTGAAATTATATCAGGTGAAAAACCAGCGCTAAGACCAGATGCAAACGCTAAATATTATGCAGAAGTTGTTGTAGATCTTGATGTGATTGCTGAGCCAATGATTGCAGATCCAGATGTTAATAATGCTGATGTTTCTAAAAGATATACTCACGATACCATCAGACCTTTATCTTTCTACGGAGGGGTTAAAAAAGTAGATCTTGGATTTATCGGTTCTTGTATGGTTCACAAGGGAGATATGAAAATTCTAGCTCACATGCTTAAAAATATTGATGAGCAAGAAGGTAAAGTAGAGTTTAAAGCGCCACTAGTTGTAGCACCTCCTACTTATAATATTGTTGATGAATTAAAAGCAGAAGGGGACTGGGAAATTTTACAAAAATACTCTGGTTTCGAATTTGACGATAACGTTCCTAAAGCTGCGGCACGCACATCATACGAAAACATGTTGTATTTAGAGCGCCCTGGTTGTAACCTTTGTATGGGTAACCAAGAAAAAGCTGCCAAAGGAGATACTGTAATGGCAACTTCTACTCGTCTTTTCCAAGGAAGAGTTGTTGAAGATACTGAGGGTAAAAAAGGAGAATCATTACTTTCTTCTACACCAGTTGTGGTATTATCTACAATCCTTGGTAGAACTCCAACTATTGAAGAATATAAAACTGCAGTAGAAGGAATCAATCTAACTAAGTTTGCACCTTCTCATAAGTTATTAGTTAAATAATTCACATAATTAGTTAATTATAGTTTAAAAGCCTGATTCATAAGACTCAGGCTTTTTTTATGACTATCCGCGATTCACAGCATTAAATTTCGATTATAAAAATTTGGAGCAGAAAGATTAGGCATTTTTGGAAAACATGGGTCCCGCTTTCCGTTACAATCTTATAAGCCTCCCGATAGCTATCGGGACCGGCTTATAAGGATTTCCACTGCAATCGGGGCTAAAAGGGGAGATTTGGCTTTTTTTGCAATTGTCAAAAGTAAAGCGAAATTCGAACTCATATTACTGCAATGGCACTAGTCTTGGACAGTCATATTTTTTTGATAACTACTTAATTTTTTTTGTAACTTGTAATGTTTAAATTAAATGACTATCCGTGACTTATACCAAGCTTGAAAAATGGCCACAGATTACACTGATTAGCACAGATTTCCCTTATCCCGGCGAATAAAATCTGTGAAAATCAGTGTAATCTGTGGCAAAAAAAAAATACTTGGTACACTTTGCGGAGCGCCGTATTAAATTATTAATAACAAAAACAATTATATGCTATGGCTTTTGATATTGAAATGATAAAAAAAGTGTACGCCAACATGAAAACTCGTGTTGATGCAGCACGCGAAATAGTTGGTCGCCCGCTTACTTTAACGGAGAAGATTTTGTACAGTCACCTTTGGGATGGGACTGTTAAACAAGCTTACGGAAGAGGAGTTGATTATGTTGATTTTGCTCCAGACAGAGTTGCTTGTCAAGATGCAACAGCTCAAATGGCATTGCTGCAATTTATGCATGCAGGAAAGAAAACAGTTGCAGTACCAACTACTGTTCACTGTGATCACTTGATTTTAGCTAAAAACGGTGCTAAATCTGATTTAGCGGTAGCAAATACTCAATCTAAAGAAGTTTTTGATTTTCTATCATCAGTTTCTAATAAATATGGAATTGGTTTCTGGAAACCGGGATCTGGAATTATTCATCAAATTGTTTTAGAAAACTACGCTTTCCCAGGCGGAATGATGATCGGTACCGATTCACATACTGTAAATGCAGGTGGGTTGGGAATGTTGGCTATCGGTGTTGGTGGTGCAGATGCTGTGGACGTAATGTCTGGAATGTCTTGGGAGCTGAAATTTCCTAAATTAATTGGAGTGAAATTGACTGGAAAATTATCGGGTTGGACAGCTCCAAAAGACGTTATCCTAAAAGTAGCCGATATTCTTACCGTAAAAGGCGGAACTGGAGCTATCGTAGAATATTTTGGGGAAGGAGCAACTTCAATGTCTTGTACAGGAAAAGGAACTATCTGTAATATGGGGGCCGAAATTGGTGCCACAACATCTACATTTGGTTATGATGATTCTATGCGCAGGTATTTAACGGCTACAGATCGTCAGGATGTGGTTGATGCTGCCGATAAAGTAGCTTCTTACTTGACTGCCGATCCAGAAGTTTATGCTAATCCGGAACAATATTTTGACCAACTTATTGAAATCAACTTATCAGAATTAGAACCACATATCAACGGGCCTTTCACGCCAGACCGCGGAACTCCAGTTTCAAAAATGAAAGCGGAAGCTGCTGCAAATGGATGGCCAATAAAAATTGAGTGGGGATTAATTGGTTCTTGTACCAACTCTTCTTACGAAGACATGGCTCGTGCAGCATCAATCGTAAATCAGGCTGTTGAACACGGAATTACCCCAAAAGCGGAGTTCGGAATCAATCCAGGATCGGAACAAATTCGTTACACTATTGAAAGAGATGGTATCATAGCCACTTTCGAAAAAATGGGAACCAAAGTATTCACCAATGCTTGTGGACCATGTATCGGACAATGGGATAGAGCAGGAGCAGATAAAGAAGAGAAAAACACTATCGTGCATTCATTCAACCGTAATTTCTCCAAAAGAGCAGATGGTAACCCAAATACGCACGCTTTTGTAACTTCGCCAGAAATGGTCGCTGCATTGGCTATTTCAGGAAGATTGGATTTCAATCCATTGACAGATACTTTAATGAATGATAATGGAGAAGCTGTAAAATTAACCGCTCCGTTTGGTGACGAATTACCAAAAAGAGGTTTTGATGTTGAAGATGCAGGTTTTCAAGCACCGGCCGAAGACGGATCAAGCGTTAAGATTGTAGTAAGCGAAACTTCAGATCGTTTACAGTTATTGGCACCTTTTGATCCATGGGACGGTAAAAACATTACTGGTGCTAAATTACTAATCAAAGCTTTCGGAAAATGTACTACAGATCACATCTCTATGGCAGGACCATGGTTGCGTTTCCGTGGACATTTAGATAATATTTCTAACAATATGCTGATTGGTGCTGTCAATGCATTCAACCAAACTGCAAATTCTGTTAAAAACCAATTGACTGGTGCTTATGAGGCAGTTCCTGCTGTAGCTCGTGCCTACAAAGCAGCCGGAATACCTTCTATTGTTGTGGGAGATCACAACTATGGTGAAGGTTCTTCTCGCGAGCATGCGGCTATGGAGCCTCGTTTCTTGGGCGTAAAAGCAGTGTTGGTAAAATCATTTGCCCGTATCCACGAAACGAATCTTAAAAAACAAGGTCTGTTAGGATTGACATTTGCCAACGAAGCCGATTATGACAAAATCCAAGAGGATGACACGATCAACTTCACTGATTTGGTTGATTTCGCTCCAGGAAAACCTTTGAGTATAGAATTCGTTCACGCCGACGGAAGCAAAGATATCATCTTGGCTAACCATACTTATAATGCAAGTCAAATAGGTTGGTTTGTTGCAGGTTCTGCATTGAACCTAATTGCGGCTGAAGCTAACGCATAAGTTTTTAAAAATTCAAATAAAAAAACTCTCAAGGCAACTTGGGAGTTTTTTGTTTAGGCACCGTAAATGTAATAAGGAGCTAATCCTGCTGTCATTTCAAGCTTGTTCATATCCTTGTTTTTTTATTACTATAAAAGGAGCTTCCGTTGGTCGCTCTTTTATAGCAATAAAAAAATACAAGTCTATTTTACAAGGCTTTGCATTCCCATCAGGGCTAGGGCATTCGTTTTCATAATGATATTTTTGTTTTGATTTGGCCAACATCAGTTTGTGGAAAACCTAAAAAGAAGCATCGATAGGCACTGATAGCGGATTTGTAATCCGTGTCGACTCCTCCTCTGGCGCTCGTTTGCAACGAGTGCCTACTTATATTAATAGATAAAATGTAGCGTTTGCAACGCGGCTCATTAAATATATTACCATAATGGTTCAACTTTTAAGTTACAAAATACAGTGTTATCTTCTTCATAATTTCTCCTCTGGCGCTCGTTTGCAACGAGTGCCTACTTATATTAATAGATAAAATGTAGCGTTTGCAACGCGGCTCATTAAATATATTACCATAATGGTTCAACTTTTAAGTTACAAAATACAGTGTTATCTTCTTCATAATTTCTATAACTACTATTTACATAATCTCTTTCATGAAAAACAATTTCTGCTTCAACTGGATTATAATGTATGTATTTTACACGTTGTTCCATTTTTTCTAAAGTATCTAAAATAACGGGATGAAAACCATCTTTCCATAATTTATAATTCTTAGCTCTTCCTGATTTTTGAGCTTCAAAACTAAATTTTCGTAACAACCATTCTCGTCTACTTTCTGGATGTTCTTGTATTGCTACTATTAATTTTTTAGAGGTATACTTCTTAAAATCACGTATCACATTTTGCAACTCCCCATCAAATGCAGAAACTATTAAATGAATATGACTTGTCATATAGACATAGGCATGTACGCTCAATCCTTTTTCCTTGATACAATAATTCAAAGATTCATCTAAGATATTGCAATAAACGGGACGTACAAACAAATCAACCCAATCAACAACAGTAATAGTAATAAAAGTGGGCACTGTACTATCTATAACTTTGTACTTCTCAGACATTCTTTTTTTTCAAATATATTGATTTTAAAAGAAAAGCAATAAAAAAAACAGGAATATACTTGTTTAAAGTTGCTCCTGTTTTAGTTAACCGCGTTGCAAACGCTACGAGTTGTTTTTACAAGTTAAGTAGGCACTCGTTGCAAACGAGCGCCAGTGGGGGTTACAGCTTTGTCATAAATTAATTTTAATGCATCTATTTGAAGCGTATTAAATCTAGAAAATTTAATTTCAGATCTCTTTAATTCATTTTTAAACTTTTCAATTTTATTAGAAACATAGATTGCTTGTAAAATTTGAAACAGAACTGTTGTCACAAAAAATCCTATCAATAGATATATATGGCTCGATGAATAATCTGAGAAATATTTTTCAAGTAATTGTTCTAAATCGTCTTTTGAAATCATATTGTGTGGTGTAATGTCTGCTAATGTTCTGGAACTACAGCGGGTTTGGGACTAAATTAAGCCCGTTATTCGGATTTACCAAATCTTTCAAATACAAAACCAATTTCAAATTAAGCCTTATACCCAAATTGCTTGTAGCATGTGTTGTGCGATGTTTAAATTTCTTCGAAGTCTAACTTATAATTACCTGTTAGTTTTGTTTGAAAAACTGGTAAATTTTTCTTTTTACAAATTTCAATAATTTCATTCTTATGGTTTTCTGATATTTTGTAACCAAGAAAAACTTTAGTTTGACAGTTCATTGGATAATTTTGCCTAAGAAATGAAGCTCCAAAATTTATTATAAATCTCCATTCTTTTTCATATTCCCAATTTTTTGATTTTGTACTACCCGATAATAACGGATATAAATTATTCCATTCAGTTCCATTTATTGACTTTAGTAAATGCGGTGTAGAATTATAAACTTCATCTTGGTAAAGAATTGGAAATAAAATTCTTCTTCTTATATCGGATTTGTTCCACCGATCAATATCGTATTCAATGCAAAATCCACGGTGAGAATCTGAATAATGACTCCACATAAGAAACTGATTGTTTTCTTCACAAAACGAACTTACCTTCATTGAATCTTGAATGAATTCAAGTTTCTCTGAACTAAGTCTTTGGTTGTTTTTTGCCACATATTCTGAAATGAAGTTGAAAAATGTATCAAATTTTAAATCAGAATATTGGTTTTCTTTCATTAAAGCTTTACCAATTATTTCAAACGGATCATCACTTTCTTTTGCTTTTTCGATTATTTCTTGACTAACTTGAATTTTACTTTTCATCATTTCAAGGAATTCATTCATATGCTTTTTAGTTATAGCATTGTTTAGCGCTTTGAAATCAATGTTTTCATAAAATTCATAAGGGTCATTATAATCGTTTGGGCTATTTAGCCAAACTGTATCTTCTACAAGGTTATTAAGAGAATATTCGTTTATAGGTCTATACTTATAGAGTTTTGATGGTATATTTTGATTTTTTAGAATTTGAGCTTTTTCAATATTAGCTATGTTTTCATCACAAGATTCTATTAATTGCCTGAATTCGTATTTCCAATTCATGATTTATTCTCGAGGGTTTATAAATATCGCACAACTTATTCATATGTGTAACTCAATCATACATATTCGCCCAAAAGGGAGTGTATAAATGTGATATAATACACACTTTTTATAAAACCAAATATAGTTGATTTCCTCATAATTCCAATTCGTTTTATTTTTTAATCAACTCCCTCATAGTCTCCATCTGGATTTCCATTTTTTGTATGATGGCCTCTTTCTGGGCAAGTTCTTCTTTTAAGGCTTTTTCGCGAATGGTTTCAAAACGATAGGGCAGGTATTCACCCAATTGAGCGATAAAATTGTGTTTCAATGCCAAGCTTAGTTTCCATAAAACGGCAAACTGCAGCGTATCTCTTTTGCAATAGGCTGTCAGTCCTTTGGGGCGTATGTTCAGTGCTCTGGCTACATCTGCTTTGGTTACAAGCTGCTGCGAAATATGGTAATTGATAAAATTCCCCACCTGCGGGTACTGATCGCCCCTGTCGAGGCTGTGTTTTTTATTGTTGTCTGTCATAATAGTTTTTTTTTAAATAGTTTATACCCAATAAAAGTGATCAAACCACCCCATTATACACCCCTATGCTCCATAAAAGCAGTACCGATACTATTATTTATAGGGTGTATGGGTACTATAAAGTAGGGGTCTTGCTCCATTAAAAGAGGGGCTATACTCCCTAAAGGAGGGAGGTTTGACCCTTATTTGTAGGGGGCTAAGGGTGTTTTTGTGGGTGCATTAGTAACCAAAAGCACCCCTATTAGACTAGAAAACAAGCCCCATAGGTCGTTTTTTGATTCACTATTTTCGGTAAAAAAAGCCCCATAGCATAATGGGGCCAGTTTAGCATTGCAACGGTTGTTATTGCACGGGTACAGGAGGTGCTGCAGTAGTTCCTGTACTGCTATTGTTTGGGAAACGTTTTTTGAGTTGATCGACTATGCTGTCGGCACCCTGAACTCCGGCATCGGCTGCCGAACCAAAGGTTTTGTACAGCGCGAGTGCCACACTGTAGGCTTCACTTCCTGCTAGCATTTTAGTGTCTTCAATGCGCTCACAAAGCTGGTTTGCCAATCCCGAGATTTCATCCAGTTGCGTAAAAAGTGTTAAATCACTTTGCATATTCGCCACCGAAAGATAGGAAGGAACAAGCGTTGGATTGTTTACCGCCGCATTAATGGCATCTTCGGTAAACGCCTTGTTACTGACATCAATAGTGATTAATGATTTTCTCTCATCGGCAGTTAAACCCACCAAAAAAGGAAGATTGGTTAGAATAGTTTGGAAAGCGGCTTTGACTGCCGTTACCTGTGCTGCCGTAGCAGTAGCGTTTACGCGATTGTTAAGCAAATTTGACATAAATAGTTTTTTATTGGTTATTGTAATAATAGATTACAAAATCAAAACTAAACTATTTTTGCTTTTTTGCATAGCTTTTTTCTTTCTTTATTTTTGTATTTTGTTAAAAATATAAGTAAAGAGCTACTGGTTAGTTTTAAAGTTGTAGGGTTTTTATCATTGTAGTTGGGTTTGCAAGTCAAATTCTCGCAAAGACGCAAAGAAACTGCCTTAACCTTTGCGTCTTTGCGAGAGTTTATTTAAATATCCTGCTTTTCACAATAGTAGAGGAGAGATTTCCACAAGAAGCTCGGCAAATGTATCTTACTATAAAAAAATGTTTGGAGTAAACGGAACAGAATTTTAAAAGCTTATGCCTCGGAATGGTTGAAATTAAATGATGAAATCGTATCTTTATTGAAATAAAAACTATTAAATCAGACTGTAATGGAAGTAAGAATACAAACGCGCAACGAAGAATTAGCCAATGGAATTTCACATGCTCTTGGTGTGCTTTTTTGTTTAATCGGAATGCCGTTCCTTCTTATGAAATCAAGCGGACAGCACAATTTAATTACCGAATCTTCCGTTATTGTTTTTGGAATAGGAATGTTATTGGTGTATTCATTTTCGTCTTTGTATCATTTGGCACAAAAAGAGAAAACGAAACAGTTGCTTAAAATTGCAGATCACATCAGTATTTACTATCTAATTGCCGGAACCTACTCACCATTGATGGTTATTTATTTGAATAAAGAAACGGCTTTGGTTTTTCTGGGAATAATGTGGTCAATAGTTTTGCTGGGAACTTTTTTTAAGATTTTTTACGTTGATCGTTTTAAGTTTCTTTCTGTTTTGTTTTATTTATTGATGGGATGGATGATTGTTTTTGTGATAAAGCCTTTGTGGGGAGTGATTCCTTTACCGGTATTTTTGTGGATACTTGCCGGAGGATTGAGTTATACTGTAGGCGTTTATTTTTATGTAAAAGGGCATAAAAACTACTTTCATACTGTTTGGCATTTCTTTGTGCTTTTAGGTACTGTTTTTCACTATGTAGCTATTTTGGAAAGTTTGTAAACTGTTTTAATAATTAACATTATCAACTGCTAAGAAGATTATTGTAACATTTTTTTAAATTTTAGTAATCCTTTAACTTTCAAATCTAACAAATAACTTATATTTGTAAATCTCGATAAAAATCTCTTTTTGAGGGATGAAATACGATAAAATTCAATAAATTACCTCGAAATCGTACGTATTGAAAAAAATGAGGTAAAAAAATACAAGTATGAAGTTTTTAAGAGTAATTGTTTTAGCGTTTATTTTTTGTAGTGTTGGTGTTTTTTCGCAAGAGAATAACATCAAACACACCATAGTAAAAGGGGAAACAATTTCTAGTATTGCTCAAAAATATAATGTTTCTATTGTTTCTATTTATAAGCTAAATCCCAAGGCTAAAAAGACATTACAACTTAATCAGGTTTTGCAGATTCCAAATTCTGAATCTAAAAAAACGAATGAATTGGTAGTTGCTGATTCTGAAAAAACAATAGATATCAATCACCAAGTATTGACCAAAGAAACAATTTACGGAATTACAAAGCAATTTAAAACTACTACAGAACTACTTTATAAAGCCAATCCTCAATTAGAAACAGAAGGATTAAAAGTTGGTCAGACAATTATTATTCCATCGAGTTTGACTAAAAAAGAGATAGCAAATTTATCCAATTCAAAAACGCAAGAGATAGTTGAGACGGTAGAAGCATCAACTCCATTAACGCACCAAGTGAAAGCTAAAGAATCCTTGTATGTTATTGCAAAGATGTATGGTGTTTCATTAAAAGAATTGCAAAATTCAAATCCAAAAATAGGAAACAAAGGATTAAGCATTGGACAAACTATTTTGATTCCAAGTAATGGTAAAATAGTAGAAAATGAAGTTGTACTTGAAGTAAAAAAGCCTGAAACGAAAGAAGTTTCTACTGCGGTTAAGGAAAGTAAAGAAGTGGCTTCCGTGCTTGACGAAAAAGAAGTTAACGATAAAGAGGTAAAAGCAGATTCACAAATTCAGACATCAGAAATCATTCATGAGGTTTTGACCAAAGAAACTAAGTACGGAATTGCAAAGAAATACGGAATTACTGTTGCAGAATTAGAAAAGCAAAATCCTGCTATTCAACAAAAATTATTGGTTGGTTCAAAGTTGAGTATTCAAGTTCCTAATGATAAAATTGAAAAGGGGAGTGAAGTGGACGTGGCAGAGTCTCAAATAAAATTAATTCCTAAAGATACAATAAGCGCAACGTTTAATAATATGTCGAATGTAGGTTTGATCGATCAATTGATACAAACAGCATACGATAAAATAGGAACAAGATATAGAAGTGGAGGTACCACAACCGCTGGATTTGATTGTTCGGGGTTTATGTGTTCTACATTCGGAAATTTTGATATAAAATTGCCGAGATCTTCTATAGAACAGTCAAGTTTTGGTGAAAGAGTAGAAACCGAGAATGTGCAAAAAGGTGATTTGATTTTCTTTAAAACTAACGGAAGAAGTCATATCAATCATGTTGGAATGGTAATCGATGTTGTAGATGATGAAATTAAATTTATTCATTCTTCAACACATTCGGGAGTGATTATTTCTTCTACCAAAGAGCCTTATTACCGTCGTAATTTTGCACAGGTGAATCGAGTATTAAAATAACTTTTAAAAAAATAATTCAATGGAACTCTTAAGGAAACTTAAGAGTTTTTTGTTTTTTATTATTTAATCTTTCGGTGTAAAGACAGGGCAAACGCATGAGTTTAAATAATGGCCGCAGATTCGCTGATTAATTTATTGGAAAGCTGATTTTTTTTTGATTTTAAAGAAATTAATTTGCGCTAATTCCGCTGAAAGCGGTTAATTCGGTATAGAAATTTCAATTAAAATCTGCGAATCTGCGGTAAAAACAACTCATGCGTTTGCCCTGGGTGTAAAGAGTATTATTAGCCATTTTCAAAAAAAAGTATATCTTTAGCCAACCAAAAAATAAACCTATAAAAATGGAAGAAAACAAACCAGAAGAATTTAAAAGAGAACTCGGATTACTAGACGGAACAATGCTTGTTGTTGGATCAATGATTGGATCAGGGATATTTATTGTGAGCTCGGATATGGTGCGCCAATTGGGTTCTGCCGGCTGGCTGATTGCGATGTGGGTGCTTACCGGATTTATTACCGTGATTGCAGCCGTTAGTTATGGCGAGTTGAGCGCGATGTTTCCCAAAGCGGGCGGGCAATACGTTTATATAAAAGAAGCTTACGGAAAACTGATTGGTTTTTTATATGGTTGGAGCTTTTTTGCAGTGATACAAACGGGCACAATTGCTGCAGTGGGTGTGGCTTTCTCGAAATTTGCCGCTTATTTGTATTCTCCTGTGAGCGAAAAAAATATTATTTATGAATTGGGTGATTTCAAACTTAGTGCTGCCCAAATCGTTTCGATAATCACCATTATTTTATTGAGTTATATCAATAGTCGCGGTGTGAAAAACAGCAAGATTTTGCAAACAGTTTTGACGGTTATTAAAATTGCCTCGATTTTTGGATTGATTATTTTCGGATTCGTGGCAGCTAAATCCGAAGTTTGGGATGCCAATTGGGCGAATGCTTGGACTTCTCAATCATTGAATACTGATACGGGTTCTTGGCTTCCGATTAGTGGAGTGGCCTTGATTTCGGCAATGTCGGCGGCATTGGTGGGTTCGTTGTTTTCTAGCGTGGCATGGGAAGGCGTGACTTTTATCGCTGGGGAAATCAAAAATCCAAAACGCAATGTAGGATTGAGTTTGTTTCTAGGAACCTTGATTGTAAGTTGTATTTATATTTTGGCCAATGTGATGTATTTGGCGGTGGTTCCTTTGCAGGATATTGCGACGGCAGAATCGGATAGAGTGGCTGTTGTGGCATCGCAAAACATTTTCGGAAATATTGGAACATTAATTATCGCCTTGATGATTATGATTTCGACTTTTGCCTGTAATAATGGTTTGATTATGACTGGGGCAAGGGTTTATTATACGATGGCGCAAGACGGTTTGTTTTTCAAAAAAGCTTCCCATTTGAACAAGGCGAGCGTACCGGCCTGGGCATTGTGGGCGCAGTGTTTTTGGGCTTCGGCCTTGTGTTTGACTGGAAAATACGGCGATTTGTTGGACTTTGTTGTAATTATCGTTTTGATATTTTACATCCTGACCATTTACGGAATTTTTGTTCTTCGCAAGAAAATGCCAGATGCCGAAAGACCGTATAGAGCTTTTGGTTATCCGTTTTTGCCAGCACTTTACATTATTATTGCCAGCGCCATTTGTATTGCGTTGTTATACACAAAGCCTAGCACTTGTGGTTGGGGTGTTTTTATAATGTTGATTGGAATTCCGATTTATTATTTGACTAAATCTAAGGAGTAATTGTTTAGGTGCTGATTTCAGAACTCAGATTCTTTAGGGAATTCGGGATTAGGATAAAGATTTTAGTTTAAAAAAGGTTTTTAAAAATCCGTCTCATGAATCGAGACGGATTTTTTGTTCCTGATATAAAACAGAAAACCCGTTTTGATGAACAAAACGGGTTTTTCTAGTGTAGTAAGCACTTATTTAATATTAGCAAACTGCGTCGGCTAATATTAACTCTTCATTAAAAGGAAGGTTCCAAGCTTCGGCTACTCCTTTGTAAAGGATTTTTCCGTTGGCAATGTTTAATCCTTTTTTTAATTCTTCGTTTTCAGCACAAGCTTTTTGCCATCCTTTGTTTGCCAATTGTACAGCATATGGCAAAGTAGCATTTGTAAGCGCCAAAGTTGAAGTATAAGGAACTGCACCTGGCATATTAGCCACACAGTAATGTACGATATCATCAATAATGAAAGTTGGATTTTCGTGAGTTGTAGGAGTACAAGTTTCAATACATCCTCCTTGATCTACAGCAACGTCAACAAGAACTGTTCCTGGACGCATAGATTTTAACATTTCACGTTTAATCAAATGTGGTGCTTTTGCTCCTGGGATTAATACAGCTCCAATAATCAAATCAGTGTCTAAAATTGCTTTTCTGATGTTGTATTCGTTAGACATTTGTGTCATAACATTAGCTGGCATAATATCGTCTAATTGACGTAAACGCGGTAAGCTAACATCCATGATAGTAACTTGAGCTCCTAGACCTGCAGCCATTTTTGCAGCTTGTGTTCCTACGATTCCACCACCAAGTACTAATACTTTAGCAGGAGGAACACCTGGGACACCACCTAGAAGAATTCCTCTTCCTTTTAATGGTTTTTCTAAGTATTTAGCACCTTCTTGAATAGACATACGTCCAGCTACTTCAGACATTGGAACTAACAATGGCAAGCTACGGTCTGTTTTTTCAACAGTTTCGTATGCCAAACAGATAGCTTGACGCTCAATCATTGCATGAGTTAATGGCTCAGATGATGCAAAGTGAAAGTATGTGAAAAGTAATTGATCTTTTTTGATAAGTGGGTATTCTGAAGCGATTGGCTCTTTTACTTTGATAATCATTTCAGCGATACCATATACTTCTTCAATAGTAGGTAAGATTACAGCACCGGCTGCAGCATATTCTTCATCAGCAAAACCGCTTCCTTCACCTGCAGTTGCTTGAACATAAACACTATGACCGTTATTTTTCAACTCAGCAACACCTGCTGGAGTTAGAGCAACACGATTTTCGTTATTCTTGATTTCTTTTGGTACACCGATTATCATAACTGTTGTATTAAGTGATTGATTTAAAATTCAATTACAAATTTAGCAGATAAAGAAAAATTTTGTTCATTGTAAATCAAAATAGGAAAATATTATTTTTATTTAGTAATTTAGCATGAAATATTTCTTTTTTTGATGCTTTTTTTATTTCTAAAAAGAAAATTAATCGGATTATTTTGTTATAAATCAATTTTATTAAACCTCTTTTTGTTATGATTTTAGACGAAAACGACAGAAAAATATTGCGCCTCCTGCAGGAAGATGCGCATTTGACATTAAAAGACATTTCAAATCGGATAAATCTCTCGCTGACTCCGGTTCATGATCGAGTGAAACGTCTTGAAAAAGAGGGTATTATAGAGCGATATGTTTCTATTTTGAACAAGAAAAAGTTAGGTAAAAACCTCACGGTTTACTGTCAAGTGACCTTGGTGAAACAAACTTTTGATATTTCGGATAGTTTCAATCAAGCGATATTGAATTTACCTGAAGTGGTGGAATGTAATTTTGTTTCGGGAAGTTTTGATTATATGCTCAAAATTGTATTGCCCGATATGGAAAGTTACCATCATTTTCATCAAATGAAATTGTCGATTTTGCCCGAGGTGTCTTTGATAAATAGTTTTTTTATTATTTCGGAAGTGAAGAGTACGACGGTTTTGCCAATTTAGATTGTTGGGCTTTGATTCTAAATATCTTTTGTGATAAAAAGTTGTCGCTTAGCGCGTGAAGGATAGAAGCTAGCTACCGAAGTAGCGCGGATAGCCTGACAGCAGTAGGGAAGGAGCCGAATAAGCGTTTTGTATATTGGGCTCCTTTTCTACTGGTGGCACGCCCAAATAGATTTTAGAGAAAATAAAAAATCCGCCTTGTTCTAAAACTTGGCGGATTTCTGTTGAATTCAGGCTGGGGCACATTTATTATCTAAAAAACTAAAATTAAAACTAAAAGAGCGATACCCAACCTGTAAATCTAAATGCTAGTAGTACGTAAAACGTCTTACTTTGGCAATATATTTGGCTAGTCTTATTACTTGGTGACTGTAACCGTATTCATTGTCGTACCAAATGTAAAGCACTATGTTTTTTCCGTCTTTGGAAACGATGGTGGCATTACTGTCATAAATTGAAGGCGCCGAAGTTCCCACGATATCTGAAGAAACTAATTCGTTATTCAATGAATATTTGATTTGTTCTACCAATTCGCCTTCAAGGGCATACTTTTTCATGATAGTGTTAATGGCTTCTATCGAAGTTTCCTTTTTTACTTCAAGATTCAACACAACCAAAGAACCATTTGGAACAGGTACGCGAATGGCATTTGAAGTTAATTTACCTTCCAATGATGGCAATGCTTTGGCAACTGCAGTTCCGGCACCAGTTTCGGTGATGACCATATTTAGTGCTGCTGCTCTACCACGACGGTATTTATTGTGCATATTGTCAACCAAATTTTGGTCGTTTGTATAGGCGTGAATTGTTTCAAGATGTCCTTTTACAACTCCCAAAGTGTCTTCAATCGCTTTTAGGATTGGAGTAATTGCATTGGTAGTGCATGAAGCAGCCGAGAAAATGTCAATTTCGTCTGGGTTGTATTCGTTTTGGTTAACACCATGAACGATATTTGGAACTCCTTTTCCTGGTGCAGTAAGCAATACTTTATCAACTCCTTTTGAAACTAAATGACGGCTCAATGCTTCTTTAGTTGTGAAAGCGCCTGTATTGTCAATTACTAGGGCATTGTCAATTCCGTATTTAGTATAGTCAATTTCCTCTGGAGTGTTTGCTGTGATGATATGAACGGTAGTACCGTTGATGATTAAAGCATTGTTTTTAGTATCGGCAACAACAGAACCTTGAAAATCTCCATGAATGGAATCGTAACGTAATAAAGAAGCTCTTTTTTCTAAGCTTGTAGCATCGTTTTTGTCTCTCGTAACGATGGCTCTCAAACGCATTTGCTCTCCTTTTCCTGTTTTGGACATTAGCTCTCGTGCCAATAAACGTCCAATACGGCCAAAACCATAAAGAATTACATCTTTGGGTTGGATTTCTTCAGAGAATTTAGCTTCTTTTAATTTGTCTAAAACAAAATGTCTTGCATCTGGGTATTTTTCATCTTCTAGACGGTACTCGTAAGTAAGTTTTCCAATGTCCAATTTTGATGGTGGTAAGTCCAAAGTAAGAATTACATTGGCGATTTCAACTGAATCGGAAACCGAGATTGGTTTGCCTACAAATTTACCTGCATATTCATGTAAGTTGATAATTTCACTTACGTTTCTATCTATTAATTGATTGCGGAACAAAACCAATTCGATTGATTTGTCATACCATAAATCACTAATAATTTTAATTAATTCTACTCCTGAACGTCTTCTGTCGGCTTGAAACGAAACCTCTTTTTCGTATAAATCCATGTTATTCATGTTGAAAATTTGTATTGTTAATTAATGCAGTTTTTTAAAATTTGGTGCAAAAGTACTTATTTCAATCGATTTCGTAACTTTTTTTATAATTTTTTTGGAATAAAAAAAGCCGACTTGCATTTACAAGTCGGCTTTAAATTTATCGTTTTAACTTTTTAGATAATGATTCGCATGACCTCACCGTTTTTATTTATCATTTCGATACGGATGCTTTGTTTTTCGTCTTTATTATTCAAAAGTTTAGAAACCGTTTCGACATTCGTTGCTTTGACATTGTCAATGCTTAAAATGATGTTTCCGACAAGTTCATCACTATATTGTGCTAAGTTTTCATTGTTAATGGATTTGATTTTTACGCCATAATCCAATTTGAATTTCTTTTTATCGGCAGTATCAATGTTCTCCAGTTCGATTCCTTTGAATTCGGTGCTAAAGTTTTCATTTTTACTCAATATAACTGGTACAACTAAATTTTTGCCATCTCTAATGATAGTAACCTGAACTTTATCATTAGGTCTTTTGGTGTTAACATAGCCTGAAAGATCAGCAAAAGTAGAAATATCCTGATTGTCTAATTTGATGATGATATCTCCTTTTTGTAATTTGGCTTTTTCGGCACCCGAGTTTTTGGATACTCTGTTAATGTAAAAGCCTTGTGTTTGTGAAATTCCCAATTCTTTGGAAGCAGTTCCGTTCAATTCACCTCCTTCAACTCCTAGAATTCCTCTTTGTACATTTCCAAATTCCATTATGTCTTCGATTATTTTTCGGGCATTATTGGAAGGAATGGCAAAAGAATAGCCAACATAAGAACCTGTCATTGATGTAATCATTGTGTTGATTCCTATCAATTCTCCACGGGTGTTTACCAATGCGCCTCCACTATTTCCTGGATTTACCGCAGCATCAGTTTGTATGAAAGACTGAATTCCTCGAGCGTCCAGATTTCTGGCTTTGGCCGAAACAATTCCGGCTGTTACGGTTGATGTCAAGTTGTATGGATTTCCTACGGCTAATACCCATTCACCTACTTTAACCGAATCGGAGTTGGCAAATGTAGAATAGGGTAATTTTTCATCGGCATCGATTTTTAGCAAAGCAATGTCCATTTTAGAATCGGTTCCAATGAGTTTTGCTTTGTACGTTTTTTTGTTGTTCAATGTGATTTCAATGTCTGTAGCGTCTTTTACCACGTGATTGTTGGTCACGATATAACCATCTTCAGAAATAATGACACCTGATCCAGTTCCAACTTGCTCTTGCTGTTGTTGTCCCCCATATCCGTAAAAGTATTCCATGATGGGATTAGAAATCGTTCTCACAGATACATTCTTTACGTGAACTACAGTGTGTACAGTTTTGTCTGCGGCGACTGTAAAATCGATGTTTTCTGCGGCTAGACCAACTTGTCTTCCGTAGGATTCAGGAGCAAGTGTTGTAATTCCATGTTTGTTGGACGAAAAATAACCATTGTTGTCAAATAATAATTTGTATGCGCCAAGGGTTGTTGCGCCACTCAACAAGGATACCAAGAATAATTTTGAAATTTGTTTCATTTTGCTTTTCGTTTTTATTAGTTATTTGATAACGAATTTAGCAGATTTTTTTTTTCGAACAATATGGTTTAACGCTCTTTAACAATGATTAACAATTCATTAATAGTTTGTACTTTTGTGTGATAAAATGGAAATAAAAATGCAATTAGAATTTTATAAATACCAAGGTGCTGGAAACGATTTTGTTATGATTGACAATCGTTCCGGATTTTTTCCAAAAGAGAATACGCAATTGATTGCTCATTTATGTGACAGACGTTTTGGGATTGGTGGAGACGGACTTATTTTGTTAGAAAATGACTCTGATACTGATTTTAAAATGGTGTATTATAATTCAGATGGGAATCAAAGTTCGATGTGTGGCAATGGAGGACGTTGTTTGGTGGCTTTCGCCAAAGATTTGAATGTGATTGAGAATGCTACTACTTTCATTGCGACTGATGGTTTGCATCATGCGTCATTTGAAGACAACGGATTGGTTTCTTTGCAGATGATTGATGTTCCGACTATAGATATTAAAAAAGACCACTCTTTCTTGAATACAGGTTCCCCACATCATGTTCAAATGGTGGAGGATTTAGAGCATTACAATATAAAAGAAAAAGGTGCTGCGATTCGTTATGGCGAATTATACGGCGCTGCAGGTAGCAATATTAATTTTGTAAAAAAAATAGACGATACCACTTTTAGACTTCGCACCTACGAAAGAGGAGTAGAAGATGAGACTTTGGCTTGCGGAACCGGTGCTACAGCAGTTGCAATTGCAATGAACGCTACAGGACAAACAAATGCCACAGCTATCAATGTAAATGTTGAAGGCGGAAAATTAGTGGTTTCTTTTGATAAAACGCCAAATGGTTTTACAAATGTGTTCCTAAAAGGTCCTGCAGAATTTGTGTTTAAAGGGACGATAGAGATTTAAGGTAAAAAGATATAGCCAGAGTCTAGGTTTTTGGTAGCCAAAAAAACTACAAGTAAATAGATATTATGAACAATGCGATTACCATTCCTGACGATATTATTAGCAGTAAAATTTACTTAATAAGAAATCAGAAAGTAATGTTGGATAAAGATTTAGCAGAACTTTATGTTGTTGAAACCAAACAACTAAAAAGACAAGTTCGTAGGAATATGGAACGATTTCCTGAAGATTTTATGTTTGAACTTAACCAACAAGAGTTCGATAACTTGAGGGGTCAATTTGGCACCTCAAATTGGGGAGGTACAAGATATTTACCAATGGCATTTACAGAGCAAGGAGTTGCAATGTTGTCAAGCGTACTTAATAGTCCTACGGCAATTAAAGTGAACATACAAATTATTAGGGTTTTTACCAGAATAAGAGAAATGCTTACTGATAGTTTGAGTATGAAACTAGAAATAGAGGAGATTAAAAAGAAACTTTCTAATCATTCTAAAAATATTGAATTAGTTTTTAATTATCTTGATGAGCTTATTGATAAAAAGGAAAATAATGAGCCAAGAAAAAAAATTGGATATAAAAACGATTAATTCTAAATGAAAACATTAAAAGGAGATAATATTTATATCCGAGCACTTGAACCCAATGATTTGGAGTTTATTTATTGTATAGAAAATGATCAAAGCATTTGGGAAGTGAGCAACACGCATACGCCTTACAGTCGGTTTTTGGTGAAGCAGTATTTGGAAAATGCGCATCAGGATATTTATGAAGCGAAGCAATTGCGATTGGCAATTTGTCAAGATGAAGATTTTCCGGCTTTGGGACTGATTGATTTGTTTGATTTTGATCCTAAGAACAATAGGGCAGGTGTTGGGATTGTGATTCAGGAATCAGCCAATAGGAATAAGAATATTGGCTCGGAAGCATTGGACTTATTGATTCAGTATGCTTTTTATAATCTTAACTTACATCAATTATATGCAAATATTGGATGTGAAAATAAAGCTAGTATTGCTCTTTTTACTAAATTTGGTTTCCAAAAAATAGGCGTAAAGAAAGATTGGACTTTGGTAAATGGAGTTTACAAAGACGAAGCAATTTTTCAGTTAATTAATAATCACACGAGCGACAGCGAACTGGCGCAGTAATTTAAATTTTTTTATTTTGAATCTAAAAAAAATAGTATCATTAGTATCTGTTGCATTAATATCAATATTAATCGTTTATGGTTTTGTTTTAATGTATCAAATTTTTAGTGGTAACACAAAATTTGCAGATAAAGAGTTGTATGTATACGTACCAACAGGATCCGATTATGAGCATGTAAAACATATTTTGGAGCCTTATGTCAAAGATATAAGCCGTTTTGAAATGGTAGCTGGAAAAACGAGCTATCCAGAAAATGTAAAGGCAGGTCGTTTTTTGCTAAAGAATGGTATGAATAGCTACGAGTTGGTCAAAGCGATGAAATTTAATGATCCCGTAAGTTTGGCTTTTAATAATCAAGAGCGTCTTGAAAATTTTGCGGGTAGAGTTGGTTCCCAAATCGAGCCGGATAGTCTTGAGTTATTGAATACGTTTAGAGATTCAATTTTTTTGAAAGAAAACGGATTTACGGAAGAGAATGTTCTAGTAATGTTTATTCCAAATACCTATGATATTTACTGGAATACTTCGGCAGAGAAGTTTCGTGACAAAATGATTAAGGAATACAATAAATTTTGGAACAAAGAACGTACTGCAAAAGCTGCTGCACAAGGTTTGACTCCAATTCAAGCAACTATCCTAGCTTCGATAGTACATAAAGAATCAGTTAAGAAAGATGAAAGACCAAGAATTGCGGGTGTTTATTTGAATAGATTAAGGCTAGAAATGCCATTGCAGGCCGATCCGACTGTAATTTTTGCAATGAAAAAGAAATCAAACGATTTTAATCAAGTAATCAAAAGAGTGTTCTACAATGATTTGATTATGAAATCACCTTATAATACATACGTGAATATCGGACTTCCTCCTGGACCAATCGCAATGCCCGACATTACGGCTCTTGAAGCGGTTTTAAACCCTGAAAAGAATAATTATATCTATTTCTGTGCGAGTGTAGATCGTTTTGGATACCATGAATTTGCAGCTACTTTGGCTGAACATAATGTTAATGCCAAAAAATATTCAGATTGGATTAATAGCCAAGGAGTGCAGCGTTAGATAGATATTCGTATTATAAAAAAAGCTTCAAAATTGTTAGAACAGTTTTGAAGCTTTTTTTATCTATTGAATTTGCTCAGAACTGAATTTATTAATTAACAATTCTTATATTTTTATTTCAAACGTTATCGTAAAATAAAGATTTTGTAATCATTTCAGTGTTATTTTGCTTTTCCTAGACGTTTTTTCTTTTTTTAAACAAGAATAAGCTTATGTTTTAATACTGAATAAGTTATGTTTTTTCAATTATTTCAATTTATTTTCAAAACTCGAACGCCCGCACAATTAGTAACTTAAGGAGTGAAAAATTAAAAAGTTGATAAGTTTAAAGCCTTGATTTTCAGCTTTATTTTTAAAGTCGTATCTTTGAGCATAGAAATTTCATAACGGGACAGCGTTTTGAAGAAAACCCAAATATGATAAAAAAATGGTATTTTTACACAAGTTTGATTGTTGTAGTAGCTTTTTTAAGCTTAGGTTTTAAACCCTCCAAATTAGAATCTACCCCATGGTTTCTAATTAACGAAACAGATGATACATCCTACTTACTACCATCATTAAATGTGAGCGATTATACCAATTCTGAGATTCCCTATACTGGAACCTTTTTTATTGGATATAAAGAAGCAATCGGCTTCAAAGAATCACAAGGAAAATACAGAAAAATTAATTCTCTCGGCTATTTAGGAAAATACCAATTTGGTATTGAAACTTTAAAAACTATTGGGGTTCACAATTGCGACGCATTCTTGAACAGCCCCAGAATGCAAGAAAAAGCTTTTATTGCCCTTTTGTCAAAAAACAAATGGGAACTAAGAAGAGTCATTGAAAGGTATGATGGAACTGTTTTGAATGGAATCCGAATTACTGAATCAGGAATTTTGGCAGCGGCACATCTTGCTGGTGTGGGATCTGTTAAAAAATATTTCAGATATAAAGGGAAGCGTTTTATTAAAGACGTTTATGGAACTTCATTAAGAAGCTATCTGAGAAAATTTGGAGGTTACGATACTTCCTTTATTGTTGCTGACAGTACTGCAAGAGTGATTTAAATTGTATTGAACCTTGAATTTTATTTATTAAGAGGCGGTTTGGAAATGATTTTCCAAACCGCCTCTTAATTTTTTTGTTAGCTTTTATCGATAATTTCACCTTTCGGATTTACTTTTAATTTAATTACTTCGTTGTCTTTTTTGAGTTTTAAATTATATTCTTTTTTTGTAACATCTCCATTTTCTTGTGTATAGAGATATTTGTCATTTACAATTTGCCAACCCGGATATGCTTTGTAAATTGAATAAATGACAGGGGTAGGTAGTTGTGTATCGGTGTATTTTTCGACAACACTGGTAAGTTTTCCGTTGGAATCATAAGTGGCGGTCAAGATTCCATTTTGTCCTTCAAGAATAACAAGAAAATTATCAAAGCCTTCGTAGTCTTTTCCTAAATTATAGGCAATGAACTCTTTTTGAAGTTGTTTGACACCTGGATCTGGATTTTTGTCTGGTAAATAATAGGAGAAATCTTTACCAGCATTTTTAATAACAATCTCTGGTAGATCTACTGTGCTCATATTTCCTTCGTCATTACCTTCTCCTATCTTATTTTGAGAGTATGAGGTAATATGCATTCCTAAAACTAATGCAATAATTAAAACTGCTTTCATAATATTCTATTTTAAATTAATATTATATTTTGAAATTTTATTTTTAAAATAAATGGTAAGGCTTATTCATTTTCTTCCCCTTTTTGTTATATTATTTATTCTAAAAACTATTATAAAATTAGGTTAATTTTAATGCACGTATTGTTAACGCCTTGCTTAAAGGATGTTAATTTAAAAAGCCTTTTTTATTAAGATTGAGAGTCCTAAAATTTTAATTATTAAGCAAGTACCTCCCAATTTTAAATTTTAAGATGAATTAAGGTATTATAAATTAAAAAATAAATAATTCTTTGGTGAATAATCTATTTCTGGAGATTGGATTTTTGCTTGTAAAAAAGAAAAATATCTAACGAAAAAAGAAGAAGACAACTTTTTTGGGTAAAACTAAAGAGGCTGAATGCATGTGCCTATTTTGCTTTGCAAAGAATAAACAGAGGTTTTTAAATGTAGTTATTCAGCACTTTAACTATTGGTTAAAGTACTGAATAACTATAAAAGAAAAGAAGTATAAATTTAATGATGACAATAAATTCTTTAAACGAAAGTATTTATTAATCAATTAAAATTTCTAAAATTTGGATGGCTGCATCGCTTATTTTTGTTCCAGGTCCAAAAACGGCCACAGCTCCGGCATCAAATAAAAATTGGTAATCCTGTGTTGGGATAACACCTCCTACAACCACCATAATGTCTTCTCTACCGTATTTTTTAAGTTCTTCAATTACTTGGGGAACCAATGTTTTATGACCAGCCGCGAGTGAGGACACACCTAGGATATGCACATCGTTTTCTACAGCTTGTTTGGCTGCTTCGGCTGGGGTTTGAAATAGTGGGCCTATATCCACGTCAAAACCCACATCAGCATAACCAGTGGCAACTACTTTAGCACCACGGTCGTGACCATCCTGTCCCATTTTGGCAATCATAATTCTTGGTCGACGTCCTTCCTGTTTGGCAAAAAGATCTGCCAGTTGTTTTGCTTTTTCAAAGCTTTTGTCGTCTTTCATTTCTTTGCTATACACTCCGCTAAAAGATTTAATTTGTGCTTTATATCTTCCGAAAACAGTTTCCAATGCATCGCTAATTTCGCCCAATGTACAACGATTTCTTGCTGCTTCAACTGCAAATTCAAGTAAGTTTCCTTCTCCAGTTTCGGCACAAAGCTTCAATTTTTGAAGAGATGCCTGTACTTTATCAGCATCTCTGGTTGCTTTAATTCTGTCTAATTGTTCGAGTTGTTGTTGTCTAACCATTTGATTGTCGACATCCAAAATCTGTAATGGATCTTCTTTTTCCAAACGGTATTTGTTGACCCCAACAATGATGTCTTGACTACTGTCGATACGGGCTTGCTTACGGGCAGCGGCTTCCTCAATTCGAATCTTAGGGATTCCGGTTTCAATAGCTTTGGTCATTCCTCCCAATTCTTCCACTTCTTCGATGAGTTTCCAAGCTTTCTCTGCAATTTCTTTGGTCAGGCTTTCTACATAATAGCTACCAGCCCATGGATCTACAGTTTTGGTTATTTTGGTTTCTTCCTGTAAATAGATTTGGGTATTCCGTGCAATTCGAGCTGAAAAATCAGTTGGCAAAGCAATCGCTTCGTCCAGTGCATTAGTGTGTAAAGACTGTGTTCCTCCAAAAGCTGCCGCGGTTGCTTCGATACAAGTGCGCGCCACATTATTAAAAGGATCTTGTTCCGTTAAACTCCAACCTGATGTTTGGCAGTGAGTTCTCAGTGCCAATGATTTATCGTCAGTTGGGTTGAATTGTTTAATCAATTTGGCCCAAATCATTCTTCCTGCTCTCATTTTGGCAATTTCCATAAAATGGTTCATCCCGATTGCCCAGAAAAAAGAGAGGCGAGGAGCAAAATCATCAATTTTCATTCCCGTAGCCAATCCTGTTCTGATATATTCCAATCCATCGGCCAATGTGTAAGCTAATTCGATATCAGCCGTTGCTCCAGCTTCTTGCATATGGTATCCCGAGATGGAAATAGAATTGAATTTTGGCATTTTGTTGCTGGTGAATTCAAATATGTCGGCTATGATTTTCATTGATGGAGTAGGCGGGTAGATATAGGTATTACGCACCATAAATTCTTTCAGGATGTCATTTTGAATAGTTCCCGAAAGTTGTTCCGGTTTTACACCTTGTTCTTCGGCCGCAACAATATAAAAAGCCATAATTGGTAAAACGGCACCGTTCATGGTCATTGAAACTGACATTTCGTCAAGAGGAATTTGATCGAATAATACTTTCATATCTTCAACAGAATCTATAGCAACTCCCGCTTTTCCGACATCGCCTACAACTCGTTCGTGATCCGAATCGTAGCCTCTGTGAGTGGGTAAATCAAAAGCGATTGAAAGTCCTTTTTGACCTGCAGCCAGATTTCGTCTGTAAAAAGCATTACTTTCTTCAGCTGTTGAAAATCCAGCATATTGACGTATCGTCCAAGGCCTGCGTACGTACATGGTGGCATAAGGACCACGCAAGTTGGGTGCAAAGCCTGCTCCAAAATCAAGATGCTCAATAGATTCTATATCTTTTTCAGCATACGTTTTGTGAAGTTCAATTCCTTCTGCAGTTAGGAAGTTCTCAGACTGTGGACTGCGGTCTGCAGACTGGAAATCTTCTTTAAGCTTTATATGTTGTAAATCTTTTCTTTTCATTTTTTTAGCCTTTAATCACTTTAGTTACTTGACCAAATTGATTTTTAGTTTCTATTGAAGACTGAATATTGTAACTTGATTACTCTTCTAAAAGTCGTTCCTGCTCTAATTTTTCCGCCAATCTTTTTTCTATTATTGGAGTAATCAAAGTTTTTCTGGGTTTGATTTTTACAAAAGGAAACAATTCTAAATCATGTTTCATTTTGTCATTCTTGTTGGGATATTTATTGGTTCCCAAAAGTGTTTCTTTTCCGGAATCAAACAAGCTTTGTTCGGCATCTGCACTTTCCTGTATTTTTCTTTTGATAACACCTTCATTCAGTTGTTTTAGAAAACCTCCATTGGCTTCAATATCTTTGAATAATGCTAATGCTTTTTCTGCCAATTGATTGGTTAGGCTTTCAATATAATAACTTCCATCTGCAGGATTGTCCACTTTGTCAAAATAACTTTCCTCTTTTAGAATCAATAATTGGTTTCTGGCAATTCTATCTCCAAATTCATTGTCTTTATGATATAAAGCATCATACGGCAAATTAGCGATTGCATTTGCTCCACCAAGAATAGCACTCATACATTCAGTTGTGGTACGAAGCATATTTACATTGTAATCGTAGATAGTTTTGTTGCGCTTTGTTGGGGTAACCAGTACATGACAATCCAGGTTGTGATTGTATTCTTTGGCTATGGTTTTGAAAAGGATTCTAAAAGCACGAAGTTTTGCGATTTCGAAAAAATAATTAGATCCAACTGAAATCTGAAAAACAATAGGTTGATTTATGTCTTGAATTCGGTTAAAATACTCATTGGCTTGAGCCAAGCTGTAAGCGATTTGCTGTACCATAGTGGCGCCAGCATTTTGATATAATCCTCCGTTGATACTTATGATCGAAAGCGATGCCGTTTCATTGGCAAGTATATTTAAAGTGTCAAAATTGTTTTTTTCTGGGGTATTGTACCAATTCCCGTCTTTGGCTAATTGTCCGATTGGATCTAAGAGGCAATAGACTGTTGCTTTTTTTTCTTTTGCAATAGCGTTAATCTTTTTAACGAAATCGATTGAAATAAAATTGAAATGAAAGTACAAGACAATTTTTTCTAAAGGAAGTTTTTCCAATAGTTTTGCAATATTTACGGTTTCTTCCGGAATGGTAAAACGCAGACTTTCGGCACCACGATTGATGGAGTCCAACGCTTTTTCGATTGATTTTTCTAAATCAAAGACATAGTTATTTTGGCAAATTCTAAATTGCGAAGCTTTTGTGGAAACAGTATACTTTTTGGCAATATCTTCTTTATCGTAAAATGGTTTTACTTTGATATCCTCGGGAGAATTCCAGATTACGGTTTCGTTATAATCGGCTCCTTTGAGTTCAAATTGAATTTTTTGTTTCCAAAGTTTTGCAGAAACAGGGCTGAAATCGTCGAATAAATTCTTGGCCATTTTTAATTGTAGTTAGATTTGAAATACGATAGGATTATTTTTTTTTGACAGTATCACCATCAAACTCGATGATATAAATATCTTCACTATCTTTTTTCATATAGTATTTTTCCCGAGCATATTTTTCAATTTGCAACGGATTTTTTAGCTGTTTGATGTTTTCTTCATCCTTTTTTATTTCACCCTGATAATAAGTAGCATTGTCTTCTAACTCATTAATTTGTTTGTCCAGAAAGCGATGTTCAAAATAGGAGTAATTATCCAAAAAAACCATCCATGTTAAAAATGATAACGAGACCCAAACGTACTTGTTACTTAGGAATTTAAACCAAGATTTGTCTTTAAATGGGTTTTTCATTGGGAATATTTTTTAATCCAAATTTAATAGGAAACGACTATTTGTTTTATAACTCTTTAATTTACAATATACAAAATGCAACAAAGAATAGTTGTGAATTAAACACGATAAAATTACAACAAAATTATAAAATACGTTGATTAATTACGGCGCGAACTACATCGATGGCCACAGTATTGAATTTGTCGTTGGGAATTATAATGTCGGCATAGGCTTTTGAAGGTTCAATAAATTGCTCATGCATTGGTTTTAGGGTACTTTGATAGCGGTTCAGAACTTCATGCATGTCTCTTCCACGTTCGGCAATATCTCTTTTCATACGACGAATTAAGCGTTCATCTGAATCGGCATGAACAAATATTTTGATGTCAAAAAGATTTCTTAATTCGGGATTTGTCAGGATTAAGATGCCTTCCACAATCATTACTTTTCTTGGATGCGTAACAACGATGTCGTCGGTTCTATTGTGTTGCACAAAAGAATAGACAGGTTGATTAATGGTATTTCCAGCTTTTAATTCTTTGAGGTGCGCTACCAACAATTCGAAATCAATAGCTCTTGGATGATCAAAATTGATATGGGAACGGTCTTCGTAACTCAGGTCGTGCGTTTGTTTGTAGTACGAGTCTTGAGCAATAATCCCAACTTCAGCTTCGGGTAATTCATTCATGATTTGATGTACCACGGTTGTTTTTCCTGATCCTGTTCCCCCTGCGATTCCTATTATGAGCATAAAATAGATTTATTGTGTTTTAAGGTGCAAAAATAGGATTTATATTTTTATAAATAGAATCGATTTGTTCTAGAATGTATTAGTATAAAGAGAAAAAAAGATGTTAATCTATATGTTTATGCTATTGGGGTTTGTAGTGTTTCTCAAATTAGTATTGTTATGTTATAGAACCTAAATAGTTATTTAAAGTGTTGTTAATCAATTGGTTTTAAAGGATGTATTGAAGTTATTTTTAATCTTTAATCGTGCGAATTTTATATTATTACTAATTGATTAGTTAAAATACTAACAAATTAGTTTGTCTACTAATTAATTAGTAGTATCTTGCGCTAAAATATTTAACTATGATAAAATTAGCTAAGCGAGAAGAACAGATAATGCAAGTATTTTGGGATTTAAACAAAGCCTTTATTAGGGACATAATTCCATTGCTGCCAGATCCAAAACCGCATTATAACAGTGTGGCAACAATAGTGAAGATACTGGAGGAGAAAGGGTTTCTAAATCATGAAACAGCCGGAAATATGCATAGTTTTTTTCCAGTTATCAGCAGAGAAGAATACCAACAATTTGCGCTGAAGGATATTGTTAGTCAGTACTTTGATAACTCTTATCCTCGAATGCTTGCTTTTTTTGCCAAAGAGCAAAAGCTTACTGAAAATGAATTGGATGAAATAGTGAACATCATTAAAAAAGATAAAATATGATACCTTATATTTTGTATACAGCCCTTATTCTTTCTGCCTGTCTTATGTTTTATAAGCTGCTTCTGCAAAAAGAAACTTTCTTTCAATTGAACAGGCTTGTGTTGCTAAGCTGTATGATTTTGGCTTTTATTTTGCCATTGCTTCCGGTTCCTCAGCAACTGTCGTTAAGGAAAGATGTTATTGTAAAACATATTCCTTTGGCAGAAACGGCTGTTATCAAAAATCAGGCTGTCCAGCTAAAAGCAGTTCCAGTACAGGAAGTGTATGTTGAACAAGCTAAACAGACATTTGATGTTGACTTGTTGTTCCATTGGCTAGTTTATTTGTATTGGTTTGGCGTATTAATCTTTGCGCTTAACTTTTTGATGCAGGCTTGCGTGCTGTTGTATAGAGCGTATTCCTTATCGGCAATTCAGGATGGAAAATTCCGAATTGTGGAAATTACTGGCGACAAAGCTCCTTGTTCATTTGCTAACAATATTTTCATCAACCCAGAGAAATACGAGTGGGAAACGTATACTCAGATTTTACAGCATGAAAAAATTCATATTGAGCAAAAACATACTGTTGACCTTTTACTTGCAGAAGTAGTTCTTATTTTTCAATGGTTCAATCCTTTTGCATGGCAATGGCGAAAAGCATTGGAAAGCAATCTTGAATTTTTGACTGATGATAAAATGCTGCAACAGGACACTGTTGAAAAAGAGAGTTATCAGTTTAGCCTGCTTAAGGTAGCGGCACCCCATTTTCCATTGAGTCTTACAACTAATTATAATCAATCATTAATCAAAAAACGAATCATTATGATGAATTCAAAAAAATCAAGCGTTCACACAACATGGAAATATTTTTTCCTGTTACCTTTATTAGTCTTGTTTGTCTGCCTTTTTAATCAACCGGTAGCGCAAGGCCAAACTTTAAATTTGAATGAAGAATCCAAAGAACCAAATGAGCATTCAAACATTCAAAATGGAATGGATACAGAGGGAAGCTGGTTTGCAGTTATCAAAGGCAATACAGTAAGTATTCAGTTTAAAAACGATGAGAGCAATAATTCATCAACTACTTTTCAGTTGAGTGAATTGAAAGGGCTGACAAAGGACATGAAAGGCGAGTTCACAATAACGCGCGAAGCGGGAATCATGAATTTTGAAGGAAAATTTGAAGGAAACAATGGAATGGGAACGTATAAATTTGTTGCCAGCAAAAATTTTAGCAAAGAAATGGCTGAAGAAGGAGTTACAATTACGGATGAAAGCGACCTTATGGTTTTCTTTATGGTAAATGTGAAAACTTCGTATGTAAAAATGCTGAAGAAAAACGGATACAAGGATATTGATAAAGATCAATTGATTCCTTTGGTAGCTTTAGATGTAAATGAGGAGTATGTTACTTCTATTAAGCAGGCTGGTATTCCTGATTTTGATTTGGATGATTTAATTCCTTTTAAATCAATGGGGATAGACAAAGCTTATATCGATGAGATACGCCAAGCTGGTTATAAAAATATTACTGCGGATAATATTATTGCATTAAAATCTCAAGGCGTTAATGGCAAATTTATTGCGGATTTTCATAACTCGACTAGCAGTAAAGACGATGATGAATCTGGGGACAATATTATTGCTTTTAAGTCTTTAAATATCGATAAGAAATTTATTGATTCTTTTAAAGAATTGGGATATAACGATCTTTCTAACGATGATCTTATGGCTTTAAAATCCTTAAATATTACTCCAGCATATATCAATGAGTTTGAAAAGATAGGCTATAAAAATCTGAAACCGGATGATTTGTTTGCTTTGAAATCTTTAAATATTACTCCAAAGTATATAAGTGAATTTGAAAAGATAGGTTATAAAAATCTGAAACCGGATGACTTGTTTGCTTTAAAATCACAGAACATAACTCCAGATTTGATAAATGAATACAAAAATCTAGGATTTAGTGATTTAGATGTTGATAATGTTATTGCAGCAAAATCGATGGGAGTTTCTCCTGCCTTTATTAAAACCATGAAAGAAAAGGGACATAATTTTAAAACCCTTGAAAAATATATTGAATTGAAAGCGGTTGTTGGTGTCAATTAAAAGGGCAAACAACTAATTCAGTACAAAAAAAATAATCTAGCTGTAAGACTGAAAAGCCCAAACCGAAAGGAATGGGCTTTTCGTTTTATTGTCATGTCCTACAATAGTTGTCCTAAAGTGATAACTTAAATATAAGCAACTTTATTCTAACCACTATTTAATAAATAATTTTGTCGGTAACAATTTTACCATTTTTCAAACGGATTTGCACCATTAAAAATTGATTGGTAGAACTAAAGTCAGGAACATTAAATTCATTACTATTAATGTTATCCTTTTCATAAAGTTTTCTTCTGCTCAAATCATAAATGGTAACATTTTCAATAGTTTGGTCAAAAGAATTGATTTTTATATGATGGTTTTTAACAGAGACAAGTACTTTTTTATTTATTTCATCCAAAATATTTGCATAATCACTTATTTTAATTGAACTATCTATATATCTCAATACAAAACGATCATCAAATGTTCCTATAGCTGTAGAAAAACTATAATCTCCATTTTTAAGATTAACAATAGTACCAGTCAATTTGTCCTCTAAAAATATTGGCAGACTTGCTAAAACGCCATCTGTTTGCTCAATATTTATCGAAAAAGTTCCTTCTATTGTCGTTTTAAAACCTAAAGGCACTTGATCCATTACATCAAAAGGCAATGCACGTCCTTGAATTGAAAGTTTCTTGCTTTCGTTAATACTATAAAAATCAACATATTTATTAGCGTTCAAAGTCTGACCATCAAAAAGTCTATCTAGTCCATTGGTAGCATTAGTAACATAGCCCAGCAACAATTGCTTGAAGGCACCATCTGTATTTGATAGATTGAGCCAAACTCTATGTTTTTTCAATGCGCTACTTGTTTTTGGTTTTGGTCCTTTAAAAAATTGGGAATTATTTAGTATTGTGCCTCCAGGGCCTACTCGCATCGTATTTTCAAAAGTAACCGTACCTGCAGCGTTTGACGTGGCGAAAAATGCTTGTCCAGCTGCAATTTTCCCTGTTGGGATAGAATTGTTGACACCTGTATTTGCAGCTGCCGTTCCAGTACCACCCACCGCATTATAAGAAGCATAATCATTACCATTGTATTTTAAATTGGTAACAGGTGTATTATGTGTCCAAAAACGGATAGTTCCATCTAATGCTGGATTTGCTCCTAAAAATTCATCAGCATCTAAGGCAGAGGGGTATGGGTTTCCTAAAAGATAGCTCAATCCAGAACCAGCTATAGAGACAGAGATAGTACCATTGTTTGGCACGCCAATAAAGCTTGCGGTATGAACGGCTGGAGTCGCATTTGCCTGTGGACCACGAATAATGTAACCAGTCCCTTTTTCCATTACTGTTCCAGTAGCTTCTACTTTCCATTTTCCCCCAACAGCATCCCAAGAAAGATATTTATCGAATAATGTGGTAGGCGAAACATTCAATAATGTTTGAGGATAGACAGGAGACGACCAATAGGTGTAGTCAAATTTACCAACCGGAGTAGTATTTCTTTTATAAGTTATATTTCCTGTATTGACGACATTATTGGTTTGTATTAAGCTTGAATTGTTTTCAAATATTAGTGATCCACTTCCTAAAACATCTATTCCATTTTCGAGTACTAAAGAAAATCCGGGATTAACAGTTACCGTTACTCCAGTATCCACTTCACAGGAGCAGGCTTGTATGTCTCCTGAAAATGTATAATTGCTTGCGAAAATTGCTTTTTTGAGTACATCAGGAACTCCATTAGACCACGATCCGGAATAAGTAGTTACAGCCGCTGCATTTAAAACAACTGTTGTTGCTAAAGTTTCGCAACCATTAGTGTTTTTTACTCTTACGTTATAAGTTCCAGCAGCCAGTAAATCTTTTACGTTCGAAGATTGATAAGTGGCACCGTCATCAAAACTATACTGGTCTGATGGGTCGACAACTGATTCATTAATGGTTATTTGTCCAGTTGCTGTTACACAATTTGGTTGCACTAGAGCAGTAGTGAAAGCAGTAGGACTTGCTCCGGTTGTTATTGTAAGAGTAGTAGAATTAGCGCTAGTTCCGCAACTGTTTTCTGCTCGAACCCTTATATAGAAAGTTAATCCTGAAGCCAATCCTGTTACGTTTTCTGTTACCACACCACTACCAAGCAATAAATTATTATAGGCAGGAATAATGTCTGTAAAGATATTATCTCTAGCTACGTCTATACGATAACCTGTTACATTAGGTATTGTTGTCCAATTTGCCGTAACATCATTACAGTTAACTGTTCCGGCTGTAAGTGTCGGAACGGCAGGTGTGGGCAATTGTGCCGCATTGCTGAACGAAGCCGAAGCGACAGAGGTACAGCCTCCGCTGCTGGCCGTAACGGTATAGGAAGTTCCCAAGGTCATTCCGCTGATTGCTCCTCCTGCTCCTGCGCTCGGACCTGCCGGTGTGAAGGTATAAGTATTACCCGCATTGTAATTGCTGATAGTGCTGGTTCCGTCTGCAGAACAGCTTGCCGCCGTGGTGCTTAATGTCGGAACTGCAGGTGTCGGCAACTGTGCCGCATTGCTGAACGAAGCCGAAGCGACAGAGGTACAGCCTCCGTTGCTGGCTGTAACGGTATAGGAAGTGCCAAGTGTCATACCGCTGATTGCTCCTCCTGCTCCTGCGCTCGGACCTGCTGGGGTGAAAGTATAGGTGTTACCCGCGTTGTAGTTACTTATGGTGCTGGTTCCGTCTGCAGAACAGCTTGCCGCCGTGTTGCTTAATGTCGGAACGGCAGGTGTCGGCAACTGTGCCACATTGCTGAACGAAGACGAAGCGGCAGAGGTACAGCCTCCGCTGCTGGCCGTAACGGTATAGGAAGTTCCAAGTGTCATTCCACTGATTGCTCCACCTGCTCCTGCACTCGGACCTGCCGGTGTGAACGTATAGGTGTTACCTGCGTTGTAATTGCTGATGGTGCTGGTTCCGTCTGCAGAACAGCTTGCCACTGTGCTGCTGAGTGTCGGAACTGCAGGGGTTGGCAATTGAGCCGCATTGCTGAACGAAGCCGAAGCGACAGAGGTACAGCCTCCGCTGCTGGCCGTAACGGTATAGGAAGTTCCAAGTGTCATACTGCTGATAGCACCTCCGGCTCCTGCGCTCGGACCTGCCGGTGTGAAAGTATAGGTGTTACCCGCGTTGTAATTGCTGATGGTGCTGGTTCCGTCTGCAGAACAGCTAGCCGCTGTGCTGGTCAAGGTCGGAACTGCAGGTGTGGGCAATTGAGCCGCATTGCTGAACGAAGCCGAAGCGGCAGAGGTACAGCCTCCGCTACTGGCCGTAACGGTATAGGAAGTTCCAAGTGTCATACCGCTGATTGCTCCACCTGCTCCTGCGCTCGGACCTGCCGGGGTGAACGCATAAGTATTACCCGCATTGTAGTTGCTTATGGTGCTGGTTCCGTCTGCAGAACAGCTTGTCGCCGTGCTGCTGAGTGTCGGAACTGCAGGTGTTGGCAATTGAGCCGCATTGCTGAACGATGCCGATGCTGCTGAAGTACATCCACCGCTGCTGGCCGTAACGGTATAGGAAGTTCCAAGTGTCATTCCGCTGATTGCTCCTCCTGCTCCTGCGCTCGGACCTGCCGGTGTGAACGTATAGGTGTTACCTGCGTTGTAATTGCTGATGGTGCTGGTTCCGTCTGCAGAACAGCTTGCCACTGTGCTGCTGAGTGTCGGAACTGCAGGTGTTGGCAATTGAGCCGCATTGCTGAACGAAGCCGAAGCGACAGAGGTACAGCCTCCGCTGCTGGCCGTAACGGTATAGGAAGTTCCAAGTGTCATACTGCTGATTGCTCCACCTGCTCCTGCGCTCGGACCTGCCGGGGTGAAGGTATAGGTGTTGCCCGCATTGTAATTGCTGATGGTGCTGGTTCCATTCGCTGAACAGCTTGCTGCTGTGCTACTGAGTGTCGGAACTGCAGGTGTTGGCAGCTGTGCCGCATTACTGAATGAAGCCGAAGCTGCAGAGGTACAACCTCCACTAGTGGCTGTAACGGTATAGGAAGTGCCAAATGTCATTCCGCTTATTGCTCCACCTGCTCCTGCGCTCGGACCTGCCGGTGTGAAGGTATAGGTGTTGCCCGCGCTGTAGTTGCTGATGGTGCTGGTTCCGTCTGCAGAACAGCTAGTTGCCGTACTGCTCAATGTAGGAATAGCAGGAGGTATCGGTTGTGCATTAATAACTACATTGGCGGATGTTGGAGAAATACATCCTGCGGCATTGGTTACAGTAAAATTATAGGTTGTTCCTGCTGTCAATCCTGATAGGGTTGTCGTTGTTCCTGTGCCAGTTGTTCCTCCAGGGTTTATTGTCCAAGTACCCGATGCCGGTAGTCCACTTAATGCTACGCTACCAGTGGCTAAAGCACAGGTGGGTTGCGTAATGGTTCCTACAATTGGAGCTGTAGGTATTGCTGGTTGTGCATTTACCGTTAAGCTTACTGCATTTGAAGTACATACCGTAACAGTATTGTTAATGGTTACCGAATAAGTTCCGGGACTCAAGTTTGCGAATGTAGCTGTCCCTTGTGTTACAGCTGCCACTACTGGAGACGTTCCTGTTACTGTATAAGTAAGATTAGGATTAGGCGCAGGCGCACTTACGACTATAGTTCCTGTTGCTAGGCTACAACTAGGTTGTACTGTCACACTGGCCGTAGGTGTTGGCGGAATTGCTGGTACGGCGTTTATGGTTAGGCTTATTGCAGTTGAAGTACATCCTGAGGTAGTATTGGTAGTTGTTAACGAATATATTCCCGGACTCAAGTTTGCGAATGTTGCCCCCGCTTGCGTAACTGCTGCCACTGCTGGAGATGTTCCTGTTAAGGTATAAGTTACATTTGCTGCAGGTGCTGGGACAGTTACCACTATTGTTCCTTTTGGAGTGGGACAGGTAGGCTGTGCCGTTACACTGGCGGTAGGTGCTGCAGGTGTTACTGGTTGTGCATTAATAACGACATTGGCAGATGCTGCCGAAGGCGAAGCACATCCTGCCTGTGTTACTGTAAAATTATATGTGCCAGCAGCTAGTCCAGTGATTGTAGTGGTTGCTCCGCTTAAAGATGGGTAAGTTGCACCAGAAGTACCAGTTCTTGTAATAGTATAGGTGCCAGGTGTAGGTAAACCACTTAGCACCACACTACCCGTGGCTACTCCACAAGTGGGTTGTGTGATGGTTCCAACTGTTGGAGCAGGGAGAGATCCAACTAAGACCGTAATGGTATTGCTGACCGCACTACAACCACCTCCTGCAGATCCATAAATAGCATAGCGGCGGAAGTATGTTGTTACATTAATATTTGGTGAGTCATAAGTAGCTGCAGTTGCACCAGCAATATTAGTGAATGTGACATTGTCTGTTGAAGATTGCCATATATAAGAAAAGTTGTACCCACTTATTGGGGTTGCAACCGTTGGAGCAGCTGTCTGGGTAAATGCAGCAGGATTAAAGGGAGCTGTACAGGAACTTTGGTCTGTGGCAATTGAACCTGGAGTTAGAGTAGGGTTTCCATTTACGGTTAATGTAATGACATCACTGGTGCCAGGGCATCCATTAACGGTGAGTATTAATCGGAAATAATAAGTACCCGGCGTGCTCTCAAAAATGGTGTAAGCAGGGTCAAAGAGATATTGTGGTGTAGTACTTGTAGGGCCAGGGGCATTTACCCACGTTGCTTGATTATCGTAGCTTACCTGCCATTGTCCAGTTGCTGTAGGCCCAAATGTAGTAGCATTTACTCCAGCGGGATTCCCCGAATGGACATCAATATCATTTTCGGCTGCAGCTATATGTCCACAAGCAGCTATGCTATACGTTTTGTCATTCACCTGTTCAGTAAACTCAACAGTAACAACAGGTGTTGGGGTTACTGTTATTGCTGCCGTTGCTGTGCGAGTAAGACTGCTACAGCCTGCGGGGGTACGAGCTTCCGCATAATAAGTGGTTGTGCCTCCAGGGGGCGTAATAGATAAATTAACCCCACTATTACTGTTTCCAATAGTGGAGCCTAGTGTAGCTACCGTGTACCAATATATAGTATTACCAGCAGAAGTGGCATTCAAATTAATATTTCCAGAACCGCATATTGTAACTGTAGCGTTAGGAGTAACTGCAGTGGGAGCAGTGGGAGTGGTATTTACCGTTAAAGTAACGGCATTAGAAGTAACTGGGCAGGTAGCGCTATTAAGCACCACATCAAAAGTGGCACCATTATCACCTATAGGTGGATTGGTAATCGTTAACGTTGCCGTAGTAACCCCACTATAAGGAGCTACATTAGACAAAGGAGTGCCATTTTTTCTCCATTGATAAGTGGTCACCCCTGTTGCGCCTATAGTAATAGTTACTGTTCCTGTTCCGGCACAAGCAGCAGCAGGAGTTGCAGGTTGTGTAGTAATAGCAGGAAGAACATTTGATGTTACCGACGCAGTGGCAGTTCGGGTGGGACTGACACAACCATTACTGTTGTGGGCTTCTGCATAATAAACCGTGGCTGTTGGCGCGGATACCAGAAAATTTGCGCCACTTGTAGAGGATCCAAGAGAAGAACCACCGGAAGCAACAGTATACCAATCAATCGTATTACCAGCTGAAACGGTAGCAGTTAAGGGGGTTTTTCCGTCCGAAGTACAAACTACCACTGGACTATTTGGTGTAACTCCTGTAGGTGGTGAAGGAGAGGCGTTTACTGTTAAGGTTGCATTGTTCGAGACAAGTCCGCATGTTGAACCATTTAGCATAACAGTATAAGTTCCGCCGTCTGTTATAGCAGGGTTGGTTATGGTTAAAGTTGCAGTATTAACTCCGCTAAAGGTCGCATTATTAGTTAAGTCCACACCATTTAGTCTCCATTGCCAGCTAGTGGCTGTAGAGGTTATGCTGATGGATCTTGTTCCGGTTCCAGCACAAATAGCGGCAGGGGAAGCAGGCTGAACACTAATAGTAGGAGGTGCACTTGCTGTTACTGTACCTGTTGCTGTTCGGGCAGTGCTAAAACATCCAGCTGCTGTACGTGCATCAGCATAATAGGTTGTAGTGGCACTGCTTGGTGGTGCTATAAGAAAATTTACGGCGCTTGCGGAAGATCCAACATTACCTCCACCAGTGGGTACAGTGAACCAATAAATTGTATTCCCAGTAGATGTGGCGTTTAAATTGATGCTTGTACCGTTGCAAATATTTGTAGGAGTATTAGGAGTAACTAGGGTAGCAGCAGTTGCGGACGGATTTACAGTCAAAACTACTGCATTAGAGGTTATCGTACATCCTTGTGCATTTGTTATAACCACATCAAAAGAGGCACCGTTTTCAGAGAAAGCTGGATTGGTTATTGTCATGGTTGCTGTGGTAACATTTGTATATGGAGCTCCATTTGTCAAATTTGTTCCGTTTTTTCTCCATTGATAAGATGTGGCTCCAGTAGCAGTAACACTGATGTTTTTTGTTCCGGTTCCGGCACATGTAGCAGTAGGTGTAGCAGGTTGTGTAGTAATTGCTGGTAACGCATTTACCGTTAAAGCAACTGCATTAGAAGTAACAAAGCAACCTTGAGCATCTGTTATAACGACATCAAAAGAGGCACCGTTTTCAGATATAGCCGGATTGGTTATGGACATGGACGCTGTGGTTACATTTGAATATGGCGCTGTATTAGTCAAATTAGTTCCATTTTTTCTCCATTGATAGGTTAAGGATGTTCCAGTTGCGGTAACACCGATAGTTCTTGTTCCGCTTCCGGTACAAACAGCTGCTGGTGCAACGGGTTGAGCAGTAATAACCGGAAGAGCAGTTACTGTAATCAAACCAGTCGCTGTTCTTGTAGTGCTGACACATCCCGGAGATGATTCCGCTTCAGCGTAATAAGTAGTATCTCCCGCAGGTGATACTGGAAAATTAATGCCACTTGCAGACGATCCGATTGAAGTGCCTCCTGTAGGTACTGTATACCAATTGATAGTGTTTCCTGAAGAAGTTGCATTCAAATTAGTGCTTTTTCCAAAACAGATAGATATGCCACTTGATGGAGTGACAGGAGAGGGCGCAGTCAGTGCAGCAGGTGTGTTGTATGTTATTGTAATCTGACCTGAACCTCCATTTCCTCCGTTAGAAGGACCTGCTCCAGCCAGTAACAATCCACCACCACCACCACCGCCTGGTGCTGTTCCGTTATCTCCGTTTGATTCTATAGTTACAGCGAGTCCTCCATTTCCTCCATTGGCGCTATTCCCTCCAGCTTCACCAGCTGTCGCTGATCCTATAGTTCCATTACCACCAGAAGTATTTGTAGTTCCCCCAGAAGCAGTTCCCCCAAGTCCAGCTGTACCATTGTCTTGAAATCCTCCTATACCACCGTTAGCGGTTAAAGCAAGAATAGTGGTCGAACTTCCGTCCCCACCATTTCCTGAACCTCCTACTCCTCCTTGACCAACAGTGTAATTTATAATTTGACCAGGAGTTACCGCTACGATATAAGTACTATATCCGCCGCCACCACCGCCAGAACCGCCACTGGGGATTATTGTAGCCGCACCACCAGCGCCTCCACCTCCCCAAGCCTCCACGGTAAGGGAAGTAACGCCACAGGGGACTGTCCAAGTAGCTGAACCAGGAGTCGTAAGATTTACAGTAGTTTGAGCAAAAACGGAATTCCCAAACGTAAAAAGAATTAAAACAGGCCAAAATAAAATGACTGTTTTCGATACATATTGTTCCAAGTTTAGATAGAATTTTTTCATGCTACACCTTTTTATGATTGTTTGGTTAAATTAAAAAACAGGAGTTGAGCACCTTTTTTTAATTGAAGGTTGTAGGTCTGAAAAGAAGATTTTGGGTAAGGGTCAATTATACAAAAATCAATATTTTTTAGTAGTTAAAATACTGTTTTTTACTGTATTAAAATAACATATAAATATACAAAGACAATAATCAAAAAATAAATTAAGTCGTTGAAATTCAGTTTTATCCGTTGTTGTGATACTTTTTTTTAACTTCTTTTTTTTGATAGATGTTTTTTTGGGTTAAATCTTTGTTATTATTTTTGAACCCTATTTTTTATTAAAATAACAGCTTATATTTTTTTAATGATCATGTGGGGTAATATTATTTGGTTGTAATTAGAGTACTAACTATAGTGGTTGATTTTATAGCAAAAATGACTATAAAATAATCTAGTCCTATTTTGTCTTCTCGATTGCAGTCGAGAAGTGCTACCATTTCTTCACATTCAAAATTGTGATGCGGTCATAGACGTTTTTGCCATTCTAAAAACCCGCTGACTTTTCATGCTCACGAAGGTGGCACCCCTGCATTCCGTATTGCATAGGATTCGGTTTGTTGAGTTACTTGCGGAGATTGTTTTGTTTGTTCGATTTTGCTCGTGTGTCGTAAGCTTTAATTTTTTTAAGGAGTTATAAAGTGCAGATCAGATTTCTTTGAATCTCTTGTGTTAAATATAATTTTGCGAATTTAGGACTATACTTTAATTTTTAAGTGCTTTAAAATCAATAGTGTAGGAAAATTTTGAATCAAGAAAAATTAAAAAAACAGTTTTTATCTCATTTAAATTTTAACAAAGTGTAGTTTGTGGTTTTTTTTAACACTTATGTCGAAAATACGATTAAAACGGCTTTTATATTTTAAGAATAATATAACTTAGTACTATAATTTTATAATTGAATTAACATTTGTTTAGGTTAAAAAAAGGCTTACTTTTTTCTTAAAAAATGATTTCCATTATATAAAAAAAATAGAAACCCCAACTCTATATTTTTTCATTAAGATAGATTCCCCAAATTCTATCGCTTTATTTTATTACATACAGATACCCCATTCTGCCAGTTTTAGTCTATATCGTTAAGCATATCGTATTCGTTATTAATAATTTTAATTTCATAAAATATGAAAGCATTTCTACCTAAAACCGGAATTTTTACTGTTGTTTTTTTAATTGCAAATTTGTTTTTTATTAGCAGTTCGTTTGGACAAAACACAGGACTTTTAGCTCCAACAACCAGCTTGAGCGTTAGTAGTGTTACAAATGTTGGTAATGGTTTGGCATCGGATAATGCTTATGCTGTTTTCGACGCAAATGGTGATACTGGAGATTATGGAGGGTTTAATATTAGCATACCTGCAGGGTCCACTATTTTAGGAATAGAGGTACAATTAGAAGGTAATCGTCCTACTGGTGGTGGAAGAGATGTAACGGTTCAACTTACTTGGAATAATAAAACAAATTTTACTGCTACTAAAACAATAACAGCATTTGGCACGGCCGATGCTCTCCGTACTGTTGGTTCTCCAACAGACACATGGGGGCATAGTCCTTGGGCACTTAGCGAATTTGGTAATGGTATTTTTTTCGCAAGAGTTGCTTCAACAGGTGGTGGTGGAACCATAAACTTGGATCAAGTTTTAGTAAGGGTTTATTATTGTACACAACCAACTATTACAACTACAGGAACAGCTGCCGCCGTTTGTTTTAGTGCTAGTTCACAAACAACTACTTTGGCATATAGCGCTACTACAAATAGTCCAACTTCTTATAGCATCGCTTGGACAGGTATGGCAAATCAAAGTTCGACAGCATTTGCTTTTAGCGCTGGTGGTGGGACAATAACTGGTATTACAATACCGGCATCGACTGCAGCAGGTACTTATAATGGAACCATGACTATTACCAATGCGGGGGGGTGTACTTCTACCACTCCAATAAGTGTTACTGTAAATGCATTACCTACTGCTAATGCCGGCTCTTCTCTAAGTCCCATATGTCAAGGAGGAACCTCAGCTGCATTAGGAGGTTCCGTAGGAGGTACCGCCACTGGTGGAACATGGTCAGATGGTGGAATTGGAGGAACATTTAGCCCAGGAGATACTGATTTGAATGCTACATGGACACCACCTCCCGGATATAGTGGTACCGCAACATTGACTCTGACATCAAGTGGAGGGTTATGTGATACTAAAACAGCTACAAAAACTCAAGTAGTAAATATCCAACCCACAGCATTAGCTGGAGAAACTCAAACGATATGCTCAAATAAAACTGCTATTATAAACGGAACAGCAACAAATGGGACTATAGTCTGGACAGTAGATGGAGGAGCAACTGTAGGTACACTTGATAATCCAAATATACAATCACCTGTATTTACACCAGATCAATACTTTGAAGGGACAGCTACTTTAACCATGACCGTTACCAATGCGGGTTGTACAGCAGTTTCCGTAACGTCTGTTGTAATTGTAAATGGCGGTGCTGCTACCGTAGATCCGGGGTCCGATGTTACGGTTTGTATGTCAACTCCGGGACAAGTGCCATTGTCAGGTATAATTGGAGGTGGCGCATCTTCAGGAACATGGTCAGGTGGTAACGGAGAATTTCTGCCAAATAATACAGATTTGGCAACAAGTTATACACCAACCCAAGCTGAAATAGATTTAGGTTCAGTAACCTTGACCTTAACCTCTGAAGACCCGGGAGGATTATGTCCTGGCACGGTATCTAGGTCTAAAACCATTACTTTTAAGAAAGCGCCAACAGCAACAGCTGGGGGTAGTACAAGTATATGTCCAGGGGGTAGTGCAATAGTAAGCGGAGCCACATCTAGTAATGGAACTATATTATGGACTCACAACGGGAGTGGTTCATTAAGTAATGCAAATACATTGACACCAACATATACATCAGTAATAGGTGAGGCAGGCAGCACAGTTACTTTAACATTGAATGTTTCTAACAGCCCCTGTCCAAATGCTACAGCAACATATACTATAGTGGTTAATCCATTACCGGTTAGTAAGAGTCTACTGGGCACCGCTACTATTTGTTCTGGACTCAGTACAGATGTACAAGTTGTTGATTCTGAATATGATTTTACTCTAGGGATACAGTACCAATTGCGAAATAATGCAAATAATGCAGCTGTTGGAATTCCGGTCTCAGGTACAGGAGCAACAATTAATTTGCCTACAGGAATCTTAACTAATAGTACAGCTAGTCCAATTACATTTACATTTAATGTGTTGGCTACTAATTTGAATACAAATTGTTCTGTACAAATGGCTAATCTTGTAACAATTACCGTGAATCCAGCACCACTGAATAGAGCCATATCGGGTCCTGGAGCTGCGATATGTACAGGGTCCTCTGCAAATATTACTGTGGGGGCAGCATCTGCAAGTGTTAATGGTACAACTTATCAGTTGAGAAATAATGCTGATAATAGCAATATAGTAGGTAGTACAACTACGATTTCTAATACAAGTACTACGGCATTCACTTTATCGACATTGGCTTTGACTACAACCACTACCTTTAATGTGTTGGCTACCATTAATGCAACAGGTTGTTCTGCGCAAATGACTGGAACACCAACGGTAACGGTAAATTCTTTAATTTCAAACAATACAATCAGTGCAGATCAATCTATTTGTACCGGAACTGCACCTGTAGCTTTGGTTGGAAGCACGCCTTCTGGAGGTAATGGAACTTATACTTATTTATGGGAACAAAGTACCAATAATGATACTGGTACTGGTACTTGGGCTCAAGCTAGCATTACTAATGGGGCAAGCTCAAGAACCCTTCAAAATTATACACCGCCACAATCACCTCCATCAACAGTAACAACATGGTATAGAAGAACAGTTACCTCAGCCCCATGTGCTGCTACTGTTTCACCTGCTGTCAAAATAACAGTCAATCCATTGCCAACCATTTATGCAGTAACAGGTGGAGGTGCATATTGTGATGGCGGAGCAGGTATGCCAATTGGTTTAAGCAATTCACAAACAGGAGTAAATTACCAATTGTATTTGGGAGCTTCTCCCGATGGAGCTCCTGTAGCAGGAACAACGGGATCTCCAATCACTTTTGGAAACAAAACTGTAGCAGGTACTTATACTGTGGTTGCAACTGCAACATATAATATTACTACAAATTGTTCTTCGAATATGACTGGATCTGCAACTATTACTGTCAATCCAGTTCCTGTCACTGTTGGAGCTTCGGTTTGTTTAGGGGGAAGTGGGGGAGTGTTGACTTCTTCTTGTCCTAATCCAACTGTAAGCGTGGGACCAAAAGATCCAGGAACAGGTGCTAGTGCAGCTGGAGCGGGAACGGCTTGGACAAATCCGGGTAATATTGTTTCAGATAATAGTAGTTATGCTACGGCAGCTGCTACAGCTTTCGGGGGTAGTGTAACATCAAATAGCCTTCAAGCAACAAATTTTGATTTCTCGGCAATTCCAAATAGCGCTACTATTCTGGGGATTCAGGCTTCCATTAAGCGATTTTCTAGTTTAGAAACTTTTAGCGATAATGTAAAGGACAATACGGTTAGTTTGATGAAAGCAGGAGTTGTAACAGGTAGTAATTATGCAGCTACCACAACTAATTGGTCATCAGTGAATACGACTGTTGTTTCTTATGGTGGAGCTTCCGATTTATGGGGAACAACTTGGTCTGCAGCCGAGATTAAAGCAACAAATTTTGGAGTCGCTTTAGTTACAAATATCAGTAAATCTGGTTTTAATACCACTACAGCTTCTGTAGATAATATTAGAATTACGGTTTACTACCTTGCAAATGGTGTTCTCAATTGGTATACTGCCTCTTCAGGTGGGTCATCAATCGGGACAGGTTCACCTTTTAATCCAGTTGGGGTTTTAAATTCAGGCTTGCCTGATACAAACACTGCCGGCACCACTTCTTTCTATGCAGAATGTACTTCGGTTCCGGGTTGTCGCACTAAGACTGATTTTGTTGTAAAACCTTTGCCAACTATGACCTGTCCACCCGATTCATCAGTATGTGTTGATGCAGCGGCTTACTTATTAACAGGAGCTTCTCCAGCAGGAGGAACCTATAGCGGAACAGGCGTAAGTGCGAACAATTTCAATCCTGCAGCAGCGGGAGTTGGTCCGCATACAATCACATACTCCTATACGGATACAGCTGGTAATGGCTGCAGTAATTCTTGCTCATTTACTATTACAGTGAATCCATTACCTACTCTGACCTGTCCATCCAATTCATCAGTATGTGTTGATGTAGCATCTTACGCATTAACAGGAGCTTCGCCATCAGGAGGAACCTATAGCGGAACAGGCGTAAGTGCGAATAATTTTAATCCTGCCACAGCGGGAGTTGGTCCACATACGATAACATACACATTTACTGATGGCAATGGCTGCAGCAATTCATGCACATTTACAATTACGGTGAATCCATTACCTACTCTGACCTGCCCATCAAATTCATCGGTTTGTATTGATGCAGTAGCTTACGAATTAACAGGGGCTTCTCCATCAGGAGGAACCTATAGCGGAACAGGCGTAAGTGCGAACAATTTCGATCCTGCCGCAGCGGGAGTTGGTCCGCATACGATAACATACACCTATACGGATGGCAATGGCTGCAGCAATTCATGCACATTTACTATTACAGTGAATCCATTACCAATTGTAAGCTGTCCATCCGATTCATCAGTATGTCTCAATACTGCATCTTACGCATTAACAGGAGCTTCTCCAGTAGGAGGAACCTATAGCGGAACAGGCGTAAGTGCGAACAATTTCGATCCTGCCGCAGCGGGAGTTGGTCCGCATATGATAACATACTCCTATACAGATGGCAATGGCTGCAGTAATTCATGCACATTTACTATTACGGTGAATACTTTACCAACTGTAAGCTGTCCTTCTGATTCATCAGTTTGTGTTGATGCAGCGGTTTATGCATTAACAGGAGCTTCTCCAGCAGGAGGAACTTATAGCGGAACAGGCGTAAGTGCGAACAATTTCAATCCTGCAACAGCGGGAGTTGGCTCGCACACCATAACGTACACCTATATGGAAGAGGTTGGCTGTAGCAATTCATGCACATTTACTGTTATTGTGAATCCATTACCTACTCTGACCTGTCCATCCAATTCATCAGTTTGTGTTGATGCAGCAGCTTACGCATTAACAGGGGCTTCTCCAGCAGGAGGAACCTATAGCGGAACAGGTGTGAGTGCGAATAATTTCGACCCTACAGCAGCTGGAGTTGGTCCGCATATGATAACATACACCTATACGGATGGCAATGGCTGCAGCAATTCATGCACATTTACTATTACGGTGAATGCATTACCAACAGTAACCTGTCCATCCGATTCATCAGTATGTCTCAATACTGCATCTTACGCATTAACAGGAGCTTCTCCAGTAGGAGGAACCTATAGCGGAACAGGCGTAAGTGCGAACAATTTCGATCCTGCCACAGCTGGAGTTGGTCCGCATATGATAACATACACCTATACAGATGGCAATGGCTGCAGTAATTCATGCACATTTACCATTACGGTGAAAACATTACCTACAGTAAGCTGCCCTTCCGATTCATCAGTATGTGTTGATGCAGCGGCTTACGCATTAACAGGGGCTTCTCCATCAGGAGGAACCTATAGCGGAACAGGCGTAAGTGCAAACAATTTCTATCCTGCCACAGCTGGAGTTGGTCCGCATACGATAACGTATACCTATACGGATGGGGATAGCTGTAGCAATTCATGCACATTTACTATCACGGTGAATCCATTACCTACTCTGACCTGCCCATCCAATTCATCAGTTTGTGTTGATTCGGCACCTTACGCATTAACAGGAGCTTCTCCATCAGGAGGAACCTATAGCGGAACGGGGGTAAGTGCAAACAATTTCAATCCTGCGACAGCGGGAGTTGGTCCGCATACGATAACGTATTCTTATACAGATGGCAATGGTTGCAGTAATTCATGCACATTTACTATTACGGTGAATGAGACAGTGGTAGCCAACGGAACTAAAGTTGATGTGTTGTGTAAAGATGGAGCAAACGGATCCATTGATTTGAGTGTTACCGGTGGAAGTGGCTCATACATTTATCAATGGAGCAACGGAGAAACCACTCAGGATATTAGTGGATTAGCGGCGGGAACCTATACTGTAACGATTACAGAATCCAACGGCTGTACCATAACTGGTACAACAAGTTTCACTATTGGAGAACCATCGGAAGTATTGGACGCATCGATAACAGCGTCTACCAATGTGGATTGCTTTGGTAACACCAACGGTTCAGCTACAGTAACTGCCACAGGAGGAACCCCTGAATATACTTATTTATGGGATGATGCATTGGCACAGACTACTGCTACCGCAACCAATCTAGCAACAGGGACTTATCATGTAACAGTGACTGATGCCAATGGCTGTACAGATACTGCGACAGCAACAATAATAGTGGATGACAATGAATTGCCTACTGTGATTACAAAAAATATCGAAGTTGCATTGAATCCAACCAGTGTGACAATTGTAGCTTCGGATGTTAATGATGGTTCGCATGATAATTGCGGTATTCAATCAATGAGTGTTTCACCGAATAGTTTTACTTGTCTCAATGTTGGTCCAAACACAGTTACCTTAACTGTAACGGATACCAATGGTAAGGTAAACACTGGAACAGCTATTGTAACAGTAAAAGATACTATTAAACCAGTTATTAGCAATATGCCAGCAAATAAAACGGTTAATCTTTCTGGAGGTAATTGTTCTGCTTTGGTTAAGTGGAATGCTCCATCAGCAGCGGATAACTGCGGAGTAGCTAGCCTGGTGAGCAGTGATGAAACCTTTAATGAAAACGGCTCAACATTATTGGGTTCAGGAACACATACAATCATTTATACGGCTACTGACGTTAATGGTAATACCGAAACAGCAAGTTTTATTATAACAGTGATTGATAATGTAGCACCTACTATAACAAATTGTCCAAGTAATATAACAGTTAATAATGATAACAACATTTGCGGAGCCAGAGTATTCTATATTCAGCCAAATGTAAATGATTGTAACGGTGCAACTTTAAGTATTAACAATAACGGAGTTGACACTAACAGTTATTTATCCGGTAATATTTTCCCAGTGGGAACTACAACGGTAATTTGGACAGCGACTGATGGATCAGCAAACCACAACCAAAGTTCTTGTAGCTTTACAGTAACGGTAATAGATAATCAAGCTCCGGTTCCAAATGTTGCTTCTTTGCCAACGATAAACGCAGAATGTTCTGTAACAGTGCCAGCACCAACAGCATTGGATAATTGCGATGGAACCGTTACAGGAGTTTCAGATGTCGGTCTAACTTTCAGCACTGCTGGACCGCACACTATTGTGTGGACTTATACAGACAGTCACGGAAAAAGTTCATCTCAAAACCAAACAGTAAACGTTAGTTCCTTATCACCAGTTATCAACACCCAACCGGTTAGTTTGACTAAGTGTGAAGGGCAACCTGCAACATTCAGTGTTAGTGCTACTGCAGCGACAGGGTATCAATGGCAAGTTGACGTTGGCGGCGGATGGGGAAATCTTAGCTCAGAGACTAATAGCAGTTTAAACATTGCTTCAGTTACAAATGAGATGAATGGAATTCATTACAGAGTGATTGTCAAAGGTTCATGTGGCGACATAATATCTGACGAGGTGACATTAACTGTTTATGGTATGATAACCGTAAGCGATCAGCCGAATCAAACCTTGTGTAACACTTCGAGTTTTACAATGACACAAACGCCACCATTGGCTGGTCAACAGGGAAAATGGACCTTAGTAAGCGGAAGTGCAACTATTACAAATGATACATCTCCAACTACATCCATTACAGCTGTGGCAGTAGGGACAAGTGCAAAAGTGAGATGGACAGTAACCAATGGTTACTGCAGTGTTTCTGATGATGTAACGGTAACCAATAGCATATTGCCATCTGTAAGCAATCAACCAGACCAAACCTTATGTAATACTTCAAGTTTTACAATGACGCAAAGCGCGCCATCAGTAGGAACTGGCGTCTGGAGCATTGTAAGCGGAGATGGGGGAGTTACTATCACACCGATAGACTCACCAACAGCAACTGTTAGTGGAGTGGCCGCTGGAGCAAGTGCAAAAGTAAAATGGACAGTAACCAATGTTTCATGCAGCGCTTTTGATGAGGTTACAGTGACAAACGCAATATTACAAGCTGTAAGCGATCAGCCAAACCAAACTTTATGTAACACTTCGAGTTTTACAATGACACAAACTGCACCACCTGTTGGAAACGGACAATGGAGCGTAGTAAGCGGAAATGTGGGTATTCCATCTCCAAACTCTCCGACCGCAACTGTTACGGGATTAGCTTTGGGAACAAGCGCAACTGTTAGATGGACAGTGACTAGTGGTTCTTGTACTTCGTCCGATGATGTTGTACTAACTAATACTGCATTACCAACAGTGAGCAATCAGCCGGATCAAACACAATGTAATACATCGACCTTCACCATGACACAAAGTGGTTCAGGTACATGGTCATTGGTAAGTGGTAGCGCAACCATCACAACAGCAGGATCTCCAACCACAACAATAACAGGAGTGGCAGTGGGAACAAGTGCAACGGTAAGATGGACAGTTGGTAGCGGTTCCTGCACTGCATACGATGACGTGACAGTAACTAACAATACTGCAGCACCAACGGTAAGCAATCAGCCAGACCAAACACAATGTAATAACTCAACCTTTACAATGACACAAAGTGGCTCAGGTACATGGACATTGGTAAGCGGTAGCGCAACCATCACGACAGCAGGATCTCCAACCACAACAATAACAGGAGTGGCTTTGGGAACAAGCGCAACTGTTAGATGGACAGTTGGCAGTGGTTCTTGCACTGCATTCGATGATGTAACAGTTACTAATAATAACGCTGTACCAACCGTAAGCAATCAACCGGACCAAACACAATGTAATACCTCAACCTTCACTATGACACAAAGTGGTTCAGGTATATGGACATTGGTAAGTGGTAGCGCAACCATAACGACAGCAGGATCTCCAACCACAACAATAACAGGAGTGGCAGTGGGTACAAGTGCAACGGTAAGATGGACAGTCGGTAGTGGTTCCTGCACTGCATTCGATGATGTGACAGTTACTAATAATAATGCTGCACCAACCGTAAGCAATCAACCGGACCAAACACAATGTAATTCCTCAACCTTTACAATGACACAAAGTGGTTCAGGTGTATGGTCATTTGTGGGTAGTAGTGGAAGCGCAATTATTACGACACCTAGTTCTCCAACCACAACAATAACAGGAGTGGCAGTGGGAACAAATGTAACGGTAAGATGGACAGTTGGCAGTGGTTCTTGCACTGCGTATGATGAGGTGAAACTAACAAACAATTCTGGTTCTTCATTTACGGCATCGATAACAACTACTAGTCCTGATGCATTCTGTAGTGGTTTGAAACTAACAGCGAATTCGTCAGTAGCTGGAAGTTACACTTACTTATGGAGCCCAGGAGGAGCAACTACACAAAGTATTACATTGAATAATTCATCCAATGCTGGTACATATACAGTAACGGTAACTCAACAAGGAGGCTGTAACGGAACTGCTCAGGCTAGTTATAATTTCCAACCGCAAAATGTTATTAATGATTACACAATTCTTGGTATGAGCAATGTGAGTTTGGGTGACAAAAACTTTGTTCAAACTGGAAGTGTAGGTGTTACAACTACTTTGGGTTATGCAAATATTGGAACAAACAGTACAGTAGCAGGACCAGGAGCATTTGTGAAAGCAAGGTTCATCACGGTTCAGTCTGGATCTAATGTTCCTGCCAGAATCTACAGTCCAGCTGTAGTAGTATTGCCTAATATGCAAGTAAATAGTACTAGTACGACTGGGTTAGCTGATTTGAGTATTCCAAATAATACCACAGTAACTAAAACGGGTAATTACAAAAATGTGACAATCGGAACCAATTGTAATGTGACCTTTACTACAGGAACGATTTTCGGGACAATAAGTATTGGCAAAAGCAGTCAGGTTAAATTTAATGCTAACAGCACAGGTGTTCTGAATGTTAATAGTATAAGTTTGGCAGAAGGAACTGATGCTGCACCTACGAAATTACTCTTCGCTTCCGATATATCTGTAAGAGTAAAAACTACTGTGTCTATTGGTAAATCATCCATGGTAAATCCAACTGGCGGTTATAAAGCAGTTTTCTTTATCGGTGGAAATGAATTCCGAGTGTTGCCTGGAGGTAATGTAACGGTAAATGCCAGCGTGTTTGCTCCGAATGGAACAATTAAGGTGGATGGTGATGCCGCTGCTGTTAAAAACACCAATATGAAAGGATTTTATATAGGCAGTAAAGTTGCTTCAACAAATAAAAATGTTTATTGGAACCAATTCGATTGTTCAAATCCTAGTGCTAAAACTGGTGGTATAGAGAATATTGTAGCCAAAGAAATTGAGCCGACAATTATTGCAGATCCTTTCGATGTGAAAGCATATCCTAACCCAAGTAATTATCAATTTACACTTGAAGTGGAAGGCGGCAGCGTTGAAAAAATTGAAGTTGAGGTATATGATATGGGTGGTAGACATATTAAACATATTGAAAGCGACTTTAACCAATCAATTGTATTTGGAGAGGAATTACCGGCAGGTACTTATCTTACAATAGTAAGTCAAGGATCTAACCGAAAAGCACTCAAACTTATTAAAAAGTAAATTAAATATTTTGATAGTAATTGTTAAAACAAAGCCATCTCATTAAATTGGGATGGCTTTGTTGTTTTAAAATATTTAAGGACTACAATCTCTAAAATTGATTTTATTTTTTTTAAATAAAAAAAGCCGAACATTGCTGTTCGGCTTTTTTGTCGGGGTGGCAGGACGACCTACCTATTCCTTAATTCGTTGATTTTATTGGTGTTCTCAAGTATTCTTCCAAAAAGGGTAGCCGAATAGGTCTCATTTATAATGACTTACCTTGTAGCCCTTTGTTTCCTTGATCAATTTAATAGCAGTGAGTCAATGTACTTTAATATATGTAAAGGTATTAAAAATGTCATTATGATACAACATATAATAATCATCCTCGTGATTTATTAAAGCCTAAAATTAAAAGGTCTTTTAATAATTTGTAGTGAAAATATATATATATTTGAAAGTAAGTATTGTGTAAAATTATTACACATATCTACCCAAATTTGGGTCGCTTTGTGAGGTTTTGTCTTATATGTAATAAGTTAGCAGTAATTTTGAAAAAAACAGAAATGAAAGAAATATTAAACGATTATATTTTACCATCAGGCGTACTTTTGACTTTTATCGCAACGGCGTTTAACATATATTTTACAAGAAAAAATCTAAAAACAACAAAATATATAGATACTATAACTTCTGAAAGAATAAAATGGCTTTCAATTATAAGAGAAGAAATAACGCATTTAGCTTCCAATATTTCGGAAACTTTAATAATTCATAACGAAGTAATCAAAGACATTGAGTCACAAAATCCAAGTCAACAGTATATGGATGATGTAAATTATGAATATCAAAAACATTATTTTGATTCATTAAATAAGAACTCGTTAAAATTTCAAGACAAAACTAATTTTCAAGAAATCATAAAGAAACTATATCTTCTAAAATTGAGATTTAATCCTAAAGAAGATATTGAAATTTTAAATTTGATTCAATATTTTATAGATTTCTATATGTTAAAATATATTTCGTCAAATAAATTGAAAGAAGCAAAAACTAATTTAAATAAACTTACAGAACAAACTCAAATGCTATTGAAAAAGGAATGGGAGAAAGTAAAATTAGAAACAAAGGGAAAATAAAAAACTACGACTAACACACGTTTGTGGCTATTGCGGAATTTAGTGAAATTATCATATTCAAATCATATTTTCGTTTAGCCGAAAATACTCGTCTTCGAAGTCCGCAACATCCACAAGCGCGAGAACGTTATACCTCATTTTAATAAACTATGACACTATGCATTGCATGGAAGCAAAATGCCAAAATATGTTTTGCTTCTGATTCTAGACTAACAATCAGACAGGGTATTGATTATGTAACTACAAGCGATTCGGCTCCTAAGATTTTTAGTATTCCAGTAAGAATTTATGAAGCTGGAACACAACATAATTTACTCTATGACAAAGATTGGGGATTTTGTTTAGCAGGAGGATATGTTAGTGCAAGTGGTTATTCAGATACATTATCAGAACTACTGTCAAATCTTCAAATTGTTCCTTCAATATCAATTATTGATTATGAAAAAATAATAAATATTGCTTACAAAATATATTTGCAAATATCTAATGAGTTGATACAGCAAAGACAATATGGTGCTTTGTGTAAAATTTTAATTACTGGGATTTGTCCTTCTTCTAATAAAACATTTATCTATGAATTTGGATATACCAGTAAAAATTATACCGATGTACAATTTTATATGAAGGAAATAGACATAGATAAAGAATTAATTGTTTATTTAGGTGATAAGGCAGCCATAAATTCTTTCAATCAAAAAATTTGTACATGGCCTCCAAAATTAAATCATTTAAAATGCTTAAAAGATATCTGCAATGATAGTGATATCCCAACTGTTGGTGGTCGTCTTCAATATGGTGTTTTAGATATTTCTCATCCAAAACACTTCTCAATTTTCGGAATATTAGAAAGTGAGTTAGAATTCGATGGAATGTTTTGGTCTATTAAAGATAATTTTTTGTTTCGTAGTATAAATCTACCTCCACAACTTTTTGAAGGAGATATCCATGTGCAAAAGACATACGTTACGCCATTCGACATAGAAAGAAATTTACTTTTTGATGAAGCAGAAATAAAAAATGAAGAAGAGCAAAAATTAAGATTGGAAAAGAAAAACGAGTTATAAAATCTACTACAACGGATTTGGGCAATAGGCTTAATGGAGAGTGGGTTTTGTATTATGGATTATTTTGAAAATTCGCAGAATGGCTTAATTTATCCCCAAACCCGCTTTAGTACCAGAACGTTATTAACCAATAATAACAACGCCAAATTGCAAAACAAAAAACTAAAAAAAGATGACATTAAAAGAAGCCGTATTAAAAAGTTTAGAAGACATTAACGACATAACCAATTATTTAGCGGTTCTCAATCATATCGTTGACAAAAACTATTATGACTTTGGCGTTGCAAAAACACCAGGTTCGACAATTTCGGCAGTTCTTGGCGACTTCATTCGTAATGGTGACACTAGAATAAAACGAATTAAACAAGAAGGCGGAACATATTCATACTACTTGACAAAAAACGAACAAAATATTGGTATTGAAATTTTGAGTGGAGACATCGAAACTGAGATATTAAAACCTGCCAAAATAAATAAGTCAAAGACTTATGATGAAAGAGATTTACATAAACTTTTAAGCAGTTACTTAAAGAATACAGATACTTACTCAAAGACTATTTTTCACGAACAATCAAACGGAAAAGACAACAACCAAATTTGGACACATCCTGATATGGTTGGAATTAAATTCTTGAATTTACAAACAAAAGTCAGTCAAAATTTTTTAAAGTCTATAAACCGTGTTGACACTTTTAAGATAAGCTCTTACGAGTTAAAAAGAGAAATAAACAGTGACAGCGAACTTAAAAAGGCTTTTTTTCAAGCAGTTTCAAATTCAAGTTGGGCAAATTATGGTTATTTAGTTGCATTTGAATTTAGCGACAGTCTAAACGAAGAAATGGCAAGACTAAGTCAATCATTTGGAATTGGAATTATTGAACTTAACGCAAACCCATATCAAAGCAAAGTCCTTTATCCTTCAGTATTTCGTGATTTAGACTTTAAAACAATTGACAAACTTTGCAAAATGAATAAAGAATTTGAAAAGTTCATTGAACAAACAGAAAAATTAATGACAGCAAGCGAAAAATATGTTTCAGGTGCAGAAAAAGAACTTAATGAGTTTTGCGATGGCTACTTTGTTAACGACACAGAAGTAGAAGGATATTGTAAAGAAAAACACATACCAACAATCTAGGAGCAACAAAAAACACTGGCTATAACAGCTACAACGGATTTGGGCAATTGGCTTAATGCAAAAAACAACTTAATATTCTACACTATATAGAGATCTTTTTACTGATTGTCATTTTTTGTATTCAATAGAAACTATTATAAAGGCGCTTATAAAGCGCCTTCATCAGCAAAGGAATAATAGGATTCGGGAGTTATAATTAAAGAATCCAGTAATGTAATATCAAGAAGTCTTCCAGCTTCTTTTACTTTTCTAGTTATCTGTTTATCGGCTTCAGAGGGTGTGAGGTTTCCTGAAGGATGATTGTGAATCATCATAATTGATGTAGCATTTGCCTTAAGAGCTGCTGAGAATATTAATCTAAGATCTACAACAGTACCTGCAATTCCTCCGGAAGAAATTTCATAAATCCCAAGTACCTTATAAGCTTGATTCATAAATAATACTTTGAACTGCTCGAAAAATTCTATTTTATTATAATCCCAAGCTGAAAGAGAAAGTTTGTATGCATCTTTGGAAGATTTGATTTGGGGTCTTTCAGAGTTTTTTACTTTTGTTTTGTAAATCAGTTCAATTTCAGATACAGTTTGCCAGTTTTGATTTAAAGTTTCCATAATTTTTATATTTTAAATTAATTATGGAACATTCATCGGGAATCGCCTAGCAAGCGCAAAAAGCAACGCAATAAAGCAGGATTTTTTTCCTGCATTTATGGGGGAATTTTTTGCAAGCGCCCGCAAGCCATTCCCGAACTTTGTGACTAATTAAATTAAATATTTAGAAGAAATAATGAGTCGCTTAATATGGGATAAAAAAATATAAAATAAAAACTATGTTAATTAATGAGTTTCTAACTAAGATATTATTCATTTTTTTACTTTAATGAATCAAAAAGTAATGACTTAGAAAGACATCGCAAAATATCTCAAAATTTTAAATGACTCTTAGTATGAAGATTCGAAATTCTTATCGAGAAAGAAAATCTATAATAAGAGGGAGGGACTTAGGAACCTGATTAAGATTTATTTTCTACAAAGATGTACACAAAAAAATAATGAAAGGATCATGATTTATTTGTCGAAAAGGTGAATGAATTTTAGTAAAAATATTTATTATATTAGCTTAAAAAAATATCTTCTAACTTAAAATAACCTCAAAAAGTTTTATGATGAAATTTTATGGCTGGAATTATAAGTTGTTAGAAATAAACTAAAACCTCGCTCCATTGAAAAATATTTTTGACACCTTAGATAATAGTGATTTCGAATCCGAAATTCCAAGTGATGGAAATAAAATTACTCTTAAGGAAAATGAAGGTAAAATTGAATGTGTAATAGAAAATGAAAGTAAAGATTTGATTCATTCAATTGTCGAAATTGATTTAAACAATTCAAGAACGACAATAAGGCCAATAAATACTTTAACAGAATCTTTTTATTATTTTAAATCAAAATATGATATTAAAGAAATCGTATTTGAGGGTTTAGAAACATCAATTGAAGAATTAGATTCAGGTGGTTATGGCCTTTATGGATTACCTACTGGATTCACAAGAACTATAATGTTTGGTCTTGGATTAGAAAAAAAGTATAAAATATTAATCAATACGATTCTAAAACATTTTGAGAAATGTGATAAATTAATAATATCTAACGAGCAACAAACATCAATTTTATCTAATGATATAATTATAAGTTATGAAGATTTTGAAAAAATTAGAAGAGGAATCGATCGAAATCACGATTTATTTTATAAAGAGGGACAAATTGCGAAACAATCTTTCATATATGACAATATTTTCTACTACTTAAATCCTACTAAGTTTCCGACTTTAAAAATACCATCGCGTAAGGAAGTCATATACAAAGTTTTGAGAAATACTGATTTTAGTAAAATTTCGAAAAGTGACAAAAGTAGCTTGTCAATCTTAAAAGATACAACTGATTTAAGCTATTTAAGTATATTAATGAATGAATTTGAAGAAAAGATAAATGGTAATCATCTCGAATCCACTTACCAAACTTTTTTTGAAGAGAATCCCTTACTGCTAACTTTTTTTTCAGGTTCACCTTATGTTAAATTTAAAAATCAAGCATATGTTGGTGGTAAATCTTTTGATAATTCTAACGGACAATATCCTGATTTTTTGCAGAAGCATAAATTAACTAATAATACTTTTATTATTGAAATTAAAACTCCACAAACAACATTACTAGATAAAACAGCATATCGTGATACTGGAATATATAATCCTTCGAAGAATTTATCGGGTTCAATAACACAATTATTGACTCAAAAATATCAACTAGAAACAGAGATTTCAACATTAATTAAAAATGCAGATGATAGAAATGTAGAAGCATATAATATTCAAACATTGTTAATTATTGGTAACCTATCTAGTTTAACTTCTAAAGAAATGATAAGATCTTTTGAGTTATTTCGTAACAATCAAAAAAATTTAAGAATAGTAACATATGATGAATGTTTAGAGCAAATAAAAACTTTTATCTCGTTATTAAGCAAAAGCATAGATGAATGTGAAAATGAAATAATTTAATAAAAAATATTATTTATTTCACACAACTGCTACAACGTATTAGAGCACTAATAGAAAAAAAGGTTTTGTATTTGGAATGATTAATAAATCTGGATAATGAGCTTAATTTAGTACCATACCCACTGCAGTAATATAACATTATACGCTATAATACACAACCATGACAGAAAACCCCAATCTTGAGTTTGATTATCAAGTTGCAAAAAAAGTTTACAGCAATTCTATTTCTATTAAAGAAGGAATAATTCTATTGATTGCCAATAGAAATTTTAATCCAAGTTCCGCAAATACAGTAATTCGCACTTTTCATAAATTACTTCTTGGTGAAAAATTTACTAGAACTTTAAGTAATGTGTACTTCGAGTATTTTCTTTTTAGAATTTATAATGATTTTGGAATTGCTAAATTGGATTTGGCTGTAAAAGCGATATCTGAGCATATTGAATATATCAAAGAAAAAGGCGATTCTAAAGTTAAGCTTAAAAAAATTCTTGCAAGATATTCAGATAAAATTCTTTTTAATGAAAAGGCAAAAATAGAAATTGACCAAGCAGACGAAATTGAACAAGACGAAATTGCAGAGAACTTTGCAGAAGACGACAGAAATGAAGTTATTCAACAGCTAAAAAGTATTAATCCCAGTGAGCCACAAATAATTTTTATAAAAGGGAAAGCGTATAAACGAGATAATAAAATCATTGCGCAAATAAAGTTTATTAGAAATTATGAATGTCAAATCTGTTCATCATACATCTTAAAATCTAATGGCAAAAAATATATTGAAGCAGCACATATAATTGCCAAAGCACAAAAAGGACAAGAAGTCCTTAGTAATATTTTATTACTTTGTCCAAATCATCACAAAGAATTTGATTTTGGGCTTCGAGAAATTTTAATACACGATGATAGCAAAATTCAATTTCGCTTAAATGGCATTGAACATAATATAAACTTAAGTTTATAAAGCTTAAGTTTATAAAGGCTTTTATAACGGATTTAGTCAATTGGATTAAATGAAAAAGTTAGTTTATATTTGACATGTTTAGTAAAATCCGATAATGTGCTTAGATTATTCCCGAACTTGCTGTAGTGCCAGAACGGTGTGTGCCAACTTAATAGAAATAACTAAATGAAATTATCTGTAATAGAGTATAATAAAGTTGTAAACGATATAAAGAAAAATAATGCTATATATGCTAAAATTCTGCGTATTGGACAAACTTTTATAGATACGGGCGTTTCATATAATAAAGTAAAGAAAATACTTGAAACCGAAGGCTATGATTTTGAAAATAGTTGCATTGAAATTGCTGTAAAACAATGGTTTTTCGATAGTTTTCATCATAAAGGGGAAGATAGTAAGCAAGTGGAATTTGACGATTTAGATAATCATTTAGATTGTAATTTTATTCTTAAAGGCGATGCAGGATTGAAACTTGCTGATCACGATACATCGAAAATGAATCTTAGTATTGCCAGAAAAGCCATGATAATTTCTATTATTGCACTCTTAGCTAGTATTTTAATTCCATTTTTTAATAAGGAACAACCTGAAAAAGAGCTTCACCCCATAACTAAAGTAATAATTGTTAAAGATACCATATACATTGAAAAATCTTCTGATAAAAACATCAAAGACTCCATCTCAGTTACCAATACGAAATTGAAATTAGGGACTTCAAAATAATATTTTATGATAATCATTGGAGTAATTGTATTAGCGATTTTCGTATTTATCTTTTTCAATATAAGAGATAAAAAATTATTAGAAACTGTTACAAAATTTCATAGAGGTACGAAAACTGAAAGGAAATTAGTTTTAAAACTTTTAAAAGCAGGATTCCCAGCACAAACTATTTTTCATGATTTATATATTAAAAATAAATATGGAAATTATTCTCAAATTGATTTGGTTCTTGCAACAAAAGTTGGAATAATTGTGTTTGAAGTGAAGGAATATAGCGGATGGATTTTTGGAAATGGAAATCAGAATAAGTGGACGCAAGTTTTAGCTTACGGAAAAGAGAAATACTATTTTTATAATCCAATTCTTCAAAATAAAAAACATGTTGAAAATCTTAAAACAAAGTTAACAGAATTTCAAAATATTCCATTTTTTTCGGTCGTAGTATTTTTTGGAGATTGCCAGTTTAGGGATGTCAGTTTTATTCCAATCAATACTTTTTTAACAAAAGCGCCACGAGTAATAGATGTCGTAAAAAAAATTATTACGGAAAATGAACCTGCCAATTACAAAAGTAAGCGCGATGTTGTTAATGTTCTATCTACCGCTGTCGAGAATGGTAGTAGCCAGAAAATTTCCGAAAAACATATTAATAACATACAAGACATGTTAGGTGAAGACCGAATTTTTCACTAATTATAGAAATCTACCACTAACAGCTTGTACCTAAAATTGTGGAGTGTTTAGTTTCTTTCTTAATAAAAAAATCTATCTTAACATTAAGCTTAGTATTATTTGAACATGTGTTGTTGGAGGAGAGATATATAAATATAAAAGTTAGTTGAAGTTTCTATATTGTATCAAAATAGGCTTGAATTGATTAATAAAGTTTTGACCAAATAATAATCTCCATCAGACTATTAATTAAGCTCTTTATAGTATATGTAGAAATGTGGTAATTAGTTCTTGACGAACCGTGTAAATATTCGCTACATGCATTGTGAATGAATTTAGTATGACTAGAAATTGTGGTATCTTGGTATACAGTAGTGGTAGGAATAAAGTTATTTCTGTGATTCGGATTTCCAAGCAAGTACTTATAAAAGTCTCCGGTAAATGAAGGAGTGCCATTGGCATTCATATACGTATCAGGAACTACGTTTTTATTCCGATTATTAAGTGATTTATAAATTTCTTCATGAACTTCTCTAACATCTCCAATAATGCCACGAAAATTAGCCGGAACTTTCTCGTTGTATCGTTTAAAAATATTTATCACTGTAATTTCTTTACCTGCTGAAATTAATCCTTGTTCAAAAGCATCAAATATTTCAACGTTTTCTCTTTTAATTCTTAAAGGTTCTGCATTTTGAACGCAATATAATAATTCATCTAAAAGTTTATTTTGGTCATCTGGCTTTTTTATAAACATTTTTTCATCAGCATGATACTTTTTTAATGAATCAAACTCAGATTCATCTCCAGTTAAAATAAATCTTGGAAATAGGGGAACGGTTGAGTTTAAATATGTTAAGGCGCTACCAATAAATGTTGAATCTTCCTTTGCTTGGTCATCTTGTAGTAAGCACTTTATATCTAATACAACTGCTGCATATTTATGTCCATATGCTGGTAATAATAGCTTTAAACCTGCTAGGCTGTTTTTAGCTGCTACAGTTATTCCTTTCGCATAAGCTTCGTTCGTAAAATCCCTAATAAAATCATTATTATCATCGATCAATATAATACTATTAATACTATTCATATATTTTGCTATTTGATGTAGGTAATTCTATGGTTAAAAAAAATCCTTTTTTAGTATTTTCGTCCACAGTAAGTTTTCCATTTTGAGCCGTTACTATTCGATTAATATAATTCCCTCCAATTCCCGATCCATCGCTTTTGTTTCCTTTTTCAAATGCCGTAATAAAATCTTTTTGAGTTAATTCATAGGGTTTCCCGTTGTTGGAGTACTCAATAGAGACCACCTCTCTTCTTTTATTTATACGAACTGTAAATTGTATTTTATTGATTTTATTTTTATTATCACCAATAAATGCATGTTTTTCAGCATTTATAAGTAATTGATCTAATAATTCTTTGAAAGAAGGCTTATGTAATAAAGCATTTGCTGATTCGCCTTTAATTTCTATGTCATAATTATCGTTTTGATCCACTTCTTTTTGTTCTTTATACTCCTTTAAAAAATCGAGTACATCTACTTCTTGTAAATCTTCCGGCAAAAGGGTAAAATTCATTACTTTGTCTACGTTGGTAAGAATATCACTTAAATGATTGGTTTCCTTTGATAGTTTATCTATCAATTGACTTAAAGTGTAATTATCAGGTAACGATATTTGGTCTTCGATTTCAGGATCGATATTTAATTCAACATTATCGTATTCTTTTAGATCACCTAAATATTCTCTTTTTATAACTCTATCTATTCGCTTTGTTATTCCATTTAATCCTGTGAAGGTGGGTCTTAACTGATGAGTTAATATTTTTATTACATCAGCTTCAGCTTGTTTTGTTTCTTCTTTGTATCCTAAAGATTTTATTCGTTCTTCCACTCTTTTTCGCTCTTCTGCGATTAAGTTAGCTTTTTGAGATTGTACAAATTCGTGCTGCGCCTCAATACTCATGAAAGGAACTACAGTATCTTTAAGTCCTGCTATACTAATATAAGGCATTACAGCTCCTAGCTTACGCTTTTCAATTTGTTCCTGTATAAATGTAGAATGCAATTGGTAATATAAGTATTCAATATTTAAATCAGATCTACTAGGGATAAGAACATATATGTTGTTATGTGGTAATATCCTTGGAAATTCTTCTGAAGGTCTAAAAATAGTTGCTTTTAAACTATCTCCAACTCGCGCTACTAATATACATTCTTCTAAAATAATATTTCTTTCATAACGGGACTCCTCACTAATAGTTTCAATACTATGTAAGTTCAAATTAAGATCAAGGATATCTTTTGATAATTTTTCAACTTTCACTAATGGAATATTCCCAGTATTCTGAATACTTGATCTCGGTGGATTTATTCCAGATTTTATATAAACTAAATCACCTAAAAATTTAGCTATATTATCTTTTAACATATTGTTGGCAAGTTGAAATTCAGCACCGTATGACTCGGCTAATAAATTAACATCTTGTTTTAGATCGTCAATATGAATAATTTGAGTGTCCTTATTAAACGATTCTTTATCAATATAAGATTTTATAATTTCGTCATTATTTAGAATTACAGATTTCGTTGTTGAGTCATTGGCCTTAGCTGTAATGAATTGAATTCTGTTTGTTAAGTAGTCAGATTTATTTTTATTAAGAATTAGAAGTGATGTTTTTGCCTCTGTATACGGTCGAAGTATACCAGATGGAAGGCTAACTATAGTTTCGATAACATCTTTAGCTATAAGCATTTCTCTAATGGACTGTTCTTTGCCCTTTTTCACCAAAAAACCGTCTGATACGGTCAATACGGCCTTTCCGTCATTATTTAGCTTCGATAAAATAAAAAGTACCATCGAACCAAAACTTTTACCAGACTTTGGAGCTGACAGATTATACTGATTGTAAAGCATGAAATATTCTACAGAATTTGTGATACCATTTGCTGGCAAATCAGCTATAATATAATCATATTGTTTGCTCAAATTTATCTGTTCAAAACAGTCTTCTGCTAGTATTTCAATGTCTTTAATACCGTACATAAGTGAATTCATATTTCCCAACTGGGCAATACGTTTATTGATTTCAGAACCATAAGAGTTAATTTTTCCTTCAGCTATTAATGATGTTTCAATGAGTAATCCACCAATACCGGCTACTGGATCATATACTGAAGCTCCATTATGAGGTTTAAGAATTTCAGCCATTAGCTGTCGTAGACTGTATGGTGTATGAGGGGCTTTGTTGTTATCTAAAGATATAAAAGTAGTGAAGTATTCATATAAATTCCCGAACTTTTGGTCATTTAAATGAACTGTTTCAATTTGTTTGATTACTGACCATATTTCTTGAATCTTATAATTATCGAGTTTTGCAAGTAATCGAGCACATTCGTCAAAAACACCCTCTGGAGCAAAGTGAAAATCTTCCAACGATTTAAGCCCATTAATTAAAGAACGACCTCCATCTAGAAGTTCATCCAATGAAGTTCTCAATTTTTCGTCAAATGCTAATGGATAGCTATGACCAGAACGATGATTAATGTCGACAAATCTTTTGTAGAAAAATAGAACAGCTATTATAAATTGTATATCTTCCTGATTGAATATTCCTTTAAGAGAATGAGTTAAATATTCATAGCTTGTAAATATATTTTTCCATGTATGGTCTTTAACCAAGACAATGTTTCCATTAATATTTTGAAAAAGTGATGGGTAGTTTTTAACCCGGGCATAAATTTGTGTTGCTTGTAAAGGTTCTCTATCATTACGTGTATAAGAACCATTCATATTGATGGACGAAGCAATTTCCTTTGCCTTCATGGGAAGTCTCTCTTTCTTTAGAACTTCTTCTATTGCTTCGTGTAATGTCATATTATAAATATATTATTTTAATAGTTTATCTATCAATTTCAAACCAACAATTATATCGATCATTTTATTAGTGTCAAATTTATTAAACTTGTCTGCTTTAGTTTTATAACCATTTTGATTAATCTCCCAATTTTGCATTGATTTGTAAATGCTTTCGAGATCTATAGTCTGCAAGTCTAATACCATTTTTGAAACTGTATTTAGTAATTCTATTTTTTCGGTTTCTTTATTAATAAATGGATGATTGTATATCTTTAGTACTTGATTTATTGCCTTAACAAAATCTTTATTTTCAGGATTACTTAATGCTTCTAATACTTCCTTCTCTTTTTCAGGTCGAATTGTAAAGACTTCACCATTACCTTTAGATATTTTAGATAAATACGGATTAGAGGCTAAATCTTCCTTTAATTGAGATGAATACGTGCCATAATTATAGTTTTTGAAAGGATATCCAAACTTAAAATCTGTAAATGTAGTAATGTGGAAAACGGTTTTTTGTGCAGCTACTTCACCATAGTTTAGATTTAGTTTTTTTTCAATTTGTTTTTGCATCATTGCTAAATACAAATCATAATTAGTGACCTCAAACAAAGTATCAAATGTTTTAACTTCTTTTTTATCTCCCCAAACGGTACTAATTTTATCTTTTATTTTTTTTTCAAATAAAGAAATCAACTTTTTGTTTGCATTAATTAATATTTGTTCTTCTTGAATGTTTTTAACTATTAAGTTTTGTTCTTCAAGTGATGGTAAAGGGATCTTTAACGTTTTTAAATTATCTTGAGATATATTAGTGATGCTCGATTTGTTTGAAAGTGCAATAGTATCTTTTCTGAATTTTTCTGTTCTTAAAAGAAATAAAAGATATTCCGGGTTAACTATTGTTTTATTAGGTTTACATTTAATTATAAAACCACAAAAGACAATATCCTCATTTTCTGTTTTAACTAATGAAGGGAAACCTACACCTTCATACTTTACAGATGAACGGACAAACAGTAAATCACCATCTGTTACTTTCTTGCTTATTATTTCTTTATTTGATATTTCTACTTTATCAAGTTTTTCTATATTGACATATATATCAGAAAAAAGATCTTTAATGTTAATGAATTTTGTTCCTTTTCCAACCTGATCTGTACTAAAGTTTAAACCATTTTTAAAATCTTCGCAAATATTTCCAAGTTCAACTATTTTCCACTCATCTTTGATGAAAATTGTTGGAGTATAATTATCTAGAACCAATTTAGCACCATCAATAATTTTTTGATAACCATCAATTTCATCAACAATTTCCTTTTGTATGTCCAGTGGAGGAAGTGGTATTTCGAAATCTTTAATAATTTGTTGTGAAATATTAGGTTGCCCACCACCACCAGATAACGCAACAAAGTTTGCAGTTTCCTGTTTTAGTACGTGATACAAATACTCTGGTATAACCGTTTCGTTTGGATATATTGCACACACAGCTTGATTTGTACTTGCTTCATATTTTAAAATACCAACTTTTCCGGCTGTTGCGCCATACATTGCGACTAAGACTGAATTTACTGGAAATAATTTTGCTGAAGAATTTTTTAATCCTTGTTCTGTAATTAACTCTTCTGATTTGTAAATATAACCTTGAGCTACTTCACCACTTTTTAACCAAGGAATTGTACCATTGTTATAAAAATCTAAATTACTTCTTAAAGGAGTTCCCCCCGAAGATGTTTTAAAGATATCGCCAATTTTAACTATTTCAAATTTAGTTTGAGTTACTTTATTTGCTAAATATCTATCAGCACTTAAAACTATATCTTTGTTTTCTAAAATAATTTCTTTCCCAACTAAAGTTATATTCTTATAACTTTCGATCTTGAAGTCTTCCCCTAATATAATTGAGTTTTTATAATCCGAGAAAACTTTTAAGGCGTCCGGCAAATCATTTTTATCATGTTCTCTTCTTTGTGCTCCTAATTCAAAACCGTCATTTATGATTTTAAGAAATAATATATTATTTGTTTTTTTAGCTATTTGTTTGTCTAAGATTAATATTGAGGTTTTAACCCCACTATACGGTTGAAAAACTCCAGCGGGCAAGCTAATTACTCCGATCAAACTATTTTCTACTAGCAATTTACGAAGTTGTTTGTAAGCAGTTTGGGTTGTTGCTACAATTCCATTAGGTACAATTATACCTGCTCGTCCTGCTGTCGTTAGGTGTTCAGCCATATAGTCAGTAAATAATACTTCTGCTTTTTTTGCATCAATGCTGAATTTTTTACTTGGACGGATACCACCTTTCGGTGTCATGAATGGTGGATTAGCAAGAAATACATCATAGTATTCATTCCAACGAGTTTCATCTGTCAGACTGTCGTATTCATAAATTTGGGGAGTTGTAAAACCATGTAAGTACATGTTTACTAAACTTAAACGAACCATATCTGGAGAAATATCATATCCTGCAAAGTTTTCCATCATTCGTTTGCGGTCGTCAGGTGTTAATAAGTCACCAGAGGTTTTTTGGGAGTTCTGTTCAACGATATGTTTATACGATGAAATCAAGAATCCAGCTGTACCACAAGCTGGATCGCAAATGCTTTCATTTTTTTTTGGATCTATTAGTTTTACAATAAAATCTATAATGTGTCTTGGAGTTCTAAACTGCCCCGCATCGCCTTGGCTACCTAAAACTGATAATAAATATTCAAATGCATCACCAAGCATTTCGCTATGGTCATAGTTGAACTCGTTGATAGTTTTGAGGAATAATTTTAAAGTTTCCGGATCACGATAAGGCAAATATGCATTTTTAAAAATATCACGGAATAGTTGTGGTAAGTTTGGATTGAGAGCCATTTTGGCTATTGCATCGCCGTACAAGCCTAACATTTCGTGCCCGCCTAATGCTGGATTAAAGATTTTTCTCCAGCCGTATTTTTCATATTCACCAACAAAAAACGAAGCATTCCCACCTAACTCTTCTGCCTCTAAATCCATGTCGTCCATGAACTTATAAATTAATGCAATAGTTATTTGCTCTACTTGACTTTTAGGGTCTGGAACTTTACCTACTAAAATGTCTCGGGCTGTGTTTATTCTATTTTTTGTGATATTATCGAGCATTGTATTTTTTGCTATTTATTATTTAATTTGAATTACATAAAACGATTAATGGAAACGTAATCTTTTATATAATTAGGAATGATATCTCGCCACTCTTTCTTTACTGCTTTGTAATCATTTATATTGAATGTTGGGTTTACATTCAATTCTGTGTATTTTTTTTTCTCAATAATATCTCGAACTTTATTATCGACGACATAAGCTTTAAAGAAATATTTTAAAGCAATGACATCATCTTTCTCTTCTGGTTTAAGATCTGAAATAAATTTTTCAAATTCTTCTTCCAATAATTCGTCCTTAGATTTGAAATACGGGATTATGCCGTAAATCTTTTCGATGATTTCCCTTAAACTCAACCTTCTGTCAACATTAGCTGCTTTGCGTAATTTTTCAATCGTGTAAAATTCCGATGGTTTGTTTAGAATTTCATTATTAATGTAGTTCAATACTAAATCCCAATTACCGGCACGAATATTTTCTTGCACTACTGGATTATCTTTTATTTCATCTTCAAATTTTTGGAAAAACATACGATCAATCCGCATTCCTTGTAATCCAATAATTTGTTCGCTGAATGTTAGGATTTTATCAGGATCTTGTGTTTCATATGCACTACTTTCAACTGTTCCTCCGCCTTCTTCTGTTTGTGATCCTTTTACAGGCAATTTTAGCACTTCATCATAATTGAATTTTTCCTCAAAATATTCGCAATTAGCAAAGAAGTCAAATAACTTGTATTCCTTCTTTTGACATTCTTTGAAATCTTCTTTTAGCTCTTTGTGAATAATTTCACGAGAAAAGTTATGTTTCCGTGTTCCTCTTCCTTTGATCTGAACAAAATCAGTTGGAGAGAAGATAGGACGCATCATACACAGATTTAGAATATCAGGACAATCATATCCCGTTGTCATCATTCCAACCGTTACGCAAACTCTTGTTTTGGATGTTTTATATTCGTGATTAAAATTACCCAAACCGCCTAGTTTATTATAAGTAAAATTACTGGTCATCTGTTGTGCATCTTGAATTAAAGATGTGACTTGTACTGCAAAGTCAGAGTTATATTTGCCAGGATAAAGCTTGTTAGCCATCTCGTTTAATAATTGTGTAATCTTGGCAGCATGATTTTGACTCACAGTAAATACGATAGTTTTTCCTATTTCTCCTGTAATAGGGTCTCGCATTGCATTTTCTAAAAATGAATTACAAAAAACAGCATTAGTTCTTTCCGAAAAGAATTTTTTTTCGAAATCTTTTTGATAAAAGGAAGTTTCATCTTCATTACCTTCTTCATCAGGAATCAATACTGCATATCCTTCATCCGAAAGCAATTTTGTTGTAATTTCGGTTCTTGCATCAATTACTTTAGGATTTATTAGGAAGCCTTCTTTGACGCCATCTAATAAAGTATATCTAAAAGTTGGTTGACCATCTTCACAACCAAAAGTTCGATACGTATCTAGTAATAATCTTCTTTCAAATTCGCGAGGGTCTTTCGTTTTCTTTGTTTCATCAAATTTTTTGAGATAATCTCTCGGGGTAGCTGTTAATCCTAATTTATAGCCAATAAAATACTCGAAAACTGCTCTAGCATTTCCGCCAATTGAACGGTGGGCTTCATCAGATATTACTAAATCAAAATCTGTCGGAGAAAATAGACGTTTATATTTATTATTGAATAGGAGAGATTGGATTGTCGTTACAACAATTTCTGCCTTCCGCCAGTCATCTCTATTTTGCTTATATATTACTGATTTATAATCGGGTCTTAAATAATCTTCAAATGCTTTTTGTGCTTGGTGTTCTAATTCAATTCGATCTACCAAAAATAATACACGACTTGCATTCCTTGTTTTAAGAAATAGTTTAATAACTGCGGCGGAAGTTAATGTTTTACCTGTTCCTGTTGCCATTTCAAAAAGAAAACGGTCTTTGTTTTCTAATACTGCTTTTTGTATTGATTGTAATGCTTTGAGTTGGTAATCTCGCATTAACCTTACTTTAGTTCGTTCAAAATATAAATCTCGTGTTTCTGAATTTTGAAACTCAGGATCTTGTGCATAGAATGGCTGTTGCGTTAAAGCAATATAGTCCTTCTCAATGTTTTCACTAACTAATTTTTCTTTATTAGGAGTAAAGTTTTTATATCCTTCAACTGAACTTGGCGTAGGGAATTTTGTAATTATATTTGGGTTTCCTCTTTCTAAATCCCAAAAGTAATGTAGGTTTCCATTTGATAAAATTACAAAACGACAATTTTGCGATTTGGCATATTTTCGAGCTTGTTCTTTACCAATTAGTGGGTTTTTATCTTCCGCTTTAGCTTCTAGAACAATTAATGGAAAGCTGTTTTCATTCAATAATAAAAAGTCAATAAATCCATTTTTGGTTTTATCAAAATCCTCTCCCAAATCGTTAATGAAACTTTGAGTAATTTTAATATTGTTCTCTAATACCACATTTGCGGGACCCTGTTCATTGTCAAGTAATCTCCAGCCAGCTTCTTCGAGAAGTTTATTAATTTTAATTCTTGCTTTAGCTTCTTTTAGAGCCATATCTTATCTGTATGTAATAACTTATTATTTGAAATGAATTTTTCTTTTTATTCTTGTGCTTCTGTTATAGTAAATGTGTTTTTTAAATTACTTTTCTTGTCAGTAATTCTATGCAATGGGTTGTAATTATTAAAATCAATTTGCCCAAAAATCAAAACTAAAATGCTATTATTTATCGAGCCAATTTGTTGTTGGTGCCGTTCCACGAGTTGCAATAGCTCCTTAAGTAAATTTCTTAAATATAATTTTATGCTAATTATATCATATTCTTATTTTCGTTTCTTAAACTAAAAACAAAAACAACATTTATCTTTACTGATTTAGTTTTAATATCTTATAATGAATTGTCAAGTTTTTAATGGAATTGTCGTTATTCATGCAAATTATTCTAGCGCTATCAATCTACAAACATAGTAAAAAGCAATGGGATCTAAAAGGTTGGGAATGGATTTAAATAGAGAATGTTAGGTTGCATTTATTATTAGAAGTGTTCTAGTAGCCTCTTCTATTTTTATTATTTTTCTAACTTTCAATTACTCTCGTACTATAAAAAGTGTAACATTCAAAGGTTTAAATATTTGAAAATAAAAAAGAGACTCGAAAGTCTCTTTTTGGAATTAATATATCTTTTATAAATGCCTATTTTGCGTTAAGTAATTTTTCCAAATATTCAACTTTATCTTTTTCTGCCTGAACCAAACGTTCGTAAAGTTTAATCTGATGTTCGTGGGATTCGATTAATTTATCTAATGGATTAAAATGGCATACATTATTTGCAAAAGTATTATTACCTGAATCGTTAAAAGTATTAAAATAATTAAACACACCCTCTTCTGAAAAATTCTTGATTGCTTCCACAGTTACACCTAAAGCTTTTGCTACTTCAAGTAGTTTTTCTTCTTCAATCGTTTCACTGTTTTCCATAATAGAAATCGCCTGCTGGTTTGTTCCCATAGCCTGCGCCAGTGCCTCCTGTTTCATGTCTTTCAGTTCACGGATACGGCTGATTTTACGCCCCATGTGACTTGGTTTTGTTGATGTACTCATAGCTCAAAGATAATAATTAAGAATAAAAAAGTAAGTCCTATGTACAATATAGAAATTTTACTGTACGGTATGATACAAATTGATACGGTACAGTACGACTAATCACTTACTTGCCTGTGTGTTAAACAAAAATACAATTTTTCACACAAGTATTAATTAAAAAAAGAAAAATTATGAGTGAAATTCAATTTCAAAAGCAGAAAGAATTGGAGAATGCCGTGAGAGAGCTTCAATCATTTATGGACATTACAGCGGTCACTCTGCATGAGGCAGAGACAGCAGGTAAAAGAGGTTATATACTTACTATAATCTTAAGGGAAGATTCACAGCAGATTGCATCGGAAATGTATGACTGGGCAGATAAGGTTTTAAAAAAATATCCGTCTGTTCCTTATGTAATTATAAATCTATGGGATGTACTGCATCGCTTAAAGCATGGGAGCTTGTATTATTTAAAATGGTATTTATCAAACATAAGTCTGTTTAAAAACGAGGAGTTTGATTTTAAGATTACAAAAGATATTCCGACTGTATCTGTTCTGCTTAAAAAAGCAGTAAAGAAAAACAGCGGGCTTTTAGCCAAAGCAGAATCATTAAGAAGAGGTTCCCAGCATTATGAAGGAACAAATAACCATTATATGGCACTCTATACAATCCATCAGTCGGTAAACCTTCTTTTTGGTATAATCGGAGAACTGGTCATGGGAAAATCTCATTCGAATCATTATACACTAGAGCACTTAAATACGATAAAGGATTATGCACCTATTTTGAAACAGGTGTTTAATACTGATCATGATAAGGATAGAGAAATTGCCGATTTACTTGATAGAGCAAGGATTGAATTCCCTTACGGAGGCAAAACAAAGATTAAGAAAGACAGGGTTAAAGAAGCACAAAAGAAACTTTACCGCATCTTAAAAGAAACTAAAAAAATCTTCCAAGACCAGCTTTCTTACTGCGAGGAAAAATCCGTTTTTTTTATTGAACCAAAACAGAATCCAGAAATTTTAAACGATGATGTCATCGACTATGAGAAAATTGTCAGTGATACCGTTACTTCTTATCTTAAGACTGAGGCAGTTTATTGTTTTGGGAAAGCGGAAAAAAGGGTTAAACACTTTTATCTATTAGTACTTGTCAAAGAAAGTAAAGTAAATGCAGTGCATGATCTGGCTGATATTATTAAAAGCAGAACCAAAGAGCAGTGCACCGCAACACTTTTGATTCATCATATTTCAGAGCTTAAGACTGCAACAGGCGATCAGAAGTATTTCTTTTTGAATGTTGTAAAAAATGGAAAGGCTTTGTTTAAAAAAGAATCTGCTGCTCTGGAATTTGGAGATCTTCCAGTCCGCAGTATAATATCAGCAAAAGAATACCTGTGCTACAGAAATATTGTGGTAAACAATATGGAAAAATGGCAGGAAGATTATGAATGGGCGTGTTATGCTCCCCTTAAAGGTTTGATGCTCCATACTATGACAGAACAGATCTGTCTTGGAATGATTCGCTTGTTTATGGGGTATTCTCCAAATCATTTTTCCCTTTCCTGTCTATTAGAAATCTGCGATCATTTTAACCCTGAAATAAGCACTTACTTCCCGAGGGTTACAGAGCAGGACAGAAACCTGTTTACGATATTAAGCAGATCGTATGCTTCATTAAGATACAGCGGTGCAGATACTTTTTCTGAAGTGGATATGAATCTTTTGCAGGATCGATACAATGATTTTGCGGGTTTCTGCACAGGTGTTGTAAAAGATGAATTAAGACGTACTGAAAACCTGATTTCGGATAAACTTTAAACAGAGAGATCATTTACAATAATATTTTAACACAGAAAGACCATTCCAAATATCGAGCATATGAAAAAATGCAGTGGTTGATGAGTAAAGTAAAAACAATGTATCAGCAGTATGCTGAGTAAACCAAACAAATTTTTAAAGAATATGGAAACCAATGAAGATAAAAAGGCGGATGATTTTATCAAAGAACTGAAAAGCAGTTTTTATTTTAGAACATTGACCCAGCAGAGAGAAAAACAAGGGATTTATCATGCAGATATAAAATTTACGAGCTACATAAAGCTGATTTTTACAGTACAGGATCTGCTCAAAATAGCACTTCACACATTGGAGAATTCAGATCTTGAGAATTCCAGCCAGATCGAAGATCCCGCTTTCCATCTTACGAGTATTTTGGAAATTGCTATACAGCTCCTGCCGTGCAGTGAAGCGGAAGGGCTTGATAAACTGTATAAGCTTTATTTAGAAATTAATAGCGAAAATAAAAATGAACAAATGGATAACTAATTTTTTAAATCATGAAAAAGAAGAAAAAAAACTTTGAAACCAAATTCTGGGCTGGATTTGAGGCAAGAAATCCATTTGAAGCATCTGATGCACTTTTTGATTTTGCGCATCTTGACTACTATAAGCGAAATTTAACGCAGGCAGTACTGTACAGCTTTAAAGAAGAAATCTGCAGTAATGATAAATCAAGCGGGATTTTTATATTCTATAAAGCAATATGCTCATTTTTGAAAACATACTACTGCCTGCATAAAAAAAGCAGTAAATGGAGAGTAAAAGAGTCAGTGCGCTCCGAAGATGTATTTCATCTCACTTCACTGACAAAGCAGGAATATGACAATCCTTTCACAGTATTTCGAAAGGCATTTGCAGAGAAAAGCCTTAAGGAGTTTGAATTTTTCCTTTCTGAAATAGTGAGTCTTTCATTGTCTCCATACAAAGAAGAGGGGGATATTGATCTTACGACTCCGTACATCCATTTAATAAAAATGCTTGATGCGGGAGAGCTTATGCGCGAAAGAGGGCTTGAAAAAATAAAAAAAGTTAATGAATCGAAAGAGAATTCCGAATGCTGAAATTACTGCATAAATGCAGACATGCTCGATTTAACTAATAAAATATATAGATATGAAAAAAAATAAAATCAAATTAAATGATCTGGTTGAAAATCCGGAGCATTACTTTATAATGCTTAAACCTGCATCAAAAATGCGAAACGATATACACAATCTAGAGATAAATGTTCAGGGATATTCCGATCTGTTTTGTATGATTATGGATTTACTTAAGGCAGGAATGCTTGCATTAGACGGAATGGAAGTCAGTACCAATAATAGTCCGAGGCATGTTGAAAGATACGTTTACAGTCTGCTGAGGATAATAGAAATGCTGATCCCATTGGAAGAGGCAGATTTACTGGACATGCTTTACAGAAAATATTTAAAAGAGAATAAAAAGAGCACTACGAACTAATCTATGTCCATTCATAATTTTAATAAAACGCCGACTTCGGAGGCGTTTTCCGGCCCCGCAGGGCAAGTTGTTTTGAGATGCTGAATTCATTTCAAGCATCTCAAAACACAACTTGCCATGTTCTGGTGAACACATTATTAGAATATGTTTTAATTGAAAGGGCTTGATGCCCTTTTTTTTATGCTACTGGCAATTAAGTAATTATTTAAGGATGCAATGAATTCTGACTATACAGTACGACCTGTACACAACGAAGGTTTTAAAATAATGCTGAATATATGTTGAAAATTATCTTATGTATTATTATTTATGTATGCAGGCAGACATGTCTTCAAGCATTCAAGTATTCCGGCATTCAAGTAGGCATGTTTTCACATAACTATGTAGGCATGTGTGCATTCCTGCCTGCAAGCCGGCAGGCAGTCACACAGTCAAGCCTGCAGGAATACGCGCAGGTCATAAGGAGCTCCAGCAGTCCAGCATTACCAAGAAGAAACAAAAATATTTTTCGAAAAGAAAACAGAAAAAGGAAAAAAAGAAAAAGAAAGCAATCTAAAAGGACGGGATGCAGTCAGGCCAAAAGGAATCGGAATAAGTCCCGAAGGGTGTCTTGTGAGGAACGAGCAAGGCATTATGCCGAAGTCTTTTTGCCAGACTGGAACAGCCCGTCATACCTTCGGTTTCTTTTTATTATTTCTTTTGATAAAAATATAAATACAATCGGTAGATAAATGATCGTTTATAAGGGTAGAAGACTTTTCGTAAATTTTGTAATTGCAACCTTAGCAGATATTCGGATATTGCAGACAGCTTTCTAAAACAAATGTTTTAAGCTTGTACTATATTATTTAGATAATCGTTTAAAAGCAAACGCCATAGTGCGTTTAGTAAACATAAAATTGGAAGATTATGTTTATGGACATGCCCTCCACACTGTAATGAAGTGATTAGCATTATGTGTCGGAGGGCTTAATTTATTAAATGCAGGATTAAATCCAGTGATAGGGTTTATCCTTGCGGTTGAGGTAGCAGTGCATCTCTTCCTTTTTGAGTTCGGGAAAGAATTTAATGGCATCTTCAATGGCGTAGTTGGGAAGAAAGGAAATCTCTTCACGGACTGCCTTAATTACTTTTTCACGACCATAAAAACGCACGATTTCGTCAATTTGATGCTGACCTCCACGTTCAACAATACGGGCAATAACCATTTTATATCCTCCATCCCAATCAATGCTGTCGAATCTAAAATCCCAGAAGAATTTAGGGTGAAGATTGGGTATTTTTCTAGTTAATTTCTCCATTGTTTTTTGAATAATGGTTAGTATCAAATATAAGCAATTTCTGCTGAATTACCTGCGAAAACCTCTCTTTTTATTGGGGTTAATTGGTAAATCCTGGCTTTCAGATTTAAATTTATATAAAGGATTTTTTACTGCCAGTTCCAGACGTTTTTGGATATTTTTCCAGTTCTGCTCTTTTTCTTTTAGCATATCTACACCGTCAAATGTGGTAATCTTGTCATAAGTATTCAGGCCTCTGCAAGCCCAGTATGTATCTTTGTCATATTTTCTCTGATAGGCTTGCAGATAAAACTTTAGAGGTTCTTGCTCAAGCATAAAGTACATGTCGACAAAATCCTTGTATCTGGTACCGCTCTGATGGATTGCATGGAGTTTCATTGCCCCAATATCTTCATTGGAAATCATGCGGACTCCTTCTGTTGTTTCCACAGAATTCAGAATAGGGTAATTGTGTGTAACAATATCGACTTTTATATTATCGATGAAGGTAAGAACCGTGTTATTGTAGAGTCTGCTTATCTCTTTATTTGCGTTGTAAGTGGCATGTAAATATTTGAGCATCGCCTGCGGATCAAAATCTTTTGTTGTAAAAAGATCTATGTCTACCGATAATCGGTGTCCTAATCGTAAGGCCAGCGCCGTACCACCAACTAATATGTGGTCTTTCAAATTTTCATCTTTCATAAGCCTTTGGAGAAGTTCCCACATCTCCGAAGTAACAGTTTCTTTGCAGAGCATAATTTTATATTTTCAGAAAATTAATTCTGAAAAAGCCCTGCTCTTTTGAAGTGTCCTCTGATGGCTTTATTTGACAGAGGATGTCCAATCCTAAAGATATAAGACTGTATTTGGAACAGGTAAGCCAAATACTTCCAAATACTCCCAAGTACTTCCACAGTAGGTCACCAATACTGATTATAAAATATATTGGTTTTAAGTAACACCATTAATTAAAGTCATGAAAAATGAAGAAAAAAAGAACCCGCATAAAGGAGGCAGACCTTCCAAAATAGATCCCGCAGTCCACCGCTATTCCATCAGTCTCACTGCAGAAGAAAATGCACGTTTCCTGACTCTGTTTGAAACCTCAGGAATGCATGTAATGGCACACTTTATTACAGCGTGTGTTTTTCAAAAAGGGATCAAAACAGTTAAAATGGATAAAGCGACAATGGATTATTATATGCGCCTGACCTCCTTTTACAGCCAGTTTAGGGCTGTCGGGGTAAATTATAATCAGGTTGTCAAGATTTTATATCAAAAATTTTCCGAAAAGAAAGCTTCGGCATATCTGTACAAACTCGAAAAGCAGACAATAGAATTAGCTGTTTTATCTAAAAAGATAATACAGCTCACAGAGGAATTTGAAGAAAAGCATATGAAAAAAGAGTCTTGATATGACAGCGAAATTTTAAGAATAGTAAATTTATACTAATGTCGATTCATGTACAATGTATGAAACATGATTTTTTAGTGTACCCTATATAAAGAATTGATAAGATACATCCGTAATATTTTATTAATTGCTGTTTATCAAACGAATGGCTATAACTGCCACAGCTTTAATTTATACCATCATAAAGTGTCAGTCTGCATTTTTTGTTTTGAAGATTGCGATGCTAAAAGATAAAGAGTACAAGCGAAACTACTATTGAAGTGACTTTAAGCATGCATCTTTATATTCATTAAAATAAGTAATGATGTGTAAGTAGTAAAGATCGTGAAAATGGTCTTTTGCCTTTTATGGCAGGAGGTGAAAGATAGCAAATAAAAAAATTATTAAAAGAAGAATCATGGCAGGTAGAAATTTGGTAAAGCCACAGGCTGAAAGTCGGGATATAAGACTCGAACAAAAAGAAAGCAATTTTTGCGATCAGAAACAAAAAGCTGAAAAATTAACTATTGAAGAATTAAGAAGCTGTAAAGGTTTTGAAACAGTATCAGAATCGGAGGGACAGGAGATAATTGAAAGCCTGTTTCGGTTAGCAGTAATAGTTTGTAATTTTAAACTAAAATTATGAGTTGAATGCAGTTATTAAGTGGCTCGAAAGATTCACAAGAAGAGATTTTGTAAAATTATTGGAAGAATGTAAATCAGAATCTCAATTTACTTAGTATTGCTTACACCGTCCATCAGTTTTTGGATATCGTCATAGCGGTAATACATAAGCCCGCCAATTTTATTGTAGGGAATAGTGCCGTTTACTCTAAGATTCTGAAGCGTTCCAGCCGAAATATTTAGAAGTTTACGCACCTCATAACTTTTAAGCCATACGCGGGTTTCTTCGCCTTTCTTGCGAGGGTATTGTTGATATCGCTTGATTTCTTCCAGTAATTCTTTTTTAAACTTTTCAAGGTCATCTCTTGTAATAAGATCTACATTCATAATACTCAGTTTTACATTATTATGTCATCACCATAATAGTATTGGCTTCAGATCGAAACAAAATAAAACTATAGTAGCATTAGAAAGCACAAATGTGTTCTGTTTGGCAGGCATTTGCTCTTTTTTTCTGCTAAAAAAAATCATGACCAAATCAAATTAGATTAAACCAATAAAAAAGGCAGTCATTAATTTTAAACTGCCTTTGTCAAAATATCCATGCTTTCAATCGTCTAATAAATGAGTAAACATCCGCTGTTCAAGTTTGCGCATATCCTCACTGAGTTTTTGTTCAACCACCTTAGCATAGATTTGAGTGGTGCGAATGCTTGTATGTCCCAGCATTTTAGATACACTCTCAATAGGTACGCCGTTACTCAGAGTAACGGTCGTTGCAAAAGTATGGCGAGCGATATGAAAGGTTAGTGTTTTAGTTATACCACTAATGTCAGCGATCTCTTTAAGGTATCCGTTCATTCGCTGGTTTGAAATTACGGGAAATACCGTGCCGTTATTCAGTGCCCTGGGATCATCACGGTATTTTTCCATTAAATCTGTCGCCTGAGGAAGTAAAGGCACACGTACTCCTGTGTCTGTCTTTGCCCTGCTTGTAGATATCCATAGACCACCGTCTATACCTGTAACAATCTTGTTTGGAGTTAGTTCAGCGAGTTCAATATACGAAAGACCCGTATAACAGCTGAACAGAAACATATCCCGAACATTTCTCAACCTTTCGATAGTAAATTCTTTATCTACCAGCGATGCAAGTTCTTTACCGTTCAATGAATGCCGTTCTACTTTGTCAAAATGTTTTTTGAAGCTGGCAAAAGGATCTTTAGCAAGCCAATCCAGCTTGACAGCCATATTTATCATTTTTCGCAGCCTTTCGATATGCTTCATGATGCCGTTGTTATTAAGCGGCTTCTGGTGATCCTTGGGAACATAATTAAATAGATAGCGTTCAAAATCCAGAATAAATTTGTATTTAAGCTGCGAAAGGACAATATCATTTCTGTAGAGTTTCTCCCTCAGGAATGTTTTTACATACCGTTGCGTGGTATGGTAATTCTTCATGGTTCCCGGAGCAAGTTTATTCATCTGCTGTTCATTATGATATTCAATCAGTGCCATTAGTGTTGGAGTTGTGTTGTCCGTGCCCATTACCCGGTCGCGTATCGCAGGGCCGTCTATAGCAGCATCATTCAGTAGCATCTGCTGATAGGTATTTATGATTTTTGCCTTGAATTGGTTAAGAAAAATGTTGAGTTCAGTAATTTCTTTGCGGTTTCCCTTAGCCATGCCTTTTCTTTCATCCCATTCGGCTGCCTTAACGGAACGCTTGACAGAAATCTCAGTCCGTTTTCCATTTACGGTTACTCGGGCACAGATAGGAGCCGAACCTTGGATCGTGGTTTTTTGGGTCTTTAGGTAAAAGAGGACCCCGAATGTAATTCCTGCTGTTTTCATATCTCAAAAATTTAATGTTACAGATCAATTGCACATTAAATGGGTCCCAAGAAAGCTGAATTTTCTTTTGAAAAACTGCATAATTTGAGAAGCATCAAATGTCAAAATTTGAGTACAACTGACTGATTTTTAAAATATTAAAATGATTTTTGGGGCCTAAAGGTAAAAAAAGAAAATGGGTAGCCGAATAGGTCCCATTTTCTTTGATATAACTTGAATATTTTGGAGTTGAATAAAAAGAAAAACCCCTTAAATCATACGATTTAAGGGGTTTTGACTGCCTTTGAAAGGCTCTTTAGTCGGGGTGGCAGGATTCGAACCTGCGGCCTCCTGCTCCCAAAGCAGGCGCGATAACCGAGCTACGCTACACCCCGTAATTCGAGTGCAAATATAAGGTTTATTTCTGCTTTTCAAAGTGATTTTGTAAAATAATTAAAATTTATTTCGGCATCAGTTTTTTGAATTTATTTGAGTGTGTATTTTTTAGAATAAAGATTACATTTGCAATTCAAAAATCAAAAATATGTCGGATACAATAGAAAAAATTAAATGCCTTATTATAGGTTCTGGGCCAGCAGGTTATACTGCAGCGATATATGCAGCAAGAGCCAACATGAATCCTGTGTTATACCAAGGAATGCAACCAGGAGGTCAATTGACCACGACTAATGAAGTAGAAAACTTTCCTGGGTATGTTGATGGTGTTACAGGCCCAGAAATGATGGTCCAGTTGCAAAGTCAAGCACAACGTTTTGGTGCTGATATCCGTGATGGTTGGGCCACCAAAGTAGATTTCTCTGGAGATATCCACAAAGTTTGGATCAATGATAAAATTGAATTGCATTGTGAAACTGTGATTATTTCTACAGGAGCTTCTGCTAAATATTTGAATATTGCATCAGAGCAACATTACTTGAAAATGGGTGGTGGAGTTTCGGCTTGTGCAGTATGTGACGGATTCTTTTATAGAAATCAAGAAGTTGTGATTGTTGGAGCAGGAGATTCAGCTTGCGAAGAGGCTCATTATTTGTCTAAATTATGTTCTAAAGTAACAATGTTAGTTCGTAGCGAAAAGTTTAGAGCTTCTAAAATTATGGAAGCACGTGTTCGTAAAACGGAAAATATTACCATCTTAATGAATCACGATACAGTAGATGTATTGGGAGACGAACAAGTGGTAACTGCTGTGAAAGCAAGAAACAAAACTACTGGAGAAGTGTTTGATATTCCAGCTACAGGTTTCTTCGTAGCGATTGGACACCAACCGAATACTGAAATCTTCAAAGACTATTTAACTTTAGATGAGACTGGTTATATTGTAAATACACCAGGAACTTCAAAAACTAATGTAAATGGTGTATTTGTAGCGGGAGATGCAGCAGATCATGTGTACCGTCAAGCAATAACAGCTGCAGGTACTGGTTGTATGGCGGCTCTTGATGCTGAAAGATATTTGGCTTCTAAAGATTAAATTTTTTCTTTATAAAATGAAAAGTCCCAATTTTTTAAGTTGGGACTTTTTTTATGGACTGAAAACTGTGACTAAAACCCAACTTTGGGATTACTTCGCTTTTTTTATCAATTGAGCTTCGCCCAGAAACTTTCTTACCTCTATTTTTGGAGTGCCAAGCAAGTAGATTTTGGATGTATGATTTGCGTCAATTATTAGTGAAGTATCGGCCATTAGATTGCATATGGCACTGCCTTCGGTAGTAACATCAGTATTTTTTACAGTGAAGTTGAAACCAGTAAATACAGTATTATTATCTTGTCGAATAACTGCGTTGGTGGCTTCTCCTTCTATTGTTGCTGTGGCTTTTTGGTACAAATCAAATGCAATATCCGTAGTGGTAGCCAGAGCTTTGATTTGTGCATTTTTACTTAGTTGAATTTTAGCTTTTTCAGCTTTTAAATTCAATTCTATCTTAGATTTATCATCGGATATTAACGTAAAATTTTTCGAATTGACATTCAAGTATAATTTTGCAAAATCCAATGAGCTAAAGGTAATGTCATCTAGTATTACGGCTTCAAGTGCATTTACAATAGTCGCGTTTTTGGCAACGACCGATTTTAAATCATTGGTGTATGTAATTTTTACGACCAATCTTTTGAAACTAGTGATTTCTTTAGAAGTGTAAATACGAAGTGTTTTTTCTTTAATGTCAAAAGAAATATTATCGTGAAGATTGTCGTCAGCATCAATTTTAATTTCATTTTTTGCTCCTTTTTCCAAGAAAACTGTTAGGTTGTCTTCAATTTCCAATGCGGTAAAATCTCCAATTTCTTTTGGTTTTTCGACAACGATTTTGGAACCTTTTATTTTTTCTTTATTCTGACCAATGGTCATTGTTGTTGTAAGTAAGAAAAATACAATTAAGCAGGAATATTTCATTTTATACAATTTGGGTTTGGTACAAATATAAAAAAATCACTCACTTTTTGGTGAATGATTTTTTGAATTTTAATATAATTCTAACAGGTTATATAAGTATTGGCAATGTTAGATTCATAAACAATCCTGTTTTTAACTTTTTGTGATATAAAAGCAGAATTTACATGAGTAACACTAGATATTTTGATTAGATTACACTGTTGAACTTAGTTTTATGCCTTTGTAAATAAGAAATTTTGACTTTCTATTTTTAATGTAAATTCATTTTTAGCTTCGTTAAATTGAATTTCAATACCACCTTCTCTTTCAGAGCCAAATTTATCTTTACCAATACTTTCAAAAGAAATGGCTGAACCCTGACCTTCTTCAGGTGTTCCTGTAAGAGTTCCGTTTTCTTCAGTGAAACTTAGCTTTACAGGAAGTTGTTTACTTGTGTAGTTACCTAAATAACTATCTAAAATTACTGCTTTCTCTAACTCACTTTTGTCAGCACTCCAAACATTATTTGCTGTATTTATATCAGGAAAAACGTGATCAGGGTCTATGGTAATGGTATCAATTTCTTCGGTAGAGGCGTTCTTAAATGCCCATGTTGTATTGCGTTGCCAAATTTCTACAGGAAGTTGTACGCGACTAATGGCACCACTTTTGGTTTTAATTTCCAAAACAACTGGCATAGCCATTTTTTCTAAATTTTCGATTGAAATAATTGCGCCTAACTTAGGATCGTTTTTAAAATATTTGATTTTTGTAATTCCTTGATCCAATTGCCAATTATTTACGAACCAAGATCTCCAAAACCAATTAAGATCTTCTCCGGAAACGTTCTCCATTGTTCGAAAAAAGTCATCTGGTGTTGGGTGTTTAAAGGCCCAACGCTCTGTGTAAGTTCTAAAAGCCTTGTCGAAACGGTCTTCCCCTAATACCTGTTCGCGTAAGACAGTTAATCCCGAAGCCGGTTTTTCGTATGCCAATATTCCCATATTTCCTTCCTTCATTCCGTCTGGTGCAGTCATAATAGGCTCTAATTCGGGTTTGAATAGTACTTTAGCCTTTTTTTGCAAGTTCCTCGGACGGGATTTGTATTCTCCGTTATTGAAATCATCAGAGCTTAGTGTGTTGATAAAGGTGTTGAATCCTTCGTCCATCCAGGCAAATAAACGTTCGTTAGAACCTACAATCATAGGGAACCAGCCATGACCAAATTCATGATCGGTTACGCTCCATAAATCTTCACCTTTTGATTTCCAATCGCAAAAAATGATTCCGGGATATTCCATTCCAGCCTCGTTGCCGGCTACATTAACAGCTGTAGGGTAAGGATATTCAAACCAGCGTTTAGAGTAATTTTCTATTGATGATTTTGTGTATTCAGTGGCACGACTCCAAGCTTCCTGTCCTGAGCTTTCAATGGGGTATGCAGAAATGGCTAATGATTTTTTACCGCTTGGCAAATTGATTTTTGCAGCATCAATAATAAATGCCGATGAAGAGGCCCATGAAACATCACGTGCGTTTTTAATTTTAAAATGCCAGTTCAATGTAGATTTTCCGGTAGGTCTTGAAGTTGTATTGGAAACTTCTTCTGTCGAACGGATGATTACTGTTTTGTCACTTTGTGATGCAGTAGCCCAACGTTTTTGTTGTTCAGGGGTATATACTTCGGAAGGGTTTGTCAATTCACCAGAGCAAACAACGATGTGATTTGAGGGAGCTGTAATTGTAACATCAAAATCGCCATACTCAAGATAAAATTCACCAGAACCAAGATAGGGTAAGCTGTTCCATCCCTTAACATCATCATAAACGCACATTCTCGGATACCATTGCGCCATAGTGAAGATTTTTCCGTTTTTTGTTTCCAACACACCCATTCTGTTTGAGCCAAAATCTGGAGAAATAAATGAAAACTCCATTTTAAGTTTTATAGTTCCTCCATTTGGATTTAGATCCTGTGGAAGAAAAACCTGCATTCGGGTATCGATTATCTCAAATTGTACTACTTTCTCAACGGTTTTGCCATTTTGAAGCGTAACTACTTTTATTGATTTTATTTTATGTCCCCCGTCAAATATTTGTCCTTTGTCTCCATTACGGTTACCAATTACAGGAATTACTGCTTTTCCTCGTGAGTTGTTTTTATACAAATTTTGATCAACGTTCATCCATAAAAAAGAAATTTTGTCAGGACTATTGTTAGTATAGGTTAAAATTTCCGTGGCAATAATTTCGTTATTTTTCTCATTCAAGGTAGCAGTTAATTGATAATCGGCTTTATTTTGCCAATATTTTGCTCCAGGCTGTCCGCTGGCTGAATGTGTGTCAGTACCATTTTTAGTGTAAAAGTTGGGAGCAAAAGCATCGTGATAGTTATACTTTGATGTTGGCTTAACACTCGCTCCCGCTGTGGTGGACTGTTCCTGTGCCTGAAGACACATGCCTCCTAAAACTAAAGCTAAAAAACTAGCTTTGAATTGATTTTTTCTCATGATGTGATTGATTTGATTGATGATTTTATGTGTGAACGTCTGTATTATTAGTAGTAAATTAATGGTTAATAATTATGATTTTTAATTAAAAAAAAACATTCGTTGTTAGTGAATGTTTTTAAGATTGAGTTACTTATTCTTGACGGATACTTCCTCCTGAATTCTCTTCTTTTTGAATCGATTTTGGTGTTCCGTTATAGGTAATGTTTCCACCGCTGGAAGCCTCAGCTTTTAGGTTTACAATAGGATGAGCCGTTATCGATCCACCACTGGATGAATTGGCGACCACTTCGTTTGCCATTAAATCAGTTGTGTTGATTACACTTGCGCTCGAAGCTGATACTTCAATATGTAATGCCTTTCCTTTGATGGTTTGATTACTTGCACTACTACCTGTCAATTGAACACTTTCATATTCGGCTGTGAGGTTAATATTGGCAGCACTTGATGACTCCAAAGTAAGGTTGCTTCCTTTTAGTATAGTATTAGAATTAACAGATGAGGCAGATGAGGCTTCAATTCCTTCAATAACAGGCATTTTTACTGTGATTTTTTTAGAAGAAACATTGATGTAGTTACCAAATTTACAAGAAATAACCAGTACTCCATTTTCTACTTTTGTGGTGATTTCTTTCTGTAAATTATCATCAGCTTCGACAATGATTTCTGTTTTGTCTGATTGTTCTATAACAAGGTCTAAAGCATTGCTTACTTCTACGTTTTTAAAATCGCCAGTAACTGTTCTTTTTTCTGTAGTTACATGACCGCTTCCTGTAATGGCATTTATTTCTCCAAGTTGATTGCATGACCCAAAAAGCAAAGCTGTTAATGCAACAATAATAAATTGGGTGATTAATGTGATGACTTTTATCATGGCTATTGATTTTATTTTGATTGAATAATATCACCGGTTGTAATGGTGTGTGTTGTTGCCTCTTTTTTGTTTGAACCAAGAATTAAATAATAATTTTTAAAATAGGATGGAAGTCCTTCCGCCTGATGATTGATAGAATTTCGAACTTCAAAATGCAGATGAGGAAAGAATGAACTACCAGAAGTTCCAATAGAAGCAATTTTCTGTCCTTTCTTTATTTTATTCCCCACTTTCATTCCGATTGCACTTTGACTTTTTAGATGTCCGTATATACTGTACAAATTATCATTGTGTTTTATAACAATATAATTTCCATATAAAGTTAATGGATTATCTTTTAATGATGGAATGTCAAAAGTTTTATCGTCTTTTTTATTCGTTTCGATAGCTGCAATTTCACCATCGGCAACAGCCAAAACATCAGTTCCAAAACCAAACCAGTCTGTGTCGTTTTCTCCCTTTGAAAGAAACTTTTTTCCTTCAGAATCAACTACTACAAAATCATAAGCGTATCTCATGAAGTTTCCAGTAAAACCTAATTGTTTAATAGGAGCAAATTCGTAGTCAAAACGCCTGTGATGCGAATAAAAATCATGCCCGTCATACACAAGTATTTTGTTTTTTAGAGGCAGATTAAAATCCGACTTTTGTTCATAATCTGTAGGAATAACTACTTTTTTAATCTCAATACTATCATTGAAAACAAATGTATATTCCAGTTTATTAGTCATACTATTTAAATCTGGAAAAGGATTAAAAAGCATTTTTCTTGAAACACTATTCCATTCAATGTTTGGAATAGTGTTTATACTTGGGGCTGTACCATTATTATCCAAAAATTTTTGTTGGATAAGCTTGTTTTGTTTGTCAAAAACAGATATCTCTAGCCTGGTTAATTTAAGGCTATCCGTTGATTGGTTTTCTATAACAAAATCAAAATTCAAACTGTATTGTTGTTCATTGATTTTCTCTTTCAGCGGATGCTGCGGTTTACATTCAATTGTAAGTTTGTTTTGAGCATTAACAGCCAAGGCAGATAATCCAAAAATAAGTACTGCAAAAGATTGAATGGTTTTCATTTTTACTTATTCAGTTTTAATGATTATACCGTCTTTGTTGATTTTCAATTCTTTAAATTCTTTTTTTGTTTTAACAACAGAATCACTTTCAATAGTAACACCGTTTTTAGTGATGGTTACATTAGTTTCATTGTCATTGTCATTATCATCGCTATCATCATTGTCATCTTCAGGACAATTGATACATTTTATTTTGTTGTCCTCTACTCTGAAAATTTCATTAGTTGAATCAGCATGCCACAAAAAGGAATCACCATCTGTACGGTCATAATTTGACATAGATTCGTCAGGTTTCAATAAGGTGCCTTTTGGTAGAAACACAGTGATTTCGATTTCCTGATCGCGAAATTTGTTTTTCAAATCGGTGATTAAATAGTTGTCAAATATCAATTGATTACCCACAATTTTATAGCTGTATCTAATAGCATCAGCTCTTTTCTTAGCTTCAGACAATGATTTTCCTTTGGCTTCTTTTTCGATTTGAAGATAAGCATACTTTTCATCCGATTTTTCAATTCTGATACTCACTTGATTTGAGTAAATAATATCATTATTCGATGAATCTTTTGTAATCATAAAATCATTTCGATCATTTACATTCTTTGCAAAATAATCATTGTGTTTGAATTTAATTAGAAGTGTATCTGTTGGTTTTAGATTAAGTGTCTCTTTTTGAACCGATCTACCGTTTACGGCAAATGCAGTGGCTTGTTTTATTCCTATTGAAATTGCAATTGAAACAGCGATTAACCAAAGGGCTAATAGTGTGTATTTTGCAATATTTCCAATAGAATTCATATTAGGGGCCAATAATTTAAAGCCTAATAAAGTCATGAAAAAGAAAGGAATACCAACAGCAAGGAACATTAATAGACCAAAAGACCAGATTGGATAATCGGTAAAATTACCAGCTTCCACAAAACTTTGCCAAGGAAAATTCATAGAGACGCTAGTCCCCAATGTGAAAACCCCAATGAAAAGCATAACTAATACGGCTAAACCAGACATTATTAAAATCACTCCTAAGAATTTGGCAAAAATTTTAAAAACTGTCATGATGAAATCTCCTAGACCGCTTCCTATTTTTTCAGCTCCTGACTTAACTTGATTTCCAAATTTATCGTAATCAGCATTTTTTATTTTCCCTGAAACATTTTCGAACTCCTCACGAACCTTCTTTTCAATATTTGAAATTGTAACAGGCTCTCCTGTCATTTCTAGTTTTTCAGATGTTGTTATCGCTTCTGGAGTTACGATCCAAAGGATAATGTATGCTAAAATTCCAGTTCCAAATCCAGCAAAAACAAATATTAAGAACATGATTTTTAACCAAACGGCATCAATTCCAAAATAATGTCCTAAACCTGTGGCAACACCACCAATCATTCCGTTTTCTTTGTCACGGTATAATTTTTTAGTATGTCTAGGAGCTGAAAAGTCTCTGTTGTCATTTGAAGTTGGACCATCTTCTTCGATAATGTAATCCTCAGGTTGTCCCATAACGGAAATAACTTCGTCTACTTCTCTAATTGTAACTACGTGTTTTTCTGTTTTTTGTTTTTCTGTCAATAATTCCGAAACTCTCATTTCGATATCTTTGATGATTTCTTCCTGTCCAGATGATTTTGACAACGATCGTTTTATGGCGTCAAAATAACGGGTTAATTTTTGGTATGCATCTTCATCAATATGGAAGAACATTCCGCCTAGATTTATATTTACAGTTTTGTTCATGACTATTATTTTTGGTTGGTTATTAGGTTTACGGCATCGGACAATTCCGTCCATGTGCCATCTAGTTCTCTTAAAAAGGTTTGTCCAATTTCTGTCAAACCATAATATTTTCTAGGTGGTCCCGATGTGGATTCTTCCCAACGATAGTTGAGCAATCCGTCATTTTTTAATCGAGTTAAGAGCGGATAAATGGTTCCCTCCACGACCAACAATTTAGCGTTTTTCAAAGTGTCTAATATTTCTGAGGTATAAGCGTCTTTCTCTTTTAATACGGATAAGATACAAAACTCAAGAACACCTTTACGCATCTGGGCTTTTGTGTTTTCAATGTTCATAATTTTTTAATTTGAGTTGATTAGATTTGTTGATGAAACTGTTCATTTTTGATTGATGATTGAATGATTAATTTATTTTGTGATATTATGTTTCTATATTTAATTCAATGCTGATTTGAGCATGATGCTTTATTATTTAAGGAAAGATATTGTCAAAGGATAGCTATATTCCTCTCCATTAGATGCTTTGATTGAAGCATAAATGACTAAAAAGAATTCGGCTATTTTCATACAGGCAAATACAAAAAGTGCTAAAACACCCACTGTCAAAATTCCGATGCTGTTACCATAATCAAAATTTTCAAAAATAATATCGTTGTTGTTTACCAAATCATTGAATGAAATGTTTTTCAAAACGGTATATAAAAATACCGGAATGGCAATCATGGCTAATACCAAAGAGTAAATTAAAATACTCAATTGAAAATTCAAAGCTTGTTTACCATTGTGGTCAACAAATTCCGATTGCTCTTTTTTGGATGTCCAAAGGATAATTGGAAATATATAATTTCCAAACGGAATAATATATTGGCTAAAAGTGCTCAAGTGTGTAAATGCGGCAATGTTTCTTTCGGTTGAAGTTTCCATTTTTTTTGATTTTTTGATTACGTTTTTTGATTTTTTCCGCTACGCTCCAAACAATTCGGCTACGCCTCGGGTGATGATTGATGACAGAAATTGATTAAATGACTTACCTAGTAATTTCTTATACAAATATATGTCCAAAAGAGAGTATCTTGTATCGCATAGTAGTGTATATTAACATAGTATTAACAAAAAATGATTATTTTGAAAGAAAATTACATCATTTAAGAGTGATTTATTGACTTGGGTTACTCTATGACGTTGATAGCAGTGAGCGTGAAGGATAAGAGCTAGCTACCGAAGTAGCGCGGATAGCCTGACAGCGCTAGAGAAAGGGGCTCTATATGTGTTCCTATTGTTTAGCCCCTTTTTCTAGTGGTGGCACGCCCAAAGATTTGAGAAAGTAATAATTTAATTGAAAGTAGAATTATTTTGGATTGGATGAAAAGAGGTAGAATAAACTAATTGTGGTTTTTTATATGTACGCATAGTATTTTTTGTATTTTAGCAAAAAAATGTATCCCATGGAATTAACAGTATCTAAATTAAATCGATTCATATTTTTCAAATTGCCTTCTGCTTTTATTTGCGGGGTTAGAGTTAAATCTATAGATAAAGATAAATGTGTGGTAACCGTAAAGCACAGATGGATTAATCAAAATCCTTTTAATTCTATGTATTTTGCCGTACAAGCGATGGCTGCCGAGTTGACAACAGGAGCAATGGTAATTGATAAAATTCAGCAAAGCGGAAAGAAAATATCGATGCTTGTGGCTAATAATAAATCTAATTTTTCCAAGAAAGCGACGGGCCGAATCACTTTTGAGTGCCAAGATGGCCATTTAATAGAAGAAGCAATTCAAAAGGCAATTGCCACTGGTGAAGGTCAAACGTTTTGGATGAAATCTATTGGAACTAATGAAGAAGGTGTTCAGGTTTCCGAAATGGATTTTGAATGGAGTATTCGATTAAAATAAGGTTGTCTTTTTAAAATAAAAAAAAGCTTCGTTAACTAGAAACGAAGCTTTTTTTGATATAAGGCAATAGTGAATTAATAATTATATAGAAAACAACCTTACTTTCAATATTTGAGAGTTGTATCCTTGGGGGAGTGAATAAAAATCTGTTCCAAAATTAAACAAAACTATAACGTAATAGTCTTAAAATTATATTAAAGTTTTGTCTAAGATTAGATGATATTTTCTTTGGAAAAATTTTATTCTTAAAAAAAGATGACAATTTGACATTTTATAAGTTTTGGCAGTACTTTTGCAATCGAATCTAATGAATAAAACTATGTTTAAGAATTTTTTTAAAAATAAAAGTAATATGACTACAGAAAATACAGAATTCGATCAAGAAATAGATGATGTGACATTAGAGAATAATGCAAATGGTGAGCAACTTATTATTGAAGAATTAAGTGTTGAAGAGCAATTAGCACAAGACTTAGCCAAAGAAAAAGATAAGTTTTTGAGATTATTTGCTGAATTTGAAAATTACAAAAGACGTACTACAAAAGAAAGAATTGAGCTGTTTAAAACAGCTAATCAAGAAGTTTTGCTTGCTATGTTACCTGTACTGGATGATTTTGACAGAGCAATGGTTGAAATCAACAAATCGGAAGATGAATTGTTAGCCAAAGGCGTAGAATTGATTCATGAAAAACTGAAAGGAACGTTGGTGGCCAAAGGATTAGAGCAAGTTGATGTTAAAGCGGGTGATGCATTTGATGCTGATTTTGCTGAAGCAATTACTCAAATTCCAGCGGCATCAGACAAAATGAAAGGGAAAATTGTGGATGTTCTTGAAAAAGGATACAAACTAGGCGATAAAATTATTCGTTTCCCAAAAGTGGTAATTGGTAACTAAAAAATCAAATTGCAAATCCTAAATTCTAATGTGTTGAACGGTTGGAATTTGATCCTGAAACCTTCGGGATTAAAATTTGGAATTTACTTTAAATTATTATGAAAAAAGATTTTTACGAAATATTAGGCATTTCAAAAGGTGCAGATGCTGCTGAAATTAAAAAGGCATACAGAAAAAGTGCATTGAAATACCATCCTGACAAGAATCCTGGCGACAAAGAGGCAGAGGAAAAGTTCAAATTAGCTGCCGAAGCTTATGAAGTATTGAGTGATCCTGCCAAAAAAGCAAAATACGATCAATATGGTCATCAAGCATTTGACGGTTCCGGAGGATTTGGCGGAGGTCATGGCGGAATGAATATGGATGATATCTTTAGTCAATTTGGAGATATTTTCGGTGGTGGATTTGGTGGATTTGGCGGAGGCGGAGGCGGAGGTCCTCGTCGCGTAAAAGGAAGTAATTTGCGTATTAAAGTAAAATTAACTCTGGAAGAAATCGCCAATGGTGTTGAGAAAAAAGTAAAAGTTAAACGTAAAGTTCAAGCTCAGGGTGTAAGCTATAAAACGTGTTCAACGTGCAATGGTCAAGGTCAGGTAATGAGAGTTACCAACACGATTTTGGGTAGAATGCAATCGGCTTCAACTTGTCCTACTTGTGGTGGTTCTGGTCAAATTTTGGACAAAAAACCAAGCAATGCCGATTCTCAAGGAATGGTTGTAGAAGACGAAACCGTTTCTATAAAAATTCCAGCAGGTGTTGTGGACGGAATGCAATTAAAAGTTTCCGGTAAAGGAAATGATGCTCCAGGAAACAGTGTTCCGGGAGATTTGATTGTTGTTATTGAAGAAATTGAGCATGAATTCTTGAAACGTGAAGGTGAAAACCTGCACTACGATTTATATATTAGTTTCGCAGAAGCCGTTCTTGGAATTTCAAAAGATATTGATGCCGTAAACGGAAAAGTAAGAATCAAACTGGAAGAAGGAATTCAATCTGGAAAAATCTTGAGATTAAAAGGAAAAGGTATTCCAAGTATCAATGGTTACGGAAGTGGAGATTTACTTGTACATGTAAATGTTTGGACTCCAAAAACTTTAAACAAAGAGCAAAAACAGTTTTTTGAAAAAGCGCTAACAGATGATAACTTTACTCCAAACCCGGAGAAATCGGAAAAATCATTTTTCGAAAAAGTGAAAGATATGTTTTCATAACTTTTAGAAACAATAAAATACAAACCCATCCTTTATTCGTTAAGGATGGGTTTTTTAATGTATAATTAAGAGAATTTAGGCTCGAAATTATTTACTTTTACGCCAATTAAAAAAACAGCATGAGTAATATACTTGAAGTAAATAAAGTCGTAAAGCAATATGGTGATTATGTAGCGCTTAACGAAGTTTCATTGACCGTTCCTAAAGGAAGTATATATGGGCTTTTAGGCCCAAATGGAGCAGGAAAAACTTCACTAATTCGAATTATCAACCAAATTACGATGCCAGACAGTGGCGAAATCATCCTTGATGGTGAAAAGCTTCAACCCAAACACATACAACACATTGGATATCTTCCTGAAGAAAGAGGTTTGTACAGCACTATGAAAGTAGGCGAGCAATGTTTGTATTTGGCACAAATGAAAGGATTGTCCAAAGCCGAAGCCAAAAAACAACTCGAATATTGGTTTGATCGCTTGGGGATTCAAGGGTGGTGGAATAAAAAAATTCAAGAATTGTCGAAAGGAATGGCGCAAAAAATCCAGTTTGTGGTTTGTGTTTTGCACAAACCAAAATTATTGATTTTTGACGAGCCTTTTTCCGGATTCGATCCTGTAAATGCCAATGTTATCAAAGACGAAATTTTGGCATTGAGAGATGAAGGTGCCACGATTATTTTTTCTACCCATAGAATGGAAAGTGTGGAAGAGCTGTGTGACCATATTGCACTCATCCACAAATCGAATAAGCTAATAGAAGGCAAGCTGATTGATGTAAAAAGAAAATTCAAGACCAATAGTTTTGAAGTTGGTATCCTGTCTGACAATGTAGAAGGCTTGATGTTTGACATTACCCAAAAATTTAAAGTAGGCCAAGCCAATTTTAAATCCTTGAATGATGAAATAAAATTGGAAATCCAACTTGGGAATGCCACACCAAACGAATTGCTGAATGTCTTGTCTCAACGCGGTCAGGTTATGCATTTTGTCGAAAAAATTCCAAGCGTGAATGATATTTTTATTCAAACAGTAACAGGATAGATTAATTGGATTTTTATACTTTTCGATTAAAAATCAACAATCCAACAATCCATCTATCGAATGATCAAATAATCTAAAAATCGAATAATCTATATAAATGAGCATTATTTCATTAATCATAAAAAGAGAGTTTATTGCCAAAGTTCGCAATAAGTCATTTGTTGTCATGACTTTTTTAAGTCCGTTGCTGTTTGTTGCGATTGCTGGTTTTGTTGCGTATTTAAGCTCTATGAAAGCCGAAACAAAACGTATTGCAATTCATGATGAATCGGGTTTGTTTGTCAACGAGTTTGTAGCTCAGAATAATAAAGACAGTGAATACAGATACTTGGATTTGTCGGCAATTGATGTTCAGGCTCTTAAAGACAGTATTGCTAAAGAAGATTTTGAAGCCTTACTTTATATTCCAAAGACGACAAGTAACAAAGATTTGGAAAATAAAATTCAATTGATTTCCAATAATAGTCCTAGTATTATTTTTATCGAGAAAGCCCAAGGAATTATTGCCGATAAGTTGACCAAAAATAATCTCGAAATGGCGCATTTGGACACTTTGGCAATAAAAGGAGCCAAGGCCGAAGTGGTTTTAAATCTTTCTAAAGCATCTGGTGAAGAAAGTATCAAGGGGCTTAACGAAATAAAAATTGCAATAGGTGGTGCTTTTGGTTATCTTATCATGATGTTCATAATCATTTATGGGAATATGGTAATGCGCTCTGTAATCGAAGAAAAAACGAATCGTATTGTAGAAATTATCATTTCCTCGGTGAAACCCTTTCAACTTATGATGGGAAAAATTATCGGAACTTCATTGGCAGGTTTACTGCAATTTTTAATTTGGACTGTTATCGGTTTGTCATTGATGTTTGCTGCCTCTGCATTTTTTGGTGTCAATATCGGTCCAACGTCTAGAGTTTCTCCAGAAATGATGCATGTTGCTCAGCAAGAATTTTCAGGAACTGCCCAAATGTATATCAAAGAATTATGGAATCTGCCTATCGCCAGTATTTTGATCAGTTTTGTGGTTTATTTTATTGGAGGATATTTTCTCTATAGCTCTTTTTATGCCGCAATTGGGGCTGCTGTAGACAATCAAACTGATTCGCAACAATTTCTTTTGCCTATTATAATGCCATTGATGCTTAGTGTTTATATTGGTTTTTTTACGGTTATTAACGATCCCCATGGAACTATAGCAGTAGTTTTTTCAATGATACCATTAACATCACCAATAGTAATGTTAATGCGTATTCCTTTTGGAGTACCGTGGTGGCAAATTGCAATTTCCGTATCTTTGTTGTTCGCCACGTTTTTTGGTGTAGTTTGGTTTGCTGCCAAAATTTACCGTGTTGGAATTTTGATGTATGGAAAAAAGCCGAGTTGGAAAGAGTTGTATAAATGGTTAAAATATTAAAGGTTATTTGAATAGTTAAGTTATAAAGCCAAAATAAAAAAGTTATTTATGTCGAAAATTCTAATTATCGAAGACGAAGAAGCCATCAGGAGAGTATTAGCCAAAATACTTTGCGAAGAAAATGAGTCTTATGAAGTTGATGTAGCCGAAGATGGTGTTATAGGACTTGAAAAAATAAAAGAAAACGACTATGATTTGGTTTTATGTGACATAAAAATGCCAAAAATGGATGGCGTTGAATTGCTTGAAGCCGTAAAAAAGATCGATACCGAAATTCCCATCGTAATGATATCAGGGCATGGTGATATGGAAACGGCAATCAATACCATGCGTCTTGGGGCTTTTGATTATATTTCAAAACCACCTGATTTAAACCGATTGCTAAATACTGTCCGAAATGCATTGGACAAGAAAAAACTGGTTGTTGAGAATAAAATTCTGAAGAAGAAAGTCAGTAAAAAATATGAAATAGTTGGAGATAGCGAACCAATCAATCTGGTGAAAGTCATGATTGATAAAGTAGCTAAAACCGATGCAAGAGTTTTGATTACCGGACCAAATGGAACCGGAAAAGAATTGGTTGCCCATCAGTTGCATGACAAAAGCGATCGTTCCAGCGCTCCAATGGTAGAAGTGAATTGTGCCGCAATACCAAGTGAATTGATAGAGAGTGAATTGTTTGGCCATACAAAAGGCGCTTTTACATCGGCGGTAAAAGATCGCGCAGGAAAATTTGAAGCAGCCAATAAAGGGACAATTTTTCTGGATGAAATTGGGGATATGAGTTTGTCAGCCCAAGCCAAAGTTTTGAGAGCTTTACAAGAAGGAATCATAACAAGAGTAGGAGCAGACAGTGATATAAAAATTGATGTGCGTGTTATAGCTGCCACCAATAAAGATTTAAAAACTGAAATTGCAGAAGGCCGTTTTAGAGAAGATTTATACCATCGTTTGGCTGTAATTCTCATAAAAGTTCCTTCCTTAAATGATAGGAGGGAAGATATTCCTTCTTTGATTGAGCATTTTACAAATAAAATTGCAATCGAACAAGGTAATGCGGTAAAGCATTTTTCAGTAGAAGCCATTCGTTTATTGCAAGAATACGATTGGACGGGTAATATTCGTGAATTAAGAAACGTGGTAGAACGCTTAATTATCCTTGGTGGAAACGAAATTTCCGAAAGTGATGTTAAAGCTTTTGCCAGTAAATAAAGTAGAATAAAAAAACAAGAATATTTTATGTAATAATTCATTAGCTTTTGGCTTATGTCTTATGCCTAATTACTAAAAAAAAATGAAACTAAAGAAAATAAATCAAGTATTGCAAGAAGCCTTAATTGATAGCGGGTTGACTGAAGCTAATGAGATGCAAAAAGAAACTTTTTCGACTATAAAAAGTGGTGCAGATGCAATTATTGTTTCGCCAAAAGGTTCGGGAAAATCAACAACTATTGTGATGAATGTAATTCAGCAATTGGTTTGTGAAGGAGAAGAATCACCTCGTGCCTTAATTATCGTCGAAGACAAAACTAAGGTTCTTGAAATGGAAGAACTTTTTGAGAAGTTTGGAAAATTTACCAATTTGAGAGTATATGGTGTTCATGATAAAGGCGATATGGAATATGATAAGAACTATATTTCGACAGGTATTGATGTTCTTATAGGTACTCCAAATAAATTGAGTGATATGTTTACCACAGCGGGATATAATGTAAATCGATTGAGAATGTTCATTCTTGATGATGCAGACCCGATTTTGAAATTGCGTCATGAAACAAAAATCATGCGAATCTCAAATAGTATTGCCAAAACGCAACGTATTATTTTTACTGACCAATTGACCGAACGAATTGAAATCTTGGCCGATAAAATGTTGTTGGAGCCTTATGTTTTTGATTTTGAGGAAGAGTATGACGAAGACGAGGAGGATTTGGAAGAAGAAGAATCAGTAAATCCAGACGTAGATGATTTTGAAGAAGAAGACGAAGAAATTGATGATGACGAGGAGGAGTAAAAAATTAACAATAAATCAGAAGGCAGGAAGCAGAACTCCGAACGGACAGGTTTTAAGGTGCTTTTAGTTTAATGATTTGATATAATAATAATTTAAAAAAATAAAAGCATCATGGGATTAATGAAAGTATTTTCGGGAAGTGAAATTTTGGCATTGGCTTTACAAGAAAAAATTGAAGCCGTTGGAGTGGAAACTACAGTTAAAAATAATGTTCAATCGGCTAGAATGTCAGGTTTTCCAAACTTAGACGCAGCTGTTGAGGTTTTTATCCAAGAAACTGATTTTGCAAAAGCAAATCCGGTTATCGAAGAATTTAGGTTGAATATCTAATTGAATAGAATGATTTTTTTTAAACCTTGAGACTTATTAGTGTCAGGGTTTTTTAATGGCATAATAATTGTAATTTATTAATTTATAATTTATTAGCCGAAAATTTATATAATGAAAGAAGTGAAATACAAAATGCTTGTTTTGGATATGGATGACACGTTGTTGACCGACGACCATACCATATCAGATGAGAATAAAGAAATGATTTTTAAAGCCCAGGAATTGGGAGTATATGTGGTTTTGGCATCAGGAAGGCCCACTTCTGCGATGACAGCTTATGCTAAAGAATTGAAAATGGACTATTATAATTCATTTATGCTATCCTACAATGGAGCTGTAATTACAGATCTGAAAGAAGATAAAGTTCTTTTTGAGCAAACCTTGACCAAGGAACAAATCCATGAATTGTATGACTATAGTTTAAAAAGCAAAACACATATCATTACTTATGTAAATGATGAAATTGTCAGTGAAACCGATTCGGAATATATAGATATTGAAAAACATATTACAGGTTTGGCACATAATAAAGTAGTGAGCTTTAAGGGCGCTGTACAATCGAATGCTGTGAAATGTATTCTGCTTGAAGAACCATCCTATCTAAAAACGGTTGAAGATGATTTGAAACTGGCCATGCCACATTTAAGTGTGTCGATGTCAAAGCCTTTCTTTCTTGAAGTCGCCCAACAGGGAATAGATAAAGCCTACAGTCTGAAAAAATTGGCTGAGAAATTAGATATTCATCAAAGTGAAATTATTGCTGTTGGAAATGCAGGAAATGATTTGACAATGGTTGAATATGCTGGTTTAGGTGTTTGGGTGGACAATGTGACTCCAGAATTAAGAGATAAAGCCGATTTAATTGTCGCTTCCAATAATGATCATGGAGTTGCGGAGGTAATCAAACGTTATATTTTAAATTTAAATTAATGAAATCCTATATAGAAACCGAAAGGTTGATATTAAGGGAAATGATTGCTTCAGATGATGAAGGAATGTTCGAATTGGATTCGAATCCTGAAGTGCATCGTTTTTTAGGAAATAAGCCTGTAAAGCATATTGATGAAAGTAGGCTAATGATCGAAAATATAAGAAAGCAATATGTAGATAACGGTATTGGTCGTTGGGCTGTAATCCTTAAGAAAACCAATGAATTTATTGGCTGGTCCGGTATAAAATTGATTAAAGAGACTATCAATAATCATCAAAATTTTTATGAGATAGGGTATCGTTTTATACAAAAGCATTGGGGGAAAGGGTATGCTACCGAAGCTGGATTGGCTTTTGTTGATTTTGCCTTTAATGAAATGAAAGTGGAAGTTCTTTATGCTTACGCAGATGCAGGAAATAAAGGTTCAAGACATATACTGGGAAAACTGGGAATGCATTATGTCAATTCCTTTGAATACGATGGAGAAGAAGAAGTTTGGTATGAAATCACCATGATTCCAAATCGTAAATTTGAATGAAGAATGGCGATACCATATTCCAATAAAAAACAAATATTAACTTCATATGAAATGAAAAATCCAAATTTATAAAAAAACCTTTTTTACAAAATTAAAAATCCGTCTCGTTGTTGAATGAGACGGATTTTTTATGGGTTTTTTGTAGTTGTATGGAAACGTACCTACCACATTGTTTTTTTATTTTTTAGCAACCGAAATAAAATAATTATTTCCGTCACCCATCGTAAGTTTTACCCTTTCGTCACATACATCGATGTTGAATTTACCATTGTCATAACAAGTACAAGTTGTTTTCTTGTCTTTTGACATTTCGTTGTCACATTTTCCTGTTTTATAACCTGTCAATTGTGGAGTGTAAAAAGAAACTAAATCGGTAGAAGCGGTAACCAATGAAATTATGCTTGCTGAGTTATCGTTAGCGATTCTGTAAACGATTCTGTCCGTATAGTTGATGTTGTCCACCGAAACTTTCCTGATATAAGTATAGGCAGTTGATGCCGTTTCAACTGATTTTTCTTCAAATTTAAAACCAAGACTTCTGATGTCAAGATTGAATTTTTCTTGTGAATTATAACTAGCCCATGCAGTCAAAGTACTGATTGTTGGGAAAGGGTTTTTAGTTGCTATTGATGGGGCATTTTGAGCTTGTGAGCAAAGTGTAATGAATAGTAGGGAGATTGTGAGGCAGAACGATTTCATTTTGTTTTTGTTTATTTAATATTGACCTACTCTTTATGGTTTTCGGCGATCCCATTTATTGTTGTTAATAGTATGTTTTTTGTTTCTTAAGTATGATTCCTCTAAAGATTAAGGTAAATTCAATTACAAGAAATGTAATGTCACTAATAATTTAATCCATGTTTTAAACAGATAAAATCATATATTATTACTTTCCTACTAAATTATTTTTTTTAAATAATTAGTTTTTGAAATTTCGAATAACGGAACACAGGAGCTTTATTTGGTATAAGATAAAGTTAGTGCCGTTGAATTGTTTTTGGAATTGTGAAATTAGTATTTAATTAAATAAGAACAAAACCTTGAAGAGAAAAATAAAGCTTTTTTAAAGTGCATAACATCATTAGTTTAAATGACAATATCATGTTATTGTGCCTAACGGTTGGAAATGATATGAATATAAATAATCATCGGCTTTACAGTGTAAATTTTTGTTCGTAAATTTGCGCACTTAAATTTTTTGACAACGATTTCATTAATTTAAGGTTAATTATGGAGAATAGAAAAAAAGTTGCTTTTTACACGCTTGGTTGCAAACTGAATTTTTCGGAAACATCAACCATTGCACGTAATTTGGAAGATGAAGGTTTTGATCGAGTTGATTTTGAGGAAGTGGCTGATATGTATGTAATCAATACTTGTTCGGTTACAGAAAATGCCGATAAGCAATTCAAACAAGTGGTGCGCAAGGCAATGAAGTTGAACGATAAGGCTTTTGTCGCTGCGGTAGGTTGTTATGCACAGTTGAAACCAGAAGAATTGGCCAATGTTGATGGAGTTGATTTGGTTCTTGGAGCGACTGAAAAATTCAAACTAGCAGATTATATCAATGATTTGTCAAAGAATGATTTTGGTGAAGTGCATTCGTGTGAGATAGCCGAAGCCGATTTTTATGTAGGCAGTTATTCGATTGGGGACAGAACACGTGCTTTTTTAAAAGTTCAGGATGGTTGTGATTATAAATGTACCTATTGCACAATTCCTTTGGCGCGTGGAATTTCGAGAAGTGATGAATTGGAGAATGTATTGAAGAATGCTTTCGAAATTTCGAAGCAAAATATCAAAGAAATTGTCCTGACAGGTGTCAATATTGGGGATTATGGAAAAGGGGAATTCGGTAATAAAAAACACGAACATACTTTTCTGGAATTAGTTAAGGCATTAGACGAAGTTGAAGGGATTGAAAGATTGCGTATTTCTTCGATTGAGCCTAATCTCTTGAAAAATGAGACGATTGAATTTGTTTCTAAAAGCAGAACTTTTGTACCTCATTTTCACATTCCGCTGCAATCGGGAAGCAATGATATTTTGAAGTTAATGAAACGCCGTTATTTGCGTGAAGTCTATACCGAAAGAGTGAACAAAATTAGGGAAGTGATGCCACATGCTTGTATAGGTGTGGATGTGATTGTTGGATTTCCGGGAGAAACTGACGAGCATTTCTTGGAAACCTATCATTTTCTGAATGAAATGGATATTTCGTATTTGCATGTTTTTACTTATTCGGAGCGTGATAATACAGAAGCTGCCGAAATGGAAGGAGTTGTTCCTGGAAACGTTCGTGCCAAACGAAGCAAAATGCTAAGAGGTTTATCAGTTAAAAAACGTCGTGCTTTTTATGAAAGCCAGTTGGGAACCAATAGAACTGTTCTTTTTGAAAGTGAAAATAAAGAAGGTTATATTCATGGTTTTACCGAGAACTACGTAAAAGTGAAAACGCCTTGGAACCCGGAATTGGTTAACACTTTGCACGAAATCAATTTGACAAAAATTGATGAAGACGGAAGCGTTCGAATGGAATTTTTGAATGTTGAGGTTTAAAATTTAAGATAAAAACGATTTTTGAACATAAAAAAAAGCATCATTATACTTTTATAATGGTGCTTTTTTATTTGGTAAACTTTATACCTGCCCTAATTTAGCTACTTGTTGTTTTACTATTATTAATTCATTCCAACAAAAGTTTTTGTATTCAAGTTGTTTTGCAAAAACGTGTTTTTATTAATTTCTTTAAAGTTCAAAGGACTAACTTCATCAGAGACAGAACTTTCAATAATCATTTCAAGTTGCGTTATTTCAGATTCAATAGTGTTTTCAATAGAAAGTGGATAAGCTTCATTTGAAACTGTATTCTCAATTATTAAGTCAGATTGAGCTATAATATCTTTCATGGAATCTTCGAAAACTATAAATTCTATTTCATCCGAAGTTGTGTTTTCTGTTAGTTTATCGTTTTCAGAAATAATTTCGTTAACCGTTTTAGAATTGGACCCAATTACAGTTTCTGGATTAAAAGTTTCAGAATCCATAATTACTTCGGGTTTTACTATTGCTGTTTTTTCATTTGATGTTATTGTGTCATTTTCGCTCAAAGAAACTATTGCTTGATACGTAGCAACTTGACTGTTTATTGTGTTTGAAGCTTTACAAATATTAGATAGAGATACTAATGTGATTCCTAAGATTAAAATTGAATTTTTCATGATACTTGATTTTTGATTGTTTTTTTTTTTGATGGTTGTTTTTTGTAGATATTAAAATCATATAATAATATCCTATGCAAATATATATCTTAAAAAAGGTATTGTGTATCGCATAGTACTTAAAATTAACTTTATTTTAACATTTACATCAAATTTGTTATTGTCATTGAGTTAATATGAAATCCATTTCTCAATCAATTTATACAAGCATTCTAATTAAGTTTAAAAAAAATGCAAGTATTAGGAGTTATGCAAAAGATTGTACAACACATCAAATTATACAATAATGCAGTAATTATATTTAAAAAAATGAGCCCGATACAATATCGAGCTCATCATTGTCAAAATAAATTAAATACTTGTCTATATTTTTAGAAGTAATCTGTTTTTTATTGTTTTTTTAGATTTATAAATATTTGATATCTATACATTTATTTATTACTGAATATTTCCCCCATAGCTATTATCTCAAAATTCTATACCATTTACTTTGTAAACTAATGCATTTTGGCAAATTTAAAAGAAGCAGTTTTTAGTTGACGTTTTTTAGTTTACGTTGTTATTGGCTAAGGATTTGTTGACCAAATACTGCTGTTTTTAATAAATACGCGTCGGTTTAATTTTAGCTGGGCAATGATTAATTCAGCCATATCTTCAGATTGCATTACTTTTTCAGGATTTCCATCAGTAAGGTTTAATTCCTTTGCCATATCGGTTGCAACAGTACTTGGCGTTAAAGCGGTAACGCGAATGTTGTGTTTACGTACTTCTTGCATCAAAGAGTCTGTCAATCCCAAAACAGCAAACTTAGAAGCACTATACGCACTAGTTAATGCATTTCCGTTTAATCCTGCTGTTGAGGAAATATTGATAATATCTCCTGTTTTTCTTTCAATCATGTTGGGCAAAATAGCACGGGTTACATAATACGTTCCCATTAAATTAACCTGAATAATGCGTTCCCAATCGGCTGGCTCTAATTCTAAAAAATTACCAAAAGCAGCAATTCCGGCGTTATTGATTAAAATGTCAATGGTTTTAAATTCAGCTAAGGCTTTTTCTACAGCTGAATTTACGGAGTTGATATTGGCAACATCGGCGGTTATGGCTAATGATTTTACGCCGAACGTGCTTGATTCTTTTGCTACTTCATCAATTTCTGATTGTGTTCGAGCCAATAAAATTACGTTTACACCTTCTTTTGCCAAAGCAAGGGCAACTGCCTTACCAATTCCTTTTCCAGCACCCGTAATTAGGGCATTTTTATTTTTTAAGTCGTTCATTATTTTACTTTTAATGTTTTTTGTTTAATGTTAATTTATAAATATTGGCTTCCAATACTTCGGTGTCATTATCTTCACAAAGTAGAAACTCAATTGCGTCTGGAGAATTTTTATAAACCGTTAGTCCTTCAAATTTATGGGTGTCACTGATTTTTTTGGTGAAATCGATTTTCATGGTTTTGATGTCGATGCACCCAATAAAACTACCTAATATTTCTCCATCATGGTATGTGGAATCAGTGTCTTCGGCAGTTGATAAAAAGTAAATTTTATTGTCGATCGTAGCGGCATCGGTAAAACTGCTTCGCACTCCTTTTATTTTGGGTAATTTATAATTGTTGGAAAGGATGTTGAATTCATTAATCAAATTTTTTCCTTGGATGGTAAACAATACATTTTTGGCTGATTTTCCGTTGCCTCGGTTGAATAAGTACCATTCTTCTCCTGTATAAACAGCGCCCTCTATATTGAAATCTTCGGGTTTTATTTCGCCAAAACTTTGCATTACCGAATATAAATCAGTGAGGTCATTAGTGCTTATTTCTTTTTCAAGCGTGTTGATTTGGATCATTTTATTCCTTTTTGCAGTTGACCCAGAACCAAAAACATAGAGATTGTCTCCATAATGGGTGATGGCCTCAAAATCGGGTTTTTCACTTTTGGCAATATTTTCGGTGGCGTTTTCTATGATTTCGTGGCGTTGCAGATTTTTGGATTCTATGCTGTATTCGTATAGAAATCCGCTGTTGTCGCCTATGATGAATAAATTGTTGTCTTTGTAAATGAGTCCCGATGCTGAACCAATTCCGATAATGTGAAAAAGGATTTCAAGTGTGAATTTTTCCATGAAAAGTTGTTTTGAAAATGAATGCCCTAGCCCAGATGGAAGTGGAAATCCTTTTGAAAAGAACAGCTATTTTTTTCTTGTACTGGCAAAGCGACCGGAGGAAGCTGTTGCAAGGACTTAGAAAAAAAGCAGTTCTTGAAAAAGATTATAGCGAACAGCTGGATTAGCTCCCCAAAAGTAGTCTTTTTTGTTGGGAGAGGGAAATTGAACCTTTGTTTTGAAAGGGATTACGGAGAAAATAGGTGGTTTTTTGAATCTTTGTTTTCTTTGATGTTTTGCAGGTTTGTGTAAAATAATTGATATTTTACTTGTTTTAGTTAGATTTTGTTGAAGTTTTGTTAATATTCAGTTCATTTTCAGTTAAAAATATGGAGGTTTCTTTGTGTCGAATTTAAACAAACAACCAAATGAAAAAAATTATTCTATCGATGCTTGCAGTTGCATCATTAGTATCATGTAACGATGATAAAAATGCAGAAGAGAATCCAATTAACAGCACTGTTTTGGCAGCCAATCAATCAGTAACACCAGTTTTATTGAAAAAACAAGCTGGTTTTGAGAAACTGGAATTGTTTTCTGTTATTAGTTCTGACGATGTTTTGGCGGGAAGTCCAAATTATGTTTTTGGAGGCTCTGCAGATGGTTCCGGATTATTGAAAAATGAAGATGGGACTTTTACATTTTTAGTAAATCAGGAAGATAACTTTTCGGTATCCAGAATAACATTGGACAAAACATTTAAGCCGGTAAAAGGAGAGTATTTATTGAATTCAAAAGGAGGTACTTGGAGATTATGCGGTGCTACAATGGCTACTCCTGCAGAACATGGTTTTGGACCAACTTACCTAACTTGTGGTGAATCTGGAGAAGAGTCTCGTACACATGCCTTGAATCCTTATGGGGATGTAGGATCGGCAAGTGTTTCTAAAGAGTTGCCTGGTTTTGGACGCCTAAGCGCCGAAAATGCTTTGCCTTTAAGAAAAACTGCTTTTGCAGGTAAAACGGTGGTAGTCATTGGTGATGATGATTCTGGAACTTATGGAGGTCAATTGTTTATGTATGTGGCGAATACAGTTGGGGATCTTACAAACGGTTCATTGTACATGATGAAAAGAACGGATGGTAACCAAAGAGAGAAAGATATGGTTACGGGGAAAGATTATCCAGTTTCTTTTGTGAAAATTGAAAATCATACTACTTTGACTGGGGCACAAATCAATGCTGCGGTAAATACATTATCTGCCATCAAATTTGGTAGAGTGGAAGACCTTGATTATAGAAAAGGTGGCGATGCTGCCGATCGTGAAATTTACTTTAATGTTACGGGTCAAGATTACGTTAAAACAAATGCTGATGCGTCCAGAACCAAATATGGTAGAGTTTATAAATTGAACTTGGATGCCGCAAATCCATTGTCAGGAACTTTGCAGGTGTTACTTGACGGAGACGATCGTACTGGGATTGCCGGAAAATTTCAAAATCCAGATAATATTTGTGTAACTAAAAACTATGTTTATGTAGAAGAAGATGCAAATGGTTATGGTGATGAAACACATGACGCCTATATTTATCAGTACAATATTGCGACAAAACAACTAAAAGTGGTAGTTGAATTAGATCACCGTCGTACAGCAACAGATGCAGCCAAATATAATGTTGGTGGAACTTCTAAGTTTGGAGATTGGGAATATGGTGCTTTAATCGATGTATCTGAGCAATTGGGAATAGATGATACTTTTTTATTAAGTGTTCAACCGCATACTTGGACTGGAGATAAGTATAAAAATATTGATGGAGGAAATGGCCGTCCAAATGAAAATCAAGCAAGCCAAATTGTATTGATTAAAGGGTTAGCTAGATAATTTACTTTTTTTATTTTTTTCAGAAGTCCACGATTTTGTCTTGAAATCGTGGTTTCTGTTTTTTACATTTTTAATCATTTATATGAAAAATATTGTTTTCCTTTTTATCTCTTTTTTACTGTTTTCTTGTTCCGAATCTAAGCCCAAAGCCGAGCAAATTAATGATTTGTACAAATCGGATTTGGTTTTTTTGCAAAAAAATGTTGTTCAACTACAACATTTAGTCGAAAATGGAGCAACTCAAAAGCAATTGCAAAACCAATTTTTAAAAGCACATCAGAGTTATAAAAGAGTTGAATCTATTAGTGAATATTTTTTTCCGTCAGTTTCCAAAGCGATAAACGGTCCAGCTCTTGATGAATATGAAGATGACGAAGGGATTACAGTTCCTCCAGCAGGACTTCAGGTTATTGAGGAATTTTTTTTTCCGGTATATGATAAGAATGCCAAAAATGAAATTCTAAAAGAAATAGGTATTCTCACCGCTAATGTGTACCGTTTGGAAATGATTTCGAAAACCAATGAGTTAACAGATGCTTCTGTTTTTGATGCGATGCGTTTGGAGGTTTTTAGAATAATTACATTGGGGATAACGGGATTTGATTCTCCGATTGCCCTGAATTCTTTACCAGAAGCGATAACTTCATTGGAATGTATCGAAAAACAGTTAGCTATTTATGATGAGAATGGACAAAATTCGACGACTTTAAAAATATTAAAAGAAGGAAAAGATTATTTGAATAAAAATTTGAAGTTTAATGAATTTGACCGCGCCTATTTTATTAAAAATTATTTGAATCCTTTGAGTAAAGCAATTTATGAATTGCAATCGGATTTGAAAATTCCTTTTTTTAAGGAAAGTCGAGGATTGAAAGTTGGAGCTCAGACATTATTCGATAAAAATGCTTTTGATGCAGAAGCTTTTTCAGGATTTCCGGATTATAAAACGACAAAGGAGAAAATAGAATTGGGTAAATTGTTGTTTAATGATCCTGTTTTATCAGGCAACAATACTCGTTCTTGTGCTTCTTGTCATTATGCTGACAAAGCTTTTACCGATGGTATGGAAAAAGCAGTTACATTGGATGGAAAACAAATGGTAAAAAGGAATACGCCAACGCTCTCCAATATTGCTTTTCAGCGTAGCTTTTTTTATGATTCGAGAGTGAATTATCTAGAAGATCAGGCAATTGCCGTGATTACAAATGAGAACGAAATGCACGGGTCTTTGGAGAAATCAGCTTTGGATTTAAAAAAGAGTGAAAAATATGCTGCCAATTTTGAGAAAGCATTTCCAAACAAAGAAATTACTGCTTTTGCAATCAAAAATGCATTGGCATCATACATTCGGTCTTTAAGTAATTATGATTCAAGATTTGATGGTTATATGAGAGGGGAAGAAAAATTTAATCTTGATGAAATAGCTGGTTTTAATCTTTTTGCAGGTAAAGCCAAATGTGCAACCTGCCATTTTATCCCTTTGACAAATGGGACTGTTCCCCCTAATTTTGATAGGTCTGAGAGTGAAGTTCTAGGTGTTCCTGGAAAAGACAAAAAGATAGATGAAGATTTGGGTAAATTTGATTTGACAAAAGCAGAAGTGAATCGCTATTCGTTTAAAACACCAACGATTCGAAATATTGCATTAACTGCTCCTTATATGCACAATGGTGTTTTCAAAACGTTGGAAGAAGTAATTGATTTCTATGATGGAGGCGGTGGAAATGGTTTGGGTTTTAATTTATCCAATCAAACGTTGCCAATCGATAAATTAAATTTAACGCCATTAGAAAAGAAACAGCTAATTGCTTTTATGAAGACCCTGACGGATAAGAAGCTAGAATATAAATAAATAAAATGCCCCCAAATAGTTTCTAACTTTTCGGGGGCATTGCAATTATTAGGCCTTTTTTTGGCGAATTATTTTTTTACAAATCAAATCCGTATGCTACACGTAATGCAATTTGATCAGTATCATAATCTGTATAAGCTTCATAACGTAAACTTAAATCAATATTTTTAGTAGCATATCCAACTCCAGGTGACCAGATATAAGTGTTTTGGTCATAACCGTTGGTTACTGCAAAACCACCACCTACTTCTCCTAAAAGATAAAATTGATTTCCACCGATGAAAGCTTTAAAACCAGCTTTTACTGGAATGAAGCCTAAATCTTTTACATTTGGGTCAACGAATAAATTAGTAAAACCTGTTGTAAGTGTTAGAGATGCTCTTGGTGCTAAATCATATTGAAGGCGAACATCTCCACCCAAAGACCAGTCGTAATCATCATTGTCTGTTGGTATTCCTCCGTTAAGACCAATTCCTAAACGGAATCCCTGATTGAAGCTTTTTGTATCTTGAGCTTGTGAATTGTTTGCAAAGAATAGTGCGATTGCGAATGTAAATAATGCTTTAATTTTTACTGTAGTTTTCATAATTGAAATTTTGGGTATTTTTTTAATTGGTTCTGTTTATTTGTATCAGAACTACCCTGCAAATGTAAGGTTAGGATTTGCCTGGAATGTTATAGAATTATTGCTTACTGTTATAGAATTACTTGATTTACGCAAAAAATATCTAAAAAACGGATGTTATATTTTTAATACTGTTGATGCAATTGAAAGCTTCTATTTATCTTTGCTGACTTAATAAATTAAAATGAACGTTGAACAATACACTAAAGAATTCTCATATAATATAAAATTGGCTTATCCCGTGATTCTAGGAATGCTTGGGCATACTTTGATCGGAATTGTGGATAATTATATGGTTGGAAATTTAGGGTCAACTGAGTTGGCCGCAGTTTCTTTGGGGAATAGTTTTATCTTTTTGGCTTTGTCTATAGGGATAGGTTTCTCTACAGCTATAACACCATTAACTGCTGAAGCCGATGCTGAGAAAAACGATAAGAAAATCAGAACTACATTTCACCATGGTTTGTTGTTGTGCACGATTCTTGGTGTGTCGTTGTTTATATTGACTGTGTTGTCGAAGCACTTGATGTATTTTATGAATCAGCCTCCAGCTGTGGTTGCACTAGCGGCACCTTATATTGATTGGGTTGCTTTTTCTCTAATTCCGGTTGTGATGTATCAAGGATATAAGCAATTTGCCGATGGATTGTCTTTGACTAAATATTCGATGTATTCTATTATTTTGGCCAATGTGGTGCACGTGTTTTTTAACTACGTATTGATTTATGGTTTTTGGATTTTTCCAAAATTGGGAGTTGTAGGGGCTGCTTTAGGAACTGTGATTTCCAGAATTATGATGGTGGTTTTTATGCATTATCTAATGAAACACAATGCCATTATGAAACAGTATTTTAAAAATTTCACTTTTAAAGAAATAAAAAAATCAATTATTAAAAAAATTATTGGACTAGGTTTTCCTTCGGCTATGCAAATGTTATTTGAGGTGACTTTGTTTACGGCGGCAATTTGGCTTTCGGGCACATTGGGAAAAAATAGTCAGGCAGCAAATCAAATTGCTTTGATACTTGCTTCGTCAACATTTATGGTGGCAATGGGTTTGAGTGTTACGGCCATGATTCGGGTGAGTCATTCCAAAGGGTTGGCGGACTATAAAGGCCTGATTATCGTTGCGCGATCTATCTTTTTATTGGCGGTAATGATTGAAGCTTTTTTTGCTTGTATTTTTGTTGTTTTTCATAATTTCTTGCCGCATTTGTTTTTGAATATGAATGATCCTGCTCAGGTTTTGGATAATAAGGAAATCATTTTCATCACTTCGAAATTATTATTGATAGCTGCTATTTTTCAAATTTCTGATGGAATTCAAGTAGTTGTTTTGGGTGCTTTGAGAGGTTTGCAAGATGTGAAAGTTCCAATGTACATTACTTTTGTGGCCTATTGGATTGTAGGTTTCCCAATTTCTTTTTATTTGGGAAAATATACCGACTTAAAAGCGGTTGGTGTTTGGATTGGCCTTTTGGCAGGTTTGACTGCGGCGGCTCTGTTTTTGTATATTCGTTTTGCTCGTTTGACAAAAAAGCTGGTTCTTGAAAATTCAGGAAAATAAGTGTTTGTAAGAATGTAACTTATAATTGGTTTTAACGTATAATCAACGTACCAATTAAAAACTATAAAATGATACTATTTATTATTCTTGGAATAATTTTACTGATTGTTGGATTTGCATTAAGCCACAATGTTAATCCGTTTTCTAAATTTACTGGTCTATTAAGGATTATTGGATTTATCCTAATCGTTTTAGGAATTTTTTCTTCAATGTTTAAGCAAATTGACGCTGGGCAAGTAGGAGTGAAGTCTCTTTATGGAAGTGTGGATTCTGATGTATTGGAAAGCGGTTTACATGTTATCAATCCGCTTTTGGATATTACCACATTTGATATTCAAACACAAAATTACACGATGTCTGCTGTTCACGGCGAAGGTGCACAAGCAGGAGATGATGCCATTCGTGTTTTGTCTAACGACGGACTTGAAGTAGTTATTGATTTGACTGTTCTGTATCGTGTGGTTCCTACCGATGCACCAAAGATTTTTAAGACTATTGGTGTGGATTATACCGATAAAATAGTAAGACCAATCACTAGAACCAGAATACGTGACAACGCTGTTTTTTATGATGCTGTGGCATTGTATTCGACCAAAAGAAATGAGTTTCAGGCGCGAATTTTTAAGACTATTGAATCTGATTTTAAAAGCAGAGGTTTAGTTTTGGAACAATTGTTAATTCGAAATATTGATCTTCCAATTTCGGTTAAAAAATCGATAGAAAGTAAAATTAATGCCGAACAAGATGCTCAAAAAATGACTTTTGTACTTCAAAAAGAAAAACAAGAAGCCGAGCGAAAAAGAGTGGAAGCACAAGGTATCGCTGATTATCAAAGAATTATTTCTCTGGGATTAACCGATAAACAATTGCAATACGAACAAATTAAAGCACAAAAAGAGCTGGCAGCTTCACCAAATTCTAAAATTATTTTTATGAATGGAAAGGGAAGTGCACCGGTTATTTTGTCTGATAAATAAAATTTTTGGTTAATCGGTTATTTGTTTAACCGTTTAACCGAATAAACAAATAAACGATTAAACTTAAAAACATGGAATTACCAAAATTTTTACTGGGAGATAATACTGATTTTCCAGATGATATTTTTATCATTCACTTGGATTACCCAAGATTCATCATCAATTTGAAAGACGATGAGGTTGAATTTATGGAAGAAGCAGAAGACCTTGATGAAGCCGAATTAAACGCCGAAATGGAAGGACTGATTGTTCTTGCCAATGAATTTTATGATAGAGAAATGGAACGTTACGAAAAAGAATAATTATTTCTTCGTAACGATATAGTATATTCTAACCAATCTGTCATTGTGCTTTTTGGAGTCTTTCGGAACATGATTCAAATCGATATACGAAACTCTTTTTAGATTGTAATTCTGAAATTCTTTTTTGGAGGCAATACTGTCCGCTTGCAAAGCCAATAAACCAAATTTACTCTCTTTGGGTAAGTTTAGTTTATTGGTTTCATCATTTAGTAATATAGGTATGCTGAAGCCATAATCCCAAATAATTTCGGGTGTAAAAGAATTTAATTCATAGGTTCTAACACCCAAATTCTTTTCTTTCTCTCTGATTGCTTTTGCACTGGCGTAATCCGGATTTTTTAAAATTAGTTCCGTGAATGGTATTCCAAAAACAATAACGGCTATCTGAACGGCAATTACTGCGTAGAATACTTTTGCAAAGTTTTTGTTTCTAAGGTTTGTAACTAATACATAACCTATTGCTAATAAAGATAAGCTCAGGCCAATTAGCCAAATTTCGAATCCTGCTAAATCATTTTTTACTTTGATGAAAATTCCAACTGGAATAGCAATACAAATGATTCCGATAAGCCCAAAAGCAAAATAAACAATTCCTTTTTCCTTTTTTAGACTGATATTTTTGAAATTGTTAATCAAGTATTCAATATAAAATCCTGTGTTCAAAGCCATCGGAATTAAAACAGGCAATAAATATCTTGATTTTTTTTCGGGTACTATCGAAAGTAAAACCACAGAAGCCAACGTCCAGATTAATGTAAATTGATAAGCTTTTAAATTGCTGACTCTGCTTTTTAAATACGGATAAATTAAAGCAATAAATGCAGGGACTGTCCAAATACCGCTTTGGGTAAAAAAGCTCCAATAATAATAAAAAGGTCTGGTGTTGTAATTTCCCCATCGGCTGCTTTCTATTTTGGTCACTTTTAAATAGGTTGCAGGATCTGCCCATTTGACATACAATGGCCATGATAAACCGATGATTATACCCAATAGAAGAATAAGTATAAGGTACATTTTTTTGTCTTTCAAGTGAAACTTGTAAGTAAAACCATAAGCAATTAAAAAAGGCAATAATAAGGCATAAACTGAAATTGGTCCTTTGCTTAAAAAAGAAAATCCAAAAAATAATCCTGCCATGACAGCATTAAAAAGAGGTTTCTTTGAACCATTCAATAAATCCCAAATGAACAATATGCAAACCACCATGAAACTGTGGGTGTACATGTCCCATTGATTGTCTCTTCCGGCGAAATAAATGTAAAAAGAAGTAATCAAAATAAGTCCGTTGTGGAAACTTTGCTGTTTGGATAAACCTAATTTTTCAGAAAATTTATAAACTCCAAATACAAGTAATAATGTAATTAACGCAACAGGGATTCGCATTCCATAAATACTGTCAAATCCAAAAATAATTCCGGAAACAGCCGTTAGCCAGGTTGGTAATGGTGGTTTTTCATAACGTGGTAAATCATTGAGGGTTGTCAGTATCCAATGATTATGGGTTGCCATTTCTCTTGCAGTAATAAAGTTTCGAGCTTCCATGATGTTCACTTCGATAACATCTAAATGCGGGAAAAGCATCAAGCAGGCTACTACAAAAAGCCAAAAAGTGTAATTATGAATTAATTTTGACATCCTTCTTTATGATTATTATATTTCTAGTATAAATGACTAATCCTATGGCGTGACCTGCTAATAATACTGGATCTTTTCTGATTATGGCATAAATGAATATGATAAGGGATCCAGTCAAACTAATGATCCAAAAGCCTAATGGCAATACGGAATCTTTTTTCTTTTCAGAATAAAGCCATTGATAGACAAAACGCAATGTAAACAGTACTTGGCCTATGATCCCTGTCCAAAGCAACCATTTAGGAATTGCTTCATTTCTTAATAAATTGTCTAAATCATAGACATTATTGTTATAGGAATACCAAACTATAAAAGCGGGGAATAAAAGAATGAACCACCGGAGTGCCACATGTATTTTCTTCCAGTCATTTTGCAGTTGAATGTTTCTGATGTAAATGTAATAAGTGATTGTCTGTCCTAACATAATTGAGAAATCATGTCTAAAATAACCGTAAACAAACAATAAAAAAGAAGCAAATAAACTGATTTCCCAAAACAAAACAGGAGTCAATACCTTTTTGTTTTTTTCGGAAATAATCCATTGCAATATCATTCTGCTCGAAAATAAAATTTGAGCAATGAATCCTATGGAATAAATGATGATGTTGTTCATTATCCTTGTTTTGCTACACTATAATTGATGTATTTTTTCTTCATCCACAAATAAGCAAAACAATCTTGCAATGGTCCCAATAGTCGATTCCAAAGATTGAATTTTGAAACCCCTGCCACTCTAGGGAAATGTCTAACTGGAGTTTGCTTGATTTTACCATTTTGCAACAAAATCATGGCTGGTAAAAAACGGTGTAATCCATTGAACATTGGGATTCTTTTGGCCATATCCGTGCGGATTATTTTTAAGGGACAACCTGTGTCGTCCATGCCGTCATCCGTAAAAGCTCTTCGGATGCCGTTGGCTATGGTGGATGACATATTTTTGGTAAAGGAATCTTTTCTGTTGGAGCGTACCCCAGTTACAAGGTCATATTCTCCAGTATATTCCATTAGAATGTTAAAATCTTCTGGGGCTGTTTGTAAGTCGGCATCAATATAACCAACCCAAGGAGTGTCTGTATAATCAAAACCGGCTTTGATGGCGGCACTTAAACCAGCGTTTTTTTCGAAAGAAATAAAAGTGAATTCTTCGTTGTCTTTGCAGATTTTTTCAATTAATGCTTGACTGTTGTCTTTGGAGCCATCATTGACAAATAGGATTTTTGTCTTTTTCTTCGAAATGGACAGAAACTGTTTCATTTCTTGATGCACACGATCTAGGTTATCCTCTTCGTTATAAACAGGTATAATGATTGTTAATTCAAAATTCATATTTAGGATAGTTTTTACAAAAGTATTTAATTTTATGAAGATTCAGGTTGTTATTTCATTAAAAATACAATAGTTAACGTTTAGATTTAAAGTTTTTTATCTCTAATGGGCAACCTTTTTTTTGGCAATTCGCAAGTATATAAGTTTGACTGTGAAATTTATTTGGACAGTTCATGTAGTTTTTAAAGTATTGTAACTTAAAATTTGAATCAATTCCAAATTTTATTCTTCAAATAACTCTTTCGAGCGGTTTTTATTTTGATCAATAATTGAAATATTTGAAAGTGTTTCGTTTTTGTTAAGCTCGTTTACTAATGCAGTACAACATAGTAAGGCTGGTTTGTTTAGTGTAAGTAATAGTTGTTTAATTAGTTATGATAAAAAGCATTGTAGGAATGATTGTTTTTTGAATTTTCAAGGCTGTTTTACAGCTTTATTCCTCGCTATGATTTTAATAAATTTTGAACGAATTATTAGATAAACAAAGCTATATTTGCCCTCCAAAAATAAGGGGTTAAGACGTGTAGTTCAATACTTACTAGTCCTTCAAAATTCAACCGCTTTTTTATAATTTTATTAATCGTTTAAGATTCAATTGCTCTTAAATTTTAAATTTTTGTTAATGAGAAAATTCAATTTTCTAAAACCTATTTTGAATTTCATTTTATTTGGGTTACTCATAATGACGTTAAGTCGCTTGTTCTTGTTTTTTCTTTTTGAGGACAGAGTTGTAGAAACTCATAATTATTGGTATATTTTCCCTATTGGTTTACGAATGGATTTGATACTGTTGTGTTATATTTCGTTTCTTCCAGCGCTTTTAATTACTTTTTTGCCAAATAAATGGATCAGATTCACCAATAAATTTTTGGTTTGTTATAGTTTTTTATTTCTTTTTCTAATTCTTTTTATCGAATTGGCAACTCCAGATTTTGTTAAACAATATGATACAAGACCAAACAAAATATTTTTGGATTATCTGATTTATCCACGAGAAGTTGTTGGAATGCTTTTGAAAAGTTATTTGATTTCGATAATTGTTACTTTTTCAATTTTAGGAATTGCGTTGTATTTTGCTATCAAAAAAGGTAAAGAGTTTTTTTACACCAAGGATTCAGATTATAAAAGCAAATTGACAATATTTCCTTTGGTTGCTTTTTTATTGTTTTTTGGTGCACGTTCAAGCCTTGCTTCCAAGCGACCGATTAATGGAAGTAATGCTGTTTTTTCGACGGATCAGTTGACAAATTCTTTAGGCATAAATTCATTTTATACCGTTGCATTTGCTGCTTATTCTCTCAAAAACGAAGCAAATACGGAGATGTATGGCAAAATGGAGAAAGCAGAAGCTATTGCTCGTGTAAAAAAATATATGACGGTTGGCGAGAATGAATTTAGTACTCCCGAAATTCCTTTTCTTCACGTTCAGAACCCGAAAGTACTTTTGAAGAGGCCTTATAATTTAGTGGTTTTTTTACAAGAGAGTCTGGGTGCAGAATATGTGGGAAGTTTAGGGGGAAAACCTTTAACTCCAGAATTTGACCGTCTTTCAAAAGAAGGACTTCTTTTTACAAATTTATATTGTACAGGAACCCGCAGTGTTCGTGGAATTGAAGCAGTAATTACAGGATTTCTTCCATCACCATCAGAGAGCGTTGTGAAATTAGGAGGGTCTCAGCAAGGATTTTTTACTTTGGCAGATGCTTTTAAAAGAAAAGGTTACGAGACTAGTTTTATTTACGGAGGAATGTCAAATTTTGACAATATGGCTTCGTTTTTTAACGGTAATAGTTTTCAGGATATTGTAGATCAGGATGATTTTGATTCTGATGGGAATAAATATGCTTTCAAAGGTACTTGGGGGTATTCTGATGAGGATTTGGCAGTAAAGGCTAATAATTATTTCAAAAGTAAAGGAGATAAACCTTTCTTTTCTCTAATGTTTTCAACTTCAAACCATGAACCGTTTGAATATCCTGCTGGAAGAATCAAACCTTATGATAAAAAAGCGGCAACGGTTAACAATGCTATGAAATATGCTGATTTTTCAATTGGTAAATTCTTTGAAATGGCTAAAAAGGAGGCATATTTTAAAAACACTATTTTTATTGTTATTGCGGATCATAATACACGAACATACGGCAAGAATTTAGTTCCAATAAATAAATTCCATATTCCGGCATTGATATTGGGACCTGGTGTGCCAAAGGGTAAAGTGTACAGTCAATTGGCAAGTCAGATCGATATTCCACCTACTTTGTTAAGTTATGTTGGAGGTCAGTTTGAAACGCCTATGGTTGGTAGAAATCTAAACGGTAATCAGCCTGTAAAAAAAGGAAGAAGCCTAATGCAGTTTAATGATATCAACGCTTTCCGAGTTGAAAATAATGTGGTAATCATGCAACCCAATTTGAAGCCGCTACAATTTAAAATCAAAAATGATACTACTTTCATTCCGGTTAAATTGAATGAAGAATTTGCAAAAGATGCTTTGGCGCATGTGATAGTGGCGGGAGATTTGTATAAAGAGAAAGAATATAAGTCGAGGGATGTGAAAAAATAATTTTTCATTTCTGTTGAAAACAAAAAGTCACTAAAGAAGAAGTTTCGTCTTTAGTGACTTTTTGTTTTTAATTGTAATAAAGTATCCATTTGTTAAAATATTTTTTGTTTCTAAAAGGAGTAATTGCTGTTTTGATGTATTTGGGTAATGTTTCTTTTTTTCTCACCAAGAAAACTGTGTTTTGTGTTTTGAAATCGGTTTTGAATCGCTTGATTTCTTTGTTTTCCTCCAAGTTGTAATAGGTTTTTCTATAGTTTAAATTTTGTTCGAATTGGATTTCTCTTTTGCAAGTGTAATTTCCATCATTAAGTGTTATTATGTTTTTATCGGTATAAAAAGACATGGACGGAAGCAGATAATTATATACATACACTTTTTTTGTTTTCAATGCCGTCACAAAAGTAGCGATAGGTTTTACGGAGTTGATGAGCAATTCGTTTGACCTCATTAAACAAGTTGAGAAAATCAGTAAAGAGATCGTGTTTATTAGAAGTGTATATAGGTTTTTGTTGAACCAGTTATCATTCTTTATACCAAAAATGCTAACTAACATTCCGGATAGCAAGATCAAAACATAAGGAAGTTCAAGTTCGACTTTGTGAATTAGGATAGCTACAAAAATGGCACTAAACAATAGAGTAAAATAGCCGTATAGATAAATCGTGAATTTTTTCCAATGGATTTCATCTAATCGAACCAAATGAGTTGAAGCAAACATTATCAGAAAAGGCAGAGAGGGTAAAACATAGAAAATCAGTTTGGTTTTGAATAGTGAAAAAATTAAAATAATTATGAAAAAGGAAGTCAATAAAATTTTTCCTTTTACAACTGTGGTGCCTGCTTTTTTTACAGACAGAAAAATATATATAACCCAAGGGAACAGAGACAAAGGAAGAAAAACGATATAATACCAAAAGGGCTTTCCTCTATTGAAAGCATCGTTTGAAGCAATTCTTTGGTAAAGTTGATTGCTGGTAAAGTAATCCAAAACCATTGGGTTTTCTTTTATAACGGCCAAATACCACCAACCGCAGGAAATAAAAAACACTACGATTCCCCAAAAATCATATACTGAAAATTTGATTCTTTTTTTGTTGTAATAAAGCCAAGTTAATTGAAAGACAAAAACTGGAATAAGCACCAATGGACCTTTTGTGAAGAAACCCAGTGAAAGTGATAAATAAAATAGGAAAAAGAATTTTTTTTCATCTAAATAGCGAAGCCAAAAATAGACCGACATCATGACAAAGGTGTTCAGGTAGGCATCGGTGGTTAAATTACGGATAGATGCTAAAAACAAAGGAGTTGAAAAATATAAAACGACAGATAGTAAGGATGTTTTTTTGTCATTAAACAAAAGTTGAGAGGTTTTGTAAATCAGAATCAATTGGACCAAAAGCGCAATTGATAAAAAGAAGCGCGCACCAAATTCATTAATTCCAAAGATGGCGTAGCCTAAGGCGGTTATGTAATATGTAAGTGGCGGTTTGTGATAATGTGAAATTCCCATTTTTCTGGGATGAATATAGTCGCCAGATTCAAACATTTCTTTGGCGATTTCTGCATAACGGGCTTCACTTGTTTCAGTAAGCCCCCATGCTCCGAGCTGAAATAGAGTAACGAGAAAAATAGCTATCAGGATTAAATTGACGGGCTCTCTTGAAATTAAGATTAAAAATTTATTATTCATTATAAAATGAAATTTTGGGTTAATAAAAATTTAAGTGTTGAATCGTTTTTTTAGTATTGTTGATAATTTATTAAAGCGGTAGTGCTATTTGTTGGCTTTTTTTTAATGTTATTTTAAGAAATCTTATTGTCTCTGAATAAAATAACTAAATACATGATAATGACCAAGTTACGTATATTTTTTATTAATACGGATTGTTTTACAAATATTTTTTATCACGTACTATTGTATTTGTTTATCTTTGTTTTGATTGAATAACTGAAAAGTTTTTTGGTTGAAAATAGAATTGAGATTTAAATTATTTGCTACCAATATTAATCATTAAAGCTTAGTTTATGAGAATTTTAATTACTGGTGCTGCTGGATACATTGCTTCACACACAGCCGAGCGACTGCAATCTCTAGGTCATGAAGTAGTTGGTTTGGATAATTTTTCCGATTATTATGATGTGTCTTTGAAGCAGTTGAATGCTAGTGTATTGAATGCTAAAGGAATTGAAATTGAGGAGATAGATTTGAGGTTTGCAGAACAGCTTCAAGAATTGCCAACTGATTTTGATTATGTTTTTCATTTTGCTGCTCAACCTGGGATTTCTGCTACTTCCAGTTTTGAAGATTATTTGGGAAACAATGTAATTGGAACCAAAAACTTACTCGATTTTGCCTTAAAAAATAAAAACTTAGTTCTTTTTGTAAATATTGCCACATCTTCCATTTATGGAATTCATGCCACTTTTGATGAAACTGTAGCACCATCGCCTGCTTCTTTTTATGGGGTGACTAAACTGGCGGCTGAGCAATTGGTTTTGGCAAGCAGTAGACTTGGGCAATTGAAGGCATGTTCTTTGCGTCTGTATTCAGTTTATGGACCACGTGAAAGGCCAGAGAAGTTATATACAAAATTAATTGCGAATGCTTTCAATAACGTTCCGTTTCCTTTGTTTAAGGGGAGTGAGCATCATTTGCGAAGCTTTACTTATGTTCAGGATATTGTCGATGGCGTAGTGAGTGTAATTGGAAAGGAAGAGGTGGTCAATAATGAAATTATCAATTTAGGTACCGAGGAAGAAAATACAACTCAACAAGGAATTGAAATTGTTGAGCAAATATTAAATAAAAAAATTGATTTGCAAATTGTTGAAGCCAGGACAGGGGATCAATTGAGAACCAAAGCTGTAATAGACAAAGCCAGAAGATTATTGGACTATAATCCTAAAACCAGTTTGTACGATGGTTTGAAAGCACAAGTACAATGGTATCAGGATAATTTTTTATAGCATATCGTTTTATAAACAAAAAACTGCAAAAGCTTTCAATTAGCTTTTGCAGTTTTTTGTTTGATGAAATATAATTGATTACTATTTCTTAAAATAACTGTCCAATAAAATTTGAGCTGCTGCAAAAGGTGATATTTCATTATTTTGAACCGCTTTTTTAGTGGAATCCAATAACTGTATAATGGCTGGTTGAATATAAAAATGATTTTTTAATTGTTCGTCAATGGTTTCCATCATCCAAAATTGATTTTGTTCCTTGCGTTTTTCTACAAAATAATGATTAGAATTTACCAAGTCAAGATAATTTAAAATAGTTTGCCAAACGCCACTAATTCCTTCTTGGGTCAAAGCACTACAAGTTGCAGTAGTTGGGATCCATCCTGATTTTTTTGCCGGAAAAAGATGTAAGGCCCTGTTGAATTCTACTTTTGCCAATTGTGCCTTTTTAATATTATCACCATCGGCTTTGTTGATAATAATGGCGTCGGCCATTTCCATAATCCCCCTTTTGATTCCTTGAAGTTCATCTCCTGCTCCTGCAATTTTTAGCAATAAAAAGAAATCGACCATACTATGAACAGCCGTTTCGCTTTGGCCTACACCTACCGTTTCAATGAGAATAACGTCAAAACCGCAAGCTTCGCAAAGTGTTATAGTTTCTCTTGTTTTTCTTGCAACACCGCCTAAAGTTTCTCCGGATGCCGAAGGGCGAATGAATGCATTTTTGTCTTTTACCAATTCTTCCATTCGGGTTTTATCACCTAGTATGCTACCGTGAGAAATAGTGCTGCTTGGATCAACCGCAAGTACGGCTACTTTTTTGCCCAAACTCGTTAAGTATTTTCCAAAAGCTTCAATAAAAGTGCTTTTTCCAACTCCTGGTACTCCTGTGATTCCTATTCGAATTGATTTGTTGGCATGAGGCAAACATCCGTTTATTACTTTGCTTGCTTTCTCCAGATGCGCAATATTAGTACTTTCAATTAATGTGATAGCACGGCTGAGTGCCGTTATATTTCCTGCCAAAATCCCATCAATTAATTCTTTTGCGGAAGGTTGTTGCTTTCTGGATATTTTGATTTGGTGTATAGCACTGGAACTGATGATTTCTGGAGGCGAAATACCAGCTTTTTCATTTAAAGCGCTTGGATTATTTTTTTTGGTTGACAAAATAATTAATTTTGATAGTAAAAGTAATCAAAACAAAAACAGTTTCAAAAGACGAATCCTTGAAACTGTTTTATTGTTGAACTATTTGACTTCTTAATACGCTGCGGTAAAACGAACTTGATGGTGTTTTGGATTTTCTGCTTCATCAGCGATGACAACTGCTAAATCTTCTACTGAAAGTATGCTTCGTTGCTCTTCGTTAAAAACTGGATTTTCTAATCCCAATCGATATTTACCTGTTCTTCCTGTAGTTATTCCTTGGTGCATTTCGAAAGCAGGACTGAAAAAAGCCCAATCCAGCTCTTTTTCTTCTTTGAGAATATTTAAATAATCTCTGGCTGCGGTTGCTCCTGCATGATACTCTTTTGGGAAGTCAGGAGTGTCAACGGCTTGTAAATTTGGCGCAACAAATAAACTTCCGGCGCCACCAATAGTGATAAATCTTTTTACGCCAGATTTTTTTACAGCTTCTTGAATTGATTTGGATCCATTGATGAAATCATCATAGATGTTAGGGTTAGTCCAGCCAGGATTGTAAGCATTTATTATAACATCATTCCCTTTTAAAGTTTCTGCTAATGCGTCTGTGTTAAAGATATCTTCTGAAACCCAATTTGCTTCGGTATCTGTTTTTGGGTTTCTTGCAATAGCAGTAAGTTGATGGTTTCTGCTTGCTAATTCATCTAAAATTGCTGAGCCTACAAATCCTGTGGCTCCAATAATTGCGATCTTCATAGTTATATGTATTTAAAAGTAATAAAAAAAGTTACAGTTTAATTTAAAAAAATAGTATTAAAACTTATTGGCAAAATCTTCCAATGTAATTTCGTTCAATTGTATATTGATTGTCTTGTTAATATCGTCATATAAGTTTTCTAAATTTTTTTTGATTTGTTTCCCAACAGGGCAATCAGGATTTGGTTCATTTTTGGAAAAACCTAATGTAACGGTATCAAAAGTCATTTTGAATATGGCATTCAAACTAATTTTTGATGCTGATTTTAATAATCTTGTGCCACCATTTTTTCCTTCCTTACTTTCTACAATATGATTTTTTTTAAGGTTCGCTATCTCTTTTCTAACCAAAACAGGATGTACGTTCATACTGCCAGCTATAAAGTCTGATGATAAATATTCATCAGGGAATTTAGAAAGCAATGTTAGAATATGTATTGTGATGGCAAATTTACCTGAAATCATACTGTAATAAAATATATTGCAAATATATGATTTATATTTGATTTGGAGTTGTTTGATTTGTTAAATAAATTTTTAGGTTTATTTTCTTTTAATTTATTCCTTTTGGGTTTAGAATTTTTTAGTGGTATTTTTGTCTTCCATTTCATGCGATGAATAACTTTATACTCATTTTTGTTTTCTTATTTTTAGGCATTGTTTTACAGAGGATAAAGCAAATACCTAAAAATGCGCACAAGGTTCTAAATTGGATTGTCGTCTATATTTGTCTTCCCGCATTAGCATTATATTATATCCCGAAAATTAAATGGGACAATCAATTATTGTTTCCCATTGGGGTGGCTTGGATAGGATTTGTGATCTCGTATTTCTTTTTTAGTTACTTAGGAAAAAAAAGAGGTTGGCCAAGAAAACTCATCGGTTGTTTGATTATTTGTGCGGGACTTAGTAATACCTCTTTTTTAGGTTTTCCGATAATTGAGGCTTTGTATGGAGAAGAAGGCTTGAAAACTGCTATTATAGTGGATCAGCCAGGATCTTTTGTGGTACTTTCTACTTTGGGTGTTTTAGTTGCAACGGTCTATTCTAAAGGGAATTTGAGTAGTGTGCAAATTGCCAAAAAGATTGCTTTTTTCCCTCCCTTCGTTACTTTTTGTATAGCCTGTTTGATGAATGTCTTTCAATTCGATTTTCAGGAGTGGGGGCAGTTGTTGTTAAAATCGGTGGGGAGTGCTGTGACACCTTTGGCATTACTTTCGGTGGGATTGCAATTGCGTTTTGAAAAACGCAGTATGCATTGGGATTTCTTAGGATTGGGATTATTTTATAAACTAATTTTGACTCCCGCCATTATCTATTTTTTATATGTGATAATACTGCATCAACATTCTAAACAGATTGAAGTTGCGATATTGGAATCGGCAATGGCGCCGATGATAACTGGCTGTATTTTGGCTTCTACGTATGGTTTGAAACCTAGACTGAGTAGCATGATGATTGGTTTTGGTATCCCCATTTCATTTATAACCTTGATATTTTGGGTTATTATGATGCGTTTTATATAAGAATGCTTTGAAATATATTCTTTGTTGAAGTAGTTGTTTTTTTATTTAATTTTAAGGAACTAAATATATTAAAACTATAGAATTATGGCAACATTACGATTAGGAGATACAGCTCCAGATTTTACAGCAGAAACCTCAATGGGGACTATAAAATTTCATGAATGGTTAGGCGATTCGTGGGGAGTATTGTTTTCTCATCCTGCTGATTTTACACCTGTTTGCACAACTGAATTAGGTACGGTGGCGAATTATTATCCTGAATTTGTAAAGAGAAATGTAAAAGTCATCGCCTTAAGTGTTGATGGTTTAGAATCTCATAAGGAATGGATAAAAGATATAAATGAAACTCAAAATACAACAGTTAATTTTCCAATTATTGCTGATGAAAATAGGGAAGTGGCTATGCTTTATGATATGATTCATCCCAATGCAAGTGAAAAATTTACGGTACGTTCAGTTTTTATTATTGGATCTGACAAGAAAATAAAATTGACACTTACTTATCCAGCCTCTACAGGGCGAAATTTTGAAGAACTGCTTAGGGTTATTGACAGTTTACAATTGACGGCCAACTATAGTGTTGCTACTCCAGCTAACTGGAAAAACGGGGAAGATGTAGTTATCGTTCCTGCCATTCCAGACAGTGACATTGCAGCTAAGTTTCCCAAAGGACATACTCGCATAAAACCGTATTTGAGAATGACACCACAACCTAATTTATAAGTCTTGAATTAAAAACAAAAAGAGTACTATTTTAAAACATAGTACTCTTTTTTTGTGCTGTTTATTTCCTTTGTATTAAACCTAGAATCCGCAATAGAAAAAATGTCACGAAGATGCGCAATCCCGATAACTATCGGGACGCAAAGATGCGCAAAGGAAGAACGAATTCTTTGAATGGAGCTTAAAAAACTTTGCGAACCTTTGCGAATTCTTCGTGTGCCTCTGCGTAATAAAGTCTAATGCTGAATCTGGGTTAAACTAAATTATGAATTTTTGCATATTGCAATAGCATAATGGTTTTGGCATCTTTTATTTCGCCAGATTCTATCATAACGTAAGCTTGGACAAAAGGGATTTCGATAACTTCGATCTCTTCATGTTCGTGTTCTAAACCACCACCAGAACTTACTTTCATACTGGAATCGTATTCGCCTACAAAGTAATATAGAATTTCGGTTACTGCTCCAGGAGACATATAGGCTTCAAAAACTTTTTTAACGGAATGTAATCGATATCCTGTTTCTTCTTCGGTTTCACGGATAATACAGGCTTCTGGATTGTCTTCATCCAATAACCCGGCGCAGACTTCAATTAATAAACCACTTTTGTTTCCGTTTAAATAGCTTGGTAGTCTAAATTGTCGAGTTAAAATAACGGTTCCTTTAGATTTGTTGTACAATAAAATGGCGGCTCCATTACCTCTGTCATAGACTTCGCGAACTTGTGTGTCCCAAGAATTATCTTTTTTTTGGTAGTCTACTGTAACTCTATTAAGAATATACCAGTTATCCGACAGCAATTCTGTTTTCTGTATTTTGTATTTAGGATTGTTCATGAGTTTTTAATTTAAGTGCTAAAAAAAACGTCCCGATTTATCGGGACGTTAGTTTATTATTTAAGAATTGTTTGCTTTCTATCCGGTCCAACAGAAACAATTTTTATTGGAACTTCTACTTCCTTTTCTATAAATTCGATGTACTCTTTTAACTCAATAGGCAATTGATCGTAAGTGGTCATGCCTGTTAAGTCTTGGTGCCATCCTTTGAATTCTTTGAAGATAGGGGTTACATTTTCAGGTTCAATGTTGTAAGGGAAATGTGAAATAGTTTTTCCTTTGTAGTTGTACTCCGTACAAACTTTCAAAGTTTCAAAACCGGAAAGTACATCACCTTTCATCATCATTAATTGAGTTACTCCGTTGATTTGAACAGCATATTTTAACGCCACTAAATCCAACCATCCACAACGTCTTTGTCTTCCCGTAACCGATCCAAATTCGTTTCCTACTTTGGCCATTGTAGCACCATCTTCGTCAAAAAGTTCAGTTGGGAATGGGCCACTTCCTACACGTGTTACGTAAGCTTTGAAAATTCCGTAAACTTCTTTGATTTTGTTAGGGGCGATTCCTAAACCTGTACAAGCACCAGCAGCTGTAGTGTTTGATGAAGTTACAAATGGATAAGTTCCAAAATCAACGTCTAACAATGAACCTTGTGCACCTTCGCAAAGAATTGATTTTCCTGCTCTTTGGGCCTGATTTAAGTATTCTTCACTGTCAATAAAATCTAATGTTTTTAAAACTTCGATAGATTCGAAAAATTCTTTTTCCATTTCAGCCAAATTGTACTGAATGTTAACATCGTAGAATTTAATCATTTCTTCGTGTTTGTCAGCCAATGCTCTGTAACGTTCTTTGAAATCTTCTAATTCGGTATCTCCAACACGCAATCCATTTCTACCGGTTTTGTCCATGTAAGTTGGACCAATTCCTTTAAGCGTAGAACCAATTTTTGCTTTTCCTTTTGAAGCTTCAGAAGCTGCATCCAATAAGCGGTGTGTTGGTAAAATTAAATGTGCTTTTCTGGAAATGATTAATTTGCTTTTGATATCTAAATTAAATTTTTCAAGACCTTCAATTTCTTTTTGAAAAACTACTGGGTCAATTACCACTCCGTTTCCGATAATGTTTATTGCAGTTTTATGAAAAATTCCAGAAGGAATAGTTCTAAGAACGTGTTTTATTCCATCAAATTCTAAAGTGTGTCCGGCGTTTGGACCTCCTTGAAAACGAGCAATTATATCATAATTTGATGTAAGAACGTCAACAATTTTTCCTTTTCCTTCATCTCCCCATTGTAATCCTAATAATAAATCTACAGTCATTCTATGTTTTATTTGTAGTTAATTTTCTATTGTATTTTCTGCGTTTGTTTTTTTTCTGTTTCCGTATAAGTATAGGGAATGATTGGTGATTTCGATATCAAAAATTTCTTCAATTGTTTTTTTGATGGTTTGAATTCGTGGGTCACAAAATTCGATTACTTCACCAGTATCGGTCATAATGATATGATCGTGCTGTTTGTCGAAATAGGACTTCTCGTAGTGTGCCTGATTTTGTCCAAACTGATGTTTGCGAACCAATGCGCAGTCCAGTAATAATTCGATTGTATTGTAAAGGGTGGCTCTACTGACACGGTAGTTTTTGTTTTTCATTTTGAGGTATAGATTTTCTATATCAAAATGTTCCTCACTGTCGTATATTTCTTGAAGGATAGCATACCGTTCTGGGGTTTTGCGGTGTCCTTTGTTTTCGAGATACATTGTAAAAACATTTTTTACAATCTCCTGATTTTTGTTGTTATCTGTGGAAATGAGTGTCATATCTTGCAAAGATAAATTATTATTTTAAAAGTATAAAAATTTAGAGTTTTAATTCTAAATCCAGTGTTTTATTTTTTAGGCTTTAATAATGGATAGTAGAAAATGTTTTTTATGAAAACTAACAGATCTGGCTTAGTGCGTGAGGGATAGGAGCAAGCTACCGAAGTAGCGCGTATAGCCCGACAGCATTAGGAAAAGAGGCTATATCGACAGTTAGCTAAGTTGGCCTCTTTTCCTAATGGTGGCACGCCCAAATGATTTTTAAAACTATTTGTTTTTATCTTTTGGTTGCGATTATCACAATTTTGACTTTTAAAGTTTGTTTTTGTATTGGGTACTTTTGTTAGTTTTTATAGACTCGGGTCACTTTGTCGATTCCGTCGATTTTTTTGATGTTATCCATTAATTTTTTCAGAATGGTGATGTTGGGTACGATTACGGATACTTGACCCTTGAAAATACCGGCTTCACCGTTTAGAGAAATGCTCTGGATGTTGACATTCATGTTGTTTGAAATCACTTTTGTCAATTCATTTGTAAGTCCCAAAGTGTCCATTCCCATGATATTGATGGTTGCTTTGAAGTCTTGCTGGGTGGAGTCGATCCATTTGGCCTGCATGATTCGATATGCGTAATTAGACTGCAATGAAATAGCATTCGGACAGTCTTTTTTATGAATTTTGATACCGTCGTTTATGGTCACAAAACCAAAAACTTCATCTCCGGGTATGGGATTGCAACAGCTGGATAATTTGTAGTCGAGTTTGTCATGTGTTTTTCCAAAAACGAGCATATCATAATTGCTGCTGATGACTTGTTTGTGAATGTCTTCATCGGCAGTGCTGTGTGAACGCTTGATTTTGTTTTTGAAAAAGTTGATTAAAGTGTTGCTTTTTTGGGCAGCGTAATCTTTTAATTGTTGGTTGTCAATCGAGCCTACACCGACTCTGTAAAATAAATCCAAACTTGTTTTTAGCCTAAAAAAGTTAACTAATTCGTTGATAGTTTGCTCGTTTAGTGTGACTTTTAGGTGTTTTAATTTACGGGTAAGGAGTTCTTTTCCGTCTTCGGCAATTTTCTTAGTGTTCTCGTTAAGGACATTTCTAATTTTGTTTTTTGCTCTTGAAGTGGTTACGTAATCCAACCAGTTGATGGTTGGTTTTTGGTTTGGAGAGGTGATAATTTCTACCTGATCACCGCTTTTTAATTCGTAATTTAAAGGGACTAATTTTCCGTTGACTCTTGTTCCTCTTGTTTTTATTCCAATTTCGGAGTGGATGCTAAAAGCAAAATCAAGTGATGTGGCGCCTTTTGGCAGGGATTTGATTTCTCCTTTTGGGGTAAAAATATAAATCTCTTTAGAATACAGATTCATTTTGAAATCTTCAACAAAATCGACTGCACTTGTTTCGGAGTTCTCGAGAGCTTCTTTCAAAAGATTTAACCAAACATCAAGACCATTTTCTTCGGTGGCTCCGTTTTTGTATTTGTAATGTGCGGCATATCCTTTTTCGGCAATTTCATCCATACGTTCGCTTCGTACCTGCACTTCTACCCAACGGCCTTTTGGTCCCATTACGGTGATGTGTAATGCTTCGTAACCAGTTGATTTTGGTGAGGAAATCCAGTCACGCAGACGACTTGGGCTGGGTCTGTAATGATCTGTTACGATGGAGTAAATTTTCCAGGCTAGGAATTTTTCATCGTGTGGATTGGATTTATAAACAATACGCAAAGCAAATTTGTCATAGACTTCGTCAAAAGTCACATTTTGTGCCAACATTTTTCTGTTGATGGAATAAATGGATTTTGGTCGGCCCTTGATGATGTAATCTACATTTTCTTCATCTAATGCTTTTTGGAGTACTTCGGAAATGTCTTTGATATACAAATCTTGTTCTTCCTTGGTTTCTCGTATTTTGCTTACAATGGAGTTGTATCTTTCAGGTTCAGTGTATTTTAAGCCTAAATCTTCTAGTTTGTTTTTTATTTTATAGAGTCCTAATCGATGTGCTAATGGAGCGTAAATGTATAAGGTTTCGGACGCTAATTTGACTTGTTTGTGATCTTCCATCGAGTCCATAGTCAGCATATTATGCAATCTATCGGCTATTTTTATGAGGATTACCCGAACATCGTCATTAAGGGTCAGTAACATTTTACGGAAATTCTCTGCTTGCATCGATACGTTTAAATCTTTTTGTACCAATGATATTTTGGTTAATCCTTCAACCAGTTGGGCGATTTTGGGATTAAACATTTTTTCAATGTCTTTGACGGTGATTGGCGTGTCTTCAACAACATCATGCATTAAGGCTGCGGCAATGGAAGTTGCTCCCAAACCAATATCGGAAGCTACAATTTTGGCGACCGCAATAGGATGGAAAATATAGGCTTCTCCTGATTTACGGCGTTGGTCTTTATGGGCATCAACAGCCACGTCAAATGCCTTGCGTATCAGTTTTTTATCCTCAGCGGTCAAGGTTTGGTAACTGATACGTAATAACTCTTTATATTCTTGAGCAATTGCTTTGTTTTCTTTTTCTATATCGATTTCTATCATAACGGCATGGTTCAATTCTTAAAAATAAGAAATTTTTAGAGAATATACAAGGGAGGGAGGAGGGATTTTTGGAATTTAAATTGCAGATTTTAGATTTAAGAAGGCAGAATTTAGTAATCTGAATTCTGCCTTCTGCCTTGCAGTCTAAAATACTTTTTTAAAGTCCAAATCTTGAAAATCATAACTGAAATCTGTAAGCTCGGAAATCGGTTTCATTTTGATTCCAACTGCTTTTCCAGATGAATCAAATTCAAAAAACAAATGCGCATCTGCATGGAAATAAGCATTGTTCCATTTTACAACCAAGTTTTTGTCTTTGTAAAGAAATAGCTCCCCTGAAAGCTGTGGAGATCGTTTTGATGCAAAATATAATTTTCCTTTCTTTTCACTAATTACAATTTCGCCCAACCAATTGTCTTTGTATGTGCCAACGTAATTATTGAGGTTAATTTTGTTATTTTCTTTTTTGTTTTTGGCAACCAATGCCCAAACTTCGTCAGTTACTTTATCAGCCGATTCTTCGGTGGCTTTTACTCTATTACTGTAAATAGTGACATAATCATCCGATTTGATTTCCAAATAACTGTCTTTTATGGTATTGGTTATCGCATTAAAAGCAGCGCCTGATTGCTGATTGGTCAATACTATAATTCCTAAATTCAGTTCAGGAATTAAAGTAACCTGAGTCACGATTCCTTCTAAGCCTCCCGTGTGAGTTACTTGCTTGTATCCTTTGACATCACTCAAAAACCAACCCAATCCATATGAGCTAAAATGAGTGTTGTAAGGTGGTTTTGTCACCGCATGAATTATAGTTTGTGGAGTCCACATTTCGGTATGTTCTTTTTCGGAGAATAATTGTTTGTTTTCAGTACCGTATTTTCCATTGTTCAATTGCATGATTACCCATTTGCTCATATCGTTTACACTAGAATAAATTCCAGCAGCAGAATCAAATAATTGATTTTTATATCTTGAAATCACTTTTAGTTTTCCGTCAATAGGTACGTGGGGTGCGATAACATTAGTGGTGTCTTTCAGGCGAACAAATGAAGCAGCACTTTTATTCATTTCCAATGGCTTCATGATTCGGCTTTCAATAAAATCACACCAATTCATACCACTTATTTTGTGAACTACTTCTCCTGCAACGATATATAATAAATTGTCATAATCGTATTGCGTTCTAAAGGCAGAAACCGGTTTCAAATACTGTAAATTTTGAGTGATATCCTGCGCCGTAAAATTGCTTCCATCAGGCCAAATCATCAAATCACCTGCGCCAAGTCCTAGTCCGCTTCTGTGAGTCAGCAAGTCCCGAATCGTAAATTCATTGGTTACATAATCATTGTACATTTTGAAATTCGGCAGGTAAGTAATGACTTTATCATCCCATTTTAGTTTTCCTTCGTCTATTAACATTGCCAAAGCTGCACTTGTAAAAGCTTTGCTGTTGGAAGCAATTCCAAAAAGTGAATTTGCATCTACCTTTTCATTTGTTTGGATTGATTTTACACCGTAGCCTTTTGCCAATAAGACTTTTCCATCTTTTACAATCGCTACTGCAATTCCAGGGACATTAAAGGCAGTTAAAGTTCGATTGACTACATTGTCCACTTCTTGTTCGGTAATTTGAGCGAAAGAATTGATGCTAAAGGCAAGAAGGGCTAAAAAGGAAATGCTAATTTTTTTCATATTTTTCTATGTAATTATAGGTTGTGAATCAAAAAAATAAATTCCAAAACTGGAATTTTTCAAAAGAGTTATCTAGTTATATATTTAAAAAACATATTTATTTATAATTTTTTTAACCGCAAAGTTCGCAAAGTGAAAGCGCTATGAACGCAAAGCTTTGCGAACTTTGCGGTATTCTTTGTGTGCTTTGCGGTTAATTTATAGAATTGTTTTTTTCTAAAATCCGCAATCTGCAATCTAAAATTTAAAACCCTCTCTGTCTCTTGGCCTCAAATATCAAAATCGCTGCAGCAACCGAAACATTCATACTGTCAATTTCGCCTTGCATTGGGATAATGATATTTTGAGTCGCGTCGTCACGCCATTCCTGTGTCAGTCCCGTGGCTTCTGTTCCAACAACCAAAGCTGTCGGCGAAGTGTAATCTTGGGTATGATAGGAAGTAGAATTTTGCAGCGTGGCACAATAAAAATTGATATTTCGTTCTTTCAAAAAAGCAATAATCTCAGTAGTGGTACCCGTTGCAATTTGATTGGTAAACAAACAACCAACACTTGACCGAACCACGTTTGGATTGTATAAATCACTTTTTGGGTTGGCGATAATCACAGCATCAAGATTTGCGGCATCGGCGGTGCGCAATAAAGCGCCAATGTTTCCTGGTTTTTCTGGGGCTTCGGCAATAATAATTAATGGGTTTTCGGATAATTGTAAATCGGATAACTGCATCGATTTGGCTTTGGCTATAGCCAAAATCCCTTCGGTAGTGTCTCGATACGCCAGTTTTTGATAGACATCTTTATTAATTTCTATCAATTCGGCGTTATTCGATAATTTGCGGGTTTCCGTTTCCGAACAAACTTCGGGTAAAAACAAAATCGTTTCTATTTCATATCCTCCTTTTAAGGCAAGTGAAATTTCGCGTTTTCCTTCAATCAAGAACGTTCCCGACTGTTTGCGAGCTTTTGCTTTTTCCTGCAATAGTACCAAGGATTTAATAAAAGGATTTTGGATGGAAGTGATTTGTTTCAAAGGTAAAATTGCTAAGTTACTATGGTGCTAAGGTACTACCATTTTTTAAATTCTTAAAATAATCAATAGTAAGTCCTTTTTTATTTAATTTTGAAATCTTAAGCATAATCTGCTCCCGATAGTTATCGGGAGTAAAATCTGCAATCTGCGATCTAAAATTTAACTATGTTTCACCTACTTGACATCATCGGAACCATGGCATTTGCCATGTCAGGTGCTTTAACGGCGATGAGCAAAAAACTAGACCCGTTTGGCGTTTTCATCATTGCATTTGTGACCGCAGTCGGAGGGGGAACTTTGCGAGATGTTATGATAGGACGCATGCCTGTTGGTTGGATGCAGGATTTGACCTATGTGTATGTAATTACGTTAGGTTTTATTTTGACAATATTGTTCCGAAAAAGATTAGATAAGCTCCGCACTTCATTAGCCTTATTCGATACCATTGGATTGGGTGTTTTTACCCTAATCGGAATTCAAAAAGGAATAGAATACCAACTTCATCCAACTATTTGTATCGCATTAGGAACCATGACGGCCTGTTTTGGAGGCGTTATTCGGGATATTTTATGTAACGAGATTCCGGTTATTTTTCGAGAGGAAGTTTATGCAACTATCTGTATTTTGGGTGGAATCGTATTTTTTATACTCCGAAAAATGAATTTGGAGAATGAAATTTTATACCTCATTACCTCATTGGTTATTATTGTCGTTCGTTTACTGGCCGTAAAATATAAGTGGCATTTTTCTCCTATAGATCATAAAAAATAAAGTTAATTTGTTTATTCAAGTCACTATGGTTCTGGTGCGAAATCGATGTTTGCTTTTTTATTGTTGATTATTCACGTTTTTTTGCAATTCGTATTTAGAATATTACCCTAATTGTGTACTTTTCCACTCCTTAATGCTCAATTGTGAAAAATTACACTGTAAAACGATATCAAGAAAATGATTATAACCATTGGAATGCTTTTATAAGCCATGCCAAAAATGCGACTTTCCTATTTCATCGTGATTTTATGGATTACCACAAAGACCGATTCGAGGATTTTTCTTTAATGGTATTTAAAAACGAAAAGTTAGTTGCTGTATTACCCGCCAATAGAGTTGAAAATGTAGTTTATTCCCATCAAGGATTAACATATGGAGGTTTAGTTTATGGGGAGAAATTAAAATTAGCCTCGGTAATTCTTATTTTCAAAGCCATTTTGTTTTATTTAAATGAAAATAAAATTTTCAAAATCCAAATCAAAACGCTGCCGTCCATCTATCATAACAAACCAGCCGAAGAATTAAATTATGCCCTTTTTTTGGCGGAAGCCCAATTAATTAGAAGGGAAACACTTTCTGTAATTGATTTATCTAAACCAAATTTAATCGCAAACGGAAGGAAAGAAGGGGTGAAAAAAGGAATGGTAAATAGTTTGGAAATTAAAGAAGTGAATGATTTTGATGATTTTTGGAATGATATATTAACTCCAAATTTAGAAAAAAAGCATCAAGCAAAGCCGGTTCATAGTTTAGAAGAAATTACAGATTTAAAAAGAAAGTTTTCTAAAAGCATTCGTCAATTTAATGTGTATTACAAAGACGAAATTGTAGCAGGCGCGACCTTATTTGAAAGCGAAAATGTAATTCATTCGCAATATATTTCGGCGGATAAGAAAAAAAATGAAACTGGGAGTTTAGATTTTTTATATCATCACTTAATAACTGAAGTTTTTAGCAATAAGAAATTTTTTGATTTTGGAACTTCCAATAAAAATCAAGGCAGAATACTCAATAAAGGATTGTCTTTTTGGAAAGAAAGTTTTGGCGCAAGCACTATTGTACAGGATTTTTATGAAGTAGCGACTATCAATTTTTCGAAACTTGAAAATGTCATAAAATGATAAAATTCTTAGACTTAAAAAAAATAAACGAACCTTATGAAACCGCTTTTCAAGAAAAGTTGAAATCGGTTTTGGCTGGTGGTTGGTATATTTTGGGCAAGGAAGTTCAGAAGTTTGAAATCAATTTTGCCCAGTATTGTGGTGCTAAATATTGCGTAGGAGTAGGGAATGGATTGGATGCCTTAACCTTGATTTTTAAAGGATATATTCAACTAGGAAAATTGCAAAAAGGAGACGAAGTTATTGTACCCGCCAATACGTATATAGCCAGTATACTCGCTATTCTTCAAGCCGATTTAGTGCCTGTTTTGGTCGAGCCAAAGTTGGAAACCTATAACATCAATCCGAGTTTAATTCAAGACAAAATAGCAACTAAAACTAAAGCAATTCTGATAGTTCATCTTTACGGTCAATTGGCCGAAATGGATGAAATAAATAAAATTGCCATTAAAAATAATTTACTGATTATTGAGGATGCAGCTCAATGCTCAGGTTCAATCAGCAATCAAAAATCAGCAATCAAAAATCAACAATCAAGCGCAGCGTACAGTTTTTATCCGGCAAAAAACCTTGGAGCATTAGGTGATGGAGGAGCTGTAGTAACGAATGATACCGAGCTCGCGAAAACTATTCAATCACTTAGGAATTATGGCTCGGAAACCAAATATAAAAACGATTTTATAGGAGTCAATTCAAGGTTGGATGAATTGCAGGCCGCTTTTTTGAACCTAAAATTGCCCAATTTAAATACCGATAATGAAAAACGAAGAGCTATCGCTAGACGTTATTTATCCGAAATAAAAAATGACAAAATCATTTTGCCAACCGTGTCATTGCGAGGGACGAAGCAATCTCATGTTTTTCATCTGTTTATTATTCGAACCCAAAAAAGAGAGGATTTACAGAATTATTTAGCAGAAAATAATATAGAAACGGTAATTCATTATCCGATTCCACCACATAAGCAAAAGGCTTTCGAATCCTGGAATAATTTATCTTTCCCAATAACCGAAAAAATACACAATGAGGTATTGAGTTTGCCAATAAGTCCAGTTATGACAATGGATGAGGTGAGTTTTGTTGTTGAGATTTTAAATAAATATTGAAATAGTGACCGAAAGCAAATCTTCATATCTGCAAATTATAAAAGCAACATCTATTTTTGGTGGAGTTCAATTTTTTAATATTGGTATTTCAATTGTCAGAACAAAACTGATTGCAATATTTATTGGCCCAGCAGGAATGGGAATTATTTCGTTGTTGAATTCGGCACTGAATATGATTAGTGGTATTACAGGTTTAGGGATTGAAACCAGTGCCATAAAGCACATTTCAGAACAGTATAAAGAGGAGGATCTAAATACGGTTACTCCAATAATTACAATAGTTAAAAAAATAGCATTTGTAACGGGGATTTTTGGAACGCTGGTTGTTGCCTTATTTTCAAGTTGGTTGAGTGAACTTACTTTTGGGAATTCGAATTATACTTATCTATTTATTTATCTGTCAATAACCTTGTTGTTTAAACAATTGTCTGTAGGGCAAATGGTAGTTTTTCAAGGATTGCGCAAGTTAAAAATATTGGCCAAAGCTAATTTTTATGGGAATTTGATCGGACTATTGTTCTCCATCCCTTTGTATTATTTTTATAGAATTGATGCCATTGTACCAACGATTCTGGTAATCTCGGTTTCTTGTTTGTTGGTGTCTTTTTATTATTCGAGAAAAATAAAAATTGAAAAAAGTACTGTTTCTAATGCTCAATTATTCATTGAAGGGAAAAGTATAATCAAACTTGGAGTAATGCTTACATTAAGCGGATTGTTGACATTGTTGGCGTCATACATAATTCAGATTTATGTTGGAAATAATGGAGGATTAAAAGAAGTGGGATTTTATAATGCTGGGTTTACATTACTGAATTCTTATGTTGGAATTGTTTTTACGGTAATGAGTACCGACTATTTTCCGAAATTATCCTCAATTTGCAACGATAATAAGAAAATCAGAGTAAGTGTGATGGAGCAATCCTATATGTCTATATTTATCATTACTCCAATAATAATTCTATTTTTAACGTTTGTTCCGCTTATCATAAAGGTTTTATACACTTCAGAATTTATTTCGATTATTCCAATGGTTTGTTTTGGAATACTGGCGATGTTATTTCGGGCTGTTTCATGGTCAATGGGCTTTATATTGATAGCCAAAGGAGATTCGCAACTATTTATCAAAACTGCTTTTGGATTTAATTTTTTGTCTGTTATTTTAAATATTCTAGGATATTATTTTTATGGTTTAGAAGGGCTTGGCTTTAGTTTCTTGATTTATTATTTAATACATTTATTTGCTGTAAAAATCATTACAAAGATGCGTTATGATTTCTATTTTGATGCTGAATTTTATCGCGCTTATTTGATTTGCGTTGTTATGTGCGTTGCCACTTTTTTTATGAGATACCTACCAAATTCAATTTTAAAATACGGCTTGATGGGAATAATGATAGCTTTGTCTTTAGGATTTGTTTTGCATCATTTGAATCAAAAAATAGGGTTGAAATTTTTATTTAATTCAATAATTAAAAGAAAAAATGATTAAAGAGTTGGTGAAAAAAATGTACCGAAAACTACGATCGGTATATCATAAATTAAAATTTTATTATTCTGTAAATTGGACAAAAACGCTTTATTTTAATTTTAAAAAATTTCCTTTTCAAACCGCAAAAAAGCTTCCTGTCTTTTTTTATGGGAAAGTTTATTTTCAAAGTATTCAAGGTGAAATCATAATAAACGGACCAATTAAAACAGCGATGATTGGATTTGGACAACAATTTGAAATTGAAATTAAGTCTAAAGGAATTGCGCAACTTTCACTTTATGGAAAGCTAACATTCAACGGATACGCGCATATAGGGAAAGATGTTATTTTGTATGTCGGTCAAAATGCAGACTGTGAGTTTGGGTATATGTCTTGTTTGGGGTCTAGTGTTAAGGTGATTTGTACTCATAAACTTTTTATTGGGGATTGGTCAAGGATAGGGCATGAATCACAAATTATGGACACCAATTTTCACCCTATGATAAACACACTGACTGGTGAACAATATCCGCTAAAAGGACCAATCTACATTGGTAGTTATAATGCATTTTCCAACAGAATTTCGATAATGCCAAATACAAGAACTCCTGATTTTTGTGTTGTTGCCTCAAATTCTTTGTGCAATAAAGATTATACAAATTTTGGAAGTAATGTTTTATTAGGCGGAATTCCGGTCAAGCTCTTGAAAAATAATTACAGTCGTGACTGGGAAAATGAAAAAGAGCCTTTGATGAAGTATTTAATTGTTCAGTTATAGAATTCAAACAATAATCAATGTTTAAAAGACTTTCTCTTAATCAACAAAATCCGTAATCCGATAAACTTCAAAAACAAACCAAAATCATTAATTTTTAATGTATGGATAATTTCATGATTTATTCTTTTCTGAATAGCCAAATCTTCGGCTCTGGTTTGGTTTATGGTGATTGCTTTTTTTAGAATTAAGTAAGTGGAATGATTTATTTTCTTGGCTCGACTATCCTTTTTTTTGAAGAAGTCACTTCCTAATGAATTTGCAACTATTCTTTTTTGAGCAAGAGGTTCATCGATAAAATCGAATTCATAAAGACGAGAAGCCCGAATCCAAAAATCCAAATCTTCATAAGCCAATGTTTCATCATAACCTTGTAAATGGTCGAATACCGTTTTCTTAATCATGGCCGATACCGAACAAATACTATTACCGCCAGAAAGAACAGATTGATAGATATCTCCTGTAATTCTGTTTTCGATTACCTTTTTTTGCTCATTTACCGGAAAATAATATGAGTCGAATGTGCCATTTTCAGAAATTAATTCAACATTCCCATAAACCACACCAAGGTTTTTATAATGGCTGTTTTTGAAGCCTTCAAGTTGTAATGTCACGCAATTAGGTAATAAAATATCATCTGCAGCCAAGTCGATTATATATTCTCCTTTGGCGATTTTTAGTGCTTTGTTGAAGGATTTGGTATTTCCTAAATTAGTTTCATTGACTATAAACTGAATTTGAGGATTTTTTTCTAACCAAGTTCTAATAATCGTCTTCGAAGAATCGGTGCTGCAATCATCAACTATAATGAGTTCAATAGGAGAATACGATTGATTAATAACAGAATTCAAACTCTCAACTACGTAGGCTTCGTGGTTGTAGCACAAACAAATAATAGTAACGAGCGGATTGTTCTGCATTATTTTTTAAAATAGTTATATTTGAGACGAAAATAACAAAACGAAAATGATATTGCCTCACAAAAAATATAAAATCGCATTAATTGGTTATCGATTAAGTGGTGGCGGCAGTGATAAAGTGATGGCCAATTTGTCTATTTTCTTTACGAAAAATAATATTGATGTTCATATTATTATTGTTTTGGATGAGGTCTCTTATCCTTATTCTGGGAAACTTGTTAATTTGGGTTTATTGAAGAATAAAACTAACGGAATATTCAATAAAATAAAACGACTGATTTCCCTGAGAAAGTATCTGAATGAAAATGATTTTGATTTTATTATAGATTTTCGTTTCCGAACCAAAGTCATTCAAGAATTAATTTTAGCTAGATTTATTTATAACACTAAAACGATATTTACAGTTCATAGTTTTTTGATTGATCATTATATGCCAAATAATTCTTGGTTGACACGATTGATGTACAACCACTGTTATGCCAATGTGGCAATCACCAATCAGATGAAAGAATTGATTGTAGAAAAGCATCAATTGAGTAATGCAATTACAATCTCAAATCCAGTTAATTTGGAGGAGATTTATGAAAAGTGTGATGAACCAATTGCTATTGATTTTGAATACATAATTGCAATCGGGCAATATGAAAATAATATAAAACAGTTTAATAAATTGATTTTGAGTTATGCCAATTCTGTTTTAATGGATAAACTAATTCATCTTGTAATAGTGGGAGAAGGAGATAGCAAAGAATTGAAAAAAGTTGCAAAAGAGTCTAATGCAACTGATTTTGTTCATTTTTTAGGGTATCAAAATAATCCTTTTAAATATTTAAAAAATGCTAGATTTTTAGTTTTGAGCAGTAAAAATGAAGGATTGCCAAATGTAATTTTAGAGGCATTGGCTTGTGGAACTCCAGTTGTTTCATTTGATTGTCCTTCTGGTCCAGGAGAAATTATCAGTAATTTAAAAAATGGAATTCTGGTCGAAGATCAAAATATAGAAAAACTTACTGAAGCAATGAATGTAATGGTTGAGGATGAAAAATTATATCAATATTGCAAGCAAAATGCAAAAGAAAGTGTCACTCCATTTTTGCTAGATACAATAGGAAAACAATGGTTGGATTTAATGCAAATTAATACGATTTAAAAATGGGAACACTAAATGCGATTCAATTATTGAAAATACCTGTCGTTGAAGATGTAAGGGGGAATCTAGGGATTATTCAAAGTGATTTTTTGCCTTTTGAATTCAAGCGTGTTTATTATCTTTTTGATGTTCCAAGCAGCGCATTTAGAGGTGGACATTCGCATATAAATCAGCAAGAAGTGCTCATTGCCTTGAGTGGGAGTTTTGAAGTAACCGTAAATGACGGAACTGAAAAGAAACGTTATTTGTTAAACAAACCGAATGTTGGGTTGCTTATCCCCACAGGTATTTGGCGTGAATTGGAGAATTTTTCTTCGGGTGCAGTTTGTTTGGTTTTGGCTTCTGATGATTTTTTGGAAGAAGATTATATAAGAGATTTTGATGAATTCTTGAGCACCAAAAAATGAGATTATTGTATATAGTTCCCAAACTAAATAATGAAGGTGGAGTCGCTAGAGTTTTATCTTTAAAGCTGAATTACCTTGTCGAGAAGTTTGGTTATGAAGTTCATATTCTTACTCAAAATCAAGGAAATTTTCCATTGTTCTATTCTTTCCATAAAAATATTGTTTTCTATGATATGATTCTGGAGGGAACAATTTTTAATTTTTTCAGTTCTTTTCGTAAGTCTTTAAAAAGTAAGATAGAAAGCATTCAGCCAGATGTCATTATTGTTTGTGATAATGGTTTGAAAGCTTATACAATTCCTTTTATTCTGTCTGATGGAATTCCAATTATTTTTGAATGCCACGGTTCAAAATTTATTGAAGAAAAACAATTGAAATCGGATTTTATTTCAAAATTCAAAAGCTCACTTAAATATAGATTCAAAGATTTTGGAGCAAATAAGTTCTCGAGATTAGTGGCTTTGTCCAATGAAAGTTTGAAAGAATGGAATGTTGAAAACGGTTTGGTAATTCCAAATCCATCTTGGATTTCAAATGATACCCTAGCTGACTTAAAATCCAAAAAAGTAATCGCTGTTGCTCGAAATTCCTATGAAAAAGGTTTGGATCGATTAATGGTTATTTGGCAGAAAGTGGCGGTAAAACATCCAGATTGGATTTTAGATATTTACGGAGAATCGGTGGCAAATTTGAAACAAACGGTTCTTGAGATGGGAATGGAATCCAATGTAAATTTAAACGAGCCCGTCAAAAATATTGCAGAAAAATACTTGTCTTCGTCTATTTTTGTTATAACCTCACGTTCCGAAGGTTTTCCAATGGCACTGCTTGAAGCAATGGCTTCTGGTCTGCCTTGTGTTGCCTATGATTGCCTGACAGGACCAAGAGCAATTATAAATGATGGAGAAAGTGGTTTTTTGATTGAAGACGGAAATGTGGATTCATTTGTTCAAAAACTAGAATTGCTTATTGAAGATGAAAATTTGAGAATAAGAATGGGTATAAATGCTCAAGAGAGTGTGAAGAAATATGATTTAGAAAGCATAATGCAACAATGGAAATCACTTTTTGAAAGTTTGGTAAACAAATAATTAATTGGATTGAATTTTACAATAATAACCCAATTTGTAAAGATCAAAAAGGAAAAGTGAAGGCTTTTCGGAAAGTAAATTAGAAATTATCTTTGATTCTGTTTTGTTGAAAATGTAAGCCGCTATTGCAACGAGTCTTAACTTTTTTAAAATAATATAAACCGAATTGATTTTGCTCTCAATATTTGGGAATCTACCTGAGTTGATAATGTAAACGAGGTTTTCAATAGCTGTTCTTGTTTTGTCTAAAAAAACAACTGAAGTCTCTAAATTCAAGTGATAGGTCGGATTATCAATATGAGAAACTTTAATGTGTTTGGTTTTTAATACGGATAAAAAACATAAATCTTCATATCCATATTTTGTAATTGTTGTGTCAAAAGGATATTGCGAGATGATTTCCTTTTTAATTACTAAATTGGAAGTCAATGCATTGTTGTTAGGTTTTTTATTTCTGTTTTCAAGCGAAAGAGCTTCTCTTTTATTTCCATAAAACCAACGTAAAAGTTGTTCTTTGCTAGGTGTTTTTTTTTCGTATTGAATCCCTCCAAAAACGGCAGATACTGTTGGAATTACTTCACAATATTTTTGAATAAAATTACTCTGAGTTGGAAAAGTATCACAATCCATTAAGAGTAAAAACCCATATTTTGATTTTTCTACTAATGAATTGATGTTGTTCCCTCTTCCGAGGTTGGAATTATTAATAAAAAAGGAACAGTTATTTAAAGAGTTTATTTTTTGGTTTTCGGTATTCCAATTGGAGTCTGAAGCATCATCTTGACACAAAACCTCAAACTCAATTCCACAATTCAAACATTGCTTGTGTAATTCTGAAACTAGTGGAAATGTATTGTAATTGTATTCAGGGATAAGAATTGATAACATTACACCGTTCTTTGTACCACTTCAAAAATGGTCGCATCCTCACATTTTAAGGTTTTGCTTGGGAATTTCATCAACAAGGCATAATCGTGAGTTGCCATAAGGACTGTTTTGCCATTAGCATTGATTTTTCTCAAGACTTCAAGAACTTCAATACTAGTTTGAGGATCTAAATTTCCTGTAGGTTCATCGGCAAGAATAAATTCTGGATCATTCAATAATGCTCTTGCGATAGCTATTCGTTGTTGTTCTCCGCCAGAGAGTTGGTGCGGCATTTTGCTTGCAAAGTCTTTCATGTTTACTTTGTCAAGTACTTCATTTATTTTGGCATCCATTTCGTTTACATCCGTCCATCCAGTAGCTTTCAAAACAAATAGCATATTGTCTTTTACAGAACGGTCTGGCAGTAATTTAAAATCTTGAAAAACAATACCAAATTTTCTTCTCAAAAACGGGATATCATCTTCTTTTAAAGTGGCCAAATCAAATTCTACAATCTTACCTTCGCCTTCCAATAATGGCAAATCGGCATATAATGTTTTTAACAAACTACTCTTTCCAGAACCTGTTTTTCCAATGATGTAAATAAATTCGCCGTGATTGACCTCTAAATTAACATCAGATAAAATAATTTTTCCTTCTTGGTATATGTTTACGTTTTTTAAAGACAGTACAGATTGTGACATAATAGAATTTGTTTATTGGGTAAAAGTAAAAAGATAAAATCCAAATACAAAAGTAAAATGCAAAAATTAAATTTCAAATTCCAATTCAAGCTCCACTCTCCTTTGGAGTTAGGCAGAGTGTAGGGAATCTGTTTAAAAATAGTTTATAATAAAAGCCGTCAGCCTTTCGTTATAGAATCAGATTAAATATATTTGAACATTAAATAAAAACAACAATGCGTAAACTTCCCGGACTTTTTTTATTCCTTTTTACTGTTCAAATAACGTCCCTTTATTCACAAGAATCGACCATTTACACTTACCCATTAAAAGATTTCGATAAAGCACTTTCTTTATATGAGGATAAACAATATGCTTCAGCTCAAATCATTTTTAAGAATGTTCAGGATGTTGCCACAACCGAAGGTTTGCGATCAGATTGTGCCTATTATATTGCCAATTGCGCCATTCGCACCGATCAGGATAATGCGGAGGAATTGATTAACCGTTTCGTAGAAGAATATCCTGCAAGCCGTAAACAAAATCAAGCCTTTATTGATGTTGCGTATTATTATTTCGATCACAGGGATTATAAAGAAGCTTTGCTATGGTTTAACAGGGTTGATGAAAGTGTTCTAAAAGATAGTGAACGCAACAAGTATAATTTCCAAAAAGGATATGCTTATTTTGATTCCAAAAAAACAAAAGAAGCTCAAAAATATTTTAGTAAAGTCGCTAATACCGATGAATACGGAACGCAGAGCAAATATTACATGGGATTTATGGCTTATGAATCGGATGATTATGTAGAGGCCAATAAACAATTTGACCAAGTTTCCGGTAATGAAAAATACTCCGAGAAATTATCCTACTACAAATCGGATATGAGTTTCAAATCGGGAGATTTTCAAAAAGCCATCGATTTAGGTATTAAAGCAATGCCGAATTCCACTCCCGAAGAAAAATCAGAATTGAATAAAATTATTGGCGAAAGCTATTTTAATCTAAAACAATATGACAAAGCAATTCCTTATTTGGTGGGATATAAAGGAAAAAAAGGGAAATGGAATAATACCGATTTCTATCAATTAGGATATGCCTATTATGTACAAAAGGATTATGAAAATGCCATTTCGCAATTCAATAAAATTATTGACGGAAATGATTTCATAGCCCAGAATGCTTATTATCATTTGGGAGAAAGTTATTTGGAATCTGGCAAAAAGCAACAGGCTTTGAATGCTTTCAAGAATGCTTCCGAAATGAATTTTAATTTGAAACTTCAAGAAGATGCTAGTTTCAATTACGCCAAATTGAGTTATGAAATTGGGAATTCGTATCAAAGTGTTCCCGAAGTTTTATTGGGATTTATCAATAAATATCCAACGAATCCAAATAATGATGTTATTGAAAAATTGTTGATCGATTCTTATATTTCATCCAAAAACTACAAAGAAGCATTGGTTTTATTGGAGAAAAATAAAACTCCAGAAAATAGAATTGCCTATCAAAAAGTAGTTTTCTATAGAGGATTGGAATTGTATAATGAGGGGAATTACACAGAATCCTTGTCGATGTTTGAAAAAGCAATTAAGGAACAAAAAGATCCTACGATTACTGCTCGTGCTTCTTTTTGGAAAGCGGAATCCGAATATAATTTGGAAGACTACAAAGAAGCCTTGTTGAGTTATCAGCAATTCTCGGATTTGGCAAAAGCCAAAGAAACTGTTGAATTTAAAAATATCAATTACAATATCGCTTACGCTAATTTCAAATTGAAAGAATACGAAGCGGCCGGGAATTCTTTCCAAAGCCAAATCGACAATAATAAAGCGGATAAATTTCGTTTGAATGATTCTTATTTACGTCTTGCCGACTGTAGATTCGTAACGACGAAATACCAATCAGCATTGGATGCCTATATTAAGGTTATAGAATCCAAAAGTGTAGATGCTGATTATGCTTATTTTCAAAAAGCGCTTTGTTACGGATTTCTTTCGAAAAACAGTAAAAAGATAGAAGAACTCAATGCATTTTTGACATTGTATCCAAAATCAGATTACCAAGATGATGCTTTATTTGAATTAGGAAATACCTACGTGGCCGATAACAAACAGGATTTAGCTATAAAGACCTATGACAAATTAGCGACAACTTTCAAAAACAGTTCATATACATCAAGGGCAGTTTTACGAGAGGGTTTGGTTTATTATAATTCGGATCGTGATGATTTGGCTTTGGCTAAATTCAAAAAAGTAGCTACGGATTTTCCTAAAACACCAGAAGCTTACGAAGCGGTTGCTACTGCCAGATTAATTTATGTGGATAACGGAAAAGTAGATGAATATGCCACTTGGGTAAGAACATTAGATTTTGTGGCAGTTACCGATTTAGACTTGGATAATGATACTTTTGAGGCTGCCGAAAAACAATTTGAACAGGCAAATACCAAACAGGCTATTTCTGGATACGCTAGTTATGTTTCAAAATTCCCAAATGGAGTTCATATCCTGAAAGCTAATTTTCAATTGGCACAATTGCTTTACTCAGAAGGTTCAGAAAGTAAATCGGTTTCGAATTATGAGTATGTAATAAGCCAACCTCGTTGTGAATATACGGAGCAGTCTTTGGTTCGATTGGCGCAAATATTTTTGAAAGATAAAAATTGTGACAAAGGAATTCCGGTTTTGGTTCGCATAGAAAATGAAGCCGATTTTCCACAGAATAAGACTTTTGCGCAAGCGAATTTGATGAAATGTTATTACGAAACCAAAGATTATTCAAATTCTGTGATTTATGCCGATAAAGTTTTGGCTAATCCGAAAGCGGAGGAAAATGTAAAAAGTGACGCCCAAATTATTGTTGCCCGTTCTGCTATGCAATCGGGTGACGAAGCCAAAGCCAAAGTCGCTTACGCAAAATTGCTAAGTGTAAGTAAAGGTGAACTCGCAGCAGAAGCTTTGTATTATGATGCTTATTTTAAAAATAAAGACGGAAAATTTGAAATTTCAAATATTGCCATCCAAAAATTAGCCAAAAATTATTCGAGTTACCGCTATTTTGGAGCTAAAGGTTTGGTTCTAATGGCGAAGAACTATTATGGTTTAAAAGACAGTTACCAAGCGACTTATGTTCTAGACAATGTAATCGAAAACTTCACTGATTATTCGGATGTGGTTGAAGAAGCCAAAACGGAACTGAACAGAATAAAAACGGAGGAAGCCAAAACAAATTCATCAATTACTAAATAAAATAGCAGAATGAAATTACCTTTTTATATAGTAGATGTTTTTGCAGAGGAAAAATATGCCGGAAATCAACTGGCAGTTTTTTTAGATGCTGATGGACTGAATACAGAACAGATGCAAAAAATTGCACGTGAAATTAATTTTGCCGAAAGTACTTTTATTACTGCGATTCACCCTGAAAATAACAGTGCCGAAATTCGAATTTTTACAGTAGAACATGAAATGCGTTTTGCAGGTCATCCAATTATAGGGACATCTTGGGTTTTGATGAATAAAATTATCGAAAGTCAACCTCGAAATTTTAAATTGTCGGTTCCAGTTGGTGAAATTCCAATTCAGCAATCGGGAGATTTAGTTTGGTTGCAGGCGGCTCAACCTCAATTTTGGGATGTTTTTTCAAAGGAAGATTTTTTGTCTTTTAGTAATTTAAGTGCTGCTGATTTTGATGATAAATTTCCGATTCAGGAAGTGACTACGGGTAGCGCATTTGTAATTGTTCCGCTTAAAAGCAAAAAAGCTTTGGAAAATATAAGCCTCGAATTGAATAAAATGAAGGAATGGCTTTTGGTTCATTGCGAAACAAATCATAGAGCATTGTATTTCTATTGTTTTGATGATGGAAAACTTTACAGCAGAATGTTATGCATTGAACACAATCAGATTATTGAAGATGCGGCCACAGGAAGTGCCAGTACTTGTCTGCAGGCTTTTCTTCTGAAATATCATTTGCCAGAAATTAAAATGGTCAATCATCAGGGAGACTTTATAAATAGGCCTTCTAAAATTTATTTTGAAGGGGAATTGGCCAGAGATAATTTTGACATAAAAATTGGAGGGAAAACGCAATTTATTGCAAAAGGCGAATGGGAAGTGTAAGGCGTAATTAAGATTGCAGAATTAAGATTAGAGATTGCAGAATTAGAAAACAGAAGATAGAAAAAACAAAAGATGAAAATTATAAACATAAAAACATTTAAAAATAAGCAATCAACGTTCTCGGCTCCATCCCATTCGGGGAAGGTTGGGATAGGGATTTTCTTTCTGTTACTTTCTCAATTATCTTTTTCGCAAGACAAAAAAGATAAAAATGACAATATTGGAACTGAGGTGGTAAATGTGGTTAAACCATATACCCCAACAATCTCAGATGCTTTCAAAGTAAAAGAAGTTCCGGTGATTACAAATGATGAAAATGCAAAAAAAGAAAGCGTGAAATATTCTATTTTACCTTTTCCTGTGGCTTCTACTTTTTCTCCTTCCAAAGGAAATGCGCAAGGAGTTGAGAAAGCAAAGCAAGAACGTTTGTTTAAAAATTATGCAACTTTCGGAATTGGAAACTATGGCGCTTTGAATGCTGAATTGTATGTGAATGAGGATCTTAATAATAATGAATATATTGGTGGAATGTTTCGCCATAATTCTTCACAGGGAGGGATAAAAGATATCACACTGGACGACTTCTATTATGACACCAAAATTGATTTGATTTATGGATCAAACGAGCAGGAAATGGCTTGGAATATAAAATTGGGATACCAGAATCAAATTTATAATTGGTATGGTTTGCCTGCCGATTTTGGAAATACATTAACACTTCCAGAAAGTATGGCTTTGGTTAATGGAATCAATCCGCAACAATCTTACAATACAATTACGGCTGGAGGCTCACTGGCTATTGAAGAAGCTTTTGTAAAAGATGTTAAACTTGAGTTGACTCACTTTTCGGATGCATACAGTTCGGCGGAGAATAGATTTTTATTAGCGCCAACTTTTAAGTTTGATGTGATGGATGAAGCAATAAAAACCAAAGTTTTTGTCGATTATATTGACGGTAGTTTTAAGAAAGATTATTCAGGAATCAATACTGCAGACATTAAATACGGCTTTACAAATTTGGGAATAGTACCGAGTTTTGTAATGAAAAGAGACGATTGGACGATCGATATTGGAGCTGGTTTGGTTTATAGTATGGGAAAGAATAACACGAGCAACAAGTTTTATGTTTATCCATCGGTTTCTGCTTCGTATAATGTTGTGGGTGATTTGATGATATTTTATGCAAGTGCTATTGGTAACTTGAAGCAAAATACCTATAAAGATTTTGTTGATGGAAATCCATTTGTTTCACCGACATTAAATATTAAACCAACCAATGAATTGTATGATGTTAATGCAGGTTTAAAAGGGAAATTGGCCAGTACGGTGAGTTATGATATCAAAGCTTCGTATATATATGATGAAAACAAAGCATTATTCAAAAGCAATGACTACAATGAAAAAGATACTAATGCCAATTACGCTTTCGGGAATTCATTTCAGGTAATTTATGATGATATGAAAACCTTACGTCTTTACGGAGAAATTAAAGCAGATTTAGCCAAAGGTGTCACAGTAGAAGCTGATGCAACTTTTAATAGTTATTCTAATAAAATACAAGGAGAAGCTTGGAATTTGCCAGAACTTCAATTGAATTCCAAAGTTGATTTTATGATTACCGAGAAATGGTTTGCAGGTATAAATTTGTTTTATGTAGGCGAACGTAAAGATCAACAGTTGAATACCGATATTGTTTATGTTATTGCTCCAGGACCAATCACATTGGATGGTTATTTTGATTTGAATGCTAATATTCGATTCAAATACAGTGAAAGGTTTACTACCTTTTTAAAAGCGAACAACATTATGAATAATGGATATCAAAAATGGTTGAATTATCCAGTTCAAGGTTTTCAAGTGATGTTGGGAGCGAATTATAAATTTGATTTTTAAGACTAAGTTTCTGAGTTACTAAGATGCTAAGCTTCTAAGTTTTTTTTAAGGATTATAATATTAATAGTTTTAATAACTTAGCATCTTCGTAATTCAGAGTCTTAGCAACTTAGTGTCTTAGGAACTCAGCAACTTTCTCCACAATGACTTTCAAACAAAAAATATACCACCAATACCATCAATTAGTTCAAGACAGAATTGACGCTTTTAGGGATATGATCGCGGCTTTGACCGAAGATTCTAAAAACGATGCCAAAGGTTCGGCAGGAGATAAGCACGAAACAGCTTTGTCTATGATGCATATCGAACAGGAAAAATTTAATACGAAACTCAAAGAAGTATTGGCTCAAAAAGCAGTTTTAGATAAGTTGGATTCTTCTGTTGTGGCAGAAACTATCATTTTGGGTAGTTTGGTAAAAGCGAATGGGATTTATTTGTACCTAAGTCTTGCCCTTCCAAAAATCAATGTAGAAGGTATTAATATTATTGCTTTATCTCCACAATCTCCGCTTGGAAATAAATTGATGGGAAACAAAGTAGGATTTACTTTTGAGATTAATACCACCAAATACACAATAGAAGAAATTTTTTAGTCTATATCTTTTAAGCAATTCATTTTATAATTTACGGTTTATTGGAGCTCTTTTTTTTATATTAGCTCCATTAACTAAACTGTTTATTATGAAGAAAATTTCTTTTCTGCTTTCATTGATTGTATTGGTTTCCTGTAATCAAAAAGAAAAAATTACTGTAGACACCATTATTACAGATGCCAATATTTATACCGTAAACAAAGATTTTGGTAAAGCGTCTGCTATGGCGATTCAATCTGGTAAAATTGTGGCTATTGGTTCCAATGATGAAATAGCAAATTCGTATGATTCCAAAAACACTATTGATGCAAAAGGGAAATTTATTTACCCAGGTTTGTATGATGCCCATTGTCATTTTTATAGTTATGGACTGAGTTTGCAAGAAGTCGATTTGCGAGGAACCAAAAGCATGGCGGAAGTAATTGACAGAATCAAGAAATATCAAGAAGAAAGAAAAACAACTTTTATCGTTGGAAATGGATGGGATCAAAACGATTGGGATATAAAGAAGTTTCCAACGAAAGAAGATTTAGATGCAGCTTTTCCAAATATTCCGGTAGTTTTAAATCGTATAGATGGTCACGCAATTGTTGTGAATAGTTTGGCTTTGAAATTGGCAGGAATCACAAAATCAACAAAAGTATCTGGTGGTGAAATTGTTTTGGAAAATGGTGAACCTAATGGAATTTTGATTGACAATCCAATGGAGTTGGTTTTTAAAATAATACCTAAACCCAATCGTAAAAAACAAATCGCTGGATTATTAGATGCCGAAAAAGTTATGTTTCAATATGGGTTGACAACTGTCAATGATGCAGGTTTAGACCCGGATGTAATTAATTTGATGGATAGTTTGCAAAAAGCAAAAGCGATGAAAATTAATGTGTATGCGATGATTACGGCAAATCAAAAGAATATTGATTTATACTTGAAAAAAGGAATTTACAAAACAGATAATCTAAATGTATGCTCTTTTAAAATGTATGGAGATGGCGCATTGGGTTCACGTGGCGCCTGTTTGCATAAACCTTATTCAGATAGTCCAAAACAATATGGAGCATTGCTTTCATCTGTTGAAGAATTAAAAAATGTAGCCAATCAAATAGCCAATTCTCCTTTTCAGTTGAATTCGCATGCTATTGGAGATTCGGCCAATACTGTTTTGTTGAAAATATACAAAGATGCATTAACCGGTAAGAAAGACAGAAGATGGAAAATCGAACATGCACAAGTGATTCAAGAGGCCGATTTTGATTATTTTGCAACTGGAATAATTCCATCTGTACAGCCTACACATGCTACATCTGATATGTATTGGGCAGGTGAAAGATTAGGTAAAGAACGATTGAAAAATGCCTATGCCTATAAAAAATTACTTCAAAAAGCTGGAATAGTTGCTTTGGGGACGGATTTTCCAGTAGAAGAAGTAAATCCAATGCTTACTTTTCATGCTGCTGTAGCCAGAAAGGATATTAAAAATTATCCAAAGGGAGGTTTTCAAATGGAAAATGCATTGACAAGAGAGGAGACTTTAAAAGGAATGACTATTTGGGCAGCCTATTCTAATTTTGAAGAAAAAGAAAAAGGAAGTCTTGAAGTAGGTAAATGGGCAGATTTTGTAATTTTTGATCAGGATTTGATGAAAGTTGAAGAAAATCAAATGGTTAAATTAATTCCAACTCAGGTGTTTTTAAAGGGAGCAAAAGTGAAATAATTTTTTTGTAATTTGAGCTAAATTCTACATTCAACTCGCAATGCTCAATAGAAAAATTATTTCACGAAGATTCGCAAAATAGCTCTAAGATTCGCAAAGATTACTGTCTTTTTTTTGGTTATTGCAAAAACCTTTGAGGTTCTTTGCGTACCCTTTGCGTACCCTTTGCGAATCTTTGCGAATCTTTGCGAAAAAACTTTCTAATGCAGATTTCGGATTCTACCTAAACTATTTCAAAATAGTGTTATATGTTATAATTAAATTTAACATAATGTTAAAATGTTGTTCTTTTATGTTGAGAACAGTCGAAATCATTAAAATAAACGTGATTCCCTAATAAAACTTTTGTAAATTCGCCACCTTAAAAGTTTGACTTTAAAACGAAATGAAATTATGAGCAAAACAATGACAGTCGACATATTGTCGAGTATTAAAGGAGCACAGCCCTCAGAGTCCGTGAACAAATTATTTGATGTAATTAAAAATGCAGTTCCGTCAAATAATAATTCTTTTAATAATGTCAATCGAAATTGTGTGTCTGTAAATAATTTAAGAGAAGATGTTGTGATAGAGAGTTCGGCTATTGAGAAACAAATAATTTTGGAAAACTTCCCGAACAAGAAAAATGGTTTTTTAGTTGTTGCTAAAGTTATAGAAGGATAAAAAATGGATTCTCAAATAAAAAAAATACACCAGCAATTGGTGTCAAAAGAAATAACTTGTACAGCTTTGGTACAAGAAAAATTAGACTTACTTAAACAAAACACTTATAATTCAGTAAATTCTTTATTAGATACTTTGGCTTTAGAATTAGCTGCTAAGGTGGATGCTAAAATTGAAAAAGGGGAAACAATAGGTTTGTTGGAAGGAATTCCTTTTGGAATTAAAGATGTATATATGGTACAGGGAACTTACACTACTGCAAGTTCTGATTTATTAAAAAACTATAAATCGCCTTATACTGCTACTGCAATTCAAAAATTATTGGATGCAGGTGCTATTCCGTTGGTAAAAGAAAACTGTGATAGTTTTGGTCACGGGTCTTCTAGTGAAAACACCATCTTTGGAGCTGTGAAAAACGCTATTGATCCAACATTAGTTGCCGGTGGTTCAAGTGGTGGATCTGCAGTTAACGTTGCAAAAGAATATACTGTTTTTTCTATTGGTGGAGATACGGGAGGTTCTGTTCGTCAGCCTGCGGGTTACAACCATATTTACGGTTTAAAACCAACTTACGGAAGAATTTCAAGATATGGTCTTATGGCTTATGCATCCTCTACGGATTGTGTTGGTCCATTGGCTAGATCGGTTGAAGATATCCGAATTGTCTTGAATGTAATGAGTGGGAAAGATCCAAAAGATCAAACTTCAATTACTTCAAATGAAATTAGTGAAGAGGCAATTGCAACATCAGCTGTAAAAACAATTGGGTATTTTAAAAACTTTATTGAAAGTGACGCTATTGATGCTCAAATAAAAGCTGATTTTTTAGCAAGTATCGAGAAAATAAAAGCCAAAGGAATTGACGTAAAAGAATTGGATTTTTTCAAATCGGACATTTTGGTTTCGACATACTATACTTTAGCAATGGCTGAAACAGCTTCGAATTTGTCTCGTTTGGACGGAACAAATTACGGTAACCGTATTGAAGCTGAAAATTTAATTGAAACTTATGCAGTGACGCGTTCAGAAAACTTTTCAGAAGAAACAAAACGCAGAATTGTTGGTGGAAACCAAGTGTTGTCTCAAGGTTTTTCGGACGAAATATATTTAAAAGGATTGGCTTTAAGAGATCAGATTTCTGAAAACTTCAGTAAGGATTTTAATGAAGTTGATATCATTTTGTCACCAGTTACACCAAGTACTCCTCCTAAAATTGGAGACAGTTTAAAAGATCCGTTAGCGATGTATTTGTCAGATGCTTATACGGTTGGTTTTAGTTTGGGACAATTGCCAACTTTAACAGTGCCACAAGGAACAAGTACTGGACTGCAAATTACGGCAGCAAAAAATAATGATGAATTAGTGTTGAAGTTCGCAAACTTCTTAAAAGATACAATATAATGGAATTGGAGCAATTAACTGCGGCTATAAAAGCCCACGATTTAGAATTGGTAATTGGACTGGAAACTCACGTTCGATTGAATACCAAAACCAAGTTGTTTTGTTCTTGTCCAAATCAAGAAATAGAAACACCAAACGAAAATATATGTTCCGTTTGTACAGGACAAATGGGCGTTTTGCCTGCCTTAAATAAAGAAGCAATCACAAAAGCTATTTATTTTGGAAAAGCGGTGGATTCGTCGTTTAGCAATGAAGTGATATCTTGGGATAGAAAGCATTATGAATATCCAGATAATCCGAAAAATATTCAAATTACACAATATCACAATCCAATAATTCCTGACGGACACGTGTCTTGTTATCGAAATGACGGTTCTCAATTTACTGTGAATTTAACTCAGGTTCATATAGAAGAGGATGCTGCAAAATTGATGCACGAAAAGAAAATTTCGTTAGTAGATTTTAACAAAGCAGGTGTGCCGTTGATTGAAATTGTTACGGAACCTTGTATCAGGAATATTGAAGATGCTTCGACCTATGCGCAATACATTCAACGTATTGTTCAAAATTTAGGAATCTCTGAAGCGAATTTGGAGAAAGGGGAATTTAAATCGGATGTTTCAGTGTCTTTGCGCAAAAAACATTCTTATGATTTAAACCCAAGAACGGAAATCAAAAACTTGAACTCGTTTAAGTTTATGGTGGAAGCTTTAAAAGAAGAAGTTGAAAAACAATTCAATTATTTTATTGAGCACAAAGAGTTCAGACCTGATCAAACAACTGTGTTATGGGATGCTGATTTAAAGCAAACCAAAATAATGCGTAAAAAAGAATTTGAAGCGGATTATCGTTTTATTTCTGAGCCGGATTTGCCTTTTGTAAATATTAAGGCAGAAATTGAAGCGATTAAAGTCGATACAAGCGCTTTGCCTTATGCTGTAGAATCTATTTTGATTAACGGTGGTGTTTTGCCTCAAGATGCTAAATTTTTTACAGCAGATAAGTTGCGTTCGCAAACATTTGTTGAGATAAATAACGAAATCAAAGATCCTTCATTTGTTGCTAAAACTTTGGCAAACAATATTAAGGCCGAAGATTATACTGAAATACATAGTATTGCTCATTTAACTGAGATTTTCAAATTGTTTAAATCTGAAAAAATCACGGCAGTTTTAGTTCAAAATGCGATTACGGGTTATTTAAAAGACAGAACTTTTGATTACAATAAGTATTTTGAAGAAAATACGATTTCTGAAGATACAATTGAGGAAGTTATTGCCAAAGTACTTTCAGAAAATGAGGCTGTTGCCAATGATATTAAAGCTGGAGATCAAGGGAAAGCAGGTATTTTAGTTGGTAAAGTTTTAGGTGTTATTGGAAAAGGAGCTAATGGTAAAGTAATTCGTCAGATTATTTTAGATAAATTAGGAGCTGCTGCTATTTTAGAAAAGAATGAAGCATCTGAGAAAGTTTCTGTAGTAACAGTTGCAGAGAATAAAGAAAGTCAAGAAGAATCGCTTCCTGAAATTCCGATTATTATAAAAGATACTTATAGAACACATAAAATTTCACAGTTGTCAGAAGAAAGTATCAATGAAGAAGTGATATTGTCTGGCTGGGTTGCAAGTGTTCGTGATCACGGTGAGTTGATGTTTATTGATTTACGTGATTCCAGTTGTGAGATTTTTCAAGTGCGAATCAGCAGGGAATCATTTCCTAATATAGATGAATTAGTGAAATTAAAACCGGAATCGGTAATTTCTGTTACTGGTAAAATTGTTGGTCGTAATGAAGATGATTATAATGCAGGATTGCGTACTGGTAAAATTGAATTGGAAACTTCGGTATTGGAGATTTTAAACTTATCGAAAACATTGCCTTTTGAGATTAAAAGAGCGGCTAAAACAAATGAAGCGATTCGTTTTCAATACAAGTTCTTGGATCACAGAAATGAAGAGGTAAGAAGAGCAATTGTAAACCGTCATAAAGTAATTAAATTATTGCGTGACATTTTAGATGAAGAAGAGTTTTTAGAAATTGAAACCCCGATTTTAAGTGCGGGAACTGATGAAGGCGCACGTGAATTTATTGTCCCTACACGTAAGGGTTCTGGTATGTTTTATACGTTGCCACAAGCTCCACAACAGTTCAAGCAAATGCTGATGGTGAGCGGTTATGAAAAATATTTCCAAATTGCACGTTGTTTTAGAGATGAAGATTCTCGTGGAGATCGTCAGCCTGAATTTACGCAATTGGATATGGAAATGGCTTATGCAAGTATGCAGCAAATTATAGATTTAAACACCAAAATGTTTAATGAAGTAGTTAAGAAAATATATGGCAACAAGTGGATTTTACGTCCGTTTGAAGTGATTACATACAAAGACGCAATGGATTTTTATGGTTGTGACCGACCAGATTTGCGTTACGGATTGAAAATGCAGGACATTACCAATATTGTAAAAGATACCACTTTCCAAGTATTCAGTAAGCCTATTGAAGATGGTGGAATTGTAAAATGTATCAAGGTTTCGGCTAAAGAACAAGGGAATAAACGTATGTCTAAAGGTCAAATCGAAAACCTTACGGCTATCGCTCAACAGCACGGCTTAGGTGGTTTGGCTTATATTATTGTAAATGAAGATGAATTGCAATCGCCAATTATTAAATTCTTGGGTGAAGAAATTGCAGCAGGAATCATAAAAGCTACCAATGCACAAGTGGGAGATATTGTATTCTTTTCAGCGGCAGATTATGCTACGGCTAACAAAGCTTTGGATGCTGTTCGTCAAGAAATGGGTAAAATGCTTCACTTGATTAATCCGAAGGAATTATGTCCAGCTTGGGTGGTTGATTTTCCAATGTTTGAAAGAACAGATGAAGGAAGATGGACTTTTACTCATAATCCGTTCTCAATGCCTGCGATTTACGATTTAGAAAAGCATATGAAAGGGGATGATGAAGAAATCGGAACTATCATCGCACAGCAATACGATATAATTTTAAACGGTTATGAAATTGGAGGAGGATCAGTTCGTGCACATAAATCTGAAATTCTGGAAGCGACTTATAGAAATATGGGGTACAACAAAGAAGAAATGATGAAAAGTGTAGGAACGATGCATAAAGCTTTCCAATACGGCGCACCGCCACACGGAGGAATTGCATGGGGAATTGATCGATTGATGATGATTTTGGAGAAAAAAGCATCCATTAGAGAAGTAATGGCTTTCCCAAAGACAGGAACCAGCGAAGATTTATTATTTGGCGCACCATCTCTTTTGTCTGATAAAAAGGTAGAAGAAATGAATGTTCGAATTATTAAATAGCAATTTCAATATCAATGGCAATTTCAATGTCAATGAAAAAATAAAAAAGTTTAAATTTTTCAAATTTCCAAAATGGCATTTTAAAATGTTTGTTTTGGAAATTTGTGCTTTTAAGGTCATTGGTATTGAAATTGATTTTTGCAATTGCCATTGAAATTTTAAATTTTTGTTTTGGAAATTTTTGTTTTTATAATGGTTTTAATTTTAATTGCCTTTTCTTTTTTAATTGCAATTGATTTTTGCCATTGAAATTGCCATCGGAATTATTGCTTCCGGATACTCCTAATTTTGACTTTTTAGCCCCGACAGAAGGGATAAACCTTGTGAGCCGGTGTTCGGCTCGCAAGTTTAGGAATGATGGCGGGAACGATGTTGATTAAAAGGCCTAATCTTTCGCTTTAAATCCTTTTGAATGCAATTTATTGGGTATTCAGTACTATTTGCACTTTTCTTTTTTTACTTGTTGTTACAATTGATTTTTCGCCATTGTTATTGATATTGAAACTAAATTTTTGATTATTGCATTGAAACTGATTTATATCATTGAAATTGACATCTTTTGTTAATAACTTAGCCTCTTAAAATTGGAATAAAACACTTATATAGGTTACATTTTTATATATTTGCTTGTTAGACGAAAAACACATTTTTTTAGATTAAATTATATGAGCGAAGAAATCAAGAAGGACAATTATTCAGCAGACAGTATCCAAGCTTTAGAAGGAATGGAGCACGTGAGAATGCGTCCATCGATGTACATTGGAGATGTAGGTGTAAGAGGGTTACATCATTTAGTTTATGAAGTAGTAGATAACTCTATCGATGAGGCAATGGGAGGCCATTGTGATACGATACGAGTTGATATCAATGAAGATGGTTCCATTTCTGTTGAAGACAACGGACGTGGAATTCCAGTTGGTATTCACAAAAAAGAAGGTGTCTCTGCATTAGAGGTTGTAATGACCAAAATTGGTGCAGGAGGTAAATTTGATAAAGATTCTTATAAAGTTTCTGGAGGTCTTCACGGTGTTGGGGTGTCAGTTGTAAATGCATTGTCAAATCATTTACGCGCAACGGTTCATAGCAGTGACGGAAAAGTATACGAACAGGAATACGAAAAAGGAAAAGCGCTTTATCCGGTAAAACAAATTGGAGAAACTACCAAAAGAGGTACAATCGTTACTTTTTACCCAGATCCTTCCATTTTTACCCAAACAATCGAGTATTCATATGATACTTTGTCTGCTCGTATGCGTGAGTTGTCCTTTTTGAATAAAGGAATCACTATTACATTCACAGATAAAAGGGAAAAAGATAAAGACGGAAATTTTGTTTCAGAAATTTTTCATTCTTCTGAAGGATTAAAAGAATATATTCGATATTTAGATGGAAATCGTGAGCCGATTATTGCACACGTAATTTCTATGGATAATGAAAAAGGAGAAATTCCTGTTGAAGTAGCTTTGATTTATAACACAAGTTACTCTGAGAATATTTTTTCTTATGTAAATAATATCAATACACACGAAGGAGGAACACACTTGCAAGGTTTTAGAACTGGTCTTACAAGATCATTGAAGAAATATGCGGATGCTTCCGGAATGTTGGATAAATTGAAGTTTGATATCGCTGGAGATGATTTCCGTGAAGGTCTTACTGCTATTATTTCGGTAAAAGTGGCTGAGCCTCAGTTTGAGGGTCAAACCAAAACTAAGCTTGGAAATCGCGAAGTAGTTTCTCCGGTAAGTCAGGCGGTGAGCGAAATGATTGAAAATTATTTGGAAGAAAATCCAAATGATGCTCGAATTATTGTTCAAAAAGTTATACTTGCAGCCCAAGCACGTCACGCAGCCAAAAAAGCGCGTGAAATGGTACAACGTAAAACCGTTATGGGTGGCGGTGGATTGCCAGGAAAATTATCAGATTGTTCTGAGCAAGATCCAGCAAAATGTGAAGTGTATCTTGTCGAGGGAGATTCGGCAGGGGGAACGGCAAAACAAGGCCGCGACCGTGCTTTCCAGGCGATTTTACCTTTGAGAGGTAAGATTCTGAATGTGGAAAAAGCAATGCACCACAAAGTGTTTGAAAATGAAGAGATTCGAAATATTTTTACGGCACTTGGGGTAACTGTTGGTACCGAAGAGGATAGTAAAGCTTTGAATATTTCGAAATTGCGTTACCACAAAGTAATCATCATGTGTGATGCCGATGTGGATGGTAGTCATATCGCTACTTTAATTTTGACATTCTTTTTCCGTTTCATGAAAGAACTAATTGAAGAAGGGCACGTTTATATTGCGGCACCTCCTTTGTATTTGGTTAAAAAAGGAAATAAAAAAGAATATGCTTGGACAGATGTTCAACGTGATCAAGCGAATGAAAGAATGGGTGGAAGTGCAGCTATTCAACGATATAAAGGTCTTGGAGAGATGAACGCGGAGCAGTTGTGGGAAACTACGATGGATCCAGGTTTTAGAACATTAAGACAGGTTACAATAGACAGTTTGGTAGAAGCAGATAGAGTTTTTTCAATGTTAATGGGAGATGAAGTGCCACCAAGAAGAGAGTTTATCGAGAAAAATGCAGTTTACGCAAATATCGATGCGTAGTTTTTAGAGTAACTGTATTTTTATTTTTTGGTTTGAAATTAATAAAAAACAAATAAAAAATGAAAGTTACCATTGTAGGAGCAGGGAATGTGGGAGCATCCTGTGCAGATTCAATTTCTTATAGAGGAATTGCAAGTGAAGTAGTATTATTGGATATTAAAGAAGGTTTTGCCGAGGGTAAAGCTATGGATATCATGCAATGTGCTACAAATACTGGTTTTAACACCAATGTTTCAGGGGTTACTAATGATTATTCTAAAACAGCAAACAGCGATGTTGTTGTGATTACTTCAGGAATTCCTAGAAAACCAGGAATGACTAGAGAAGAGTTGATTGGAATCAATGCTGGAATTGTTAAAACTGTTGCAGAGAATGTATTGGCACATTCACCAAATTGTATTGTAGTAGTAGTGTCTAATCCAATGGATACAATGACTTATTTGGCATTGAAAGCTACTGGATTGCCAAAAAATAGAATTATCGGAATGGGTGGAGCTTTGGATAGCTCTCGTTTTAGATATTATTTGGCTAAAGCATTGGATAAACCATCTAATGATATTTCGGCTATGGTTATTGGTGGGCATGGTGATACTACTATGATTCCTTTGACAAGATTGGCTGCTTATAATGGTATTCCGGTTTCTGAATTCTTATCTCAAGAAGAGTTAGAAAAAGTTGCTGCTGCCACTATGGTAGGTGGTGCTACACTAACAGGTTTGTTGGGGACTTCAGCTTGGTATGCTCCTGGAGCTTCTGTTGCTTATTTGGTAGATAGTATTTTGAATGACCAAAAGAAAATGATTGCTTGTTCAGTTATGTTGGATGGTGAATACGGACAAAGTGATATTTGTATCGGTGTACCTTGTATTATAGGAAAAAATGGAATTGAGCAAATAGTTGATATTAAATTAAATGATGCTGAAAAAGCTGCTTTCGCAAAAAGTGCAGAGGCTGTAAGAAGCATGAATGCTGATTTGAAAACTGTTTTGGCATAATAATTTACGTATAAAAAAAGAAGGCTGCAATTTCTGCAGTCTTTTTTTTGATTTTAATTAATAAATAAATTGGTTAATCTTTCCGTTAATTATATATTTGCTCGGTTTAAAAAAAATGATATAAATCGTGCAGTTCTTTTTTGTTTTTCAAAAATGACGTAATGGCTTATTTTATAGGGTTTAAAACAAAAATAATAAATAAAAAATAATTAATTTTTAGTAATAATGCAGAATAAAGGACTTATTAAATTTTTCGCAATTCTATTTGCATTGGTAAGTATTTACCAACTTTCTTTCACTTTTGTTTCAAGCAAAGTTAAAAGTGATGCAAAATCTTTTGCTGGCGGAAACCCAGAGAAAGAAGTAAAATATTTGGATTCAATTGGTAAAGAAAAAGTGTTTAGCTTAGGTTTTACTGATTTTACATTCAATGAAGTAAAAGATAAACAAATCAACAAAGGACTTGACTTAGAAGGAGGAATCAATGTGACTCTTCAAATCTCTGTTAAAGACATTTTGAAAGGATTATCAAATAATTCGAAAAATCCAGTTTTTAATAAATCTTTGGCGGATGCCACTGCAAATAAAAAAGGAAATCAAGCTTATATTGATGCATTTTTTGAAGCTTTTGAAGCTAATTCTAAAGGATCAGTGAAATTGGCGTCACCTGATATTTTTGCGAACAGAAGTTTGCAAGGTGAAGGTGGAGTAACTTTTCAAATGACAGATGCTCAAGTTCAGAAAGTAATCAAAAGAAAAGTTGATGAATCTGTTGAAAGTGCTTTTGGTGTATTGAGAAAACGTATCGATAAATTCGGTGTAACACAGCCTAATATTCAAAAACTAGGTGAGTCTGGACAAATTCTTGTAGAGCTTCCAGGGGCTAAAGATATTGATAGAATCAAAAAATTATTGCAAAGTACTGCTCAATTAGAGTTTTGGGAAACTTATAAAGTTGAAGAAATTGGTAATTTCATCATGGCTGCTAACGAGGCTTTGAAAAAAACTGAAATTGCTAAAGTTGAAACTAAAACTGTTGCAAAAGATTCATTAAGTGCTTTATTGACTGATGGAAAAGATTCTACTGCAACTAAAAAAGGAAATAACCCTATCATTGATAAAATTGTAGCTCAAGGTGGTGGACCAGTTTTAGGTCTTTTCTCTCCAAAAGATACTGCTACAATCAATTCTTACTTCAAAAGAGCTGATATCAGAGTTTTACTGGCAGGCGAACAACGTTATGCGAAATTTGTATGGGGAAAACCAACTACAATTAAGGATGCAAAAGAAAAAGAGGTTGAAGTTGTTGAGTTGTATGCTTTAAAAGGTAACAGAGATAATGTTGCTTCAATGGGTGGTGGTGTTGTAACTGACGCTAGTGATACTTTTGATCAATTAGGAAAGCCTGCTGTTTCTATGCAAATGAATAACGTAGGAGCCAAAGAGTGGGAAGAATTAACAGGAAGAGCTTATACTCAAAAAAGTAATATTGCTATCGTCCTTGATGATATTGTATATTCTGCACCAGGTGTTTCAAGTGGACCGATTGCAGGTGGTAGATCTGAGATTTCAGGACAGTTTGATGTTACGGAAACTAAAGATTTAGCGAATGTATTAAGAGCAGGTAAATTACCGGCTGCTGCTGAAATAATTCAGTCTGAAGTTGTAGGACCATCCTTAGGTCAGGAAGCTATTGATAATGGTACTAATTCTGCAGTAATTGGATTGCTTTTGGTATCTCTTTGGATGATGATCTATTATGGTAAAGCAGGTTGGTATGCAAATATTGCTTTAGCAGTCAACTTATTGTTTATGTTTGGTATTTTGGCAAGCTTAGGTGCTGTACTTACACTGCCAGGTATTGCAGGTATCGTTTTAACGATGGGTACTGCGGTTGATGCGAATATCATTATTTATGAAAGAGCGAAAGAGGAATTAAGGTCCGGTAAAACTTTGGATGAGGCTGTTAAAGCTTCTTATAGTTGGACAGGTGCAATGCGTTCTATCGTTGATGCAAACGTAACGCACATCTTGACTGGTGCTGTATTGTTTATTTTTGGATCTGGACCAATCAAAGGATTTGCTACTACTTTATTAATCGGTATTATTACCTCTTTGTTTACTTCTATCTTTATTGCTAGAATTTTTATAGACAGAAATATTGCTGGTAAAAATGATTTATCTTTTGTGACTAAATTTTCTAAAAATTTCTTTACTAACTTCCATTTTGATTTCCTTGGAATAAAAAAATGGACTTACCTTTTCTCTATTGTTGTAACTATTGTAAGTATTGCATCTATTGCAACTCACGGTTTTGATCAAGGTGTCGATTTTGTTGGAGGAAGAACTTTCCAAGTTCGTTTCGATAAATCAATGAAACCTGAGGAGGTTAAAGATGAGTTGACTACTGTATTTGGTAGTGCCGAGGTTAAGATTTTTGGTGAAGACAATCAGTTAAAAATCACAACTAAGTATAAGATACAGGAGACTGGTAGTGCTGCGGACGAAGATGTAAATAAAAAATTATTTGCAAGTTTGAAAAAGCATTATGGTGCAGATATGACTTACGATAAATTTATAAATGCTTATGAAGGTAAAAGATTAGGTGTTGTACAAGCATCTAAAGTTGGACCAACAGTAGCTGAAGATATTAAAACAAATGCTTACTGGGCCGTATTAGGAGCAATGCTAATTGTAGGTTTATATCTAGTAATCAGTTTCAGAAAATGGCAATATAGTTTAGGTGCTATTGCAGCGGTAGCGCATGACGTTATCTTCGTATTAGGAGTGTATTCATTGCTTTGGAAATATATGCCTTTTGGTATGGAGATTGATCAGCACTTTATTGCGGCTATCTTGACGGTTATTGGTTACTCTATGAATGATACCGTAATTGTATACGACAGGGTACGTGAGTTCTTGGATGGTAAAACAAAAGGTTCATTCTCTGAAATTGTAAACAAATCTATTAACTCTACAATGTCAAGAACAATCAATACTTCGTTGACAATGATCTTTGTATTGTTAATCATGTTTATTTTTGGAGGAGAATCTATTAGAGGATTTATCTTTGCAATGCTTATTGGTATTATAATTGGTACTTATTCTTCATTGTTTATTGCAACTCCAGTATTGGTTGATACCATTTCTAAAGATGAGAAACATAATGTTGAGGTTAAACACCAAGAAAGCTAGTAATTAGCAACATATATTTATAAAAAAGATTCAACGTAAGTTGAATCTTTTTTTTTGGATTAGTGTGTAAATATTTGTGTTTAAAAATTGCTACATTATTTTCATGAAAGTGTCTTTTATTAATTGTATTTCATCTGTGTAAATTGTTTTCTTTTTGTTAGCAAAATAGAGAGTATTCTCTAAAGGAGTTTTTCCTTCCCACAAAAGCTTTATTTTGCCGCTTTCCAGTTCTGTTTTGCACAAGAAATCCGGAATTACTGCCAATCCACTACTGTTGCTTAAACAACGTACTATAGAGTTTAAATTTGGAACAATATAGTTTGGTCTGAAATCTGCATGTTTATTGAAATTAAGTTGCCAAAAGCGTCTTAAATGTTCCATGTCTCCAGTAGTTCCATACCATTTTTGTTGTTTTAGCCAAAATTCTATTGCTTCTAGGTCATTTTGCTTTTTCAAAGAGTTAAAGGCATCGGAATCTGTTTCATTGCCACCAATTAGAACAATTGTTTCTGAAGAAAAGCCTTGATATTCGATAGTGTTCTTAACAATCATTTGCGGAGTAATGATTAAATCTAAAATTCCTTTATCCAGGTTTTCAATCATTTCTGGATATTCTCCAAATTGAATAATCACATTAAACGGAAAAGTTGCCAAATAGGGTTCTAAAGTAATCTGAAAGGTTTCAAAACACATTCCGATACTAATGGTTGGTGTATTTTTTTCTGTGCTTCGCTGGAAATTTTTCTCTGCCTCTTCTAATTTAGATAATGCATCTGTTATAAAATTATAGAGCACTTTCCCTTTTTCGGTAGGAATCATTTTTCTACTGGTTCTGTCGAATAATTTATAACCAACATAACTTTCGAGTGAGCTTAAATGTAAACTAACACCAGGTTGTGAAATAAACAATGCGTCGGCGGCACCTGTTAAGGTTCCGGTTTTGTAAATATATTTGAAAGTTCTATACCATTCTAGATTTACCATTTCGTCAAGTATTATAATTATGATACAAAGGTATGAATTATGTTATTTTAATAATAATGATAAGGGTTGTAAATTTGCACTATCAAATTAATATAAAACAATATGAAATGAGCGTGACCGTAAATTGGTCGTAAACACCAATGAAGATATGCGAATTACATATGATCAATAAAAAAACAATAAACAAATACATATGAAAAAGATATTCATAATAAATGGGGGACAAAAGTTCGGACATTCAGGTGGAAAGTTTAATCAAACAATAGCAAATGCAACCGCTGATTTTTTTATAAATCACAAAGATTTTGAAGTAAAAAGTACTGATGTAAACGATGAGTATGATCCGGCTCAAGAAGTGGATAAATTTGTTTGGGCCGATGTAATTATTTATCATACGCCGATTTGGTGGTTCCAATTACCACACGCTTTCAAAAAATATATAGACGTAGTATTTACCGAAGGACATAATAATGGCATTTATAAAAGTGACGGGAGGTCTTCTAAAAATCCGGCTATAAATTACGGAACGGGTGGGATGTTACATGGAAAGAAATATATGGTGACCAGTTCATGGAATGCACCGAAAGAGGCTTTTACATTACCAGGTGAATTCTTTGGGGAAACAAGTGTAGACAACGGACCTTTATTTGGATTTCATAGAATGAATGCTTTTACTGGGATGAAACCTTTAGAAAGCTTACATTTTCATGATGTTATGAAAGGGGCTAATGTTGATAGTGATTTAGAAATGTATAGAAATCATTTGACTCAATTATTTTTGAACTAATTATGAAATGAGCATGACTTAAGGTTTGTCTTAAACGCAAATGAAGATATGCGAATTACATATTCCAACATAAACAGTATTAGTTGCATATGAAAATAAATTTGACAGTAATTATCAAAAGTAAATCAGAGTATAGAGAAGAATTGAAGGCAATCTTGGTGGATTTAACGAAGAATTCTAAAAAAGAAGCTACCTGTCTTCAATCTGATTTGCATCAAAATATAGAAGATCCGAATGTCTTTATTCTTCACGAAGTTTGGAAAAATAAAGAAGGACTGGATTTACATAATAAGCAATCATATTTGTTGAAATTTATTCAGACTTCTGAACTTTTTTTAGAAGAAAAAATAACAGTTTTTACAACTTCAAGAATTGGATAATCAAAAAAATAGCCACTGAAAATTGAGTGGCTATTTTTAAATTAAATAAAATTCAATTTATATTTCATTTGTTTTTTTTGCTGTAATTACAAAATACAATCCCACTATTATAAACGGAATACTTAACCATTGTCCAGTTGATAATATGTTTCCTAAATCACTTTCGAAACCTCCTTGGCTTTCTTTTACTGATTCGACTATGATACGAACCGTGAATAAAAGTACTAGAAACAAACCAAATAAAAAGCCTGATTTTTTTCTGGCATCCGTTTTCCAATAAAGGAAAAACAATGCCGCAAATACAAATATGTAGCAAAAAGCTTCGTATAATTGGGCTGGATGTTTGGCGGGAACTTGTTCTAATAAGTTGGCGTATTGAGGATTGGTGGCAATTGCATTGTAAGCTTCTTTTGGCGTAGGAAGTTGAGTCGCATTGACAGCTTCTCTTGGAGTAAATTGATCTCTCACAAAGCGAATCCCAAAAGAAGAAGTTGTTTCTTTACCGACAATTTCCGAATTGAAAAAATTCCCCAATCTCACAAAAATTGCTCCACTGGCAACTGGAATAACTACTCTGTCTAATATCCATAGTAATGGTTTTTGAAGGACTTTTTTACTAAAGAAATACATCGCAATGATGATAGAAATTGCTGCTCCATGACTGGCTAATCCTTGGTATCCTGTAAATTGAAATTTAGGGCTAAATCGGAAGGGTAAAATGATTTCAGCTAAATTGTTTCTGTAGTATTCCCAATCATAAAAGAAAACGTGTCCCAAACGTGCACCAACTAATGTTGCTAGTACGGTCCAAACAAATAAAGAGTCTAACTTGTCTATGGCAATATTTTCTCTTTTGAAAATATGTTTCATGATGTACCAGCCCAGTCCAAAAGCGATTACAAACATCAAACTGTAAAAGCGAATAATGAAAAAACCTAAATCAATACCTTCGGAAGGATTCCATACAATGTTTAAAGTGTGTGTCATTTATTTTTTATTTTTTGTGAAAATACTATTTTGATTTGATTGATTGTGTTAATTAAAAGGTAAGAAATGAGCTAGAGTATAAATTGGTCGCAAATACTAATGCGGATTTGCGACCCGAGCGATAGCGAATTGGCGAAGCAATTACATATTCCAACATAAACAATATTAGCTACATATGAATTTTTCTTTTTTAGTGAGTGTGACTGCATTTTTTCTCTGGAACAGGGTCATAACCTCTTCTGCCCCAAGGATGACAGCTCAAAATTCTTTTTATTCCTAAATATCCTCCATAAAACAATCCGTGAATTTGTAAAGCCTGAATCATATATGTGGAACAAGTCGGTTCAAATCGGCAAGCAGCGGGAGTAAAAGGGGAGATGGCTCCCTGATAAAACCGTACGAGTAAAATGAATGGAGCTGTTAGGAATTTCATGGAGTTTGATTTAAGATTAACGATTTAAGATTAACGATTTAAGATTAACGATTTGAGATTAGCTGTGAAATCTGAAGTCAAAAATCGTTATTCAACAATCTAAAATCAATTTATACTAAAACTAGTGCCTTCTTTCCCGTCTTTCAATTGAATACCCAAAGCGATTAATTGATCACGAATTTGATCTGACAATGCAAAATCTTTATTGTCTCTAGCCTGTTTGCGCATACCAATAAGCATATTTACGACACCTTCTAATTTATCAGTATTACCATTAGCTTTTTCTTCTTCCAATCCCAAAACATCAAATACAAAAGCTTGCATAGTTGTAGTGAATAATTTTAAATCGGCAGTGTTTAAAGTTTCTTTTTCGTCTTTTAATAAATTAATAAAACGAACTCCTTCAAATAATTGTGCAATAAGAATTGGTGAATTGAAATCGTCATTCATAGCATCATAACACAATTGTTTCCAACTTGCGATATCAATTGAGCTACTTGCGCTTGCAGAAATACTTTTTAAAGATTCCATCGCTTCCATCAATCTTTTATATCCTTTTTCGGCTGCAATAATTGCTTCGTCAGAGAAATCAAGAATGCTTCTGTAGTGAGCCTGTAACATAAAAAAACGTGCTACCGATGCTGAAAAAGCTTTGCTCAAAAAAGCATTATCTCCAGTTAAAATCTCTCCAGGTAAAATATTGTTTCCAGTAGATTTGGCCATTTTTTTGCCATTCAAAGTAAGCATATTAGCATGCATCCAGTAATTTACGGGAGTATGTCCAGTACAAGCTTCATTTTGTGCAATTTCACATTCATGGTGTGGGAATTTTAAATCCATTCCACCTCCGTGAATATCAAAATGGTTGCCCAAATATTTAGTACTCATCGCAGTACATTCTAGGTGCCAACCCGGAAAACCATCGCTCCAAGGCGAAGGCCAACGCATAATATGTTGGGGTTCGGCTTTTTTCCAAAGCGCAAAATCCTGTGGGTTTCTTTTATCTGATTGTCCGTCAAGATCACGGGTATTGGCCAGCATATCTTCGATGTTACGACCGCTTAATACTCCGTAATGATTGGTTTCATTGAATTTAACCACATCAAAATAAACCGATCCATTGGCTTCGTAACCAATTCCTTTATCAATAATGGTTTTGATGATTTCGATTTGCTCAATAATATGTCCCGTTGCCGTAGGTTCAATGCTAGGAGGCAAAAAGTTAAAAGCATTCAAAATATCATGAAAATCGACCGTGTAGCGTTGCACAACTTCCATTGGTTCGAGTTGTTCCAAACGTGCTTTTTTGGCAATTTTATCTTCACCTTCATCCACATCGTCCACAATATGTCCTACATCCGTAATGTTACGAACATAACGGACTTTATAGTCCAAATGCAATAAGTATCTAAAGATTACATCAAAAGACATAAAAGTTCTCACATTTCCTAGATGCACATTGCTGTAAACCGTCGGTCCACATACATACATCCCTACATTTCCTTCGTTGATTGGTGTAAATGTTTCTTTTTCTCCCGAAAGAGAATTGTATATTTTTAAGGTCTGACTTTTATATAAGGACATTTTGGTTTATTGTTTGTTGTTTATTGTTATGCTAAAATTGTTATTTGAATTTTAGGCCTTTGATTTCACAATTGTTTAAATAGTTCATCATAGAACCAATCTTGTTCTTTTCTAATTCAACCATTTCATTTAATTTCAAATGTTGTTCTTCAGAAATCAATTTTTTATCAAAAGCTCGATAAGATTATGATTTTACTTCTCCAGCAGAACCTTTTGCAATGCTTAAAAAGTGAATAAATTCTTTGTTGCCATTTCGTTCAAAGCCCTCAGCAATATTATCCATGATGGATCCTGAACTGCGGTCAATTAGATCTTTTAAAGAATAGTTTGTCTTTAGATTTGTGTTTTGTATTAGGTCATTCAATGTTTTGGCAGATTTCTCTAGCCAATCTCCATATTTCTAAATCTTCGAATTTTAGTATTTTCCCCATAACAACAAACGATAAACCAAAAACAATAAACTTTTTTAGAATTTAGTATCTAATTTGATATAGTCCAAAAACTCTCTTTTTGTTTGTGGGTCTTTGAATTTCCCGCCAAATTCAGAAGTTACCGTACTACTTTCGATATCTTTGATTCCTCTTGAATTCACGCAAAGATGTTTAGCGTCAATTACACAAGCTACATCTTCTGTACCAAGGGCTTGTTGAAGTTCTTGAACAATTTGCATCGTTAAGCGTTCTTGTACTTGAGGTCTTTTGGCGTAATGTTCTACAATACGATTCATTTTCGAAAGACCAATTACTCTTCCGCTCGAAATGTAAGCCACATGCGCTCTTCCGATGATAGGCAATAAATGGTGTTCACAAGTGGAGTAGAGTGTAATGTTTTTTTCAACTAACATTTCTCCGTATTTGTAATTGTTTTCAAAAGTGGAAGCTTTTGGTTTTTTGTCAGGATTTAATCCACCAAATATTTCTTTTACAAACATTTTGGCTACACGATTGGGTGTTCCTTTCATGCTGTCATCTGTCAAATCCATTCCCAATGTCAATAGAATGTTTTCAACATCTTTTTTTATTTTTTCAATCTTTTCTTCATCTGTAATGGCAAAGGCATCCTCTCTTACTGGATTTTTGGCATTGGTACTAATATGATTGTTTCCTATTTCGTCTTGAAATTCTTCGTTGTTTATCATTAAAAGGTACTATTATTATGAGTGTCTATTTTTAAGGGGTAAAGATAATTAATAAAAAGGAAACATTTTCTATCGTTTCGGGTTTTAATTATAGCAAAAATTGATGAAAAGATTGATTAATTCGATATTAAAGCAAAAAAGGCAATACCATTTGAATGCTATTGCCTTTTTGAAATTATAAGGTAATTTTTATTTTTTATTGTAAACCGTAATTGCTTCTTTCAAAATTCGAACTGCACTGATTAAATCTTCTTTTTTCAAAACATAAGCAATACGTACTTGGTTTAAACCTACACCCGGAGTCGAATAGAATCCTGCAGCGGGAGCTATCATTACTGTTTCACCATTAAATTCATATTTTTCTAAAAGCCATTGCGCAAAATCATCGGCATTATCAATAGGCAATTGAGCGATACAATAAAAAGCTGCTTTTGGAGTCTTTACGATTACGCCTTCAATTTTGTTCAATTCGCTAATTAAAATATCTCTTCGTTCTTTGTATTCAACTATTACTTCGTCAAAATAACTTTGAGGGGTGTCAATTGCAGCTTCGCAAGCAATTTGTTCGATTGTTGGAGGACATAAACGAGCTTGTGCAAATTTCATTGCGGCAGCAATAACTTCCCTATTTTTAGTTACCATACAACCGATACGAGCGCCACACATACTATATCTTTTAGAAACAGAATCAATCATGATCACATTTTGTTCGATTCCCTGTAGGTTCATTACCGAAAAGTGATGGTCTCTTTCGTCATATATGAATTCACGATATACTTCGTCAGCGATTAAAAACAAATCATGTTTTTTAACCAAATCTCCCAGTTGATTAATCTCAGATTCTGAGTATAAATATCCTGTTGGATTATTTGGATTGCAAATTAAGATAGCTTTTGTTTTTGGCGTAATTGCTTTTTCGAATTCTTCAATTGTTGGCAGTGTAAAACCACTTTCAATATTAGAAATTACAGGTACAACTTTTGCACTTGATTCTTCCGAAAAAGCACTATAATTAGCATAAAAAGGTTCAGGGATAATGACTTCATCTCCTGGATCCATGATGCTTCCAAGAGCAAACAAAAGTGCTTCAGAACCCCCAGTAGTTATCATTATATCTTCATAGTCTACTTTTACATCTTGTTTGGTGTAAAATTGGGCTAGTTTTTTTCGGTAACTTTCATATCCCGCAGAAGGCCCATATTCGATGATAGTTAAATCAATGTTTTTTATCGCTTTGATGGCAATTTCGGGGCTTTTTATATCGGGTTGTCCAATGTTTAAATGATAAACCTTACGCCCCTGTTTTTTAGCTATGTCTGCATAAGGAGCCAATTTTCGGATTGGCGATTCCGGCATTCTTCGACCTCTGATTGAAATTTCAGGCATGATTGTAAAATTTGAGGTGCAAATTTGCAATTTATTTTTCAAAATCACTGTAAACAATGTATCTATTTTGTTGTTTTTTGCCCATTATTATTGTATAATTGGGTAATAATATAGAAATATAACTAAATGAAAAAAAAATGTATATTTTTTCTTTTATTAATAGCAATAATGCCTGTTTTTGCCCAGGATGGTTTTGTATTTGACAAAGGAATTGAAAAAGTTACCGTGCCGTTGGTTTTAATCAATAATTTGGTTTTTATTCCGATAAAAGTAAATGGAGTAGAGTTGAATTTTCTTTTGGATACCGGTGTTGAGGAAACTATTCTTTTTAGTTTAGAAGATAATCCAGATGTCAATTTTTATAATTCCGAAAAAATAACCTTGAGAGGTTTGGGTAGCGAAGAGGCAATCGAAGGTTTGAAAACCACTAACAATATTTTGGAATTAAATGGTTTGACATCCCATCATCAGCTTATTTATGTTATTTTGGATCAGAGTTTCAATCTGTCTTCCCAAATTGGGATTCCTGTAAATGGTATTATTGGCTACCAATTCTTTAAAGATAATTTGGTTCGTTTAGATTACGCCAGTAAAAAGGTAATTATTTATAAAAATGACGATGAAAAAAGAAAAAAATTTGAAAAAAAATTTAGCACAATTCCAATTACAATTGAGAAATTCAAACCTTATTTGAAGGGTAATGTTGTTATGGATAAAGGTGGTGTGGATGTGAAATTATTAGTTGATATAGGAAACAGTGATTCGATCTGGCTTTTTCAAAATTTATCGGAACTAATTAAAGTGCCTACTAAGAATTTTGAAGATTTTTTAGGCAAAGGTTTTAGTGGTGATATAGAGGGGAAAAGAGCTCGAATTCCTGAGTTTTCATTTGAGAAATATGACTTTAAATCTCCGATTGTTGCATTTCCAGATTCCAGTTCCATAAAAAGTGTTCGCATGGTTCAAGATCGAGTTGGGTCTGTTGGTGGCGAAATTTTAAAGCGTTTTTCGGTGATTTTTGATTATAAAAATGAAAGACTGTATTTGAAGAAAAATTCCAATTTCAATGAGCCATTTACCTACAATAAGAGTGGTATTGAAATAAAACATAATGGTTTGCAATGGGTGCAAGAAACTGTAAAGTTGGAAACGGTTCCTCTGTCAGGAGGTGTTACGTTTGATAGTAGCGGAAAGAATATAACCAATGATTTTAAATATAAGTTTCAACTCAAACCAATTTATGAGATTGCCAATATTCGAAAAAAATCACCGGCAGCAAATTCTGGCTTGCAGGTAGGAGATGTTATTATTTCTGTTAATAAATCACCTGCGTATCGATATTCATTACAAAAACTGAACGAAATGTTTAAATCTGAAGAAGATAAATGGATTTATTTGGAAGTAGAACGAAACAATCAAATATTAAAATTTGCCTTCCAACTTCAGGATATTTTATAAAAAAAGCGCTTTTTTTAAAGCGCTTTTGATGAAATTATTTTAGTTCGTGAGTATTTCTCCTTTGATTTTTAATGGTACTCGACCTTCTTCGTAATTTACCGCATTGGTCTCTAAAGTAATGGTTTTGCGTATTGGACCAGGAACCATATTGTATTTTATATCAATTCGGTCTGATTTTCCTGGAGCAATTGCTTGGCCAGGTTTGTACAATATCGTACAGCTTGCTGTAGATTGAATTCCAGTTATGTTTAACGGTGCATCACCTGTATTGGTAAATGTAAAACTTCGAACACCATTGTCACTTGATTTGTACACTTTTTCATAGTCAACGGTATTTTCTGCCTGAAGAATGTTGATTTTTGGACCACTTTGTGCAAAACCAATGCTACTTAAAAATAGCAATACGATAAAAGCTGTAATATTTTTCATTTCCTTATGTTTTTTTAGTAGGTATAGTAAATATAGTATGTTTTAATTAATGCACAATTTTTTATTTCCCTTTTTATACTGTGCTTAATTATTTACTTTTGTGCTTTATATCAGTATCAAAAATCAAACCAAAGTAGAAAGGTTTACTCGTTTAACTGTTGAATCGTTTGTTTAATTCAGATAAACGAGCAACAAACAAATCAGCGAATAAACGATTAAACGAATAAACAATCCAACGAATCCACAATAAAATGACAATTTCCGCACAATTTGACGCTAAAACTATCGAGAATAAATGGTATGCGTATTGGATGAAAAATAATTATTTTCATTCGGAGCCAGACCATAGAACGCCTTATTCCATTGTAATTCCACCACCCAATGTAACTGGAGTGTTGCACATGGGGCACATGCTCAACAATACAATTCAGGATGTATTGATTCGAAGAGCACGTTTAAAAGGTTTCAACGCTTGTTGGGTTCCAGGAACGGATCATGCTTCTATTGCTACAGAAGCGAAGGTAGTTGCTAAATTGAAAGCGGAAGGAATTAATAAAAATGACTTAACCCGCGAAGAGTTCTTGAAACATGCTTGGGAGTGGACTGACAAATATGGTGGGGTTATTCTTGACCAGTTAAAACAATTAGGTTGTTCTTGTGATTGGGAACGCACCAAGTTTACTATGGATCCGGATATGTCTGCCTCTGTAATTAAATCTTTTGTTGATTTATACAATAAAGGTTTGATTTACCGTGGATATAGAATGGTGAATTGGGATCCTGAAGCCAAAACTACTTTGTCTGACGAAGAAGTTATTTATGAAGAACAACAAGGGGAACTATATTTCCTAAAATATAAAATTGAAGGAAGCGAAGATTTCTTGACAGTTGCAACTACACGTCCAGAAACTATTTTTGGGGATACAGCTATTTGTATCAATCCAAATGATGAACGTTTTACACATTTGAAAGGGAAAAAAGCAATTGTTCCTATTTGCGGTAGAGTGATTCCTATTATCGAAGATGAATATGTAGATGTTGAGTTTGGAACAGGTTGTTTGAAAGTGACTCCAGCTCACGATATGAATGATAAAACACTAGGGGAGAAACACAATTTGGAAATTATTGATATTTTCAATGATGATGCTTCGCTGAATAGTTTTGGATTGCACTATCAGGGCAAAGACCGTTTTGTGGTTCGTACCGAGATTGTAAAAGAATTAGAATCAAATGGTGCTTTGGCAAAAACCGAAACACATCTTAATAAAGTTGGAACTTCGGAAAGAACCAAAGCGGTGATTGAACCTCGTTTGTCTGATCAATGGTTCTTGAAAATGGAAGATTTGGTAAAACCTGCAATACAATCAGTTTTGGTTGATGGGGACATTAAATTGCATCCAAAACGTTTTGATAACACGTATGCACATTGGTTAAACAATATTCGCGATTGGAATATTTCCCGTCAATTGTGGTGGGGGCAACAAATTCCAGCTTATTATTACGGAGACGGAAAAGAAGATTTTGTAGTTGCCGAAACTATCGAAGAGGCTTTGAAATTGGCGCAAGCAACCACGAACAATAAACAATTAACCATAAACGATTTAAAACAAGATGTTGATGCACTGGATACTTGGTTTTCTTCATGGTTGTGGCCAATGTCGGTTTTTGGTGGAATTATGGATCCGGAAAGTGAGGATTTCAAATACTATTATCCAACCAATGATTTAGTAACTGGTCCAGATATTTTGTTTTTCTGGGTTGCGAGAATGATTATTGCCGGTTATGAATATACAGGAAAAAAACCTTTTACGAATGTGTATTTAACCGGATTGGTTCGTGATAAACAACGTCGTAAAATGTCTAAATCTTTGGGTAATTCACCTGAACCTTTAGAATTAATTGAAAAATTTGGTGCCGATGGAGTTCGTGTAGGATTGCTTTTGAGTGCTTCTGCGGGTAACGATATTATGTTTGACGAAGAATTATGCAATCAAGGAAAAGCATTTTCTAATAAAATATGGAATGCTTTCAAATTGATAAAAGGTTGGGAAGTATCTGACGCGATTCCACAACCGGAATCTTCTAAAGTTGCAATTGAATGGTATGAAGCTAAGTTGCAACAAACACTTTTGGAAATCGAGGATAACTTTGGGAAATACAGAATTTCAGATGCTTTGATGGGAATTTACAAATTGGTTTGGGACGATTTCTGTTCTTGGTTCTTAGAAATGATCAAACCAGCCTACCAACAGCCGATTGACAGCGTAACTTTTGCGAAAGCGATAGAAATGTTAGAAAATAACATGAAATTATTGCATCCATTTATGCCTTTCTTGACAGAGGAAATTTGGCAAATATTGGCAGAAAGAACAGCTGAGGAAGCATTAATTGTTTCGACTTGGCCAGAAATGAAACCTTTTAATGCGCAATTAATTACTGATTTTGAAAACACTATCGATGTGATTTCCGGAATTAGAACAATTCGTAAGGACAAGAATATTCCATTTAAAGATACTATCGAATTGAAAGTGGTAAACAATGATAAAGCTTCAACTTATTTTGATTCGGTTGTGACCAAATTGGGGAACATCACTTCATTAGAATATGTTTCGGATAAAGTAGATGGAGCGTTGTCATTTAGAGTGAAATCGAATGAATATTTTATTCCAATCACTGGAAATATAAATGTTGAGGAAGAAATCGCGAAACTTACTGCTGAGTTAGTATATACGCAAGGATTCTTGAAATCAGTTCAAAGTAAACTTTCGAATGAGAAATTTGTGAACGGTGCTCCAGAAAAAGTTTTAGCAAATGAACGACAAAAAGAGGCTGATGCACTTTCTAAAATTGCTACGATTGAGCAGAGTTTATTGAGTTTGAAATAATAACTGCTTTTTTTAAAAATATAAAATCCCAATACTGAAATTTTCAGGATTGGGATTTTTTAGTTTTGCTATTTATTCTTTTTATTTCTGTGATCTAGCACTAAAAATAACGGATAGGAAATTAACGTAATAGTTAAAATGATAATAAAGTTTTTGGTGTCACTATAAATGAAACCAATCAATAGCCCGGAAGTTGCGATAATTGCAATTAGCGTTGACCAAGGATACCAGCGTGAGCGATAGGGTCTGAGTAAACTGGGTTCTTTAGATCTTAATTTTATTAGGGAGCAATAAGCTAATCCCCAAACAATAACGGACATGAAGGTTCCAAATGAAAATAATACCTCAAATGAACCGATGCTAATCAACAGTAAACTAAATAATGAAGAAATTAAGAGTGTTACTATTGGAGTACCGCCTTTGTTGATAGTTGTTCCTTTTTGAAAGAAAAAACCATCTCTGCTCAAACCATACAGTATTCTTGCAGGGATCATCATGTAGGCATTAAGAATGCTAATTAAAGATAATATGGCGATTACGGTTACTATAATGGCTCCATTATTTCCAAAAACTACTTTGGATACATCAGCCGCCGCCAAATGGGAATTTGCCAATGAAGCAACGGGTAAGACGTGGAAAAAAGCAATGTTGATTAATACATAAATTAATATCACGAGTATGGCTCCAGTATATAATGATTTGGGAATGTTTTTGCTTGGGTTTTTATCTTCTTCGGCAAAAAAACAAACAGAATACCAACCGTCATAAGTACCAATGATGAGTTGTAGTGATTTGAAAAAGCCAAACAAAATCCCTATTTCAAAAAAAGAACTGTTTTTTTCGATGGGATTTAATTTTACTCCCGAATACATAAAGCAAGCTACTATTAATGCCACAAAACAAATGACTTTAATTAAACTGGTTATTTGCTGAATCAGACTACCGTTTTTTACTCCGCTGATATGTATTAACACAAATCCAATTAAAAAGGCAATAGCAATGACTGTTGAGTAACTTTCCAAATTTGGAAATAAAATAACAATATATTCGCTAATAACGATGCAGTAAAAAGCAGGTGGAACCACATTGGTTATATAATCAAACCATCCTGATATAAAACCTGCATACTCTCCAAAAGCTCTTTTGATGTAGTTGTAGGAACCACCAGCTTTTGGTAACATTGTTGCTAATTCGGCATAGGAATTGGCGCCAATTAGAATATATAATCCTCCAAAAATCCAACAGATAATTATAAGCCAATAATCATTCAACATTCCTGCAATAGCGCCAGGAGTACGAAGAATGCCAACACCAATTGTACCTCCAATTAAAACAGCAATATTAAAACTTAACCCTAGACTTTTTTTTAATTGGTTCTTCTTGGTTTCTGTCATGCTTTTATCTTTAAGTTTAGGAATCGATTAGTTATAATTAATTTTGGGAATACTATCAAATATAGTTAAAATACACTTCCTTTTACAAAACAAAAAACCTCGTTTATTGCTAAACGAGGTTTGTAAGTTTGTTGTAAATGGAATTTTTTATCCAAACAAAATCAGGAATAGCAAAGGGAACACAACTCCCGCAACAGCAAGTTTCCATCCTCTATTTTTCCAACTGAATTTCCCTGCCTTAATCATAATAGTTCCTGTTAAGGCGATGGTGATTAAACTCAAAGCAAAAATATCAGAATAGTAAATCCAAAAATTGGAAGTATTTTTGTGTAATTTCATTGCTTGACTGATGATTGGGGTTTTGATAAAAGAAACAATTTCACCTTTGCCCGTTTCCATATCAATCTCTACATCGTGATTCTCAAATGACATTTTGAAGGTTCCTTTTTTGGTCATTTGACGTCTGAATTTGTCGTCGATTCCTAGTTTTTTACCTAGATCTTCGGCAAAGTCGTCGTTGATTTCGCTTTCAGCTGGGAGTTTTACTTCAATGGCTTTTGTTTCGGTACTGTATTTTTCTGGATGCCAAGATTCTCGGTGGTTCATCATTAAACCTGAAAAGGCGAAGGATACAATAAGACCAATATAAAAGTAGCCTAAATCACGGTGTAAGTTTCTGAAATTAATTTTCTTCATAAGAATTCAAAATTTGTTTTTAAATGGAATATACAAATTAAAGCTGTATTTGTAAAAGTTAGACGCTTTCTATATCAAAAGGTTTAATTTTTAAAAGGCGTAATTTAAAGTTATAGCATAATTTGTTGGAGCAATCGGGTTTACGCTATTATCATCGTGAACATTGTAGCTCAAAGCATTAAAGATGTTACTCAATTTAGCTCTAATAGTGATTTGTTTGAATTGGTATCCAACTGTCGCATCCGATTGGAAATATTCTGGTAATTTTACCGGTTTTCTTGGATCTGTTGGCGTAGTAATATTTGTAGAACGTCCTGCATATCGAACACCAACGTAAGAATTGATCAATCCTAAATTTAATCCTTTTAGTTTTCCGTCTTCAAAATGATAGTTGAAATTCAAGTTGGCCGTATTTTTAGGCATGTATAAAATTTGACTTCCCACGATATAAATATTACTATCGGTGTATTTTATTTCGTTAAAACTATAACCACCTAGTATAGATAATCCTTTTGCAGGATTCGCAACCAAATCAATTTCTACTCCTTGACTTTTTGTACCACCAGCCAATTCTTTGTAAGTAGCATCAATCAATGACGTTTGGGCTAAGTTGTTATTCTCAATTTGATATGCAGTTACATTTGCAAATAATCGACCATCCCAAAACTCATTTTTTACACCAACTTCATATTGTTTAATTGTTGATGGAGCCAAAGCTTCTTTGGTGAAATAATCCAGCCCTGCATTTGGTACAAATGAAGTGGAATAGCTGGCAAAAATAGAATGGTTCTTATTAGGTTGTAAAATTAAGCCTAAACGTGGAGAAAAGGCATCATCAATTTGTTTAGAGATTACTCTTTTTTCGGCAACTGGTTTTGGGTTTACTACTGGGTAAGTGTAAACATCACTTGTTGTTTCCTGATAACTGTATCGTAATCCTGCCAGTGCTTTGACATATTTGTTGATACTAATTAAATCTTGGGCAAATACACCGATTCGCTGTACTGGAGCTTTGGTCAATGTAACTTTATCCATTGTTGGAATGTCATTTCTTGCTGTCGATAGATCGGTAGTGAAAATGTTTATGGTATCGTATTCATTTTTATATGATTTCAAAGGATTTTTATACGTTGAAGCCAAGGTTTCTGTTTTGTATTTGTCTTGGTCTGCACCAAAAAGGACTTGGTGATCGATGTTCCAAGTTTGGAATTTTCCTTTTGCATTCAGTTCTTGCAACCAGTAGTTGTCTTTTGCCTCCGAGCGCTGCAAGCCCATTGTCCAATCTCCGTTAGCTTTCATTGAAGTAATCGGGGAGTTTGGTCTTGTATTGGCAAACAAATCGGTTTCGTAAAATCTATTGGAATTAATAAATGATAAGTCCCAATTTTCAGACAATTGATGCCTCAAAGTAGCGGTCAAAGAAGCTTGTTCTGATTGGATTTTACCCCATAAAACTCCAACAAATCGGCTTCTTGGCAGATCAACCAATTCATAATTGATAATTCCTGCTCCAAAATCGGGAGTTCTAATGTCTTTTATATAGTCTGCTTCTACCAAAAGAGAAGTTTTATCATTGAAATTTACCAAAAATGACGGATTAACATATTTAGTTTCTGAACTTACCCCAATTCTAAAGCTATTGGCTTGGGTGTTGGCACCATTCATACGGAATGCTACTTTTTTACTATTTCCTATTGGCCCAAAAACGTCAAAAGTGGTTTTATATAAGTCAAAACTTCCGATTCCTACAGATGCATCAGCACCAAAATCGAATTTAGGTTTTTTGGTAACCAAATTCAAAACCCCACCAGCAGTAACGTTTCCAAATAATATGGCGGCACTTCCTTTTAAGAATTCTGCTTTTTCAATTCCACTCATTTCGGTCGGCATTCCATTAAAATAGCGAACACCATTTTTGAACGTATTTGAACTCCCCATTGCATATCCACGAGAAGCAATTTCTTCTTGATAACCACCAGAATTTCCCATGATATAAACTCCGTTGGTGTTTTTTAACAAATCAGACATGGTTGTGATTTGTTGGTTTTCTAATGTTTTCTGAGTGATTACTTGTACGCTTTGAGGTAAATCCATTGGTTTGATTCCAGATTTTCCAACACTAACAGGATTTTTTCTTTGATTAGCTGTTACAATAACTTCTTTCAGCACTTGCCCTTTTCTGTTTTTAACAGTATCGGTGGTAGATTTTATAGAATCCGAAGAGAAATAATATAAATCGTTATTATCTGTATTGCTCGCGACTTCTTGGGCTTGACTGTTGAAACAGAATAATATAAAAGTGAAAGGGAGTAAAATATATTTCATGATGTTTATTTGGAATAATTAAAAATAACGACGCAAATATAAATACACATTTTGGATTCGACAAACTTATTTAGACTAAATATGAATAATATTTTAAAATAATTTTAACAATCCTGAATGTCAGTATTTTGAATAAAATAATCTTGCTTTTTAGGGCACGATTTTGAGTTTGAAATGATTTTTTTTGTTTTTAAAAGCTTCTTAATGAATAGTGGATTCCCATTTTGCTTTCTTATTTCGTCCCCACCAAATATAAAATCCTGAAATAGGAAGCGTGGCAATAAGCAAGCTGATTAAAAAAGCGAATATCTTTCCGGCAAGTCCAAATACTGCTCCTGTGTGAAGGTCGTAGTTCATGCGCATCAATTTATCGGGTGCGTCAGCATTATTATATTTGCCGTAAATGTGTTTTACCTCTTTTTCTTCCAAAGTATATTGGTCAAAATAGCGGTAATCGGTTTTCCAGAAGGTTCCTTCCTCAGGATTGGCGTTGGCGGCAATAGCGGTACTGTCATTTTCTGGCGGATGTACTTCAATGGATTTTGCCGTTGGATATTCTTTTTGCATTAATGCCCAAATTTTATCCAACGACTTGCTTGAAGCGGTTGTCTTTTTTGCTGAAACTGGGTCTTCGTAAATCAATGATTTTTCCCCTCCATATATTGTGTAATACGAGTAAGCAAACCACTGAAAACCCCAAACCAAACCAGTAATTGCAAAAATAAGCGCAATCAAAAGCACATAAAATCCAGTGACATTGTGCAAATCATAGTTTTTGCGTTTCCATTTTGTATCTTTTTTCCATTTGAACTTAAAGCGCTGTTTGGCCGCATTTTTGTTTCGGGGATACCAAAGATAAAGCCCAGAAAGCAGCAGTGTGAGAAATACTAGTGTGAATGAGGCAACAACTGGCTGTCCAATTTCAGGTGGTAGCCAAAGATAGAAATGTCCGTCGAGGATGAATCTGAAAAAACCTTCGTCCATATTGGCCGTTTCCAGTACTTTTCCCGAATAGGGATTTAGGTAAACAATATGATAATAAGTAGGTTCATAATGGAAAAATATAGCTTCTGCAGATTTCATGGGGCCATTGTATTTAATGGCATGCAAAGCTTTACCCGGGAGTTCTTTTTTTGCAATTTCTTCCAATTGCGAAGGAAGGAGAAAAGGTTTATTCTTTTTTTCGACAAAACGGTATTCCTCGGTACTATTTTGTATTTCTTCCTGAAAAGCATACAAACAGCCCGTAATGGCAATTATAAATACAATTATGCCCGAAGATAATCCGAGCCATAAATGTAGTTGCCCAATCAGTTTTTTTAAGCTATTATTTTTCATTAAAAAAGGATAAAACTCCCCACCTTAATGAGGAGTTTAGTTAAACAAAACAAAAACAATCTTAGAATTTATAACTTACGGTTACTCTTGCATTAGTACCTGCTTCCGCTTGCCAGTAGTACATATCGGTATAGCTGTAATACCCTCCAGAATACAGATATTTGTTGAGTATGTTGTTAACAATAAGGTTTATATATATTTTCTTGATTTGATAAGATACACCTCCATCCAAACGGAAATAATCAGGTAGTGAAGTAGTGTTATCAGGCGAAATATACCATGGAGCTCTTCCTACCTGATATTGGTATCCTAATGAAAGACCCAATCCGTTAAATAAGCCGTTATCTATTTTGTAATTTAGCCAGGTATTTTGAATATGTTTTGTACTTCCAGGAATTTGATTTCCTACCATATTTGGGTCGGTATCTTTTGTAGTTTTTCCTTCTGTGAAAGCATAGTTTACAACAACATCTAAGTTTTTAAAGATTTCTCCTCTAATGTCCGCTTCAAAACCTTTAACTTTTTGCTGACCATTTTCTTTGCTAAACTGCTTAGCTGGAGTAGAATGTTCAGCATCTAATGTAAGAACATTATCTGTGGTAATTTGATAAGCTGCAAAAGTAGAATTCCATTTTCCGTTCAACCAGTCTCTTTTGAAACCTAATTCTAAATTTGTTCCGGTTTGAGGATTAAAACTTTTTCCTTGCCAATCGCTTCCATAATTTTCTGTAAAAGACTCATCTCTTACAAAATAGGCAGATGTATTTTTGTCAATAGAATAACTCAATCCAATACGCGGCGTAAATTTTTCGTTTTTTGAACTACCAGAATATACATCACCAGCTTTTAGTATAGTATATCTTCCAGCCAATGTTAAGCGAAGTGAATTATCTAAGAATCCTAATTCATCCTGTGCGTAAAAACCTTTATAGTTATTATAATATTTTACGCCTCTGTCTTTTATGTCCTTACTTCTGTCAAATTTTGGTGATTCTGCAATACCATGTACAGGATTGTAAATGTCTAAGTCAGGTAAAGTGAAATATTGTGACCAATCATGATAATAGGTTTTATCACTCATATCCAGACCTCCTAATATTTTGTGTGAAACAGATCCAGTTTGTGCCTGACCATTTACATAAGCTTGTCCAGTATATATTTTTCCTAAAATATCCCAGTTTCCACCAGCTCTTTTAAGAATGGCATCATTGTTAGGATCAAAACCGGCTGGCCATAAAGACATTCCTTCTTGTTCGTAATTTAAGTACGAACCTTGAGCAGTAATTTTCCATTTGTCGTTTATGCTATGTTCAAAAATACCCAAAAGGCTTCTTTCCAGCATTTGTGTAGGATCTAATTCTTTCTCTGATGTAGTAAAGCTTCTTGGTAATTCTTCGTAACCATTTTTGGCATATACATAGTTGCTACCAATTGCATTTACTTTAGAGAATTGCTGCGTATATTCAAGCGTTGCAGAAGTTTTGTCTGTAAATAAATATTTTAATACGGGTGCAAAAGTATAGCGGTCATTAAAATCAAAATCGCGGTAACTGTCTTTCTTTTCTCCCATAGCATTGAAACGGTACAAAAGTTTTCCGTCTTTAGTCAATTTACCGTCTAAATCCAATGTTCCTCTGTACATGCCATAGCTTCCCAAAGACAAACTTGCCTCACCTTTGTTTCTTCCGCTTGGTTTTTTGGTTACCACATTATAAAAACCACTTGGATTTCCGTTTGATAACATAAATCCTGCGGGACCTTTTACAAATTCAATACGTTCTACCATACTCATGTCTTCCGTCAGCGGACCCCAAGTTGTACTCACGTTCATACCATTTCTAAAAGCAGCAACTTGGCTACCTCTCATCGTAATATTGGCGTAATTATCCCAATGCTCTACACGTGTGGCTCCACTCACGTTGCGGGTTACGCCTTCAAGCATATTATTGATTTGTTGGTCTTGAATTAGTTTTCCTGTTACAACCTGAATATTTTGTGGGATTTCGATAATTGGGGACTGCAAACGAAGTGAAGATGAAACACGATTGGTTTTAAAAGCACTTTTATTGCTTAAAACAACCACTTGGCTCAATTCGTTATTGGATAAAGAAAGATTGATGTCTATAGTTGCAGTTTCTCCAGCTACTATTGTTATGCTTTGTTGGACATCATTGTTACCGACTAATGTCACTATTAAAGTGTAATTATCTGCCGGTATGTTTTTGAGGGTATAAACACCGTTGTTATCGGCGATTGTTGTTCTGTTTAATTCTTTTATTGTAACCGAAACTCCTTCTGCGGGTTTATTGTCACTGGTTTGAACAGTTCCTTTTAGGCTTCCAATGCTTTGCGCAAAAGAGCTGGCTGTGGAAATGATAAATAGACATAAGAACAATTTTAATAGGGGTAATTGTTGATTCAAATATTTCATAGATTAAGGTATAAAGTTTTTTAATGGTTTATTATTATTTAGAATAAATAAAAATAATGCAAATGTAAAAATTATACTTAATTTAACTATATTTATTTAGATTAATTATAAATAAAAAATTTAAGTCAATGATTTATGGGGTTTTAGAGCATAAAAAAACCTTGCTATAAAATAGCAAGGTTAGTATTTAGTAAGATAAAAGTTGTTATTTAGCTATTGAATCTTTTTTCATTCCGAATTTTTCCGAGCTTGGTTTCCCGAGTTGAACTCCAGAAATGGATGTGACAAGGCTGTCTTTGTTAATTAGTGTATAGGTTATCTTTTGTGGATAGTCATGTTTTGGATTTTCAAAAACCAATTGTTTTTGGGTTTTGGTCGTGAGTTTAAATGCAACAGCTTTGTTCTCATTTTGTCCTTTTACTGTGGCGTTATAGAATAAGTCTTCTCCTTTTTGCTGTAATATTATGGATTCAAAATGCAAAGTGTCTTTGCCTTTTATGAAAAAGGATTCGGCTTGAAAAGTACTGTCGTTTAGTTGCTTCCAATTCTCGGAAAGATCACCATCAGCTGTTTTGGTGCTCCATTTTCCAAGTAACCAGTTGGCCGTTTTTATTTGGTCTTTCTCGGTTGCTTCAGAGTTTTTACAGGAAACTATGGCTAATAAAAGCAGTAAAAGAGTTATTTTTTGAAACATTTGCGTGAATATTTGGTGTTATTTTGAATGAGCTAATTTATGAAAAAATAGAATAGAAAGATTTTAGATTTTTGATTAACGATTTTTGATTTTAGATATTTTGACTTCTTAAATCAAAAAACGTTAATCAAAAAACAGCAATCATTTTACGCTTTCATTCAAAATAGAATAAACCAGTTCTTTAGTAGGTTTTTGATCTTTCAGTTTTTCTCTAACCACATCAAAAGTTACTTTAAAATCACAACCCAATTTATAATCACCACAACCATAAGCGGTTTTTCCTTTCAAGACTGTTCCTTTTTTGCATTTTGGACAGGCTAATTTATCTTGTGATGTTTTCTCAGCTTTCTCCGTTGTTTTCTTTGGTTCTAATATCAGTTTGAAATTTTCATCAAAGCGGAGCAAACCTTCCACAATTCCGGCATCGGTTTTAAAGTCTTTCAAATTTACGGTAGATCCTTTTTGAAGCAATCGCAAGTATTGGTTCTCGGATATTTTTTTCTCCGCAAAAGTATAAGGCAATACAAAAGCGCAACCCACTTTATAATCGCCACATCCATAAGCGGACTTTCCTTTTATAAGCGTGTTTTTTTTACATTTCGGACAGATTTCTGCCAAAATTCCTGCCGCTTTCTTTTTCTCAACTTTGATGGCTTCTTTCTGAACACTTCCTTCGTGTGAAATATTGGCGCGTCTGGTTTCACTTCGCACTTCATAGACCAAAGCTTCTACCATCTGTTTCATGTTTTTGATAAACGCACCAGCGGTAAATTCTCCTTTTTCAATGTCTTTCAATTGCTTTTCCCAAGAACCCGTCAATTCTGCTGATTTTATTAATTCATTCTGGATAGTGTCAATCAGTTGAATTCCAGTTGGTGTTGGCAAAACCTGTTTTTTGTTTCGAACGATGTATTGGCGTTTGAAAAGCGTTTCGATAATATTGGCTCGTGTTGATGGACGACCAATACCATTTTCTTTCATCAATTCGCGTAAATCTTCATCGTCGACTTGCTTGCCCGCGGTTTCCATGGCGCGCAATAAAGTCGCTTCCGTAAACTGATTGGGCGGTTTGGTTTCTTTTTCCAAAAAGGAAGGTACGTGTGGGCCTTTTTCACCCACGACAAAACTTGGCAATATATCGGCTTCTTTTTCTTTGGCGTTTGGGTCTTCAAAAACTACGCGAAATCCTTTTTTCAAGATTTCTTTTCCAGTTGTTTTGAATAGTACATCGGCAGCTTTTCCAATTACTGTAGTGTTGGCAACCAAACAATCGTCATAAAATACGGCAATAAACCGTTTCACAATAATATCATATACTTGTTGCTGGTTGTATTGCAAATTGGATTGTACGCCTGTTGGAATAATAGCGTGGTGATCGGTTACTTTTTTATCGTTGAAAACCTTAGGTGATTTTTTAATCTTTTTTTCTAAAAGTGGTTGGGTTAATTCACTATAATTCGTCAATTTTTGCAGAATACCCGGCACTTTCGGATAGATATCGTTTGGTAAAAATGTGGTATCTACTCTGGGATAAGTGACTACTTTTTGTTCGTATAAGGTCTGAACAATTTTAAGCGTTTCATCAGCTGAAAAACCAAATTTTTGATTACAATAAACTTGTAAACCTGTTAAATCAAAGAGTTTAGGAGCATATTCATTACCATTCTTTTTTTCGACAGAAACAATTTCGAACTCACTTTCCTTGACTTTGTTGGCTAAAACTTCACCGTCTTCCTTTTTCAGAAAACGTCCTTCTTCATAACTGAAAAGTGTCTCTCTATATAATGTTTGCAATTCCCAATACGGTTGAGGTTTGAAATTCTCAATTTCTTTAAATCGGTCAACGACCATTGCCAAGGTTGGCGTTTGTACTCTTCCAATGGACAAAACTTGTTTGTATCCGCCATGTTTTACAGTATATAAACGAGTAGCGTTCATACCGAGTAACCAGTCGCCAATGGCTCTGGAAAACCCTGCGTAATATAAATTATCGTAGTTGGCTGATGGTTTTAGGTTTTCAAAACCCTCTTTGATAGCTTCAGTGGTTAGGGACGAAATCCATAGGCGCTGTACTTCACCTTTATAATTGGCTTCATTCATCACCCAACGCTGAATCAGTTCTCCTTCTTGACCGGCATCCCCGCAGTTGATGACCAATTCGGCTTTGTCAAATAAACCTTTTACGATTCTGAATTGCTTTTGAATCCCTGAATTCTGAACCACTTTGGTCTCAAATTTCTCGGGAAGCATGGGCAGGTTGTTCAAGTCCCAACTTTTCCAATTGGGTTTGTAATCGTTGGGTTCTTTTAAGGTGCATAAATGTCCAAAGGTGTAAGTGACCTGATAGCCATTGCCTTCAAAATACCCATCGTGTTTGGTATTGGCTCCCAAAACGGATGCGATTTCGCGTGCTACACTTGGTTTTTCGGCAATACAGACCTTCATTTTCTCCTACTGATTTGAAGGCGCAAATTAGGAATTTAGAATTTGGTATTAAAGAGAAATTTTACGGAGTTATAAACGGCTACGACTAAGTCATTGCGAAGAACGAAGCACATGAGAGAAGCGAACGGAGCGATAGTTAATCATATTTGGTATTTTCGTTCCGATAATTTGTTGGGTTTTGCTATTGATCGTTAGATTGCTTCGTTCCTGACATGGACTTTGATTTCAGGTTTGTATTAGGTCCGCAACATGTGGGGCGAAGTCGGGAGACTTCGCAGAGCAAAGCCGCATGCCCATATTAATTTTTTGGCATTGGTGGAGGTGGAGGAGAATCTTTTGAAATAGTGCCTTGCCAGCTTGTGTACATCCATTTCCCTTTTTCTCTGACAAATATAGCGGTGTATAAAAATTCGACAACATATTTTCCATCGAAAAAGACTTGACCTCTCCCATTAATAATCCCAACATTTCCATAAACCCTTATTTTTTTGTCAAAGAATTTAGTTGTTCCCATTTCAAACATCTTGAGGCGTTCAGTATCCGCAAGGCTCTGTTCTTTGTTAGCAACAACTCCGTCGGCGTTAATGGTAAAAAAATCATCAGAAACGTCAGTTTTGAAATAACTGTTAGCGTGTGTAAAATTTACATTCTGAAACATTTTTGTTTCAGCATCCTCCAGTTCTTTTTTTAAGGATTCAGAAACATTTTTTTGAGCATAACTAATAGGTGAAAATAGTATAACACACAAAATTAAGAGAAGTTTAAAACCATTCATCGTCTGCGTTTTTAAAGTTAGTTAGTATTAAATCTAAAAGTAAAAACTAAAACTGTATAAAATGAAAAATAGTAATAGTATAAGTGTCTAGTTTTTAACTGATTAAACAAAATTAATGGATTTGATTTAGAAAATGTATTTTTTGAAAAAAAAATAAACATATTAGGTTGATATTTAGTATTATACGGTGAATTTACTTTGTCTGCTTGCTGTAGCCCAGATGTGAGACATGTACATAAAGATTAATTTTTTGCAAATAAAAAAAGCTACAAATAATGTTTAGTTGTAGGTTTTTTGGGTTGTGTATTAGCTTTGTTGCTAATCGTTGCGGGCAGGGATTATAAATCCGCGCAATCTTGGTGTACAATTGGAATGGGAAGGTATTAGTGTGATTTAGTTTTGGCTATTCCGAGAATCTGCTCGTGATAGAGGGTGAATTTGCAAAAATGTAAATTAACTTGTTGTCTTGAGTTTGAAAAAGTAATACCATTCTTGGGTTGTAGAAATTGCTAAAAAGAACAATAAAAATTGAATACTTTTTTTTGTACTTTTGCAAACCGAAAGGAATGAATGTTTTTTAGAAGATAGAAAATATAAATTACAACAGTTCATTTAGCCTTTTGGCAAAAATAAATAGACAAGAAATAAAGAAATATACAGATGTTAGATAGACTTCAATATGTAAAACAGCGTTTTGACGAGATTTCGGATTTGATTATTCAACCGGATGTTATCGCTGATCAAAAACGGTATGTGCTGCTTAACCAAGAGTACAAAAGTATTAAGAACTTGGTTGAAAAGCGTGAAGAATATATTTTGGTATTGGCCAACATAGAGGAAGCCAACGAAATTATTGCTGACGGAAGTGATGCCGATATGGTGGAAATGGCCAAAATGCAGCTTGACGAAGCCAAAGAAAGATTACCGCAACTGGAAGATGAGATTAAATTTATGTTGATCCCTAAAGATCCAGAAGATGCGAAAAACGTAATGGTGGAGATTCGTGCCGGTACAGGTGGGGACGAAGCCAGTATTTTTGCAGGTGATTTGTTCCGTATGTACACTAAATACTGTGAAGGACAAGGATGGAGAACATCGGTTGTGGATATGAACGAAGGTACTTCGGGAGGTTTCAAAGAGGTGATTTTTGAGGTTACAGGTGAAGATGTTTATGGTACTTTGAAGTTCGAAGCAGGTGTTCATCGTGTGCAGCGTGTTCCGCAAACGGAAACTCAAGGTCGTGTGCATACATCGGCAGCGACGGTTATGGTACTTCCGGAAGCGGAGGAATTTGACGTACAAATCGATATGAACGATGTTCGTGTGGATTTCTTCTGTTCATCAGGACCTGGAGGACAATCGGTAAATACTACGAAATCGGCAGTTCGTTTGACGCACATTCCAACTGGATTGGTGGCGCAATGTCAAGATCAAAAATCGCAACACAAGAATAAAGATAAAGCTTTGACGGTTTTGCGTTCTCGTTTATACGAAATGGAATTAGCCAAAAAACAAGCTGAGGATGCTACCAAACGTACATCTCAAGTAAGTTCTGGTGACCGTTCGGCTAAGATTCGTACTTACAACTATGCTCAAGGACGTGTTACTGATCACCGTGTTGGGTTGACATTATATGATTTGGGTAACATCATGAATGGTGACATCCAGAAAATTGTTGATGAGTTAGCATTAGTTAACAACATGGAAAAATTAAAAGAAGCAAGCGAAGTTTTCTAAAGCTTGCCCAGTTTATTTTACAAACACTTAATTGGATACAACCAATTAAGTGTTTTTTTTGTGGTTTATCCATATTAAATGAATTAAAATCTTATTAAAACAATCATAATACTATATTAACCTTAAATCAATTTGATGAAAAAATCTTTACTATTTTTAATTGTTCTATTTTCAATTGCACAGGCAAATGCCCAATCTTATATGGGTTATATTCCTGATAATTATGCAGGAGTGCAGGGAGTACTTTTTAATCCGGCTTCTATTGTTGACTCTCGTTTTAAAACAGACATTAATATATTTTCGACTAGTAGCTCTTTAAACAATGACTACTATGGTCTAAGTTTATTTGATTTGTCGAAAAGTTCTTATGATGTCAATAAGGAAGGGAAAAGAACACCAACTAAAAATAATGGAGGGATTGTTTATTCTGATGTGATGGGACCCTCATTTATGTTTAATATAGCTCCAAAACATGCGATCGCTATTTATACAAGAGCCAGAGCTATCATAAATGCCAATGATATAAATGGAACATTATATGATCAATTAAAAGATGGTCTGGATGATGCATCCAGTTTTAATATTAATGTTGGAAATCCAAATGTCGTGGGACATACTTGGGGGGAAGTAGGAGCATCTTACGCTGCTGTTTTATGGCAAAGTAAACAACATTTTCTAAAAGGTGGTTTTACTGCCAAATATTTAATTGGAGGCGCAAATTCTTATATTAATGGAGAAAATGCCACAGCTGCTTTTATTCAGACCAACGATCCTGCAACAAGTAGCTTGATAACTACAGGAAGCCTTACCATCGGAAGTAATCCGGATTTTATTACTGGAGATGAGGATTTTAAATTTGACCCTAATTCAAGAGGGTATGGTGCTGATTTTGGTTTGATTTATGAGTGGAGACCTGATTATGAGTCTTATAATTTGGACAATGCCAAAGCTGTTGACAATAATTTTAGAGACTTGAACAAATATAAATTGCGTTTTGGTTTATCGATAACTGACATAGGTTCTATTAAATACAATAATTTAAAAGAAGATTTTTATAATATTAACGGGGTGGTTACTCAACAGGATATTGATGATGCTGATAATTTAGGAGATTTTTTGGAAACTCATTATGGAACTCCTACGACAAGATATTTTACAAAAAAAGCCAATTTACCTACGGTAATGCATGTTGATGCCGATTGGAATATGTATAAGAAATTCTATTTGAACTTAAATGGAAATCTTAGTTTAGTAGATAAATCTGCTCTGGGTAAAACGAGTTCTGCAAATACTTGGATTTTGACGCCACGTTATGAAACAAGATGGTTTACATTCTCTTTACCTATAAATTATATGGAATATAGCGGAATACAAGTTGGTACTGGATTGCGTTTTGGACCTTTGTTTGTTGGTTCTAGTTCTTTAATTACTAATGTGTTTTCTAAAGAATCAAAAGCGGCTGATGTTTATTTTGGTTTCAAAATTCCGGTATATGAAAAGAAATTTAAAGATACTGATGAGGATGGAATCTTAGACAAAAATGATTCTTGTCCAACTGTTGCAGGTCCTGTTGAAAACAAAGGTTGTCCATGGCCAGACAGTGATGCAGATACGGTTGTCGATAAAGATGATACATGTCCAACCGTTGCAGGTCCAGTTGAGAATAAAGGATGTCCATGGGGTGATGCTGATAAAGATACTGTTTTGGATAATATTGACTCTTGTCCAACTGTTGCGGGGCCTGTTGAAAATAAAGGTTGTCCATGGCCAGATACTGATGGAGATTCAGTGTTGGATAAAGACGATAAATGTCCAAACGAAAAAGGATTGGTTGCCAATGCAGGTTGTCCTGAGCTAGATGCAGATAAAGATGGTGTTGTTGATAAAGAGGATGAATGTCCTACTGTTCCTGGACCAGCAAGCAATAAAGGTTGTCCTGAAGTAACCAAAGAAACGCTAAAAGAACTTAAAGTTCAGGCAAGAGCCGTATTTTTTGTAACTGGAAAAGCGGTTTTACAAACAGCTGATAAAGGACAAACAGACGGAAGATTGGATGCGATTAAAGAAATTATCAAAAACTATCCAAATGCAAAATTCTCTATCGAAGGACATACGGATAGTGTAGGTAATGCTAAAGCGAATCAAAAACTTTCTGAGGCTAGAGCCAAAGTGGTTATGGATGCGTTAATTGCAAAAGGTGTTAATCCAGAAAATCTAACGTATAAAGGATTTGGAGCTTCCAAACCTGTTGCCAGCAATAAAACGGCAAAAGGAAGAGCTGAAAATAGAAGAACCGAAGTAATACATGTTGGGACAATATACGAAGGAAAATTATAATTTTTTAATTCTAAAAAAAGCCGTTCTTAATTGAATGGCTTTTTTTATTTTTGCATGCCGCTAAGAATAAAATTATTTCCCATAAATAAATAGTGATTTAAAAATAAATAGAGATGACAACACAAGAATTAATCCAACAAATTAAAATTAAAAAATCATTTCTATGCGTAGGTTTAGATGTGGATTTAAATAAAATTCCAAAGCATTTATTGGAATTGGAAGATCCTATTTTTGAATTTAACAAAGCTATTATTGATGCTACCCATGATTTGGCTGTGGCGTATAAACCCAATATTGCATTCTTTGAAGCATACGGAATAAAAGGATGGATGTCATTGCAAAAGACTATTAATTATATCAATGAAAAGCATCCTGAAATTTTTACGATTGCCGATGCCAAAAGAGGCGATATCGGTAATACTTCATCGATGTATGCCAAAGCTTTTTTTGAAGATTTAAATTTTGACAGTGTAACAGTTGCTCCTTATATGGGGAAAGATTCAGTTGAGCCTTTTCTAGCTTTTGAAAACAAACATACCATTATGTTGGCGTTGACATCAAATGAAGGTGCTTTTGATTTTCAAACCTTAATTGTTAATGGAACCCGAGGCGAAGCCGAACGGAGCGAAGCTAAAGAATTGTACAAACATGTATTGGAAACATCCAAAACTTGGAAGAATTCTGAAAATCTAATGTACGTAGTTGGCGCTACTAAAGCTGAATATTTTACCGAAGTTCGTAAAATTGTCCCTGACAGTTTCTTGCTTGTTCCTGGTGTTGGTGCACAAGGCGGAAGTCTTTCTGAAGTATGCAAATACGGAATGAATGACAATGTTGGATTGCTAATCAATTCTTCACGCGCCATTATTTATGCTTCGAATGGAACTGATTTTGCAGATGTAGCCAGAAACGAAGCCTTGAAAATGCAACAAGAGATGGAGGAAATTTTAAAGGGTTTAAATGTTTAAGAGTTTAATTCGTTTAAAAGTATAAAACTATTTAAACTTTAAACAAAATTAAACAATTCTTAAAATGAAACAATTAACGGACCAACTCGGTATTACCCACACTTTTGATTCTTCTCCCAAGCGAATCGTTTCTCTTGTGCCTTCCCAAACCGAATTGTTATATGATTTGGGTTTGGAAGACAGAATAGTGGGAATTACCAAGTTTTGTGTGCATCCCTATCATTTTAAATCTACAAAAAAAATCGTAGGCGGAACAAAGAAAGTGCATTATGATAAAATCCGTTCGTTGGAACCGGACATTATCATTTGCAACAAAGAGGAGAATACCCATGAAATGGTCGAAGAGTTGCGTAAAATTTGCCCAGTTTGGGTAACCAATATTGTTACTATCGAAGATAACTTTCAAATGATAACCGACTTTGGTCAGATATTTGATAAGAGAACAGAAGCTAGGAAATGGAATGATAAATTGGCTTTTGCCTTGAGCGATTTTAAAAATTTCATCAATGATATTCCGATTAAGAAAGTGGCTTATTTTATTTGGAAAGACCCTTACATGGTAGTGGGTTCGGGAACTTTTATAGATGAATTATTAAAGTTGAATCATTTTCAAAATCATTTTGCTTCAAAAGAACGATATCCTGAAATTGAACTTGAAAAAATGGAAACGGAAGGTGATTTGGATTTGATTTTGCTCTCATCAGAGCCGTTTCCTTTTAAAGCGGCGGACGGTTATGAAATTGCCAAATCTACCCATAATGCCCAAGCCGTTTTGGTGGACGGAGAAATGTTTTCCTGGTACGGAAGCCGATTGCTTAAGGCCTTTGATTATTTTAAATATTTGCATAAGAGCATTTAATTTTAACCGTATAAGAAATATAAGTTCATTTAAGTAGGATGTAAAAACGATAACTTATATTTCTTATATGGTAAACTTTTTGTGCTTTTCTAATGTTTCGGGATATTTTGTTTTTTTAGATGATAGTAAAAAAAGCAAAATGTTTCCCTTTAGCCCCGGGTGAAGTGGAAATCCTCCCGATTTTTATTCGGGAGATTGTAACGGAAAACGGGACGATGTTTCTAAAAATGCCTAATCTTTCTGCTCCAAATCAATAATCGAATTCAGATAAAAATGTCTTGAAAGTCGCTTGAGAACACCCAGAAATCTAAATTAAGTCTGAAAAAGAACTATATTTGCCAAATAAAAAAAAAGCTAAGTGATTAACTATACAGTATATAAGAACGAGAACAGCGATCAATGGGTCACTTTTGTGCATGGCGCTGGAGGAAGTTCATCCATTTGGTTTAAACAAATCAGGGATTTCAAAAAAGACTACAATATTTTGTTGTTGGATTTGAGAGGTCATGGAGAATCCAAAACAACTTTGAAAACGGCCTTCAAACAGAAATATACTTTTTCGGCTTTAGCCAATGATATTCTGGAAGTTTTGGATCATCTTAAAATTGAAAAATCACATTTTGTTGGAATTTCATTAGGAACAATCCTCATCAGACAATTGGCAGAAATGTATCCGGATAGAGTGCAAAGTATGATTCTGGGTGGAGCCATCTTAAAAATGAATTTCCGTTCCCAGATATTAATGCGTTTAGGAAACACTTTTAAATATGTATTGCCTTATTTGGTTTTGTATAAGTTTTTTGCTTTTGTTATAATGCCTAAAAAAAGTCACAAGCAATCACGATCACTTTTTATAAATGAAGCCAAGAAATTATATCAAAAAGAATTTATCAAGTGGTTTAAATTGACTGCTGAGATAAATCCAGTACTAAAGTGGTTCCGTCAGGTTGAATTGAATATCCCTACGCTTTATGTTATGGGAGAAGAAGATTATATGTTTTTGCCGTCAGTTCGTAAAGTTGTCGAAAGCCATTATAAATCATCCAAGTTATTCGTAATTGAAAATTGTGGACATGTGGTCAATGTAGAACAGCCTAATGCTTTTAATTCAGCTGTTTTGTCTTTTATACATAGGGCCAAATAAAATCAAACTTATTCTAAATAAAAAATGCCTGCACCATATAGATGCAGGCAATTTTATAACTAACCAAAACCAAAGTAATAAATAACCAGTTTATTACATTGCAAAGATCAGCATAATGTTTATTTTTTGTTGTTAAGGAACTGTTATTACTTTTTCTTGAAAAGTTAAGTTTTGTATTTTAATTTTAACACATTAAAATTTTGATTTTTCAAAAACAGAACTAATTGATTATCAGTATTTTTTTGATTTGGTTTAAGATTGACATTTTTGAATTTTAAAAAAGCATAAAAATCACTTTAGCTATTGTTATTTAAATTGATATTGCCATTGTGACCCAATCTTACTTCTTGTCCTGTAAAGCAAAAACTTTTTTCAACACATCCGAAGTTCTGGCATTCAAATTGGTTCGGATGTTTTTTTCTTCAACAGTAATCATTTTGAAAACTCCTTCCAATGCTTTTTTGGTTATGTAATCCGTAAGGTCTGGATTTACTTTGGTAACAAACGGTATGGTGTTGTATTGCTTAATTATATTTGACCAAATCACATCAGCTCCAACCTTACCAATCGATTGTTGAACCACTGGGTTAAACTTGGCGTAAAGCGGTGTTTCTGTTGATGACTGCAAATAAACCGTTGCGGCATTTTCTTTACCCAGCAAAATACTTTTGGCATCGGTTATAGTGATATTTTTGATAGCCGAAACAAATATGGGTGTTGCTTCTTTTACAGCATCTTCAGCGGCTCTGTTCATAGCTAATATTCCTTGATCGGCCAATTTTGACATTCCCATCTTTCTCAGCGTTCTGTCCAGTTTGGCTAATTCTTCGGGCATTAGAATTTTAACTGCATCATTTTTATAAAAACCATCGGTAGCAGTAAGTTTTGATACTTGTACGGTAACCCCTTTGTTAAGGGCTTCTTTTAGACCAGCAGCTATATCTAAGCTATTATTTGATTTCGTTACAGCATTGATTTTTTCGGATGCTTTTGTCAGTATGTCTTTGAATTGTGCATTGCTGATTGCAGGTAGGATAAGGAATAGGAATAGGGCCTTTTTCATTTTATTTTTAATTTTTTTCAAAAGTAGACAAACAATATTTACTAATGAAAAGCAATTTCCCAATGAAATGCTAAAAATGATAGACATCGTTTGCAATAATCGCTTGGTTTTATTTATTATATTTGTAATGTGTTGAAAAATAGATGTTTGTGTTTTTTTTTTTTTTGAGTTGGAATAATTGCAATTTTAAAAAATGAAGATACTGGAATTGGGATTACTGTCGGATGATGTTTTAGAAACGGAAGCTTTTTATAATCAAGTTTTGGGATTGGATACTTTGTATAGAGATCACTCCTCTGTTTCATTCCATGTAGGCGCCACTAAACTGACTTTTCATACTTCCCAAAATGTAAAACCGGTTTATCATTTTGCTTTTGATGTGCCAAATAACAAGCTTATTGAAGCTTTTTGTTGGATAGAAAGCAAAACCGAAATAATGTATGTTATTCCGCCCGATAAAATTGCCGATTTCTACAACTGGAATGCCAAGTCTTTTTATTTTTATGACAATAACGGGAATATTCTGGAGTTCATTGCGAGAAATGATTTAGATAACGCTTCACAAAATTCATTTGATGGCAAATCCATTCTGTCGGTTAGTGAGATGGGATTGGTTTCCAAAAATGTTGCAGCACAATGTGATGAACTATTTGAGAAATATGGATTAACGCCTTATTCAAAGCAACCCAAATTACCCAAGTTTATTGTTTTGGGAACTGTAACGGGAATTTTTATCCTTGTGGAAGAAAACAGGGATTGGTATCCAACAGATAAGAAATCAAAATCATTTTGGACAAAAATAGTTTTTAATCATGAAGGAGAAACTAGAGTATTGGAAGTTTTAGAATAAATAAAATCAAAATAAATGTAATATTAAATCAAACAAAAAAATGGAAAATCAAGACAATCAGCCATCACCGGCTAGTATTATGCAAATCGGATCTGGGTTTTGGTCATCAAAATTATTGCTGGCTGCAGTAAAGTTTCAATTATTTACCAAACTTGCTGAAAAGCAATCGATGTCAGCTCAGCAAATAAAGACGATGTTGAATCTGAAGTGTGCTGATATTCATTTGTTTGATTTTTTGGATGCCTTGACGGGACTTGGATTTCTGAATAGGGAAGGACTTTTGGAGTCAGCAATTTATTCCAATAGCGTCAATGCCGAGGCATTTTTGGTTATTAACAAGCCGGCCTATATTGGCGGAATGCTGGATATGCTGAATAACCGTTTGTATCAGTTTTGGGGAAACTTGGAGGAAGGTTTGCTTACCGGTTTGCCACAAAATGAAATTAAGGCAGGAGATGATAATTTATTTCACGAACTCTATAAATCACCTGAAAGATTATTGGAGTTTATCAATGCGATGGGAAGTATTCAGATAGGGAATTTTAATGCTTTTGCCCAGCTATTTGATTTTTCAAAATACAAAACCTTGACTGATGTTGGCGGATGCGGCGCGGCGTTGTCTACTACAGTGGCAATGCACCAGCCTCATATGAAATGCACTAGTTTTGATCTTCCTGTTGTGGAGCCTATTGCAAAAGAAAAAATAGCAAAGACACCTTTTTCGGATAGGGTTACAACAGCAAGCGGCGATTTTTTTGCTGATCCATTTCCAAAAGCAGATGTCGTGGTGATGGGAAATATACTTCACGATTGGGATGAACCAAAGAAATTGGCACTTCTTCAAAAAGCTTACGATGCCCTTCCGGAAGGTGGAGCATTTGTGGCGATAGAGAACGTAATTGATGATGATAGATCCAAAAATGTTTTCGGAATGATGATGAGCCTAAATATGCTGATTGAAACCGGAACTGGTTTTGATTATACTTTTTCCAGTTTCAATAAATGGACAAAAAGCGTTGGCTTCAAATCGACATCGATTGTTCCGCTCACAGGACCTGCAAGTGCGGCAATTGCTTATAAATAGATTGTTTAATGAAAATAAAATCTGCCTAATCTGCGTGCTAATTTTTTTCACGCAGATTTTTGCAGATTTTGCAGATTTAAAAAAACGGTTCTATTTCTTAAGAGAACACAACTGTTTTGTTATTATAGACCATCGTTTTTCGCTCGGCGTGCAAGGTAATGGCTCTAGCAAGAACCATACGCTCCAAATCACGACCTTTCATAATGAAATCCTCAATCGAATGGCTGTGGGAAACTCTGGAAATATCCTGTTCAATAATTGGTCCTTCATCGAGCCCTTCGGTAACGTAATGACTCGTGGCACCTATAATTTTTACGCCGCGCTTGAAAGCTGAATGATATGGTTTGGCTCCAGGAAATGCCGGTAAAAAGGAATGGTGAATATTAATGATTTTGTTTTTGTAAAGTGCAATCAAATTTGGAGTGATAATTTGCATATAGCGAGCCAAAACAATAAAATCAATATCAAACTTTTTCAATAATTCAATTTGTGCTTTTTCACCTTCTTCTTTGTTGTCTTTCGTGAAAGGAATGTGAAAAAACGGAATATTAAAACGCTCGGCAACCGGTTTCAAATCTTCGTGATTACTGATTATTAAAGGGATTTCTAATGGTAGTTCACCAGCACAAAAACGCCCCAAAATATCATACAGACAGTGATCGTATTTTGAAATAAATAACGCCATTTTTGGTTTTTCATCCTGTGGATACATCGCCCAAGTCATATTAAAAGGAGTGGCAAGATTCGTCTGAAAATGACTTTTTATAGTTTCAATATTCCAGGTGTCCCTGCTAAATTCACATTCCAGTCGCATAAAAAATACATTTTCATCGGCATCAACATGTTGGTCAAGGTAAATAATATTTCCATCAATTGAAGCGATATAATTCGTCACCGAGGCAATAATCGCTTTTTTATCTTCGCAATGGATAAGTATGGTAATTTTTTGCATTTGTTTAAAATTTTCTAAAAATAATTAGGAGCTATTCCTATAGATTTTTGAATGATGATTGCCGATTTCTGATATTAGATTTTGTACTGTTAAGCATAAAGATTGTTGGTTTTATGAATTTTAAAACTTCAAAAATCAAATATCGTTAATCAAAAATCTTAAATTATTTTTATCAGGGCTAGACCTCGAAAATACCAATTTTTTCCGAAAACTAAGCTCGTTTTCTTAATAAAAAACATTGTTATCATATTTTGTGTTTTATGTTATTTTTAATGATTTTTATTTTAAAATTTATGTAAATTGCACCCTTAAATTATCATATTCACAAAATGGAATTACTTAAACCGTATGTACCCGTAAATAAAGTCCGAATTGTAACTGCTGCATCACTTTTTGATGGTCACGATGCCGCAATTAATATAATGAGAAGAATTATTCAGTCCACAGGAGTTGAGGTAATTCATTTGGGACATGATAGAAGTGTAGAGGAAGTGGTGAATACCGCCATCCAAGAAGATGCCAATGCGATTGCAATGACTTCCTATCAAGGAGGGCACAACGAATACTTTAAATATATGTATGATTTGCTTCAGGAAAAAGGAGCGGGTCATATCAAGATTTTTGGTGGAGGTGGAGGAGTGATCCTGCCTTCGGAAATAGCCGAATTGCAAGCCTACGGCATCACCCGAATTTATGCTCCAGATGATGGACGTGCGATGGGATTACAAGGAATGATCAATGATTTGGTACAACGTTCTGATTTTCCTATCGGAGATAAATTGACGAATGAACTCGATTTAATAGAAAATAAAACACCAACGGCAATTGCCCGTTTAATCTCGGCTGCCGAGAATTTCCCAGAAATAGCAAAACCATTTTTTGATAAAATCCATACTAAGAATGAATCTTCAAAGATTCCTGTTCTTGGAATCACCGGTACTGGTGGTGCAGGAAAATCATCATTGGTGGACGAATTGGTGCGTCGTTTTTTAATCGATTTTCCAGAAAAAACCATCGGACTGATTTCTGTCGATCCATCCAAAAGAAAAACAGGTGGAGCGTTATTGGGAGATAGAATTCGTATGAATGCCATTAACAATTCAAGAGTTTATATGCGTTCGTTGGCAACACGTCAATCCAATTTGGCACTATCAAAATACGTAGCCGAAGCCATTGAGGTTTTAAAAGCCGCAAAATATGATATCATCATCCTTGAAACTTCTGGAATTGGTCAATCTGATACAGAAATTATGGACCATTCGGATGTTTCATTATATGTAATGACACCAGAATTTGGTGCGGCAACCCAATTGGAAAAAATCGATATGCTTGATTTTGCTGATTTGGTAGCCTTGAATAAATTTGATAAGCGAGGAGCTTTGGATGCCATTCGCGATGTGAAAAAACAATACCAACGTAATCATAATCTGTGGGATGTGAATCCTGACGAAATGCCAGTTTATGGAACTATTGCTTCTCAGTTTAATGATCCAGGGATGAATACGTTGTACAAATCCATTATGGATAAAATTGTGGAGAAAACAAATTCCGATTTGAAATCGACTTTCCAAATCACCCGCGAAATGAGCGAGAAGATTTTTGTTATTCCACCACATAGAACTCGTTACTTATCTGAGATCGCCGAAAGCAACAGGAAATATGATACTGTAGCTTTAAGTCAAGAACAAGTGGCTCAAAAGTTATACGGAGTATTTAAAACGATTGAGAGTGTTTCCGGAAAAATTCCAGTAATCAATAAAGCAGGAATTGATGAAGATTCAGTATTGCCAAGTGCATTAGAATCTGAAAAACCAGGTGGCGCAGATAATAAAATCTTTTTAAATCTTTTGCTGAATCAATTTGATAAAGTAAAAATGGATTTAGATCCACACAATTGGAAATTGATTCTTAATTGGAACGACAAAGTCAATAAATACAAGGATCCAGTTTACACTTTTAAAGTTCGTCACAAAGAAATAAAAATGGCTACGCATACGGAGTCGCTTTCGCACTCGCAAATTCCAAAAATTGCCTTGCCAAAGTACCAAGCTTGGGGTGATATTTTACGTTGGTGTTTACAGGAAAATGTACCTGGAGAGTTTCCTTTTACCGCAGGATTATATCCGTTTAAAAGAGAAGGTGAAGATCCGTCAAGAATGTTTGCCGGTGAAGGTGGGCCAGAAAGAACCAACAAGCGTTTCCATTATGTAAGTGCAGGATTGCCTGCGAAAAGGCTTTCTACAGCATTTGATAGTGTGACTTTATATGGTAACGATCCACATATCCGTCCTGATATTTACGGAAAAATTGGTAATGCAGGGGTTTCTATCTGTTGTTTGGACGATGCCAAAAAATTATATTCTGGTTTTGATTTAGTGCATGCCATGACTTCGGTAAGTATGACAATTAATGGACCAGCGCCTATGTTGCTTGGATTCTTTATGAATGCCGCTATTGATCAGCAATGCGAATATTATATAAAAGAGAATAATCTTGAAGAGGAAGTAGCTGATAAAATCAACGAAATTTATAAACAAAAAGGAGTAGAACGTCCCCATTATCAAGGCGATTTGCCTGAAGGGAATAATGGTTTGGGATTATTCCTTTTGGGAGTAACTGGTGATCAAGTATTGCCTTTGGACGTGTATAATGAAATTAAAGAAAAAACACTTTCGCAAGTTCGTGGGACAGTTCAAGCCGATATCCTAAAAGAAGATCAAGCACAAAATACCTGTATTTTCTCGACTGAATTTGCTTTGCGATTAATGGGGGATGTTCAGGAATATTTCATTGCCAAAAATGTAAGGAACTTTTATTCAGTTTCCATTTCAGGATATCATATTGCCGAGGCAGGTGCTAATCCAATCACGCAATTGGCTTTTACACTTTCAAATGGTTTTACTTATGTGGAATATTATTTGAGCCGTGGAATGGATATCAATGATTTTGGACCAAATTTATCGTTCTTTTTCTCGAATGGTGTCGATCCGGAATATGCAGTTATAGGTCGTGTGGCTCGTAAAATTTGGGCGAAAGCCATGAAAAATAAATACGGTGCGAACGAAAGAGCTCAAATGTTGAAATACCATATTCAAACTTCGGGACGTTCTTTACACGCACAGGAAATTGATTTCAATGATATACGTACAACTTTGCAAGCCTTGTATGCTATTTATGATAATTGTAATTCATTGCATACCAATGCGTATGATGAGGCAATTACAACGCCAACTGAAGAATCTGTTCGTAGAGCAATGGCAATTCAGTTGATTATCAATAAAGAATTAGGTCTTGCCAAAAATGAAAACCCAATTCAAGGTTCATTCATTATCGAAGAATTGACAGACTTGGTTGAAGCAGCTGTTTTACAGGAATTCGACAGAATTACAGAGCGTGGAGGTGTGCTTGGTGCAATGGAAACAATGTACCAACGTTCTAAAATTCAAGAAGAAAGTTTGTATTATGAAACTTTGAAACACACAGGTGAATTCCCAATTGTGGGAGTAAATACTTTCTTGAGTTCCAAAGGTTCTCCAACCGTAATTCCGGCCGAAGTAATTCGTGCCACCGAAGAAGAGAAACAATATCAAATTACTATGCTAGATAATTTACATCAGTGTCATGCCGCTTTGGTTAAAGAACATTTGAATACCCTACAGGAAGCTGCTATCAAAGGCGAAAACCTATTTGGACATTTGATGGAAGCAACTAAAGTTTGTTCTTTGGGACAAATCACCGAAGCATTGTTTGAAGTTGGTGGTCAGTATAGAAGAAATATGTAAAATAAGCACATACTTTTTGTCTTTCGCAAAAGCGTATAATTATTATTAAAAATCAAAAAGATTCTTCAAAAATGAAGAGTCTTTTTTTTGGTTTTATTTTTATAAATTCGTGCTATGAAAAACACTCTTTTATGTCTTTTTATACTTCTCATTAGCATTTGTAGTTATTCACAAGAGAAACAATTGTTGCCAAAAGGAGTAATTGTTGATTCGGTTAAAATAGCAAATACAGCTAATGAGTCCTATGCCGTTTATTTGCCAAAGCAATACAGGAGAGAGGTGCCTTCTGCGATTGTTTTTATTTTTGATCCAGGAGGAAGAGGGAAAGTTGGGATTGAACCTTTTATTTTGGCTGCAGAAACGTATAAATATATTTTGGTATGTTCCAATAATTCGAAAAATGGACCAACTGATCTGAATTTAGAAATTGCAAATCGTCTGTTTGAAAGTGTGTCAACTGAATTTAATTTAAATCCTTCAGAGCTTTACATTTCAGGCTTTTCAGGAGGTGCAAGATTAGCGGGCAGTATGGCTGTTTCTTCGGTTGCTTTTCAGGGAGTAATTGCTTGTGGAGCTTCTTTTAATGAAATGGATAAGTTCGCTTTGCAAGATGCCAGTTTCTCGTATGTGGGTATGGTAGGTGACAAGGATATGAATTATCAGGAAATGGTTCGAAATGAAGAGTGGTTGAACAAAATGATGGTAAAAAATACTTTGTTTGTTAGCCATCAAGGTCATGCTTGGCCATCGCAAAAAGAAATGCTTCGTGCTTTTGATTGGTTAGAAATACAGGCTTTTAAAAATAGCATTAGAAAATCCAACGAAACTACCATTAAAAGAATCTATGATGAGAATTTAAAAATAGCCGATAGTTTAAAAGGAAATAATGAGATGATTACGGCTATTGCTGAGTATGATAGATGTTGTGCTATTTATGATAGTAAGGATGAAAAAATAAAAACGATTATTGAGTCAATAAAAAAATCCAAAGAATATAAAGCTCAGATTGCAAAAAGAGATGAAATATCAGTTTTAGAAAATGAAATTACCAATTCACTTTTAAATCAATTTGATAAAGAATTGGAAGTTGCAAAAAGTGATGATGATTTTAAATTTTGGAAAACAGAATTAAAAAAGCTCGATGAGAGAAAAGCAAAGAGCAAAGATATTGCAATTAAAAATATGGTTGATAGGATACAATCTATGACCAGAGCATTGGTTTATGAAACAGCCAATGAAAGTAAAAGAAATTTTAAAAATGATAAATTGCTTTATTGTGAGGAATTGAAAAAAGTAATTCAATTGTATGATAAAAAATAATGGTTTTGAGTCAGGTTTGATAGAATATAAAAAAAACAGCTCCCAAAGAAGAGCTGTTTTTAGATAATTCGAAGTTTTAGTTCTTAAATAAACTAATTCAATTAATTAGTTGTAGCTACATTTTGATTTTTCATTTTCAATTCTCCTTTGTAAACTTCAGCGACTGATTTTCTTGATAAGGTTGAAACTTCTTTTGAAATAACAATCTCATGTGTTACTTTTTTCAAATTGGTTTCAACTTCCAAAAAGTAAACACCATCAGGAAATTCTTCAAGGCTGTATGTTCTTAAAATGCCACCTTTTCCAGTTGCAACCTCAGAATAGATTACAGTATGGTCTTTATCGTAGATAGTCACATTCGCTTTTGGAATCTCATTTACAGAAAAACTAATTTCTTTACCAGTTCCTTTTTTTACATTTAGTAAAAAATCACCATCGATTGCATAACTGCTCATTGTAGTCATTGCCACTAAAACTACCAGACTTAATTTTAAAATCGTTTTCATAATACTGTTGTTTTAAATTAGTAATCAAATTTCTAATGCTAAAGTAGATTGATAATCTATTTGATTATACAACTGTTTTTTCTTATTTATGTGTTATTTTAACCTTGCGAAAACGATGTATGTTAATTTTTGATAATATAGAATTGTTTTGTGTTAAATTTGAATAGTTTTAAAAATGGGTCTAATGAAAAAAATGAGTCCAACACTTGAAATTATCACTCCTTCTTTTGGGAGTTCTTTTACTTTTTCCAGATATGTTGAGAACGCCAATTGCAAATCGGATCTCTGGCATTACCATCCCGAAATTGAATTGGTTTTTGTCAATGGAGGTTCCGGGAAAAGGCAAATAGGAAGTCATATATCCTATTATTCAGATGGTGATCTAGTTCTTATCGGAAGCAATTTGCCTCATTGTGGATTTACAAACGAGCAAACTGGTAATAAGAATGAAACGGTAATCCAGATGCGTCCAGATTTTTTGGGAAATGATTTTCTGGAAATTCCGGAATTAAAAAATATTCAGCATCTTTTGCATAAAGCAAAAGGAGGTATTGCTTTTGGCCCCGAAACCAAGAAGTTAATTGCGGGCTTGATGGAAGATATGGAAAAGCAATCGGGTTTTGATCGGTTGTTAAGGATAATCCGTGTTTTGAATACTTTGGAAACCAATAATGAATATACTATTTTGAATGCTGATGGTTTTACCATGGAAATGCAGGTTCAGGACAATGATAGAATTAATGTAGTTTTTAATCATGTTAAAGACCATTTTCAGGAGCCTATTCAGCTTGATACTGTTTCAAATATGGTGAGCATGACGACTCCTTCATTTTGCAGGTATTTCAAAAAAATCACCAATAAAACATTTACCACTTTTGTAAATGATTATCGTTTGGTTCACGCTTCAAAACTCTTGTCTGAGAATACGAAAAGTATTACTGAAATTTGCTATGAAAGTGGGTTTAATAATTTTAGTCATTTTAATAAGTCATTTAAAGCATTTACGGGCAAAAGTGCTTCCCAATACAGACATGAATTGAAGTCTTATATGGAGTGATTTTGAGCTCATGGTTTGTTTGTTTTATATTACAAAAACAAATCAATTTAAGTGTAATTATTTGTATATTAATATTTTGTTGTTTTTTGTTCTCTAATCAAATAAAGAGTGTTCTGTTATTGCTTTTGGAAATTGTATATTTACATTTCATCCAAAAAAAGGAATAATATGAAAAATTTACGAATACTGTTTATTGCATTTTTATTTGGCAATACGATTTTGTCTTTTGCTTCTACAGTAGACACTTTGCAAATTCCAAGTGCTGCTATGAGTAAAACCTATAAAGCAGCTGTAGTCTTGCCTAATTCGTATGCAAAAGGGAAAGCTGTTTATCCAGTGCTTTATCTTTTACATGGTGCTTATGGGCATTTTTCGGATTGGTTATCAAGTACGCCCAATAAAAATACAGTTAAAAATTTAGCCGATCAATATAATATTATAATAGTGATGCCAGAAGGGGAGACATTCAGTTTCTATCTTAATAGTCCAGTAAATAAAGGCAGTCAGTTTGAAACTTATATAACTGAAGAAGTAATTCAAAAGATTGACAAAACGTATCGAACGGTAAATGATAAAAAGGGACGTGTCATTGCAGGGCTTTCTATGGGAGGACATGGTGCTTTGTCTCTTTCTGCCAAACATCCCGAATTGTTTTGTGCTGCAGGAAGTATGAGTGGAGCTGTAGATATGGGAACAATGTTAGGTCGGGAGCCAAATGATCAAGTTATAAAGTTAATGCAGCCTGTTTTTGGCGATCAAAGCAATAATCCTGATCTATATGCACAAAACGCAGTAATGGGAATGGTTGATAAAATTAAAGTCAATAAACTAGCGTTAATTATTGATTGTGGTGTAGATGATTTTCTTATTGAACCCAATAGAGAATTGCATAGAAGATTAGTGTATGCCAAGGTTTCTCATGACTATACTGAACGTCCAGGAGCACATACTTGGGAATATTGGGAAAATGCATTACCTTATCAAGTCTTGTTTTTTAGTAAAATATTAAAAAATAATGGAGTTCTAATTAATTAAACAATGATTAAGAATAGAGAAAGAGCTTTTCGGTTAGAAGAGCTCTTTTTCTATGAATTTTATTTTTAAAGTGTTTATTTTTAATTTGATACAAACAATTGTACTGGAGAAGGAATGAATTTTTAATAATGAATTTAGGTGTTTTCGCCCATTATTGTTTGTGTAAAACAAAAACTTTTAAATTATTTTTAATAATATTATAAAAAATAATTTTTTTTTGGCTCGATTTTTGAAATACCTTTATAGAACTTTAAATATATAAAAAATGAAAAAAATAATTACACTTTTGGCAGTTATAGGGATGTTTGGTTTTCAGGGATGTACTGGACCAGAAGGACCTCCTGGAGTTCCAGGACAAGATGGACAGGATGGATTGATAGCGGAAGTATTTGAACTTAAAAATGTTAATTTTGTTAATGACCCATTGGATAGCCCAGATTTAGGTTATTATATTTATCGAAAATTGGATCCTAAAATATTAGATTCAGATCAAATTTTAATTTATAGATTGGCTGGGACAATTGATGCCAATACTCCAATATGGCAATTGATTCCAAGGACTTTATTTTTGCAGCAAGGAGAGTTGGACTATGATTTTGATTTTAGCAAGGAGGATTTTAGTATATATGCTGGAGGTACTTATAATTTATCGTTAACTCCGCAGTATCTAAATAATCAAACTTTTAGAATTGTAATTTTGCCAGGTTATTTTTCAACTTTAATTGATAAAAATAATTACAATGCTGTAATAAGTGCTCTGAATATAAACGAAAGTCAAATTAAGAAAATTGATTTGCAATAGTAAACTTTGTAAGCATAAAAAAAGGAAATCTCTCGATTTCCTTTTTTTATGCTCTTAATTTGAAAGAGCATTTCCGTTTTATAAAATCAAGAATATAAAATTTAAATTTTTATATATCTAATGTCAAAACTGCTTAAAAGCGGGGCTTATTTAGTTTCTGAAATGTTTTCTTTTTTACTAATTTGAATAGAAACAATTACACCGATAACAAGTGTCAAAGCAATAAATGACAATGAAGCCCATTCAGGAATTTCGATGTAATCATGCAATAACATTTTTAATCCCACAAAACTCAAAATAGCAATCAAGCTATATTCCAGATGACTAAATTTCTCTAGCATATTGGCAAGGAAAAAGTACAAAGAGCGCAATCCTAATATCGCAAAAATATTGGAGCTAAATACTAAAAAGGGATCGGAAGTGATAGCTAAAATAGCCGGGACACTATCTACCGCAAAAATTACATCCATTACTTCGATGACTATTAATGCCACGAATAATGGAGTAGCAGCATTCCCTCTTTCTGTTTTTATGAAAAAATGATCTTTTTCGGTATGGGTAGAAATAGGAATTATCTTTCCTAGGATTTTATAGATTAAAGATTTTTTAGGATTAAACTCTTCTTCATCCTTGGTAAATAGCATTTTTATAGCAGTGAATAATAAGAATGCTCCAAAGATATAAGCTGTCCATGTGAACTTATTGATCAACAATACACCAAAATAGATCATTAAGCCTCTAAAAACTATCGCTCCAAGGATTCCCCAAAACAAAACACGATGTTGGTATTTTTTTTGTATTTTGAAAGAAGCGAAAATCAAAGCGATTACAAAGATATTATCAATACTTAATGATAGTTCAATTAAGTAACCTGTTATGAATTTCATTGCAGCGACAGAGGGCTTCAATTGATTGGGGTTTAGTACATAATCAGTTGAATACAACCAATAAACCACACCAGAGAATAGCATGGATAAAGTAAACCATATAGCGGTCCATTTGCTGGCTTCCTTGGTGCTGATAATATGGGGTGTCTTGTTGAATATTCCCAAGTCAAGAGCCAGTATTATAAAAATCAATACAATAAATAATATCCAAACAATCATAGTCGTATCTATTTTTTAGTGGGTCTCAAATGTGAAATTTGATTTGTTAATTTGTTTCTATTAATTTTTAAAGGTACTGTAATTTGCTTAAATAAAAAAAGTGCCTTCAATTACGAAGGCACTTTTTGGTTTTTGATATGCTTATGATTATAATGCTGATTTTACAGTTTTGATAATTCTTGCAGCAATTTTGTATGGATCACCATTAGAAGCTGGTCTTCTGTCTTCTAAATATCCTTTCCAACCATGTTGAACAGTATATAATGGAATTCTAATTGAAGCTCCTCTGTCAGAAACTCCATAAGAGAAATCGTGAATAGAAGCAGTTTCATGTTTACCAGTCAAACGTTGTTCGTTGTATGCTCCATAAACCGCGATGTGCTCTTCAACAACGGGACGGAAAGCTTCACATATTTTTTCGTAAGTTTCTTTAGAACCACATGTTCTTAGTACTTCGTTAGAGAAGTTAGCATGCATACCAGAACCATTCCAGTCTGTATCACCTAGTGGTTTTGGGTGGTATTCGATATAGTAACCGTATTTTTCAGTCAAACGATCTAGTAAGTATCTAGCAACCCAGATTTCATCACCTGCTTTTTTAGCTCCTTTTGCAAACAATTGGAATTCCCATTGTCCACAAGCAACTTCTTGATTGATCCCTTCAAAGTTAAGTCCAGCAGCAATACATAAATCGGCATGTTCTTCAACTAATTTTCTTCCGTGTGTGTTTTTTCCACCTACTGAACAGTAGTACATTCCTTGTGGAGCAGGATAACCACCTACTGGGAAACCAAGAGGTAGTAATGTTTTTGTATCCATGATAAAGTATTCTTGCTCGAATCCGAACCAGAAATCATCGTTATCGTCATCAATTGTAGCTCTACCGTTTGATGGGTGTGGAGTTCCGTCAGCATACATAACTTCAGACATTACCAAGTATCCATTGATACGAGTTGGGTCTGGATAAATAGCTACCGGTACAAGTTGACAGTCAGAAGAACCGCCTTCAGCTTGTTTTGTAGAAGAACCGTCAAAAGACCAATTTCCAATTTCTGCCAATGTTCCTTTGAAGTTTTCGTGTTCTTCAACTTTAGTTTTGCTTCTTAAATTTTGCGTTGGTTCGTATCCGTCTAACCAGATATACTCTAATTTTATTTTAGCCATAATATTATAAATAATTTGTTTTTTGATTTTTTTTCTGATGCAAATATAAAATAATTTAATTATGTCGTAAAATTAGGGGGTGGTTTTTATTTATGTGTATTTAATTTTTGATATTACTGCATTTTAGGAGGGGTATAATTGAAATATTATAATTTTTGTAGGGTATAATAATTAAATTCGTAATTAGCGGGTTTTTAATATTAATTATAAGTTAAGATTTTTATTACTATTATTTAAAAATCAAGCTGTTGGTACAATTTTTTTGATATTACATCTAGCTCAATTGGATGCTATGTATTAATGGGGCCTTTAATTATTTTGTTTAGTAGAATAATTTATATTTGTATGTGTTTATTAATGATTATTAATTTAAGATTTATCATATGTCATCAATTCGTTTTCAAGCTTTAAAAGAAGCTTCAAATAGAAAGTTAGTAGAGTTTCAGGAGACAGGAAGAAAATCGGTTCTTTTTGGGGCTAATGTGTTCAATGATAAGGCTATGAAGCAATATTTGACTTCAGATGCTTTTAAAGGTGTACAAGGTGCAGTTCAACACGGAACTAAAATCGACAGAAAACTGGCAGATTATATTGCCATGGGAATGAAAGAATGGGCTTTGTCCAAAGGAGTAACTCACTATACGCACTGGTTTCAGCCACTTACGGGAACAACAGCAGAGAAACATGATGCTTTTTTTGAAACTTCTTATGACGGAAGTGATCCATTAGAAAAATTTGGTGGGGCTCAATTGGTCCAACAGGAACCGGATGCATCGAGTTTTCCTCATGGTGGAATAAGAAACACATTTGAAGCAAGAGGTTATACTGCTTGGGATCCTACTTCACCAGCGTTTATTTTTGGAACGACATTATGTATTCCAACTATTTTTATTTCCTATACAGGAGAAGCGTTGGATAATAAGATTCCATTATTAAGAGCATTGTCGGCTATGGATGAAGCTGCTACGGAGGTCTGTAGATATTTTGATAAAAATGTTAAGAAAGTAACAGCTACTTTAGGCTGGGAACAAGAATATTTCTTAATTGACAGATCATTGGCTAATTCACGCCCAGATCTTATCATGACAGGAAGAACTCTGTTGGGACATACTTCTGCCAAAGGACAACAGTTGGATGATCATTATTTTGGGTCTATTCCAACTCGTGCTTTAACCTATATGAGAGATTTGGAACAAGAATGTATGTTGTTGGGAATACCGGTGAAAACACGTCATAATGAAGTGGCTCCGAATCAATTTGAATTTGCACCTATTTTTGAAGAGACAAATTTGGCGGTAGACCATAACTGTTTGTTGATGGACGTTATGCAAAAGGTAGCTGAGCGTCATGATTTGAAAGTATTGCTTCATGAAAAACCTTTTAAAGGGGTAAATGGTTCAGGGAAACACAATAACTGGTCATTAGCTACAGATACTGGAGTAAACTTATTGAGTCCTAGTAAAACGCCGATGACTAATTTACAGTTTTTGACTTTCTTTATCAATACTATTAAAGCGGTGAATGATTATGAGGCTTTATTGAGAGGGTCCATTGCTACTGCTAGTAATGATCATAGATTGGGAGCCAATGAAGCTCCACCGGCAATTATCTCCGTATTTATTGGAGAGCAATTGACTAAGGTGTTGGCCGAATTGGAAGGAGTTTCCACCGGGAAATTGTCTCCAGAAGAAAAAACCGATTTGAAATTGAATGTTGTAGGTAAAATTCCAGATGTCCTTTTGGATAATACCGATAGAAACAGAACTTCACCTTTTGCCTTCACCGGTAATAAATTTGAGTTTAGAGCGGTTGGTTCTTCAGCAAACTGTTCGAATGCCATGACTACGTTGAATACTATTGTTGCAAAACAACTTAAGGATTTTAAAGTTGCTGTCGATGATTTGATTGAATCAAAAGACATGAAGAAAGATGATGCCATTTTCAATGTTTTAAGAGAATACATTAAGCAATCCAAAAAAATCCTTTTTGAAGGGGATGGTTATAGTGAGGCCTGGCAAAAAGAAGCTGCAAAAAGAGGATTGAGCAATTTTAAAACTACTCCGGAAGCTTTGAAAGCTAGAGCTTCTAAACAAGCGATTGATTTGTTTGCTGAAATGGGTATTATGAATCAAATAGAAGTTGAAGCACGTTACGAAATTGAATTGGAGGAGTATACCAAAAAAATACAGATTGAAGGAAGAGTACTTGGAGATATTTCAAAGAACCATGTAATTCCAACGGCGATTAAATATCAAAATACTTTGATTGAAAATGTGAAAGGATTGAAAGATATTTTTGGATCGGAGTTTGAATCCATTGCCAAAGAGCAAATTATTCTGATAAAGGAGATTTCTGGGCATATTGAAGGTATCAATTCTAAAGTGGAAGAGATGACTGAAGAAAGAAAGAAAGCCAATAATCTGACAGATGCCCATGCTATGGCAGAAGCTTATTGTAATCATGTAAAACCATATTTTGAAATCATAAGAAACCACTGTGACAAGTTAGAGTTATTAGTCGATAATGAACTATGGACTTTGACTAAATATCGTGAATTACTTTTGACAAAATAATTTTGGCAAATCCATTAAGAAAGGGGCTATTCGTAAGAAAGCCTCTTTTTTTTTAAATTAAATTGTAAAATTAGTAGGATAAATATAGATTTATATTTATTCAATTTTACGCTTTATCGGTTTAGTTTTACAGTTTGTCGAAAATAGCTAATGAGTTAATAAATAAGGCATTGCCTTTTTTTGAATGTTCGGAACATTTTATAAATTTGTCCCGTGTCAAAATGAGATGTAGCTAAATGAAATTATCTTAATAATGTCACAAAAATGAAAAATCCCCTATTTCATTAAATGAATAATCTACAAAATATAATATAACTTGCCCTGTTTATATTATTAAAACCTACATAATATTTGTATTAACAACCAATTAAATATATGTATTATGAAAAAAGTTTTATTGAGCGTCTCGATGATGCTATTAACAATGGTAGGTTTTGCCCAGGCAAACGTAAGTAACGTAGATCAGTATGGCTGGTTTAATGGGGCATTAGTTGCACAAGTAGGTGCTTCTAATGATTCTGATGTTCTTCAAATTGGATTAGCTAATGATGCGGTAGTAGGTCAAGTAGGGAATTTGAATGAGGCTTTTATTGGGCAATTAGGAGTTGCAAATGGAGCCCTAATAACTCAGAATGGATGGTCAAACGATGCTGCGATTGTTCAAGTGGGAGCATTCAATTATTCTGAAATTAATCAAAAAGGGAATAACAACAGTGCTACAAATTGGCAATTAGGATTTGGGAATGATTCTAAAATTGATCAGGACGGGAATGATAATACTGCTTTTGATGTACAAGGTTTTTGGGGAAATGCAGTTGCCATAAATCAACTTGGAACTGGAAATAGTGCATCATCAATTCAACTTGGCTGGGACAATACATCTGACATTATGCAAAATGGTCTAGGTAACTTTGCCGCAACGATTCAAGTTGGTAATGATCATATTAGCACTATAAATCAATGGGGTGCGGGTAATGTTGCAGTGGTATACCAATCCAATTAATTAGTAAAATTTAATTATTTCAAAAGCAGAACTGATTGGTTCTGCTTTTTTTATTTTGAATAGTGAAAAGTGTCTAGGTCAGAAAATATAATTTAGAAATGCGTTTCATTTAGAAATTTTATAGGTAGGTAGTCTGTAATTTGATTTTTTATCGTTTAAAATTAATTTTTAATATTTTTTTTCAGTTAATTCATTTTGATTAATCTTATAATTTAAATTGGAGATTGATATTAAATAATAGCCGTTTGATTTTTAGAAATATAAAAAAGAGCATTTTAAAAATATTTGATTGAATGTTCAAGTGATAATGTAAATAATGTCTTTTTAAATGACATATTAAAATGTAGAATTAATGTAAAAGAGGGCATAAAGGAGCTAATGTTATAACAGTTGTTAAAAAAGGAAAGCTATAGTTCAAGTTAAATTTACATGCTTTTTGTTCTTTGTCGATTTACTATTACACTTCATCGAAAAACTTGGAAATGTCTATAAAATAGGTGGTTATAAGTTTTTTTTATAAAAATAAAGTTATAAATTTGACTCGTAATACTTCATAAAGCACTTGTATTAAGATTGTTTAGATGTATTTATTAAGTAAGAAATTCCCAAATTTCATTTTTTTTTAAGCCTACGATATAGTACAATTTGCCCCTCATTGGACTATCTAAAAAACCTACAGAATTGAATAATATAATTCCCCTGTTATATTATTTTTAGCCTACATAATAATTTGTATTAACAACCAATTAAATATATTTATTATGAAAAAAGTTATTTTGAGCATCTCAGCGATGCTATTGTCCGTAGTAGGTTTTGCACAAGCAAACGTAAGTAATGTTGATCAAGTGGGATTTCTTAATGGAGCATTAGTTGCCCAAGTAGGATCATCTAATGATTCAGATGTTTATCAAATTGGATTGGCCAATATATCTATAGTGGCTCAAGTTGGAGATTCAAATGAAACCGACACTAATCAGGGAGGTATTTTAAATATTTCAACTGTTACTCAAGATGGTAATTCAAATGATGCATATGTTGGACAACTTGGATTATTTAATGTGGCAACAACAGCTCAATCTGGTGATAGTAATGATGCCGTAACAGGACAGTTAGGGGCCTTTAACTCAGCTTCAACTATTCAGGTAGGAAATGATAACAGCGCAACTACTTTACAATTTTTAGTAGGAAATTCATCTGACATCTATCAAGAAGGTGAATTTAATACAGCAGGGGTATTGCAATTTGGATTCAATAATTCCGCTTCTACCACTCAATTAGGTACTTATAATGACAGTAGTACTTGGCAATTAGGTTTTGATAACTCTGCAACTACTATGCAAGATGGAGACAGCAATTTCGCATTGACTATTCAACTTGGAGATTCACACATAAGTACTATCTCTCAAGCTGGAGCTGGTAATAATGCGATTGTATACCAATCTAATTAATTAGCAGAAAAATTTTAAAAAAGGAGAATTGAATTTAATTTCAGTTCTCCTTTTTTTATTTTAAATATTAATTATTTGCATTTAAAGTGATAAAAATGTTTTTATCGCTTTATTTTTTGTTTTTAAGTGAGTTTAGTTTTAAATAGTAGCCAATGTTTAAAATTGGTTAAAAAAGAAAGTAATTTCTTGTTTTTGTTTTACCATATTTTACCCTTCAACGACTTAGTGTCGCTTTTTATCGAATAAGTGACTCACTGAGGTAAAATAGCTTATTTCAGTTAGTTATCTTTTAAAAACATTTTATAAATTTGAGTGTATAATTGAAATTTAAAGTTTAAAAGCGTTGCTTTTTTACTGAATTGCTAAAATTTTGGTTTCTGATCTTTTTTCTTTTTTACAATTAAAATTGGATTCTGTTAACTGGAATTATTGAGGTAAGCATTTTTTAAAATTTATTTTAGGACTTATATTTTTTAAATCCAAAAGCCATGATTATTAAAGTTAAAATATTTTTATTCCTTATGTTTCTCTCTTCTCCGGTCGTGCTAAATGCCCAAGAGGATTTTGACAATAAATCACTTGATGGGGTTTCATTAATGACAAAAGAACTGTTGATTAGAAATAATAAAGTAAATGTTGAAAATTCACAAAGTACCAATCAATTTCTTCAAAATAATAATTTAGTTCAAATTCAGCAAATTGGAAATTATAATTATTCAAATGTTTATGTTAGAAGTTATGCAGCCGAGGTTCAGTTAAATCAGAATGGAGATAACAATTTTGCTAATGTTTATAGAAACGCCTACATAATTAACGAAAATATTAGCCAAACTGGGAATAATAATTTCATTAGTGATTTCTCGGTTTATTCAGCGGAACCAGTAAACACAACATTCAATCAATACGGAAATAATTTGACAATAATTAACAATGGTTCAAATTCCATTTCCAAGAATTTACAGATCAACCAAACTGGAAATTCTGGCACTGTGTATATTTATAATCGTTAGATCATGAAAGACTTTGTACTCAAATGGGTTTGTTTGTTTGTGTTTTTTAGTTTACAAAAAATGTATTCTCAGGCTGTTTATAAAGAAGTAAAAGCAAAGATTGAAGTTGAAAAAGTTGAAAATATCCTTTCTGTTAAAGGTACAGTCGAAAATTTAAAATCTGAGTATAAAAGTATCTCCTATAAATTGACAGTTTTCAAAAAGAATAAAAGCAATTCAAATAGTTCCAAGAATTCTCAAGATGGAAGAGTTATTTTGGATCCTCAACAGAAAGTTGTCTTATCAAAAACTCAAATAAATGAGGGCAAGGACGATCAAATTATTCTATTGTTGATTATATATGATGAAAATAATGTCATAATAGGTAAAGATCGAATAGAAATGGGAATTGATGACGAGTCAAAAGTTGGGGAAGCAAAACCAAATGACGGCTTGGAAATGATGGGGATTGTGTCTAATGATACCAAGACAAAATTAGGAAATGATTTCTACGAACTGTTTTATAAAGAATATTCTAAATTAAAAATTAAGACCAATAAAATTGTTTCGGTTCAAGAAGAACTAACTTTTGGAAGGACAACAAAAATAATGGTTTCAGTAGATGGAGAGTTAATTAATGAATTTATATCACGACCTGATGAAGATTTTATGAAATACATGGCTGAAACCGTCTCGGATAATGTTTTTAAATATTTTAAAAATATTGAAAAGCAAAACAAGGCTATAATGAGATATTAAGAGTCGAGTAAAGTATAATTTATGTTTTAATAATTAAATCAAAAAGCAATGAAATCATATCTAGCTTTAATTTGTATGCTTGGTCTTTTTTTGAATGCAAATGCTCAGGCGTTAGTGTACAAACCCATGAATCCTAATTTTGGAGGTGATACTTTTGGTTATCAAATGTTACTTAGTTCAGCCGATGCACAAAATGATTTTAAGGACAATGGTGCAAGTACTTATAAGCAACCAACACAATTGGAACGTTTTAAAGAAAATTTAAATAATCAATTGTTGAATAAAATTTCAAATTCATTATTCAGTGACCAGTTTGGGAGTAACGGTATATCTCAGGGTACCTATAATTTTGGGACATTATCCGTCGATGTTTACCCATCGAATCTTGGTTTAACAGTAGATATATTGGATATAGAAACTGGTGAACAAACACAAGTAATTGTTCCGGGAAGTTAATATTATAAAAGTAATAGAATAGAAAGTAATAGAATAGATTTTGCCTCAATTTTTGTTAAATAACCTTATTCATGAATCGAAAAATAACAATTGCATTTTTACTTGCGCTTCTTTTGTCGAGTTGTGGTGCGTACTTTAATCAGCCAGTTGGAGTTCAAAAGGCTGTTTTTGGTGAGAACACACCTGCAACTATAAATTTAAGAAGTTTACCACTCCCTAAAGAGCAAGTAGTAGTAGGTGTTTACAAGTTTAAAGATCAAACGGGTCAATATAAACCTACCGAAATAGGAAGCACATTTAGTACTGCAGTCACACAAGGTGCTACTTCTATACTAATTAAAGCGCTTCAAGACTCTAAATGGTTCGTGCCTATTGAGCGAGAAAACCTTAGCAATCTTTTGAACGAAAGAAATATTATTCGTTCTACAAGACAAGAATATGCTACCGATTCCAATACCAAGGATGCCCCTTTGACACCGTTATTGTTTGCCGGTGTTCTGTTAGAAGGTGGAATTATATCATATGATTCCAATATTATTACAGGTGGATATGGAGCAAGATATTTTGGCGCAGGAGCTTCGACCCAATATCGACAAGACAGAATTTCTATCTATCTAAGATTAGTTTCTACTTCAAATGGTAAAATTCTAAATACAGTTTATGTTTCAAAAACAATACTGTCCCAAAGTGTTGATGCTAGTTTGTTTCGGTATGTTAATATTAATCGACTCTTAGAAGTTGAAACAGGATATACTAGAAATGAGCCTATTCAGCTTGCGGTTACCGAGGCTATCGAGAAAGCGGTTGAAGGTCTGGTTGTTGATGGAATTAAGGATAAAATTTGGGATGTAAAGGCTACAGATGAGGAAGTTAAAGCATTTTTGGACAGTTATGCCAAAGAAAAGGAAGAAGCTGATTTAGCCTTGCTTTATGGTAGAGACAGAAATGAAAAAAGAGGTAAAGTTGGATTTGATTTAGCTGGAGGTGCAGCTTATATTGATGGAGATTATGCAAATCCAACACCTAAACCAATGGTGAAAGCGGGAATGAGATACTTTTTTACTCCCTATTTTGATATAAGCGGTTCGTTTAGTGTTTTTCGAGTCGGCAATAAAGATAGATTAGATGTTGGTTATGGATCTATAGATTTGAATCTGGATTTTTTAATTCTCCCGTATGATGCCTTTAGCCCTTTTGTTTATGTAGGCAGTGGTACTTTTTTTAACAGAGCTTACGAAAATATACAAACCAAAATTCAAGCAGGGATAGGTTTAGAGTATTTAGTGTCAAATAATTTTGGAATCAAAGCCTATAGTGAGTTTAATATGGATTTTTCGGATAAACTCGATTATATAACAGCCGGTAAAAGAGATGATTATTTTTATTGTTTTGGTCTAGGTGTGAGTTATTATTTGCCTCAACATTTTGGTAAAAAATCAGTAAAATAATGTTGATTTAGAAATGCTAAAGTTATACTTAGATTTTGCTAATAATAGATTAAGTTATTTATAAAAAAACCTACAAATGGAAAAGTTAAGAATCGGAATTTTAATGTGCTTAATTATCTTAACTTCATGTTCTGAAGAAAAGATAACTGACGGCGGAACTGGTACTGTAAAAGGTAGAGTTGTGGATGCTGTTACTTATGCGCCTATTGAAAATGCAAAGGTATCTTCAAATCCGGCTACAAATACATACTATTCAGATAAGGATGGATATTTTACTTTTGAGGGAATTGAAACAGGAAAGTATACATTTGAAGCGAGAAAAGATAAATACGTTGCTAAATTTGAAGCGGCAACAGTGGAGTTAAATAAAACTACTCAAATTATATTTGAGATGAAAGTCTCTACTGCAGATAATAGGCCTCCAGATGTTCCAGTATTGACTTCTCCTGTTGATCTAGCAAAAAATCAGGCCATAAATCTAAAGCTAACCTGGACTGCAACCGATATTGATAAAGATTCATTGACTTATGTTGTTACTGTTAAAAATGGAACTACAGATGAAATTACAACTTATAAAGACATAAAAACAAGAAGTTTGGACTTGAAAGGCTTGAAATATAGTACCAAATATTATTGGCAAGTAGCTTCTTCTGACGGAATTAATACACCTGTCAATAGTTTGACAAGTTCTTTTACTACTCTGCCATTTCCCAATCCAAGATTTTTATACATCAAAAAGGTAAATAGTAATAATGTGATTTTTACTGCTGATGAAGCTGGCAATGAGTTACAATTAACATCTTCGTCTGTCAACAGTTATCGTCCTAGGAAGAATTTGCAATCCAATAAAATTGCCTATATCAGTTCTGATGGATCCCAAAACCAAATTTACATGATGGATCTTGATGGATCGAATGTTAAAAAAATAACAAATACGACTCCTATTGCTGGATTTAATATGGAAAATATCAACTTTTGCTGGAGTACCAACGGAAGTCAAATTATTTATCCAAATTTTGACAAATTATACCGAATAAATATTGATGGAGGAGGACTGATTGAAATGTTCAGGACGCCAAATGGAAAATTTATTTCTGAATGTGATTGGAGCCAAGATGGAAAAGAAATTGTGCTCAAGGTAAATGATATTTCGGGTTACAATGTTGAAATTTATGTAATTAAATGGAATGGTCAGGTGTTGTATAGTGTGTTATCTGGAATAACTGGTGCAGTTAGTGGTTTAAATATGTCCTTTGATATGCAAAAAATCGTGTTTACCAGAGATGTTTCTGGGAATGAAAATTCAACCTATAGAAGATTTGATTCAAGAATTTTTATTTATGATAAGGTTGCCAATACTATAACACAGCTGAATACTAGCAAAGATAATGGCTTTAATGATTTGGATGTAAAATTTTCTCCAAATGAAGCGGAAGTCATTTTTACCAATACTTCAAATGATGGAATATCAGTAAAAAATGTATACAAAACATCGCTCACAAACACAGGCACAGGTACTACGGGAAGTGCTAGAACTTTATTGTTTTCGGGAGGTTCGATGCCAGAATGGAAATAAGGATATTATAAGAGTCTAAAATATAAAGGTTGAAATACGTTTAAACTTTTCTTGCAATTTATGGAAGAGTTTAGGCGTTTTTCTTTTTTGGGGTTTATTTAAAAAATTGATTTAGTAGATTTCCCCAAATTGATAATTCTGTTTTTGAGAGTTATTATAAACGGTCATTTGTGTTTTCTTTTTTTTCATGGAACTATCGATTAAGTTTTATTGTAAATTTGAGGAATTAATCCCCGAATCATGAAGTTTTTTGCTACTCTATTATTTAGTTTCGCGGTTTCTTGTGTTTTTGCGCAAGAACAAGTTTCGTTTTTTTTTGAAAGCAACAAGTTTGTTTTGAAAAAAGAGGAGTTAATAAAACTGAATAAATGGTTAAATGCAAATAATACCGTAAAAGTCGTTGGAGTTCATGGTTTTTGTGATGAAGAAGGATCTGTTGTTTATAATGACACTTTGGCCAAAAAGCGAATCGATTATGTGTTTAATATCATAAAGAGCAAAGTAAAAATTAGAGAGGATTTCAAAACAAGAAATTTTGGAGAGTTACATACTTCGTCTCCTATTCAAGCTGAAAACAGAAAAGTCACGTTGTATTATATTTTGCCAAAAGATTTTGCAAATGAAGAAAAAATAATTGCCCCAAAAAAAGAAGTGACGCTAGAAAAGAAAAAGCCAAAAATTAAATTTTCGGATGTTTATGTTTTTGAAAACCCAGATGGTTCTACAGTCAATATTAAAATTGATACTATCTTTATGAAAAAAGTCAGTCTTGCCAATGTAGGGGAGAAGCTAAAACTGGAAAGCATGAATTTTTTTGTAGATACTTTTGCAATAATGCCGCAATCCAGATCGGTAATGTTTGAATTGCTCACAGTTATGCAAAACTGTCCCGATTTAAAAATACAAATTCAAGGTCATATTTGTTGTGTAAAAAAAGATATTCGGGATTTAAGTACCCAAAGGGCTAAAGCCATTTGCAAATTTTTGGAATATAACGGTATTGATAAAAGCAGAATGACTTTTATTGGATTTGGCAGTTCGAAACCATTATATGCTTTACCAGAAAAAACAGAAGCAGAACGGGAAGCAAATCGCCGTGTAGAAATTGAAATTATTGCCAATTAGTACAAGATTTTAGAAATCAGAAATTGGATTCCAGAATTTGAAATTTGCCACAGCCATTGCTATTGAAATTTAATTGTATAATTGTTACATTAAAATTATCTTTGCCCAACATACACACAACTAAAAAATGAGTTCAGATACTTCAAAAAGATATGCACAACGCGGTGTTTCGGCATCAAAGGAAGATGTGCATAATGCCATTAAAAATATAGACAAAGGTTTATTCCCTCAAGCATTTTGTAAAATTGTTCCAGATTATTTGACACAGGACGAAGACTATTGCTTAATAATGCATGCAGATGGTGCTGGTACAAAATCATCATTAGCCTATATGTATTGGAAAGAAACAGGGGATATTTCGGTTTGGAAAGGAATCGCCCAAGATGCCTTAATAATGAATATTGACGACTTATTGTGTGTAGGTGCAACCGATAATATTTTGCTTTCTTCTACTATTGGAAGAAACAAAAATGTAATTCCTGGTGAAGTTTTATCTGCCATAATCAATGGAACCGAAGAGCTGATAAAAGAGTTGGAGTCGTTTGGAGTTACTATCCACTCAACAGGAGGAGAAACTGCCGATGTTGGTGATTTAGTAAGAACCATCATCGTCGATTCTACCGTAACGGCTAGAATGAAGCGTTCCAAAGTAATCGATAATGCTAATATAAAAGCGGGTGACGTCATTGTTGGATTGGCTTCTTTTGGTCAGGCCACTTATGAAAAAGGCTATAACGGAGGAATGGGAAGCAACGGATTAACGTCTGCGCGTCATGATGTTTTCGAAAAATATTTAGCCAACAAATATCCAGAAAGTTTTGATGCGGCCGTTCCTAATGAATTGATTTATTCCGGGCAAGTAAAATTGACCGATGCCGTAGAGAATTCACCTATAGATGCAGGTCAACTAGTACTTTCGCCAACAAGAACCTATGCACCTATTATCAAGAAAATTTTAGATAAATATACTTCTGCGGATGTTCACGGAATGGTGCATTGCAGCGGAGGAGCACAGACAAAGATTTTACATTTTGTTCAAAATCTACATATTATAAAAGACAATTTATTTCCAGTGCCACCTTTGTTTCAATTGATACAAGAGCAATCCAAAACCGATTGGAAAGAAATGTACCAAGTATTCAACTGTGGACATCGTATGGAAATATACGTGCCAGAAGAAATCGCGCAGGATATCATCGCTATCTCAAAATCATTCAATGTTGATGCCCAAATTGTGGGTAGAGTAGAAGCCTCTGATTCCAAAAAACTAACAATTACAAGTGAATACGGTACTTTCGAGTATTAAAAATTGTTAAATCGTTTAGTTATTTAATTATTTAATTTAAAAAAATGTACGAACTACTATTTTGGAAATACTTGGAAGGCGTTTATCTGAATCATCACGAAGTGTATGAAGCAATAGATGAGCAGCAACTTGTGGACGGCTTAGAAACACTTCCGGTTGAGGTAATCCTAAATAGATTTCATACCGTTTTTTCAAAATGGGAAAAAGTCGATGAAAACAGCTGGAAAAATACCAATGGTAAAGGCGCTTTTCAAATAAGAACAACCCCACAAAGCATAAAAATAGATTGTTACGGCACCGAAGGCAAGACCATGAATTTACTTGTAGATACCATGGCAGAATTCAAATGCCCTCTTTATGATCCTCAAGTACCCGAACGTTACGACGAAATGAATGAATAGCTTTTTTAAGGAGCTAATCCAGCTATCCACTACAAGTCCACGCTGTAAAACACCATTTTTCTAAGTCATAAAAGGAGCTTCCGTTGGTCGCTCTTTTATAACAAGAAAAATTAGTGTTTTACAGCGTGGACTTTTCGTTTCTATCTGTGCTAAGACATCTGTGCATATTTAGAAAATTACTGTGATTTGTCTTTTTTTTATAAATTAGTAAAAAAAATAATAATGTCTACTTTTCAATTCCCGCAAGATATAATACTCGAAGACGAAATGGTTTTGCTTCGCCCCCTGCAAGCAACCGATGTCAAAAACCTATTGGATATTTCAATCAATGAACCTGAAACTTGGGAGTATTCTTTAGTTCGCGCCAACGGAAAAGAAAATCTTGAAAATTATATTCAAATAGCCCTTAAAGCCAGAGAAAATAAAACCGAATACCCTTTTATAGTCCAAGACAAAAAAACGGGCAAATATGCAGGCAGTACGCGTTTTTATGACATCAATATGGGATTTAAAACGCTGCAATTGGGATATACTTGGTATGGGAAAGATTTTAGGGGAACCGGACTCAATAAACACTGTAAGTATCTTTTGCTACAATTTGCATTTGAAACACTCGGAATAGAACGGGTAGAATTTCGTGCCGACAACAACAACCAGCGGAGCATAGCTGCCATGAAAAGCATAGGGTGTAAAGTTGAGGGAGTTATGCGTAGTCACATGCCAACTGTTGATCGTAATGTTCGCAGGGACAGCATAGTATTGAGTATTCTTAAAAGCGAATGGTTTGATGGGGTCAAAGAAAATTTAAAAGCAAAATTATAATTATTTTAATTTGGCAAATACAATTGGACCATTATTTCCTTTCTCATCCTCGTAGGATCCTCTTAAAGTATCTTCTTGTTTGTTTAATGTAAGGTGATGTTTTCCTTTTGTCGCCCAACCAGGGATTGCTTTTGTAACAACAGCATCATAAGTAACGGTTGTTTCTTTTATTTCTCCAATACCATATTCGACCATTTTATTGCCTTTAAATTCGAGGTAATGAGTCATGACTATTTTATTTCCGTCTTGGGCAATTATCACATAGCAATTCTTAAAATTACTGGAGTTTACATCTGCCCATAATCCACTTATATTTGCGGATGAAGGTTCTGTTTTTGAAGTACATGATGATAGGACTATAAAAAGCGTCAGTAATGCAATTATTTTTTTGAACATGATTTTAGGTTTTGTATAAGGTTAATGCAAAAGAGTGTAATGAATTAAATAAGGCTAGAGTTTTTGTTAGGGAAACTAATATAAAATGTACTTCCTTTCCCTTCTTCGCTTTCAACCCATATTTTACCTTTGTGTTTTTCTATAAATTCTTTACATAAAATTAATCCTAGACCTGTACTAGGTTCTTCTTCAGTTCCAACTCGGTTGTTTTGTACATCTAATTTGAATAGGTTTTCTACTGTTTTTGGATTCATTCCAATTCCTGTATCTTTAACTATAATAACAGTGTTGTAGAGATCTTCTTTTTCTTGGATGTTAACTGATCCTTTTTTTGGTGTAAATTTTATAGCATTCAAAACAATATTACGAATTATAGCTTGGAACATATTTTTATCAGCAAAAAGAGTTGCCGAATTAGAAATTGTTGTAGTGATACTTATTCCTTTTTTGTCTGCATTATCTTGTAGTGTGATAATGCTATCTAATAAAGTTGATTTTAGCGGGTGTTCTTTTGGAACAAATGGAATTAAACCTTGTTCCATCCGTGACCACTCCAATAAATTCTCCAAAAGGGCAAAAAGATTTTTGGCAGAACTTCTCATATTAACAGCGGCAAATTTTATATCCTCGGCGGACATCATGTCTATGTCTTCGGCCATTAACTCTGTTAAGCCTAAAAAGCCATTGAACGGACCTCTTAAATCGTGAGCTATAATCGAATAAAATTTGTCTTTTTGAGAATTTATATTCGAAATTAATGTGTTTTTTTCTTTGAGCAAGAGGTTGTTTCTTCTTTTTGAATCATATAGGAATAAGAACAAACCCAATAGGGCAGCAACTGCAGTAGCTATGGTAATTAGAAAATATACTTTTCGTGAATCGCTATTTATTCTGAGGGTCTGGATTTCTATTTGTTTATCTCTTAAATCTATTTCTCTCTGAAATTCAAGATTAGCTAATTTTTTCTCGCTTTCTTTCGAAAATATAGAGTCCTTTATGCGGGAATGTTTTTCAAAACAATCCAATGCCACTTCATAATTACCTTTTGACTTGTTAGTTTTGGAAAGATATAAATAGGTTTCCTGAATATCTTTTAAAGATTTGTATTTTTTAAAAATTTGTAAAGCATTTTCAAATAAAGAGATGGATCTATCAATAAGTGCTTTTTTATCCTTTTTATATTTTTCATCTTGAGACATTAAGTAATAAGCTCTGCCAAGATCATAAGTATTATAATTATTGTACAGGTTTGAATGATCATCATAAGTTGCAATTGACTTATTTAGCATCTCAATGCCTTTTTCATAATTTTTTAAGTTGATATAACAAATGCCTATATTGGAAAGATTTAAACCAATTCCTTCTGTGTCGTCAAGTTTTTTATTTATTATTAAGGCTTTGTAAAAGTAGTTTAATGCTTTTGGATATTCTTTTTTTTGCAAATAGACATCACCGATATTATTTAATAGCAACGAAACATTTCTTTCTTTTTTGGATTGGTAGCTTAGTTGAAGCGCTTTGTTATAAAAAATAAGACCTTGCTTATAATTTTTGAGGTCAATATAGATTAGTCCTATGTTATTGTAAACCGTAGTTAGACTTTTGACATCATTCAAATTTTCATAGATTGCAAGTGCTTTATAAAGGTTTTTTAAAGCATGCGCATAGTCTGATTTTATTTCATAAGCTGTACCCAAATTTCCATAGGTCTGGCCAATCTGCTGTTCGTTTTTTGTTTTTTGAGCATAATAAAGTGCTTTTTTTGCATATTTTATTGCTTCATCAGGTCCAATGTATTCTGAATAAGAGGAAAGTTTAGTTAGTAAAACTGTTTTATCCGAGTCCTCTTTTGTTTGGTTTAATGCTATTTTTAACGAATCAATGGTCTTATAAATAGGATTTTGAGCTTGTGCTGGAACTGTTGAAAAGATAAAAAAAAGTAATAATTGAGTAGTTTTTTGAATCATTTAGTGCGGTATTTTTTTCAAAAATACACTAATTTATGAAATAGCATGTGGAAAATTAAAATAAAAAGTAGTGCCTATATTTACTTCACTTTCTACCCATATTTTCCCATTATGTTTCTCCACAAATTCTTTACACAATATCAATCCCAGACCGGTACTGGGTTCGTTTTCGGTTCCATTTCTATTGGTTTTAACATCAAGTAGAAACAGATTATTGAGTATTTTGGCATCCATTCCGATTCCGGTATCAGCTATTGAAACGACGGTACTTTTCGAATCATCATGAGCCTCAATTTTTATGGCTCCATCTTTTGGTGTAAATTTCACCGCATTTGACAATATGTTTCGAATAACCGATTGCAGTATGTGATGATCTGCATAAATGGTTAAGTCTTCCGGTATTGACGTGTGAATTTTGATTCTTTTTTTATTTGCTTCGTCTTGTAACGTACTGATACTTTCTTTTACTAAGGGAAGAAAATTGCTTTTTTGAGGGGAAAAAGGAATCAAACCTTGTTCCATTCTCGACCATTCCAGTAAGTTCTCCAATAGACGGTTCAAATTAACAGCAGAGCTTCTCATGTTTGCGGCTGCAAACTGGATTTCTTCTTTGTCCATATTGTCAATATCTTGAGCTAATAGTTCTGTTAGTCCCAGAAAACCATTAAAAGGACCTCTAAGGTCATGTGCAATTATAGAAAAGAATTTATCCTTTTGTTTGTTGATGTTGGATATTACTTTGTTTTTTTCTTTTAATTGTAGGTTCGTTTTTCTCTTTGATAAGTATAGCCAAAAAAACAGCGCTAAAAGAATTATAACTGCAATGGTTATGGTGTATAATAAATATACTTTTCGAGCTTCATTTTTGATTTTAAGATTTTGAATCTCAATTTTTTTATCTCTCAACTCGATTTCTCTTTGCGATTTTAGAAATTCTATTTGTATTTTGTTTTCATTTGAAAAAATAGAATCGTTGAGATTTGAACTTTTTTCAAAAAACGAAAGTGCCAGTTCTGGTTTTTCTTGAGTTTTATAAATTTTAGATAAATAAGAATAAGAATCTCTGATGTCTATTAGTGATCCCTCTCTTTTGAAAATTTTCATGGATTCATTGATGTAGTCCAAAGATTTTTGTAAAAACTGATTGCTGTTTGTCGTGTTTTTTTCTGCTAAGGCAAGATAATAATAGGATTTCCCTAATTCTAATTTATTATAGGCATTGAACAAACTGGAATCATCTTTATAAATTGAAATTGATTGATTACTGGCTTCTATTGATTTTTCATATTGTTTGAGAAAGTTTAATGTAATGGCAATATTGGTATAGTTTAGCCCGGACTCATAACTGCTTTTTTCATAAGCGTTCATTTTAATTGCTTTATCAAAATAGCTTAATGCTTTTTGATAATCTTTCATTCTTAAATAGACATCCCCAATGTTATTTAAATATGTGGCAATTGATTTTCGATCATTTATTTCTTGACTTTCTTTCAATGCTTTTTTATAACAAGTTAGCGCTTGTTTATAATTTTTAAATTCCACGTAGATGGTGCCAAGTCCATTATTTGCTTTGGCAATACCGTTTTTGTCGTTTAGAATTTCAAATAAGTGAAGCGATTTATAATTGTAATCCAGTGCTTTTGGAAAATCGGCTCTTATTCTGTAATAAACTCCAAAATTGTTGTATGAAAGAGCTATTCCTTTTTTGTAATTGGCTTTTTTTGAAAGAGCATATGCTGAGTTAGAATAATACAGACTTTTTTGAGAGTCGCTATAATACAATAAAGCAGATAAATCACTAAGCGCTTTTATCTTAATGGTATCTACCGTTGCTTGATTTATTACTGTTTTTATAGAATCAATTTTCTGTTCCTGACTTTTTTGAGAAAATGAATTAATACCAATAAAAAGTAAATAAATTAAAATGAGATTTTTTTTCATTTTGATTATTATAAAGCCATTTTAAATGGCATTGATTGTATTATTTTTTGGAAAACTAAAATTAAAAGTAGAACCTTTTCCTTCTTCACTTTCTACCCAAATTTTTCCTCTGTGCTTTTCCACAAATTCTTTGCAAAGAATCAACCCTAATCCAGCACTTGGCTCGTCATCGGTTCCCCTTCTGTTTGTTTTGACATCAAGTTGGAATATATTTTCGATCATTTTGATATCCATTCCTATTCCAGAATCAACTATTGAAATAATAGTATTTTTTAAATCTTCTTGCGCATATATTTTTATCTTTCCTTTTTTTGGAGTGAATTTTAAGGCATTGGATAAAATATTTCGGATAACAGACTGCAAAATGTGATGGTCTGCAAAAATTTTAAGATTTTGATTTATAATAGTTTCGATTGTTATGGCTTTCTTGTTAGCAGCATCTTGTAAGGGCTCTACACATTCTTTTATGACTTTGACCAAATTACTTTCTTGTGGAGAAAATGGAATCAATCCCTGTTCCATTCGAGACCATTCAAGTAAGTTTTCCAAAAGACGGTTCAAATTGTTAGCAGAACTTCTCATGTTGATAGCTGCAAATTGAATTTCTTCATTATCCATATCATCAATTTCTTCGGCCAATAGTTCCGTCAGTCCTAAAAATCCATTGAAAGGTCCCCGCAAATCATGCGCAATGATGGAGAAAAATTTGTCCTTTTGTTTGTTGATGTTTGATATCTCTTCGTTTTTGTTTAATAGTAATTCGTTTGTGTTTCTTTTGATTATATACAGCCAGAAGAATAAAATAAAAAGTATTGCAATTGTGATGGTAATAGTTACTAACAAATATACTTTTCTGTAATCACTATTTATTTTAAGTTTTTGAATCTCAATCTGTTTGTCTCTTAAGTCAATTTCTCGTTTGGATTGAAGATTAGTTAATTTGTTTTGGCTTTCATTTGAAAATAGAGAATCTTTTATAGTATTGTGTTTTTCAAAATAATTTAAGGCTTCGGTGAAATCACCCTGTTCTTTTTTGGTTTTATAAAGTTCAAGATAGCAAATGCTCAGCCGGTCCAAAATACCTTTTTGTGTAAACAAATACGCAGCATTATTAAGAGATTGAGCGGATTGTGCTAGTAATTCTTTTTTATTGCTTGAATTTACTAAAGCCATTTTGTAATAGACAATTCCCATTCCTATGTAGTTATTGCCAATATTATAGGTTTGACTTTTATCGTAACTATTTAAAGCTTTTTTGAAATAATCAAGACTCTCTTCATATCTTTTTTGGTCAGAATATATTTGTCCAATTTTTGAATAACAATATCCTAAACCATTTAAATCATACATGGAAAGATTTAGGTCTTTTGATTTAGTATAATATTCAAAAGCTTTCCTATAATTTTTTTCATTGTAATAGGCCGAGGCAATATTATTCAAGTTATAAACCATTGATATTTTATTGCCCGTTTTTTTGTTTATCTCAAATGCCTTATCGAAGTACTTAAACGCTTGATTGTGTTTTTTTATTTCAACATATACCAACCCTAAATTGTTATAAGCTTCCGAAATACCAGTTTGGTCATTTAGTTCTTTATATTTGGATAATGACAGGTCAAAATAGTTGATGGCCTTATTATAGTCAGTTAATACCCATTGGCATACCCCAAGGTTGTTATATGCCAAAGCAATTCCTTTTTTCCAGTTTATTTTTGTTGCCAGTTTAAGAGCTCTTTCTCCATAAGGAATTCCTTCTTTTGGATTGGTGTAAAAATAACTACTGGTTAATCTGTTTAGAATGTTGATTCTTGTAGTGTCTTCTGTCGCTTTTCCGAGTGATTCTTTTAAAGAATCTATTGATTGTGAATACTGTTGTTGTTTTGAGGATGTTTGTTCCAAAGCCTTCTTTGAAAGAGCGATATATTTGTTTTTATTTATAGCATCCGACTTGGACATCAAAAGATAAGTTTCGCTCAATTGCTTAAGTGTATTGTCAATGTTGCCTATTTGATTTTTATCGTATTTATTTAAAGCCATTGATAAATAACTTACCGCTTTTGGATATTCTTTTTGCTTTGAATAAATTTCGCCAATACGTGCGTAGCAATAGGCTAGTCCATTATTGTCCTTTATTTCTTCATTTATTTTAATGGATTGTTTGTATTGTTCAAGCGCTTTTGAATTATTATTTTGTTTGAAATAAACATCGGCAATATCATTTAAGCCATATACTATTAATAATTTATTGTTTAGTAGTTGGTTAATTTTTAATGCTTGTTCAAAATATAAAAGTGCTTCTGGATATTTTTTTTGTACCAAATAAACAAGCCCAATATTTTTGAGCGTGCCAGAAACAGCTGATTTCTTTGGTATTTGTTTGTATAATTGTAACGCTTTCTGCAAATGATTTATGGCTTCAGTATAATTGGCTTCAGTTTGGTAGCAAATTCCCAGATTTTCATTTGCTTCGGCCATTCCTTTTTTCCAATTTAAACTATCTGATAATGATAATGCATTCCTCCCATATTTTAGCCCTTCTTGCGGATTGGAATACCTGTATGTTGCAGCAATTTCGTTTAGGATATTTATTTTGGTAGTGTCAACGGTCGTTTTCTGAAGTTTTATTTTTAATGTCGCTACTAATTCTGGATTTTGGTCTTGAGAATAAGCAAAGTTACCTAGTATGACTAGGCAGATTATCCATTTATTTATTTTGTGAAGGATGTTCATTGAAGCTTTTTGTCGATCTTTTTTTATTAAAATAGTATTGAAATAGAAAATTTTGTATTGTCGTTATCCAACAATCGTACCAAAAATACTAAACATATAGATGTATGACACTTTTTGATAGATAAAATGCATAATATGTTAATTTTTGTAGTATTAAATTTATTTTTATTTAATTTCTTTTTAATGCGCTATTATGAATTTGGGATAATGACAGTTTTTTTTATGTAATTTATTGATTAAGAATTGTTTTGTCATAAAGTTATAAATTTATATTCACCAGAAGTATTCATTTCATTTTTCTAAAGAATTAAATTTTGCTTTTTTAATTGTATTCTTTGTTTTTGATTTCTAAAAATGGAATTCCCTTAAAAAAGGATACCTTTGTGGGCTGTAAGAAATAAATAAATTAAAAGGTATCTATATGAAAATAAATCCAAAAAACGGAATTGACAAACTCATTTTCGGAATGAAACAAAATGATGTTATTGCTGTTTACGGTAAGCCTAATAAAAATTACAAAGACGAAGATGATAATGTGATTTTTGTTTATAATGACCTTAAGATCCGTTTGACTTTTTATGAAGAAGAAGATTTGAAATTGGGATATTTAGTGGCCTCAAGTCCAAGTTTGGAGTTACTTGGTAATAAAATCATCAATAGAAAAATATCGGACGTAAAAAAGGATTTGGCACAAAAAGGAATAACCAAATTTTCTCAGGAGGAATTCGATACTTTCGAAAATTACTTCAATGAAGAAAATTGGATTATTCTTCAAACCGAATTTGATGAAGTAGTTAAATTCGAAATTGGAGCAATAATCAATAATAAAGATGAATTTGACTGGAAGTTTAAAAAGTAGTTTTGTTCATTTTATATAAATAATAAAACCCAACAGTTTCTTTAAATCTGTTGGGTTTTATTTATAATTGTTTAAATATTTATTGATTTATTTTAATCAATTCTACTTCAAAGATTAAATCGCTTTTTGGAGGAATAGCACCAGGATACCCTCGTTCTCCATAAGCCAAAGTATAAGGTATATAAAATTTATATTTTGCACCTTCCTTCATCAATTGAAGTCCTTCTGTCCAACCTTTAATTACCTGATTTAAATTAAAATCGATTGGTTCACCACGTTGAACACTGCTGTCGAAAACTGTACCATTGACAAAACTTCCTGTGTAATGCGCTTTGATATTACTGGTTAATGTTGGCATTGCACCCGTACCTTCTTTTAAAACAATATATTTTAAACCACTTGCAGTTGTTTGTCCATTAGCAAATTCTTTCAAAGCTATAGCATTTGCTGCAGCTCTTTCACTTTCTTCTTTCTCAGCTTTTAATTTATCTTCAACCGCTTTATTTCCGTAATAGTCAGTGAATACTTTTGCAGCATCAAATTTTTTGGCTGCTTCTCCTTTTCTAGAAATAGTAATCTTTGTGATCACATCATCTTGCGCAATAGCATTTACTACTGCCATTCCTTGTATTACTTGACCATAAATAGTATGTTTACCATTCAGCCAAGGAGTATCTTTGTGAGTAATAAAAAATTGACTTCCATTGGTAGCGGGACCAGAATTTGCCATAGCAAGAATTCCTGCTTTGTCAAATTTCGAATCGGTAAATTCATCTTTGAAAGCATAGCCAGGTCCGCCAGAACCATTACCGTCAGGATCGCCACCTTGAATCATGAAATCTTTGATTACTCTGTGAAATTTTAGACCATCAAAAAAAGGTTTTCCTTTTAGTCTTTCAACTTTTACAAATGGATTTTTTCCTTCTGCCAAGCTTATAAAATTTGCTACTGTAATAGGCGTTTTTTTGTAAAATAATTCAACTGTAATATTTCCTTTGTTCGTTGCGATAGTGGCATAAATGCCTTCTGGAGTAACAGTAGAAGACGCTTTTACAGTTGTTCCTGGTTTTTTTGTAGCAACAGGTTTTTTTGTGTTTTGTGCGTGTAAATTGAATAACCCTAAAAAGAGTAATAATGCGATTTTAGATTTCATTGTATAAAATTTAAGTGTCAACTATTTTAAAATTAATTAGGCATTTTTTCCATTAATTCAATCTCAAAAATGATATTGGTATTTGGTGGAATTACGTCACCTGCACCAGCTTCTCCATATGCAAGATGTGAAGGAATAAAAAGAACAGCTTTGTCTCCGATGGACATTTTTTCTATTCCTTCAATAAATCCAGGAATTAAACCATCTTTTCTGCCTGCTTGAAATGGGATTGGAGTGTATTGATTGGCTGCTGCTCTTGCCGGATCAAATTTTCCAAAAGTTTTGGATACATCTTCAATACTTGTGTCAAATAAAGTACCGTTTTCCAAAAATCCTGCATAATGAATGTAAACAGTTGAACCCATAGCTGGCTTTTTGCCGCCACTTTTTTTAGTGATTACATACTGAAGTCCAGTTGCTGTTTTGGTGGCTTTACTTTTTAATTCCGTAAAAGAAGCTACTTTTTGATCACAAACGGCTTTGTATTTGGCTTCATATTCTTTTTTTGCAGCGGCTTCTGCGGCTACTTTTTGTTTTTGGCTTTCAGATTCTATTTTGAAATAATCGTAAAAAGTTTTTTTAGCATCAAATTTCTTGGCATCTTCACCATTTCTGATGATAGTTACACTTTTTATAAAATCATCTTGCTCTATTTTATTCACCACTTCAAGGTTGTAATCTACTACATGTCCAAAAATAGTGTGCTTTCCGTCTAACCAAGGGGTCTCTAAATGGGTGATGAAAAATTGGCTGCTATTGGTTCCAGGTCCATTATTGGCCATTGCCAAAATTCCACCTTTGTCAAATTTCAAATCGCTAAATTCATCTTTAAATTTGTATCCTGTATCTCCAGATCCTGTTCCAAGTGGATCGCCAGTTTGTATCATGAAGTCTTTGATAACTCTATGAAATTTTAGTCCGTTGTAAAATGGTTTTCCTTTCAAAGTATCATTGACAACAAATTCATTTTCGCCTTCAGCCAATGTAATGAAGTTAGCAACTGTTACTGGAGCTTTTTTATAATCTAATTCCAATAGGATACTTCCTTTATTGGTTTCTATTTCGGCATATAAACCATCAGGTAAATTGTTGTGTTCTTTGTTACAGGAAATTAAAGTTGTAATGAGGAGTAGTGCAAATAAAATATTTTTTTTCATATGTAGATAATATTATTTTTTCATTGGAGTATGGAATTCGCATGTCTTTATTGGCATGGGTAACCTATTTAAGGTTATGCTCATTTCATTCTGCTTTTTTTAATTTGTTAACGTGTCTTTTATGGTTGATTTGGGTTTTATAGGCATAGGAGGGCTAACTTTTGCGACGGTATTAGGTTGAATTTGCGCATTATATTTAGATTCAGGCATAAAGTCGCGAAGGGTAACAGTGCAAAGTAAAGGTTGATTGGTACCTATTTTATTATTGTCACCATGATACCCATAACCCATATGCGAAGTAAAAAGGAAATGTACTTTTTCTGTTTTTCGCATAAGTTTTATTCCATCTCTCAATCCCATCATGATTTCCTGTTTGTCTACTTTGTAAATCTGAGGCTCTAATTCGGCTTCGGAATAAATAATATTGCCTTTCAAATCTTTTATTTCATAATCAAAAAAAGCAATATCTCCTTTTTTGGGAGTAAGACTATCGGTCAGGTTTCTGGTTTCGTAGTAATACCAATATCCTTTTTTGGAGGCTATGTATTTTTTCGTGGGATCACTTTTTATTACAGCTTCGATTTGGTCTTCTTCTCCAGCGATCATTTTCTTGTTTCGGGCTATAGATTGCTTCATGAAGCTTCCGGATGATTGTGAAACAGGTCTTCTGGCTTCTTGATGCTGTTTGCAACTCGTCAATAAAACGGCAGCAAAAAAGGTAATTAGTAATACTTTAAAATAGTTCATGGGCTATTATATTTTTAATTTTTGTACTAAACTTTCAAATTTGTGTAGTGTTTCCTCCATTGATACTTCCGATTTTCCTCCGGCAGCATTGCTGTGTCCTCCACCTTGAAAATGATCTCTGGCAAATTGATTTACATCAAAATCACCTTGTGAGCGAAAAGAAATTTTGATGATTCCTTCTTCTTTATTTTCGATAAAAATAGCAGTAAAAACAATTCCTTTTATGCTTAAACCATAATTAACAATGCCTTCAGTGTCACCTTTTACATAATTAAAACTGTTTAATTCCTCTTGTGTCAATGAAGTGTAGGATGTTTTATGATCCATCATCACTTTCATGTTTTGTAAAGCACGACCCAATAGTTGCAAACGATTATAGGAACTATTGTCAAATAATAAGGTTGGGATCAAACTATTTTCGACTCCTAGGTCAATTAATTCGGCAATTATTCTATGAGTTGTTCCAGTAGTCTTTGGAAATCGGAACGAGCCAGAATCAGTTAGGATTCCTGTATAAATGCAAGTAGCAATTGTTTTATCGATATCTTGTTTTTTATCTAAAAAGGAAATGAAATTATACACCATTTCGCAAGTAGAACCAAATGCAACATCCGAATAGGTATAAGTAGCATAATCGTCTGGCCATTGATGATGGTCAATCATGATAAAAGGAGCGGTAAGTTTTTCTAAAACCTGTTCCATTTCGCCCACTCTGTGGAGTGCATTAAAATCCAAAGTAAAAATAAGTTCAGCTTCTTCTAGTATTTTGGTACAAAACTCTTTATCTTTTTCGTATATTTTAACCGTTTCGGAGCCTGGCATCCACGCTAGAAAATCGGGAAAATCATTTGGAGAAATCACTGTAGGATTGTGATTGTTTTTTATTAAAAAATGATATAATGCTAATGTTGAACCCATGGCGTCTCCGTCTGGACCTCTATGTGGAATTATGGCAATTTTTTTTGGAGTTGATAATAACAACTGTATCGCTTGTATGTCTTGTATATTCATAGTTTGCGAAATTACATTTTTTAAACTAAAAGTTGAAAGCTTTTAAGAAATTATAAAGAAATATAGACTATAGGTATTCTGATTTTTTTTTGCGCCTAAGACTTTAATGAAAAATTTATTTCGTTATCAGTTTAAATGGAATCACTATTTTTTTGGTTCAAAGCAAACTTAGAATTCCTGTGTTGAATTGTTTTTAATTACTGTCATAATCTTAGTAATCTCACTATTAAGATATCCTATTTTAGAATCGTATTTATCTGTGTTTTCATTTAATTTGTTATACGCAAGTTCGTATAATTCTGTCCGTAACTTACAATATTCAATTAAATTTTTGTTATTGATGTGAATTTTTTCAGGAAGATACAACTTGTCCAACTCTTTTATTAATTTAATGTTTTCTTCCCAATAATAAATGCCTCTATCTTTAATCATGTAAAGCATTTGTTCTTTTGAAGAACTAGAGCCATAAGCTTCTAATGCCATTTTTTCCATATCAACGAAATCTTGCATTCTGTTTTCATATTCCATTGTTTGATATATATACATTTTGGAGTTTCTACAAATGATTGACAAAGCTATAATAAGTGGGATTGATACGGAATAGATTGCAATTATTGCCTTTTTTCTTTGTCCATCCAAGAGTGCGAGTATAATGCCAAATAAGATTCCAGAAAGAAATCCTCCAATATGTGCTGCGCCATCTATCCCATCCTTGTAACCACTGAGTAGATTTATGGAAATTAAACTAATAAGAGGTAGTAATAAATTAGAATTTAATTTTTCGTCTAATTTTTTAAAAAGAACAAAAATTATTAAAATTCCACACAGTCCAAAAATGGCACCAGATGCTCCAGCACTAACTAAATTATCGTTCCAATATAAACTTGTAATACTGGCAAGTATTCCACAAAAAAGATAAGTAGTCAGTAGTTGCCATTTTTCCATGTAAGGTTCAAGCAGTAAGCCAATATAAGCTAAGCTGATACAATTCATGAAAAGATGAATAATTCCAAAATGAATGAAACAGGAAGAAAGTAATCTCCACCATTCATTTTCGGTAGTTAATGGGCCATAATTTCCACCCCAATCAATGATTTCCTGAATCTCGGGAATGAAAATATTGACTCCTAATAAGCCCATCAAAATAAAAATTAAGATGTTTAAATTGATAAGGATTGGGGTAATAAAATAATTTTTTGTTGGTATAAAAATAGAGAAGAATGAATAGAAGCGGTTTGTTTTTATGGCCTCTGTATTTTGATTAAGAATGTTGTTTTTTAGAGTAGTAATGTATTCAGAAAGCAAATTTTCAGAGAATTCTAAATTTTCATTTTGACTATCTGCTTCATAAAATAATTCTAAAAATGCTTCAATATTCTTCTTATTTCGACCTTTATCATAAATTTGGTTGCCATTACTAGAACTGATAAAATAGGCAGCTTCGGTTTCTATTGTAATATGAATTTTCTCATTCCAAGTGTTTTGAGAATTAACTGTTTCAAATGTTATTTCCTTTTTGTTAATCTCAATTAATTGCCAATTTAGTTTTTTGGAAATTTCAATAGCTTTGAAAATAAATTTATTTTTCGATAAATTGTTTAATGGTAGGCCGTGTAAAAAAGAAGAAGGGAATCCAAAAGCCATTTTTCTGATGATTAAGTTTGTAAAGTAACAATACTACAAAAAAAATCATAAATAAAGTGTAAAACATTTTTTTTAGGCTAAAGGTATTTCAATCCTTTTTTTCTAATGCTTTGATATAAAATAGATTTTGGACCTCTAACAATTTGAGATTTGTAAATCCCGATAGAGCCGGAAAAAAAGTAAGCAATGATACAGGCAATTCCGATGAAAACGCCACTTTCTATACCAAAAAGTTCCATTCCCATAACCGTACAAGCGATAGGAGTATGGGTTGCACCCGAAAACACGGCCACAAATCCCATTCCAGCCAATAAAGCTATCGGTAATGGGACAATTACAGATAAAGCACTTCCCAATGTTGCCCCAACAAAAAAGAGTGGGGTTACTTCGCCTCCCTTAAATCCAGCTCCAAGGGTAAAACCAGTAAAGAGGATTTTTAAAAGAAAATCATAAGGAGCATTATGAATGGAAAAAGCATCTACAATCATAGGAACTCCTAATCCAATATATTTTGTGGTGCCAATTAAATAAATTGATATGGCTAGAATAATTCCGCCTATGAAAGGTCTTAATGGTGGATAATTTATGTTCTTGGAAAATAATTTTCCCCAAAAATGGGTGCTTCTTGCAAAAAGTAAAGCGGCTAATCCAAACAAAATACTGGCGATAAGTATCCAAAATATAGCAGTGAAATTCATTTCGGGAACTGCAGGAATGCTATAATGAGTGTGTTTTATTTCCCAGAATTCAACGGTGAAATAAGCAATATAGGCTACCAGAAAAGAGCAGACAATACTTCTAAAATTAATTTTGTGAAAAAAAATAACTTCCAATGCGAATATCGCACCAGCTAGCGGTGTTCCAAAAACCGAAGCAAAGCCAGCGCTAATTCCCAGAATAATCAAGGTTCTTCTTTCGGAATGATTTAGTCTGAAAATATTGGTGCATAAATCGGCAATGGCACCACCCATTTGCACTGCAGTTCCTTCCCTGCCTGCTGAACCACCAAATAGATGCGTTATTAATGTGCCCAAAAGAACCAACGGCGCCATAAGGAACGGAATCTTTTTTTCGGGTTTATTGTACTCTTCCAATAATAGGTTGTTGCCTTTTGCAATTTTGGAATCAAAGTAAAAGTAACAATAGCCAATAAGTAAACCGCCAAAGGGCAGGAAACAAATAATCCAATTGTGATGATTTCGGACTTGGGTTACAAACTCTAATGAAACCAAGAAAAAAGCAGATGCCGATCCAGAAAAAATGCCTATCAAACAACAAATGAAAGTCCATTTGAGTGTGATAAGCATTATTTGTTTTATTTTTTCAAAATTCATCGATTGCGTTACTTTTTTTAAATAAATTTTATGCTAAAGTATTACAATTCATACTATTTTTTGAACTATTCTGATGCAATTGCTGTAAATTCTATTTCAACCAAGTATTCTGGAGCAACCAATTGGTTGATACCATAAAAACCGGTAGTGGGTTTTATGTCTTTGAAAAAAGTTGCATGTGCTTTTGCAACTTCTTCAAAAGTAGAAACATCGGTAGTGAAAATTCGGGTGCGGATCACGTCTTTCATTCCTACTTTAAGATCTTCCAATACTTTTTCGACTCTTTCCAAGATATTTAAGGTTTGTGCATATGCATCATCGGCTTTTACTTTTTCGCCGTCAACTATTGCAACAGTTCCGGATACTTCAATGATGTTTCCTATACGGACTGCACGACAATATCCCATTTTGTCTTCCCATGGTGACCCAGTTAAGATGTTTTCTCTTTTCATTATTTGGTTTTTTAGTTTTGTTAATTGCTGCTTAAAAGTATCTAAATCTAAAGATTTTCCTTTAAAGGGCGCAATTTATAAAAATTAGAATTAAAAAAACAATCACTTTACGGCGTGAGCTTATCTTGAGGTAGTTTTTCATTTTTTATAACAAAATAAGCGAGATGTTTTAATTTCTGATAACGGTTCAGTGATTGGAGATAATTTTATTGTGTAGTTTTGTTTTTTCTAAATTTAGAATTTCTTAACAGGTCAGGAGAAATAAATTATGTTAGTTTTGTGATTTTATAAGCACTGTTTTTTTATTTTTGAAAAAAATGTTTTTAGATAGAAAACCTACTTTTTTAATGCTATGAAACAAATTTTATTTATTTTTCTGATAGGTTTTTCGACCTGTACGTATGCTCAATTTGAGTCGAGTACAAAGTTCAAAGCGATTCCGCCAGTTAATATAAAACCAAAAGAAAAGAAGCCTACACCTCCAATTGATTCTTCTGTTATTATTCCTCCCAATGTTTATAAAAGCCCAAATGTACAGTCGCCTCCGAATGCTGTTTCGGACTATAAACTAAAAGTTAAGAGTGAGATTTCCATGATTCCAAAGAATGAGTTCATTAATCCTGGGGATGAGGTAAGAGATAGATTGAACAAAAAAACTGACCGTCAGGAAGGAGTTGCGTACCGTCGCAATCAAAGTTTAGGTACTTATAAAACGACTTCTGAATCAGCCAAAGTCATGTATAGGGATGCCCAATATGTAGACGGCGATTTAATTAGGGTGTATTTGAATGGAGAGGTCATTCAATCTTCAGTGTATTTGGATAGTAATTTTAAAGGTTTTGAAATTACTTTGCAAAAAGGTTTTAATAAAATAGATTTTGAAGCATTAAATCAAGGGGATTCTGGCCCCAATACAGCCGAATTCAGAGTTTATGATGATAAAAAAAATCTGGTTTCGGCTAGTGAATGGAATCTTGGTACAGGTTTTAAAGCCACTATTATTCTTGTAAAGGAGTAGTTTTAATTTTTTTTAGAAAAAAAGATTAAAAAGGATCGGCAGTAACTTTAAATTTCATATCCGCTTTTACTGTTGTCTCTTGGGTCAAGGTTTCTTTTGTAATTACCGATGTTCTTATTTTGTAACTCGAAGCCTTAATATATTTGTCTAACTTTTGGGCAGTACAAGTAAGATTGATAGTATTTGTGGTTGAGCTGATATTATCCAGAAAAGCCAATTCGATTTCATCATCGGCAGTTGTAGAAATATACATGTGAACAGATTTTAGAAAACTAAATGTTTTATCAGCAGGACTTGTGATACTCAATTTTAATTCATCCAATTTTACATCTTTTACTAAATCCACATTTGTGTTATTGTTCTTAAATTCTGAAGTAGAATTGGTTGTAACATCTGGCGTTGCCACTTCAAAAGGAGAGTTAAAAGGCAATCCACTATTTATTTTAAATGTAGTTTGATCGGAAATAGTAAAAGTCAATAATTTGTCTACTTCATTGCATGAGACTATCATTAAGGCTAAAAGAACTAGAATTGTAATTTTTTTTGTTTTCATTTAAGGTAAAAGTTTATGATTTGGAGTTTCGTGCAAATGTAATCTAACTAGATATACAATCTCATCATTTAACGGTTTTACCATTTAATTATTATATGAATCGAATTATGTAGGAATGTTATTTCAGTGTCAATGGATGAAAAGTTCTCCAACTATGCCAGTATTCTTGATAGGCTTTTATGGATTTAAGTCCATTAACTAAGGGGTTTGTTGATTTTCCAAGAAATGTATAGCTGTTTTGTCCATCATTTAATAGATTTCCTTCAAGAGTGAATTTTTGATCATTATTATTTCTTTGTAAAACCGTGAAACTTTTTTTGTCATTGGCCAAAACCAATACGATTGGTTTATTGTTGATTACATCATAAACGATTCTTTTCTTTACAAAGTCATTCCAGTCATAGGCTTTACTTTGATTGTCAATGGTAATACCAACAACCCATGACTTGTCTTTCCATGAAAGTGTATCTCTTCTTGTTAGATTTCCTTTTCTTCTTCCGGATTCATAATTACTCAAGCTGTCATACTCTGTTTTGAAATTTTTGTCAACTTGCATGATTAAACTTTTTGGGTTTAAGTCGAGCCATTTGTTTAATGACATTTGATTGCTTTGTAATTCGGGTAAAGATTGTCCTTTTAATGCTCCTGCAATTGCTTCTCCAGTAGCTTGTCTCCACCAACTTTTGGTCGTTTTGTCTTCAAACATAGCATTAAAATGATCCATCCCTACTAATCTAAAAGTTTCTTTTTTACCATTTACTATTGGTTCAAAAACACGGCCAGATCTGCAAACAGTACAATAGGTAACAAGTATCGGATGTTGGGCAATTGTGTCAAACACCTGGTGATGGTATCCTAAAAATTGTATGGGATAAGCTCTGGACTCTCCTTTGTAAGTGATGCCAATAACAATTCGGCTTGTATCCACTTTGCTTTTTGAGGCATCACTCATTTTTAGGTTAGTGGTTTGATGAAACATAGAATCTGCTGCCATGACATAATTTGTAGAATAACCAATCCCAATAGCGATAACTAAAGAGATTAGAGAGAAAATTTTTGATTTTTGAAAAGCGGCTTTAAAGCCAAAAAGGACCATTAGTATAAAAACCAATCTAAAAATCCATCTCCAAGAATACAAAAAATAGGCCAAATCGATACTGTTCATTTCCTGACTTCCAGGCATTGGCATTATAAAATAAACATTTGCAATTTCAAATATCAATAACCCGAGTATACCGAAATAATAGATTTTTTTTGCCATAGCGTGTAGATTTGGTTCTAATTAATAGTAGGTTTTGGTTTTTTATAATTGATTATAAATTGGATATTCTTTGTTTTTTGTTGCTTTTTCTTGAATTAATTTGACTCTTTTGCTTAAAATAAAGAAAAGTTATTCGATAAAAATAAAATAAAAATTTTTCAAAATACAATTTTTCAATTCCGAATATATAAAGTATTTTTGCGCATGCAACACAACGTACTTATTTTAGATTTCGGATCGCAATATACACAGCTTATTGCGCGTAGAGTTCGCGAATTAAATATATTCTGCGAAATTTTTCCTTACAATCATTTTCCAGATGATTTATCAAGTTATAAAGCCGTAATTCTTGGAGGAAGCCCTTTTTCTGTTAGAGGAGAAGATGCACCGCATCCAGATTTATCACAAATTAGAGGTAAGCTTCCTATGCTGGCCGTTTGTTACGGAGCGCAATATTTAGCCCATTTTAGTGGAGGAGAAGTTGCTGCTTCAAACACCAGAGAATACGGAAGAGCGAATTTATCCTATATTAAAGAAGGCGAAACTTTCTTTGACGGCGTTTCTGAAAACAGCCAGGTTTGGATGAGCCATAGCGACAGTATTAAAGCATTGCCTGCAAATGGCGTAAAGTTGGCGAGTACCCACGATGTGGAATATGCCGCTTACAAAATCGAAGGAGAAACTACTTATGCCATTCAATACCATCCTGAGGTTTTTCATTCTACTGACGGTTCAAAAATGTTAGAGAATTTCTTGGTAAAAATTGCCGAGGTTCCTCAAAATTTCACTCCAAATGCTTTCGTTGAAGAAATTGTAGCCGAAATGAAAGAAAAAATCGGAAACGACAAAGTTGTTTTAGGTCTTTCTGGAGGTGTAGATTCAACTGTAGCTGCGGTTTTATTAAATAAAGCAATTGGGAAAAATCTGTATTGTATTTTTGTAAACAATGGATTGCTTCGTAAAAATGAATTCCAAAGTGTTTTAGATCAATACGAAGGAATGGGATTGAACGTAAAAGGAGTAGATGCTTCCCAACGTTTTTATGATGCTTTAGCAGGAGTTACTGATCCAGAATTAAAAAGAAAAGCAATCGGAAATGCGTTTATCGAAGTTTTTGATGCAGAATCACATCTTATCGAAGATGTTACTTGGTTAGCCCAAGGAACGATATATCCTGACGTTATCGAATCGGTTTCGGTAAAAGGACCATCAGCAACTATCAAATCACACCATAATGTGGGTGGTTTACCAGATTATATGAAACTTAAAATTGTTGAACCTTTGCGTATGCTTTTCAAAGATGAAGTACGTAGAGTAGGAGCAACTTTAGGAATTGATCCAGAATTATTAGGAAGACACCCTTTTCCAGGACCTGGATTGTCTATTCGTATTTTAGGAGACATTACTTTAGAGAAAGTACAAATCTTGCAAGATGTAGATAAAGTCTTTATTGACGGATTGAAATCTTGGGGATTATATGATAAAGTATGGCAGGCAGGAGCTATTTTATTGCCAGTAAATAGCGTTGGAGTAATGGGCGATGAGCGTACTTACGAAAAAGTGGTTGCCTTGAGAGCTGTTGAATCAACAGACGGAATGACTGCGGATTGGGTACATTTGCCTTATGAATTCTTGATGAAAGTGTCGAATGATATCATCAATAAAGTAAAAGGAGTGAATCGTGTAGTTTACGATATAAGTTCAAAACCACCAGCAACAATTGAGTGGGAATAATATAATTTTTTTAACATTAAGTCGTTACATTTGTAACGACTTAATTTTTAAAATTATATTTATGAAAGGACTTTTAAGAGTTTTATTATTTATCGGTTTTGTTTCTAATGTCTCTTTTGGACAGCAATCTGTAGCAAAACACACAGTTTTAAAAGGCGAAACAATCCCCCAAATCGCTCAAAACTATAACACTACTCCTTCTGAAATTTATAGACTTAATCCAGAAGCCCAAAACGGAATCGCAGAAAACCAAATGCTTAACGTTCCAGAATTACTTCCTCAATCCAAAAATACAATTACTCATACTGTTGCCCCAAAAGAAACATTGTTTGGGCTAGCGACAAAATATAATATCAAAGTCGAAGCCATTCAAAGTGCAAATACTGTTGCTTTGGCTAATGGATTGCAAGTAGGACAACAATTAGTTATTCCACAAGAAAATACTCAGAAAACAGAAACAGTTATTGCAAAAAATACTCATTTGGTTCAGCCTAAAGAGTCATTATTCAGCATTGCCAGACTTTATAATGTATCTGTTGAAGATTTAGATAAAGCGAATTCGGCTATTTTAAAAGACGGATTGCAAGTAGGGCAAGAAATTAAAATTCCAAACAAAAAGAAAACTCTTGATGGTAGAGTGAGAGTTATCAATGCCGAAACTGTTTTTTATGTGGTAAAAGCCAAAGAAACCAAGTATTCTATAGCAAAACAATTCGGAATAACTGTAGAACAATTGGAATCTCAAAATCCTGAAATTGTAAACGGATTAACTGAAGGAAATAAATTGGCTATCAATGTAAAAGAAGTGAAGCCAACCAATGAAAATGAAGAATTGATGCTTGCTTTGGCAGAAAAACAAGTTGTGGTAGAAAAATCCAAGGCTAATGCCAAAGAAATTAATAGCCTTAAAGAAAAACTAGTATTACAAGAAGAAATTAATCAAAAGGTGATTAATGTAAATGGTCTTTTGGTGAATCTAAAAGAGATTGAAAATACCAAAGAAGGTTCGGCCGAAAAACTTAAATTGGTTTTGGAGGCCAATAAAAATATTCAGGAAATTCTTTTGGTCAAATTGGATTCATTAGTGAAAACAATGGGTAAAGATTTGAATGAATTGAAAAAAACAGAATTGGTCGATCTTGACGAATCCATTCGTTTGCAAAAAATATCCAATGAGAATATCCAAAAGACGAATGAATTGTCACAACAGCTTAAAAAGCAATTGGCAGAGAACAGAAAAGTATATTCTGGTTTGATGGACAAAGCAGAGCGAATTGTTGTAGAAGAGAATCAAGAATACAAGAAAAGTATCAGAGAAAACAGTAAAACAAAGGTTGATCAGAAAACTGTGAAATTTACTCCGGTGGATTTGAAAAACATGGAAATGGAGCAAAAAACTCGTGATTTGAATAACATGAAGTTGATAACAAAACTGGATTCCTTAAATAATGAGAGTAAGTCAGAATTGAAATTACATATCAGTAAGGCTGCTTTTTATAGTAAACAAGCTCGATTGTTTGATGATAATTTGGCTAAATTAAAAAATCAAAGTTATCAGAATAAAGCATACGAATCTCAAACTAAAGCTAAAACAGCTGTGGTGTCTAAATCGCTTACTTTGGATCAAATTAAAAAAGAGTTGGCTAAGCAACCAGCTAAGGTTAAAGCAATTAAAATTGAAAAAATTGAAGGTGTAAAGGATTTGAAATCTGGATATTATGTTGTGTTGGGGAATTTTCATGTAGCTAGTGAAAGAGATGCTTTTATTCGAAAATTAACCGATTCAGGTTCTTTGGATGCTAATTTTTTCTATAATATTAATATACTTTCGTATTATGTTTATTCTAAGACCTTTGCTACAAAAGAAGAGGCGCAATATGAGTTTGTTCAAAAACAAGGAAAACCGCTTTTTGAAAAAATGTTTATTGCTAATATAATTTCCGAGAATACAATTAAGGAATAAATTAACAACGATAGAAGGAATATTTGCCATAAACACAGTATTTTTACTGAATTAAAAACACACATGAACCACGCTAATATGAACTATTTTTCAGTAGTATTTTGTACTATTTTATTTTCTGTTACTTCAAGTTTTTCGCAAGAAAAAGTAGAGAAATATGTTGTTGGTAAAGGAGAAACGATTGCCCAAATAGCCCAAAAGTTTAAAACAACTCCCTACGAAATTTACAAACTCAATCCAGATGCACAAAACGGACTGAAACCTAATAGCATATTGCTGATTCCAAAAAATAATGGAAAAAGCAGCCTGACTTCGACAAAAACGGTAACGCAACAGCCAAAAACGCATGTAGTGATTGCCAAGGAAACTTTATTTGGAATTGAAAGCAAATACGATGTAACCGACGAAGCTTTGAAAAAAGCCAATCCAGATCTTGAGAAATATGGTTTGCAGATAGGTCAAGTTTTGAATATTCCTTCAAAAAATAATTCAAAAACTCCTGTAGTGGCAAAGAATGTAGCAATTTATCATACAGTACAGCCAAAAGAAACCAAGTATTCGATTGCCAAACAATATGACATTACTATTGAAGAATTGGAACGAAAAAATCCTGAGATTGTAGCCAATTTAACTATTGGGTATGAGTTGTTGATAAAAGGAAACGGAAGTAAAACAGCAGCCAAAGTTGTTCCTGCCGAAACAAAAGTTGTAAGTGAAAAGCATATTGCTGTTAGTGTTCCTGAACCAGTAAACTATATTGATTATACAGTCAAACCAAAAGAAACATTTTATAGCTTATCTAAAGTATTCGGATTGACACAGCAACAATTAATAGAATTGAATCCAGCTTTATCAGCAGGCGTTCAAGAAGGAATGGTTTTGAAAGTACCATCGAAATCAAATCAAATTGCGGTAAATTCTGCCAAACAAAAAGTTGTTTTGACAAAAAAAAATAGTCAGGACAAAAAGACTTTGGTGTTGCTGTTTCCTTTTAATATTGCCAAAAATGGGGGAGACACTATCACTTCAACCGTTAATCGACTGAACAATGATAAATTTCTGAATATGACTTTGGATTTTTATTCGGGTGCATTGATGGCGATAGATTCTGCTAAACAAGTGGGGATTTCTATGGATGTAAAAATTTTTGATTCCAATGAAACCAAAACGACTTCAAACGTTAGTTCTGTTTTTAGTGATAACAATCTTACCAATGCTGATGCGGTAGTGGGGCCATTTTATCAAAGCAATGTCGAAAGAACAGCCAGTTTACTTACTCAAAATAATGTACCGGTTATTTCGCCATTGTCAAAAGATGCTGGTAATCCAATGCCGAATTTATACCAGTCAATTGTATCAACATCTGTGATGAAGTCAGCGATGTTTGATTTTTTAACTGCTAAACAAGGGAATGTAATAGCAGTGATTGATAAGAAAAAAGAGACTATCAGAAAATACATTTTAGAAAATCAAAAAGAAATAAAAATAGCTCCATTGACAGCAACTGGTGGTTTGGATGTGGAAAATTTTAAAAGATTATTGGTAAGAGACAAAATGAATTATGTTATTTTGGAGACAGGTAATACAGGAATGATTAAATACACGATGAATGCTATGCTTGGAGTTATGGCTAATTATCAAGTGCAATTGGTTATTTTGGAACCTAATGAGACTTTGGATACAGATGAAATAAGTTTTGAGAACTTGACAAAACTGCATTTGATGTATCCTTCTGCAACTCGTGAAAATAATACTCCTGAAGCTCAACTATTCATGCAGAGTTACAGAAAGAAGAACAAAGTCAATCCAAGTACTTACGCAATTCGTGGTTTTGATATTACTTTTGATACTATGATGCGTTTGTCACAAGATAAAACCTATCAGGAAACAGCCGAAACAATGATAACCGAACAAGTTGAAAATAAGTTTGATTATCACAAAAATGAAGAGGGCGGATATGCTAATAAAGGAGTTTATATCCTGTATTACGATACCGATTTGACTATTAAAGAAGCGAAGTAGTGTTCAGATAGCAGAAAAAAGAAAACAGAAAATTCAAAAAAATGACTTCAAAAGTAACTTATTTAGGGGATTTACGAACTTCCTCTATACACATACAATCGGGCAGTGAAATCCTGTCGGATGCTCCGGTTGATAATAATGGAAAAGGAGAAGCTTTCTCTCCAACAGATTCAGTTGCCAATGCTTTGGCTACCTGTATGATGACGATTATGGGGATAAAAGCAAGAGATATGAATGTTGATTTTAAAGGTTCAACTGCAGCCGTTACCAAAATCATGAATGCTGAGCCTAGAAGAATAGGTGCCATCGAAATTGTTTTTGAAATGCATGGTGTTACGGAACAAAAGGATAAAACTATTTTGGAAAGAGCTGCAATGACTTGCCCAGTTTTCTTGAGCTTGAATACTGATATTGATAAGCGAATTATTTTTAATTGGAGTTAGAATGCAGTGTTCATTTTTCTGAAAACTCATAAATAATAATTGATAACTCCTTATTTTGGACCAAAACCAAAAACAACTCATAAAACTGGCTCACACCAAAATGCCTTTTGGTAAATACGAAGGCTGGTTTCTTATTGATATACCCGAGTATTATATAGTTTGGTACAGTAATAAAGGTTTCCCAAAAGGAGAACTGGGCGATCAATTGAAATTAATTTATGAGCTAAAACTCAACGGACTCGAAGAATTAATTCGAAACATAAAAAAGAAGTACCCAAAACCGTAATTTAATTGTGGGGTTTGCTAGATTTTTAGATGGGTAGATTAAAGTTGTCTGCTAATTAGCCAATTATCCTACAAGTCTAAAAATCTAATATTGGACACTCTAGTATTCCAATTAAATTTGTACTTTTGCCACGTTTTTTACATAACTACAATACAAACAACAACAGAATGAATCAAACGAAATATATTTTTGTTACAGGTGGTGTGACTTCTTCTTTAGGAAAGGGAATTATAGCAGCATCTTTGGCAAAATTGTTACAAGCTAGAGGTTATAGGACGACAATCCAAAAATTTGATCCTTATATCAATGTCGATCCAGGAACTTTGAATCCTTATGAGCATGGAGAATGCTATGTAACGGATGATGGTGCGGAAACTGATTTGGATTTAGGACACTACGAGCGTTTCTTGAATGTACCAACTTCTCAAGCCAATAATGTAACTACAGGTAGAATATATCTTTCGGTAATAGAAAAAGAACGTAGAGGAGAATTTCTAGGAAAAACCGTTCAGGTTGTACCTCATATCACTAATGAGATTAAAGAAAGAATGCAATTGCTTGGTAAATCGGGCGATTTTGATATAGTTATAACTGAAATTGGAGGTACTGTTGGTGATATTGAGTCTTTGCCATACATCGAATCTGTGCGTCAGTTGGTGTGGGATTTAGGTGAAAATAATGCAATTGTTATTCATTTAACTTTGGTTCCTTATTTGGCTGCAGCTGGAGAATTAAAAACCAAACCAACACAACATTCCGTAAAAACCTTGATGGAAAGCGGAATCAAAGCTGATATTTTAGTTTGTAGAACAGAGCATGAGATTTCAGATGAAATTCGCAACAAATTAGCGTTGTTTTGTAATGTAAAAAGAGAGGCAGTTATTCAATCTATAGATGCTTCTACAATTTATGAAGTTCCAAATTTAATGTTGGAAGAAGGACTGGATGTTGTGGCACTGAAAAAATTGGATTTACCTAAAAAAGCAGCTCCGGATTTAAAAAACTGGAATACTTTCTTACGTAGGTTGAAATTCCCAAAACATACCGTAAATATCGGTTTGATTGGAAAATATGTTGAAATGCAAGATTGTTACAAGTCAATTCTTGAGGCTTTCATTCATGCAGGTGCTGCAAATGAAACTAAAGTTAATGTTATTTCTATACATTCAGAATTTATAGATTCTGAGAATATTAAAGAAAAATTATCCGGTTTGGATGCTATTCTAGTGGCTCCAGGTTTTGGAGAAAGAGGAATAGAAGGAAAAATTGAAGCGATTCGTTATGCCCGTGAAAATAAAGTTCCGTTTTTCGGAATTTGTTTGGGTATGCAAATGGCGATTATTGAATATTCCAGAAATGTATTAGGATTGGCAGATGCTAATTCTACCGAAATGAATGATAAAACTTCAAATCCAGTAGTGAATTTGATGGAAGATCAAAAAAATGTAACAGACAAAGGAGGAACAATGCGTCTTGGTGCATGGAAATGTGATATAACACCAGATTCGTTGGCACACAAAATTTACGGAAAAACATCAATATCGGAACGTCACCGTCACCGTTACGAATACAACAGTCAATATGTAGATCAATTGCAAAAAGCGGGATTGATTTCTTCTGGTGTAAATCCAGATACGGGTCTTGTAGAGATTGTTGAATTAGCAGATCATCCTTTCTTTATTGGTGTGCAATACCACCCAGAATATAAGAGTACTGTAGCAAATCCACATCCTATTTTTGTAAGTTTTGTGGCAGCAGCTGTTAAGGCAAAAAAGAAATAAAAGCTTATAATTAGATTTTAGAAATGATTTTTGTAAAAATGTAACATTAGCGATGTTTCGATGACTAACAAAATCAGTTTCTAATTCATCTAAATTAGAAAGACGAAAAACAACAATAAATAAAATGGAAGAAAAAAAATTAGACCTTAACTCGGTTATAGGTATTGTATTGATTATTGGTATTTTTCTTTGGATGATGTACCAAAACAAACCTTCGGAGGCAACTCTTGCTGCAGAAAAGGCTAAAAAAGAATTGGTTGCAAAAGAAGCACAAGCTAAAGCGGCAGCCGTAAAATCAATTGAAACTCCAATGGCTGCTGTTGCCGGTGATTCTACTCAATTGGCTCAATTGCAAAAAACTTTAGGTGGTTTTGCTTATTCTGCTACTTTACCTTCGGCAAAAAATGATGTTACAACAATCGAAAATGATTTTGTATTATTAAAAATCGCCAATAAAGGAGGTTACATTGTAGAAGCTACTTTGAAGAATTTTGAAAAATTTAAGAAGAATTCTGGACAATTGGTTTCTTTGATTAAAGACAACAATGCCGATTTGAATATTCAATTGCAAACAAGTGATAATAGAGTTTTAAATACAAAAAACTTGTATTTTGAACCTACATTAACTAAAGTTGGTGCTGATCAAATTCTTTCGATGAAATTGAAATCAGGTCCAAATGAATTCTTGGAGTATAAATATATTTTGAAACCAAACGATTATATGGTTGGTTTTGATATCCGTTCTCAAGGATTGAATAAAGTATTGAATACGGCTAAACCATTGGATTTACAGTGGAATTTAAAAACGTTCAGAACTGAGAAAAGTATTTCATACGAAAACCGTTTTACGCTTTTGAACTATGAGTATGGAGATGAAAAATTTGACAATGTTTCTGGAACAGGAAAAGAAGCAAAAGAAGATACTCCTGAAAAAGTTAAATTTGTAGCTTTTAAACAGCACTTTTTCAGTTCTATATTATTAACAAATACTCCTTTTGAAAAATCTAGTTTAAAATCTAATAACGTTGTATTGGATGAAACTAAAGATACTATTTTTACTAAGCAGTTTAATGCTACAGTACCATTAGCTTTTCAAAATGGTGAAGTGGACTATAAAATGAATTGGTATTTTGGGCCAACGGATTATGCTACTCTGAAAGCTTATGATAAGGGTATGGAGAAAATAGTTCCACTGGGTTGGGGTATTTTTGGTTGGATAAATAAATTTATTTTTATACCATTATTTGGTTTTTTAAGCGGTAATATTTCTTATGGATTAGCAATTATTATCTTTACAATTATCATTAAAATTGCGATGTCGCCTATTACCTATAAGTCATTCTTGTCCCAAGCCAAGATGAAAGTATTGCGACCTGAGATTACAGAATTGGGTGAGAAATTCAAAAAAGACCCAATGAAAAAGCAGCAGGAAACAATGAAGCTGTATTCTAAAGCGGGTGTGAATCCTATGGCGGGTTGTATTCCGGCCCTGATTCAGATTCCATTTATGTATGCTTCGTTTCAGTTTTTTCCATCAGCTTTTGAGTTGAGACAAAAAAGTTTCCTTTGGGCAGATGATTTGTCTTCATTTGACTCTGTTTATAAACTACCATTCCATATTCCATTATACGGAGATCATATTGGTTTGTTTCCATTAATGGCTGCCGTAGCAATTTTCTTTTATATGAAAATGACTTCTGGTGATCAACAAATGGCAGCTCCTCAACAAGAAGGAATGCCGGATATGGCCAAGATGATGAAATACATGATTTATATTTCACCACTTATGATGTTGATTTTCTTCAATAGTTACGGTGCAGGATTGAGTTTGTATAACTTCATGTCGAATTTAATTACAATCGGAATTATGTTTGTAATCAAAAATCACATTGTAGATCCAGATAAGATTCATGCTCAAATTCAAGAGAACAAATTGAAAGAGCCTAAGAAACCAGGTAAATTTCAACAAAAACTGCAAGAAGCGATGGAACAAGCCGAAGCTCAAAAAGCAAAAAAGAAATAAATATAAATTGAATATAAGTAAAAAAGCTCCTGTTTACCAGGAGCTTTTTTGTTTTAACAAAGTAGATTAACAACCAATTAATTATATTTATTAAAACGTGGGTAGTAGAACTTTGTCTAATACGTGTATGATTCCATTGGAACATTGAACATCGACTGCAATGATATTGCAATTTCTTCCGCTAACATCCAATAATCGGGTAGGAGTAAATTTTACGGTAACATTTTGACCGGAAAAAGTAGTTACGACTTGATCATTTGTCAATTGTTTTGATTCTACATTGGCACCAGCAACTACATGATATTTTAATGTTTTTTCTAGTACATTGGCTGGAATAGCAGATAATCCAGAATAACCGGTTTCTGTTAAGAAAGCTCCAAATGCATCATTTGTTGGAGCGAAAACCGTGAAAGGTGAACTTGCTGTTCCAGATAATATTCCTGCAAATCCTGAGGCTGGATTATAGGTTAATGCAGCTACTAATGTGGTAAAGTTTGGATTGGCAATCGCATGATCTACAATCGTAGGAAGACCTATTACAGCGTCTACAACATGTATTACTCCATTTGTCGCCATAATATCTGCTGTGACGACTTTGGCAACTCCATTCAATTTTACTCCAGATGAAGTGTTGACAAACATACTTAATGTGTTAGTTGTTGATGCTCCACCTTTGGCGAGAGTTTTTATGTAACCCGTTGTTAAATCAGTAGATTTTACTTTGCCACTTACTACGTGATTTAGTAGTATTTGAGTTAACGCAGCTGTTGGTACATCTTTGATGGTAGCGTAAGGTGTGGTTTTGAGAAAAGCGGTAAACGCGGCATTTGTAGGTGCAAATACGGTATAAGGTCCAGCTCCTTTTAAGGTTGTTGCTAAATCGGCTTTTGTTAATGCTTCAACTAAAATTGAGAAATCTGGATTACTTGAAGCAATTCCTGTAATCGTATTATCTGCAACTGGTGTTGGAGTGGTGTTGTCATCATTGTTGCATGAGATACCAATGATTAATAAGAGAACCAAAGCTATTTCCTTTTTGAATTTTAATAAATTTTTCATCTTGTTGTGGTTTTATGTTTAATAATTAGTTTAAATTCTTAAACAAAACTAGTGATTTAAATAATTAGTTGTTTGATAAAAATTAAAAAAAATTAAACAAAACCAAAAATTTATGATTTTTTTTAAAAGTGTTTAATCGCTTATAAGTACTTGTAAATCAATTATATGTAATGTTTTAGAGGGTTGGTTTATTTGTTTGCTATTGATTTAGGCGTGATATAGTTAAACATTATAAAAAAAAATTTTTTAATGTATTGGAATTTTGGGTTGGCTGCTTTTTAGGATCAAATTTTTAGACAATAAAATCCAATTGATGATTTTGTTGTAAGTTTCGATTTCATTGAATTGGCTAAATCAGAGACTTAAAGTACTAGATAATTGTTTTTAGGTAAAAGATTCTTAGCTTTTTTATTGTTCATAAATGAGATTATGTATTTGTAAATTATTTATCGAAATCACTTTAAATTTCTAATTTATGCATCCATTAGTATTTGGTTTTAGTTCAGTAATGATTATGTCTAAAATTTGATTGTAAAGGCCAAATGATGTTATGTTAGTATTTTTAAACCCTATTCGTGTATCAATGAAGGCTAATAAAGTAACCTGTGAATAGTTAGACAAAAAAATAACGGAAAATCTTATTTTGATATAAGTTTTCCGTTATAAAAAGTAATTATGGAAAATAATTTGATTTTTTAAAAAGTAGGTAAGAGTACTTTGTCTAGTACATGGATAACTCCATTAGTGCATTGCACGTCTACTGCTATAATATTACAATTTCTGCTATTTACATCAACAAGTCTTGTTGGAGTGAATTTTACAGTTACATTCTGTCCCGAAAACATACCTATAACTTGGTTGTCACTTAATTGGGAAGATAAAACATTGGCTCCCGTAAATACGTGATATTTTAATGTTTTTTCTAAAACGTTTGCAGGTATTGCTGAAAGGCCTGAAAACCCTGTCTCACCTAAGAATGCTACAAAAGCATCATTTGTTGGCGCAAACACTGTAAATGGAGAACTAGCGGTACCGGATAAAATTCCTGCGAAACCAGATGATGGATTATAGGTTAATGCGGCAACCAGAATCGAGAAGTTGGGATTTGCAAGTGCGTGATCTACAATAGTTGGTAAAGGAATTACTGCGTCAACAATATGCATAACACCATTTGCCGCCAATATATCTGCTTTTATAACTTTTGAAACTCCATTCAATTGTACCCCGTTTGAAGTATTAACAAACATACTTAGAGTATTATTGGACGATGCGCCTCCTTTTGCTAGTGTTTTAACATAACCTGTTGTTAAGTCGGTTGATTTTAGTTTGCCTTTAACAATGTGATTCGATAATATTTGTATTAATACATCTCTAGGTACTTCAAATATGCTTTTATAGGGTGTCGTTTTCAAAAATGCTGTGAAAGCTGCGTTGGTTGGTGCAAAAACAGTATAGTAGGTACCTTTGGCTGTCAATGTTGATGTTAAGTCAGCTTTTGATAATGCCTCTGAAAAAATAGAGTAGTCTGGATTCGAAACTGCAATTTCTGCAATAGAAGTGTTTGTTTGTGCGATTGGTGTGCTTTCCATTTCATTGTCATCTTTTGTACAAGAAATAAAACTTACTAGTACTAGAGCTAGTAATCCCAATGGTCTGAGTTTTAATAAATTTTTCATAATAGTTGTTTTTGATTCTTTAACCAAAATTAAATATTATTTTCAATGGTTGTTTATTTAAATTAATGAAATATTAAACAAAAAAATAAACTTTATTATTTTGTTTTATTTTGTTTATACTTGAAAATCAGTAAGTTGTGTTTTTATTATCTATTGTTAGTGCTTGTTTTTAGTGTTATGTAGCTTGATCTTTTGTTTTTAATAATTCAACTCTTTTTGCTAGTTTACTTAAACAAAAAACCGAGATAGTTAGTCTTTTTTTTCCTATTTTTTCTATTTTGTAAGTTATAATTACGGTAATTTTTAGTGACTTTTGAATTGAAATATTTATGTACTTTTATATCATATTAAACCTATGTATTATTAGTTTACTATTTTAAATACATTTGTTTTGTTCTAACCAAATTGTAATGCTATGTTCTATATTTTTAGGTTTTTAATTTTTTTCTTGTGTTTTCAAAGTGTTTTTTCACAAACAGATTCCAATCCATTAGATGAGAATGGAAAAAAGCACGGTGTTTGGAAAGGATTTTATGAAGAATCTGGGAGACAGCGTTATGAAGGGACTTTTGAACATGGCAAGGAAGTTGGTGTTTTTAATTTTTTTGACGATACAAAAGCAAAATCAATTATTGCGACAAGAACTTTTAATGCTAAGGACAACTCTTGTTATACCGTTTTTTATGACCAGAATAAAAATGTTGTGAGTGAAGGTAAAGAGATAAATAAACTGCGAGAAGGTCAATGGAAATATTATCATAAGGCTTCAAAAACAATTATGACTTTGGAGAATTATAAAAATGGAAAACTCGATGGAGTCCGAACAGTATACTATCCAAGCGGTAAAATTGTGGATGAAACCATTTATAAAAACGGATTAAAAGAAGGTGTTTATAAAAAATATTCTGAGAAAGGAATTGTTTTGGAAAATAGTTTTTTCAAAAATGGCGAATATGAAGGTGAGGCTGTCTATAAAGACCCGAATGATCTTGTTATTGCAAAAGGAAAGTTCAAAAATGGCAAGAAAGTTGGGAAGTGGCAGTTTTTTATCAATGGGAAATTGGAAAGTGAGGAGAATATGGATAAGCCTAAAAAGCCACAACTAAAAAAAGATAAAGTAAAAATAGATTAAGAGTTTAGGAATCTTTAGTCTATTTCTTGAGATATTATTTTGGGTTATTGTTGCATTGTTTTCATCAATCCTGATGTTGCTATAAGTAGGTTTATTATTTGTACTTTTGCGAAAGATTAAAATGTAAACAATCAATTTTTGACAATGAAACGTGTAGTTGTAGGTCTTTCTGGTGGTGTAGATTCAAGTGTAGCGGCATATTTGTTGCAACAGCAAGGATATGAGGTAATAGGTCTTTTTATGAAGAATTGGCACGATGATTCAGTGACAATTTCAAATGAATGTCCTTGGTTGGAAGACAGTAACGATGCCTTATTGGTTGCCGAAAAATTAGGTATTCCTTTTCAGACAGTTGATTTAAGCGAACAATACCAAGAAAAAATCGTTGATTATATGTTCAGCGAATATGAAAAAGGGAGAACTCCAAACCCTGACGTACTTTGTAACCGCGAAATAAAATTTGACGTTTTTATGAAAATCGCTTTGAGTCTTGGTGCCGATTATGTGGCTACAGGGCATTATTGCCGAAAAGGTGAAATCGAAGTGAATGGTAAAAAAGTATACCAACTCCTTGCCGGTGTTGATAACAATAAAGACCAATCTTATTTTTTATGCCAATTATCCCAAGAACAATTGTCTAAAGCATTGTTTCCAATTGGTGAATTAACAAAACCCGAAGTACGTGAAATAGCTGCTCAAATGGAATTGGTAACAGCCGAAAAGAAAGATTCCCAGGGACTTTGCTTTATTGGAAAAGTACGTTTGCCTGAATTTTTGCAGCAAAAACTACAGCCAAAAGAAGGTACAATTATCCAAATTGATAAAAACGATTCTGTGTATTCTTATGAAATGCAGAATGAATTATCTGTTGAAGAGCAATTGCTTTTTGCTTCCAGAAAAATACCTTATACGCCAAAAATGGGTAAGATAATGGGGAAACATCAAGGAGCTCATTATTTTACGGTTGGTCAAAGAAAAGGTTTGAATGTTGGTGGGACAACAGATCCTTTGTTTGTCATTGCCACAGATGTAGAGACTAATACAATTTATACTGGTTTGTCGAGTATGCATCCGGGATTATTCAAAAAAGCTTTGTTTATTGAAAAATCCGAAGTGCATTGGATTCGTGAAGATTTGGCTTTGGCCAATGGTGAATCGATGGAAGTTATGGCGCGTATTCGATATAGACAGCCTTTGCAAAAAGCCACTTTGCATCAATTTGAAAATGGTATGTATGTTTCTTTTGAAGAACCACAATCAGCTATTACAGAGGGGCAATTTGCTGCTTGGTATTTAGGGGATGAGTTAGTTGGTTCTGGGGTTATTTCGTAATGATTGAAGAAAAGGTGGTTTTTGAAACATATAAGACATATAAGTTGAATTGAAGCCAACATGTGGTTAACATCATAAAAATTTTGAAACAGATAAGAAATATAAGTTTAGGAAATTGAAGTGAAACTGAAACTAATACCAAACCAATAATATTAGCCATAGATTAAAAAAATTTACACAGATTTCTTTAATAACTAGGAATAAAATCTTGGTGAATCTGTGTAATCAGTGGCAAAAAAAGCTTGGTACTCTTTGCAGACAGTCATAAAACTTAAATGTACTTATATGACTTATATGGTTAAATATTGCTAAAACATGAAAAAAATATTGTTTATTATTTTGTTCTTTTCCTGTTTTGTGGGATTTTCCCAAGAAGATGCTTGGGTATATTTTAATGTCAAAAATAATTCTCAAAGTTATTATGACAATCCTTTGTTGATGTTTTCGCAAAGAGCCATAGATCGAAGAACTAAGCAAAATATTCTTTTGGATTCAAAAGATATTCCTATTAATCCCGCTTTTATTAGTCAAATAAAAGGGGTTTCGGGAATTACGGTTATGGCAAAATCCAAGTGGCTAAATGCTTTGCATATTCGTGGAACTCAAACAGCAATTAATTCCTTGAAATCTTTCTCATTTGTTGATAAAATCGATTTTGCCAATAAATCACTCAATACGACTGGAAAAAAAGCTACTTCTAACAAAATGAAAGCCGTTAATAAAGTATTGGCAACACAAATCGATTTTGCATATGGTAGTTCTGCAAATCAAATTCAAATGCTTCACGGAGATGTATTGCATCAGCAGAATTATACAGGTTCAGGAAAAATAATAGCGGTTATGGACGCTGGTTTTCCTGGAGTTAATACAGCGCAACCATTCCAAAGACTGCGAGACAACAATCAAATATTGGGAGGTTATGATTTTGTGAATAAAGATTCCAATTTTTATAAAGGAGATTCGCATGGTGCGATGGTTCTTTCTTCTATGGGAGGATATAAAGATAATGCTCTTATAGGAACTGCTCCAGACGCTTCTTATTATTTGTTTAGAACAGAAGATGCTGCAACCGAAAATCCTGTTGAAGAATCCTATTGGGTGGAGGCGGCAGAGAAAGCGGATAGTTTGGGAGTGGATGTTATCAATACCTCATTGGGCTATTTTGAATTTGACAATACAGCCTACAATCATACGTATAATGATATGGACGGAAAAACGGCTTTTATGACTCGCGGTGCCGAAATTGCTTTTTCTCGTGGAATGGTAGTGGTGGTTTCCGCTGGGAATGAGGGAGCTACTGCAAATCCTCATATAGCAGTCCCTGCAGATGGTATTTTTGTACTTACTGTGGGAGCAGTAAATGCAACCAAAACGGTAACCAGTTTTAGTTCCATCGGTCCTTCATTTGACGGAAGAGTAAAACCAGATATTATGGCGCAAGGTCAAGCAGTCGTTTTATCTGATTCTTCAGGGAATATTGTAACAGCAAACGGAACTTCTTTTTCGAGTCCAATTACGGCAGGAATGGTGGCTTGTTTGTGGCAAGCGTTTCCAAATAAAACTAATAAAGAAATCAAAGATTTAATTGTGAAATCAGCCGATAGGTGTACTGCTCCGAATAATCAATATGGGTATGGAATTCCAGATTTTAGCTTGGCTTTGTCCAATGGATTGGGAATTAATGATTTTTCTATAAAAAATGTTTTTCTGTATCCCAATCCAACAACTGATGTAACTACTGTTTCGTTTTTGAGTAATTTTGATTCAGGAGTATTTCGTATTTATTCTATGCTAGGACAAAAAATAACAGAGCAGAAAATTTCAAAAACTTCACCAACTATTTCCCTAAAAGCATTGCAAGCTGGAATCTATATTTATGAAATAGATTGTAATGGCAATGTGACTACCGGAAAACTAATCAAACAATAAGCAACGTTTATATATGAACAAAATTACAAGCCTTTTCAATATTAAATATCCTATTATTCAGGCAGGAATGATTTGGAACAGTGGTTATAAATTAGCTAGCGCCGTTAGTAATGCAGGAGGATTGGGCTTGATTGGTGCCGGTTCTATGTATCCAGAAATATTAAGAGAGCATATCCAAAAATGTAAAAAAGCAACAGATAAACCATTTGGGGTCAATGTTCCTATGTTGTATCCAAATATTGACGAAATAATGAAAATTATTGTCGATGAAGGAGTAAAAATCGTTTTTACATCGGCTGGAAATCCTAAAACCTGGACTCCTTTTTTGAAAGAAAATGGAATAACGGTTGTGCATGTAGTGAGTAGTTCTGTTTTTGCTTTGAAGGCTCAAGATGCGGGAGTTGATGCTGTTGTAGCCGAAGGATTTGAGGCTGGGGGACACAATGGACGTGAAGAAACGACGACCTTTACTTTGATACCGATGGTAAAAGATAAAATTTCTATTCCGCTAATTGCTGCGGGGGGATAGCTACAGGTCGTGGAATGCTTGCCGCAATGGTTCTTGGGGCAGATGGAGTGCAAGTGGGGAGTAGATTTGCCGCTTCGTTGGAGTCTTCTTCACATCAAAATTTTAAGCAAACTATTATTGATCTCCAAGAAGGAGGCACTCAATTGACACTGAAAGAACTTGCACCTGTTCGTTTGATTAAAAATAAATTTTATAAAGACGTACAGGAGTTGTATGAAAAATGTCCGACTAAAGAAGAACTGGCTACTCTACTAGGAAGGGCTAGAGCCAAAAGAGGAATGTTTGAAGGGGATTTGATTGAAGGGGAATTGGAAATTGGTCAAATAGCGGGACTAATCAAAGAAATATTGCCGGCAAAAGATATAGTAAATGAGATGATTGCCGAATTTAAACAAGCAAAGCTGGAAGTAGTTTCATTTGGTTTTTAAAATTGTTATATTTGTTTTCATACAAATTTTAAGATAATGAGTAAGTTAAAAATAGGGTCTCTATTATTGTTTCTTTTTTTTGGATTGAATCATGGATTTAGTCAAACCTATAAATTCAAAACAACGGGTTTAAGTGTTTCAGTGAAAGAGGGGAAAGGCAAATTTGGTGATTGGAGCGAATTAAAACCAGTAAGTATATTGGTAAATTTGGATACCAACAAAAATAGAATTGTGATTTATTCGGAAGTAATTCAGTTGTTTGAAATTATCGAATCTCTTCCTGTTGAAGAAAGTACAACTGATCTTGTTTATCCATTTGTTTGTAAAGATAACAATGGAGAAGATTGTACTCTTTCCTTTATTACCCGAAAAAAACAAGATAACAGGAAACAACTGTACGTCAAATATGAAGATAGGGTATTCGCTTATAATATTGTCAATTTTGAATAAAAAAAAGAGTTGATTACTCTTTTTTAATCCTGATTTGCATCGCATAATCATAAGGATCAAGAGGCGTAAAAACTATATTTTCGGGTTTTACAAAAGACAAATAATTTTTAATTTTTTCTTTTGTAAATCTTTGTGACCAAAATTGCTCTTTGGTGGCAGTAAAGCTATCGCTGGCATTTGTGATTATTTTCATTCCCATTTTTTGATAAGATTGCTCCTGTTTTTTTCGGGTGTTGCCATTGTCAATGTAGCAGGCACCAAGAATTATTTCTCCATTTGGTTGTAGTAAAGAATAGGCATTTGAAAAAATAGTTGTAAATTTTTCATTCTTTGATAAATCCAATCTTTTATAGGAATCATTATACTCATTGAAAGGGAAATTATCGGGATAAAAATTGCCTGGAGTAAACCAAGTACAAATGATTAAATCATATTTTTTCTGAAGCTGATTTAAATTGACAGCATCGAGTAGATGTACTTTTAGTTTGTCTTCAATGTGCAGTTCTTCGGCTGTTGCTTGGGCAAGTTTTATACAGGCTTCGGCATTATCGGTACCTTCGTAGTTTTCTATCATCTGCCACATTTCGGGAATGGCACTTAGGTGACGTGCTATTCTGGCACTTCCTATTCCAATGTCCAAAAGGGTAAGCGGACTTCCTTTTTTTGAATATGTTTCGGAGATGACTTTTTTGAGTTCCGTAAATTCGGCCCATTGGGCTTGTAAGAGATCTTCGGATAAATAAGTTTCATCAAATGATTTTTGAACGGTATTTTCGTTGTCGTACATGTTCATAGTCAGTGGTTTTGTACTCAAATTTAATATTTATTTTTTGTTTTTAGCTTATGAAAATGAAAGTTCTTAATTTCTCAAAAAGGTCTTGATTGCAGTGCGTGAGGGATTACTTCACTATACATTTATTTTCATAGGAGTTCAGTGAATTTTATTTGAAGCTAGCTACCGAAGTAGCGCGGATAGCTCTACGGCATTAGGGAAAGAGGCCGAATACTCGTAAAGTTGAGTTGGCATCTTTCCTTAATGGGGTCATGCCCAGATTGTTTTGATGATTTACTAATTTTTGGTTATCAATGGGTTAATTTATTGTATTAGTTATTTTGTTTTAGACTTTTTTTACAAGATAAAGTGTATTTTTGTGTACTATTAAAAATTTATTATGAGAAAAATTGTTTTGTTTTTAGTATGTGTTTTTTCTATTAGTAGTCAAGCACAACAACGCCCTAAATTGGTTGTTGGAATCGTTGTAGATCAAATGAAAATGGAGTATTTATATCGTTTTTCGGATGATTTTTCAACTAATGGTTTTAAAAGACTGATGGATAAAGGGTTTACTTTTTATAATATGAATTATAATTATGTGCCTACGTTTACTGCTCCTGGACATGCTTCTATCTACACAGGTACAACACCTGCTGTGCATGGAATAATAGGAAATGATTGGTACATTCGTTCTGCTGGAAAAAACATGTATTGTACGGATGATGCCAGTGTTAAAACGCTAGTGGAAGGTACTGAAAAAGAAGGGGCGATGTCTCCCAAAAACCTATTGAGCACTACAATTACTGATGAATTGCGTATGGCAACCAACTTTAATGGGAAAGTGATCGGTTTGAGTATTAAGGATCGTGGCGCTATTTTGCCAGCGGGTCATTTTGCGAATTGGGCATTTTGGTGTACTAAGTCGGGAGCGTTTATTTCAAGTAGTTTTTATGGGGATAAAATGCCAGATTGGGTTACTCAATTCAACAGTGAAAAGAATTATATGAAATATATCGATAAAGGATGGAGTTTGTTGAAGCCGATTGATACTTACAACGAAAGTTTGCCTGATAACAATCCATATGAAGGAAGATTAGATAAATCTTTACCACCTGTGTTTCCGTATGATTTAAATAAAATTTACAAAGAAACCGGAATGGAAGTTTTGAAAACGACTCCATTTGGGAATGATTTTTTGGCTGAATTAGCTATGAGAGCTATTGATAAAGAGGAATTGGGGAAAGATAATATTACCGATTTCTTGGCAGTAAGTTTTTCTTCAACCGATTATGTTGGACATACTTTTGGGCCAAGATCTATGGAGATTCAAGACACTTATTTACGTTTGGATCTTACCATTGCTGCATTTTTGGATTACTTGGATAAAACAGTCGGTAAGGATAATTACTTAGTTTTCTTGACTGCGGATCATGCTGTTGCCGAAAATCCGATTTATTTGAAAGATCATAAATACAATGTGACCAACATTCCTTCCAAAGATATTTTTGCTTCGTTGAGTAAATTTTCTACCGATACTTTTGGGGTTAATTTAGTGTTGAATTATTCCAACTTTAATGTTTACTTAGATAGAGACGTTATAAAACAAAAAGGATTGGAATTGGCAAGAGTGAAACAAAGTTTCAAAGACTTTTTAATGACGCAAGTGTATGTGAAAAGAGTGTATACTCAAGAAGATATTTTAGCAGGTTCTGCTCAAGATTATTATTTAAGTTTTATTTTTAAAGGATATGACCCAAAACAAAGTGGTGATCTTGTTATTCTTGAAGGTGCAGGGTATTTGGAAAGTATAGAAACTGGCACTACACATGGAACTCCTAATAGTTATGATACTAATGTGCCTTTACTTTTTTACGGATGGCATGTTCCGCAAGGAGAGTCAAATAAAAAAGAATACATAACAGAAATAGCTCCTACGCTTTCTAAAATGTTAAAGATTACTACCCCAAATGGTTCAGAATCTCAAGTTTTAGAAGAATTGTTTGTTAAAAAATAATTACTTTTTTGAAATTTTTTATAATCCCATTCGTTTATGCGGATGGGATTTTTATTTTTATTACTTTTTTTCTTATTTTTGAAAGGATGGTCTAGGATGAAACTGTTAAATTTGAATTGTTTTGTCTAAATAAATCTAAATTATGAAGAAAATTATCAAAGGAACCTTGCTATTAGTTGTCATTGTGGTTGTGACAATTTTATTATATGTAAAAGTGGCTTTGCCTAATGTTGGGAAAATCGAATATCTCAGTGTCAAACCAACGGCAAGCCGATTGGAACGAGGAAAGTATCTTGCAACCCATGTTTGCGTTTGTATTGATTGTCATTCCACTCGTAATTGGAATGAATTTTCGGGACCATTGGTAGATGGGACTTTAGGTAAAGGAGGAGAAGTTTTTGATCAGAGGTTTGGTTTTCCTGGTAGTTTTTATGCAAAAAACATTACGCCTTCTGGTATTGGTGATTGGACAGATGGAGAAGTTTTGAGAGCAATTGCTAGTGGTGTTTCAAAAAATGGTGAAGCTTTGTTTCCAATAATGCCACATCCTCATTTTGGAAAAATGGATAAAGGTGATTTGGAATCCATCATTGTATATTTAAGAACTTTGAAACCTATCAAAAATATAGTTCCTGAATCTGAACCTGATTTTCCTATGAGTTTTATAATTAATACAATTCCGGATGAGCCCCATTTTTCCACTAAACCAAATGAAAGTGATGCTGTTGCTTACGGAGGTTACTTGTTTAATGCCGCTTCTTGTTCGGAATGCCATTCGAAACAAGAAAAAGGAAAACCAATTGAAGGCATGGAATTGGCGGGTGGTTTTGAGTTTCCAATGGTGACTGGAGGTATTGCACGTTCGGCCAATATTACTCAAGATAAAGAGACCGGAATTGGTAAATGGACAGAGGCTGATTTTGTTAAACGCTTTAAATCTTATACAGACAGTAGTTATGTTCCTAATAAAATTTCAAAAGGATTTTTTAATACAGTTATGCCTTGGACAATGTATGGCGGAATGAAAGAACAAGATTTAAAAGCAATTTACGCCTATTTAAAAACGATAAAACCGATACACAATAGCGTTGAGAAGTTCACAAATCCTTAGTGGTATATATAAAAAAAAGAAATCCCGTCTTGTTTTTTAGAACTAGACGGGATTTTTTATATTAAACTGTTGCGGCTGCACCTACAGGCAACGGAATTTGATTTTGAAGTAAGTCTTCAAATTTTTCGTGAGCTCGGATTAAGTATCCTTGTCCATTCATCCATAAAACCTCTGCTGGTTTGTATCTTGAATTGTAATTAGAAGACATTGAAAAGCAATAAGCTCCAGCATTGCGGAAAGCTAAAATATCTCCTTCTTTAATTTCAGAAATTCTTCTGTTGGTTGCAAACGTATCTGTTTCACAAATGTATCCTACAACCGAGTAAAAACGCTCTTTTCCTTTCGGATTTGATATGTTTTCTATGAAATGTTGTGAACCATAAAGCATTGGTCGAATCAAGTGATTGAAGCCACTGTCTATACCAGCAAATACTGTAGAAGTTGTTTGTTTTACCACGTTTACTTTAGCCAAAAAGAATCCAGCTTCACTTACTAAAAATTTACCTGGTTCAAAAATCAAAGTCAAATCTTTGCCATATTCAGTACAAAAAGCATTGAATCTTTTTGATAATTTTTTACCTAATTCGTCAATGTCAGTAGCAATATCATCTTTTTTGTAAGGAACTTTAAATCCACTTCCGAAATCTAAAAATTCTAGATTTTTGAAGTTTTTGGCGGCGTCAAATAAAATTTCGGCAGCGTATAAAAACACTTCAATATCCAATATGTCTGAACCGGTATGCATGTGTATACCTACGATGTTCATATTTGTATTCTCAACAATACGAACCAAATGTGGCAATTGATGTACAGAAATACCAAATTTGCTGTCGATATGTCCTACCGAAATATTAGCATTTCCACCTGCCATTACATGTGGATTGATACGAATACAAACTGGAACATGTGGATGTTTTGCTCCAAATTGCTCCAATATAGATAAGTTATCAATGTTGATTTGAACTCCCAATGCATGTACTTCTTCAATTTCTTCAAGAGAAACACCATTTGGGGTGTAAAATATTTTTTCCGGTGCATAACCAGCATGTAATCCTAACTGTACTTCTTGAATAGAAACAGTGTCCAATCCAGATCCCATATCTCTCAATAATTGGAGAATAGCGACATTAGACAATGCTTTCATTGCATAATTGATGCGTAAATTGGAAACCTTAGAAAAAGCCTTCGTTAATCGATTATACTGGGATTGTATTTTTTCGGCATCATACACATAAAGTGGACTTCCAAATTGTTCTGCTAAGTGTAGTAAATCGTTTGCTTGCATCTTGATATTGCTTATTATTTTTGACAAATTTATTATTCTTTGGTATTACGACCAAACAATTTGCGGTTATTTAACAAATTATAACAAATTGTTTAAATTACAACAATTAGTTCGTGTTTGTGAATTTTTTTAACTTTATTCTAAAATTCTAAATTTATTCCGGAAGTTTATTAATTGTGTTTTTGTATTGATAAAACAGTATTTAGTTAACGTTTGTTTTGTTGAATAATTAAATTTTTAACGAAGTTTGAATTCTGATGCGTTTTAAAAAATAAATCCCTTGACAAAAATGATATCAAGGGATTTTTAATTTTTAGTTCAAATATTATAAAGCAGGTAAATCGCCATTACCTTTTGTTGGTAAATTGGTGAAGCCCATTAAGTATAAATCAACTTCTCTAGCTGCTTCACGACCTTCAGAGATGGCCCATACAATTAAAGACTGGCCTCTTCTCATATCACCAGCTGTAAAAATATGTGGAACATTAGTTCGATAGTTGGTTGCTTTATAGTTAGTTCTAATATCGACTTCTATACCTAATTGCTCCGCTAATGTTTTTTCTGGACCTGTAAATCCAAGGGCTAACAAAGCTAAATCGCAAGGCCAAATTTTCTCAGAACCTTCTTTCTCTATTAATTCAGGTCTTTGACCAGGAACCATTTTCCAAGCCACTTCAACGGTCTTCAATCCAACTAATTCTCCTTTTTCGTTAGCAAGGAATTCTTTAGTATTAATCAACCAGTTTCTGTTGCAACCCTCTTCATGGGAAGAAGATGTTTTTAATTGCAACGGCCAAAATGGCCATGGTGTAGTTTCGCTTCTTCCTACTGGAGGTTTCGGCATGATTTCAAAATTAGTGACCGATTTTGCACCATGTCTGTTTGATGTTCCAACACAATCTGATCCTGTGTCTCCACCACCAATTACGATTACATCTTTTCCAGTTGCCAATACTTGATCTTCAATTTTTTCGCCGTACAATACTTTGGTTTGTTGAGTCAAGAAATCCATAGCTTGAACAACACCTTTGCTATCGGCACCTTTAGTAGGTAATCCTCTTCTTTCGGTTGCTCCACCGCATAATACGATAGAATCAAAAGCTTCTAATTCTGCTACGCTAAAGTTTACTCCTACGTTTACATTGGTTTTAAAAGTAATTCCTTCAGCTTCCAATACTTTTACACGTCTATCTATAATTCCTTTTTCCAATTTGAAATTTGGAATTCCGTAACGTAATAAACCACCTATTGCATTGTCTCTTTCAAAAACGGTAACCGTATGACCTGCACGGTTCAATTGTTGTGCTGCTGCCAATCCAGCTGGGCCAGATCCAACGACTGCAACAGTTTTTCCTGTTCTTTTTTCTGGTGTTTGTGGTTTGATCCAACCTTCGGCAAAACCTCTTTCAATTATATTTTTTTCAATATTTTCGATTGCAACCGGTTCTTGGATAATTCCTAGTACACATGATTTTTCACATGGAGCAGGGCATAAACGACCTGTGAATTCAGGGAAGTTATTTGTAGATTGTAGAATCTGCAATGCACTTTCCCATTCTTCTTGGTGCACCATGTCATTAAAATCAGGAATTAAATTTCCTAATGGACAGGAGCTGTGACAAAAAGGGATTCCGCAATCCATACATCTGGAACCTTGCTCTTTGATTTTTTCTTTTGATAATGGAATTGTAAATTCATTATAATTTGTAACTCTTTCTAGAACAGCAACGTTACTTTCGTCGGTTCTATTATATTCTTTAAATCCACCTATTTTCCCCATGACTATTGTGCTATTAATTCTTCAATTTGCTTTTCTTCTGCCAGTCTTTGTAATGCTTTTTTGTAATCTGTTGGCATCACTTTAATGAAATGTTTGCTTTCGTTTTCCCAATCCGCTAAAAGGCGTTTTGCTAAAGGGCTATTGGTATACATCGAATGATTTTTGATTAGGCGTCTTAATTTAGCTAAATCTTCTTCTTCTAATGTTTCTAAGGCAACCATTTCCATATTGCACAATCCATCTTCAAATTTCTTTTTGGCATCATATACATAAGCAACACCACCGCTCATACCAGCTGCGAAGTTTCTACCTGTTTTACCAAGAACAACTACTGTTCCTCCAGTCATGTATTCACAACCGTGGTCTCCAATTCCTTCTACAACAGCTGTTGCTCCAGAATTTCTAACAGCAAAACGTTCTCCGGCCATACCATTAATGTAGGCTTCTCCAGTAATCGCACCATAAAGAGCTACATTACCAATGATAATGTTGTCTTCTGGACTAAAAGTGGCAGTAGGAGGGACTTTAATAATTAATTTTCCTCCAGAAAGTCCTTTTCCTAAATAGTCATTACAGTTTCCGTGAATTTTGAATGACAATCCATTAGTTGCAAATGCTCCAAAACTTTGTCCGGCAGAACCTGTAAAGTCAACAAGAATTGTATCTTCCGGTAATCCTTGAGCACCATATATTTTTGAAATCTCATTACTTAAAATGGCTCCAACAGAACGGTCTGTATTTTTGATGTCAAAAGTAACTCTTGTTCTTTCTTTTCTGTAAATAGAAGGAATAGCAGCTTTAATGATATCAAAATCAAGTACGTTTTCTAATGCGTGGTCTTGAGTAGTAGTATTATGGTTTGGAACTGTTTTTGCTTTCTCTGGTTTATAAAGAATGGTAGATAAATCCAATCCATTAGCTTTATAATGTTTAATTGCTTTATTAACATTCAACTTTTGAGATTGTCCAACCATTTCTTTCAATGTTCTAAAACCAAGTTGAGCCATGATTTCTCTTAACTCTTCGGCAATAAAATACATAAAGTTAATAACGTGTTCTGGTGTTCCTTTGAAATTTTTTCTCAATTCTGGATCTTGTGTTGCAATACCTACAGGGCAAGTATTCAAGTGACAAGCTCTCATCATGATACAACCAGAAGCTACAAGAGGCGCAGTCGCAAATCCAAATTCTTCAGCTCCAAGTAAGGCAGCAATAGCTACGTCACGTCCTGTTTTCAATTGACCATCACATTCTAAAACCACACGACTTCTTAAGTCATTCAAGATTAAAGTTTGTTGTGCTTCGGCTAGACCAAGTTCCCATGGAATACCTGTGTGTTGTAATGATGTTAATGGTGCAGCACCAGTTCCTCCATCATATCCAGAAATTAAGATAACATCGGCTTTTGCTTTGGCAACACCCGCAGCAATTGTTCCAACTCCAACTTCAGCAACCAACTTAACGTTTACTCTAGCTTCTCTGTTGGCATTTTTTAAATCAAATATCAATTGAGATAAATCTTCAATAGAATAAATGTCGTGATGAGGGGGAGGAGAAATAAGACCTACATAAGGAGTAGAATTTCTTGTTTCGGCAATCCAAGGCACAACTTTTTCACCTGGTAATTGTCCACCTTCTCCAGGTTTTGCTCCTTGAGCCATTTTAATTTGAATCTCTTGAGCATTTGTCAAATAATTGATCGAAACTCCAAATCTTCCAGAAGCAACTTGTTTGATGGCGCTGTTTTTAGAGTCTCCATTCATTTCTTTTTGGAAACGTTTTGCATTTTCTCCACCTTCACCTGAATTACTTTTTCCACCAATTCTGTTCATGGCAATCGCTAGATTCTCATGCGCTTCTTGGCTAATGGATCCATAAGACATAGCACCTGTTTTGAATTTTTTTACAATTTCAGTCCATGGTTCTACTTCGTCAATAGAAATAGGATCAAGATTGTTGAATTCAAATAAACCTCTGATGGTCATCAAGTTTTCGCTTTGATCGTTGACCATTTTGGAGTATTCTTTATAACTTTCTGGGCTATTCAATCGAACGGCTTGTTGTAATTTTGAAATGGTAGTTGGATTGAACATGTGTTTTTCACCGTTTCTTCTCCATCTGTAAATACCTCCAATTTCTAATGGTAACAGATTTGCAATTTCTGCTTTTGGAAATGCATTTTGGTATCTTTTCTTAACTTCTCTTTCAATTTCCATTAGTCCAATACCTTCAATTCTAGAAGGAGTGTAAGGGAAATACTTTGAAGTGAATGTTTTGTTTAAACCTAAAATTTCAAAAATCTGAGCAGCTCTATAAGAATGTAAAGTAGAGATACCAATTTTATTCATAATTTTTAAAATCCCCTTTGCAATTGCTTTATTATAGTTTGTAATTGCATAATCTGCTTTTACCCCAGTAATAAATCCTTGGTTTACTTGGTCATGAAGAATTTCATTTACCATATAAGGATTGATGGCACTGGCACCGTATCCGAATAATAAAGCAAAATGATGTGGTTCACGTGGTTCAGCAGATTCGATTATAATACCAAATTTAGAACGAACTTTTAGTATGTTCAAAGAGTGGTGAATATAAGATGTAGCCAATAACATTGGGATTGGAGCCAATTCTTTGCTTACGCCTCTATCTGAAAGGATAACAATATTACATCCTTCAGAAACCGCTTTGAAAGTTGCTTGTACACATTTTTCTAAAGCACGCTCCATACCATTTACCCCTTTTTCTATTTTGTATAAAGTAGAAATGGTAACCGATTTGAAATCGACATGATCAATGCTTCTTATTTTATCTAAATCCTCATTAGAGATAACAGGGTTCTGAATTTTAATTTTTTTACAGTGAATGTCGGTAATGTCAAAGATGTTATAATCTCCACCAATTGCCAAACTAGTATCAGTGATTATTTCTTCACGAATACCATCCAAAGGAGGGTTGGTTACTTGTGCGAATAATTGTTTGAAATAGTTATATAATAATTGTGGTTGATCTGATAATACTGCAAGAGGGGTGTCATTACCCATAGAACTCAATGCTTCATTACCTTGACCACCCATTGGATTAATGATCGTTTTTAAATCTTCAATTGTATAGCCAAAAAGACGTTGTCTTGTTTCAAAATCTATTTTTTCAGTTGGAATTGGATTGTTCGTATAAGGGATTTTAGCCAATTGTAATAAATTCTTATCCAACCATTCTCTATAAGGACGCTTTGTTACAACTGAATGTTTGATTTCTTCGTCTTCAATAATACGGCCTTCATTCATGTCAACAAGGAACATTTTTCCTGGCTCCAATCTTCCGTGTTGTACTACGTCTTCTGGTTTGATGTCAAGTACACCAATTTCTGATGACATGATCACAAATCCGCTTTTGGTTAATGTATAACGAGAAGGGCGCAATCCATTTCTGTCTAATAATGCTCCAATAACATTTCCATCTGTAAATGGTATAGACGCAGGACCATCCCATGGCTCCATGATACAAGCATTATATTCGTAGAATGCTTTCTTTTCATCAGACATGGTTTTGTGTTTTTCCCAAGCTTCAGGAACAACCATCATCATAACTTCCGGTAAAGAACGTCCAGTCATTAATAATAACTCAACAACCATATCCATAGAAGCTGAATCTGATTTTCCTTCTAAAATGATTGGGAATAATTTTTTTAGATCTTCTCCAAAAACATCACTTTTCATCAATTCTTCACGAGCACGCATTCTGCTTACGTTTCCTCTCAAAGTATTGATTTCACCATTGTGACACATGTATCTAAATGGTTGTGCCAAATCCCAAGAAGGGAAAGTGTTTGTAGAAAAACGTTGGTGAACCAAAGCCAATCGGGTCACTAAATCGTCATCTAATAAATCAGTATAGTATCTGCTAATGTCTTCGGGCATCAATAGACCTTTATATATAATAGTAGTTGTAGAACAGCTTGAAAAGTAAAACATATGACTTTCCGAAGTTCTTGAATTACGAATTGTATGTTCAGCAATTTTTCTGGCCAAGAATAATTTGGCGTTGAATTGTTGTTCTGTGATATCTAGACCGTTTTTACCAACAAATACTTGTTTAACGGTTGGTTCTTTTTCTGCGGCAATTTGCCCTAAATTAGAAACATCAACAGGAACATCTCTCCATCCTAAAATAGATAGATTTTGATCTTTTATAGCGTCTTCAAAAGTGGTTTTACAAAATGCCACTTGGTTTGTACTTTTAGGCATAAAAACCATTCCTACAGCATACTCTCTAACTTCTGGGATTTCAAAATCACAAACTTTCTTAAAGAATGCGTGTGGGATATCAAATAAGATTCCAGCACCATCTCCAGTTCTTCCATCAGAGCTTACAGCTCCACGATGTTCTAACTTTATAAGGATATCTAGCGCTTTATGAATAATATCATTAGACTTAATTCCGTTCAAATTACATATAAATCCTGCGCCACAGTTGTCGTGTTCAAATTCGGGTAAATAAAGGCCTTGTTCTTTAACTCTCATGCTTGATATTTTTTTTTACAAAATTAAAGATTTCATAACATATAACTAATGAATACAGTGTTTAGGTTCTATTTTTGCTATAAAATTAAAAAAGGTATGAATATTTGATAATAATGCTGATTTTTCCTTTCGGAATTGACATATCTTCAAAAAATATTTTTATAAATTTTAAAAATGCTTGATTTTTGTAATAAATATAGGATTATACTTTTTGAGGATAATTATTTTAACAAAAATGCTGAGAATATTTAAATTTTTTATACTATAACGATTGAGATAAAAGATTCGCTATTTTTTACTTTTATATGTTATTATAATTAAAAAAAATTTCAATTAAATTAAATTTTGCTATTTTTGTGCCACTTTTATTCTGAAATAGATTCAGAATCCAGACAAATTCTATATTATGAACATACACGAATATCAAGGAAAAGAAATTTTAGCTAGCTATGGAGTTCGCATTCAACGCGGAATTGTAGCCAATAGTCCTGTAGAAGCTGTAGCTGCTGCAAAACAATTAACTACCGAAACTGGTACAAGTTGGTATGTTGTGAAAGCCCAAATACACGCAGGTGGTCGTGGAAAAGGTGGTGGAGTAAAGCTTGCCAAAGGAATTGACAAAGTAGAAGGAATTGCAGAAGAAATAATCGGAATGCAATTAATCACACCTCAGACTTCTGCTGAAGGAAAAAAAGTGCACAAAGTTTTGATTGCTGAGGATGTTTATTATCCAGGTGAAAGTGAAACTTCTGAGTTTTATGTTTCTGTTCTTTTGAATAGAGCTACAGGACGTAATATGATCATGTATTCTACTGAAGGTGGAATGGATATTGAAGAAGTGGCAGAACATACTCCACACTTAATTTTTACTGAAGAAATTGATCCAGCTGTTGGATTGCAAGGTTTTCAAGCAAGAAGAATTGCTTTTAACTTAGGTCTTTCTGGAAATGCTTTCAAGGAAATGGTTAAATTCATCGATTCATTATACAATGCTTACATTGGTTCTGATGCTTCTATGTTTGAAATCAACCCAGTCTTGAAAACTTCGGATGATAAAATTTTAGCTGTAGATGCTAAAGTAAATATCGATGATAATGCTTTATACAGACAAAAGAAATATGCTGATATGCGTGACGTTCGTGAGGAAAATCCAATCGAGGTTGAAGCAAAAGAAGTAGGATTGAACTACGTAGATCTTGACGGGACTGTAGGATGTATGGTTAATGGTGCAGGTCTTGCAATGGCAACTATGGATTTAATTAAGTACGCTGGTTTTGAACCTGCAAACTTCCTTGATGTAGGTGGAACTGCTGATGCAAAACGTGTTGAAACTGCTTTCCGTATTATCTTAAAAGATGTAAACGTAAAAGCAATTTTGATTAATATTTTTGGTGGAATCGTTCGTTGTGACCGTGTGGCACAAGGAGTTGTTGATGCTTACAAAAATATGGGTGATGCAATAAAAGTGCCAATCATTGTTCGTTTACAAGGTACAAATGCTGCTATAGCAAAAGAATTAATTGATAATTCTGGAATGCCAATTTTATCTGCTGTTGAATTCCAAGAAGCAGCTGATCAAGTTAAAGCGGCGCTTTCTTAATATAAGATTCTGTAGAGATGCACTGTAGTGCATTTCAAAGTATAATGAAATCCTGAGCGAAAGCTCGGGATTTTTTGTTTCTTCATTCTTATAAGCAAAACGATTTTGGTTATAAAATAAAATTATCATTACCGAATAATTAAGTGTAAATTATCGAATATCTTTACAATACTAGTTGTAATTATGCTAGTTTATATATCTGTTACCAAATGAAACTTCATATACAAAATAATTTTACTTCAGAATTGCCTGCTGATTCGACTGAAATCAATATTCCGAGACAAGTAGAACAAGCTTGTTTTTCTTATGTAGAACCAAAAAAGCCTTCAAATCCGTCTTTGATTCATGCTTCAGTTGAGGTGGCCAATTCTTTAGGATTGTCTCAGGAAGATATTCATTCAGATGATTTTCTAAATACTTTTTCGGGGAAAACCGTTTATCCAGAAACCAAACCGTATGCTTTAGCTTATGCTGGACATCAGTTCGGAAATTGGGCTGGACAGTTGGGAGATGGCCGTGCGATTAATCTAACCGAAATACTGCATAATGATAAATTGTACACCTTGCAATTAAAAGGAGCAGGCCCTACGCCATATTCCCGTACAGCCGATGGTTTTGCAGTATTGCGTTCTTCTATTAGAGAGCATTTGTGTGCCGAAGCCATGCATTATCTCGGTGTTTCCACAACTCGCTCGCTTTCGCTTATGCTTTCCGGCGATCAGGTTTTAAGAGATGTTTTATATAATGGAAATCCTGCTTATGAGAAAGGAGCCATAGTTTGTAGAGTGGCGCCTTCGTTTATACGTTTTGGAAATTTTGAATTGTTTGCTTCGAGGAAAGATCATACTACACTTCAATTATTAGCAGATTATACCATTAAACATCATTTTCCGAATATTAAAAGTCAAGGTGTCGAAAAATACCTAGCCTTTTTTCAAGCGGTGTCCCAAACTACGCTAGAAATGATTGTTCATTGGCAACGAGTAGGTTTTGTTCACGGCGTTATGAATACCGATAATATGTCGATTCACGGTATTACGATTGACTATGGTCCTTATGGATGGCTGGAAGATTATAATCCCAATTGGACTCCCAATACAACCGACAATCAGCACAAAAGATACCGATTTGGCAATCAACCTGATATTGCTTTGTGGAATTTATACCAATTAGCTAATGCTTTGTATCCCTTAATTAATGATGCCAAACCGCTTGAAGCTATTTTGAATGGCTTTGGTAGTGGTTATCAAAAAGAGTATTTGAATATGATGCGTAATAAGCTTGGTCTCAAAATAAGCAAGGACGAGGATGCCGTTTTAATTGAAAGTTTGACGGAGCTTCTTCAGTTAATTGAAACCGATATGACTATCTTTTTTAGAAATCTTGGTAGTGTTCAAAAAGAGGATTCGACCGAAATTGCTTTGGATAAAATCAAAGAAGCTTTTTATAGTGAAAAAGATCTTAATGAATCTATTCTGAATAAATGGCATATATGGCTCGAACATTATAGTAATAGAATAAATCAAGAAACACTAACCGATGATGAAAGAAAGCTCTTTATGAATTTGGTAAATCCCAAATATGTATTGCGAAATTATATGGCGCAGTTGAGTATTGATGAGGCCGATAAAGGAGATTATTCTTTACTGAATGAATTGTTTGAATTGCTTAAAAAACCTTATGATGAACAGCCAGAAAATCAAAAATGGTTTGCCAAAAGACCCGATTGGGCCAGAGATAAAGTAGGTTGCTCAATGTTAAGCTGCAGTTCTTAAATGTTTTTTTGTGTTAAATCTCAGGTTCTGAATCGGGCTCGGGTTCAATTTCTTTATTTATAATGTGAATATCCTGTTGTGAAAATGGTATGACAATATTGTTTTCTTTTAATGTTTTGTCAATAGCAATTATCATTTCACTCCTTGTTTCATTATCAAAATCAAAGTGGCTAATCCAGTATTTCAGAACTAAGTCAATCGAACTGTCACCAAATCTGGTAAACCAAATTGCAGGCATCGGTTTCATAAGTACATTTTCGTTTTTTTCAAGGATTTCAAAAAGTAATTTTTTGGTCAATTCTAAGTCGGTTCCGTAGGCTACACCAAATCGAATTTCTGATCTGCGACTACTGCTTCCAAGAGTCCAATTGGTTAAATTTTGATTTAATAATTCTCCGTTTGGAATGATTACATCGGCTCCGTCAAATGTTGTGACCACGCTACTTCTAATGCCGATTGATTTCATTTTTCCGGATTGTGTGCCAACTTCTATAATGTCGTCCAAACTCACTGGTTTTTCAAAAGCAATGATTAATCCACTTATTAGATTGTTCACGAGGCTTTGCATACCAAAACCAATACCAACTCCCAATGCACTAATGATTAAGGTTATTTTGTCCAAAGGAATTCCAGCAGATGCAAAAGCAAGTAAAACGCCTAAAGTCACAATGGTTATTCGGGATAGAAATAACCAGCTTCCAAAATTTTTGGTTTTGTTTTTATTTTTGATGATTTGATTGTCTGATGCCAAAAAAGAAACTACTCTTGCAAGGAAACTGGACAATAGAATCACAACAATGAATGTTAGAATATTTTCAAATGTGAACGTGATGTTTCCAATGCTTCTAGGCTCGGATATGGTATTTCTGAAAGGATCAACGAAATTTTGGAAGGTATACGTGTTTCTTATCATCAACAAAAACCAGCAGAGAAAGAGAATTAGATAAAAACCAAGGGTAAATTGATGGGGAATACCGTTTAGAGTTTTCTTCGGTTCATCTTCATCATCAGCTTCCAGAATTTTGGATATCAAATTAATTTCTTTGACTATAATAAAGGTGCTGTAGAGAGAAAACACCACTATAATAGTATAAACTGCTTTTGTCATTAAAAATTTACCTAAATTATAATGGCCGTTTAGCAAATAATAGAAGGAAAAGAATTGAAAGATGGTTGCTATAATGATATACCAGAAATAAACTTTTCTTTGAATTTGTGCCCTGTTCTTGAATGCATAAACACCTATTCCGATTCCTAAACAATTAATCGCCAAAATTAAAAAGGACTCACCAACAAAGTGAATTAAAATTATAATGTCAAAAAAGGCAACCAAATTCAATAGAAAAATTGCTACCCAAATTTTCCAAATAAAAGTATTAATCGATTTCCACATCATTATAGTCAATGCAATGGTCGATATTGTCCAAGCTATAATTGAAAAAATAAGCGGTGGCATAGGAAGAACGAATTGGTACAAATTCAGGACAGCCAAAAGGGCGGTTGCAATAGGGCTGTTTAGAATATATATATTAAATAACATATTTTTTTCATATCCCAAATCAAGGAATTTTCTCTTTTGCAATTTAAAATATACTGCTGTGCCGATTATTAGAATCAGCATCATTAGAATCGAATTTTTATTGTTTATCAAATAAAAATATAGTACCAAATAGTTGGTTTTTAATGAAAAGGTCAGAGGGTCTTCAATCATTAACTTTTTAATGTCAAGGCGTTCAAAAACAGGAACTTTTTTTGTGAATAATTGATCCACTTCTAATTTCCGGAGTCTGTCATTTTCAATTATGTCGGACTCAATTTTAAATTTTAATTGGTCACCCATAATCTCCAATGTTTGGATACTATCTACTGCATTTTTTAACCTTTCAGAGATTAGATTGATGTCGGTGTTCATCTTTAGAGATTGCAGACGGTAAATTTCCCTAGCAACGGAATCGATTGGGACATAATATAGATTTTTTTCAGCTACCAAGGAATCAATTTTTTCTTGTGTTCTGCTTAACTGCTGATTTTCAACGCTTATTTTTTTTAAGCGATTGCTGGTACGTTTCAATAATTCGTCAAGTAAGATGGAAGTTGAGCTAAGATTTCTGTCAGTCATTACTCTGAATTTTTTTCCAACAATTCCCTTAACGGCAAATTCTTCCCATTCTTTCAATTGATGGATTTCTGCAGTAATGTCCTTATAAGCATATCCTCTTGTTAATAGAAATTTTGCATTTTGGACTTCTAATTCAATTAAATTGAAGATTCTATTTTGTTTTTGGACTTTTTGATAGTTTATGTATTTCTCCTGTCTCGCTTTCTTCTCATTTTCTGCTTTGCTTTCAAGCATAAGCTGGTTTATTCTATTTTTGATTCCAATTTCTTTAACAATGGAATCCATTTCCTTTTTTGGGGTTTGGGCAGCAGTAGAAAGGAAGGAAATTAGAGCAAAAAAAACGAAAATAGATTTCCAACTATTGCCGTTATTTTTTTTGGTAGCGTTTATATGTTGAAAGGTAAAATTTAACATGGGCTATAGTATGTTTTTTTTTTGCATTAATTTTTTAAGAAATTAGTGTTTTAGAAACGTATTTGTAGGAATTTAAAAAAAGGGCACAATATTTATTCATCTTTTGAATCAACAGAATTACTAAAATAGTATTGCCAATACTTGTTCTTCTTACTGTTTAAATTGAAGATTAATAGATGGTTGTATGTCAAATTTAACAAAAAAATATTAATTTTTTGACAGCTGTCCCTAAAAAATAGTTTGTTATGTTGAGAGTGAATTTTTATAAATCTTAGGCATAAAAAAACCTGAACTTTCATTCAGGTTTCTATTTTATCATTTTCCTATCTCTTGAATCGAGTCCGATTCATAAATTATAAATCCTTTGTTGTCTTGTTGAGCTATTGCAAAAAGAGCCTTGGCAACTTTGGCACTTTCTATAGGTTTGTATTTTTTCATATTTCCAACAAACATAAAAGAGAATGCTTTCATGAAAAAAGTGCCTACTTTTTCACCTAATCTGAATTCTGTTCGATTGCCTAAAAGGAGTGAGGGTCTTAGAATGCTTACTTTTTCAAGTGTTGAAAATTTAAGAAAATTCTCAATTTCACCTTTCGTTTTCAAATAAAAATTAGATGAAGTTGCGTCTGCTCCAAGTGAAGATATAATCAGAAACTGGTTTATTTTTTTTTCTGCAGCAATTTTTGCGAACTGCATTGGATACTCATAATCGACTTTTCGAAAAGCTTCTTTGCTTCCAGCTTTGTTTATGGTTGTTCCAATGGTGCAAAAGAAATCATCACCTTCAATCAAATCGTGATAATTTTCGGGTTTGTCAAAATCAATAATGTGTTGCTTTAATTTAGGGTGTTGAATACCTGTATCTCTTTTTACGAAAGTGATAATCTTTGAATATTGATCACTTTCCAAAAGAAGTTGTAGTAATTGTGAACCGATAAGTCCAGTGCTACCTATTATTAAAGCTGTTTTCAAAATGGATTACGATTTTTTGTTTTTTCCAAAGTTATATTTAACTTTCTCTACAACTGGTGTTTTTGAATTCCCTTTTGGGTATTGTTTTTTTGCAGGTTTTTTTGCCGTACTAGATTTTCCAGGAGCTTGATCACCTCTTGCTCTTTCTTCATCTTTTGCTTTTGGTTTAAATTCAGCTCTTTTTGAATCACTTTCTTTTGCTGGAATTTGAGCTTTGTGTTTGGCCAAAACATCATTCGGGTTTTTAGGATTTTCTTTGGTTCCTCTCAAGTGAATTACCAATCCGTTTAGGAAATTACGTAAAACCTGATCTCCGCATTCCATGTAATTTTCGTGTTTTTCATCACGGAAAAAAGCACCCAATTCTGATTTTGTAATTCTAAAATCTACCAATTCCAAAATTTCCACTATTTGATCATCGCGTAACATCAAGGCTACTCGAAGTTTTTTGAATATATCGTTATTTGTCATTTTTTAACTATTTAAAACGCAAAGGTAAGCATTTACAAAATGAATTTCTTGATATTGTTTTCTTGACTGTAAAAACACTTTGTCAATTATTTGAAATTAGATTTAAATTCAATTATTTTTGGGATATAATAATTTGAATTATTTTCTAAAATTGTTTAACTATCTATTATAATAGTGTATCAAAGATTATTGTGAATTATGAAGAAAATTTTAATGAGTTTCGTTCTCTTTTTTGGTTTACTGTTTGCTCAAGCCCAGTCAGGTCATGAAATCAAGATTAATTTGCAGCATTGTAAAGATACCGTTGCTTATCTAGCCTTTTACCAATTTGATAAGTTGTACATTTCGGATACCTGCAAAAAAGTGGTGAACGGGAATATTGTTTTCAAAGGGAAGAATAATTTAGACAAAGGTGTTTATTTTTTACTCAGTCAGGAAAAAGGAAATTATTTTGATTTCATTATAGACGAACAAACCCAAAAACAACAAATCAATTCAGATAAAACCGATTTACTCGATAATTTAAAGGCCGTTAATTCCAAGCAAAATGAAAATTTCTTTAACTACATTCGTTTTGTGACAACCAAAAATAAAGAATTTGAGAGTTATAAAAAATCAGTGAAAGAACAGAGAAAATCTGATTCTACAGTACTTCTAACCAAGGAATTCAAAGTCTTGAATGAGGCTATTCTGGAAAATGATTTGAACACTATTGCTCAAAACAAGGGAAACTATCTTTCCGAAATAATCAATTTAAAGACTGAAAAAGTAGCCAAGGACATTCCTAAAGCCACTAACGGAAGACCAGATAGTATTTTTGCCTATAACTATTATAAAAAACATTTTTGGGATGGCGTAAATTTCCAAGACGATGCCATGTTACGCAACCCATTTTTTGCCAATAAAATCAAGCAATATTTTAATTCGGTTGTGGTACAACATCCCGATTCGATTTGTGTGGAGATTGATCGTATGATGCTCAAAACGAAACAAGGCACCAAAATGAATATGCTTTTATTGGCCTATTTTACTTCAACATATGAAATTCCAAAAATTATGGGAATGGACAAGGTGTTTGTTTATATGGTAGATAATTATTTTAAAACGGGTAAAGCCAAGGGGGTTTATGATGACAGTGTGATTAAACTTATCATAAACAGAGGCAATATTTTAGCACCATTACAACTAGGAAAGGCAGCGCCAGAGCTCTATATGATAGACATTCCGGGTCATGATAAAATTGCAAAAATGGGTTTTGATACCGCTAAAACAAGTGAGGAAATCACCAAAATCTATTATGATAATAAAACCGAAATTGAACAATCCTATGTGACTTTGTCGAGTATAAAAGCCGATTATTTGATACTTCTTTTTTGGGATGTGGACTGTGGGCATTGCCAAAAGGAAGTGCCGAAAATTCTCGAAATGTACCACGATATGCTGAAAGAAAAGAAAGATGTCAAAGTTTTCGGGGTTTATACCCAAAATGAATTCGATAAATACAAAAAATACATTATTGACAACAAAATAGATTGGATTAATGTCTATGACGGCGTCCATATCAATAATCTAAAGGATAAATACGATGTTGTGACAACGCCCGTGATTTATATTCTGGATAAAAATAAAGTCATCAAAGCTAAAGGAATTGGTTCTGAAGCCATAAAAAGCATTATTACTCAAATGGAAAAAGAATATTCTAAAAAATAAAGATTTAAGATTTTTGATTAAAGATTTAAGATTTTTGATGTGTGTTTCTAAAAGCAAAAATCTTAAATCGTTAATCTGCAATCATAAATATCAATACCCTAACCAAAGTAAAGCATCTGTAAAACCATCTCTCCATAACTTCTCATTGTGATGTCCTCCTTTTACAATTACTTTTTTGTTTAAATGCAGACAGTAGCAACGGTTTGTATTTAACAGAGTTTCCATATGATTCAGGTCGGTTACCATACTGTCATCATCCCCTTCAGAATCACCGCATAGAAAGTAGATTTTAGCCTTAATTTTTTTACTGTTTGTCATATAATCATTTATATCCTTTCGGTTAATCCAAAAAGCTGGAGAAAAGACACCCGCTTTTCCAAAAACTTTAGGGTATTTTATAACGGCATAAAATGAAGTCAAACCACCCAGAGAACTTCCCATAATAGTAGTGTTTTTGGCATTGGCTTTAGTTCGGTATTTTTTGTCAATTTCAGGCTTTAGGGTGTTAACAATAAATTCGAGATATTTATCTGCATTTCCGCCACCGTATTTTTCGTTTTTATAGGGAGTCAGTTCTTCTAATCGTTTTTCACCACCGTTTTCAATTCCTACCACAATTACTTGTGCACTCAAGCTGTCTAGTTTTTCGTCCACATTCCATTCTCCTGCAAAAGAAGTCTTGGCATCAAATAAATTCTGGGCGTCATGCATGTAAATGACGGGATATTTTTTGGTCGAAGTTTCGTAATTTTTGGGTAAGTACAACCAAATTTTTCTGCTTGTTTTTAGTTGAGGAGCTTCCATGGTAAAAGTGGAAACCTGTTTGGAAGCAGTATTCTCCTGGGCAGATGTTTTACTAAGAAATAAAAATAGCGGAATTAGGTAAATTAACTTCAAGGTGATTTTATTTTAAGATTTAAAAAAAAAGAATATTTTAGCTAAAATAAATAATTAGATGAACACACACGTAGAAAAGATCAATTTGTTGTCTGAAATGATTGCATTTTCAGTTGTTGATGGCCGATTACATGAGCGCGAATATCAATTTGTTTGGATTGTTGCCCAAGAATTAGGAATCAGTAGAAAAGAGTTCAAAGATTTATTTAATCAAGAATTACCAACTGGTGTTATAAAATCAGAATTTGAAAGGATTCAGCAATTTTATCGTTTGGCATTATTGATGCATGTTGATGGTGTTTTGCATCAAAAAGAAGAAGAAGCTATTCGTCAAATTGCCATCAATATGGGATTAAATCCAAGTGCTACCAATCGTATTCTAAAATTAATGAAAGCATCTCCCAATACTATGATTCCTCCAGAAGTATTATTGGATCATTTTCAGGAACAACATAATTAATGATTTTTTGCTTGTAAAGCTTTAATCTCATCACGCAGTTTCGCAGCTTGCATAAAGTCCAAATCTTTTGCTGATTTTTCCATTGCTTTTCGTTTTTCGCGAATGAGTTTTTCCAAATCAGGTTTGGACATATAGGCAGTTTCTGGTTCGGCGGCAACATTCATAATGTGCCCCAATTCATACTCCACCAATTTGTTGTTGGTAAAGGCGCTTTCGATTTTTTTATTTAAAGCTTGAGGAACTACATTATTCTCTAAGTTAAAATTAATTTGCTTTGTTCTTCTGTAATTTGTTTCATCAATCGTTTTTTGCATACTATTGGTGATTTTATCAGCATACATTATGGCTTTTCCGTTTAAGTTTCTTGCGGCACGACCTATGGTTTGTGTTAGTGAGCGATGGCTTCTTAAGAATCCTTCCTTGTCTGCATCGAGTATGGCTACTAATGATACCTCGGGTAAATCCAATCCTTCTCTTAGTAAATTCACTCCAATTAAAACATCAAATAATCCTTTTCGTAAATCCTGCATGATTTCGATGCGTTCCAGTGTGTCTACATCGGAGTGAATGTAGCGACAACGAATGGATACTTTAGTCAGGTATTTGGCTAGTTCTTCCGCCATTCTTTTGGTTAAAGTTGTCACCAAAACTCTTTCGTCCAATTCGCAACGGAGTTGAATTTCTTCGATCAAATCATCAATTTGGTTCAAGCTAGGACGAATTTCTATTATTGGATCCAATAAACCTGTTGGGCGTATCACTTGTTCAACATATACACCATCACATTTTTGCAATTCATAGTCGGCAGGAGTGGCAGAAACATAGATGACTTGGTTTTGCATTGCCTCAAATTCGTCAAATTTTAATGGACGATTGTCCATTGCGGCCGGCAGTCGGAATCCATACTCCACTAAATTTTCTTTTCGACTTCTGTCTCCTCCATACATCGCTTGTACTTGTGAAATGGTTACGTGGCTTTCATCAACGACCATCAAAAAATCTTTTGGAAAATAGTCCAATAAACAGAAAGGTCTCGATCCTGCTTCTCTTCCGTCCAAATAGCGTGAATAGTTTTCGATACCAGAACAATAGCCCAATTCCCGAATCATTTCGAGATCAAAATTGGTGCGTTCTTCGAGCCTTTTGGCTTCAAGATGTTTGCCTATTTCCTTGAAATAATCAACTTGTTTGACCAAATCCTGTTGTATCTCCCAAATCGCATTTTGCAACACATCAGGAGAGGTTACAAACATATTGGCGGGATATATAGTGAGTTTTTCGTATCGTTCAATGACTTTGGACGTTTTGACATCGAAGCTTTCTATTTCTTCTATTTCGTCTCCAAAAAAGTGAATTCTAAATGCATCATCCGCATAACTTGGATATACTTCAACCGTATCGCCTTTTATGCGAAAATTTCCGGGAGTAAAATCGGCTTCGGTTCTGGAATACAGACTTTGAACCAAACTTTTCAATAATTTGGTTCGGGAAATCATTTGATTTTTCTCTACAGCAATAACGTTCTTTTGAAATTCAACGGGATTTCCGATACCGTAGATACAAGAAACGGAAGCAATGACTATTATGTCTCTTCGACCAGAAAGAAGGGAAGAGGTGGTGCTTAATCGCATTTTTTCCAGTTCTTCATTGATGGACAAATCTTTCTCGATGAAAACGCCGGTGACTGGCATAAAAGCTTCGGGTTGGTAATAATCGTAATAGGATACGAAATATTCCACGGCATTATTGGGGAAAAACTGTTTGAACTCCGAATATAATTGTGCAGCTAAGGTTTTGTTGTGTGCCAAAACTAAAGTGGGACGTTGTATTTCCTGTATAACATTGGCCACCGTAAATGTTTTTCCGGAACCGGTAACCCCAAGCAAAGTTTGGAATTGTTCACCATCCAGCAAGCCTTGAGTTAATTTTTCAATGGCCTGTGGTTGATCCCCTTTGGGTTGGTATTCGGATATGACTTGGAAATTCATTTGTTTAATATTTTCAATCGTTTAGGATCTTGTCTCGTATCCCAAACGGATAGAATTATAATGTGAGTTTTATTTATTTCATAGAAAACATAATAGTTTTCAATTAATAAACCGCGAACATTTATGAAATCGGTTTTTTTGCCAATATTTGGTTGTTGGAGAAGTATTTTTAATCCGGTTTGAATTAGTGTGTTTAATTTTAAGGAATAGAATTTACTTTTATTTCTAAAATTAAAATATTCAAAAATTGCTTTTAATTGAAGTTTCGCAGATGATGTCCAAACTATTCTTCTCGCAACCATCTTTCCATTTCTTCATTTACGGAATCATTATCAAAATAATTTCCTTCTAAATATTCCTTTTGAGAATTTTGGATTTCCTTTTTTTGTTGTTCAGTAAGAATTATTATTTTTTGAGAACCTTGATTATAGCTTTCAATGCTTTTCGATTTACTGTCCAATATTGTATTTATTGCTGACAAAAAAACTTCATCATCAATTTCGGAAATTTTAGAAATCAATATATTTTTTAATTCAATTGTGCTCATAAGAAATGAATTTATACAAATTTAATCAAAAGAGTGTTAGGAATAGTAGAACTTCTAATTTTTCTATTGAGTTTTATCGTTGAATTCTAGCTGGCTTATGATTTTTATGAATTCATTATGTAAGCCAAGAGGAGGGGAATAATTTGAATTTTGGTTTACTTTAAAAAATCAACAATAATTTCATTTACGTCTTTAGATTGATCCATGCTCAAAAAATGACCTGCATTTTTAATAATTTCTGTTTTGTCGTTACTTAAAAATTCGTTGGCACGCAACAGACTTTTCTCTGAATTGATGACATCATGATCTCCAATAAGTACTAAAACAGGTATTGTTATCATTTTTAATTCCTCATCAGAAAAGGGTTGCATCTGTAAAATACTGGCATTGGATTTGGAATATTTGTTAGCCAAATAAAATTGTTTTTTATAGACAGGATTAATTTTATCTGGGTAGTAAGAAAATGCACTTAATGTTTTTTTGAGTTTCTTTTTGTTTGGAAAAAATTTTAAAAATAGTGCTGATGATGCTTTTCCCTTTTGATCAACATTATTAAAAGTCTGGGCTGGACTTATCAATACGAGTTTGTCAATTTTGCTATTTTTTTGGATTGTCAATAAAGTGGCAATCCAACCTCCTCGTGAGGCTCCTATTATATCGAAATTTTTGAATTTATAATAGTTAAAAATTTGAGTGTACCAATTTACGATTTCATCAGTGGAGAGTGAATTTCCTTTAAATTCAGATTTTCCAGCTTCCAATAAGAAATCAACGGCGTATACGCGATGGTTTTTTGATAGTGCTGCGCTGTTGGGGAACCACATAGTAGAACTAGCATCCATACCATGAAGCAAAAGCAATGGTTTGGCATCTTTTGGGCCACTAATAATGATATGAGCCTTGCCAAAACTGGTTGCTACGTATTCTTCTTTATAAGGAACTTTCCAAAGTTGTAATGACTTATTGTAAGAGTTAATGTATTGTGTTTTTTCTTTTTTTCTTTTAAAAACGTATTCGTCAATTTTCTTCTCCTTGGATACGCTACAGCTTATAAGTAGAACAAATACAATGATTTTGGATACTAATTTATACATAGCGATTAAGTTGAATTTTTTTAAATGTAGTGAAAGCAAATCGTTTTTTAGCTTTTCTTACTGCTTTAAATAGTGATTCAAACTTAAAAGTGAAAATCAGTTTTTACAAATATTAAAATTTCCAAGCTTTTTGTTGTGCTTCACTCATAAAAGTCCATGCAACGATTCGGCTTGTTTTTTGACCTTGGGCCATTTCTATTGTTTTATGAATAGCCGCGACATTGTTTAAGGTTTTGTATATTGTATTCAAATTGGATTGTTTTGATACTAATGTAGTAAACCAAAGACATTGCATAGGATATTTGGCGCTTTCATAAATCATTTGCTTGATAAAGCCTAATTCACCGCCTTCACACCACAATTCAGCATTTTGTCCGCCAAAATTAAGTATTGGTTTTGCGGCTTTTGGAGCATTTGGAGTAAGATTGTTAACTTTTCGAAGACTGCTTTTTGTTGCTTCTTCGGATGAAGAATGAAAAGGAGGATTGCAGATGGTAAACGTGAATCGATCCTCGGGAGCTATAATGTTTTTGAAAATAAAACGAGAATTTATCTGTAATTGCAGACTTATTGCTTCTGCCAATTTTGGATTGTGTTCGATGATTTTTTTACAATTTTGAATTGCATTTTCATCGATATCAGTTCCTACAAATGACCAGCCATAAATAGCATTTCCTAATATTGGATAAATACAATTGGCTCCAATACCAATGTCGAGACCCATAATGGTTTCTCCCTGTGGAATTACGCCATTATTTGTTGTAGCCAATAAATCTGCGAGGTAATGAATATAGTCGGCTCTACCTGGAATTGGCGGGCATAAAAAATCAGCTGGGATATCCCAGTTTTGAATATCGTAATTGGTGATTAATAAAGCCTTATTAAGCGCTTTTACCGCATCGGGATTACTAAAGTCAATCGTTTCTATGTTGTGTTCATTAACGAAAACAAAATCTCCCAATTCGGGGTGATTTAGTGTTAATAGTTCAAAGTTATATCCAAATCGGTGAAGATTTTTTGGATGTAAAGTTGTCTTTTCGGTATTCTTTGTAGATTTCATTTCCTAAATTTCGCTGCAAAGATAGTCAATCCTTTCTTGTAATTGATAAAACACCTATTTGCAGCTGTTTTTGTTTGTTATTATTACAATAATCAAGCCAAAGTATTTGATATGTAGTTGGTTGTATTTTTTGTGCTGTGATAAATAGATTGTTTTTTGTACTGTTTTTTTTAAAATGAGTACAAATTTGAATAGTTTTTACTGTATTGAAAACTAGAATTTTACTAATCGATGCATTCCATTAATAGCAAATCGCCATCGTTGTGGTTGATGGTTACAATTCCGTCATGGGCAACTTCGTTGCTGCTTCCTGTTCTGTACCCCATAGTCAAGGTGTCATTTTCTAAAGGATACACTAAATTTTTAGAATATATTCCGTTGACAATTCCAATGGGAATTAATGAAATAGGCGTTCCTGCAGTGTACCATTTTTCAAATTTATTGGGAAGCAAAAATATTTTGGAGTGATCGTCCAGAATGACGATTTTAATTAAATTTCGATAGCGAACTATATTCGTGAGATTGGTAATCGTGTGGTCAGCTCTTTTTCCTGTGGCCCAAACTACATTTACGGCAGGAATTTTTCTTTCGATTAAATAATCCAATGCTTTTTCTAGATCAGTTTTGTTTTGATCTGGTGTATGAACAATTTCCAATGGATATTGTGAAGTTTGATATTTTTCAGGATCAAAACCACGGTCAAAATCACCCAGCAGTACATCAATTTTAATGTCCAATTGCATGACGCGTTCTATGGCCGAGTCCAACACAATTACTAATGGAGACCATTCGAGTAATTGTCCCAGTAATTCTGGATGACATGCTGCTCCGTTTGCAATTATTAAAGCGGGTTCTTGGTCGTCGCGAACGATATGATGTGAAGACATTTTAGATTTTAGATTTTAGAATGCAGATTTTAGATTTTAGATTTTTTGAATTGTAGAAAAACTAAATGTCCAAAAGCAGTTTATTTTCTTTTTATAGTAATAGTTCAGTTTCTATTTTTTTTGTAAATGTATGAAAAACAAAAATTAGTTAATTATTAATCTAAAATCTGAATTCTAAAATCATCAATTCCTTATTGAATTGTGTATTCTTTCGAATCGCTTTCGCTTACCGAAAAATAACCTAAAGGATAATTGTCGGGATTGGTGGTGTTGACTACGTTACCTCTGACCGTGGATGGAGGAGACTGAAACGGACCGCCACCGTTTTGTCCCGCTAGGCTGATAATAATACTCATGTAGTTGTAATAACTTTTAGAAATTCCCAAATGGGTAACGTTGACTTTTTCACCCACTTTTAAAGAGTCATTTTGGGAGATACTAAAAAATTCATTTCCGTTAAAAAAGGTGTCATCGTCCGTATAGAGATTTGTTGTTTTTTGATTTTTATAATTATAGCGGTATAAATAGAAATTGATTTCGTCGGCAGGGTCATTAAAATAGGCTTTGACCTCAATGTCTTTTCCGCTAAATCCACCATTATTATTTTGTGTAAACTTTGTAATCGCCGCCACTGGGTACATTTTTTCGGTGGCAGTATATGTTTCTCCATTTGTTTTAATGGTTAAGGTATAGGTTTCATTTAGTTGAGGTTCAAAATTAGAACAAACATACATTCCTGTTTTTGGGTTTTCAATAAAATTAAAAATCTTATTGGAACTATTTGTCACAGTCACAACTGCCCCGGAGACCACAGGAATTACGTTCTCGAAATAACCTGTTGTCGTGGTTAGTTTTATGTATTGGACGCTTCCTTCTGTCCCTTTTTGCCAATTGATTGCCGCTTCAACAGCCAATCTAGGAGCCGCAGTATCTACATCTACTTTTATAACATCTTCACAGCCTGTGCATACAATGGCGACGATTATTATTAGGGTTGCGATTAATTTTTTCATCGGTTCTATGTTTTAGTTCTCGTCTAATGAGAATATTTTTAAAATTTGAAATTATAACTTACAGCTGGCACGATACCAAAAATGGATGTTTTCACGGCTTCGTTTGCACCTGTGTCCAGATTTTCCCTAAAGGCAATTGAAGCAGCATTTTTTCTATTGTAAACGTTGTAAATGCTGAAAACCCATTCGCTTCTCCAATTTTTATTGTAATTTGGTTTTGGAGTTAATGTGGCCGAAATATCCAAATGATTAAAAGACGGTAATCGTTCCTTATTTCGCAATCCGTAAATTGGGATGGTCATTCCCAGATATTGGTACTGTCCGTTTGGATAAGTGGTAGGCTGTCCCGTTTGATAAATAAAGTTGGCGCCGAAAGCCCATTTTGGATTTAGATAATAAGAACCGGTAACGGCTAGATTGTTGACTTTATCATAAGCCGTATTGTACCATTGACCATTATTTATTCCAGTTTCTTCGGGCGTTCGTCCGGGCGTTTGTTGTTCGGATTTGGAAAGGGTATAGGATATCCAACCCGTTAGTTTTCCTTCGTTCTTTTTTAGCATCAGTTCGAGACCATAAGAGCGTAATTGTCCGTTCAATAAAACTTGCTCAATTGCTTTATTGGCAATTAAGTTGGCTCCATCAATATAATCCAATCTGTTTTGTACTTCTTTATAAAAACCACTAACTTCGGTGGAATAGGCTCCTTCTTTGAATTTTTTAAAATAACCCAAGGCTACTTGATCGGCAATTTGAGGTTTGATATAGGTGCCGCTCGGAGTCCATACATCCAACGGAGTAGGTGAGGATGTATTCGAAATTAACTGTAAGTACTGAACCATTCGGTTGTAACTCGCTTGAAAAGACTGGTTTTCATTGAGCTGATAATTGACGCTTAATCGAGGTTCCAAATAGTCGAAGCTTCTAATTACTTCGTTTTTGCTGTACTGTTTTGTACCAATAGGAGTTGCTTTTTCATAGATTTGAAATTGTGAATTGAACAATACAGGATTGTTATTCTCATATAAATTCACCGTTGAAGAGCCTACATTGTAAAATAAACTGTAACGTAATCCATAATTGATATCAATTCGTTCGGTTATTTTTTGCTCAGCATTGATATAAATTGCAGGTTCATATGCATATTTTTTTTCGAGTTGGTCAGGATTAATTCCCGAGTCAGGACTTGAAGGTTTTATGGTTCCTGGATTGAATTCGTAATAGATACCATTTACCCCGAAATTCAATTTTAATTTGTCTGAAACATAACTTCTGAAATCGTATTTAATGTTGAAGTTCTTAATACCCGATCTCCATTCGAAACCAACAAAATCAAGATCCAAACCATAGTAATAATCACTAAAAATAGCAGATAGGTTTGAGAAAAGTTTTTCAGAAAACAAATGATTCCAACGGGTATTGAAAGTGGTATTTCCGTATATATTCGTAAAACTTTTATTTATTGCAAATACATCTCGACCAAAATAGCCCGACATGTATAAGTTATTATTTGGAGTTAATTTATAGCTTAGTTTTGCATTCAAATCATAAAAATAGGCAGCGTTGTCTTTTTGATCTTCGGATAGTTTTAGAAATAAATGTGCATAGGAAGCTCGGCCGGCGATAAGAAAAGAGCCTTTATTTTTTACTATGGGTCCCTCGGCCAAAAGGCGGCTGGTTATCAACCCAATTCCACCACTCATGTGGAAATCGTTACTGTTTCCGTCTTTTTGATATATGTCCAAAACCGAAGATGCCCTTCCTCCATAACGGGCTGGAATTCCTCCTTTGTACAGTTTGATATCCTTTACGGCATCTGGATTAAAAATAGAAAAGAATCCAAAAACGTGTGAAGAGTTAAAAATACTGGCTTCATCCATCAAAATTAAATTTTGGTCGGCGCCCCCTCCGCGAACATTGAATCCAGAAGCAGCTTCACCAGCATTGGTAACACCGGGAAGCAATAAAATAGATTTGATAATATCGACTTCACCCAGTACTACCGGCATTTTTTTAATTGTTGCCACCGAAAGTTTGTTTACACCCATTTCGGGTTTTCGGTTTTCGGTTTGGCTATCGTTGCTATTGATAATGACTTCTTTCAGAACATTTTCACTACCCGTCAATTTGAAATTCATTTTGGTATTTTTATCCAAATTGACTGTCTCCTCGGTAGTCTGAAACCCTATTGATGTGATTTGAATTTTATAGACACCTTTTGGCAATGTGATGGAATAAAAGCCGTACTCATTTGTAATAACTCCAGTTTTTAATTCAGGAATCGAAACGTTGACCCCAATTAATGTTTCATTACTATTGCTGTCCGAGATGGTTCCGCTAAGTGTGAACTTCTGTTTATTCGATTCGTTATTGCTCGTATCCTGCGAAAAAGTGTAAAAAGAAGTGAGCAGTAAAAGGAATAAGTAAATAATTTTCTTTGAAATCATTGTTTTGGTTTTGAATTACAAATGTCATTAAATCGGAGGTCAATTCGTACATAACATATGTTAATGTATCGTTAATAACGCTTGTTTGTTTTGATTTTGTATTGTTCGAAATAAAAATTATATGGAGCGAATGAATAGGCTTTATCAGGAAACAAAGTTCCTGCTGCCCGCTAAATTCCATCTCGTAGAAAAAAGGAGATGGGATACCGCTTGCATCAGGGCTTATATTTCTAACTGCGTCAAAGATGTGAGCCTCGATTGCTTCACTATGGTTTTATTTTTATAGGAGTTTAGTCAACTTTTTTTGAAGTGGAAATCCTTATAAGTCGGGGTTCGGCTTTCGGCATCGCGTGCTGGACTGTATTTCCAAAAATGCCGAATCTTTCTGCTTCAAAAAATAATTGAATACAGGGTTTTAAATTCAGTGCTGATCCTTTCAATCATTGTTATCGGTCGTCTATCTCCACAAAAAAAGACAACCGTTTCTGGTTGTCTTTTGAGTATAAAATGATAGCTTTTTGAATTAAGCCAGTTTGGCTAAAATAGCATTGAAAGTTTCACTTGGACGCATTGCTTTGTCTGTCAAGGCTGGATTTGGTTGGTAATAACCACCAATATTTTGGGCTTTACCTTGAGAACCAATTAATTCGGCATTGATTTTAGATTCATTTGCAAAAAACTCAGCAGCGATAGGAGTGAATATTGCTTTCAATTCGGCGTCTTTGTCTTGAGCTGCCAAAGCTTCTGCCCAATACATTGCCAAATAGAAATGAGACCCACGGTTGTCAATTCCTCCTAATTTACGTGAAGGGGATTTGTCCGTTGCCAAGAATTTTTCGGTTGCTGTATCAAGTGTTTCAGCTAAGATAATTGCTTTTGGATTGCGTAAAGTTTGTCCCAAGTGCTCTAATGAAGCTCCTAAAGCCAAAAATTCTCCTAGTGAATCCCAACGCAAGTATCCTTCTTGGATGAATTGCTCAACGTGTTTTGGTGCCGATCCTCCTGCGCCAGTTTCAAATAAACCACCACCATTCATTAACGGAACGATAGAAAGCATTTTTGCTGAAGTTCCAACTTCCAGAATTGGGAATAAATCGGTTAAGTAATCACGCAATACGTTTCCGGTTACCGAGATAGTATCCAATCCTTTGATGATGCGCTCCAAAGTAAAGTTGGTAGCTTCAATAGGATTTAAGATTCTGATGTCTAAACCAGTTGTGTCGTAATCTTTTAAATATTTTTCTACTTTAATGATTAATTCTCTGTCGTGTGCTCTGTTGTTATCCAGCCAGAAAACAGCAGGAGTATTAGACAAACGAGCTCTGTTTACTGCTAGTTTTACCCAGTCTTGAATAGGAGCATCTTTCGCCTGACACATTCTGAAAATGTCGTTTGCTTCTACGCTTTGTTCCATCAAAACAGTTCCGTTTGTATCGATAACGCGAACAACTCCGTCTGCTTTCAATTGGAATGTTTTATCGTGAGAACCATATTCTTCGGCTTGTTGTGCCATCAATCCAACGTTAGGAACACTTCCCATCGTAGTTGGTACAAAAGCACCGTGCTTTTTACAGAAATCGATAGTAGCTGTATAAACACCAGCGTAACATCTGTCTGGGATTATTGCAACGGTATCTTGTTGTTTTCCGTCTTTATTGTACATCTGTCCGGAAGTACGGATCATAGCTGGCATTGAAGCGTCTACAATTACATCCGAAGGAACGTGAAGATTGGTAATTCCTTTATCAGAATTCACCATGGCCAAAGCTGGTCCGTTTTCGATAGCTTGAGTAATTGCAGCTTCTACTTCGGCTTGCATTGGATTCCCTGCAATTTTCGCATACACATCTCCTAGACCATTGCTGGTATTGATGTTTAATTCTGAAAATAAAGCAGCGTATTTTTGGAATACATCTGCAAAATATACTTCAACAATTGCACCAAATATAATTGGATCAGAAACTTTCATCATTGTTGCTTTCAAGTGAACTGAAAGCAAAATGTTTTGTTCTTTGGCTTCTTTTATTGTTTTAGATACAAAAGATTTCAAAGCATTCAAATGCATAACAGAACTATCAATAATTTCCCCTGATTTCAAAGGAGTACTTGCTTTAAGAACTGTAGCAGTACCATCTTTGGCAACAAATTCGATTTTTACATCAGTGGCATCTGTCAAAGTCAATGACTTTTCACTTCCGTAAAAGTCACCGCTTTCCATTGAGGCTACGTGAGTTTTTGAATCGGCAGACCAAGCACCCATAGAGTGTGGATTTGCTTTTGCGTAGTTTTTAACCGCTTTTGGAGCTCTACGATCTGAATTTCCTTCACGTAAAACTGGATTTACAGCGGATCCTAAAATTTTAGAATATTTTGCTTTGATCGCTTTTTCTTCTTCAGTTTGTGGGTCTTCTGGGAAATCCGGCAAAGCATAACCGTGTGATTGTAATTCGGCAATAGCAGCTTTCAATTGTGGAATTGACGCTGATACATTCGGTAGTTTTATGATGTTTGCTTCTGGAGTAGTCGCTAATTGACCTAATTCCAATAAAGCGTTTTTTGTTTTTTGATCTTCTTTTAAAAATTCCGAAAAATTCGAGATGATTCTTCCGGCAAGTGAAATGTCTCTAGTCTCTATTTCGATATCCGAAGTAGCAGTAAATGCCTGGACAATTGGTAGAAAAGAATAGGTTGCCAATAAAGGAGCCTCATCTGTAAGTGTGTAAAAAATTTTAGCTTTTGTTGTCATTTTTTTTATTTTTTTTAATCTAAATCACAATTTATTTAAGGCCTTTTGTAGAATTACATCGTTTGAGTTAAGGCGGGCAAAGATAAGAAATGCAGTTGTAATAGTGGTTTTATTTGTATATAAAAAAATAAATTTAAATATATATTCTGTGATATTTTTAATTTGATATTTTAAGTACCATTTGATTCTTAAATTGTGATTTTTAATGCCATAAAATTATCAAAAAAAAAGTCCCAATCTCGATTTTCATCGGTTGGGACTTTTTTATCATTAAAGAAATAGCGTAAACTATCTTCTTTTGTCTCTAATCTTAGCTTTTTTACCAGTAAGTTGTCTGAAGTAGAAAATTCTAGCTCTACGTACAGCACCTTTCTTGTTGATTTCAATTTTTTGCAAAGCTGGCAAGTTTACTGGGAAGATACGCTCAACTCCAATTGCTCCTGACATTTTACGAATTGTAAAAGTTTCTGTGTTAGCAGAACCTCTTCTTTGAATTACAACACCTTTAAAAAACTGTGTTCTTGTTTTTTCACCCTCTTTAATTTCGTAGTAAACTGTGATTGTGTCTCCAGCTCCGAATACAGGGAAATCTTTTCTTGTTACGAATTCGTCTTGAACGAATTTCATCAAATCTGCCATGATAATTTGTTTAATTATGGTTTAAATAGAGCAACATTCGCGGTTTTCGCCAGAGGTTGGTCTAATGAGGGTGCAAATGTAAAAAATAATTATGAATTGTGAATTATAAATTTTTAAATTATTTAATTGCTAGTTTATTTGAAAAAAGCCGTTATTATTAAGAGCTATTTTGTGAATTGTATTGCTAGAATAAATTAAGGAACCATTTTTGCTTGTTTTACTTTTTTTATGATTTCCGCAATTTTCTCGTCTGTTCTTGCTTTAATATCACTGTATTTGTTTATGCCCAACGATGAAGTCAACGTTTTGTCTCTTTTGTCAAATAATTTATCAATTTCTTTATCACGATTTTCTTTTGATAATTTTTTTTCGTCCAGACCAAATAATTCCAATACTAATGTGCTGTTCGCATTTCCGAAATAGGTTTTTTCATCTTCACTTAGTGCGATACCATAAGTTTTGTTGAGTTCATTCAATAAGGATGTTCTATTTATTCCTTGCGCAAAGGAAACAGCTGAAATGAAAAAAGTAATAATTAAAATTACTTTGAAGATTATTTTTTTCATGATTTATACTTTTAAAGGTTACTAAGAAGTGAACTAATTCTTGTTTAAAGTATAAATATATGAAAATTAATTATCTAATGATTTGAAAATTAATCGTTTAACAAGTCTGGTCTCCTGTTTTTCGTGTGTTCATAGGCCGTGTCTTCTCTCCATTTATCAATTTTGGCGAAATGGCCGCTTAATAAAACATCAGGAACTTTCCAGCCTTTGTAGTCGGCAGGACGAGTATAGATGGGACCCGAAAGTAAACCATCCTGGAAACTATCGGTCAATGCCGAGGTTTCGTCACTCAATACTCCTGGAATCAATCGGATTAAGGCATCAGATAAAACCAAAGCACCCAATTCTCCTCCTGATAAAACATAATCACCTATTGAAATTTCCTTGGTGATAAAATGATCGCGCACGCGTTGATCGACACCTTTATAATGTCCACACAAAATGATGATGTTTTCATACATCGACATCGTGTTGGCCATTTTTTGGTTTAGCGTTTCGCCATCGGGAGACATATAAATGATTTCGTCGTAGGTTCTTTCACTTTTCAGGTGGGTGATACAGGCATCTATGGGTTGAACAGTCATAACCATTCCAGCTCCACCACCAAAAGGATAATCGTCAACGCTTTTTTGTTTGTTGGTCGTATAATCTCTTAAATTATGAAAATGAACCTCCACCAATCCTTTGTCAATGGCGCGTTTCATAATCGAAGCTTCAAATGGACTTCTTAATAATTCAGGTAATACGGTTATAATGTCAATTCTCATGTTGCTTTTTTAGGAACGGCAAAGGTACAAATAAATTAGCAAGACCCATTTGTTACTTCAATTCAAAACAAATGGAATTTGGAGAACTTTTTTAAGCCATATAAGTAATATAAGGCCTTATAAGAAAACTTAAATGAACTTATATTACTTATATGGTTATTTTTTTTCTCAGAATATTGTGGTTTAGCTAAAACTCCATTCCTTATAACTCAACTCTTTTTCTATTTTCTCTTCAATTTTTTCAGATAGTTTTTGGTTGAAATCAATTCCAGTAATTTGTTCAATTGCATCAATGGTTGTTGCAAAAGTATAAAGCGGAGCATCCGATTTTTCATTGGGAACCAAAAACGGAATCATTACCAAAGCATCGTCCTGTACCCGAACCACGATTTTGAAAAAATAATCGGGAACCGAGACTTCTTCGTCGCCAATAGTAACTAAATTATCATGCAAAATACTTCCCGTCACTATAAAAAGAGCCGTGTATTTATCAGCCCAATACCGAATTTTTTGTTCCAGTCGGTTCCAGACTCCGGCGTTAAAAGCTCTGTTTTGAGGTGACACATTCGAGGTGTAAAAAGTTTCATTGTAGGCTTCACTGGAAAATTTCATATCAGCGGCTGGGACAAGGTGGCCTTTGTCGTAACCGGTATCTTTATAATTTTTCCAATGTGCAGAATCGGTGTCTACCAACGGATCTTGTTTGAAATAAGGTCTTTCAAAATGATGCTCTTGTTGGGACTCCGCAGTCAAATAATAGGCTGCCCACTCCGCTTGTTCGTGTTCTTCGGAATATGATAAAAAGAAATGCTTATGTCTGATGATACTCATAAACGAATGTTTTTTTTAATGGTTTTGGGCTAAACTCCAAACTGCCTCAAATGATGATCGGTATGTCTCCACATCAATTTATCCCAATCCTCATAAGTCATTTTGCCCCAAAAAGGATGATCCATAAGCTTGATCACTTGAGTGCCTTTCGTAAATTGGCTAAAATTTTCTGCAAATTCTTTTCTGCTGGATTCAAAATCATAGGAACTTTCAAATTTTAGCTCTTTAGCCGTAGGACTGTTTTTTCCAAAGTCACTATTAAAGGCTTTGTTTTTTATTAATCTGCCTAAAATACGCAACAGGAAATACTTCTTTAGGGCTTTTGTGCCAAACGCAACCTGAATCGCAGCGTTGCAATGCTTGCACATTTGGTCCACTGTCATCTTGCCCCACAGCGCTTTACTGTCAGGCGTAAGAGAATTGATTCTGGCAATTATAGCCTCATTATCGGCTTTGTCATATATCGAACCCATATTTTTTTGGTTTAAAGTCATAAACAAATATAATCCTTTGCAGCCAAATATACTATCAAAACAGTATTACCAAAAAGAATAAAGAGAGTAATTATTAGGAGCAATTTCCAGCTATCCACTTGTATCCACGCAAAAAAAAGCGTGGGATACCGCTTCTATCTGGGCTAGGCTTTAGTGGAATTAAGTATTTCAGAAAATCATTTTCATTTCATAACAAAACGGCTCTAAACACAATTCTTGTTTTAGAAATTGTGTAAGGAAAATTTTGATATATTTACTAGATTTGAGTTAATCTATTAGGAGTAAAAAATAACACATTATGACAATGGAAAATAAAAAAGAGTTGTCACCCGAACAACATTTAACATTACTCGGAATATTAAAAAATCGTTTTGAGAAAAATAGAAACCGCCACATAGGTCTTGATTGGGACAATGTACAAGCTAAGCTGGAAACCAGTCCCGAGAAACTATGGTCGCTCAATGAAATGGAAAGAACTGGCGGTGAACCGGATGTTGTTGGCCATGACGAAAAGACAAATGAATACATTTTTTATGATTGTGTAGCAGAAAGTCCAAAAGGGCGAAGAAGTCTTTGTTACGACCGTGAAGCACTGGATTCTCGAAAAGAATTCAAACCGGAAAATAGTGCTATTGATTTTGCCGCAGCCATGGGCATCGAAATTTTGACGGAAGCAGAATATCGAGAATTACAACAACTTGGGAATTTTGATACCAAAACATCGAGCTGGGTGCTAACGCCTTCGGATATTAGAAAACTGGGTGGTGCCATTTTTGCTGATTTCCGCTATAACACGGTGTTTATCTATCACAACGGAGCTTCTTCTTACTACGCAGTTAGAGGATTTCGCGGGTCATTAAGGGTTTAAATATTAAATAGACAGTTTTGGAAAACGAATTTAATTTGGTTCACAAATCATTATTATAGAAAAGAAAAACATATGACAATTACAATTGATAATATTCTCAAACTAGAATTAATTACTGAAAACCATGTGCAGCCTATTTTTGAAATGGTTGATGCTAATAGAGCACATTTAAGACCTTGGTTGCCTTTTGTAGATAGAATGCAAACCGTTGAATTCGCGGATAATTTTGTAAAAGGAACCATGCAACGTAACAATGATGGAAACGAATTTGCTTTTGTCATTATAGAAAATGAAAATGTTATTGGCCGAATTGGTGTTTATAAAATTGATAACCAAAACAAAATCGGAGAAATTGGTTATTGGATTATTGAAGGGTTACAGGGAAAAGGGATTGTCACAAAATCTTGTAAAGCCATTATCGATTTTTGCTTTTCGGATTTACAGCTGAACAGAATCGAAATCAAATGCGGAACCGAAAATTTCAAAAGCAAGACTATTCCAGAGAAATTAAACTTTACCAAAGAAGGCGTCATTCGACAAGGCGAATTGCTTTATGATACATTTATTGATTTGAATTTGTATTCTCTTTTAAAAGCGGATAGAAAATAATGAAAAGGATAATAATAATCTCAGCCACATTTTTGTCATTAAATGTTTTTGGACAGGATAGGTTTCAATCTGAAAAGGAACCATTACTTAAAGTTGTTTACCTAAATGAAAATTCTGTCGAAGAAAAGCCTGCTTGTTTTTTAAATGGAAAACACATTGACGAAAGTGTTCTTAATACTTTGCGACCAGAGGAAGTTGAAACTATAAAGGTTGAAAAGGAGGATGTTGAAATTGATAAAGTTAAATATTTTGGAAAAATTATTATTCAGACAAAAGAGAGTTACGAACCAATCTTTCTTTCATTAAATCAATTGAAGTCAAAATATACAAACTGTAAAGAAGGAGTAACTATTTTTGAAATTGACAATGAAGTAATCAAAGCAGATTATGATAAATATTTAGTTGATACCAATTTTATATTGAAAATCACGGTAGATAAACTTGATAACTCTATTGAAAAGTTAAACTTAAATGTTGTAAAAATTTACACTAAATCGGAGGGGAATATTAAAAATGACAGGCAAATAAAAATTCGAGGTTCTGAATAAGATCTACAAATAAATAATCATTAGTTTCATATTGGGAACAACACATTGTTTTAAAATGTATTTACTTTGATTCAAATCTCCAAATTTTCTGATTCTATAAATTTATTCGTAAATTTGCACCTCAATAAAAAAAAAACACAATGGAAAACGGAATATACGCTAAATTCAACACCGCTAAAGGGGCGATTTTGGTAAAATTAACACACGATTTGACACCAGGAACTGTTGGTAACTTTGTTGCTCTTGCCGAAGGGAACATGGAAAATAAAATAAAACCTCAAGGACAAAAATTCTATGACGGTTTAAAATTTCATAGAGTAATTCCTGATTTTATGATTCAAGGAGGTTGTCCTCTAGGAACAGGAACAGGAGATCCAGGGTACAAGTTTGATGATGAATTCCATCCAGACTTGCGTCACGATGCCCCAGGAGTATTGTCTATGGCAAATTCAGGGCCAGGTTCTAATGGTTCTCAGTTTTTTATCACACATGTTGCTACACCTTGGTTAGATAACAAACATACTGTTTTTGGTAATGTTGTAGAAGGACAAGATATTGTAGACGCTATTGCTCAAGGAGATTCTTTAGATTCAGTTGAAATTATCCGAGTAGGTGAAGAAGCTGAAAAATGGAATGCTATTGAAGCTTTTGTTGGTTTAAAAGGAGCTCGTTTGAAAAAATTAGCGGCTATAAAAGCAGAATCAGAAGCAAAAATGGAAACATTAGCTGCTGGTTTTGAAAAAACAGAAAGCGGTTTGCGTTACCAATTCATTCAAAGAGGTTCTGGTAAAAAAGCAGAAAGCGGAAAAACAGTTGCTGTTCACTATGAAGGTTCATTAGAAAATGGCAAAGTTTTTGATTCATCGTACCCAAGAAAAAAACCAATTGAATTCAGATTGGGTCAAGGTCAGGTCATTGAAGGTTGGGACGAAGGTATTGCTTTGTTACAAGTAGGAGATAAAGCTCGTTTTGTGATTCCATCTGATTTAGGATATGGACCAGCAGGAGCAGGTGGTGTTATTCCACCAAATGCGACTTTGATTTTTGACGTTGAATTAATGGACGTTAAATAGTATTTAGAAAACAGTAATCAGTGATTATTGCGATAAATAGGAAATCCCAAAACATTTGTTTTGGGATTTTTTTTGTTCTTAACTTAGAACCTTAGTATCTTAGTGACTTAGCAACTTAAAAAACAAACTATGGATTTAACGTGGTCAGAATTTGAAAGAGTAGAAATACGAGTGGGAACAATACTAGAAGTCAATGATTTTCCAGAAGCCAGAAAACCTGCATTCCAACTCACAATTGATTTTGGAAGTGTCATTGGTATTCGAAAAACATCGGCTCAAATTACCAAAAGATATACCAAAGAAGTTCTGACAGGAAGGCAAATCGTAGCTGTAGTCAATTTTCCCAAAAAGCAAATTGGGAAGTTTATGAGCGAATGTTTGGTGCTGGGAGCAGTAGGTGAGGAAGGTGATGTGATTTTATTGGCCCCCGATTTCAAAATAGAAAACGGATTGCGGATAGGTTAGTATTACGAACTGTTGTTAGGGTTTTGCATTTTGTATTATTTTTTCAGTAATTCAATATTGGCATCTATCTTTACTTCATCGCTAATCAAGAAACCACCAGTTTCTATTGCGGCATTCCATACTAATCCAAAATCTCTACGGTTTATTTTTCCTTTCAATTTTAAACCTGCTTTTGTATTTCCCCAAGGATCGATATTGCTACCTCCATATTTTATTTCCAAAATGGTTGGTTTTGTAACTTCTTTGATGGTTAGTTTACCGATTATTTCAAAAGTTGTATCACCTATTCTTTTGAATTTAGTAGAGTGGAAAGTGATTTTTGGAAATTTTTCGGCATCGAAGAAATCAGGGCTTTTTAAGTGAGCATCTCTTTTTTGATCATTGGTATTAATGGAGTCAACATTTGCAGTAAAAGAAAAGACCGCATTTTCAAAATCTTCTTCTGCTTCAGCTGTTCCATTTATTTCATTAAATCTCCCTGTTAGAGTAACAATTTCAAGATGTTTAATTTTGAAATACACTTCTGAATGTGAGGGATCTATTTCCCATTTCATATTTTCCATGATGCTTGTTTTTGTATTTTGTTCTTCTTTAAAGGTAATTTGAGGTGTCATTTTATTGAGATTTAAATGTTATTGTAATTTGTAATTTATTTTTAGTTCTTTTCGTAATGGCTCATTACAAGCCCATTCGAAAAGATATTTGTATGCAAGTGTTTAAACGTAGTATCTTGGTCAAGCTGTCCAAATAGTGGAATACCATCACCAATAAGAACAGGAACTCTAGTGATTATTAGTGCATCAAGTAAATTTTCTTTTAGAAAGCTTTGTATCACTTTTCCTCCGTCAACATAGGCATTGGAATAACCTTCGTCGGAAAGATAATGCAGTAACTCTTTTGGCTTCATCGAGAGGATGCTAACTTTTTCTTTTAGGTTATTTGGTATTTCTTTGATTTGTGTACTTAAAACAAAAACTTTTTGTTGATACGGCCAAGAAGGAAAAGTGATCACTTTTTCAAAAGTGCCTCTTCCAATTATTATTACATCAATGTGGCTAATAAATTTGGTGTAGCTTTTATTGATTTCTTGGTTGTCAAATGGGATTAACCAATCGATTTCTCCATTCTTTCTTGCAATAAAGCCATCCAAGCTTGTTCCTATATATGCTGTTGTTCTCATCTATTATTGTCGAAAAAAGCCTCTTAAATTTTGCAAATTGACACAATTAAAAGTCATATGGTTAGGATTTTTACTTGCGTCAATTTGTTGTTATTAGTTCATGTTGTTCTCTTTGATTTGACAATAGGAAAATAGTTAATCATTACCCTTATTTTTCTTTTCTTTTGAAGCGTCATAAGGATGTTCCTTCAGTTCTACCAATAGAAATTTTATTGTTGTCGAACCACCATTTTCAGTTACATGTGGACGTTCTGGAGCGCTTACGCCTGACATTCCAGGTTTGAGATCAAATGATTCATTTTTACCGTCTTTGTAGTGAACTATTAATTTTCCGTCTGTAAGTGCATAAAAGAAATGAGCAGGGTGGGTGTGCATATCGCTCTTTTCTCCTGGTTGAAGTATGACTTCAGTTGCTCGTAGGAAAGTCGTGTCCGCCAAAACATGATTCATTTTTGGGTTTAAATTTTTCCATTCCTGTGCGTTGGCACCAAATGATAATAGAAAGAGTATAAATATTCTTCCGAATGCAATGAATAAATTTCTTTTCATGATTATCTTTTTTTAATTTTTTGAGAATTAAAACAACATAAAAACATCATGTAAAGTTAGTGATTTAAACTCATTTTTAATTGATTTTTATCATGTAATAGTCTGTATTTTAGTGTTTTAATTGTTTTTTATTTCAAAAGAAAGAAAAATTTTATGTTAGGAATTTTACTGTGGTATATATGAAAGAATTGAGGTTTAGGTTTTAAAGATGTCTAATTTTAAAATTGAAAGGAATTAAATAAAAAGGATAGTTTTATATGTAATAAAACTATCCTTTTTATGAAAATTATTGTTTGTTTTTTACTTCTCAATAGGTAAATCACTTGAACCCCATTCTGTCCAAGAACCATCATAAACGGCTTTTGGGTTGTCCGAAATCAATTCGGTTGCTAGTAAAACAATACAAGCAGTAATTCCGGAACCACAAGTAAAAAATAACGGCTGGTCATTCAGTTTTAGGATTTCTTTTAATTCTTCTGTCGATTTGAACTTTCCGTCTTGCTGCAGTTCGGTAAAAGGAATATTTATGGAACAAGGAATATGTCCGCTTCTTAATCCGGCTCTCGGTTCTTCGTGGGTGGCATGGAATCGGTCTGCAGATCTGGCATCCATGAGAACAGCTTCTTTGGTTGTGATATTTTCAACAATCTGTTCTTTATTTTTGATTAATTCGGGCTGAAATTTTGCCTCAAAATTCCCTTTCGGGTAAGTTGTTTGTTGTTGCTTTTCAGTTGGGAAACCTTCTCTGATCCATTCTGGAAGTCCGCCATCCAACACAAAAACATTCGAATGTCCCATCGCTTTGAACATCCACCAAGCTCTAGGACTGGAATAAATTCCCAAAGTGTCATAAACGACAATTGTGCTATTTGAATTAATACCTAATTTTTGAGATTCAGCAGTGAATTTTTCTTCCGACGGAAAAGTGTTGGGTAACGGATTGCTAGTGTCGCTAAAATTATTTTTGATATCAAATAAACGGGCATCTTTTATTTGTAAATCTGGATTTTGATTCTCAAGATTAGATTGATTTTGATCCAATCTTGCCTCGAGTATAATTAGATTTGAATCGTTTATATGTTCTTGAAGCCAGGCTGCTGAAACTATAGGATTTGTCATTTTTTAGCGCTTAATTTTTGATATTAATTTTTGTAAATAATTTTGTCCATCTTCCCAATATTCCAGATTAGAGTCGGAGTTGATGTGTCCTAGTTGTCCCACGTTTATAAAATCACTCCCCCAATATGAGGCTAATTCCTTGGTTCTTTCCAGTGACATATAGGTGTCGTTTTCCGTTCCTACTACCAAGGTTGAAAAAGGAACTGCTTGGGTTGGAATAGGTGAAAAGTGTCTCAGGAAATCAGGGGTATGCTTGGGCGAATCTACATCAGCGGGGGCAACAAGCATAGCACCAACGATGTTTGGATTGTTATTTTTGGAAATCCAATGCATAACTAGGGAAACCGCCAGACTGTGAGCCACCAAAATGGTTGGTTCATCTATTTGCTGAATGGTTTTGGAAAGTCTTTCAAGCCATTCGTTGAGTTGAGGTTCGTCCCAATTGTCTTGAATGACTTTGGTCGAATTGGTGAATTTTTGCAGCCAAAAGCTTTGCCAGTGTTTTTCGCCAGAATCACCAAGTCCTGGAATAATTAATAAGTGCGGGGTCATTTTATTTCTTTTTTAAAGCTGTAATTCTTTGAATTTCTTTGACAACCAACGGAAAAGCGGGTTCGGTCATGTTATGTCCAAAACCTTGTAATTCATACAAAGTCGTTTGTTTGTGACCCGCAATTTTCATCATTCGCATCATATAGGCGTTTTCTTCATAACGCCCCAACATTTCTTTTTCTCTATCACCCGTAATTAGCAATAAAGATGGTGCATCGGCGCGAACGTGATACAAGGGTGCAAACTCATCAACTATGGGTTGGGTGTCTGGAATGCCTCTTTCTTTTCGGATTTCAAAATGAGTTATGGTTTGAGCGCTCAACGGAATCAATCCTGCGATGGAGTTGGCTTCTATTCCATCAGCTTTCAGCCATTTTTTGTCCAATCCCACCATTAGTGATAAGTACGCGCCAGCTGAATGTCCTGAAACTATAATTAACGAATCATCTCCGCCATAAGTGGCAATATTCTTGAATGTCCAAGCTACGGCTGCTGCTGCATCTTCAATGCATTTTTGTGCTTTTACTTTTGGAGATAGTCTATAATTTACCGAAACCACACAAAATCCTTTGTCTTTAAGCCCTTCTGGAAGTTCTTTGCTACCTGAGGTTAAGCCGCCACCGTGAAACCAAATTACAGTTGCAAATCCTTTGGTGCTTTTAGGATAATAGATGTCGATAACACAACGTTCTTTTATATAAGGGTCCGTGTTGGCTATGGCTTCGCTATAATATGGGATGTTTGTGACTGTGGTATATTCTGTTTTTTGGGCAGAAAGTAATGTTAGGGAAAGTAGTAGAATCAGGGAAATAAAGAATCTTTTCATTTTCGTTTTTTATTTTGAAAGCATAAAAATACAGAATTTTTAGACGTTGACTGCACTGGTTCTTATGAAAATATAAAGATGTAGAATAGCCCTGATAGAAGCGGTATCCTTTTTCTTTTTTCTTTAAAAAGAAAAAGATATAGCGAATAGCAGGACTGAATAGGATAGATGCGAAAAATGTCTGCTCCAAAAAAAAATCCATCAGCCTTTCGACCGATGGATTTTTTATATTTAAATGAACTGCTAAAAATTAAGCATCCAAATCTACTGTAGTTCTGCTGGCGATTTCTTTGTAAGTTCCGTTTACTAATTTCTCACGGATTGCTTCAAAAGCAGTAAGTGTTTCAGCAATATCTTCCAATGTGTGAGAAGCAGTAGGAATAACGCGCAATAAAATCATTCCTTTTGGTATAACTGGATAAATTACGATTGATAAGAAAATACCGTAATTTTCTCTTAAGTCATTTACCATCACCATCGCTTCCGGTACACTTCCTTCTAGATAAACTGGGGTAACGCAAGTGTTTGTGTCACCAATATTAAATCCTTTGCTTCTCAAACCGTTTTGCAAAGTATTTACGTTTTCCCATAATTTGTTTTTCAAACCTGGGTTGTCACGCAACAATTGCAAACGTTTCAAAGAACCAATAGTTTGGATCATTGGCAATGCTTTGGCAAACATTTGAGAACGTAAGTTGTATTTTAAATAATCGATAATATCTTTATCTGCAGCCACAAAAGCACCAATGTTTGCCATTGATTTTGCAAACGTAGAGAAGTAAACATCAATTCCGTCTTGGCAATTTTGCTCTTCACCAGCTCCGGCACCTGTTTCTCCAAGTGTACCAAAACCGTGCGCATCATCTACAAGTAAACGGAAATTGTATTTTTCTTTCATGGCTACAATCTCTTTCAACTTTCCTTGTTGCCCGCGCATTCCAAAAACACCTTCGGTAATAAATAATATACCACCACCAGTTGTTTCGGCTAATTTTGTAGCACGATCCAAGTTTTTCTCCATACTTTCGATGTCGTTGTGCTTGTACGTAAAACGTTTTCCGCTGTGTAAACGAACACCGTCAATAATACAGGCATGCGCATCTACATCATACACGATCACATCATTTCTAGTCACCAAAGCATCAATGATAGACACCATTCCTTGGTAACCAAAATTCAGCAAATAAGCTGATTCTTTCATTACGAAAGCAGCCAATTCATTCTCTAATTGTTCGTGATATTTAGTGTGACCGCTCATCATACGCGCACCCATTGGGGCAGCGGCACCATATTCGATAGCTGCATCCGCATCTGCTTTACGCACTTCTGGATGGTTTGCAAGCCCTAAATAGTCATTCAAACTCCAGTTCAAAACCTCTTTTCCTTGAAATTTCATTCTCGGTCCTAAGTCTCCTTCTAATTTTGGGAATACAAAATAACCTTCTGCTTGCGATGCCCATTTTCCTAATGGACCTTTATTGTTTTGAATTCTTTCGAATAAATCTTTTACCATAATATATAATATGTACTACTATTAATTTTAAGAAGTCGCAAAAATAATTATTTATAATGTATTAGCACCTTGAAAGTATATTTATTTTTCTAAAACCAATCCATTATAAATAGTAATATCGTCATCCTGAGCCAAGTCGGATGGAGGAGCTATATCCTGCTGTCCATTGCAAGCTCTCCGTCATAAACCATTTTTTCCATTGGGCTGGCAGGAGCTTCCGTTGGTCGCTCTGTCAGCCCAGGAAAAAATAGGTTTATTCCATCGAGGCTTTCCATTTCCATCAGGGCTAATGCGGTAATCAAGAACTTTTTTCAATAAAAAACGTATATTTGAATCAGGTTCGACAACAATGGCAATGAAAATTTCAATTGCAAAATAAAAATTAAAATCAATAATTCAACAATCTGGAATCTAATAATCTACAATCTAAAATAGAAAAGATGTCTCAAAATGCAAAAGAACTAAAACTCGCCGTACTTATTGATGCCGACAATGTTCCCTACAGCAATGTAAAAGGAATGATGGAGGAAATCGCCAAATACGGTACTCCAACTACCAAACGCATTTATGCCGATTGGACCAAACCAAATGCCAACGGCTGGAAATCGGTCTTGTTGGAACACGCCATTACGCCCATTCAGCAATATAGTTACACTGTTGGGAAAAATTCTTCTGATTCGGCTTTGATTATAGATGCGATGGATTTGCTGTATTCTGATAAAGTGGATGGTTTTTGTATTGTTTCCAGTGACAGCGATTTTACCAGACTCGCTATTCGATTGCGAGAATCGGGAATGAAAGTTATTGGTATGGGCGAGAAAAAAACACCGAATCCATTTATTGTTTCCTGCGACCGATTCATTTTCATTGAGGTCTTGGAAGGAGCCATCAAAAAGAAAAAACCAAAAACAGCTGCAACAGTTCCTTCCGCAGATCTTAAAGATGCTAAAGACACCAAAGACACCAAGAAAATTCCCGAAAAAGAAACTGCCATAAAAATTGATAATAAAACCATAGAATTGATAGAAGACACAATCGATGCCATTGGAGATGATGACGGTTGGGCTTTCTTGGGCGATGTGGGAAATCTCATTGTGAAGAAAAAGCCAGAGTTTGACCCTAGAAGCTACGGTTTTTCTAAATTGACTCCCATGCTCAAATCCCTAACCGATATTCTGGAAATAGACGAAAGAGATTCGGATAAAAAAGGAATCAAACATGTTTACGTTAGATTGCGTTATACTTAAAAAAAAAACACAAAAAAAGGAGGGCTTTTCATTGCCCTCCCAACTTTGTAAGTTCTGATTTATCATTATCTAACTTATACTTAAATTCGGTATAGCTGACTATTGAGATACTTTTTCTAATATTGAATATTTGTGATATTATATGCTCAAGTAATTAATCAGAACCACGTTCAAATGTACGATAGTTTTACATTTAATGTATTGAAAAATAGAGTTTTAACTATTTTTTTAACATACTGTTTTTTGCCAATAAAATAATTGTTTGTTCATTTTAAGAATTAGAATGTTATTACTAAATCTGTTGTTTCTTTGAGTGCAGTAAACTGATATATTTGTATTCTTAATAATATTAAATACCAACAAATGAAAATCGTTTTTGCTACCAACAATGCCAATAAAATTCACGAAATACAAAGTATGCTTCCTGAAAGTATTCAAATTATTAGCCTAGAAAGTATAGGTTGTCACGAAGATATTCCAGAAACTGCCGATACAATAGAAGAGAATGCCATCATGAAAGCGAATTATGTAACCGAAAAATACGGTTATGATTGCTTTGCTGATGACACTGGACTTGAAGTTGATTCTTTGAATGGAGAACCCGGCGTTTATTCGGCACGTTATGCTGGAGAGCAACGTTCTTCAGAAGATAATATGGATAAATTGCTTTTGAATTTAGAAAATTCAACGAATAGGGATGCCCAATTTAAAACCGTAATAACCTTAAATCTAAAAGGGAAGCAGTATCTTTTTACAGGAATTGCTCGTGGTGAAATCACTTTAGAAAAAAATGGGAATCAGGGCTTTGGTTACGACCCAATTTTTAGACCTGAAGGATATCAAGAAACGTTTGCCCAGCTTTCATTGGAAACCAAAAACGCCATAAGTCACAGAGGAAAAGCCACTCGAGAGCTTATTGCATTTTTAAATCAGAATCCAGTGTAAAAAGTGTTTTGTTAAACAAATTATTAAACATATAAGTCATATAAGTTTTTTAGTTGAAACAAAATTAAGTTAGTAAAATCAATAGTTCATTCAAGCAAAGAATTTAGCTGGCTAAAAATATTTTTAACTTATATGTTCTTTTTAATCACTAATTTATTTTTTTAAAAACTTATATGGTAAAATTAAATGCTAGTTATTTTAGATCATAGAGAAATTTTTAACCAAATGATAGTTACAATAAAATATAGTACATTTGAAATGCGTTATAGCTTTTCACTCAAATAATTCAGTATGTTCAAAATCAAAACCATAATTTTTGCTTCCCTTTTTTTAATACCAACAGTTCATTACGGGCAACACACAGATGAAATTAACTCGAACAGACCTGGCGAATCCATGTCGGCTTTTGCTGTAGGCAAAACAGTTCTTCAAGTAGAAACAGGTGTGTTTGGTATTAAAGAAAGTCATAGTTTGTTGAATTATGACGCCAATGGTTTTGGTCTTGATTTGGAAGTGAGATATGGTGCATTTCTGGAGAATTTAGAGTTCATTGCAGACGTTCAATATGTGTATGAAACATTTAATTATCCGATGCAGGTTGATGACAGAGCCGATTTTAAGCAATCTGTTTTGGGAGCCAAATATTTGATTTATGATCCGAATAAGGGATATAAAAAAGAAGTTAATTTGTACAGCTGGAAAGCGAATCACAAATTCAACTGGCATCAAGTAATTCCTGCTGTTGCGGTTTTTGCCGGAGCCAATTTTACAGGAGCGGATAATCCTTTTTATTTTTCCCCAGAATCGGCAATCTCTCCAAAAGTAGCTATCATTTTGCAAAATCATTTAGGTGATGGTTCTTGGGTTTTTGTAACCAATATCATTTCCAATTACATGACGACAGATTATCCTAGTTTGAGTTACATTTTAACTTTGACGAAAGGAATTAATAAAAATTGGTCCGCTTTTGTTGAAAACCAAGGTATAAAAAGCGATTTTTATAGTGATGCCATCGTTCGAGGTGGAGCTGCTTATTTGATTAATAGAAACATGCAGGTTGATGCTTCGATAAGTACTAATTTTAAGGATACGCCTTCAGTTCTTTATGGAGGTGTTGGAATATCATGGCGTTATGATGGTCGATACAAGGAAGTTCATCTTTTAACAAAAGAAGAAGAAGCTGCTGAAAAAATGGCCAAAAAAACCAAAACCCAAAAAGGGTTTAAAAAAACGAAGAAGTAATATATCGATACCCTATAAATAAAAACGGTTAGCATATACGAGGTCAAAAACAATAAGTACTCTTATAAAATTAATTATTGAAATCTTGAATAGGTAGAAAATTTTCTTACATTTGATCTTGCATAAAAAAAGTGTACTAATTTATTTCCAGCTACTTACTATCATGAAAAAACTTTTCATAGCCCTATTAACAATTATGTGCTTATCATGTAGTGAGAACATTATCGATAAACCAATAACTGGTTTTAACCTTTTGGCCAATATTGATATATATCTTAAAAATAATTCTGGCGAAAATATTTTAGGCTCTGATAAATATCCAGAAAATAGTATTCGCGTAAGATATCTCGTAGGAGGAAAAGACCTTGGTTATGGTTATAATACCCCTGGTGCAATTTTAGACAACCCTGGAGGTTTTTTTCTTGGAATACTCTCTGCAAATGAAACAGGAAAAGGTATGCGTGTCTTTTTAAATTCTGATTCTTCCGAAGAATATCCAATTACCTATATTCATTGGAATTCTACCGAAACTGACACTATCAAAACAAAATACAGAAGAACGAGTAATTCAATAGTACTAGAAAAACTTTGGTTAAATGATGTCTTAGTTTGGCGAGTTGAAGTCGAAGGACAAACGGGCAGTACTATTACAATAGTCAAATAAAAAAGTATTTTTTTAAAACTCTAAAAGCCCATTAATTTGGGCTTTTTTGTGCAATAGAGGTAATATTCGTGATATATCTTAAACCTAAATGTTTTTCTGATAATTGGCACACAAGAAGACAAGACCAATAATAAAAACAATCATTACTCTTATAAATTTAATTACTAAAAACGTGTATAACTAAAAAAAAATCTTACATTTGTTTTTTATAAACGACTGTTATTTAATTTATTACTAACTTTTGATGATTAGAATCGAAAAATGACCAAACCAAACCAAACCAAACCTTAATTTTTATGGAATTTTGACCAAGTCACTATTCTTATTTTTCTTAAGTTTTATTTTACTAATTTCTTGCGACAAACAAGAGGATGAGAGTGTACTCCAGCCCAATTCAAGTACTGTAAATCAAAAGATTGTAAATGAAATAGCCCAGTCTTTTTTCAAAAAAGAAAATACAACTGCTAAAGGAGTAAATAATAACAAAACTATTGAGAATATCATTATACATAAAACTGCCAAAAATGAAAATGCATTTTATGTAATTAACTACAAAGAAGGCGGATTTCTCATTATATCTGCTGACAACAGGATAAGCCCAATTTTAGCCTTTTCTGATACTGGAAGTTTTTCTTCGATTCCAACAGAAATCATTCCTCCGGTACAATACTGGATGAAAGGAGAAAAAGAACAAGTGCAAAATGTCATTGACCATCAACTTACTCAAAGCAAAGAAGTAAAGCAGGAATGGAAAGTATTAGCAGATAATAACTCTTTAGTAAAATCTACAAGCTCGACGAGCAGAATAGAACCAGATCCTATTAATTATTGCCCAGATGCTACTGTTCAAAAAGGGCCTTTTCTAACCACTATTTGGGGACAAGGTAATGGGTATAACAATTTATTAGATACTAATTGTAGTTACACTGATTATTTCGGATACAAAGCCCCTACTGGTTGTGTAGCAACTGCAATAGCACAGGTGATGCGTTATTTTCACAAAGCCAATACCTACAATTGGGCAAATATGCCAAATTATGGAAGATACGCTAACGGCACCTCTGACACGCAACAATTAATGAAGGATATAGGTTTTTGGGTAAAAATGAGATATTATTGTGATACATCATGGGCTTATTCTGAAGATATAGTGCCAACACTTATTTATCACTTTGGATATTCTAATGCAAACTTTGCTGATTTCAATCTGAATACCGTTGTGCAAAATTTAAATTCCAACAAACCTGTCATTTTATCAGGAGGAACAAATTCTGGAGGAAGTTACACGAATGGTCACGCTTGGGTTTGCGATGGATATACACAATCTACTTTTTATTCCAGAGATGATTATGGCAATTGTACAGGGCAAGCAGTTACTTATTCCCCTCTTTTACACATGAACTGGGGTTGGGATAATGACTATAACGCTTATTACAGTGTTTCACACTTCAATACAGGTACAAGTAGTTACAATTACAAAAACACAATGGTATATAATATAACCCCTTAAAATTTTATTGACATGAAAAAATTATTTATAATTTTGGTAATAATTATGTGTATTTCGTGTAGCGATAATGACACAACCCCAAAACAAGGAACTGTTATTGGAGCTTCCATGGATGTTTTATTAAAAAATAGAGAAGGGATTAATATTTTTGACACTGATAAATATCCAGAAAATAGCATTAGCATAAGATACTTAATAGGAGGAAAAGAGTTTGGTTATGGTTATGATACTCCTGGTGCTGTTTTAGACAACCCTAAAGGTTTTTTTATTGTAAATTTTGCTGAAATAGGTAAAGGAATGAGTGTGTTTTTAAATCATGATTCTTCAGAAGAATACCCTATAACCTACATTTATTGGAACGCTACAGACGTTGATACGATTAAGACGCAATATAGAAGAACCGAAAATTCTATAATTCTAGAAAAAGCTTGGTTGTTTAAAAATGGTGATTGGGAAGTAACAGCACCCCCATACATAACAATAGTAAAATAAATTTCCTTAATATATTTTAAAAAGCCCATTAATTTGGGCTTTTTTTATGCAACTTTTTTTTATTGTGCCAAAGTTGGTTATATTCGTAGCGTTTCTATTATTTAACAAACAATCGCTTAAACAGCTATAAACAGACACATTTCATCTAAATGATTACCATTCAAGAAGCAAAGACCAAAAACGAGTTAATCGAATTCATAAAATTTCCTTTTTCTTTATACAAAGACAACCCGTATTGGGTTCCGCCCATAATTGCCGATGAACTGGAAACATTTGATAAAACCAAAAATCCAGCTTTTAACAGTGCTGAAGCTAATTTTTATGTTGCTCTCAAAGACAATCAAATAGTTGGAAGAATTGCAACAATTATCAATTGGGATGAGGTTAATCATCAAGAGAAAAAGAAAGTTCGTTTTGGCTGGTTTGACGTTATTGACGATATTGAAGTGACTAAGGCTCTGCTTGAAAAAGTATATGAATTAGGTCAAAAAAATAATCTGGAATATGTAGAAGGTCCAATGGGATTCTCAAATCTGGACAAAGTAGGTGTTTTAACCGAAGGCTTTGACGAATTGGGGACGATGATTACTTGGTACAATCATCCATATTATGCAACCCATTTTGAAAAATTAGGTTACGTAACTGAAAAAGAATATGTTGAAAATAAATTCCCTTTTGCGAACGCCAAACCAGAGTTTTTTGAAAAAATAAATGAGTTGGTCAAAAAAAGATACCAGCTGAAACCAATCAACTTCAAATCGACCAAAGCCGTAATGCCATATGTGGATAAAATGTTTGATTTGTTTAATGAATCCTATGCTAGTTTGTCTTCGTTTGTAGCGATATCGGATGTTCAAAAAGAATATTTCAAGAAAAAATACATCAGCTTCATCAATCCTGAATACATAAAATATGTTGAGGACAAAGATGGAAACCTTGTGGCTTTTGCAATTGTAATGCCTAGCTTTTCTAAAGCATTACAAAAAGCCAATGGTAAATTATTCCCTTTTGGATTTCTTCATTTATTAAACGCAAGACGTAATAGTAAGGATGTTGTTTTTTACCTAATCGGAGTACATCCAGAATATCAGAATAAAGGAGTAACTGCTGTGATTTTTAGCGAATACCACAAAACCTTTACCGAAAAGGGAATTGAAAATTGCTTTAGAACACCCGAATTATCAGATAATATAGCCATTCAATTGATTTGGAAAAATTTTAATCCTGTGGTGCATTGCCGTAGAAAAACGTTTAGGAAATCACTTTAGATCAGATTCAATATTGATAAAAAGTACTATTTAATTTAAACATATAAGTCATATAAGTTTTTTTTAAAGTTAGTACTCAATAGTACTGATCAAAAGGGAATATAAGTTAAAAATGTACTTCCAAGGTCTATAGTAATTTGCTTAAATTAACTTTAATTTTTATTTGACTTTATTCAAAATGAAGGCTTAGATGACTTATATGTTTTAATAATGTATTTGCTATAAAGATGTTATTCTTAGAATTAAGTAAAAATGGTTAAAAAAGCACAAACCATTTTTGACTATTAAGCCCAAAAAAAGTCCAAGAATCAGGTGATTTTTGGACTTTTTATTAATGAGCTTTTCTTTAATTAAATATCGTCAAATTCGATATCCGTAAAACTAGATGTATTTGGAATAATGTCTTCGTTTGTTTTATCTAAAGCATATTCTTTTTTGAAATCTTTTTGGTGTCTTTCCGAGATTACCTCTTCGCCTTTGTGGTTCAAAACGTAAGAAGTCATATCTTCTAGAATTTCTGAAAAAGCGGTAAAATCTTCTTTGTACAAATAGATTTTATGTTTTTTGAAATGAAAAGAACCATCTTCTTCCGTGAATTTTTTGCTTTCGGTAATCGTAATGTAATAATCGTCAGCTTTAGTAGCTCTTACATCAAAGAAATAGGTTCTTCTGCCAGCTCTTAAAACTTTTGAAAATATTTCTTCTTTTTCTAACATATCATTTTCTCTCATAATCTTATCGTCATTTTTTTATTTAATAGCAATCAAAAATCATAAAAATATATGTATTATACAACAATTAAAGCAATTCTTTTTCCGAAAGTTGTTTTAAATAAAGTGCTGCATAATACCCGTCTTGGTTTATTAATTGATTATGAGTGCCTTGTTCAATTATGTTTCCATCTTCAAGAATGATAATTTTATCCGCATTTTTTGCAGAAGAAACCCTATGACTTACTATTATGGTAGTTTTGTTCTTGCATATTTGATATAGATTGTTCAAAATAGCCTCTTCGGTTTCAGTATCAACAGCAGAAAGACAATCGTCAAAAAGTAAAATTTCGGGATTTTTTATAATCGCTCTTGCAATAGAAACGCGTTGTTTTTGCCCACCTGAAAGCGTAATTCCTCTTTCTCCCAATATCGTGTCGTATCCTTTGTTGAAACCGATAATATTGTCATGAACGACAGCGCTTTTAGCCACTGCTTCAACTTCTTGATCGGTCGCATTTTCTTTTCCAAACTTGATATTATTCTTGATGGTATCTGAAAATAAAAAGGCATCTTGGGGAACTACTCCGATGCTGCTTCGTAAATCAAACAAGTTGAGTTGACTAATCTCATGATTGTCTATCAAAATTTGGCCACTGGTTACATCATATAATCGGGATAATAAAGCCAAAACGGTTGATTTTCCGGAGCCTGTTTTCCCTAAAATTGCAAGAGTTTCTCCCTTATGAACTGTGAAGGATACATTCTGAAGTGCTTTTATTTGAGTGTCATTATAAGTGAAACTCACATTGTCAAACGTAATGCTACCCTCTATTTTTGATCTATGAATATTTGTATTTTGAATTTCTGGTTCTATTTTCAAAAATTCATTCAATCTTTTTTGTGATGCTTCGGCTTCTTGAACCATCGAGGATACCCATCCCAAGGAAGCTACAGGCCAAGTTAGCATGTTGACGTATAAAATAAATTCCGCAATGGTACCAATGCTTTTGATGGTTCCGTGAATGTACATTAAACCTCCAAAATAAATTACAATCAAGTTACTGACACCAATTAAGGCAATCATTAAAGGCCCAAAAAGGGATTGTACTTTGGCTAAACTTAAACTTTTGCTTTTGCTTTCATTGGCCAAATCGTTAATGTTGGATTGATGCTGGTCTTCTAATGAATAGGCTTTTATAACTCGTATTCCCGAAAAAACTTCCTGTGTGTAACTGGAAACTTTAGATAAATATTGTTGGAATGTTGTCGATCTTTTGTTGATTTCAGAACTTAATTTGAAGATGCAATAAGATAATATGGGCAAAGGTAATATGGTATATAAAGTCAATCTTGGCGACACATTGTACATATATCCAATTACGATAGCAAAACGGATAAATGTGTTTATGGTATACATAACAGCAGGGCCAACATACATTCTTACTTTGGAAACATCTTCGCTTATGCGATTCATTAAATCACCTGTTCGGTTTTGCTTGTAAAAATTTTGGGAGAGATTTTCGTATTGACGAAAAACTTCATTTTTTAAGTCGAATTCAATGTGGCGGGACATTACAATCAAAGTTTGTCGCATCAGGAAAGTTAGGAAACCTGCGATAATTGTCGTTGCAATAATTAATAGAATATTCGAAATTAATTCTTGGCTTATAACGCTGGTGTCTACAGATTTAGTTTTAGCGAAAGCTTCAATTTCATTAAATGACTTACTAATTAGTTTTGGCGTAAATAAAGAAAATATTTGTGCGATTATGGTGATAATAATACCTAGTGAAAAGCTGTATTTGTACTTAATGAAATATTTGTTTAAATATCGTAATTCTTTCATGTTATAAGAGATTCGCTATTGAATTGTTTTTGTTTTTTATTTAATGTCTGAATTTTAACAATTGAGTTAAAAAATAATTTGTTCTAAATTATTGACATATATTTATTTTTAGATAAATTTAATATTGTATATTTATTTTTTATGTATGTTTGACTTATCTTTTTGATAAATTCGTAATTTTTAACTAAAATAAATAGTACTATGAATGCTACTGTTACCACTGGGAAAGAACTTCAAAAAATGGATCCAGTTTTTGGACAATTGTCTTTTAATGATCACGAGCAAATCGTTTTTTGTAACGACAAAGATACAGGATTAAAAGCAATTATTGGTATTCATAATTCGGTTATGGGGCCTGCATTAGGAGGAACTCGTATGTTTAATTATGCCAATGAATGGGAAGCTTTGAATGATGTTTTGCGTCTGTCTAGAGGGATGACTTACAAAGCGGCTATCACAGGATTGAATATTGGTGGTGGAAAAGCAGTTATTATGGGTGATGCCAAAACTCAGAAAACTCCAGAATTGATGCGTAAATTTGGAGAATTTGTACATTCTCTAAGCGGAAGATATATTACAGCTGAAGATGTAGGAATGGAAACTTCAGACATGGATTTGGTAAGAGATGTAACTCCTTACGTTACCGGAATTTCTGAAGAAAGAGGTGGAGCAGGTAATCCTTCTCCAGTTACTGCTTTTGGAGTTTACATGGGAATGAAAGCGGCTGCAAAACAACAATTTGGTTCTGAAAAATTAGAAGGTAAAAAAATATTGGTTCAAGGAATTGGACACGTAGGGGAAACTTTGGTTGAGTATTTGACTAAAGAAGGAGCTCAAGTTATTATTGCCGATATCAATGAAGAAAAATTGTATGAAGTAGCAACAAAATATGGTGCTCAAATATTTACAGGAGACGATTTGTATAGCGCAGATGTTGATATTTATGCACCTTGTGCGATGGGAGCAACAATTAATGATGCTACCGTAAATATAATCAAAGCAAAAGTAATTGCTGGTGCTGCCAATAATCAATTGGCGAATGAAAATACACACGGCTTAATTTTGCAGGAAAGAGGTATTCTTTATGCTCCTGATTTCTTGATCAATGCTGGTGGAATTATCAATGTTTACGCTGAGTTGGCTCATTATGACAAAGCTGAGATTATGCGTAAAACCGAAAACATCTACAATACTACATTGGAAATTTTTGATTACGCTGTTGCAAAAGGAATAACGACTCATCAAGCCGCTTTGACTATTGCACAAAACCGTATCGATTTAAGAAAGATAGAAAACAGTAAAAAATAGTTTACAGTTTACAATTTATAGTCCCAGTTTGATATCCTGTTTTGGGTTGAGAACTGGGACTTTAATTTTGTGGTCAATTGAAAACTGGGACTTTGACTGAAAACTATATCAAATAAAGCAGCTATAAATTTTCATTTGAGCGATGAAATTCTTATTTTTGCAAACTAATTTTAAAAAGTTCTTACAAGGTGGTAAATAGAAGACACATCCGCGTTAAAGTCATGCAATCGATTTATGCAATGCATCAAAATGGTTCTGATAATCTAGAAAAAGAAGAGAAATTCCTTTTTCATAGTATTGACGCAATTCAAGATTTATACCTTATCATGCTTTCTTCACTGATAGAAATATGTAAAAAGGAAACTGTTTTTTTACATCTATCGAGCCAAAAACATTTGGCTACAAAAGAAGAACGTAATCCAAATGAGAAATTCATCAAAAACAGTATTTTTCAAATTCTTGCCGAAAACAATTCCCTTAGTATAGCTCTGGAAAATCGTTCGATTAACAATTGGACTTTAAATGATGATTATATTATTCTTCTTTTGAATGCCATAAAAGAAAGTGATTTGTATGCCAAATACATGAGCAACGAGGTAAACACTTTTGAGGAAGACAAAGATTTTATCGTTGATATATTCACGGATGTAATTGTTCCAAACGAAAAATTATATGAATATCTGGAAGATGATAAATTGACTTGGATTGATGATATTCCTTTGGTAAATACTCATATTATCAAACAACTAAAGGCAATAAAACAAGGCGAGGATGATAATTTCAGGGTTCCAAAGTTATACAAGGACAATGAGGACAAGGCTTATGTAAAAGATTTGTTTAGAAAAACAGTTTTAAACGAAACGGAACTGGCCAAAGAATATGTTGATAAAACGCCTAACTGGGATAGTGAACGTATCGCCGAAATAGATACTATTATCCTTAAAATGGCTATATGTGAGTTCTTGAAATTCCCTTCTATCCCGGTGAAAGTAACTTTGAATGAGTATCTGGAATTGGCCAAAGAATATTCAACTCCAAAGAGTAGTATTTTTATAAACGGAATATTGGATAATTTGGTAAAAGAGCTTGAAGCAAACAAAAGAATTGTGAAAATCGGAAGAGGTTTGATGTAATAGTTAAATTCTAAATTTTACAATAAAATAAAAACAATTAACAAAAACTAAATTTTAAATTATGGGACAATTACAACAGTTTTTACCATTTCTATTAATGTTTGTGGTTATTTATTTCTTTATGATCAGACCGCAACAAAAACGTGCTAAAAACGAAAAAGAATTTGAAAGAGACCTAAAAGTAGGAGATAAGATAATTACCAAAAGCGGTATCCACGGAAAGATTGCAGAACTTACCGATTCTACTGTAATTCTTGAAACAATGGCAGGAAAATTGAAAATGGAGCGTTCTTCAATTTCTTTGGAATTGACTGCGACTTTGAACAAAAAAGCATAGTCAAGAAACTATAAAATTTAAAATCCCAAATTCCGATTTTTTAATTGGAATTTGGGACTTTTTTATTTGTAAACGGGTATTATTTTTTTTTGTTCTTTTTGGCTTTTTTAGCTTTAGCTTTTTTCTCTTTTATTTTAGTTTTTTGCTTAGCTTTTTTTGCTTTCTCTTTTTTTGCTTTCTTAGCTTTTTTCGCTTTTTTCTTTGCTTTTTCTTTAGCCTTGGCTTTTTTTGCTTTCTCTTTTTCTTTTTCCTTCATTTTTGATTTTTTTTTCTTTTTCTTTTTTTCTTCCTCTTGAGGTATTACAGCTGTTTTTACTGTTGTAGTCTTTACAGTAGCAGGGACTTTAATGTCACTTTTTACAATTCCAGTTGCAGGGGCGGTAACTTTGGCTTTGCTGGATCTTGTTGTGGTTCGTGTAGCAGTTGATTTTACAACTTTTGGTTTTGTTGTTGCACTTGCAACTGTTGACTTAGGTACAACTGTTTTTGCAGTTGCAGGCTTTGTGGTTGTAGCTCTGGGAACTGTTGATCTTGTTGCTCTCGGCTTTGCAACGACAGGTTTACTAATTTCTGGTTTTTCCTCTTTTGACGTATCGGGACTAACTGCTTTTTCTGGAATTACTTTTTCGTCTTTTTTTTCTATCATAATGGTGTGTATTAGTATGTGATTTTTTTTTAGACATTGAAAAACAGATGGGCTATTCTCTTAAATCTTCAATGTTATTGAATTGTTACTTTTGTATTAACAAATATAATGAATAATTGAATGTGCTAATGTTAAGTTTTTACTGATTTTTAAATAGTTAGAGGTGAAAAATTTATAGCTTTAAATAAAAAAATCCCAAATTCCTTTGCGATCGGAATTTGAGATTTTTATTAGAATTTTAATTTTTTCTGAGCTACCTGTATTTATCATTCAAACCAATATTGTCTAAAATCATTGGTTTTATCTTTTCGATTCTCGAAAGTCTGGTTTCTTCGCGTTTTGCCGTTTCGATATATTCAATAAATTCCTTTTGCTTAGAAGGACTGAATTTCAGGAAAGCTTCTTTCAAATCACTATCACAATCCAGTTCATTTTGCAATAGGGTTGGAATTATAACTTCGGCTTTTGTTTTTTCAGGTTTAATTATTTTGCCCTGTTTCTCATTTTCGATAGCTTCCTGAATGTAGGCTAGAATTTCCTTTTCATTGATTTCCTCCTTGGATGTAAAACGCCATTGTCTCAATGATTTGGTAACTCCTTCATTGGCATTGATCAAATGTTTCTTTTCATCTTTTAGAAATACACCGTTGAAAAACCAAAGCGTAAAGAATTTTTTGAATCCTCCGACCCCAATTACGTTTTTATTGTTGTAAACAAAGACGCAACCACCCCATTTGTTGGTTTCAACCAATTCGGTTTTGGCTATAATTGTTTTTAAAAGCTCTAATTCACTTTCCCATTGATCGTTTTGAGTCATAGAAAAAGAAAGGTTTTAACGTTTTTTGGATACGGTTTCTTTTTTTAAATAGTCGCCTTTGGCGGTCAATTCGGCAATTCTTACAATTACGTTTACTGCCTTTTGCATGCTTTCTACTGGAACATATTCGTATTTTCCGTGAAAATTATGACCACCTGCAAAGATATTTGGACAAGGCAATCCTTTATAGGACAATTGGCATCCGTCAGTTCCTCCTCTAATAGGTTTTATAAGCGGTTTTATACCAAGTTCTCTCATCGCTTTTTCGGCAATAAAGACAATATGTTTGACAGGAAGGACCTTTTCTTTCATATTGTAATATTGATCTTTAATTTCTGCAATTACGATGTCTTCTCTAAATTGTTTGGCAAATCTCCTGTTGAATTTTTTAGTGATTTTGGTAATTAAGTCTTTGCGTTTTTCAAATTTAAATTTGTTATGATCACGAATAATTAATTCCAATACCGTTTCTTCAATGCTTCCCGATAAATGGTGCACATGGAAAAAACCTTCATAGCCTTTAGTTTCCTGAGGAGTTTCGCCTTTCGGCAGTTCGTTGATAAATTCATTGGCAATAAGCATGGAATTGATCATTTTTCCTTTGGCATAGCCAGGGTGAACACTTTTTCCTTTGAAAATAATTTTTGCTCCCGCAGCATTGAAATTTTCATATTCCAATTCACCTACTTGGCTTCCGTCCATCGTATAGGCCCATTCTGCTCCAAATTTTTGAACATCAAAATGATGAGCACCGCGGCCTATTTCTTCATCGGGTGTAAATGCAATTCTGATTTTTCCGTGTTTAATTTCAGGATTATTAATCAGGAATTCCATAGCGGTTACAATTTCGGTAATTCCAGCTTTGTCATCGGCACCGAGAAGCGTTGTTCCGTCTGTGGTGATTAGTGTTTGCCCTTTATATTGTAACAAATCTTTGAAATAGAAAGGGGAGAGGATGATATTTTGTTCAGCATTCAACACAATGTCTTTACCGTCATAATTGGGAACAATTTGTGGTTTTACATTGGCGCCAGTGAAATCAGGGGTAGTATCAAAATGCGAAATGAATCCAATTGTAGGAACTTCATGATCTACATTGCTAGGTAGTGTTGCCATGATGTAGGCTTTGTCATCAATGGTGACATCTTGTAGTCCGATGGTCTTTAATTCTTCAACCAATTTATTGGCTAAATCCCATTGTTTGGCTGTACTGGGTGTGGTGCTTGAACTTGCGTCTGACTCGGTGTCTATAGTTACATAACTTACAAAGCGATCAATAATATTTTGCATGGTATTTGTTTTTGAACAAAGATAAACATTTTTAAAAAAGTGATTGTTGGTTTTGAATGGTCTTGTTGTGATGTGCTTAAATAAAAAAAATCCGTTGCAAAACGGATTTTCATTTAAAATTGGTTATAAGTTAGGTTTGGTTTGGTTTGAGGGGTTAGTTTTATTTTGATGCTTTTTCTGCTGCTATTTTCGCATCGGCGGCTGCTTTTTTTGCAGCTTCAGCTTCAGCTTTTGCCATTTGTTCTTCCAATAGGGTTGATTTTTGCAATGCTAATTTTGCAGACTCTGCTAATTTTTGATCAGCTTCTTCTTTTTCTTTTTTCAGCTTTTCAACATCTTTATATAGCTTTTCTTGAGCTTCTTTAGCTTTTTCTGCTTCTTTTTGGTAGGCAGCTATTTTTTCATTTGATAATTTTTCTGCTTCCTTGGCTGCTTTTGCATCCGCTTCGGCTTTTGCTTTAGCGGCAATCGCTTCTTCTTTGGCTGCTTTTGCATCCGCTTCGGCTTTTGCTTTAGCTTCGATAGCTGCTATTTTTGCTGCTTCTTTGGCCTCAGCCGTAGATTTTTTATCAGCTTCAGCTTTGGCTTTTGCGGCAATCGCTTCTTCTTTGGCTGCGGCTATTTTTGCTTCTTCGGCTGCTTTTTTATCTGCTTCAGCTTTTGCTTTAGCTGCTTTTTCTGCAGCTACTTTGGCCTCGGCTGCTGCTTTTTTTTCTGCTTCAACTTTTGCTAAATATGCTTTTTCCTGATCTTTTAAATCTTGCATTTGTTTTTTAAAATCAATTGGGGCTGCTTCTGTTTTAGCAGTAATTGTAGCGGAACTTTCTGTACCTACAGCTTCATTTTTGGATTCTTGTGCAAAAAAACTTTGGGAAAATGTTAGAAGAACAATGATCAATGGTAATTTTAAATTCATGATTTTGTGGTGTTTGGTTAAATTTTGGATTAGTTTAGGAAAGACAAATATAACTTTTTTTTCATTTTTTTAACTTTTTAGGTAAAAAATATTTTTATTTTTTGTTAAAAGGTGTTTTTATTAATTTCGAGTGTCTTATTTAGAAAATTTAAAAATGATTGCTAATAAAACAAGTGCTTTTTAAACAAAAAAAATCTGCCAGTTACGGCAGATTTTTTTAAGAATTGGAATTTTGATTTATTCCCCTTTTCTAGTGTTTTCTTTACTTTTATCAGTATCCATCATTTCCATCAGCTTTAGGCCTAATAATCCACTCATGGATCCGTCGGTACCATTGCTTCCAGAAATAAGTACATCTGGAATGACTTTGATTTTACCTTTACCAATCTCTTCCGTGATTTTGTATTTTGTAAAGTTATCACCACCCATTGCAGAAACTTGTAGCTGATATGCTTCGGCTGTAGATTTACCAATAGCCATAATTTTTTCGGCTTCGGCAAGACCTGTTTTAGAGATTCTTTCGGCTTCGGCACTGGCAGTAAGTTTGGTAGCTTCGGCTTGAGCGCCTGCTCTTGCTTTTGTGGCTTCGGCTTCTGCATTGGCTCGCATTTTAGTGGCCTCAGCTTCAGCATTTACGTTAAGTTTCAAACTTGTGGCATCTCCTTCGGCTTTTTTAACGGTGGCATCTGCGGTACGTTGCGCAATTTCAACACTTTGGGAAGCTTTTACAATTTCTTTTTGCATATCGGCAATAGCAGTTTCCTTTTCCATTCCTTGGCGTTGTTCCTGCGCCATTTTTTGAGTCTGGTAGGTTTTTTGCTCTTCTTCGGCAATTTTTCTATCAGTCAATGTTTTCATCAATGATTCTGGAGGAACAATATCTCCAATTAAGGTGTCAACAGCATTAACATTGTATTCGTCTAAAACTACTTTGATGTGGTTTTTAGCCGATTCTTGGCGCTCTTTTCTGGTAGAAAGGAATGAAATCACATCACTTTCCTGAGCTGAGTTTCTGAAATAATTTCCAATGGTAGGTTCCAATACTTGAGAAACCAAGTTATTCATGCTTCCAAAACGAGCAATAACTTTTGGTGCTTCGTTCGCCGGTACGTGAATGATTTGCGATACATCAAGGTTAAAGGGAAAACCATCTTTGGAGCGAACCGTAATGGTAGAAAGATTTTGATCTAAGTTGTGAGATTCACTTCTAGCATCAGCCCAGTTCAATACCAAGTTTGTGGTTGGTACTGGTTCTAATTTGGTTGTATATTTGTTAAGAGCATATTTCCCAGGTCCAAAAGGTTCCATCCAAACACCGCGTTGTCCTTTTGAAACGATATTTCCGTGTTTGAAAGTGTCGCCAGTAACATCTTGTCCATCTTCACCAATATAAGAGATTACAACGCCAACATATCCAATAGGGACATCGGTCATAGGGGTTTGTTCAATTTGAACAGCCCATGAGTTGATATAATAGGAACCGGCAAGCATAACTTGTGGTTGCAAACCTCTATTTCCTCCATTTTTTAAGAATTGATCAAAATCCTGAAAGTTATTGTGGCCATCTACAAATTTACCAGCTATTTGTCCAATAGGGATTGGCTCTCCATCCATGGCTGTAACAATTCCGACCATGTTTTCCGAAATGACCACTTGGGGAGAAATGACTACTTCAAATAAATGAGTGTTGATACGATAAGATCCTGTAGTGACAAAGGCAGATTGTCTTCCTTTTTGCCCGCCATTGTCAAGAAACATTGTAGCGTCTTGGAAATTATCAGAGTTTACTTTTTGGGCAAGAATGCGCCCTGTTGGAATTTCGGCACCATCTTTACTCAATAGCAAACCGATATTTCCTTCTGGGATAATAGTGAACGAGGCCATGTCTATCGAAAATTGCCATGGCCACATCGCCCAATACAATCCTGGAGCAAGTGTTTTGGCTTGATAACCCGCTTCTCCTTTGGTTGCGATAATTCTGCCGTCAGGCAATGATTTATCAGCGCCAAAAAGCACGAATTTTTTGGTGACTAAGCCGATTTTGTTTTCTGGAACGATAACCATTCCGAAGAAAACACGTAAAACAAATTTGTAAAAAAGAAAGGATAATACAATTAAGAATATCCACCAGTAGGTAAGAAAAAATGACATATCGGTTAAGGTTTAGATTACAAACATAATTTATTTTTCTTGTAATCTGATTCTTGTTTGAAATTATTTTCCAACTTTTTGAGCATTAAATTTTGAATGCATTTCTTTAGTTTTTTATAGAAATCAGATATGAATTATATTATTGTTAAGTAGAATTTATTGTCTAATTTGCAGTTAATAAGGAATAGATATATGGCATTATTTAATCGATTGAATTTGAAAGCAAAATCTCTAGTCAATACGGGGTTTGGCTCCAGCGCATCCAGTTATGGAGGTCGTTTTATTAATAAGGATGGCTCTGCAAATGCAGTTAAAAAAGGTGTTGGATTTTTGGACAGAATCAGTTGGTACCATACCATGCTGGATATGTCTTCCTGGAAATTTCTTTCGATTCTTTTGTTGTTCTATATTACAATCAATTTTGTATTTGCGTTGCTGTATTTTGGAATCGGAATTGAGCATCTCAACGGGATTCAAACGAACGATGATGTGTGGGTGCAATTTGGGCAGGCTTATTTTTTTAGTGCACAAACGTTTACCACAGTTGGGTATGGACATATCAGTCCAACCGGATTTTACACGAGTGCCTTATCTTCTGCCGAAGCTTTGATGGGATTGTTGAGTTTTGCTATTGCCACAGGTTTGTTTTTTGGAAGATTTAGTAAACCTTCCATTTTTCTGAAATTTTCCCACCATGCTATTATTGCACCTTTTAATGAAGGAAAAGCATTGATGTTTAGGCTCGCTCCTTATAAAAATACCAATTATATTGATGCAGAAGTTAATTTGACACTTGGAATGCGAATCGAGGAGAATGGAGTGATGACGAATAAATTTTACACTTTGGATTTGGAATATCAAAAAATAAATTCGCTGGCACTGAGCTGGACATTGGTTCACCCAATAACCAGTGAAAGCCCTTTATATGGATTGAGAGCTTCGGATTATGAATCTATTTCGGGTGAAATTATAGTGATTATCAAAACATTTGATGATATGTTCAGCACAACGGTGGCGACTCGGACTTCTTATACTTTTGATGAAGTCATTTATGGAGCCAAATTTAAGGCGATGTATTCCCAAAGTGAAAATCATCAAAGTACTGTCTTGGACTTAGGTTTGTTAAGTGACTTTGATATAGTAGTTATAGATTAGTTTGTAGTTTTTCTTGTAAAATACGCACTCCTTCCGAAGCGATATTCGGAATTACTTCAAGGGAGTTTCTAAGATTAGGAATTTTTATGGGTTTTGGATCGATATAATAAATTGGAGTTTTTTTTGGAGTAAAATTAATTAAGCCTGCTGCTGGATAAACCTGTAATGAGGTGCCAATTACTGCAAAGTAATCGGCTTGTTCTGTTATTGTGATGGCTTCTTCTAAAGCAGGAACTTGTTCACCAAACCAAACAATATGGGGACGAAGTTGATTTCCCTGTTGGTCAACATCTCCAAAATTTAAATCGTCATGCCAATCTAAGATGTAGTTTTCGTTTCTGGAACTTCGAACTTTTAATAATTGCCCATGCAAATGGATGATGTTTGTACTTCCGGCACGTTCGTGTAAATCATCCACATTTTGGGTGATGATGTAAACGTCAAAATCATTTTCCAATTCGGCCAAAATATGATGGCCTAAATTGGGCTGTACTTCTTTTAATTGTTGACGTCTTTGGTTATAAAAATCAAGTACCAATGCTGGGTTTTTGTGCCAGCCTTGGGGAGTGGCAACATCCATTACATTATGACCTTCCCATAATCCATCACTATCGCGAAATGTTTTGATACCGCTTTCGGCGCTAATTCCGGCTCCGGTAAGAACCACTAATTTCTTTTTCATCTGTAAAACATTAGATCATAAAACTACTCTTTTTTAGTATTTTTACCAAAAAAATACGTGCAATGATTGATTTGGATTACCTTAATTTTCTTGAAAATATTATAACAGACAACAGGAAAGAAAAATTTTTGAAAGTTTTGAAAGACAGAACAAAACATTTTACAATTGCTGTCGAAGATGTTTTTCAAATGCATAATGCGAGTGCAGTAATGCGCAGTTGTGAGGTTTTTGGTATTCAGGAATTACATGTTATTGAAGAACGTTATGGTAAACGAATCGATAAGGAAATCGCGATGGGTGCCCAAAAATGGGTGGATATTTCTACTTATGACAGTGTTACGAATTGTATCGACACTTTGAAAGATAAAGGATATCAAATCATTGCTACTACACCGCACGAAAATGATTGTTTACTGGAGGATTTTGATATTTCCAAACGCAGTGCGTTGTTTTTTGGTACCGAAAGAGATGGATTGTCGGAAGAGATTCTTCAGAAAGCGGATGGTTTCCTTAAAATTCCGATGGTGGGGTTTACAGAGAGTTTGAACATTTCAGTTTCGGCGGCGATTATTATTCAGAATCTGACTAATCGTTTACGTAATTCCGATGTTGTTTGGGAATTGACTGAAGAAGAGATTTTGGAGAAGAGATTGGATTGGGCCAAGAAGTCAATTAAAGATATCAAGAGGATTCAAGCGAGGTATTTTGAGGAGAATCCCCAGAAATAAATTTCAATAGCAATAGGAAATTTCAATTTCAAAATTTAGAAGACTGTTGTTATTTATAAATATTTCTTATTCTTTTATTGCTATTGCCATTGAAATTGTCATTAAAATTGAAATGTTTTGCGTGAGGGATAGCAGTAAGCTACCGAAGTAGCACGGATAGCCCGACAGCATAAAGGGAAGGGACCAAATCACCGTTTTGCGATGAGTTGGTCCCTTTCCTTTATGGTGGCACGCCCAAATATTATTTAATCATAAATTTGCGTATTGCTAATTATTTTTTCTTCAAGATTTTGTACTGTTCGTAGCAACCGCTTATGGCATCCATGATTTGAAGGTCATTTGCGGATTTGATAAAAGCTTCGGAGTAACTGCAACGGGTTAATATATCAGCAATTTCATCTTGAGAAACACCCAGTAATAATGAAATGGTTTCTCTGTCGTATCTTGTTTCCATAAGGTTTCTTACGGTGTCATCCTTTCGCATCTCTCTAAGTTTTTTGAGCTGCTGTGGCTTTTTGCCAAAGAAATTGTAAAGCATATCTGCGGGGTTGAATATGGAACCCAATACTTTTCCGAATGCCTCGGGTGCGTATTGTCCTGCTTCGTAACCTTGACCTAAGCCAGAGATACTATAGCGATAATCTTCTTTTATTGGGATTAATTTGGAATCAATTTCAAGATAACCAGTTAGGTAATATGGGCTTATCACAACTTCGTGTAGCGGAATTGCTTTTTGGGTAAGTTGGATGGTAGTTTTTTTGTTTTTGACCCAGTCATTGGTAACGCGGACACGTAATGATTCGTAACCAAGAAGAGTTATGTGAAGGGTGTCACTTTGGGTAACAGCCAATTCAAAATAACCTTTGTTGTCTGTAGTGGTTCCTGTAACCTGATTGATGTTGATGATGTTTACACCAGCTAATGGGGTACCGGTGTTGTCGCTGATAATGGTACCAGAGATTTTTGTGGGGGCTTCAGTGATTTGGGCAACTGAACTTATGGAGGTAACTAAAAATAAAAAAAGTACAAAATATTTCATAAACTGGTTTAAAAGTTTAAAAGTAGTAAAACGGTATTAAATATTTTGTTGTTCCATTATAATTATAAGAAAATTAACAAAGTGACAATATTGTTGAGCTAAATCAGTCTGTTTTGGTTGATGAGTTTTTGCCTACTGATGATGTATTATAAAAAAAAATCTCCCGAATGTTCGGGAGATTTATATTTGAATTGCTAATTGTATTAGTCTCTTCTTGGTCTTCTTGGTCTTGAAGAATCACCAAAGCTTTCAGAACGTCTTGGTGCTCTTTCTGATGAACCTTCTCTCGAAGCTCTGTCAGATGAAAAACCACCTTCTCTTCTTGGAGCAGCTGAACTTCTTTCAGATCTGAAACCACCTTCTTTAGGAGCAGAACCTCTGTCGCTTCTAAATCCGCCTGACCCTTCTCTTCTTGGAGCAAAACTTCCTTCTCTTCTTGGGGCAGAACTTCTTCCGGCACCAAATCCGCCACCAGAACTTCTTCCGTTGTGGTCGCGTCTTCCACCGCCGTCATTTTTAGAGATTTCAACATTGATACGACGTCCTTCTAATTGTACGTTGTTCAATATTTCCATTACTTTATCTGTGTGCTCTGGATCTGTGTTGAAGAAAGAGAAACCTTCTTTTACATCTACTTTGAATACATCGTCACGACCTAAGTCTAATGTTTCTTTCAAGTAGTCTTTTAATGACATCCAATCGAAATTGTCTCTAGAACCGATGTTTACAAAGTATCTTGTAGCACCACCGTTGTTGTTTTCTCTCGGAGCTCCGTCTCTATCGTCACGCTCACGTCTTTCTGAACCTGAAGATTGATTAGAGATATCTCTGTTTTTCTTGTAGTAATTGATAAAACGATTAAATTCTACCGATACCATTTTCTTGATTAATTCTTCTTTTGATAAATCTTCAAGTACATTATTGATAGCAGGAAGATAGTTGTCAATTTCGTGATCAACTTCAGTGTCCTTAATCTTAGTTGCTAAGTGTAATAATTGGATTTCGCAGATTTCAATTCCAGAAGGGATTGTTTTTTCTTCGAATTTTTGTTTGATGATTCTTTCGATAGAAGAAATTTTACGCAATTCGCTTTTTGTAACGATTACGATAGAAGTTCCTAATTTACCAGCACGACCAGTACGGCCTGAACGGTGATTGTAAGTTTCGATTTCGTCAGGAAGTTGGTAATTTACTACGTGAGTAATATTATCAACGTCAATTCCACGTGCTGCAACGTCAGTAGCCACAAGCATTTGGATTTGTCTTCCTCTAAAAGATTTCATTACACCATCACGTTGCGCTTGAGATAAATCTCCGTGCAATGCAGCAGCGCTGTATCCGTCTTCGATTAATTTCTCTGCAACCGCTTGTGTGTCACGTTTAGTTCTACAGAAAACTACAGAAAAAATGTCTGGATTAGCATCAGCTAAACGTTTCAAAGCTTCGTAACGGTCACGAGCATTTACTAAGTAAAATTCGTGTGATACGGTAGCTGAACCAGAGTTTTTAGTACCTACTGTAATTTCAATAGGGTCAGTCATGAATTGTTTTCCAATTCTGGCCACTTCAGCAGGCATAGTTGCAGAAAACAACCATGTGCTTTTTTCGTCAGGCGTAGTAGAAAGGATGTTTACGATATCTTCGTAGAAACCCATGTTCAACATTTCGTCTGCTTCGTCAAGAATACAATAGTTAATTTGAGAGATGTTTACCAATCCTCTGTTAATCATATCTTGCATTCTACCCGGAGTCGCTACTATAATTTGTGCGCCTCTTTTAATGTCTCTCGCTTGTTCTGTAATGCTAGCCCCACCGTAAACTGCTACCACATTAATACCTTTTTCGTATTTAGAGTAGTTTTTAAGTTCGTTGGTAATCTGCAAACACAATTCACGTGTTGGAGATAAAATCAATGCTTGCGTATTTCTGTTGTCGGCATCAATTTTCTGAATAACTGGAAAACCAAATGCTGCCGTTTTCCCTGTCCCTGTCTGAGCCAACGCAACTAAATCTGTGTCTTTTTCCAATAATAGGGGAATCGCTTTCTCCTGTACTTCGGTCGGATTCTCAAATCCTAGATCTAAAATCGCCTTCAGTAACGATTCACTCAATCCTAATTGTTCAAATTTATTCATATGTATTTTTAAAATAGGGTGCAAAATTACTGTTTATAATCCATAAAAACTAATGCTATTTTAAGAATTAGGTTTTTATTAGCTTTTGATAATCAGATTATTATACTTTTTAAATTACTTTTTGGATTTTAAAATAGATTTTTCACTGTGAAATTATGTCACGATTCAATAGTTTTTGTTAAAAAAAGAACTTAAAAACTGTTTTTAAGTTGTATAGAATTTAAAAGCAAAATAAATTTTGGACGTTGGAAATGTTTTTTCCTCGTTTTTTGAAGAGTTTCCTCGTTTTTTTATCATTTATTTAAGAATGATATTTTCAAATTGCTCCGAAGTTTCAATATTGATTTATTAATTTTGCCAAAAATTATTTGATTATGCAAACAGCCTCTTTTTCGGGTTTTATAGAAATGGTATTCTATATGATAGCTTTCTATTATATTTTTAAATTTTTGGCCAAGTTATTTTTACCTATAGTAGTAAAAAAGGTAGTGGAAAAAGCTGGACAAAATTTTCAAGAACAGCAACAGCGCGCCCAACAAACAACTTGGAAGAAAACAACCAATAATGATGAAATTATAATCGATACTGCCAATAGTAAAAATCCTCGTGAAACTAAAAAAGTTGGGGATTATGTCGATTATGAAGAGATTGATTAGTGATTTTTGATTTTCGATTAACGATTTTTGATTTTAGATGTGTTGAACCTCCTAAAGAATGCATTTAGTTATTATTGAGTAATCTAAAATCATTGATCATTTATCCTTAATATTGTTAATCTAAAATCTCTCTCGAAAATTCGAAACTAAAATCAGAAATCAAAAATCGTTAGTCCTCAATCTAAAATCTATTTCTATATAATGAAGCAACTTCAAAAGTTCTTTCCGCACGCATTAGCCATACTTGGTTTTGTTATCGTTTCTACACTTTATTTCTTCCCTGTTTTGCAGGGAAAACAAATTTTTCAATCGGATATTGCTCAATACACGGGGATGGCCAAAGAACAAAACGATTTTAGGGCCACACATCATGAAGAACCATATTGGACAAATTCTGCATTCGGAGGAATGCCGACTTATCAATTAGGAGCCAAATATCCTCATGATTATGTTGGTGCTATCGATGACGTATTGCGTTTTTTACCAAGACCCGCGGATTATCTATTCTTATATTTTCTTAGTTTTTACGTTTTGATGTTGGTACTAAAAGCAGATCCGCTTAAAGCCTTTTTTGGTGCCTTGGCTTTTGGTTTTTCCACGTATTTGATTATTATTCTCGGCGTGGGGCACAATGCCAAAGCACATGCAATTGCGTATATGCCAATGGTTGTGGCCGGTTTTGTAATGGTTTTTCAACGGAAATATATTTTGGGAGGGTTGCTTACGATGTTTGCTGTGGCATTGGAAATTAATGCCAATCACTTTCAAATGACCTATTATTTATTGATATTGTTGTTGATTCTTTCAGGGTATTTTATTTATGAGGGAATCAAATCTAAAGAATATAAGTCTTTATTATATTCACTAGGAACACTTATTGGTGCGGGGATTATTGCTATTGGTGCCAATGCAACTAATTTATTGGCAACCGTTGAGTATGCAAACTTTAGTATTCGCGGAAAAAGTGATTTAAGCTTCAATCCAGATGGTTCTAAAAGTACTTCTGATGGTGCAATGACTCGTGATTATATTACGGAATATAGCTATGGTATTGCCGAAAGTTTTAATTTAATCGCCCCTCGATTGTTTGGAGGTTCCAATAATGAAAAAGTAGGTACAGACAGTAGTATGTTTGAGTTTATGATTTCACAAGGAGTGCCAGAAGGACAGGCTACCGATTTTGTAACCGCTATGCCAACCTACTGGGGCGATCAGCCAATTGTATCTGCTCCGGCGTATATAGGTGCAGTGGTTTTCTTTTTGGGAATCTTGGCTTTGTTTATTGATGAACGAAAAATTAAATATGTATTCCTTGGCGGAGCTTTTTTTACCTTAATTCTTTCTTGGGGGAAAAACTTTCCGGCATTGACGGATTTTTGTATCGACCATATTCCTATGTATAATAAGTTTAGAGCGGTATCGTCTATTCAGGTCATTTTGGAATTGTGTTTTCCTGTTTTGGCTATTATGGGCTTGCAATCTTTTTTTAAAGTGGAAAAAGAAAAGCAATTAAAACCATTATTACAATCGGGAGCTATTTGTTTAGGACTTATTATAGTTTTGTTTTTGTGCAAAAGTTTATTCAGCTTTACGGGAGCCAGCGATAGTTATTTAATAGAAAGTTACGGGCCAAGTTTTGTAGATGCTCTTAAAGCAGATCGTAAATCATTATATAGTGCCGACTTATTGCGTTCTGGATTTTTCATTCTGATAGCTGCAGGTACGTTATGGTTGTTTGTAAAAAATAGAATTGCCGCAAAAACTGCCATTATTTTGGTTGGTTTATTTATGGTATCCGACTTATTTTTTGTCGATAAAAATTATGTATCCAACAAAGATTTTATAAATGCCAGAGAAGTTGAAGTTCCTTTTCAGGAAACACCAACAGATACCGAAATCTTAAAAGACCCAACAAATTACCGTGTATTTGATATCCAGGGATTGATGCAGGGAAGAACATCTTATTTTCACAAAGCAATTGGTGGATATAGTGCTGTAAGACCTAAAAGAATGCAACAATTGTTTGATTATCAAATTGCCAAAAATAATTTGGAAATACTCAATATGTTGAATGTTAAATATGTAATTCAAACAGATAAAGAAGGTAAGGAACATCCAATTATCAACCCAGACGCCAATGGAAATGCCTGGTTTGTGAATCAAGTAAATTTGGTTAAGAATTCAGATGAGGAGATGAAAGCTTTGGATAAATTCAATTCGAAAGAAGTAGCTGTTATTAATGAAAATGAATTTTCGAATATCAAAAATAAGGCTTTCGCCAAAGACAGTTCGGCGACCATAATTTTGGATTCGTACTTGCCAAATGATTTAAAATATACTTCAAATAATGCCAAAGAAGGTTTAGCCGTTTTTTCTGAGATGTATTATGAAAAAGGTTGGAAAGCTTTTATCGATGGCAAAGAGACATCAATCATGAGAGCTGATTATACTTTGAGAGCGATAGTGGTTCCAGGAGGAAAACATACTATAGAATTTAAATTTGAACCCCAAGTGGTGAAAACAGGAAGTGCAATAACACTTGTTAGTTGTATTGGAATGTTATTTCTTTTGGTTGGTGGATTGTACTTTGAGAAAAAGAAAAATAGTGAAGTGTAGAGAAGTATTGTAGATATGCATTGCTATGTATATCTGCTATAATCAACAAAAGAAAAAATTGAAACCAGAATTAAAAAAAATCCTCATTATAACATATTATTGGCCACCAGCAGGAGGGCCTGGTGTTCAGCGTTGGCTTAAGTTTGTAAAATATTTGCCTGATTTTGATATTCAGCCAATTGTTTATATTCCTGAGAATCCAACTTATCCAATAGTTGATACTAATTTAGAAAAAGAAGTTTCGGAGAAAGCGATAATTTTAAAGCACAAAATTTTCGAACCATATCAATTGGCAGCTGTTTTTTCTAAGAATAAAACCAAAAAAATTAGTTCGGGTATTATTCCAAATCAGAAGAAGCAAACTTTTCTTGATAAAACGTTATTGTGGATACGAGGAAACTTGTTTATTCCAGATGCACGGGTTTTTTGGGTAAATCCATCGGTTACTTATTTGGAAAAATACATTGCGGAAAATAATATAGATACCATAATTACTTCCGGACCTCCACATAGTTTGCATTTGATAGGTTTGGTTTTAAAACAGAAATTGAAAGTTACTTGGTTTGCTGATTTTCGTGATCCTTGGACAACTATTGGATATCATAAATCATTGCGATTATCCACTAGAGCTGAAAGAAGACACAAAGCACTTGAATATAGAGTTTTGAATACAGCTGATACCATTATTGTTACCAGTAAAACCACCAAAACCGAATTTGAAGCAATAACCAATAAACCAATTGCAGTTATTACCAATGGTTATGATACAGAGTCGATAACAAAAAGTGTTTTGGATTCAAAATTTAGTCTTGCTCATATCGGTTCTTTTCTTTCGGAAAGAAATCCAGCCATATTATGGGAATCTTTGGCTGAGTTATTACAGGAAATCCCAGATTTTAAGTCTCATTTGGAACTAAAATTAATCGGGGCTGTCAGTCAGGAAGTATTGGATACCATTTCGCAGTTTAATTTGGATTCATATCTGAATAGTCTTGGGTATGTTTCCCATTCTGAAGCAGTGGCCCATCAAAGAAATTCTCAGGTTTTATTACTTATCGAAATAAATTCAGAAGAAACGAAAAGTATTATTCCTGGCAAACTATTTGAATATATGGTTTCCAATAGACCAATTATTGCTATTGGTCCAAAAGATTCTGATTTTGCCGAGATAATAACAGGAACAAATACAGGAGTGTTTTTTGAGTATACTGAAAAGGAAAAATTAAAAAACACGATTGTCTCTTATTATAACCAGTTTTTGGAGGGGAAATTACAATCTTATGGTGTAGGTTTGCAAAAATATTCCAGAAAGAATTTGACCAAAGATTTGGTACAATTAATTAATTCAAAGATTTAAGGTTTTCCAACTTTAAACTTTTAAACCTTAAACTTTAAATTCCAATTAATGGGCATAGTATTAAATCAGTCATTAAAAAATACCATAATTACTTATATTGGTTTTGGAATTGGAGCCATTAATACGTTGTATTTATATCCAATTTTTTTGGGTGCAACTTATTATGCTTTGACTAATTATATTCTTTCGGCTGCCAACGTGATTATGCCTTTGTTTGCAATCGGTATGCAAAATACACTGGTGAAATTTTATGCACAATACCAGACAGAGAAGGAACGTTCCCAGTTTTTGTCTTTCACGGTTTTATTTCCGTTGCTGATGTGTATTCCATTGGCTATTATAGGTTTATTTTTCTTTGATGATATCTTAGCTTTCGTTTCAAAGAAAAATCCAGTTGTTAAAACATTTATTTTGCTGATTCCATTCACTGGTTTGTGTATGGCTTATTTCGAGATATTTTATGCATGGGCAAGAGTTCATATGCATTCTGTTTTTGGTAATTTCATAAAGGAAGTGGGCTTGCGTTTGTTTTCATTGATTACTTTAATAGGTGTGTATTATCATTGGATAACTGTAGTGCAGTTTGTTTATGTTACTGCGGGTATATATTTAGTAGCATTGATTGTTACCATGTTTTATGCTTTTTACATAAAAAGACCTGTTTTTCAATTTGTTATTCCGGAAAATGTAAAAGATATTTTGGTTTACACTTTTTATATTATTTTGTCGGGTAGTGTTGCCAATTTATTATTGGATGGAGACAAAATAATGTTAAACCAATATATGAAGATTGAAAACATCGCTTACTATTCGGTTGCTACATATATAGCTTTGGTTATTTCTGTTCCAAGTCGTGCCATGCATCAGATTGTCTATCCGATTACCGCAAAATTGATGCACGAAAATAAACATGATGAATTGAATGCATTGTATAAAAAAACGTCTATCAACTTGCAGATTGTAGGTGGCTTTGTAATGCTTTGTATTTTTGTTAATATCAATCAGTTATATGAATTAGTGCCAAAAGATTACAGTGGCGGAATTACGGTTGTGTTCATGATTGGTTTGTCTAAATATTTTGATTTGATACTGGGGAATAATAACGCGATTATTTTTAATTCAAAGTATTATCGAGCCGTATTGTTTTTGGGTGTTGGATTGGTGGTTTTGACAGTCGTATTAAACATGATTTTTATTCCATTGTTTGGAATTATAGGTTCCGCATTTGCAACTTTATTATCCATTACTTGTTATAGTTTGGCCAAATTGCTTTTTGTTGTAAAACGAATGCATTTGTATCCGTTTACTAAACAAACATTGCATTCTATTGGAATAACGTTTGTGGTGTTTTTATTATTTTATTTTTGGAAGTTTCCAATAAATCCAATTATTGCCATTGGATTAAAATCCATTTTAGTAACTATCGTCTATGTATTTATCAATTATAAGTTTGTTGTTTCGCCAGAAATAAATCAAACTTTGGATAAAGTTCTTTTAAAAATCAGGAGGGAGAAATAGTTTTAATTGGAGATTTAGTACATAAGTTTCTCTGTTTGATATATTTAAAATTTTGTCGCTTAGTTTTTTTTATATTTGTAAGTATAGTTTCTAATGTTAGATACTTTTTTATGAATTAATGGAAAACTTTTAGACGATGATGAATATTAAAACTACACTACTGTATTTATTTCTTGGGTCTTCAATATTGTTGTTTTCCCAAACTCAAAAGAGCAGTAATTCAAACTTAGATGAAAGCAAAACGGGAAGTGTTATACTTCATCAAAATCTTCCCAGTTTAAAAGGTTATCCTATAGCTCCTTTTAGAGACACCTTATTTTTTGTCTATAATAGAATAGGATCTTTTAATGCCGAGAATCGAGCTAATGCCATTACCAGTAGAATAGTATTACTTTACAAAGATCCTTTTTTTAAGAAAGATTCATTACGGCTAAGTAAATCTGATTTCGGTGTCGATATTGTCTATAACAGTGATTTTGTTGTAATGTCGGTTACGGATCTTGACGGAAAAACAATAGGGACCAGTAATTTTGCCTTGGCTCAAAGAAATCTTGCTATTATACAAAAGACCGTGCTTTTTCAAAAAGAGAATAATGCGGTGGAGAGTTTGTTAAAGCGTATTGGGCTTGTATTATTGCTTATTGGGCTGGTAATTGTAATCGTATTTGCCATCAATAAACTATTTAGATGGCTTCGACTTTTTCTTATTAAAAGACAGGATAAGTATTTTTCGGGATTAAAAATAAAGGGGTCTTATGTTTTTTCACCACAAAGACATTTAGAATTCGTTTTAAGGATTGTGACGATGGCTAGAATAGTCGTTTTGATTTTTACATTTTATATTTCTTTACCAGCTATTTTTAGTGTTTTTCCCGAAACAAAAGCCTACGCAAGCACTCTTTTGAAATGGGTTTTTTCGCCAGCCAAAGCTGCGCTGATGGGGTTTCTTGATTTCTTACCAAATTTAATTTCCATACTTGTAATAGTAACATTGTTCCGTTATCTTTTGAAAGCTATTAAGTTTTTTGTCGATGAGATTCAGAAAGGTCAAATTAAAATTGAAGGCTTTTACAGTGATTGGGCAAAACCTACTTTTAACATCATAAAGGTCTTGATTTATGCTTTTATGATAGTCATTATTTTTCCATATTTGCCAGGGTCCAATTCACCTATATTTCAAGGGGTTTCTGTATTTGTTGGTATTTTGTTTTCATTGGGGTCTTCCAATGCAATTGCCAATATGGTAGCGGGATTGGTAATTACGTATATGCGCCCTTTTAAAATAGGTGATTTTATAAAAATAGGCGATGTAAGTGGTACGGTTGTTGAAAAAACGGCTTTGGTAACCCGCGTTCGTACATCAAAACACGAAGATATTACAATTCCCAATGCCACTGTTTTGTCAAGTTCCTCCATTAATTATTCGGCGAATATAGGTGAGAATGGCAATGGATTATTAATTCACACGAAAGTTACTATTGGTTATGACAGCTCATGGAAAGATGTTCATAAAGCGCTTATTGAGGCTGCTTTGAGAACCGATTTACTCGAAAAGGTTCCAGCTCCATTTGTGTTGCAAACCAGTTTAGATGATTTTTATGTTGAGTATGAAATAAACGCCTACACCAAACACCCCAATGAACAGCCTTTGGTTTATTCAAATTTGCACCAAAACATACAGGATTGTTTTAATGAGGCAGGTCTCGAAATAATGTCCCCACATTACAATTCGCATCGCGATGGAAACAGAACAACTATTCCAGATAATTATTTGGATAATGGATATAAGCCTTCTTCATTTAATATAAAAGTTAATAAGTAGTTTTTTTATTACAAATTTGTTAATTTAATACTATTTATTAAAAATATTTTGTACGTAAAATAATGTTTATTTTTTGTTAGGATTAAGTTCAACGAGTATTTTTGCAGTTTTATAAATAATTAGTTTTTAACTACTTGGATTTTAGTTGTTTATAAATTTGTTTTTTCAATATCACCAAAAGTGGGTATTGTATGCTTCTTATATGTAACCTAAATTTGCAATATTCACAAATATTTGGATAAATACTTGTTTAAATTAATACGCAGAAGATGAAAAATCATTTTGTTAATCAAGATAAATTAAATCTCTTTACGAAAATTATTTCTGATAAGATTCAAAATGGATTTGTAGTTGTAGAGCGTAATGACAAATTGCCTTTTACCATTTTATATAAAGAAGGAAAAAAAATAAATCATGGCCTCAATTTTTTGGTTTGCTGTATGACGTTTGGGATGTGGTCTTTGCCTTGGTTGTATTTAACACAAGTTACTTCCAAGGACAAGAAAGTGTTGATTGCAATTGATGAGGAAGGTAAGATTTTTGAAGAAAAATGTTATTTAGGTTAGTCCTTTTTTGTGTTATAATCGCTAATAGATTGCCACAGATTGATTGGGACGTACTTCGTTTTTGAAGATTATAGGATTGGATTAGTGAAAAATCTTTAAATCTGTGGCAATATATTAAGTTGCTTTTAGATTTAGGGTTGATTGAAAATAACGAGCAATTCTTCTGGAATAAATATATAAAGGGATAATGCATAAAAAGTCACCACAAATTATTAATTGTGTGTGGCTTTTTTGTATGACAGTATGAGTAGTTAGCTACCCATTATAGTTTTTCTTTTAAATATTTTGCTGTAATTGATTTTTTGTTTTTTACTATTTCTTCGGGAGTACCTACAGCGAGTAATAAGCCTCCGTTTTCGCCTCCTTCAGGACCTAAGTCAATAACCCAATCAGCACATTTTATTAAGTCAAGATTGTGCTCTATTACAAGTATAGAATGCCCTTTTTCGATTAGAGCATCAAAGGAAGCCATTAACTTTTTAATGTCATGAAAATGTAATCCTGTTGTAGGTTCATCAAAAACAAACAGTGCTTTTTCCTTGATAGTTCCTTTAACTAAAAAAGAAGCGAGTTTTATACGTTGTGCTTCTCCCCCAGAAAGTGTGGATGAGGATTGTCCTAATTGAACATATCCTAAACCTACATCTTGCAAAGGTTGCAGTTTTTGGGTGATTTTTGTTTGTTTGTTTTTTTCAAAGAAATTAATGGAATCATCAATGGTCATCGTCAAGATGTCATGAATGTTTTTGCCATCATAAGTGACTTCTAAAACTTCCTTTTTGAAACGTTTTCCGTTGCAGGTTTCACATGGTAATTGCACATCAGCCATGAAAACCATTTCGACATTTATTGATCCTTCGCCTTTGCAGGTTTCACATCTTCCACCATCGACATTAAAAGAGAAATGCTTGGCTTGATAGCCTCTTACTTTGGAAAGTTTTTCTTTGGCATACAATTCCCTAATATCGTCATAGGCTTTGATGTAGGTTACCGGATTGGAACGAGAACTTCGGCCAATCGGATTTTGATCAACGTATTCAATATGTTTTATCTGTGAAAAAGAGCCTGAAAGCTCGCTAAACTGCCCCGCTTTTTCTCCTGCATTATCCAGTTTTTTCTGCATGGCAGGAAAAAGAATTTTTTTGACAAGCGTGCTTTTTCCACTACCCGAAACTCCAGTAATTACTGTTAGGACATCAAGTGGAAAAATAACATCTATATTCTGTAAATTGTTTTCTCTCGCTCCTTTTATTTCGATAAAATTTTTAAAAGGTCTTCGCTTTTTGGGAACTGTAATTTCAAGATCTCCGTTCAAATATTTTGCGGTTAAAGAGCTTGATTTAAGTATTTCGTCATAAGTGCCTTGGGCAACCAGATTTCCTCCTAAAGTTCCTGCTTCTGGACCTATATCGATAATCATGTCCGCGGCTTTCATGATGTCTTCATCATGCTCCACGACGATTACGGTATTGCCAAGGTTGCGTAATGACAATAAAACTTTAATCAGGCGTTCCGTGTCTTTTGGGTGTAAGCCAATACTTGGCTCATCCAGGATGTACATGGAACCCACAAGGCTACTGCCTAATGAAGTCGCTAAATTAATACGTTGGGATTCTCCTCCAGAAAGTGTTGATGAATTTCGGTTTAAAGTCAAATAATTTAAACCTACTTCAGTTAAAAATGATAATCGATTATTGATTTCGATTAATAATCGTTTGGCAATTTGTTTTTCATATTCATCCAAATCAATATTTTTGAAAAAATCAACCAAGTGTTTGATTGGTAAATCCACTAAATCAGATACAGTTTTTCCATTGATTTTTACATACGAAGCTTCGATTCTCAAACGTTTCCCTTTACAAACATGACATTTGGTTTTACCTCTGTAACGGGAAAGCATTACTCTGTTTTGAATTTTATAATTTTTCTCTTCTAGTTCTTTAAAGAAACTATTTAGCCCTTGAAAATATTTGTTTCCTGTCCAAATCAAATCTTTTTGTTCTTCTGTTAGTTGGAAGTAAGGTTTGTGAATAGGAAAATCAAATTTATAGGCATTGTTTACCAATTCGTCTCGGAACCAGCCCATGCTTTCACCTCGCCAAGGAAATATGGCGTTTTCAAAAATAGAAAGTGAAGTGTTTGGAACGACCAATTCAGCATCAATTCCTATGATATTTCCGTAGCCTTCACAAACGGGGCAAGCTCCATATGGATTGTTGAAACTGAATAAATGCACATTGGGTTCCAGAAAAGTAATACCATCTAATTCGAAATTATTGGAAAAAGTAAATTTTTTATCTGAATTTAATTCCTGCAAATAGCAAATTCCTTTTCCTTCATAAAAGGCTGTTTGAACGGCATCTGATAATCGATTATAAAACTCTTCTTCATCTTTGACCACGATTCTGTCAATTATGAGTAAAATGTCTTTATGGTCTAAAGTATGTTGTTCTGCCGGGGTGAAATCATCCAAGCGGACCATTTCATTATTTACCAAAATCCTAGCAAATCCTTGTTGCAATAAGACTTTTAGTTTGTCTTCCAATTGTCTTCCTTCTTCAAGATGAATAGGCGCGAGGAGTAGCCATTTGCTGTCCAGTTCAAAGTTTTTTACTTCCGTAACTACATCAGTAACTGTGTTTTTTTTGACTTCTTGCCCTGAAATAGGGGAATAGGTTCTTCCAATTCGAGCAAATAATAATTTAATGTAATCGTATATTTCAGTTGAAGTTCCTACGGTTGAACGCGCATTGGTGGTGTTTACTTTTTGCTCAATGGCGATGGCAGGTGCAATTCCTTTGATGTATTCCACTTTTGGTTTGTCCAATCGGCCCAAGAATTGTCTGGCATATGATGATAAACTTTCCACATAACGGCGTTGTCCTTCGGCATACAAAGTATCGAAAGCCAAACTGGATTTTCCAGAACCTGAAAGCCCAGTAATAACAACAAGTTTGTTTCTGGGAATGGCAACATCTACATTTTTTAAATTATGTACTTGTGCACCTTTTATGATGATGTTTTTTTTGGGGTCGAGTTTGGAAATATCAATTGACATACTAAAAATGAATTTTCACAAAAGTACTCAATTTTGATGTGAGAATGCTCAAAGAATTATAATCAAAAATTGGTTTTTTGTAGATGAAAATTTAGTTTATACTTTCCAGTCAAATGTTGATGACAAAGAATCTTCGCAAGAATTTATTGTTGATTATAGTAAAGTTTATCAGTAAAAGATAAAGCAGGAGTTAAAGTTTTTATGTTTTAGCATAAATAAAGTATTCCATCCTGCAAGTTCTTTGGGGGCTTGTAGGTATAATCTTCCGCTCCTTTTAGATTGGTAGAATATTTTTTATATTCTATGTTTTTCGAATATGCCGTGTATAACGATGTATTGCAGAGGTTTATTGTTTTGATATCAGGTTATAATTGCCTTGTATGAATTGATTTAAAATGGAAAAAATAACATTTATTGATTTTTTTCTTGCTACTTTTGATAATTATTTGTTAAATTTGACAAATAATTAACCTAAATAACCTCCTTAAGCCTATAGTATAGAACTACTTTTTAGAAGATTCCCCAAAAACTAACTAATCTAAAAAGGAATTGCTATGGCAAATTTACAAAAATCAGATGCTTTACTAGTAAAGGATTATATGGCTGGCGACGAAAGTGCCTTGGCTATATTAATCAAAAGACATGAATCTAAAATTTATGGATTTATCTATTCTAAAGTAGCCGATAGAGAGGTTTCAAATGACATCTTTCAAGATACTTTCATCAAAGTTATTAAAACTTTGAAAACACAGTCTTATAACGAAGAAGGTAAGTTCTTACCTTGGATAATGAGAATTGCACACAATTTAATAATTGATTTTTATAGAAAATCAAAAAAAATGCCGCTCTTCAGAGAAACTGAAGATTTTTCAATTTTTTCTATAATGTCTGATGATTCCCTTACGGTTGAAAACCAAATTATTGCCGATCAAGTTGAAGTTGATATTCGTAGATTAGTCGAAGAGCTCCCTCTGGATCAAAAAGAAGTTTTGATGATGCGCATGTATCAAGATATGAGTTTTAAAGAAATTTCTGAAACTACTGGAGTGAGTATCAATACTGCCTTGGGTAGAATGCGATATGCCATAATGAATTTGAGAAAAATTATAGATAAACATCAAATTGTTTTGACAAATTGACAATAAATAGATAATTCTCCCGTTGTTATATAAAATAAAATTTATACTTCATATGGAAAAGAATTACTCTAAAGCATTAAAAATTTCTAAAAAAATGAAACCGGATAAAGAGGTGGTATCTTTATTATTAAATTACTCTAAAGCATTAAAAATAGTGAAAATAGAGGGTAAGGTTTTTGAAATTATAGCCAATTAATCGACTTATTGATAAGAAGATAATTCAAGTTTCACAATGCTGGCTTGAATAACAAATTTCACTAATTTCTTTTTATGAGATTAGTGAAATTTATTATTTATGACCTTTTTACTTTTTGGTAAATTCGCTCAAAACTGATTTTCGTCCAATCGTTTTGGTGATAATATCTTTCTCTAAATTCCAGCCTCTAGCAGGCGAATACTCACGTCCGTACCAAATAATTTGAAGGTGAAGATCATTCCATAATTCTTCCGGGAAAATGCGTTTGGCATCTTTTTCAGTTTGAACTACATTTTTTCCATTTGTCAAATTCCATCGGTACATCAATCTGTGGATATGTGTATCAACTGGAAAAGCAGGTACTCCAAAGGCCTGAGACATTACCACACTGGCGGTTTTATGCCCTACAGCTGGCAATTCTTCCAGATATTCAAAACTTTGCGGTACTTGTCCATTGTGTTTCTCAATCAAAATTTGAGACAAACCATGAATTCCTTTTGATTTCATCGGTGATAAACCGCAAGGACGAATAATTTCCTTAATTTCTTCCACCGACATTTTAACCATATCATAGGGATTGTCAGCTTTTGCAAAAAGTAAAGGTGTAATTTGATTCACGCGCACATCCGTACATTGGGCGGAAAGTAAAACCGCAATCAGCAAAGTATATGGGTCTTTATGGTCTAGAGGAATTGGAATAGTAGGATATAGTTCATTTAACGTATTTATAACAAATGTTACGCGTTCCTGTTTGGTCATTTTTTGAGTTGCTGAGTTATTAAGAATCTAAGTTTCTAAGACTCTTTTTGAATGTAAAAATAGTATTATTTAGTTTTTGAATAGATTTATGGATGCTATTTTTTTCAAAACTTAGTATCTTAGCCTCTTAGTAACTTAACGTCTATATAGAATGACTACATTAAAAAAAGGAGATCAAGCACCCCAATTTTCAGGAGTAGACCAAGATGGCAAATCACATCAATTAGCTGATTATGCAGGTAAAAAATTAGTGGTTTTCTTTTATCCAAAAGCTTCCACACCGGGTTGCACTACTGAGGCTTGTGATTTAAGAGATAATTACGAGCGTTTTCAAGCCAATAATTATGCGCTTTTGGGTGTAAGTGCGGATAGTGCCAAAGCGCAAGCCAAATTCAGGGATAAATACGATTTTCCTTTTCCGTTATTGGCTGATGAGGATAAGTCTGTTATTAATGCCTTTGGGGTTTGGGGCTCTAAAAAGTTTATGGGAAGAGAATATGATGGTATCCACAGAACCACCTTTGTAATTGATGAAAACGGAATCATTGACGAAGTAATTTCGGAAGTGAAAACCAAAGCTCATGCTGATCAGATATTGGGGTAATAGTAATTTTTTTAAATATCAAAAGTTGTCGTTTTGTCAAAATTTCTTGTGACTGCGTGAGTGATGGGAGCAAGTTACCTTGTAACGCGGACAGCAGGACAGCAGTAGGGAAAGGGGGCGAATGAGCGATTCTATGAGTTGCCTCCTTTTCCTAATGGTGGCACGCCCAAATTATACATTAAGGGAATTAAAATTCCCTTTGAACCCAAAAAAATCCAAGAAAAACAATCAGTCTTTCTTGGATTTTTTAATAAAGTTATTTCTCTTTTGAATAATAAAATCTTAATTACTGGCTTCTAAAAGCGAATTGGGATGATATCCGAAAAGACGTTTTTCTTTAATAATTTCAGGTACTCCCGTAGGTAACATTTCTTCCCAGCCTGGTTTTCCTGCACCGATCATTTTCAATACTTCACGAGAAAATACTTCTAATATCTCAGGATTGTAACCTTCGATGTCAACCACTTTCCCATTGAATTTGAAAAATTTGTATAATTCTTTCATTCTAGGATGAACTTTTAGGTTTTTGGAAGTTATGATTTCGCCTTCTTCACCTAACATAGGATATAGAAATACTTTCATATCGCGATAGAATAATTTTCCAAAGGCTTCCAGTATTCCTCCGCTCAAATGACGGTAATATTTCTCGTCAAAAATATCCACTAAGTTGTTGACTCCCATTGCAAGCCCCATTCTGGCTTTAGTATAATTAGAAAAATATTCGACAACTTTATAATATTCCTGGAAATTGGATATCATTACGGTTTGTCCCAAAGAGCAAAGTAATTCGGCACGATCCATAAAGTCTCTTTCATCAATTTCACCATCAGAACGTAAATTTGACAATGTAATTTCGAAAATCACCAAGGTGTTTTCTTTCTCAACTTTGTTTTCTTCCAAAAACATTTTTAAAGACTCTTTGTACATATCCATATTTACCTTGGTAACCGGACGGAAACTTCCTCTAAAAGCGAGAATGTTTTTCTTGTACAGTATAGCGGCCGGCAAAACGTTTATGCCTTCAGGATTGAACATTACCGCATCGGTCATGCCATTTTTTACTAATTGTAAACTCATTAATCGATTGTCCACGTCAGCAAAACGGGGACCTGAGAAATTGATGGTGTCAATCTCCAGTTGGTCTTTGTCCAAGTGATCGTATAAGTATCTTAGTAATTTTTTAGGGTCATTGTATTTATAGAAGGCACCATAAATTAGATTTACTCCCAATACACCTAATGTTTCTTGCTGTAATCTGGAATCGGTTTCTTTGAAACGGATGTGGATGATAATTTCGTTGTAGTCTTCGGTTGGCTCCAGTTGGTATCGAATTCCTACCCAACCATGGCCTTTAAATTGTTTTGCAAAATCTATTGTAGCAACTGTATTAGCATAACTGAAAAACATTTTGTTGGGATGTTTGGTTCTGCTCAATCTTTCTTCAATCAATTCACTTTCAAAAGTAAGCATTTTTTTAAGTCTGCTTTCGGTTACATAACGACCGTCTTCCTCAACCCCATAAACCGCATCACTAAAGTCTTTATCGTAAGCTGACATTGCTTTTGCGATTGTTCCTGATGATCCACCTGATCTAAAAAAATGTCTTACTGTTTCTTGACCAGCTCCAATTTCAGCAAAAGTTCCGTATATGTTTTCATTCAAATTGATACGAAGTGCTTTATCCTTTAAAGAAGGAATTTGCTCAATAACTTTGTCTCCTTTTAGTTTTATTTTGGCTTCCATTTTTTTTTGTTTAATTTGGGCAATTATGTTACAAAGTTAACTAATTCGGCTTCTAATGAAAGAGAAATTAATCCTATTTTTGTAAAAAAAACAACGCAATTGAAGGTATATTTTTTAGGTACAGGTACGTCTCAAGGAATTCCAATTATTGGAAGTGATCATGAAGTTTGTAAAAGCACTGATTTTAAGGACAAAAGGCTCCGGGTTTCGGCGTGGATCTCGTGGGAAGGCCATTCGTACGTTATCGATTGCGGCCCCGATTTTAGGCAACAAATGTTGGTGTCCAATTGCAGAAAGATAGACGGTATCTTATTTACGCATGAGCATGCTGATCATACAGCTGGTTTGGATGATATCCGCCCCTTCAATTTTAAGCAGGGAGAGATTCCTATTTATGCCCATAAACGGGTGCTCGTTAATATCGAGAAACGATTTGATTACATATTTGAAACAGTAAATAAATATCCTGGATCTCCCTCTGTAAAAAGAATTGAAATATTTAATAATGTTCCTTTTCCTATTGGTAACAAGCTGGCAATTCCAATAACTGTAATGCATGGTAATCTTCAGGTTTTTGGGTTTAGAGTAGATGATTTTGCCTATTTAACTGATGTGAAAACTATCGAAGAAGCAGAAATAGATAAATTGAGAGGTCTCAAAGTCTTGGTGGTAAATGCTTTGCGAGAGGAACCCCATAATACACATTTTAATTTGCAGGAAGCCCTCGATTTTATAGCTTTGCTGAAACCCGAAAAAGCATATCTTACACACATCAGTCACATGCTCGGTTTTCATGAAGTCGTTCAAAAAAAATTGCCGGATAATGTTTTCTTGGCTTATGATAATTTAGAAATTACTATTTAATTCTGTTTACTGATGAAAAAATCATTACTCCTTTACGCTTTAATTTTGTCTTTAGTTTTTAATATTTATACCTATATGTATTTAAGCAAGGAGGTAACTTTTGAGCAGGAAAAATATAAAAAAACCACAACCAAGTTAAAAGATAGTTTACAGTCTGTTACCAATAAATTGTCTGATGCCAATTATTTTTCATTGGAAAAGAATGAAAATGCCCAAAATTATTTTGAATCGGCCAAGTCGGATAAAATCAGAAATTTTGAGACCTTAATTCCTTACGTGACGGGACAGCTATTGGATTTGAATGCCAATCCAAAAGGGAATCCTTATACGGGACAAGTACAATTGGGAGGCACTAAGTTTTCGATTAATAAAGTAAAAGTGTTGAACCACCGTTGGATAATTGCTGATTACAGCGATGGAGAATATTGGGGTGAAGTATTGTTGAAGTATTTTATCAACGAGGACGAAAGCGTTTCTTTTGAAGTAAATCAGTCTTTTTTATACCAAAAGTAAAAAGTTAGTATGCGTGGTCAGTTTTTTAGTGTTCAGTTGGTAACTGATTACTAAAAAACTGATGACTGAATGCTAATTCTCAACTAGCCAATTCTTGAAATCATAAAAGTTTTGTGGGGCAACTCCATGGCCTACAGGATATTCTTTGTAGGTGATTGCCACGCCTAATTTCTCTAAAAGTGCAGGTGTTTTTCTAGCCCAATCAACGGGAATTACTTGATCTACTGTTCCGTGGGATGCAAATATTTTTAGTTTGCTTAAGTCGTTTTTTAAGTAATCTTCGGAAACAATTTCTAAATTGACATAACCGCTCATCGCTACCACCTTGTTCACTTTTTCCGGATACGAAAGTGCCACTGCATAGCTCAAAATGGAACCCTGGCTGAAACCAATTAGATTTACATCATTGGTATCAATAGGATAATTCGCAACCAATTCATCAATAAAATTGGCAATTATATCTCTTGAAGTACGGGCTTGATCGTTATCTGAAAATTTATTTTGGTCAGCATCAAAATTAATGGCATACCAAGCATAACTTCCATATTGAAGATCATAGGGAGCACGTGCCGAGATAATGTAATATTCATCCGGTAATTCTGGTGCAAATGAAAATAAATCTGCTTCGTTGCTACCATAACCGTGAAGTAATAATAATAATGGATTTTTGTCGAGAATCACTTTCGGTTCTCTTATTTTATATTCTAAGGATAGATTCATAAATCAGTTATCAGTTGTTGGTTTCAATCTAAAATCGTTAATCAGCAATCTAAAATCTTAAATCAAGAAATGCTTTTAAGCCATTTCTGAAAGAACTCTCCAAGTAATGGAACTGGTTTTGTTTCGCCTTTTATGGCACTGAAAATACCATAAGTCCACAAAACAGAAACGAAAATCCACATAGGTGCAGAAATCATCAGACTGTCAAAATTGCTAATTATTAACCCTAAAGAAATAAAAGTAAGGGTAAGTCCTAGTCCTTGTCGAATATGGAAAGAAGCAAATTCGTTTTTGTCTTCACCACTATTCATTGACATGGCTATAAATACGCCAATTCCTAAAATATAACTGGTAATGGCTGCTGTTTTTCCAGCTTCAATATTGTTGTTCATGCTATTTGGTTATCCTAAGATTAATTTTCCTTGGTTCAGAATCCCATAGGCTTTACCTTTTAGAGTGGTGCCTAGAAATGCTGAATTCTTGGATTTTGAAAGTATGTTTTCTTTTGTGAATATGCTTATGCCTTCCGGATTGAATAAAGTGATATTGGCTATTTCACCTTCACTGATGCTGTTGTTTGGAATACTGAAAATCGCTTTTCCAGAGGTGAATTTTTCGATTATCGTTTCTAATGGAAGTACAGTCATCAAAGCGCCAAAAGCACTTTCTAAACCAATAGTTCCGTTTTTGGCCATATCAAACTCCATTTTTTTGTGTTCGATGTCGACTGGATTGTGATCGGATGTGATTATATCGATAGTTCCGTCTAAAACTCCATTAATTAAAGCTTGTCTGTCGTTTTCAGTTTTCAATGGTGGAGTTACTTTATATCTTGTGTCAAATCCTTCCAGTTTTTCATCGGTCAATACCAAATGGTGAACGGCTACGCTACAAGTAACGTTTAGTCCTTTTGCTTTAGCATCTTTAATTAATTGTACTGATTTTGCTGAGGAAATGGTTGGGACATGCATTTTGCCCCCTGTGTATTCCAATAAAAATAAATTTCTTACAATTTGTAGTTCTTCAGCTAAGTCTGGAATGCCTTTCAGTCCCAATCGAGTAGAAACAACTCCTTCATTGGCAACCCCGTTTCCTTTTATTTTGTCGTCCTGTGCAAAAGCGATAACCAATCCATCAAAATCCTGTACATATTGTAATGCTATTTTTAGCAAATTGGCGTTTTCCAAGCTTTTTGTGTAATCTCCAAAAGCAACCGCACCCGAATTTTTCATATCATACAATTCGGCCATGTCTTTACCTTCGCTTTCTTTGGTTAAAGCTCCAATTGGAAAGAGTTGCGTAGCAAAACCATTGGCTTTGTTTTTTACGAAATTCACTTGAGCTTGATTGTCTATAACAGGGAAGGAGTTTGGTTGTAAAGCGATAGCTGTAAAACCGCTTTTGGCTGCAACATCCAGTCCGTTTGCGATAGTTTCTCTGTCTTCAAAACCTGGTTCTCCCAAGGAAACGCTGCTGTCAAACCATCCTTGTGAAAGGTGAAGATTGTCAAGCTTTAGTTCTTCGGAATTATCGGTATTTGGAAGTGCCGTTCCTATTTTTTTTATAAAACCATCTACAATTAAAAGATCTACAATCTCATTGTGAAAGGGACTTTTCGAATCGATAATTTTGGCGCCTCGGATGATTATTTTCATGTTGTTTTTATAATTTTTAGAAACTGGATTGTTATTTCACAAATTTGATAATTGCCATTTCCAATGCTAGGAAGAGTAGTGCAAAGATAATAAACCATTTCCAAATTTGATTGTCGCTTCGGTTGGTTTGTAGCTTGTCAAAAATGGTTGAAATGGAATCACTTGTTTTATAATCGGATAATATGCTTTCGTTGACTTGATCCAAATTGCTTTCGGTTCTTGGGTAATTAAAGCTGATGTTTTCTATTGCTTTTTTAGAATCATATATCGTGTAATTGCCTGCTTTTTCTGGGTAATCATTAAAAAAAAGTTGTACTTTATTATTCAGAAGTTGTTGTACTGGGATAAATTGTTCTTCCGAATTTTTTACGGTCAGAATTTCATCTTTGGATAAAAGTACTGAAACAATATAAGAACTGTTATTACCAATAGTGTTGGCATTTATACCATTATTTAGCTTACTTAAAGCCATTTTGTAAAATACAGGAACAATCAAAGGCGATTGTTGGAAATTGGAATTCAGAATATTTATCGGTGCCGAAAAAACATAAACCGATGAAACGGCATTTCGAAGTCCTATCAAAAAAGGCGATTGATCCTCAAAATTTAAAACCGCAGGACTTGTGGTAGAAATAGCGAAATCTTTTTTGGTTTTTGGATATTGAAAATTATTGGTTTTGTTTTCAAAGACGCCAGCAAACAACGGATGGCTGAAGTTGATTTTGGTAATCAGCTTTTCATTTGATTCCAATGATTGGAATTGAGTGGCGCCAAACTGATTCAATAACGCATTTAAATTGGGAATTGAACCTGTTTCAGACGGAATTATAATCAGATTTCCGCCTTTATTCACAAACGCTTTTAAAGTGGTTTGCAAGGCTTGTGGAATTTCGTCCAGCTCATTCAAAACAATGGCATCTTGCTTGTCTATACTGTTGTAATCCAAAGTACTTAACGTAAAAGAACTGTAATTGAATTCGTCATCAGTGTAAATTCGACTCAAGAAATTGTTTTTTTCGGGTGCTCCAATACTGATGATGTTTGTCTTTTTGATTTTTGAAATGCTAAAAAACAATCTATTGTCGTATGCCAAATAATTGTCTTCTATGGAAACATAACCATGAAAAGTTTGTTTTGGAATAGTGAAATTTATGGTTTCTTTTTTGTTCTTGAAATTGATGATAGTTTTTGCAATCAGTTTGTTTTGATTGTACAAAGCAACGGGAACGGGTTTGAAATCGGAACTGTAATTTGTCGTGTTGATGCTTAATTCATAAAAATCATCCAGAGTTTGACGAATAAAAACACTGTCGATGGCCACATTATTTTTTTGCTCCGCTTTTGGAATAATAAAATACGGAATGTTTTCGGTGTCAATATTTTTTAATTGATTTTGATTTAGGCCCACCGCATCAGTTATGACGACAATGTCTTTCTTGAAAGCCGATTTATGCGCTTTTATTTTAGCTATAATATTATCCAATTGAAAAGGAGTCGCACTGTATTTCAAGTTTTGCAATTCACCTCGAATGGTTTTAATATCGGTATTCCAGTAATTATCAGTATTGGTCAACAAAGAAAAATTGGCATTTTCCGGAGTTTCTTCAAGCAGTTCCTGAATGGCACGTTTAAGTAATTCCCCTTTTTTTCCTTTGGCTTGCATACTGAAGGAATTATCCAAGACTATATACATTTCATTGCTGGCATTTTTGCTGTCTTTGGATTCAAAAAAAGGTTGGGCAAAGGCAAGAATAATGCAGGTGAGTAAAAGGATTCTGCAGGTTAAAAGCAACCATTTTTTTATTTTGGAACTTTTTCGGGTTTGAATCGAAAGTGCTTTTAGAAACCGGACATTAGTGAAATATTCTTTTTTGAAACGTCTTAATTGAAATAAATGTACCAAAATTGGAACAATCAGCAGAAATAGAAAGTATAGAATTTCGGGTTGTTTAAAGTGCATTCTAAGTTTTTGTTTGCTTCACAGGGTTTTATGACAATGAAGTTCGTAAGATTTTGTGTTTCAAAAATACAAATTTGTTGACAGTTTCTCATGATGTTGTTATTATTTTTCAAAATAGGAAGCAAATAGGGTAATTCTGAAAGAAAATAAGTATTTTAGCTATTCTGAAAACTATAAAATATGAAAAAAGTTTACCTATTTCTTTTATTAATTTTTTCTTTAGGCCCAATGTTGGCTCAAAAAAACAAAGTCAATCTTCTTGTAGGCACCTATACCAATCCATGTTATAGCAGAGGTATTTATGTGTATGAATTTGATACAAATAATGCTCAAATAAGATTAAAAAAATCATCAGACAGTATCGTTAATCCAAGTTATTTATCGCTTTCCAAGGATGAAAAATTTATTTATGCCGTAAATGAAAATGGAGCAGCTAGTACCGTAAGTTCTTTTGCATTTGATGCAGTAAGCGGGAAACCTAGTTCAATAAATACAGTAAGTTCCAAAGGAGCTGACCCTTGTTATCTTATCAACGATGATAAAAATGTGATAGTTGCGAATTATTCAGGTGGGAATATTTCTGTTTTTGGTAAAAACGAGGACGGTAGTTTGACAGAAGCGAAACAAGTTGTCCAACATTATGGTAAAGGTGTGAATGCCGAAAGACAAGAAAAGCCACATGTTCACATGGTTTATTTTTCGCCGGATAAAAAATATGTTTTAAGTAATGATTTAGGAACCGATAAAATCTATATATACAATTATAACCCAACTGCGACTGCTGATATTTTAAGTTTAAAAGACAGTGTTTCGGTAAAAGCGGGAAGTGGACCAAGACATTTGACATTTAGCAAAAAAGGAAAATATGTTTACTTATTGCAAGAATTGGATGGTTCATTGACAACTTTTAGTTATGCAGACGGAAAATTAACGCAAATCGGTGAAACCACCATTTTGGCCAATGATTATAAAGGTACTTTTAGCTCAGCTGATATTCATGTTTCTCCAAATGGAAAATTCCTGTATGCTTCAAATAGAGGTGACGCCAATACAATTTCGATTTTTAAAATTTCTGGAAAAGGAAAATTAAAATCAAAAGGGCAAGTAAGCACTTTAGGCAAAGGCCCGAGAAATTTTGCGATTGATCCAACAGGCAAGTTTCTTTTGGTAGCGCATCAATATACAAATGATATAGTGATTTTTAAAATAAACAAAAGAAAAGGAACGCTGACAGATACAAAGAAAAGATTTGATTTGTGTTCCCCTGTTTGTTTGGTGTTTGCAAAGTAACAAAAATGTTTAGTATTCGGTTTTTTATTTTTCGGTAACTTCTATTTTTATAAAAACAAATGGTTCATAGTTTTAGCTATGGACCATTTGTTTAGAAGACTAATAACTTAATTCTGCCTACTATTTTTTGTCTTTTCTCTTTTTATCTCTTGTTTTCAACATGTTTCTATTTACTGAACCATGCGTTTTTTTCTTGGTTACACCAGGTCCTCCCAAATTGACTTTTTTATTCTTTTTACTTTTCTCTTGAAAAGCGCCATCGCCTTCCAGTTTTTGTTTTTTCATCAAAAACTTAATAGGTTGCCTGTCTTTTTCAGGTTCGATTAATTTGGATGAAACTTCAACTTCTTCTGGGAAAGTTTCAACCGCTAATTCGGTATTCATCAAAATTTCAATGGCCACTTTTGACTCTTCTTCACGAGGAGTAATTAGACTTATAGCAGTTCCAGTAGCATCGGCACGACCCGTTCTACCAATACGGTGCATGTACAATTCTGGTAATTCGGGCATTTCAAAGTTGATTACATGGGTAATATTCGAAATATCCAAACCTCTCGCCATAATATCGGTAGTGATTAATCCTCGAAGATTTCCTTCTTGAAATTCAGCCATCGTGCTCAAACGGTAATTTTGAGATTTATTGGAGTGGATTACACCAAATTGCCCTTCAAAATCTTCCTCAATACGTTGATGAACCATATCGGAAATCTTTTTGTTATTCACAAAAACCAAAACACGACTCATGTCTTCATTGGTTTCTAATAAGTGTTTTAAAAGATTTATTTTTGTATTGAAATTTGGAACTTGATATGTAATTTGTGTAATGTTTTCAAGCGGTGTTCCAGATGCTGAAAGCGTAACCTCTTCTGGATAATCAAAATAATCATTCAAAATTGCATCTACTTCATCGGTCATTGTCGCCGAGAATAATATGTTTTGACGTTTTTTTGGCATCATAGCCAAAATAGCCGTCAACTGGGTGCGGAAACCTAAATTCAACATTTCGTCAAACTCATCAATAACCAATTTTTGCATTTCTTCAAAACGAATAACGTTATCCAACGTTAAATCCATAATTCGCCCTGGAGTTCCCACAAGTATATCACATCCTTGATAAACCAATGTTTTTTGAGTATTGATATTTACCCCACCAAAAATTCCAATAGTACGAACCGACATGTATTTGGTCAATTTTTCGACTTCTTCTACCACCTGAACTACTAGTTCACGAGTTGGAACAAGGATTACTATTTTTGGAGTATGACCTGGAGTAAATTTGTATAATTTTAATAAAGGCAATAAATAGGCAAATGTTTTACCAGTACCTGTTTGCGCAATTCCCATCATATCACGGCCAGACATTATCACAGAAAAAGTTTTTTCCTGAATAGGAGTTGGGGATGTAAAACCTAAATCGGCTATTGCTTTTTGTACTGATTTAGGGAGATTGAATTGTTCGAAAGTACTCATTATTGTTTTAATTTTGTGCAAAGATAGGTTTTTTGAAACTAAGGAAAGAAAGGTGAGGCTAACTTTGGCTTTATTTACGGAATGGACAGATGCATTTTGAATAGGTGTAAATGGCTATAATGATAAAACCTCTAAAAATTACTTGGGGAAATAATAATCAGAGGTTTAGGAAAACAACCAAAACAAATGGTTTTAAGCACTAATGCTCACTTCCACTTCTTTTGGTTTTATGCTGTAATTCTTTTTTGCAAATAAACGTTTTACTCGAAGCAATAATTCATTTGGATTAAAAGGCTTAGATACAAAATCATCAGCTCCTAAATTAAAAGCCTCAATGACTGTCCCTTCTTCTTCACCCAATGATGAAACCACAATAACAGGAATGTTTTCAAAGGTTTCCTTAGAATATCCTATTATTTCAAGTCCAGAACGAAAAGGAAGCATAATATCAGTAATAATCAAGTCAGGTATAAGTACAGGAATTTTTTCTATAGCACTCAAACCATCTTTACATGATGTTACTTGGTATCCTTCTTTTTTAAGAATGAACTCGAGGATTTTTATCATCAATACATCATCCTCTGCAATCAATATTTTTAAATCTGAATTGTTCATGTTTTTATCTTTTAATCATTCCCTTAGGAGTTTATAGATTTTAAAAATCCATAAAATGCAAATAAATCTGTTGAAATGCATTTGTTCTGTATTTACAACAACTATGCCAAACATTTATTTGCTGTTTTTAAACCTCTTAAAGTTTTGATAAAGAGTCTTAAATTGTTCCCAATTTTATTTATCTAGTAATGATTGAGTTAGGATAAAGAAGTCGCCCAATGATTGAAGAAGCATCATTGAAAATATATAAGTGTTTGTAAACTAAGAAGAATTATAGAATGTTAATTTGGAGCAGAATGATTAGGCTTTTTTGTTAATATCGTCCCGCTTTCCGTTACAATCTCCCGAAAAAAACGGGAGGATTTTCACTTCATATGAGCGAAGCGAACTGGCGAAGCAATCGGGGCTAAGGTTTAGTATTTGGTCTTTTTGCCATCAGCTGAAAAAGAAAAAAGTATGATAGAATTTAGGGTGGCATTATTTATTATACAACTCAATTTCATCAATCATTACCATTGGCTTTTTGTTTTTTCGCTTTCTCCAAATGGGTAATTCTTTTAGATTTTCGACTTCAATTTTTAGAACATCGTATCGGTTAAAGTTATCCGACTTAAATTCCCAAGGTTTTATGGTAACTTCTAAACTTTCTGATAATTCCTCGCTTTCCTGCTGGGTGATAAGTTGCCATTTGTTCTTTTTGAGCCCGTAGATACTGATTTTTTTGGGTGTAAAAATCCAATGTCTTTGATCATTCAAGGAATTGATTCGGATGGTATTGAAATTTAACTTTCGGGTAGTAATTTCAATTTCGGGATTAGTGCCGTACCAGCCAATCCAGTTAATAGCAGGATTTTTGTATCCGCGAACACCGTCAACCAATCCATAAGTTCCTTTGCCTTTGTTTTCATCGGCTGGAGAAGTCAAAAAACGGACTTCATATTTCTCTCCCAAATGGTTGCAGGTGTTTTTCTCTATAGCCAGCCATTCTTGATAGTATTGATCGGGAGTTAGACCACCTTCACTTAGTTCATAAATTCCAAAGTCATTACAGTTTTTTGAAAAGTTCAGTACTCGTTCTCTGAGTTGTTTTCCTTGGTCTTCTTTGTTTTTGTCCGTAAACATTCCGTGCTTGTCTTTGCCATAAAATTTGGCTTGTTCAAAATACACATATTCTAAGGACATCCTCAATTTTAAAACACGCTTTGCTATTATTGGATTATCAACTGAAACCTTTTCTGCTTGACTTATAATTTGATCGTATTGATCCATGGCTTCAGGAGTAAGAAAGGTATTTCTGTTTTGGATAGGATCTGAATAAATGTCTAGATAGCGGTCTGTTTTTTCTTGATATTGAGTTAGTAGATCGATGTATTTTTTAACAAATGGAGCCGCGTTTCCATAAAAACCATTCAGGAAATCATTGGTAACTGCTTCAACATCGGTTTGGGTATCCCAAATTATTTTAGCCAAAAGATATTGTCTTAATTCGTATAAATCCCCAGGAACATCGGCATAACCTTGTACAAAAAGGCCCTTGACCTGATTCTGTTCGAAGAGTTTGTAGTTCTTCGAAAAGGTTTGAAAATTAGGAAAAGGCGAAAGATAGTTGGTGAATTCGACCGTATAGTCCCATAAATAAAAGTGTTGTGCGGTTGTGCTCCAATTTTTGAGGATATCCAAAAAGGCAGCATTGTTTGGTACTTCTGAAATTGCCTTTCCGCGATTCAGTTCTATTGGACAAAAAAGTGTGTAAATATTGGGTTCGATTTTTAGATTTACAGGAGCGCGATAGGTGTGGAGGTAAGCTAATGTGGTGATTTGGGTTTTAGGAAATTGGGATGCAATTTTATTCAGAAAATAATAAAACGAGCCTTGCGGGCCTCCATATTTTTCATTCAGAGTTTTGCATCTGGTACATTCACAATAAACGACATCGTCATTTTGGCTAACCGAAAAAAAGCTTGCATTGGGATTTTGAGCAATTATTTCACTCATTTTTTTGGTGACAATTTCGACCACAGTATCATTGGACATGCACAATGACTCACTGTTGCGTTCTCCTTCGTAGTACGCAAAAAATTCGGGATTGGTTTTGAAATACGTTTTTGCACTAAGTAATTTATAAAAGGAATGTCCCCAAATTCCAAAATCATCAATGTGCCAGTCCAGTTTGTGCCATTCCCTGAAAGCTTCATCATAACAATCGGGATAAAATAAGGCGCGGTATTCAAATGACGGTTTGTAGATTTGATTTGAATTTTTAGGAAAGGAGACTTGTTTTAGCTTAGGAATGAAATTATCGTTTGCTGTGTATTTTCTAAATCCCCAAATTTCCAATAAAGTATAAACGGCGTATCTTAAGGTTTTTTCATTTGAACCAATCAAATAAATATTTTTTTCGTCGCTTTTGATGACAAAAGAATTTTCTTGAGTCGCGTTTTTATTGGAAGCAATTTCGAGAATTATTTTTGAGTTGCCATTACTTTTTGTTTTGTCAACTTGTATAAGAATTGGATTTTCAAAGGCTTGGTCTAAATAAGTTTTTAAAAGCGTTGCGGGATTTTTTGTAGCATCACTTGTGGAAAGTATAAAAACTTCCTGTCCTTTTGTATTTGTTAAATTAAGTGAGTTTTGGGCCATAATTTTACAGTTTGCTACTAACAAAATAAAAATGATGGCTATTATTTTAACTTGTTGGCACATCATTTTTTTAAAATTGATATTGAAACATCAAAGCAATCTCGGTTTCGATTTGTTTCAAGCCGGGTGTGTATTCCTGATTGTTTGCAGATAATTGTAATCCTGTTACGTAATGCTCACCAAACAATCGATAATAACCGCCTCCAATTCTAAAAGAATCAAGAGATAAACGTTCTTCTATTTGTCCAAGGGTAGTTCGCTCATCTGGTGAAGTTCCGTAACCTGCAATTATTGTAAGGTAATCAAATCGGGTATTGAAATAATAGCGACTCGTTAGGGTAAAAGCTGGGTAAACGGTGCTGTTTTCAAATTGAAAGTAGGACCTTAGATTGAGCCAATAGGAACCCAAATATTTTCCAACTCCAACAACTGCAGTGGCAAAATTGGTGTCTTCGGTATCAATGTAGCGAACGCCTAAATCACCTTCCCATCCTTTATTGAAATTATGAAAAAAGGAATATCCGAGCCTTAATTTGGGAAATACAGGATCGCTGCTATAACCTGCTCCAATGTAGGAGTAGCTATTTTTGCTTGTAAAAAGATAACTTTCGGCTTCATACTGAATACCATTGACTACACTTTGTCCATCTGCGTATCGATTGGAATAATTGACTCTGGCAATGGCCGATCCCCAATTTCGTTGCCTAATGTATTGCAAACTTCCATAATGCCAAGGGCCATAACCGGAGCGGTCAAAGGTGGTATAGTTGTAATTGACTCCAATTCGATCCGATTTCAATCGGCTATCAGCAATGAAATAATGCAGTTTGAAATCGGAATCTTTTGGATACATAGCCTCCATTTCTTTTAAATAGGCTTCGCTTTTTTCTTTTTCTCCCTGCAATTCATAGATGGCGAGTTTTTTGTATCTAAAATCTTTTTTTCCTGGGTGTGCAGCAATGGCTTTATTGACAACTATCTCCGCATCCGAATAGTTTTTTTCTTCGATATCCATATTGATTAGGTAAGTGAAGGCATCTTCATAAACAGGATTTTTGTCGATGACATAATTATAATAATATTGAGCACTGTCTTTTGCATTTGTCAATTGATAAATTCTGCCCGTCAGTAAATAAAAATCCAGATAATCGGGAGCCAGTTTTATTCCCAAGTGGGTTTTCTTCAATGCCGACTCATAGTTTTTGTCTTTGTTTACTTCTTTTATGGCAACATTCAAAAGACTGTCAACATCTATTTTTTGTGCCCAAACGACATTATTTTTCGCCATTCCCAATACAAGAAAAAGAATAAAGAGGATTTTGATGTAGTTTTTATGTTTCATACCTTTTAAAAATTTACAATATGCAATCTAATTTTGTTTTGGAGTGGTATTAAATCCCTGCCTTTGCATATTTCCCCAACTTTGTTCTTTCTGTCTAAAAAAATGATAATACCCTTTTAACGACGCATACACGTTTACGGGGTGGTAACAAAAAGGTTCAATAATAGCCATTAATATTAAAACAATAATTTCCTTAGTATTGGCATAGTTTTTATAAATAACATCGTCCAATAGAATAGAAATAAAGGTTATGATAAGATAGAATAAATATACTATCAACGACAGGTAGAGGAAATTTACATAATTTACATCCAAAAGAAAAAAGCCAAGAATCAGAACAATGATGCCAGTTAGTTCTAGAATCGGAATCAAAAATTCAAAGAAAAAGAAATAAGGGAATATTAAAAATCCTGTTTTTTCATATTTCGGATTGAAAAAAATATTTTTGTGTAAATATAAAGTCTGGATCAATCCTCTTGCCCAACGTACGCGTTGACGAATCAAGACTTCTCTTGTAGCTGGAACTTCTGTCCAGCATAAAGATTCAGGAATGTATTGAATTGAAAAAGGTAATTTGTTGTCATACATATATTTTCTCATTCGAGTAATAAGTTCCATATCTTCTCCCAATGATTTGTGCCAATAACCTCCGGCCGCAACAGCAATTTCTTTGTCAAACATACCCAGTCCTCCAGAAACCAACAACAAACCATTGATCTGACTCCAGGCCATTCTGCCAAAAAGAAAGGCGCGAACATATTCCAGTTCTTGAAATCTAGGATACCATCCTTTGGGGAAATGGATTTTGACCAAAAAGCCATCTTTTACTTCGCAAGAATTAGAAATTCGAATACCAGCACCTGTTGCAATGACTCTTTTTTTACTTTCGATGAAGGGTTTTGCTAATTTTATGATGGTATCATTCTTTAGAATACAATCCACATCGGTGCATAAAAACAATGGATATTTGGTTGAATTTATTCCTGCATTTGAGGCATCTGCTTTACTTTTTCCATTTTCTTTATCCACCACCAATAGTTTTGAATAAAGTGAATTTGTGGATTTGTAATGACCTCTTACACGACTTGTTTTAATTTTTTCCTGATAATAAAAATCGACTTTGATTAATTCGAACTCATCAATTAGTTTTTGGAGAGTATCATCGGAACTGCCATCATTTACCAATACGACTTCATATTTTGGATAAGTAAGTGAGAGTAACGATTTAACATTGTAGACAACAGTCGCCCCTTCGTTGAATGCTGGTGCTACTACAGAGACACCTGGGATGTAATTGGATTTGATGATTACATTATTTGGAATGTAATATTTCGTGTTTAGGTGTTTTTTAATCGCATAATAGGATAGCATTGCTAATATGGTATAACAAATGATATAGGTAAAAGAAAATACTCCTATGAAATATGCATATATGTTTAATATATTATCTAGCATTATAAATAAGGTGTTTTAACATGTTTGACTACTTTTTGTACATCTTCATTATCCAAAAAATGTTGTTCAAAATAATGTGAGTTTATTTTGTTGAGACAATAAACGGCATCAAGTTTAATATCCTCGTCGGTTTTATTTTCTAATAATTGAGCAATAAAATGCTCAGAATTGGTTGCTCCTATTCCGGAAAGCGTATCGAAGATTTCTAATTTATTTAGAGTGTCTTCGTGTTTAAATTGTTCAATCAATATCGGTTCTGCCTGGTGGATATATAAAAATTTCACAGCTATAATTGCTTCATGTCGAACCGATTTGTCGTTGTGTTTTAGTAATTTTAGAATGGTTTCATTGTCATTGGTATAGTTGTAAAATACCATCAATTTTATTCCCAATTTGATAATTGAAAGATTATCTGATTTAATCCATTGACTTAAGTTGGAAGGAATTTTTGTTTTTTTCTGATGTAAAATATCCATAATATTGATTTCTTCAGCAATAGTAATTTGGTGTGAGAAATCAACTAAAGTCTCTAATTTGTTTGGTTTTAGTGAGATTAAGGACAAAAAAGCACTGGATTTGACACTTCTGTTTTTATGATTTAAGAATGGAGTAATGAGCGGAGCTCCTTTTTTATATTCTAAAGATTCCAGTTGGTACATCCCTAGACACTTTAAATAAAAGCGATTGCTTTTTAGAAGTTTTTTGGTGTATTCGAATAATTCAAATTGTTCATATAGAAAATGGAAAGTATTGGTGACTTCACCTTTTAGATTCAATTTCAAGAAAATAATCTCATTAAGAATTAATTTTTTGCACCATTTTTTTTCAAATGGAATTCCTTTTTTGAATTGCTCAATTTCGGTTTTAAAAAGAGTTTCATCAAAAGGCGAGAAAATCATGTTGGTTAGGAAACTGTCTATTTTACTTTTTGCGTCTTCAAATTTTGGTCTGAACAAATCGTATCTGAATCTATTGATTATCAGAAAAGCTATTAATAAGATAAGTCCACAAGTCAATATGGGAAGAGCGATGAGGACAAAATAATAAATTAATACATCCATTAATAAGAGGTGCGTTTTGAAAAGGGTTACAAAAAACTAAGCCAATGTTGGGTTGTATTTTTTTTATTAAAAAAAAATCTACATAAAGATAATGATTATTTCAAATATTTTGAATAAAATAATGGAAAACAGTTTGTTATGAAGTGAAAGGGAGTCGGTTTATATGATTATAAAAAACAACTTTTTTAGAAGTTAAACAGATTGAAAATTGTAATTTGGATTTCAAGTAAAAAGAGTAAGTAATTTTTTTTAGTATTTGTCTAAAATCCTTCAAAAACGCCCAATCCAAATAAAGCAAAATCATATTTTACGGGATCTATTGGGTCTAGTTCCCTAAGATTTATATCCAATTCGGTTAGAGCTCTTCCATCATTTTGTTTTCGCGTAAGTAAGCCTAATTTACGGGCTACATTTCCGGAGTGTATATCTAGCGGACAAGAAAGAAGGGAAGGGGAGATGCTTTTCCAAATCCCTAAATCGACACCTTTGTTGTCTTGGCGACACATCCATCTCAAATACATATTTATTCTCTTGGCCGCAGATCCTTTCAATGGGTCAGAAATGTGTTTTTGTGTCCTGTTAAGATGTGGGATTTCAAAAAAAAGCTGTTTGAATTTATGAGTGCTATTTTGCAAATCGTTTCCTTCTATATTTTGGCTAAAGATTGTTTCTAATCCACCATGATTTTGATAAATATGCTGTAATCCTTTAATAAAGCCGATAAAATCTTGTCCGTTGAAAGTACGATGCACGAAATTTTCCAATCGTTCTAAGTCGGTTTCCTGGTGCGACATTACAAAATCATAAGGCGCATTACCCATCACATCCATCATTTTGTGTGCATTCTTGATAATCATTTTTCGATTTCCCCAAGATATAGTGGAGCTCAAGAATCCTGCAATTTCGATATCTTCCTTTTGGGTAAATAGATGCGGAATTTGTACAGGATCACTTTCGATGAAATCCTGATTATTGTATAATAGTACTTTTTCGTCCAGAAAAGATTTAAGTTCAGTTTTATTCATTTTGTTATTCTTTCGAAGTGCTTTTGGAGTAAAAACCATCTTTCAAATCGGTAGTCCGCATTTGAGGTTTTACTTTATAATAGTAATTGAAATATTGGATTTGATTTTTATTCACACAAGGAAGTTTCCCGTCTCCTGAACTCCAAAAAAAATCATTTTCGACAGGAGAATAAAAATTGAGATTACCGTTTTGAAGATATTCAAAAGTAGTACTGGATTTTGTGTTTTTATATGGGAAAATAATATTTTTTGTAGAAAAATTACTGGTTGACAGGGCGAATTTATTTTTAGTAAAAAAATATAAATTAATTGGCATTAACAAAACAAAGCCAGTAATGAAAATTGAAAAGTAAAGAGATAAAAGGACGATTCTTTTTTGTTTCAGGAATAGAGCCGTCAAGAAAAAGGAAAAAAACAATAAAAAATTCATAAAGAACCGATATTGTGGGGAAGTACAAAATAGAAATGTGAAATGTAGGCACATTATAAAGTAAAGGGCCCATATTTCTTTCCTATGGAAATATTTGTATATAAATATCGGACTGGTAAGAATGAGTATTATGCTTAATTTATTGAATAAGCCATGCAATTTAGGTAAAGTTAACCATCTTAAAAATAAATCATAAACGGTCATTTTAGCGTATTGCTCATGTGTCAAAAAATACCCATAGAGTCTAGTTTCTTCATAATACAATTTTGCTACTGTTTCAGGTATTCTATAGTCAGTTTCTAAGAAATGGAAATTGATTACCGGGAAAAATGGAAAACCACTAATGATAGTGTTCTTAATTACAAAAAGGACTAATATAATAATTGATATTAGGACTGATTTAAAAAGTTCAGGTAATAATTTTTTGAAATTTTTCGCCAAAAAAAGAATAGGAATGAAAATTAATGAAAAGGAAGTTGTTTTGATGAACAAGGAAAAAAGAATCAAAATCACTATCAGGTTAAAATTTTCGACATCCAATTTTTTAAAATTTTGTAGAAAATAAAAGAAGATGATTAATGAAAAAATATATATCGGAATATCTGGGGAAGGTGAACTTATAAATTGGAAGAAAAATACGTTTGCCAATGGAAGTAATCCTATTATCAAATAATTTTCATCCTTGTTTTTGAAATAATCATTCAGTTTTGTAATTGCGAATATATTTCCGAGTAAAAGACAAAAACCACTGATGTCATTGAATTTATCATATAAAAATGAAAAACTATATGCACTCTGAAGAATGTGCCAACCACTTGTTTGGGCTAAAAAAAAATGTAAGTTGGCCAAACCTTTTACAAAACCATATTCATTAATCCATTTTATTGTCTGAATATAATATGATTCGTTATCTAAAATATAAGGAATGGAAGCGCATTGGGCCAAAATTAAAATAGTAATAGTGCTAAGTACTATTTTTAAAGGAGTTGTCAGCGAACTTAATTCTTCTAAAAATAATTTATAAAGAAGCCTAATTTCTTTTTGAAATTTAAAAAAAACAGCAAGGTTAATTAAAAGGAGAACTATATGAAACTCAAAGTTTACTCTTCCAAAAATTGCCCAAATACTAGTAAAAATGGTGGTGGTAAAAAGTCCTAAAATAGTATGGATAACAAAATTTTGATTCTTTAATCGTAGGATTCTGTCAGTTACAAAACCGAGATTGATTGTCGAAAAAAATATATAAATCCAACTTAAAAGAATCAATATCATTTTACAGCATTATTTGTCCATCGGTCATTACTAATTTTCTGTCGGCCATATTGGCTAATTCTTCATTATGGGTTACAATCACAAAAGTTTGTCCAAATTCATCTCGTAGTTGAAAAAATAATTGATGCAAATTTTCAGCGGAATGCGTGTCCAGATTTCCTGAAGGCTCATCGGCAAAAATAACATCAGGCCTGTTGATTAGTGCTCGTGCTACAGCAACACGTTGTTGTTCGCCTCCAGATAATTCGTTTGGTTTGTGGTCTATTCTGTGCGATAAACCTAAATATTCCAACAATTTTTTGGCTTCTTTTTCTGTTTCTGTTTTTGATCTATTGGCAATAAAAGCTGGGATACAAACATTTTCCAATGCCGTAAATTCCGGCAGTAATTGATGGAATTGAAATATAAATCCCAAATTCGAATTTCTGAATTTGGACAACGATTTGTCGTTCATTTTCAAAATATCTTCATTGTTTATGAAAAGTGAAGTATCGTTTTCTGGTGTTTGATTTCCGGATTCCTTTTTTGTTGGACTGGGTTTATCCAATGTTCCAAGAATTTGCAATAGTGTTGTTTTTCCCGCACCCGAAGCACCAACAATAGAAACAATTTCGCCTTTTTTAATATGTAAATCCACTCCTTTTAATACTTCAAGTTGATCGTAATATTTATGTATGTTTTTTGCGTGTATCATTTCAAACTGTTTTTACAAAGAAACAAAGTATTTGGTAATTAACCCTCTGATTAAAGCGTTTTTTCTACAGTATAAATTCTGGAAAATAACGACTAGATTCGTATATTTATATCAATTTAATCTCAAAAAAATGGAAAGTAAAAATGTTGTTGCCGTAAAAAACAACCTAAAAAGTAAAAAATTAGTTTTAGGGGTTCTATTTGATGCGATTGGTATGCTGTCTTTTACCATTCCAGGCATAGGCGAATTTGGCGACGTTGTTTGGGCTCCTCTTGCCGGCTTTTTGATGACCAGAATGTATGAAGGTCGAGTGGGTAAGGTTGCTGGTGTTTTAACTTTTGTTGAAGAAATATTACCATTCACAGATGTTGTCCCTTCTTTTACTCTGACATGGATATATACCTATTGGATAAAAAGTAATAATAATGAGGCAAAGAGTTAGTCTATATTTATTTCAAATTTGAAAATCTCTAACAATTTCTTTCAATTGATTATCAAATTCTGGATTTGAAATAACATTTGTCTCAACATCAAAATTAGCCTCGAAACTTGGTAATGAGAATACAGCTTTTATATTGGCATTGAAACGGGGAAAATTATTTTTAGCTATCTCCAGAACGCTTGCACCTCCTCTAGCGCCCGGCGAAGTGGCCATCAATAACATTGGTTTTTCCTGAAATATTTTTCCGTTTATCCTCGAACACCAATCCACGGTATTTTTGAAAGCAGCGCTGTAATTTCCATTATTTTCGGCAAGTGAAACTACCAACAAATCAGCTGCTGCTATTTTTTCCAAAAAGGCTTTAGCCAAAGGATGTTGCCCGATTGCAACTTCCTTATCAACGCTGAATAACGGCATTTCATAATCGTTTAAATCCAAAATTTCAACTTGGGCATTTTCAAACAACCCCGCTGCATAAGTGGCTAATTTTTTGTTGATGGATTTTTTGCTTGGACTTCCTGCAAAGGCTATGATTTTCATAATAAATTAGTTTTTTAGGATTTCTCAATTTCCAAAATTTCTTTTTTAATTTCTACTGAATATTCATTTGGAGAAATTTTTCCGCCATATGTTTTTGCGTACACCTTGGTGAATTCTGCTCCAAAGTAAAGAATTATAGACGAATAATAAACCCATATCAAAATAATTATTACTGAGCTTGCAGCTCCATAGATAGAAGCAATCGTAGAATTTCCCAAATAAAAACCAATAGCAAATTTCCCAATCATAAATAATACAGCCGTGCAAGAAGCACCGAGACAAGCATCTCTCCACTTTATAATTCCGTCTGGCAATGTCCTAAAGATAATTGCAAAAAGCAAAGTGATTATACTAAAGACAATTACTGAATTAACAACATAAAATAAGTAAATCGTACTTTCGGGAAAATATAGTTTCAACCTTGTATTCACTATGTCCAATATGGTATTTACGGATAAACTAACGATCATCAAAAATCCTAATGATACAATCATCGAAAAAGACATTATCCGGTTTTGAATGAACTTTTTGAACCCTTTATTGGGCTTAGCACGCAAACCCCAAATATAATTAATAGAGCTTTGAATCTCCGCAAAGACTCCCGAAGCTCCAATCAATAACATTCCTATTCCAAATATAGTTACAAAAACATTACTTCCAGAAAGCTCAACGTTCTTTATAGCACCTTGAATCTGAATCGCTGCTTCGTTACCAACCAAAGTATTAATTTGTCCATAAAGCTGGCCAGTTACTGCTTCATCTCCAAAGAAAAAACCACAAATTGTAATTATTATAATTAATAAGGGCGGAAGAGCAAAAATGGTATAATAGGCCAAAGCAGCACTAAGTTTTATCGCGTTATCATCTATAAATTCCAAAGTTGCATTTTTGAGTAAAAACCAAGACTTAGATAATAGGTCTTTAAATAGCATAATCTGTTTATTAAAATTGCAACTAAATTAGACCATTCCCTCCTTAAAGTTTTATATGATTCGCTTTAGTTTTTACATAATAATAGACATTTCTTTAGTAACAAATTACATATTCTAAATTGGTCATAAAAAAAACCTGCAAAATGACTCTTGCAGGTTTCTATTTATTTTCTTTATTCCTTACTCTTTTCTTAAAGACTATACGTTGAATCTGAAGTGCATTACGTCTCCATCTTTTACTATATATTCTTTTCCTTCCACTTTAAATTTTCCGGCTTCTTTACATTTCGCTTCTGATCCGTATTGAACGAAATCTTCATAGGCAATCACTTCGGCACGGATGAATCCTTTTTCAAAATCGGTGTGGATAACTCCTGCGGCTTGCGGCGCTGTAGCTCCAATGTTAATAGTCCAAGCACGAACTTCTTTGACACCTGCAGTGAAATACGTTTGTTGCTTTAATAATTTGTAAGCTGCGCGAATCAAAACCGATGCTCCTGGCTCACTCAATCCCATATCTTCCAAGAAAACTTGGCGTTCTTCGTAGCTTTCTAATTCGGTGATATCTGCTTCGGCTCCTACAGAAAGCACAATTACTTCAGCATCTTCATCTTTTACCAATTCGCGAACTTGATCTACATATTTGTTTCCCGAAACCGCTGAATTCTCATCCACATTACAAACGTATAACACTGGTTTTGCAGTAATCAATTGAAAACTTTCCATTAATACTTCCTCGTCGTTACTTTGTGGAGTTACTGTTCTTGCCGATTTTGCCTGCAAAAGTGTTTCTCTGATTCTGTCCAAAAGTGCTTTTTCAGTTTGTGCTTCTTTATTTCCGGTTTTAGCAGCACGATTGACCTTCTCTAAACGTTTTTCAACAGTCTCTAGGTCTTTTAATTGCAACTCAATGTCAATAGTTTCTTTGTCACGGATAGGATTTACATTCCCGTCAACGTGAACAATATTATCATTGTCAAAACAACGCAAAACGTGAATAATAGCATTACATTCTCTAATGTTTCCTAAAAATTGATTTCCTAAACCTTCTCCTTTACTGGCTCCTTTTACCAATCCAGCAATATCCACGATATCTACTGTTGCCATTTGAACACGCTCCGGTTTTACCAGTAATTCTAATTTTTCGATTCTTGGGTCTGGTACATTCACTACTCCAATATTAGGCTCGATTGTACAAAATGGAAAGTTGGCACTTTGCGCTTTTGCATTCGATAAACAATTGAATAATGTTGATTTTCCAACATTTGGTAACCCTACAATTCCTGCTTTCATATTATGTTTGTTTACAAATAACAGTTGTCTACTACTTGTCTTTAGTAATTCCTTTTTTAAAGTTTGCAAATATAAGGTATAAAGACATTACTCCACAAATATTCGACCTTCCTTTTCATTCTTTAGCTTATATAAAGCCTTGAAGTACTCAAATTTTTATCTAGTCTTAACTGAAAGAATCAATTTGACACCACTAAATATTTTTATGTATGATAAACTGGATTTTCCTTTTGTTTCACACATTACTTTGATTTTTCAAATCATTATTGATGCTTGGAATGCCAAGTTAAAATAAATATTGTTTAATTATATAAAAAACACTCTCTTAAATAATAATATCAAAAAAAGGAAAAATATAAAATAAACTCCTAAAATCATCAATTACTTTTTTTCTAATAGTTATCAGTTGTTGGAATTACCGTATTGATAATTATTTTCTAATTTTTAGATAAAATATAACATTTTGTATTTTTTATGTTAATATTTTGTTATATTAGCCTTAGTAATTAACCAATAACCAACCAAACTTAATTGATTATGAGAAAAATCGCGCTATTATTCTTTTTGTTAAATGTCACGTTTATGATGGCTCAAAGAGAAGTTTCAGGAATCGTAAAAGACAAAACGGGCACTCCGCTTCCAGGAGTTAATGTTCAGGAAAAAGGGACGAAAAATGGAATATCAACTGATATGAATGGTAGTTACAAACTAAATGTTAATGAAGGAGCTACATTAGTTTTTAGCTATATAGGATTTACAACAGTTACAAAACCAGCTACAACAGCCATTATCAATGTTGATTTAGAGGAAGAAAGTGGAGGACAAAAACTAGAGGAAGTTGTAGTTACAGGGACTCGTACTGCTCCCCGAAGTAATACTACAAGCGCATTGCCAATTGATGTATTGTCCTCGAAAGATTTGACTGCTACGGGACAAGCGACTTTTGATAAAGCATTGCAATACAGAATTCCGTCATTTAATACTGTAAACACACCTGTAAATGATGCTACTTCATTACTGGATCCGTATGAAATAAGAAATATGGGACCTAGTAGAACATTAATCTTAATCAATGGGAAACGTAAAAATTTAAGTTCATTATTATATGTTCAAACCTCACCAGGACGAGGAGAAACAGGAGCTGATATATCAGCAATTCCAACAGATGCTATCGAAAGAGTTGAGATTTTAAGAGATGGTGCTTCTGCTCAATATGGGTCTGATGCGATTGCAGGTGTAATGAACATTATCCTAAAAAAGAATCATTCTGATGGCTCACTTACTATTAGATCGGGTATTACAGGAGAGGGAGATGGTGAAATGTTAGGAGTTACTTTGAACAATGGAACTACTGTTGGAGGTAATGGTTTTCTAAATTATACTATAGATTTTTCAAAAGTAAATCAAGCTAATAGACCAGGAACTGTTGATGCAGAAGGTGATGCAGGTGATTTTGGTGCTCCTTTAGCAGAAGTGCAGTCATTCCTTGCAAGACGTCCAGATGCGGGTAATATTAATGGATCTCCTGAAACTGCTGCAGCAAAATTCTTAATTAATGGTGGAAATGATTTAAATGATATCACCCAAGTATATTATAATGCTGCTTATGTTTATAAAAAAGTAAATTCATTTGCTAACTATAGAACTCCATATTGGAGAACATTAGATCCAGCGAATCCGTACTTAAATGATTTCTTTGGAAATGGAGATGATGCAAATCCTTCATACGATGGTTATGTGCCAACATTTGAAGGTGACTTAAATGACTATAATGCTACATTAGGTTTTAAAACAACTAAAAATGGTTGGAATACTGATATGAGTATAACTACTGGCGGAAATAGTCAAACTTACTCTGTGAATAATTCTGTAAACAGATCAAATATAAAACAATCAAGTATTGATCCTGATACAGGGCTGCCAGCTGTTGATCCAATCACAGGACAGGTTATTTATACTAATAAATACCAAGAAAATTCCCCAATCTCTTTTAAGCCAGGGGGAACTTCTTTTAACCATATCGTAGGTAATATAGATATTTCAAAAACGCTTTCAGATCATATTAGTATTGGTTTTGGATCGGAGTTCAGAACTGAAACTTTTGGAGTTCAAGCAGGTGATGAAGCTTCATGGGAAGGAATAGGTGCTGATTCATTTGCAGGTAACCGTCCTGAAAATTCTGGAAAATGGAACCGCTACAACTTTGGAGCTTATGGAGATTTAGCATGGGATGTGACCAAAGATTTTTTAATTAATGGTACCGTTCGTTACGAAGATTATAGCGATTTTGGAGATGCAACTGTTTGGAAATTAAGTTCAAGATATAAATTCCTTGATGATAAAGTTACTTTAAGAGGTTCTGTATCTACTGGATTCAGAGCACCAACTTTACACCAGATTTATACTCAAAAATCACAATATTCTTTTGTTCCTGGCCAAGGAATCCAAGTAAGTGGTATTATCAATAATATTTCTCCACAAGCGCGTCAATTGAATATTCCTCAATTGGATGCTGAAAAATCAACAAATATTACTGTTGGTATTGGATCAAAACCATTTAAAAACTTCAATTTTACTCTTGATTATTACAATATCAAAGTGGAGGACAGAATCGTATTAGGGGATAAGCAAAACACTCAATTTGGATCAGTTGCTTGGTTTTCTAACTCTTTCGACACTAGAACTTCAGGATTGGATGTTGTTATGAACTATAATAATATTGGAATAGGATCTGGAAAATTAGGATTTAATTTATCGGGTAATATTACTTTCCAAAATGAAAGAATCTCACCAGTAAGAGCTGGGGACAGCTTTAGCCAAACACTGGAATCATTAATGTTTACTTCAAGACCAGAAACCAAATGGATCTTGGGAGCCAATTATGAAATTGGTAAATTTGGGTTCTCTCTTAATAACACTTACTTTGGTAAAACAACTTTCAACCAAGATGGTTTAAATGCTGATCTGAAAACAGAGTTTATTCCTAAAATCGTTACTGATTTAGGAATTACTTTCTCTGCAACTGAAAAGTTAACTTTAGCTTTTAATGTAAATAATATTTTCAATGTATTACCTGAATGGAAATTTGTAGCTGAAAATGCTGCAGGAAGCGCTATTTTAGCAGATCCAGCGCAAGTAAAAACACAATATAACCTAATTACTTTCAATGGTCGTTACTCTCAAGTTACTTATGATGGATCTCATTTCAGTCAATTAGGGACAATGCTGAATTTATCATTAAACTATAAATTCTAATTTTGATCCACAATTTACAAAAGAGCTATCTTCGGGTAGCTCTTTTTTTATTTCGTTGAATTCCTTAAATTTATACAAAACAATACTACTATCATGGCAAATAATTTATATACTGGTAAAATGGCTGCTATTTTTGATGCCATGTACCAAACCTTTATCGATTATGACGAAGAATATGAGTTTTATAATACCTTAATCCAAGAAAAAAAATGCGATTCTGTACTTGAAATTGGAAGCGGTACAGGAAATTTAGCCAAACGATTTGAGGGAAATAATCAGAATTATTTAGGCCTTGATTATAGCCAAAGTATGATTGATATTGCGCAGGAAAGAAATAAAAACAGCACTTTTATACATGGGGATATGCGTAATTTTGTGCTTGAAAATCCAGTGGATGCCATTATCATAACCGGACGATCCACAAGTTACTTGACCAACAATGAAGATGTAATAGATACTTTTGAGTCGGTCTATAAAAATTTGAATCCAAATGGTATTTTTATTTTTGATTTTATCGATGCCAATCGTTTCATTCCTTTTATAAAAGAAAACCAAACTATACTCCATGAAGCTACTTACGAAGGAATAAAATACATACGGGAGAGTCATTGGGAAACCACTCCAATGGAAAACTTCATGTTGGATTGGAGTGCACAATATTACAAGATTGTCGATAATGAAAAAGAAATTCTGTTGGATGATTTCTCTACCGTTAGGGTTTTTACATTAAACGAAATGCAACTATTCTTGTATCTCAATAATTTCGAAATCATCAAAGCAATTGACCGAAAAACATATGCTTATGATACTTACGTGATTATGGCTAAAAAGATTTTATAATTTTATTAATTATCTCCAATTCTTTGGCAGTAGGAGTTAACCCAGAAACATTCCAGTAATCTGTTAATATAGAATTCTTTATGTTGAAAAGAGTTTTGTCTTTAAAAACATCACTTTCTTTATAAGTGTAATTTTGAATATTAAAATTTGTTGTTATTAAGTTGTTGAGCACTTCTATGTTTTTGGTTTCATTACCAGTATTGATCTCGTAATTAATCTCTTCTTTTGAACTAATTAAATAATAATTTTCTCCATCAACTCTATAATTGGTTTTAAATACAGACCTAATTATATTTTTGGATCCTTTTGAAGAGTCCTCTTTAAGTCCTGCTAATGTAATAGGAGATACTTCAGTATTTATCTCAATTATTAATTTTCTATTAACGTCATAAACAATTTTAAAATCATCTAATAATTCAGTTGTACCTTCCAGTGGACTTGCCGTTATTTCGTTATACTCTTGATTTAAAGGATATACCTTTACAGTAAAGTTATATTTTTTTCTTATTTTTTCATCCAATAATGGTCTTAAAACCGTAAAAACATAATACTTTTCCATCGATACATTTAAATTGTATCCTAAGAGATCCGTACTGATTTCATCATCGACTAAGCCAAAAGAGCGATTTTGTTCCACCAATAAAACCGATTTTACTTTTTTCTGGTCTTTATATAATTGAAAATTTATGAGACCGTCATTGAAATAAGCATAATTACCGTTTAATTTAAAAAATTCTCTTGAATAAGCTTTCAATCTAGCGGGTACGTTCAGTCTTTTAATTGAATTATTGACTAATTCTTTGATTATTTCTTGAGGGTGCTGTTTTGTTACGACTATGTCATCAAGTGTATTTAGTTTACTATTTAAATAGATAACATTTTCAGGTAGATTTAAAGAAGCCCATTTTATGATTAGTGGTAAATAGGACGAGTGTGTTACTTTTATATTTGAACCTCCTTTTAATTCAAAAATGACTTTTCCTTCACTGTTTGACATTAAAACTTGTTTTGTTTTTAAAACAACAACGATAGCACCTTCTATTGGAAGATTAGAATCTTTTTCCATTAGTATTAATGTTCTTTCATTGGTTTGTGAAAAAACAGAAAAACATAAAAAGAATTGAAGTAAAACAAGACATTTTTTCATATTTTTTAAATGCAAATAAAAAATTAGTAAAAAAATATTCTGTTTAAAAATAGGAAAAAAATCAATTAAATATCATTTTTTTTAAAGAGAAAACGATATTGTATAAAAAAACCTGTGTAAAGACACAGGTTCTATGAAATTTCAAAAGATAAGCTTTATTCGTTGTGTAAGAAAGCTTGTCTGTTTAATAAAGTTTCTTCAGATTCAACATGATTGTCATCGGGTATACAACAGTCTACTGGACATACGGCGGCACATTGTGGCTCGTCGTGAAATCCTTTACATTCTGTACATTTTCCCGGAACAATATAATATATTTCATCAGAGATTGGCGTTTGTGCCTCATCTGAATCTACTTCGGTTCCATCTGGCAAAATCACTTTACCTTTCAGTTTTGTCCCATCTTTATATCTCCAATCATCTGCTCCCTCATATATCGCTGTATTTGGGCATTCTGGTTCACAAGCCCCACAATTTATGCATTCATCGGTTATTATAATTGCCATTTTATGTTTAGTTTTAAGGTTGAAAGTTCAAAAGTTTTATGTTCCGTAACACGAAATACGAATACTGAACACAACTTTTGCCTAAAGCTTATAAAAAGCTTATTTTTGTGCAAAATTACAATCAAAACTTTTCATAAACAAACATTATGACATTAGATACAAAAAAAAGCGCATTTGTTAAATTAGGTAAATTCCTAGGACAATTTAAAGAAGGCAATTGCACGAAAGACGAAACTGTATTTGGTAATGATTTATTTTTTGAAAAATTCATCGATTTAATTCAACTTTCCCAATCGCATAACGGCTGGTATACCCCAGAGCAAGTATATTTTTCTTTGCAATCTTGGGCAGAAGCATTAACCGAAGCTAATTTGGATAAATGGCTTTCTAACTACGACTTGAGTAAGGTAGAGCCCAAAAAAGTAGCTTTGGTTTTGGCAGGTAATATTCCCTTGGTTGGATTTCATGATTTCTTATCGGTTTTGATTACTGGGCATGATGTTTTGGTAAAGACTTCTTCGAATGACCAACATCTTTTGCCATTCTTGGCTAATTATCTTATCGCTTCTGAATCTGGATTTAAAAACAAAATCACGTTTGTAGAAGGGAAATTAGAAGGTTTTGATGCCGTTATTGCTACAGGCAGTAATAATACGGCCCGTTATTTTGAATATTATTTCAAAGACAAACCTTCCATCATAAGAAAAAACAGAAACTCAGTTGCAGTTTTAAATGGCAAAGAAACCAAAGAGGAATTAACGGCTCTTGGCGAAGATATTTTTAGATATTTTGGTTTAGGATGTCGAAATGTTTCCAAACTTTTTGTTCCAAAAGGTTATTCCTTTGATTCTTTTTTTGAAGCCATTTTTGAATATCAAGATGTGATTCATTACGAGAAATATGCAAATAATTATGACTACAACAAAGCGGTTTTCCTGATGAGTAATTTCAAATTACTGGATAATGGATTCTTGACTATAAAAGAAGATTCAAGTTACGGTTCGCCAATTACAAGCGTCTTTTATGAGTACTATGAAAATCTGGATGATTTGCAAAAACGTTTGGAGGAAGAAAGTGATCAAATTCAGTGTATTGTGAGTAAAGATATTGTAAAAAACAGCATTGAATTTGGAACCACGCAAAAACCAGATTTATGGGATTATGCAGACAACGTCGATACGATATCGTTTTTGTCAATAATATAAATCTATGTTTTTGTATTATTGCGAATAATTTAACTGTTTTTCAGCCCATATTCCCGAAATTTGCATTCTAGAAATTTAGACACAAAATACAGCTCGAAATGCTCATGATTGCCAATCACAGAGAGGTTTTAATATTGATTATTTCTTTACATTAATTAATTGGAACAAATAATAAACAAACAGTAACGACAAACTATACCATGAAAAAACACAACTACAGCGCAGGACCTTGTATTTTACCACAAGAAGTTTTTGAAAAATCAGCACAGGCAATATTGAATTTTAATGATTCTGGTTTGTCACTTTTGGAAATTTCGCATCGTAGTAAGGATTTTGTTGCCGTAATGGAAGAAGCAAGAGCTTTAGTTTTGGAGCTTTTGGATTTAAAAGGGAAAGGATATCAGGCTATATTCCTTGGAGGAGGAGCAAGTCTGGAATTCCTTATGGTTCCTTATAATTTAATGAAAGAAAGTGGAAAAGCGGCTTATTTGGATACAGGGACTTGGGCTTCGGCTGCTATAAAAGAAGCTAATTTTTTTGGAGAAACGATCGTTGTGGCATCTTCAAAAGAACAAAATTACAATCATATCCCAAAGGGATACACTATACCTGCCGATGCAGATTATTTTCACTGCACGAGCAACAACACTATTTTTGGGACACAAATGAAAGAGTTTCCATCAACAAATTTGCCTATTGTTTGTGATATGAGTTCTGATATTTTTTCAAGAAAATTGGATTTTTCTAAATTCGATATCATTTACGCAGGTGCACAAAAAAATATGGGACCAGCAGGAACTACTTTGGTTGTTATCAAAGAAGAAGTTCTTGGAAAAACAGGACGTGCAATACCGAGTATGCTTGATTATGCCAAACATATCAAAGCAGACAGTATGTACAATACGCCACCAGTTTTTCCAGTCTATGCATCTTTGTTGACTTTACAATGGTTGAAAAAGCTAGGAGGAATTGAGGCTATCGAAAAAATAAATGATGCCAAAGCAGATTTACTTTATGCTGAGATAGACAGAAATCCATTGTTTAGAGGAACGGCAGCTGTTGAAGATCGTTCTAATATGAACGCGACTTTTTTATTGAACGATGAATCACATGCTGCTAAATTTGATGAGATGTGGAAAGCAGCCGGAATTTCTGGATTGCCAGGACACCGTTCAGTTGGAGGTTACAGAGCATCAATGTACAATGCACTTCCTTTGGAAAGTGTACAGGTTCTTGTTGATGTGATGAAAGCTTTAGAAAGCAAAGTTTAATCGATTAATCGTTATTTGTTTAATCGGAATAATCAATGTAACGAATCGATTTTAAAGTAATAATTTATGTTAACCATCATCTAGACGATTAAACGGTTGACCAAATAAACTCAAAATGAAAATATTAGCAAACGACGGAATTTCAAAAAGCGGTATTGTCGCTTTAGAAAAGGCTGGATTTGAAGTTATCACTACAAAAGTAGCTCAGGAACAAGTGGCTAATTTTGTGAACAAAAATAATATAAGTGTCATATTGGTTCGTAGTGCCACAAAGGTTCGCAAGGATATAATTGACGCTTGTCCGGGTCTTAAAATTATTGGGCGTGGTGGTGTAGGAATGGATAATATTGACGTTGAGTATGCCAAAAGCAAGGGGATTCATGTCATAAATACCCCAGCTTCGTCATCAGAGTCCGTTGCTGAATTGGTTTTTGCCCATTTGTTTACCGGTGTACGATTTTTACATGACTCGAATAGAAATATGCCTTTGGAAGGAGATACCAATTTTGATGGGCTGAAAAAAGCTTATGCAAATGGTCTTGAGTTAAGAGGAAAAACACTTGGAATTATAGGAATGGGACGTATCGGTCAAGCTACCGCAAAAATGGCTATCGGACTTGGAATGAAAGTGATTTATAGTGATACACATATTCCAAAAAAAGATATAAAAGTACCTTTTTTTGATGGGCAGTCTATTTCTATATCACTGGTTTCACAAACTCAGGAATCTTTATTTCAGGAATCTGATTTCATTTCATTGCATGTACCTGCCCAGGATACACATGTTATTGGTGAAAAAGAATTAGAAATGATGAAAGACGGTGTTGGAATTGTAAACTGTGCAAGAGGTGGTGCTATTGATGAGGTGGCACTTGTAAAAGCATTGGATAGTGGTAAAGTGTTATTCGCGGGATTGGATGTTTATGAGAGTGAACCAAGTCCCGAAATTACTATTTTAATGAATCCGAAAATTTCTTTAACTCCTCATATTGGTGCTGCAACTGAAGAAGCCCAAGACAGAATTGGTACTGAACTTGCACATCAAATTATTAGTTTGTTAAGTAAATCATTAGTTAGCTAAAACAATCGTTTGATATTGAATTGTATAGTGGTAATTTGTTAACTTCAATTAATAAATTACCGCTTTTTTTGATTAAATTTGATATCTAATTTTAATCAAAAACCTATGTTTGAGCAATTAACACAATTAGTGCAACAATTTGGACAGGAAGCAGTTGTGAATAACAATGCGATTCCAAATGAACATAATGAAGCGGTAATGAGTGAAGCAGGAAATTCCATATTTTCTAGTTTGCAAAAAATGGCTTCCGAAGGAGGAATCGAGAAACTTGCTGGACTACTCCAAGGGAATAATGCTCAAGATCCTTCGAACCCAGCTGTTCAACAAATTACGCAACAACTTACAGGAAGTTTGGGAGAGAAATTTGGTTTAAATAGCAATGATGCTGCTGGAGTGGCCAGTAGTATGATTCCTCAAATACTAGGAGGATTAGTTAATAAAGCCAATGACCCGAATGACAGTTTTCAAATAACGGATTTAATTGGGGCTATTTCTGGAGGTGGCGCTCAAACATCTGGAATAATGGATGCCATTTCAAAATATGGAACTCAATTTGGTTTGGACCAAAATGCCGATGGAAAACTGGATATGAATGATGCTATTGCAGTGACCAAAAGTAGTGGTGGTATTGGTGGCTTTTTAGGAAAACTTTTTGGGAAATAAATGAAATCTTGATTAATATTAAAAAAGACATTTACAAAGTCGTAAATGTCTTTTTTTGTATCAGAATATTTCGATTCAAAAAGTAAAAAATGGTGTTGATTTTTTTTGAAAAAGATATACTTTAAAGTTTGTTTTAATTGTAAAGAACAGTAAATCAGTGTAAAAATCCTTAACTTTGTGTAGCTCTACAGTTCATATTTCATTACAAATTAATTATAACTTATTCTTAGAATTGTTCTTTTTATGACATCCGCAAACAGCTATTATTATGAAAAATTTAATTTACATATTGATTGTTCTTTTGACAATTATAGGATGTAGTGCTTCTAAATCTAATGTTGCAAGTACAGAAAAAACAAAAACTGCAGGTAATGACACTATAAAAATTGAAAATAAGGAACTCGAATACGAAGTGATTATCATTGAACCAGGTTTTGATTTTTGGTTAGAATCAACGGCCTATCCAAGAGGATATTATTCACAATCCTATTTAGAAAACAAAAATAATTATTATGTAATGGAATGGAATAACCGTGTCCACCAACCACAAATCTATTCTCCTAATTTATATGAAATGACTATCGATTACAATCCAACTATTAATTATGGTTATGAAGTAAACTATCTTATCTACAATTATATGATTTATTTCCAAAACAAATACAATCAACGATTGTATGGGCGAGTACCAGCAAGATAGGAAATACAATCTGCTAAAAAGTATTTGCAATTAAAATTAATTTAAATCTTTAAAAGAGACATTTGCAAGTTTGTAAATGTCTCTTTTGTGTAAATTACTTATTAACAAGTATTTATTTTTGGTATATTTATACTTGATTTTTCTTCTGTTAAATTCAGAAAAAAATATTTGACATCAGATGTCTTTAAATACCATCCCAAATCCTATTAAAACTTCTTTTTAAAATTTTTAGAGCAACATAATAATCTTATGTATTGCTTCTTAAATTGCGGCATGATAATTGATTAAAGAGATTGAAAAATGCTTTTTTATTTATTTAAAGCTATTTGTCCAGATGTTTTTTTTTTGAAAAAAAAACATATATTCTTTCTTCCTATGAAAAAAATAGAAGTTAAAAAAACGAAACCAAAAATAATCTTGCTTGTTGTAGGCATGAATGTTTTTTCAATACTATTGGTTTTAACCATACTATTGTATATAACTAATATCAAGAAAAGTATTTTAGATAATTACAATAACCAATTTCAAGATGAAATTACTAGAATTACGCAACTTGGTTTCAACCAAATTGTTGCTTCAATGGAGAGAAATGATTTGGTGGATTATCTTAAAACTAAAGATTCGAGTTTGTATAACGAAATGTATGCTGATCCAAGTTTCTTTAAATCTGATTATATAGGGGTTTATGGTTTGGACAATAAAATTATTAATCATACTAATTCAACTAAAATAAAAGAAGTTGATTTTGTTCCAAAAGAAGCTTTACTAGCTTTGAATAAATTAGGTAAATCCCGCTTTTATTTAAAAACATCCGATGGGATAATTCAAGTATTTGGCATTACCATTGCAAAATCAAATGGAACTATAAATCAGAAACCTGTAGGTTATTTTATAGTAGCCAGAAAAATTGATTCGTCTTTTAAACAAAGTGTAGAAAAAATAACCAATTCAACGATAACAGTATTCAATAATCAAAAAAGCAAAGTCACAAAGAATTACATTCTTCAATATAAAGTGGATTTGAAAGATTACAAAAATCAATTTGTTGCACGTGTTTATTTCGAAAGACCTTTTGAAAAATTTATTGCTACCATTTTAAAAAGTCTTTATTTTATTTTATTTGTTTCTTTATTATTGTTATTGTTTAGCTTTATTTATACCGAAAAATGGATTTCTGTCCCTTTAAACGCTATCACCAAAGCATTAGAAACTGGGAATAAGGAATCCATCGAAATTTTAAAAAACACGGAAGGGGATTTTAAAAACATCGGAACTCTTTTTGAAGAAAATGCCAAGCAAAAAAGTAAATTGGTAAAAGCAAAATTAAAAGCCGAAGAAAGTGATAAACTAAAATCTTCCTTTTTGTCCAATTTGTCACATGAGATAAGAACTCCCATGAATGCCATAGTCGGTTTTACGGAATTACTGATGAATACCGATTTAGAAGAGGAAGAGAAACAGGAATATTTATCGGTTATTGACAAAAGCGGAAAAAATTTGATTGCTATTATTGATGATCTTATTGAAATGTCAAAAATAGAATCCGATCAAACAAAGCCTAATTATGCCGCTGTCAATATGGAATCTTGCATCAAAGATTTGTATGACAGTATTAAAATCACAAATAAAAGAGCTAAAAAAATTGATTTCAAACTAATTGAAAGCAAAAAACCGGCACCATTTCCAGTAAAAACGGATGAGGTTAAACTGAAACAAATTATTACAAATTTGGTTACTAATGCGTTAAAGTTTACAGAGCAGGGTTCTGTTGAATTAGGTTATGAGATTGACGAACCAAATAATAAAATTGTATTCAAGATAAAAGACACTGGTTTTGGGATTGATGAAAATAATCAACAATACATCTTTGATCGCTTTAGAAGAGTGGGAGGAGACCATACAGTTAAAATTGGCGGACTTGGTTTGGGACTTGCGATTTCAAAAGCCTATGCCGAAATGCTGGGAGGAACCATTACATTAGAATCGAAACTGGGAAAAGGTTCCGAATTTTATTTTACCATTCCTTTGGAATATGTGAAATCACAAAGAATATCGGTTCAGCCTGTTAATGAACTTACTATTTTTAAAGGTGAAGAGAAAGGAACTATATTAATTGCAGAGGATGATAATATTAATTTCTTGCTGTTTCAGAAAATAATGAAAGGAAAAAATTTCAGGATAATTCGTGCCGAAAATGGCCAAGAAGCCGTTGATATTTGCTTTAATAACCCAAACATAGATTTGGTGTTAATGGATATCAAAATGCCTATTATGGATGGATTCGAAGCTCTTGAAAAAATTATGCCAATAAGACCCAATCTTCCCATAATTGCACAAACCGCATTTGCATCCAATGAAGATAAGGATCGAATTTTTAGGGCTGGATTTACGGATTACATAACAAAACCCATTAACAGAGAACGATTGTTTGAAACAATAGAAGTAATTCTAAAAAAGAAAGTTTCTTAACAATTGATCGTGATATTTAATAGTTAAAATATAGAAACAAAAAAGGAAATAAGAATAAATTCAACAATTAAAACCTGTTATATTTGCAAAAAAGGAATTAACTAAAAATGAAAGGATTGAAACAACGTTGGGGACTTACATCCAATTGGCAATTAGCCGTCATATTTGTTGTTTTCGCCATTACAGGATCAGCTTCAGCTTATTTATCCAAACCCTTTTGTGTGTGGTTGGGAATCGGGAAGGAAGAATTAGGCCACTGGTACACCCCGATTCGTCTACTACTAATTTTTCCTATTTATCAAGTTTTATTGGTAGCAATAGGTTTTCTTTTTGGTCAATTTAAATTCTTTTGGGCTTTTGAAAAAAAAATGCTCAAGGGCATGGGTTTTGGGTTTATGTTTAAAGAGTAGATTTTTTTATAATAATCTGAATCTAAAATTTAAAACCATCTGTCAATATCATTCTTGATAACTTTGCGTTATTCCTCTTTTTAATTTTATCGAATTACACTACATTAGCAGACTCGAGGTTTTTGCGAAAAGTAAAAGACCGAACAGAATACAGTTAAATTCGATAAAATTCCAAAATGTCAGATCAAAATCAATATACCGAAGATAATATCCGTTCTCTCGATTGGAAAGAACATATCCGTATGCGTCCCGGGATGTACATTGGGAAACTAGGTGACGGGTCTTCACCAGATGATGGTATTTATATTTTATTAAAAGAGGTTCTCGACAACTGTATCGATGAATTTGTAATGGGTGCTGGTAAAACCATTGAAGTAACCATTAAAGATAAAACGGTTAGCGTTCGTGATTATGGCCGTGGAATTCCATTGGGGAAGGTAATTGATGTTGTTTCCAAAATGAATACCGGAGGTAAATACGATTCCTTGGCCTTCAAAAAATCCGTTGGTTTGAATGGAGTCGGGACAAAAGCCGTAAATGCATTGTCCAATTATTTTCGCGTGGAGTCTGTTCGTGAGGACAAACAAAAAGCTGCCGAGTTTTCAGGCGGTAATTTGGTTCTTGAAGAAGATGTTGTTGAAACTACCAAGAGAAAAGGTACTAAAGTAACTTTTACACCTGATGAAACCATCTTCAAAAATTATAAATTCAGATTTGAGTATGTAATCAAAATGCTTAAAAACTATTGTTATTTGAACAATGGGCTGACGATAATTTTTAATGGAGAAAAATATTATTCTGAAAATGGATTAAAAGATTTATTAGAAGAAACCATTCACGCTGATGATTTAGAGTATCCTATCATTCATCTCAAAGGGGATGATATTGAGATGGCTCTGACGCATAGTAAAACCCAATATAGTGAAGAATATCACTCTTTTGTAAATGGACAAAACACGACACAGGGAGGAACGCATCTCGCAGCTTATCGTGAAGCAATTGTAAAAACAATTCGAGAATTTTATAATAAAAGTTTTGAAGCTTCGGATGTACGTAAATCGGTGGTGAGTGCCATTAGCATCAAAGTGATGGAACCTGTTTTTGAGTCACAGACCAAAACCAAATTAGGTTCTACAGATATAGGTTCCGAACCGGGAATGCCTTCCGTTCGTACGTTCGTAAATGATTTTGTGAAAACAAAACTGGATAATTATTTACATAAGAATCCAGCAACTGCAGATGCCTTATTGCGAAAAATTCTTCAGGCCGAACGCGAGCGTAAAGAATTATCAGGAATTCGAAAATTAGCCACAGATCGAGCCAAAAAGGCTAATCTTCACAATAAAAAATTAAGGGATTGTCGGGCCCACCTTCCAGATACAAAAAACCCTAAGAGCTTAGAAAGTACTTTGTTTATTACCGAGGGAGATTCGGCTTCCGGGTCGATTACCAAATCTCGTGATGTGAATACTCAGGCGGTGTTTAGTTTGCGTGGTAAGCCTTTGAATTCGTACGGAATGAGTAAAAAGATTGTGTATGAAAACGAAGAATTCAATTTATTGCAGGCCGCTTTGGATATCGAAGATGGATTGGAAAAATTGCGTTACAACAACATTGTGATTGCAACCGATGCCGATGTCGATGGAATGCACATTCGCTTACTTTTGATTACTTTCTTTCTGCAGTTTTTCCCGGAATTAATAAAAGAGGGGCATTTGTATATTTTGCAAACACCACTTTTTAGAGTTCGAAACAAAAAAGAAACCATTTATTGCTATTCGGAAGAAGAACGGAAAGACGCTATAGAAAAATTAAAACCAAAACCGGAAATCACTCGATTTAAGGGATTGGGAGAGATTTCACCAGATGAGTTCAAGAATTTCATTGGAGAAACCATTCGTTTGGATCCGATTATGATGGATAAAAATACTTCTATCGAACAATTATTGTCGTTTTATATGGGTAAAAACACTCCTGATAGACAGGATTTTATCATCAAGAATCTGAAGGTTGAGATCGATGTTTTGGAAGAAGTGAAATAAAATAGATTTGCTAGTGTCAGACAATCTTCAAAATAAAGCTTTATTCTTTCAAGTAACCGAACTATTGCAAAATGCTCGGCAACAGGTTTTGCGTACTGTAAATTCAACAATGGTTTGCGCCTATTTTGAAATAGGAAGAATGATTGTAGAAGAAGAGCAAAACGGAAAAGACAGAGCCGAATATGGAAAGCAACTATTAAAAGGACTTTCTGAACAATTGACTAATGAGTTTGGGAAAGGGTTTTCATTGAGGAATTTGGAGCAATTCAGAAAATTTTATTTATCTTATTCAAAATCCGAGACAGTGTTGGGGATTTTCAGTATTCAAAAAACGCAGACACTGTCTGCGGAATTGAATTCAATAAATTCTCAAGTACTACTTTCATTTTTCAAGCTGACATGGTCTCATTACACTTTTTTAATTCGAATTGACGACGAGAAAGAGAGACGTTTTTACGAAATAGAATCTGAAAAATACAATTGGAGTGTTCGAGAATTAAAACGGCAATATGATTCGGCACTTTATACACGATTGGCTTTAAGCCGAGATAAAGAAGGGATTTTGAAACTTTCTGAAAAGGGTCAGATTATAGAGAAACCAAAAGATCTTATCAAAGATCCATATATTTTGGAATTTCTAGGATTGCCAGAATTACATCAGTATTCTGAATCGGAGCTGGAAGAAGAGATTATCAACAAACTTGAGCATTTTTTATTGGAATTGGGTCAAGGTTTTACTTTTGTAGCCAGACAAAACAGAATTACTTTTGATGATAAACATTTCCGAATCGATTTGGTTTTTTATAATCGAGTTTTAAAATGTTTTGTTTTAATTGATTTAAAAATAGGCGAATTAAAACACCAAGATTTGGGACAAATGCAAATGTATGTCAATTATTATGACAGAGAAATGCGTTTGGAAGATGAAAATAAAACGATAGGAATTGTGCTTTGCCAAAACAAAAGTGATTTGGTTGTAGAATACACTTTACCTGAAAATAACGAGCAAATATTTGCCAGTAAATACAAAACAATTCTGCCAAGCAGAGAAGATTTAATACAATTAATTTCGGAATCAAAATAAATGAAAGACGAAGAAGACGATAACATAATTCCAGATAGCGAAGAAAATAATTCGGAAAATCATTCTATTGATGACAATCAAGATGATAATGATTCGGATGATATTATTGAAGTAGAAGCCAAACATTTTGAGGGGCAGCATTTTTACGAAAACACAGAGGATGAAAATGATACCATCACCAAAGTTACAGGAATGTACAAAGATTGGTTTTTGGATTATGCTTCCTATGTAATTTTAGAGCGTGCCGTTCCAGCGATTGAGGATGGTTTCAAACCGGTACAACGAAGAATCATGCACTCTTTGAAAGAGTTGGATGATGGTCGTTACAATAAAGTTGCCAATGTCGTAGGTCACACGATGCAATATCACCCGCATGGTGATCAGAGTATTGGTGATGCGATGGTGCAAATTGGGCAGAAAGAATTATTGATTGATTGCCAAGGAAACTGGGGGAATATTCTAACTGGTGATGGAGCTGCGGCTTCTCGTTATATTGAAGCGCGTTTATCAAAATTCGCTTTGGAAGTTTTGTATTCTCCAAAAATTACCGATTGGGGCGTTTCCTATGATGGACGTCGCGCCGAACCAAATAACTTACCGGTAAAATTCCCATTGTTATTGGCTTCTGGAGCAGAGGGAATTGCTGTAGGTCTTTCGACCAAAGTATTGCCCCATAACTTCAATGAGCTGATAGATGCTTCGATTAAAATTTTAAAAGGAAAACCATTTACGTTATATCCCGATTTCTTGACGCAAGGTATCGCCGATGTGTCCAATTATAATGACGGAATGCGTGGTGGACGTGTTCGGGTTCGTGCCAAAATTGGTCAACTCGACAAAAACACCTTGGTAATTACCCAAATTCCATTTTCGACCAATACGACTACTTTGATTGACAGTATTTTGAAAGCCAATGATAAAGGTAAAATCAAAATCAAGAAAATTGAGGATAATACAGCGGCTGAGGTAGAGATTTTAATTCATCTTTTTCCTGGAGTTTCTCCAGATAAAACAATCGACGCTTTGTTTGCATTTACTGCTTGCGAAACTTCGGTAGCGCCATTGGGCTGTGTGATTGAGGACAACAAACCGTTGTTTATTGGGGTTTCGGATATGTTGAAAATTTCGACCAATCGAACCGTTGATCTCTTGAGAAGAGAGTTGGAAATTCAATTGAGCGAGCTCGAAGAGCAATGGCATTTCTTGTCTTTGGAACGTATTTTTATCGAAAATAAAATTTACCGTGATATTGAGGATAAAACAACTCGCGAAGATGTTATACAAGCGGTTGATGATGGTTTAAAACCTTTTATTCAACATCTGAAACGTGCGGTTACTGAAGAAGATATTTTGAGATTATTGGATATCCGAATCATGCGTATCTCAAAATTCGACAGCAACAAAGCGCAAGATAAAATTGAGGCTCTTGAAGGAAATATAGAGCAGGTAAAATACGATTTGGAACACATCATCGATTTTGCGATTGCTTATTTTACAAGATTAAAAGAGAAATACGGAAAAGGCAGAGAGCGCCAAACCGAATTGCGTATTTTTGATGATATTGAAGCGACAAAAGTGGTTTTAAGAAATACTAAATTGTACGTAAATAGAGAGGAAGGTTTCGTTGGAACCAGTTTGAAAAAAGACGAATATGTAACTGATTGTTCGGATATTGATGATGTAATTGTGTTTTTGCGAAATGGGAAAATGATGATAACCAAAGTCGATGCCAAAACATTCGTTGGTAAAGATATCATCCACGTTGCTATTTTTGACAAAAGTGACAAACGTACCATTTACAATATGATTTACCGTGACGGAAAATCAGGACCATCGTATATCAAACGATTCAATGTTTCGGGAGTTACCCGTGATAAACCGTATGATTTGACCAATGAAACTGCTGGTTCGCAAACTTTGTATTTCTCTTGTAATCCGAATGGAGAAGCTGAGGTGATTACAATTTTATTGCGTCAGGTAGGAAGTATCAAGAAACTGAAATTCGATATCGACTTTGCTTCTTTGGCAATCAAAGGGCGTGCTTCCAAAGGGAATTTGGTAACCAAATATCCTATCAAAAAAATTGAATTGAAGGAGAAAGGAATTTCAACTCTATTGCCAAGGAAAATTTGGTTTGATGATACCGTTCAGCGATTAAACGTTGATGCCAGAGGAGAACTGTTAGGCGAATTTAGACCAAGTGACAAAATTCTAGTTATTTCACAGGCAGGAAAAATTAAAGTTATTACTCCTGAACTGAGTACTCATTTTGATGAAGATATGATTGTCCTGGAAAAATGGGTTCCCAAAAAACCAATTTCGGCAATTTATTATGATGGTGAAAAAGAGCGTTATTACATCAAACGTTTCTTGGTGGAAACCGAAAATAAAGAGGAATCTTTCATCACGGAGCATGCCAATTCTAGATTGGAAATCGTAGCAACAGATTATCGTCCTGTAGCCGAATTAGTTTTCACGAAGGTAAAAGGAGTTCAAAAAGAGAATATGACTGTGGATATCGAGTCTTTTATTGCCGTAAAAGGATTTAAAGCACTCGGTAATCAATTGACAACAGATAAATTAAAACAAGTAAACTTATTGGAGCCTTTACCGTATGAAGCTCCAGAAGAAATTATTCCGGAGGAAATTGAAGTTCAAGGAGAAATTAATTCCGATGAAACTGATGTTCAATTGGATGATGACGGACAGGTTGTCTTGTTCTAGAAAAAAAAAGCTCCTTTTGGAGCTTTTTTTATTTAAACAAATCTTTTAAAGTGAATTCTGTTTTTCCTTTTAGATCCTTTAATTTTTTTACGATTTTTAAAAAAGCAATTGCAGTGATATAAGCATCACCCATAGCGGTGTGGCGGTCTTTTTTGGAGATGTCAAATTTATCGGCAAGATCATCTAAGGCATAGTTTTCTTTGCGTTCCAGTAAATTAGACATAATGAGTGTTTTTTTATAAAGATACGCAGTGTCCAATGTTTTATTCGTTAATTGTGGAAGACCATTTCGTTCCAATGCCATATTGATCATTGTAATATCAAAGATTGTATGGTGTGCAATGATAATGTCATCTCCCAAAAAATCCAAAAACTTTTGCAACGCTTCTAATTCGGAAGGTTTGTCCATAACCCAATCTTTTAAAATTCCATGAATTTGTGCACTGCTTTTATCGTAATGATCTTGGTGGATGTAAATTTCAAAACTATCTGGAATTGCAATTACATTGTTCTGTAGGACAACAGCACCTATGCAAAGTATTCGGTCATTATCATAATCAAAGCCTGTAGTTTCGGTATCTAAAACTACAAAACGAGTACTTTCAACGGTATTTGAAAGTGTTTCGTCAATCGATTTTTCGGGAATCTTCAAAAAATCAAATATGCTTGCTTTGCTTCTTTTTAAAAAGTCCCTCATTACAATATATTTGATGGATTAAAGCGTATGGAAATAACTTCTTGTATCTCTTTAATAGTTTTAAAAGTACTTTTAAGCTTTATTTTTTCAAGTTTTGTAAGATCTCCGAGGGCAATATATTGACCAGAATCATTATGCAAAAGACCTTGTTTGGTTCTGAATTTTAAAAGAGCTCTATAGGAATAAGAGCAGGCCAAGTACAATTCTCTATTCTGAGGTTCCAATTCTGCTAATTTCTCAAAACGTTCGGGAGTATTGCTAATTGATTTTACGGCATGTGAGAGTATCAAAACTCTTGCTGCATCACTCAAAGGCATCAAAGCTCTTCTTTTTATATCAAAAGAATCTTTGTTTGCTCCGTCTTGTTCCAATAAAAATTCTCTAAAAAATCCTGTTGGAGAAGGGCTTTGCAAAGCGCCACTAACTAAGTGAAGGTAAAATACAGGGTTAGCCTTTATATCCTCTAAAATATAATCGGATAAGTTGTTTACGATTTCGCTGTCGCCATACGAGAGGCTGTAGTCAAAAAATATAAACGACAATAATACTTCGTCTTTTCCGGTATTTGTGATCCAATGGTGAACCAGTTTTTTCCATTCGCCCAGACTTAAACACCACTTTGGATTGGAGGCCATCATCTCGGCAGGGCAATAATCATATCCAATTTCAAATAATCCTTTGTTGACATGAGTTGCTAATTCTAGGAAATATTTTTTAGTTTTCTCTTTTAATTCTTCTGGTACATCTTCATAGACTAGGGCATTGTCCTGATCGGTCTGCAATAATTGCTCACTTCGTCCTTGGCTTCCCATTGCCAGCCATGCAAATTTTACAGGAGGTGGAGTACTCATTTTTTTTAATGAAATGGCTATAACTTGTTGAATGCAAACATCATTTAATTCGGTAATGATTTTTGATGTCAGTGTTATTGGGATGTTCTGATCCAAATAGCCTTGTAATAAATGCATGATATTGGCGCGTATCGGTTTGATATCTTTGTATTTTTTTGCTCTTTTTACGGCTTTTATTAAAACTGCAGGATTGTTTCCCAAAGAAACCATAACATCGTGCTTCGAAAGGATTCCAACCGCTTTTGTGTTTGGTGTACCATCTTTTGTAAGGCATATATGGCTGATATTGCTTTTCATCATCGCCATTTGTGCCTGGGTTGCTGTCAGTTTTTTGGGATAGGTAACAACAGGGCTTGTCATGATTAAGGAAGCCGATGTAGTGATAGGATATTCTCCAGTTACAATTTTGTTCCTTAAATCCTTGTCGGTGATAATACCAATAGGCAGTTTATCTTCTACCACAAGTACAGCTCCAACATTTTTTTTAGTCATAATTTCGGCTATGGCTTTTGCTGTGGTTATAGCGGAACAAGTAACTATTTTTTTGGAATATTTTACGGGTTGAATATCAAGTAGTTTAGTTTCTGTTTCCAATAGATCTCCCGCCAAAGTTTCGCCATACAACTTTCCTCTATGGCTTTTAGAGTAAGGATTGTTGGTATTAGAGGCAAAACTTTGTATTAAGAAATTACCAACAGCTTCATTTTCTAGTGCGTATGGTCTAAAAATTGAGATGGGAATAGCATAAAGGATAGTTTCCTCATAAGCTCTGGCTTCCATTTTGTAATTCTCATTGGCTATAAGAGGTCTCAGCCCAAAAATATCTCCTTCGTCACACATATCTAAAATATCATTTTTTAGACCTTTTCTAAGTGCGACAGCTCCTTTGTGAACCACATAAAATGAGCTATGCGTTTCTTCATTTTCTGCAAAAATTACACTATCTTTTTCTTTGTATATAATGGATATTTGCTCCGAAAGTATTTCAATGTCTTTTTGATTTAAAAAAGTAAAAGGAGGGAAGTTTTTTAGGAAATCGGCAACTCTATGTGAAATGGTATTTTTCATTGGTATTGTTTGAAACTAAAATTATATATAAAAAAAAAACAGCTACTTTGAGGTAACTGTGTTTTTAATGGTTGTTTTTTCGAATGATTTCGATGCTAATGTGGAAGAATATAAGGAAACACAAAACGGAGTAATGTAAGTCAATACTATTCTTAAAGTATTTCTAAATGTAAAATCACCTTCCCAGATTACGTCGTAACTGTTAATAGTGTTCAAAATAGTCCCCACTACAACAGCAATAATCAAAGCGTTTTTTATGTTTTTAGAAAGCATATTATTTCTTTTTGGTCATTCTCATATTTAGTATTTCTACAAATAAAGAGAACGAAATGGCAAAGTATAAATACCCTTTTGGTACTGGAGTCACATGACTGCCAAATATAAGAGCATTGGCCAAGTGTGCACTTTCGGTCAACAGCATGAATCCTATCAAAATCAAAAAGGACAATCCTAAAATTTGTATCGATGGATGTTTGTTTACAAAATTTCCAACAGGAACTGCAAACTGCATCATAATCAAAACAGATATCACTACAGCCGTAATCATAATAATCAAAGCACCTTCAACACCGTTTGTCATTCCCACAGCGGTTAAAATACTGTCAAATGAGAAAACCAAGTCGATCATTATAATTTGAAGAATAACACTCTGAAAAGATTTTGCTGCAGCTCGTCCCAATTCTTTTTCTTTATGACCTTTTTCATCAACTTTCTCACGAATTTCATTTGTACTTTTATAAATCAAGAACAATCCTCCCAACAATAAAATGATACTTTGTCCTGTAACCCCAGCATGTAGCCAACTCCAATCAATCGTAAACCAAGGCTTTTTCATTTTGGTTAAAAAATTAATTCCAAATAAAAGAGCTATTCGCATGAACATGGCTAGAAACATTCCTATTTTGGTTGCTTTTTTGCGGTCTTCCGGAGCTAATTTTCCAGTTGCAATAGAGATGAAAATGATGTTGTCTATACCTAATACAATTTCAAGAAAAGTTAGTGTTAATAAGGCAATCCAAGCATCTGGGTTTAAAAATACTTCCATTTTTTATTATGGGTTTAAATTATGGGTTTTTTGCAATCTGCAATCTGAATTCTCTAATTTGAAATCTTAATAACCGTTCCTCTTTGTTTAGAATCGACACCAACCATTCCAAATTCAAAGGTATAGGAATTTTTTGTAGTTGTCAAAATTTTCATGTCAATCGCTTTCTCTTCGGCCTTGTTTTTCGGGTGTTTTTTCTGCAAAACATATTCGCAATCATTCACCCAGCGAATTGTGGAAGTATCCGTTTTTCCCTCAAAAGTCTCAATTTCAATGCTGTCATTACGCTCAAAAACCGTAGTTTTTTTAACGCCGTCAATCTCGTATTCAAATTTAAATTTCCCGGTTTTAAAGTCGGCACAGTTACGTTCAACATTGTAGCAGGATAGTAGCAGCAGTAAAGGAGAGAGTAGTATTATTTTTTTCATTTCTTCGTATTTATCTTTTTTATTTGGGCCTAATCCAGCTATCCGTTACAACTCCTCGGTCTATTCCCTTTTTTTCCAATGCCCTAAAAGGAGCTTCCTCTGGTCGCTCTTTTGGGGCAAGAAAAAATAAGATATAGCCCTGCGGGGTTTTCACTTCCATCTGGGGCAATAAATAGGTATATTTATTATTTTAAACGTCTGAATTCTTCTTCCGTAAAATTTTTAATTGTTTTCTCTTGTGCAAATTTATCTGCGTTATAACTATTCGATTTATTTTTTGGAATCGATAAACTATCCCATTCGCTATTTTTAAGTTGTTTGGCATAAAAGACAATTTGTCCAACATGATATGGATAATGTGCCAGTTGTCTGTTGATGGCTTCAATGACTGTATGGCCCTCGTTCCTGATATAAATAATCTCCGAAAGTTGTTCTGGCTTCAAACTGTCCAATGCTCCTAAAAAACAATCCCAACCTTTATTCCAAAGAGTCAATACTTGATCCTTTGTGTGCAAATCATTTTCAAATTCACCGTCTCTATTTCTAGTTTCTTTTTCACCATCGGTGGTCAGGAAATCCGTCCAACGCGAAAGCATATTCCCCGAAAGGTGTTTTACAATCACGGCAATACTGTTGGTGTCTTCGTTTACAGTAACAAAAAGCTGCTCCGGTTCTAATTGATCTATCGCTTTTTCTCCCAATATTTTATAGTAGAGAAATTGCTTTTTTACGCTTTCAAGATAGGAGATGGTTGCATTCATAATTACTCAATTTTTATATCGTATTTATCCAAAAGCCCCGCGATTCCCTGACTGGAAAATTTTGCTTTTTTCATCGGGTTGAATTCGGGGTCAATTTTATAGTTATAGGCTGTGGTAAAATCGGCACCGGCCAAAACAGTGTCGTTAAAAATAGCATTGTCCAAATTACAGTTTCCAAAAACCGATTGGGTCAAATTCGTTCCAATAAAAGTTACTTCTTTCATCGAACACGAATTGAATTTGGTTTTGGGCATTTTTTTATTTGCAAAAGAACTATAGTCCAAAATGCAATCTTGAAATTGCACATTGAATAAAAAATCCTGACACGATTGAAATTGAATCCCCATTAGTTTGCAGTTCTTGAAGTTAACACTCTTCAGGCTAGAACCTCCCAATTGGGTCATCGATAAATTGCATTCTATGAATTCACAATCCATAAAACTATTGTTCGAAAAATCGCTATTTGAGAAATCGCAGTTCTTAAAAACGCAATCCTCAAATTCACGATTGTTAATCTTCTTACCAATATAGGTTACTTTTTCAAATGTTTTTTGAATGTGTATCAGGTCTTCCATTAGTCGTTAAATATGCCTTTCATTATTATTTTTAAACCTACAAACATCAAGTACATTGATGTGAGACAGGCAATGATTCCAATAGCCAAAACCAAATAATGCCAATTGGTATGTTGGTTCATAAATGCATTATAAATAACGGTTGGGCCAATGAACATGAGCGGTAAAGCACCAGTCAAATATTTTATCCCTTTTGCCAATAATTCTTTGTTAGCCATTTTTGCTGGTTTAATCTGTTATATGTTTAATCGTAATTTGTGCAACCTATTATCTGAAATCTGCTTATTGAGCATTATAATAATCAACTGCTTTTCTAACGCTTCCGTGAGTTTTTAGCAATTCAGAGCCTTCTTCGTAAGTTACAGGAATTTCTCCCATAATCATTTTTACACCACGATCTACAAGTTTGACATTGCTCAATTGCATATCAACCATTTTGTTTCCTTTTACTTTTCCAAGCTGGATCATTGTAGCGGTCGTAATCATATTTAGAACCAATTTTTGGGCAGTACCTGCTTTCATTCTGGAACTTCCCGTTACAAACTCGGGGCCCACAATGACTTCGATTGGGAATTTTGCCTTGTGGGAAAGAGGACTTCCAGCATTGCAAGAAATACTTCCAGTACTTATATTTTTAGCATTACAGGCCTGTAAACCTCCAATAACATAAGGAGTTGTTCCAGAGGCAGCAATACCAACAACCACATCATTTGCGTTTACGTTAAAAGCTTGTAAGTCAATCCAAGCTTGAGTAGCGTTGTCTTCGGCATTTTCAACGGCTTTGCGGATGGCAGTATCTCCACCTGCAATAATTCCAACAACCAAATCAAAAGGGACTCCAAAAGTTGGAGGACATTCTGAGGCATCCAAGATTCCCAAACGTCCGGAAGTTCCGGCTCCAATATAGAATAATCGGCCACCCAATTTCATTTTGGCAACAATTTCGGTTACCAATGTCTCTATTTGCGGCAAGGCTTTTTCTACAGCAAGAGGTACAGTTTTGTCTTCGTTATTGATGTTGGTAAGTAATTCTTGAACCGACATTTTCTCTAAATGTTCATATTTTGAAGATTGTTCGGTGGTCTTAGTGAAGTTCATTGTTTTGCTTTAAAATTGACAACTTTTATACTTGGTAAAGTTAGGGAATTTTAAAACTTACTATTCTCTGAAAAATGAAAAATAGTAATAAAAATGTTTATTTTGCTTAAGATAACATTTTAGTAAACCAGTAATACTTTATCTGGAATGTTGTATTTTGGTTGGTAATAATTGAAAAAAAATGGTTCAACTTTAATTAAAAAGTTAAACCCTTATTTTTAAACGCTTTTTAGAAAAGTGTCTTCTTCTCCTTCTTTTGTTTCTTCCTCCTCATTTGATTCAATAAGGGTATTATGTAAGCGTTCTGCCATTTTTTCGATACTATCCGTAATTGAATCGCATACCAATTCCATTCTACGGTGTTTTTCTTCTTTGACGGCCCTTAAAACATTTTCAACAAAAACTTTGTCATATTTCTCTGCAACAGAATCACGTGTGTTGGTCATTCGTATCACAGATTCATTACTGAATATGGTAACTCTAAAATGTTGCTCTTCGTTACTTAAGTAATATTTACCACCTAATTCATCACAATTGATGTCGGTTGAGCTAATTTTCAATAACTCCGTTATTATACCAAAAATATGATTTTCAATTTTGGTATATGCTTTAGGTTTTTTTCTAAAAAAATTAAACATGCAAACAAATGTATATTAAGGTCTTTAGACAATTTTCTCTCATCGCTTTTTCTGTGAATTTAGTAATAATTTGGTATCAATCTCATAAAGACAGAAACTTCTCAAGAATATATTTTTTGACAAATTAATGGTAATATTTTTAATAATGCAAATTATTTGAATTATATGCAAGTTAGTTTAGGTGATTGACGCTAAATACTTGATTATTTATAAAATATCTCCATCAGAATTAGATTGGATTAAATCAAAATTTAACCAATAAAAGGATTAATTTAAATGATTCTTATAAATAAAGAGAATTGGAAAACAATTAAAAATGGTTTTTTTTCGAAGATTGTATTCGTCTATATTAAATACGCCAGCAGAATACCAATTACAATCATTGATACTTTGGCGATATTGAATTTGTGTCCTTCGCTACTTTCAAAAATGATAGTCGATGAAATATGAAATAAGATTCCAATGACTACTGCTGTAATTTCGGAATAATATTCGTTCAATTGTGGTATAAAGTCAGAAACAATGGTACCCAGAGGTGTCATGATTGCAAAAGTGACCATAAATAGAAAGATGGCCTTTCTATTTAGACTGGAACTGACGAAAAAAGAGGTTAAAATAATTGCAATAGGCAAATGGTGAATTGCTATTCCAATTGCTAAATCATTATGGTGACTTACAGGAAATCCTTCTAAAAAGGCATGAATACAGAGACTGACGAATAGTAACCAAGGTATTTGATACATTTTGGCATGACCATGTACGTGACCATGCTCAGCTCCTTTAGAGAAAAATTCCAATACGATTTGGAACAAAATACCCAACATTATAAAAAGTCCAATGTTATGGTTTCCACTTTCATACACTTCAGGAAGTAGGTGCATTACGGTAAGCGAAAGCAAGAACGAACCACTAAAAGCTAATAATAGTTTTAGGTTGGTTTTGCTTTTCGGTTTTAGAAATAAAGCTATGAAATAACCAATAAGTACTGATAGTAGGGGTAATAGGTAATTCATGTTTTTTGTTTAACCGTTTATTCGTTTAATTATTTATTATTGTTTAACCGCTTTAATATAAGGATATACAATCTGAATTAAAAAGTTTAGCACCGTAGTATTTAACGATTCGGCGATAAACAAAATTAACTATTTAAAAATCATAATTAATCTTTCGCTTTCAGTTTTGTGGAATTTTTTTAGCTTATAATCCCCAAAAATATCCAATAAAAAGATACCGGCTTCTTCCATCATCTCTTCAAAATCTTTTAATGTAAGAGCTTTTACTTTTTCAGTAAAATGATACTTGTGACCTTGGTCTTCAAAATCAATTTCTTTGAAAATATGCCCATCTTTCAGGTAGCGTTTGATTTGGAAATCAATTCCATCAACATGTTTTACTTCTTCTGGAACCAAATTATTAAGCACATTGGTAACATTCATAAAATCAATCACTGCAAAACCATATTCAGATAAGCTTTCTTTTATAGCTTTTAGAGTAGTAAGGTTGTCCTCATCGTTTTCGAAATAACCAAAACTGGTGAACAGATTGAAAATAGCATCAAATTTATCTTCAAATACTTCCCGCATATCATGAACTTGAAAATGCAAGGTTTCATTACTGTTTTTTTGAGCTTCCAATATACTGTTTTCAGATAAATCGGCACCAATAACATTGAACCCTAATTGGTTTAAATAAATGGCATGACGGCCTTTACCGCAAGCTAAGTCAAGCACTTTGGCTTTCTCGGGAAGATTCAGGTAATGAGTCAGATTGTCCATAAACAATTGGGCTTCTCTGTAGTTTCTTTCTTTGTAAAGTATATGATAATATGGACTGTCGAACCAAGAGGCAAACCAATTTTCAGGATTGGAATTGGTAATTTGTGTTTTGTTATTTGTAGAATCGGACATTTATTCTTTTTCAATTAATTTAAGTCCCGCAAATTTAGTGTATTTTTGCCGAATATTAATGATAACAATTCCCCCATTTGGGGGTTAGGGGGCTATGGAGAATTTTAAGATGATTGCCAAAACCTTTTTTGGTTTTGAGGAAATATTAGCAAAAGAGCTAACAATGTTGGGCGCACAGGATGTGGAGCAAGGAGTGAGAATGGTGAGCTTTAAGGGCGATAAAGGTTTTATGTACAAAGCGAATTTGTCTTTGCGTACGGCTTTGAAGATTTTGAAACCAATTTATTTTTTTAAAGCGAGAGACGAGCAATCGTTATATAAAGGAATAAGAGGGACGAATTGGTCTAAATACATCAACGCTAATCAGACTTTTGTGATTGACGCAACGGTACATTCGGAGTATTTTAATCACTCTGAGTTTGTATCTCAAAAATGTAAAGATGCGATTGTAGACCAGTTTCGTGAAAGAACGGGACAGCGTCCGAGTATTGATAAAGCTTTTCCTGATTTAAGGATAAATATACATATTGATAAAGATCAGGTTTCGGTAGCTTTGGATACTTCCGGAAATTCATTGCACCAACGTGGGTACAGAACGGCTACCAACATTGCCCCTATAAACGAGGTTTTGGCAGCGGGTATTTTGTTGCTTTCGGGTTGGGACGGACAAACTGATTTCTTGGATCCGATGTGCGGTTCTGGAACATTTTTGGCAGAAGCAGCGATGATTGCTTGTAATATTCCCGCGAATATCAACCGTAAGGAATTTGCTTTTGAAAAATGGAATGATTGGGATAATGATTTGTTTGACAGCATTCAAGAAAGTTTGTTAAAACGCGTACGTGAGTTTCATTATACTATAAAAGGATATGATAAAGCACCATCTGCGGTTCAAAAAGCCAAAGACAATGTGAAGAATGCCAATCTAGATGAATATATAAAGATAGAGGAAAAGAATTTCTTTGATACTGAGAAAACGTCTGAAGGGAAATTACATATCGTCTTCAATCCGCCTTATGATGAACGTTTGGATATTCATATGGAAGAATTTTATAAAAATATTGGTGATACTTTGAAAAAGAATTATCCAGGAACAAATGCTTGGTTCATTACAGCAAACCTGGAAGCTTTGAAATATGTAGGATTAAAACCTTCTCGTAAAATCAAACTTTTTAATGCGAGTCTTGAAGCACGTTTGGTGAAATATGAAATGTATGAAGGAAGTAAGAGAACGAAGTTTCAGACTGTTCCTGACGGTGGCGCTGAATAATTAGTTCTAAATATCTAAAAATTTAATCCCGATAATTACTATTTAAATCTAGTAATTATCGGGATTTTTGATTTCGTATTTGTTTTGTTTACTGATTGAAATGATTTTTTGACATTATTTGTTATAAAAAGGGAGCTACTCTATTATTCCTTTTTCTTCCCATTTAGTTTTACTAAAATCGAAATCTTTGGGGAATTGAGTGATGTTATTTATTTGAAAAACACCTTTGCTAACAACTCTTTGAAGAACAATATCTATTAGGGTCGTACTGTTGGGTTGAATTGTTTTTTGTAATAAGTCTTCGTTGGCTTTAATTTCACAGGTTACAAATCGAACGAACCCTTCTTGTGGTCGAGGAATAATTTTTAAACCAATTTGGGTAATTCCCTCTGTCTTTTGTCTAAATTCATTTTTGGGCGCACCAACAATCAAGTCGTAGTTAAAATAATAAGTAATTATTTCCTTGTTTATTGAATTTTGTTGGCGATCGGCCACAAATCCAGGTGGGAAATCGTTGGGATTATTGTTTTGGCCCGCAGTAAGCAGTAGGTCAAAATCTGTAATGGGGTAACCCTCAGAATCGGTAATTCTAAAAATTACTTGCGAAAATCGATCATGAATAAAATGAGTATGGAAAAATAAAAATTCAGGTGCTGTTTCTATTAATTCATTTTTTTGAACGGTATTAGTTTCTAATTTAAATTGCTCTTTTAACTCATTGTATTTTTCAATAGAGTCAACGTTTATACATTTAAAAATAGAAGTTATGATTTCTTTACTTTTTGGATCCCTAGACTTACGTACACTATTCATAATTCCTTTTTCTGATCCAGAATGTGATTTTCCGGTTATAATTCTTAAAGGCACCTCGGGAGATTCCTTATATTCAATGATATCAAGTGTTGAGGAGATTTTGACTTCATTATTTTTGTTTTTTATTGCGTTTTGTTTTAACTGTATGTATCTCGAATTCAAATTTGCTGCCGCAGTTCTTACAACTCCGTCAGAGCCTAGTTCGCCTGTATAGGAGTTTAAGTGGTCATACAGTTTTCTGTCAATAGTTTGTCCGGTCAATACAAAGGGGAAAATACCCTGTTCTCCAATTTGATGTCCATCAGATAGAATCCACTTTTTATTTAATTCCCAAGAAGATTTACTGCCTAATTCAAGCCAGTTCAAAACTCTCTGACCAGGTTCGACTCCATCAAAGAATGATTTAATTCGGCTCAGTTTTGCTTTACCAAGTTGGGCTAGTGCTGATCCAAAATTGGCAGGAGCAAGCATAATTAAATGACTTATTTTAGTTGGACTATTATCATAAAAATAACTCCACCAATGACGCACTACTGGTCCACCTGTAGAATGAGTTATGCATACAAAACTTTGAATTCCTCTAAGTTGTTCCTTAATTGCTGAATCGAGTCCCTTGGCAATATCATCCAGGCCAACCTCGTCGTGAAAGCTAATGTATCGACTTAAAAAAATATGTTGTATGTCAATTTCTACACCGTTAGCAGCTGCTTCCAGTTGTAACCTTTCAGGCAATTCACCATAAGTGTTTAGATTTGTGACACTCCAGCCATGTATAAATACTAAAGTTTTTTTCATTTTTTTTAGTTAAAAGATTTCTTTTTAGGATATATCCCAAATGTTTTATTTTGTTTAAATTAAGAGAAGTTAAAGGTCATCTAGAACTGTGGTTTTCAGATTAAAATTGAATTCGTTTTTTTGTTGAAGATGGTACCTTATAATGCTTGGTTTATGTATATTAATAAATTGACACTATTGGAAAAATTAGAAGACAGTTGGTTATAATACATTTAAATTTTGTCAAAATCTCTTTCATCCATAATAGAGTTAATTTGCATTTTTTATTTGACTTCCGTAAGATTATAGTTGTTTTTTTGCTTAATATATAAGGCCCTTCTGGGCTTACGAAGTTTTATCCATTGTTAAATTGTTACAAATTCTCCGCTATTAGCATCATATTTCATTGAGAACTTGCCTATATCTGTTAGTTTTTTTATTGTATTTCGTACTGTATTTATTCTGGTTTGATAATTAGTGTTGCCTATTGTACATAAGTTAGAAAAGGCTTTGTCGTAGTTTCCATTGGTGTTAATTGCCAGTGCAATACGGTCACTCGTGGCTCTTCCTTGGTGTCGAATATCACAAATCATTTGGCAGACATTTGCAGGAACATTGTTTAACCCATATCGTTTATTATAGGACTTCATATTTTCTTTATACAGATCAATTGCTGTTTCAACTTGAGTTTTTCGATGATTGGGATCATTTGTGGCCCAGTGAACAAATCGTGCAGCACAAATTAATTCTTGATTTTCTATATCATTTAGTGTTGGATTGAGATAATCCATCAGTGCTTGTGAACTCGAATCATTTTCTAAAGGAGAAAGTACCCCACTGGAAGATTTATAAAAAATCCTGTTATTGGATAAAACTAATTTTGGGAAATAATCGGTTGCATTAGGTAATTGCAATAGCTTTCTGAAAAATTTTATAAAATCTCCATTTGGGACATGTGCGGCATACTGCATAAAGCTAAAAGTAAATTGCGCTCTATCATATGTATTCAAACATTTGAATGAACCTGAACTTTCTGCCATGGCAGTTGGATAGATAAAATAGGCCCAAAAACCATATTCTGCACTATAATCTTCAGGTTTATAGGCCAGTCCTGCAGTAACTGAAGTATTGAATAGTCCAACATTCCCTTCATATCTGGTTTTATTCCCAATATTGAATTTTGTTTCAGTTGAATTAATGCTTTGTGCATTGAAAGCTGTTCTTCCACTTGATGTTACTGCGCTAGTAATAGAAAAATCAATCGCCATAGTATTATTTTTTTAAAATTATGATGAATTTTTTTTTAACTAATTTTAATCTACTGATGATTAAAATGGAATGCAATTATAAATCTGGGGAAAATTATTTGTATGTAATTGTAAGTTAGTTGCTTATGATTTTTATTTTAATAAAATATAAAATTAGTGCAAAAAAACAATAGGAAAAAGACTTAAGTCAATTATTGTTAAAGTTTTATTTATTGAACGGTTTTTTCGAGATAAAACTAAAGCTCAAAATAAATAGTGGTTATTACTTAGAATTATCTAGATTTTCATCTAATTTTGAAAAAATATATTTAAATACAATAAAATGACAAAATTACAAGTAAGAGCATTTCTATACAATCTAGGTTGCTTTGCCATATTGTTTATATCATTTCGTTATTTGGTAGAACAGTATACCAATCTTTCTGGATTTTGGATTCCAATGACGGCTTTTATCGCAGGAACGCTTTTGTCCCCAAAATTTCAAGCTGCCAAAACCAAAGACGGTGAAAAACTATTCATGTCTTGGTTATTTGTAAAAGGAATTAAAGAAATCGGATAATCGACTTAGACTAAAAAATAAAAGGAGTAAAACTGAATCGATAAACTCAGTTTTACTCCTTTTTTTTTAAATTAAATTTTGACTTATTTCTTCTTTGGTGCTGTTTTTACAGGTATAACTTTCTTTTTGTAAATTGGGATAAAATAGGAAACGGTATAGTTAAAACCTGCTCCAAAATTACCATCATAAGTTCTGTTGAATCCTGGGATATAAAGGTTCTCAAAGTTACCAGGCTCAGAATTTGTTACCAATACTTTCAATTGTAAACTAAAGCCAACATAAATATTGTTGAAGACTTTTACGTTTACTCCAGCAGCGACTTCAGCCCAACTAGCTGTTAATCCATCGTATTTTTTTCCGGAATCTATCAATCCCGATTGTCCAAAATAAGGATGTGGATTATAGATAAGATAGTTATTTAATTGTTCGTTAAATGTACTAAAACCATAACGTACACCTAGCGTAATAAGGTTTTCCATATCCAGCCAATTGGTGTATGCATTATAATCAAAACCTACTTTAAGATAAGAGCCTTTGGTTGTGGTGCTCAATAATGGATCTTCGACTGTGACTTCTTCACTACCAATTTCTCCGTACAAATAGTATTTTTTGGTCAATCGATAATCTGCGGTAAATCCAATTCCATTGTAATTAGAATCATAAATAGACCGTGCAATTTTGTTTATATCAGCACCAACAATCAAACCATAGCGATCTGTTTTGGGTTTTATGGTGTCTGTTGCTGCAGCTTCGAGTTTTTTTTCTGGATTCTTTTTTGTTGGTGTAACATTTTTAGTTTCCGTTATTTTTACATCTTGCTCCGTACTTGTTGTGGTAGTCGTTTTTTCTTGTGCCTGTACAAATAACAGTGACAACAAAAAGCAAATACTAAAAGAATATTTTAATAATTGTTTCATTTTCGGATGTTATTTTATTTTTTGCGACTATTACATAGTGAATCCACATTTCGTCGGCAGGTGTTGTATCTGATAGTACGAAAGGGTTTACTGAATCCAGATCATAAATGGTCTTAAAACCGCAAGCTCTAGATACATATTTACTTTCTCGGGTATATTTAAATTCTAGGTTGTCTGTATTCACCAAGAGAGGATTTTTATTGCCGGAATTTAGAATAAATTTATACTTTACAATATCGGCATCTGTATTCAATGGGAGCAGTATACTGTCCGCACTTGTTAAATACTTAGCTTCATCAATTCCAGACGGATTAAAAACCACTCCTTCGGTTTTTCCTTCACCGATAACTTTTAAGTTCGTCACGTTTTTTCTAACTGAAGGATTCGAAATATCGAAAAATTGGATAAGCATTCTTGGGGTGGTGGGTGTACTTGGATCACAAATATCATCTGGTTCGCAACTGGAAGAGGCGAAACCAAGAATCATTAAAAATGCAATTATTTTTTTCATATTTATTTTCTTCCCCTTTAGGGGTTAAGGGGTGAGGCTTATCGTTTTTCCAAAAGTACAACATTTTCAACATGATGCGTTTGCGGGAACATATCCACTGGTCGCACTCGTGTTACTTTGTATTTTTCGTCCATTAAAGCCAAATCTCTAGCTTGTGTAGCCGAGTTGCAACTTACATAAACAACTTTTTCAGGAGCAATTTTCATAATTTGTTCAATTACGTCTTTGTGCATACCATCTCTTGGTGGGTCAGTAATAATTACGTCAGGATGTCCGTGCTGTGCTATGAAAGCATCATTGAAAACAACTTTCATATCTCCCACAAAGAACTCACAATTAGTGATTTCATTGCGTACAGCATTGGCTTTTGCATCTTTAATGGCGTCTGGAACACTTTCTACTCCAATAACTTTTTTAGCTTTTTTGGATACGAATTGCGCAATAGTTCCAGTTCCAGTATATAAATCATAAACAATTTCATTACCGGTAAGACCAGCAAAATCACGAGTTATTTTGTATAATTCGTATGCCTGATCCGAGTTGGTTTGGTAAAAAGATTTAGCATTAATACTAAATTTTAATCCTTCCATTTCTTCAAGGATATAATCTCTTCCTTTATATAATTTTATGTCGGTATCATATAAAGTGTCGTTTGCTTTATTGTTAACGACATATTGTAAAGAAGTGATTTGAGGGAATTTCTCGTAAAGATGATCAAGGATTAATTCTCTGTTGGCTTTGTCATTTTCAAAAAACTGAATCAAAACCATGATTTCTCCAGTTGAAGCCGTTCTCAGCATCAAAGTTCTTAGTAAACCTTCATGGGCTCTTGGATTAAAGAAAGTTAAACCATGCTCATTGGCAAAGGCGCGAACTTCATTACGAATTGCATTCGAAGGATCTTCCTGTAAATGACATTTGTTGATGTCCAAGATTTTGTCCCACATTTTTGGAATATGGAAACCAAGGGCATTTCGGTTTCCCAAATCTTCTTCGCTTCCTATTTCATCTTCGGTCAACCAACGGCTGTTCGAAAACGAAAATTCCATTTTATTTCTATAAAAAAACTGTTTTTCAGAACCCAAAATTGGCTCAAATTCAGGAAGTTCAATTTTGCCAATGCGTTGCAAATGATTTTTTACCTCATTTTGTTTAAAGATCAACTGTTGACTGTATTTCATATTTTGCCATTTGCATCCGCCACAAACACCAAAATGTTCGCAAATTGGATCCACACGATGTTCCGATAGTTCATGAAAATGAACCGCTTTCCCTTCATAGTAAGCCTTGCGCTTCTTGAAAGTTTGCACATCAACAACATCCCCGGGAACAACATTTGGGATAAAAACTACTTTTCCATCGGGAGCTTTTGCCACCGAAACGCCTTTTGCACCAGCATCAAGGACTTTTATTTGATGAAAGACAACTTTGTCTGTATTTTTCTTAGCCATAGCGCAAAAATAAGGCTTTGGATTTATTTTTGGATTTTAATTCTGATTTTTTTTAATAAATGGTATAATTATCCAATGCCCGCAACCATTTACTCAAATTCATCCTTCCAGTCTTTGGTCGAAATTGCCGAAGCTTTATTTTCCGAGTTCATCGTTACCCTCATTTCCTTATTTGCTTTAGCATATTCAAAAAGAGCCTTAAATCGAAACACATTTGTATTGTCGGTTTTGTTTGGAACCATTTCCACGAATTCAAGATCTTTGAAAAGACCATATTTTAGGCTGTATTTCACGCAAATTTTTTTGATGTTCTCGGGTGTGGATTTGGCAATAACCTTATCTGTGGCTTCACTTTGTGTAAAAGGCTTGAATTTAATGTCATTACAGGTCATCAAAACTCTTTTCCCTAACTCGTAAGCTTTGTTTTTTTGCGCTTCATCGGCAGTGTTCATTTCTGTCGGTTCAACACTTTTTCCTATTTGTTTCCCATTTACGGTTTTAGTTTTACATCCTATCAACAAGAAAACACAGCCTATTATAATTACGTTCTTCATACTATTATAAGTTTCTATAAGAACGTAAGTTAGCGAATTAAAGTATAGTTTTCTCTTTATTAGAGCCTAATCCCGCTTTTCGCTTTAAATTCTCGTCTTAGAAGTAATATCACTAAGCCTGGAAATGAGCTTCCGTTGGTCGCTCTTTCTGGGCAAGTGTTATAATACTTCCAGAACGTTCTGGTATTACAGTTGGTTTGGGACTAAATTAAGCCCATTATTTGGATTTGCAAGATCATCCCAAATACAAAACCAACTTTCCATTAAGCAAATTACCCAAATCTGCTGTAGTTGTTGCTGGTAGTTTTTTATTTGGTTTGTATTATTTTTACTCCATCATAATAGTCGCCATTTTGCATACTTATTACTAGAATTCTTTCAGAATTAGTATTGTTTTGGTTTAATGTAATAATAATTTTTTTTCCGTCTTCTTTGCGTTCAACTTGGAAATCAGAATTTGTAATGACAAAATTTTTAGAAAGTTTGTCAACATTTATCAAATCAATATTATTATTGTTAAAAGAAATGCCACTTAACCACCAAGATGTAGATTCGGTTGTAATAGTAATAGAATTCTTATTGGGATTTAGAGTTGCTGTCTTTTGAGATAATTTAATATTGTCATCCCATTTTCCTATAGGATCCTCATTTTCACTAGTGCTGCAAGAAATCATAAAAATTCCAATCAAAGTAAGAAATCCATAAATGATAATTTTTTTCATAATATTTTGTTTTTTATTGTTTTTAAGGAATTCGGCTTTAAAATTTCCTAAAAATCAAGTATTTACGCTGTAATCGGAGGCAGGGGATGTATGGAGAGATTTGGGATTTAAAAATATTAAGAGGCTTAATATCGAGAATTAATTAGTTTCTAGCTAATCCTTAATTATCCAAATCAGAGTATACCAATGTTGGTTTTCCATTAACGCAATCTACTCCAGTTGGAGGCAGTATTATTTCACACGTAGACATGATTCCCCATTTTTTATTAAAGGTTGCTTGTGCATTGGTATAGTTTTCTACTTTTTTTAGAAACTCAGGAACATTAATTTTTAAGGAATACGGAATATATCCTGTTGAACCTCCACATGCTTTTGAACCAATAGCCGCAAAAGACCATTCTGCTGGGTTAGTACATGGAGTGGTATTAGCCATGGAGGCGGAAATGATTTCATCATACATTTTCGTTATATTCTGATTTTCTGTTTCTTTTGTGGAAGAATCATCATTATTGCAACTGAATAATAATATACTAAACGCGATAAATAAAAACTTTATATTTTTCATAATTGTTTGTTTGATAAATAGATGGCTATTTAAATGAAAGGTTGCGTCAATTTTGAAAATAATAATTTAAATATTGCCATTGAAATTGCTATTGAAATTATTTTCCATCACTCAATAACAGTGATAGAGATTTAAGACTTTCTGTTCGGTCTGCTATTAGTTTTAAAATGCTAATAAATGGAATGAATAAAATCATCCCCGCAGTTCCCCATAGAATGCCTCCTGCAATGACCATGATCAGAATTACGAGTGTATTAATTTTCAAGCGGCTCCCTACAGCATATGGAAATATAATATAAGCTTCCAGTACTTGCACCAGCGAAAAGACTAAGATAACTCCAATAGGGTACCAAATGGAATTAAAAGTGATCCAAGCTACTGTAATTGGTAACAGCGACGAAACCATAATGCCTACATAAGGTATAAAGGTAAGTACAGAAGCGGTAAACCCAAAAAGGAATGGATAGGGAATGCCGATAATAAGAAGTCCAATGCTATTCAAAAGCCCGACTATTACATAAACTACGAGCATCCCTTTTATAAATTTGTAGTATTCATGAATAGTTTCAAAGATAATTTCGCGAATCATTTCTTTTTTGTCCAGAGGAAAAATATGGTATAATGCCTCAACTAACAATTGACGATAAAATAATATCAGTGCCGAAAAAATGGGAACTATTAAAAGATAAAATAGTGATTCCGAGAAAGAATAGACAGCGTTTTTAAGGAAAGTGAATATTTGTGAACCTGAATTGTTTAGCGTGTTTTTTATGTAGATCATTTGTTTTTCTTCGTTTACTCCAAATTGATTGGTTAAAAACACACTCAGTTGGTTAATGGTCTCTTCTAATTTTGTTTCCAAAGTTTGCCATTCATTTGAAAATTCTAAAATTTGTGAGAAAAGGAGAAATAGTATGATAGTAAATAAAAGCGCTACTGCAATTAAGGAAAGTCCAATCGCTACATTAAAGTTTACTCCTTTTTGTTCCATCCATTTGCAAACAGGATAAAGTATAAAACTGATAAGTAAAGCAAAGCTCAACGGAATGAATAAAGATTTTCCAAAATACAAAATTACCAATGTAATGAACAGATACTGAAAAACTTCCAAAGCATTAGTTTTTTTAGAAAAATCGGGTGGAATGGGTATCATATTAGACTGAATTTGACTGTTGCTGTTTCTTCTTCTATTAAATTTTATTGATTATAAAGTATGTAAATAACTGATTTACAAGTTACAAAATATTTTAGAGACAGAATTATTTGTTGCTATTCATTATTAAATTTTCGTTAAAAAAGATGTTTTGAAAAATGTATTTTTCATTTAAAACCTAAATTTGAGTAAACTAAAAAGACTATTATCATGAAAAGAAATGCAACCGCAGTTTGGAATGGCTCCCTGATGGAAGGCGCCGGTAAATTAACGACACAAAGTACAACTTTAGAAAACACCCAATATTCATTTAAATCTCGATTTGCCGAAGGCGTAGGCACTAATCCGGAAGAACTGGTTGCGGCGGCACATGCAGGTTGCTTTACGATGCAACTAACGGCTTTTATTGGCGAAACCACTGCAGTAATTGATAGTATAGAAACAAAATGCGCTATTAATTTAGTCGACGGAACTATTATCGGTTCACACTTAATCGTGAATGCTAAAATAAGTGGTATTTCAAACGAAACGTTTCAAGAATTAGTTACTAAAGCGGAAAAGAATTGCCCGATTTCAAAACTATTCAATACCGAAATTACTTCAGCAGCGACTTTGGTTTAGTCATTTAACAAAATATCAAAAGGTTCGGTTTACTGTTTAACCGAACCTTTTGTTGTTTTATATAATTCCTTGATTTTAAAAAGTCTTACCCTTTCTTTTTAATCCATTCGTAATTGACGATGGATAAAAAGTAGAAAAAACTATCTGCTGTTATTTTTCCTAAAATAATTCCGATGAAATAATTGCTTGTTAATATTGGCATCCAATACATACAAAACGGGCGGATAAAAAAGAAATCCAAAGCAGCAGGATAACCAAATTCGAGAAATAAATTCCGAATTAAGTACATGATTCCCTTTAGAGTTGTTTTTTCATTGTGAAGTTTATGTGTTTTGTATGACCTATAAATCATAACTCCATAAAAAGCAAAATATTCGGCAAACGTAATCAAATACGCTGTTGTCAATCCGCTAAAAATCCTGCTGAATTGTGATGCAATCAAAGCGGCGCTAGTGGCTGCCAATTCGGAGTATTTATAACGATCAAACCATTCTTTAAAATTTGCTTTATTGAACATTTTGTGTTTTTTTGAAAATTAGAATTAAGCTACTAGCTTTAAACCTTTCTTGTAAAAAGTTTGTTTTTGGCTAATGCCAATAAAGTAATGATAAGAATGATAAAGTAAATGGTGGTGAATACACTCTTTACAACAGTAAAGAAACTTGTGGTTTGAACTTGTAATGTGCTAATATTGGGATAATCTTTCAGCATATTTATAATTCCAATGTTTTCTCCATAATCGAATAAACCAGATAATAGAGGGAGTAAACACAAATAGAATAATGAACTTTCAAGTTTTCCTAATTTGTTTAAAAAATAAGCGAGTATCAAACAGGAACTAATTCCAAAAAGGAAAGGATAAATCAAATCTAATGGGAGCTGATGGTACAAGTACGAATCTCTACCAGTAGTTCCCAAAGTGTTAAAAAGTGTGCTGACATATTGAACATCATAACCGGTTGGCATCATATCCAAGATTTTCATGTCTCCAGAAAATTTCATTATCTCAGGAATCGTTATTATAAGCATAATACCATACACGGTATTACAAAGTATAAATAACAATAATACAGTTTTACCTTTTATATTTCTTTTGATGTATTCTCTCACGGTTCCGTCTGATAAATTACCAAAGCTGGTGCACTTGCGGTTTTATATATTGCTCGTAAATGGCGTTCATAGCTGTGATTTTTTCGGGAGTCAGTTTTGGTAAATCATAGAGAGACAGATTGGACAAAACATGGCTTTGTTTTGATGCTCCCGGAATAATACAGCTAATTTCGTTAAAATTAAGAATCCATTGCAGGGCAATAGGAGCTAAGTTAGTAGCTTCTGGAAAGAGTGCTTTTAAGGCTTCAACGGCTTTTAATCCCAACTCATAATTAATTCCGGAGAACGTTTCTCCTTTGTCGAAAGCCGCTCCTTCACGATTGAAATTTCTATGGTCCTGTTCACCAAAAGTGGTTTTGGAATCAAATAATCCAGTCAATAAACCACTGGCCAGTGGCACTCTTGCAATAATTCCGATGTCCTTTTTTTGTGCTTCTTTGAAAAACAATTCAGAAGGACGTTGACGAAAAAGATTAAATATAATCTGAACTGTCGTTACATTAGAGTATTCAATAGCTTTTAAGGCTTCTTCGACTTTTTCTACACTGACGCCCAAATTTAAAATCTTCCCTTGTTCTTTTAAGCGGTCGAACATTTCAAAAATTTCCGGACGGTAAAATACTTGGTTTGGTGGGCAGTGTAACTGAATAAGATCTAGTGTTTCCAATCCCATTCTTTTCAAACTGTCTTCAACGTATTTTTGCAATACTTTGGGTTTATAGCCTTCATTTATATGCGGATTGATGTGTCTGCCACATTTTGTCGCTATATAAATGCGTTCTGAACGGGAACGAACCACTCTTCCCACGGCTGTTTCGCTCAATCCATTTTCGTAAACATCGGCAGTGTCAATAAAATTCACACCCTTATCAATGGCGGTATTGATTAATTCGTCTGCGGTTTTATCATTAAAGGGAGAACCCCATTTTCCGCCTACTTGCCAAGTGCCAAGTGCTATTTCTGAAATATTGAAATTGGTTTTTCCTAGTTTACGATAGTTCATTTTTTTATTTTTAAGTTTCTAAGAAGCTAAGTTTCTGAGATTTTTTCTAATTTTTTTAGGATGTTTATTTCTAAATTATTGAGATTTAAAAGTTTTAAAGAAAAACTTAGATGCTTAGTGTCTCAGGAACTTAGAAACTTTTCTTAGTCAAATAAATCAGAAGATAAATAACGGTCTCCACGGTCGCAGACGATGGCGACAACCACACCCGATTCGAGTTGATTGGCAATTTTTACGGCTACAGCCACCGATCCACCGCTACTCATACCAGCAAAAACTCCTTCTTCCTTGGCAAGTCTTTTGGTCATTTCACGCGCTTCTTCTTCACTGACATCAACCGTAACATCAACTTTTGAGGCATCAAAAATCTTAGGTAAGTATTCTTTTGGCCATTTTCTAATACCCGGAATTTGTGAACCTTCGCTAGGCTGTGCTCCAATAATTTGAATATTTGGGTTTTTCTCTTTCAAGTAAGTTGAGGTTCCAATAATCGTTCCTGTAGTCCCCATTGCCGAGACAAAATGGGTAACGGTTCCGTCTGTATCATTCCATATTTCGGGTCCCGTAGTTTTATAATGGGCCTTCCAGTTGTCATTATTGGCAAACTGATTTAGCATTACATAGCCGCCTTCGGCTACTTTTTTATCCGCGTAATCCCTAGAGCCAATTATCCCTAAACTTGCTGGTGTCTGAATAACCGTTGCGCCATAAGCCTGCATCGTTTGTGTACGCTCGATGGTGGAATCTTCGGGTAGTACCAATTCAATATCTATGTTGAATAATTGGGCTATCATGGCCAAGGCAATTCCGGTGTTTCCACTGGTTGCTTCAATTAATTTGTCTCCTTTTTTGATATCTCCTCTTTCAATAGCTGATGCAATCATATTGTAGGCCGCGCGGTCTTTTACACTTCCTCCAGGATTGTCACCTTCAAGTTTCAATAAAAGTTTTACGTTTTTGTTTGCAACTAATCGGGTTGTTTCCACCAGTGGCGTATTCCCGATTAATTCTACTAATTTATAGGTTTTCATTTTATTTTTTCTCTTTTACTTTAACTTCGGTTGTGGTGGTGTTTAATACGATTGAATCAGCAGGGATTGATTTTGTTACCCATGAATTTCCACCTACAATACTATTTTTTCCAATAATTGTCGTTCCTCCCAAAATGGTTGCATTGGCATATAGGCAAACGTTTTTCTCAACGGTAGGATGTCTTTTTGAATTTTTCATGTCTTTACTCACGCTCAACGCTCCCAAAGTCACCCCTTGATATATTTTTACATTTTTTTCAATAACGGTGGTTTCGCCAATTACGATTCCAGTGGCATGGTCAATAAAGAAAGGAGATGCGATTGTAGCTCCTGCATGAATATCGGTTCCCGTAATTCGGTGTGCATATTCGCTCATTAATCTTGAAAAAAGCATCAAATCCAACAAATACAGTTCATGACTTAATCTGTAAATGGCAATGGCATAAAATCCAGGATAGGCAAGGTAAATCTCTTCAATACTATTGGATGCCGGGTCATTTTCTAGAATATAAGATGCGTCTTTGTTCAGGTTTTCTAGTACGGAGGGCAATTTGTGCAAAAAATTCCCCCAGGCACTTTCGCACGAGTCTTGTGCTTTTTTGCAGGCCAAAGAAGCTATTTCTTTAAATTGTTTTTCTAGTTCGTCGATACTTTCATCGAGTGGCGCATTAGAATCAAATAAAGTGTAAAACAGTTTTTCGGTAAAGGCTTCCGTTTTGGTCTTTATGCTGTAATTTATAGAAAAATGACTTTTTGAAGCGCTAATATTTTGAACAATCAGATCTTTGGTCATGATTATGAAATTGAATGTTATTTTTGAAAGGATAAAAGTAAGGCGTTTTTCAGAAAAAATAACAATGATTAACTAAAGAATTAGGTTAATAACCATTGAGACAATTGGGTTTGAAAGGATATAACAGAATCGCTATTTTTTTGAAATTATATCACATTAATTACAAATAACTAATGATTGTTTCAATGATTGATTCCATCACGAGGTATCCTTCTTTATTAGGGTGAACTCCATCTTCTGAATAAATGGATTTTAGACCTTTTCGCTCATCCACCATGGCCGAATAATAATCTACATACGGGATATTATTTGTTTCGGCATATTTCAGAATCATTTCATTCAATGCTTCTATTTTATTGGCTGGTTCCATTCCTCGTTTCCAAGGAAAATCATTAGCGGGGAGGATGGAACATAAAATGACTTTGATGTTATTTACTTTGGACAATTCGCACATGGATATGAGGTTTCCTAGAATTGTTTCTAGTGTTGTTGGGCCAGTATTTCCTGCAATATCATTGCCTCCAGCCAGAATAATAACAATTTTGGGTTTCAGTTCAATAACATCCGGTCTAAAACGCAAGAGCATTTGCGAAGTGGTTTGGCCATTAATACCACGATTGATGTATGATTTGCCAACAAAAAAATCTTGATGAATAGTTTTCCAGCCTTCGGTTATGGAATCTCCAAAAAATACAATTCTTTTTTCTCCAGACAATGGAGCTAAAATCTGTTCATTCTCGGTTTTGTATTTGTTTAAATACCCCCAGTCGAGGATTTTTTCTTTTCTTTCCATAAATAGTGGGTTGCAATTGAAATGACCTTATGATTTGTTCTAAAATTATTATAATGATTAGTTTCTTATGCGTTTGTATTTTTCGGTTATTATTCGGTCAACTCCCAGTTTCTCTACTTTCTCTACTCCTTGTTGGATTAGGGTATCATTTTTTATGGAAACTTTAAATTCAAATTTGTTATTCTCCCATGCTCTGTTGGAGAAATATTCCAGATATTCAGTGTAGGTATCATTTACCAAAGTATATCTACCGGCACCAGCAGAAAATTTTGGATTGGGTTCTTTACCCATAGTCAAATCGTGAACGAAAAATGCAAAATGATCTGGATTGATAATTTTGATCATTTTTACTTTTGGATCAAAAGTAGAAAAAGTGGAATCTTTTTGAGTTGATGTTGCCGAAATGAGTTCCCAAGTTCCAATAATTGGCAAATCATTATGTTTGGTTTTATTTTGGCTAATACCGTTGGAGTAACTGATTATCGCAATAAATAGTAGAGATAGTTTGATTTTCATTTTTAGGTTTTAATGATTGAAAATTATTAAACTAAAGTACAATTTATTTTGCATTTGGATTTATTTAGAATTGAAACAATGGTTTAAAACATGTAAATTAGCAAGAAATAGTTGAAAATAAAGTTGTCAAAATGGATTAGTGCTTTTTTAAATAATTATAAAATTCTTGAATGAACAATAAAAATGTATTGAGAAAAAGAATCGCTCACTATTGGAGATTAATAGGGCCTGGACTTGTTACAGGCGCCAGTGACGATGATCCTTCTGGAATTGCAACTTACTCACAAGCGGGTGCTGCCTATGGACTTACAACTTTATGGACATCCATTGTTGCCTTCCCTTTGATGGCGGCAATACAACAAATGTGTGCGAGAATTGGTTTGGTAACCAGTCAGGGGTTAACCGGGACTTTGAAAAAAAATTACCCAAGGCCTATTTTGTATTTAATGCTTTTGTTTAGTTTTCCCGCTATAGTTATGAATATAGGCGCTGATATAGCAGGTATGGGAGCTGTAGGTAATTTACTTTTTCCTTCTATTGATGCCTCTTTTTTTAGTGTTTTTTTTACTATTTTACTTTTAGGGCTTATTATCTATTTGCCATATCAAAAAATAGCTTCAGTGCTTAAATATTTATGTATTGTAATGTTGGTTTATTTTATAGTTCCCTTTTTGTATAAACAGGATTTTGGGACTATTATAAAAGCCACATTTGTTCCAACAATTCAGTGGAATAGAGATTTTATTGCAATCCTTGTTGGTATTTTGGGAACAACAATTTCACCCTATCTTTTTTTCTGGCAAGCTTCAGTTGAGGTTGAGGAAATGAAGCATAAGAAAAAACATTTAATGGTTAACAAAAGAATCATTCATGAAATGAGGCAGGATGTCGATTTTGGAATGACTTTCTCAGGATTGGTGATGTATTTTATTATTCTTACAACAGGAACGGTTTTGTTTAAGGGAGGTGTTCATCAAATTGATACGGTGGAACAAGCAGCGCAAGCTTTGAGACCTTTGGCGGGAAATATGGCTTATTTGCTTTTTGCAATAGGAGTTATAGGAACTGGACTAATTGCTATTCCGGTATTGAGTGGTTCACTGTCTTATATTTTTAGCGAAACTTTTGGATGGGAGGAAGGATTGGATAAAAAATTCCATGAAGCAAAAGGATTTTACGTCATTATCGCAATGTCATTATTGCTTGGTTTGTCTCTGAATTATATTGGAATTTCACCTGTCAAAGCGCTGATCTATACCGCAATATTGTATGGATTGACAGCTCCTGTTTTGATTGCCATCATTTTGCATGTTTCCAATAACAAAAAAATTATGGGTGAATTTGTAAATGGATGGTTAACCAATGTTTTAGGATTTATAGCTTTGATTATAATGTCTTTGGCAGCGGTATTGTTACTTTATTTTCAATTTGAAAGTTGAAACAATACTTAAAATCCAACCACAAATTCACTCGAGGCTGGATTTTTCAGAATTAATAATCAATGTATAAAGACAAATTTCTCAAACTTTTGCAAACGAAATGTAAATCTAGAAATTGAATTCTGCGATTTCTTCGGGGTTTTCAATGCAATTTTCTACGTCATTGATGAATAGGTCAATTTGTTCTTTGGTTACATTGGGCATGCAAATAATATGGGAGATGTCGCCCTCAGTGGCCAATTGCCATTTTGATTTAACTTCTTCGGCTGTTTTTGGGAAAACTACTGTTATGGAATTTGGATTTCTCCAAGCAGCGATTCCTATGTTTTTTAATCTCTGTTCACAGTATTCGGCTACTTCGAGGCTGTGTAAATAACGATTTTTTAGACCTTCCACTCCGAGTTTTTTTATGGCATACCATAAAAACAACGGACAATGACCGTTTCTAGACCCTGTAATAGTAGTGTCTAAAGAACCAATATAGGATATTCCTTTGGAGATTCGATCTCTGTTGGAACGCTTTGTGATAATAACTCCAGTTGGAATAGGGGAACCTATAAATTTATGTCCACTGATTGAAATACTGTCAGCACCATCTTTAAAATCAAAAGGGAATCTAGGTTCCATAAAAGCTCCATAACTTCCCGATAAGGCCGCGTCACAATGGATGTAACTGTCTTGTATAGCTAATCCTTTTAGAATATCCCTGATTTTTGAAACGTCGTCTTTGGCTTCTTTCATAGTTGTGCCAAAAGTGGTAAGCACAATTGCTGGCTTATGACGATTCATTTTTAGGGTATTTTCAAAATCGACATAATCAATTTCGCCATTTTCCTGTGAGCGAATAACGATGCTCGGAATATTGAGTAAGTGGATGTTTTTGCGCACACTGTAATGGGTCGATTCTGAGTAATAGACCATCGCTTTTGGGTATAATTCACGGGCAAGATACAATCCATATAAATTGCTTTCGGAACCGCCATTGGTTACATAACCCCAATAATCTTTTGGATTGGCGCGGAATAATTTGGCGAAAAAGCCAACCACTTCTCTTTCGAGTTCGTGGGTTTGTACTTTGTAGGTGCAGTCCTCAAAAGGGTCACCCAAATTATTGATGGGATATTTGAAAAAATGATTGATTTCTGAATAATCAAAATCTTTGGATACAGGATAGCCCAAGAAATTATCTCTGGCATTTTCTATGTATTGTTCTAACTCAAATAAGCGTTGATTGTCTTGTTCGGATAATGATTCTGAAATAGGTAGCATACTATTTAATTTTACTGTAAATGTACTTTTAAAGATTTAATATGCTGCATATGTGATAGTATTCGAAATATAATTCTAATTTTGAGTAATAATTCAGTTTTTAAGTATTGTATTTAATGTTGACTTTTTCTAAAACCATATAATTATTCTGAGATGGATTCGATAGACAAAAAAATATTGATGCTTTTGCAGCAGGATGCGAAACAAAACACAAAAGAAATCGCCGAAAAAGTAGGGTTGTCTGTTTCTCCCACTTTTGAGAGAATAAAAAAATTAGAGCAAAAAAAATACATCAAAAATTATGTGGCTTTGCTCGATGCAGCTAAAATAGGGAAATCAATCAGTGTGTATTGTCAAGTGACTTTGGCGGTGCATTCCCGGGAATTGATTGATGATTTTAAACAGCATATTCTTGTATTGCCTGAAGTTACCGGCTGTTTCCACGTATCTGGAAATTATGATTTTTTATTGAAAGTGGCTGTCAATGATATGAATGAATATCAAAAGTTTGTCATCGATAAATTGTCGGTTATCAAAGGGATTTCGAATGTGCAGAGTTCTTTTGTAATGGAAGAAATTAAAAATGACTTTGCTTATAATTTATGAAATTGAATATTTTATGGTTACGTCTGATGCTTTTGTGTGAAGGATAGGAACGGCATCTCCCGATTTAGAAAAACAAGGCTTTTTTGCCGTAGTTTTTGTTAATCGGGAATACAGTGGATAGCCTGACCTTGTTGCTTAACAAAATTATTTTATTGGCAGATAATGTTTTGCAACAAGGGCACACCATTAAAAAAAATCTGACTCTTGAAAAGGAATCAGATTTTTGGGATATTTAAATTGCTGCTCAAGAGGCAAGATGAATTGTTTTGTTTAAAAAATTGCTGTCACATTTTTTTTGCAGGCTTTATTTCCGTCACTATTAATTTTAAAGTGGTGGTTCCAATATTTTTTGCCATATGCGTTACGGCTGGGAGATACATTGCAGTTCCCATTTTGACATCTATAGTCGTCGCTGGTTTGCCTTTGTCGGTGATCTGAATTTTGCCACTAGTCAAGGCATAGACTGAATGGTTGGGGTGACTGTGCCAAGCGGTTGATACACCCGGAGCGAATACAACTTCCAAAACTCTGACTTTGTCATTTTCAAGCAGCACTTTTTTATACACATTTGGCGCTACTTTTATTGGGTCTTGCGCATACAAACTGGTGCTTTGAATTAGGAATAGTCCGAAAAAGAGGGTATTCATTAAAAATATTTTAATTGTTTTCATCTCATTTAAATTTAAGTCAAACTTTTTTGAATTTAATTGACCTACTCATTTATGTTTTTTGAGTAGTCGGATGGTATTTATTTTGAATATTTTGTTAGTCGAATTGACAAGGACAGTCTAGTTAGGTTAGGGTGTGTTCCAGCAGTTCGTGTTTGTCACCAGCCTTTTAAATAGTTTGTTCTATTTAAAAAAGCTTTTTTGCCGAGCAATTCATTTGATTGTTTTTTGAGAAGCAATTTCCTTTTTTTTTGAGGCCTACTAAATTACAAAAAATATAGAGTTGGATTTTAGAAACAGTCTTGTTTTTTGGGGTAATATTTATTTAATTATCTGTTATTAAGACTTTTATGATTTAACCGTGATTTCGCAGTAGAAAAAATGCCACTAAGATGCGCAATCCCGATAACTATCGGGACGCAAAGATCCGCAAAGGAAAACGAATTCTTTAAATGGAGCTTAAAAATCTTAGCGAAACTTTGCGAATTCTTCGCGTGCCTCTGCGTAATAAAGTCTAATGCTGAATCTGGGTTTAATGATGTTTTTTATGGATTTGGAATGATAAAGTCAAAAAAAAAACCGACCTGCTTTTGCAAATCGGTTAGATATTTAGAAGTTTGTTTTTTTATTCAAATAGTCCTTCGATACTTAAATAACGTTCCCCGGTGTCGTAGCAAAAGGTTAGTACTTTGGATCCTGATGGTATTTCTTTTAGTTTTTTAGCCACGGCAGCCAAAGAAGCACCAGAAGAAATCCCCAGAAGAATACCTTCTTCTTTGGCTGCCCTTTGGGCATATTCAAAAGCTTCGTCTTTACTTACCTGAATTGATCCATCCAGAATATCAGTATGCAAATTGGTTGGTATAAATCCGGCTCCAATTCCTTGAATAGGGTGGGGTGAATGCGTTCCCCCACTTATAACTGGAGATAATTCTGGTTCTACAGCGAAAACTTTTAGGTTTGGAAAATGCTGTTTTAGTACTTCGGCACAGCCTGTGATGTGTCCGCCTGTTCCAACTCCTGTGATCAGATAATCCAGTCCATTAGGAAAAGCTTTTATGATTTCCTGTGCAGTCGTAGTTTTATGGACTTCAATATTTGCCGGGTTGTCAAACTGAAGAGGTATCCATGAATTTGGAATTCCATTTGCTATTTCTTCAGCTTTCGCAAGAGCACCTTTCATACCAAATTCTCGGGGAGTAAGCACAAATTCGGCTCCGTAAATGCTCATTAATCGGCGTCTTTCTACAGACATCGAGTCGGGCATTACCAAGATTAGTTTATATCCTTTTACTGCGGCTACCATAGCCAGGCCAATACCAGTGTTTCCAGATGTGGCTTCGATTATGGTACTTCCTTTTTGCAGTAATCCTTTTTGCTCTGCATCTTCTATCATAGATAAAGCAATTCTGTCTTTGATGCTGGCACCTGGATTTGTTTTTTCAAGTTTCACCCAAACATTTGTATCTGGGCCAAATAATTTATTGATTTTTACGTGTGGCGTATTACCAATGGTTTCTAGTATGTTATTGTATATCATAGTCTTTTCATATTTGATAGTAAATATACTTAACCTATAGAGATTAGCAAAATAGAATCAAGATTATTGTTTGTTGAAAATCTGATTTTTTGATTAAAACAAAAACCCGATTTGAAATATTCAAATCGGGTTTTAAATTTATAAAAAATGTTTTATTACAAGTGGATTACTTCTCCGTATGCATCAGCAACAGCCTCCATAACCGCTTCACTCATTGTTGGGTGAGGGTGAATAGATTTTAGGATTTCATGTCCTGTAGTTTCTAGTTTACGTGCTACAACTGCTTCAGCAATCATATCGGTAACTCCAGCTCCAATCATGTGACATCCTAACCATTCGCCGTATTTAGCGTCAAAAATTACTTTTACAAAACCGTCTGGAGTTCCAGCAGCTTTAGCTTTTCCTGAAGCAGAGAATGGGAATTTACCAATTTTTAATTCGTATCCTTTTTCTTTAGCTTGCTTTTCAGTTAATCCTACAGAAGCAATTTCTGGAGTTGCATATGTACAGCCAGGAACGTTTCCATAATCGATAGGATCAACGTGCATTCCTGCAATTTTCTCCACACAGTTAATTCCTTCGGCAGAAGCTACGTGAGCCAATGCTTGTCCTGGAGTTACGTCTCCAATAGCGTAATATCCTGGGATATTAGTTTGGTTGTAAGCGTTTACCAAGATTTTATCTCTGTCAACAGCGATTCCAACTTCTTCCAATCCAATGTTTTCGATGTTAGTTTTGATTCCAACAGCTGACAATAAAATGTCCGCTTCAAGAACTTCTTCCCCTTTTGCAGTTTTTACAAATGCTTTTACTCCTGCACCAGTAGTGTCAATGCGCTCAACTGAAGAGTTGGTCATAATTTTGATTCCGGCTTTTTTCAAAGAACGCTCAAATTGTTTTGAGATATCTTCATCTTCTACAGGAACTACATTTGGCATAAATTCTACGATGGTTACATCAGTTCCCATTGAGTTGTAAAAATGTGCAAATTCCACTCCAATTGCTCCAGAACCTACAACAATCATAGATTTTGGCTGTGTTGGCAATGTCATTGCTTGACGGTATCCAATTACTTTTACTCCATCTTGAGGTAGGTTTGGTAATTCACGTGAACGAGCTCCAGTAGCGATGATAATGTGGTCTGCACTGTATTCAGTAACTTTTCCGTCTTTATCGGTAACGTCTAGTTTTTTTCCAGGTTTTAGCTTTCCAAAACCATCAATTACATCAATTTTATTTTTTTTCATCAAGAATTGAACTCCTTTGCTCATTCCTTCAGCAACACTACGACTGCGTTGAACCACAGCAGGGAAGTCTTTGTCAAATTCTTTTACAGTTAGTCCGTAATCTGAAGCGTGTTTTAAATAATCAAAAACTTGAGCCGATTTTAGTAATGCTTTAGTTGGAATACATCCCCAGTTTAAACATATACCACCTAGGTTTTCTTTTTCAACAACCGCTACTTTAAATCCTAATTGAGAGGCTCTAATTGCTGTAACATATCCTCCAGGTCCACTTCCTAAAACTATAATATCGTATTTCATTTCAAAGTTTTTTTATTTGTTTTTTAATGGTGAAATGAATTTGTGAAAACTCATTTCTTTTAATGGTATCGTAATAAATTGAGATTGCGAATTTAAGGATTTATTTGATTATGGGAAAATTTAGCAAGAACAAAGTTTTACTCTATTTTGTGATAGATCTGACTTTGATTTTTAATTTTAGAAGCTGTAGTAGAATTCGTTTTCAGGAAGTGTGAAATATGCTATTGGTTACAAATCAAATTAATTGGATACTTGGAAAATTATGCGTAACGCGAAGTAATTTTTTATAGAAAAAAATCTATAGGTTCCTCGGGGCGATAATAGGGATTGTTAATTGTTTAAAAACTAATAATTAAATCTTTAAATGTCCCCAATTTTCACCAGATGCAATACGTCTGATTTGCATTTCGCTTACACCAAATTGTTTGGCAATCATTTTTAAGCGTGTTTTTTTTTCAGGACGGGATAAAATCTTTTTGATTAACATGACTTTGGTAGTCGTTAATTTTCTTCCGTCAGCTTTTAAGTTGTGTTCGATTAGATATTTTCTGGCCTGAATTATTTTTGGATTCTTATTCCTGTGTTCAATCATTTCAGCTCTGGTAGCCCAGCGTAAATTATTGACATCATCGTTATTTCGACTATAATCTAAGTGTAATACATACGTTTGTTCCTCAGACTGTTTCGGAATAAAATATTGCGCTACTAGTTTATATAGAAATAAACATTTGCTAATACTTTTACCGTTTTTTTTGATTCGGAATGAAAAAGTTGGATAACCATCACTTAAAGATCCTTTTAAAAGACGACAATCTTCTATGTTTTCTGAAAAACTAATTAATCGGCCTTTGTTTGAAATGGCATATCGAAGTTTCAAAGGGTAATCAACTTCTATTTCTTTAAATTGTTCGTTTGGATAAATTCTAATTTGTGGCATTTGAATTTGAATTTAGATATTCAAAGATATTTAAATAAATGCATTTAATATGTTAAATGAGGGTTTGTCAGGTGTTTTTTTAGGATTTTGATAACGTAATTACAAGTATTGTGATAATTTTCTTTAATTTAAAACTAATTTGTAACTGAAAACTGCGAATCATACAAGTTTTTATAATATCCTTTTTCTTGGTTTATTAACTCTTGGTGAGTGCCTTGTTCAACAATTAAACCTTTGTCCATAACCACAATTTTATCGGCATTGACAATGGTTGCCAATCGATGTGCAATTACAATCGATGTTCTTCCCTTGGTAATAGTTTCGGTAGCGCGTTGAATTAATTCTTCTGAATAGGTATCAATAGAAGAAGTCGCTTCGTCCAAAATAAGAATACTCGGATTACTTACATAAGCACGTAAAAAAGCAATAAGTTGTCTTTGACCAGAGGACAGCATTACACCACGTTCTTTTACATCAAAATCATAATTGTCTGGCAAGCTCATAATGAAATCATGAACACCAATTTTTTTTGCTGCTGCCAAAACCTGATCACGAGTAATTTCAGGATTGTTTAATGTAATATTATTGTAAATGGTATCGGCAAAAAGAAATACATCTTGCAAAACTACTGCAATCTGCTTGCGCAAAGAGCCCAAACTATAGTTCTCAATATTATGACCATCTATAAAAATGGAACCGCTATTGATTTCGTAGAAACGATTCAGTAAGTTGATAATTGTCGATTTTCCCGCTCCAGTAGAACCCACAATAGCAATAGTCTGACTTGCTTTTACTTCAAGATTGATTCCTTTTATCACTTCTTCGTTTGGAATATAACCAAATCGCACTTCTTCAAAACGAATGTCTCCGTCAAATAAAGGTGCTTCGATGGTTCCAGTATCCTGTATTTGGTCTTGTGTGTCCAATATGTCAAAAACACGGTTGGCAGCAATCATTCCTAATTGCATCTCGTTGAACTTATCCGCAATTTGACGCAACGGGTTAAACAACATTCCGATGAACATTGTATACGAAAATAAATCCCCAAAAGTAGTCGAAGTATCTCCTTCTAAAATATGAAATCCGCCGTATAAAACGATAAAACCAAGTGTTAATGACGAAATAATATCGGCAATTGGAAAGAAAATCGAGTTGTATAAAATGGTTTTTATCCAGGCTCTATTGTGTTTGTCGTTGATTACCCTGAATTTTTCGGCTTCAATGTCTTCGCGGTGAAAAAGCTGAACAATTTTCATCCCAGTAACTCTTTCTTGGACAAAAGAGTTCATGTTGGCGATTTGGGTACGCACTTCCTCAAAGGCAACTTGCATCTTTTTTTGGAAAATACGGGTAATAAAAACCAAGATTGGCATCGCGACAATCACAATCCACGTCAGTTTCCAGTTCATGTAAAACATAAAAATAAGAACCACGAGCATTTTCATCAAGTCACTTATAATCATAAATAATCCTTGGCTGAAAATACGGGCAATCGCTTCAATATCCGATACAGAACGAGTTACGAGTTGACCTACTGGGACCAAATCAAAATATTTCATTCTAAAACTCAAAATGTGTTTGAACAGTTTTACCCTAATATCCTTCACAATATCCTGTCCAAGCCAGTTGGCCCAATACACAAAGAAAAATTGGGAGAAAACTTCCAGTAAAAGAATAATTCCCATCAAAGTAATATACATCAATAAACCATTTTGGTCTTTAGGTTGTATATAACTATCAACTGTTTGTTTTAGTAAATAGGGGCGAAGTGCAGCAAAAACAGATAGTGAAATGGCAAAAATAATCACACCATTAAAACGCCATTGATAGGGTTTTGTATATTTTAATATTCTCTTGAATAATCGGGTATCAAATGCTTTTGCTTTCATTTTATTTTTTTGGAGCTAATCCTGCTATTCGTTGCAATCTTTTCTATTTTTAAAGGAAAAATAGAAAAGGATTTCCACTACTATCAGGGCTATTTCGTAATATAATCGTATTCAATTTTGGTTAAATATAACCCATGTGCCGGAACCGAAAATCCAGCTTTGTCTCTGTTTTTACTTTCAATAATAGTTTCAAAATCATCCAAAGTGATTTTGTGAAGTCCAATATTAATCAAAGTTCCCACAATCGAACGAACCATATTTCTTAAAAACCGATTGGCCGAAATGGTAAAAATTAATTTTCCATCCTCTTGTTTCCAATAGGCTTCAAATATACTACAATCAAAGGTGTTTACGTCGGTGTTCACCTTTGAAAAAGATTGGAAATCAGTATGATTTAACAATGATTTTGCAGCTTCGTTCATTAAGTCCAAATCCAGTTTTTGGTGGAAGTGCCAGCTTTGTTCTTGAAGAAAAGCATCTTTAAAAGTATTTATATGGTATTCGTAAGTTCTTTTTGTGGCGTCAAAACGAGTGTGAGCTTCATCAGCAACGGGAAAAACGTCATATATAACAATGTCTTTTGGCAAAAAAGAATTGAGTTTGTGTATTATATTCGGAATATCGAATGGGGTTTCCAAATCAAAATGGGCATACATTTCTTTGGCGTGAACTCCAGTATCTGTTCTTCCGGCTCCCATAAGATTAATCTCTGTATTGAGAATAATCGAAAAAGCCTTGTTCATTGTTTCCTGTACAGAGGCAGCATTGGGTTGGTATTGCCAACCGTGATAGTGAGTTCCGTTGTAAGCTAGTTTTATAAAATACCTCAAGGTGCAGATTTTAGATTGCAGTCCCGATAGCTATCGGGATAGATTGCAGATTTTAGATTTTAGATTTTGAAGTCCGACAACCTATAACTGAGAACTGCTATTTTTTTTTGTTGCAAATTTACAAAGAATGTATCTTGTTTGGTTGTTTTTTATTTAAAACTAGAATGTCTATTTTTGCTTAAATCTCATAGCCCTGATAGAAGTGGAAATCCCACGCTTTTGGGCGTGGATTGAAACGGATAGCAGACACGAGCATAGCGAATTGACGAAGTAAATAGTTCCCAGAAATATGAAAAAAATTCTCCTTCTTTCGGATACTCACAGTCACATTGATGATACGATTTTAAAATATGTCGCACAAGCTGATGAGGTTTGGCATGCAGGTGATATTGGGGATTTGGTCGTTACGGACACCATAAAGAAGTTGAAGCCTTTACGTTGTGTTTATGGCAATATTGATGATGCCCAAGCACGTTTGGAATTTCCTTTACACAACCGTTTTTTTTGTGAAGGAGTAGATGTTTGGATTACACATATTGGCGGTTATCCAGGAAAATACAATCCGACTTTAAAAGCTGAAATAGCGTCAAATCCGCCAAAGTTGTTTATTTGCGGACATTCACATATTCTAAAAGTGATTTTTGACAAAAAAAATAATCTGCTACACATGAATCCGGGTGCTGCCGGTAAAAGTGGTTTTCATCAGGTGAGGACAATGCTTCGTTTTATAATAGATGGAGAGGCAATTAAAGATTTGGAGATTATCGAAATAGATAAAAAAGCATAGTGTTCTTAATATACTATTGGAATTTTTAAGCTAACCACTGTGCCTTTGTTTAATGTGGAATTAATAATAAATTCTCCTTTCATATTGTTTATTCTTGCTCGAATTTGGTTGATTCCAAAACCTTCGGTGACTTCAAGTTTACTGTCCATAAAACCATTTCCATTGTCGGACACTACTACAAAAAGTTTATTTTCCATTTCTTTGATCGTAACATCTGCGGTAGTTGCTCCACTGTGTTTTATGATATTGTTCAGTAATTCAGCAATTATAAAATAGAGTTTCATTTCAAAATCTTCGTTGTATCTTTTTTTAATTGAGATGCTTGAATTAAAATTAATCTTAATTCTTGAATTGGATGTTTTTTCACATAAATCTTCCAGTGCATATAATAATCCAAATCGAACCAATAGAGTAGGCATCAGTTCATGGGAAAGGTTTCGGATTTGATTGTGCGCCTCTTCGAGGATTTCTTTTGTTTTGTTTATTTCTTCGGGTTGGGCTTTATTGATTGAAGTAAAAACATTAAGATGTAAACCAGCCGAGGAAAGAAGGGAGCTGATGTTGTCGTGCAGAAAAGAGGCAATTTTTTTTCGTTCCAATTCTTGTCCGTCAATAGAAGCATTGATGATATTTTCCTGTATTTTACTTCGGATATCTTTGAGTCTGTTTTTTTGTTTCAAACGAATGTTTTGAACGAAAAAATAGAAGAAAATAATCACACACAATAAAAGAAAAAGTACGATAATGGCAATTTTTTTATTTTTGGATTGTTCTTGAATGAGTTTGTTCTGCTTTATTTTATAAGTTGTTTCAATCTTGTCGATCTCTCTCTTATAATGGTCAATTTCGAGATTAACACCTATGACATTGGCTTTGGTTAGTTTTTCTTCTATGTTTAGCTCATTGGTAATTTTGTAATACAACATGAGATTCTCATAGGCTTTTTTTGGCTGATTGATTTTATTTAAAAATTTTGAATATTCTAAATAGGAGTAGGACAGGTCGGATTTCTCATTTCCAATAGTGCCAAGTTTAATGGCTTTTTCGAAATAAAAAGTGGCTTTTTCAATGTTGTTGATAAAACTATAGTACATACCGTTCAACATATTCAAAGCTACAATAGTAGAGTCATTTCCATCAATAGATTGGTATTTATTGATATATCGCAAATAAGTGAGTCCTTCAGCAAACTTTTCAATGTCAAAATAAGCCCAAGTAATATTTAGTTTTGTGAGGAATATTTGTTTTCTGTCAAGAACTGTCTGACTAAGCTGTAGCGATTTTTTGTAATAAAAAATTCCTTTGTCATATTGTTTTTTGTCAAAACAATAGATGTTGCCTAAGTTATTGTAGAACTGATTTTTTAGAGTGTTGTCGTTTGTTTTGTTGACATAGTAAAGCCCAATGTTGTAATAGTATAGCGCTTTTAAGGGTTCTGTTAGTTCATCAAAATTGGAAGCTATGATTAAGTAACAATTAGCAATTAATGAGTTATCTTTGTTTTTAATGGCTTGCTCTAATGCTACCCTTGATTTTAATAATGAGTTTTCGTAATCGCCATTAATTCTGTTTGTCCTAGCATCTTTTATGAGTTTAGTAGTTTCTTTTTGTGATAGAGTTTTGTTTTGGGCGAGTGAGGTTTGACTAAAATAGATTAGAAATAAAAAAATGATTACTATTCGAAACCTAATTTGATGCATACCATTTATTGTAGAAGCGATAAATAAATTTTCGAAATTTTCCGAACTTAAGATATAATTAAATGATTATTCATGGCATACTTAACAATGCCAATTGTGTTCTTTGCTTTTAATTTTTTCATAATGTTTTTTCGATGCGTTTCAACTGTATTAATACTGATGAAAAGCTGCTCGCTTATTTCTTTACCACTATATTCCAGAGCAATCAAAATGATGATTTCTATTTCACGTTCGGTCAGTAATGGATTTATATTGGGTTTGTAAGTGTTTAGTTTTGGATTGTTTTTGGTGGCATTTGAGAATATTTTTTCTCGAATGGACTCGCAAAAATATTCTTCACCATCTGCAACAGCTTGAACTGCCTCAATAATATTGTCTCCGGCACATTGTTTGGTCAAATAGCCACTTACTCCCAAGTCCATGATTTCTTTGATTAATTTTAAATCATCATAACTGGAAAGGATTATTACTTTGCAAGGAAAACCTTTTTGAGCAAATTCTTTAACGACTTCAATTCCGTCTTTTTCGGGCATACTAATGTCTAAAACAAGAACATCAGCTTTATTCTTGGTTACGTCATCGTAAATAGTTGTTCCGTTGAGCGATGACCCAACAACTTCGAAATGTGGTATTGTTTGTAGTAAAGTTTGTATACCGTGTAAAATTATCTGGTGATCATCGGCAAGATGAATTCGTATATTCTTTGTCATATTATCTATTACAGTACTCAAATTTATAAAAAAAAAGATTCCTAATCTGTACTATTTTTTTATTTATCAAATAAAAAAAAATTATCCTTTTAATAAAAAAACCCGAACTGTTACATTCGGGATTTCTTCGCACATTAATAAATTAAATTTTATAGGTTTATCTCAATCTGTCCACAGATTTTACAAGATCTTCATCCTTCTTGATGGCTTTGTTAGCTAAAACTAAGAAAACAATGGCCAAGATAGGTAGAAACATCCCAATACCTTTCTCAGAAACAACGGGTGTTTCTCCAGATAAATTTAGTGAATGATAAACAAACAATCCTAATAAAATCAAATTTAATACTATAGTCAATCTGTTGGCAACAAATTGAGTTTGTCTTTTTTTAAATGATATTATGCTGTAAATGGTTATTGCAGTACTTAAGCCAAACAATATTACATAAAATTGGTTTTGCATAAAAAAATATTCTTTACCATCGCTTAAAGTCCATAGCGGAAAAATAAATGGTAAGACACCTACCACCAAAAAGGTAAGGATTAAATATACGGTTTGAATTCTTTGTATCATGTCTTAGTATTGTTGTACAAAAATATATTTTCTTTTTAATAAATACTATTGTATGATAAATTTTATTTGTATTATTGCATAACATTACCGTAAGCACTTCATACTGCGGTTCATTAAAATAAGATACTACCTAAAAAATCTTTTGCATTATTTCCAAATTAATTAAACAAATAGAACATTCATGTTTGATATTTCTGTATTAAAAGAAATGAAGCTTGCTGAGCTTCAAGAAATAGCTAAAACGGCTAAAACCATAAAATTCAACGGTGTAAAAAAAGATACTTTAATTAGTCTTATTTTAGATCATCAAGCTGCTACTGTCGTTAAACCCACGGTAGAGAAAGCGACAGAAGAAGAGAAGCCAAAGCGAGCTAGAATAGCACCTGTAAAAAAAGTGGCGATTCAAAAAAGCGAAGCTCCAGTTTTGTTGGAAACTAAAGTAGAAGAGGAGGTAATCCAAGAAATAGTGGCTGTTCCTGAAAAAAAAGAGAAGGTTATTTCTTCCAATAGTGATATTTCTAAAGAAGAAGGAGTTGCTTCAAAAAAGGAAGTTAAAGTTGTTAAGTTTAGCAAATCTGCTTATGAAAAAAAGATGGCTTTGCTAAGAGAAAAAGAGGCTTTGAAAGAAGTTGCAGTTTCCGAAGAAACTCCATCAGATTCGGATTCAGATGTAATTGTAGAGAAAACAGAAAGTTCTGTTCCTGAAAAAAAAATAAATCCACTCGAGCGTAAGCGAACTGACGAAGTAAATCAATTAAATAAAAAAGGACAAAACCCAAATATTAAGGTTAATCCAAATCCTATTGGAAATCCCAACCAAAATGGAAATTCCAACCAAAACACAAACTCAAACCAAAACACAAACTCAAACCAAAATCCCAATCAGAACCCAAATTTTAAAAACAAAAAAAGCAATTTCAAAGATGCTGATTTTGAATTTGACGGGATTATAGAAAGCGAAGGTGTTCTTGAAATGATGCCTGATGGTTACGGTTTTTTACGTTCCTCTGATTATAATTATTTAGCTTCACCAGATGATATTTATTTATCGACTTCTCAGGTGCGTTTGTTTGGTTTAAAAACCGGAGACACCGTAAAAGGTGTGGTGCGTCCACCAAAAGAAGGAGAGAAATTTTTCCCGTTAGTACGAGTTTTAAAAATTAATGGGCATGACCCGCAAGTAGTTCGTGATAGAGTTTCTTTCGAACATTTAACTCCAGTTTTTCCTTCTGATAAATTTAAATTAGCCGAAAAACAAAGTACAATTTCAACACGAATTATTGATTTGTTTTCTCCAATAGGAAAAGGACAGCGTGGTATGATTGTGGCACAGCCAAAAACGGGTAAAACGATGTTATTAAAGGATATTGCGAATGCAATTGCAGCGAATCATCCCGAAGTATATTTGATTGTTTTATTGATAGATGAACGTCCAGAGGAGGTTACAGATATGCAACGAAGTGTACGTGGGGAAGTAATTGCATCTACATTCGATAGAGAACCACAAGAACACGTTAAGATTGCTAATATAGTTTTGGAAAAAGCCAAAAGGTTAGTAGAGTGTGGCCATGATGTAGTTATTTTATTAGATTCTATAACTCGTTTGGCAAGAGCTTATAATACAGTGCAACCAGCTTCGGGAAAGGTTTTAAGTGGAGGTGTTGATGCAAATGCTTTACAAAAACCAAAACGTTTCTTTGGTGCTGCCCGTAATGTTGAAAATGGTGGTTCTTTGAGTATTATTGCAACTGCTTTGACAGAAACTGGTTCCAAAATGGACGAAGTTATCTTTGAGGAATTCAAAGGGACTGGTAACATGGAATTGCAATTGGATAGAAAAATTGCCAACAAACGTATCTTCCCTGCTATTGATTTAACATCATCCAGTACAAGACGTGATGATTTATTGTTAGATCAAAAAACATTGCAAAGAATGTGGATTATGCGTAAATATTTATCAGATATGAACCCTGTTGAAGCGATGGATTTTATCAATGATCGTTTTAAGAAAACCAAAAATAACGATGAGTTTTTAATCTCTATGAATGATTAAAGAAATAGCAATAACAATAACAATTTCAAAATTCAATTTTTTTGATTTGATTTAATGACATAAAAAAAACTCCAATTTTCAATATGTAAATTGGAGTTTTTTTGTGTCTTGCAATTGCAATTGATTTTTGCAATTGTTATTGAAATTTAAATTTTACTCTTTTCTTTCCATTAAAGCCATATAAAAACCATCAAAACCAGATTCTGAGGCCAATATTTTTTGTTCTTTTATGAAATTGAATTGTTTACCAATATCAGTTGTCAAGAAACGGGCAATTTGTTCTTGATTTTCAGAAGGCAAAATGGAACAGGTTGCGTAAACTAATTTACCGCCTGGTTTTACGATTTTTGAATAGCTTTCCAATACTTCCGACTGTACTTTTCTAATGTTATCGATGAATTCGGGTTGTAATTTCCATTTTGCATCTGGATTTCTTTTAAGTACACCTAATCCACTGCAAGGGGCGTCAATCAAGACCCTATCGGCTCTTTCATGAAGTTTTTTGATAACTTTGGTAGAATCAATGATACGGTATTCGATGTTGAAAGCACCGTCTCTTTTGGCTCTAAGCTTTAATTGTTTTAATTTGCTTTCGTACAAATCCATTGCAATCAATTGCCCTTTGTTTTCCATCAAAGAAGCGATATGCAGTGTTTTTCCTCCTGCACCTGCACAAGTATCTACTACTCGCATTCCTGGTTTTACATCCAGAAAATGTGCTACTAATTGTGAATTGGCATCTTGAACTTCAAAGAATCCTTGCTTGAAGGCATCCGTCAAGAAAACATTTGCTCTTTCTTTTAGAACTAATGCATCTGGTTGGTCTTTTAGAAATTCTGTTTCGATGTTTAAATCCATCAAAATAGCTCTTAGGTTTTCTTTGGTAGTTTTAAGTGTGTTTACTCTTAAAATAACTTTGGCAGGTTGGTTTTGTGCAGCTATTTCTGTAGCCCAAACTTTTTCGCCTAATTCTTTTACACCTAATTCATCCATCCAATCCGGAATAGATTCCTTTAGGGCTCTTATTTTTGATAGTTCGTCAAAACGACCTTTTATTTTTCTTTCTGGAGTTCCTTCCAATTGTCTCCAATCTGGAATTGGATATCCTCTTAAAACTGCCCATACTGAGAACATTCTCCAAAGATTGTCTCTGTCATAAGGTTCTTTTACTTCGGCAATTTCTGCATATAATCTTTTCCAACGTACGACTTCGTAGATGGTTTCTGCTACAAATTTTCTATCGGAACTTCCCCAACGTTTGTCTTTTTTTAGGGATCTTGCTACTACTTTGTCGGCGTATTCTCCTTCGTTGAAAATAGCGTTAAGTGCATCAATAGTAGTATAAACTAAATTTCTGTGTAATCTCATTTTAAATAATTGAAGTGCAAAGGTACTATTTATTGGTTAAAACTAAGTTTTATATTTTAATCAAAAAAAAAACACTGTTATTGAAACAGTGTTTTTGAATGAATGTTTTTAGTTTTTGACAAAAACTCTTGTTAGTCCGATGTTTTCTGGTGGGTGAAGAACCATTGGGAATTTTTCAATTTTCACTGAACTACTGTCGAGTCCAAAGGCACTTTCTTCGGATAAACTTAGTTTTTTAATGAAGAAATAAGAATTCATAATTAGTTTTTCATGCCATAATAAATCACTGTCATTGGAGAGGAATTTCTCAGATAAAACGAATTTGAAATCTCCAATAATATTGTTTTTATTCAGTGATTCATATCTACTGGTAACATCCACCTCACCATTTTTTACCATGTCTTTGATAACTTCTCTAAACATTAGGTTTATTTTGGTAGGCTCTCTAAATCCTAGATTGAAATCTACTCGGTATAAATCGTCTTTAAGAATTTCTCTTACTTTATATTCAGTTTTATAAGGCTCAGATAAAATATTTACGTGAACAAACCAGTAAATGTCAGCTCTTTTTGGTCTTTTTTGCAAGATAGAAAACATTACTTTTTCTTCTATTTCATCACTACGGTTAGCATTGGTCATATAAACCAAATGGGTTGCGTATTTTGGAATAGATAAATCGGCACTTAATTCACTAAGTACTTTTTTGTAATCGTCAATTTTTACAACTTTAGTGTAACTTTTGTTAATTTGTTTGGCTCTGTACCAAATTGTCATTACACCGATAAGTACTAGAGCAATGAAAAGTGTCACATAACCACCTTCTGCAAATTTTGTAATATTTGCGGCAAGAAAGCTCAATTCAATACACATATAAATGGTAATTAAAGGAACGAAAAAGTACCATTTTACACGTTTCATTATCAAATAGAAATTCAACAATATGGTTGTCATTATCATACATAGAATAATGGCTAGACCGTAAGCATGTTCCATATTACTGGATTCTTCAAAATGCAATACAATACCAATACAACCAATAAGTAATAACCAGTTTATAGAAGGAATGTATAATTGACCTTTGAGCTCTGTTGGATATTTGATTTTAACTTTTGGCCAAAAACTTAATCGCATTGCCTCATTGATTAATGTAAAAGAACCAGAAATAAGGGCTTGAGACGCAATTACAGTGGCTACAGTCGCAATTACAATCCCAAATGGTTTAAACCATAACGGCATTATCAAGTAAAATGGATTGGCAAAATCACCTCCAAGTGCTTGTAATGTAGTTCCTTCGTGATGAATTAAATACGCTGCCTGTCCAAAGTAGTTTAAAACTAAAGCTAATTTTACAAAAATCCAGCTTATTCTAATATTCTTTCTTCCACAATGTCCCATGTCTGAGTATAGAGCCTCAGCTCCAGTGGTACACAGGAATACAAATCCTAATACGAAAAAACCTTCTGGATGAATACTTAATAAATGATAAGCGTAATAAGGATTAATAGCTTTAAAAACCTCTGGATGTAAAGAAATTTGGTTTATGCCCAGAACGGCCAACATACCAAACCATATCAACATCATAGGGGCAAAAAACTTTCCAACTAATTTAGTTCCAAATTGCTGAATAGTAAATAACATTACTAAAATACCAATTACTATAGGAACCGTATTAATTTGAGGGAAATAACTTCTCATTCCTTCAACAGCAGACGATACTGAGATGGGAGGGGTGATGATTCCGTCCGCCAGCAAGGCGCTTCCGCCAATAATTGCAGGGACAATCAACCATTTGATTTTTGTTTTTTTAACCAAGGCATATAAGGCAAAAATCCCACCTTCTCCATGATTATCGGCACTTAATGTAATAAGGACATATTTGATTGTAGTTTGCAGTGTAAGTGTCCAAAACACACAGGATACACCTCCTAAAACAACATCGGCATTTATTATGTATTCGCCAAGTATGGCTTTCATTACGTATAATGGAGAAGTTCCAATGTCTCCATAAATTATTCCTAAAGAAATTAATAACCCACCCAGAGTTAATTTACTATGGAGGTCTTTGTGCGTTGCGCTCATGTATTATTTTTATAAAAACTCGACAAATTTACTGTTTTTAACATAATAAAAGGACTTATTTTTTAAAATAATAAAAGAGGCTTAATATGTTACTATTAAGCCTCTTTTTCGCTTTTTTAAATTTATTTAGATTCTTCTGTTATTGCCTCTCGCTGCATAATCGTTACCTCTTTGAGATTCAGTTCTTTGGGTGTTATTTTCTCTTGGTGAACTAGTTCTGTTTTGAGAATTATCCCTTTGAGATTCAGTTCTTTGAGTGTTATTTTCTCTTGGAGAACTGGTTCTGTTTTGAGAATAATCCCTTTGAGGTTCTGCTCTTTGAGTGTTGTTTTCTCTTGGAGAACTGGTTCTGTTTTGAGAATAATCCCTTTGAGGTTCTGATCTTTGAGTGTTGTTTTCTCTAGGAGTAATGGTTCTGTTTTGAGAATAATCCCTTTGAGGTTCCGCTCTTTGAGTGTTGTTTTCTCTAGGGAAACTAGCTCTGTTCTCTGCGTATTCTCTTTGTGGTTCTGTTCTTTGAGTACTGACTCTGTTTTGTGTATAATCTCTTTGGGACTCTACTCTTGCAGTGTTAGTTCTGTTCTGTGCGTATTCTCTTTGAGTATTACCGTTGTAATTAATATTGTTTCTGGAATACCCTGGATTGTTTCTGGTGTTAGCTACTTCATTTTTTAATCCATTATTAGTGCTGTATCTTCTTTTGTCTAACTCATATCGGTTTGAAACCATATTGTTTCTTCGGGAAAATGCATATTGTGGATATTGTCTTTCATAACTATTACAGCTGTAATTGTTGTAAATTGCTGGTGCTCTGTTACATCTTCTGTAACTTACATAATTATAAGTGTTGTAATAGTTTACACAACCATACACATTTTGTCTGTATCTATATATCGGATAGGGATTCCATGCATAATAATATGTTGGATAATAGTTCCAAGTCCAAGTTGAATAGTAAGGTCTGTAATAGCTGGCCCAAAATGATGCGTAAATTTGTGGTGTGTAGCAATATTCAGGTTCGTAAATGTAATTTTGCCCATAAATATATGCGTTTCCAACTATTTGAATCGAAATTTTATTACTTCTATCTTTTTCGATTTCAATAGTAGCAACGTCTTGGTACAAATCACGACCAATAACTGACTGAATAATTACTACGTGCGTTCTGTTCTCAACAGATTCGATTACTCTTAAATAATCAACGCGATTGTCGTTGTTCAAATCTAAATTTGAGATTTGAAGTTTTGGGTCGTTTAATCTTCTTTCAAAATCGTTTAAGTTTTCAGATTCCCCAAAGATAGAAGACACCGCAGTCAAATCTAAATTATCACTAATTTCGGAATTAGTTGCGCTTATAGTGGTTCTGTTTTGTGCATTCATTTGAAAAGCAAAAAAGGCGGCGATAATGGCGGCAAATTGTAATTTAGTTTTCATGGCTTAATAGGTTAATTGTTTGTGTTAGATTATATACAACAATTGTGCCAGAAATTAGTTTTATCTTTAATATGTCTGGGATAAAATTATATATTTGAAAAAAATAAAGAAGATATGTTAAGAATAATTACTGTAACTGTGCTGTTTTTTAGTTGTTTGTGTTTTATGGAAGCTCAGAATATAAATAAAGGAGAGCAAACTAATTTTAATTCAATTCAAATCGATACACTTTTTCAAGATAAAATTAGTATCAGAGCAATTGTATTTGATCGCGATAAGATTTGGTATGCGGGAGACAAAAATCGATTTGGTTGTTATGATTTAAAATCCAATAAAAAAAATGAAAACACCATCGTAGAAGATACTTTGAAAATAGAATTTAGAAGCATTGCTAAAACTTCTAGCTATATATATGTACTAAGTGTAGCGAATCCCGGATTGTTGTATCAAATTACCAAAGATGGAAAAAAGACCAAATTGGTCTATCAGGAGAAAAATAAAAAGGTTTTTTACGATAGTATGCAGTTTTGGAATGATAAAGAAGGAATTGCAATTGGAGATCCTATAACAGATTGTCTTTCTATAATAAGGACGCATGATGGAGGAAATACCTGGAATAAATTACCAGATAATAAGCTTCCAAAAGTTTTTGAAGGCGAAGCTCATTTTGCGGCAAGCAATACCAATATAATTATAAAAGGAAATGATACGTGGATTGTTTCCGGGGGAAAGAAAGCAAGAGTTTTTTATTCACCAGATAAAGGAAATTCTTGGAGTGTTTACGAAACTCCTATAATTCAAGGAAAACAAATGACTGGGATTTTTACAGCTGATTTTTATGATTCTAAGAATGGATTTATATCGGGTGGTAATTACGAGTTGTTAAATCAAAATTCTGAGAATAAAGCAATAACTGATGATGGTGGGAAAACTTGGAAACTTATAGCTAATAATGAAGCTTTTGGATATGCCTCCTGTGTTCAATTTGTTCCTAACAGCAAAGGGAAAGGAATTGTTTCAGTTGGAGCTTCGGGATTGTATTATTCCTCAAATGGTGGTGTAAATTGGGTGCAGTTTAGTAAAGATCCAAGCTTATATACTATTCGATTTATCGATGAGAGTACAGCAATTGCAGCTGGTCGTAATAAAATGATTCGAATTCGTTTTAAATAGAAAATTCCCGTTTTATAATGAATTTTATAAAACGGGAATTGTTTTGAATTAATAGAAAACTATTTTTTTAAGCCTTTGTCTTTATATTGTTGCAGTAGTTTTCTGTTGAAATCTTCTTCCGCTTTTTTGAGCTTTATTATTTTTACCGAAGGGAGAATTTCTTTTAAGCTAATTGTGAGTTTTTTTCTTAGATTGAACAAGTCTTCTTCGCTGTCTTCAATTTGATTTAAAAGCGTAGCAGCATCTTTTTCGGATAATTTGTCAAGTTCATCATCTTGCATTCTTTTGAAATAGCCTTTCATTTTTTGATGTCTCAATTCAAATTGCTTGTCATCAAAGGTGTTGTAAATAGGCCAGAATTTTTCGGCTTCACTTGAAGTAAGATTTAATTCGCTAGTCAAAAAAGCCACTTTCATTGTTTTGATTTGCTCTCTTTTTTCTTTAAATCTTTCGCCTTGGGCGTAAAAATTAAAGGATAAGAATAAAAATAGTATGGGATACAGTTTTTTAAAGTCCATGGTTTTTATTTTTTTAAATACATTCATTTTTGCAGAATTTTGAGTTTAATTTTCAATTACTAGATTTTCGATATTGGGATTGGTAACTAAAACATCTTCAAGTGTTTCGGATTCTAATTCTTTTGTGTTTGAAATTATAGTACTGTTTGCAGGTTCAATTTCACTAATTAATTCGTCTTGATTCAGGTTGGTTTCTTCGGCTAAATAATTTTCTAAAGTAACCGTATCTACTTCTTTGTTTTTTGTATTTGTTTGATACGCTATAGGAATCATTAAAGCAAGTACAAAAACTGCGGCAATAGCCATAAGAACGGTTTTTCTTTTTCTGAAAATAGACACCACTTTGGTTTCCTTTGCAACTGGCTCTTCTGATAATTTTTGAAGCAAGTTTGCCGAAAAATTTTCAAAATAGTTGTCTGGAGTTTTAAATCCTGAATCTATTTTTGTTCCGTTTTCTAATTTAAATGTTTTCATAATTGTGTATTTGACTACGTCCTGACTTAAAGGTTTAATTGGAGAATTACAAAAGCTTCTATTTTTTTTACAGCATGATGATAAGATGCCTTTAATGCGCCTACCGATGTTCCTAGTATTTCCGAAATTTCTTCGTATTTTAAATCTTCAAAATATTTCATTTTAAAAACTAATTGTTGCTTTTCTGGTAATACCGCAATTGCTTTTTGTAATTTGATTTGAATTTCGTCCCCTTCAAAATAAACGTCTGCTTTCAAATTATCAATCGCCTTGTTTTGTAATTCAACCGATGAAATACCACTTTTTCTTGCTTTTTGATTTAAAAAAGTCAATGCTTCATTGGTCGCAATGCGATACATCCAAGAAAATAGTTTGCTTTCACCCTTAAAGTTTTTCAAATTTTGAAATACTTTTATGAAGGTGTTTTGTAAAACATCATCCGTATCATCATGACTCAAAACGATGTTCCGAATATGATTGTACAGCGGTTTTTGATATCCATGCAGGAGTTCTTGAAACGCTTGATTTTGCGTTTGTGGGTTCAATAGACGAACAATGAATTCCTTTTCTTCCTGCAATTTGTCCTGTTTTAAACTTAGATGCGAACGAATGAAAAAGGTTTAATCCGAATAGGAAAATAAATTAAAATTCGGATTGCACTTCATTTTTAATAGTAGTTGGAACTACTCTAGTACTGTCTTTCACAACTTTTCTATACGGTGGTGGTATAACTTTAGGTTTTATCGGGAAATACATATCCGTTAGCCATTTTGAAGGACTTAGACTTTCATTTTTGCCAATCGTAAATATTTCCAAATGCGAAAAAGTAGATCCTATAAGGATATGTTTGTTAGTGGTGTATTCAATTGTTTTTTCTAAGGCTTTGTTTTTGTATGTGTAATTACCAGTTAAACTAGTTTTTAATGCTTCAAAAGCAACCAGTTTTCCAGCTAAGATTTCGCTTCCTTCACTGGTGAAAATCTGTTCTTTTATCGGAATGCAAAAGGAGACTTTGGTTAAATTATTAATTGTATCGTATGTGTGATAGATAATAAAAGGTTTTCCGTTCAAGGGTAAATTATTTTGTTTGCAAAATGTAAGAATCTTTGGGAATACAACATTCGCATTTCGTGTAATGTCGGATATTTTGCTTGTGAAGGATTCTCTTAAATAAAAAGTCTCCAGTTTTTTTACTATCCCATTTATTTTTACACTAAAAGTAGTGTTTTCAAAATCAAGCGTTTTATCAAGATTTGCTAAACATTTATCATAAACTTTGGATAGTTTATTTTGAGTACCCCCGCCAAAAAAAGAATTTACTTTCAGCATAAAATCCATTTTGCCAACGGATTTCCATGTTACCTTAGTTCCTCCTACAGTGTCTTTAAAACTCCAAAAGACATCAGAGGAAGTGCCATTATATTCCATTTTTTGAACAATACTGTCATTTCCTTTTGTGTATAAAGTTTGAATATTACCAATATCATTAACACCTTCCCAAGTTAGAGTGCTTCCTTGGCCTGCAGTTGTAGGGGAATAGGATAATTTCATATCCTTATCTAATGCAATCCATGAACTGAATTTTTGCCAGTTTTTATAATCATTTACATAGCCAAAAACGGTTGCTTTTGGAGAATTAATTACTTTACTGCTCTTTACTGTAAAATTTCCTTTTTGTGTTGCAATATATATGGTAAGTGCCACAAGGCTTAATAGAAATAAAAGAAAAAGGTATTTGATAATTCTCATGATGGGGATTGATTGTTTTCTGTTGTAAAGTTAGAAATTTAATTAATTATACTATAATAACAAGAGATAAAATGTTAAAGTGTTTTGGGCCACTTGTATTTTCTTATGTTAGGACAAAGACTAAAATGGAACGAATTTTTAGGATGTAAATTGTACTGGTAAATTCTATGTTTTGAGTTGATAATTATGTAAATAAGGAATTATTCAAGGCTTTGTTTTTATTATTTATTTAAAGAATCAGTATATTTGTTATGTATTTATTTGTTTAACATCTAAAAGAAATATAAATGAAATTAGTTAAAATAGCAGGCCTTTTCATGGTTTTTGCGATTTCGATTGTAAGTAATGCACAAGGCGATAAAAATGCAACAGCAAAATCTACTCAAAAAGAATCTTCCGATTTCTTCGTAGAACAGTTTTCGGACATAAAAGTTTTACGTTATCAAATTCCAGGATGGGAAAACCTTACTCTGAAAGAGCAGGAATTGGTTTATTATCTAACACAGGCCGGAAATTCTGGTCGTGATATAATGTGGGATCAGCATTATAAATACAATTTGACGATCCGAAAAGCATTAGAGAATATTTATCAAAATTATAAAGGTGATAAAAATGGAACCGATTGGAAAAATTTTGAAATTTATTTGAAAAGAGTTTGGTTTTCAAACGGTATTCACCATCATTATTCAACTGAAAAAATCAAACCAGATTTTTCAATAGCCTATTTCAATACTTTGTTGAAAGCTACCAAAACAACTTTGTCACCTAAAATAGTTGCTATTTTATTTAATGATGTTGATTCGAAAAGAGTAAATCTTGATACTTCAAAAGGACTATTGGAAGGATCAGCAATCAATTTCTATGAAAAAGGTATCACTCAAAAAGAAGTAGAAGCTTTTTATGCTGCGAAAAAAAGTCCAGATCCAAAGAAACCGTATTCTTTTGGTTTGAATTCTAAATTGGTTCGAAATGCGAACGGTCAATTAGAAGAGAAAGTTTGGAAAAGTGGCGGTATGTATGGACCAGCGATCGATAAAATTATTTATTGGTTGGGGAAAGCACAAAAAGTTGCCGAAAATAAAAAGCAAGGCGATGCAATTGGACTTTTAATAAAATATTATAAAACAGGAGATCTTAAAACCTGGGATGATTATAATATTGCTTGGTTGCAGGCGACAGAAGGGAATATCGATTATATCAACAGTTTTATAGAAGTTTATAATGATCCATTGGGATATAGAGGTTCTTATGAAGGAATTGTTCAAATTAAGGATTTTGATATGTCCAAAAAAATGGAAGTAGTATCGAAAAACGCTCAATGGTTTGAAGATAATTCTCCATTGGCACCAGAACACAAAAAGAAAAATGTAGTTGGTGTTTCTTATAAAACAGTTGTAGTTGCTGGAGAGTCAGGAGATTCATCGCCAAGTACCCCAATTGGGGTGAATTTGCCAAATGCAGATTGGATTCGTGCAGATTATGGTTCTAAATCGGTTTCACTTGGAAATATTATTGATGCTTACTCCAAAGCAGCAGGAAAGGGAAAACTGCAAGAATTTGCAAATGATGAAGAGGAAATAAGATTGGCTGAAAAATATGCTGAATTGGGAAGTAAATTGCATACTTCTTTACATGAAGTAGTAGGACATGCATCGGGTCAAATCAATCCTGGTGTTGGAACTCCAAAAGAAACTTTGAAAAATTATTCTTCAACATTAGAGGAGGGAAGAGCTGATTTAGTTGGATTGTACTATTTATATAGTCCTAAAATTCAAGAAATTGGTTTGGTAGATAATTGGAAAGAATTAGGAATGGAGTGTTATGACAGTTATATCAGAAACGGTTTGATGACCCAATTAGTTCGTTTAGAATTGGGTGCAAATATAGAGGAAGCTCACATGAGAAACCGTCAATGGGTAAGTGCTTGGGTTTTTGAAAAAGGTAAAAAGGACAATGTTATCGAAATGATTACTCGTAACGGAAAAACCTATTTTAACATTACCGATTACGATAAATTACATGATTTATTTGGTCAATTATTGAAAGAAGTACAGCGAATTAAATCTGAAGGCGATTATGAAGCAGGGAAAGCGTTAGTAGAAAATTATGGTGTAAAAGTTGATCAAAAATTGCATGCTGAAGTATTGGAACGTAATAAACAATTTCCAGACGCTCCTTATAGTGGTTTTGTAAATCCAGTTTTGGTTCCTAAGTTGAATGCGAAAGGAGAGATAATATCGATAGCGATAGAACAACCAAAAACATTTGCGGAGCAAATGTTGAACTATTCTAAAATTTATGGTTTCTTGCCATTAGAAAATTAAAAAGTATAATGCTACAATACGAAAAACGCCCACAGTGATGTGGGCGTTTTTTAATTTAGCGAAAGCACTAAATTTCAGTTTGAGATCTTTGAATCTAATCGTCTTAGAAACTTAGCATCTTTTTGAAATTAATGCTTAAAATAAATTTTGATAACAAATAAGAGTCCTATAAATACTAAGAAGCCAATTAAGATTTTATAATTTCCTTTGTAAAAAACTTTGTGTAAGTTGGCATCTTTTCGGTAAGCAAATACCATTGCTATGACAAAAGCGATAAAAAAACAGAGTGCAAATAGTAGTTGACCTTGGCTGAACATGTTTGAATAATTTTTGGCAAATTTAGCTAATAGTTTAGAAATAGTTGTTAATTTTCCATTTCAAATAAATAATAATAAAGGATGGAAAAACAAATCAACGCTGTTAAGGAATTTCATACAGCATTTAGGATAGGTCACAGTGAAACGCCTATTGCTAGTTTAGGTGAAGCCAAAAATATACTTCGTTACAATTTGATGAAAGAAGAGAATGAAGAGTATCTTGAAGCAGTTCAGAATAATGACTTAGTAGAAATTGCCGATGCATTGGGGGATATGATGTACATTCTTTGTGGTACTATTATAGAACATGGGCTACAACACAAAATTGAAGCCGTTTTTGACGAAATTCAACGCTCAAATATGAGTAAATTAGGAGAAGACGGAAATCCTATTTATCGTGAAGACGGGAAAGTAATGAAAGGGCCTAATTATTTCAAACCTGATTTTTCTAAGCTTATTTAAGGACTATACATATTTTAAAAAAACAAAAAGCAATTTTCAATTTGAAAATCGCTTTTTTTATAACTTCAATCTGCAATCTTGATTCTGCAGTCTAAAATTTATACCTTAACTGTCCAACCAAACGTATCTTCAGTTAGTTTGTTTTGAAGGTTTGTTAGTTTTTCTTTCAATAAAGAAGCAAATGAATTTTCAATTTTTGGTAATTCATAATAAACGTCTTTGTAAGAGTAACCAGCAATCGGGTTAACAACTGCAGCAGTACCAGCACCGAAAATCTCTTTTAAAGTTCCATTTTTTGAAGCTTCCACAAGTTCAGAAACTAATACAGGACGAACCTCTACCGATATTCCTTCTTTTTTGGCCATGTCGATAAGACTTTTTCTGGTAATACCATCTAAAATACGTTCGCTTACTGGAGCAGTCAATAAAGTGTCGTTTATTCTAAAAAACACGTTCATTGTGCCCGCTTCTTCAAGTTTGGTGTGCGTAGCGTCATCAGTCCAGATTACTTGTTGGAATCCTTGTTTGTTAGCCAAAGTAGTTGGGTAGAATTGCGCAGCATAGTTACCGGCAGCTTTGGCAGCACCAATACCTCCATTGGCAGCTCTACTATAATGTTCTGCAATTAATACTTTTACTTCACCAGAATAATAAGCTTTTGCTGGTGACAATAAAATCATGAATTTATAATCTTCAGATGGATTGGCAACTACGCCAGTTCCTGTAGCAATCATAAAAGGTCTAATGTACATCGTACTTCCATTTCCTTTTTTTACCCAAGCTTGATCTAATTTTAATAATTGTTTCAACCCTTCCATAAAAACAAATTCAGGAACTTCTGGCATAGCCATTCTTACGGCTGATGTATTGAAACGTTTGTAGTTTTCATCAGGTCTAAAAAGCCATACATCATTATTATCATCTTTGTAAGCTTTCATACCTTCAAAAATGGCTTGTCCATAATGAAATACTTTCGCAGATGGATCAAGTAAGAAAGGTGCATACGGTTTAATAACTGGTTGTTGCCATTCTCCATTGATGTAATCACACTCAAATAAATGATCTGTGAATACTGCTCCAAAGCTTAAATTATCAAAATCAACTTCATTTATTTTTGAAGTAGCTGCTTTTATTATTTCTATTTTGTTGGCTTGAGTGGTACTCATAATTGTTGCTTAATATGTTTAAAAAAAAAGTTATTTAGTTAATAAAATGGCTGTAGTAAAAAAGTTTTCTATTACCATTGATATTGATTGCAAAATTAAATAAAAATCGGATAAATACTTGTCAAAATATCATTAATTATGGTGTTTAACTGTGATTTATTTATTGTATAATTTTATTTGAAAATTGAAGTAAAATTATGTGGATTATATAAAAAATATGGTTTTTAGATAGCGATAAGAAATTCTTTTATTTAATTTTGAGCACATTATAGTGTTCGGAAATACTATATCACCTCAAAAAATACATTTTGGAAAGAGAAATTATACGTACTCAGGATGGTTCTACAACAATTCATATCAAAGAATGGAATGAATGTTATCATTCTAAACATGGTGCAATACAGGAAGCTAAGCATGTTTTTATAAAAAATGGATTGGCATTGTTTCCAAATCAAAGTATCTCCATTCTTGAAATTGGTTTTGGTACAGGCTTAAATACTTTTATAACCTTTTTGGAAGCTCAGGGTCTTGGTCAAACAATTAATTATGTTGGGGTAGAAGCCTATCCGATTTCTGAACATGAAATTCAATCCATGAATTATTTGGAGGAATTGGATGCTTTGGATTCAAAAGCTGTTTTTGATAAAATACATTCAACAAATTGGGAAGAAAAAAATGATTTGTCAGAAAATTTTTCTTTGACCAAAAGGGAACAATTTTTTCAGGATATTGACGATATAGAAAAATTTGATTTGATTTATTTTGATGCTTTTGGTTATCGTGTTCAACCGGAATTATGGAGTACCTCAATATTTGAAAAAATGTACAAAGCCCTCAAACCAGATTCAGTGTTAGTTACTTATGCGGCTAGGGGTGTTGTGAAGAGGAGTATGATTGAAGTAGGATTCACAGTTGAAAAATTAGCAGGACCTCCAGGAAAAAGAGAAATGTTTAGAGCAAGAAAGTAAGTTTTTCTTTTGCCTTTGATATATAAAGTTATTTTACGAAAACGTTATAATTTTTGAATTTCTATGTTAAAAAAAATAATTGTATATGAAAAAAATGTACATTTACATCACGTTAAAATCAAGATCTAACCCCAAAAAAATCTTAATTTATTATGTCTAAAGTAATGTTTGATTATACAAAATCTGTGCTAGAAAGAGTGAGTTTTGACCCTGTCCTTTTTTGTAAAGAATTAGAAAAAGCAATAAGAACACTTTTACCTTTCGAACTGGATCAATTAAGAGAGTGGTTGTTTAGCTTCACAATTGAAAAGCCAGAATTGAAACAGTGTTTAATAATTGTAAACCCATAAATAAAAGGAACCAAGAAATTGGTTCCTTTTATATTTTTACAAGTTTTGCAACTGGGCCTAAAATTGCACATTGTAGTTATTTAGCTTCGTATTACATATATAACGTGTAATTTGTCGATGGTATTTGTTTTTGATGGATTATTTTTTTTGTAAGATTAAAATATTTCAATACTTTTGTACCTGTTTACTAACGAAATATTTAAACCTTTTTTGTTATGTCTAGAATGATTTATGATTATACAAAAATGGTACTCGAGAGAGTAAGTTTTGATCCTGAGCTTTTTGAAAAAGAGTTGAAAAAAGCGTTAAGGAGTTTATTGCCTTATGAGATTGAACATTTAAGAAATTGGTTGTTGTTCTTTACGGATGAAAAGCCAGAATTGAAAAGATGCTTAATTCACATATAAGGTAATTAAGAATATAAAAGGAACCAAATTGGTTCCTTTTTTTATGAATTATTTTTTCGGAAGCGGACTAACGATTTGGACGTTTTGAAAGACAATTGCGCCTTTAACAACTCCTGCAATTGTGCTTCTTAAAGCGTCGATGATTTGAATCTTCAATTCACTTTTTGGATATATTAAGCTCACTTCACGAGCTGGTTTAGGTTCCTTGAAATGTCTGAGTTTTAATTTGTCCGATTCTTTTAGATCTAAGGTGTGTAAATAGGGAAGTAAAGTAGTTCCCAATCCTTCATCTGCCAGTTTTATTAATGTCTCAAAGCTTCCGCTTTCAATTTGAAAAGATTTTAACCCCGACTCATTTCTATTTTTGCATAAATTCAAAATTCCATCCCTAAAACAATGCCCGTCTTGAAGCAACAAGATGTCATTGATGTTAAGGTCGTCTACTTCAATTTCCTCTTTTTGAAAAATGGTGTTATTTTCTGGAATGTAAGCAACAAAAGGTTCAAAGTAGAGTACAATTTCTTTAATTTTTTCGTCTTCTAGTGGTGTTGCGGCAATTGCAGCATCGAGATTACCGTTTTTTAATTTTGTAATTATTTCGTCGGTATTCAATTCCTCAATGATCAATTTTACTTTTGGGTATTTCTTGATGAAATTGTTTAGAAACATTGGAAGTAAAGTGGGCATGATTGTCGGGATAATTCCGAGCCTAAACTCACCACCAATAAATCCTTTTTGTTGTTCCACTATATCTTGTATGCGATCGGCTTCGTTAACGATGTTTTTCGCTTGGTTAACAATTTTTTGGCCAATATCAGTTAGTTGAATCGGTTTTTTGGTACGGTCAAAGATTTGTATACTCAGTTCGTCTTCAATTTTTTGAATTTGCATACTCAACGTGGGTTGAGTCACAAAACATTTTTCGGCAGCCAAAGTGAAATTTTTGTGTTCGGCTACAGCCAAAACATATTTGAGTTGTGTGATTGTCATTAGATAGTATATTTTTATGCAAATATAAAAACAATCAATTTAATTTATAGTTATTTTTTAAGTTTAATAGATAATTTTGATAAAAAATAAAAAGGATGTAGAGTATTGCTGTAGCTTTAAGGTTACATCGTAATAAATAAATAGTTCCAAATACAAGTAGGAACATTAATAAATAAAACAGAAAGCATGAAACTAAATACAATTGGATTACCAGTAGAAGAGTCAGAGGTTATAATAGTTGAATTGAATGTACTTTTGTCGAATTATCAAATCTATTATCAAAGTTTACGTGGTTTACATTGGAATATTAGAGGAAGACGATTCTTTGATTTACATCTAAAATTTGAAGAGTTGTACAATGATTCCCAGCTAAAAATTGATTTAATTGCTGAAAGGGTTTTAACATTGGGCGGAAGACCATTGCATACTTTTGAAGATTACATTAAATTCAATCAATTACCGGTTGGAAAGAATATTTCGAATGACGTAGCTGGTATTGAATTAATAGTGAATTCACTCTCTCAATTGTTAAAAATAGAAAGAGATATTCTAATGAAAGCCTCAGAAATAAATGATGAAGGAACGAATTCTATGATGAGTGATTTTATTGTAGAGCAAGAAAAAACCATTTGGATGATGAACGCCTGGTTGGAAGAAAGTTTATAAACCAAAAAGATTTTATGGAGAGCCTAAGTAATATATTGTATTTCTTAGGCTTTTTTTCGTGTTAAAAATAAATTAATTTTAAAGAACTCATTTTTTAATTCAATTTCTATCCTCTACTTTTGCCGACATGAAAGTTTTTGCAAGTATCGTATTATTGTTTTTTGTTTTATTTCTGGCAGGGCCTACAATTGTGGCTTGCTTGGAAAAAGACAAAGATGGTACGAGCCTATGTGAAGATTGCAATACTCGTTCTTCGTCTATTGAAGAAATCAAACATGATATAAAATATTATACGTTCAATCCTTTTTTAGAAATGTCATTTTTGGATGTTGAAAAAGGCTCTCGTCTAATAATTTTTGAAAATTTATCAAAGCATGATTTAATTAGTGCTTCCATATTTATTCCTCCTCCAAATCTGGTTTAGTTTTTTTGCCAAATTTCATTATCGATTGATAGTTTTAGTAGTTAATAGAGCAAATTCTTAATTTGTTCATTAATTGTTGGTATAATTATCGAATTACTTTAATTTTAATTTAAAATACTGAAAATAAGAATGTTACTTAACTGCTTTCTTGTTTATTGGATAAATCTGTTTTTTTGTTTCCAAACTAATTAATTGAATATTTTACAAAAATTAATGTTGCTTTAATGATAATGGTATTCTTTTTTTCGGATATATCAGTGTTTGAACATTGATTATCTTCCTGCCACTGCAATATTGTATTGCAGTAAAAAATGAATTTAAACTTTTATAATTAATTTATATTATGTCAAAAAAAACTAATCTCTTTACTCATTTTAAATCTGATTTTGCTTCTGGTTTGGTTGTCTTTTTAGTGGCGCTGCCACTTTGTTTGGGAATCGCAATGGCTTCAGGAGCGCCTTTGTTCTCAGGAATTATTTCTGGAATTATTGGAGGGATTGTAGTCGGTTATCTGAGTCAGTCACAAATAAGTGTTTCTGGACCTGCTGCGGGACTAACCGCAATTGTATTAACGGCAATCACCGATTTGGGAGCTTTTGATATCTTTTTAACAGCTGTTTTTATTGCAGGATTAATTCAATTGGCATTGGGTTTCCTAAAAGCAGGAAGTATTTCCAATTACTTTCCAACCAATGTGATTGAAGGAATGTTAGCCGGTATCGGTGTTATTATTATAATGAAACAATTACCTCATGCTTTTGGATACGACGCCGATTTTGAGGGTGATGAATCTTTCTTGCAGGTAAGTGACAATAATACTTTTTCAGCTCTGTTTGATGTAATTAATCATCTGCAATTAGGAGCAATATTGATTACCTTAATTTCAATAACGATTTTAATTATGTGGGATAAGGTTCCTGCTTTGAAGAAATTAAAGTTGGTTCCAGGTGCATTGGTTGCCGTAGTCATTGGAGTTTTATTGAATGAGTTTTTTATTGCTTCAGGAAGTTCTTTGGCTATAGGAAAAGACCATTTAGTTTCGTTACCAATTCCAACTAGCGTTGAGGAATTTAAAGCAATTATTGTGACGCCTAATTTTGCAGGAATAATGAATCCAAAAGTTTGGGTTGTAGGTTTGACTATCGCGATTGTGGCTTCTATTGAAACCTTATTGTGTATTGAAGCTGCTGATAGAATGGATGTTCACAAACGTTTTACAAATACCAATGTTGAATTAAGAGCGCAAGGAATAGGAAACATAGTGAGTTCGCTTTTGGGTGGATTGCCTATGACATCTGTCGTGGTTCGTTCTTCTGCAAACAATGCAGCAGGTGCCAAATCAAAATTATCAGCAATAATTCATGGAGTTTTATTATTGGTGTCTGTACTTACAATTCCTTTTCTTCTGAATAAGATTCCTTTGGCAACATTGGCTGCGGTATTGATTTTAGTTGGTTACAAATTAGCAAAACCAGCAACATTCAAGCATTTTTGGCACTATGGTAAATATCAGTTTTTACCTTTTATAGCTACTTTTTTAGGTGTTGTATTTACAGATTTATTGAAAGGAGTGGCTTTAGGAATTGCAATTAGCATTGTGTTTATTTTAAGAGGAAATCTTAAAAGAGCCTATAGTTTTAGAAAAGAGGAGTATCTCGATGGCGACGTTATTAACATTGACTTGGCTCAAGAAGTTTCTTTTTTGAATAAAGCGGCTATCAAATTAACATTGGCAAATATCCCTGAAAACAGTAAAGTTGTTATCAATGCCCATGATACTGTTTATATAGCTCACGATATTTTGGATTTAATCCATGAATTTAAATCAACAAGAGCTGTCGATGAAAACATAAAGGTGAAGCTAAAAGGATTCAAAAAAGAATATGCCTTAGAGAATAGCGCAGAAACTCAAAACCATGTAAGCATAGAGCACCATTACGATTTTGTAAAAAGAGAAATCGTAGAAAAGAAGGTTGTAAAAGAAGAGTTTCCAGAATAATTTGTGATTTTAAAAGTATTAAGACTTTTATACTTTTCTTTGTATTATATTTAATTTGAAAAAAAACAGACTAATAAAAAAAAACTAAAATGAGTGATTTCTATAAAAAAATACTAGACAATAATAAAAAATGGGTAGAAGATCAATTAGAATTGGACCCAGAATATTTTAAAGATTTGGCTTTGGGGCAAACACCACCATTATTATGGATTGGATGTTCGGATAGTCGTGTTCCTGCAAATGAAATTATAGGTGCCAAACCAGGAGAGGTGTTTGTTCATAGAAACATTGCCAACATGGTTATTCATTCGGATATGAATATGTTGAGTGTACTTGATTATGCCGTAAATGTGTTGAAAGTAAAACACGTTATTGTTTGTGGTCATTATGGTTGCGGTGGAGTAAAAGCGGCAATGGGTAACGACTCAATAGGTATCATTGATAACTGGATTCGTCACATAAAAGATGTATATCGTTTACATGATAGATATTTAAATTCTATAGTAAACGAGGACGAACGTTTTAATGCTTTTGTAGAAATCAATGTAAAAGAACAGGTATTTGACTTGGCTAAAACATCCATTATACAATCCGCTTGGAAGAATGGCACAGAAGTAACTATTCACGGATGGGTTTACGGTCTAAATTCAGGTTTTGTTACTGATTTGGGAGTTAATTTTAGTTCAGATAAGGATTTGGATGAAGTGTATCAGTTGAATTTCAAAGAATAATAATGTGTTCTATTATAAGTAGCTATGGTAAAAAAAAGAGGCTGTCTATTTAGACAGCCTCTTTTATGTTTAATCTTCATTATCCAAATTTTCATTGAATGAAGAAGGTAATAGTGTTGGGATAAATTTAATCAAAATGGGAAGCAATAAACTGCCCCCGGGAAGTAAGAATATGGTCAGTGATGGCACAGTTTTGCAAATATCCAATAATTGTTTTTTTACCTTTTTCTTTTCTTTTTCGTCCAAATCTCTATGTGTAGAATGTGCCAAAAGCAGCATCAACTCTTTACTTTCTAGTATCTCTTTTATTAATCTCGATTTATTGCGTGAAATCAAAGTAATAACACTTTTCGTGGTTTGATCGTAAAAATGTTTTACCGGATTTGAATAATTAAAATAGGGGATATCTTTTTTGTGCTTGGCAATGAATCCATCGGTGCTGAGAATACTTTTTGAAACAAAATCATCTTCAATTTGTAAGGTTTCAGCTAGTGTATGCAAAAAGTAGGCTTCGTTATTTTCAATGACTCCATCACTCCATAATGCCATTCCTGCAATATCAATCAGATATTTTTTTTCCAATTCGGCATTGAAATAGTCCAACTCTAAATTCTCTAATGTTATATTTCCTTTCTTGGAAAACTTACTGTATCGAATCGAGGCTTCAAATAATTTGATTAATAAATCATCATATTGAGATTTATTGGTTTTAATTTTTAATGCCAGAGTTACAATATTGACAACCGTTTCTTCAATTTTCTTAAGATATTTTTCAGGAATTTCACCATGAATTAAGTATTGACGAAATGCCAAAACATCAATGAATAGCAGTGCATTGGTAACTAAATGCGAAAAGTTTTTATTGATTATATTTTCGTTTGTCTGTACGCGTTGGTCAATTATGTTTTCCAACGTTAGGGCGGTATTGTTTTTGGGTAGTATTTTTTTAAATAAACTAAAGCCTTCCGGATGCATTTGTTTATAAAAAGCATTGGCTTGTTCAATAAATTCAGAAGAATCTTTTTCTTTATTCGTTAATGAATAAATACCATATAATGCATTTAGTAAGGCTATTTTAGAAATTTCTTCTTTGAACCAACCTTTGGTTTTTATTTCAAAAGGCGTATCAAATGAAATGATGTGACCGTAGATGAAACCAGTATTTCTTAATTTTTGATAAAAACTATCTTCCGTTTCAGATACATTGTGTTCTGATAACTTTAGTTTTGTAAAGAATTTATCTATCCAACCAGATGCTGAAGGGTTAATCATTGCTTAATTTTGATTTTGCAAAGCTATGTTTTTTTATGAATCAATGGGGACTTATTAGATTTATAAAATTAGCTCATGGTGAATTTTTGTGAAATTTTCACTTTTCACTTTTGGAAAATTAAGATTCAGTAATTCAAAGTATTCGTATACCTATATTATGGTCTAATCGTGTATAAATATTTTTTTTGGATTTACAGAAAAAAATGGGATGACTAATAAAATCAGTCTCTCGATTTTTTGTTTTGTTGGCAAAGGTCAATTATAGAGGCAATTCTACTGTTTCTGGTTTCGGCTCTTTTGGCATGATTGAGCCAGTACAGATAACTTTTTCTATAGGAAGGGCTAAAGTTTTTATAGTTCTCAAAAGCCATCTGATTTTGTTCGAATGCTTCCGCTAAATCCTTCGGAATTATCAAATCTTCAACAGCGTCTAATGAAGTCCAAGAACCGTTTTGTTTGGCAATCTCGATTTTGGCCAAGCCACTTTCGTGCATCAGATTATCGGCAATGAGTTTTTCGATATAGGTTTTGTTGAGTTTACTCCAAACGCTTTTATTTTTTCTGGGAGAAAAGATTTGCTTTCGGCTGTGTTCATCTACATTTCTCACGGTGGAATCAATCCAACCATAACAAATGGCTACTTGAACTGCTTCCTCCCAACGCATACTTTCAAAAGGACTATTTACTTTATAGAAAATTAAATACACACCAGTTGACAAATGATGATTGTTATGCAACCATTCTCGCCAATCTGATGCGTTTTTGAAATAAAGATGTTCCTTTTCTTTCAAGAGATTTTTTATTTTATTATTGCTGAACAAGCTACTCTTGCACCCGCATTTCCTGTTGGTTGGGTTACAAAATCATCGGCACCTTGATGAACAATAAGACCTTTACCAATAACGTCTTTTGTAGCATCGCCACAACCAATACACCATTCATCTGTTGTCAAAGTGATAGTTCCGTTTCCTTTTTCATCAGCGGTAAAATTACCGATATCACCTTTATGATATTCTCCTTCTCCCCATTTTCCATGTTTTTTGAAGGTAGGATTCCAGTGCCCTCCTGCAGAACTTCCGTCAGCTGCAGAACAATCTGATTTTTCATGAATATGAATGGCATGGATTCCAGGTTGCAATCCAGCAATTTTTGCAACAAAAGTTACTTTACCATTTTTCTCTGTAAAAGTGGCTGTCCCTGTTACTTTACTATTACTTTTTGGTTCAAAAGTAAGGTTTAGGGTTTTGGCATCACTAGATTTGCTATTGGTTTTACAGCCAATGATTACAGCAATAATTAGGGCAGCGGAAAAGATTATTTTTTTCATGATTTTAAAAAATTATAATTGGATTATAAAATTACGTATAAAAAAGCGTATTAAAATTAATTGTTTCTTAAAATCTATTTTGACTTTTCTCCGACAAAATGGTTGGTTGGTGATTTAAATAATATATTGAACGAGGTTAGGCTGCCATAAATACGGGTAATATATTGCTGTAATTCTATCTTTTCTATTTCTTCAATTTTGCTGCTGTTTATCTTTTGTTCCATAACGCGCAAGCGATCACGTACCATTATGATTTTATGGAAAAAAGTGTCAATTGGAATTTCTTTGGGAGCCAATCCTATCTGACCCGGTTCCAAAATCATTTTTCCCCCTTTCCATTTGTCTCCAATAGGTACAATTTCGGAAACATCCGACCATTTTTTCAAAAGGTCCCGTAAACTCTGTTCCACTTCCGAAAAGCTTACAGTATCCACTTCGTCAACAGTAGCTTCGATGACTTTGAATTCGTCGTTCAAAGGGATAGTTTCTAAGCCATTTTCTATAAACGTTACCCAATACTCTTTTGAAGAAACATTAGTTATTACTCCTTTTCCATATTCTGGGTGTTCAATTCGCGAACCTATTCCTAGTAGTGTCATGGTGTTTTTTCTTTTTCACGAAAATAATCATACCTTTTTTAAAAAGCAAATTTGAATTGGAAACCTCTTTTTCTTATTAATTTTTCTTATTTTTACGCAATATGATTTTTAAATTATTGACCATGAGGAAAGTAGCGCTATTGATAGTATTTGTTTGCTTGTGTTGTGTTTCATGCACTACATCAAAACCAACTGCAAAAATGACATCACTTGAAGGAACTTGGGAATTGAAATACATAACAGGACCTAAAATTGCTTTTGACGGTTTGTTCCCCAACAAAAAACCAACAATTGCATTTGATTTGAAAGGTAATAAAATTACAGGAAACAATAGTTGTAATCAGTATTTTGGAGCTTTGCTTATGGATGGTGCCAAAATTAATTTTAAAGATGCCAAAATTGGTATGACAATGATGGCCTGTGAAGGTAATGGGGATTCAGTATATATGGATACCCTGAATAAAATAGAATCGTACACGATTACTGATGATGGGAAAACCTTGAATTTTTTGTTAGGTAATATTGTAATGATGCGATTTACCCATCAAGAATAAATTTTTTGTAATCATTTGTTTATCATAAAAATTAAGAACTCATGAAAACTGTGGTATTATCTTTTTTCCTTTCTTTTTCAATGCTAATAGGTTTTGCACAAGAAAAAACGAAACAGCAAATAAAAGAGGAAAAAAAATTGGCAAAACAAAAAGAAGTGGAAGCTCTTATAGATTCCAAAGAATATGAATTTACGGGTGTAATGGCCTATCCGCATGGTGGTAGAAGCATTGATTTGACTACAAACCCAAATTTTTTGAGATTCAAAAAGGATTCGATTCATAGTGAAATGCCTTATTTTGGGAGAGCATATAGTGGTGTGGCTTATGGAGGTGGTAACGGTGGTTTATATTTTAAAGGTCCTATAAAAGATTATTCGGTAACAAAAGGCAAGAAGAATTATATAATAAAAGCCGAAGTTAGGGATAATTCAGATAATTATTCGGTTACTTTAACTGTCTATTTTGAAGGTGGAGCTTCTTTAACTATTGGGTCAAATAATCGTGATTCAATTAATTATAGAGGAAGTATCGAAAAAATAAAAGTGAAATAATTCGTTTGGATTTACTGTTGCTTAATTGTGATTTTGGATTTAATGTAATTGCATTATTATACTTATGTTTTTTGTTTCCAATAAAACTAATTAGTAGGATTAGTTGAAACCCACATTTAAAAAAAATCTTCCGATAAGATGAAAAAGTGGGTTCCGGACAACCAAAGTTGAAATATTTTTTCGGAAAAAAAGTAAATATCTGTTATGATAAAATTCTTAATTCCTTTTTTTATTGTTTTATTTGGAAATCAAAGTTTAGTTAATGCTCAAACTAATCCGGATATTGACAATTCTTGCCCACCCAAAACGGTTTTTGAATTGTTTAAAAAGAAAGACTCAATTCTGATTGTAAAACCTATTAAGAATAGTTTTTTGCTGGTTATTCCTATAATCGGGATACAGCCGGCAACAGGGTTTAGTTACGGGGCGACGGGACAATATACTTTCAAAGGTAAAGGAATTTCAGACAAATATTCTTCTGCCAATCTTGGGGTGACTTTTACTACCCAAAAACAGTTATTGGTTAATGTCAAAAATAATATTCTATTAAAAAGCAATAGTATTTATCTTAGGGGCGATTATCGACTGTACATTTTTACACAACCCAACTATGGTCTGGGAACTAATATTATTCCAACAAACAGAGAAGATCCTGATTTTGATATAGAATCGATCAAAGAGCCGATGGATTATAACTATTTTAAGTTTCATCAAACCGCTTCATGGGAAATAAAAAAGGATTTTTATATAGGTGGAGGAATTGAAATTGATTGGTATTCGTCAATAATTGATAAGAACCTTGATGTTGCAAACGGAAAATTCACTAACCATTATAATTATAGTGTTCTTAATGGATTTAATGAAAATGAATATTTTGTAAATGGGCTAAGTTTTAATTTTATCTACGATTCCAGGGATAACCAAATTAATACGCGAAAAGGCTGGTTTGCTAATGTCGATTACAGGCTTAATGGACATTTGTTTAATGACCAAAAGGCAAGTAATGTACTCTATACTGAGTTTAGGTACTTTATTCCAATGGATCCCAAAAGAGAACAATTTGTACTAGGTTTTTGGGCTTATGGACAGTTTGTAACCAAGGGAGTTGTTCCCTATTTAAATTTGCCCGCCATAGGTTGGGATCAACGAAGTCGGAGCGGGGAGGGTTATACACAAGGCCTTTTTCGTGGAAATAATTTAGCTTATTTTCAGGTCGAATTAAGGTTTCCCATAACCTGCAATCAGCTTCTTAGTGGGACTGTATTTACAAATTTTACATCTGCAAGTAATAAGTATGACCACATTGGACTTTTTGAATATGTTCAGCCTGCTTATGGGGTTGGTTTAAGACTTCTGATAGATAAAGCTACTCGTACCAATCTTGTTTTTGATTATGCGGTTGGAAATCATTCTAAAGGTTTTTATTTAAATGCAGGAGAAACGTTTTGAATTATTTGTTGTTGATAAATAGTGGTTTATGATGAATTTGTTTTTTAGATTTTGTAATATTTTAATGAGAAATTCTTATATTTGAGAGAAATTAACTAAATTTAAAACACATACACATGAAAAAATTATTTTTATTATTTGCAGTAGCGTTTTCAGCTACAACATTTGCCCAATCAACTTTGAAAGATGATATTGATGTTGTACAATCTGTTTATGGTAAGTCCAAATCAGAATTGGTAAGACAATATATGGCATTGTCTGGAACTCAAGCTACAGATTTTGCAAAAATCTATGATGCTTATGAACTAGAAAGAAAAAAACTAGGAGAAGAAAAAGTCTACTTAATTAATCAATATGCTACAGATTATGCAGCTTTAACAGATGACAAAGCCGATGCAATAGCTAAAGGTGTTTTGAAAAATAATATTGCATATGATAAGTTATATAGTTCTTATTATGAGAAAGCCAAAAAAGCTATAGGAGCAATAAATGCCACAAAATTTATTCAACTCGAAATTTATTTGCAAACCGAGATTAGAAGTAGTCTGCAAAATGCAATACCTTTTGTAGGTGAATTGGAAATGACAAAAGTGAAATAAGGATTTGTTTGCTCAAAAAAAAGAGGCTGTCTAAAAAGTATAGACAGCCTCTTTTTTTTGTAACTTTAAGTACATTTTTAGGGACTAGTGATGAAAAAAGCAATAGTATCTCAGATTGTGACTAATTATAAGTTCTTTTGTCATAAAAAGTGTTAATTTTTGTTTCTTTATTTTAGAAAAAAACGTTAAATTTGTTAATGTACTTTCCTAGTTTTATGTAATTTAAAAAATAAATCATGAAAAATTTAACTACTCCATTTAGAATTGTATTCATTTTTGCATTTGCGTTATTTATATCTTCAAATGATGTTTTCTCCCAATCTGATTTTAGAGATTTTAAGAATTCAGTTAAGTTTAACGTCTCGAATACGTTACTTTATGATAATTCCTATCAGTTTTCGTATGAGCGGATTATTAAAGAAAATCAAAGTTTGAATGTTTTTGTGGGATATCAGGAGTTTCCATTAATAACAATTGATCTTGATGGGGTTGATTTTGATAAAAAGAACAATAGAACTGGTTTTTCAGTTGGTGCAGATTACAGATTTTATTTGGGAAGTATCAATAAATACAAAGCGCCCAGAGGGGTGTATTTGGCTCCATTTGTTAGCTTTTTTCAATTTTCAACGGATAGAGATTTAATTTATACCAATCCAGATACTGGAGTTGTTAGTAATTCTAATATTTCTACAAAGTTAAATTTGACCAATGTAGGAGGTGAATTAGGGTATCAGTTCGTATTGTGGGATAGATTTGTTATCGACTGTGTTTTATTTGGACCTTCTTTGACTCGATATAAATATAATGCAAAACTAGATAGCAGTATTCCAGGGCTTGATGAGAATGAGGTTTATCAAAAGATAATCCAAGCGATAAAAGATAAATTCCCTGGAGTTGAAGGAATCACAGGAGATGAAGGGATTGAGAAAAAAGGGGTGCAATCTGTAACCGCTGTTGGGTTTAGATATAATATCAGTATTGGTTATCGATTTTAAATATACATGAAAGGATTACTTGTAACCTCAAAATTTTTTTGAGGTTTTTTTAGTTTCAATTTTTAGAAAGGTATATTGATTTTTTTGAATGGCATCTAAAATAGTTTCAAATGCAATTTTAGAAAGATTTTTAATTTCTTATGAAAATTCAGGATATGGTTGTGCAAAGCTTAATTTGTGTTAGAAAGACTAAATTTTTATTAATTGCCCTTTTCTTTATTTACAATTGTTGTGTGGCACAGGATCTTGAGCCAAGAGTTTATGCAAATTTGCCTAAAGGTGGTAATATTATAGTGGGTACTTATGGGTTCATGAAAGGAGACGTGGTCTCAGAACCAACTTTGCCTATCGCGGATTTTGTCATTTCAAGCAATAATTTTGGAGTTGGGTATATGCATACGTTTGGTTTGGCTAATAAATTAGCTAGAATTCAAGTCGCTGTTCCGTACGTGACTATGGATGGTAAAGCTACAGTAAGTGGAGAAAAAGTCACGGGAAATCGAACAGGTTTTGGAGATATGCGTATACGATTTGGAATCAATTTATTAGGTTCTCCCGCATTGGAAAGAAAAGAGTTTGCCAAATACCAACAAAAAACAATATTTGGGACAAGTTTAGTTGTCTCAGTTCCTACAGGTGTTTATTATGCCGATAAAAGAATTAATATAGGTTCCAACCGTTGGGGATTCAAGCCGGAGGTGGGTATTTCCAAACGATTTGAACATGTTTACGCCGAATTCTACTCTGGGGTTTGGTTTTATACCCAAAATAATGAATTTCTTAGTGATAAAGATTTGGAGCAAAAACCAGTGCTTTCTTTACAGGGTCATGCCAGTTATTTTTTCAAAAACCACATGTGGGTTGGGATTAATCTTAACTGGTTTAGCGGCGGAAAAACGGTTATTGATGACTTGCCTGCTGGAAGTGTAATCAATAGTTCAAGAATCGGCGCAACATGGTCTGTACCATTATCAAGAAGTCAATCTGTTAAATTGCAATTTAATACAGGAACGTTTAAGAGTATTGGACTAAATTATGATTCCATTAGCCTTGGTTATCAATATGTTTTTTTCTAACATTTGGAGAACTTCTGGTGGCTACATTACTTCTTGAAAGGATTTGATTATGAATTTACTTTGTAAAGGTGTTATTTTAGACGCTGGTTATTATTAGTGTAATTACTGTTATAAAATTGTTAAAATGTTTATATTTGTTTAAGGATATTATTGATTTCGAGTGAGAAATAAAGTTTTGTTTAAGATTAGTGTAGCATTTTTTTACAAGTTGTAATTTTTTAAATTGAAAATTAGCTAATGGATTACCTTTTTTTAAAAAGTCTTAAAAGTGAATTTGTTATTCTGATAATAGCATGTTTTTTTTCTGAAATTGGATTTTCCCAAAATGATGAAAGTGTCAGAATCATAAGATTGGATGAAGCCATAGAATTGGGTATTCGCAATAATAATCAGCTTAAAATAGCCAATTCCGACGTTACTATTGCCAATGAAAATTTGAACCAGTCCCAAATAGCCAAAGCACCGGTTCTTGGCTTAAATATGGGATATAATTATATTGGAAATCCTAAAGTCTTTGAGGGTTTTTATGAAAAAAACACGACAGTCGATTATTTTAATCACCAAGGATCAGCTAATGTTTTTGCATCCATGCCTTTATATTATGGAGGGGCAATCAACAATCAAATAGACAAACAACAACTAATGGTCAGTATGCAGGAATCGGTTGCCAAGATGACCGAAACTGAAATTAAACAAGCAATAACAACCCAATTCTTCACTCTCGAAAAGTTATATAAGGAAATTGAAATTACTAAACAAAACATTGTCAATACGGATATACGAATCAGGCAATTGGAATCCAGAGTTTCCAATGGACAAAATCTTAAAAGTGATTTGTTAAGAACCGAATTGCAAAAGTCGAATTTTGAGGTGGCGGTTTTTCGCAGTTCCAATTCAATCGAGTTAATCAGCAATTATTTGGATATATTGACAGGGCTTCCTACCAATACCAGACTAAAACCGGTATTGGATGGTATTTTAATTCCTGCGAAAGAGGTCAGTTTGCAGGAAAGTTTGTCTGAAGCCTATGAAAATCGTTATGAAATCAAAAGATCACAAATCAATGTTAAAATAGCCGAGTCATCCTTGGATATAACCAAGAGCGGTTTTAAACCTTATATCAATGCCAACTTGCTTTTCAATACACAATATCCCGCGCAATGGCCTAATTATTCAGATAATATTCTCAATTATTGGGCGGCGGGAGTGTCTCTCAGTTGGGAAATTTCCAGTTTTTATAATATAAAACACCGTGCCAATGCGGATAAGCTGCAAATAGATAAAAGCAATATTGCACTTGCGGCTACCAAAGATCAAATCAATCAAGATGTAAAGGCAGCCTATATTCGATTTACGGAAAGTGCGAGAAACATAACAACTTTTAAGAAAGATGTTGATTTGGCACTGAGCAATTACAAAATCGTAAAAAGCCGTTATGACAATGATTTTGCCGTAATCAGCGATATCGTTGATGCCGAATTGCAGTTGAACGAAGCTAAAATTTCACTAAATAATGCCAATATAGATGCAATTATTCAATATTATTCCCTGCAGTATGCAATGGGTAAACTTTAATTTTTTTTTATGAGCGAAGATAAAACCATCAACGAAGCTGTCGTAAAAAGCGAAAAAAAGAGAAATACAATATTGACTATTCTTTCTTTTATTTTCATTATAGGAGGAGGCATTTGGATATTAAGCTTGATTTTCGATTTTCATCGGTATGAGACAACCAATAATGCCCAAGTTGAATCCTATATTAACAGTGTTACGGCCAGGGCAACGGGGCATGTTGCTTCAATCCATTTTGACGCCAATCAATTTGTTCATAAAGGCGATACTTTGGTTGTTCTGGACGATGAAGAATACAGGATAAAAGTAAAACAGGCCGAAGCTGATTTGGCTGTTGCCGAAGGGAATCTCCATTCATTGGAACAATCCATAGTTACGGCCACTGCAAATCAGGCTGCATCCAAAGATAATCTTGAGGGTGATAAAGCGAGTCTTGACAAGGCCGAAAAGGATTATCAACGTTTTAAAAATATGATTGCCGATTCAGCAGTTACCAGAAATCAATACGATCAAGTAGTTTCAAAACTACAATCGACTAAAGCGTATCTCGATGCTGGCCAAAAACAGTTACTGGCGAGCGTATCAACCACTAAACAAAGTTATACCAATCTTGAAGCGGCCAAAGCCACTGTAGCCCGCAAAAAAGCCGATTTGGAAAACGCTTTGTTACAGTTGTCTTACACGCGAATTATTGCCATGGCTGACGGTTATGTAGGTGAGAGAACCATATCGATAGGTGAGTTGATTAATGCCAATCAGGTTGTGGCAACACTAGTTTTGAACCAAAAGGTTTGGGTCACTGCCAATTTTAAGGAAACCCAAATTGGAAAAATTAAACCAGGGCAAGAAGTGACCATTACTGTTGATGCGCTTGACGACAAAGAATTTAAAGGAAAAGTGGTGGGTTTTTCGCCGGCTACTGGAGCTAAATTCTCAATGGTGGAACCGGACAATTCGACTGGGAATTTTGTGAAAATCACGCAACGTATTCCTGTAAAAATTGATTTTGAAGCTTCCGCAAAAGAATTGGAATCCGTAAAACCAGGGATGAGTGTGACTGTGGAAATAAAAAAGTAAAAAGAATGGGTTCAATAAAAAAAGGAAGTGTGTTTACCCTTGTAGGACTTTATCTCCTTACGATTCCTTTTTTTAATGCATTGAATGTGACCTCTTATGACAATTCGCAGATATTGGGTCATTTTGGTGCTTCTACCACGGTTTTTACCTATTCGACCTATATTCCTTTTTTTGTGATGTTGGGTTTTTTGCCCTTGGGAATGAAAATAGGAAAGCAGATTCCGATGCGAACGATGATTTTATCCGTTAGTTTTTCGTCCATAATCTGCAACACGGCTTCGTTGTATGCAACCACAATTGAATGGTTTACCGTTTGGCGGGCTTTGTTGGCAATTTTGTCTATCATAGGAATTTTTGCAACCATAATTCCTATAATTTTAAAATACAATCCAACTTTTAACATGCCCATTTTGTATGGTATCGTTCAGTTTATTCTTCACGGCAGTAAGCAGTTGTACCAATATTTTGGAACAGAAATGACAAGTATTCATAACTGGACTTTTGGGATTTACTTTTTGAATATCAATTTTTTGGTGGCAATACTTTTGGCTTGGATTTTTTATAGAAAAGATGTGGCGCCCATGAAAGGAGTTTTTCAATTTGATTGGAGAGGCTGGCTCATCATGCTCTTGTTTCTTATAATTATTCTTTTTCTTTGTGCCGAAGGGCAAACTCGCAATTGGCTAACCGATCCAAAAGTAGCTATGGCAACTGCTTTTTTACTCGTTATCGTAGGTGTTTATCTCCTCCATGTTCGATTTACCGACAATCCTATAATCAATACCGATGTGTATAAGTACCGAAACGTAGTTCTGGGGTCTTTGCTCTTTTTTTATACTGGGATGATGAATGGTACAGGAAGTATTGTGACTGGATTTATGACCAATATTTTAGGTTTTGACAGTATTTATGTGGCAAGAACACATTTAGCCATTTTGATAGGGCTTTTTATAGCCATCCCACTATCGACTTACCTTTTGTTCAAGCGAATTTATTTGGCAACAATTTGGGTTACGGGTTTTGCCTGTTATGGAATGTATCACACTCTTCTTTATTTTAGATTTTATCCCGAAATTGATGCAGCCGATTTTTTTGGACCTTTTATATTCAAAGGATTGGCCATTGGCTTTTTGTACCCAGCAGCATCACTTTATATTTCTGAAAATGTGCCTAAAACTTTGGGGGATTCCAGAATGATGAGCGGTGTGATTTCACGTGCTGTTTTTGCCTCATTATTGGGCGGGGCTATTTTGGGAACTTTTATTTCCAATATGAACGTACAACATAAAACAGGTCTTAGCCAACAATTAACGGAATTAAACCCAATGGCCAAAGCACAATTAAATAAGAATAAAAAATACTATATGCTTCAAGGATTATCGGCATGGGAAGCACAAAAAAAAGCCGAAAAAAGTCTTTCAAACCAAACGTCACAGCCAGCGATGTTGTTGGCTTACAAAGATATTTATCTGGTAATGGCAGTACTGTGTTTCTTCCCAATTCTAATTCTTCTGTTATTTCGATTAGGACGACGGCCAATCGGAAGGGTTGATGTGGAGCCGATACCTTTTTAAGTCAAAAGTCAAAGGTCAAAAGTGAAGATGTAATTCATAACTTATAAATCATAATTTTAAAATAGGATGACAAAAAATAAAAAATATCGTTTCTTAAATCATTTTTGGGATAAGGAAAGTGGACTCAGCGGAATGTTGGTCTTACTTTTTATTATGCATTTTTTCCTGATTCCAATATTTGGAAGCTATTCTTCCTTCATGGTTATTATCAACGTGTTTTGGATGCTGTTTCTTATAGCTGGGATTATTTCTTTATCCAAATCCAAAAAACAAACGATCTTGTACACAATTATTCCATTCCTTTTTATTCTATTCGGCTGGATTTCGGTTTTCCAACCGAGTTCATTTGTTTTATTGGCCGATATTGTTTTTACCATTGCTACTTTTCTGCTGTTGATTTTTTTGGTTTTGAAAAAAGTTTTTGAGCCGGGGCCAATAACCGAATATCGAGTGATAGGTTCCATAGTGGTGTATATGATTTTAGCCAATTTTTGGTCTGTAATTTATTTGTTTATATACGAACACATTCCCGGTGCTTTCCAAATCACGTTACCGCCTTTTGAAAGCAACACTTTGCAGGCAAATTTCTTGTATTTCAGTTATATAACAATCACAACAACAGGTTTTGGTGAGATTGTGCCTTTGCATCCCTTTGCTAGGGCAATGGTGCAAATCGAAGCTATTATAGGGGTTTTGTATCCCGTGATCCTTATTGGCCGTCTGGTTTCGGATGCCAATGAAAACAATGCCAAAAAGAAACAAAAGCAATAGACATATTCACAATTTTTAACTAATCTTTAAATCAATTCTTATGGAAAATTCAAACCCATACAAAAGCAAACAGATTTTTGAAGTCATCTTACAGCTAGGACTAGTTTTCCTAATTTTGGGATTTTGTATCAAACTTTTATTGCCTTTTATGATGCCAATTCTTTGGGCAATCATATTGGCTATTGTATTCTACCCTGCTTTCAATTTTTTGCAAAAAAAATTAAAGGGTCGCAAAAGCCTTGCTTCATTTATAATTACAGCAGCCTTATTGATAATCATTATTGCACCAACTGTATTGTTTGTAAATTCGGTTACAGCAAGTATAACTGAATTAAAAACAGGGGTAGAGAATGGTACTTTGAAAGTGGCAACACCAGGTCAAAACATCAAAGACTGGCCTCTAGTAGGAGACAAAGCCTATGATTTTCTTTATTCATTATCCACAGATCTAAAAGCTGGAGTACTCGAGTACAAAGAACAAATTGTAGAATTATCTAAAAAATTGCTGGGCAGCGTACTCAGTTCTACAGTTGCTTTATTACAGGTAATTCTTTCCGTAATTATTGCAGGAGTATTGATGGTTTCAACTAGTGCTCAAAATTTAGCAACCAATTTCATCAAGAGAATTTCGGGTGATTCAGGTGACGAATTTTTAGATATTTCAGTGTCAACAGTATATCAGGTGGTGAAAGGAATATTGGGTGTAGCCATTATCCAAACCCTGATCCAAGCCGTGGGACTCTTTGGTGCTGGTATTCCTTTTGCGGGGGTGTTAACAGTTATTTGTTTGATGCTTTCCATTATCCAAGTCGGTCCCATCATTATCAACCTTGGGGTAATTGCCTATCTATTTTCATTGGATAATACCACCGCAGCAGCTTTATGGTCAGTGTTTTTTGTCCTAAGCGGACTATCAGATAACGTCCTAAAACCATTGCTATTAGGAAAAGGGGCGCTAGTGCCTATGTTGGTTATTTTTCTTGGTGTAATCGGCGGATTCATGATGTCTGGATTCGTAGGTTTATTTGTGGGGCCAATCATATTTTCTATAGGCTATAAATTATTTGCCGCCTGGATGGATAACAAACCCGAAAGTGCTTCAGCTGAAATCTAAAGTATAAGTATAATTTACTTCATCAGTGCGCAAAAAGCTCATGTGGACATGTTGCCATAAAGCCACGGGGGGCAACTCATCTATAGCGGTGAGTTGGCCCCCGTGGCTTTATGCTGTCGGTCTGTCCGCGCTACTTCGGTAGCTAGCTTCAAATGAAATTGACTGAACCCTTATGAAATAAATATACAGTGAAGTAATCCCTCACGCGGTTCTAATAACCTAAGGAGAAGCGAAAAAGTTTGTTTTTTAAAAGTCATTTTTACTGAAGTTATCACTAAGATGTTTTATGGCTTTTAATAAGTATTTAATACATTTGGAAATAATTAAAATAATTGTTTTTGAAAGTTTTGATAAGGTTAGAGCATGTAATGGACAATAATTTAAATTCAATAAACTAAATTTAAAAATGACAGCCCCAAATAAGAATACAAAATTCCCACTTCAAAATTATGACCGCCTTTGTTTTCTAAAAAACGTTATCAAAAATCCTAATATCATTGTTGGTGATTACACTTATTATGATGATTTTGAAAACGTGGAAAACTTTGAGAAAAATGTAAAGTACCATTTTGACTTTGTTGGAGACAAATTGATTATCGGTAAATTTTGTATGATAGCCTCCGATGTGAAATTCATTATGAATGGAGCCAATCATTTGACAAACGCTATAACTACGTATCCGTTTGCAATTTTTGGAAATGGTTGGGAAAATGCTATGGAAGGAAAACAATATCCACAAAAAGGTGACATTCATATTGGTAATGATGTTTGGATAGGTTATAATGCAACCATTATGGCAGGTGTAACCATCGGCGACGGTGCTATTATTGCCACAAATGCAACGGTAATCAAAGACGTAGAACCTTATATAATTGTCGGAGGAAATCCAGCAGCTGAAATCAAAAAACGATTCTCAAATGATGTTATCGAAAGGCTTTTAAAATTAAAATGGTGGGATTGGAGCATTGAAAAAATCACAAGAAATATTCGAAACCTTACGGATATAGATATTGATAAATTAGAGCGTGATTAGTAATAATTTCAGTTAGGATTATTTAATAAACCAAATCATCATCACATAAAAAAGCCGCTTTGTCATTCAGGGACAATAGCGGCTTTTTACAAATAAAAACTAAAAAAGATTATTTAATTAGAAGCAGTATGCGTTTTCTGCAACTAATTTAGTTGTGATTGTTTCTCTTAAACCAACCACATTTGGCATATTCGTATATTTAGTGTAACGACGTAATCCCATTAACATCATACGTTGCTCATCTCCTTCGGCAAAAGAAATAATGCTTTCTTTTCCTTTTTGAGTGATGATATCAACTGCTTGGTACAAGTATAATTGTGCCATTGCGATTTGTTCTTTGATTTTGTCAGCACCGTTTGTTTTGGCTAATTTTTCGGTTCTTAAGATCGTACTTTCAGCCATATAGATTTCGATTAAGATATCTGAGGCAGCCATCAATAATTGTTGGTGAGCGTCTAAGTCTGGACCGTATTTTTGAACCGCTCCACCTGCAACCATAAGGAATGCTTTTTTCAATTTACCGATCATTTCTTTTTCTTCAGCAAACAATTCAGAATAATCTGGAGTTTCAAAAGATGGAATTCCCATTAATTCTTCTTGTACTTTAGAAGCAGGTCCTAGCAAATCAACGTGGCCTTTCATTGCTTTTTTGATTAACATACCAACAGAAAGCATTCTGTTGATTTCGTTTGTTCCCTCGTAGATACGAGCAATACGAGCATCTCTCCAAGCACTTTCCATAGGAGTGTCTTCTGAGAACCCCATTCCTCCAAAGATTTGAATTCCTTCATCAGCACAATTTTGAACGTCTTCAGAAACTGCAACTTTCAAGATAGAACACTCGATAGCATATTCTTCAACACCTTTCAATTCTGATTCTTGGTGAGATGCACCAGCAGCTTCACGTTCTGTAATACGATCTTCAATATCTTTTGCTGCACGGTAAGAAGCACTTTCTCCAGCGTAGCAAGAAGTTGCCATCTCGGCCAATTTAGAACGGATAGCTCCAAACTGAGAAATTGCAGTGTTAAATTGGATTCTTTCATTAGAATAGTTAACCGCTCCTGTGATTACTCTACGTTGAGCGTCCAAACAAGCAGCTGCCAATTTGATACGTCCTACATTCAAGGCGTTCATTGCGATTTTGAAACCATTTCCTCTTTCAGACAACATATTTTCAACAGGAACTTTAGTTTCATTGAAGAAAACCTGACGAGTAGAAGAAGCACGAATACCTAATTTATGCTCTTCTTCATTCATCGAGATTCCATTGTCTGGAGTGTTTTCTACAATAAATCCAGTGATGTTTTTGTCGTCACCAATTCTTGCGAATACGATAAAAACAGAACAGAATCCTGCATTCGAAATCCACATTTTTTGTCCAGTGATTGAATATGTTTTTCCGTCTTCTGATAATACAGCTTTAGTTTTTCCAGAATTAGCATCAGATCCAGCACCTGGCTCAGTCAAGCAATACGCTCCAAACCATTCTCCAGAAGCTAATTTTGGTACGTATTTTTGTTTTTGTTCTTCTGTTCCGTAAAGAGTGATTGGCATTGTTCCAATTCCGGTGTGAGCTCCAAAAGCAGTCGAGAATGAACCCGTTGCCCCCGAAATATAGTCACATACCAAAACGGTATTTACAAATCCCATTCCCATTCCGCCATAAGCTTCCGGTACAGCTACGCTCAAGAAACCAAGATCTCCTGCTTTTTTCATACACTCTTGTGTATAAGCGTAATCTTTTTTCTCAAAACGATCTTTATGTGCCCACAATTCTTTATCAACGAACTCTTTTACAGAGTCACGCATCATTAATTGCTCTTCATTGAAATCTTCTGGTGTGAAAATATCTTCACATTTTGTTTCTTTTACGATGAATTGACCACCTCTTGTTTTGTCGCTCATATCAGCCCCCTAACCCCCGAAGGGGGAATTCCTACTAGGGGTAAGTAGGGTTTTAAATTCTTTAACCTAAATAAAGTTAAAGATGTGATTATACTTTTTTTAAAGAACTTGTAAATTTATTTTTTGTTGGTAATTTTAGTGATTTCCCCTTCGGGGGTTAGGGGGCTTTTACATCAACTCATAAATCCCCGCAGAACCTTGTCCAGTTCCCACACACATAGAAACAATTCCGTATTTGCTTCCTCTGCGTTTCATCTCGTCAAACAATTGAACAGATAATTTGGCTCCAGTACAACCTAAAGGATGACCTAAAGCAATCGCTCCACCATTCACATTGATAATATCTGGATTCAAGTTCAATTCGCGAGTAACTGCCAATGCTTGTGAAGCAAAAGCTTCGTTCAATTCAATTAAATCGATATCATTAAGAGTCAATCCTGCTTGTTTCAAGGCTTTTGGAATTGCTTTTACAGGACCAATTCCCATAATTCTTGGCTCAACACCTGCAGAGGCGAAGTTTACCAAACGTGCAATTGGTTCAAGGTTTAATTCTTTTACCATTTCTTCACTCATAACGAGTACAAAGGCAGCACCATCACTCATTTGTGAAGAGTTACCGGCTGTTACACTTCCATCAGCAGCAAAAACAGCTCTAAGACCTGCCAATGCTTCCAAAGAAGTTCCAGCTCTAGGGCCTTCGTCTTTGTTTACAACGTATGATTTAGTTTCTTTTTTACCCTTTTCATTGATAAAAGTTTGCTCTACTGTAATAGGCACAATTTGTTTGTCAAATTTACCTTCTGCTTGCGCTTTCAATGCTTTGTTGTGTGATTGAAAAGCAAATTCATCTTGGTCTGCACGAGAGATGTTGAATTGTTTCGCCACCGCTTCCGATGTCAATCCCATTCCCCAGTAATAGTCCTCGTGTCCCGCTTTTGCGACAGCATAATCCGGAGTAGGTTTATAACCTCCCATTGGAATAAAACTCATGCTTTCGGCTCCACCGGCAATGATACAATGTGCCATACCTGATTGGATTTTGGCAGTTGCCATTCCGATTGTTTCCAATCCTGAAGCGCAATATCTGTTTACAGTTACACCCGGAACATCATCTACTTTTAATCCCATCAAAGAGATTAAACGACCTACGTTCAAACCTTGTTCTGCTTCCGGCATGGCGTTTCCTACCATAACGTCGTCAATACGTGTTTTGTCAAAATCAGGCAACTCATTCATCATGTATTGAATGGTTTCTGCAGCCAACTCATCAGGTCTTTTAAATCTAAAAACTCCTTTTGGGGCTTTACCTACCGCAGTACGATAAGCTTTTACTATATATGCTGTTTTCATTTTTTTTTCTTTTTAAGATGGTAGACGGATAGATAATAGATGATAGACTTTTCGCATTACGGACTCTGTCTATCATCTATCCGTCTTTTATCTATTATCTAATTTCTTAGTGGTTTTCCCTTGGTTAACATGAACTGAATTCTTTCTAGCGTTTTTCTCTCAGTACAAAGTGATAAAAATGCTTCGCGTTCAATGTCTAATAAATACTGTTCAGACACCAATGTAGCTTCAGATAAATCACCACCAGCCATTACATAAGCCAGTTTGTTTGCAATTTTAAGATCGTGCTCTGAGATGTATTTACCGGCAACCATTTGGTTAGTTCCTACCAAGAACATTCCCAATGCTTGTTTACCCAAAACTTTTACATCAGTTCTGCGGATAGGTTGTGTATAACCTGCTTCTGCCATTAACAACGCATGTTTTTTGGCTTCTGCAATTTGACGGTCTTTGTTTACCACCACAATATCTTTACCGTGTTGTAAAAGTCCTGTGTCAAAAGCTTCGTAAGCCGAAGTTGATACTTTTGCCATAGCGATGGTCATAAAATATTCTTGTAAAACATTTAATTCCACATCGTTTTTACGGAATAAATCGGATGCACGTAAGGCCAATTCTTTCGAACCTCCACCGCCAGGAATTACCCCAACACCAAATTCAACTAATCCCATATAGGTTTCTGCAGCAGCAACCACTTTGTCAGCATGTAAACTCATTTCGCAACCACCACCAAAAGTCATTCCGTGAGGAGCAACTACGACAGGAATTCCAGAATAACGCACACGCATCATCGTGTCTTGGAACATTTTGATGGCCATATTCAACTCATCATATTCTTGCTCCACAGCCATCATAAATATCATTCCTATATTGGCACCAACAGAGAAATTTGCTGCTTGGTTTCCAATAACTAAACCTTGGTATTCTTTTTCGGATAAATCTATCGCTTTATTGATCGCAGCTAAAACATCGCCACCAATGGTATTCATTTTTGATTGGAATTCTAAATTCAAGATTCCGTCTCCCAAATCTTGGATGATAGCACCACTATTGCTCCAAACTTTTTTGCTTTCGCGAATGTTGTTTAGGATGATAAATGCATCTTGTCCTGGAACTTTAGTTTGTGATTTCGTTGGAATATTGTAGAAATAAGTAGCTCCTTCTTTTACAGTATAAAAACTAGTGCTTCCAGAAGCAAGCATTTCGGTAACCCAAGCAGCAGGTTCAAGACCTTCGGCTTTCATGATTTCGATTCCATTTTGAACACCAATGGCGTCCCAAATTTCGAATGGACCATTTTCCCATCCAAAACCAGCTTTCATGGCATCATCTATTTTGTATAACTCATCAGAGATTTCAGGAATACGGTTGGAAACGTAAGCAAACATTCCAGAGAAACTTTTTCTGTAGAATTCACCCGCTTTGTCTTTTCCTTTAACCAAAACTTTAAATCTGTTGATTGGTTTGTCGATTGTTTTTGTTAATTCCAAAGTAGCAAAAGAAGCTCTTTTGGCAGGACGGTATTCAAGAGTATCCAAGTCCAAAGAAAGAATGTCTTTGTCTACTTTTTTGTAGAAACCTTGGCCTGTTTTACTTCCGTACCATTTGTTTTCCATCATTTTGTTGACAAATTCAGGAAGTTTGAACAATTCGTGTTGTTCGTCTGTTGGGCAGTTTTCATAGATTCCGTTGGCAACATGCACCAAAGTATCCAATCCAACAACATCCACAGTTCTAAAAGTAGCCGATTTTGGACGACCAATAACCGGGCCAGTCAATTTATCTACCTCTTCAATAGTCAATCCCAATTCTTTTACCAAATGGAACAAACTTTGGATTCCGTAAATACCAATACGGTTTCCGATAAATGCTGGAGTATCTTTGGCAACAACTGAAGTTTTACCCAAGAATTTCTCTCCGTATATGGTTAAGAAATCCAAAACCTCAGAAGAAGTTTGTGGACCAGGAATAATTTCGAATAATTTTAAGTAACGCGCTGGGTTAAAAAAGTGAGTTCCGCAGAAATGTTTTTGAAAATCTTCGCTACGTCCTTCGCTCATGAAATGAATTGGAATACCAGAAGTGTTGGATGTAACCAAAGTTCCAGGTTTTCTGAATTTTTCAATTTGCTCAAAAACCAATTTCTTGATATCCAAACGCTCCACAACCACTTCGATGATCCAATCTACATTGGCAATCTTGGCCATATCGTCCGTAGTGTTTCCAGTCGTGATTCGGCTTGCGAATTTTTGGCTGTAAATAGGAGAGGGCTTCGATTTTAATGAGTTGGCCAAATGCTCGTTTACCACACGGTTGCGAACAATTTTACTTTCAAGCGTAAGCCCTTTTTTGGTTTCGGCATCAGTCAATTCTCTTGGCACAATGTCCAAAAGTAAGACTTCGACTCCAATGTTGGCAAAATGACAAGCAATTCCCGAACCCATAATTCCGGATCCAATTACTGCTACTTTTTTAATGGTGCGTTTCATCATTACTGTTTTCTTGTTGATTAAATATGTTTTTATTCTGAATTAGTTCGTTGATAATTTCTGCAACTTCTATGAAGTTATTTATCTTTTCTTCCGAGATGTGTTTTCTCACGGATTCATTAAATTTCAAAACAGTATTCTTAGAAAGCTCTCTTTTTTCTTTTCCAAAATCGGTTAGGTAAATCAAAACTCCTCTGCCGTCTTCTGGATTTTTCTTTCTAATTATTAGCCCTTTTTCCTCCATTGATTTTAAGGTTCTGGTCAAGCTTGTAGCCTCCATTCCCATTCTTGGCCCTAATGCTGTTGAAGGTGTTCCTTCTTCTCTGTCAATGCTTAATAATGCAAATCCAGTTGCCATCGTAGCATCATATTTATGAGCTTCTTCGTTATACATTCTGGATACGGCTTGCCAAGTTGCTCTTAAGATATAATCTATTGTTTTGTTTTTCATATTCTACTATATCGATTTCAAATGTAATAAAAAAAATACTATGCATGCATAATAAAATTTGTTTTTTTTTAATTTTTTATAAATATAAATAAAAAACTCCTTTAAAATAAGGAGTTTGGGAAATATTATGCATGCGCAGTATTTTCTTGTTTTAACAAAAATGATTGTTTTTTGAGTTAGAAAATTTATTTGTAATTCATTTAAAAAAAAATGAATTATCCCTTCTTAAAATCCCCACTATCCACATCCCTCAAAAATTGAATCACCCCTTTAAAATAATTTTTTTGATCATCGTATTGCGAAAGGTGGCTACCGTTCGGGCAAAACAAAAATCGTCCGTTTTGCACTTCGTGTGACATCCATTCCATGTGTTTGGGATCCATCGTGTCGTGTTTGGCCCCAATCACCAGAGTTGGAACGGTAATCGTTTTAAGTCGGGCAGTGACATCCCAATCTTTTAAAGTGGCATCTCCTGTAATTCCAAATTCACTCGGACCTTGCATATAGACATACACATTCGGGTTCATGTGCTTGAAAGCTCTGTTTATGGATTCCGGCCATTGGTCAACAGGCATTCTCAGAATGTGTTCGGTATAATAATATTTAAAAAGCAGTTCGGTGTATTTTGGATTGGTGTAATCCTTGTTTTTTTCAAATGTTTTTATTTGCTCAAAAACAGCTTTCGGGAGTTTTGGCCCAAGAACTTCTTCAGCATATTTGTTGTAAGCAGGTGCGCTGGCCATCATGTTGGAAATAATCAGCCCTTTTAGATTCTTTTGGTATTTCAAAGCATATTCCATGGCTAGGATTCCTCCCCAGGATTGCCCTAAAACATAAAAATTTGTATTATCACAACCGAGTGCTTTTCGAACCTGTTCCACTTCTTCCACAAATCGTTCATTTGTCCACAGACTATTGTCGTTCGGCTGATCGCTGTAATAGGAACCCAATTGGTCATAGTAGATGTATTCAATGCTTTCATTCGGGAAATAGCCGTCAAATGACTCATACAGTTCATGGGTGAGGCCTGGACCTCCGTGAAGTAATAATACTTTGATAGTTGGATTGTTTCCCACGGTTTTTGTCCAAACTTTGAAAGTTCCTTTTGGAGTGGTGATAGGAATCATTTTGATACCGCCCGTAAATTGGTCATCCCTTTTGGAGAAGTCCAGATAATTGGCTTTTACGCTGTCTTCGGTTTTTTCTTTACAGCCCACAATAAAAAGTAGGCTGATGAAAAGCATGGTGTAGATTTTGATTTTCATGCGTTGATATTTTTTGTTTTTAATAGATTATGGCAGTTATCACGTAATGTTTTTTTCTCGGAAAGACGCAAAGGCGCAAAGTTTATAAACCTTCTCTTTGCGTCTTAGCGCCTTTGTGAGAGTTTGATTCAAATACATTCATTGCATGAAACCGTAACTGTTATTTTTAATTAATTGTGAAGATAAGAAGTTTTTAAATACAAAAAGTCCCGATAGTAACTATCAGGACTTTGAGGTTTTTTAAATATAAAAGTCTACAGCGGATGACCGTATATTTTTTCATATTGTTTTTTGTAAATTTCCAATATGATTTTTCTTTTTAATTTTAGAGTAGGAGTAAGGTGTCCGCCGTCAATTGACCAAACATCTGGCGTTAATTCGAAACGTTTTACTTGTTCCCAATTTCCGAATTTTGGATTGATATGGTCAATTTCTTCCTGAATACGTGCAATTACTTTTGGATTGGAAATTATTTCTTGGTTTGTTTTCCCAACTTCAATACCGTGTAGTTTTTCCCATTCTTTGATGAACTCAAAGCTAGGTTGAATGAACGCAGCAGGCATTTTTTCTCCATCGCCGATAACCATAATCTGCTCGATAAAACGAGATTGTTTCATGGTGTTTTCGATAATTTGAGGTGCAATGTATTTTCCTCCAGAAGTTTTAAACATTTCTTTCTTGCGGTCTGTAATGGTCAAAAATCCGTTTTGATCAACATTACCAATATCTCCCGTATGGAAATATCCGTCGATGATAGCTTCTGCTGTTTTTATAGGATCTTTGTAATAACCTATCATAACATTTGGACCTTTGCAAAGAATTTCACCGTCTTCGGCAATTTTTACTTCAACGTTGTCAATGGCTTTTCCAACAGTCCCAACTTTGAAACCTCTGTTTCTCATGTCATTTACAGTAATTACAGGAGAAGTTTCGGTCAATCCATAACCTTCCATAACTGGAATTTCGGCAGCGGCAAATACGCGTGATAATCTTTTCTGTAAAGCGGCACTTCCGGAAACCATTAAATCTAAGTTACCTCCCAAACCTTCTTTCCATTTGCTGAAAATTAGTTTGCGGGCAATTTTTAATTGGAATTCATACCAAAAACCATTGGCTCCATAAGGCTCGTAACGCAGTCCTAAATCGATAGCCCAAAAGAAAAGCATTTTTTTAATTCCTTTCAATTCGGTTCCTTTTGCAAGAATACTATCGTATACTTTTTCCAAAAGTCTAGGTACGGCAGTAATTACAGTTGGTCTTACTTCTTTTAGATTACTGCTGATCTTGTCTATGGATTCTCCGAAATATACTGAAACACCATAATATTGATATAGATACAAAATCATTCTTTCGAAAATATGGCAGATAGGAAGGAAACTCAATGCCACACTTTTTCCTGCTTCAAATGGAATTCTGGAAGCACTGTTAAGCACATTTGAAACAATATTTCTGTGTGACAGCATAACTCCTTTTGGTCGTCCTGTTGTCCCAGATGTATAAATGATAGTCGCTAAATCGTCTGGTTTTACATTGTTTTTTCTATCTTCAACAACATCCTGATTACTTTTGTCTTCACCTAAATTTAATAACTCAGTCCAGTTTCTGCATCCCCCAATTTCATTGAATGAAAAAACCTCTTTTAGGGAAGGTACATTCGCCTTTATATTATTTACTTTATTGTATACTTCAATATCCGAAACAAATACATACATGGCTTCAGAATGATTTAGAATATATTCATAATCTTCTTGAGCAATAGTTGGATAAATCGGTACGTTTTGGGCGCCGGTTTGTAAAATACCAATGTCCATGATATGCCATTCCGTTCTATTGTTGCTTGAAATGATAGCTATTTTGGCGTCTTTTTGTATGCCCATCCTTAGCAATGCCCTAGAAATTGCATTGGCTTTATCAAGATATTCTTGGGTTGAGGTTTTTACCCAAACATCACCTTGCTTGGTAACCAAAGCATCTAATTTGTTGTAATTTTCAAGCTGATAGTAAGGGAAATCAAAAAGACGGGTAATCGTTCTCATTGTATGATTGTTAAATTTTTTCGCAAATTAAATAAAAATTAATAATAATTTTTATTTTCTAATGATTAATTACGATTAATATAATTACATTATTGGTAATCAACGAAATCGATTTCTTAAAATTGTTTAAATTAGATGAATTGAGTTTAGAAAAACGCTTTTTTAATTGGTTTTGGAGTAAAATAATTTGCGAAACAGGAGATATACAAGTATTTACGGTTTTTGATACAGAATATTGTTATTCGATATATTCTTTTACTCTCTCTCCAGAAATGAACATCTTCATTTTGTCATGATGAATTGAAAATTGTTGTAAAATCCATTCGTTTTCATCCTCTGATTTTGATTTGGTCGTATCACTTTTTTTATACCAAAAAGAGTAAGAAGCACTATTGAATCCTTCTTTAAAAATAGGAACTCCAGATTCCGAACATTCGATTCCCCAAAGGATATTTTCTTTTACAAGATTTTCATTTTGCATAATTCCTGTGCCGTCAGCATTGAGGATTGTTATAGGCTCAACTTGATTTACAAAAGTATAAAGACCGGTAACAGGATAGCCAATGACTGTAGCGATATAGTGGTCTTTGTCCTTGTTTCTGATTTTGGCAACTTTAATTTGGGCATAGGAATGTGTTGCACTTAATACAAGTGCAGCAAGCAGCAAAGTAATTTTTTTCATGGGTGTAGGTTGATTTTAAAAAAGTCTAAAAAGCAAGGGGCGTTGCTTTTTAGGTAAGGTTAAATGTTTATTCTTTTGGCTAAGATACAAACGGAATTTTAGATAAAAAACTACAAGTAGGTATAATTATATAAAATTAAAAATCCTTCAAGAAACTCCTTGGTACCTTTATTGTTATAAAGATAGGTCACCATTTTTTTCTCGATTACGTTTCCTTTTTCGTCAAGTTTGTAGGTCAAAATGATTTCTTTGTTTGGGTATTTTGTATTGTTATCAGAATTAATTGTTGCAATCTTGATTAGCCTATTATTATGGTCGTATTTATAAATATTTTTATGGGATAAAATGCCTGATTTAATAGTATGCACTTCTTTTACCAGTGCATTAGAATCGTAGATGTATTTTGTGGATAAATCTGTAGGTTGGTAATCAATCTGGAAGATTTGGTTATCATCATTGAAATGATAAAAGTACTCATTTCTGGTAGTTGCCTTTTTTGGCGAACTTTTGATAACTTCTTCTCCTTTGTACAAAATGTTTTTCTTTTGTACATATTTGTAATCAGCCATAGAAAAATCTGGAGTTTGAGTTTCATTGTCCAAATTGGTTTCGGTTGTATCTTTATTTTTGCCAACATTGACAGTCTCAATATCTATATGCGAAATATAACCTTTGTTGGTGTAGCTGAAAAAGTGCTTTTTTGAGAGCACATACTTATAATTTTGCTCAAATTCTTTGGTTGAACCTTCGGGGTAAAATTTATAAAAATTATTGATCAATTCAGAATCACCTGTTACGTTCCCTTTTGAGTTTATCGAAAATTGCTGCTCATGCATTTGTGTTACATTCCCTTTTAATCCTAAAGTTTTTGCATTAGATCCATACAATTCTAACATAGGATTAATTTTTAAAGATTCATCTGAAATTTGTGCAAATACTGGAGTTATTAAAAGTAGTAGACCTATAATAAAAAGGTTTTTGATGGTATTCATTGGTGGTTTTTTAGGTTAATTCAGATTTTAGGGCAAAAATCTTCATGAAAAACCCGTCTCTGAAAAAAGTTAGAGACGGGCTTTATTTGGAAATAAAATTTTAATTATTAAAATCTTACTTGTTTGTATTGTCGATCCATTTTTTTGCATTCACAAAGGCTTCGTGCCAAGGAGTAACCTCGTCATTTCTGTCTTTTGGATAATGTGCCCAGTTCCATTGGAAAGTAGAACGCTCAATGTGCGGCATCATTACCAAGTGACGGCCTGTTGTGTCACACATCATTGCAGTGTTGAAATCAGATCCATTTGGATTCGCAGGATATCCTTCGTAACCATATTTCCCAACGATATTGTATTGGTCTTCTGCGTATGGCAAATTGAATTTTCCTTCACCATGTGAAATCCAAACTCCAAGAGTGCTTCCTGCTAAAGTCGATAACATCACCGATTTGTTTTCCTGAATAGTTACCGAAGTAAAAATACTTTCGTGTTTGTGGCTGTCGTTATGAAGCATTTTTCCGTGAACTTCATGCTCTGGATTCACCAGTTCTAATTCCATAAACAATTGACAACCGTTACAGATTCCAACAGATAAAGTGTCTTCTCTTTTGAAGAAGTTTTTCAATGCTGTATTTGCTTTTTCGTTGTATTTGAATGCTCCGGCCCAACCTTTGGCAGAACCCAAAACATCTGAATTAGAGAATCCTCCAACAGCTCCGATGAATTGAATGTCTTCCAGGTTTTCACGTCCCGAAATCAAATCGGTCATGTGAACGTCTTTTACGTCAAAACCTGCCAAATACATTGCATTCGCCATTTCACGCTCAGAGTTACTTCCTTTTTCACGGATGATTGCTGCTTTCGGTCTTGGTTTTGAACCGTCAATAACAGGTTTTTTTCCTGTAAAATGAGTTGGGAAAGTATAGTTTAATACTTGGTTTTTATAATTGTCGAAACGAGCTTGTGCTGTTCCGTTTTTAGATTGTTTTTGGTCTAACAAGAAAGAGGTTTTGAACCAAATGTCTCTGTATTTCGCAATATCCAATTTACAAGGGCCAAAGTCTAAAGTAGCTTCGGTTGTTGCGCTTCCTAATTTGAAGAAAGAAACATTGTTGGCATTCAATTTAGCTTCAACTACTTCGTCTGAATTGGCTTGGAAAACTACTGCTATGTTTTCTGCAAAAAGATATTTGATAATGTCTTTTTCTTCGAAAACTGAGAAATCAATTTTGGCTCCCAAATCCACATCAGCAAAACACATTTCCAATAAAGTAGTAATCAAACCACCGCTTCCGATATCGTGTCCAGCCAAGATTTGATTGTCTAAAATCAATTCCTGTAATGTATTAAATGCATTTTTGAAAAACGCAGCGTCTTTAAGTGTTGGTGCTTCGTTTCCGATTGCATTCAGTGTTTGTGCCAAAGAAGAACCTCCTAGTTTGAAGTCGTCTTGGGACAAATTAATATAATAAATAGAACCACCGTCTTTTTGTAAAACAGGCTCCACTACTTTTCTAATATCTGTACAGTTTCCACCAGCCGAAATAATTACCGTTCCCGGTGCGATTACTTCGTCGTTTGGATATTTTTGTTTCATCGAAAGTGAATCTTTTCCAGTTGGAATGTTGATTCCTAATTCGATTGCAAAATCTGAACAGGCTTCAACGGCGGCGTACAAACGAGCATCTTCACCTTCGTTTTTACAAGCCCACATCCAGTTTGCAGACAATGAAATTCCTTTCAACCCGTCTTTAATGGGAGCCCAAACGATGTTTGATAACGATTCGGCAATTGCAGTTCTTGTTCCCGCAACAGGGTCAATCAAAGAGGCGATAGGAGAGTGTCCGATTGAGGTCGCAACTCCTTCTTTTCCTTGATAATCCAAAGCCATAACACCACAATTGTTCAATGGCAATTGCAATGGTCCTGCGCATTGTTGTTTGGCTACTTTTCCGCCAACACAACGATCGACTTTGTTTGTCAGCCAGTCTTTACAGGCAACAGCTTCCAATTGCAGTACTTGCTCCAAGTATGTTGCTATATTTTTTACGTTATATTCTAAACCGCCATAGTTGTAATCGATGGTTTTGTCTGTCATTATCGTTTTTGGAGAACTTCCGAAGAAATCTTCCAAAGCATAATCCATCGGTTTTAAACCAGTGGTTTTTGATTCGAAAGTAAAACGATGATCGGCAGTTACATCACCCACTTGGTACATTGGAGAGCGTTCTCTGTCAGCAATTCGTTGTAAAATGTCGATATCTTTTTTACCAATAACCAATCCCATTCTTTCTTGGGATTCGTTACCGATAATTTCTTTTGCAGAAAGTGTCGGGTCTCCAACAGGCAATTTGTCCAAATCAATTAATCCTCCTGTTTCTTCTACCAATTCAGAAAGACAGTTTAAGTGTCCGCCCGCACCGTGATCGTGAATAGAAACGATTGGGTTATTGTCACTTTCTACCAAACCACGAATGGCGTTGGCAGCACGTTTTTGCATTTCTGGGTTGGAACGTTGTATGGCATTTAATTCAATTCCTGAGCCAAAAGCACCTGTATCTGCTGATGAAACGGCAGCACCACCCATTCCAATTCTATAATTTTCACCACCAAGGATAACGATTTTGTCTCCTTCTTTTGGTTTATGTTTAATGGCTTGATCTAATTTTCCGTAACCAATTCCACCTGCTTGCATGATTACTTTATCGTAACCAATTTTGCGATTGTTTTCTTCGTGTTCGAAAGTTAAAACTGAACCAGTAATAAGTGGCTGTCCAAATTTATTTCCAAAATCTGAAGCTCCGTTTGAAGCTTTGATCAAGATGTCCATTGGAGTTTGGTACAACCATTTTCTTTCGGCAACGGCGTCTTCCCAAGGTCTGTTTGCTGATAAACGAGAGTAAGAAGTCATGTAAACAGCCGTTCCTGCCATTGGCAACGAACCTTGTCCTCCAGCCAAACGATCACGAATTTCTCCTCCTGATCCTGTTGCAGCTCCGTTGAAAGGCTCTACAGTTGTTGGGAAATTGTGAGTTTCTGCTTTTAAAGAGATAACCGAATCAAATTCTTTTATTTCGTAAAAATCAGGTTTGTCGGCAGTTTTTGGAGCAAATTGCTGTACTCTTGGTCCTTTTACAAAAGCAACGTTGTCTTTGTAAGCCGAAACAATATCGTTAGGATTTTCCTGAGATGTTTTTTTGATTAATTTAAAAAGAGAAGTTTCTTTTTCCACACCGTCAATAACAAAAGTTCCATTGAAAATTTTGTGACGACAGTGCTCTGAATTGGCTTGAGAGAAAGCGAAAATCTCTGAATCCGTTAATTTTCTACCTAATTTAGTTGACAAATTATCCAAATATTCTACTTCTTCCTGACTCAAAGACAAGCCTTCTGTTTTGTTATAAGCAGCAATATCATCAATATTCAAAATAGCTTCAGGCTGAATGTGAATCGTGAAAATATCTTGATTCAACTCGGTGTATTTTTGGGAAAGCATTGGATCAAAATCATTGAAATCGGCCGTTGCTTTCTGGAATTCTTCAATACGAATGATTCCTGAAATTCCCATATTTTGGGTGATTTCTACCGCATTGGTACTCCAAGGGGTAATCATTGTGGCACGTGGTCCAATAAAAAAATCCGACAAAACGGATTTTTCTATTTTATTTGCATCTGCAAAAAGCCAGTTAAGTTTTGAAATGTCTTGAGCCGAAATTTCGTTTTGCGTTTGTACTGCAAAAACAGTTTTGCTTTGGTTTTCAAAGAAATGGATCATTGTTGTGTAGTTTGTTGTATTTAACGGTGCAAATTTAGGTTAAATATATAGTAAGAGCAAATGTGAAAAGCAAAGTCTTTGAAAAATTAGATTTATAAAGAAATAGACACGAATTTCACAAATTAGCACGAATTTTGAGTAGAATTTTTCAAAATAGAGCTCTCGCAAAGATGCTAAGCCGCAAAGAAAACGGTTTTAATTTTGCGTCTTTGGGCCTTCGCGAGAAAGAACAATGCCAGGCCTTTCTGTTTTGAAAAACAATAAACCTAGATTCCGCGTTAGAAAAAATGCCGCGAAGTTGCGCAAAGGACTAGCAAAGATGCGCAAAGGAAAATGAAATTCTTTGAATAGAGCTTAAAAAACTTTGCGAACCTTTGTGCCTCTGCGTAATAAATTCTAATGCTGAATCTGGGGGTAAATGAACTCAGGATGAGAAGTTTGTGTGTTTTTTTTAGACAAAGAAATTTGTGTTAATCTGTGCAATCTGTGTTGTAATCTTACTTGCTTTTCGGAAACGGTTTACTTTGATAAGCCCCCAAATCTGGTGGAAGTGTTCTGGTAATTCCTAGTATGTCAAGTGGTATTAAATAAGTTGAATTTCCTTTTGCGAAAGCGGAAGAAGTATCGTCGATATTGAAATTGTTGATATTTGGGTTAAAGAATTTTGGATCTTTGTTTAGAATAATAGCGTTGTAATGCACGGGATCGGTGTCAAATTGATAATCTGGATCTTTGGTGTTGTTTGATTTGATTAAACAATTATTGAATTGGTATACGAAAGCAGCCCCCGATTTTTTGTCCAAAAGCATTTCGTTCGAATACGAACCGTAAATGATACAATTGTTGAATGTTGCTCCAGTAAGGTCCCTGGTTTCTGGAGTGGCACCATCTATATAATTGCTAATATAAACTGCCGCTTGTTCAGGACTAGACCAGTCGTTGTTGAAAGTTGAGTGCGTGAACTTGTAATTTCCACCATAAGTACAGGCTAAGCTGGCTTGTCCTGTGTAATTAATAACAATATTTTCTCCTTCGATTAAAGCATTTTTGGCTTGAATTCCATAATGGGTGCAATTATAAATCTGTGTGTTTTTTATAGGCATGGTTGTTCCGTCATTGCCTTCGATAAATAGTCCAACAGTAGCATTTTTGAGTGTTAGATTTTGAATTGTGTTATTGGTGCTTCCGTTTTGCAACCAAATAGTGCCCCATTGTCCCGGAATATAACCAAAATCCGGTTGCTGGCGATCACCGCCGAAAATCACTTCATTTTCTAGTTTATCAGTTGTGGATGTACTTCCGTTAATGTGCATTGAAGCATTTTTGGGTACGATTAGACCCGAATCAGAATGGAAATAAACTCTTGCTCCTGCTTCAAAAGTTACGGTTTCAGCTTCGGGAACGGCGGCATATCCGTAAATTACATAGGCTTTTTTGTTGGTGAAAATAAGTTCGTTACCGTGAATTGGATCATTTTTGTCCAAATAGAAACCACTTATTTTTTCATTTCCAATTGGGAGTGTTTCTGTGGTCCCGTCTGCATTACGTTTTGGGTATAATAGAATGGCGTCTTGCACCAAAGTTACTAATTCCACTTTCTGAAGATTTGCGCCACTGTCAAATTCAATTTGGTCGGTATATAGAAATTCGGTTGGGGTAGTGTTGTCACTTTCTACGGTTGTTTCTATAAAGATATACAAGCTGTCTTTGGCTAATAGTGTAACATTTTCGAACATCTTTCCTTGATTACCCTGAGCACCATCAACGGACATTCTGTATCTTGAGTTTGCTCCATTGGCAAATTTAATGATCGGTATATTGATGTCATTTTTGGAATGGTTATACACTTTTAGGGCGTATGTACTCGAACTCAAATTGGTGAAAACCGTATCCAAATAAACCGTGTCTTTTGAAAAAGTTAAATCACCAGTACTGGCCACGGTTTCAAAATCACTACGACAAGAGCAAAATGAAAGTATAATTCCAGTTAAAAACAGTAAGGTGATTCGACGCATTTCGTTGTATTTTTTGTAAAAATAACAATAAATTAGATTTTTGGGTTTGTTCGAGGGATTAGATTTTTAGTTTCTTTAGCATTTCATTTATTTCTTTTTTGAATTATCAATTTAGCGTATTTTTACAATCTTTAAAATCAAGATATGCTAATAGATAAAGATAAAATGCTCGAATATTGTAATCAGTTTTCCAAAAACACTTTGATGGAAACGCTAAATATTGAGTTTATAGATGCTGGCGAAGGATTTCTTGTTGCCAAAATGCCTGTGAATCCATCAGTGCATCAGCCAATGGGTTTATTGCATGGAGGTGCTTCGGTGGCTTTGGCAGAAAGCGTTGGGAGTGCCGCTTCGCATTTTTTTATTAATGATAAAAACCAAGAAGTACGTGGTATCGAAATTTCAGCGAATCATTTAAAAAGTATTCGTGAAGGCTTTGTTTTTGGTACTGCCCGTATTATCCATAAAGGAAGAAGCTTGCATCTCTGGGAAATTAAAATTACGGATGAAGCTGGGAATTTAGTTTCGCTTTGCAAATTGACGAATATGGTTTTGACGAAAGAGAAACAATAATTATGAATGATTTTTTTGAAAAAGTGAAACAGCAACTACAGCAAAACTTGCCTTTTGTTTTGTATTGCAAGCCCAATTCGGATGCTATAATTGGAATGTTTCAGCAAAATGATAATTTGTATGATGTAGTTGATTTTACTGAAAAAGGTTTTGTTTTTTCTTCTTTCGACGGACATAAAAATTATATTATTCCAAAAGAGTATTCTGAAATCAAGCATTTTGCATTTGATAAAAAAGAAGTTTCTGAAAATAAAAAAGAATTTGTTTCTCCTGATGAAATTATCAAGACAAATTTTGAAAGATTAGTTGCTAAAGGAATTGAGGCGATACAAGAAAATCAATTTCAAAAAGTAGTTTTGTCTCGAAAGGAAACTATTGATTTACTTGATTTTGATTTAGTTACAACTTTCGAAAACTTAGTTCAATTATATCCGGCTACTTTTGTGTATTGTTTTTTTCATCCAAAAATTGGAATTTGGATGGGTGCAACACCCGAGCAATTGTTAAAAGTGGAAGAAGATATTTTTAAAACAATGGCTTTAGCTGGAACACAAAAAAATACTGGTTATGAGGAAGTTGTGTGGGCGAATAAGGAAAAACAGGAGCAGCAATTCGTTACCGATTATATTGTCTCGGAGTTGAATAAAGTCTCAAATTCAATTTTGGTTTCGGAACCTTATAGTGTAAAAGCGGGAAGTATTTGGCATATAAAAACAGATATCTCGGGTCAATTGAATTCGGTACAGAATTTGAACGAAGTTATTGGTTTATTGCATCCGACTCCTGCAGTTTGTGGTTTGCCAAAACTGGAATCCAAACAGTTTATTTTGGACAATGAAAATTACGACAGGACTTTTTACACCGGTTATTTGGGAGAATTGAACAGCAGCTCCACATCGGATAAAACTAGTTCTGATTTGTTTGTCAATTTGCGTTGTATGGAAATTGAAATGGGTTTTGATCTCAAAACGGCAAAAGCCAATTTATTCATGGGTTGCGGAATTACAAAAGACAGCATCCCCGAAAGAGAGTGGGAGGAAAGCGTAAATAAGTCAATGACGATGAAGAGGGTTTTTGATTTTTGATTTTAGAATGAAGATCAACGATTTAAGATTTTTAATTGCTATTGAAATTACCATTGAAAATAATTAAAATAAAACATAGATGAAATTAGATATACTGGCTTTTGGAGCACATCCCGATGATGTAGAATTGGGATGTTCCGGAACAATTTTAAAAGAGGTTTCTTTGGGTAAAAAGGTAGGGGTTATTGATTTAACCCGTGGTGAACTAGGTACGCGAGGTTCAGCTGAAATTCGCGATCAGGAAGCAAATGCCGCTGCGAAGATATTAGGGGTTTCCGTTCGTGAGAATTTGAATATGAGGGATGGTTTTTTTGTCAATGACGAAAAGCATCAATTGGAAATCATAAAAATGATTCGGAAGTATCAACCTGAGATTGTATTATGCAATGCGATTGACGATAGACATATTGATCACGGAAAAGGAAGTAAATTAGTTTCGGATGCTTGTTTTTTATCTGGTTTGATGAAAATTGAAACGGTTCTTGATGGTGAAATCCAAAAACCTTGGAGACCCAAAGTGGTTTACCATTATATACAATGGAAAAACATAGAACCAGATTTTGTAGTGGATATTACTGGGTTTACTGATAAGAAAATCGAATCTATTTTGGCGTACCGTTCGCAATTTTATGATCCTAATTCTAATGAACCTGAGTCGCCAATATCGAGTAAAAACTTCTTGGAAAGCCTGAATTACCGTTCTAGGGATTTAGGAAGGCTAACTGGCGTTGAACATGCCGAAGGTTTTACTGTTGAAAGGTATTTGGCAGTCAATAGTTTAGGAGATTTGAAGTAAATTTGCTGAATTTTTTTTAATTTTTTGTTTGTAGAAGTAAACATTTGTTCTATATTTGCAACCGCTAAGCACAAATGGTGGTTGTAGCTCAGCTGGTTAGAGCATCGGTTTGTGGTGCCGAGGGTCGCCGGTTCGAACCCGGTCATCCACCCAAAAGGCAAAAGCCTCGAAGTAATTCGGGGCTTTTTTTGTGGAGTTAAGTTTCGTGTAATAATAAATATTAATTTCTTGAATTAAAATAAATTAGATTTTATTAAATTGCTTATAATTAACCAATTCAATAAAAATTTATGGGAACATTTTTAGTTAGCAAAAGAAAGAATGATGAATTTCAGTTTGTTTTAAAAGCAGGAAATGGACAAGTTATTCTTGCAAGTGAAGGATATGCATCCAAAGCAGCTTGCGAAAACGGAATCGAGTCTGTGAGAAAGAATTCTCAAGTGGATGAAAGATTTGATAAGTTGGAAGCCAAAAATGGAAAGCTTTATTTCAATCTTAAAGCGAGTAACGGTCAAATTATAGGTAGCAGTGAAATGTATGAATCGGCTGCAGCACGTGACAACGGAATTGACTCCGTAAAGAAAAATGCACCCGATGCTGATGTAAAAGAAGATTTGTAATCAATTATAATGATTCCACAAAAAAGCTTCGAAGAAATTCGAAGCTTTTTTGTGGAATAAATTTTCGTGTTATTATTTTGTTTGGGGTGAATCTTTTTTAAACGATATAGTAAATTTTGCTCCCTCATTAACTTTACTCTCCACTTCAATTTTACCACCCAAACTGGTAATGTGGTTGTTTATTAAATACAGACCGATTCCTTTGCTGTCAATATGGTTGTGGAATTTTTGGTGCAAGCCAAAAACTTTGTCTTTTACAAGTTCCATATCGAAACCAAGACCGTTATCAGAAAAAATCAATTGATCGATTCCATTTGTCCTTTTTGAATGTATAGAAATACTAGGTGAACTGCCAGGTTTGGCATATTTTATGGAGTTGGTTATTAAATTCAGGAATATGCTTTCTAAATATGATTTATTGAAATTTACTTTTTCAAGTTCTGTAAAATCAACATTAATCGTGACTTTTGAATTTTGAATCAAAGAACTTATGGTTTGTATTACTGTGTTTAGCGATTCACTCAAGTCTAATTCTTCAACTTGGGTAATTACATTATCTTCATGAATTAAAATATCTACGTAATCATTTAAAGCCTGTTTTAAGCTTTCGCTGGTTGACTTCAAAAGTTCAATAAATTGCAGAGTTTCGGAATCTTCAATTTTTGAAACATCTAAAAGACTAAAAATAGAAAGCAGATTGTTTACAGGTGATCTTAAATCATGGGAACTGGTATAGCTTAATTTTTTGAGGTCTTTATTGATTTTTGTAATTTTTGAGAGAAGTAAATTTCGTTCCTCTTCTAGTTTTTTGTTGTGCGTGATATTTTTGGCAACTGCATAAACTAATTTTTCATCAGTTATTGGCATGGATGTCCACGAGAGCCATACAATGTTCCCGCTTTTTGTTACATATCGATTTTCGAAATTCAACAACGGTTTATTGTTAAGTAGTTCTTTACGGACTTTTGAGGTGTAATCTTGATCTTCGGTATAAACAAACTCGTTTATGGGTTTTGAAAATAGTTCTTCTTTAGTGTAGCCTAATAATTCAGTAACCGCGGGGTTTATTTTTTTGAAAAAACCATCAAATCCTGCTATGCATAATAAATCAGCTGATAGTTCGAAGAAATGTTCGAATATATGGTTGTTTGAATCCAAAATTGAATTTGTTTTTTTTGCCATTATCTATTACTACAAATGTTAGTGTTTTTGTTTTTTGGACTCAAAAACGGGAAGATTTTCAACGAAGTTTCGCAGTTATTATTAGTTTTTTAGCTGCGAATGTATTCGCGGTGGGCTAAATTACATAACGTACGATAGAACTCCAAATTAATTGGATTTGTTTTGGCTAAGTGTAATCTGGGAAAAAAGTAGTTTATAAGGAAAAAGGAGCTTCAAATTTCTTCGAAGCTCCTTTTTTTTGGGTAGATCTATTTATTTATTGAATAGCTTTGTCAACTACAATTCTTTCAGATCTGTTTGCCAAATCCCAAGCAATTACAAAAGCCAGTTGTGCTCTTTTTGCTAAAGCATCATATTCAATTTTGTTAGGCTCATCTGATTTTTGGTGATAATCGGCATGAACTCCGTTGAAAAGAAATACGGCTGGAATTCCGTTTTTAGCAAAGTTATAGTGGTCTGAGCGCTCATAGAAATGATTTGGATCTTTTGGGTCGTTGAATTTGAAATCCAAGTCTAAATGTGTGTATTTGTCGTTTTGTGCAACTGTTATGTTGTGCAAATCGCTTGATAATCTATCGGCACCAATTACATATACATAATTGTTGGTATTTGCATGTTCTATGTCGCGACGGCCTATCATGTCAATATTGATATCGGCTATAGTATTAGCTATAGGAAACAATGGATTTTCGGAGTAGAAACGTGATCCGTGCAAACCGTGTTCTTCACCAGTTACGTGAAGAAACAGTATGGAACGTTTAGGGCCGTGTCCTTCCTTTTTTGCTTTTTGAAAAGCTTCGGCAATTTGAAGAACGGCAACTGTACCGGAACCATCATCATCGGCACCATTGTATACTTCTCCGTTTTTTACACCAACGTGGTCATAATGCGCTGAAATTACCAAAACCTCGTCTGGTTTTTCAGAACCTTCAATGTAAGCCCAGATGTTCTCTGAATCTGGCAAGTTTTCATTGCGTTTGGCATTCAAGTATGCAGCCGGTACTGGCTGGTAATAGTTCGTAGCTCCTTTTGGATAGGATATTTTGCTTTTTTTGTATTGGCTGATAAGATAATTTCCGGCTTTTTTTTGTCCTTTGGATCCTGTATCGCGACCTTCCATTTCATCAGAAGCGACAATATAAAGTCTGGTTTTTAGCTTATCGGCTGTTATGGTGTTCATGAACTTGGTCGGGTCATCGTTGTTGACCGCTTTTTTTTGAGCAAAACTGGAAATAGTTGTGATAAACAACAAGAGGGCTAAGACTTTTTTCATTTAGAGATTGGGATAATTAAGTTATTATTTTTTTAATACTTCGTTTATGAATAGTTTGAAATGCTCGAAAGAACGTTTAGCTGCTTTTTCATTATAGGCAGCACCTTTTGAATTGTCATTTCCAGATTCTGGATTGGTAAAGGAATGGACAGCATTGGCATAATAAATCATTTGCCAATCGGCTTTTGAATCTTTCATTTCTTTTTGGAAAGCTAAGATTTCTTCGGTTGATTCATAAGGGTCGTCGGCTCCATGACATACCAAAACTTTTGCGGTAATAGGCTCTGTGGATCTTAAATCATCCTTGCCTAAACCTCCATGAAAAGAGACGACTCCTTTTACATTCAGATGACCACGGGCTGCTTCAAGTGCTCCAGTTCCTCCAAAACAATATCCAATAACGACAATGTTTTCTGGATTTGCTCCAGCTGCAATTAATTGTTGTAAAGCTAAAGAAATGCGTTTTTGATAAGCTTCAAAGTTTTTTTTGTAGAAACCTGCATTATTTCCGGCTTCATTATTGTCTTTTGGGTAATTCCCTTCGCCGTAAATATCGGCTATAAAGGCATAATACCCCATTTTCGAAAGTTTGTCGGCGGTGTCTTTGGAGAGTTTGTCAATTCCCTTCCATGCCGGCAAGATTAAGATACCCGGTTTTTGGGTACTGCTCTTTATAGGTGCAATCTTAAAACCATTCAGAATTTGGCTACCATCTTTGTATTGTACTGGTTTTAATTGTGCAAAAGATTGACCACCAAACAATACCATTCCTAAAATTATAAATTTTAAATTTTTCATGGCTTTATTTTTTTACAAATATCTGAATAATAATGTTATAAAAAAACCTTGAAAGTTACTTCTTTCAAGGTTTTGTTTGGATTATAAAAGTGAAGTGTTTTATGAATTATTCTCCAGGATGGTAGGTGCGTTCGGCATTTTTTTCAATGTCTTCCCTGTAAAATAAAACATCCTTGAACAGGCCTTTTTGATACATTACGGCTTGATCCATAAAGTGTTTTGATTTTAGATCACCGCTATTTCCTCCTGCCAAAAGTGATTTGGCTTTTATTTTTGGGCCAAATTCAACGGCGCAAACAAAACTATTTCCATTATAACCGTATCGCTTTTTGGTTCCGTTTTGATAGCTACTTTTATATGCTGGTAAACTTCCCCAAAGTGCTGGTCCATTTCCTATTGGTAAACTTTCGAGCGTGTCATTAAAAGCTAAATCAATGTCTCCGGAAGAACGCTGAAATCTGTTAAGGTCTCCCCAAGGGATTTGCCAAGTTCCAAATTTTGTTTTTAATTCACTTACCACAGTTTGTAACTGCGGAATAAGTTGATCGGCGGTTGCGGTTTTTGCAAATTCAATAGTGTTTTCTACTTGATCCATTTCGCCTTCGTCTATATACACTTTTTGTATAATTGGGTTTAGTTTGTATCCCCATTCATTGGCCAATGTTGTGGCTACAGAACTTTCGTTGGCATAATAGTCCCATTTTTTTAATAGCGTAATTGGTTCTATTAACTCTTTGTACATTGGATTTTCGGGTTGTATGTTTTTTTCAAAACTAGAAACCAAGGCCGGAATTAATACTTCAAAAATAGAAAGTTTTGTATCGTAGCCATCGGCAATTACTTTGTCTAATGTATAACTGTTTCCTTTACTTAAAAGACGAACAGCATTTATTGCTCTAAAATTCTCTCCGTCGGGAGCCATGTATGGCAAATAATCGGCTTCTTTTGGACTGTTGATTCCGGCAACACTGTAGGGAGTTGAATTGCAGTTTTGTAACCATCCGTTATTAGGATTGAAAAGATGTACGGTTTCGGAAGGATCGTGCAAACCTTTCCATTGTGTTGCCGAAGTAGATCCGTCAACAACTTTACCCCAGTCTAGGTCTTTATTTCGAATAGGAATAAAATTACCGTGCCAGTAGGCAATATTTCCTTTATTGTCTGCATATACGGTATTATTTGAAGTGTTGGCTTTCAATTCCATTGCTTTTTTATAGTCATCAAAGTTTTTGGATTTTGTTCGCAACCAACTTTGCTCCAAACTTTTCATCGAACGGTTGTTGGATTTTAGACTAATCCATTTTCCGTCTCTTTTTGCCATTATTGGGCCGTTATTGGTAAAATAAGTGGTAAAAGTTTTAGGAACTAATTTGCCTTTTTCTAAATAACTGATGGTAATTTTCTTTTCTATAACCGGATATAATTTTGAATCATATTCGTAAAACAGTTTATTGTTTTTGGTTACGATTTTTTCAGCGTACATATCGGCAACATCGACATTCGAAGAGGTGTGCATCCAGCCGCAATTTTCATTAAAACCTTGGTAGATAAAAAATTGCCCCCAAGTTACCGCTCCATAGGCATTCAACCCTTCTTCACTGTTAATTTGTATTTCGGGTCTAAAGTAAAAGGTTGTGTGCGGATTGATGTATAAAATAGCATTTCCACTTGCTGTTTTTGAGGGAGCGATTGCAAAACCATTCGAACCCGTTTGCATATCCTTTACTTTTTCGACATAAGTCAATTTATCAGCACCTCCATAAAAAGATTTTAGTTCAGCATTGGATAAGTCGGCTGTACTAATTGCTCCAATGCTTCCGTCCGTCCAAAGTAAAGGATACCAAGGTTCGAAATGATTGAGCATCAAAGGTTTTACTTCAGGATGTTTGTGCAAATAGTAGTTTATACCATCAGCGTAACTATTCAATATTTTTTTTAGCCAAGGAGCTGCATTCTTGTAGTCGGTTTTAGCTTCATCGACATCAATTAATAATCTAGTTTCTAAGTCATTATATAAAACGGAATGGCCTTTTACTTCCGCAAGGCGGCCAAGTTTGTCTATGTAATTCATTTCTACTCTCTTGAAATCATCTTCACATTGTGCATAAAGCATGCCAAAAACAGCATCAGCATCAGTTTTTCCGTAGATGTGTGCAATCCCCCAATTGTCTCGAATGATAGTAACCTGTTGGGCAATTTTGTTCAATCTGTTTATTTCTTTGGAGTCCAATTTTTGGGCATAACCAATTAAAGAAAAGCAAAAAAACAGCATTCCGGCTCTGACAATATTTTTGTAATTAAGCATATTATTTGATTTTGAATTTTTGACCTTCGTAGTAAATACCCATTTCTAATTTTTTGATTCCTATGGCATTGTTTCTAGGCGCCTTTGTGATTTCGTTTGGATTTTGAACGACAATGACTTCGCTTTCTCCAGCAATTTCAATTTCTTTATTGCGTACAATTATTGCGGTACTTTCGTCTATACCTATGCCGATGTGAGTAGGGAATTCAACCAATCCGGAAAGGAGTCGGTTGTAACGACTTCTTTTGAGAAAATGCTGATCTATAATTACATTTTTGATCAAGCCTAAACCTTCGGCAGTTTCTAGATTGTCATATCGTATATTATTAAAGGTTTCTGTGTATTTTGTTTCCAGTTTTTGGTTTCCGGTAATCATATGTTCACACATGACCGCTGCTCCTGCACTCGTTCCTGCAATGGTGCTTCCGTTTTGATAAGCTTTATGTATGGCATTGAAAACAGGAGTTTTGCTTACTATTCCCATAAATCGGGTTTGATCGCCACCACTTATAAAAATAAGTTTAGCTTTTTGTAATGAATCAACTAAAACAGGATTTGTTGCCGTCTGTTTGTTGAAATTTAACATTACAATACGATTAGGTGTTAATTTCTGAACTTGTTCTTTGAAATAAATATAAGCACTATCAGGCTCTTCACTTGACATCGGTAAGACAACAATATAATCTTTTTTCTGTAAACCGGAAATTGATAAAAGCTGAGTCATTAGTTTGTCTGAGCGGTTTCCTCCACCAATAATAAAAAGTTTTCCTTTTGGAGTTTGTGCTTGATTGAAGTTGCAAAGCAAAAATATTAGGAATAATGGGAATAATTTTAAAATAGTTCTGCTGGTTATTTGATTGGTGTTCATAGTTTTTTGTTTTAGAAGGATTTATAGTTATTCAATAGTAAGTACTCCATTTGTACAATACATATTTTTATAAGTTCCACCTGAAACAGTTGACCAATTAGTAAGATCAAAACTGCCATTGCCTGAAGTATTATTTCCTGAAATGGTATATACTTGAACGGCTTTTTTGTTTATAACCCAATTTAAAGGAGTTGCAGAGGAGCAGTTTTCAGGAGCGCCTTCTTTTGCATTTAAAAAGTAAGCGGTTCCGTTTCCAAATACGATTGCTTTACCATTTTCATCTATGCAAACAGCTGTTTCTTCTTCAACGCCAATTCCTTTTGGAGTTGTAATTGAAAAATCTTTTAGTAAACGAGCCAGAAAAGTAAAGTGTCTGCCTTTTCGGTCTGGATTGTTGTAATGTGTATCGGTAATGGTGTTTTTCAAATACGGATTGTTTACAAAATCCCTTTGTATTGTCATGTTTGCGTTATATGGATTTGCAAGTGCTTCAGCAGAGGTTACAGAACCCTTTTCTGCGGTATATACAGCATCGCCCATAATGGCACAACCGGCGCTCGTTCCACCAATGGGAATTTTTTTTGTCGTTATCAAATAATTCAATGCGTCTTCTACTAAAGTGTTTTTCCAATAACTGATGTAATTGAATTGGTCACCACCAGCTATAAAAACCATTTCGGCTTGTTTAATTCTTTCTGCAACTTTTGGGTTGTTGGCTAATTCTGCACTATTTATTAATAAGGTTTCAACCGAGTTGACTTGACTTTTACCATCTGCTTTTACCAAGTCATATAGATATTGATTATATCCAGTGCTACCTGTTGCTCTTAATACTATGACATCGCCTCCTTTACTTTTGTTGATCATCCATTTCATAGCGGCATCAACATCAGTTGATCCACCCATTAAAACCGTTCCAAAACTTGATGATACATTTACATTACTGGTGTCTCCTACTATACCTATAGATGATGGTAATTTGAATGTAGGTTTTGGAGTAGGAATTGATTCGCTTTGATTACTGTCACAGGAAAGCAGCAAGAAGGCTAAACTTAAACAAGATGAAATAAATGCAATTTTTTTTGTGGTTTTAATGAATGGATTTGAAGACATTTTTTATAGTGGTTTATAAAGTTACGTTTCGCTTAAAAGCACAACCTAGCTCGATGATAGAATCGGTTTTGGCAATGCCTGGTATATTGTCTATTTTTTCATAAAGTAATTTTCTCATATGCTCATGATCTTTGGCTATCAATTTAATGTATAGTGTAAAAGATCCGGTAATGAAATAACATTCGGTTACTTCGGGTATGTTTTTTAAAGCTTCAATGACTTTATTAGAGTCTTGGTCTTTGTTTAAAGTAATTCCTGTAAAAGAACCCCAATCATAACCAATTTTTTTTTCGTTCAATACTGGTTTTATACCTGTAATGATTTCTTGTTCTATTAATCTATTGATGCGTTGATGCACCATTGTATTCGATATTTTAAGATTGTTTGCAATTGCCGAAAAGGCCATTCTACCATCTTTCTCTAACTCTTTAATAATGCTGATGTCAAATTCATCTAATATGTCCATTTCTAGTTTTTTAAGTTAAAATCACTTTTTTTTTCAATTATAAAAGTAATTATTTTTTAAGTATATGCTATACCAAACTATAAAATGAATTCTAACATTAGTAAAATGACTTTATATTTAAAAAATAAAACTATTTTTAATCTAAAAAATCAATATTTAAGTCAAAATTAATATTTTATTTGGTAAATAAAAAATTTTTGCTACTTTTGTGTAGAGTTTTTAATAAAAAAAAGAATTATGATACATGCAACACAAGAACTTTCTTCAAAATCGGAAGTTTTAATTGAAAAAGAAAATAAATATGGTGCTCATAATTACCATCCACTACCGGTTGTTTTGGAGAGAGGTGAAGGTGTTTATGTGTGGGATGTTGATGGGAAAAAATATTTTGATTTCTTATCTGCTTATTCAGCGGTGAACCAAGGACACTGTCATCCAAAAATTGTTGGGGCAATGATCGAACAAGCGCAGCGATTGACTTTGACTTCACGTGCATTTCATAATGACCAATTAGGGGTTTATGAGGAATATGTAACCAATTATTTTGGGTTTGATAAAGTGTTGCCTATGAATACCGGTGCTGAAGCTGTAGAAACGGCTTTGAAATTATGTAGAAAATGGGCTTATGAAGTAAAAGGAATTGCTGAAAATCAAGCGCAAATTATTGTATGCGAAAATAATTTCCACGGAAGAACAACAACTATTATTTCTTTTTCAAATGATGAAGGAGCAAGAAAAAGCTTTGGTCCTTTCACGGAAGGATTTATAAAAATACCATACGATGACACTGAAGCTTTGGAGAATGTTTTGAAATCTTCTAAGAATATTGCAGGTTTTTTGGTAGAACCAATTCAGGGGGAAGCTGGAGTTTATGTTCCTAGCGAAGGTTATTTGGCGAAAGCCAAGGCACTTTGCGAAGCACATAATGTATTGTTTATAGCTGATGAAGTTCAAACCGGTATTGCCAGAACAGGTAAATTATTGGCAGTTCACCATGAAAATGTACAACCTGATATCTTGATTTTGGGGAAAGCCATTTCGGGAGGAGTTTATCCAGTATCTGCAGTTTTGGCCAATAATGGAATCATGAATGTTATCAAACCAGGTCAACACGGTTCTACTTTTGGGGGAAACCCAATTGCAGCTGCTGTTGCAATTGCAGCTCTTGAGGTAGTGCGTGAAGAAAATTTATCTGAAAATGCAGAAAAATTAGGAATCCTTTTGAGAAAAGGTCTTAATGAAATTGCTGAACGTAATCCATTAATCGCTTTGGTTAGAGGGAAAGGTTTGTTGAATGCCATTGTAATCAATAGTGGAGAAGATTCAGATTTGGCTTGGGATATCTGTCTTCGTTTTAGAGATTACGGATTATTGGCTAAACCTACTCATGGAAATAAAATTCGTTTCGCACCACCATTGGTTATTACGGAAGCTCAAATTCAAGAATGTCTTGTCATTATTGAAAAGGCTTTAAATGATTTTAGATAAGTTACTAAAGAAAGCTACTAAGTTGCTAAGCTTCTGAGATTCTAAGTTTTTTTCTTAGATTCTCAGAAACTTAGATTCTCAGAAACTAAAATAAATTTTTTGATGCAAAAAGTAATAAAGATTATCAAAAACCGATCGGATATTGGGGCAGGAACCCGTGGATCTGATATGGGGATTGATGCAATAGAGATTGCGGCGATAAACAAAAACAGTGATTATTTTAATGAATATGAATTTGAAGATGTAAAAACGCATAACGAATCCATCTATGATAAATACCGTAGTTCTGTTGCCAAAAGGATTGAACATGTTGTTGAACAATGCACTAGGGTTAATAAAACAGTAAAAAAGAGCTTGACCAATAATTGTTTCCCTATAGTTTTATCTGGAGATCATTCTTCGGCTTTGGGAACCATTAGTGGTATAAAAGCTGCTTATCCAGAGCAAACAGTTGGTGTTATATGGATTGATGCACATGCCGATTTGCATTCGCCATACACAACACCATCTGGGAATATTCATGGAATGCCATTGGCTGCCGTGCTTGGTGACGATAATTTAGACTGTCAAGTCAATGACGTAGCCAAAGATACCCAAGAACATTGGGACGAAATGAAAAATATTGGTATTGATGGTCCAAAAGTATTGGCTGAAAATTTAATTTATTTTGGTGTTCGCGATACTGAGGAAGCAGAAGATAAGCAAATCGAAAAACTGCATATTCGAAACTATAAAGTAGATGAGGTTCGTTATAGAGGATTAGAGATCTGTGTTGGTGAAGCTTTGGCTAAATTGGCTCACTGCGACGTATTGTATATTTCATTTGATGTAGATTCGATGGATTGTGATTTGATTTCGTTTGGGACAGGAACTCCTGTTTCAAGAGGATTTGATCAATATGAGATTATTGACATTATCAACAAAATTATTGAATCTAAGAAAGTAGTTTGTATTGAAGTAGTTGAGGTAAATCCGCTTTTGGATACTAAAGGTAACAAAATGGCCGAAACCGCTTTTCAGGTTTTGGAAGCGATAACAGCTACTCTTGTTTTGCCTATTGAATAATTAGTTTAAGAGTAAGAATTTGCCCAAAATCTCAAGTTTTGGGCTTTTTTTTGTCTAATAGTTAAAAGTGGTTCTTTTTTAGAAAATAATAAGCAAATTTATTTTTGTCAATATTTTAAATACTTATATTTGTATAAGTATTAATACTTAGTTATTTCGAAAATAGTACCATTTATACCTTGAGATCATGATACAAATAAATAAGCCAAAGTTAACAATAGTAGGAGCTGGACCAGGTGATGTTGAATTGATTACCCTTAAAGCGATAAAAGCATTAGAAGAAGCTGATGTTGTTTTGTATGATGCCTTGGTCAATGAAGAGTTATTGCAGTATGCCAAACATGCTGAAATTATATTCGTGGGAAAACGTTTTGGTTGTCATGCGTACAGCCAAGATCAAATTAACGATCTGATTGTGTCAATGGCCAAAAAGTATGGTCATGTGGTTCGCTTAAAAGGGGGAGACCCTTTTGTTTTTGGAAGAGGAAGCGAAGAAATAGATTTTGCTTTGCAATTTGGTATTGAAACTGCCATTGTTCCTGGAATATCATCTGCATTGGGTGTACCGGCTTCCAACGGAATTAGTTTGACACAAAGAAAGGTAGCTGAAAGTTTTTGGGTAATTACCGGAACAACTTCTGATCATAAATTGTCTAAAGATGTTGCCTTGGCTTCACAATCTTCTGCTACTGTTGTTATATTGATGGGAATGAATAAACTGAATGAAATTGTTGCTTTGTACCAAAACAATAGAACAGACGATTTGCCAGTTGCGATTATTCAAAACGGAACCCAAAAATCTCAAAAGAAAGTTATAGGGACAATCAGTACTATTGAAGGCTTAGTTAAAAAGAACGAAATTGCTTCACCGGCGATTATTGTAATAGGAGAAGTGGTTAAAAATGCTTCGGCGTTGACTTCGTATGTGAAAGCAGAAATGCTTTCGGATGCATTTTTGGAAGAAGAATTTATTTTACAAAATTTAAATGTTTTCGAATGATTGTAATAAAGTATTTTGGTGCTTTGGTAGAACGTACCAGATGCCGTGGTGAAAAAATAGATTTTTCGGATTTGCCGTTAAGTAAATTATTAATCGAATTGGAAATGAAATACCAACTTGGACAATTTCCTTTTAGTGTGGCAGTAAATCAAAAAATAATAGATAAAGTCAACAATCAAATTCTGAAAAATAATGATATTGTGGCTTTATTGCCTCCTTTTGTTGGAACATAATTGTTTTTTATAAATGATGGCAAAAAGGTAGGGTGCTAACCCTTAGCCCCGATAGAAGTGAAAATCCTCTCTCGTTTTTAGAACGAGAGAGATTGAAACGAATAGCGGGAACAATGCCTCCAAAAATGCCAAATCTTTCTGCTTCAAAATCAGAATTGAATTCAGGTGAAAACACCTAAATCATTACTCTTTTTTACAAATAAAAAACTACTTTTGGTTTTACTAACCTGTATTTGTAAAAATAAAATATGAGAAAAATTATTGTAAGCGGATTTGTTTTGAGTCTGTGTATTAGTGCGCATGGACAATCGATTGATAAAATTATTACTTCCAGCGAAGTGACGCGAATTGAGAAAGTACTTGCTGCGGATGATATGCAGGGGAGAAGAACTTTTACTCCCGGTATTGATAAAGCATCGGCTTTTATTGAATCTGAATTTAAAAAAGCAGGATTGCAAACCTTTATGGGAGCAGCCAATTTTAGACAAGAGTTTGCTATGACGGAGTCTAAAGCAATTGCATCCAAAATAATCATTGATGGAAAAGAAATCGATAATTCAAAGGCCGTTACATTTTCATACCAACCCCAAGTTTCTTTAACGGAGAAAAGCGATATAACCGTTGTGAGAATTAACAAAGGAGATAATCTAGGTCAAAAATTTAATGAGTATTACAACGGAACCAAAAGTTATTTGGTACTGGTTGATGCTTCTTTTGACAAGGTGTTGCCAAATATTCAGCATATTGATAGAATTAAGGCTAATCCAGAAAATAATACGGTTTTGTTCGTTTTTGGAGTTCCAGAGGCGACTACTTTTTCAATCGAACTAAGCAATACTATCTCCAAAAAAATGCTGAATAATGTGGTTGGAGTATTGCCGGGGAAAAGCAAACCAGATGAATATGTTATCTTTTCGGGGCATTATGATCACCTTGGTATAGGTTCCCCAGAAGAAGGAGCTCCTCATACAGTAACCGATTCTATTTATAACGGTGCGAATGATGATGCTGCAGGAAGTACCGCAGTTATTATGCTTGCCAATTATTTCAAAAAACAGAATAACAACGAACGAACCATCATTTTTACAACATTTGTAGCTGAAGAATTGGGAGGTTTTGGATCTAAATATTTCTCGAAACAACTTAATGCCGATAAGGTGATTGCTATGTTTAATTTAGAGATGATTGGAACTGAGTCTAAATGGGGAAAGAATTCTGCTTATATTACTGGGTTTGAAAAATCGAATATGGGAGAAATTTTGCAAAAGAATTTGGCAGGTACAGCTTTTAAATTTTATCCAGATCCGTATCCGCAGGAGCAATTGTTTTATCGCTCAGACAATGCAACTTTGGCCAAATTGGGAGTTCCTGCACATACCATTTCGACTTCAAAAATGGATAGCGAGCCGAATTATCACACTGCCGATGATGAAATTGAAACATTGGACATCGCTAATATGACCGAAATAATTAAGGCTATTGCCCTAAGTTCATCATCAATTATTAGTGGAAAAGATACTCCAACAAGAGTTGACAGTTCTCAGTTGAAATAATTATATATCAGTTATAAAATTAGAAAAGCCCCGAATTTATTAGATTCGGGGCTTTACCTTTTAACCGAAATTCCTAAATAGGAATTAATTTCACGAAGATACTCAAAGGAGACACAAAGATTCGCAAAGGAAAAAGGATCCTTGAGATTAAGCATAAATAACTTTGCGAAACTTTGTGAATTCTTCGCGTTTCTCTGCGAAATAATATCTAATGCTTATTCTGTGTTTAAAATATAATCTTTATATTATTCGTTTGATAAAACGATTGTCTTTCCTGGTAAAACGGAATAGGTTTTTCCATCTTTCTTAAAAAAGACTGACAATGAACTTGGATTCATTACAATGCTTTTGTTTACAGAAATTTTCAAATTGTTGAAAGCATTGATGTAATCGACAATGTCAATTTGTTTTGCGTAATAAATGCTTGGATTGTTGGAAATCATTTTGAAGAATTTCTCAGTTTCGTTCCATTTATTTTCATCATTTCCAATTTCATAACTGTGTCCCCAAACATCCATTAATGCTAAATTTTTGGATTGAAGAAATTCATTTATGGTTTGATAAAAATGTTCCAATTCTCTTTTGTCATTTTCAGGATTATTGGGTTCCGTGTATGCTTTTCCAAATTGGTGCATAGTCGGTCGCCATTGAAGGAAATCTTCTGGGATATTAAAATCATAAGAGTCGTAAACCGTTCTTGCATATTCAATTCCCAATCCTTTGATTGTCTCAATTAAAAAGTTATTATAGTTCCCAAAGGGATATGCCATTCCTCTAACGGGATAATTGACTAATCGTTCTAATTCTTTTCTGTCCTCGGCAATTTCATAAACGATATCAATTTTGGATAAGGCAGTTAAATTTGGATGATTAGCCGAATGAACCGAAACTTCGTGACCAGTAAAAAGCTCTTTTATCTCAGCTTTGTTGAGGTAATTAGTAAGTCCCAGTTTATTTGAATTGAGATGAAATGTCCCTATTAATCCATATTTGTTCATTAGTTTGACCAATCTTCTGTCTTCAGAGCGTCCATCATCGTAGCTCAAAATTAGTGCTTTGGATTTTCCTTCCGGAAAAAGCATTTCTATTGGAATACCGATTTTGGTAATTTCAGGATTGACTTGAGCGTGTGCTGAGTTAAAGAAGACAATTAGAATAATGGATAATAAGGATATTTTCATTTGTATTACTTATTTAGATTTACCCACCAAGTAGGCCTTTGAGAATGGTTAGTATCGAATAATTCGCCTATTTTGGGTAAACAATAGTTGCGGTTTTTGCTAGTTGCTTCTTGAGTAAAACGTTCTACCGGTTCTGTCCAAGTGTGTTGAGCCAAGGCAAAACCTGCCCAATGCACCGGCATCATATTTTTTACATTAGCGTCTATTGAGGCTTGTATACTTTCCTCAGGATACATATGAATTCGGTGCCAATTTTCATTGTATTGGCCACATTCCATAAAAGCAAAATCAAATGGACCTAAGCGTGTGCCTATTTCTTTGAAATGTTCACCATAACCGCTATCACCGCTGAACCAAATGTTTTCATTAGCAGTTTTTAATGCCCAGCCACCCCAAAGTGATTTGGCTCTGTCGGCTAATCCTCTGCCCGAAAAATGTCGGGTAGGAGTGAAGGTGATTTGGATTCCTCCGAATGGATTTTCGTCCCACCAATCGAATTCGGTGATTGTATCTTCGTGAATTCCCCAAGAAACCAAATGTCTTTTGACTCCCAATGCTACATAAAATTGTTTGGTTTTGCTTTTGAGCTTTTGAATACTGTCATAATCCAAATGATCATAATGGTCGTGGGAGAGTAATACTAAATCTATTTTTGGAAATTCATCTATGAGGTCTAATGTATTTTGACTAAATCTTTGAACTGCAAAAGGGGCAATAGGTGCAGCATTTGACCCCAACATAGGGTCGATTAGAATTGTTTTATTGTCCAATCGCATCAGTATTGCCGAATGACCGTACCAAATGCTTTGCATAGATTGATGAGGTTGAATAAAAAGTTCTTTATCGAATGGAATAATAGATAAGGGTTTCTGAGGTTCTCTAGCTTCTTTTTTACAAAATTGTTTGTATAACAACTTTGGTAAGGTCTGAATGCTGATATTCATTTTGGTTACTTCTAAATTCTCGAAGATTTTTCCATTCCAATACTTTGATTTTGAATATTTTTCAATGTCCGATTTTTTCGCTTTTGCACCAAATTGCTTTCTCATTTTATCTAAATTGACTCATTATTATTCGATCGATTTTATTTTTTATAAATCATTGTAGGTGCAGATTGGGCTTTAGAGTATATTGTTACATCGGCAATGGTTACTCTATCTGGAGCGTTGACGGCATAAGAAATAAAATCGGCTATATCTTCCGCTAATAATGGGTCGTAGCCTTCATAAACTTTTTGTGCTTTTTCTTTATCTCCTTTAAATCGAACTTCCGAAAATTCTGTCGCAACTGCGCCCGGCGCGATATTGGTTATTTTGATTCCGTGTTCGGTTAAGTCAAGCCTCATCCCTTCGCTTATAGCTTCCACTGCTTTTTTTGAAGCACAATAAACGGCACCGTTTGCATAGGTTTGTTTTCCAGCAATCGAACTTAAATTTATGATATGCCCTTTTTTTCTTTCCAACATTTGCGGAATTATGGCTCTTGAAACATATAATAATCCTTTCACGTTTCCGTCTATCATCGCATCCCAATCGTCAATCTCCCCATTCTGAATTGAGGAAAGTCCGTGGGCATTACCAGCACTATTTACCAGTACGTCAATATTTTTCCATTCGGCAGGCAAGGAATTAATTTGAAGTTCTACTTCTTTTCTGTCGCGAACATCAAATATCAAGCTGTGAATTTTCACATTCGTGGATAGTACATTTTTTAATTCTTTCAGTTTCTCTGAACGTCGTCCGCACACTATTAAGCTATATCCATCTTGGGCTAATTTAATCGCAGTGGCTTTTCCTATTCCTGAAGTTGCACCTGTTATTAAAGCAATTTTCGTCATTTTTTCTGTTTTATATTTTCTGTAAAAAGTGTGGACTTCTAGTAAAGCCCTTTTTTACATTTTGTTTTTGAATCCTAGTTCTTTAAAAGAACATCAAATATACGATTCCTTCATGTTTCAGCTATACACCCTAGCGTTCTGGCACTACAGCGGTTTTGGGACTCAATTAAGCCCTATTTTCGGATTTGCCAAATCTTCCAAATACAAGACCATTTTAAAATTAAGCCAAATCCCCAAATTGCTTGTAGCGTGTGTTGGCAGTAGTCGCTTTATATAATGCTACTTAAATACTCCTCGGCTGTCATAATTGGAATTGTAGAGTGCTTAAAGTCTTTTCCGTTTCTGGTTATAATCATTGAGGAGTTAGATTGTAAAGCAGAAAAATATTGAACAGCATCTTCAAAATCTTTAAAACTCGAATTCAGCGCTTTATCTATTGTTTCTTCATTGATCTCACAAACTTCACAGATTATTTTAAACTTTCGAAGTTTATTCAAAACAGATTCAGATGTTTCATATTTATTTAAAACGTAATCTATTGTCGTGAATGAAAGAGGTGAGACAATTAGAGTAAGCTTTTTTTGATCAGCCAAAGTAGCAACTTTAGCAATAGAATCAAAAAAAGGAACTCTTTCCCCCAACAAATCTAATATAACGTTAGTGTCTAAAAAAATTCTGCTCATTTGTATTTTTGTTCTAAATAATCAGCACGATCTTTTTTATAATCATAATCAGCTGGAATTTTAATTCCTGAAGAAAGACTTTTTACAAACGGCGAAATTTGTATGTCATTATTTGTTTTATCTGAAGTCAAAGAATTAAGGTAGTTTTCTATAATTCGAGATAAGCTTAATTTTTTTTCAGAAGCATAATGTTTAGCTTTTTCAATTATCTCTTGGTCAAGCTTCAATGTGAGTTTAGTATCCATAGCGTAAAATATTTATACGTACAAATATATGAATTTAGGACGGAATAAATATAGGTTTACGTTTTTTTTTTGCGATTACTGCCAACGTTCCCTTGCTACAAGAGGTTTGGGGTTAAATTAAGCCTTATTTTCGGATTTGCCAAATCATCCCAAATACAAAACCAATCTTTCCATTAAGCCAGATGCCCAAATTGCTTGTAGCGTGTGTTGGCGGTAGTACATTCTATTGACATAATTACTTTTCAAAAATTGGTTCAAATTTAGATTTTAAATTCTGGAATATTATATTCAAAGTAACAAGACCGAGTATAGTCATCATTAAATCAAGCCAGTCAAATGTTCCTAAACCCTTAATAAGTTCTAATAATTCATATGCCAAAAGTAGTCCAAAGGTATAGAGACTATAAATCAATAGTTTACGTTTTGACTCAATATAATTAAGGCTCTTATTTCTCAGACAAAATATAGGTAAAGCAAATGCGCACCCAAAACTAGGTATTATACCAAACCAAAATAATACAGTAGAATTTCCCTTAAAAAAAGGCCTTAATTCCATAGGTAAAACATATAAAGTCCACCCAAAAATGAATAATAAAATTAGAGGTAGACTTTTTTTATTCCTAATGCCTAATGCAGAAATTACAAGAATTAAAAAAAGGATTAAAACTATTTTACCAGTAAATTGTCCAAATTGATACATTTATAATTTTATTTGTAAATTTTTTATACGTTTCAAAAGTTTGTATTACCGCCAACGCCTTGGCACTACAGCGGGTTTGGGACTAAATTAAGACCATTCTTCGGATTTGCCACTCGAGCGATAGCGAACAGGCGAAGCAAATCATCCCAAATACAAAACAACTTTCCATTAAGCCAATTGCCCAAATCCGTTGTAGTAGCTGTTGTGTGTAGCCTATTATATTCCAAATATTTCATCATTAACAGATAAAATTTTATTTATATCTGGTCTTTTAGAAGAATAAAGAATTTCAATCGTATCTCCCTCTTTTAAAGATTTATTTTTAATTATATCAGAATGATTGATGTTTGATTTATCCAAAAATTTATAACCTCTTATTTCTCCCATATTTGTTTTTGAATACATTTCATAAGTGACAATTCCTTTCGTTTTAATACCATTTTGATTTAATTCATTTTCTTTATATTTTAATGGTAAATAGTAACAGGCAAACAAACCAATTACTACAGTTAAGAGTGAAAAGTTCGTAGTTAATTGGAAAGCTTTTGTCCCTCTTACACCAGACAATTCTATTTGTTCCTTTCTTAAAAATTGTGGCGGAATTTCGGTATTTCTTTTATCAGGAAACATTTGGCTAAAAATATAATAAAAAGAAAAAATTGAGCTTCCATAAGCAAAACTTACAAGAAAGAAATATGCCATTGGTCCCATTTTCAAATTTGGAAAATAAGCCATAAAAGCCGTAATAAATAAAATTGCAATGGGTGGTAAAAGTGCTCTTTGGTATGGTTTCATTTTTAGTGGTTTTTTGGTAGGTTACACACAACGTCTTGGCACTACAGTGGGTTTGGGACTAAATTAAGCCCTATTTTCGGATTTGCCAAATCATCCCAAATACAAAAAGAACTTTACATTAAGCCAATTGCCCAAATCCGTTGTAGTAGCTGTTGGCATAGTTTATTTATACATGAGTTGTTTCAACCAATTTTAAGCAAATTATAAGTTTTTATCGAAGTTTTAGGTGCATATTTTCAAAATCCATTTTTACAAATATGTTACCAGTACTTGTTTCTATAATCCCATCCCTTGCATAATATTCAAAAACAATTTCTTTATTAATAAACCTCTTAATCTTCATTTCATCGTTATATTGACAGATGTTTTTTATAATTATTTTATTTTTTTCTTTGTCATATAGCCAAATTCCAGTTTCATATGCCATCAAATTTTCATTCAAAGAATCATAATTTGATTTATAATTTAAATATTCATCTAAATATATTTTTTTATCTCCTAATTCTGTTCTATAAACCCCAGAATAATGCTCAATCCATGTTTTCCTTTCTACATCATCAATTTGTCCATACATTAGACAATTATTATTTCTTTCTATATCAGAATAAATCTTAATCGTTTTTTTATTTTTTATTTGTTTAATAATCTCGTTAAGGTTAAAATATTGGCTTTCACAATATTTGTTTTCCTCCACGTCATCTGTATAAAACAACCTACTTATTTCTTTTTTATTAATTATTTTTATAGGTATTTCAAAAGTGTAGTTATAGTGTTTATCTATTATTATGAATTTTTTTTTGTCGAATTTCCTACTTTTTGTAGAATAATAAATTTTTTGATTTTTTTCATAATATGTTGAGTCAGCTTTTCCACTAATTATTAGGGATTGAGCATTGACAAACATGTTTTGTGAAACCGCAAGAATTATGATAATTAGAGTTCTCTTCATTTATGAATTCAAATTAATATTTTTATTGATACTTTTTAAATTAAAATTTTGCATACCTTTTTTCTTCCTTATTATTTTCTTGATTTTTAGCACTTTTCCACCGTTAGCTTTCGATTTCAAGACGGTAATTTAATATTAATTCTAACTAAAGTCTTTTAATGTTATGAAAATCAATCATTTGTATTTTTAATATTTGCCTAAATTTTCACTTTCTTCAGTTAGCTGAAGGAGTCAATTTGGGCGCGAATATGAGGGTAATTACTGGTAACGTTCTCGCGCTACAAGCAGTTTGGGATTAAGGAAGCGTAATCTTTCGGATTTGCCAAATCTTCCAAAGACAAACCAATTTTTCCATTAAGCCAAATCCCCAAATTGCTTGTAGCGTGTGTTATGGGCTGTGGCTTTTAAAGTTTTATTGAGAGTTCCAAATGTCCACCCAATCCAAGTTCAACAATTTTTTGCAATGTTGATAAACGCACTTCTTTTACGTTGTTTTCAATTCTTGAAATATAAGACTTAGTAGTACCGCATTTAATTGCGAGTTGCTCTTGTGTCATTCCTTTTTCAAGTCGCGCTTCGTGTATTAAAACACCAAGTTTAAACTGTTCATATCCAGCATCTAATTGGTCACGTTCCGCTGTTCCTACTTTGCCATAGTGTTTGTCCTTAAACTCTGATAGCGTTTTTATGTTGTTATTTTTCATTTTTATATTCCTCCATTATTTTAAGTGCTTTTTCGATTTCTTTTTTCGGCGTCTTTTGCGTTTTCTTTTGAAAACCATTTGCTAAAACCACAATTTTTCCTTTGTCAAAAAAGCAAAATATTCTAAAAATATCGCTCGATTGTTGAATTCTAATTTCGTAAAGTCCGTCCGTGCTTTCAATATGTTTAAGATATGTTTCGGGTACTTTGTCAACTTCTTCTATCAAGTCAAAAGTCCAAATTATTTTGGCTCTTACTTTTTCCCTTTGCTTCACAAAGAATTCTTCAAAGTAATCTTTGTAAAATGTTATTGTTCTAGTTTTTCTTTTTTCTTCCACGCCTTAAAATTACAAATGTTGCACAAAAGTACAACATTTATTTTGCTTTTTTATCTTTTTTGTTAAAGGTTGTTTTTTAGTGCGGTGCGGTAAACTCTCCTGTAACGTTCCCGCGCTACAAGCAGTTTGGGATTAAATCAGCGTTATCTTTCGGATTTGCCAAATCTTCCAAATACAAACAAATCTTTCCATTAATCCAAATGCCCCAAATTGCTTGTAGCGTGTGTTATGGGGCGATTGTTTTGTCGAAATTACAATTAAACCGCAAAATTTTCACGTTTCAGTTGGCGAAATCCAATTTTTAAGTTTAGGTTTTCGGTTTGCAATTTTCGGCGTATTATTTTCAATTATTCACTTTTTAATTTATGCGCAAAACTTTTCAAGTTTCTGTTTTTCACGTTAGAGTAGGAGAGTTCAAATTTTTACGTTTCTATTTTCCAAGTTTCTGCTTACAGATTCCGACTTTCAAGCTTTTGCTTTTCAAATTCTAATTTTCCGACTTCGGTTGGCGATTCCAACTTTCACGCTTCCGCTTTGTAAATTTCCTGCGAGTTACAAACTTCATTTCCAAATCGGAATTACCTGCGTAATTTCGGCACAATTGCCCCATAACGTTCTGGCACTACAGCGGGTTTGGGACTAAATTAAGCCCTATTTTCGGATTTGCCAAATCATCCAAATACAAAACCATCTTTCCATTATGCCCAATGCCCAAATCCGTTGTAGTGGCTGTTAGGCGATCGGCAATTTTAGTGGATTGCTACATTCTGATTTAGTAATTCTACATTAAAATTAATTTTGGCATTTAAGGCTTTAAAAACTTTAATAATTGTGTCAAATCTTGCGTCAGTTAAGCTATTCTCAATTTTTGAAATTTGAGCTTTTTTTACTCCAACTAATTCTCCTAATTGTTCTTGTGTCAAATTTCGTTCTTTGCGAATTTGTTTAATTGTTTGGCCAATCAAGTCAATTTTCAATTCGTTTTCAAAATTTTCTCTATTTGTTGTTCCTTTTTCTCCAACGAATTTATCTGTTACTTCATCTAAACTATATGTTTTCATAATCTTATTTCTTTTCGTTAAAATATTTTACTCTTAATGATTCTGCTCTCTCAATTTCTACTTTCGGTGTTTTATCCGTTTTCTTTATAATTCCGTGAGTAGAAATCACAACTGTATCTTTTTTGTCTGATTTGTCCCAAAAAGCAAAAAGTCTTAAATATTGCTTCTTGTATAAAGTTCTAAATTCCCAAATCTCACCATCGAGTTTTTTGAATAATTCATTATCGTTTACGCTTCTCGATTTCCAAATATTATAAAGTATTTTTTCTCTAGATTTTGGGTCTAGATTTTCCAAAAACTCTAAAACTGGTTCAAGAAATTCAACTTTAAATTTATAATCCATTTTTCACTAATCTTAATTTTCTGTAAAGATATAAGTTTCCTTTTTAAGAAACAAATGTTATTGATTTCTTTCGGTTGCTCGTTGCTGTCGCCTAACGTTCCCGCGCTACAAGAAGTTTGGGATTAAGGAAGCCAAATCTTCGGATAAACACAAATTTATCTGATACAAGACCAACTTTAAATTAAGCCAAATGCCCAAATTGCTTGTAGCGTGTGTTGGCAGTAGTACCTATCGGTTTCTATTTCAGATAAATTTCATTTTTTACATAAGTATTGTTCAGCCAAAAACAATGCTTTGTGTATTCATTTTGCTTTGTTAATTTGTCTTTTTTCGGCAGTTCAAAAGTGTCGGAAGAATCTTTTGCGTGAGGACGAACGTGAGAAATGGAACTAAATTTCTTGCTGGGAAAATTCGTGAAACGAATTTCCTTGCCTTTTTTATTAGTTTTTATTTCTTTTACGATTTCGCCTTTTGCAACAATTTGTTTTGTTTTTGTCCAAACTTTTTCAACTTCAATTAAGTCCAAATATGGCATATTCCAAAATTTCACTTTTCGTAAAATTAGTTTTTCGTTCTCGAATTGAAAGAAAACAAATAGAAACTTATGTTCTAAAACATCCTTGAAATCAGAATCTTCCCAATCTTCATTTACAATTTCTTCGTATTTGAAATTTGGAAATGAAATATCTTCTTTTGGTAAATCATTTTCTTTTAAACGAACTGTTTTTACAATAATTTCCGCTTTTTCAAATTCTTCGATTTCTTTGTCAAGTTCAATTCCGAGAATCGCTTTTGTCAAACTTGCGTAAAAATTTTTTGCTTTTGTATTGATTTTAATTTTCAGAATTTTTATAATTTCTTCTTCAGTTTTTCCATAAAACGGTTTAAATTTAGAAATTACAATTTCTTCAATAGTTTGTTTTTTAGCAACTTGAACGTTTGGAATTAACTTTCCATAAATTTCTTTGCTTTCATTTGCAATCGAGGCAATTATATGATTTACATAACCTTGCTTAAAAGAATAGGCTCTTTGTTTTGCTGGTATTTCTGAAAAAGGTTGTTTTCTAACCGACAAAGCATTTGCACCTTTGGTGCAAGCTCCAAGATAAAAAGTGTCGCCTTCTGAAAGTTCGTGTGCTTTTCCTTCGGCTATTTTCTTTGTGATTAATTCCCAATCTTTCTTGATAATTTCTAAATCTGTGGATGGAAAACTCCATTCATCAACCAATTTTATCAAATAGTCCAAAATATCAAAACCCGCTTGGTGTAAATAGAATATCAAAAGAATGCTTGCATTCTTTTTGACAAAATCACTATTTTCAAAATTCTGATTAACAACATTAACGTAGTTAATGATGTTTAAAACTAATCGCTCTTTTGAGCGAAATTCGTCATTTTTTAGTTGTTTTAATGGCGAAGATTTTAGTTCCATTCCAATTTGAGCAAAATCTGCTTCTGACACAGAATTGGGTTCGTAACCAAAATAAAATTTCTCTAAAACTTGTCCGAAATTCCCTTTTCCTGAATACGAATGTTCTAAAATTTTTGGGCGTTCCCCAAGGGGCGGGCTTTTCGTTCCAATCTTTTTTGGCAGAAAAAGCCAAAAAAGGATTTCCTCTGCAATCCCTAACGCAATATCGATTAACCGAGAAATTTATCTTTTTAATGATACATATTGTCTGTTGATCAAAGCATACAATATGTATAGTTTTGCTTTTATGATAAATGAATTTCTTTTAAAAGAATTTGGAGATAGAATTAAGCAATTACGACTTCAAAAAAGCATAAGCCAAGAAAAATTATCCTTTTTGACAGGTTTCCACAGAACTTATATTGGAATGATAGAAAGAGGCGAGAGGAATATTTCACTTTCAAATATGGCTGTGTTTGCTAAAGTTTTTGAAATAAATATTTCTGAACTATTAGATTTAAAATCTATAAATCCAAATCATAATTATAAGAATTATGAAATAAAATCTGAAAAGTAATGTCAAGAAAACACTCATTTGTATTGACATTATCGAATAATGTTACAGAAAAAGAAGGAATAAATTATCTAATTGAAAACACAACTGGATTTTTTAAAATCGATTTGTCCACGAAAAAAGAATTACTAAATTTATTGAATATTGAACACCGATTTCTTCAGGCGTTTGATGTAATATATGTTCCCGAAATGGTTGGTAAAATTGTTAATTCTGAATTTGTTCAAACTTATTTAGAAGATATAATTTTAGTAGAATTAAAAACCACAAAAAAATATTTACCCGAAAATCCAAAAGGTTTCTTTTTTGGTGCTACAGAAAATGAATTCAATTTTGGTAAAATTCTTGGTTCGAGATTTCGATTTTGTTTTGTAAGTATAAATGAAAAAGGTTCATCATTTGCTTTTTTAACTTTAGATGAATTAGAAGAAAGAATTAAAAATAGAAGAATTCAGTATCAAATTAATTTATAAATTCTTCAATATTAAATTTACCACTACTAAATTCTTTAATTAATTCTGTTTCAGTATAGCAATATTGTTTAATAAATTCAATTTTTTGATTGATATCAAAGTAATAAAATTTATCATTCTTAAAGTAAATCAACCAAGTTGAAGTTATTATTCCATTTTTTTTTTGGATTTGTAAACCTTCTGAATTACCTTTTTTTAGATTGTCAATTATTACTTGAATGTTCATATTTATTGCGGTTTTGCGTTAGGGATTGAAGAGGAAATCCTTTTGTTTTTTTCTTTAAAAAACAAAAGATTGGAACGGAAAGCCCGACCCTTGGGGAACGCCCAAATTATATTTATTACTTTCAAATTTTGTATGATTATCGGGAAACATATTTAACCGTTCCAATTCAACTGGCGATAATCTACGGTAACCTTTTTCAACTTTTATAACGTGTTTAAATCTTGATGCGGATTTTCCGCCTTCGCCCGTTATTATTGTTCTTGATGGTTTGTCTAACGAATCGGGGAAAATCATTCCGCCTTCGCTGTAATTGTATTCAAAACCTTGTGCGTTTTTACGCATTTCTTTTTTTGCACCTTTCAGATAAAACCATTTGTCTAATTCTTCTTCTTTTATGTAAAATTCCTCGGTTACTTCCCCGTTTTGAATGATGTCTTTTAGGATTGTAAATTTGTCTTCGTAACTTGGTTTTGTTTTGATTGTAGTCACAATTCCGTCAATCATAATTCCTGTATTTTCAAACATTCCTTTTTTGCCGTTTTTGTTGAAATTTTCTGAAATTTCAACAATATCGCCTTTCAATTTGAATTCGTTTGGAAACAAAATATTGTCAGATTGAACAGGAAAAGCATTTGCTAAAGTTCCGTCTTTTAGAATCCAATCACTTGAAGTTGTTTCTTTTATTTCGTTATAAATCGTAGAATCTTTTAAATAAGCCAAAATAAAAATTCTTTTTCTTCGCTGTGGCATTCCATATTCTGATGCGTTTACAACTCGCCATTCAACGGCATAACCCAAGTCGTTTAGACTTTTTAGAATTATTGCAAAATCTCGTCCACGCTGTCCCGACGGCGAAATCAAAAGTCTATCTACATTTTCTAAAAACAAATATTTTGTTTTGTTTTCTTTTTCGCTCAAAATTTTGTGAATGCTCCACCATAAAACGCCTTTTTTTCCAATTAATCCTTTGGAATTTTTTAGCGTTGTCGCAACTGAATAATCTTGGCAAGGAAAACCGCCAACTAATAAATCGTGATCAGGAATTTCAGTAACTTCTACGGTTGAAATGTCTTGGTTGCAATGACTTTTTTTGTCCCAACGAGTTTCATAAACCATTGATGCGTGTTGCACTTTGGTTGACGGTTCCCACTGATTACTCCAAACTACTTCGTAAGGACTTTCAAAATTTTCTTTATAATTTGATGATGCAGATTTGTTATTCCATCCTTCCAAACCAAGTCTAAAACCTCCAACACCTGCAAACAATTCGACTACTTTTATTTTATTTTCCATTGTGAATAGTTTTTAGGTATAATGCTTTTTCTTCGGCTACTTTTAGGACTTCTCCAATATTTTCTTCATAAAGAATTGTATTTGCGATTTGATCGCTTAACCAACTTGTAATTAATTTATTTTTGTCTAAATCGTAAAATTCAGCAAATTTTTCAACTTGTTCTTTTGTTGGTTTTCTTTCTCCACGCTCAAATTTGCTTATAATCGCTTGATCAATTTCGAGTGCAGAAGCAACTTGTCTTAATAAAAGACCTTTGCTTTCTCTTTCAGTTTTTATAATATCTCCAAATGTTTCCATAAGACAAAATTTGTTTTGACAAAAATAGTCAAATTAATTTCAGAAACAATTTTTCAAGGATTTATTTTTCAGATTTCTCGTTTTCTGCCGATTTTTGGGGGTATTACTGCCAACGTCTTGGTACTACAGCGGGTTTGGGACTAAATTAAGCCCATTCTTCGGATTTGCCAAATCTTCCAAATACAAAGCCAACTTCAAATTAAGCCTAAAACCCAAATTGCTTGTAGCGTGTGTTATGCGGGGGTTGTTTTGTCGGAATTATGATTAAACGGTTAAATTTTCACGCTTCTGTTTGCAAACTCCAATAGTTTTAATTGTTTTCAATTAATTTCATCGTCTTCATATTCGTCTTCGTCATTTTCATTATTTTCAATTTTATCATCTTCATCTTCAGTTTTATCAATTTCATCATCTTCATATGACTTTTTAATACGGTCTTGAATAAGCATTGTTATAAATAAGATTACCGAAAAAAGTAACGACAACATTACAAGTCCAACTAATGGCATTCCACAAGCATTTTTATTCTTTTCAAGATAATATACAATTAGTTTAAAAGCAAAAATTGTCAAAAGAATTTGACCTAAAAAACTAATTAAGCAAACCGCTCCAAAGCTTAATTTAATATCTCCTCCAATAGCTTTTCTGCCAAAAATAATTTGAAATAATAGTGGTAAAATAATTAAAATTATGTGCATTTTTTGAGATTCTATTTGTTATTAGTTTCCACTTTTCAAGTTTCCGCTGGTAAGTTCTAATTGTCACGTTTCTGCATTTTAAACTTCTTGCGGAAACAAATACTTATTTTCTAATTGTTTTTATCTGCGTAATTTCGGCACAACTCCCGCATAACGTTCTCGCGCTACAAGCAGTTTGGGGCTAAATCAACGTTATCTTTCGGATTTGCCAAATCTTCCAAATACAAACCAATTTTTCCATTAAGCCAAATCCCCAAATTGCTTGTAGCGTGTGTTAGCGGTAGGTATTATTTTAGGATTCCATTGATATGATTTATAGATACACAACCACTAATTCCAATTGAATTATTAGTAACTGCGTCTGCAAATAATTTATTTACTTTCATTTGGCTAATTCCACCAAAAGCGATGTCAACTCCAAGATTTGCACTTAAATTTGAAAGTTCTTGAGAAGTATTTGCGTAGGGATTTAAAATAAAAGTTGCAATTCCAATAACTTCATCTTCCGTACTTCCAATTTTTAATATTGGACCGCCAGAGTTTCCTTTATTCATTGTTAAATCAAGCCAAGAAACCTCTCTATTCATTTCTGTATTATCTTGCAATTTAATTTTATCAGTCCATTTTGTTGACAATATACCGGTTGACACAAACTGTTGTTCTATACCTAATGGATAACCAACAGAATATACTTGTTCTCCTTCGTTTACATTTTCAAATTTCCCAAGCTTTAAAAATTCGTAGGAAATGCCAGTTTTTATTGAAGGTTCAAGAAAACAATAATCATAAATTAATGCGTCTTTGTATCCTTCTTGAAAAAGGTAAGTATAAATTCCTAATTCTATTTTTTCTCCAGAAACAAATTCGGCTGTAATCTTCTTTAGTTTAATTTGTTTAGTAGTTTCATCTACAGAAATTGCGGGTTGAATTACGTGCCAACAAGTAATTATTTGACCTGTCTTCGAAACAATAAAACCAGTACCAGAAGGTTTGTCATCTATTAAAATTCGAACAACAGATTTTTTAGCGTGGATTAGTCTTTGTTTGTCTATGGATTGTGCGTTCATTTTAGTGAAAACTGTAAAAATTAAAAATAGAAATAATATTTTTTTCATATAATTTTGAAATTGTTTTGTTCATTTTTGCTGTCGGCGAGGGATACTTACCGCTAACGTCTTGGCACTACAGCGGGTTTGGGACAAATTAAGCCCTATTTTCGGATTTGCCAAATCATCCCAAATACAAAACCATTTTCCATTAAGCCCAATGCCCAAATCCGTTGTAGTGGCTGTTACCAGCTGGGCTTTTATAGTGTTCCTCCTTCAGGCCAATTTGACCAGTGTGTATTATTAACTTCACTTGTATTATATAAATTTTTATCTCCATTTAGAATTACGTCAGCCAATTGTCTAAATGTTTCTGTTTCGCTAGGTATTTCCCCTATTACAAGGTCTGGGTGATGCCAATTATCAAGTATCATAAAAGTTGGTAAATCAATGGGAATCTTTTTTGAAATTTCTTCTCTTGTCAACCAAAATAAATGTGAGTGTTCAGGAATAAGTCCACGCATAAATTCCCTTGGTGTTATTTTGTTTACATACTCAAAGTCAATTTTCTTAGATTTATAATGTTCTAAATCAAAAATTATTGGTATTTCAATTTCCTTGACTTTAAATGTCTTTGCTAGCGGGTTTAAATAAGATGGATAATTGTTTTCATCACAAAGGAAAGCTTCTATTTCGGAATCATTTGCAAAATAGTTAAAGTTGTCATTGTCGTTCCAACCTGTCAAGCAATTTCCAAAAACAGCTGCAACGGTTGTTATTCCTTCTAAACCATCTAAGTGATTGTTATAAGCTAAAATTTCTAATAAAATAGCCCACCTCTTTTCGTCTCTAAAGATAGTAAGTTTCTGGTCGCCATGATAATAATAGCCATTATCAAGCATTGGAAAAACATAACTTTCCGCTTCGGAATCTAACTGTCTTAGAATTTCTTCTTTGTCTATCATTATATTGTTGAATTCTCTTTCGTCTTTTAGCCTTGCTGGTAACGTTCCCGCGCTACAAGCAGTTTGGGACTAAATTAAGCCCTATTTTCGGATTTGCCAAATCTTCCAAATACAAAACCAACTTCAAATTAAGCCTAATACCCAAATTGCTTGTAGCGTGTGTTGGCGGGTAGTGCATTTATTTATTCTACTTTTTCGTAAACAATTCCATTACACTCGTCTCCATCTCCGATTGTAATTGTTATCGAAATTTTTCCGTCTTTTTTACATAAAGGTTCAACGCAAATTCCTTCCAATTCAAAATCGCAGAACTTTTCTTTATCGTTAAAACCTAAAAACCATTTTCCCTTTACGTTCTTTTTAGTTTCATTACCTTTCTGACCATTTTCGGGTATTTTGTCAGCTAAATTTTCGGGATTGTTTTCGAACAGTAATTTATATTCTTTGTTTTCGGATAACTCAATTCTTAAAGGCCAAGTTTGATATTCTTCGTTTAGATATGATTTGGATTTTTCACTTAACTCATATTGTCCAATTATTTCCCTTTCTAACGGTTCATAATTCAGTTGTTCATAACCATTCTGCCAAGAACAAAATAATGGATGACAACTTGTGAATAATAGTAGTAGAATTATTGATTTTTTTTTCATTTGTTTCTGCATTACCGCCAACGTTCCCGCGCTACAAGCAGTTTGGAACTAAATTAAGCCCATTCTTCTGATTTGCCAAATCTTCCAAATACAAAACCAACTTCAAATTAAGCCAATTGCCCAAATCCGTTGTAGTGGCTGTTAGTGTGTGTAGTGACACGCAATGTTAAGCACGAACGAATTGACATTCCAATTATCGATTTCAATTGCGCAAAACTTTTTCGCCTTTTGATTTCCGTTCCAAATAGTTTCTGTTTTTAAACTTCAAACTTCAGTTAAACCTCAAAAAAAATCGACAAAAAAATTCCGCTTTCGGTTGTCCACAAAGCGGTTCACGTTTGCTTGTCCGCAACAATTAAGCGCCAATTTTCAGTTCTGATTTCGGCCAGCTCGGTTTCTGTTTCATTAGAATCCTTTTCGTGCCAATCGCCCAATTAACATCTGCTGAGAACGCTCCAAGGAGCTATACACACTAACGTTTGCGGCTATGTAAAGTGCCTTTTCCTCGCCGCTCACTCTATAAAAGCTAAAATAGACAAATTTTTCCATTAAGACAAATCCCCAAATTGCTTGTAGCGTGTGTTAGGCATAGTTTTTTTGTACGTTTCGTTTCTCAAGCTCTATTTCTAAATTTTTCAATTCTTCAATAAACTCTTTTCTGTTTTTCTTATACATTTTCGGTAAATCAAAATCGTTGTAATATTTAATTAAATTTTCAAGTTCAATTTTGGTTAAGTCACTTGGATTTTTGAAACGAATAGAGTTGTCAAATTCAGCTTCGTATTTTTCATTTAGTATTTCTGTTGCTTTTTCTTTTGCAGGAACGTTATTTAATTGAACTAATTTAAACTTATTTTTCTGCAATTCAGTTTCTCCAATTATTTTCAAATATTCATCAATAACACTTTCGTCTATTTCTATTATACCTTTTCCGAATTTATGTCTGTCTGTTCCGTTTTTTTTAACTCCAGAAATCCAGTATCCATTTCCAGTTTCAATATCATAATAGTTGCCTGCGCTACCTCTTCCGCCTTTTTGGTAAACATTTCCATTAAAATATATTGTTAGACCAGTTTTTGAAAAGAAACATTTTCCAATCTGTGCTAATCCATCGTGATTTGCTCCAGTTTCAATTTCAACGTATACGATTTCAGATTTCATTTTTTACTTTAAAGATTATTGTTTGCAGGATTTTAGTTTCATGCGGTAAAATTATGCCTAACGTTCTGGCACTACAGCGGGTTTGGGACTAAATTAAGCCTATTCTTCGGATTAGCCAAATCATCCCAAGTACAAAACCATCTTTCCATTAAGCCCAATGCCCAAATCCGTTGTAGTGGCTGTTAGCAACAGTAATTATTTCACAATGTATTTCGTTTTGTTCAGATTTCCAACACTTTCAAACATGTTTAATTCGATTCCCTTTTTCAAATCTCTACTCGCAGTTGCAGAAGAAAGGTCTTTGAAAATATTCATATAATCTTTTCTAGTAAATTCTTTTATGCCAAGTTTTAGAAAGTATTCTAATCTGTCTAAGTCTTTTAAAATTCTATTATTGTAATTAAGTAAACTGCCTAAAGATTTATCAATTACATCAAGCATGTATTCTATGAAATATGTTGATTTTCCTGATTTATCACTTAACGACAAAGATTTATAATAATCATCTTGGGTTTGGCTAATTAATGTTTCAAATGGCAAAAACTCAAAAATTGGATATTCAGACATTAAAATTAAAGTTTGCCATAATCTTCCCATTCTTCCATTACCATCTAAAAAAGGATGTATGAATTCCATTTCATAATGAAAAACACAACTTTTTATCAATGTCAATTCATCAGAGTCTTTAAGATATTCAAATAAATCTTTCATTAGATGGGGAACATTTTCGTGAGGAGGGGCAATGTGTTCTACTTTTGTTCCTTTAACTATTCCCACACCTTGTTTTCTGTATTTTCCTGCACTCTCAATTAGACCATTCATTAACTCAAGATGTGCTTTTAAAAAGTTTTTATCAGATGAAAACTTATATTCTTCAAGTTTGTCATAAACCATAATTGCATTTAATACTTCTAAGACATCTTTTTTTGGACCAATTACTCTTTTGTTTTCAATCAATGCAGTAATTTGTTCCTCGGTTAATGTATTCCCTTCAATCTGTAAAGATGAGTGTATAGTTTTGATTCTATTTTGTTTACGAAGTTGTGGCGATTGCTTATTTAGATAATTAGCATTTACCTCTCCAATTTTTTCGGAAATAGAACTTATCGATTTTAAAATTTTAAGCGTTATGTCGTATGGCGGTTTCATTGATACTATCATTTGATAGTATCAAAAGTAGTGTTTTTTCTGTAGTCGTCCAAAATTATTGTTGCTAACGTTCTCGCGCTACAAGCAGTTTGGGACTAAATCAGCGTTATCTTTCGGATTTGCCAAATCTTCCAAATACAAACCAATTTTTCTATTAAGCCAAATGCCCAAATTGCTTGTAGCGTGTGTTGGCAGTAGTACTTTATTGCATTATTTCTTTCAGTTCTGAGATTGTAAACGCAGGCTTTTTTTTATGAAGCATTGCGTGACAATTTGGACACACGGGAATTAAATCCGTTTTTGGATTTACAGAATATTCCTTTCCAATAGTCGCTATATCAATTATATGATGAACGTGAATAAAACTTCTTCCTAAATCTCCAAATTTTTCTTGAAAATTAAAATCACAAATTTGACAGTTCAATCCAAAATGCTCGATACATTCTTGTCTTGCTAATGGATTTCTTTCATAACTATTTACAATTATTTGTTTTGTTTTTCCTTCCGAATATTTTACATCATTATCTACTTCATCTGGAAATACTGTTTCTGAAAAATTGTCTTTTACTAAATTATAATATCGATTGTAAATTTCTCTTCCTTTTTTTACAGAAGCACCTGAAGTTTGTTCATAGTATTCTATATGTTGGTAAAGAGCGAGTAAAGCTTTTCTAAGCCCAATGTTACCATTTTCATTATAAATTTGTTTGAGATAATAATCTGTTGCGTAGGCATTTATAGTTCGCGTGTAAAGTTTACTATCTCTTAATTTCGAATAAGCATAAATATAATCAAATGCAGAACTTTCCTTAAGTCCTGTAGTTGCAATTATTCGAGCTCCTTCAGAAACTGAAATTTCATTTAAGTATACTTTTTTTGCTATTTCGTAAGCTTTATGAATTCGCTCTTCTGCTGTATATTCCATTAAATTAGTAGATTAAGTTCGGTTTTTTTAGTATTACTGCCAACGTTCTCGCGCTACAGCGGGTTTGGGACTAAATTAAGCCCTATTTTCGGATTTGCCAAATCATACCAAATACAAAACCATCTTTCCATTAAGCCCAATGCCCAAATCCGTTGTAGCGTGTGTTATGGGCTGTTTATCTACGTTCTGTTTTTTACTTTTTGTTTTTTATTTCGCTTTCTGCTTCAATTTCCGGTGTCGCACTTATTCTTGATAAAAAATTAACTGTTCCAGTTGTTTTATATTTCTTGTTTGCTAAAACAATCCCAATTATAAATCCAATTAAAGAAATTATTATTCCCAAAATTAATCCTGTCATATTTTCAAAATTGGAATAAAATATGAAACCCAATCCAGTTCCAATTATAGTTGGAGAAATTACAATTTGTAGCCAACCAATTATTTCAGTTATAGATTCTAATCCTTTCTTCATTTCATTTTTATTTAAGCAAGCTTTGAAAAATTATCATTAAAATCGTAATTCCTGCTACAATTCCGCCAACTAATAAGTACAATTTCATTGCTTTTTTTCCATCTCGATAATCCGAAGTTGGAATTGTTTCTGTATGAGCAATAATTCCGTTTTCCGTAAAAATTTTATCAAGTTTTATTCTGTCTGCATCTAATATAAAATATCTAATTCCGTTTTCAAACATTGGTTGATTTTCTATGTCACTATAATATTCAATATTTTGATTTTCTAATTCACTTTCAAATATAATCTTGTCTTTCGGCAAAACATATATTTTAAGATGCTCTTTGAATAATATTTCAGGATTATTTTTCGTCACTTTTCGGTTTTTTGCATTACCGCTAACGTTCTCGCGCTACAAGCAGTTTGGGACTAAATTAAGACCTATTCTTCGGATTTGCCAAATCATTCCAAATACAAAACCATCTTTCCATTAAGCCTAAAACCCAAATTGCTTGTAGCGTGTGTTAACTGTCGTTCTTTTTTCTTTTTATTAGTTTGGATATTCCAATTTTTCTTTTAAATTTGTAACCATTGTGTAAGGTTAAACAATTTGGTTATGAATGAATATTTGACGCTTTCGGAGACTTCCGAGTATATTGGTAAAAGTAAAGAAACTTTACGACGTTGGGACAAGGAAGGAAAACTTTCTGCTGTCCGTGAGCCTATGAGTAATTATAGAGTTTATAAAAAGTCTGATGTTGATACTTTATTTGCAGGTTTTTTAGAAAATGATATTCAGGAAACAATTACAAATTATGTTGAAGCCGAAAACGATTACACTGTTTTAGAATTATTTGCTGGTGCGGGCGGTTTGGCCATTGGAATGGAAAAAGCAGGATTAAAATGTGTTGCTTTGAATGAAATTGACAAATGGGCTTGTCAAACTTTACGACACAACAGACCAAATTGGAATGTTTTGGAAGGAGATATTAGGTCATTGAATTTTTCGGAATACCATAATAAAGTCGATGTTGTAACTGGTGGATTTCCTTGTCAAGCATTTAGTTATGCAGGAAAAAAATTAGGTTTAGCTGATGCGAGAGGTACTTTGTTTTACGAATTTGCAAGAGCCGTAAAAGAAGTAAATCCTCCAATTTGTATTGGCGAAAATGTGCGTGGTTTGTTAAGTCACGAAAACGGAAAAACTTTGCAAGGAATGATTTCTATTTTAGATGAAATCGGGTATAATGTTGTTCCTGTTCAAGTTTTAAAAGCAATAAATTTTAACGTTCCTCAAAAAAGAGAACGTTTGATTTTAGTTGGAATTAGAAAAGATATTGATTTGAAATATGAATACCCAAAGCCATACAAGAAAATCTATAACTTAAAAGACGCCCTTAAAAAAGGGGAATTATTCGATTGTAACGTACCCAAATCAGAAGGTTCGAAATATCCTCAAAGTAAAATAGATGTTTTGAATTTAGTGCCACAAAAAGGATATTGGCGAGATTTACCTCTTGAAATTCAAAAAGAATTTATGGGAGGAAGTTTTCATCTTGGTGGAGGTAAAACTGGAATTGCAAGAAGAATAGGTTGGGACGAACCTTGTTTAACTTTAACTTGCAGTCCTGCACAAAAACAAACAGAAAGATGTCATCCCGAAGAAACTCGACCGTTTACGGTTCGAGAATATGCGAGAATTCAAACTTTTCCTGATGCTTGGAAATTTGAGGGTTCAGTTGCTCAACAATACAAACAAATCGGAAATGCGGTTCCTGTTAATTTAGGAAAGGAAGTTGGTTATTCTATTGTGAAGTTTTTGAACAACTATTACAACTTGTCAAAACCTAAATAATAACTATAATTTTCAAAAGTAATTTGGTCTAAAATTGTTCTTTTTGTAATTTCAGTTTCTAATTTTATTTCGTCCAATGCAGAATTTTCTTTAATTGTATCGCTTTTTTCAATCGAATCCAAATAGTCGTTTATTGCCGTAGGCAATACTTTGTATAATTGAAAAAGTGCATTTTCTTTTCCCGAAAGTAAAGCATAAAATTGGTCGCCCGATATTTTGTAAACTCTACTATGACTATATTCCTTGCCGTTTATTTCTCCTTTCCACAAATCGTTGAAACTGCCTTTTGCAAGAATTTGAACCCAATAACATTTGGCTTGTTTGTAATTGTCGGCGTAAGTTTTTAGTTTTTGAAATAAACTTTCTGCCGAACTGCTGTTCATTGTATTATGTTTATTTTTGATGTCTGCAAACAAAGTATCGTCATTCGCTTTTACATCAAAACCGCTTAAATTTCCAACTTGGAATCCGTTAATTCCTCCCAAAATTTGCTCGTGAAAAGTTCCAATAGAATTGTTTGTAGATTTGTCAATTTGGCGTAATATTTCGGCTTGAATTAAACTTTCTTGATTAATATCGTTGAATTGAGCGTCAAAAGTCAATTTAATTGTATCAACTTTATTGCTGTAGAAGTTCTTTTTCGTGATATTGTTCTTCGCTTTTAAATACGATTTATGAAGGTTTGCAATACAATTCAGTAAATGTTCATCCGAAATAAAATCAACATATTTATTTTTCATCTAATTCTTATCGTTATAATTCAATGGCTAAAATAATACTTTTTATTGAAGTTTGTTAGTCGATTTCAATTTCTGCTGTGGTGCGGTAGAATGACAGTTAACGTTCCCGCGCTACAAGCAGTTTGGGACTAAATTAAGCCCATTCTTCGGATTTGCCAAATCTTCCTGACACAAAACCAACTTCAAATTAAGCCAAATACCCAAATTGCTTGTAGCGTGTGTTATGGTGTGTAGCTTGACGATGCTGAGCACGAAAGATTTGACATTCCAATTATCGATTCCAATTATCGATTCCAATTACCCAAAGTTTTCCACTTTTCGATTTCCGTTCCAAATAGTTTTCGTTTTTGAACTTCAAACTTCAGTTAAACCTCAAAGAAAATCGACAAAAAAAAATCCGCTTTCGGTTTTCCATAAAGCGGTTCACGTTTCTTTGTCCGCAACAATTAAGTTTCAGATTTCAGTTCGAATTTCAGTTCGAATTTCAGTTCAGATTTCGGTCGGCTCGGTTTCTGTTTCGTTATGTATTATTCGAACTAAAGCTTCTGATTAAAATCAACTGTTGATCGTCAACAGCTATACACCATAACGTCTTGGCACTACAGCGGGTTTGGGACTAAATTAAGCCCTATTTTCGGATTTGCCAAATCTTCCAAATACAAAACCATTTTTCCATTAAGCCCAATGCCCAAATCCGTTGTAGTGGCTGTTAGCGGTAGTAATATTAGTCGTAATGATGTCTACATTTCACAATTTGAATTTCATCATCGATAAACCTGTAAATTAATCTATGTTCATCATCAATTCTTCTTGACCAAAATCCTGCATACTTGTGTTTCAATGGTTCTGGCTTTCCTATTCCTTCAAAAGGATTTCTTGAAATATCTTTGAGTAGATCATTTATTTTTTTAACTTTCTTCTTGTCAATTTTTTGCCAATACAAATAATCTTCCCAAGATTCATCAACAAATACATATTTCATTTTATTCCTCGATTAAGTCTTTAGAAAATGACTTACCACTTTTAAATTTATCAATAGCAGAATCTAACCTACTTTCGTTAGTTCTGTTTGATAATTCATAATTTGTCGCAATCAGTGAATTATACTCTTCAAGTGAAATAACAACAATCCCTGAATCTTTTCCACGATTTATAATTAGAGTTTCAAAGTTTATTGCTACTCTATCAAAGTAAGATTTAATATCTTTTCTGAAATCTGAAATATTAGCTACTACCATAATTATTATATTTTGTACAAATGTATGTACAATATTTGGATTTTACGCAATTTTCGTCAAATTATTACCGCTAACGTCTTGGTGCTACACGTGGTTTGGGGCTAAATTAAGCCCAATTTTCGGATTAACCCAATTCTCACAAATACAAACTAATTTCCCCATAAAGCCAAATGCCCAAATCACTTGTAGCAGCTGTTAGGCTAGGTTGTGACACAGACGCTGAGCACGAATGAATTTCGATTTCAATTATCGATTCCAATTACGAAAGCCTTTCCGTCTTCCAATTATCGATTCCGATTGCGAATGTATTTCCGTCTTCCAATTTTCCGCTTCGGATAGTTTTTGCATTACAAATCAACGTTGAAAACCTTCAAATAAACCTCAAAAAAAATCGACAAAAAAATTCCGCCCTCGGTTGTCCGAAAAGCGGTTCACGTTTGTTTGTCCGCAACAATTAAAAATCAGATTTCGGTTCAAATTTCGGTCAGCTCGGTTTTTGCATCATTAAATTCTTTTCTGGCTAAATGCCCGATTAAAATTATCTGTTCCTCGTCAACGGAGCAATCTGGCCTAACGTCTTGGCACTACAGCGGGTTTGGGACTAAATTAAGCCCTATTTTCGGATTTGCCAAATCATCCAAATACAAAACCATCTTTCCATTAAGCCCAATGCCCAAATCCGTTGTAGTGGCTGTTGGCAGTAGTACTTTTAATACGTAACTCGTCGATTTGGAAAATTACTATTATCTTTTATCGTTATAGTTTTATTTACAATGTTCCTTTTAAAATCAATCCAAGTTTTATTCCATAAGTTGTCAGAAGAATATTCTTTTACTTTATAATCGTATGTTTTAATTATAATGCTTTTTCCTGGTTGTTTATAATATTTGTTTATTTCGATTGATTGAATATTATTTAATTTATGAATATCTTTTTTCCAAAACTTTATGCTGTTTTTAATAATTAAATATTCTTTAGTCAATATAAAATAATTCATTTGCGCCGAAAATATTTGAACTATTACAATCAAGCTGAATAATATTTTAAAAAAGTCATCTTTAAAGTCATCATTTTTAATAATTCCAATTAATAAACATACAATGAAAACGTAAAAAGTAATTCCTGTAAAAGAAATTATATGGCTATCGTTGAATTTTATATTTTTAAAATCGCTGTCATTTTTGGTGTCCGTTTCTTTTGATTTATCTGAAACAATATTTCCACCTTTTAGGACTGCAAGAAACTTTCTGAATTCAGAAAAATTAGAATATTTGAATGAGTATAAGTCTAACTTTTCTTCATTTTTCATTGTAATACAGGATCTGTCGGTCAATGCACCATAATATTCTGTAATTTCTGAAATAGTAATTTTTTCGAATTCGTTAATTGGATAAATTTTAGTTTTAAAAAGTGAAATTATTGAGATGCTAGTTTTATCAATTTTTATTGTTGAAAAATAATTTAAGATTATTAAGAACAAAAAGATACTTAATAAGGTAAAAGTTAATCCAATTATTAATCTAGTATCTTTATATTCGTAATCTAAATTTCCATTGATATTAAATAAAAGTATTATCCCAAAGCTTCCTGTTAAGAATACACCAAAAAATAACGCTATAAGCAATCGTCTATTATTTCTTTTGATATACAAACTTTCCATAATTCAATTAATTCTCTTGATTTCGCTTAGTATTACTGCCAACGTTCTCGCGCTACAAGCGGTTTGGGATTAAATAAAGCCTAATTTTCGGATTTGCCAAATCTTTCAAATACAAGACCATTTTTAAATTAAGCCAATTGCCCAAATCGCTTGTAGCGTGTGTTATGGGGCGGTTGTTTTGTCGAAATTACAATTATCACACAAAATTTTCACGCTTCTGTTGGCAAAATCCAATTTTACGTTTCTGCTTTTCTGCTCGTAATTTTCGGTTTATTATTTTCAATTATTCACTTTTAATTTTTGCGCTAAATTTTTCAAGTTTCTGCTGGCAGATTCCGACTTTCACGTTTCTGCTTTTCAGATTCCAATTTTCAAGTTTCTGTTGGCAAGTTCCAATTTTCACGCTTCAGTTTTTCGTCTTTTTATTGTCAGATTCCAACTTTCCGACTTCTGCTGGTGATTCCAATTTTCACGCTTCTGCTTTGTAAATTTTCTGCGAGTTACAAACTTCATTTTCAAATCAGAATTACCTGCGTAATTTCGGCACAACTGCCCCATAACGTTCTGGCACTACAGCGGGTTTGGGATTAAATTAAGCCCTATTTTCGGATTTGCCAAATATTCCAAATACAAAACCATTTTTCCATTAAGCCAAATGCCCAAATCCGTTGTAGTGGCTGTTATGCGTCGTTTTTTTATTTAGTATAATTAATCGTATTTTAAATTTTAGGTTTTTTAAATTTGATTTTTTCTTTATTCCAAATTGTATAATTCGCGGATGCATCCATAATTTCAAATTCAACTTCATAACTATTTTCATCTTCCAAATTAAAAGCACCAGAGCACATTCCGTGTCCTATACTAATTTTTCCATCATAAGGATTAATATAATATGTGGATGTTTTATTAGACTTGATATTCCTAATAGTTGCTTTTACCAAATATTCAGATTTGTCTAAAATTGGACAATTGAAAACTACAAATGATGATATCCCACAACCTAAAAAATTGCTTTCATTTTTTATTATGATTGGTTTTGAAGTAAAAGTTGGTTTTTCATTATCTATATCGTTTGTCACTATGAATTTAAACGGTTCATATTTGTACGTTTCAGAATTAAACTTTTCTAAGTTTTCATTTCCAGGTAAACTGTCAATTACAAGTGTATATTCTAACCCGATTTTGAGGTTTCTTTCTGGTTTTAAAATAGATTGTGATACATTGTATTGACCTTTATGAAATTCCGTAACAATTAAATTGACTTTTTCATTTCCACTCTTTAGGTAAACTAGATATTCCTTGTTAAGAAGTTCAATTATATCTTGGCTTGAATAATAACCACTAATTACAAATATTGAATTTTGTTTAATTTTTTTATTTGATGGGAATACTGAAAATCCATTGTCTGCACATTTAGCACTAGAATTGATAACAAACAATAAACTTAAAATTAGATATATTTTTTCTTTCATTATGAAGTTGATTTTTAGAGGCAAAATGACGCATAACGTTCTCGCGCTACAAGCAGTTTGGGATTAAATTAAGCCCATTATTCGGATTTGCCAAATCTTCCAAATACAAAACCGATTTCAAATTAAGCCTAATACCCAAATTGCTTGTAGCGTGTGTTATGCGCTGTGTCATGTGATTATGTCCGTTATCATCTTTTTAATTGTAATATTTTCCAACTTTATTGCGACTGGGCGAATTATTTCCATACCATTTCTCCAATGCAATTTTTCGTTATAAATAATTCCAAGTAGATAATAAGTTTCAGGAACAACTACACCAAGTGTTTCGCAATATTCCAACTTCTTTTTTGTTCCGTGTTCAGAAAGAAATGCGATTTGGTGTGCTGGGTCAGCAATTTTGTCATAAAGTAAACTTTCTATTTTAACCCTTACAGCAAAACAAATTGCCAAAGGATCAAAATCGGTTTGATTATTCAAATATTTTGCAACTTCAGAATTTATCATATCATGAAACTTCTCAGACTTACCCCAAGTTTGAGGTAAACCTAATGCACCAAATTCTGTTGATATATCTGCTGTTGTTGGATAAAAATGAAAATGGTGTTTGTCCGCTATAGCTTGAATAGTTGGGTCTTCGCGTTTTCTGATCAGAGCTAAAATATTAGGATTTGAAACATACGGAACATCCTTTAAATAAACGACCTTAAGTTTATGTCTATTGAAGCAAAAATGATTGAAAAATAATGGATCAAGGTGCGTCATCAATATAGGAAAGAAATTTTTTCCTTTAGCTTTCAATTCGTCAATAAATGAAGTAATGAAGTATTGAAAAGCAATGAGATTCGCGTCATCTAAATAGTCAAAAATCTCGTCTATTATAAGTATACAGTTTTGTTTATTTAAATGTTTTCGAGCTAATAATAAAAGCGTAATAAAAGATAAGACATCTCTTTGTCCGTTTGAAATTTCATGCGCTTTGGGCCATTCCACGATCAATTTATTTCCGTCTTCTTTTGGCTTTATCCTAATCCTTGTACTATTTACAGTATTTATGATTTTCTCAAATTCGTCTTTCTCAGATAAATAGTGAGTGTACTTAATAGCTTTTTTGAATTCAACTCCTAGTGCCTTTTTTAAGTTAATAATTTGAAAAGATGCTAAGAAAGAGTCAACCTCACTTATGATTGTATTATCGAACGCTTGAATTAAACTCGCCAATTTTTTTAGTTCTGCTATCGCTACTAATTGTGGTAGCTTGTTCAGTAATATCCAGTTTTTAATTTGTTGAGCTGTGCCTGTTTGAGCTTTGATCTCAATTAACGCATTGTTGATAATTGCCAAATTACCTACTAATTCAAATCTTGAAAAATCGATCGTTGATTCGAGTTTATCTAAAAAATTGGATGAATTAAGAAGTTGTGAGATATTTGGTAAAATTTTACCCGAAGTTTCACTGAATACTTTTTTTGCGACGGTGAAATTATAGCCAAATTCTTTATTTTGTGGAACAGTATTAACTAAAACTGTTTTCTCGATTTCTAAAGAAGATTTTGCAATTCTTGTTCCATTGATATTTAAAATTTTTGCTTTAGCTGTAAGTTGACTATTAATCACGAAAATATCAAACTCATCAGAAATAGTATTTTGTGTATTGTCAGCCAACAATGTTTTAATGGTTCCAGCATCATCTATTTCTATTTGAATTTCAGGCAAATTTGCTGAATTATTCATATGGTGATGTTTATCATCCAACTCTAGCTTATTTGGCTTCAACGAATCGAAACCGATACTAAATGAACTTTTTCCGTAACCGTTTGGCGCTACAAAAATATTTGGTTTGTTAGGTAATAAGTCAACGATATAAGATTGATGTTGAATTCCCTTAACGTTCTTAATTTCTATTTTCTTTATTTTCATAATTGTTTATACGGGGCGGTTTCGAAGACATAGCGCATAACGTTCTCGCGCTACAAGCAGTTTGGGATTAAGGAAGCGTAATCTTTCGGATTTGCCAAATCTTCCAAATACAAACTAATTTTTCCAATTAAGCCAAATCCCCAAATTGCTTGTAGCGTGTGTTACTGGTGGCTTGTTTTGTCGAAATTACAATTGAACCGTAAACTTTCACGCTTCTGTTGGCAAAATCCAACTTTCAAGTTTCTGTTTTTAGCTCGTAATTTTCGGTTTATTATTTTCAATTATTCACTTTTCTATTTATAAATTCTGAGCAAAAAAAGCAGATTCTGCTTTTCAAGTTTCTGTTGGAAAATTCCAATTTTCACGCTTTTAATTTTCGGTTCGCAACTTTGGGTGCAATGTTTTTCACATTTCTGTTTTTCAAGTTTCTGCTGGCAAGTTCCAACTTTCACGCTTCTGCTTTGTAAATTTTCTGCGTAAACAAATGCTTATTTTCTAATTGTTTTTATCTGCGTAATTTCGGCACAAGTCACCAGTAACGTCTTGGCACTACAGCGGGTTTGGGACTAAATTAAGCCCTATTTTCGGATTTGCCAAATCTTCCAAGTACAAGATCATTTTTCCATTAAGCCAAATGCCCAAATCCGTTGTAGTGGCTGTTATAGGCAGGCTTTTTTACCATTAACAATATACAAATCAAATTATGGAAGGCATTTTAATTATCACTTTAGAATCAGGTTCAAAATGGAGTTTTTTTTGGAAAAATTGCAATTTCAACTTTTTGTTTCATCCACGTCATTGGAATTTCCGTTTCAGAGTTAATAAATATAAAGATAGAAAATACGAATACTCAACGCTCGTAATTCATTTTCTATTTATTCATTTATTCTGTCCACTAAACCGTGTACGTAAACCTTTAGATTCTCGTTTTCTCCATCGTCTGCACGACTCCAATGTTCTTCTTCAGAAGAATAAAGATATACGGCGTCGTTTTGAACGATAAACTTTTTATGTGTTTGATTTATTGAATAAACAAACTCAAGCATAAGTTTATAATATTTCTGTTCGTCTGGTAAATATCCCCAAACGAAGTCATATTGATAAATATCAGCTCCAAAAATATACGCATCTAATTCAATTTTAAGAAAATCATTACCTATACCATATCTGACTTCAAATACTAGTGTTTGCTTATTCTTAACCGCTTCTCTAATTATAGAGTCAAAGTCTTGGTTTTTCATAGTTTATGTATTTTCTAATAGTTGTTTATTTACGTTTTTTTCGGAAGCTTGCCTATAACGTCCCCGCGCTATAAGCAGTTTGGGACTAAATTAAGCTCTATTTTCGGATTTGCCAAATCTTCCAAATACAAACCAATTTTTCCATTAAGCCTAATACCCAAATTGCTTGTAGCGTGTGTTACCAGCAGGATTAATGTTTACCAATAAGGGGCTTTAATTTGAAGGCTAATATTTTTTCGACTGTGTTTAAATATTCATTTGGTAATTCTTCAAATTGGACAACTTTTAAATTGATTTTACAATCAATATTTCTAGCCCAATGAGCAAATTGCAAACCTTGAGTAGAGCCTACATTATAATAACCTAAATGGACTTTTATTCTTCCCGAAAGATGCGACATATTATATTTCTTAGTTAGTCCGCCACGACGAATCCCGACATAAAGTACGTTACTATCTTTATTACGATTTTTGACAGGAACAGTTCTAGCATTTAAACTTAAGTTTTCTCTTTGACCATCCAAAAGTTTTTGGAGATTATTGCAAGAATCATTGTTTTCAGTCTCGAACCAATAAATGCAATTATTAATTTTCTTGTCTAAATTACTTAAGATTTCTCCAAAAACATTATCATTTCTAATGCTAATTTTATAATCTGCAATTTCAGGTAAGTCACTAAGATTAAAAGAAAATGTTTCTGCTTCATTTATAATTTCACAGGCTAATTCTTCAAATTTTTGCTTAAGTAAAATGGTTTTCATAGTTGTAGTTCGTTGTTTTTTAGCATCTTGCTGGTAACGTCCCCGCGCTACAAGCAGTTTGGGACTAAATTAAGCCCATTATTCGGATTTGCCAAATTCTTCCAAATACAAAACCATATTTAAATTAAGCCAAATCCCCAAATTGCTTGTAGCGTGTGTTAGGGTGTGTAGCTTGACGATACTGAGCACGAACGATTAGACTTTCCAATTATCGATTCCAATTACCCAAAGTTTTCCGATTTCCGATTTCCGTTCCAAATAGTTTCCGTTTTTGAACTACAAACTTCAGTTAAACATCAAAGAAAATCGACAAAAAAATTCCGCTTTCGGTTTTCCATAAAGCAGTTCACGTTTCTTTGTCCACAACAATTAAGTTTCAGATTTCGGTTCGAATTTCGGTTCAGATTCGAGTTCAAATTTGAGTTCAGATTTCGGACAGCTCGGTTTCTGCTTCGTTATGTATTTTCCGAACTAAAGTTTCTGATTAAAATCGACTGTTGATCGTCAAAAGCTATACACCCTAACGTTCTGGCACTACAGCGGGTTTGGGACTAAATTAAGCCCTATTTTCGGATTTGCCAAATCATCCCAAATACAAAACCAACTTTCCATTAAACCAATTGCCCAAATCCGTTGTAGTGGCTGTTAGGCGATCGGCAATTTTAGTGGATTGCTACATTCTGATTTAGTAATTCTACATTAAAATTAATTTTGGCATTTAAGGCCTTAAAAACTTTAATAATTGTGTCAAATCTTGCGTCAGTTAAGCTATTCTCAATTTTTGAAATTTGAGCTTTTTTTACTCCAACTAATTCTCCTAATTGTTCTTGTGTCAAATTTCGTTCTTTACGAATTTGTTTAATTGTTTGGCCAATCAAGTCAATTTTCAATTCGTTTTCAAAATTTTCTCTATTTGTTGTTCCTTTTTCTCCAACGAATTTATCTGTTACTTCATCTAAACTATATGTTTTCATAATCTTATTTCTTTTCGTTAAAATATTTTACTCTTAATGATTCTGCTCTTTCAATTTCAACTTTCGGGGTTTTGTCAGTTTTCTTTATAATTCCGTGAGTAGAAATCACAACTGTATCTTTTTTGTCTGATTTGTCCCAAAAAGCAAAAAGTCTTAAATATTGCTTGTTGTATAAAGTTCTAAATTCCCAAATCTCACCATCGAGTTTTTTGAATAATTCATTATCGTTTACGCTTCTCGATTTCCAAATATTATAAAGTATTTTTTCTCTAGATTTTGGGTCTAGATTTTCCAAAAACTCTAAAACTGGTTCAAGAAATTCAACTTTAAATTTATAATCCATTTTTCACTAATCTTAATTTTCTGTAAAGATATAAGTTTCCTTTTTAAGAAACAAATGTTATTGATTTCTTTCGGTTGCTCGTTGCTGTCGCCTAACGTTCTCGCGCTACAAGCAGTTTGGGGTTAAATTAAGCCTTATCTTCGGATTTGCAAAATCTTCCAAATACAAACCAATTTTTCCATTAAGCCAAATCCCCAAATTGCTTGTAGCGTGTGTTAGGCGATGGTTTTTTCGTCAGTTGTTTTTAAGTTTTTAAATCTACTTTTAGAAAATGTTTGTGTTCCGGAATAGAATAAGTCATAAATAATATTAACTCTGTATCTGTTTTCCAAAGATTTCTTAATTCGTAAAGTTTGTTTATTTGGTTTACCTGAAATCATTAAACTTGGTGATAAATGTGTTAATTGTGATTTCTTGGTTTTATTATTAATTATATCTTTTTGTAATTCATTTACAACTCCAATAAAATTAAACAATAATTCAGGAAATGGAGTAAAGTTTTTGACTTCACAGAAAGTTATAAAGTCAGAATTTTTTACATAGGAAAATTTCCGTTTAGTTTCATAATAATCATCAACGACAACTACAGTTCCTTTGTTTATTATGCTAATATCAGGAGTTGTAAATAATTCTTTATCGTGTGATGATTGAACAGCTAAATTATGTTGAATTTCAAATTCTTCCAATTTATCTTTAACTTTCTTTTGTGCAACAAAATTCGAAAAATTTGACTGAATTCCCATTGTCGTACATTTATAACGATATTGATTATTTTGTAAATTTTCAACAATTAAAGTATAACCATTTAACTCGTAAAATTTTACCAAGTGATTAAAACAACTAATTTCAAAATAATCACTTATTCTTTTAGAATGGCTTACAATTGTTAGTTTGAATTTATTTGAAAACAAGATTAATTCCTCTTCAAATTCTTTTATATCTTTAAAAAGGGAGGTCATCTTCTCCTTCTTGGGTTTTAAAGTTGTCTTCGGTTTTTCCTCCTTTTCTGTTGACATTTAAATACGATTTTAAATTAATTATGTTTTTTAAAAATTCGCGGGTCTCGTTATATTCCATAATATCGGGTGTAATGGAAAATTTTTTTAGAAGTTCATTGTAATTTATGATTACCGCTAAAATTTTATTCTTTTCATCAAGTGTAAAATCATAACTTCCCATTTTTATAGTATCTGCTTCACTATGTCTAATTACAGTTCCATAAAATTTTACTGCGCCATCAAGATTTGTAATTACTCGTCTATGAAAAATAGAAAGGGAAAGTAATAATTCTAATTGTTTTAAATTTTTTTCGAGCGTTTTATACGTTTTATAGTTTTCAATCAGATATTTTGCTTCTTTATATCTACTTTGATATTCACTATATATTTGATTCGATAATTCATATGGCAAACTATAAGTTAAGATATTTATAAAAGGTGTTTCTTTAGCCATATTTCAATAAATATTTGTCTTTTTGCGGTTTCTTGCCAAACTATCGCCTAACGTTCCCACGCTTGGCGTCAGTTGCGAACTTCGAAACTGATTATTTTCTGTTAAAGATAAAATTTCTTGCGAAATGTAAACGTGAATTTACCAGAAAATTCGCAATTGCGCCAAACGTGTGTTAGCTGTGGTTTTTTTCTATTTCCGATGGGTTTATTTTAAATTCTGCTTTAAATGTTCGAGAAAAATGAGCGAAACTTACAAAGCCAACGTCATAGTAAACTTCTACTGGTTTTTTGTTTTGTTTAGTAATTAAAAAATGTGCCAAGTCAAGTCGTTTTTTAATTAGCCACTTACTTGGTGTTTCTTTAAATATTTCTTGAAAATCTCTTTTGAATGTTGAAATACTTCTTCCTGTTAGTTTTGCAAATTGTTCTAAAGGAATATTGTGCGTAAAATTTCTATTCATATAGGCTTCTAAATCAATTTTAAAATCGTCTTGAAAATTGAAAAGAAGATTTTGCATTTGTGTTTTTTTAATCAAAAGCTCTATGATTTCGTTGGTTTTTATTGTCGCCAAATTTTCGGTTAACGCATCTGGATTTTCAAAATAAGGAACAATAGAATCAAAAAAACCTTTTAAAAATGGGTCGTGAGGAAATATAAAATTTGGTTTGCCTGTATATTGTCCTTTTGGTAAAATATTATGTTCTTTAGAAAAATTATAAAGTGTTTCTTTAGGCAAAAAAATACTAATTCCCATAAATGGTTTATTGTCTTGTGGTAGTTTTTGCGTTTTTACCAATTGATTTTTTGATATAAAGCCAATGTCGCCTGTATTGTATTCTGTAGTTTCTGTTCCGTTATTTATTATCATTTTTCCTGTTAAGATAAATGACAAAGCAAAGTCTTGAACAAACGGCTCAAAATCTTTTTTTGGTTCGCCTGAGCAAGAGAAAAGTATATTTATTTGTGTTCTATCTTGTAACATTTAGGATTTGAAATGTGTTAATTTTTCATAATAAATTATCGCTCTTTCTTTTGAAAAGTAGTCAATTATAGCAAAAGCAGAACCAAATAAAATCAACGCAATTGCGATTGCTTGCCAATGAATATTTTTTACAAAATATAACAATCCAAGAGCAACAGCAAAACAAACCAAACTAATTCCAATTGACATTGGATAGAGGTATTGAAAATCTTCGACACGTTTAATTTCTGTTTGGATGAATCGTTCTTGATTTTCATTGAATTTTAGTTCGACTTGTGCCACTTTTTTGCGGTTAGAATAAATGCTACCTATACCAATTGCTGTAAAAAAGATTCCGATAACCAATAAAGGAAAAAGCAACACTTTAGCAGAGGGTAAATTTCCGTATAAATAAAATAGGAATGCAATTGCAATTAGAAATAGACCAAAACCTAATATAAATTTACCTTCAAAAATTTCTCCGTTGTACCAATCAAAAGTATTTTTTATCATAATTTTATTTTTAAATTAATAAACAAAGATTTATCAGTAAACTGATAAATCTTTGTAAAAATATTCTATTTATTTTTAATATGATTATTTTGCATTATAACCGCCATCTATGTTTAAAATAGTTCCTGTCATAAATGTATTTTCGTCAGATGCTAAAAAGTAAATTGCTTTTGCAATATCTTCAACTTCACCTAATCTATTCATTGGATGAATTGCTTCAATGCTTGAAACATCATAGGTTCCTGAAGCAATAGCGTTTTTTAAAATATCTGTTTTAATTGCTCCTGGTGCAACTGCATTAACACGAATTCCTTGTTGTGCATAATCAATAGATGCACCTTTTGTTAAACCTACAACTGCGTGTTTTGATGCGTTGTATTGTGCGGTTGCATACAAACCATTTAATCCTGCTATGGAAGCTAAATTTACTATTGTTCCACCACCTGTTTTCAGCATTTCTATGATTGCATATTTCATTCCATAATAAACTCCCATCACATTTGTTTCAAGCATTTGTTTTAAATCGTTAGATTCTGTTTCTGCTAATACTGCATTTCCTAATGAAATTCCCGAGTTGTTTACGATAGAATCTAATTTACCAAACTTTTTAACAGTCGTTTCAATAACTGATTTTACTTGTTCTTCGTTTGTTACGTCTAAGGGTAGAAATGTAATGTCAGCACCATTTTGTTTAAAGTCTGCAATTACAGATGCTTCTTTGTTAGCGTTTCTACTAGTTATTACTACATTGTAACCATTTTTTGCAAAATGTAAAGCTGTTGCTTTTCCAATACCTGTTGTTCCGCCTGTGATAATTACTGTTTTTTTCATTTTGTTTTATTTTTAATGATTTATACAGCAAAAGTAAGTCGGTGTTAAATAATAAATTTGTCTGTGAGGTTCAATATCTTTGTCTGTCGAGTTTGTGCGGTCGTTCGGTAAAATCACAGCTAACGTTCCCGCGCTACAAGTAGTTTGGGACTAAATTAAGCCCTATTTTCGGATTAGCCAAATCTTCCAAATACAAACCAATTTTTCCATTATGCCAAATCCCCAAATTGCTTGTAGCGTGTGTTGGCGGTTGCCATTTTATTTATGTTTTATATTTCCAATTATTGTCAAATTTTCTAGCTTCTGGCCCAATATTTCCTAAATCAAAAGTCACAGCATTTTCATTGTTGCTACTTTCGGATTTATTATCGTTAATTAGACAAAAGGCAATTATGAGTTCATAATCACAATCATTATCAGCTATAATTCTATAGTTATCTCCATCAAACCAAGTCACGCAATTTTTATCCCAATATGCAATTTGTTTATTGTTTTTAAAAATCGAGTATTTTCGTCCTTTGTGTCCAAAGATTTCATATAAATCACTTCCAACTTGACATTTATGATGTACTTTCCAAACACTAACTGTTCGATATTCAAATTTCATATTCCCATTTCTGTAAATATCGTATTTAGTTTCAAACCAACTCCAACGTTTTTTTAGTGTTATTTTTGACCTGCCAATATTTTCTTCAAATATATTTACTTCAGAGAGAAATCTGAAAAGTTGTGTATGAGCGGAATAAGTTTGTTTTTCGTTAATAAATATCCTGTATTTATCACCAATTGAAATTTTCTTCTGATTTATATCAATTATCATAAATTCTATTTAATGTCTTGATTTTCGGATGGTAACCGCCAACGTCTTGGCACTACAGCGGGTTTGGGACTAAATTAAGCCCTATTTTCGGATTAGCCAAATCATCCCAAATACAAAACCATTTTTCCATTAAGCCAAATGCCCAAATCCGTTGTAGTGGCTGTTAGCGAATGTTGTGATACGTTTGCTGAGCACGAACGAATTGACATTCCAATTATCGATTCCAATTGCGAAAGTTTTTCCGCCTTCCAATTTCCGCTTCAATTAGTTTCTGCTTTTTTAAATTCAAAGATTAGAAACCGACAATTAAACCTCAAAAAAAAAATCGACAAAAAAATTCCGCTTTCAGTTTTCCACAAAGCGGTTCACGTTTGTTTGTCCGCAACAATTAAACATCAATTTTCGGCTCCGATTTCGGTCAGATCGGTTTCTGTTTCATTATGTTTTTCCGCACTAAAACGCTCGATTAAAATCAGTTGCGTCTCGTTAACGGAGCAATATTCGCTAACGTTCTGCTAGTAGGCGATGGTCGGGGTAAATATTCCTAATCTTTCGGACTAGCCTAAATAATAACCGACACAAAACAATTATTCAATTAAACCTAATGCCCGACTATTGCTTACTAGATGTTAGCGGTTCGGCTTTTTACTCACAACGATATGGAAATATGGAAAAAGATAGATAGGTTTGAAAATTACGAAATAAGTAATCTCGGAAATGTTCGTAAAAAATCAGGTAGGATAATGAAAAAGAGAATTGACAAAGGTAGAGAGGTTGTCAATCTTGTAAAAAACAATAAGCCTTATTCTTGCAGGATATGTGTTTTGGTTGCCGTTGCTTTTTTACGCAATCATAAAAATTACACAAGAGTTAGAAACATAAACGGAGTTAAATCCGAAAATCAATCTACAAATTTAGAATGGAATGATTTTGAAGGTGTTTTTTATGACGGTAAAAATGGCGGTTCAATTGGATCAAAAAATGGACGTGCCAAAATTACAGAAGCACAAGTTTTAGACATTCGTTCAAGCGATTTAAAACAAAGAGAAATTTCTGAAAAATACGGAATTTCTCAAAGTGCCGTTTCATCGATAAAAAACTTTCAATTATGGACACATCTTTAGCGGTTACAACCAAGCTGACCGCTAACGGTTTGCGTGTATGAGAAGTAGCAGATTAAAAAGCATTTCACTTTCAGTTTGGCACTTACTTTTATTAAAAGCACTGACCTTTAATTTAGCACTGAACCTGCTATTTCTTATACACGCTGTTAGCGGTTCGGCTTTACTTTATTAATGGAATTCTGTATGGTCCAATAACAGAATTAAATAATAAATCGCCATTTTCTAACAACTGAAGTATGGCATAAGCACCATTTCCTCTATTGGTATGACCAAATTCAATTCTGGTTCTATTTTTCCCTGTATTCCAATCTAATCCAGTAATTTCCCAGCCTCTTTCTTCTGTATAACCATTTACTAATACCATATTTGAAGCACTTGTAACCAATGGAACCATGCTTGTTGATACTACATCGTTTCTAGTCCATACAGATGCAAACTCATTTTTTTCGGGATCCCATTCTACTCTTTCCATACCTTTTGGTCCAGGATGTACTGGCCCAACCGTTAGTACATCAATGATTCTATCAGGATGACCTTCATCTATTAGATTATTTACTAAAAATGCCCCCCAACCATTTACTACTATAGTTTGTTCAGATTGAATCCAAGGTTTATCTTCTGGTAATCCTGCTTTAATAGGAATAAATCCTGCAATTCTTCTAGATTTTGCACCTTCTTTTTGTTTGTGTGAAGCAGGAATTCCATCCCTCCAAAAAGCAACTAAATTCATTCTATTTTGACCATCAGTAATTAAAACAAGTTTATCTTCGTCATCACCAAAACCCATTAAAGTTGGGGTTGAACCAGCACCTGTGCCCGCTTTTATGGCTGGAGGCCAATCTCCACCATTATAAGGACTAATCCATGCACCATCTGATTCTTTATCTGAAATTTCAGAACCTGTCCATACGAGTTTACGCATCATACCATCACCTTTAGGTGTTTTGCTTCCTGTGGCAACATAAATCCCGTTTTTTTCATCAACAGCCATAGAATTTGTACATAATTCTGTGTCTTGGAAAGCATAAAATTTACCAGGACCTTTTAATTCTTTATCTATTACTGCTATTCCATTTACGGCTCCAATTACTATATGACCATCATAAGTCATGTTCATACCCACCATATTAATTCGTTTTACACCCGGAGCAACTTCGGCAGCAGGAATAAGGGTAGAAACATCAAAACTGTATTTAACTTCAAGCCCTTTTTTTGGATCAGCCTTGTCGATTAAACCTACAGCAGAAACAACAGTACCTGCATTGGCATAAACATAATCTTCTGAACTAACCATGGCATAAACTCCTGCTGGTAAAACCAATCCAGGATTTGGTCCTAAAATTCCTTTGAGATGTTTGGTTGCAAAATCTAAAGAAGTATATTTTACATCTGAAATTGATTTCAACTGCTCTACGGTTAAACGTTTTGCACCGGGTAAGTCTATGTCTGTAACCATACTCCAACCATCGCCCGTTTTGTCAATTAAAGCAATACGATCTGTGGAAACAGACCACATGAAATTTTTATTTACCGACGCGTAGGTAACATTATTCACGGGCCCTCCCCAAATAGGTGTCAGCTGGTTTAAATCTGCTTTAAAATCTCCATCATTGATTTGATAAGGAACACAATTAGTTTGTCCCGAGTTCACATGCGTTACCCCATAAATTCCTTGAGAAAGGAAAGGGTTGGCAGTTGGATAAGAATTTTGCGTATTTGCTTGCGCTACTACTTTGGACTCATCTGATTTTTTTCCTTCCTTACAAGAGAAAAACATAAGAAATCCAAAACTCATTACTGAAATTAATTTAAGATGTTTCATGATTGTTTATTGTTTATAGTTAAAATTAGAATAATAAATAATTAATTAATACCCACTTGAAAAGATGCTCCTCCAAATCTGTTTTTAGCACCAAAATTGTTCGTAAATCTTGATAAAACGCCAATTTTTCCAGGTATAAACCAGTAAGACCCATAAATGCCTAATCCATATATTTGATCCTTATCCAAAAAAGCTTTTTCTCCTTCATCACTTCCAGTCTGCCAAGTTCCAAAACCAAAAAAACCTAGTTCATGCCCCATAGTAAAAATAAAACTTGCACCAAAATCAGAAGTAAGATGCGGTGCTTCTTTAAAATCGGAGTCTTTTTGTTTATCGTTAATTTCATAAGTAAGTCCTGCGGATAAACTTATCTTATCTTTTGGTTTATATCTCCCCATAACCCTTAGATTGTGCGATAGGTAACCTAAGCCAACATTGTCTGTACTATTTGCTTCATATTTTCCAATAGGTAGCCATAAGCCATAAGAAAATGTTGTAGAAAATTTATTTTTCTCCCATGTGAGCCATATAGGTTGTAAATAAAAATCGCCTAACCCAAAAGAATTTAGATTGATTTCTTGACTTCCAACTAAGGACTGTTCAGAATAAAAATCTAAGGCAATATTGGCATTAGGGTTATTTAACATTGGCAATGCCAATACACCCCAGCGGGCATTAAGAATTTTATTTTTACCAAAATAGCTAATCATTGGAATAATAGAGTGTGTTTTTACTTTTTGATCTAATTCAACAGAAAAGGGTGGATTTTGACTGATTTCAATAAAATCCGTCTTTTCTCCTGAATTGTTGTAATAATTCATATTTGAATAGGAGTAATACAAAGAAAAAACCCATCCAGAGGCTGTTGGTATAAAATAATCGTTTGTGTTAAAACTACCACCATTATAATGTCCTTGAGCATTTACATTTTTTGATATTATTAGCATCAAAAGGGCTATTGTTATTTTTAAAAATCTTGTTTTCATAATTTGCTTAGAAATTTTTATTAAACCCTATTTGATAAAGAACGCCTCTATTATTTACTGTTGATTTTTTTGTGGGAATTTCCATAAGACCAATTAAATTGAACCCTGCACCTAATGATTTTCCAATGATAGGCGATAGAATTAAATCAAAGTTATCGTTTTCAAAATCGAATATTGTGCGAGGTTCAAAAACATAAAACATACCTGTTTTTGTAAATTTTGCAATAAAAATTCGGTTGGTTAATACTGATAAATCTTGATACAAATTATCTTTAGCAATAGCAAAAGTATATTGTGGTTGCACTGCTAAAAACAAACTAGGGTTTATAGTATAAGCGTAAGTAATTGCTGGGGTAGCTGTAAACATTTGACTACCAAATCCTTGTTTTCCAATGGGCAAACTAAATTCTACAGATCCTGCCAGTGAGTTTTTACCTTTTACATAGAAGGCGTTTAAAATTGAAAATTTTACATCAGAAAAGGCAGTTTCAAAGCCAGTTCCTGCAATGCCGTTGTGAAAGCTAATTATCTCTGGTTTAATAGAAAAACTCCAACGATTAACACCTAAGACAACGCTAAATTTATTACTGATTGAAGAAGCGTTGTTTGCTTTGTCAAAGTATAAAGTAGAATAACCAACTCTAGAATTTACTCTTGTTGGATCTACGCCCGATTCTGTTCTTAATTTCTCAATAGCTAAAGAATCTGTTTGTGCAAATGTATATAAGTAGGGAAACAAGAAAATTAAAAAAATAAAATTCTTTAAAAATGCAATAAAAGATGGTTTGTTTGATTTAGTTCTCATTTTGGTTTGTTTTTATGTTTTTGTTCAAAATCAAATAAAATAAACCTAGAACTAAAATTAAGGAGGATACTCCAATTAAGATTCCTGCATTCGCATGTTCAAAATCAATAATTAATACATGTCTAATGACTGCAATAATTGCAATTTCGAGAATTACTTTAACATAGTTAATCTTGTTTTTCTTTTGATACTCTCTTAATAATTCAATTACTTCAATGATAATTGCAATTAATAATGTAGCAGCTATAAAACCTTGTACTGAAGTGATAAATAAGTTATTTCTATCAATGGTTGGGTTAAGAAAGTTAATTATTTCATTTTTAACAAAGATTGTTCTCAAAGTAATTAATACAATTTCTAACATTGAATAAATCATAATCACGGTTAGAAGTATTATTAATGTGTTTACAGTTATTTTAATGATTTTGTCCATATGGTTGTTTTTATGTTTAATATTTCTTTAAGCTGACCGCTAACGGGTTGCGGCTAAAAGAAGTGGCGGCTTTGGAACACTAAACTGTCTAAACGCACAATGTTTATTAGTTGCACAACTGTTTATATTCGCACTTCGCCCGCCATTTTTTTTAGGTGCTGTTAGCGGTTCGTTGTTTTCTGTCTATATGGTCATTACTTGTCCACCGATTTTATCAGTCTATTTGATTTTTTAAAACTTTTAAGAAACAAAATTAAACTAATTAATGTCAATATTGAAGCAATTAAAAAAGGAATTCCTGGAAAATAAATCTCGGATTGTTTTCCCGTAAAGTAAGAAAAACTGCTTGTCATTAACGGTGGTGCAATCAGAGTTGTCAAGCCCATTAAACTGCCTAAAGCACCTTGAAGTTCACCTTGTTCGTTGTCGGGCATTGCAGAAGACATAATACTTTGAACGGCTGTGCCTTGAATTCCACCAACTATGAAAAGTAATAAAGCGGTAAAGAGCAACCATTGCCACGGTGTAAAAGCAAACAGAAAAAAGCCCGTCATCATAAGTACAAATCCTAATACTGCCATTCGTTTGTCGCCCAATTTTTTTGCCAAAATACTGACTAACCATAACTGAACGATAATTGATAGAATGCCTATAAATGCTAATGAGTAGCCAACAAGAGAGGTGCTCCACTTAAATTTTTCAATGGTGAAAAATGCCCAAACACTTTCCATACTGTGATTAGCGATGGAAACAAAAATCATTGATAGCACTAAAGTTTTTATCAATGGGAATTTCTGTAAGTGTTTGAGGGAACCAAATGGATTAGCTCTTTTCCAGTCAAATTTCCTGCGGTTATTTGCTTTTAACGATTCCGGGAAAAAGTAATAGCCGAAAATAAAATTGATAAAACTTAAAATAGCAGCAACAATAAAGGGTGTATGAGTTCCGAATTGTACCAATGTTCCGCCAATTATGGGTCCAATTATAAACCCCAAACCAAAGCCTGCGTTTATAAGTCCGAAATTTTTAGTTCTATTATCGTCTGTGCTAATGTCGGCAACACAAGCAGATGCAACGGAATAGCTTGCTCCTGTTATACCTGCAATTGTCCGCCCAACAAAAAGCCACAAAATACTTGGTGCAAAAGCAAGAAAAATGCAGTCGATGCTAAACCCAAACAATGAGCTTAAAAGTACTGGTCGCCTGCCATATTGGTCGCTTAAATTCCCTAAAACTGGTGCAAAAACAAATTGCATAATTGCATAAGCAAATGAGAGCCAGCCTCCGTATTTGGCGGCTGTGCTGATGTCTGAATGAAGTAGATTAATTAGTAGTTGTGGTAGAACTGGAAAAATTAGTCCAAAACCTGCGGTGTCAATTACGACAACTATTAATACAAATATGAGTGTTGATTTATGATTTGATTTCATTTTTATGAAGCGATAAATTATAGCATTACTCTGAAAAGTATAATGCAGTTTGTTAATAATAAATTCAATTAAGAAGAGTCTCAACCATGTACGTCTTCAAACTAAAGTGGACTTTTCCTAAGAGAGTATTTAGTTAATAATTCAAAGATAAATGTTTTTTTCTTGGGTGTTTTCATAATAATTCAAATTTAAGGATTTTGAAAACACTCTCTTAGTTTTGAACTAAATCAGTCCACTTTTTGCTGACGATTTACATCAACCAGATTTGGTTAAGAAAAAAAGCGTAGAACGCTATGAAAATATTATTGCCTCATAATGGCACAAATATAAACAAAGTTTAAGACGTCAATGTCGAGTTGCGAAAAATAATTAACAAGACCAACGAAGTGTTAGTTTTTTTGTCGGGCGTTTAATGCTTGTACATTTACAATGACCGCTAACGTTTGGCCGCTTGGCGATGTGGCGGATTAAGGAAGCCTAAACTTTCGGTTAAAGACTGAACTTTCAGACACAAAACCAACTTTAAATTAAGCCTAAACCCGCCATATTGCCAAACGGCGGTTGTGCGATGCCTATTTCGGTGTTTAGTTTCCACTATAATATTTAACTGCAAAATTACCTACAGTTTTAGTGCCTACATAATCAAAAGCAAAACCTATTGGAGCACCTATTAATGGTACCATTTTAGAAAAACTTGTTAGGGATTTCTGTCCAGATTTTGTTATAATTTTCTGTGGTATAATTTTCCATATTTTTTTCATCATTTCTTTTGAAATGTTTTTTTGTATGGCTCTTTTTGTTACTTCTTTTCCAACTTGAATACCAACTTTTTTTAACGCTTCTTGAGCTGAACTACCTGCCAAAATTAAATATACATCCGTTCTCAAGTCGGTTGTGTCTTTTGTGTGTCCAAATACGTGAGCAATTGTAAATGCCATTGTGATTTGGATTTTCCAAGTTGCTATAATATCTATAGGAACAGTAACAGGCAAAGTTATTAAGCCCCCAACTCCAGTTGCAGCTCCAACTAAACCGTTTTTAAATGATTTTCTATTAACAATTTTTTTAGCTAAATCAATATCACTAATTTTAGGATTCTGTTCACGTAACTTATAGACATATCCTGAAATTTCGCTTGAACTCGAAACAATAAATGTATCAATATATTCATCCATCCATTTAATTACTGCGTTCTTTTTTTCGTCTTGGTTATTTTCCATATTAGTTTTTAAAGTTTGTTTTCAGTAGTAAGTTTTTTTTAGGTATCGCACAACTAGTATATATGTGTGACTCCGTCACACATATCCACCCAAAATCGGGTGTGTAAGTGTGATAAATAACACACTTTTTCAAAACCAAATATACAAATTAGTACTTATAAATCGTCAAAGGGACTTTTTATTTGTTGAATACTTTTCGTACTGACATGAGTGTAAATTTCGGTTGTTTTACTGCTGTTATGTCCCAATAACTCTTGAATATAACGCAAATCGGTGCCACTTTCCAGTAAGTGTGTCGCAAAACTGTGTCGCAGCCAATGTAGTGTGACAGGTTTGGTTATTCCTACTTTGTGTAACGCTTGTTTCAAAACACTTTGTAAGCTGTATTCAGAATAAGACTCACCAGGGATTTTGCCTTCAAACAAATAGGTAAGGGGTTTGTTCGCAATATAATAATCCCGTAACATCGCCAATATTTTATCCGATAATGGTGCTATTCGGTCTTTCTTGCCCTTACCTTGTCTGATGACTACTACTCCTCTTTTAGATTCAATATCGGCAGGCTTTAAATGCAAAAGTTCGCTTCGGCGCAATCCGCAGGCATAAATTAAACTCAGCATCGTTTTGTGTTTGAGGTTACTGTGGGCATTCAAAATCAGTTTTACTTCCTCTTTGCTCAAGACATTGGGGAGTATTTTTTCACGTTTCGGACGGTGAATTTTCTCGATTTCGATCTTAGTTTCTCGTATGGTGGAGAAAAATAATTTGACGGCGTTGACGATTTGGTTTTGATACGAAGCTGACAAATTATTGTTCAAAATGTATTCGTTATTGTACAGAATAACATCGTCATTGTTAATTTCGGCTACCGCTTTGTCGTTGTAAAAGGTCAGAAAGGTTTTTAAAGCTTCTGTATAGGTAGTTATGGTACTGTTGCTGTAACGTCTGGACAACAGCCAGTGTTTGAATTTTTCTATTTGTGCGATTCCCTCAATCGAAGGAAGTTTAATTGGTGCCTCGACAATTTGAAATAACATTCGGTTTTCGAAGGTGTCCGGCAAATGCCAAACGCCCAATGTTTGACTCCATCTTGATCCCTCTTGTTGCTTAATGCGATCGATCCAATCGTGGTTTTTTTCGAAATAAATGGCGATACGGCTTTCGCCACCGCGTTTGATGAGTTTGGCTGTCCAGTTCATAAGGCGTATAATTTATGTAAAAGGCGTATAGTTGAATGATAAAGATAAGGAAAATATTGCAGAATTAGTAAAATGTGAATGGTTAATTGTAAAATGTGAATGGTGAGAATAGAATTAGAGAATTAAATTTAACTGAATTTAGGACAACGTTTTTAACACAATATTGTCATCCTGACAGAGGAAGGATCTCCGCAAGTATAATGAATATTGCGTAGTTCCCTCGTTCCTTGGTTTGACAAGATTGTGAGGAGTGGATTTTGAGAATTGGATTGTGGAGTTACTTGCTGAGATCCCTCGTTTCTCGGGATGACAATATTACGGAAGTGGATAATGGAATGGTTTGTTGTATAATTCATTGATTTTGAAATTTCCATTGAATTTTGCCATTGAAGTTGAAATTTCCATTGAAAATGAATTCAGTTCTTGTAATAACGGGAAGCCCGCGAGAAGGATGGAAGCAAGTTACCGAAGTAACGCGGACAGCCTGACAGCATCCCGATAAAAGGGCGTATACTCGCAAAGTGAATTGCCCTTTTTTCGGGATGGTGGCTCGCCCCAATAATTTTGATTAAACCGAAGCTTCTATTAAAGGAATGAAACTGCTTTTTGGTGCTTCACATAACGAACAGCAGTAATCTTCGGGAAGATCCTGGAAAAGTGTGCCTTTTTCTATGCCCTGAATGACATCGCCGTAATCCGAATTATAGACGGTTAAGCATTCTGGACATTGGTGAATGTCCTGTGCTTTTTTCTCTTTTTTGGAAGTGGTGTTCTGGAATTCGAGAACGCTATTGCCTAGTTCTTCGAAGTATTTTTTACTCAATTCTATTAAGATATTGGGCAATTCGAGTTTGTCGACGTCTTGCGCGTGTACGATGTATTCCTTGGTGTTGGGGTCAAAATTTTTGGCATACAAAATGTTGAAAGTATCTCGGATTTTGATGGATTCGAGATCTTTTGGAGATTCGTTTTTTTCGACAACCACAGAGGTGAAATAATGACCGTCTCTATTGTAGTCGGATAGCCCGAAAGTAAGTCCATAGGTACTGATGTCAAATTGGTCGAGTGTGCGCACCAGAAAAGTTTTGAGATTCAAGGCCCATTCCGTAGCTACGGGTAAGTGCCAGTTTAGCTCAAGTAAGGAGTGGCGAACGTTGATACCTTTTTTTCCCAAGAATTTTTCCCAATCGAGTTTGCGGTCTTTGGGGATTCCTTTTACGATGAAGGATTTCCAAGGGGTGATGCATATTTTTCCGATTTTGCAGTCGAAGCATAAATCGCACATTTCTTTTAGGAATTCCAAGTCGTAAAGGTTGTTGCGCCAGTAAAGTCCCAACCAGTATTGATCGATGCCAAGCCTATTCATGCCTTCGTAATAAGGGAAGGGGTAAAACGGAATGTTCAGCGGTTGGTCGATGGTTCTATTATTGGTGTCCAAATCGCTGATAAGTTGGAAAATCATATCAACAGTATCGGGTTCTTCCTGTAGTATCTTTTCAATTTCGTAATATATTTTCCCAATGTCCCAGCTGTAAATCAATACCGGGAAAAGTTCCATTTTGTCCCATTTTGGCAAGCGAACATACAGGAACCAATAGTCTTCGTGGTGCGAAGCTATAAAGTTGATGTGTCCCGTGAATAGGGGAACGAGCTGTTGCTTCGGGTCGGTTATGTTGACTTTGAGTTTGGGCTGTTCCTTGAATTGTTCCAATATGTAAAGGAATTTGTTTCCGGTAAGCCAAGGCGTATTCCTGAAAATATCGGTCGATACGTAGGAGGAAACGATGTTATTGCCACTTTTTTCGTTGGGCAAAACAAAATGATGTTTCCCAATTTTTTCGGGAGTGTTATTTTTGAATCCTTTTGGGAATATAATGTCTTGTCTGGAACCAAAAGAGATGGCTTCAAGACCTTGCTCCAATGCCATATTTACAATTTCTCGTAATTCCCCCGGAGATATAACCCCGCCTTTTACTATGAGTCTTGTTAATTCCATTTTCTTTTAATTATTGAATTATAGTTATCTATACTCTATTTTCTGTAATCTATTTTCTGTAATCTATTTTCTGTAATCTGAATTCTGCCTTCTGCAATCTACTTCACCTTCGCTAATATCTCTTTCACTTCTGTTTTGCAGCTACCACAACCGAGTCCTGCTCCGGTGGTCTTGCAAAGTTCGGTAAAGTTGGTAACGCCACTTTTGATACATTCTTCAATATTTCCGCTTCCTACTTGGCTACAAGAGCAAACGAGTTTTCCTAGCACTGGTTTGGCTTCGGAGCCACTTCCTCTTAATAAGGTGTTTCGTTTGTCGGCCAATTCGATTTTGCTTTCAATCATCGTTTTGAATTCGGCAAATTCATTTTTGTCTCCCATTAGGATGGCTCCAATGAGTAAATCGTTCTTGACGATACATTTTTTATAATAGCGTTTTCCTAAGTCGGCAAAAACAATTTCTTCGTAGGAATCGTCGTTTTCCGGAACTTCGATTTCGCCAATAGAACACAAATTGATGTCTTCCAATTTTAGAATATTCATCAAGACCGATCCTTTGTAAAAACTGCTGATATCACCGGCTATAAAGTTGGCCAAAACATCGGCTTGTTCTTCGGCAGCAGAGGTGATTCCGAATAATTGATTGTTGAATTCGGCAATTTCACCTATCGCGAATACGTCTGGATGCGAAGTTTGCAAGTACTGGTTGACTTTTACACCACGTCCACAAGCCAGTCCTGTTTCCTTGGCTAATTCTATGTTTGGAATCGTTCCAATGGTGTAAACAATGGCATTGGCGGTAATGATTCGGCCACTTTTTAGAGCGATTTCCAATTCGTTTGCATTATCGGTTTCAAATACGGTGCTTACTTCATTATCAAAATAAATTTGAATATCACGTTGCTGCACTTCTTCGGCCAATAATTTACTAGAAATTCTGTCCAATTGACGTTCCATCAATCGGGAAGCTCTTTGTATAATCGTTATTTTAACTTTTTTGTGTTTAAGGGCAGCAGCCAGTTCCAGTCCCAGTAATCCACCACCCACAATCACTACGTGTTGTTCTTCGGCGGGTAAATTGGTGCCATCCAGATAATCTTTTAGTTTGTCGGCATCAGTCTTTTTTCTGATGGTAAAACGTCCCGGAAGATGCAATTGGGCATTTTCGGGTATGAAAGGGCGGCTTCCGGTTGCCATTATCAACATATCGAATTGATGAACAGTGCCTTTGCAGTCGGTTATGGTTTTATCGGTAGTACTTACGTTTTCGATTGCCACACCCGATTTCATCGTGATATTCAATTGGCTCATACCATCGCTTTTTATTTTCAATAGGCTTTCCCAAGTAAATTCTCCAGTCACATATTCTGGTAACAGAACGCGGTTGTAGAATGGGTTTTCCTCATTGGAGAAAACAATAATTTCATCGGTAGTATTGATTTCCCTGTAGTTTTGAATGAAGCGGAAAGCGGCAGCTCCAGCGCCTACAACGGCAATTTTTTGAAACGGTTTCACGTATTTTGTTAACGCTACTGGGGTGTATTTAAAATCAGGTTCTTTGGATATTGGATCTACAATCGTGTTGGTCAGATTGTTGGTCCTGTTCAAGTCGTTGTCCAATTGTTTTCCCCAGTGCATCGGCAAAAATAGAACACCTTCTTTGATAGTGTCGGTCACTTTGGCTTTCACCCGAACTTCACCATTTTTGCTGCTTACCACAACAATGTCACCGCTTTTTATTTCAGACTTGTAGGCATCTATAGGATTGATTTCGAGAACTGGGCTAGGAGTGTGCGTCATTAATCGGGACACTTTACCGGTTTTTGTCATCGTGTGCCATTGATCGCGAATACGTCCCGTAGTCAATATAAATGGATATTTTTCTGAAGGCTGTGGCGATGTGTTTTCAATACTTGTTGGAATATTGAAAATCGCTTTTTGCGAAGGCGTAAAGAATTTTTTATCGGCGAATAAACGGGGAGTTCCAGGGTGTCCGTAATCCGGAACTGGCCATTGGAAAGTGCCTTCGTTTTTTAGTCGGGAATAATTTAAATAGGAAATATCAATATTGGTGCCTTTGGTCATTAGGCAGTATTCTTTGTAAACGGCTTCGGTATTGTTGAAATTAAAGCCAGAGAATTTCATTTTTTTGGCAAAATTCAGCAAGATTTCCACATCCGATAAAGCTTCACCTGGGGCGTTAATTCCTTTTGGTAAATAAGAAATGCGTCTCTCCGAGTTGGTCATTGTTCCCTCTTTTTCCAACCATCCGGCGGCAGGCAATAATAAATCGGCAAACTTGGCGGTATCGGCATTATGGGAGATGTCTTGAACGACAACAAATTTTGCGTTTTGCAATGCTTTTTCAACTCTTCTGGCATCTGGTAAACTCACCATTGGGTTGGTGCAAATAATCCAAATGGCTTTCATTTTACCCGATTCCAAGGCATCAAACATTTCGGTTGCGGTCAATCCCGGTTTCTCTGAAATGGATTCCACTCCCCAAAAATCGGCTACTTCCTTACGGTGTGCGGGATTGTTTAGTTCTTTGTGAACAGCCAGTAAATTGGCCATTCCACCCACTTCACGACCACCCATTGCATTGGGTTGTCCTGTCAATGAGAAAGGTCCAGAACCTGGTTTTCCAACCTGTCCGGTTATCAATGAAAGATTAAGTAAGGCTGTATTTTTGTCAACTCCAATGGCACTTTGGTTCAATCCCATAGCCCACATGGATATAAATCCTTTGGCTTTGCCAATAATATCGGCAGCCAAGTGAATGTCGCTTACGGAAACGCCACATAATTTGGATGCTTTTTCAAAGGAACTGTTGCATACCATTTCTTTGTACTGTTGGTAGTTTTCGGTATGGTTTTTTACAAAATCCGAATCCACATATCCTTTTTCGATTAATCGTTTCCCGATAGCATGGTATAAAACAATATCCGTCCCTGGAAGTATTTGCAAGTGTAAATCGGCTGCGATGGCTGAGTCTGTTCTTCTCGGATCGACAACAATGATTTTTGTTTTTGGGTTTTTCTCTTTATGTTGTTCGATTCGTCTGAATAAAATCGGGTGGCAAAAAGCCGGATTAGCGCCTGTTATCAAGAAAGTGTCGGCAAGTTCTATATCGGCATAAGCGATAGGAACCGAGTCCTCGCCAAAAGTTTTTTTGTAACCCGCCACGGCCGAGCTCATGCAAAGTCTGGAGTTGGTGTCTATATTATTGGTTTTTAGAAAACCTTTTACTAGTTTGTTAACCAAGTAATATTCTTCGGTTAAACATTGTCCTGAAATATAAAATCCAACGCTGTCCGGTCCGTGTTTTTTTATAATTGAAGAAAAAACTGCAGCTGCACGATCCAAAGCGGCATCCCAGCTTACTCTTTCTTTTGGGTGCGATTTACTCCATCTCATTTCGGGGTAGAGAATCCTGTCCGAAGTATCATTGACTACATAATGTAAGTTCATCCCTTTGGAACAAAGCATTCCTCTATTTACGGGATGGTCTTTGTCGCCGGTAACCGTCACTCCATTTTTAGAATCATTTTTTACAATAATTCCGCATCCTACTCCACAATAGGAACACGTAGTTTTGATTTCTGTATTTTGCATTATGTATGTCTTCGTTTATAAAGTAGCTATGTAAGAATCAATATAGATGATATTACACAAACAAAAATAAGTAAAAAATAAGTATTAATACGTATAAGTCTAATTTTATTTTGATCTCAGCGCAAATAAAATTAGAATGGTAAAAATCAGTTCCCTTTTTTGAATTATTAAAAGTATTGGGTGTTATAGCAGATTAATAATTGTGTTTTTGCAAGATTGGTGAGAAGAAAACAGAAAAACAGTAGGCAGTAGGCGGGGAGCAGAAGGCAGAAAACAGAAGGAAGAAAGCATCGGATAGAAAATTACAATCTAAAACCTGCAATCTAAAACCTGCAATTTGAATTTGGGCGTGCCCCTTCGTGAAAAACTTCGGGTCGGGCTTTCCGTTCCCGCTTTTTTATGTCTGGCGAAGAAAAATCGCCAGACATAAAAAGAGCTCCACTGCAATCCCTCACGCGGTCTAATAACACATTCAGGAGATTTATAAGAGTATTTTATTATTTAACTAAAAAAAACTTGATGTATTTTCTAGATACATCAAGTTTTTAAGGAATATTTTTTTGGGATATTGACTTGCTTCGTATTTGGGGGCACGAAAGGGTTGAACGACAAATTAAATTTTAAAAAAATCTGCGCAAATCTGCCAAATCTGCGAGCAATTTTTTATCTAAATGTGGTAGATTAGATAGGTTGATTTTTCATAAAACGGGAGTTTATTTAATTTTTTAAACCAATTTTAAATCCATTGATATACTCGACAGGTTTTTTTCCATCGTAGGACATGTTGTCAATAAAATCGGTTGTTGCCGGCTTGAAGCCATCAGTGTAAGGGATGTCGGTTTCTGAAATAAATCCTTCTTCTAACAATAGATTTGCAGCACGAATCCAAATATCTGGTTTGTAAACTTCTTTAATTTTGCTCAAATACCAGTCGTTAGGTTTTGATTCAGTTATTTGTCCCCAACGTTTCATTTGAGTCATAAACCAAATTCCATCAGAATAATAGGGGTAAGTAGCATTGTATTTGAAGAAAACATTAAAATCAGGTATGGAGCGTACATCTCCTTTTTCAAATTCAAAAGTTCCAAGCATCGAATTATCGATTATGTGTTTGTCCCCGTCCACATAAGCCGATTTTGACAAGATACGGGTGGCTTCTTTTCTATTTTCGGGATTATCCAGCCATTTGCCTGCTTTTATTAATGCCTTTGTAATAGCTATGGAGGTATTTGGATATTTTGAAACAAACTCCTTGGTCATTACAAATACTTTTTCAGGATGATTTTTCCATATCTCCCTACTGGTCACTATGGGAACACCAATGGTTTCTTCAACAGCCTGCTGATTCCATGGTTCTCCAACGCAATAGCCGTCAATAGTTCCCGATTTTAAAGTTTGAGGCATTTGTGGCGGAGCCGTAACATTCAGCAAAACATCGGCGTCAGTATTTCCTTTGCTTCCTTGTATGTTGTTATTGTTGTAAAAACCTGGATTTATACCGCCAGCAGCCAGCCAGTATCGCAATTGATAATTATGCGTTGAATAAGCCGCAACAATACCAAAAGTAAAAGGCTTGTTCATTTTTTTGTAAAAATTCAAGGCCGGTTTCAAAGCATACGATGGAATAGGATGTACAGGTCTTCCATATTCCTCGGGAATGCTGTCTTTCATTTTGGACCAAATGGCATTGGAAACTGTTATCGCATTTCCGTTCAAATCCATGGAATAGGTGGTGACCAATTGAGCTTGTCTGCCACATCCCACGGCTGCCGCTATCGGTTGGCCAGCTAACATTTGTGCTCCGTCTAGTTGATTGTCAATCACTTTGTCTAATATATCTCTCCAGTTGGCTTGAGCTTCTAAGGTTACAGCAAGTCCTTCATCGTCAAAATAACCTAAAAACTTAGCAATGGCAAGCGGTGCCATATCTGTTAGTTTTATGAATCCAATAGTTACGTTTGGTTTTTCCAATTGCAGTTTTTTTGTTTTCGGCGGTCCTATACTTCTTTTTTTTAAAATGGGATTACTAGGTATTTCACTTTTAAAGCTGGTAAAAGTGAATGCTATTAATAGTATCACTGTTAATTGTAAGGTTAGTTTTTTCATATGGTAGTTATTTATGGTTTTTTATTTGTCATATGTAATTCGCATTTCTTCAATTGTGTTGGTGACCAATCTTCGGTTATGCTCATTTCATGGTTATTGGTTTGGCTGTTAATACTTTAGTAAATATACGTAATAGTACTTATTTTGTAAAATTTAAATTACGTATTAGGCTATTTTTGAGGAAATTAATATTATGAGCTATTCTTTATATATAAATCTTAAAAAAGGGTTTTTAAAAAGTAGAATTATCATTTTTAGTGCTATTTTTTAGTAGGTTAAAGTTTGATAATTTTATAAAATAGTACTGATTAGTAGGTTGTTATAGTTTTTTAACGGAAATATTACTTTTTAGTTTACAGAAAAAAAAACACTAGACCTTTTCTTTATTTATAAAAAAAGCTGCTCCCAAAATGGCAATTTTTTGGGAGCAGCTATACACAAGTAATTAAAAAGGGAATTATTATTTTCTATCCATTTCTTTCGATAAGATAGGTTGTTTTTCGTTCATGATTTTGGTTACAGTCATGTGCATCCATAACAAGCAAGCTGCAGATAATAGTAATATAAAAATCCAAGAGCTTGACCAAATTCCGGTAGCTGTCAATAAATAGCCAAAGATGATTGGACCAAAGAAGCCTCCAAGTCCGCCGATCATTCCAACCATACCGCCTACAACTCCTACTTCGGTAGGGAAATATTCCGGGATGTGTTTGTAAACTGCTGCTTTACCAATTCCCCATGAAATCCCGATTAGGATGACCAATACCAGATATACCCACATATTGGCGCTAAAATGAATGGCTGTAACTCCTTTGGCAATCAATTCTTTTTTCTTTACTTCTTGATTTTGCGTCACTACAACTTGTTGCCAAGAATTACGTGTTGGGAATATGGTGTTTTCTAATGGTTTATTTATTTTCAAATTGATAGGAAATTCTTTTTCACCCACTTTTACAAGAGTGTTCGAAACTGCTGTGATGATTCCTTTTTTGGTGGCCATAACTCCAGGGCCAGAGGTGGTGATGTCCATTTTTGGAATCATTAATAAGGCACTTAGAATTACAGATGAACTCAATACCCAATACATAACTTTTCTGGCTCCGAATTTATCCGATAGATATCCTCCAAAGGCACGAATCACCCCAGACGGTAAGCTAAACATGGTGGCAAACATTCCGCCCATTACCAAACTAGTTTGATATACATTCATAAAGTTGGGCAGTAACCATTGAGAGTATGCCACAAAACAACCAAATACCAAGAAATAATAGGCTCCAAATCTCCAAACTCTAGTGTTTTTTAAAGATTGTAACATTTGAGGTACCGTTTTGGCTTGGTTTTCATTTTTCTTGTTTTTGGTAAAAAGCAAAAAGATAATACCAATTACGACCAATGCAATTCCATATATAACAGGAAGTAGTTTCCATCCATTTTGAGGGTCTGATATAGAAAATTCATTTAATAGGGAAGGAGCCATAAATGTTGTTATGGCAGCACCTGCATTACCCATTCCAAAAATCCCCAAGGCTCTTCCTTGCCATTCTTTTGGATACCAAATAGAAGTGAAACCAATACCAACTGCAAAACTGGTTCCAACCATGCCAAAGAAAAAACTTAGTAATGCAAACATGAAAAAGCTATCTGCAAAAGGCAATAGAAACAAAGGAATAGAACAAAGCAGTAGTAATAAAGAAAATACGTATTTACCACCAAATTTATCAGTTAGCATACCTATTGGTAAACGCATTACAGATCCCGTTAAAATTGGAATTCCTAAAAGCCATCCTACTTGGACAACATCCCATTTGAAGATTCCATTATCTACCAAAAAAGTGACAAGAACTCCATTGAGAGTCCAACAGGCGAAGCACACCGTAAAGGCCAATGTGTTTAAAAATAAAATACGGTGCGATTGTGAGAGGGAGTTTGTTGTTGACATAATACTTATATTTTTTACAAAACTAAGTAGTATGTTCTAGAAAAAAACTGCGTTTTCGCAGTTTTTAAAAAATAATTAAGTATTTGTACGTATATTTTTTAAAAGATGCTAAGAGTCTGAGATACTAAGATTCTAAGTTTTTTAAAATAGAAAAGCCAAATCAATAAATACTGATTTTGACGTTTTAAACTTTTAAATCTTTTTTAAACCTTTAAACTTAAAAAAAAATCTTAGAATCTCAGATTCTTAGCATCTCTAAAGAAGCGAATACTCCGCTGCCTTATTGGAAAGTTCCATCAGGTTTTTTACTTTAAGTTTTTTCATCAAATTGAATCGATGTACTTCGGCAGTTCTTTTACTGATGTCTAAGGCTTCTGCGATTTCTTTATTTCCTTTACCGGTCAATAAAAGTTTTAGAATTTCTTTCTCTCTTTTGGTAATCAATTGGTCTTCTCCCAAAGATTGTTTTGGTTCGGCAGTAAGTACAGGATTGGTTAATTGTCCAATTAATATAGATGAAATGTCACCACTGAAATATTTTCCGCCATTGGCAACTGTATGTAGTGCTTTTAAAAATTCTTCTTTACTGGATCCTTTAAGTAAGTATCCGTCGGCACCCGCTTTAATTGATTTCAATACGTATTCTTCAGATTCATGCATGGAAAGCATCACGATTTTTACCAAATTGTTTTTGCTTCTTAGTTGCTCTACGACTTCAATACCGGTCATATTTGGCATCCGAATATCAAGAATAAGTAAATCGGGTTGGACACTGTCTATTAAGGCTAAGGCTTCCAGACCGTCTGTAGCTTCGCCTACAACAGTGATGTTTGCTTCGTTTTCTAATAAAGATTTTATGCCATCTCTCACAAATACGTGGTCGTCTGCAAGAATTACTCGAATTGTATTATTCATAATATACTTATTGCTCAATCCTACTTTTTACGTAGATTCATCTAATTTAAGATGCTAAGATACGTAATTTTCAATTTCAATGACAATTTCAAGAGTAAAAATCAATAGCAATGTCAAAATTCAATTTCAATAGCAAAACTTAAATTTCAAAAATTGATTGAATGTTTTTATTGATTCTGATTGAAAGAGTGTTGCTCTAAAGTTTAGCTGGATAGGATGACATATTACGGTAGTAACTTTGTAGAATTGGATTGCAAATAGTTGTATTTAAATTCCTTTTTATTATTTTTCATTGCCATTGAAATTGCCATTGCCATTGAATTTTTAAATGGGAACATTAAATGTAATCCTAGTTCCTTCATTAGGAATAGAATTAAAGAAAACGCGACCGTTAATATATTGTATTCTTTCTTTCATAAAGAGCATGCCCATTCCTGATTCGCTGTTTCTCTTTTTTTCGACGGCATTAATATCAAATCCTTTTCCGTTATCGTCAACAGTGATACTCAATAACGTGGCACTATGCGAAAGCTGTACTATAATATGAGTAGAGTCGGCATATTTGATCGCATTATTGATGGCTTCCTGGGTCAATCGATAAATATTGATTTCGATTAATGAATCCAATCGGCTATTGAAATCGGTTTTGTTGTAAAAAAGAATGTTCTTGCCTGTAAGTTTTGAAAGTTCCAATGTGAGTTTTGCAAGAGCCGAGTTGATTCCGTGGTCGCTTAATTCCGGAGGCATCAAATTGAAAGTGGCTGTGCGAACTCCTTTGATGATGTCGAGGGTCAGTTTTTTTAAGTAGTCAATTTTTACTGTAGATTTTTCCTTGTCGTCAAGATTGATGCTTTCAAGGCTAAATTTTAATCCAGTTAGCATTTGTCCAATTCCGTCATGAATTTCCCTTGCGATTCGGTTTTGTTCGTTTTCTTGGTTTTCGACAATCTTGCTCGAAATCACTTTTTGTTGGCTTAGCTTGTCGGCAACATTGGCTGCATTCAAACGTTCCACTTCTTGAACAGCTTTTTTGCGTTCGGTAATGTCAAAGCAAATAATCAATAGTTCCGATTCGTCTTTTTTTATCGTAACCGGTACCATCGATAGGTCCAACCATAGCGATTGCTCGCTACGAGTGGTGATATTTAATTCTCCTTGCCAACCTCTGCGGTGGTTTTCGAGAACAATACGGTCGATGATAATTTGTTCCTTCTCAACAGGAGTCAATACTTGTCCGAATTTTTTATCCGAAAGAAAAGGGTTGTACTGTATTAGTTTGGAGAACTTTTCTCCAATGTGAATGATAGTTCCGTCGGTTGCAATTCGGCAGTAGAGTAGGGTGTTTTCCATTGCATAATTGAGCGACTTCAATTCTTTTACGGAGTTTTCTTTGGCTTCGCTGATGATTTCAGTGTCCTGTGCTAGTTTTAATGCCTTTCTTTCCGAGGATAAGAGGTTGGAAATTAATGCTTCCACTTTCTTGTTGGTGGGTTTGAAAATAAAAATGAATTCCAGCAATAAAACGAATAGGGTAAAGGCGAGAATGACATATTCTGTTTTGCTTTGGCGAGTTACCTTTTCAAGCGCCTCTCTGTCATATTCACCCACAATTTGGTTCATTTTCGAAAGAAAAACTGCTCCATTGTCGAGTATGGTCTGCACCAATTTTTGATTTTCCTGCTTGTTTTTATTTTGTTTTTTGTTTTCCAAAAAAGTGCCGGCAGCCTTAAGAATTGTGTCGAAATTAGGTTTTAAGTTTTCAAAAAGGGTGGTGATGATTGGGTTTTTCTCCTTTGGAAATCCTAGTTTTTCATCTCCGTTTACAAGGGAATAATGATTGGATTTCCATTGTGATACGATATCCGAAATTTTGTTGATTTGTTCGTTTTGCTGTAACGAATCGGTAATGAAATTGAGAACTAAAATTTCTTTGGTCAATTTTTGACTTAGCATTCTTTGCTTTCCAGAGGTGTTTATTATTCTGGAATCGCTAAGTTGGCTGTTTAAGTTGTATTGAATTAGGAGTTGGCTCAAAAGTACTGTTACGGCTATAGTAACTAAGGCGAATAGATACATTCGCCTTAGTTTTATAAATGAAATTTTATCAAAAGATACTTTGGATTTTTTTTTCATATAGAAGACCGTACAATTTTTAATTGGCCACAGATTGAAATGATTAAAAGGATTTTTTAAAATTAATCTGTGGAAATCTTTTTAATCTGTGGCTTTGATTTTTTTAAAACGAAAATCAAATTACAATCCCAAAGAGTCTTTTATTAACTGAAGATTTTCTGGTGTATAATTGATTTTCAATGCTTCCTGATGTCCCTTGTCTGACATTTTATTCCAAGTTTTTAGAATAATGTTTTTAAGTTTTTCGGTGTCGTGTTTGTGTACAAATGGATCCAAATAAAATTCTAAAAACACTAGGCAAATAACGTCTTCTAATAATTGGGTTTCTTCGTCTTTTTTAAGTAATTTTTTCTCGATCAAAAAGGAAACACGGTCAATGAAGTCATCTTCATATCCTGCTTTCTTTAAGATTTCGGAAGTTATTTTGGCGTGGAATTTTTTTAGATCCTCTCGCCATTTCAAATATCCCACACGATCCATGGGATAGGATTCTCTTGCTATTTTCCAACGGCAAATGTGTTGTGCTTTGGCTGCTATTTGAACGGCTTCCGAAGCATCGGGCTGAAAAGACATCAGCCTTTCATACATTCTATCGGAGTATAATAACTCTTTTGGGTAGGTTACGTCTTGGTATATTTCATTATTTGGATCTGCTTCGTTTTCGGCATCAATCCACGCACTGGCGTTTAAAAAGGGGATAGTTTTCATTTGGAATAGTATATAATCAAAGATACATACATTATTCTAAAAACCCAACGAATACTTCATTCCCTTCAATTTTTACAGGGTAGGTAGCTATTTTAAAATCATCGCCGTTTAAATTAGATCCATCTACTAGCGAAAAAGTTTTTTTGTGCATCGGACAGGCGATTTTTGGAATTCCATCTGTAGAACCTGTCATTCCTCTTGATAAAACCATTTCCATTTTGTGAGGACAGGCATTTTGGCAAGCGTACCATTCGTTTCTTCTTTCGAAGTTGAAAATTGCAATTTGCTTGTTTTTGTATTTGATGCAACCGCCTCTGTTACTTGGGAAATCTTTGATGCTTCCAGCTTTGAACCAAATTTTTACTGCACTTAGGTTTACGGTTTCGTATTGGCTTAATAGTTCTTCCATTATATTTTTATTTAAGTTTTAAATAGTTGCTATTACGCTAAGATTCACAGAGTAGGCGCAAAGAAACACAGAGAGATTAATTTGTAGTTGCCTTGTGTTGTATTTTTCTTAAAAAAATCTTAGCGAATCTCTATGTTTCCTTCGCGAATCTTCGTGAAATAATTATTGTTGTTTTACCAAGGTCTAGGCATTTTTTGTTCTCTTAACGGAACAAACGCAATGTTGTCGTCTTTCTCATCTGTGTTCACAAAGTGACTGAAACGCTTCAGTAATCTAGGTTTTTCTAATACTTGTTTCCATTCACATTCGAATGTTCCAACCAATTTTTCCATTTCGGCTTCCAATGTTTCGCAGATTCCTATGCGGTCATGGATGATTACTTCTTTTAGATAATCCAATCCTCCATCAAGTTTTTCCAACCAAGTAGAAGTTCTTACCAATGGTCCTGCTGTACGGATATAATACATAAGGAAACGATCCATATATTTGAAAACAGTTTCTTTGTTTATTTGTTCAGCTAAAAGTACTGCGTGCTTCGGATTGGCTCCGCCATTACCGCAGATGTAAAGATTCCAGCCACCTTCAACAGCAATTACTCCAAAATCTTTTCCTCTTGCTTCGGCACATTCTCTAATACAGGCAGAAACTCCTCCTTTTAATTTATGCGGAGAACGAATTCCTCTGTAACGGTTTTCTAATTCAATGGCAAAAGTAGTACTGTCATCCATTCCATAACGGCACCAAGTATTACCAACACAACTTTTTACAGCTCTTAAAGATTTTCCGTAAGCATGTCCGCTTTCAAAACCATTATCTATTAATACTTTCCAGATTTTTGGTAGGTCATTTAATTGAGCACCAAATAAATCGACACGTTGTGCACCAGTTATTTTGGTATATAAATCAAATTGTTTGGCTACTTCTCCAATGACAATTAATTTTTCAGGAGTGATTTCGCCACCTGCAATTCTTGGGACAACAGAATAAGTTCCGTTTCTTTGAATATTAGCCAAGTACCTGTCATTTGTATCTTGAGTAGTTATGTGTTTGTTGGCAGTGTCATTATAAATACTGGAGAAAATAGAAGCTACAACGGGTTTACAAATTTCACAGCCGTCTCCGTTTCCGTGGTGGTCGATGACTTCGTAATAATTAGTGTATTTATTGATTTTTACAAGATCAAATAATTCTTGTCTGGTATAATTAAAGTGCTCGCAAATACTTTCTTTTACTTCTTTTCCAATAGATTTTTGAGCCGCTTTTACTAAGTCAGCTACCATTGGTTTACAGCCTCCACATCCTGAAGTCGCTTTGGTAAGTTTAACGACATCTCCAAATGTATTTGCAGTTCCGTCAAGAATCGAACAACAAATAGCACCTTTGGTAACGTTCTCACAAGAACAGATTACGGCAGTGTCTGGCAAATCGGATGCACTTCCAAGTGTTGATACTTTACCACCGCGGGAACCTAGAATTAAATCTTCCGGATTTGGAGGTAAGGCCATTGCGTTGGCGTAAATTTGAAACAAACCGTTATAATCGGATGAATCTCCTACAAGAATTCCTCCCAATAATGTTTTTCCGTCTTTGGTGACATTGATTCTTTTGTAAATACCACTGAATTTGTTCTCATAAACAATTGCAGTAACATCTTCATTTTCAATAAAAGGATCACCAAAACTCGCAACTTCAACTCCAATTAATTTCAATTGAGTAGACATATCGATGGTGTCTCTCATCGTTTTATCCCCTTTGAGGATTTGTTCGGCAGCCACATCGGCCATTTCGTAGCCTGGTGCCACAAGACCATAAATCATTTGATTGTATAAGGCAACCTCACCAATGGCAAAGATATTAGGATCTGATGTTTGCATTTTATTATTTACCACGATTCCGCCTCTAACGCCTACTTCAAGTCCAGAGACTCTTCCTAGTTCGTCGCGAGGTTTTATCCCAGCCGATATAACCAACATATTTACGTTTAACAATTCATCATCTGCAAACATCATCCCTTTTATGCTTTCTTCACCGGCGATGTATTGTGTTGCTTTATTAAGATGTATCCCTATATTTAATTCTTCTATTTTGGATTGGAGCATATCACTCGCGCCTTTGTCCAATTGTCTTGGCATTAATCGAGGTGCAAATTCAACTACATGAGGATTTAATCCTAAGTCGCGTACTGCTTTTGCAGCTTCTAATCCTAATAATCCACCACCAAGAACAGCAGCTTCGGTTGCTCCGTTGGCTTTAATTTTTTTGGCGTAAGCCATAATTGCGTCAAGATCTTCGATGGTTCTGTAAACAAAAACCCCTTCTTTTTCAACCCCATCTATTGGAGGTACAAAAGCAGCTGATCCTGTAGCCAAAACTAAGTAATCATACTCGTATGTTTTTTCTAAGTGCGTATGTATTGTTTTTTGTTCTCTATTGATATCTGTAATTAACTCCGAAGTGTTTAATATGATATTGTTGTCTTCATACCATGATGTCGTTGATAAAGACAAATCATCAGCGGTCTTACCAGCAAAGTACTCACTTAGGTGAACTCTGTCATAAGCGCGTCTTGGTTCTTCTCCAAATACTGTAATTTGATAATTTTCTTGCCCAGATTTCGAAATGAATTTCTCGCAAAATTTATAACCTACCATGCCGTTTCCGACTACTATCACATTAATCATAATCTGTTAATTAAGTATTATTACGCAAACATACGTATAAATACTTAATTTAAATACTTATTTTTTTATTTTTTTTCTAAAATAGAATGATTTTTAATAAACAGTAATTCGATTCTGAATAAATACGTAGTTGGATTTACTTCGTCAGTTCGCTATCGCTTGTGTGGGCGTGCCCCCGCTATACAGCATTTTAATTTCTAAGTATATTTCTGCTCCGGCGGGGTCAGGCTGTACGCTGTATTCCCGATTAACAAAAACTACGGCAAAAAAGCCTTGTTTTTCTAAATCGGGAGATGCCGCTTCCATCCTTCACGCGATTTACTGCTGAAGAGGAGGTTTTGTGGGTTGAAGAATTAGGAATATTAAAATTGGATGTAAGTTACATTAACTATATTCCTCTAATTTAAGATTCTATATTCATTAGGGGTATTGCCTACATGCTGTTTAAAGAAGCGAGTGAAATGCTGCGGATATTTAAATCCCAATTCATATGCCACTTCATTGATGGTTTTGTTAGTGTCAAATATTTTGTCTTTGGCGACATCAATAATTTTGTTTTGGATGTATTCCTGAGCTGATTTTCCGGTTTCTTTTTTAATGAGATCGCCAAAATAATTAGGAGATAAATTGAGTTCACTGGCGTAATAGGCAACGGAAGGCAACCCTAAAATATTAGGTTTATCCGAAGAAAAGTAACTGTTTAATAATTCTTCAAATTTCTCCACAGTTCCTTTGTTCTCAGTATCTCTGGTGATGAATTGACGATCGTAAAATCTTTCACAATAGTTTAAAAATAATTCAATATTTGAAGCAATAAGTTTTTTGCTGTGTTTGTCAATAGATTGTTTTAACTCATTCTCAATTTTAGAAAAACAATCCATTACAAGTTGTTTTTCTTGTTCGGACAAATGCAAGGCTTCGCTGGTATTATAGCTGAAAAAATTATAGTCATGAATACTTTTTGCAAGTGAAGTACCCCGAATTAAATCAGGATGAAATACCAATCCATGCCCCTTAGGCTGATAATAATCAATTTTGTTTTCTACGTCAATTATCTGACCCGGCGATATGAAAACCAAGGTTCCTTCCTGATAATCGTAATAATTTCGACCGTATTTTAAATCGCCGCAGTTCACTTGTTTTAAAAACACACAGTAAAGCTCGAAGTTCATTTTAGAACCTGTTCTTTCTTTTGCTTTTGAAAAATCAATTATGCTAACCAACGGATTCAATGTTGCATGATTATTAAAAGCATTGTACTCACTAATGGTCCCAAAATTAAATACTTGTTCCATGTCTTTTTTATTGTTTGTTATACAAATTTAAGTAATTGAGTGTAGTTTTAATAGCAGTTTGAGTTCAATCAGTAATCTTGGTAGCAGATTCAGTAATTCATATACCATTAGCCTCACATTTAGTTCTGAAATTTGCTGTAACGGAATAATTTAAAACTTTAAAGTGATTGTGATATGTTCAATGTAAAATTAAATAACGGTGTTGAAATGCCAATTTTAGGTTTTGGTGTTTTTCAAATTCCAGATGCAGTCGAATGTGAGCAAGCTGTAATAAATGCTATTGAAAGCGGGTATCGTTTAATAGATACAGCTGCATCATACCAAAATGAAACTGCTGTTGGAAATGCAATAAAAAGCTCTGGAATTGCCCGTGAAGAATTGTTTATCACGACCAAGCTGTGGGTTCAGGATGCAGGATATGAACAGACAAAAGCTGCTTTTCAAAGATCTTTGGATAAGTTGCAACTCGATTATTTGGATTTATATCTTATTCATCAACCTTATGGTGATGTATTTGGTTCATGGCGCGCCATGCAGAAATTGTATGCCGAAGGTAAAGTAAGAGCCATTGGTGTAGCCAATTTTCATCCAGATAGAGTGATGGATTTGATAATAAACAGTGGTTTTGCACCAGCCATCAATCAAATAGAAACACACCCATTTGATCAGCAGATTGCAACGCAAAGCTTTTTAGAAGATAACAATGTACAAATTCAGTCATGGGGACCTTTTGCGGAAGGGAAAAATAATATTTTCCACAATGATCTTTTGACCAAAATTGGTAATAAACATGATAAAAGCGTTGCGCAGGTAATACTTCGTTGGCTGATTCAAAGAAATATTGTAGCTATTCCTAAATCCGTTCGTAAAGGAAGAATGCTTGAGAATTTTACCATTTTCGATTTTGAATTATCAGCAGATGATATGAAAATAATTGAGACTCTGGACACAAAAGAAAGTTTGTTTTTTGACCACAGAGACCCAAATATGGTAAAATGGTTGAGCGAAAGAAAGTTGGATTTATAATTATCAAAACTTTTATATAATTAAAAATATAATTATGAATCGTAGAAATCTTTTAAAAACTGCAGGACTTGCAATAGCTGGAAGTGCATTAGTACCCTTATCTTCTTTTGCTCAATCTTCAAATTCGGAAACTAAATTTTTCGATAATGATAACTCAGTGAACTCAATTCCTAGTAAGCGTAAACTTGGTGCTACTCTTGAAGTTTCAAGCATAGGACTCGGCGTTCAGAACATGACCCGCACGTACCAAACTATAATTCCTTCTCGTCCAGAAATGATCAACATCATTCGAACAGCCTTTGATAAAGGAATTACACTATTTGATGCTGCAGAGGCTTACGGTCCTTTTGAAGTGGAACGAATTCTTGGCGAAGGGATAGCTCCCTTCCGCGACAATATTGTCATCGAAACAAAGTTTGGCTGGAATATTGACCAAGAAACAGGTAAGCGATTACCGGGATTAAACAGTCGTCCTGAACACATTAAAATTGTAGTAGATGGAATGCTTAAAAGACTTCGTACCGACAGAATTGATTTATTGTACCAACACCGTGTAGATCCACAAGTTCCTATTGAAGATGTAGTTGGAGCTATTCAGGATTTGATAAAAGAAGGTAAGGTATTGCATTATGGATTGTCCGAGCCTGGATCTCAAACAGTAAGACGAGCACATAAAATTCATCCCATTGCGGCTATTCAAAATGAATATTCTTTGCTGTGGCGTGGTCCGGAAAAGGAAATCATACCACTTTGTGAGGAACTCGGTATTGGTTTCGTCCCATGGAGTCCGCTTGGAGTGGGTTTTTTAACTGGTGCCATTGATGCCGATACACACTTCGCTCAAGGCGATATTAGAGGAAATGAGACTCGTTTCTCAGCAGAGAATCTACCGAATAACTTAAAAATAGTAGATTTATTAAAAAAATGGAGTACACAAAAACTGGCTACCCCTGCCCAAATTTCATTAGCTTGGTTATTGGCACAAAAGCCTTGGGTTGTTCCGATACCGGGTACTACACAAATGGCTCACATGTTGGAAAATATTGGAGCATCAGCTATAAAATTCACCACAGATGAATTAAAGGAATTCAATAAACAATTGAATGTAATTCCAATTTTGGGTGAACGATTACCAGCCTTTGTTCAAGCTTTTTCTGATGTAGAAGCACCATTAAAGAAAAAATAAAAGAATTTAAAAATTCAATTTAACTTTAAATTATACCAAATGAAAATATTAATTATGGGTCTTATTGCAGTAGCCAGTTTCCAATTTTCTTTTGCACAAGAAAATACAACGAGTACAGTTATTAAGAATTACACGGTAGTTGAACAAGAAGTTATTCAGCTTTCTAAAGATAAATGGCAATGGATGGCCGATAAAAATATCGACAAACTTACGCCTTTGTTTGACGATAAATCGGTCTTTGTCCACATGGGAGGAAGTTGGGGGAAAATCCAAGAAATTAATGTGATTAAAAGTGGAATGATTCATTACAAGAAAGCAGATATTCAAGAAGTATCAGTAAATATTATCGGTAATACTGCGATACTTTTAAACAGAATTACACTATTGGCAGTAGTGGGAGGAAATGAAGTTACCAATCCGTTTATTGTAACGGAAGTGTATATAAAAGAAAAGAAAAGTTGGAAACTTGGCTCATTGTCGTTTACTAAGCTAATGACACCTGAGCATTAATATTCATTTAAATTATTATCAAGATGAAGAAAATAGTAACAGGTTTAGCAATTATCATTAGTTGTAGTTTATATGGACAGCAAAAGGTTGTTAATACTGCCCCGGAAGTCTCACCAATAGTCAAAACAGCCTCCGGATCAGTACGTGGAGTAACTGATGGGGATGTTTCGGTCTTTAAGGGGATTCCCTTTGCTGCTCCGCCAGTCGGTGAATATCGCTGGCGCCCACCGCAACCCATAAAAGCTTGGGTTGGAGTTCGCGATGCAAGCAAATTTGGATCAAATTGTGCACAAGCGGGATGGGGTGCTGCACCTGGGGCAATTTCAGAAGGGTCATCAGAAGATGGCCTGTACCTCAATTTGTGGTTGCCTGCCGGTACTAAACCGAGAGCAAAACTACCGGTTATGATATGGATCCATGGAGGTGGATTCGTATTTGGCAGCGGTTCCCAACCTGACTTTTCTGGAGTTCAATTTGCCAAACAGGGTGTAATCCTTATGACCTTTAACTATCGTCTCGGGCGTCTTGGTTTTTTTGCGTTCCCTGCGTTAAGCAAAGAACATCCAGAAGAGCCTAAAGGGAATTATGCTTATATGGACCAGATTGCCGCACTCAAATGGGTAAAGGAAAACATTGCCGCTTTTGGTGGTAATCCGAAAAATGTAACTATTTTCGGCGAGTCTGCGGGCGGCGTTTCGGTACATTCACTTCTGACCATACCCGCTGCAAAAGGGCTTTTCCAAAAGGCAATCTGTGAGTCGGGAGGTGGCCGTGATGGTGTTCTTACCGGAAGACCAATACATGCAGATAATGCCGACCGGCATTATCCTGTTTCAGCAGAAACAATAGGAATAAACTTTGCACGCAAACATGGAATCGAAGGAACAGATGCAGATGCACTGACGAAACTCCGCTCTCTTAGTGTTGCCGATATTGTAGATGGAGGTCAGGAAACCGATGGCCCCAAAGGTTTGCCTATCTATTCTGGCTCAATTCTCGACGGTAAACTGGTTGTTGAAACTGCAGAGAGCGCCTACAAAGCAGGGAGGCAAGCTAATGTTCCTCTTCTCATCGGCTCGAATAGTGCGGAAGTTTCGGCAGGTTTTGTTAACGCAAAATCTAAGGAAGAACTACTGTCTTATTTTGGAAACCTGAGTAAAGAAGTTGAAACTGCATATGATCCTGATGGGACAAATGATTTCGCTAAGATATTGACACTTGTTAATACTGATAAAGTGTGGGCAGAACCTGCTCGATTTACGGCAAGAATTTTTACAGTAAAAAAGGTGCCTGCTTATTTGTATCTTTTCTCTTATGTGTCTGAATCAATGAAAGAAAGGATGACGTTTGGCGCATCTCATGGTTCGGAAATCCCTTATGTATTCGATAATCTTACTGAGCGTAATGGATTTACCGTTACGCCAAAAGATAAAGAAGTTGCCAAAATGATGAATAGTTATTGGATAAACTTCGCCAAAACAGGTAATCCAAATGGTAAGGAATTACCAAAATGGCCTATTTACGATTCAAATAAAAATGAGGTATTCGAATTCAAACCTGATGGAACGGCAGGCATTGTTGGTGACGAAAGGAAAATACGGCTTGATGTAATTGAGAAGTCAGTTGAGAATAAATAGTAATAAAATTGAGAAAATAAGATAATATGAAAAACAAAATCACTAGAAGATGGAGTATTTTCTGTTTGTTATTGATAATAAGCAGTCCCTCACTTATTGCACAAAAGAAAGCAAAGCAAAAGCCAATAATTATAGAAGAGCAGGGTAGTTTTGCTGTGGGAGGTACAATTATAAAAAACTCTGGTACATTCGATCCCTATAAACCCACTCCTGAAGGACAAACTTTTCATGGGGATCATGCCTATGTTTTTTATCAAATTCCAGTAAATGCACACAAGTTACCATTAGTGATGTGGCATGGCATAGGTCAGTTTTCTAAAACATGGGAAACCACGCCTGATGGACGAGAAGGGTATCAAAATATTTTTCTCCGCAGAAATTTCCCTGTTTATGTGATTGACCAACCAAGAAGAGGTAACGCAGGAAGAAGTACTGTTGCTGCTACCATCAATCCAACACCTGATGAACAGCAATGGTTTGATGTCTTCCGTATAGGTGTATGGCCCAATTATTTTGAAGGTGTTCAATTTGCTAGAGATTCAATTACTCTCAATCAGTACTTTCGCTCTATGACGCCAAGTATTGGTGCTATCGACAGTAATCTTAATTCGGATGCCGTTTCTGCATTATTCAACAAAATAGGTCCTGGAATTTTAGTTACGCATTCCCATTCTGGTGGTATGGGATGGCTCACTGCTGTAAAAAATAAAAATGTCAAAGCAATAGTAGCTTACGAACCAGGTAGTGGATTCTTGTTTCCTGAAGGTCAAGTGCCATCACCTTTAACAAGTTCGGCGGGTTCCTTAGAAGCAAGCTCGGTTCCAATGGAAGACTTTATGCAACTTACCAAAATACCTATTGTTATTTATTACGGCGATAATATTCCTGAAAGCCCTTCAAACAATCCTGGGGCAGATGGATGGAGAGTACGTCTGCAGATGGCACGCTTATGGCGAGATGCAGTAAACAAAAACGGAGGTGATGTAACTGTAATCCACCTGCCCGAAATAGGAATTAAAGGCAATACACATTTTCCTTTTTCAGATTTAAATAATATTGAGGTTGCTGACCTAATGAGTAAATGGCTAAAGGAAAAGGGTTTGGATAAGTAATAAAATAATTATGAAGCAATTTAGAAATTTTGGTTTTAAAGTTATGGTATTAAGTTTTGCTTTATTTTCTAATTGTACAGAAGCACAAGATTTAGAATCAACAGATAAAAAATTAAGTGAGAAGCAAAAAAGCATTTTAACCATTGCATCACTTACAGCTAAAGGTGATTTAGTCAACTTAAAAACAGAGCTAAATACAGGGCTTGAAGCAGGGCTTACAGTAAATGAAATAAAAGAAGTATTGGTTCATCTGTACGCTTATTGTGGATTTCCACGCAGTATTCGTGGCTTGCAAACTTTTATGGAAGTACTTAACGAGCGAAAAACTAAAGGTATTATTGATAAACAAGGTAATGAAGCAACTTTAATCAAAGAAGATCATAATAAATACGATAGAGGGAAAAAGATTTTGGAGGAACTTACCAAAACTCCACAACCGAACACACTTGTAGGATATTCAGCTTTTGCACCGACAATAGATACTTTTCTTAAAGAACATTTGTTTGCCGATATTTTTGAACGAGATGTTTTAACCTTCGCTCAAAGGGAGTTGGTTACGATTTCTGTTATCAGTGCAATTGGTGATGCTGAGCCAATGCTGAAAGCTCATTTGTCAATTGCTGTAAATGTTGGTTTAACGCCTGAACAGCTGAAAGAATTTATTGTTGTAATCAAACCAATCATAGGTAAAAAGAAAACAAAAGCAGCAAAAGAAGTATTGAACGAAGTGTTGAAAAGCAAATAGCTCAATAATTTAAAAAATAAAAGAAATGAAAAAAGTATCATTAATAATCGCATTAGCAATTGCAATAACAGCTATAAATATGTCAAATGCTCAAAATACATATAAACAAAATCCTTTTACTTTGGTATATGAAGGAGCCATTATCAAAAATGAAATAGGGAAAGTAAACATCCATCCTGTTACCTATAAAATTAAAGAAATTGCAATTGTTGCCAATGTTTACACACCGGCAAATTTTGACTTTTCAAAAAAATATTCTACAATAGTTATTGCTCATCCTAATGGTGGTGTAAAAGAACAGGTAGCAGGTTTATATGCACAACGATTAGCAGAACAGGGTTATATAACCATCACAGCAGATGCGGCATACCAAGGAGGTAGTGGCGGAGAGCCCCGTAATGTGGATAAACCGGCAAACCGAATTGAAGATATACACGCAATGGCGGACTATATTTCTCAATATAAAGGTGTTGACACAGAAAGACTTGGATTACTCGGAATTTGCGGCGGCGGCGGTTATTCTTTAAAGGCTGCACAGTCAGATAAACGATTTAAGGCAATTGCTACATTAAGTATGTTCAATTCAGGTGTAGTAAGGCGTAACGGTTTTATGAACTCACAATTTTCAACGATCCAGGAACGATTAAAGCAAGCTTCAGATGCGCGTGCCCAAGAAGCGGCAGGTGGTGAAATTATGTATGTGGGTAATACTCAACTCACGGATAAACAAATAGCCGCACTACCGTTTGATTTATATCGTGAAGGATTTGACTATTACGGCAAAACACATGCTCATCCAAATTCTACATTTAAATACACAAAGAGTAGTCTGATGGATTTAATGACATTTGATGCCAGTACCAATATGGACTTGATAAATCAGCCTTTGTTAATGATAGCAGGCAGCAAAGCTGATTCCTTTTATATGACAGATGATGCATTTAATAAAGCAACCAATGCAAAAACTAAAGAATTATTTCTGATTGATGGAGCTACACATATACAAACCTATTGGAAACCCGAATATGTATCGCAAGCAGTTAATAAACTGGTGAATTTTTATCAAATTAATCTTAAAATTTAAAAAGATGAAGTTTAAAAATTTAGTTATACTATTTATGATTGGAGTGTTTACTTTTTCTTGCAAAGCACAAAATAAATCGATCATTTTTCCAAAAGGAGAAAAAATCACAAACAATAATTTTACAGGAAATGCTTATTTACAAATGCTTGTAGCTCCTGATAGTCTCAATCCGATATCTGTTGGGAATGTAACTTTTGATCCTGGAGCAAGAACTAAATGGCATGTTCATCCGGCCGGTCAAATATTGTTAGTGACCGACGGTGTAGGATATTATCAGGAAAAAGGTAAAGCAAAAGAAATCCTTCGGAAAGGGGATGTGAAAAAATGTCCCCCAAATATTCCACATTGGCATGGTGCAAGCGCCAATTCAGCCTTTGTTCAAGTAGCAATAACAGGAAGAGAAAAAGGGGAAACGATTTGGTTGGAATCTGTAAGTGATGAGCAGTACAATCATTTATAATTTCCAAAATACGTTACTTTAGAAATGTCGAGCTGTTTTGTATATTTTAAAGACATTGTGTTTTAGGCTTGGTCTTAAATGAAAACACAATTGTTCTTATTAAAATCACTGCCCTAGCCCTGATAGAAGTGAAAATCCTTGTGAGCTGGGGTTCGGCTCGCAAGATTACTTCACGGTACTTTTATTTTTATGGGAGTTCAGTGAACTTCGTTTGTAGCGGATAGCAGGACACGAGCGAAGTGAACTGACGAAGTAAATAGCTCCTAATTATTCTATTTATAAAATTCCCCAATGTGCCATAGAATTCCGGATGGGTCGTGAATAAAGCATTCTTTGCCCCAATCCATTTCGCGAATCGGGACTAATTTTACATTTTCATATTTAGCGGGCAAGTTCAATTCCAAAAGTTCAGTCCAAAATAGGTTAACATCTTCGACTTCCAAAAAAAGCATGGTGTTGTCTATCCAATCTTTGACATAGGCATCTTGCAAATAAAAACCAATTCCTTTGGTTTCAAAGTAAGAGAAATTGGGTGCCAAGATAATTTCGTTAAAACCCAAGTCTAGATAAAAACGTCGTGATATCCCAAAGTCTTTGGAGCCGATAAAGGGACGAATTGATTTGGCTTTGTGTTCCATATTTTTTTTCTAGATACTAAGTTTCTGAGATGCTAAGATACTAAGTAAAAAGAACTTTTTAAATTGTCAGCTTAAATCTTATAAACTTAGCACTTATTGTTTAGTAAATTTTTGTTCGTTTTCTTTTACTCTAAATATAACGATTTGTTCTATTAGCCAATATGGAATTGGGTGGCTGACAGGAAACTGAACCGAGCCTTTTCCCTGTTTGTAATTGGAAAGTTCATTAGAAAACTCAGTGTGTCCAGTTGGTGTGGCATAAAAACCGATATGGTTTTTATATCCAGCGAAATATACCAAGGGTTTTCCGTATGTCTTGTAGGCGGGCATTCCGTAGGATATGCATTCCAAGGCTTCGGGCGCTTTTTTAATGATGGTCATGCGAACGTTTTGCAAAAGGGTTTGTATGTCTTTTGGGAATGTTGCAATGTATTCGTCAACGGTTTTAAAATCAGTTTTCATTGGTTTCCTTTCAATTTGTGTGGTACGAATATTTATTTTTTTTTAAACTCAGTGAGTTAGAAATAGGATGTTTTCTGCTTAACGAAAATACAAATAAAAAAGATATTTCAGTCAAGTAAAGAACTATTCTAAACTACGTTTTTGCACTGTAACTATAATTTTTATCTATTGAAAAAATAATTTAGATAAAAATAATTTTGGTAAATTCGTGAGTAAGTTTTTAAAAATCATCACATTATGGAAAATTACGAAAATCTGAACACATCGAATGCTGAGCATGGAAACGAGGGAGGCAAATGCCCTTTTTCTGGCGCTACCTCAAAACAAATTGCTGGCTCTGGCACGAGAAACAATGACTGGTGGCCCAATCAGTTGAAACTAAATGTCCTTCGTCAACACTCATCGCTATCCAATCCGATGGGAGAGACGTTCAACTATGCCGAGGCTTTCAAAAGCCTTGATTTGGCTGCTGTAAAAAAAGATCTTTTCGATTTAATGACCGATTCTCAGGACTGGTGGCCGGCTGACTACGGTCATTATGGACCGTTCTTTATTCGGATGGCCTGGCATAGTGCGGGTACCTACCGTATTGCTGACGGTCGCGGAGGTGGTGGGGCCGGTACCCAACGATTTGCTCCACTCAACAGTTGGCCGGACAACGTGAATCTTGATAAAGCACGTTTGCTGTTATGGCCAATCAAACAGAAATATGGTAAGAAAATTTCATGGGCAGACTTGATGATTCTGACCGGAAATTGTGCACTCGAGTCCATGGGACTCAAGACTTTTGGCTTTGGAGGAGGTCGTGCCGATGTTTGGGAACCAAATGAAGATATCTATTGGGGTTCCGAGGGAAAATGGCTGGATGATCAACGATACACGGGTGACCGAGAATTAGAAAATCCTTTGGCTGCTGTTCAGATGGGTTTGATTTACGTGAATCCCGAAGGGCCGAACGGTAATCCGGATCCTCTTGCATCTGCCCGTGATATTCGGGAAACCTTTGCACGTATGGCTATGAATGACGAAGAAACTGTTGCGCTTATTGCGGGTGGACACACTTTTGGTAAAACCCATGGTGCTGCCGATCCAAACGAGTATGTTGGTGTAGAACCGGCTGCTGCTGGAATAGAGGAGCAAGGTCTTGGTTGGAAAAATACCTTCGGAACTGGAAATGGTGAATATACTATTAGTAGTGGTCTTGAAGGGGCTTGGACAACAACGCCCAATAAGTGGAGTAACAATTACTTCGAAAATATGTTTGGATTCGAATGGGAATTATCGAAAAGTCCAGCTGGTGCACATCAATGGAAACCAAAAAACGGAGCTGGTGCCGGTACAGTTCCCGATGCCCATAATCCATCAAAAAGTCACGCTCCAACCATGCTGACAGCTGATCTTGCTTTGAAGGTAGATCCTATTTATGAGCCAATTGCTAGACACTTTCATAAAAATCCTGATGAGTTTGCTGATGCCTTTGCTCGTGCCTGGTTTAAACTGACGCATCGTGACATGGGACCAATTGTACGTTATTTAGGACCAGAAGTGCCTAAAGAAGAACTGATTTGGCAGGATCCCATTCCAGCGGTTACTCATCAATTAATTGATTACAATGATATTAATGATTTAAAGTCTAAAATAGTGGCTTCTGGCTTGTCTGTTTCTCAATTGGTAGCTACAGCTTGGGCTTCGGCATCAACATTCCGTGGATCCGACAAGCGTGGTGGTGCAAACGGGGCACGTATTCGCCTTGCTCCGCAAAAGGATTGGGAAGTGAATAATCCGGCTCAGTTATCAACTGTATTATCTGTCCTTGAGGGTATTCAAGCTTCATTTAATAACGCTCAGTCTGGCGGAAAGCAAGTATCACTGGCTGACTTAATCGTTCTGGCTGGAGGTGTTGGAATTGAAAAAGCAGCTCAACAAGCTGGTCAAAATCTGACTGTTCCCTTTACACCCGGAAGAGCTGATACTTCACAGGAAAAAACGGATGTGGAATCTTTTGCTGTTCTAGAACCTGAAGCAGATGGTTTCAGGAATTATATTAAAACGCAATATACTATTTCTGCAGAAGAAATGCTTATTGACAAAGCACAATTGTTGACGCTAACTGTACCTGAACTGACTGTTCTTGTTGGTGGTTTGCGTGTTCTTAATGTGAACTTTGACCATTCTAGACATGGAGTGTTCACGAGTCGTCCCGAGACATTGACTAATGACTTTTTTGTAAATCTGCTAGATTATGGCACAGCTTGGAAAGCTTCTTCAGAATCGCAAGAGGTATTTGAAGGTCGTGATCGCAAAACAGGTTCATTAAAGTGGACAGGAACTCGTGTGGATCTTATCTTTGGATCCAATTCAGAGCTTCGTGCTATCGCTGAGGTTTATGGATGCAGCGATTCTAAAGAGTTGTTTGTGAAGGATTTTATAGCCGCATGGAATAAAGTAATGAATTTGGATCGCTTCGATTTGAACTAAATAATTGTATTGTATATTACTAAAAAAGTGGTCTGGAAACAGGCCACTTTTTTAATTGTATCATAAAAACCTAAACCGAAATTTTTTCAATTAAGATCTCAGAACCTGATTGATCATAATATGTACAGGTCATTTCAATAATATCAACTCTCCACCGTGCAATACCACATTGGCCGGCATGACGGCAAAACGTCAAATAATCGGTTTGACCGTTTTGGTGCATAACTAAAAATTCGATGAATCGCTCTTTATTGGCTGATGCGGCAATTTTTATTTCATCATATTTTTCATTAGAAGCAACAGAGTAATTATTTACTCCATAATAGTGAACGTCGCCATCATTTACAAAGGTATCGTATCCTTTTACGCCTAAAATGATTAAATCTTGTATGTAATTTGGAAAATCAGCACCACTTTTTACTTTAGAATGGGCTTCTTTTATTTGTTCTATTGTAAACATATTTGATAGGTTTTTGATTAATTATAGTGCAATAAAATCAGCTGTTTTTGGGAAAACACTTAAGGCATCAACAACAACTTGTGGAGTTGGAGTGGCTAATTTACGTAATTTAGTATCCATCCAAGCACCATCAACAGTAATAACGGCACACAATATATCTTCTTTGTAGAACTCATGGACAATTGACCAGCGTGAAGCATCAGCTTTCATTTTTGCCATTTTGGTTTGCATGATAATCTCGTCCGAGAGATTGATTTCTCTTCTAAAGACACATTCTTCTCTAAATAATATAGGGCCAATATGTTCCTTTTGCATCACTCTTAATGTTAATCCTAATTGTGCTAGTATTTCAACACGATGTTGTGCCCCAAAATCATAATAGGCACTATGACGTAAGTGAAAATTTGGATCTAAATCAGACCAGCGAAAGGACAGTTGTTTGCTAAATGTAGCCATAGGATTTATAATTTATTTGTATGTTTTTGTAAGCAAAGATAGCTAGGATTTTCATATGGGCAAAGCGAACAGTTCGAACATACAACAATTTAAAACAGGAGTTCGATTATTAATTTGGAGCAGAAACATTTGGCTTTTTTGGAAACATCGTCCCGTTTTCCGTTGCAATATTATGTGCCGAACCCCGGCACATAATGATTTTTACTTCAACTGGGGCTAAAAGGAGGTATTTTGTTTTTTTTGCCATCATCCGAAAAAGGAAAACTGTAATAATCGAACTTTCGTTTAAATTAATTTTGAATTTCCCTATGCGTCAAGCAATCCTTGTACGTTAAATTTTGTCATTTGCATAAATGCCTGCATAACCTTTGGCGCTTTTTCAGGATCAGCCATTAGCTCGCTCAATATTCTTGGGACAATTTGCCAAGTAACGCCGAATTTGTCATCGAGCCAACCGCATTTATTATAAATTCCGCCTTCGCCTAATTTGTCCCAATAATGGTCAATTTCTTCCTGTGTTTCGCATTCTATAACATAAGAATTGGCAGGCGATAATTTATACATGGGACCGCCATCCAAGGTCATAAATTTAGTTCCATTCAATTCAAAGTTTACAACAAATGAATTCTCGAAAGTGATTTTGGAATTTTTAAAAATGGAGCAATAATATTCAGCTGCTGCTTTGGCCTGTCCGTTAAACCACAAGCAAGGATAAATTTGATTTGCCATTTTATACCGTTTATAAATTTTAAGTAAAAGCCTTTTTTCTATTTTTCAATTGCATAGCGCTAAAGTACTAACGAAGTTATAGAAAATAAAGACGTAATCTAAGAGGTATCCAAAATTGTGAATATCTATTTTCTAAATTGTGAATTTTATTTTCTTTAAAATATATCTTTGGCATCCTTAAAAAAAATATATGAGCACAATTTGGTACGAATGCAAAGTAAAATATAGAAAAACGGATGAAACTGGCGGACAAAAGGTTGTAACAGAACCTTATTTGGTTGATGCTTTGTCCTATACCGAAGCAGAAAGCAGAATTAATGAAGAGATGTCTGCATATGTTAGTGAAGAATTTAAAATCACGAATATAAAGGTGGCAAATTATGCCGAAATACATCCTTTCGAAAATGCTGACCGTTGGTTTAAATCAAGAGTTTCTCTAATGGCTTACGACGAAGAAAGTGGCAAAGAAAGAAAGTCAAATATGTATTTGTTGGTGCAAGCCAATGATGTAAAAGAAGCTTTTGATAACACCACTCATGTAATGAGTACCACGATGGGGGAATACACTATTCCGGCTATTTCGGAATCTCCTATTATGGACGTTTTTCCTTATTTCAGTGGTGAAGAAGGAGAAACAGAACAATTGGAAAGGTTCAATGCGCTGAAAGCTTCGAAACCTGCAACAGTTGAGGTAGAGGATACAACGGAATTTGATCCAGCTTATTTGGAGGAAAGTATTTAATTCGAGCGGTAATAGTCCTAGATTTATTTGGGAGTACATTTAAATTTTTCGCACCAAAATTCGGAAAGTTTACCGGATTGCGGTGCGAAGTTTTTTATAGGTTAATGAGAGATGCCTATATAAATCAGGAAATCTGTTTGAGAATTTCTCTCTCGGAATGGCGAACCAAGACTTTGAATTTTTCATACCATCCTTTCCAGTCTGCGGCACCCATGTCTTTTGCAAGTTCTTTTTCAAAATCTGCAAGTGCGGCATAAGACGATTCAAAAATCAGTCGGTAGCTTTCTCCGGTAAAGTCGGTTAAAACCCGGTTTCCGGGTGTCTGAGGGAACAATCCGCCATGTGTGGCTTCATCAATCAAAACTTTGGCATCTTTATAACGGCCAAATTGCAGATAAAAAATTTCGCGAACTATATACATGAGTACAAAATTTAATTGTTAAACAAATTGATTTTACTCGTATAAAGTTAAGGAATAATGCAATTGAATAGGTTCTAATGTGTTGGTAAACATCGGTTTAGTGCTTAAATAGAAATCAAAGAGCAGTTTGCTTTATCCAAAAGCTATACTTTGTAGGGTTGAATTTTAAGCGTACAGATCTTTTGTTAATATAATGTTGTAATGTATTTATTTATAGATGTTTGGCATAGATATTGAAAAGAAGTATCAGTAACTAGTAAAACATATAAATTATGAGTATAGAAGAATTAGGAGCGGTATTGAGTGATATGTTTAATAATTCTCCAAAAGAAGATGCAGCGTTAATGATACGTTTATTTGGAATAAGATATGCTGCTGAAATTAAAAAGGATAATTACTCTAATGAGGAAATTATGAAAGCATCCGGAATTTCGGATGTATATCTTAATGAATTGTCAAAAGGGTTGAAACTGTCAGAATATGTTAGCTCGAAACAATTATAGACGAAATACTGTTTTGGTTTTAAATTTTAACAAAATAAATAAGCTGCAATTCCTAAATTTTATGGAATTGCAGCTTAACTTTTTTAGAAAATAAATCTTCTCTGATTAATGCGGTTAGTACAACATTTGTACAAGTGGTGTCAAGGTCGAAGCAGATTTTGGCAATAATGCTGTAAGTGCCGTAAATTGTGTTGGACTAACTATTTTTTTCATTTTGGCTGTAAATGATTCTCTGTTGGCAGTCATTTTGGATGTATATCCCGCTTTGTCGGTTGCCATGGTTGGCAAAAGATTTTTCTTTTTGTTCAAGGTTTCGTTAACCAATGAATTTACCGCAGGTTTTTGAGCATCGGTTAATTTTAATTTTGGGGACAATACTTCCATAACTTGATTGGATATGCTCGCAACATCAAAAGAGCTGGCTGACGCAGTTTTTGCTGTACTGGCTGCTTTTGTAATATCTCCCATGCTTTGTGCATTGGCAAATGAAATGGTTCCTAATAGAACGGCTGTGATCAATAGTTTCTTTTTCATATCTAGATAATTATTGGTTTGTTTTTTGAATTATAAAGATATAAAATAAATGTAAGTTTTTAGTGGGTTTGTTTTGTTTAACTATTTAATAATCAGTGAAAATGAAAAAATCCTAGTTTTTAAACTAGGATTTTTTTTGTGGACTTTCCATTTGGAGTATGTGAGCCATGTTTTTGATGAGATTGTCGTGTTTTTTTACAAACGGATTTTCTTCATCCCAAACATAGCCTGCGAGTACGGCACATATTTTTCTTTTTACATCTGGGTTTTCTGGTTGATGAAAAAATAAAGTCTGTAGGTTTCCTGTGTACCACTCTTTTACGTAAGTGGTAAAAACAGCAATTCCTCTTTTCATGTAACCCGTAAATTCGGTTTCCCAATCTACTGTTATTCCTTGTGATTCTTTGAGGTATAATTTGGCGGCAAGCATACCTGATTCGGTAGCAAATGCAACACCAGACGAGAAAACGGGATCCAAAAACTCGGAACTGTTTCCGGTAAGTGCAAAACCATCTCCGTACATTTTTTTGACTGATCGGGAATAATTTTCTAATTTGATTGGTTCAAATATAAAATCAACTCCACCAAATCGTTTAATATAAAAATCAGAAAGCTGAATGGCATTTTTCAGCGCTTCGGCATTGTCTTTATTGGCAGAAAGTGAATTGATAAAATCCGTTGGGCCCACAACGCCAAGACTTGTATTGCCATTCGAAAAAGGAATAACCCATAGCCACACTTCGGTTTCAAGTATGTCAAATGAAATCAGAGTGCCTTCCTCTCCTTCGGGACGGTTGATATCTACAACATGCGTAAAAATTGAGGAATGCGGGTCTAATTTAGAAGGCGTGTCCAAATCCAAAAGTCTTGGTAACACTCTTCCATAGCCGCTGGAATCGATAATGAATTTAGCGTGAATTTCTTTTAGATTCCCTCCCTTTTCTTTTACCACAGTAATCGAATTTTTCCCTTGAAAAGAAACCGAAATCACTTCTGATTCAAATTCTAAATCAATGCCTTTTCGTATCACTTCTTGAGCCATAGTGTTGTCAAAATCGGCTCTTGGTACTTGCCATGTCCAATCCCAACCTTCGGAAAATTTATTGCTGAAATCAAAAACACAGATATCTTCTCCTCTTATAAATCGAGCCCCTAATTTTTTTTCAAAATTCATGGCATCCAAACATTCGAATAATTCAGCTTCCGCAAAATGATCCATAACTCTTGGAATAAGACTTTCACCTACAACAATTCTAGGAAATTTTGTTTTTTCTACAACCTTAATTTTGACTCCTTTTTTATGAAGATAAGAGGCAGATACACATCCGGATGGTCCTGCTCCAATGATTAAAACATCTACGAATTCTTGTAACATTTATTTATTGCAATTAAAGTTTTTGTAAAGAGTGCATAATGGTCTATTAGGATTGAAATACGCTGTAATAGCACAAAACACAAAATTAAAGATTTATCGCCTTATAATACTCTTTTTTTGCATTTAATCAATGTATGGCTCATTCCAATTATTTCATGTATTTCAGCCACTACAAATCCGGCTTTTTCGATTACTTTCAAAATGTCCTCTGAATGGAACATTTGACTGTTTCCATTGGCAACCGCAGTAAAGTATAAAGAAGTGGCGTGTAGGCTGTATGTTGATGCTTGAAATTTTTGCAAATCCCAAAACGTTTCCAAAATATAGAAACTGGCATCGTCTGTCATTGCTTCATAAGCTCTTTTGAAAAGGCTATAAACTTCTTCCAAAGAAAAGCAATCGATAAACTGACTCATCCAGATAATGTCTGCTCCTTTTGGGAAAGGAATTGAATCGTCCAATAAATTAGCTCCTATTGTAGAAATTCGATCTTCAAAACCAGCGGCCTCTATATTTTTCTGTGCTACTTTAATCTGTCCCGGCAAATCTAAAATGGTGATTTTTACTGTTGGATCATATTTGGCACATTGCAAAGAAAATTTTCCGGTATTGCCCCCAACATCCAAAAATGATTTAGGATTATTGTCAAATAAAATGGGCATAATTTCTGGAAAAGTATAGTCCGAATAGAAGTGGTCAAAGTCAAACCAGCTTTTTTTGATCTTTTCAGGTAATTCAGATAAACCAATATATACGGTATCCCAATTCCCTAATTCTTTCAGACCTTCCGGTTTTCCATTTTTTATAGATTCTTCCAAATGGTTTATCGCCAGGTAATTTACATCTTGGGTAAAATCCATATTTATATTGGTCATTTTATCCCTTAATATGAAATAACCAGTTTTTGTGAGTATGAATTCATTGTCTTTCAAATAAACCATTTCCAAGCTTAAACCTGCTTCGAGTAAAACTTTTACACCATAGACTGACAAATTCAACTCGGTCGCTATGGTTTCTATACTCGCTTTGTCATTATTAAATAAGTATTCTAAAATACCCAAATTCCGAAGTGATTTTGCTGCTTGAAACATAATTGGGGCAAAAGCAATTTTTTGTGCGTCTAAATTCGCTTGAACAACATTTTTTTTGTCAGAACCAAAATCTTTCATTCTTTTTTGATATTTAAGATGGCGTTGTAAGTGCTTGTTAATATATTAGTTATGCTTGTTTTTCTAATTTGTAAAACAAAAAAAATATAGGTTTACTAATTTTAGCGATATTGTGCTACATTTGTTTATCCAAATTAACCACATTAAATTCTAAATAAAAATTAATTTTTAATATATTTAGTTGAAAAAATAATACAAATTGAATGAATACTATAAAGGAATTTTTAAGTCTAGAAGAGTTTGAATCTGTAATCTTTAATAATGACAAAATAAATATTAGCCAAGTTGTTTTAGATCGAGTTAATGAAAGTTTTGATTTTCTAAAAGAATTCTCAGTTAATAAAATTATTTACGGTGTAAATACCGGATTTGGGCCAATGGCTCAATATCGTATTAAAGACGAAGATCGTATACAATTGCAATATAATTTAATACGAAGTCATGCTTCTGGTACAGGAAAACCATTGAATGCAACCTGTGTTAAAGCGGCAATTTTGGCTAGGCTAAATACACTTTCTTTAGGTAATTCTGGAGTTCATTCTTCAGTGATTCATTTGATGAAAGAATTAATCAATAGAGATATTACTCCTTTAATTTTTGAACATGGTGGAGTAGGAGCCAGTGGTGATTTAGTGCAATTGGCACATTTGGCTTTGGTTCTTATTGGTGAAGGAGAGGTGTTTTATAAAGGAGAAAGACGACCTACACAAGCCGTTTTTGCCATAGAAAAACTGGAACCTATTCAAGTCGAAATTAGAGAAGGATTGGCATTGATGAACGGAACGTCGGTGATGACCGGAATTGGAGTTGTCAATGTGCATCATGCCAATAAATTATTAGATTGGTCAATTAAATTTTCTTGTGCCATTAATGAGCTTGTACAAGCTTACGACGACCATTTTTCGGAAGAATTAAATAATACAAAACGTCATAAAGGACAAAGAGAAGTAGCTTCGAGAATGCGAAGAAATCTTGAAGATAGTACTTTAATCAGAAAAAGGGAAGATCATTTATATTCAGGAGAAAATACCGAAGATGTTTTCAAAGAAAAAGTGCAGGAATATTATTCTTTGCGTTGCGTTCCTCAAATTTTGGGGCCAATACTTGAAACTATAAGCAATGTTTCTTCTATTTTGGAAGAAGAATTTAATTCGGCAAATGATAATCCAATTATTGACGTGAAAAACCAGCATGTGTATCATGGTGGTAATTTTCATGGTGATTATATTTCGTTGGAAATGGATAAATTGAAAATCGTAATTACTAAATTAACGATGCTTGCCGAACGTCAGTTGAATTATTTATTGAATTCAAAAATAAACGAAATCCTTCCTCCATTTGTGAATTTGGGGACATTAGGATTTAATTTTGGAATGCAGGGAGTACAGTTTACGGCGACTTCTACAACTGCCGAAAATCAGATGTTATCGAATCCTATGTATGTTCACAGTATTCCAAATAATAATGACAATCAGGATATTGTAAGTATGGGGACTAATGCTGCCGTAATTACATCTAAAGTTATTGAAAATGCATTTGAAGTATTGGCTATCGAATTAATCACCATTGTTCAGGCAATTGATTATTTGGAACAAAAAGACCAAATTTCATCTGTAACCAGAAAAATATACGATGATATTCGTGTCATTATTCCAAGATTCGAAAAAGATCAGGTAATGTATCCTTTTGTACAAAAAGTGAAAGATTATTTGATTAATAACTAAAAAGAGTTTGAAAGTTTAAGGGTTTAAAAGTTTAAATCTAAAATCAGCTATCTGCAATCTAAAATAAAAATATGAAATGTGCATTGGTAACAGGAGGTTCTAGAGGAATTGGTAACGCTATTTGTGAAAAACTGTCACAAGACAGCGATTATCATATTTTGATTAATTATTATTCGAATAAAGAAGAAGCCGAAAATACATTACAAAAAGTAATGGCAAACGGGGCTACGGGAGAGATTCTAAAATTTGATGTTGCCAATTTTGATGAAGTAAAATCGGTATTGACACAATGGCAAGAGGCAAATCCGGAAGCAATTGTAGAAGCAATCATAAATAATGCAGGGATTACCAGAGACGGTCTGTTCATGTGGATGAGTCCGGAAGATTGGTCCAGTGTTATCAATACCAGTCTGAATGGTTTTTTTAATGTGACTAACTTTTTTATGCAAAAAATGTTGCGAAATAAATACGGCCGAATTGTGAATATCGTTTCACTTTCGGGAGTAAAAGGAACAGCAGGGCAGACAAATTATTCTGCGGCAAAAGGTGCGTTGGTAGGAGCAACTAAGGCTCTGGCACAGGAAGTTGCCAAAAGAAATATTACTGTCAATGCAGTGGCTCCAGGTTTTATAAGAACAAATATGACCAGCCATCTTGATGAAAAAGAATTAATTAAAATGATTCCGGTGAATCGTTTTGGCGAAGCCGAAGAAGTCGCTGATCTGGTTAGCTTTTTGGTTTCCAAGAAATCAAGCTACATTACTGGAGAGGTTATCAATATAAATGGTGGGATTTATTCATAAATAATATTGTAAGGAAATGAATAAAAGAGTTGTCATCACGGGAATGGGAATTTATTCCTGTATCGGAACATCGTTAGACGAGGTAAAAGATTCATTATATCAAGGAAAATCTGGTATTTCATTTGATCCAGAACGAAAAGAATTTGGTTTTCAATCCGCCCTGACAGGGATGGTTCCTAGGCCAGATTTGAAGAATTTGCTTACCAGAAGGCAAAGAATAAGTCTTGGTGAAGAAACCGAATATGCATACATGGCAACGGTTGAAGCCTTAAGAAATGCCAATATTGACGATGCTTTCTTTGATGAAAATGAAGTTGGGATTATGTATGGCAATGATAGTGCTTCGAAATCTGTTATTGAAGCAACTGACATTATTAGAGATAAAAAAGATTCTGCGTTAATTGGTTCGGGAGCTATTTTTAAATCAATGAATTCAACGGTAACGATGAATTTATCGACTATTTTTAAAATGAGAGGGATTAATTTAACTGTAAGCGCTGCCTGTGCAAGCGGATCTCATTCTATTGGATTGGCCTATTTTTTAATAAAAAGCGGTTTTCAGGATGTAATCATTTGTGGTGGTGCACAAGAAATTAACAAATATGCCATGTGCAGTTTTGACGGTTTGGGTGTTTTTTCCCCTAGGGAAGACGAACCAACCAAAGCCTCAAGACCTTTTGATATTAATCGCGATGGTTTAATTCCTAGTGGCGGTGGAGCTACTTTAGTTTTAGAATCGTATGAATCTGCTATCAAAAGAGGTGCTCCTATTCTGGCAGAAGTTGTGGGCTACGGATTCTCGTCGAATGGCGGTCATATTTCCACTCCAAATGTCGAAGGACCATCTATAGCCATGCAAAGAGCGCTCGATGAAGCAGGAATAAACGCAAGTGAAGTAGATTACATAAATGCCCATGCAACATCTACACCAGTAGGCGATGATAATGAAGCAAAAGCGATCTTTAAAGTCTTTGGTGAAAGTAATCCTTATGTGAGTTCGACAAAGTCAATGACGGGTCACGAATGCTGGATGGCTGGAGCCAGTGAAGTCATTTATTCGATTCTAATGATGCAAAACGATTTCATCGCGCCAAACATTAATTTGGAAACGCCAGATGATGATGCTGCAAAATTAAATTTGGTTAAAACCACTTTAAATAAAAAATTTGACATATTTTTGTCGAATTCCTTCGGTTTTGGAGGGACGAATTCAGCATTAGTAGTTAAAAAGTATAAAAAAAGTAATGAATAAAGAAGCAATCATAGAGAAGATTAATTATTTTTTAATTGATGAGTTTGAGGTAGATGGAGATGATATTCAGTCAGATGCAAATTTGAAAATCACTTTGGGATTGGATAGTTTAGACTATGTAGATTTAGTTGTTTCTATTGAATCAAACTTTGGTGTAAAATTAGTTGAAGCAGATTTTGTAGGAATAGATACATTCCAAGATTTTTATGATCTTATCGAAAATAAATTAAAAGCAAAAGCATAATTTATATTTTTTAGATGTCACAAGCATTCTAAAATCTAAAATCTACAATTTAAAATGAGTCAATGGGATGGAAAATCTAAAGGGACTGTTCTAGGATACAAAATTTTTGTTTTTTTTATTAAAAAAGTAGGGATTAAAGCAGCTTATCTTGTCCTTTATTTTGTAGCAACTTATTATTTTATTTTCCTAAAAAAAAGCAATACCTCAATCTTTTATTATTTTAGAGAAAGATTGGGGTATTCCTATTTTAAATCCAAAAGGATGGTTTTTAAAAGTTATTATACTTTTGGACAGACTATTATTGATAAAATTGCCATTGGTGCCGGATTGAAAAATAAGTTTACCTATGAACATGATGGAGGCGAAATTATTATAAAACTTTTGAAAGAAAAAAGGGGAGGAGTACTCATTAGCGCACATATTGGAAATTTTGAAATTGCCGAGCATTTTTTCAGTGAGGTTGATGTTAATTTTCAAATAAACCTTGTCACTACCGATTTAGAGCATTCTGCAATAAAAAAATATCTAGAAAGTATTACCCAAAAACCAACAATAAACTTCATATTGATTGGTGATGATTTGTCACATATATTTGAGATTAATTCGGCTCTAGCCAGAAATGAACTGGTTTGTTTCACCGGAGACCGGTATTTTGAGGGCGTAAAATCATTAAGTGAAACATTATTGGGAGAAGAAGCTCTTTTTCCGGCTGGACCATTTCTAATATCCTCTCGTTTAAAAGTCCCGGTTGTTTTTGTTTATGTAATGAAAGAGCCCAATTTACATTACCACCTTTATACCAGAGAAGCTACTGTAAAGCATCGTGATGAAAAGGGGTTGTTGAAAGAATATGCCCAAAGTGTGGAAACGATGGTTAAAAAATACCCTTTGCAATGGTTTAACTATTTTGATTTCTGGAATCAGATCGATAAATAATAACAATTATTTAAATTACTGTTTTTTTGTGAATTTGATATTAGGTATTTGTAATAGCTTAATATTTAATGGATTAATTTGTGTTGTGAGTCATTTACTAAAGCAATACACTTTTTTGTTTGGAAAGAAATAAATTGTAATTAGGATTAATTATAAATTTTAAGTTATTTTCGTTTTTATAAAAATTAACCTAAATGAAAAACGTTCTTGTAATCTACTATTCTCAATCGGGACAACTAGAGTCTATTGCTAGAAATATTGCAAAACCACTTTTGAATTCAGATAGTATAAATGTTTTGTTTCATGAAATTCAGCTAGAGAAGCCGTTTCCGTTTCCTTGGAACAATGATGCATTTTTTGGCGCTTTTCCAGAATCATTTTTGCAGATTCCAGCCGCGTTGAAGCCGGTTTCAGAAGAAATAATGAATACCAAATTTGATTTGATTCTTTTGAACTACCAAGTTTGGTATTTAACACCTTCAATTCCCACAAATTCTTTTTTGAAGAGCCCGGAAGCTAAAATACTATTAAATAATACTCCCGTTATAACCATAACCGGTTCCAGAAATATGTGGGTAATGGCACAAGAAAAAGTAAAGACTTTATTGAAACAAAATAATGCATTGTTAAAAGGAAATATCGCTTTAGTTGATAGAGTAGGAAATTTAATAAGTGTTATCACTATTGTAGAATGGATGTTTTCGGGAGTGAAAAAAAAATATCTTGGAATCTTTCCTTTACCGGGTGTTTCAGACAAGGATATTAATGAATCCACAAAATTTGGGGAAGTAATTCTTTCCAGTTTGAAAGATAATGATTTAGATAATTTGCAATCTAAATTAATTGATATTGATGCGGTTAGGATTAGTTCATACTTGGTTACTGTTGATAGAACCGCCAATAAGATTTTTGCAAAATGGTCAAATTTGATTATTAATAAAGGAGAATCCAGAAAGTTTTGGATAAAGGTTTTTAAAGTTTATTTGTTATTGGCTATTTGGTTAATCTCACCAATAGTTTATATCTTGCACGTTCTTACTTATCCGTTAAAAGTTAAAAAAATAAGGAAAGAATTAGAATATTATAAAGGAGTAAAATAGATTATTATGTTTGATGTATATATTACAAAAGCGGCCAAATGTTTGCCAAATGAAGCTGTTTCTAATGACGAAATGGAAGATTATTTGGGTTTAATAAATGAAACCGCATCCAAAGCCAGAAGACTGATTTTAAGAAATAATAAGATTGTTAGTAGGTATTACGCTTTGGACAAAAACGGGAAAAGCACTCATAATAATGCCGAATTAACAAATAACGCGATTCAAGGATTATTTGATGAAAATTTCACAGCTCAAGATATGGAATTATTGTCTTGTGGTACAACTACCCCAGATGTTCTGGTACCTTCTCACGCGTCAATGGTACATGGATTATTGAAGAATAAATCGTTAGAATTAAATTCTTCATCAGGAGTATGCTGTGCAGGCATGAATGCCTTGAAATTTGGATATCTTTCTATAAAATCAGGTAATACTAAAAATGCGGTTTGCGCCGGTTCCGAAAAACTATCCACTTGGATGTTGGCTGAAAAATTTGAGAATGAAGTTGTGAACTTAAAGAACCTTGAGGAGCAGCCGATTCTGGCCTTCAAAAAAGACTTCTTGCGTTGGATGTTGTCTGATGGTGCTGGAGCTTTTTTATTAGAAAATAAACCTAACGGCCCAATCTCTTTAAAAATTGAATGGATGGAGGCTTTCTCATACGCATACGAACTGGAAACTTGTATGTATGCTGGAGGAGATAAAATGGAAAACGGTGAAATAAAACCTTGGAACGATTACAATCCAGACCAATGGTTGAATGAATCTTTGTTTGCTTTCAAACAGGATGTTAAATTATTGGACGAATTTATTTTGGTTAAAGGTTCTCTGAGCATGGAAGATGCTTTGTCTAAAAATAATGTTTCGGCAGATGAAATTGATTTCTTCCTGCCACACGTTTCTTCTCATTATTTTGTGGATGGATTGAGTAAGTCATTGGCAGAAAGAGGTATGGTGATACCAATGGAAAAATGGTTTATGAATTTGGCTTATGTAGGGAATGTAGGTGCTGCTTCAATTTATTTGGCTTTAGAAGAATTAATGAATTCTGGTAAATTAAAAAAAGGAAATAAAATTCTTTTATCAGTTCCTGAGAGTGGTCGTTTTTCTTATGCCTATGCTTATTTAACGGTCTGTTAATGATAGGGTTTGGAAATAATCCATTAGGAGATAAAGATTTTGTCGAAACTTTAATCCCTCAAAAATTCCCATTTGTAATGGTGGATAAATTGTATTCTTACTCAGAAACCGAATTGGTTTCAGGATTTACAATACAAAGCGATGCTATTTTTCTGGAAAAGGATAATTTTCTAGAGTCAGGGATAATAGAACATATGGCACAATCTGTGGCTTTGCATACCGGCTATCAATTTTATTTAAGAAACGAAAAAGCTCCTACAGGGTATATTGGTTCCGTAAAAGATATTGTAATAAATAAATTGCCCAAACTTCATGACGAAATAAGAACAACAGTTTCGATATTACAGGAATTTGGAGGAATTACTTTGGTTGATGTTGTGACCAAATTGAACGATGTTGAAATAGCTAAAGGTCAAATGAAGACCGTTTTGGCTAAATAACTTAGAGCACCGTGAGTAAAAAAGAAACCTCAAATCCAGTTGATATAAAAAAGTATCTGCCACATCGAGCTCCGATGCTGATGGTGGATCTGATTCTGGAAATGGATGACGAACAAGTGGAAACCTTTTTTGAAATTAAAACAGATAATATATTTCTGGAGAATGGTTTTTTTACAGAATCTGGTTTAGTGGAGAATATGGCTCAAACCTGTTCATCTGTAGTCGCCAAAGATTATTTTATCGATGAAAATTATAATGATAAAGAGGGCGTGAATGTCGTTGGTTTCATTAGCGGTATCAAAACATTGAAAATTCATGCTTTGCCACAAGTTGGTAATGTTATTTATACAAAAGCTTTGTTAGTCTCCAAATTTATTACAGAATCCTATAGTTTGTGTACCATGAAATGTCAAACTTTTAGAGCCGATGAATTGCTCTTGGAAGGTGAGATTACATTATTTATTCAAGAAAATAAATCATAGTAATAGTATGAAAAAAGAAGAAGTTCCTCAAGACAAAGGCAATCTTTCCAATAAGAACATGAAGGAGTTGGTTTATGCCACAGATGAAAAAGGCAATTATACAACTGCTTTGAGCACTGGTTGGGAGCCAAAAACTATTGCGTTATCTAATTCTATTGAAGAAATTAGTGAGCGAATTGCTATTGCAAAAGCGCAAGTGGAGAATAATGAGGTGAGTCCCATTTGTTATTATATGGAGTTTTGCAGAATGGATATAGGAGTGCTTTCCAGTTATGTAGGAATGTGGCAATGGCGAGTTAAAAGACACTTCAAACCCAGAGTTTTTGCAAGATTAAGCGATTCCATTTTGAAAAAATATGCGGAATCATTCAATATTACTATCGAAGAATTGAAAAATTTTAAAACAAATTAATGGAAACAAATTTTGCACATCATCAATCGGCCCATTGTGAAAATGGAGTTGCTTCCAATTTGTTAAAACATAACGGATTGAACATTAGTGAGCCTATGGTCTTCGGGATTGGTTCAGGACTTTTCTTCGTTTACTTACCTTTTTTGAAAGTGAATTATGCGCCTGCGATTAGTTATAGGCCCATGCCAGGTTCTATTTTTAATAAGTTGGCCAAACGTTTAGGGTTAAAAATAAAAAGACAAAAATTTTCCAGTGAAGCTAATGCCATTAAAGCATTGGACGAAAACTTAAAAAATAATATTCCCTCCGGATTACAGGTGGGAGTGTACAACTTAACGTATTTTCCTGATGAATATCGTTTTCACTTCAATGCCCACAATTTGGTGGTTTATGGAAAAACGGAAACAGATTATTTAATCAGCGATCCTGTTATGGAAAACGTAACGACACTGACTCATGCCGAATTGAATAAAGTTCGTTTTGCCAAAGGAGCTTTTGCTCCAAGAGGTCAAATGTATTACCCGATTCAGGTTCCTGCCAATGTAGATTTGAAAGGAGCAATTATCAAAGGAATAAAAAATACCTGTCGTGATATGTTGGCACCAATGCCAATAATTGGTGTACGAGGTATTCGATATGTAGCCAAGCTAATTAAAAAATGGCCAATAAAAGAGGGAACGAAGAAAGCCAATCATTATTTGGCTCAAATTGTTAGAATGCAGGAAGAAATAGGAACTGGTGGCGGTGGTTTTCGATTTATATATGCTGCATTTTTGCAAGAAGCTGCGGTTATATTGGGAAATGACGGGCTGAAAACCTTATCATTGGAAATGACCGCTATTGGTGATTTATGGAGAGATTTTGCTGTAGAAGCTTCTCGTGTGTATAAAAACAGAAGCACGAAAGTAGATGTTTACAATACGCTTTCAGACGAGCTTTTGGTTATTGCCGATAGAGAAGAAGTGTTTTTTAAGAAGTTGAAAAAAGCAATTAGCTAAAAAATATTACTATTTTGAAAACCATTATCCAAATATCAAATCTATCTAAAATTTACAAAGATGCAGAAGTGTATTCTTTGGATGATTTTTCTTTGGATATAAAAGAAGGACAAATCTTTGGTTTATTGGGCCCAAACGGTGCTGGGAAAACCACTTTGATTTCGATACTTTGCGGATTGATAAAACCTACTTCGGGTTCTTTTACAATTGATAATTTGGTTTATGCTAAAAACGCAAATGAAATCAAAAAAATAATTGGTGTCGTACCCCAGGAATACGCTTTGTATCCAACCTTAACAGCTAGAGAAAATTTGCTGTATTTTGGAAGTATGTACGGTTTAAAAGGGAATGATCTTAAAGAAAAAGTTATAGATAGTCTTGATTTTTTGGGACTATTGAAATTTGCAGATAAGCGTATAGAGACTTTTTCGGGAGGTATGAAACGACGCGTGAATTTGATTGCCGGAATTCTGCATAATCCAAAAATTCTTTTCCTTGATGAACCAACCGTAGGTGTTGATGTGCATTCAAAAAATGTTATTATCGAGTACTTAACGGAACTTAATAAAACAGGAACTACCATTATTTATACTTCTCATCATTTATCGGAGGCGCAGGATTTTTGTACCAATATTGCAATTGTAGATGGAGGAATAATTCATGCCGAAGGTACACCAAAGGATTTAATTTCCTCTACTGCAAATGCCAGAAATCTGGAAGATGTTTTTATTTCATTAACCGGAAAAGAATTGAGAGATGTTATATAAACTTTGGATGTCTGTTTATAAGGAATTCTTGTTGCTGAAACGAGATATGGGAGGCGTAGTGACGCTATTTTTGATGCCGTTGGTATTAATTATAACGGTGACACTCATACAGGACAGCACTTATAAAAAAGGCAATGATGTCAAAATACCAATCCTTTTGGTGGATTATGACAAAGGAAATGTCTCAAAAACGATTTTTGATAATTTACAAAAGAGCAATGTTTTTAGTGTTGTTACTACTATAGACAATACACCAATTACGGAGGCTGTCGCCAAAGAGGCCGTTTTTAAAGGGAAATATCAGTTGGCTATTATTATTCCGTCTCATTTAAGTACCGATTTGCAAGCCAAGATTGATCAGAATGTTCAAAAGATTGTCAATAGTCTGGGCTTTGCTGATTCTTTGGCAACAAAATCAAATGCTAAATTGGTTGATCAAAAAGAAGTTAAACTCTATTTTGACCCTGCTGTGCAATTGAGTTTTAAAAGCGGCGTAATGAATGGGATTGACAAAATGATTTCTCAAATAGAAACCAAATCAATCTATACCACTTTTCAAGAGCAATTAGGGGAGGATGATGCTAAATTTGAGCAAAAAAGTTTTATTACGTTCAAAGAAATTGTTCCTAAAATAAACAACAAAGATATTACTCCAAACTCGGTACAGCATAATGTTCCGGCTTGGACACTTTTTGCTATATTTTTCATTGTAATTCCTTTGTCAATCAACATGGTGAAGGAAAAAACACAAGGTACTTTTATAAGGTTGCGGACCAATCCTGTTTCCAATAAAATTGTTTTGGCGGGTAAAACGGTGATGTATTTAATCATCTGTTTGATTCAATTTTATATGATGGTTGCCGTTGCCATATTTCTATTTCCGCATTTGGGATTACCTGCGCTTAATGTAGAAGGAAATCTTATTTTAATGAGTGTTGTAGCTTTGTTTTCAGGTTTAGCGGCGATAGGTTTTGGTGTTTTATTGGGAACAATTGCCAAAACGCAAGAGCAATCGGCTCCTTTTGGTGCTACTGCAGTTATTATTTTGGCGGCAATTGGTGGAGTTTGGGTTCCTGTATTTGCAATGCCTAAAATAATGCAAATCATTGCGCAATCCTCGCCTATGAACTGGGGACTGGAAGCCTTTTATGATGTACTTTTGCGCAACGCAACATTTTGGGACTTGGTTCCAGAATTATTTTTATTATTTTTATTTTTCGTAGTTACCACAACGTTAGCATTGCTGTATGATAAGAAGAAAAGAGCTGTATAAAGAGGCAACCGATTTGACCGTTTCAGAAGAGATTCGAGTGCGATTCAACGAAACTGACCCACTAGGAATAGTATGGCACGGTTACTATATTACTTATTTTGAAGATGGAAGAGAAGCTTTCGGGCGTCATCATGGGATTTCCTATTTGGATATTGCTGATAGCGGTTATACTACTCCAATTGTAAAATCGACTTGTGAACATAAATTATCACTGCGTTATGGTGACGTGATTCGTATAGAAACCACTATTGTTGATTCGCCAGCAGCAAAAATGATTTTTAGATACAAGATATTTGATGCCAAAAATGAAATTGCCTGTACTGGAGAAACTATTCAGGTTTTTTTGGATAATCAAGGCGAATTAATGTTGACGAATCCTCCATTTTTTGAAGAATGGAAAAGGAAAGTGGGTTTGATAAAAGAATGATAAAAGAAGTATATATAACCGAAACAAATTGCATTACACCCATTGGGTTTGATGTGGCTTCCAATACAAAAAACATTGCGGATGCTGTTTCAGGTATTCAATTGCATGAGAAGCCTAAGTTGTTTAATGTTCCATTTTATGCTTCCATAATTAATGATGCCGATTTGGATTTGGCTTTCGCCAAAGTGACTTTGGACAAGAATTTTTCCAGATTGGAGAAAATGATGATTTTGGCTTTGGAACCAATCATCAAAAAATCAAAAGTTGTTTTGAATGAACGAACTGCATTTATACTTTCTACCACAAAGGGGAATGTTACTGCATTAGAAAATCAAAATATAGAACCTGCGTATTTGGATCAATTGGCGAAAATTATTGCTGATTTCTTTGGTTTCAAGGTGGAACCGATTGTGGTTTCCAATGCCTGTGTTTCGGGAATATTGGCGGTTTCTGTGGCCAAAAGATTGATTCAGGCTGAGATGTATGACAACATATTTGTGGTGGCTGGCGATGAAGTTTCGAAGTTTGTTTTGTCAGGATTCAATTCGTTTCAGGCGATGAGTGACTTGCCATGCAAACCCTATTCAATAAATAGAGCTGGAGTAACCTTAGGAGAAGCTGCTGCTGCAGTTTTGATTTCTTCAAATAAAGATAATGCCAAAATAAAGATTTTAGGAGATGGTTCTATCAATGATGCAAATCATATTTCTGGACCATCAAGAACAGGAGAAGGGCTTTATAGAAGCATTCAAAGTGCTTTGGCGGAAGCCAAAATAAACAGCGATCAAATAGATTATATTTCGGCACACGGTACAGCAACTCCTTTTAATGACGAAATGGAAGCCATAGCATTGAATAGATTAGGACTTGAGAATGTTCCGCTGAATAGCCTTAAAGGATTTTATGGGCATACTCTGGGAGCTTCAGGATTGTTGGAAACCGTTATCGGAATTCAATCGGTACTAGAAAATAAATTGTTTGTTTCATTGGGTTTTGATACCATTGGAGTGAGTCAGCCAATTAATGTCATAGAAAAAAATGAAGATAAAAATATTCGTTATTTTCTAAAAACAGCATCAGGATTTGGTGGCTGTAATACGGCAGTTTTATTCGAAAAAGTAAACTAATGGCGGCAAACAAAACCTATATACAATCCTTTTGCACGATTCAGAATAATCAAATTTCACTGAATGGGGAAGTTGTTTTTAGCACTGAACCGACTGTATTTAGCGATTTTTCAAAGAAAACGTATCAGTATTTGGAAATGAATTATCCTAAGTTTTTTAAAATGGATAATTTAAGTAAATTGGCTTTTTTGGGGGCAGAATTACTTCTGAAAACTGAAGGTGATTCCTCAACAGAAAATAATACGGCATTGGTATTTGCCAATAAATCATCAAGTTTAGATACAGATGTGAAATATCAAAATTCAATTTCTGATCTGGAAAATTATTATCCAAGTCCAGCCGTTTTTGTTTATACCTTGCCTAATATATGTTTGGGAGAAATTAGTATTAAGCATCAATTGAAAAGCGAAAATTCTTTCTTTATATTTGTGGATTACAACCCTGAATTTATGGAGAAATACAGCAACATACTTTTGGAAACCAAAAAAGCGGATAAAGTATTGTGTGGCTGGGTTGAATATTATAATGAAGATTACAAAGCTTTTCTGTATTTAGTAGATAAGGAAGGTGAAATAGAACACAATCAAGAAATATTAAAAAAACTATACAATCAATAATTATGGAAGCATTAAAGCAAGAATTAAAAAGTAAAATCATTGAAGTTTTAAACTTAGAAGATATAGCAATCGCAGATATAAACGATGATGACGCCTTATTTGGTGACGGATTGGGACTTGATTCTATTGATGCATTGGAACTTATTGTGATGCTGGATAAAGATTATGGAATTAAATTAGTGGATCCAAAAGAAGGAAAAACTATTTTTAAGTCGATAGAAACTATGGCTGCTTACATAGACGTAAACAGAGTTAAATAATTTTAGATTTTAGATTAACGATTTTAGATTTCTGAATTATTAGATTCGGATTTTAGAGTATATCAGTTTTTTTTGGTTTTGAACAAATCAAAAATCGTTAATCAACATTCAACATTCAAAAATCAATGAATATAGGAGTCGCCATAACAGGAATGGGTATCATTTCTTCAATCGGTAATTCGGTTGAGGAGAACTACAATGCATTGCTGAAAAGTCAAGTTGGAATTACTACTATCGAAAATATAGCAACAGTACATGTTGATGTAATAAAGGTTGGCGAAATAAAGAAAACCAATCAGGAGTTAATTGAAGAATTGCAATTAGGGAAAGATAATAATTTTTCCAGAACGGCTATGTTGGGAACAATTGCAGCTAAACAAGCCTTGAAAAATGCAGGTATAACTTCAATTAATGAATACAGAACTGGATTAATTTCGGCGACGAGTGTTGGCGGAATGGATATGACTGAACGCTATTACCACGAATATTTTGATAATCCCGAAGTTGTAAAATACATTAGCAGTCATAATGCCGGTGATAATTCCGAAAAAATTGCCAGTGAATTAGGACTGAAAGGCATGGTAACTACGATTAGCACGGCCTGTTCGTCTGCGGCAAATGCTATTATGTTGGGAGCTCGATTAATAAAATTAGGTAAATTAGACAGAGTTATTGTGGGAGGAACCGATGCTTTGTCCAAATTTACTATTAATGGTTTCAAAACGCTAATGATTTTATCGGATGGGTATAATAAACCATTTGATAATGACCGAAACGGATTGAATCTTGGTGAAGCTGCTGCTTATTTGGTTTTGGAATCAGAGGAATTGGTTAAAAAAGAAAATAAAAAAGTATTGGCAAGAGTTTCCGGATATGGAAATGCCAACGATGCTTTTCATCAAACCGCTTCTTCAGAAAACGGAGATGGTGCTTTTTTGGCAATGGAAAAAGCTTTTAAAATAGCTCAATTGCAACCAGAACAAATCGATTATATCAATGTTCACGGTACAGCGACTCCCAATAATGATTTGTCCGAAGGTAGAGCGATAGCCCGATTGTTTGGAGAAAGTAAAGTACCGGATTTTAGTTCAACCAAACCGTTTACTGGGCATACTTTGGCGGCTGCGGCTGCTATTGAAGCAGTTTACAGTGTATTGGCTATTCAGAATAATGTGGTTTTCCCAAATCTGAATTTTAAAACACCAATGGAAGAATTTAATCTTCTGCCACAAACGACTCTAAAACACAAAAACATAGAACACGTACTTTCTAATTCTTTTGGATTTGGAGGAAATTGTTCAACTCTTATATTTTCTAAAAGCGAATAAGAACAACGTATGAAAAAGACATATATCAATGGATTAGGTTGTATTTCGGTTCAAAAAACGTTCGACACTGTTTTTTTGGAAGAAGCAGAATTAAACGAAAATGATACTATTTTACCATTAAAAACACCTGTTTACAAAGATTTTATACCTCCAGTTGCCATCAGAAGAATGGCAAAAGGAGTCAAAAATGGTATTGTGGCTTCTGCTCTTGCTCTTAGAGAAGCAAAGTTGGAAACCGTTGACGCAATAATTACAGGAACGGGAATGGGATGCATTGAAGACTCTGAGAAGTTTTTGAAAGCCATATTGGATAATGACGAACAATTTTTGACTCCCACTTCTTTTATTCAATCGACGCACAATACGGTTGGAGGTCAAATTGCTTTGGGATTGCAATGCAAAGCCTATAATCTGACGTATGTAAATGGTTCTGTTTCTTTTGAATCTGCTCTTTTTGACGCCAAAATGATGATTGAAGAAGAAGAAGCTTCAAGCATATTGGTTGGAGGAATTGATGAAACTGCCGATTATACCATGTCATTGTTTAAATTGGCAGGATTTATAAAGAAAGAAAATCAAGGACCATATTCGATTTTAGGGTCTACTACAAAAGGAGTCGTTTTTGGTGAAGGAGCCACTTTTTTTGCTTTAGAAAACGAAATAAGAGAGAATACAATTGCCGAAATTTTGGATGTAGAAATCCTTAATAAATTGAATGTGTCGGAAGTTGAAAATAAAATCCTTGCTTTTCTTGCTGCCAATAGTTTAGAAATTACCGATATTGATGCAGTTTTGCTGGGTTATAATGGAGATGTGGATTCTGACTTATATTATAAAAATCTGTCTAATACAACTTTTGTAAACACACCACAAGTATATTACAAGCATTTGAGTGGGGAGTACGATACGGCTTCGGCATTTGGGTTATGGGTTGGATCCAAAATTATCCAAACTCAAAATATTCCTGATATTATAAAGCTAAATGCGTTGGATAAACAATCCTATAAAACAATTCTTTTGTACAATCAACGCAACGGAATTGATCATAGTTTCACTTTAATCTCGAGCTGTTGAAACATAAAATAGTAAATGCTTTTTTTGTTTTGGTTTTAATGCTGCTCGTTATGGTAAGTTTTTTTGCAGTGGTAGAAATCAAGTATTTTGCGCTTGTCGCTTGTCTTTGGTTATTGATTGTGTTTTGGGGTTCTACGTTTATTGCTTCCAATTATCATGTCAAAACCTACTGCAGCAATCCATTCGAAACCGAAAAAAAAATTGCTCTTACCTTTGATGATGGTCCGAATGAAATGACGTTGTTGGTTTTGGATGTTTTGAGAAAATACAACGCTAAGGCCACTTTTTTTTGCGTTGGAAAAAATATAGAAGTACATCCTAATATTTTAAAGAAGATAATAGATGAAGGACATATCGTAGGAAATCATTCCTATAGTCATTCGCCTTTTTTTGATTTTTACAGAAAAAATCAAGTGATTACCGAAATTAGACAAACCGATGCTTTGATTGAATCTGTTTTAGGAAAAAAGCCAACGCTTTTCAGACCGCCTTATGGTGTTACGAATCCTTCCATTCGTAGAGCACTATCAGTTACGAAGCACAAGACGGTCGGTTGGAATATTAGATCTTTGGATGGAGTTGTCAAAAATGAAGAATTTCTTTTGAATCGAATTATAAAAAGAATTAAACCTGGAGGAATCGTACTTTTGCACGATACATCGATTCAAACGGTAAATGTGTTAGAACAATTGCTATCGTTTTTAAAAACCAATAATTATACCGTTGTTCCTTTAGAAGAACTTCTGAATATAAAAGCTTATGAAGACTAAAATTTTTCTATTACTGATTTTTTTGAATATTTCCATTTTTAAATCTTTGGCTCAAGAACAAAAAATGAGCGAAAGTGAAATTGCTGCATTCAAACAATCTGTTGCGGTAGTGTCCACGAAAATCAAGACTTTGAGTACTGATTTTGTGCAATACAAACATCTTGATTTCCTGTCAAAAGATATTGAAACTTCTGGTAAAATGGTTTTCAAAGAACCTAATTCATTGCTCTGGCAGTACAAAAAACCATACAGTTATTCGATTGTTTTTAAAAACGGAAAAATACTGATTAATGATGAAGGAAAGAAAAGTGCTGTAGATATTGGAAACAGCAAATTATTTGGAAAAATCAACAGACTGATTGTGGGAAGCGTGAGTGGCGATTTATTTGATGATAAGGAGTTTTCTATTTCGTATTTTAAAAACAAAGATCAAAATATTACCAAGTTTATTCCAAAAGATGCGACGCTCAAAAAATACATCAAGCAAATTGAATTGACTTTTGACAAAGAAGATGCTACGGTTGTTCAGGTCAAATTATTGGAATCATCTGCAGATTTTACCCGAATTGTATTAAAAAACAAAGTAATCAATGGCAAAGTCGATGAAGCTTCTTTTACGAATTAGCAGTATTCTGGTACTTGTTTTATCATCCTGTTCAGCTAATAAAGTGGTACAAGATTATAAAAGTGCACCTTTAGAAAAAACGTCTTTGGAAGTCCCTTATTTTTCAAATCCCGCAATGGATTATGTTTACAAAGCAAACATTACAGTTTATGGTAATGAGCTAACGGGTATCTTTATTGCCAAGAAAATAAATGATACCACGCATAGAGTGGTGTTTACTACCGAATTTGGAAATAAACTAATGGATTTTGAAATTTCAGAGACTGATTTCAAAGTCAATTTCATTCAGGAAGAACTGGACAGAAAAATAGTGATTAACACTTTGATCAACGATTTTAGATTGCTTTTGCGAAGTCATTACACCATAAGCGAACAGTTTGAGAATAACGAAAATAATGTTTATAAGGCATTAGATAAAGACAAAATGAATTATCTATTCGTTTCAAAAACAACAAATAAAATAAATAGAGTTGTACATGCGTCTAAAAGAAAAGAAATAATAAACCTCATTTATACTTCAGAAAACGATATTTTTGCTGAGAAGATTGTTATTCAGCATCAAAACATAAAATTAAAAATAGAACTGAATTATTTTAACCAACAAGCCAATTAACCATTATGAATAAAAGAACTAAAGGAATACTGATTTTACTTTTTTTGTTTTTTGGAATAGTACAAACACGTGCTCAGGTGAGTTTTAGACCCGGATTTAGAGGAGGAGCCAATTTTAGTCATTTCACGAAAGGAAGTAATTATTATGCAGATCCTTATGCCCCTGCTTATCCAAGCGTTTCAACTGTCGATTATTCAACTAAAACGGACTTTTATATTGGCTTTTATGGCACTTTGAAACTGTCCAAATATTATTCTTTGCAACCGGAAATTGATTATTCATCGCAAGGTTCAAATTATAGATCGGGAACCAACAATGAAATTACTTTGGATGTTGATTATTTATCTTTTGAAGTTCTGAATAAATTTACTTTTAACGATAGATTCAATATGCATTTTGGCCCAACCCTTGATTTTGTAACAAGTACAAACTTCAATACGGATGCGAATGTTGATATGGCTTTTGTTTTGGGAATGGGAATTAATTTAACACGCAATTTTGGAATTGAAGGAAGAGTTAAAAAAGGAATAATTCCTGTTGTTGATTTTAATGATAACCATACTAATGTGGTCTTTTCGATAGGTGGAACTTATACTTTTGATGTAAAATAAAGCTATGTTATTAAAAGATTTTTATAAAATAATTTCATTGGAAAATACTGTCGATTCTAAATATAAGGCAGTGATTTCAATCAATGAGCAGCACGATGTTTTTAAAGGACATTTTCCTGGAAACCCGATAATGCCGGGTGTTTGTATGATGCAAATTATAAAAGAGCTGACGGAGCAAATTACTGGCAGTTCTTTGTTTATGCAATCATTATCCAATGTGAAATTTATGGCATTGATTAATCCGTTTCAAACCCCAGAATTACTTTTGGAATTGGATATTACCACAACAGAGGATAATTTGGTTAAAGTTAAAAATGTGAGCTATTTTGATGAAACCATTGCTTTGAAATTGAGCAGTGTTTACAGAAAAGTTTAGATTAAAAACGTATTAATTTTTTAATTTTACCTAAATGAAAACTATCTTTTTAGCCTTTTTTTTATTCCTTTTCAGTAGTCCTTCCATTATTGAAATTAGAAAATTGTATGCTGGCGCCAATAACTCGGAAAGTAATGCCAAAGAGTTTGCTGCAAAGTTGAATGGGGTAAGCAAAGAGGATAGTAAAACTCTGGTTGCCTACAAAGGCGCTTCATTGGCAATTCTTTCAAAACTGGAAAAGAAAGTATCGGACAAGTCCAAAAAATTCAAGGAAGGTTCGAGTTTAATTGAGTATGCTGTGGCAAATGAACCCAACGCTATAGAAATAAGGATGATTAGATTGAGTATTCAGGAAAATGTTCCAAAGATTGTTAATTATAGAGGAAATAAAAAAGAAGACGCAACCTTTTTATTGGATCATTATAAAGAGCAAACTGGGGCTTTGAGAACCTATATTGGTGATTTTATTGTACAGTCAAAAAGTTTTACAACTGCCGAGAAACAATCAATCAAATAGTTAAAGAATCGAGTAAATGAATACTAGCTTTCCCGAAATGGTAGGTTTTGAAAAATACAAAGTTTGTGTTATTGTGCCCACGTACAATAATCACAAGACTTTAAAACGAGTTTTGGATTCGGTTTTGCAATATACTTCCAATGTTATTGTGGTCAATGATGGCTCTACAGACAGTACCACTCAGATTCTGGAAACCTACTCTGATTTGGTTCAAATTCACCATTCCAAAAACAGCGGAAAAGGAATGGCGATACGCAATGGCTTCAAAAAGGCATTGGAATTAAATTACAATTATGCGATTACCATAGATTCTGACGGACAACATTTCGCCTCAGACATTCCTAGCTTTATTGAGACTCTAGAAACGAATGAAGATGAGCTCTTGATAGGCTGCCGAAATATGACCCAGGAAAATGTGCCTAAAAAAAGCAGTTTTGGAAATAAATTTTCTAATTTTTGGTTTTGGTTTGAAACGGGAAATAGGCTCGCAGATACCCAATCGGGTTTTAGAATGTACCCTTTACGAAAAATTCCGAGGCGCTATTTTACCAATAAATTTGAGTTTGAAATTGAAGTTATTGTTCGGTCGGCTTGGAAAGGTATTCCGGTAAGGAACATTCCGGTTCAGGTTTTGTACGATCCTGCTGAAAGGGTTTCTCATTTTAGGCCTTTCAAAGATTTTACCCGAATCAGTATTCTAAACACCGTTTTGGTTACCATTGCTATAGTTTATATCAAGCCGAGAGATTTTTTTCTGAAACTAAAAAAAAAAGGACTTAAGAAATTTTTCCTTGAAAACATATTAGAAAGCAGTGATTCGAATGCCAAAAAAGCATTTTCAATCGCGCTCGGGGTTTTTATCGGGATTTGTCCTTTTTGGGGATTTCAAACCATTCTTGTCTTGTCTTTGGCGGTTTTGCTGAAGCTGAATAAAGCCATTGCTTTTACCTTTTCCAATATCAGCTTTCCACCTTTCATTCCGTTTATTATTTATGGTTCGCTAAAAATTGGCAGTTTTTTTGTTACTAGCGATAAATCTTTGATTTTGAATTCGGATATGACTTTTGTCGATATCCAAAAAAACATAGCCCAATATGTTGTCGGAAGTTTTATTTTAGCGACTTTTATGGCTATTCTATTTGGTCTTACGAGTTATTTGCTTCTCGCTTGGGTAGATAATTTAAAAAACAAAAAGTAGCAGCATGCACAATTATCTATTCGATTTATATTCATTCATGACTAAGAGAAAGTTCCTTTCTGCAGGTATAGTAATTGCTATAGCTTTGTTTTTAGGTTTCTTTGCTTCCCAAATAACGTTTCAGGAAAATATAAATCAGTTAATCCCGTCCAACGATAAATCTGGAGTGACTTCAAAAGTATTGGAGCAGGTTAATTTTGCCGATAAAATCACCATCATTATTTCGACAATAGACAATGGTTCCCCCGAGAATCTGACGGAATATGCCAATGCCTTTATCGATAGTTTGGATGGTAGTTGCAAACCGTTTGTGGCAAAGGTACAAGGCAAGATTGAAGAAGAAAACATCCAGGAAACCTTTGATTTTGTGTATGCCAATCTGCCACTTTTTTTGGATCAAAAGGATTATGAGCAAATTCAGAATAAATTACAGAAAGACAGTATCGCCAATAGCGTTGCCTCCGATTACAAATCCATAATTTCTCCAGCGGGATTGGTTTCCAAAGATTTTATTCTTCGGGATCCGCTTGGAATTTCGTTTATTGCCTTGAAGAAATTGCAACAACTGAGTGTTGGCGATGATTTTGAGATTCAAAATGGGTTCCTATTAAGCAAAGACAAAAAGAATTTATTGCTTTTTGTGACGCCTAAATTGCAAACCAATGAAACGGACAAGAATACCACTTTTATTCATAATTTGGAGAAAATCAGAGTAGATTTGAATGTACAGTTCAAAGGAAAAGTGGAAATGACTTATTTTGGAGCGACACCAGTTGCGGTTGCCAACGCGACCCAAATCAAATCCGATGTGAAAAATACTTCTATTTTTGCCGGAGTTACGTTGGTTTTAATTTTGGCTTTTTTCTATAGAAACCTGTCAACCCCGATAATTATTTTTATTCCATCTTTGTTCGGAGCTCTTTTTGCTTTAGCAGTTTTGTATTTCTGTAAAGGGAGTATTTCGGCCATTTCTTTGGGTATTAGTTCTATTTTGTTGGGAGAAACTACTGATTATTCTATTTATGTTTTAACCCATTTGAGGAATAATAAAGATGTGAAATTACTCTACCGAGACATTACAAAGCCCTTGTTGCTTTGTGGTGTGACAACATCAATCACTTTTTTGTGCCTGTTTTTTATCAAATCAGAAGCTTTGCAGGATTTGGGAATTTTTGCGGGTTTGAGTGTGGTTTCTACATCTGTTTTCTCCTTGATTTTAATACCGATTTTGTACAAGTCGAATGGAAAATTATTCATTCCAAAGCCTAATGTTATTGATAAACTCGGCGCTTATTCCTATCATAAAAATAAATTTTTGGTTGGTTCAATGCTCTTGTTATTGGTCGTTTCGCTTTTTACCTATTCTAAGGTTACTTTCAATAATGATCTTTCGGCTTTAAATTTTATGACTCCCAAGTTAAAAATGGCCGAGAAACAGTTGGAGCATATTGCCAATGATGACTCATCAAAATCTATTTATTTGGCTACTTACGGAAAGAGTTATGAAGAAGTTGTAGCCAATAATAATCAACTTTTCAAGACATTGGAAAAGGACAAAAAAGAAAAAGGAATCTTGAATTTCAGTTCGATTGGGGGTATTGTTTTTTCGGCAGAAGTTCAAAAGCAAAAGATAGCGGAATGGAATACATTTTGGAGTTCCCAAAAAAAATCAAATCTGACGCAAGCCTTAATCAGTGAAGGAAATCAATATGGTTTTAAAACGACTACTTTTGATAGCTTTTATGAATTGTTGGATAAAAACTTTGGTCCAATATCGATTCAGGAATTCCTCAAGGTGAAATCCTTTTTCTTGGATGAGTTTATCTCCCAAAAAGACGGCTTTTATACCATTTCTACCTTGGTGAAAGTACCTAAAGTAAAAAGGGATGTCTTTGTGAATCAAATAAAAAAACAACCCAATTTAGTTGTTATCGACAGGCAACAAACGAATGAAACTTTTCTTGGAACACTAAAAACAAGTTTTGAAGATCTTGTCAATTATTCTTTTATAACCGTATTTTTTGTGTTGTTATTTGCTTTTAGAAAAATAGAATTGGCCATTATCAGCATTATCCCGATATTCATAAGTTGGATTTTTACCACCGGTCTTATGGGAATGTTTGGATTACAATTTAATGTTTTTAACATCATTGTCTGTACTTTGATCTTCGGAATAGGAGTGGACTATAGCATCTTTATGACATCGGCATTGCAAAAGGAATATACTTTTGGAAAAATCGAATTGCCAAGTTACAGAACCTCCATTTTATTATCGGTTGCAACCACAATTTTAGGAATTGGAGTGCTTATTTTTGCGAAACATCCAGCCTTGAAATCAATAGCTTTAATTGCGATTATTGGGATATTCTCGGCACTGCTGATCACCTTTATTTTACAGCCTTTAGTGTTTCACTTCTTTGTTACCAATCGGGTAAAAAAAGGAAAAGCTCCATATGAAATCAGACGATTATTGCATTCAACTTTTTCATTTGCCTATTTTGGTTTGGGAGGCTTTTTATATTCGATAGTGAGCGGAATTCTGATGAAAATCATGCCTTTTCCAAAAAAATCAAAACTGAGAGTTTTTCATTATATCTTATCTAAGTTTATGAAATCGGTTTTGATGAGCTATCCATCGATAAGACGAAAAATTATAAATAAATCCAATGAAAAATTTGATAAGCCAGCGGTAATTATAGCCAATCATAGTTCATTCCTTGATATTTTGGCAGTAGGATTGTTGAGTCCCAAAATCATTTTTTTGGTAAGTGATTGGGTTTATAATTCACCTGTTTTTGGAAAAGGAGTTCGTTTGGCGGGTTTTTATCCGGTTTCAAGCGGAATGGATAACGGAGTAGAGCATTTGCGGGCCAAGGTTGAACAAGGATTTTCCATTATGGTTTTTCCCGAAGGAACGCGATCTGAGGATAATTCGATAAAGCGTTTCCATAAAGGAGCTTTTTATTTGGCGGAGCAATTGCATTTGGACATTGTTCCAATTCTTATTCATGGCTATTCCGAGGTTTGTCCAAAAGGGGATTTTATACTCAATGGAGGAAATACTACTGTGACTATTTTGGACCGAATTTCACATGATAATTCAGTTTTTGGAAACAATTTAGCAGAACGGACAAAAAAAATAAGTACTTTCTTTAAACTAGAATATAAAAAGATACGTTTGAATTCAGAAGGTCCTGATTATTTCAAGGCAAAGTTGATGAACAGTTATGCGTTCAAGGAAGAGCAAGTTATATTAGCCATAAAAGGAAATTTAGAAAAATATTTAGATTTATACTATAGCTTGAATAAATGGATTGACTCTAAAGCCAGAATTCTACATTTTGCTAATGATTTTGGACAGTTGGATATGCTTTTGGCTTTGCAGGAACCGCAGAGAAAAATTGAATCCGTAATCGTTTTGGATGAAAACAGAGCGGTTGCCCAAACAAATTACATCGTAAAGAAAAGAAAGATTCAGTATTTAAATCCAATTAAACCGATTGTTCCAAATAAATATGATGTTATTTTGATTTCGGATAAAAACGCCTCAAATAATTTGGAAGCAATTTGTAATTTGGCTACAACCATCATTTTGTTAAATGCTGAAAATCTAAAAGACAGCGTATTGAATTTTGGATTTGATATTACTTTTGATAATGAAAAACTGATTGTTCTAAAAAAGAAGATACAATGAAAATGAAAAAACACTATGATGTAGTCGTAATAGGAAGCGGTTTGGGTGGACTCGTTTCGGCTGTCATTTTGGCCAAAGAAGGTTATAGTGTTTGTGTGTTGGAGAAAAACAATCAATACGGAGGGAATTTGCAGACTTTTGTGCGTGATAAAACCATTTTTGATACAGGAATTCATTACATAGGAGGATTGAACGAGGGGCAAAATCTGCATCAGTATTTCAAGTATATCGGAATTATGGATGGACTGAATCTCAAGAAAATGGATGAAGATGGATATGATATGATTTCTTTCGAGGATCATGAGCAAGAATTTCCACATGCACAAGGATATGATAATTTTAAAAAACAGCTAACCCAATTTTTTCCTGAAGAAAGAGAAGCCATTGAAAAATATTGTGAAGCAATAGTAAATACTTGTGATCGATTTCCACTTTATAATTTAAGATCGGAAGGAAAATATGACAATGATATTTTAGCTATAAATGCTAAAGAGTTCATCGATGGATTGACTGAAAATAAAATTTTGCGGGCAGTTTTTGCGGGCAGTAATTTTTTATATGCAGGAATGGGAGACAAATCTCCTTTTTATGTCCACGCATTGACGGTGAACACCTATATGCAAAGTGCTTGGCGTTGTATTAATGGCGGAAGCCAAATAACCAAACAGTTAATAAAAGAACTGAAAAAATACGGAGGCATAGCTTTTAAATACAAAGAAGTTTTTGAGTTAAGTGTTGAAGATAACGCTATTACAAAAGCCAAAATGAAGGACGGATTAAGTGTTTCTGCCCAATATTTTATTTCTAATATTGAGCCCAAAACCACTTTGAAAATGGCTGGGGAAGATCACTTCAGGAAAGCTTTTGTCAATAGAGTTTCCAGTTTGGAGGGCGGTGTTTCAGCTTTTAGTCTGTACATTGTTTTTAAACCTAAGACTTTCAAATACCTGAACCGAAATTATTACCACTTCAAAAACAGTGACGATGTTTGGACCGCTCAGGATTATACTGAGGAAACTTGGCCAAAGGCGTTTTTGGCTTCTATGAATGCCACAAAAAAGGAAGATGGTTGGGCTGAAGGGATGACTTTTATTGCTTACATGAAATTCTCAGATGTAGAGGCTTGGAAAGATACTTTCAACACGATTGCTGAGGAAAATGAAAGGGGAGAAAGTTATGAAGCTTTCAAAGCGCGTAAAACAAAACGTTTTCTGGAAGAAATTGAGAAAAAGTTTCCCGGAATTAAGGAGTGCATAAAATCGGTACATACATCGACACCACTGTCTTATAGGGATTATATCGGCGGCCATAATGGAAATATGTATGGTTATGAGAAAGATTCCAATAACCCAATGAAAACATTTATTCCCTCAAAAACAAAGCTGGATAATCTTTATCTGACTGGGCAAAGCATTAACATGCACGGGGTCTTAGGCGTAACGATAGGCGCTGTTGTTACTTGTTCGGAGATTTTGGGCAGAGAATATTTAGTCAATAAAATTAATCAAAATACGGATTGATGATAAATTGAGGTGTATGAAGAAACATATTCGACATATTGTTTTCATCGTTTTAGCTTTTGTGGTCGTATCTTGCGGTACTTCAAAATCTATGCACCATCAACCAGAAATAACAAGTTTTAACAACACCATTCCTGTTGTTACAAAACAATCCAATACCACTTTTTGCACTGGGAATAATTTTTTGCTAAAAAACAAACAAAATTTTTGGGAACTTTATGTTGAAGGCGATCCATTGGAACGAGGTTTGGCAATCGGAAGTTTGACAGATTCTTTGCTAAAAAAGCAAGAGTATGTTTTTTTTGATAGAGTAGATGTTTTGATTCCATCCAATTTTAAGAGGAATGTGATGATGCGCTTTTTAAATTGGTATAATCGAAAATTATACTTGAATGTTGATAATGAGTATCAAACCGAAATTTATGGACTTTCGCAATATGCGCCAAAAGATTTAAGTTATATAGCACCCAGTTTTTTAAGAGATATGTATTTGCATGGTGCTCATGATATAGGTCATGCCGTTCAGGATTTGGCTTTGGTAGGATGCACCTCTTTTGCGGCTTGGGGAAACAAAACGGAAGATGGGAACTTAATACTTGGTCGAAATTTTGATTTTTATGCTGGCGACGCTTTCGCAAAAGACAAAATAATTGCCTTTATCAATCCAAAAGAAGGATATCCATTCATGATGGTAACCTGGCCGGGAATGATAGGCGTTTGCTCAGGAATGAATGCAGAAGGGTTGACACTGACAATCAATGCCAGTAAGTCTAAAATTCCGTTGATTGCCAAAACACCTATTTCTATATTGACACGGGAGATATTGCAATATGCAAGAACTATTGATGAAGCAATTGAAATAGCTAAAACGAAAAAAGTATTTGTATCCGAGTCGATTATGGTAGGAAGTGCCAATGATAATAAAGCTGTTTTGATAGAAATCGCACCCGATAATTTAGGGGTTTTTGAAGTTTCAAATGGTAATCAGTTGGTTAGTTCCAATCATTTTCAAAGTGATGCTTTAAAAGAAAACGATCGAAATAAAGAACAAATTAAAAACAGCCATTCTCAATATCGTTTTGATCGAATGACTCAATTATTGGATGAAAATCCAAAAATAACACCTCAAATAGCTGTTGATATACTCCGAAACAAAGAGGGATTAAATAATTTACCTTTGGGATATGGGAACGATAAAGCGTTAAACCATTTATTAGCTCATCACGGAATTGTGTTTCAACCCTCGAAACGATTGGTTTGGGTATCGGCAAGTCCCTATCAATTGGGTGAATTTGTCTGTTATGATTTGAATGCCATTTTTAAAAACAGAAAAGTAAATGACAGTATAGTTTCGTTAGAAGATGAAAAACGAAATATTGCCGCTGACCCATTTCTGAAAACAGTTGCCTATCAAAACTATGAAAGTTTTCGGATTGAGGATAAAAAAATGGATCTCTTATTAAAAAATAAAGAGGATTTACCTACGGATTTTATTGAATATTATCAATCTTTAAACCCAGATTATTGGGTTGTTTATTATAAAGTAGGATTGTACTTTTATCAAAATAAAAAATACGTTTTGGCTCAAGAACAATTTGAAAAAGCATTGACCAAAGAAATTAGTACCCTTCCTGAAAAAGAGGAGATTACCAACTATTTAAAGAAAATTAAAAGAAAACGATAATGATTCCAAAGATAGAAATTGCCACTACAGCCGAAATAAAATCGTTTCAGGAAGATAAATTGGTAGAACTTTTGCGCTATGTGAATGCCAATTCCCCTTTTTACCGTTCCCTTTTTACTAAAAAAAATATTGATATTGCCAATATAAAAACAATTGAGGATTTGACTCAGTTGCCGGTTACCACCAAAGAAGATTTGCAAAAACACAATGATTATTTTTTATGTGTTCCTGCGAATAAAATTATTGATTATGCTACCACTTCCGGGACTTTGGGAGATCCAGTAACTTTTGGGTTAACCGACAGTGATTTGGACAGACTGGCTTATAACGAAGCCATTTCGTTTGATTGTGCCGGTATAAAAGAAGGTGATATTGTGCAGTTGATGACTACAATTGATCGCCGTTTTATGGCAGGATTGGCTTATTTCTTGGGTCTCCGAAAGATGAAAGTTGGTGTTATTCGTGTTGGTGCCGGAATTCCGGAACTGCAATGGGATTCCATTTTAAAATACAAACCGACCTATTTAATTACGGTTCCTTCCTTTTTGCTAAAAATGATTGAATATGCCGAAAACCATAACATTGATTTCAATAATTCCAGTGTTAAAGGTGCTATTTGTATTGGTGAATCACTTAGGAATCAAGATTTCACGATGAATGCGCTGTCCAAAAAAATATCGGATAAATGGAAAATAAAGTTGTTTTCTACTTATGCTTCGACCGAAATGAGTACCGCCTTTACCGAATGTCAACACGGAGTAGGTGGGCATCATCATCCCGAATTGATTATTGTGGAAGTGTTGGATGAAAATAATAATCCCGTAAAAAATGGTGAGTCAGGGGAATTAACTTTTACCACTTTAGGGATTGAAGCTATGCCTTTGGTTCGTTTCAAAACGGGTGATATTGTTCAGTTGCACACTGATCCTTGCCTGTGTGGACGAAACACGTTGCGGGTTGGCCCCGTTATCGGAAGAAAACAGCATATGATAAAATACAAGGGAACGACTTTGTACCCACCTGCAATGCACGATGTTTTGAATGATTTTGATACTATAGAAAGTTACATCATTGAGATTGGAACTAATGATTTGGGAACAGATGAGATTCTGATCAAGATTGCGGTAAAAGATCCCACACCAATTTTTCTGCAGGAATTAAAAGATCATTTTAGAGCCAAATTGCGCGTCACTCCAAAAATTGAATTCACTACGAATGAAGTTCTAAGACCTATTATTTTCAACCCCATGAGCAGAAAACCGATTCATTTTTTTGATAATAGGAAGAGTGTTGTTTAAGAGTTTTTTTTGGAATAATTGCAAAAATGCAAAATACTTCACTTTAGCCCCGGTAGCAGTGGAAATCCTTTTGTGCCGGTGTTCGGTACAAAAGATTGCAACGAATAGCGGGACCCATGCCTGCTAAAAAAAGCCAAATCTTTCTGCTCCAAAAAATTATAACAGAATTTAGGTTAATGGTAGTTTTTCTGTATAAACTGATACGTATTAATACCCATTATGCGGTCAACGATTTCTTCGGGATCAATACGGTTATGACTTTGGGTTAAATTGTTTGGGAAGTCTTTCCTGTAGTTATGGGCTTGTATTAAGAGGTAATCCGAAAGAGTAGGGTAGTTTTCTACTGTCCAATATCCGTTGAGAGGATTAATCATTCCATCAAAATCACTGCCGAGACTTTGAATTCCCCAAGCAAAAAGACCTTTGGAGTCCAATAATTCGGCAATATGTTGTATTTGCCTCCAAATTAAAACGGATGAATGAAATAAAACTTTTCGTCTTTCCATCCCATGAGATTTTTTTAATTCCTTATCTCCCGGTGCTACGATGCGTCTTTCGTCGAGTTGTATGCCAAACAAACCATTGGTTTCAGCTATCTTGATTATTTCATCATCATAAAAATTAATATCTTCCTGCAGAAATAAATGTTTGTCTTTTTCATTGCCAATTACAGCACCATGACTGACAATTATAGGGATGTTTTCATTTTTATATTTTGTTTCCAATAACTTAAAATATTCAAGGCGTGATTTCCTGCTCATGTGTTTGATGTCAATTAGGATTCTTTTGTTATTGGAGTTGTCGAGCAATTTTTCAAGGACAACAAGACCTAATGGGGTAAATCCTTCGTTCATACCATAGCTTTGGTCTGTAGCTTTTTTTACAATTCCTGTTAGACTTTTGGCATGGCCACATAATTCGTTGTAAAAGTGATGCGTCAGGGTGATAAATACAGGACGATGTTCCCAGTTTTTGACTTTATCTACATTGGCAAGAACCTGTTTTGGGTCGGTAGGATTCGTTTTTGGTTTTATTCCTGTTCCAAATGCATGAGCGCCTTCAATAGTGATGAATACGGCTATTGAGCTTACTTTTTTATTATTTATAGCATCTTGATTCAGAATTGCGTCTAGATGACTTGCACTTTTTGCAAGTGTATATTGATAGTTTGCCCGATCCGCAAGCGTAACTGTTTTGCCGTCTAACTGTTTTAGGTAATTGTATTCATTTTCAAGATCAATAAAATAATCGGTAATAGACTGAATATAATCAATTCTGCTTTTACCTACTGACGTTATAAAATTCAAGAGCATATCGTTGAAGTCTCCCGTTTTTAGCTTGTTGTCAAAGAAACTCCGCTCCATTGGATATAATGAGACAAATACAATTCCAGTGTTACCAAAACCCATAGCCGAAAAATTGCTCTGCCGGTATTTTACAATTCCTCCTAAAAGATCAATAAGTTTTTCAAAAAGATTAGGAGGATCATAATACCAAATGGAACTGTTAGATAATGGATTTTGACTATTTTCTTTTGATGGAAAGCTATGTCCATAGGACTTCATGGTGGGATGACTGTGAATGTCTGCAAAGTATTTCATGGCTTTACTATTTAAGAATTTATCCTGTTGATAGTTTTTTGCTTTTATACCAATTTTTTTTGTAAATATTAATTAAATGTAGTTATTATTTTCATATGTTCGTAATGTTATTCTTTAATAATGAAGCAATTATGATTTACAGGTACGGTTGTTAGGAGTGAATAACATATAAAGGGACAACTTTTAATTCGCTACTAATGAAGCTCTGAGGCCTCTAATTTATAATCCAATGAGCCGAAACCTGTTCATTTTTTTTGATAGCAGAAAAACGGTTCTTTAATCTAAAACTTCAATTTTAAACCCTGCCTTTTGAACCGTATCAATAATTTCGTTTTTTGAAATACCGTCGGAGGTAACGGATAGAATTTTGTCATTATCTGTTGTGTCAACTGACCATTGACTAATGCCTTTTGCAGCATCTAGAAATGGAGTTACTGTGGCTACGCAACCACCACATTTTATATTTGTTTTGAAATGAAATGTGGTTTCTTTTTCGTTTAAATTAGTGTTCATTGTTCGTTTATTTTATTGTTGTTTTAAATTTTGTATTAGTCAGTTTGTAAATTTATTATTAGCCTTAAGAGCGCCTTAGATGCAATCAACTGTCCGAGATAATTTTTATCTGTGATCTGCGTAAATCTGCGTGCTAATTATTTTTAAAGCAGATTAATAATTGAATTTTAAAATTTATATGACTTACATGTTTAAGCGATGTCACTTCCATTTTAATCTAAGACTGTTGCTCACCACACTTACGCTGCTCAATGCCATCGCTGCTCCGGCAATCATTGGATTCAGCAGGAATCCATTGATCGGGTACAAAATACCCGCAGCTATCGGAATACCGATGACATTATACAGCAAGGCCCAAAATAGGTTTTGTTTGATGGTTGCAACGGTTTGTTTTGAAAGTTTTATGGCTTCTGGAATTTTGTTAAGATCGGACGAGATGATAGTCATTTTTGCCACATCCATAGCAATGTCACTTCCTTTTCCCATGGCAATGCTCACATCGGCTTGAGCCAGTGCAGTGCTATCATTGATTCCGTCTCCAACCATCGCTACAATTTTTCCTTCGCTTTGCAATTGTTTTATGAAAGCTGCTTTTTGTTCGGGCAAGACTTCGGCTTTGTAGTTGGTGATTCCTGTTTTTTGGGCAATTGAAGAAGCCGTAACTTCATTGTCGCCGGTAAGCATATAAATCGCAATTCCCGATTCCTTTAATTGCTGAATAGCCTCAATAGATGTTTCTTTAATTTTATCTGCAATGGCGATTATTGCTATTGCTTGGCTGTCATCCGAAAACCAGATAACCGTTTTCGATTCGGCACTCCATTGATTGGCTTTTGTAATAAGTTCATCCGAAAGTTTAATGTTCTTTTCTAACAACAGTTTCTTGTTTCCAACCAAATACATTTTATCTGCTACGTTTGCTGCAACTCCTTTCCCTGTAATGCTTTCAAAATGTTCCAATGAAATACTGTTATTGTCATCAAAATGTTTGATTACGGCTTCCGCCAAAGGATGTTCGGATTGTTTTTCGATGCTTGTTAAGATTTGTTTTAAAAATGTACTTTCGTCTATCCAATGCGAATCAGTTACAACGGGTTTGCCTTCGGTAATAGTACCCGTTTTGTCCAGAACAACGGCATTCACTTTTTGAGCCAATTCCAGACTTACCGCATCTTTAATCAATATTCCGTTTTCTGCACCTTTACCAATTCCGACCATAATCGCGGTAGGAGTGGCCAAGCCCAAAGCGCACGGACAGGCAATGACCAAAACGGTAGCAAAAGCTATCAAACCTTGGGAGAATCCGTTTTCTCCGCCTAAAAGAACCCACGAAACAAAAGCAATAATCGCAATCACAATTACTATTGGAACAAAAATTCCCGCTATTTTGTCTACGAGTTTTTGGACGGGCGCTTTGCTTCCTTGTGCTTCCTGAACCATTTTGATGATGCTGGCCAACATCGTTTCGGAGCCCACTTTCTCGGCACGGAATTGAAAACTTCCTTTTTGGTTAATGGTTCCGGCATAGACTTTTTCGTTTTCTTTTTTCAAGAGTGGAATTGGTTCACCGCTCAGCATACTTTCGTCCACGTACGAGTTTCCCTTGGTCACGATACCGTCCACCGCAATTTGTTCCCCCGGTTTTACAAGAATAATATCTCCGTGCTTAACTGTATCGATCGGTATCGTGCATTGTTGTTCATCACCTGTAATAATGGTTACCGTTTTGGGCTGTAATCCCATCAGTTTTTTAATGGCAGTCGAAGTGTTTCCTTTGGCTTTTTCTTCCAATAATTTGCCCAATAATATAAACGTAATGATTACCGCTGCTGCTTCAAAATAAACATGGGCGTGCAATCCTCTTTCGTGCCAAAAATGAGGAAATAAAGTATTGAATACACTAAAAACATACGCTACTCCTGTTCCCAAAGCCACTAACGTATCCATATTAGCCGAACGGTGTTTGGCTTGTTTCCAAGCATTGATGTAAAAATTTTGACCAAACCAAACAACCACAGGAGTCGATAAAACCCACATGATTTCGTTGGCGTAGGGAATATCCATGAAAAACATCCCAATGATCACCACAGGAACTGTAAGCAATCCCGCCCAAAGCGTTTTCAATTTCAATTGGCTGAATTTTTTTTCGTGTATTTCTTCCAGCGATTCCTGTTCTTTATTGGCCTCTTCTATAAACAAATCATAACCGGCCAGCTGAACCGCTTTCTTGATTTCGTCTACAGAAATCATATTCGGTAAATATTCTATCGCCACAGTTGCAGTGGCAAAATTGACTGATGCCGAAACAATTCCAGGTTGTATTTGTATAGCGGTTTCTACCCCAATTGCACACGAGGCGCAACTCATCTCCAGAACGGGAACCGTTTTCTTTACCGTGGTCACGCCGTAACCCAAATCCCGAATCGCACTCACAGCTTCCGGTAATGCTTCGGGTTTCGAAGTCGTAATCACGGCTCTGTTATTGTTGAGTTCCACTTTATGGGAATCAATATTTTTTAATTTCCCCAAGCCGTTATCAACGATAATCGCACAATGTTCGCTCTCGACATCTTCCAGTGGAATATAAAATGTATTATTTATAGGAGTTGCCATTTTTGTATTTCTTTTAATTTATAGTACAAAGCTCAGCAGATAATCTTCTAATAAGTTACAGATTCTTGTGAAAGAGTTGCAAGACTTTGGTGGGTTTCAATTTGGGCATGACCTCGTTGTACAGCATTTGTTTTCTTAACATCAATTTTGGCAACGAGGTCGGGCTCTCCACTATATTCCCGATTTAGAAAAACTACGGCAAAAGCCTTGTTTTTCTAAATCGGGAGATGCCGTTGCGATCCCTCATGCAAATCCATTTGCATAACAATATTTTGATTTCATTCCCAATTCCTTTGTTTTTTTAATTAATTTAGTTTGTCTTTTGAATGACATTATTCCATTCCTAAGGATTTTAAACTCTCAAACAATATGTTATGTCAAATATTGGATTAATAATAGAAGAAAGAGCTGCCGATATAGGGAACTTTCTAGTGGGCAGATTGTTACCCTTCCGTGAAAAGCGTGCCGTTGGGCCTTTTGTTTTTTTGGATCATATGGGGCCTGCAAAACTAAAACAATACCAAAACTTAGATGTCGGACCCCATCCGCATATTGGTTTATCGACACTTACATATTTGTTTGAGGGAGCGATACTGCATAGGGACAGCCTTGGCACCGAAATGGAAATTACGCCAGGAGCCGTCAATTGGATGACCGCAGGAAAAGGAGTAGTCCATTCGGAGCGAACACCAGAGCGTTTGAGAACTACCGATAAAAGTCTGCATGGTTTGCAAATTTGGGTAGCCTTGCCCAAAGCAATGGAAAATATAGAACCTTCTTTTTTTCATATTGAAGCCAAAGACATACCCGAATGGCAACAGGATAATGTCTCCATAAAACTCATTGCAGGTAAAGCTTTTGGAAAAGAATCACCTGTTCCCGTTTACAGCCCTTTGTACTTAATCGAAATTAAAAGTACCAGTCCAGCCATACTGAATATTGGCAAAGACCTGTTTGGGGAAAGTGCTTTGTATATTTTGGAGGGCGAAATCAAAAATGACGGCAACACTTACGGATCAAAGCAAATTTTGGTAGCCAAGGAAAGCAGTCTTTGCCAGTTTGAAATGAGCGAAAACTGCACAGTCTATATTTTTGGAGGCGAACCCTTTCCAGAAGAGCATTTCATCTATTGGAATTTTGTTCATTCCGATAAAACCGTAATTGAAAAAGCAAAACAGGATTGGATTGATCAAAAGTTTCCAAAAGTACCCAATGAAACCGAGTTTGTACCCTTACCACAACCTAAATTCAGATAATTATCATGGCAAAAGTAATCGCTCATATTAAAGAAGTTCCTTTTAAAATAGAAATCAAATCTCCTACCGGAAATACCGTCATTGCTGACGAACCAGTTGAGAAAGGAGGGAAGGACATCGGATTTTCACCCAAAGAATTACTTACGGCATCATTAAGTGCCTGTACCTCGGCAACACTGCGGATGTATATTGATAAGAAAGGCTGGGACATACCCGAAATAAAAGTAGAAACAGAACTAATCGAAATGGAAGACAAAACGCTTTTTGCCAGAAAATTGGAGTTTATGGGCACAGTTGATGAAGATCAGAAAAAGCGTTTGATTTTAGTAGCCAATGCTTGTCCGGTTCATAAGATACTGTCCGGTACCATTGAATTCGAAACTGAATTAATATAATAGTCAATACTATTTTGGTGCAAAATAACGTAATAATATTTCAGAACTCTCAAGCCACAACTCAAAAAAACAAATCCTTTTAGATTCAAATATTAATCCTTACTTTTGAACCTCATTAAAAAAACAAACATTATGGCGTCTATAACATTAGGTGGAAACCCAATACACACTTCAGGTGAATTACCAAAAGTTGGTTCAAAACTGGCTGATTTTAAATTAGTTCAAAACGATTTATCTGTTGCTGATTTAAGCACTTTTGCAGGTAAAAAATTAGTTTTAAATATTTTTCCAAGTATCGATACAGGAACTTGTGCAACATCAGTTAGAAAATTCAACGAAAGTGCAAGTAACTTAGCAAACACCACTGTTTTGTGTATTTCCAGAGATTTACCTTTTGCCCAAAAACGTTTTTGTGGTGCTGAAGGACTTGAAAATGTGGTGAATCTTTCTGATTTTCAAGATGGAGCTTTTGGAAAAAATAATGGTTTAGAGATTGTTGACGGCCCATTGGCTGGTTTGCACTCAAGAGTGATTATCGTTGTTGATGAGAACGGTGTGGTAACTCACACGGAACAAGTGGGTGAAATTGCAAACGAACCGAATTACGAAGCCGCTTTAGCTGCACTTTAATAGTATATAATGGAATTTCAAAAAGACAATACATTACTTACGGGCCGATTGAAAAGCGTAAAATTCGCTTTTCTGGGTGCCGTAAAATTAATTACCACCGAGCACAGTATTATGGTTCAATTTTCAATTGGAATCTTAATGACCATTGCCGGTTTTTATTTTCATATCTCCACTACCGAATGGCTTTTTCAAACGATGGCCATTGGTTTAATTATGAGCATTGAAGGATTGAATACAGCTGTTGAAAAAATAGCTGATTTTATTCACCCTAATTATCATGAAAGAATCGGTTTTATAAAAGATATTGCTGCTGGAGCAGTATTTTTTGCTGCATTAACAGCAATCGCAATTGGTCTAATTATTTATATTCCAAAATTTTTATAGGTTCAATTAAATTCAAGAATGGCAAAATCTACAAAAAAAGAATCTTCAGATACAAAAAAAGAATCGGAATCTAAAGGCATAAGATCATGGGAATTCACCAAACAACACAAAATTGTTTTGGGATCTCTTTTGGTATTATTTTCAATCGCTTTATTAGTCGCATTTGTTTCCTTTTTTATCTATGGAAAAATCGATCAAAGTGCTGTTTCCGAATTAACAGACCGCAAAGAAGTGGTTCAAAACTGGCTGGGTAAATTTGGTGCTTATCTTGCCGATTTATTCGTGTACAGAGGTTTTGGTATTGCTTCCTTTTTATTTGTGCGTTTATTTTTCTTGACCGGTATGTATTTGGTTTTGAGTCTTTCAATAAAAAAACTAAAAGGAGTTTGGTTTTGGGATTTATTTGCTGTTATTATTTTATCTGTTCTATTTGGCTTTTTTGCCACTTCAATGCCTGAATTGGGCGGAACAATTGGATATGAATTGAATTTATTCTCTCAAGATTACATCGGAAAAACAGGAACCCTTTTGGTTCTGATTTTTGGTTTGATTATTTATTTGATTTTCAAATTGCAGGTATCACCAGAAAAAGTGCAATCTTTTTTTGAAAGCACCAAAAAAGAAATTAAAGAGGACTTGGCTACAAGCCCAATATTGACGTCTAATGACAGTGTCTATAATCTTGAGGAATTTGCAGTTGAAGAAACTGAAGAAGAAGAATTGGATGATATCCATTTGAAAACAACAGGATCTCAGTTTGAAATCAACAAAGAAGCTTTGAAACCAACAATTTCAAATGCTTCCGAAATTAATTTGGAACCTACTCTTAAACCGCTTCCAATGGAAATTTTGCCAACGGCTGCACCTGTTAAAGAAGAATCATTTGTTATTGAAAAAGCAGTAGAAGAAGATATTATTGAAGATAATCTGGCTTCACGCTTGGTGTCGGATTTTGGTTTGTTTGATCCTACTTTGGATTTATCGAATTACAAATTTCCAACCATTGATTTATTAAAAGAATATTCGACTGGTGGTATTACCATCAACCAGGAAGAACTGGAAGAAAACAAAAATAAAATTGTTGATACCCTTCGCAATTACAAGATAGAAATAGCACAAATCAAAGCGACTGTTGGTCCATCCGTAACTTTATATGAAATTGTACCCGAAGCGGGAATTCGTATTTCCAAAATTAAGAGTTTGGAAGACGATATTGCCTTGTCACTTTCGGCATTAGGGATTCGTATTATTGCTCCAATTCCAGGAAAAGGAACTATCGGTATCGAGGTTCCGAACAAGAATCCAACGATGGTTTCGATGAAAAGCGTTATTGGTTCCGCTAAATTCCAAGAAGCGGAAATGGAATTGCCTATTGCTCTTGGAAAAACTATTTCGAACGAAACTTTTGTGGTTGACTTGGCCAAAATGCCCCACTTATTGATGGCAGGTGCTACCGGACAGGGGAAATCGGTAGGATTGAATGCAGTTTTGACTTCGCTTTTATACAAAAAACACCCAGCCGAAGTAAAATTCGTATTGGTTGACCCGAAAAAAGTAGAGCTTACGCTTTTCAATAAAATCGAAAGACATTACCTAGCTAAATTACCCGATACCGAAGATGCCATTATCACTGATAATGCTAAAGTTGTTGCCACATTGAATTCACTTTGTGTGGAAATGGACAACCGTTATTCGCTATTGAAAGATGCGATGGTGAGAAACATCAAGGAGTACAACGAAAAATTCAAGGGAAGAAAATTAAATCCAGAGAATGGACATCGATTTTTGCCTTATATCGTATTGGTAGTCGATGAGTTTGCCGATTTGATTATGACAGCCGGTAAGGAGGTTGAAGTACCTATTGCGCGTTTGGCACAGTTAGCCCGTGCTATCGGTATTCACTTGATTATTGCGACACAAAGACCGTCGGTGAATGTAATTACAGGTTTGATAAAAGCCAACTTTCCTGCGAGAATTGCTTTTAGGGTAACCTCCAAAATAGACTCCAGAACAATCTTGGATACACAGGGTGCGGATCAATTGATAGGACGGGGAGATATGTTATATACGAACGGAAATGATGTGGTTCGTGTACAGTGCGCCTTTATTGATACTCCAGAAGTAGAAAAAATAACCGAATTTATTGGGTCACAAAAAGCGTATGCCACTGCTTATTTACTTCCTGAATTCGTAGGAGAAGATGGAGGAATTAGTTTGGAAATGGACATTTCTGAAAGAGATACTTTGTTTAGAGAAGCAGCTGAAGTAATTGTAAATGCACAACAGGGATCGGCTTCGTTATTGCAACGCAAACTGAAACTGGGTTACAATAGGGCAGGGCGATTGATTGATCAACTGGAAGCTGCCGGAATTGTTGGTCCTTTTGAAGGAAGTAAAGCCAGAAGCGTGAACATACAGGATATGACGGGGTTGGATCAGTTTTTTAATAATGAAAGTTAGAATATTAGAATGCAGATTTCAGAATAAAGATAAAAGAATAAAGATAAAAGAATAAAGATAAAAGAATTTAGGTTGCAGATTTTGGATAATTAGACTTTTAAATCTTTCAATCTTTCAATTTATAAATTTTTTCAATATTACAAAAGAGCGTTGATAACAGAAATTTAGCTTTTTTTTAGATGCTTTTCATTTTTTAGGTCTTTACATTTGCACCAAATATGATATTGCACGGATGCGTGAGGGATAGAAGCTAGTTACCGAAGTAACGCGGATAGCCCGACGCCGTTGAGGAAAGGGGCTTTGTAAGCGTTGCTATCAGTAAGCCCCTTTTCTCAATGGGGGCACGCCCAAGTGATTTCAATATTCAATTACGTACAAAAAATCATTAATAAGCATACAACAAAACACAGAACAAATGAGATTACAAAACAAAATGGGAGTGAAAATGGTGATGGGACTTTTGGTTGCCTTTTTTATAGGATTTACGACTCAGGCACAAGATAAAAAAGCAAAAGATTTACTGGATAAAGTAACTGCCAAAGTAAAAAGCTACGAGAATATTACAATCGATTTTAAATATTCTTTGAACAATGCCAAGGAAAATATCAATCAGGACAGTAAAGGAACCGTGGTGATGAAAGGGAATCAGTATGTGTTGAATTTTATGGGAATCACCAAGATTTTTGACGGTAAAAAGAATTATACTATTGTTCCTGAAGATGAAGAAATCACTATTTCGAAAGTGGATGAGAAAGACGATTCGGCTATCACACCATCAAAAATGCTGACTTTCTTTAATACGGGTTATAAATTCTCAATGGATATTGCCCAGAATGTAAGCGGTAAAAAAATACAATACATAAAACTGACTCCTACCAATGCGAAAGATCAAAGAAAAGAGATTTTGGTGGGTATTGATTCTAAAACCAACAATATTTACAATGTAATAGAAATTGCCAAAAAGGGAACGAAAACAACATTGACGGTTAATTCTTTTAAAACAAATCAGACATTGCCGAAAAATCAGTTTACCTTTGTTGCAAGCAAATATCCCAATTATTACATCAATAAATTAGACTAATTATTTAGGTGAAGATTCTAGACAGATACTTATTAAAAACATTTCTGGGTACATTTGCTACGGTATTTGTTATCCTTTTTTTTGTGTTCATACTGCAAACCGTCTGGTTGTTTATTGCCGAATTGGCCGGTAAAGATTTGGATTTCGTAATGGTTATTAAATTTTTGGCGTTCTCCATGCCTCGAATCGTGCCTTTGGTTTTACCGTTATCTATTTTATTGGCTTCGATAATGTCTTTTGGAAACCTATCTGAACATTATGAATTTGCGGCTATGAAATCTTCAGGGATTTCGTTGCAAAGAGCGATGCGAAGCTTGACTATTGCTATAGCGATATTGAGTATAGTCGCTTTTTTATTTGCCAATAATGTTATTCCGTATGCCGAATTTAGATTTGTCAATTTTAGAAAAAATATTGCCCAAGCCAAACCGGCTCTTGCCATTACCGAAGGACAATTTAGCGACGTTGGCACGTATAATATTAAAGTGAATAAAAAGTCGGGAGAAAATGGAAATCACCTTACCGGAATTACCATTCATCAAAAATCCGTAAATGGTGACGGCAGCAAAACGGTGATTCGCGCCACGGACGGAGAATTAATCAGCAGTGATAAAACAAGTATTTTACAGTTGGTTTTGAATGACGGAAATTATTATCAGGATATTGTGCCTAAAAAATACGAGGATCGAGATAAATTGCCTTTTGCCAAAAGTTCCTTTAAGAAATACCGCATCAATATTGATCTGTCCCAATTGAATAAAGTGGATACAAAAGATGAGAGCGTATCCAATACCAGTACTATGTTGACGGTGGGTGATTTGAAGTACACTTTGGATTCCTTGACTAAGAACAGGAACACCGAAATTGTTTCATTTTCTGAAAACAGCGGAGCAAGAATAGGTACCCTAACCAATAATAATGCTCCTCAAGTTGCAAAGAAAAAGGCTCTGGTTAAAAATTTGTTGTCAATCTACGATAACAAACAAAAAGTTGAAATTTTAAAAGCTGCCAGCAGTAATGCGCAAAGCACATTGTATACTATTGACGCTACCAGAAGCGAACTGGACAATAAAAAGAAAAACATAAACAGTCATATTTTGGCACTTTATGATAAATTTGTTATCGTTTATGCTTGTTTCCTGATGTTCTTTATTGGAGCTCCGTTGGGAGCCATTATACGAAAAGGAGGTCTTGGTTTGCCTATCGTATTCGCCGTTTTAATTTTTATATCCTTCCATTTTATCAATACTTTTGGGAAGAGGATTTCTCAGGAAGACGGTTTGCCGCCTTTCTTTGGGGCTTGGATGTCGTCTATGATCCTGACGCCGTTGGCCGTTTTATTGACTTATCGTGCCACCAATGATATTGGTTTAATCAATATGGATGTACTATTGGCACCTGTACAAAAAGTATTTCAAAAGTTGTTTCAAAAAATAATTCCATCTCAAAATAAAGAATAAGATGTCTACCACAAAAATACAACTCAACACAATAGAAGAAGCTATTGAAGATATTCGTCAAGGCAAAGTAATTATTGTGGTTGATGATGAAGACCGTGAAAATGAAGGTGATTTTCTGGCCGCTGCCGAAAAAGTAACGCCCGAAATGATTAACTTTATGGCTACGCATGGCCGCGGTTTGATTTGCGCACCATTAACGGAAAGCCGTTGTAAAGAACTTGGATTGCATGTGATGGTAACTAACAATACCGATCCTATGGAAACTGCTTTTACGGTTTCGGTAGATTTAAGGGGTAATGGAGTAACCACAGGAATATCCGCTTCTGATAGAGCCAAAACAATACTTTCGTTAGTTGATTCAAATACAAAACCACATGATTTGGCGCGTCCTGGACATATATTTCCGTTGATAGCCAAGCAAGGAGGCGTTTTGAGAAGAACGGGACATACCGAAGCTGCCATTGATTTTGCACGTTTGGCAGGGTTTAAATCGGCCGGAGTAATTGTCGAGATCATGAATGAAGACGGTTCTATGGCGCGATTACCACAATTGGTAAAAGTGGCCAAGAAATTTGACTTAAAATTAGTCTCAATTGAAGCATTGGTTGCCTATAGAATGCAACACGACAGTTTGATTGTCAAGAAAGAAGATTTTGATATCGAAACCCGTTTTGGTACTTTTAGACTTAGAGCGTATCAGCAAACAACCAACAAGCAAATACATATTGCCTTGACCAAGGGAACTTGGAATATTGGTGAACCAATTCTAACCCGTATCAACTCCACTTCGGTGAACAATGATATTTTAGGTACATTGACCAATGATGCCCATAAAAAGTTGGATGATATGTTTCAAATAATCAATGCAGAAGGCAAGGGGGCAGTATTGTTTATTAATCAAGAATTGCAATCAATAGATTTATTGAATCGCATTGTTGAATTGAAAGAATTACAGGCGAAAGGTGAATTCAAAGCGCCACAAATCAAGATGGATAATAAAGATTTTGGTATTGGTGCCCAAATATTGCACGATATAGACATTTCCAAAATTCGATTATTGTCTAATACCGAACAAACCAAACGCGTTGGTATGATAGGATATGGCTTGGAAATTAAAGAATATGTGAAGTATTAGATTTTTAGTGAATTGTGAATTGCGAATCGCTAAAAGTGAATAGTAGAATCCTTCGGAAATAATTTCGAAGGATTTTTTTTGATCCTTTTTATTCTGAATGAGCAATTGTATAAGGGGTCGAAGTCAATTATTAATCACTATTTATAAATCATACCGTTATTGTAAAAACTTTTTTTAAAAATATTTCTATTCTAAAACAAAGCAAATGAAACAATTAAAAAGTTACTTGTAAAATAGATGTAAATTTTATAAAAATACATTTGCATAACCAAAAAAGGTTCTTATATTTGCACTCGCAATCAGGTAATGAAAGCGACATACTGGAGAAATGGCAGAGCGGTCGAATGCGGCAGTCTTGAAAACTGTTGACTGTAACAGGTCCGGGGGTTCGAATCCCTCTTTCTCCGCCAGTAGAAGTTTCAAAAGAAACTTTAAAAATCAAAACCCTTTAAATACTAGTATTTAAAGGGTTTTTTCTTTTTTACAATATGTCAAAAAACACATATTAGAGCAAAGCGTGGTACACTTTTTAGTACACTTTTATTTTTTTGATTTTTGCGTCAAAAAAAAGTGTACTAAATTGAAAGAATTCCCCGGGAATTCCCTGTAAACAAAGGTGTCCTTCGAAATTTTTAAATCAATTTGAGTATTAATTTAAAAACTAGAAAACATGTTAAAAGTAATTTTTTACCTTAAATCCGAAAAAGCAGATAAAAACGGAGAATGCTCCATATTTGCGCGCATTACCTACAAAACCAACAGAGTTTCTCTCAGCACAGGAAAAACTATTTCCAAAGAAAGATGGATTTACACCAATAACCTCAGGAATCTGCTGCGACTCGAAAAAGAAAAGATCCTTAAAAATTATCTTGAATTATACCGCCTTAATGTCGAGAAAAAATTTAACCACCTTTTCAACATTGATCCCGAGGTATCTTTAGAAATGCTTAAAGCCGAACTTACCGGAAAATCTAAAATCCTAACAAGTAAAACAACAATCAATGAAGCTATGCAACGGCATAACAAATTTTTCAAAAGAAAAGTGGACGCAGGTGAAAGGTCAGCTGCATCACTTCAGAAGTACAAACGAAGTGGTGAGCTTTTGACCGCATTTATGAAAAAACATTATACTGTAGAAGATATGCCGGTCAGCGAAATTTCAAATTCGTTCGTTTATAATCTTGAAGAATACTTAAAGTACGAGAGTTCATTTAAGGGGCAGGTCGGAATAAAAAACAACTCTGTGGTTAAATATATGAAAATGTACAAAACAGCCTGCAACTATTGCATACGGATGGATTTGTTTGCCCGCAATCCCTTTGATGCCTACGACGGAAAATTAAGCGTAAAGGACGCGGTATTTCTAACCCAACATGAACTTAAACTTATTGAAGAAAAGCCAATCTTTATGGAGCGCCTACAGAAAGTCAGGGACATATTTCTTTTTTGCTGCTACACAGGATACGCACCGGTGGATGCTTTGAACCTGACCCCTGCAAATCTCTTCGAAGACAATGACGGTAACCTTTGGATAATGACAAACAGGACAAAAACTGCGATTAGGGAAAATGTACCTGTGCTTCCTCCTGCCATGGCTGTGATCAAAAAATATAAAAATAAACAGATAGGGCTGCTTCCGCAGATTTCAAATCAAAAGATGAATGCTTACTTAAAGGAGATTGCGGATATATGCGAGATCAATAAGCATCTGACTTGGTATGTTTCAAGACATACCTTTGCTACTACTGTCACTCTAGGAAATGGCGTTCGTCTGGAACATGTCTCAGCAATGATGGGTCATACAAATATTAAGCAGACACAGCACTATGCTAAAGTTTTAGATGTTAATATAATGGAAGATATGGAGAAACTGAAACTAAAGTACAAGTGAAATTCGTTAAAAAAAAAGGCTCCAAATTTGGAGCCTTTACTTTGACATTGTTGTGACTGAATACACTTTTGTTAGCCATTATTTTCGTCAAGAATTTTATCTATTTTTGCTGCATCGTACAGAAATATATCCCCCAGTTTAGTAAATGGGAGTATTCCTGTCTGCCTGTATTTTATAATAGTATTGCTAGACAATCCAAATATCTTTTTTAAATCTTCATTTCTATAATATACAGGTATCACGCCTTTACCCTGTCCGCTGATTTTTGAATCAATTGTTTCCAGCCTCAACAGTACAGGCTCTATTAATTGTTTTACTCTCATTACAAAAGAGAGTTTTCTTTCTTTTTTTGTCATAACTAAAGATTTAAATTTTGACACTAAACTATTTTACAAGCTCTTACCAGCTTTGAAGTCTTCTTTTTCTTTCCTGCATTTTTGTAATGAGTTCTTCTAAAAATGTAATCTGCTTCCCTTTATACGTATAACCTTTACATTCGGAGAACTGTCTGCTGATCGACTTAATTTTCGACTGTCCCCCATCATCGCCGGCATATGTGAAATTATTTTCGAGGAAAAGCTGAAACTTACTTCTATTATTTTTTTCATCTGCATTATCAAAAAACAATAGACCTTCATCCATTAAGATATAAAAGAGCTGGGCAAAGTCAATTTTACTGTAACAGGATTTACATTTTTCTTTTGAAAAAACAGATTGCACTTTGTTGTCCATGTCAGTTTCGCTGACTAGATTTTCTAATAATCGTAACCTTTCATCATATTTCAATATAACATTAAAGAACTCTATTTGCTTACCCCTTTTCATTGCTTCTAAAATTTAGTCATCATTCTTTAAATATGAACTATATCGTTTATTTGTATTCCTTGTCAGGGCATACAAAGAATTTCTACACTAATGCCAAATAGCATTGATGTAATTAAGACACCAATCTCATTACAGTAGTAAAGCGAATTTAAAAAGTAAAAGTATATCTCAGCTTTTTATTGTTTTCAAAGGAATATAATGACTTTATTTGGCATTGTTAGAAAATATAAAACATTGGCAATTCCTATTTCTTCAGGTGCTTTTCTTCAAATTCCTCAGTAAGTGATATGATTTTTTGGGATAAAACGGCAAATTCTGCGGTTTTTTTTTCCAGTTTGTACAGATATGCCAAAGCTTTCTTTTCGGAAAATTTTTGATATAAAATCTTTACCACCTGATTATAATTAACCCCGATAGCCCTAAACTGGCTGTAAAAAGAGGTCAGGCGCATATAATAATCCATTGTTGCTTTATCAATCTTGACTGTTTTTATGCCTTTTTGAAAAACACACGCTGTAATAAAGTGCGCCTTTATATTCATACCCGATGTTTCAAAAAGAGTCAGAAAACGGGCGTTTTCCTGAGCGGTAAGACTGATCGAATAGCGGTGGACGGCGGGATCATCTTTGGGATTCCTGCCTCCTTTGTGCGGGTTGGTTTTACCATTGTTTTCCATGACTTTTATTGCTGGCATTATTTAAAAACCAATATATTTTATTATCAGCATTGACGCTCAAATGTGGAAGCATTTGGAAGCAATCGGCTTCTTATTTCTTAAAGAAAAGGACGATTTCCACAGGCAAACGTTGCATAAGTCACTGAAAATCATTAAATTTAAAGTATGAAAAAGACAAAAAAACACAAAGAAATCCCCAATCTTCATCCCAAATTCTTTTGGGAATTCATATTTGATAAGATTGATTGGGATGGGGGATATAAAATGGTAATTGCTCGTATTATAGAGCGTGGAGGTCAGGATCAAATTGACGAAATTGTCCGTTTTTATGGTCGTGAAAAAGTGATTACGGCTGTCCGTGATGAGATTTACTTTCTGCCCAACTATGCCATTGAAGATGCCCTTAAATTCTTTCCCGAACTCAAAAAAGAAGAGATGTACTGCTACCTGAACCGCAAGGACAAACCGTATCACTGGATTTAGTGAATACCTAAATTCCTAAACGACTTTTTCTTGGTTGATTTACTTCCTCGTCTTTACTCTGCTGGGTCTTAATGTCAATATTAAGTGGCTGGTTTGTACGCTGTCTCAATGATTCTTTTTCGCTTGGAGTTAAATTGTCCGTGCTATTATTGTTTACATAACGAAAAACCGTTTTTACAGACCCCATTATATCCAAAGGCTTTTCAGGCTTCTCTGCTGGCTTCTTTTCACTTTCCTTAATTTTAATAACCAATAGCTTATCTAACAGTTTGCTTAGCCCTGTTTTTGTTGGATTTTTAAATTGTTTGAGAAAATTAGAGAAGAAATTTGTAAAGATGTTTCCACCCCTGTCTACCTGCATAAATGGAATATTTTTCTTATTCTTTTTTTTCTGCTCTTGATTTTTGTGCTTATCTTTTTTCATGATTTTGATTTTAAGGCAAAAGGTAATTAACAGACTTTTACATTCTTCTTTCTGGCACTTTAAGGCTTCGATCGGCTGAATATGTCAGACTTTGGACGGGTTGGACTTTATATTTTATACAAAGAAATAATAAAAAGAAAACCAAGGTAGGACGTGATGGATCAGCCTGTCCAAAAGACTTCGGCATAATGTTTTGCTCGTTCCTCACAAACCACCCTTCGGGACTTATTCCGATTCCTTTTAGTCTGTCTGCATCCCGTCCTTTAAAATTGCTTTCTTTTTCTTTTTTTCGGTTTTTCTGTTTTCTTTTGAAAATATATTTATGTTTTTAGATATGGATATATGTGTGTATTTGAAAGTCTATTTATTTACATAAGGGAGCATCCATGACTATGCGTAAAAGCATACATATATAAAAGAATAAAATTGTAAAAACGTACATACATACAGCTATACAAGCGCATTTACTTATAGGATTAAGTACTTCTTTAAATCTGCCCGTCCGTACAGAATTGCATTTATACGCAAATAGTCATGAGAAGATGTATTTAAATTTTAATGTACGCATCTGTATATTTCCAATTCGGCAGAGAATTGCAGTTAAATTTCTCTAGAATTTATGAACTTAAACGCATAAAGCCTGGACTGCCAATACTATCGTGTTTCTAAACAGCTATATCAAGGCTGATTTTGATCAAACGAATCACAGTACATAACATTCCTAAATAACTCCAAAACAAAAAAAAGGGCCTCAAGCCCTTTCAATTAAAACCATCGGTAATAATGTTTTCGAAAGAAAACAGCAAGTTGTGTTTTGAGATGCTTGAAATGAATTCAGCATCTCAAAACCACTTGCCCCTGCAGGGGGCTGGAAAACGTCTCCAAAGTCGCCGTTTTATTAAATTTACAATTGGAAACAGGTTAATTGGAATCACTCTTATTTTTTTCATTTAAATGTTTTCCATAAAGTATGTCCAGTAATTCCGCTTCTTCCAATGGGATCAGCATTTCTATTATTCTTAAAAGACTTCCAACATATCTTTCAGTATTTTTTGTATTTTCAATATTGACTTCAATTCCGTCTAAAGCAAATTTTGCTGTTTTAAGTAAATCCATTATCATACAAAACAGGTCTCTATATCCTTCCACATTTATTTCGATAATGTGTATATCATTTCTTGTTTCTAATGCTGGTTTTAGCAGTACAAAATAATGCTCTGGGTTCTCTATGAACTCGTTTAATTTGATTTTATCTTTTTCCATAATCTTTATTTTAAATCGATTAATAATTTATCTAGCGGACTGTTTGAAGTTTTCATCAAGTCGTGTTTTTGAAGTTTTTATCAGGACTATTGAAATAAGTATAAACCGATTCTAAAAATAGCCTCACTAACGCAAACCATGTCATCAGATCAATATGCTCATTCAGTTCAGGATCGTTTTGCAGTTCTATTGCGCTTTCTGAATCAAAATTTAAATTTTGTATTCTCTGCTGAAACTTTTGGTAGTAGTCTGTTCCAACCAGCGATATAACAACATAGAGCAGTTCATGTACAAACTGGGAGCAGGTAATAGATTTTAAAATATACCTGAGACTATCAAACCGCTTATCAGCTGGATTTGGATTTTCTTTTAGTTCATAACAAAAATGTAGCAGTAATTGCAGGCAAGACAGCAATCCTGCTGTCTTGACGTCCTGTGTCTCCGCATCAATGATTTCAAGATCACCTGAAAGCAATTCTTCCAAATCGTATTCCTGCAAAAGGTCAGGATATCTGTCAAGTAGCAAATCGAGCTTGGGATTTTTTAATTTATCGAGAAGTTCTGAAATCCCGCTTTCGAGATTCTTTTTTGAATTCTGCAAAAGCATATTCAATACTTTCTTTGCCTGTTCTGTTGATTTTACAAGTTTTTTTCTTTCTTAACGTTTTTATTATTTTTCATATTAAAAAAATTATAGTTTTTACAGTTGAGAATGTGCAGATATTATATTCCGTTACTGGAAATGTTATCTTTAAGACTGTACATTATTTTTGATCTTTTCAATCCCTCTTTCACGCATAAGCTGACTTGCATCCAGCATTTTGATTAAATAGATGTAGGGTGTGATCAAGTCATAATCAAATTCTTCGGTGCATCGAGACAGTGACAGGTGTATAACTTCAAATAGGAAGAATTCGAATTCATCAATGGTTTTCTCGGCAAATGCTTTTTTAAATACAAGGAAAGGATTCTCATACTCTTCCATTGTCAAGGATGCCAGATGAAGTTTTGACTTACAGTCAGATGGTTTCTTGACTTTCCATTTTTTATTTTTGTACTGCAGGAGAAAACAAACTTTAAGAAAAGAGCGCAGAGCAGTATAGAAAACAATTACCTGTCCGGGATAATCTTTTTTATACACTTTCTTTTTATGGACATATAAAAATGCTTCGCACAGTATCTCTTTATAGCAATCAAGATGGGCAAAGTCAAAAAAAGCCTCCAGCACTTGAGAAGAACTTTTAATCTCATGGCCTGCCCAAAAAATAGATTCAAAGGATATTTTATTCTTTTTCATAATTTATACAGGTTCTTTATCGGTTTTCTCGGGTTCATTTTCCAATTCATTTTGTCGGTTAATTTCATTTTGTATCAAAATTTCCGCTTGCTCTTTGAATTTTTTGCACCTTTCTTCCACTATCTGATAATATAAATAATCAACTTCGTTAGCCTTACTAAAACGCAATGTGTTGGGCTGTTGCTTAAGAAGTTTGAATATGGATTTGTCTTCACGGGTTTGTCGGGGGAAAAAATCTGCAGTTATGGTAGTAAAGTATTCGCAGAGATTAAATAAATACTCCAGTGCAAAATGATTAGGAGTGTAACCTATAAAGACACGGATCAAAGACAAACAGATTTGCTCCACTATTTGATGAAGAGCGGACATTTTTACTTCATCTGAACTATAAGCATCATCATCATTATACACCCAGCCCCAGATTGTAGCAATATTATTCTTCCTCCATGCTATATAATGCGATGTGGATTTTAAATTTCTTTTTGGAGTTTCGCTAATATTTAAATAAGGAGGCTTGTTAATATCTTGAAATAACAGCTCTGCGTTCCGCATGATCTGCCAAAAGAAAAACTGCTGGTCTTGGCAAAGGTCTTTAAGACTCTGTACGTGGTGTATAAGAACAGTAGCGGTCAAAGAACCCTGAGTCTTTGTTTTTATCTTATCACTTATATCACTGCCCGCATTTTCTTTGGTCTCCTGTACAAAAACTAAGAGGTATAAATGACTATGTTCTTTTTGAAGTTCTTTATCAGGATAAATTTTCCTGCTCGAACTATAAATTGTTTCCTGCCTGCCAAAACAATAAATAGCAGATGTTTTAATGTGGTCTGTAATTACTTCCTTCAACTCTTTTTGCTGTGAAAATTCAATTGCATTCATAATTTTAAATTTTTAGTTAATAATTATTTGAAAAATTGTATTTTTGTTTAAATACATAGCAAGTAAGCAATAGATTGTACCGTACCGAACTAACGGGAATTGTATCTCACAAAAGCGGGCTTGTTTTTTACCATAGCCTTTTTTTTAAAAGAATTTTAAATACCTTTGAGTTATGAATACAGCAACAAAACCAAAACATATTGGCAGGAATATCAGCCGAATTAGAGAGCTTAGAGGTATGAAACAAGAAGCATTGGCTAACGCTATTGGTGTAAGCCAACAATCTGTTTCTAATATTGAAGGAAGTGAAACTGTTGACGAAGAAAAACTACAAGCAATTGCTGAAGTGTTAGGCGTTTCAGCTGAGGCAATTAAAAACTATAGCGATGAAACGGTATTAAATGTTATAAATAATACTTTTACTAGTCATGATAGTTCAACAATTAATGCAATTAATATTCAACCAAATTTTAATCCCCTAGATAAAGTTGTTGAGTTATACGAACGTTTAGTTCAGACTGAAAAAGATAAAGTCGAGTATTTGGAAAAATTACTAAAAGGAAAATAATCTTTTATAAAACATATATTAATTCAAAGAAAGAGACCCTCACGAGTCTCTTTCCTGTTTTAGGCTATTGTTAAATTTTACTACAGATCATTACAAATAAAACTAACACAATGGATAAAACTCTGTGTTTTTCCCTTACACCCTACACCCTAAATTTATTTTCACTATTTTTCACTTATTTTCACCAGTTTACGGTTTTCCACAAAGAACTATAGATTACTTTTTTGTAAGTTTGTAAGAATATGTCTTTTTTAAAATAAATTGATTTGTCTACAAATAAACATGCTATAATCAGATATCAAACTTTAGATAGGTGCTTCCGGAATTCAGGGAGAAATTACGCTATTGACGATCTTGTAACGGAATGCAATAAATCAATTTATGAATATTCAGGAATGGATGATGGAGTGAAGAAAAGACAGCTTTACGATGATATTAGATTTATGGAAAGTGATCAAGGTTGGAGCATAGAACTAAAAAAAGTAAAAGATGGTAGAAGAGTTTTTTACAAATATGAAAATTCTAACTTCTCTATTTCAAATCAACCATTAAATGAAACGGAAGCTAATCAACTTAGAGAAGCTTTATTAACATTAGATAGATTCAAAGGTTTACCACAATATAATTGGATTAATGAAATAAATGCAAGATTAGAATCTTCATTTAATTTAAAACAACAAAACGATATTATAATCAGTTTTGAACAAAATGAGTACTTAAAAGGATTAGAATATATTCCAGAAATTTATAATGCAATCCTATATAAAAAAGTATTACATATTGAGTATAAGAATTTCAAAACTGAAAATTCAACTACTATTATAATCAATCCATATTATCTAAAGCAATATAACATGCGCTGGTTTTTATTTGGAAAATCGCATGGCTATGAGACTATCACTAATTTGGCATTAGATCGAATAGAAAAAATTGCTTCAGGCAGTGAAGAATATATGGAAACAGATATCAATTTTAGCGAATATTTTGAAGACGTTATTGGAGTTACAATTCCAAATGAAAATATTGTCGATATTGTTCTCAAAGTGGATAAAACATTAATTCCTTACATAACAACAAAACCATTACATGGATCTCAAAAAATCAAAGAAAAAGATAATGATATTGAAGTTCACTTAAAATTAATTCCTAATTATGAATTAGAAACATTGATTTTATCTTTTGGCGAAAAAATTCAAGTTTTAAAGCCAATTACTCTAGTTGAAAAAGTAGAGGATAGAATCTATAAAATGATGAACAATTATTAATGCACGTATAGTGCACAAATACAATATACATTTGCAAAGCAATTAGTAAAACAAATGTTTATGTCAGATAAGTTAGGTATGGTAGATAATAAAATGATAAATGAAATTTCAGAAAAAATTTGGTCATCTTTTAATATTTTAAGAGGTGAGATTAGTTCTGATGATTTTCATTTGGTATTATTTTTATTAACTATTAAGAGAATGGGTTTTAAATCAGAGTTTTTTTCAAATTCTATGGAAAACCAAGTTGCTCTTCTAGATTTTTTAAGTGACTATGACAATGTTAATGCTTCAAATATTATTGATGTTTATGGAGTTTATGATTCTTTGATCTATCGCTTACCAAACGAAAAACTCATACAATTATATTTCGTTATTGATTCTATAGATTCTAAAATATTGGATGACAATTTCTTAGAAATATTTGATTATATTTTATATAAGTTCTTACAATCTCTTGGTAAATTTTCTGGCGAATTTATTTTACCTATTGAGTTAAGTAGATTTATGATAAATATTGCTAATCTTAAACATAAAGGAAGTATTTATAATCCTTTTGCTGGAGCAACTTCTTTCGGAGTTTTAGCTCCTGAAAACAGTAATTACATAGGTCAAGAAATTAATCAAACAACCTGGGTTGTAGGGGTGTTAAGATTATTAGCCACAAATTCATTTCATTCCAAATCATTGATTTTAGGAGATTCTATTAAACAATGGAATCCAAACAGCTTAAAGTATGATTTAATAATTGCATCACCACCTTTTGGAATGAGATTACCTTTTGGTGTTTCAGGAAAATGGGGAACAATCAGAAACTTTGAAAATTTTGCTATCGAAAAAGGGTTAGATGATTTAAAGAATGATGGTAAACTGGTTATTTTAGTTCCAGAAAGCTTCCTGTTTTCTAGTGGACAAATTGCAAATTTGAGATACCATTTAATTGATCAAGATTTAATAGAATCGGTTATTTCATTTCCAAATGGAATTTTGCATCATACTGCTATCAAAACTTCTGTTTTAGTGATTAACAAATCTAAAAAAAATAAGGGATTTATTAATTTCATTATTGCTGATGATTTTGTAATTAATGGTGTGAATAGATCTAAAATTCTTAAAGATTTAGATTTTGTTGAAACTATTTCAAAAGGAAAAGAAAGTAGTTTTTTAAGGAAAATTTCTATTGAAGAGGTTAAATCTCAGGATAGAGTTTTAGATTGTCAAAGATATTTTTTAGAAAATTTTGATGGTGTTAAATTAAATGAATTTGTAACTAGAATAAGGGGACAAAGATTCAATTCGGGTGAAAATGGTAAGTGGGTTAAAATTAAAGACCTAAAGGATGACAACCATAATTTTTATTTAGATGTTGATAAAGTTGAAGAAATTCCATTTATCAGACAAGTAAGTAAAATTGAAGAGAACTGTATATTGATTTCTAAAATTGGTAGAACTTTGAAACCTACTTTTTTTGAATTTAGTGGCGAATCTATTTATATTAATGATGATATTTTAGCATTAAGAGTAGATAAGAAAATTGCATTACCAATTTTTGTTGTAATGGAATTCTACAAAGATTATGTTGTAGAACAAGCTAATTCATTTAGAAAAGGTGCTGTTATACCATTTTTAAAAGTTTCAGATATTTTATCCATAAAATTTGATTTACCTAATCTGCTTGAACAGCAAAAACAATTAGATTATTTTATTGAATTGACCTCTAAACTATATGATTTAGAGCAACAAAGAGACAATCTAAAGAGTGGTTTTAAAAAATATCAATTTGACGAATTTGCTTCGTTAAAGCATTCATTAGGAGCACCAAGGCAAAATATTTTATCAAATTCAAAAACTTTAATTAGGTTTTTTGAGAATGACAATTCAAATGAATTTAAAGTAGTTAGTGCCAAGTTTTTTGAGCATTATGGTATTGAATTGCAAGAAGTTTTTAATCAATTTAAAAATGATATTAATCAAATAAGTACCATTCTTGAAAAAGGAGAAAATGGTCTGTTAGTTAATGATTATAAGAAAGAACTAATTTCTTTATTTGAAATTAATAAATTTATAAATGGGCTATCAGATAATGGTTTTAATTTTAAAATTAGACCCAAACCTTTAAGCGAAGTTGATACTATTGAGAAATATTTTGAGTGTAATTTAACATTGTTGAAAATCCTTTTTGATAATATTTTTACAAACGCAAATAAATACGCTTTCGATAGTTTCGAAGAAACAAATGAAGTAGTCATTGAATTAGCTTTAATTGGTAATCAATTAGAGGTTTCTATAAAAAATAATGGTAGGCCTTTCCCTAAAAAATATAGTAAGGAGAAGTTTATTTCGAAATTTAGCACGAATAACACTAATAAAGGAAAAGGTATTGGTGGTTACGATATTAATAGAATAGCCGCATATTTTGAAAATGAGGATTGGACTATTGACTTAAATACAAATCCATTATATCCAGTAGTTTTTAAATTTTTATTCCCTATAAAAAATAGTGTAAATGAGCAATAAAGTATATCATATTCTTTGGGTAGATGATGAACATGAAGTCATGCCTGCATTTAAGCGACTAGCATTAGATTATGATTTAAAATTAGTGCCTTTTAAATCATTAGAAGCTGGAATGGCTGAACTAGAAAAAAATCTTGTTTTATATGATGGGGTTTTACTAGATGCAAAATTCTTTGAGAAAGAAGATGATATTCCAGACACAGAAGATACAGATTATGTTCATAGAGCAAAGGAGCGTATTTTACAACTTCCAAAGAAATTTGATATTCATATTCTAACAGGTCAAGCCGAAGCTTTTGATAGTCGAACTTTTAAACAAGCTTTTACGAAAGTGTTCCGTAAAGGTATTTCTGATGATGAAGATGCCATGTTTAATAGTTTGAAAGTTACAGCTGAGGGTCAGTTAGATTTTCAAATAAGAAATGAATACAAACGAGTATTTGAAATTGGTAATGAAAAATATTTAGGCTCAAAAATCTATGAACCAATAATCAATCTATTGAAACAAATTAAGTCAACAAATGATTTTGAACCAACCAAGGATAATTTGTTGCCATTAAGGAAAATTATTGAAAATAGTTTTGATAAATTATTTGAATTGGGAATAATTCCAGAAGAAATCTACAAAGCTGGGTTAAATCCAACAGTTAAATTTTTGAGTAATAACAAAAATAATTCTGGATATAGTGCAGTTAAAGATTTTATGCATCCATTTATGGCCTATTTCTTTGACAATCTAGTTTTTATTACCCAAGACAGTCAGCATGATAAAAAAGGATTAAAACTAAATGTGGATGAATATATTTCAAATATAAAATCACCTTATTTATTTAAGAGTTTAGTTTTTCAATTACTTGATTATTTGATTTGGTTAAAACAGTTTATTGACGAAAATTCTAATCCAGAGGTTAATTCAAATTTGTGGACTAAAGAGAATATTGTTGAAATAGCTATAACTGAAACCGTTCTAAGAGGTCAATTACAACAAGATGAAAGACGTAATTACTACATTGGTCAGTGTTTATTTCCTTACACTAAAGTGGATGGAAAATATAATATTGGTGATACGTTAGAAATCACAAAAACAACACTAAACGATAAAACAACAAAAGATAAATATCCATTATTTGTTTTTAGTTTCAACAAACCTGACTAGCGCACATCTGCCGCACACATTAATTATAGATTTGATGAAAATTGAAATATATGAGCGAATTTTACAAAATCTTAAAAACACGAAAGCTTGAATTTCATTCAGGTCAGCCAGTGTGGAAATATTCTATTTCTGATTTAGAGTTTAATCAACTAAAAGAGCGATTTAAAATTGTTCAACGTTTTTCTGAACTTGACTCAAGGGATTGTGCAATCTATTTTGCAGAATGGTGGAAAAGAATTTTCAATGGTGGATATCCATCAAAAGATGAAATTTATAATTCATTAGGTTCACAAAATTTGTGTTTTGATGTTAATGACTTTTATGAGTCAGCAAAAAAAGGTGGAAATCTTTTAAATTATAAATGGATTAAAATTCAAAATACTCATTACCTCAAAACCTTATTATTGCAAGGTGGCCTTCCGTTAAAACATATACAAAATAATAGCGGTAAGTACAGGGATTTTCTTTTAAAAATTATCCATTTAAACCCTAGCTCAATTGAAGATTTTTCTTCTAATACTGAATTAACTAGTTTTCTTCCTAAGTCTAGTCAAAATGAAATTATTTATAGTAGTTGCCTCGAAATTGTTCGTGCCGTATTAGATAATGATGAAAATGAACTGTTAAGTTTTAGAACTAATGCATATTTAAAACAAATTACCGAGGAGTTAATTATTGAAAGAGATAAGGTTAGAAAAAAAAATAATGCTATTAAATTTAAATGGAATTTTAATTCCAAAAGCAAAACTTTTTTTCTCAGTACTATTATTACTTCAAAAATAGGATTTGAAGAACTGAATTACATTTTAGATGATCAAATTGATGATTTTCATAATGAATATAAATTATTCGTTGGTGTAGATTTAATTGCTAAGATGATAAAAAGAAATAATGAAACATACAAAGTAATCCAGTTTAAAGATTTTGTCAGTTTTAAAGAAGATTTTGATACTGAAATTTATGTAATTGATAGTTCTGACAAAATTTATTATGCTAATCATTTACTCTATTCCAGATTAAACTTGGATTTTCCAACATTATGGGCATCAGGTAATAATGAAAATTTTGTTTTAGAAAAATCTAGACACACAAATAATAATTATGGTTACGTATTATCAAATGATGCTTTTTCAATAGATGGAAATTTTGAAGAAAAAATAGTAATAGAGATAAATAGTAAAGCTTTCTCTATTATAAAATTTCAAAATGAAATCAAATTAAAGAAGCCTGATGGTAATACAATAAAATTCAAAACAAATACGGAGAACATATTTGAATGGACAATACTATGTGAAAAACCAAACTGGTTAGTCAAAGGAAACTTAAACGTTGTAAAAGATAGTTTAAGAATACTTGTTTACGACAAGAATGGACAAAGGATAAATAATCCGAATATAGAATGGAAGTCAGTTAATAAAAATAATTGGAATTCAAAAAACACTGCATTAGAATTAGGAACTTTAGATGTCAAAATATCTCATGATGGGATTAATGAATTTGATAGAGTTTTTAATATTGGTAATTTATGTTTGTTGAGTTGTTCAGATCATAATAATCCTCAATTAACTGTTAATAACAATTCTTTTATTTTGGAAATATATAAATCTGAATTTTTTGATTTTAACATAAACCAAAATAAAATTAATTTTATTATAATAAATCCCGCCAAATTTCCTGCTTCAATTAAAACTAGAATTAGAGTTAATAATCAAAGTTTCGGTTTAATTGCTAATGTTCAATCACCTTTTCAAGGTGTTCTTTTGGTTGACCAAAATGAAAATATCATTGAGGAAGATGAAATATATTTGGATAAAATAAAAGGTTGGCGATTAATTACAAATTCTCACAGTAAAGAGTACGAAGTAAGAATTTCGAATAATAAAAATCATGAAATTATAATATCAAAAAAGATTAAAAGAAATATAAAACCTTTATTTGAGTTTTATGATACTTTTAAATCACTATTTCAACTTTTTAATATTATCGATTCTGATAATTTCTTAAAAATGGATATTTGTGAAATTCTCCCGAATAGAAGAAGCAAAACAATTAAAAGTTATAGTATCAAGCAGTTTTCTGAAACAATAAAATGGGAAATAAATTCTGAAAATGTTATAAAATTTACTGAAATCGAAAGTGTAGATATTTCAAGCAGTGTGTATGCTTTACCAATAGATTGTGATTTAGAGTATATCGATAAGATCGAAATAAAAAAAGATTCAGACTTTTATTCAATTAATACAACTAACGTCAATAAATTTATTCTCTTCTCTGATAAAAATTCAAAATTCAAAATTAAACCCGAGTTTATCTCAGTTAATCCCGAAAATGAATTAACTACAATTGAGGATAGAAATATTCGAATAATGAACTATTCAAAGCTGCTTTTAACAGAAGATTTTAGTTGTGATATATGGAACAAGTTTTGGGTTTATTATTATTTATGTAAAGAAAATGATCTGCCTTTTGCAACATTTGATATTATAAAAGCAATTACAACATCATCCGAATTAGCAGCAAAGGCATTTACTTTTTTATCGTTAAAATTTGATTCTGGTGAATACAAATTTTCAGGAAATGATTTTATTGAATTAGAAAATGACTTAGGATTCTCTTTCCATTGGGTTAAACTATCTGATTGGGAGAATATCTGTCAAATTTATCCAGATACTTATGGAGCTATTGCCATTATGTTTAGTTTGAATTGGAATATGCTTAAAGTTTGTCTACTACAAAATGGTAAAAACAACAATTTTGTTTTTCATGCAGAATTGAACAATGTTAGAGAACGTTTAGGTGAAAGGGTATTAAATCAACTACCTTCTTATGAAATAGAAAAAGATAGAAATAAATATGTTAAACCTATTCCGCAAAAACAATGGAATAATCAAGTTAATATTCTTGTTATTGCACCTTTAACGGTTGCATCATCTATTTCGGGTATTAATACAGGTCTTTGGCATGTCAATGGGGATAATTTCAGAAGAAGAATTAGGTATGTAGAAGACCTTGATAAAAAGTGGTATGAAGAATCATTAATTTATTATTTAAATTAAACTAATATATGAGCCAAGAAATTAAATTTACAAAAATATATAGCGAAATTCAAGAAAGGTTAAAAGATTCTATTTTATCACTTTGGGCAACGGGGGACGCTCAATTTCAAGACTATTTAACAAATTTGTTTGAAGAAGAAAAATTGTTAGCCGAACCAGTTTTTCAAAATACTTTCCCTTGGACACCTGCAAAAGAAACTTTTGGGGATCTATCTAATTTATTTGATAACAAATTTATCAGCAAACTAGATAAAATTAAAGGTGAATATGAGTTTCCTAAAAATAGAAATCCATATGAACATCAAATTAGAAGTTGGAATGCCCTTTTAAAAGAAAAAAAGTCTATTGCCGTTACAACAGGAACAGGCTCAGGTAAAACTGAATGTTTTATGTTGCCCGTTTTACAGGATTTGTATGAGAACTGTCAAGATGAACCAGGTATAAGAGCCATATTCTTATATCCTTTAAATGCATTAATTGGTAGTCAGAAAAAGAGAATGGATGCATGGGTTAAAGCGCTTGATGGCTTAACTTATGCAGTATATAATGGAAATACTCCAGATGGAAATACTCCTGCAAAACAAAGAAGCGAAGCGCGCCCTGAATTGATTGATAGAAAAGATATTAGAGAAACTCCTCCACAAATTCTTTTCACTAATCCCTCCATGTTAGAATATATCTTGGTTAGAGATAAAGACGTTTCTCTCTTAGAAAATTCAAAAGGGAAATTGCGTTGGATTTTATTAGATGAGGCACATACATTGGTAGGTTCAGCAGCTTCTGAAATGGCTTTGTTGATAAGAAGAGTTATTGATGCTTTTGAAGTTGATGTAAAAGACTTACGTTTCGCAATAACTTCAGCTACAGTAGGAAGTGGACCAGAAAGTGAAAATAGTTTAAAGGATTTCATGGCTAATCTTTGTGGTATTGAAAAACATCAAATTGAAGTGATTACTGGGAAAAGAGAATTTAAAGAGCTGCCTGATGATTTTAAAATTCAAAGTAAAACAGAAATAGAACTATTAAGAAAGAAAGTTTACAATTCAGATGCCATTACTTTGTCTGAAATAACAAACAGTTTTATTACCAAGGATAGTTCATTTGACCAAAAATTAAAAGTTGTAGACAGTATAGTCGAAAATAAGCTTAATGATATTTCTATTTTACCATTAAGAGCCCACCTATTTTCTCGTGGCATCGGTGGTGTTTATGTTTGTTCAAATCCTAATTGTGATAAGCATAAAAATTTTGAAGCCAAAAGTTTAATGGGGACTATGACAACCTATGCTGAAAAAAACTGTTCACATTGTAATTTCCCAATGTTTGAATTGATTGCATGCCGTTCATGCGGTAATGAATTACTTAAGGCTGAAAAGCAAATAGATAAAGGTTATGAATTTTTAAAATTGTCGACATCAATTAATCAAGACAATTTTATTGTTGATGATATAGACAATGATGAAGACGAAAATACTTGTTCTCCCTCACAATCATTTTTCTTTACAAAAAGAAACAACAGCAAAAGATATGTGGCTAATACGATTGATTTTGGTATTGATAATAATGGTAAAATAAACAGAAATCAAAATGAATTTATAGAGGCGGATCGTGATGGTGAATGTGTTTGCCCCCATTGTTCAAGTAATCTGGAAAATCCTTTGCATTTTAGAATTTCTTCTTCTTTTATGAACAGAATTTTATCAGATGTATTTCTTGAAAATACACCAGGCGCGAATGAATTAAGAACAGAAATGCTTTGGGATGGGCATAAATACATATCGTTTACAGACAGCCGACAAGGAACGGCCAAAATATCTGCGCTAATAAACATTGATAATGAGAACAATTGGATACGTTCCCAAATATTCCATTTAATTTGTACAGAACAATTAAATACTACTCTGGATCGTACATTTGATTCTGCTGATTTAAAAGAACTGGAAGAACAATTATTACTTCAAAAAAATCCTTTACTAAAAAAAATCATAGAGGAAAGCATTGATAAAATAAAAGCCACAGCACAGAAAAGCAATGCAAAAGTGAGATTATCATGGAAACAATTATATGAATTTATAAATCCTAAGTCTGATTTAAAAACATTATTCAAAAACAATAATCCTCGAGAGGGTAATGATGTTAATATTGAAAAATATTCAAGAGCATTACTTTTCGATAATTTTGCTAGAAGATTACCCCGTGAACGTTCCTTAGAAAATCTAGGAATGGTTAGTTTGGTTTATCCTGATTTGGACAATGTTCAATTACCTAAAATTGCGGAGCAATATAATATAACAAATGAAGAATGGAAAAGTTTGTTAAAAATTGGTTTGGATTATATTATCAGAAATCAATTTTATTTCTTTTTAGATAATTCTATTTACCCTTATTCTACATCATTTCTAAAAAGTTTTCAAATTCATGATTTAGATTCTAATATTACAAACGCCAAAAAATGGCCTGCTTACAGTAGAAATGAAGTTCGTCCAAATAGAATGTCACTATTATTATGTGCTGGATTGGGGTTTCATGATAGGTCAGAAATAACAAAAGAAATTGAGGAGGACATTAACAACCTTTTGATGCAAATTTGGAGAACCATAAAAGCAAGAATTTTAACTGCTGATGATAATGGCTTTAAACTTAATCTTGAAGAAAAAACTAGATTTCAATTACCTGACAAATTGTGGCTATGCCCAGTAAAAAGACGTTTAATAGACGCTCAATTTAGAGGTTTTTCTCCATGGATATCTGGTTCGTTTACTGAAGACAATATTAGACATTTTGAAATAAAGCAAACGCAACCTTACTCATTTCCAAAATTTCAATTTCCGTTTAATAGAAATGAACATAATGAATTAGACTTAGAAGCCACTAAAAAATGGATTGTGGAAAATTCAATTGGTTGGAAAGAAAAAGGATTATGGAATAACATACATGAAAAAACAATTTTAAATAGACCTTTGTATTTGTCTGGAGAACATTCTGCTCAACAAAATGAAAAGAGATTAAAACAACTAGAAGATAAATTTGAGAAAGCAGAGATTAATATTCTTAACTGTTCTACCACTATGGAAATGGGGGTAGATATTGGCGGTATCTCAACTGTTGTGATGAATAATGTACCGCCTGGTCCTGCAAATTATTTACAAAGAGCTGGGCGTGCTGGACGTAGAAAAGAAAGTAAATCACTGGCTTTTACTGTTTGCACACCAAATCCTATTGGATTGAATGCTTTTAGTAAACCTACTTGGGCATTAACACATAAAATTGCCCCCCCTTTTATTTCTTTCAATAGCACACAAGTAATAGAAAGACATATCAATGCCTTTTTTTTGGGTAAGTTTGTTCAAACGGATGAAGTAAAAGGTATTAGAGTTACAGATAAAATTGATAGCTTTTTCTTTGATGAAGTTGAACCGATTGCTGTCAAATTTAACAGTTGGTTATTGGGTAATGAGGCAGCCTCATTTTCAAATCAAGTAAAAAGTATAACCAAAGAAACTAGTTTTGCAGATAAAAGTTTCAATTATATTTTAAACAAAGTTTTTTTAAATTTTAATAAAATACTAAATAAATCCAAAAACAAAAAAGAAGGTTTCGAAAATAAATTAAAGGAGATGGAAGCAGAATTTGGAAAAAATTCACCTGCATTCAAATCCATAAACATTCAATCTATTCAGTTTCTTAATAAAAACGCTTTATCATATTTAGCTCAGGAAGGTTTTTTGCCAACGGCTGGTTTGCCTACAGGTGTTGTTGAATTTGATATAAGAAATATTGATGCAATAAATAAAAAGAATAGCAATTCAAGAGAAAACCCCTCCTACTTTATAACAAGAGCATTAACGGAGTTCGCTCCAGGCAATAATATAGTCATTGATGGTATGAATTATCGTTCTTCTGGGATTATTTTAGATGATAACCGGGGAACACAATCCTCTAAAGAAATCATCCAATTATGTAATTCTTGTGGGTATCAAAGAATTGTAGAAGTTGCAGAGGGACAAAATATTGATACACAATGTCCACATTGCAATAATAACAATTTTAGAGGGATTAATTTTAACGACACAGATCTGCGTAGCAATTTTACGGAAATGATTCAACCTGCTGGTTTTGCTGTGGATATTTATCAAACGGCTAATCGTAAAATATCAGAATCGTCTAAAATTCAATATGTGGATCCATTATTAATCAATGTTAAACCTTGGGAACAAAACAGCAATAATATTTATGATATTAGAGAAAGCGAAGAGGACGGAGAAATATTGTATTACAATGTAGGTAATGGTAATGGCTTCCATGTTTGTTTACACTGTGGTAAAACAGGTTTGTCATTGGAGGAACTTAATGACCATAGAAGATTAAGAGGAGGAAAAGACGATTCTGGCAACACTGCATGTTCTGGTAATTCTTCTCCTTCAGCAATAAAATCTAATGTAATATTAGGGGGAAGATTTAAAACAGATTTTTGCGAAATTAGAATTAGAGAGAAAACCGCCTATTCGAAAAATGAAACATTATTGTATTCATTAGGTTCAACTTTCGTGAAAGAACTGGCAAGTTATTTAGCCATTGAAGCAAATGAACTGGATTTTGGGATCAAACGATATGACAATTATTATACAATTTTCATTTTTGACACGACGAAAGGCGGTGCAGGATACGCTAATCAATTCTTTTTATATGCAGATGAAATATTTAAACAATCTCTCAATAAATTAGAATGTGAATGCCAAAATGCCTGCACCAAATGTTTAATTGATAGAAAGACCCAATGGCATATCAATCTACTAGATAGAAATATAGTATTAGATTGGTTAAAAACTATAAATGATTTCAAGATTCCGGAGGATATCATAAATATTTATCCCTTAGCTAAAAGAATGTTGGGAGGTATTAAACAAGAATTAGTCAAATTAAATTACGCATCAAAAATTAAGGAAATTTGGTTGTTTGTAAATCCTGCAATTCAAAATTGGGATTTAGATGGTAAATTGTTTTTAGAAAATTTAAAAAACAAAACAAAAATCAATATTGTTCTTAACGGCAATCCTATAATAGCTAATAATCAAGAGCTAATGACGGTAATTCAGCTTGCAGCGTGGTCTAGTTTATGGGTTAATAAGAGTACTGATAAGACACTATTTAAGGCGATTTCTTTGGCTCAACTTCAAGATGGAAGTATTTATAGCTATTTTGTTAATGATCAAGTAATCCTTGACTTAAATAAAAATTGGGGAGAAACAAATAATGGGGAGCTATATAAAATTAATTTGCAAGCATTACCTAATTTGGAAAAAATTGAAACAGACAAACTTTTAAATTCAGGTAATGTATTTGAGATCTACCTTGACACAGTTTTAAAGATACAGTCTGTAAATTTAGCAGATGAAGTACTTGCAAAACTAAAAAGTAAGGTAGATTTAAAAGCAAAAATGAATGGGAAAAAATTTAATATCTCATATTCTGACCGTTATTTAAAAACACCTTTTGGGTGCCTATTAATGTTACAATTTTTGGATCGACTACAAGTTGTTTTAAATTTTGAAATAGAAAATTTCACATTTTATGGTCAAAAATTTTATAATGAAAGAACACCGTATAAAATTTTCCATGAGTTCAAAGATAGTGAATCCAGAGATAGTTATATAAAATCAATTGCTTACGAATTGAATTTAGATACTGTAAATGTTTTAAGTGATTCAATTCCTCATTACCGTTATTTTGAACTTAGTAATGATGAAAATAAAATAATTATAAGACCTGATGCTGGTGTAGAACATGGTTGGAATTTAAAAGATAGTAACGCAAGAGTCGAAGATGCTAACAGTTTAGATATACAATTTGAAATTTTAAAAATGAATAATCATCCTATTTTATATACTATTAGTATTGAAAATAATTAATTGTGCAGATATACCGCACACATCGAGTTTACCTTTACAAAGTAAACCAATAAAAAGTAAATATTATGTCTGAGCAAACTGCTATCCAATGCCCTAATTGTGGAACTTCTATCGATGTGAATGATATTCTTAAACATCAATTAGAAGATAAAATTAGACAAGAATACCAACAAAAAGCAAACCAACAAGCTAAAGAATTAGCAACCAAAAACGAAGCGTTAGAAAAAGCCAAAGCCGATTTTGAAGCCAAGAAAAAACAGGAAAACGAACTATTTGCAGAACGCTTAGAACTAGCTAAAAAAGTATCTGAAAAAGATATAACAGAAAAGTTAAAAAAGAAGCTGGAAGAGGAAAGCAAAGACAGAGTAACGGAAATGGAAAAAGAACTATCTGAAAAATCAGAAAAGTTACGAGAATTAAGTAAAATGGAAGGCGAAGTGGCTAAACTACAACGCGAAAAACTCGAGCTGAAGGATACTATTGAAACAGCCGCTCAAAAGCAATTAAACGAAACCCTAGCTGTAGAACGTGAAAAAATCCGTAAACAAGAAGATGATAAAAATGAATTGAAATTTGCTGCGCTCCAAAAACAATTAGAGGATCAAAAGAAATTGACTGAGGAAATGAAACGCAAGCAAGAACAAGGTTCTATGCAGTTACAAGGTGAAGTGTTGGAATTAGCCATTGAAGACTGGTTGGCTTCTCAATTTCCATTAGACACCATCGATGAGATAAAAAAAGGAGCTATCGGTGCCGATTGTTTGCAGATTGTAAACACCAGAGAACTACAAAATTGCGGCACGATTTACTATGAAAGTAAGCGCACAAAAGCTTTCCAACACACTTGGATTGAAAAATTTAAGAATGATATTCGAGAAAAAAATGCTACTTTAGGGGTTTTGGTTACCGAAGTCTTGCCTATTGGCATGGACCGTTTGGGACTCAAAGACGGTATTTGGATTTGTACTTTCGAGGAATTCAAAGGGTTAAGTGCTGTCTTACGAGAGTCAGTAATAAGTGTAAGTAAAGCGATGCAAAACCAAGAAAACAAAGGAGATAAAATGGCGATGTTGTATGATTTTCTAACCAGTAATCAATTTCATTTGCAAATGGAAGGTATTGTGGAAGGATTTAGCCAAATGCAAAATGATTTAGTGAAAGAAAAAAGAGCCATGCAAAGCATTTGGAAACAACGAGAAAAACAAATTAGCAAAGTAATTAATAACGCTATCAATATGCACGGTTCTATTCGCGGTATTGCAGGTAATGCGGTACAATCAATCAAGGCACTGGAGTTAGATAATGAAATAAATGTAATAGAAGAATAAAGCAACTAAATATATGCCAGTAGATTTATCAAAAATATTAGTAGTGGGAGTTTCGACAAGGGCTTTATTCAATCTGGAAGAAGAAAATAAGATTTTTGAAGAACTAGGAATTGAAGCCTTTAGAGATTATCAATTAAAAAATGAAGATGAACTTTTAGAAGCAGGAACGGCTTTTCATTTGGTAAGAAGTTTATTAGAATTAAACAAAGTTGCCGATGAAAAGATTGTTGAAGTTGTGGTGATGTCAAGAAATAGTCCTGAAACAGGCATGCGAGTACTGAACACAATTGAAAAATATAAATTAGACATAACAAGAGTGGCTTTTACAGGTGGAGAACCTTTATCTCCATATATAGATGCGTATGGTATTGATTTGTTTCTATCAAAAGACCAAATCGATATTCAAACTATTATTGACTCTAATGAATGTGCTGCTGCATTTATATATGATCCTCCAAAAGCCTTTTCATCATTGGATCCAAGAGTGAAAATTGCCTTTGATGCAGATGCTGTTTTGTTTTCAGATGAATCGGAATATCGATATAAAACGGAAGGAATGGATTCATTCCATAAATATGAAAAAGAACATGAAGATGATGCTTTGGCTGAAGGTCCTTTTGCAAAATTATTAATAAAATTATCTAAGATACAAGAACATTTGCCAATGCGAATAGAATATTCGCCGTTAAGACTAGCAATCGTTACAGCAAGAAATGCTCCTTCACACAAAAGAGTCATTAAAACATTAAGAAAATGGGGGGTGTACGTAGATGAAGTATATTTTTTAGGAGGATTAAGTAAGGACAAGATTTTAAAAGCTATGGGAGCACAAATATTTTTTGATGATCAAGATACCCATCTAATTGACAGTTGTAAAGTAGTTCCATCTGCAAAAGTTCCTTATCAAACTACCTCTAAATTGAATGAAATAACACAATAATAATAAATGATAACAGGAGATTTAAAATCGCAAGTAGATAAAATATGGGACAGTTTTGCCACTGGAGGAGTGTCAAATCCTCTAACGGTAATTGAACAATTCACTTACCTTTTATTCTTAAGAAGATTAGACGAAACGCAGTTGAAGGAAGAGAAGAAATCGGCTATGATTAAAAAGTCTATTGTTAATCCAATATTTACCGAAGAGCAAAAAGAATTACGATGGAGTTCCTTTAAGAACAATGAACCACAGGCAATGTTTGACTTGTTTACCAAACCAATGGTTGAAGGACTTTCTGTTTTCGACCATATGAAACAGGTAGGTGCCGAAAATGGAGTTTTTGCCAAATACATGAGCGGAGCCACTTTTATGATTCCAACTCCAAGACTGCTTGACCCATTGGTGCAGATGATTGATAAAATTAAGATGGAAGACAGGGATACCAAAGGAGATTTATATGAATACTTACTTTCCAAAATTTCAACTGCTGGAAGAAACGGTCAGTTCAGAACACCACGACACATTATCAAGATGATGGTGGATATGGTACAGCCTAGCAAAGAAGATACTATCTGTGATCCTTCAGCGGGTTCTGCAGGATTCTTGGTTGCTGCAGGTGAATATTTCCATGAGAAACATCCCGAATATTTTCATGATAAGACTTTCAGAGAGCATTACAATACGCATATGTTTACCGGTATTGAATTTGACAATACCATGTTGCGTATTGGGGCTATGAATTTGCAACTGCATGGGATAGAAAACCCTAATCTGATTGGGAAAGATTCATTGAGTGAAAGTAACGCAGACATAAGAGACCAATTCTCTCTGATACTGGCAAATCCGCCTTTTAAGGGAAGTTTGGATTATGACGGTGTGGAAACTTCTATTCTAAAAGTAGTAAAATCTAAAAAGACCGAATTACTCTTTTTAGGTTTAATGCTTCGTATGCTGAAAACAGGAGGTCGTTGTGCAGTAATTGTACCTGATGGCGTTTTGTTTGGTTCTTCTAACGCTCACAAACAAATTAGACAAGAAATTATTGAAAATCACAAACTCGATGCGGTTATTTCTATGCCAAGTGGTGTATTCAAACCGTATGCAGGAGTAAGTACTGCAGTATTGTTTTTTACAAAAACAGGAACGGGTGGTACAGATAACGTTTGGTTCTATGACATGCAAGCAGATGGTTTTACCCTTGATGACCAACGTAGAGAAACAGTAGCTAATGACATACCCGATATTGTAACACGCTACCATAATTTAAACACTGAAACCAACAGATTACGTACTGATAAAAGTTTCTTAGTGCCTTTTGCAGAGATTAAAGCCAATGAATGGGATTTATCTATAAAAGGATACAAAGAGGTAGTTTATAATGAAGTTATTTATTCACAACCATCAATTATTATAGAAGATATTAAAACGCTTCATAATGAGAACAAATTGAAATTACTAATTTTAGAAGAGTTATTGAATGGATAAATTGAAAAGATATTCTCTAAATGAACTTGTAGATGTTAGGGATGGTACTCACGATAGTCCCAAATATGTTGATGATGGATTTCCATTGATAACATCTAAAAATTTAATTGATGGGAGGGTTGATTTTGAAAACGTAAACTTCATCACTGAAATTGATTATAATTCTATAAATAAAAGGTCAAAAGTAGATGAAGGAGACATTTTGTATTCTATGATTGGTTCCATAGGAAATTTTGCCATTGTCAATTTTGAGCCAAGATTTGCAATAAAAAACGTTGCGTTAATCAAGTTTAAAAACAGTAGCTTAAGTAGTAAATATTTTATTCATTATATAAAATCCAATGAATTTACGTCCCAAATAGAAAAACAAAGCAAAGGTGGTACGCAGAAATTTGTAACACTTAAAATATTGAGAAGCATTCAAATTCCCCTCCCGCCATTACCCCAACAACAAAAAATAGCCAACATACTCGATGCAGCAGATGAATTAAGACAGAATGACAAAGCATTGCTAGCAAAGTATGATGAACTTAAACAAGCATTGTTTTTGGATATGTTTGGAGATCCTGTGAATAATCCTAAAGGCTGGGAAGTTATTAAGTTAAAAGAAATTTCAACTAAGATACATAGTGGTAACACTCCAAAAGGAGGAAGTGAAGTTTATGTTGAAGAAGGAATTACATTTTTCAGAAGTCAAAATGTATGGAAAAATAGATTAGTTTATGAAGATATAGCTTTTATAGATCAAGCTACTCATGACAAAATGATGAAAAGTAGTTTGAAGCATAAAGATATTTTAATGACAAAGACTGGAAGAATAAATACTGAAAATAGTAGTCTAGGTAGGGCAGCAATATATTTAGGTGAGGATGATAAAGCGAATGTCAATGGTCATGTTTATTTGATAAGGCTAAAAAAAGACATTATCAATGAATTTGTTTTACATATACTAACAACAAAAGAATACAGAGGGCATATTAGGAGTGTATGTGTAGGAGGAATTGATAAAAGACAGCTTAACAAAGACCATCTTGAAAATTTTCCTATCATTAATCCACCAATAGAATTGCAAAACCAATTCACAAAAATAGTTGCACAAATTGAGGAACAAAAAGCTATTGTGCAAAAAAGTTTAGAAAAGTCAGAAGAGTTGTTTAATAGCCTTTTGCAAAAGGCATTTAAAGGGGGGCTATTATGAACCTGTTTATTGATTACTTCACATCTGAAGAGAGAAGTAGGAAAATATACAGAGATGCTATTGCATTAATAAAACCAATTGATTTACATTTTTCTGTGGATAATCGAGATGATTTTTTTGATGTAATAAATAGAAGAGATTTAACTAGTATCAATCACATTACTATTCTTACCCATGGAGTTAATAATAGTGAGTACATATGTAAAGATGGGCAATTAATAAATGCAATTAGTTACTTAGAACTTGTTCATTCTCTAAATTCTACGATCAATGGAATAGATGTTAAATTGAATTTAGTCGGTATTTGTGAGAGTTTTGAAATTAAACCATTTGTTAGATATTTAAATACACGGTTTTCTGAAATTTGGATATCTAAAGTCAAAAATCCTTCTCTTAGTGCACCAATAATAATGGTTTATGAAGGATTTGATTATTTAATATATGATAAAGATGAAGAAGATATTATTTATGAAAAAATATTAAACCCTTTATAGATTTGAAAAAATGAGCAATTTTAAATTCCTTCAAAAGGAGTGGTATTCACTCTACAGTAAGTTAAAAACAGCCGAAGAAAGGGTTTTTATAGAACCGGTTTCTTCGGCCAGTTATTGTCGTTTGGTATTAGAAGAGTCCATGTATCTCATGTACGATTTAGAACATATTGAAAAACCATTCAATACTGAACTCATCAACTTGATGAATGAAGAAGCGATTAAAAGTCTCATTCCATTTCAGCTTCATGAAGGATTGCATATTGTTAGAAAAACAGGAAACAATGCAGCGCACTTTGGTAATCGTATTAATTCCAAAGATGCATTAATAAGCATACGTTACATTTATGATTTTACCAAATGGCTGGCTCAAACCTATAGCGCAGAAATCCCTGATTTACCTGGAGTATTCAACGAAGCTTTCATCCCAAAACTAGGAGAAAAACAAAGACTCCTAAAAGAACAACAGCAAGAACAAGAAAAAGCATATCAGCAGTTACAAGAGCAAATTGCAAAATTACAACAAGAAAAAGAAGCTATTCTTGAAAAAGCACAAGAAAGTGAAGTCACACTTATAGCTTTACAGCAACAAACCCAACAAGCGGTTGTAAAACTGAAAAAACAAAAGCAGGAAAGACTAAAACCCTTAACTGCTGAGTTTACGGAGGCACAAACACGTCAGCACCTCATTGATGTCGATTTGAAAGAAGCAGGATGGACCAACCTCAATGTAGGTAGAGAATTAGAATATCCGGTAACAGGAATGCCAATAACGACAGACAATCCAAAAGGCAATGGCTTTGTAGATTATGTTTTATGGGACGACAACGGAAAACCACTTTCCATAATCGAAGCAAAACGCACTACAAAAGATGTTGAGGTTGGAAAACACCAAGCTTTTTTATATGCCAATTGTTTAGAAAAGATGCATGGTCAAAGACCAATTATTTTCTATACCAATGGCTATGAAACCAAAATTTGGGAAGACACTTTTTATAGTTCTCCCAGAAGAGTTTTTGGTTTTTATACCAAAGAAGAATTACAATGGTTAATTCAAAAAAGAACAACCATAAAAGACATTCGTAAGGCAACGATTAATACTGCCATTGCAAACAGACCCTATCAATTTGAAGCCATAAATCGGGTTGCAGAAACCTTTGTAACTGATGGTGCCAATGGCTTGTGTGGTAACAAAAGAAGAGCCTTATTGGTCATGGCAACAGGAAGTGGTAAAACAAGAACTGCTGCGGCTATGGTTGAGGTGTTATTCAAAAATAATTGGGTAAAACGAGTACTGTTTCTAGCAGACAGAAACGCTTTGGTGCGTCAAGCCAAAAATAACTTTAGCGAATACTTACCCGATTTATCAGCAATTGATTTAACAGAGGAAAAGGAAAATGATACCACGCGATTGGTATTCAGTACCTATCCGAGCATGATGAATAAAATAGACAATATTCGCAATGCCGATGAACGTTTTTACGGTGTAGGGCATTTCGATTTAATTATTGTTGACGAAGCACACCGTTCTATTTACAACCGATACAAAGCTATATTTGATTACTTCGATGCTAGTATTGTTGGACTTACAGCTACTCCTAAAGATGGAATAGATCATAATACTTTTGAGCTTTTTGGATGCAGTAATGAAGACCCAACATTTTTGTACGAGTTACATCAAGCTGTACCTCAGTATTTAAACCCGTATAAGAATATTGACATTACAACCAATTTTCTAAGAGAGGGTATCAAGTACAAAGACCTATCCGATAAAGAAAAAGAAAAGTACGAAGAAACCTTTGAAGACAAAACCACGGGACTTTTCCCAGAGGAAATAAGAGCCAACGCCATGAACAAATGGTTGTTCAATAAAGATACGGTAAATAAAGTGTTGGATGCTTTAATGGCAAACGGATTAAAAATTGAAGGTGGTGATAAGTTAGGCAGAACCATCATTTTTGCTGTAAATCAAAAGCACGCCAAATTCATTGTTGATTGTTTCACCGAAAGATATCCGGCTTTACCTTCAGGATTTATTTCTATGATACACAATGAAGTTTCTCATGCTCAAAGTTTGATAGATGCATTCTGTGATAAATACAAAGAAAACAATCCGCAAATTGCCGTTTCTGTCGATATGATGGACACAGGAATTGATGCTGTCAGAATACTGAATTTGGTCTTTTTCAAAGTGGTGAGGTCTTATGCTAAGTTTTGGCAGATGATTGGAAGAGGAACAAGATTATGTGAGGATGTTTTTGGACCAAATCAACCCAAAGACCATTTTTTAATATTTGATGTATGTGGCAATTTCGATTTCTTTGAAGTTCAGAAAAAAGGCAAGGAAACACTGATTGCAAAACCAATTACACAACAAATTTTTGAATCAAGATTACATTTAAGTAGGTTATTGGTAGAAGAAGGGGAAGAAGAAAATATAGAGCTTTCCAATACTTTACGTGATATATTGCACTTGGCAATACAACAATTAGACAGAACACGTTTTCAAGTAGCCATGAATTTAAAATATGTGGATGAATTCAACGAAAGAAACAGATGGAACAATTTAGATAGTAATGACGCACATATAATTGAAGAATATCTGTCTGAATTACCAATTCCGGAAACAATCAATGAAATGGCAAGACGTTTTGACTTGATGATGCTAAAACTACAAATAGCAACACTGATGATGTCAGGCACAAAAAAGAGATACGAAGAAACTTTAATTGATATTGCCGAAGGATTGAGTAAAAAATATACCATTCCTGCCGTATTACGCGCTAAACCAACAATTGAAAACATCCAAAAACAGGATTTTTACAAAGAGATTTCACAAAAGAAGTTAGAAAGCATAAGAGTAGAGCTTCGAGAATTGATTCAGTATTTAGATACCAACAATAGAGCAATAATTTACACCGACCTGGAAGATTCGGAAATAAGTATGGTTTTGAATGAACCAAACATATCGTCAAATTACGGTACATCCTACCGAAGAAGAGTAGAGAGTTTCATTAGAGAAAACAAACATCAATTGACGATTTCAAAATTGGTTTCAAACAATCCAATCACAACAAAAGAATTAAAACTTTTAGAAGACATTTTGTTTGATGGAGAAGAAAGAGGAACAAGAGAAGATTTTGAAAAAGAATTTGGGAAAGAACCATTAGGAGTATTCATTAGAAACATCATTGGTCTTGATGTAAAAGCAGCACAAGATGCCTTTTCAGAATTCCTACAGACAGGGAATTTGAGAGCTGACCAAATGACATTCATACAAAATATCATTACCTACTTAACCAAAAACGGTACCATAGAACCAAGCATGCTATTTGAACCTCCATTCACAGATATGAATGATCAAGGATTAATGGGAGTGTTTGAGGATAGTGATGCACACAAAGTGATAAGTATAATTGAAAAGATAAATGAGAATGCTTGTATAGCGTAATATAAATCAGCATTATATTAAGATGAAACAATTCAAAGCAGGATACATAGTAGATGCAATCAGTAATATAGTTACTGAGAACTTTAAATCATTGAATTATTTCAGTGAAAAAGAAAATAGTGAAATTAATAAAATCAAAGGATTGATTCAAAACCTGAGTGCTTTTGATGTAGAGTTTCCTGAACCTCATAAAATTGATTACGACAAAATCCATCCTGTTTTAGCAACCATTAATAACATTGTTACAAGAGGCTTGCCAACAAAAGCACCACTTATTATTGAAGAAGTTTTTACAGAAATTGGATTAACCATAAAGAATGACAATGAATATATATTAGACTATTCAAATGCAGTTAAAGAGTTAAGTTTTGAAACGGTTTTTGAATTACTACATATCATAGAACCCAATTTAAAATTCAATGATGAAAACTACATTGGAGAATTAGGTAGTCAATTAGAAAAGAAATTTTTAGGCAACCATCAGTTTATCAAACAACTTTTTCAAACCCAAAGAGACTTTGCTACAATAAATCCACATATGATTGGTGATAAATCAGTTGATTTTAGCTTTACATCGCCTTATTTGTATTGGAATAACATTCAAAATAGAGCAGAATATAAAACACGAATATTTGAAATAGATGGTCCACATCATTTGTTAGAAGAGTATGTTTTTTATGATACAAATAGAGATTTAGCTGCAAGTAAAGTGAATGCGGAAACGTTTCGTTTCACTCAAAATGAGATTAATAAAAATGAGATTCCTTACGATCGATTATTTACAGAGGAATTATATAAAATTTTTGAAAAAAACTTCACTAAAAATATTTCTGATTATTTAGAAGAATACAGTTTACTTTTTATTCCATTCGCAGTAGCTAGAATTCAAAAAACAATAATAGACCATTTTATTGCTAATAAAGATTTACTGAAAAAAGAAATTCTACAAATAGCCATCATTGAAAGAGATCTGCCTTGTGGTGCTTTAGCTATCAAAAGTTTAGAAGAATTATTTTCAAATTTAAATGCTTTATTGGAAGATCAAGACAAACTCCAAATACCAAAAATTGAACTAAGCATTTTTGAAAATGAAAAATGGGTAATCAATCAAAAACTGCATTGTGGTTATAAGCCGAAAAACGAGACCTATTTTGGAGCTAATGATTTTGATATCATAATTGACCATTCTATTTTAAGACGTTCTCAAATCTATAAAGAAAAAGAGTATTCTATTCGCGAAGCAATAGTGATTCGTTCATCGCATTACTATGATAACAGCATCGAAAGTTGTAAAAAGATATATTGTGCCAATTTACTACACTTCAAAGAATTAGTGGATAAAAAAAATGATGGCTCATATATTTCAATTGAAAAACACGAAAAAAACATTAATTTTTTTATTCAAAATATCTTTAGAAAATCTAGTTTTAGACCAGGACAATTACCAATAATTTCTAGAGCATTACAACAAAAACCTGTTATTGGTTTATTACCTACCGGTGGTGGTAAATCATTAACCTATCAGTTACCAGCTTTTTTACAACCGGGTTTATGTTTAGTAGTCGATCCCATTAAATCATTAATGGAAGATCAAGTTAGGGTTTTAAATAATAATTGGATTGACTGCTGTGATTATATAAATTCCAATTTAAAAAGAGAGGAAAAACAAAGCAAACTAATTGATTTTAAGTTTGGACAAACACAATTTCTCTTTGTTTCTCCTGAAAGATTTGTAATGGAGGATTTTAGAAAAATCATAAACACTATTGACAATACCAAATACAAGTTAGCATTCTCTTTTTGTATAATAGATGAAGTACATTGTTTATCAGAATGGGGACACGATTTCCGTTCCACTTATTTGATGTTGGGTAAAAATGCTCAAAAATTTGTAAAAACAAGAAGCGGTAAAGTAACTTTAGTTGGACTTACAGCAACAGCTTCTTATGATGTTTTAGCAGATATTGAAAGAGAACTTGATATAAAACACGATGATGCTGCAAATGCAGTAATTTCAATTGATAACACAATACGAAAAGAATTGTTTTTTGATTTTATCGAATGTAATGCGAAAATAGATAGCCATAGTATTTCTGATAGAGAAATTAAAAACAAAATCGGTACTGTCAAAAGAGATAAACTAAATGATTATGTCAAAAACAGTATAAATAAATTAAATACAATAGATAATACGGTTATTTCGCAATCTCTTGAACAACATTATGATGAGTTTGAGATGGATGCAATTGATAAAACTACACTAGATATAATAATTAGTGAAGAATGTGAATCAATAAATGAAATCCCAAATAGTTTAACATTTGATACTACAACTTCAATAATATTTTGTCCGCACACTCAGGGAATATTAGGTGTAACGGGTAGAGTCAATAATAGTATAAATCCAAAAGAAGTATTTGAAAATCTAGCAATAATCGGTTCTAAAAAGTCTTATTTCATTGGAAATGATGAGGCAGGTAGATTAAGTGAAGAAATTCATAACCATTTCACAAGTTTTTTAGATGGTAAAACCAGTTATATGGTTTGCACAAAAGCTTTTGGAATGGGAATAGACAAGGAAGACGTAAGAACGGTTTATCATATCAACTATTCTTCTTCACCCGAAAGTTACATCCAAGAAGCTGGAAGAGCTGGAAGAGACAAGAAAAAGTCTTTATGCGTAAACTTAATTAATACAGAAGAATTCTATTTTTTAAACCCAAGCTATATAAAACAATTCTCAAGAGAAGCTAGATTTAGATTAAGACATCTTATTGAAGCATTTGACGGTGAAAAATTCTCATTGATAAGAAATTCAAATAAAGAAACATTAATTAATGATATTAAACTAATAGTAGCTGATTTTTCAAATAGCTTTACGATAGAAATAAGTAAAAAAGAAGTACAATTAGATACTATTTTAACCTACAATTTAGATGAAAGCATTCATGATTTCTTTCACAAGAACAGCTTTAAAGGCATTGAAACGGAGTTATATCAATTAGAACGTTTTTTTACAAGAAAGGAAGAAATTAATAAAACCGTTTTTAAGCAAATTACAGATATTTATAATCTTGAAAATGATAAGGAAATAAAATTTTATTTAACCACCGATGGTAATTTTCAAGGTAATATTTGGTTAAGAAATGTAAATAATGTTGTTTTTGGTAAAATAATAAATACTAGAGGGTTAGGTAACTTAACTGTTGATTTTAACTTTGGTAATGGAGGTGGTACTATGGATATTCCACTAACAAACCATATTTTAGATTTTATAAAAATCCAATGGCAAGAAAACAGTCCTAATACCACACTTTATGAATATTTAAGTAGACCTATTGAAAATGTTATAAATAATGGGCTGTCATTAAAAGATTTCTTTGAATCGGAAGGCAATAATTTAAATTTCATTGTACCATTAGATTTAATAAAAGATAGTTTGTCAGAAATTCTTATTACAGATTTTAATTTAATTGCAACTCCAAATATTCATAATGTTCATAGCTATTTAGAAACATTACAAAAGCAATCATCTGATTTTGTTGATTACGTTCAAAGAATAGAAGAGTCTTGGAATATTGAAATTTTAAAATCTGAAATCTATTTCAATAATAAGAAGTTATACAAAGAACTGTATTATTCTAATATTAACCGTCAGGATATATTGAGAATCATTTATCGTCTATATAGCATTCAATTCATTTCAGATTACACTATAGATTACAACAAAGCTTTAGTAACAATCAGCATTAATAAAAAAAATAAAGACTTCTATTTGAATGCAACCAAAGAGCATTTATTAAAGTATTTATCCAAAGAAAAAACTACGAAAAAAATCAAAAATTTAGAAAAAGTATGTTTTGATTTAGGTGTTTTTGATACAATTAAAAAGTCGGTAAAAGTAATATTAGATTTCACGTATTCCGATATAGTTGGAAAAAGAAAAAAAGCGATTGAGGATATTAAAGAATTTATTACAGAAAGTATTAATCAAAATTCAAAAACGGATTTAAAGTTTAATAATGCAGAATATAATATCCATTTTAAGCAGTTAATGTATTACTACTTCAATGCAAAGTATGCTAAAAGTGGTTATGTTGAATTTGGTGAAGACCGTTCTTTAATTGATGACTTTAAAAATAAAGAATTAAATGATTGGAAAGTTTTTGTAAAATATACTAAAATATTAAATGATAAAGCATCATTCATTAATGAATGCAAAATGATGCGTGGTTCTTGTAAAAGAATTTGGCGTTCTTTAGCAATAGAAGATACTAAAGAAGAATATGTATTAAAACTGCTTTATGCTTATGCCAGTTTCGGTTTAAATAACCCATATTATTTTCAAGAAGCAGAGAAATATTTTTTAGAAGGTTTTGAAAACTTATACTTAAAAAACGATTATTTATATTTTGAAAATAAATTAAACAAGTTTTTAGTAATTATTTCAGAAAGTGTAAAATATGAAAATTCTAAAGAATATATTAGAAGGATAAAACATAAGTTAATGCTTAAAATTTCAACCCAAAACGTCCAAAATTTAATAAAAGAACTAAACGATATTTAATATGGATAATATAGATCAAATATTAGAAAAGAATTACGAGCAATTAGATATTCTTAAAAGTGAATTGAGTAATCTAAAGGAAATAAAAAATAGAATAGAAGTATTAATTGGCAGTAATGATAAGTTACCAATCATTTTTAGTGAACTATTTGATAAAATAAATCAAGTTACTAATGATTTTACCAAAGTTTTAGGAAACTCAGTTAATGTTTTTTTGGAAGGCAATAACGATTTGTTAGTTAAAAACAACACTGTTTTTTCTAATAAAATAACTGAACTAGGTTCGGAAATATCAAGATTAGTCGCAGTAGATTTCAAGGTTTTATTTAAAGATTTAGAAACAAATTTTTTAGAGAATTCCAAAGTAGAAATAGCCAAAGAACTAAAGAAGTTTGAAGAGAAAACAAATAATTTTCAAAATAAGATTGATGATTTAGGTAAAGAAATTACGCGTTTATCTAAAATAGATTTAGAAGAACACTTCAATAAACATCAGAGCAAATTATCGGAAGTTTTTATTTCAGTTAATGGTATAAATGGAGTAATGACTACTATATCACAAAACATAAATAAGATAATTCAAAACTTTGGAGAAATTGAACAAACACTTTCTAAAAACCAAAAAGAAATTAATAAAAGTTTTGATGCACTAACCCAAAGTCAAGAAAAAACAACAAATGATTTATTAAATAAAATAAAAGAATCAGATACCAAATTAGAGGCAATAGTTTCTCAAAATGAACTATTAAAAAAAGAACTAGATTTCAATAAAAAATTAAATTTTGCAATTATTATTTTAGTTATAATTTCCATTATTGTAAAGTTTCTAGGATGATATTTTTAATTTATTTAGTGGTTGGTATTCTATTAAATTTTGTTGGTCCACTTGCAAAACATTTACTAATTGAGAATAATTATTTTCTAAAAGAAAATAGAAACAAAAATTGGTTTTACAGATACACATTTATTATTTTGATGAGATTTTTTATGACAATAATTTATCCTATTTTCTATTTTAGTTATTATATCTTGAAAAGAAAACCAGATGAACCAGTTTCATCCGAAGATAAACTAAATACTAGCTTAGTTAAAAGATTAAGAAATATCGGAGAATATAATAATATAGCTCCAACAGATAAAACTAGCGATGAAAAGATAATTGAAATATACACTCTAATTTGTTCTTCATTTAGAAAAGCTAGTTCAGAGAAACAAGAACGAATTCCTGCTGATAATTTAAACACCATCGTAATGAAATTCTTTAAACTATATGAGGAGTTTGGGGAAGATTTTATGCAGGAGCATTTGGAGTACGAATTAAAAAAATATGCGATCGAAGGACTAAGACCAGAATATAAAAAAGGAATTTCATTGTTTTAGACCATAAATATAAATTACCTCATTCATCTGAACAAAAATCGCTCCTAATCCAAGTATTCCTAGCATCAATGCTGCAGTTTGCTTCATTTCGCTAATTTCATTTTAAGAAAGCAATATTGATTAAAAATTGTTTTTTAAAATCTATTAAATTTTTATTTTTTTTAAGTCGTTAAAATCAAAGAAGTTAAACTTTTTTATAGTAATGCACCATTTATCACTAAATTCAGTATTTTTGCATAGTGAAGCAATCAATAAACATAGCGACAATTTTTCCCAAACACTTATTTTGGGATATGGATCCTAGTAAACTTAATCTTTCTAAAGATAAGTCTATTATTATACCAAGGGCTTTGTATGCAACAACTCCAGATACATTTGAAACAGACATTCAAAAATTAGAAACACTGTATTCTGCTAAAGATATTGTTAAATACTTAAAATTAACAACAGAGAATATCAGTAACAAAGTTTGTGTAAGTGTTGCAAAAAGATACAATGTAAAACCATTTCTTCGTTTTTCTCTTTAATTTATGAAGGCAGTTACTCCAGCAATAATTAAAGCCATCATAGAATTACAAACATTACCAACAGTATCAAAATTTACTTTAGGTGGTGGTACAAATCTGGCATTACAATTCAATCATAGAGTTTCTGATGATATTGATTTCTTTTACAATGGAATAATTGGCAAAGAGGGATTTAAAAACATCGAAAATGAAGTCAAAAACTACTTTGGTACAAAAGCAAAAAGCTTTGACGATCCTTGTGATATTAATGACCAATATTGCTTTCTGCGTTTCTTTCTTGATTTAGAAGATGGTGTAACCATAAAAGTGGAAATGCTTCAAAATATGAAGAATTTGTTTGAGGTAGAAGTAAATCAAGGAATAAGTTTACTTTCAAAAAGAGACATTGGTTTATTCAAATTAATCAGCACCTCAAACCGTTCAACCAAGAAAGATATTTATGATTTAGACTTCATAACCGATACAATTTCATTAATCGATTTATATGAAGACTTAAAAGTAAAAACACTTAAATTCAATAAAGAAGAAGATAAAACAATATTTGATTTAAGTAAAAACAAAACACCTGTTGACAATCCAGAATTACTATTAAAATTTGATGATAATTCCGATTATTCAAAGTTTCCATCACATACAAACGATACCATACAAATTATCGAGGGAAGCAAAACTTGGATTGAAGCAAAAATAAGTTGGCGTTCAAAAGTAAGACGCCTTTACAGCTATTTAGGCAAAGATTTTCCTGGGCCAAAAGGAATAAAAATCAAATAACCAACAAAGTTGCATTTTCTTAAAATTCAATTTAAACAGTCATAATTTATATAAAATTATAGTACTTTTACACAGTATTTTTTACAAAAATTTTGAAGTACACTTTTAAGTACGCAAGTTCTAATTAAACACTGAAAAGTCCAGTATTTACTGGGGTTTATAAAATATACTGTGGAGCCTCTTTCTCCGCGGAATTAAAACCCTAACAATTGAAGATCAATTAGTTAGGGTTTTTTGTTTTTGCATCTAGCCCGCATTTAGCCCACAATCTGTTTTTTTCTTTAATTTTATAATAAAAAAACATGAAGCAAAGCATTTCTACAAAACAAATCTTAATTGATCTTCTTTCGATCAAAGATCAGGTAAAAAAGCTATTTGAAAACCAAAAAGAATTCAATTCGTTAGTAACCTACCTATGTGCGAAAGATTATTATAATGATGATAACATACCTTTTCCAACTTTAAAGGAAATTGAAATAGGGACAGGTTTAAACAGCAATCAGCTTAGGAAGCAACTTTTAAGGATTTATGAAGATCTTTTTAATTATGATCCTATCTACAATCTAGAGTTTAATGAAACGGAATATGTTTTTTATTTAAACTACAATAAGGTATACGGATCATTCACTCTAACGAAAATAATGAATCTTCCGAGAATAGGAGAAAACGTTACCATTCCATTTTTAAAGGCTAAAGTGAATACGGATTATTTTTACGTCGATGATATCAGACACTATTTTGAAGGTAACACTCAACGGATCGATATATACTTATTAGCCGGATCATTTAATTCCTATTGGTATAATCGAAAACATCAGGCTGTAGAAGAGAATGAAATAAGTTTTAGAGATTTATATGATTTGTACGACTTTCAATTAAAAAAACTATTGAAGATTGGTCGATATAAGTATGATCGCTAAATTGATTTTATTCGTATCAATTGCGAAATATTAATACGAAAATTTAAAACCATTCTTTAGAAGAGAGATATATTGAATAAAAAAGGAAGAAACTTTATACTCCTAAATCATAATAAGGAAGAGTCATAAAGACTCTTCCTTAATTATATCAATTGCTAGCACTTTTTAGGGGTTTTTATTTGGTAACGAAGTAAAACCATCTCAAACAGATTGATTAACTGAAAATAAAGCTTAAAACTCCGGGTATTTTAATATTATATTATTTGTATTAAATTATAATATTACATGTATTAAATTATAATATTGAAGTAACAATAGAAATAAGGCTTGTCATCTATGATGTAAACCAGTTTGTTGTTGGTTGCAAGTTTTACCAAAGTAACTTCCTTTTTTTCTCCTATCATCATATACTTAACGTCTTTAATTACTTCAACTTCAAACGGGCAGGATAGCTCTACGAGCCTATCTTCTTTTGTTACAACTAGAATACTATAAGGGCTACTATATTTTAATAAAAAAGCATAGGCGTTATTATCCATTTTTGATTGATATAGTCATAGAATTAATTATCCAAGAACCAATTATGAGATTGATTTTCTATGGAATTTAGGAGGTTATTGATTAACTGATATGAATTGACATTTCTTTCCAAATTGGAATCGATGTAAGTGCTTTTATTTGCCTCGGTCAGTAAATTGTAGAGATTCCAAAAGTTAATCGTACTGTCCTTTGATTTAGAAAAGTGAGCATCAATGTGATAATCCCTCACCACAATATTTAATTGGGTATCATTTATAGCAAGTGGAAATAAAGTCTGTTTCTCTTCTTTGCTCAAATAAGGGAAGAGTTTCATTTTCCCAATCAAATGGGCAAACTGATTTTCTGTCAAAGAGTAATTAAACATTCGTTCCATACTAATCAGGTGCTCTTTCTTATTATAGTTGTTGATCAAATCATAAACTTTACCTTTCAATTCTAAAACGGAGCTGACCCGTATATCCTCTTTCAAACCACTTGTACTGACACATAAGTTTGTACAGACTGTATTGCTAAAGCCCACAAATATTTTGAATTTTTCCAAGGATTTTTTAGAAAACAAGTTCTCTTGGTTGTGGCTTCTTACTCCCCCGACGGTTAAATTGAGCTTTTGACCGTTGATAACTTCGCTTATTTCTGGAATTTCAATAACGAATGCCATACGCTCGTAATATATGGTCTTCTCGTGCTCTAGGAGCTGTAGTGCGGGCTTACCAATAGCGGATGGAATTCTACCCTTTATTACGTGTGACACGCGAATATCAGGCTTTAAAACACCTTTGTAGCCAAGAATATCTTCAAGAACTTCTTTAGTATTATTGATGAATTCATAATGACTAATGGTACATTCATTGTCTTTGGCGAAAACTGGAATTGTGCATTCATTTTTTAGATGATCCAAGGAAACTTCCGTTGTGTTGGCTTCGATAAAATTACGCTTTGGGAAAACAATCACTTCCGCTTCATCAATGATTTGATGTTCTATACTATTTAATACTAAATTCATTGTTTTGGGGGTTTAGGTTTTGAATTATTTCATTTTCGTAGATTACTTGAGCTGAGACATTGTCAAGCATTTCTTTTCGAGCCATTACTACAGGGTAGAGTTCTGTGCTCAAATTGGGATATTTATTGTAGATCAGTTTTAATCCTTCTGCTGTGTCACAGGAATTGATTTCTTCCTTGATTCTTTCAACAGAAATACCTTGATTACACCATTCGATTAGTTTCTTTCCTGTTGAGGAGTTGATAATGAATTCAGGTTTTCCCGAAAACAATTCAGTTCTGTCTTTAGATGCTGACACTAAATGCTTGTCATTCAGAAACTCAAAATTGACTGTAAGTTCGTATTCAAATCCTTCTCTGGTTATAGACTTGGTTCCCAACTTCATCACTTTCGTTTTTCCATTTCCATCCTTATCAAGACTATAATCCACTTTACTCCTTGAAGTAGCGACAATATGACACTTGGATAAGATGATAGCATCTATAAAAGACTGGTGACGAGGTGTAACTTTTGCCCAATCTTGGAATCGACCCCCTAACTGTTCGTGAGCTTCCAAACAGCCGCCTTTTCCTTGCCACTCATGGCTAATACTGTCAATAATGACAACTTTCATGCCTGATTCTTCACATATCTGTATAGCCTTTAAATAACGTTCAGGAGCAAATGGTTCATCCAATGAGAGTACATTAAAATCCCCTAAATGGGAATAAAGACTTGCAGATTTATTTTCTGTATCAATCAAAGCAATTTTGTTCCAATCATTAGTGATACCGAAAGCCAATAACAATGCGGAGTAGGTTTTCCCAAAACCGCTGGGACCTGAAAGTCCGATACGTAATTTTACTTGATGCCTTTCGGCTTTTTGTAGTTTCATAACTTTTGTTTTTAGTTTAAATAAAAAAGAGAACACCTTTCGATGCTCTCTTGCTTTTGTTTATTAATTGACTAATTCTTTTTTTATGACCTGTGAATGTGCGTTCATAAGGTCTTCATCAATGTACTGCCAATTGTGCTTAAGTGTAAGGATTTCTCCTGTTTCTTTGACAATGTATTCGTAAGGTTCGCACGCAACCTTCTCAATGTTTCCTGGCAGTTCTGTTCCGACGAGGGATTTGCAAGTAGCTTCATCAAATGTCGTTGAAATGTTAGCCTTGCGCATCGTCAGATAGATCTTTCCTGTCTTGTTGCTTACTAAAGGCTCTAAACCGCCTTGAACAATAAGCATCGATAATACTTTTCCTGTTTCTGTGGTAAATGTTTTTACGTCGAAAATTTTAACCATGGTTCTTCTTTTTTAAATTAGACATACGGGGGATCACCCAATTCAAAAAAGCAGGGCGGTTGGTGGGTGGATAATCTCGCTCTTTGAAAAAAAAAATTTTTTTTCAAAGAAAAGTGAATCTTGATAGAATAAAAAAACCTAACTTGGGAGTTAGGTTTGAGATAAATTTATACAATTAGGTTTTATTCATGATACGAAAAAGATTCCGGTTCAATGAAAGTTCTTTCTTCAAAAATTCGTAAGCTACTTTTGTAAAATTTAGACGTTGCTTTTTTAACGTCAATGTTTAAATGATTAATTTTTCCAATAATTGATATTGAACTTTCCAGTTCGGGATGTCCTAAGCTGCCAACTTTTTCAGTAAATAAAAAATCTATAAACACCGTATTTCCTTCGACATAATATTTTCCAAAGTCGACTCCTAAATGTTCATCTGTCAATCCATTTAAAATACCATACATTCTTTTTACGTAATTTTTTGTGTCGGTAACAGCTTCAGTATTTAATAATTTATTTTGAAAATCTCTGAAAACGTATCCATCTTTTCTAAAATAAAAAAACATATATCCGTCGTTACTCCCAATTTTTGCAACATAATACCCTTTAGTTTTAATTAGGTTATTAGTGTAATCTTTTTCATTTTTAGAAGATATATAAAATTCTTTGTCCAAATTTCTCTGCTTAATTGCTTCAAGTTCTTTTCTATTTGCTTCTGCTTTTTGGTGACGTATTATTGGATCAGAATTTTGCTTATCTAAGTCTTTTTTTTCATTATTCGAATAGATTATAATTCCAAGTACTGCTAAGATGATTATTACTATAGTTAATGTCATTTTGTTTAATTTAAATTATTATTGTTTTAATTATAGCCATAAGCCACTCCCGTCACACTTGCTTTGGTGCCTCCACTAAAACCAAAACTACCACCTTTACTTGTAATGGTAAGAATAAGGACAATATGTGCACCATTTTTTGCCGCAAGTTTTTTTAATTTTTCCATAGCTTGTGCTTGCATCTTTCCTTCTCCAGTAGTACTCCAACCGCTTGAAGCTTTAGCCATATATTCTCCTTTTTTCTTTAGACCATCTATATCAGATTCAAGATTAGTAATTTGGACTTTCTTCCAATCAGATTCTCCATTAATAACAACTTTTTCAGATATTTTTTGTGTTCTGCCACTTGCAAAATTTATTTCATTTACAAGATTTTTGGAAATATTATTTATCAATTCTTCTCCTTCAAATTTATACTTAATACTTCCATCTGTAAGTTCTGTTACTTTACAAACGATCGTTTCTCCAGTGTGAGTCAAAATTTTATCTTGCGCTGATACAAAAATACTTTGAGCCAATAAAACCAATACTACAATTGTTTTTTTCATAATTTATTTAATTTGTCCCTACTTTATTATCGGCATTGGGTATCCGAATTATTGTTATAATGTGTAATGGAAGGTGAATTTTATTTCAGAATGCAAAATGTTTCAAATATAGGCAAATATGCTTATTTGCAATATGCTTAATTCCACGAATTTTATTTCGTGGAGAATCATAATAAAAAACTCATCTTAATTGAATTCGGAAATACCTTGCGAGCTATTCGTTTAGCTAAGGGATTTACGCAGGAGAAACTTGCAAATGAATTAGGCGTTGAAATTTCTCAGATAAGCAGAATTGAAAGGGGGATTATTAATACTTCGGTTGTTACAATATATCAATTGGCAAAGATTTTAAATACCAGTGTTTCTGACTTATTTAATTTTGAAGTGAAGAATATCAATAACCTTCCTTAAAAAATATCATATTTTTCTTTATCTCTAGGAAAGAGTAATGAAGTTAGCATTATCTCGTAAGATAAATCTCTTCTTTTTTATTTTCTCTAATAATTTTGTGAAAGTTTTTTTTAGTGCAATCAGAATGTCATTATTTACTAATTTCAGCCAAGGATAACCGATTTTATAAGTAAGACATCAATCTTATATAATCCCTTTCAATCGGTTTGAAATTAATTTCCAATTAGAATTCAAATTTATTGTTCTGATTTCAATTGTGTGGGTTTTGTATTTGTATTGTAAATCAAACTCCTTTTCGATTGTAGGATAGAGAAGGATTCCTTTTGCATTTTCCGTTTTTGGCGTGTTATCTTCTTGATTTAGTAAGTAACTGAATAACTGATATAGATTATTTGATTTGATTTTCTCTTTATCATAGTTGATTATCATTGTTTCTCGATAATACTTAGCATCAATAATGATTTTCTCGGAGTTGTTTTCTAATGTAATATCCGTTTCCATTTTTGGAACAAACTGAAAACTATCTATCTCTTCATATTCAAATTGCCAGTTTATTGTTTCCTTTTTTACAATATTGTATTTACTTTGTTCTATTTTATAAAAGTTTCTAATGAATGCCTCAAAGAGTTGATTCATTTTGCGTTCATCTCTTGTGAAATCAGTAAATTTATAACTTCCTTGTTCTTCTGATGGCAAAGTGTTTTCATAGATTATTTGGCAAACATTAATTAAAAACCCATAAAAACGATTGTTTCTATTTAGTTTAATTTGACTGAAAAGTGAATTATTTATTTGAATTAATTCAATACTTGAAAACATTCTTTGAAGTGTAATCAATTCTTTTTTTAAATCCTTATCAAGTCCTTTAGTTCTTGACAATGAATATATTGTAGATACTAAAATTCGATTGGTTAAAATATTAGAAGAAAAAGTATCAAAGGTGCAAATTGTTCTTTGTTTGAAGAGTAAATTGCTTTTTAAAGTCTGACTGATTTGTACTTTCCCTTTTACTCCCGCAATTTCATCTGTAAAATCTATGTAACTCCTATCGACACCTCTTTTGAGTAGTATTTTAGTTCCGTTAATTAGAATTTTAGCAAACAGGTCTAGTAACTCTGTTTTATCATCAACTGACACGTTTACGCGTTCTTTTTCTTCTAGCTTGTTCCAAGCATAGCATAAAAGATAGTATATGTTTTCAATTGGAATTTTCATTTTTATTTTGAAAGTAATCTTATCATATCTGAAACATTATTCAATTCATCAAACCATATTTCTTCTAATAATGGTTTTAACTCAAAATCAATAATTTCCTGCCACCACATATTTTCATCTTCCCCATTACAAAAATTACAAAAATAACTATGTCCTATTTGAAAACCTTCTCCAAGATTACTATCTGCTTTGATTTTTTCATTTACTTTAAATACTGATGAACTAATGTGTTCTATCATACCGTTTGAAAGCCCGTTTGAAGATAAGAACGTGCGGAAGTTTTCACCATAATCCGGTTGTAAACCAATAAATGCAAATCTTCTTCTTAGAGCATAATCTACTATTGCCAATGAGCGGTCTGCAGTGTTCATTGTTCCGATTATGTATAGATTTTCGGGAACAAAAAAGCGGTCTTCTTCATCTTCAGCATACGTTAGTTTTAAAGCGTATTTTTCAGCTCTTTTATCTGCTTCAATTAGCATCATCAACTCACCAAAAATCTTGCTTAAATTACCTCTGTTTATTTCATCGATAATAAAAAAGAATGGTCTCTCTGGATGTGCTAATGCTCGTTGGCAAAATGTATAAAAAACACCGTCTTTTAAATCAAATCCCCCTTTTTGTGTTGGTCTTAATCCCTGAATAAAGTCTTCATAGCTATAGGATTGATGAAATTGTACCATCTCGATACTTGCATCTTTTATCTCCTGCATAATTTCATACGCCAGTTTTCGAGCAATGAAAGTTTTACCAACACCAGGAGGACCTTGTAGAATTATATTTTTCTTTCTTTTTAATAATGAAACAGACTTTAAAAACTGTTCTTCACTGATAAATGGTTTGTCAGCATCTTCAGAGAATTTGTATTTCTTTATGTTGCTATGTTGAAGTAATTTTTCATTAATAATATTTTTGTTGTCTATTACTTCGCGAATTATGTCATATTCTTCTTCCGTTATTTTGAATAAACTTCCTTGGTTATTTATAAATACTTCACAATTTTGCAGAGCAGGATTATTTTTCAGTTCATTCCAACTTACGGGAATTTCTAATTTTTCTACTAATTCAAATTCTATTTCTTCGCCTTTGTCGGTGTTGTGAATGCCTTTGGTAATTTCGTAAATTGCCTTGATTTGTTTGGTTGGTGTACTTTCGTAACCAATAATTAAATCTCCAGGTTTAGTTTGTTCGAAGTATTTGTATATCCTACGTTTGTTTCCTTTCTCATTGTGGGTTGTGTAGGTTTGTAATTCACCCTCTTTATAATTATTTATGCTCCAAATTTTAGGATTAGCATTGAGCCACCAAAAATTTATTGGTTCCGTAATTTCAATTTCATCCAAATCTTCAACTTCTTCTTCAACGAAATCCGTTTTTACAGTTTGTTCGTTATTGAAAATTAGATTTTGTTTTTGAAAAACAGGTACTAATTCTGGGTACATTCTAGCATACTCTTTTAACAAAAATTCCCAAGGCTTAGTTGGACTGAATGTATCTGGTCTGAAAAGTGTTTTGTAATCTTTATGCGTGTTCGATTTGTATTGATATACTTTATCTGTTATCCAGTTTACTTTTCTTCGGTGATTGTAACCATTTGAATTTTCATCATAATAGTAATCACTTTCTATAATACCAATCCCAAGACAGGTGTTAACCCCTTTGTTGGCAAAAACTACATCTCCTTTATTAGCAGATTTAAAAATCCAGAGATTCCAAGTTTGATTAGATTGACTATCAGAAGGCAAACTTGCTTTTTCGTTTATTTCCTGCAAAGAATTGCAATTTGAAATATCTCCAACTTTCATATTACTGTAATCTACAGCTATAATACCTTCATTATAAAACTCATCCCATTCTGAAGCTTGACTTCCTGGTGCAAACTTGAAATAATTTCTACTTTCTTTATTTAATTTTACAATTTCATTTTTTATTTCTTCAAAAAATCTTACTACATCTAAATAACTAGTAACTTTTTTAAATTGGTCTGGTTTTGCATTTTTTAAAGAGTGGCCAGCGACAATTCCTACTTCTGGGCTACTGCATAAGTTGAGGAAAAATTGATATGCATCTTTATGTGATTTTTTGATCATTGGAAATATAGCAATCCAAGACCTAACATCTCCAAAATTAGAAGGTCCTTGAAAATCAAATTTACTATATGTGTAATCTTTTAATTCTAACTTTTGTAGTAAGTCTTTGCCTATTTGATCTAAATAATTTTGAACGTTTTCTTTTTGTTTTGTCCATTTGTTGTAGAAAAAAGTATGTAAAATAGACCAAGGTTTTTGCCAGTTTGCAAACATATCTCTTTTACCAACTGGATAAGCCAATAATTCATTTCGAAATTCCGGTGTCAAATGATTAAAGTATTCTATATCCTTATTTCTAATTTTATCTTTAATATCATTTACAAAATCAGCATTGATGTATACCTTATTCAAAATTTGTCTTGCGATTTCTGCACGTAATAAATTAACTGGTTGAAATCTATTTTCTGGATTACCATAGTCATTGTAAACTTCAGTAATTACTTCTTCAGGTAAGTTATTTAAAGCCAAATACAAAACTTCTGGATTTTCTGTATATCCATTGTATTGCTTTGCTAAATCGACTACATATTGAAATTGTGTTTCCATATCAATTTTTATTTTTACGTTTTAGAATAAATGTTTTTTTTTCATATTATTTTATCCTAAAATTATCTTTTCTACCTGTTGTTTTGCTTTGTCAAGAATTCCCAGTGCTTCTTTTTGCAATTGTTTAGCCTGATTTCTAATCGACAGAATATAGTTTACAATTTCTGTTTGCTTTTCTAATGGGGGTAATGCTATTGGTAATGATTTATATTCTTCAGAATTAATATTAGGTTGAGCAGAAGGCCTCTGAATAGCTGAAATCCAATATTTATAAAAACTCGAATTAAGATAATAGAATATATAATCTGGGTTTGCCTTTTTTTTGTCAATTATAAATCTAATCATATAGCCAGCAAAAATTGCTTGAAATTTATTTTTTTTATATATAAAACTTTTACCTACTGTAGCTCCAGTCCTTGCAATTAATATATCATCATTATTTAAGATATAAACAGGGTTGATATTATTGGCAGTTTTCCAAGTGTCTTTTTTTAAATTTCCCCAGTCATCGATGTCTGTTATTCTAATATACCTTGTGTCGTTATTCAAATCCCCATCTATAGCTTCTTCATTTGCGCCATATTGAGGAGATTTAATTAAAACGTTCTTGAAATCAATAAAATCAAATTTTGATTCTCTAGAAACTAAATAATTATGTTTAGTAATATAATCTGGATCAAATCGTCCTCCACTGATTTCTTTAAAAGAAGTTCTAAAAATTCTATTAGTTAAACTATTGTCTTTTTCAGGTAATGTTATGCCTAATTCTTTGAGTAAATAAGCATCAATACTTTCGAGAAGTTGTTTGGCTTGGGCTTCTTTTTGTTGTTTTTGTGAGTAGGCAATATTGTATAAATCAACAATTTGTTGCTGTGTTTCGATTGAGATATTTGGAACTGGCAGATTGTTTATATCATCAGTTTGAAGACGTGGTAAAGTATTGCCAGTCATTAAATGTTTGGTTTGATTTACAATTAAATCAGACCTTAAATAAATGGTAAGAAACTCGTTTAGAAAAGTATCACTTTTGAAAATGTGAAATTCTGTTGAACATATTCCATCAAATTCAGCTAAATACACTTTATTCAAATAAGGTCTCAATTTTGGAAACAAGATTTGTCCTTTTTTGAATATTCCCGCACTACTTATTGAGAGTTTGTCTTTGGTTTCAATATATTCTCCTGTATTACTGGTTATATTTTCTAAACCAATATAAATATCACTTTCTGAAACTTGCGTAGTTGTTGTTTTTACATTTTTTACAACATCTTTTAATTTTAAAAGTTGGTTGTTCTTTTTTAGTTTTGCAATTGCTTCTTTCCTTTCAATATGGTATTGATTGGGGTCAATGCGTCCTTCTAATTCAGAACGATTGATTAAGAAAACTTTGCTGGGGTCTATATTATCTGGAAGTTTAAATGTCATTGTATATTAAATATGAACATCAAAATTATCAATTAAAATTGCGGATATATTATTAATCAAAATTGATTTTATAGAAGAATAGTAACTTTCCTTATCATATGGAATCCATTGCATTTTATCCATATCGAATGGAGGTACTGAATCGTCACTTTCAGCCTTAATTAATAGTTTATGTTTACCTGAACCTTCTGCATAAGCAACTTCGAAAAGTACATTTGGATTGCATTCTGTTATATCTGCAACAAATACATCACATTTTTTAATACAATCTAAAAGTCTTTTATCAATTCTTTCACTGGCACCTTTAAATCTCATTATAGGAATTAAATCTAAAACAATATTTGATTTTGCTTTACTTTGTATTTCCGCTAAAGCTTCTTTAAACAGTTTATTATATTCATTTACTTTTTGATGACTCCAATAAGGCATTGCAACAAAAACACTAATGTTTTTCTTTTGATATATTTTGTCAAATATTCGAATGATACTTTCCGATGTAGTTTCTTCTGCCTCAAATAAATGATTATTTATAATCCATTTAGAAAAGAAATTAAACTTTGCTTCTGAAGAAAATGATTTAAAATAAAGAAAAGAAGTAAGTATTTCAATACTTTGGTGATTTTTTAATGACTTATTTTCTTTGTATAGTAAGTTTATTGCCTGTAAGGCATCAAATACTTTACTTATTAGAAGTTCATTGTCAATTTCACTTTCACTTGCTTCTGACACCTTAACATAGTGTTTATATATACTTAGACATAAAGCCCATTTGTTTTTTTCTAAAATTGACTTTATTGAAGAAAAATCTTTAGGAATAATTCTTTTTCCTAACTCTCTTGCTAATGAACCATTATTGTCAAATATTTTATCAATTTCATCATTATTGAAATGTTTTTCACTGCCTAAAATACCTCTTAAATTTTCTTCAGATGTTAATGGTATTGTTTTAGTATTAATGTTATGAAAGTAGACTTGTACGGATTTATTAAAATATTCTGAATCTTCTGTAACGACTTCAACTATGTTTTCATCATAAAACTCTTGACCAAGAATAATACAAAAAGGAATTTTTAGATTACTAATAAATGAAGAATCTGTCGCTTCAGCAGCTGAGAGCCTATGATTACCGTCAATTCTGTGAAAAGGTTCATTATTACTTTCGATTAATTGATTTAAAAACTCATCATCTACTGATAATTCTGCGATTTTAAGATCGAAACTTGAATTAGCTGTTGGTAGTCTAAATTTTATTCCAGCTTTTTTACCTTGAACAGTGAAGTTTTTACCTATCTCTATATATTGAAGAGGTGTTTTATTTAATGCTATGTTATCTGTCTTCAGTAATGTTTTAAATTTATAACTCAAAATTACCTCTGGAAAAAAAAGAAAGCTTTCGGTTTCAAGAAAATTACTTATTGTTGCTTGTTGCTTGTCTAAAATATCTCTTTGGTAAGTGTAATCAGCTTTAGAAATTCTTGCTAATTCTTTTATTGGAGCAAAACCTCTTAAACATAATTGCCCTAATGACCTATCAATAATTCCTTTTAAAATCATAATTTGCTATTTTCAATTTCCATAATAAACTTGGTCAACTCATTTCCAATAAAATCGAGTTCGTTGTTGTTCGTTTTTTTCCCAGTAGCATCATAACCAATATCTTCTGCTATTGCCATAAAAATAGGATAATCAGGTAATTTAGTTTGTTTTGCTTGTTGGTATGCGTCTTGTAATTCTTCTTTGAGTGCATTTACTTTGTCAGAATAAAATGCACTTATTTCTTCTTTCCAAGTTTTGTATTCTTCTGTTTTTTTTTGGTCGGTGTTACTTAATGTCGTATCTAAAAATTTAAACCCATCTAAATCTTTTACTTTTTTAGTTTTCTCTTTTTCCCAAAGCTCTAGTTTTTTATGGTATTCAAATTCTGCCTTCAAATTTATTTGAATTGCTGCTTTGGTGTTTTGTAGTTTTTCTGTTGTTACTTTTGATTGTTTTTTTACAAATAATACAGAGCTTTTTACACCAGCACCAGTTGCTGTAAATGCAGTTTGAGGCATTGAAACTACAGCCACTATTCTAAATTTGTCTTCTAATCCATCACGCACATATTGTAAACTACTGTTGGTTAAAATACCATCAGGAATAACTACCGCTAAATAGCCTCCTTCACGCAAAAAATTATGACATTGTTCTAAAAATAATACTTCGGTACTTTGATTTTCACGAGGTGTAATGGTGTTTTTACTTTTCACATCTAACCAATCACTGTCTTTTTTTCCGAAATCGTAATGTACTAAATAGCTTTTTTCAGTTTTCTTAACTGATGATCCAAATGGTGGATTGGTAATGATAAAATCGAAATGATTGTATTTGAATCCTTTGTTTTGAGTGATTTTTTGAATTTCTTGTTCGTTCAATAATCCGTCGGCAGTAATCACGTTTGTATGACCGTCATCGTGAATAATCATATTCATTTTAGCCGCACGAGATATTTGCTCGTTTATCTCAATACCGTAAAGATTTTTTTCTGCGAAATCGTGCCAAAACTTGTAATGTTTTTGGTTTTGTTTTATATCTTTTTTGTGATTTGGATACAATTCATTAGCCTGTTTACGAACTTTGTTTAAAGCGTATAGCAAGAAACCACCACTACCACAAGAAGTGTCTAAAACCAATGATTCATTTGTAATCGGCAAAACATCGGTTGTAAATTTCACAATTTGTCTTGGCGTGAAATATTGTCCAAAATTACCTCTAAAAAAAGAATCCATAAAAGTTTCAAACGCTCGCCCTTTACTGTCTAAATCAGTTTCTCCAAGATTTATCTCTTGTAAGTACCCGACAACAGTTCTTATTTTATCAGGTGACAAACGAATATTATCTCTGAAAACTTCGGGATCTTTTTTTCTACCTTCCTCGTAGAGCTTTCTAACTCTTTCAGTTAATTCATCATTTTCTTTGTAGCGTCTTTTTGCAGGGTCTTCAATTTCTTCTTTGTCGATTGTAATGATTTGAAAATCGTATGGTTGTCCTGGTTTACGGTCTTTTCTTTCGTCCCAAATTTTACAGAATATCAATTTATCTAATTCGTCAAATGCTTCTGACGGATTGAGTTGTCCACCAGCCCAAAGTGCATCATGCGCTTGTCTAAATCTGCGCGTTAAATCTTCCTCAGAAATTGTGTTTAAATCAAAAAACTTTTGTTTTCCAGTTTCATTTTTAATTGATTCCGGTTCATAAACATATTTATAATTGGCTAATTTTTTTACGCCAAATTGTGGAATATCTGGTTGTGTAACCCTAGAATTTTTCTTTTTATCAACTTCGAAATATTCGTTTTTGAGTTCAGAAGTTACCCAAACATACTTTACATCGTTAGGTAATGCATAGGCGTAACTATATGCCTGTTCTATAGCTTGCTGAAATTCTTGTTCACTAACTTCTTGCTTTTTACATTCTACAAGTATATGTGGCTTATTACATTCATCATCTGCATATACAATCATATCGGCTTCACGTGAATCAGAACCCATTTTAACATGAACAAATTGTTTGATTCTTTTAGGGTCGTAACCGTAATCAATTACTAATTTTAAAAAAGCCTCCGCTTGTACTTTTTCCTCGGGATTAGTAAATATTCTTGGCTTTGGATGATTGCAATAATTGATATGCTTTTCATCATCGCTGATTGAAATATATCCTTTTTTAATTCCTTCTTGTAGTATGCTCATTTTATATTGATATGTTTTTAAACCCCCTTCTTAAGTTATTCTATTTTGTTTTTTACTCTATGTTTGCCACGGTAACTTTTTTCTTTCAATTCTTTCTGTTGCTTCAGTAAAAAGCAAGTTTTTTTTGTGGTAAGTCAGTCCAGTATTCTACTAACAATATTCCATCTTTGTCCGCTTCAAATAGCTCTATTTGTTCTCGTTTGAACAACTTTTTGGAGTTATAAAAGGAATCATATTTTATACTTCTAATTTCATATGAATCTATATTATTATCCCATTTTAGCATATTCCCCAAAAATACTGTTTTAATAGTTATTGACTGCTGTTGATTTTTTTTTTTTACATTTTAAGAGAGATTAAGTGATTTAAAATTTACAATATAGCAGATTTCCAACTTTAATTTTATTAAGCAAAATAGTTCAATATGAAATTTATCTGATAAAATGCTCCGCGATACTAGCGCAACATCATAATCCCATTTATTAATATGGAAGGTATCAAGTATCAACGTATCATTTTGTAGACATTTATGACACCTTGATACTTGATACCTTGACTACAAATCTATAATATCAAAAATTGTAGAATCATTTTCCAAATTTTCAATTGATTCCTCTTCAATTAAATTCTCGTCTTCAATTTCTTCTTCAAAATTTTTATCCTTTATTTTATATCCACCTTCAACTTGCTCTATAATTTCTCTCTTCACTAGATCCAAATGTGCTCTCTTAGCTGTTGCTAAACTTTTGCCTGTAAGAACCATATATTGATCACAAGAATCTGTATAAGACAAAATTTTGTTTCCGAAAATTTGATTAGCCAAGTTTTCAATTTCAATACTTTTAACTTCAATCTTAGTATCATTCATTACGTTTTTCAATCCGACATTCAACATCTCACTTCTGACTTGCTTTCCAGTATTAGTAAATAAAAGTGTCTCTTCAGAAAAAGATAACTCTATCGCATTCTCTCTTAGTTCCTTCGGAGAATTATTTGCTTTTACGACGTTAAAGTATCTTATGTCACCTTCCCCTTCTTTAATTATTATAGCCAATCTTACCTTTTGAACTAATCCAGAACCTCCTTGTATTTGTTCTTGTCCTGGTGCTTGCTTATAACTAGCTTTGTTTACATGATGCACAAAAAGAATCAAACAATTATGTTTTTTAGCTATTTTATCAAATGCTTTAACGGTATTCCTCATTGCCATGTTATTATTGCTGTCTGACCCTTTAAATATGTCTCCAAAACTATCAACAACGACTAAATCAGCAGGGGACAAACTTAACTCATCATTTATTTTTAATAAAATTTCATCTTGATCCATTGCATCTGCAAGTATGAACCTAAGTTTATCAGTAGGTTTCTCATTTAATCCCTCTATTTGCTTTTCAACTGAAGAGGATATAGATTCTTTGTCGTCTTCGGTTGATACATAAATAGCCCTTTTATGAACTGAGTTAATTTCATAATTTAAAAAACTTTTGCTATCTAAAGCTATTTCAAGACTGAGTTGCCTTGCTAATTGACTTTTTCCAATTCCTGGTTTACCTGCTATTACAGCTGTTCCGCATCTAGGAAATATAGGAGCTACTAAATATTCAAATTTTGAAGCTCCTTCATCCAGTAATTCAATAAGAGTATATACTACTTTTTCTTTGTCTACTTCAAGCTTATTATTATCTTGAATTACGTCTTCATTTGTTTCCCTTACAAACAGCTTATTTTCTTCTGTCGGGTTCTCTTGCATTGTTGCATCGATACATTTGTTTACATCAATATTTTGGGTATCTTTACCTTGTATTTTTCCAGAATCAAGGTTATGTGAATTCGTTTCCATAACCTTATTTTTTTAATAAGGTTAGGCATTCTAGCAACTCACTACGTTTATAGTAACGTCGAGAACCTATACCATGGGCTTTAACTTTTCCGCTATTAGTCCATGCCCATAATGTACTGCTATCAATTTTAAAAAACTGACAAGTTTCTTCTCTTGTAAGGAGTTCTTCGGAATTTTCTTTTTTACGAAACTCTTCATTGAATTGTTGAATTCCTTCTTTAACTGATTTATCAATAAGTTGTGCTAACTTTTCAATTGATAAATTTTCGACTAAGATTGCATTGTTTTGCATAGCTTATATGTTTTATATTTATAAGCCAAATTTCTACGCGAAGTCGTGTTATGGATTGAATGCTATCGTGTTTTTTATGACACGGTATTATTCGAGTTTATACATAATTTATAGGTTCTCTCTTTAGCAGATTTATATCCTATAAGATTAAGTGTTTTTACTCTATCAATGTTAATATCAAACTTTAAAAGAAAAAAAACGAATTGAGTTTGTTGATAATCATCATATATTAAATTATCTTCTTTCATTCTATGAAAAACAAAACTATAATTAGCAAGATTCTCATCAGTATTACCAAATTCATCCAATGATTTTTTAAAAACCGCAAAGGCTTTATCTGTTGTAAAAATTCTTGGGTAAAGATTTATAGATATAGTAGATTTCAAATTAACATCGATTAGATCATTATTTTGTATACTATTGCTATAATCTATCATTAATTCATTCTTTCTTATTTTATTTAAAAACTCCTCAAAATAGATTTTGAATTTAGTATGTTTCTGAACAGCTATTAGTTCATTTAAATTGTCTAAGAAATCGCCTTTAAATCTAATCTGATCTTCTTTGTCGTCCAATTGACAAAGTAGATAATTGTATAATTTTTCTTTAGCGTCAATTGCTTTTTGAACATCTAGATAATGTTCCTCTTCAAAACATATGATCTTAAAAAAAGAAAAAAATTTGCTTCTGTCATAAAAAACAGAAGCAAAATGGTTTTTATAAAATGACTCCATTTCAAAAAGCTCTTCCCCATTTAGCTCTAAAATTTTATAATAAGCATATATTTTTTTCTTTAAAAGATTAGATATATTAGGTAAAGTTGTGTAAGGAATAACAGGAGTTATATCTGGTGATATTTTTGACGGTTCTAACTGGATCTCTTCAGTTATTTCATATTTCTCTAAGAAAGCACGAAAAATTATTAATTCATCTTTTACAAAATCAAACTCGTTTTTGTCTTTATTAATGCTCAAGTAACTCAATTTAAATTCCTCGTAAACACTCACAACATTTGACAAATCATAATTAATTTTGTCGACTCTCAATAAAATATCTGTTCCAATCTTTACCATAAAAAATAATTAAAATTTAAAAATAATTCGCCAATTCCATTGCTATATCCTTATTACTTTTTCCGATATAAGTCAAAAACATAGCTTCAGTTGTATGTCCTGTCATATACATTAAAAATGAAGTTGGAACAGTTCCATAATTATTGGAAGCAAAAGATCTTCTACCAATATGCGAAGATACTAATTCCCACTTTTGATATTCTTTCTCCACCTTTATTTTTATTTCGTGGTCAAATTTAGTACCTATTATCAACTCATTTATTTTTGCAATTTCACAGACTTTTTTAATGTGTATATTATACTTTTGATCGGAAATCTTTTTGGGGAAATTACCATCATATTTCTTCATTATTTCTATGACTTTAGGACTTAATGGTATTGTCATTAGTTTATCTGTTTTCATTTGAGTAAACTCAATTAATGGCGTTAATACTCCTTGTTTATTTTTTTCATATCTAATCATTGATTTATCAAAGCGCAAAAAATCAGAAACTCTTTGCCCACAATAACAGCTTATTAACAACCAATCACGAGCATTTTCTATACCTTCAGACAAATCCTTTATCGGAATATTTACTATTTTTGAGATTTCTTCTTCAGTAAGGTAGATATTATCTACCTTATGGTATTTTGCTTTTATATTATCGAGTTGATAATTAGTTTCAACTCCATTAGACTTAGCGTGTCTACAAAATGTTTTTATAAAACGAATATTCCTTGCTATAGTATTAGGAGCATATTTTTTACTCAAACAGTACTTTTCAAAGTCCATTTTGAATTTGACATCAATATCTCGGATATGTAGAACTGTCTTAGTATATTCTTGGTAGCGCATTAATAAATGTTTAATTCCATTACATTTAGTTATTGTACTAGCTTTTACATCTTGTTTTCTAAAAGCAATAAATATATCAATATAATCAATCAGTTTATTTGAATAGATTTCGGCTTCCTTTGGTGGATTTATATAGTCATTAATCCATTGATTGTCAATAATCTTAACACCTTTACTGTTATTATATTCTTTTAGTAATCCATTTTTCAAATCTTTTAAGTCAGTATCTAAGTTTGCAAAATCAATATCTTTTCTAACTTTTTTTATTGGTCTTTGCTCTGATTGATCCCAATTTAAAGGATCAATATGATAATTAGTTTTTGCCTTTAGATCTATATTTCTGCCGTCTCGTAAACGGATGTAGATAACTGCAGGACTTTTTGTACTTTGAACTATAAGGTTAATTGAAGCCATATTTCTTAAATTTAATTTTTTTTTGTTTTTCTATTTGACAAAGCTAAATTGGCAGTCGTGTTTTTTAGCCCACGGTTAGCCCACATATATAAAATGTATTCCAATTTCATCCAATCCAATCAAAATGAATAGGACAAAAAAATCCAGCTATACACTGGATTCATTAGTATTTATACGATTATATAAGAGTTTTTTTGATTCAGAGTTTTGGATTAATTGAATCCCTCTTTCTCCGCCAGTATTTAAACCCTCAACAAAGGTTGAGGGTTTTTTGTTTTTATGCCTAATTAACATGCGATATTAAGGATTAGGGGTTAATCATGAATCAGTTTTTGATTATATTTGGTGATAGATGTCAAATTAAACATTAATGGATTTTTAGAGTTTACACAAAATAAAGTCCAGTCTTCTTTTTTATATTCAAAAGAATATAATTGAGTGGTTTTTATTACTTTTATATGCAAATACATATAGATGAATACAATAGCAGATTTTGTAAAGAAGAGACGAAAACAAGCAGGGCTTACGCAAGAAGAATTTGCCATGAAAGCTGGTGTAGCATTGACCGTTGTCCGAAAGATTGAACAAGGTAAGGACAATTTAAGTTTATCTGGAGTAAATCAGGTACTGAAAATGTTTGGGCACGTTTTAGGTCCCGTAAATGAGAGAGAATTATTTAAAAATGAGGAGTAAGGAGTTTGAACATTGCTGTCAAATAAATAGTGTTTTTTTTTCATAAATTTACGCAATATCAAAAGGTTACCGATTAACTTTACAGTATACCAATTTAGCTTACGGTGAGGGTTAAGAGTAAAATCTTAATTTTAACTTAGAAACGAGAGAAAAAAATGTAATCCAGTTTTTAAAACAAAAGCAGTGAATTCTATCGCATTCGTTGATACCGAGATTGATCCTAAGAGCCAAAGGATTCTTGACATAGGGAGCGTCAAAAGCGATGGTAATTCATTTCATTCCAATTCCATTGCTGACTTTATAACCTTTCTCAGTGGAGCACAGTTTATATGTGGGCACAACATAATAAATCACGATTTACATTATATTTACAATGCGATCACAGATGCTAAAGTTGATTCTGCAAACATAATTGATACTTTATTACTGTCTCCTCTGTTGTTCCCGACAAAGCCTTATCATGCTTTAGTAAAAGACGATAAGTTACAAACAGAAGACACTAACAACCCACTTAATGACTCTATAAAAGCTAAAGATCTTTTTTTTGATGAAGTTTCAGCTTTTAATCGAAGTGACGAAAAACTTAAGCAGATTTTTTATCTATTGTTAAATGAAAAAATAGAGTTCCACTCCTTTTTTCGCTTCATTGGATACAAAAGCAGTAATACAGAAACAGAAAAACTAATTCATGAAAATTTTGATTCTGTTATTTGCAAGCATGCAGACTTATCAAAAATAATTTCAGACCATCCAATTGAATTAGCTTACTGTTTATCACTGATTAATTGCAACAATCGATACTCAATTACACCTCCTTGGGTTTTAAAAAACTATCCTAAAGTTGAGCGAATAATGTTTCTTCTTAGAAGCAATCCCTGCCTGACTGGTTGCGAGTACTGCAATCAGGCTTTGGACATCCACAAGGGACTGAAAAATTATTTTGGATTTGATGCTTACAGAACTTATTCAGGGGAACCTCTCCAGGAGAACGCAGTTCAGGCCGCAGTTGACAACAAATCATTATTAGCCGTATTTCCGACAGGTGGAGGAAAGTCAATTACTTTTCAAGTTCCTGCTTTGATGGCAGGTGAAAACATAAAAGGCTTAACAGTTGTGATTTCACCATTGCAATCGCTTATGAAAGACCAAGTGGATAATCTTGAAAGGATTGGAATTACAGATGCAGTTACCATAAACGGTTTGCTTGACCCGATTGAAAGAGCGAAATCTATTGAGAGAATTCAAAACGGCAAAGCATCCATACTCTATATCTCTCCTGAATCACTTCGTTCAAAGACAACTGAAAGATTGCTCTTAGGCAGAAAAATTGTCCGCTTTGTAATTGATGAGGCTCACTGCTTTTCTTCATGGGGACAAGATTTCAGAGTCGATTATTTATACATTGGTGATTTCATTAAATCGCTACAGGAAAGCAAAAATCTTGAAGAACAAATTCCTGTTTCTTGTTTTACTGCTACAGCAAAGCAAAAAGTCATTGAAGACATTTGTGAATACTTCAAAGAAAAATTGGGAATCAAATTTGAAATATTTCCTTCCAAAGCGTCAAGGACAAATCTGCAATATAGGGTTTTTGAAAAAAGAGATGATGAAGAAAAATACAACACCGTTCGCGATTTAATAGAGGAGAAAGATTGTCCGACTATAATTTATGTTTCAAGAACCAAACGGGCAAGAGACCTTACAACAAGATTAAATGAAGACGGATTTAATGCAAGAGCATTTTACGGTAAAATGGAAAGTCAGGAGAAAACAGAAAACCAAAATGCTTTCATTACTGGTGAAGTTCAAATTATGGTGGCTACTTCAGCTTTTGGGATGGGCGTTGACAAGAAAGATGTAGGCATGGTAATTCATTTTGAAATTTCCGATTCACTTGAAAACTATGTTCAGGAGGCAGGAAGGGCAGGCCGAGATGAAAATATAACTGCTGATTGTTATGTTTTATTTAATGAGGAAGATCTGGGTAAACATTTCATACTGCTGAACCAAACCAAACTAAATTTACATGAGATAAAACAAATTTGGAATGCCATAAAGTTCATTACCAAATTTAAGTCAAGTGTTCAAAAATCTGCTTTGGAAATCGCAAGAGTAGCTGGTTGGGATGACAATCTGAGTGAAATTGAAACGAGAGTTACAACAGCAATTGCAGCATTGGAGGAAGCTGGCTATGTGAAACGAAAACAAAACATGCCAAAAGTGTTTGCAAATAGTATTTTACCAAAAACAGCGCAAGAAGCGATTGATAAAATTATGCATTCGCAAAAATTTACTGAGGACCAAAAAATAACTGCAACTAGGATTATTAAAAGCTTATTTTCAAGCAAAAGTAGAAAGCAAACAAAATCTGATGAGGCAGAATCAAGAGTTGATTATATCTCTGATACTTTAGGTCTTGACATTAAAAATGTAATTTCCATTGTTAATTTGTTAAGAGATGAAAAGATATTAGGTGACACAAAGGATTTAACCGCATTCATAAAAAAAGGAGAAAACAAAAATCGTTCTCTTTCAGTTACCCAAAGCTATGGACTAATAGAAAATTTCCTTTGTCCACTTTTCGAAGAACAGCAAAAATCATTTCACATTAAAGAACTTAACGAGCAAATCGAAGAAAGTGGCTGCAAAGATGTTTCTCCAAACAAGATAAAAACCGTAATCAACTTTTGGGCAATAAAGAATTGGATCAAACGACATAATCAGGATTACTCAAAAAATCATATTATAGCGATTAGCTGTCAACCCAAAGAAGAATTAAAAGAGAGATTAGAAAAGCGACACATTTTAGCCGAGTTTATTGTTGGTTATTTATATGATAAAAGCAATTCCATAATTGGAAAAGAGGAAACCAGGAGAGAAGAAGTTTTGGTTGAATTTTCAGTTCTTGAATTACAAGAAGCATTTGGAAATCAGGTTCAGATGTTTGAAGTGAAAGCATCAATTGAAGATATTGAAGATACTTTGTTTTATCTGTCACGTATTGAAGCAATAAAAATTGAAGGTGGATTTCTTGTAGTTTACAATAAACTCACTATTTACAGGCTTGAACAGAACAACAGAGTTCAATACAAGGAACAGGATTACCAGAAACTAAGCCAATATTATGACCACAAAGTTCAGCAAATTCACATTGTAGGTGAATATGCTAAGAAAATGGTTGACGACTACTCTGGTGCTTTAAAATTTGTTGATGATTATTTCCAGTTAAATTTTCCCTCATTTATAAACAAATATTTCAAAGGCAGCAGAGAGCTTGAAATAAAAAGAAATATAACCCCAAAAAAATACAAACAGCTTTTTGACTCTTTGTCTGATGTTCAGCGAAGAATTATAGACGACAAAGATTCAAGATATATAGTTGTTGCTGCAGGACCAGGAAGTGGTAAGACAAGAGTTTTAGTTCACAAGTTAGCTTCATTGCTTTTGATGGAAGATGTTAAGCATGAGCAGTTACTTATGGTAACTTTTTCAAGAGCAGCAGCAACCGAATTTAAAAAGCGTTTGATTGAATTAATTGGAAATGCCGCTCACTTCATTGACATAAAAACATTTCACTCTTATTGTTTTGACTTGTTGGGAAAAGTAGGAACAATTGACAGAGCAGGTGCGATTATCAAAAATACTGTTGAGAAAATAAAAACCAACGAAGTTGAAACCAGTAGAATAACAAAAACTGTTTTGGTAATTGACGAAGCACAGGACATGGACGAGGAAGAATTTGAATTGATAAAAGTGCTGATGGACAAGAACGAGGAAATGAGAATAATTGCAGTTGGGGATGATGACCAAAATATTTATGAATGGCGGGGAGCAGATTCAAAATATTTATCAAGTTTTATTACAGAAAAGCAGGCAACAAAATACGAACTCATAACGAATTATAGGAGCAAAAGCAATTTAGTCTCATTTACTAATCAATTTTTAAAGACTATTGATAAGCGCCTTAAAGAAATTCCGATTGCCGCTAGTCAGCCTGGCAACGGAAAAATTAGAATAATTCATTATAATAACGGAAATCTTATCACTCCGTTAATTAACGATATACTTTCAACTGGACTTTCAGGAACAACTTGCATCCTGACTCACAAAAACGAAGAAGCATCACTGGTTGCAGGACTTCTGACAAAAAACGGACACCAGGCAAAGTTAATTCAAAGCAACGATAGTTTTAGCTTGTATAATCTTGAAGAGGTTCGTTTCTTTTTGAATGAGCTGAAATTAAACGATGGTATTTTTATTATCAGTGATGATGTCTGGGTAAACGCAAAAAGAAAATTGATTGACAGATACAAGTTAAGTTCAAAGTTTGAAATCTGCAATAACCTTATCAAAGATTTTGAAGGGACTAACACAAAAAGGAAATACAAATCTGACTTTGAAATTTTCATCAGAGAATCAAAGCTGGAAGATTTCATAAGCACAAATGGTGAAACAATTTTTGTTTCAACGATTCATAAAGCAAAAGGTAAAGAGTTCGACAATGTGTTTTTGCTTCTTGATAACTTTGATGCAAGGGAAGATAAAATGAAGAGACAAGTCTATGTTGCCATGACAAGAGCAAAACAAAATTTGACTGTTCATTTGAACGGGAATTATCTTGACCAAATAAAAACTGAAGAATTAGAGAAAATTGAAAACAACGAAACATTTCAAAAACCAAGCGAATTGGTAATGCACCTTTCACATAAGGATTTGAATTTAGGATACTTTGAGTATGTTCAGAAGCGATTAAACACATTGACAAGCGGAGATTCAATTATTATTTCTGATGAAGGCTGCAAAAATGATATAGGGGAATTGATTTTAAAGTATTCCAAAAGATTTCTTGAAACAATATCAGAGAAGAAGAAAAGCGGTTATGAATTGAAAGAAGCCAAAGTGAATTTCATTGTTCATTGGACAGATGAAGACAAAAAGATTGAAGTAAAGATTGTTCTACCTGAATTACATTTTGAAAAAAATCAATAATTACCGATTAACTTTATAGTATACTAAAGCCTAATCAGAGCTATAGATAGTGTATGAAAACAACGTCCAAGAGATTATATCCATCCTGAAATAATGATACACAAAAACCATTGTTATGGAAGAGAACATAAATTGTGTGAAACGGATCCAAAAAGCTATTTGATGGTTACTGGGGTTGCAAATGTCGTGGTGTTGGATTTCAGAATTGTATAGTGGTTGGAAGGGAGATTGTAGAAGGCGGAAGGCAGGTTGCAGATTGGAGAAGCAAGAGGAAAGAAGGGCGAGGAAAGAAGGGCGAGGAAAGAAGGGAGAGGAAAGAAGGGAGAGGAAAGAAGGGAGAGGAAGGCAGATTGCAGGTTGGAGAAGAAAGATGAAAGATGAAAGAACAAAGAAATGTTTTTTATTTTGAATTGCTTTGCCTATTCGCTATCACTCGGGTTTGAATGAAGGGTTACGTAAATATTATAGGAATTATGAAGAAGGTAATACTGTCTTTGTAATGCAAATATTGAATCTTTAGGGTAATCTATTTATGAGAATCGCGTTGCAAACGCTTTATTCAGTTCATATAAGTAAGTAGGCACTCGTTACAAACGAGCACCAGAGGGGGTAGTAGGTCTTTGTAAACTTCTTTCAGGACGAGACATTCATTTGTAATATTATAAGTCCTTCTCATCGTTTAACTCTTCTTCATTGGGTTTTTTAAAGTAGTTTAATTCATTTTCAACTTCTTTTTCATCTTTGTTATTTTGCTTTATTAATACAACAATTAATATTATAGCACCAATAAAGACGATCGATAATATATACCAATTGATTTCCATTAGATTTGTATATTACAATTTGCAATCTGATATTTACATAATCAGAATATGATGTATTACCCTATATGGTCATTACATTTTAATAATAAAATTCGATTAGCATTCGCTTTAAATTCATCGATGTCATAATGCTCTTTATTAGGATTGTGGTTTGGGCAGTTTATCTGACTTAAGCAGTTTCTTTTCATTCTGGAATAGTATAGTTTCTTTTTAAATCATAAAAATTTATATCTTTTAAAGTTAAACATAAATAATCAATATTTGAAATATACTTCATTAATAATCAGTTATTTATGTCATTTTTGGTAAAAATTAGAATCAAAAATGGATATATTGAATAATGGAAGATTAATATCTTAACTATCTGTGAAGGCTACTTTAGTATGTTCGATTACATCTAATTGGTTCCGTTCAACAAAGGTTTATCTTGTTGGCACTTGTTTTTTTAGTATGTAGTGATTTTTAATTCATTACTTTGTCTGATCGCCATCGCTATGGCGTTAGTGCTGCCCAGAGAACGAAACCCTTGCCTCTTGAGGTAGTTACTATTTCATCTCAATGTCAAATATTTTCTGTCCATTTTCTCCCAAATAATGCTTCAATAGCTTCTCATATAGACTTGCACCTGTGTCAGAGTTTGTGAAAATCAAAATACCTTGTTTTGTTTTAGGAAAAATAAACACAATAGTCTGAACGCCATTGTCTGAACCGCCGTGAGATAAAGCGTACTCTCCGTTACCCAAATCATAAATTTCGAAACCCAAACCAAAATGCTTTCCTTTTGTGCTTGCAACTTGAGGAGAAATCATTTCTTTAAATACTTTTTCTGTGAATCCGTCACTATTCATTACGCTAATCAAGAAATTTCCGTAATCTTCAATGGGAGTCAATAAATCATCCGCTGCATTTGGAGTTTTGTTCTTTACGGTTTCATAGGCATTTCCGTCTTTATCATAACCAATAGCAAGCCTTGATGGGTCTATGTTTTTGTCCCAAACATATCTAGTGTCATACATCTTTAGAGGCTGAAAAATAAGTTCGCTGGCCAATTGCTGCAGTGATTTTTGAAACTTCTTTTCCAACGCTTTTCTTAAATATTCAAAACCCTCGCCCGAATATTGGTATTTTGTTCCAGGATCAAACTGGAAATTGAGCTTTTTATCCTCATTCATCCAACGCCAATTCGGAAAACCTGTTTGATGGCTCAGAATAAGTCTTGTTGTCAATTTTTTATTTCGAGGGTCATTTGCAATTTCCGGGTCAATCCAATAGTTATAAAGAGGTTCGTCCAAATTCCATTTTCCTAAACTAACCAATTTCAAAGCTAGCATTGCTGTGACAGGTTTTGTTAAGGAAGCAACATTGAAAATAGTGTTGTAAGGTGCGGAAACACCTTTTGTTATTTCTCCGTAAACTTTTATCTGTTCGAGTTTTCCATTTTTAATTATTCCAAGCCCAAGAGTTGGTACTTTGTTTTCTTGAAGCCATTTTTCAATTCCAGCATTATCGTCAAATAGTGAAGTATTTGCAGTTTTAAGCTGTTTTTTAATATGTTCGTAGCTGAATGATTTTGAAAGTTTCCATTCTCCATTTTCCAAAAGCCAAACGTGGGTAAATCTTGCAGAACTGCCAAACTTTTCAGATTTTCCAGTTTGTTTTTCAAAAAACTGATGCACACCAATTTGAATGGCACCATAAATTTTGCCCTGATTTGATTTATTGTAAAGAGCATAAATTTCGGTACTTTCTGGCAGCAATTCTCTTCTTGCCTGATAGTTTTTCCTGTCACCACACAAACCTGTTTTGAGATCGTTTAAAAATTTATTTCTATCAGAAACACCATCTACATCGTGAAAGAATTCAAATTTTTCACTCAACAAATTTTCAAACTGCGAAATGTCGCACTTGTTGAAGCCAATTGTAAAAAGTAAACTGTCTTTAGAAATAATGACTTTGTATAGTTCCGAATTTTTGTCAACCTGCGCTTCGCTGTTTGCATTAAAAAAGAGGGCAATAATGAAGCTTAAGAGAATTTGTTTTGTCATCGTGAATTTTGTTTTGCTATAATTATTTTTTAGCAAAGGTTAGAAACTCTTGTTTTCTACCCTAAAAACTTCCCCGACAATAACCTGACAAAATCCCGACAATTTTTATATCATGCTAAAATTCAGCTTGTAATGGAGTTTTTTGTTTCTATCTATTTCTGTTGCATTCCGAAGAATAATGAATACATTAGATAAAACAATAAGTATAATAATCAGTAATGTGAATTGACGTCCCAGTTTCAAAAAAATGCCTAACATAAATACAATAGGTGCAATTATGGTCCAAAGTATTTGAACTGAAATTATTTGTTTAGTTAAGTGATTTTTTTGCTTCATTACCAACATGAGGATCAACGGCACGAGAATATTTAATGGTGGAATTACTATAAATGGAATAGAGGAGAGGTTGATTAATTTCAAAGAGGAATAATTAATGAAAAAGTCTTCTTTAGGCTCTTCGTTTTCTTCAATAATCTTTGTGTTTTGTTCTTGTGTTTCTTGGTTTAGTAATTCGTTTTCTTCTAATTGTAATGCTTTTGCCAAAAGGCGAAGTGTATACCCTTTTGGGTCTTTTCCTGACTCGATTCGCTGAATTGTCCTTACCGAAACTCTTGATTTTTCTGATAATTCTTCTTGAGTCAGATTTTGTAATTCTCTTATACTTTTTAATTTTGACATTTTACGATTTTAAAATTACTGCCCAGGTCAGTTTGTCTAAAAACTACCTTTCATCCATATTTTGGTTAAAAATCACGTAAATATAGAAGATTTAAACTACAGTAAATGTGCTTTTCCTAAAAAATGAATTTTGTCTTGATAAAAAATAAACAGTGACAAAAAGCCATTTAAAGTCACAGAAAATGATTGTGCAGTGCATTAAAATTAATACTCATTGCTAACGGGAATAAGTTTAAGTAAAACCAGTTCCGTTTATCGCGGCCTTCCTTACTACCTCCGTTCGCTATTACTCGTCTATTTGTCTTTACTCTCAACAGAATCCTTAACTGTAAGATGAGGACGTGAGACCTCGAAGAGATTTTTTGTTTTTATGCCTAATTAACATTCGATATCACACAGGCAATTACTTTGCCTCGTGTGTTAGAAGTAAAAGAAGTAGTTGAACTGCTAAGTTAACAGATCTTGTTACGCTATAATTGAGTGATAGAATTTATAATTCTTGGATTCTTATCCGATTATACAACGTAAAACATGTTCCAGTTGAAGGCCTGAATACGAACAAAATTCCTCTATAGAAATTAATTGATGTGGTTCTTTATTCAAGTTGTCTTTAATTTTGTTTAAATACAACCTTGCCTGTCTGTTTTACCGGTAATACGCTGTACATCTTTTGGATACATACATACTCTGATGTTTCCTGTTATCACACTAGTACTTTTAATACATTATCCCAACTAAAGAAGCTTTTTTTTTGTACATCACCATTAAATGTATTTACAGTTTTGCAGACATAAAATAAAAGTTTAATTTTACGTTTAATTATTACGGCTTCCTTGCTTATCATCACTAAAATAATCCTTCCTAATTATTTTTGATAAGAGTAATTTTAAAATTAAGCATTTTAAAAACAATCCATTTTCCTAATTTTATTATGTTATGAATATTATTATCAAATATACATTGCTATTATTTGTAGCATCACTCAGTTTAGTGTCTTGTAAGCAGAAAAAAAGTAACAAGATAAAAGTTGGTTTTTCACAGGCCATGACTACAGATGATTGGCGTAAGCAAATGAATAGTTCCATAAAGGTTGAGGCCTCGTTACGACCTGAAGTTAATCTTAGTATACGGGATGCCAATAATAATGTAGATAAACAAATTGAAGATATTGAAAGGTTTATTTCAAATAAAGTAGATGTCATTATTGTATCTCCAATTGAGTCAAAACCACTGACTGCAGTTGTAGAAAAATCAATAAAAGCCGGTATCCCGGTATTGGTAGTTGACAGAAAAATTGACAGTGAAAAATACACAGCTTATCTTGGAGCTGATAATATTGAAGTAGGTCGAATTGCTGCGAAGTATATTATATCCAAAAGTCGGGGATCTGGAAAGATAATTGAAATTATGGGAGCAAGTGGGTCTTCACCCGCTTATGAACGCAGTCTTGGTTTCAATCAAATTATTCAAGATAATACTCGATTTAAAATCATAAATAAAATACAAGGGGACTGGGAAAAGGAATCAGTTAAAGAACCTTTGAGAGAAATTCTATTGCAAAACCATGATGTTGAATATATTTTTGCCCATAATGACAGGATGGCTTTGAGTGCATGGGAAACTGCAAAAACATTAGGGCTAGAAAGAAAAATAAAATTTATTGGAGTGGACGGATTAAATTCTGTAAATGGGGGGATTGAACTAGTTAAAAACGGTATTTTAGATGGTACCATCTTATACCCAACAGGCGGAAACGAGGCTTTAAAACTTGCCTTAAAAATATATAACAATGAACCAATAGCTAAAAACAATATATTAAAAACGATTGTAATAGATCAGGTAAATGCTGAGATTATTGAAAATCAAATGGATAAAGTCGATCAGCAGCAGAAAGTCATTGAATCACAGCAAGGTGCTATAAAAATTCAGGAAAGAGAATATGCTTCGCAGAATAACCTTGTTCGTTTACTTAGTTTTTTCTTAGTGATTATTTTGAGTTTAACCATTTATAGTATTTATTCTACTATTTCTATTTCAAGGAAGAAAAAACAACTTGAAAGAATTAATCAAACTGTAATTGATCAGAATGATGAAATTCAGAAGATGTCTGAAATTGCTAAAAAAAGCAACGAAGCAAAATTAAATTTCTTCACAGGATTGTCGCATGAGTTTAAAACACCTATTACTTTGATAATGAGTTATGTGGAATCGTTAATTGAAAATGATAAGATTAAAGGAACTGCACTGATAGAAGAAATAAAGCTAATCCATAAAAACTCCAATCGATTATTGAGGTTGATTAATCAATTGCTGGATTTTAGAAAAATAGAAGAGCAAAAGTTTACTTTAAGAGCATCAAATACCAAAATTTACAATTTCACCATTGACGTAATGGCGAATTTTAAGGGGGAAGCGGCCCGGAGAAATATTGATTTTCAATTGACTTGCAAAAACAAGAATCTTGAGTTGTTTATTGATAGAGGTTTGATGGATAAGGTATATTTTAACCTACTTTCTAATGCTTTTAAATTTACTCCTGATAATGGTAAAATTGCTATTGTAATCACTGAAAGTTTAGATAATACTGTAAAGATTAACTTTAAGGATTCCGGGATAGGAATTCCTGAAAATGAATTAGGCATGGTATTTAATCCTTTTTTTCGCGCGTCAAATAACAATAAAAACAGTTCAGGAATTGGATTGTATTTATCAGAAGAGTTCGTGGAGTTGCATCACGGTAAGATTGAATTGAAATCAAAACAAGGATGCGAATTTACAGTTACATTACTTAAAGGGAATAAGCATTTAAAGGCTTCAGAAATTGTTGATAAAAGTGACAATCAAAATAATATATCTAATTTTTTAATTGACAATATAAATTCAGAGGCTGATATAGAAATTGCTAAAGTACATTCGGAATCAGAAAAGCATACATTATTGATCATTGAGGATAATGTTGAATTGGTTTCATTTTTAAAAGTAAAACTTTCAAATGAATATTCTGTTTACTTGTCAGATGGCAGTGATGCAATCGAGAAAGCAATGGAAATAATACCTGATATTATTATTTGTGATATCAATTTAGTAGATAAAAATGGTTATGAAATTAGCAAGGAATTAAAGAAAGATTTAAGGACATCACATATACCAATTATTGTTTTAACGGCGCAAAGTAATAAAGAGTCCGTTTTGAAAGGATTTCAAAGTGGGGTGGATCAATATCTTACTAAACCATTCAGTCTTTCTGTTTTAAGACAATCTATTTCGAGTTTACTTTTTAATAGAGAAAAACTAAGATATTATTATACCAACAATATATATAGAGTAGAACCAGAATCGAAATTTGGAAATCAAGAACAATCATTTATTACTAAGATGAATGATATCATTAATTTAAACGTCGAAAATCCAAAATTTTCAGTTGAAGACCTGGCAGAAAAGCTTAATGTGTCCAGAGTACAATTGTATCGCAAAGTAAAAGCTATAATTGGAATTAATATAAGTGATCATATTAATAATGTAAAATTGGAGAAAGCAGCAGAGCTCTTAAAGTCAAATACAATGAATATTTCTGAAATTGCATACTCTCTTGGATTCTCTTCTCCAAACTACTTTTCTACCGCTTTTAAGAATAAATTTGGAATATCACCTAAAGAATACAAATCTTCAAATTAATTAGTTACAAAATTGATATCATTTTAGGTATCAATTTTGAACGTTATGTAACAGAATCGAAACTACAAGGTTTTCGTAAATAATTAAAAATTAACGTAAACACTTGAAAACAAAGGCTTTACCTTTAAAATGCGAAACCAATAATAATTGATGAATTAAATTGTAACATCGTTAAAAATAAGTTGTTTTTTTTGCGGATATCTTAGCAACAAGTTTTTAATACATGTACAATGAATAAGATATTACTTTGGTCTGTTACTGCTGCACTGGCAGGTTTTCTATTCGGTTTTGATACCGTAGTTATTTCAGGAGCTGATAAACAATTGCAGCTTCTTTGGCATTCATCTGATGCTTTTCATGGATCTGTTGTTATGGCAATGGCGCTTTGGGGAACTGTGATTGGTGCAATATTCGGAGGAATTCCAACAAATAAAATTGGTAGAAAAAAGACATTATTCTGGATAGGGGTTTTGTTTCTTATTTCTGCTATTGGTGCGGCATTTGCAAACAATCCTTATGTTTTTGCTGCTTTTAGATTTTTAGGAGGCATTGGGGTTGGAGCTTCAACGATTGCTGCACCTGCCTATGTTTCTGAAATAGCACCTGCTGACAAGCGTGGGCGTTTGGTCGCTTTATATCAGTTTAATATTGTGTTAGGAATTCTGATTGCCTTTGTTTCTAATTATTTCCTGAAAGATATTGGTGCTAATTCCTGGCGATGGATGATTGGAGTTCAGGCTTTCCCATCATTAATTTACCTTCTTTTTATATTGGTTATTCCAGAAAGTCCAAGATGGCTTCTGTCTAAGAACCGTATTGATGAAGCACGTTTGATACTTTTCAAAATTGATCCTTCTGCAGATATTAAAAGTTTGATAGATGACAGCAATGAAAATCGTGCTAAAAAACATGAAAATATTTTCATGAAAAAGTATCGTTTTCCATTAATCTTAGCTTTTTTGATTGCGTTTTTTAATCAATTTTCAGGAATTAATGCCTTTTTGTATTATGCCCCAAGAATTTTTGAAGAAGCTGGTTTAGGACAAAATACCGCTTTATTAAGCAGCATCGGAATCGGAATCACGAATCTTATATTTACTTTAATCGGAGTTGCATTAATCGACAAATTAGGAAGAAAGTTGTTAATGTACGTTGGTTCTGTTGGATATATCATTTCGTTAGGTTTGGTGTCAGCTTCTTTTTATTACAACTGGGGAGGTTTATCGGTACCTATTTTTCTTTTCATATTTATTGCTTCACATGCCATTGGTCAAGGGGCTGTTATATGGGTTTTCATCTCAGAAATTTTTCCAAATCATATTCGAGCTTCAGGACAAGCTTTTGGAAGTTCCGTGCATTGGGTTTTGGCAGCAATAATTCCATCATTGATTCCAATGTTGTTCTCTGAAATAGGGACGGCCACCGTATTCTTAATTTTTGCATTAATGATGGTATTGCAATTACTGTTTGTGATTTTTATTATGCCTGAAACCAAAGGAATTTCTTTAGAAGTATTAAGTGAAAATCTAACTAGAAAAAAAATTAAAAAAAATGAAATCAAAGAAACATCTGCCGCTGGTATTATATAGTGCTGCATTATTATCGATAGGAGGCTGTAAACCAGCTTTTGCACAAACAGCTGTCGTCTCAGCTTCAATTGCTACAGAAGAACAAATGTACCGTCCTAATTTTCACTATAGCCCGAAAAAGGGATGGATGAATGATCCTAATGGAATGTTCTTTGCTAACGGGAACTATCATTTGTTTTATCAATATTATCCTGATGGAAATACTTGGGGACCGATGCATTGGGGGCATGCAATCAGTAAAGATTTAATTAAGTGGGAAGAGCAGCCAATAGCAATTTATCCGGATAAAGACAAATATATTTTTTCTGGAAGCGCTGTCGTTGATGTCAATAACACTTCGGGTTTGGGTACGGGTAAAACAGCTCCAATTGTTGCAATCTATACTTTGCATGATATGACAAAGGAAAAAGAAAATACAATCGACGTCGAGCAACAGGATATGGCCTATTCGAATGACAATGGTTTTACATGGCAGAAATTTGAGGAAGGAAATCCTGTCGTGAAAAATCCTGGAATTCGTGATTTTCGTGATCCAAAAGTGACTTGGGATGAAACCCATAAGCAATGGATAATGATTTTGGCCGCACAAGACCGAGCACAGTTTTATAAATCCAAAAACCTTAAAAACTGGGAATATGCATCTGATTTTGGGAAGGATATTGGTGCACATGGTGGTGTTTGGGAATGTCCCGATTTCTTTCAGATGAAGGTTAAAGGAACTAATGAAACCAAATGGGTTTTAATTCAAAGCTTAAATCCAGGCGGAGCCAATGGAGGTTCGGGAACGCAATACTTTATTGGTGATTTTGATGGAACAACTTTTACTTTAGATGCCAATTTTGCACAAAGAGTTGTAAATGAAAAAGCAGTTTGGTTGGACTATGGTAAAGATAACTACGCAGGAGTTACGTGGAATAATATCCCAAATTCTGATGGAAGAAAATTATTTGTCGGATGGATGTCAAATTGGGATTATGCGCAACAGGTTCCAACAACTGGATGGAGAAGCAGTATGACAATCCCACGTGAAATTCAATTAATCAAAAAGGATAATGACTATAGTCTGATCAGTAATCCTGTTTTGGAATTGGAGAAGTATTATTCTAAAACCAAAAAAGGGAAAAAGCTGAGCGCAAAAGGTAATCTTGAAATTGTGTCATCAGGAAAAATTGATCTGACGAAAGCTGTAATCTCTTTTAGATTAGAAAATTTAAAAAAAGCCACTTACAATTTTACATTATCTAACGAAAAAGGGGAGTCGGTAACTTTTGGGATTAATAATTCAGAGAATTACTTATTTCTAGACCGTTCAAAATCTGGTAAAATTGATTTTTCTGAAAAATTTGCTTCAACCATTTCAAAAGCACTTTTGAATAAAAGTCAAAAAACAGGCGACTTTAAAATTGTACTTGATAAAACCTCAATTGAACTATTTTATAACAATGGTGAAAAAGTAATGACAGAATTATTTTTTACAACTCAGCCATTTACTCACTTTTCAGCCTCTTCAAATGAAGATATTGAAATCAATAATTTAATAATTAACCAATTAAATATTAACTAAAACCACAAATTTATGAAAAGTAAAATTTTTTATTTACTGTTTTTATTTTTTCCATTGCTTGCAACGACAGCTCAGGAAATAGTAGTAAACGGTACCGTAATTTCTTCAGATGATGGACTGCCAATTCCTGGGGCTAATATACTTATTTCAGGTACCAATAAAAGTGCTTCGACAGACTTTGATGGGAAATTTATTATTCAAAATGTTTCGTCTGAGGCTACCTTGATAGTTTCTTTTATGGGGTATACTTCTCAAACGATTGCGATTAGCGGTCGAACCACATTAAAGATTGCATTAAATCCAGAAAATAAACAATTGAATGAAGTTGTTGTTGTAGGTTATACAAAACAAAAGAAAAGAGATATTACCGGGGCAGTAGCTGTCGTTAATATGAAAGAATTAATGAAGCAACCGGAACCAAACCCAATCAAAGCTTTACAAGGAAGGATAGCTGGGGTAAAAGTTTCATCTGATGGTTCTCCGAGCGGTGGAAACACAAGAGTTGTGATACGTGGAGTAGGAACTTTAAATAATACGGATCCACTTTATGTAATTGACGGAGTGCCTACTAAATCAGGTATGCATGAACTAAATCCCAACGATATAGAATCGATGCAGGTTTTAAAAGATGCGTCTTCTGCCAGCATTTATGGCTCCCGTGCTTCGAATGGTGTAATTATTATTACCACCAAAAAAGGAAAAGATGGTAAAACTAGAATTAATTTTAATCAGTACACTTCTTTTTCAAATTATGCCAGCAAACTGAAAGTTTTAAATTCAGAGCAATTTGGGCAAGCGTTGTGGCAGGCTAATATCAATGATGGATTGAATCCGAATAACAATAATTTGAGTTATCAGTTTGACTGGTCAGTAGTAAATAACAAACCACAATTGAATAAAGTTTTGGTTCCAGAGTATTTAGATTCCGGGCAAACATTAAAGTCTTCAAATACGGACTGGTATAAAGAAATTTCACAAACCGGAATTGCAAAATCCTATGATTTGGAAGTTTCCAATGGTTCTGATAGAGGTAACTATTTATTTTCTCTTGGTTATTATAACAATGAAGGAGTTGTGAAAACAACGGAATTCGAAAGAATCTCAGCCAGAATGAATGGTTCTTATAAATATTTTGACGGCAAATTAGTTATAGGAGAAAACTTCAGTTTCAACAGAACCAATGAAGTAACTGATCCAGGCGTACTTGACCCGGCACTTCGCGCTTTGCCTTTAATTCCAGTTCATACCGTGGACGGAAAAGGTTGGGGAGGACCAGTAGGAGGTATGAACGACAGACAAAATCCTGTTAGGTTATTAGAATATAATAAAGATAATAAATACGATTATTTGAGACTTTTTGGGAATGCATATGCTGATTTGGAAGTCATTAAAAATCTTCACGTTAGAACAAGTTTTGGTATTGATTATAGTTATTATAACAAACGCACTTTGCAAAGAAGTTATAAATCAGGATATCTACAAAACGACCAAAATTCAGTAACTATTGATCAATCGGTTGGTGATAAGTGGACTTGGACAAACACTGCAACCTACAATTTGAAATCAGGAAAGAGTAATTTGAATTTGATGGCTGGAACAGAAATGTACAAAGACATTTTTGACACGAATACTTTACGTAAAAATGATTTTTTAATAGAAACGCCAGATTATATGTATCCTGATGCAGGAACAGGAGAATCGTTTACGAGTGGTACTTCGACTGCTTATTCTTTGCTTTCTTACTTCGGAAAAGCGGATTATGAGTATGATAATCGTTATTTGGTTTCGGGGACAATACGTCGTGATGGTTCTTCCCGTTTTGGAAAAAACAACCAATTTGGTACTTTTCCTGCGGTTTCTGCAGGGTGGAGAATTAGCAATGAAAGTTTCATAAAAGACAATGTTTCTGTGATTTCTGATTTGAAATTGCGTGCAGGATGGGGACAAACCGGAAATCAGGAAATCAGTAATACAGCGGTGTATTCATTGTATGTTGCCAATTATGCAGGCGGCAGCCCTACTTGGGCGACTTCTTTTGGAACGGCTTATGATATTGCAGGAAACGGAAACGGCTTATTACCATCTGGATTTATCGCTACTCAATCAGGTAATGATGATTTAAAGTGGGAGACTACCACCCAAACGAACGTAGGTTTGGATTTTGGATTTTTTAATCAAAAATTGAACGGTTCGGTAGATTATTATATCAAAAAGACTGATGATATTTTAGTGTTGCCCCCTTATTTGGGAGTAATTGGTGAAGGCGGAAATCGTTGGGTAAATGGAGCTTCTATGGAAAATAAAGGATGGGAATTTACTTTAGGCTATCAAGATGAAACTTCGTTTGGGCTAAAATATGATGTATCTGTTAATTTATCGGCCAATAAAAATAAAATTACGGAGTTGCCTGCTGAAGTTAAAAACAATTATGGAGGAGATGGTGTAAATGACAATATTTTAGGCCGTCCGATAAATTCTATGTACGGTTATGTTGCCGATGGACTATTTAAAAGCCAAGAAGAAGTTGATAATTCGCCCAATCAGGAAGGGAAAGGTCTTGGACGTATTCGTTATCAGGATTTGAATGGCGACGGAACTATTACTGATAAAGATCGTACTTGGATAGGAAATCCGAATGCAGGATATCTTTACGGATTTAATTTAGGCTTGAGATATAAAGATTTTGACTTCACTATGTTTTGGGAAGGAGTGAATGACGTTGATGTAGTCAATACAACTAAATATCAGACTGATTTTTGGAGTGTTGACGACGTAGGATCTAACAAAGGAACTCGTTTACTTAATGCGTGGTCATTGGATAATCCAAATTCTACAATTCCGGCTTTGACTACAGTTGATAAAAATGCAGAATCCAGATTTTCAACGTATTATGTTGAAAATGGAAATTATTTAAAACTTCGTGTACTGCAATTGGGATACACCATGCCTAAAGATTTCTTGAAAAAAACGGGCTTAGATACTTTTCGTCTTTATGTAAGCGGACAAAATTTATTTATAATAGATGCTAAAGAATTCACAGGTGTCGACCCTGAAAGTCCTGCATTTGGATATCCACTTCCAATGACATTTACACTTGGACTCAATTTAGCGCTATAACTAACCATTAAATATAAAAACATGAAAAAAATACTATATATAACAGGATTTTTATTGCTGGGGATATTTTCTTCCTGCTCTGATTTTCTAGAAAATGAGCCACGAGGGGTTCTATCTGAAAAGGATATTATTACACCGGAAAACATAGATGGCTACATGAATGCGGCCTATGCCCAATTAGGTAATGATCATTATGATTCTCCATATAGTTTATGGCCTTTTGGAAATGTTCGTTCTGATGATGCCTATAAAGGAGGAAGTGGAACCAACGATATTCAAGATTTTCATTTTTTTGAAGTGTCTAATAACATAAGACCTGATTTTGGAGAATTGGACTCATTTTGGTACATCAGTTATGTTGGAGTTTCCAGAGCGAATAAAGCTTTGCATGCTTTGGAACAACTCAACGAAGCGGATTATCCATTGAAAAAGACACGCATTGCCGAAATGCGTTTCTTGAGAGGACATTTTTATTTTATGCTTAAAATCATGTTCCGAAACGTTCCTTACATTACGGAAGATATTCCAGTTGAAAAGTATAATACTATTTCAAATCATGATTTATCAAATGAGGAACTATGGAACAAAATTGCTGAAGATTTTGAGGCGGCAGCAGCTGTTTTGCCAGATACTCAAACACAAGTAGGAAGAGCCACAAAAAAGGCTGCCTATGCTTATTTGGCTAAAACTCGCTTATATCAAGCGTATACCCAAGATGATAATTTTGCAGTGACCGGCATAAACCAACAACATCTACAAGAGGTTGTTGCCGCTACGGATAAAGTTATGGGTTCAGCTTCTTTAGAGCCTGATTTTGCAAATAATTTTTTACCTGGAAGTTTTGAAAATGGCCCTGAATCCATTTTTTCAATTCAATTTTCCGATAGTGACGGTACTCTGTATGGCAGATTAAATTTTTCAGATGTACTTTCAACGCCACAAGGATTAGGATGCTGCGATTTTCACAAACCAAGCCAGAATTTGGTTAATGCATTTAAAACAGGTTCAAACGGTTTACCAGAATTTGACACCTATAATGATAAGGATTTTGATTATAAAAAAATAGACGATTTCACTGTTGATCCAAGATTATACCATACTGTTGCAATGCCAGGTTTGCCGTATAAATACGATCCTGAATTTCTATATGTAGAGGCTTGGGTAAGATCTCCAGGAACATATGGCTATTATGCTTCTTTAAAAGAAAATGTGGCTCCAAGCTGCCCTTGTGTTGTAAACATTGACCCATTTTACGGAAATTCAAAAAACAGAATACAAATTCGCTATGCTGATGTAATACTAATGCGTGCTGAAGCTTTAATCGAATTAGGAAGACAAGATGAAGCTTTACCATTGATTAATGAAATTAGAAATAGAGCGTCAGCAAGTACAGGAAGACTTCCTTACGTTACTAATTTTAAAATAAGCCCTTACATTAATGGAACAAATTGTTCTTGGACACAAGATTTTGCTCGTAAGGCATTGCGTTGGGAAAGACGTTTAGAGCTGGCAATGGAAGGAAATCGATTTTTTGATTTAGTTCGTTGGGGTGTTACCGATGAAGTTATGAATGAATTTTATGCGAAGGAAAAAACAAAACGCACGTATTATCAAGAAGCCTTTTTTGATAAACATAAAGAAGAGTATTGTCCGATTCCATTAAAGCAAATTAATTTCAGTCAAGGATTATACAAACAAAATCCAGGTTATTAATCATTTATAAAAAGATAAATATGAGAAAATTAATATATAAAAATATGACTAAAGCCTTTATGGCATTGGCATTAATATTTGTGATTTCGGCTTGCGAAGACAGTTTTGAAAATGGTGGTTTTGAGGTTGATTCTCCCTCAAATGTTACTGCTTTTAAAATAAATGGAGTAAATGGAAGCATTGACCAGAAGACAGGAAAAATAAATGTTACGATGCCTTACGGCTCTGAAATTACTGCCGTCACTCCGGAAATCGCATTACAAGAAGGGGCAACAACAAATTTGGATCTAACAAAACCGATAAATTTTACGAACCCGGTTAAGTTTAGAGTTGTGAATGGTAATTTGTATAAAGATTATACCGTTACGGTTGTGGTCTTGAGTCCCATTAAGAGTTTTAAAATCAATTCTGTTGCCGCAATAATCAATGATGTAAATAAAACGATTACAATGACTTTGCCTGAAAATACCAATTTGAAGGCTTTGCAACCTGTAATTGAATTAACGGAAGGAGTTTCAATAGCTCCTGCATCAGGAACTACTATTGACTTTACTAATCCGGTTATTTTCGTAGTAACATCTAATGGAAAAAGCGTTAACTATACCGCAAATATAGGCGTACCAGTAACTGGTTTAGTCGTTGCTTTCTTAGGAACGGCGGCAACTAGAGCAGGAATAACAAATATGGATGAAATTACTGCTGCAGACTGGTTGTTCCAAAATTTTCCTGGAGCAAAATACATATCATTTGACAGTATTCTGAAAGGAGCGGATTTAAGTGGTATAAATGTAATATGGTGGCATTTTGATTCTGCCACGAATTTGCCTGCAGTGGCTTACAATCCTGTTGTAACGGATGCTTTGAAAAATTACCGTACCAATGGAGGAAATTTATTATTGACCACTTTTGCATCGCAATATGTTGATGCTTTGGGAATCGTTCCTTCCGGAAAAGGGCCAAACAACGTTTTTGGAGATTTTCCTCCAAATGGATTTGTAGATGGAAATTCATGGGGAATGTCTTTCAAAGGACATGAAAGCCACCCGATTTTCCAAGGGCTGACCACTTATGAAACCGGAAAAGCAAATTTACTTCAAAGCGGTACTTTCAGACAGAATCATACTGCATGGTGGTTTGTTCCAGAATGGGGAGGATATGTTAACGGTGAAGGTTGGAGAAGTCAAACCGGAGGTACAAATCTTGCCAGCGAGTCTTGGGATGATTCACTTGATGGGCGTGTAACTATCGCAGAGTGGCCAAATAATGCCACAGATAAAAACGTAGTTGTAATTTCAATGGGAGCGTATGACTGGTACAACGAAACCAACAGCAGCGGAGTACCAAGCCAACCGAATGAGTTTATAACTAACATCAAGCTTTTGACACAAAACAGTATTAATTATTTAGTTAAAAATTAATCACACTTACACAATTACAATGAAGTATAAAAAAATAGTACTGTTATCATCAATCTTTTTTTCGCTGGTTTCCTGCAGTCAAAATGATGATACCTATATTGGGGGTTCCATTTCTGGAGGTCCCGTAGAAATGACAAGTATTTATCCTGTACCACCATCCCAATGGATGGGTGGTACGGATCCTTACTATAGTGCAGGTTATACAGGAGACATAATGCCTTATTTTGATAATGGAAAATTCCATATCTTTTTTCTGCATGATGCACAGAATAAACCTGCCGGAAAAGGATTTCATGATATCCATGAATTTCAAAGTAGCGATTTAGTTAAATTTTCATATGAGGGCCAAATGATTCCATTCGGAAATGCCACCGATCCGGATTTTGCGGTAGGAACAGGTTCGGTTGTCAAGGTGGGTAATGTATATTATTTTTATTATACAGGCCACAATGAAACGCCGGCTTTTATGCAATCTAATGCAAGAGAAAGCGTGTTATGCGCCACAAGTACCGATTTGAAAAACTGGATAAAAGTATCTACATTTAAAATTACAGCTCCTGCAGGATACTACAATTATGATTTTAGAGATCCTCATGTGTTTTATAATGAGGAACTAAAAAAATATTCAATGATTGTAAGTACCCAAACTGAGCCAGGAAGGAAAGCCGTTTTGTTGCATTTTACATGTGCGGATCCTGTATCTGGTAAATGGGATGTTCAAGAACCTATTTATACGACTACAGCACAAGAGAATTATCTGATGATGGAATGTGCTGATGTTTTTAAAATGGGCAATTATTGGTACTTATTTTTCTCTGAAAACTGGGGCGGTTCAAAAGGAACACATTATAGAATGGCATCTTCAATCAATGGACCTTGGATCACTCCTGAAAATGATATGATTGATGGTGAATATTTTTATGCAGGAAAAACAGCTTCAGACGGAAACAAACGTTATGTTTTTGGTTGGAATGCCAGAAAATCACCTGAGAATGATACTGGAAACAAAGAGTGGGCGGGTAATATGGTTATTCATGAGTTGACACAAAATGCAGACGGAACTCTTGGAGCTCAGGCACCGAAATCGGTAAAAGATTTATTTTCTAAAAGCATCAAGGTTGAAACAGCTACAACTTTAGGGAATGTAACAGAAAGTAACGGTACTTATAATTTAAATGGTGCATCGGAGAAGGCGATGGTGTTGTTTAAAAATATTGAGAAAAAAGTTAAGATAAAAGGACAATTCACTCTTGGAAATGCAACTGGTTCAGCTGGTTTTGTATTTCAGACCAATGATGGCGGAAGCTATTATAAAATTGCTTTTGAGCCTAGTAAAGGTAAAATTGTAGGTTACAATTCGGCTTCACAAGAAGTAACCAGGATTCCTTTTAAATTTCAATCGGGCGTGAAATATGATGTTGAAATTGTTGCCGAAGGAAGTGTTTGTATTCTTTACATTAATGGAAAAGCAGCATTGAGCAATCGTATTTATGGAAGGGATAAAAATAAATGGGGAATCATAGCAGAGGGACAAAATTTTACAGTTTCAGATCTTCAGGTGACAAAACCAGAATAATAAAGTGATTTATCGTAATTCCATTTATTATTTAGATGCAAAATAATGCTAGATTAAGTTAAGTTGTTATAGGGTAAGGCTATACTCTTACCCTTTAATTTATTAAAATTAGAAAAAATGATTAAGTTATTTAAAGTTAAAGCGGTCACATTCGGAGAAGTTTTATGGGATGTATTTCCAACCCATAAGAAAATAGGAGGAGCACCATTGAATGTTGCACTTAGAATGAAATCCTTTGGAGCTGAATCTACTATTATCAGTAAAATTGGTTCCGATGCTGATGGTAAAGAAATTGTTTCTTTTTTATCAGAAAAAGGGATTGATACGGATATAATTCAAATTAGTGAAGAGTATAAAACGGGTGTTGTTAATGTAATGATTAATGAAAAGGGAAATGCATCATATGATATTTTATATCCTTCTGCATGGGATAAAATAGTATTGAATGAAAATATAAAGAAAAAGGTTTCTGATGCTGATGTTTTTATTTTCGGAAGTTTAATCTGTAGGGATGAAGAATCTAGGTCAACTTTAAAAGCTTTATTGGAAGAAGCAAAATATAAAGTTTTTGATGTCAATTTAAGAGCTCCCTATTATACAATTGATGTATTAGTAGAGCTTATGATAAAGGCAGACTTCATCAAGCTTAACGATGAAGAACTTTTTGAAATAAGCAGAAAATTAAATTCTCCCTATAATTCTTTTGAGCAAAACATTAAATTTATTGCAGACAAAACAAATACAAAACAAGTATGTGTTACCAAAGGTGCATTTGGAGCTGTTTTGTACTACAATGAGAAGTTTTATTATAATAGCGGTTACTTTATTAAGGTAGTGGATACTGTTGGTGCAGGGGATTCATTTTTAGCATCACTAATAGTAAGGTTACTAAGAGGGAAGTCGCCTCAAAAGTCATTGAATTATGCTTGTGCAATTGGGGCTTTAGTAGCTGGAGAAGAAGGGGCAAATCCGAAGATTTCTGAAAAAGTAATTAGTGATTATATGAAAATTGATAAAAAAAGCACTATTACTAAATAGTTTTACGCTATCCAAGACACTGTCCCATAAAGTGTGTAAGTTGAAAAGTTAAGGCTTCTGTTATAAAATCGAAGCCTTAACTTTTTAAATATTACTTTTTCTTATTCTTTTGGATATTATTTTTAGGTATTATTGGATTGGCATTGGCTACTGTAGGCGGTACTGTTTGGCCGCATCAATTGCTTTGCCTGTAGTCGTTACTTCAATTGAAGGCTATATGGTTGTGGCTGCTGTTATTTTATCTACTATCAGCCAGCTTACGACGCAAAATGATGATGTAAATGCAGTCCAGTAATTTTAATAGTTTTATTGGACTTTTTTTTGTTAAGAACATTTTACTTTTTTAGCTCACTTAATTTTTATTATAAGTGGTGTTCGTTGAATCTTCGATTTGTCTTGATGAAAAAAGTAACAAAAAAATATTCATGGGTTAGTATTGTTTTGTGGTATTCATGAATCTTCGATTTCAAGCCTGAATATTTTTATAGCAGAAAATCATCGAACGTATTTATCTCACGAATCACTTATTGTTATTGGTGTTCGATGAACCTCACTTCGTTTCGGTTTTCCTTATCGCGGCTCCAGCCGCTCGTGTTTCACACTCCACTCCGAGGTCACTCCCTACGGCAATGGCGCAAATCCTTACCTTGATTTTTTGGCCTAAAAATATAAGGGCAGTGGAGAGGACGTTTTTCATGCACATCCTCTTTTATGTGGATTGGCAATATTATGTGGTATTGCATATTTTTAAAAACAGGAATTAAACCATATAGGACATCAATATTTTCATGAGGTTGTAGAATCAATAGGTTTATGTGAAGTTGAATTAATAATGGACAAAGTAAGGGTATCAAACTGACCTGAAAAATAAACATCCAATACTTCTTTGAATATGGGATTTGTATTTTTTACCGAAGCAAAAAGAGTCATTGAAGAACGTAATTTGATGGCATCTAAGTTTCCAAATATTGCTTCTGCAGATTTATGTTTCAAACGTAGGAGTAGTGTTGTAATTTCTATAAGGTGTTTGCCCAATATGGGGTGCTCCAGAAATTCTTCCGCTTCTTTTAGGTTGGCAATGGCGTAATAATTTGCAGTATCACTGTGTCCCAATCCTTTTATCTGAGGAAAGATAAACCACATCCAATGGGTCTCTTTTTTACCTTTTTCAATTTCAGAAAAAGCGGTGAGGTACATTTTGTTTTGTGCTTCTAAAAAGCGCATTAAAGTAGTGTTAGAGTATGGCATTTTTGGTATTGTTTAAATAAAAAGGGTTTGTAAAATTACAAAAAAGTGAGCGTTTAGTTAATGAAATTAAATCAAGAAATCATTCTATGTCTAGGGAGATGTATCTCATGTTCCTGTGGATAAGGAGCACGATGGGTACTGCTGACATCTTCCTTGATTTGGCTTTGGGTTTTGAACTGGTCTTTGGAATCCATATATCTAGGATCGGGGATAAAGGGCATCTTGGCCATTTTGGTTATGGTAATAGTTGGGAAATGATAATCTACTTCTACTGTGCCCAGAAGGAGATAACAGCCACCTCCCAGAAAAGGATACTGAGTCAAACTGTCGGGAAAGTGTGCCGTATCAAAATAAGAACCTTCATGGTCAACCCAAGTTCCAAAATACATAGTTCCTCTTTTGGTGGGTACCTGTTTTCTGGAGATGAGATAGGCCAGCATTCGTACTTGTTTTTTATGACAGGAAAGAAGATCTTTGGCCATTATGTCGCCGCGTGACTTGGTCTGCAAAAGGTCAAAGGGAGTGCAGGAAACAGGGAAACTGAGTAGTTCAATTTCGTCAAAAGCGTCTTCAAACAGAGAACGCTCCAGCGTTGGGAGTTTGTATTCTTTAACAGGTTCTTGTATCAATAATAAGTTTCTGTTTTCGGGTTTGAAATTATTCAAGAGTAAACTGGCGATAACGAGCAACTGGTTTTTGGTTTTGCCAGTAAAGCGAAAAGCGCCTATAAAAATTAAGATTTTAATTCCTTCAATGCCCATTGGGATGCGATTGATGAAATCTTCCAGCGATTGAAAGTCACCATTTTTGTTCCGATCCGAGACTATGAAATGTGCCATTTTGGATTCCAAACTTTGTAGGTGCATAAATCCCAAATAGACATCAGTACCATAGAGCGTGGTTTCGTATTCGCTTTTGTTCACGCAAGGATTATGGATGGTGGCTCCTGCCATACGCGCTTCGTGCACATAGACTTCAGTTCTGTAAAATCCACCCTGATTGTTGATGACAGCCACCATAAACTCAATGGGGTAATAGACCTTAAGATACAGGCTTTGATAGCTTTCCACGGCATAGGAAGCAGAATGCGCCTTGCAGAATGAATAACCGGCAAAAGATTCAATCTGTCGGTAGATTTCCTCGCTAAGGGCAAGGGGATGTCCTTTTTGGGCACAGCAGGCGAAGAAATTGTCTTTGACTTTTTGAAGTGCTTCTTTAGAGCGTCCTTTGCCACTCATGGCACGACGGAGAATGTCTCCATCTGCTGCGGGAAGTCCACCGTAGTAGAGGGCAATTTTAATGACATCTTCCTGATAGACCATAATGCCATAGGTTTCCCCAAGCTGTTCTTTAAACACTTCGTGAAAGTATTCGAATCTGTCGGGATGGTTGTGACGAAAGATATACTCTTTCATCATTCCAGACTGTGCCACACCCGGACGAATAATTGATGAGGCAGCTACCAGTGTTTTATAATTATCACATTTCAGGCGTCGCAATAAACCTCGCATGGCCGGGCTTTCTATATAAAAGCAACCAATGGTTTTGCCTTGAGCCAAATAGTTATTGGCTAAAGCTTCATCTTTAGAGAGGGAAGTGTCGCGAATATTCACTCGGATTCCCCTGTTTTTTTCAATAAGTTTCACGCTGTCATCAATATGTCCAATGCCCCGTTGGCTCAGGATGTCGAATTTTTCGAAGCCGATGTCTTCGGCGATATGCATGTCAAAAAGCACAATAGGGAATCCCTTGGGAGGCATTTCCAACGGTGTATAATTGGTGATGGGGTCTTCGGAGATTATAATTCCGCAGGAATGCATACTACGCTGGTTTGGGTATTTCTCCAGCAACATACCGTATTCTTGTACCAATTTCACTATGCTGTTGCTGTCGTGCAACTTCATTGGATTCTTGGCGAGTCTATCGAGTTCTTCTTTGGGTAATCCAAAGACTTTACCCACTTCCCGAAAGATAGAACGGTATTTGAATTCAACATTCGTACCACAGAAGGCAACATGGTCGGCTCCGTATCGGTTAAAAATGTATTCTAAAATTACATTGCGTTCTTTCCAACTCCAGTCGATATCAAAATCGGGCGGGCTCTTACGATTCAGATTCAAAAAGCGTTCAAAGTACAAATCGAGTTCCAACGGGCAAATATCTGTAATCCCCAGGCAGTAGGCAATGATGCTGTTGGCCCCGCTACCACGACCGATGTGCATAAATCCACGGCTGTTGCTGTAGCGAATAATATCCCAAGTGATTAAAAAATAACCGCAGAACTGGAGTTGGTCAATTACTTTAAGTTCTTTTTCCACACGGGTTTTGGCCAAAGTATTGTCTTTACCATAACGCCACAAAAGTCCTTGATAGGCTAGGGTGGTTAACAGTGCCAGATCACTTTCCCGATTGGTGGTGTAGAACTTTTTATTTTTGGGGGTATTGAATTCAAATTCAAAATTGCACAAATCCATTACTGCTTGTGTATTGGAAATAATTTCGGGGTACTCCTCATAGGCCAATAAAAGGGATTCCAAGGGCAACATTACTTCGGAAGTCTTGCAATAATCCGACTCGGTAAGTTTGGACAGGATGTTGTTGGTATCTATGGCCCGCAGAATCTTATGCAGGTTGAATTCTCTTTTGGTTCTAAAAGTTACGGGCTGGAGGATGACCATTTTTGAAATTTTACTTTTCCATTCCAACAGAAATAGCTTCGGTAGTTCTTCCGGTCGAATTCCAATATACTCGTTCTCCCGAAGCGTAGCAGGAGCTTCCTCTAAGTAATAAATGATAAACACGTTATTGAATTTGGGAGCGCAAATAGGCAAGGACTCCCCACTGAAATTATGGGCAGTCAAAAAGCGGTTCATCTCGGCGAGTCCATTGGTATTTTTAGCCAAACCTATGTATCGCAATTGGTGATGACAACGAAATTCGATACCTACAATCGGTTTGATTCCCACGGCATCACATCCTTTTATAAAGTCATAAATTCCGGTTACGGTGTTAATATCCGTAAGTGCCATTGTTTTTACCCCACAAGCGACCGCCTGTCCAATGAGCTCTTTTAGAGGAATAGTGCCGTAACGCAAGGAATGGAAGGAGTGGCAGTTGAGGTACATTGTTTTTTGTTGTTTAATCGTGTAATTGTTTATTGTTTATTGTTTAGAGTTTACGTCTTAAAATTTCATCTTTGGTGTTGGGTTTAAAGGATGCGCCGGCACAACGCATTACGGCATCAAACCCATAACGGCTCTTCATTTTGTCCATGGCGGCATAAAGGGACAGCATTTCCTGTGTGTCTTCAAAGAGATTGATTTGGTAGGTACCTCTTACGAGTCCACTGAAACGGATGCCTATTAAACGAAGCCGCATTCGTCGATGGTATAGTTTATCGAAGAGATCGGTTACATTTCGGGTTAGGACGTGGTCTGCTGAGGTGTAGGCTATTTTGCATTGTTTGGTTTCGGTGTCAAAATTGGCATAACGTATTTTAACCACTATCGTTGAGGTTAGCCACTGTTCGGAACGGAGTTGGAAAGCCAGTTTTTCGACCATACCCATCAGCACCGATTTGAGTTTTATGATGTCAATCGTGTCCTGGGAAAAAGTATGCTCGGTAGAAATGGATTTTCGCTCCGTATAGGGTTCTACAGGAGTATTGTCAATGCCATTGGCTTTCTTCCATATTTCCAGACCATTTTTGCCAATCATGCGTTGGAGTACTTCGGCAGGCATTTCGGAGAGTGTCTGGATGGTGCGAATGCCAATTCGGGATAAAAGCTGAAAAGTCACATTGCCCACCATTGGTATCTTTTGGATGGACAGCGGATTTAAAAAGGCTTGTACATTATTCTCGGGAATTTCTAAATTCCCTCTGGGTTTGCCTTCACCCGTGGCTATTTTGGAAACCGTTTTATTGACAGACAAAGCGAAACTGATAGGCAATCCCGTTTCTTTAATTACCGATTGTGCTAGTTCATTCGTCCATTTATAGCTGCCATGAAAACGATCCATGCCTGTAATATCGAGATAGAACTCATCAATACTGGCTTTTTCCATTATGGGTGCTTTTTCCTGAATCACCTGGGTTACATCATGCGATAATTTGGAGTACAATTCCATATCGCCTTTGACAATCTTGGCCTGTGGGCAAAGCCGCATCGCCATGTTGATGGGCATAGCCGAGCGCACTCCAAAACGACGTGCCTCATAGGAGCAGGAAGCTACCACACCGCGATCTCCACCACCAATAATTAGTGGAATTCCCTCCAATTGAGAGTTTTCCAATCTTTCGCAGGATACAAAAAAGGTATCCAAATCCATGTGTACAATTGCCCGTATCATTTTCCTTTGTTTTTGTAGTGAACAAAATTAGTACAGGTTGTAACATTTTTTAATATATTTGCTGTTACAAATTGTAACAAAATTGCTATGTCCTTATTTTCAGACAATATCAGAACCCTTCGGGTAAAGCATAAGATATCGCAGGAGAAACTTGCCGAGAATCTTTGTATTACCAGGGGAAGGTATGTGAAATATGAAGATGGCACATCGGAGGCTCCCTATGATATTTTGAAGAAAATAGCGCATTATTACCACATCAGTATCGATTTGTTGTTGTCGGTAGATGTACGTAAAATTGACACGCAAGATTTACTGAAATTGGAGAATAATCGATTAGTGCTTCCGATTATGGTGGATAGGGAAGGAGAGAATTTTATTGAAGTGGTGACACAAAAGGTGAAGGCCGGTTATTTAAACGGTTATGCCGATCCCGAATATATTGAGAGTCTGCAGCAAATTTCACTCCCTTTTTTGGGTGCTGGCAAGCACAGAGGATTCCCCGTAGAGGGCGATTCCATGCCTCCACATGAGGATGGTTCCATCATTATTGGTCGTTACGTAGAATCACTGGGAGAGGTGCTTGATGGCAAGACCTATATATTCATCACTAAGAGTGAGGGGATGGTTTATAAGCGTCTCAACAAAAACAAAAAGAATGCACTTGTTTTGGAATCCGACAATCGGTTTTATCCTAACTATGAAGTTAAAGCTTCTGATATATTGGAGATATGGGAGTATGAATGCAATATTGGGCGAAGTGATATTAAGCCCAAGGTTTCTGAAGCTGTAAGTGTGGAAGAGATGTTTTTGGAATTAAAGCGTGAGATTTTTGAAGTGAAAGAAAGTATTAAGAAGTGATTTTTCTTTTAACTCACTTATTTTTTATTTTAAGTGGTGTTTACTGAATCTTCGATTTGCCTTGATGCAAAAGAAACAAAAGATCAAGTCTAAAATATTTTTGCACAAAAAATCATCGGACGGATTTCCTTATCGTGACCCCAGCCGTTCGTGCCGGGCACTCACTAGGGGGTCACTCCAGACGGCCAGCGCGCAAATCCTTACCGTGATTTTTAGTGCAAAAATATAAGGGCGGGAAGAGGACGTTTTTATGAGTTTATTTCTGTGGCCAACGCGCAAATCCTTACCATGATTTCAGGTGTAAAAATATAATGGAGGTAGAAAAGACGGTCACAGAATGCAATTCCGAGTATCGGGAATCAAAGAAGTTGATATAACGCCTGTTTTTTAGCAAATCAACAATAAACGGTATTCTCCTTCATTTTCTATTGGTGCTCTGTGAATACAAGGTAGCACCTGTTGTTTTGGATGATCCACCGCCAGACGCCAAAGATGTCCTAATCCTAAATTAATAGGCACTGCATGGGGTTGCGCCTGATAATGCAAATCAAAATAATTTTCCTTTAAAAAGTTTTCAAATTCCTCCGATGGGCCGTTATGCAGCTCTTTGAGCTTTTTTCGAATTTCAGGGATTAGAATTTTTTGGTCCGCTTGTTCATTAGAAATAATATCACTTGCCATACCGTGATAGGTACATAAAAAAGTATCCGTTGCAATGGGCGAACGATCAACATGATATGAATACACATCGGTGGATATGAAATCAAATTCATCATCCCGTTCGTAACATTTAAGTAAATTAAGAGAAGGGGAAGCTCCGAAATCGGCTAATAAGCGTAAATCATTTAAGATAATTTCCCTTGCTATATTTCCCTTTTCCGATAGTTGGAGTGCCAATAAATCTTTAGGATAAACTTCCGTTATATTTTCTTTTATTTGCAGTTGATTTACAATGGCTGCAAAATCGCCTTCCAAATTTCGGTACCAGCATAGGGCATTCATTTCTCCCTTAAAATCCGTATTTACAAGTTCAGAAAAAGTGGATACCATTCCAATTTGGCTGCTGTCAGAAAATGTATTGTTCATAGTTTGATATCAAGAAGCTAGTTACTTAATGCACTACAAAATTACGCAATTCCACCTTCAGGCTTATTGTACATCCTAAAATAACTATACAGGCTGTTAAATCAAATTGACATTATGAACAAAGTGAAATGGAATTTTGAACAAAGTGACTTGTATGTTGTCTCCTTAATTTTGCCTTATAACATTTAAATAAACACTAAAATGAGACAAAACAATTATCACGGAGCATTACAAAAACCTTTAGATTCTGGTTTTAACGCAACGTTAACAGCAAGTGATGTAATAAAAGGCATCAGCCTTAAAGGAAAAACAACAATCGTTACAGGAACATATCTCAAAATATTTGACCCCTGAAATCAAGCTTTCCTGCTATGATGACAAACTGTTTAAATCCGATTTGATGTTTGATGATCATATGCTTATTTGGTTTATTTCGGGTGAGACCAAAATCATACAGGCCGATGTCTCTTTTTGCTTTAATAATTCAACGACTCCCAATACCGTTTACTATTGAAGTTAGAATTTTTCAGGTCTGTCGTACTCCACTTCAGTGATATTGAATTTTGCATAACTGAAATCTCCTTTGTCCAATCGCCATATAACGTCAAAAGCTGTTGGTATAATTACGTTATTCCATTCTTTGTAATTTGCCGCTTTTATAACCCAGGTTTCTAAACTGTCTTCGCCCATATATCTTTTGGTTTCCATTTCCGTTATTTCGCCTATTTCATTAAACGTGATTTTGAAAAACAACGAAAGTCCGTTATACTCAAAAGTCAGTTTTGCTGTATTTGAATCTATCGGGAACCATTGTAATCTTTCACTGGGTAAAAAATTTGTCGGATATAAAACACTCTCTCCCAACCAGCGAAGCAGTTCGCCTTCATTGTATTTGTCCCCTTTTGCATCCACAACATTATACAGTGAAAAAAGCGTGGCAATCAGTCTGCCTTTGTCTGAAATATACATATCCCGGGCAACAAACATTGCGGTTGTGCCTTTCCAAATAAAGCCCGGCTTTTCTGTTGTTGCATATTGTTCCCCCGTTATGTTTATCCAACCTTTGTCAAGCCCTGTTTTGAATAGCCCATTGTGCTTTATTCTAGCATAACTGATGTAGGGTTGCCCTTCTTTTAGGATATGGTTAAAATAGCGTTGCACGGGTTCCGGTAAACTGTCCAATTGGGTTTTATGAAATGACTGGCCAGCTATTCTCTTGGATTGAGCAAAAAGTGCTTTTACTTCCCTGCTGAATTTTATGGACAAGTTTACTTTGCCAAGAATGAATAGGATCAGAATGAAGACTACTATAGATAAAGTGGTTGTCATAATTTTATTTTGTTTCATTATGTCTTCGGTGGTATAACCGAATTCTCATTGTACAAAAGTCCGTCTTTTACTTGTATAAAGTGTTACATCATTAAAAGTAAAAGTTATGCCACTCCCACATTTCTAAATTTATTTTTTCAATTCAAAATATTCTAAAAGCATTCACGGAAAAAGGTACCATCTTAAAAATCAAGAAAAAAACACAAAATAGCGAGACTTTGCCGAACTGAGGTCAGGAGACTTCTAAGAGCTGGGATGCTCGCTATGGCAAGCACGCAAATCCTTACCGTGTTTTCTGTTATAAAAATATTAGAGCTGGAAAGAAGACGTTTTCATCAGTTTATGCTGTTTTATTTTAAGAGCATTTTTTCTTTTCCCTTGATGGAAAAGAAACAAAAGATCAAGCCTGAATATTTTTAAACTAAAAATCATCGGACAGATTTCCTTATCGCGCCCCAACCGCTCCGCTAGGGGGGCACTCCCAGCGGCCAGCGCGCAAATCCTTACCATGATTTTTGGTATAAAAATATAAGGGCGGGGAAGAGGACGTTTTCATGAGTTTATTGTTAACTCTCTGTAAAAACAGGTGAACACGCGAGCGATAGCGAATAGACGAAGTAAATCATCCGAAGTACAAGACTAACTTTCCATTAGGGCAATTGCCTAAATCCGTTGTAGTAGTTGTTCTACGTTCGTTTTTCTATTTATTGTTCATTAATATTGATTCTGTAAATATTTACTAACATTCCATTATAATCAATTGTTTTGTCATTTTTCATTCCGTTTTTCTCGGCAACTTTTTCAGAATTAACATTTTCAATATTAATTATTGAAATTAAGCTTTCAGAAAATTTATTTGCAAAAGCAAACTCTTTACATTTTTCAGTCGATTCGGTTGCGAATCCTTTTTTTCTAAATGCTGGCAAAATTGAATATGCAATCTCTATTTCTTGCTTACCATCAATTTCTCTGACTATAAGTCCACTTTGACCAATAATTTTATTTGTCGATTTTTCTATTAATACGTTCGCTCCGCCCAAATCTTTTTTATATCTTTCAAATGTCATTTCAAACCAAAGTTTACATCTTTCTTTTGGTGTTTGAATTTTGTCCACTCCTAAAAACCTACAAACTTCAATATTTTCAAAGAATTCAACCCAAACATCAAAATCCTCAAGATTTAATAACCTAAATTTTAACCTTTCCGTTTCTTCTCCTACTAGTGTATATTTCATTCTGTAATTCTTATTTTATAATTGATAAAACTACAAATTTATTCCCCTTTGGATTAGTTTTCTTTTTTTTATTATGTTGGGGCAAAATGACGTTCTTGTACTGGAGCGGCTTTGGGATTAAATTAAGCCCTGTTTTCGGATTAGCCACCCGAGTCCCGATAATTATTGGGACGAATAGACGAAGTACCCGAGCGATAGCGAACAGGCGAAGCTAATCATTCGAAATATAAGACTAACTTTCCATTAAGTTTATTGTCCAAATCGGTTGTAGTAGGTGTTGTATGCAGGATTATTAGATTATTTTGTGTGATTTTATCATATCACACAAAATTAGGTTTGGAATAACATTCAGTTAGCTAGGTCAGGAGACCTCGAAGAGAGGTTCGGGTTATAAGTGTATTTTGATGAGAATGCCATCCTTCATATACTTTATGTTGATATTCAATTTCTATTTTATAGAAACGCATTCAGTTGTACTATATACATTTTTCGAATTTTCTAAGTATTTTTTTTTCTAAATTATACATTCTTTACCGTTTGAAATGAAATTGATGTTCAAGTATAAAACAGTTTGAACAAATCGATTTTTTGATTGGTTTAAAGCTAGACATCCGTTTTTGCTTTTGCTAAGGTGTAGCTTTTTTTACATAAAATACAAACGCTATTTGTGGGAATTAGTAAGTCAAGATTAAACCGTTAGATATCTGTTATTGTAAAGCGGGTATCTTCTTACCTTGCTGAAAATGATAGGTAAACGATTTCATATCTGCACAAAATAGCTCAAGAAAGGATTTTTTTTGCAAAAAAAAAGAGTAATTTTAAGCTTAAGCTTGATCATCTCAAATCCAAGTTTTGTTCATGATTTAATTTTATGCACACTTGTTATAACAGGCAAAATCTTTCTCGCAATAAACAATAAATTTAGTTATGAAGCGTATAAAAAAAATAGACGAGGATGACAATGTTTCGTTGTATAACGGGTAGTAAGAATAAATGAGACAAATTTTAAAAGGAGTCTATAACGGCATGCATAGTAAGAAACAGCTTTGTACTGATACAAGATTAGGGGGCAATATTGTGGAGTGTTATTAAGGGGGGCATTCTTTTATTTTTTTAAAGTTTAATATATTTAGTTATGTTTGCTTAACCAATAGTTAACCAACTAACCTCCAAAAACGTATTATGAAATCACCATTGCTCACTTCAGATGAGTCAGTTATTTTATTAGAATTAGCATCAGGGAACGAAATGGCTTATAATTATTTCGTAGAGAAATATTGGCAAAAAGTGTTGCAACAGGCTTTGAGTTTTGTAAAATCGTATCCTGTAGCCGAAGAACTTACCCAAGATATTTTTATACAAATTTGGCAAAAAAAAGAAAAGTTGTCCGAAATAAAAAGTTTTGACAATTACCTTTTCATCGTTAGCCGTAATTTAATTATCTCCCATATTCGTAAAAAATTGATCGAAACAGAATCCTTTAAAGGAGAAAAACTTCAGGAAATGTTTTTAAAACCGGACGAGCAATACGAATATAAGGAATTAGATAAAATCATAAATGAGGGAGCCAATCTTTTGACAGAACCAAGACGTACTATATTTTTATTGAGTCGTGTAGAAGGAAAAGATACGGATTTCATTAGTTCAGAACTTGGTCTGGCCAAAAGAACCATACGTTGGCACTTATTAGAGGCCTTAAACTTCCTTAGAATTTATCTTCACAGGCATTATGGTATCCGTTTGCTGATCCTTTTGGGTATAGGTCTGCGTTCTTTTATTTCTTCTTTTTTGTGATTTTTATTGAGCTCACAATATTTTTTTATTCTTTTTTTAGTTTTTTTATAATTTTCATTGCCACTTTGTTGAAGTATCCTCGTCTTTATATAAGAAGGACATTATCACAAGGCTTAAATCTTTTAGTTATGTATCAAAAAGAAGTGTTTAAAGAACTTATGTACCAGTTTGTTTTAGGGGAAATATCTCCTGAAGGGAAAGCACAGTTGTTAAAAATGATTGATGATCCTCAATATGCGGATGATTTGGATTATATCCTTCGCGAAAATTATGAAAGTATAGAACCTATTAGTGAGAGTTCGGAATCGACTCAGCATTTTATTGAAAAGCTTAGAGTGAAAATGAATGCTAATAATGAAATTGAAGAAGAAGCAGATTTTACTTTATTTAATTGGAAAAGATTAGTTGTTGCTGCGAGTGTCGTAGTTGTTCTTGGGCTTGGATATTTTAAATTTTCTCAAAAGGATACTATTGCTCCTGCTGTAGTTAATAATGAAAAAAATGTAATTCCTCCAGGAAGAACAGGTGCCATACTTACATTGGCAGATGGCTCTCAAATTGTTTTGGATAGTGTAGCCAATGGAGTTTTGGCCAATCAAAGTAATACAGCTGTTTCAAAAAAGGATGGAGAATTGGTTTATAAGGGAGAGAACAATGCTAAAGCCGTTACTAATATTATGACTACGCCGAGAGGGAGACAATATAAATTAGAATTGTCAGATGGTACAAAAGTTTGGCTTAATGCTTCTTCCTCAATTACATTTCCAACTTCTTTTGCCGCTAATGAAAGAAAGGTTTCTATAAAAGGAGAAGTTTATTTTGAGGTAGCCAAAGATAAAAGCAGACCTTTTACAGTAAGTGTTAAGGATGTTGAAGTAAAGGTGTTGGGAACTCATTTTAATATCAATAGTTATGATGATGAAAGTGAAATTAATACCACGCTTTTAGAAGGTAGTGTCTTGGTAGGTAAAACAGATAAAAAAGTACTTTTAAAACCTGGTCAGCAAGCCGAAATAAAAAATACTGGAGCTGTAGCTGTTAAGGACCTTGATAATTTTGATGAAGTGATGGCTTGGAAAAAAGGCATGTTTTATTTTAACAATGCAAGTTTAGAAACTGTTCTGCGTCAATTAAGCAGATGGTATGATGTAGATATTGTTTTCGAAAAAGGGGTTGTTTCCAGAAATTTTGAAGGTGAAATAAATCGTGATTTAGAACTATCACAAGTATTAAAAATTTTAGAGGGAAATAATATTCATTTTAAAATAGAAGGCAAAGTTTTGAGAGTAATGCCTTAAGAAAAAAGACAAATCGAGGAAACTCATTTTATAAAATATTTATCTGTAATTCAATAAAAAAAGCCAGCAGATGTTGGAAGCATCGCTGGCTTGTTCCTTAGTACAAAGGAACTATGACTTGAAAAACGTATAAATAGACCAAGCAAGGAAAATTTATTATTAACCAAAATCATTACAAAAGTATGAAATTATTACCAAAATGCAAGTCAAGAAATTCTTGGCTTACTCCTAAATTCTGGAAAGTTATGAAATTAACGTCCATATTGATAATTGCTCTTACGCTCAATGTATCGGCAGCAGTATCTTCTCAAACGATAACTTTTTCTGGAAAGAATGTGTCAGCAAAAAAAGTTTTGTCAGTTATTAAAGAACAAACAACCTACGTTTTTTTCTATGACGTTACTATTTTAAAGAATGTAAAGCCAATTTCAATTGATGTGAAAAATGCTTCAATCGAAAAAGTATTGCAAGAAGCTTTTAAGGAATCGTCAGTAAAATGGATTATTCAAGGTAAAACCATTTCTTTAATTCCAAAAGATGAGCCTACTTTAAAGAAAAGCACAATAGCACCTATCAATAGAAAAATAAAAGGAAAGGTTTCCAATGAAAAAGGAGAGTCATTGCCTGGAGTAAATATATTGGCTAAAGGCACAAAGGTTTCTACACAGACTGATGTTGACGGCTCTTTTGAAATTGAAATTCCAGATGATGTGACTGTATTGGTTGTAACTTATATAGGTTTACAAGATCAAGAAGTTAAGATTGTAGGCGATGCACAACTGAATATTGTTTTAAAAGAAGTTGGACAACAAATGAATGAGGTAATTGTTGTAGGGTATGGTTCTCAAAATAGAAGAACTGTTAGTACTTCGGTTTCTAAATTAGATAGAAAAGTTTTAGAAAACGTACCTTATTCTAATGTTACTCAGGCATTGCAAGGGAATGTAAGTGGTGTAGTTGTTCGTACAGCATCTGGTCAACCGGGTAAAGCTTCAAATATTTTAGTTCGTGGGGGTACCTCTATTGATAATCCTGCAGGAGCTACACCATTATATATTGTTGACGGGGTAATTCGTAGCCAAATTGACGATATTAACTCGGCCGATATTGCTTCATTGCAAGTATTAAAAGACGCTGCATCAACTTCCATTTATGGTGCACGTGGGTCTAATGGGGTTGTTATTATTACTACCTCTACTGCTAAGGTTGGGAAAACTAAAATTACTTTTGGGTATTCTTCTCAGTTTAGTCAAATCGCAAAACAGTACGATTTTTTGGGAGGAGAAGATTTTATACGTCTATCTCGCTTAGGGGTTAAAAATGCTGCTGATATTATGGGTGGTACACGTCCTAATGCAAGAGACAATCAATTACTTGGTGCAACTCCTTATGGGACTGGGAATAATTTGAATAATAATACACCATTTGCAACATTATTAAAATCGAGTTTGTCAGCAGATACGATTGCCTCTTTGCAAGCCAAAGGATGGCAAGAAATGGCAGATCCTCTTAATGCTGCGAATACAATTATGTTCAAAAGTACAGATTGGAATGATGTTTTGTTTCAAGATGCTTTTACACAAAACTATAATTTAAATTTTAGTGGGGGAACAGACAAAGGTCTTTTCGATTTAAGTTTAGGATATTTAAAAGGAGATGGAGTGACAATCTATACAGGTTACGAAAGATTTACAGCAAAAATGAATGCATCTTTTAACTTGGCGGATAATTTTACATTAAACGGTAAAATGTTATATGCTAGGTCTAATAATAATCAAGTGGTAAGCAATAGTGTTGTTTTTAATAGATATTTAGGAAATGCTCCAACCACCAAGTTTTTATTGGAAGATGGCACTTTGGCTCCGGGGCAGAATAACATTAACGGAAATCCATTGTATCAAATGGGGAAAGTCAAAGGGATTAATGAAAATGAAAAATTGCAATTAGCTGTTGATGGAGATTTGAAGATTACAAAGGATTTGAATTTTGCGCCTTCGATGTCTTTGTATACCGAAAATACTTCTGGAAACACTTTTCAACAAGCTTTTTTGAGTGGAAGTACTGGATTAGTAGATAATACTCGAACTGCAACTCAATTGAATAATCGTTTGTTTCAAACACAATTTGAGGGAGTTTTTACCTATACCAAATCATTTGATGAAATAGGAAATTTTCAAGCCAAGTTAGGAGCTTCAAATTATGGAAGAACTATAAAAACATTTAATGCTTCAGGAAAAGGAAGTCCTTCGGATCTGGCACAAACATTAGATTCGTCTCCAATTCCAGTTTCAGTGTATGCCAATAATACCAAATTAGTTATGAACGGCGTTTTCGGACGTTTGAACTACGATTATAAAAACAAATATTTATTTACAGGATCTTTCCGTTATGATGGTGCTTCAAGTTTAGGACCGGATAATAAGTATGGATTTTTCCCAGGGGTATCTGTTGGGTGGAATGTCCATGAAGAAGAATTCTGGAAAGCAATGCCAACCGTTTTGTCTTCATTTAAATTAAGAGGAAGTTTTGGTATCAATGGTAATTTAGGAACTCTAGGTGACTTTCAAGCTGGAGGATTATATTCTGGTTCAGTAAATGGAATTGCCAATAATTACAACGGTCAGTCTGCTATTGTAAATTCTCAAATTGCAAATCCCGGATTAAAATGGGAGCAATCACAAACGAATAATATTGGTTTTGATTTGGGGATAAACGAAGACAAAATTCGATTAATTGGTGATTTCTATAATAAATTGACTTCAGATTTATTGACCAATTTGACTTTGCCTTCTAATAGTGGTTTCTCAACCGTTTTGACCAATCTAGGTGGTTTAAGAAGCAAAGGATTCGAAATGGAGTTGTCAGCTAATATTTACAATCAAAATGATTTGAAAATTAATGCAGGATTTATTATCTCACACAACACTAATGTTATTGAAACACTTCCTTACAACGGAAATTTAAACAATAGAATTGGTGGTACTCAAATTTGGGATGCTGGAAGTAAATCGTATGTATATGTTGGTGGATCACAAGAAGGACAAAAAATTGGAGATTTTTACGCTCACAAACAATTGTATATTCTTCCAACACAAGCCGCTGCGGATGCTTATAATGCAACAACAAAAGATACTTATGTAACTAAAACAAATGCAGCAGGTGGTAATCCAAATGGTATAAAATATCCTGGAGACGCTGTTTTTGAAGATACTGATGGCAATAATGTTATCGATAGTAAAGATAGAACCTACATGGGAAATATGTTTCCTAAATATGTAGGAGGTTTTAATTTTGATGTAAGTTATAAAGGATTTTCATTAGTGGTAAGAACCGATTATTCTTTGGGAGCAACAATATACAATGAAGCCAGAGCTCGTTTTGTAGGTCAATTTCAAGGAAATTATGGGTTGTTAGCTGAAAGTTTACAGTCTTGGCAAAAAGAAGGAGATATTACAGATGTACCACGTTACCGTTGGGCAGATCAAACGAATCAAAACAATTTATTTAGATCTGAGGCAAGCGGAGCCGCATATAATACAAATATGTTTCAAGGAAATAGCCGTTATTATGAAAGTGGAGATTATTTATGTTTAAGAGAAATCACTTTAGCATATACCGTTCCTACTTCTTTTGCAAATAAAATAAAATTGGCATCTGCCCGCTTTTATCTAACGGGAAGTAATCTTTATTATTTCACTAAATATACAGGTTTAAATCCTGAAGTTCAAGGTATTGATGGAGGGTCTAGCCAAGGTTTAAATTCGGCTGGAGCTACAGGAACATATCCTGTACCAAGAAATATTATACTTGGATTAAATGTAAGTCTGTAAATTTTAATATTAAATATCATGAAAAATAAATATATATTATATTCTATCTTATTCGCTTGTCTCTCGCTATTGAATTCTTGCGCGGACGACTTAAACTTAGAATCCGAAAGTGTAATCACCTCTGGTGTTTTTTGGAAAACTGAGGATGATGCCAAGGCAGCTGTCAATGGACTGTACTTTAATTTTAGAACACAAACTCAACAAAATTATTATTTATTGGGTGGCGCAAGAAGTGCCGAAATTAAAGGAGGAGTTCAGTCTCCATTAACTTTAGCGAATTATTACAACAATAATCTTACGGCTCAAAATGTAGATGTAGATTGGGGTGGTTTGTATACTGTTGTACAACAAGCGAATCTAATTTTAAAGTATGTTCCAACTATTCAATTTAGTCCATCTACTTTAAACGAACAAAAAAGATATCTGGCTCAAGCCTATACGATGAGAGCTTTAGCTTATTTTATTATGGCTCGTTCTTGGGGAGGCGTTCCAATTGTGACAACGCCAACAGAGAACACGAATCAAAACGAATATATTGTTCCCCGTAATACTTTGGAGGAGACTTTTGCTTTCATCAAATCGGATATTGAATCGGCACTTGCTAATTTCCCTGACGAGAGTATCAATAAAGTACAATTGTCAAAATCGGCTGCGAATGCTCTAAAGGCAGAAGTTAATTTGTGGACAGCCAAACAATTAAATGGAGGATCGGCTGATTTGAATACTGCATTAAGCGCTATAAATGCTATACCAGCAGGATTTACGCTACTTCCTAATTTTAAGGATGTATTCAGTTATGCGAATAAAGGAAATAATGAAGTTCTTTTTGCAGTTCGTTATTCACTAACGGATGTTACTTCAAATTTATCGGATAACTGGAATTCTTTTATGTATGTAGGCCCTTCAGATTATCCAGGAGCAACGACAGCAGCTGCTACAGCAATGTTTGGAACATTGGGTTCTGGTGCCGGAAATGCCGGTATTTCAAGAGTGCAGCCTGATCCAGCTCACTTTAGTTTTACAGTTACAGACGTTAGAAAAGATGCTACTTATTTAACCTTACGAAATACTGCAAATACTGCAGATGTGGTTACAGGTTTAATGAAATACAATGGTACTGTTGACGGTACTTTAAGACGATTTACAAGTGATATCATTATTTATCGTTGGGCTGATATTTTATTGATGAAAGCCGAAATAAAGAACGCTTTGGGACAAGATCCAACGGTAGAGATGAATCAAGTCATGAAAAGAGCCGATGCAACTGCTTCGTTCACAAATTCTTCAAAAGCTGCAAATGACGATGTTATTTTGAATGAGCGTCTAAAAGAATTGGCTTTCGAAGGAAAAGCATGGTGGGATTTAGTTCGTTTCAATAAAACCGGTAATGTGCCTTCTATGACTGGGAAGCAGATATTATTCCCAATATCTCAAAACACAATTAATTACAATCCAAAAGTCACTCAAAATCCTGGGTACTAATCTAGATTAAAAACTTACTGTTATTGATTGAGTCGAAAATTCAAAAATTCAAAAATTTTCGGCTTAGTCAAATAACACCCATAATTTAACGAAAAAAAATCATGACAATTCAACACTTACAAGGGCTTATAGCTGCACCATTCACACCATTTGATAAAAACGGAAAATTAGATGTTAGCTTAATTTCAGGATATTACGCATTTTTAAAACAAAATAAAATTACAGGAGCCTTTATAAATGGCTCTACAGGTGAAGGGGTTTCGATTACTTTAGAAGAAAAAAAAGCAGTTGCACAAGCATGGGCAGATTGTTCAAACCATGATGACGATTTTAAAGTAATGGTATTTTTGGGAGGTACTTGTCTCTCAGATTGTATTGACTTAGCAAAGCATGCTTATGAAATAGGTTTATATGCTGTTTCCCTTACGGCTCCTTTTTATTTTAAACCAGCGAATGTTGATATGTTAGCTCAAGCGTGCATCATGGTTGGTGAGAGCGTACCAAATATGCCATTATATTACTATCATATTCCGGTTTTGACAGGCGTAAACGTGCCTATGTTTGATTTGGTTCAAGCACTAGATGGTAAACTGGATAATTTTGCCGGAGTAAAATATACTCATGAAGATTTTATGGATTTCCAAAGCTGTATGAGCTACAAGGAAGGTAAATATGATATGCTTTGGGGACGTGACGAAAATATGTTGTCAGCTTTAGTACTAGGAGCAAAGGGTGCAGTGGGGAGCACTTTTAATTATGCAGCGCCTTTATATCACAGATTGATTGATGCTTTTAATTCTAATGATTTGGTTTCAGCCCGTGTTTTACAACAAAAATCGATTAACATGATTCGTCTTTTAGGCAAATATGGAGGAATTTCAGTTGGTAAATCCTATATGAAAGTTGTAGGATTGAATTTGGGTGATTTTAGATTACCAGTTAAAAACATGAGTGCTGAGCAATTTGTGGATTTTCAAAAAGATGTTGAAAGCTTGGATTTCAAAAGCTTTAGATCAAATCCGGCTAGTTAATTATAAATGAACTCAATAGAAAAGTTATTACTTTCTCTAATTCCATTATTTTTTATGATGTCAATAACAACAACGGTTAGTTCTCAGGTAAGAGATTTTAATACCATCGAATGGGAAATTGCAGCTTATTTGCAAAATAATGAAGGGAGTAAATCTCTCGGATTTGCAGGGCCTATAAATGGGGTACATAAAAATGTCTTGATTGTGACTGGTGGGGCTAATTTTCCGGATAAAATGCCTTGGGAAGGAGGAGCAAAGAAATATTCTGATGAAATCCATGTACTGCAAAAACAGGGAGAGAATTTTGTTTGGAATAAAAAGACAAAAGCTAAATTACCTGAGCCGATAGCGTATTGTGGTGTTACTTCAACAGATTTAGGAGTTGTATATGTAGGAGGTGAAAATGAAAATGGACTGTTGAATAAGGCTTATATTTTGAAATGGAAAGATTCTAAAAATGACATTGCCATTCTATCGTTGCCACAATTCCCTTTGGCAATGGCGAATATAGCATTGACACATATTGGAAATACGGTATATGCAATTGGTGGTGATGAAGCTAAAAAATCATCAAATCATTTTTATAGTTTGGATTTAAATGTTTTGAATCCAGCATGGGAAGAGTTGCCTAATTTACCTATTGCTTTGGCCAATGCTGTTGCTGTTGTTCAAAAAACAAAAGAAGGTACAGCCATTTTTGTGATTGGAGGAAGAACCAAAACGGCTACCGGTATCAGTGATTTACACAACACTACTTTTGTTTTTAATCCAAAAAAGAAAGCCTGGTCAAGTGTAGCTGCTATATCCGATGGAACAAATACTACCAATTTTTCTGCGGGCGCGGCGGTTGCGGTAGGAACGCATTCGATTTTAATTCTTGGGGGTGACAATGGTGTGACTTTTCATAAAATTGAAACGTATTTATCACAGATTGCTCAATCAAATTCGCTAGAAGAAAAAGGAAGGCTTATTGCAGAGAAGAATGTGTTGAATACGACACATCAAGGATTTTATAAAGAGATCTTGTTGTATAATACGCTTACGGATGTTTGGACAAAAGTAGGTGAATTGCCTTTTTTGGCTCCCGTTACAACAACTGCAGTATTATGGGGAGATGATATTATTTTGTCTAATGGTGAAATAAAGCCGGGAATAAGAACACCTAATGTAATGTTGGGAAAAATAAAATAATTGAATTTAATCTTAGATTTTTCTGGTTAGCTTTTTTCACTCCAATAGAAGAGACGAAAATCATTAGAATACATTTTTTAATCATAAAGAATTATGAAGAACTCAAAATATTATCCTTGGATGGTAGTGGGCTTGCTATGGGTTGTAGCGTTGCTCAACTATATGGATAGGCAAATGTTGGCCACCATGCGCCCTTCAATGGAAGCAGACATTCCAGAATTGGTCTCTGGGGAGAATTTTGGACGCTTAATGGCAATATTTCTTTGGATATATGCTTTGATGAGCCCAGTGTCAGGCCTTATAGCTGATAAATTAAATAGGAAGTGGTTGATTGTTGGGAGTTTATTTGTTTGGTCTGCAGTTACCTATGCCATGGGATATGCAACGGGTTATGATCAAGTGTATTGGTTAAGAGCACTTATGGGTGTTAGCGAAGCATTGTATATTCCTGCGGGATTATCTTTAATTGCCGATTATCATCAGCAAAAAACAAGATCACTTGCCATAGGAATTCACATGACTGGTCTTTATGTCGGGTCAGCTTTAGGAGGATTTGGAGCAACGATTGCGGCTGCTTATTCTTGGCATACAACCTTTCATTATTTTGGTTTAATCGGAGTTACTTATGCTGTTGTTTTGGTTTTTCTCTTATTCGAGAAAAAAGCTCCACAGATCAAGTCAGTAGATTCTAATTTAAAATCAGAAGCAGAAAAAAGCTCTGTTTTTAAAGGATTAGGATTGTTGTTTACGAATATTTCGTTTTGGATTATTTTATTCTTTTTTGCAACAATCAGCCTACCGGGTTGGGCTACCAAAAATTGGCTGCCAACATTGTTCTCGGATAATTTAGGAATTTCTATGGAACAGGCCGGACCATTGGCAACAATAACAATTTCAATGTCTTCTTTGTTAGGGGTTATTTTCGGAGGAATATTATCCGATAAATGGGTTGTCAAAAATATCAAAGGGAGAGTTTATACAAGTGCTATCGGATTGAGTCTAACGATTCCTGCCTTATTGTTAATTGGTTTCGGCAATTCTCTCTTTCATATTGTAAGTGCTGCTCTTTGTTTCGGAATTGGCTACGGAATGTTTGATGCCAATAATATGCCGATACTTTGTCAATTTGTTTCGTCAAAGCAAAGAGCAACGGCCTATGGAATTTTGAATATGACGGGTGTTGGTTGCGGTGCATTGGTTACATCATTATTAGGAAAATATGCAGATGCAGGAACATTAGGAAATGGTTTTGCAATGATGGCTGGTGTTGTATTGGTTGCGTTATTGGTTCAAGTTATTTTTCTGCGTCCTCAGGTTAACGATTACATTGATGCATAAAAACATTTTAATTTTTTAGAATTTTTGAGTTGGTTATTTGGTTGTTTATCTGCTGAGGTGGAATTAAAACTTTCACCTTGGCTGATAACTTTAGTTTGCATTTTTTTTATAAATAAAAAATTTCAAGATTCATAAACACAAACAGGGATTGATAATTACGATGCCATTTTCTATTAAAAAATAAATATTAGCTGCACATGAATAATTCTAAAGGATACCTATTATTTCTACTGATTCTTTTATTGTTTTTAAAAAACAATAGAATAGTGGCGCAAACTTCTTTGGTGAAGGTAGCGTGTATAGGAGATTCTGTGACTGCAGGTTATCTTTTAGCGAATCCTGTTACGGATTCCTATCCTTCACAACTCCAAATAATGATGGGGAATAACTATGAGGTAAAAAACTTTGGGCACAGTGGAGCAACACTTTTAAAAAAAGGACATACACCCTACTGTAAAACCAAAGAATGTGCTGATGCGATTGCTTTTGCACCCGATATAGCGATTATCCATTTAGGATTGAATGATACAGATCCAAGAAACTGGCCGAATTACAAAGAAGAATTCGATGCCGATTATGCTTGGTTGTTGGATACTTTAAAAAAGCAAAATCCAAAAGTAAAACTATATATCTGTCGTTTGACACCAATCTTTAATGAACATCCTCGCTTTAAATCAGGGACAAGAGATTGGTTTTGGGAAATCCAAGCGCATATCGAAAGAATTGCAAAAGCGAATCAAGTTGGTTTAATCGATTTGCACGAAAAATTATATAACCGTCCGGATCTTTTTCCAGATGCATTACATCCAGTCAAAGAAGGAGCAGCTATCTTGGCACAAACTGTTTATGGGAATGTCACAAAAGATTTTGGCGGGCTAAAATTGGCAGCTGTTTTTACAGATAATATGGTTTTACAGCGCAATCAACCTATTGTTATTTATGGCAAAGCCAATGGAGGTGATCCAATAAAAATCTCATTCCTGCAACAAAAAAAGACAGTAATTACAGATGAATATGGTAAATGGAAAGTCCGCTTTCCGGCAATGATTGAAGGTGGGCCTTATCAGATGACCATTCAGAATAAAGGAAATAGTATTCTCTTGAAAAATATATTAGTTGGGGATGTTTGGTTTTGTTCGGGACAATCGAATATGGCTTTTCCGCTCCAAAAATCTGAAAATGGAATGGCCGAGGTAAATAAGGCAATTGCTAATTCGAAACTTCGCTTGTTGAATTGGAAAGTGATACAAGAAACAGATGATATGGCATGGGATTCTGTCACTTTAGCTAAAACCAATCAATTAAAATTTTTCTCGGGAAGTTGGGCTGTTTGTGATTCAACATCGGCAAAAGACTTTTCGGCAATTGCCTATTATTTCGGTAAAAATATCGCTCATGAGGAAAATGTTCCAATTGGTTTAATCCAAGTGGCGGTCGGTGGTTCGCCCATCGAATCTTGGATGGACAGATACACATTAGAACATGATGACAAAGAAGTGGATGTATTGAACAACTGGCGAAAATCAGATTTTATTATGCCTTGGGTTCGGGAACGTGCTGGGGTAAATTTAAAAAACGCCACCAATCCCAAACAGCGACATCCGTACGATCCCTGTTATAATTTTGAATCGGGAGTAGCAGATTTTACTCAATTTCAAATCAAAGGTGTTCTTTGGTATCAAGGGGAAAGTAATGCCCATAATGTCGCTCTTTACGAACATCTTTTTCCTGTAATGGTGCAAAGTTGGAGAAAAGCTTGGGGTGTCGATTTCCCTTTTTATTATGTGCAATTATCAAGTACCGATCGACCAACTTGGCCTGAATTTCGAGAGGTGCAAAATAAAATTCAAAGTCAAATCCCGAATAGTGGAATGGCTATTAGTATGGATTATGGTGATGAAAAAAATGTGCATCCAATAAAGAAGAAAGAGGTTGCAGACCGTCTCGCCCGTTTGGCATTGCATTATACGTATAAAAAAGCAATTGCTGCCAACGGACCATTAGCATTAAAAGCAGAACAAAAAAAAGAAACGATTTGGATATCTTTTGCGTCAGCGAAACATTTAAGTACCTCAGATAAAAAAGCAGTATTAGGTTTTGAATTAGTAACAGATAAAGGGAAACACATAGAAACTGAAGCTTCAATTGTAAATAATCAAGTAGTTATAAGCATTCCGAAAGGGGAGAACATTAAAACGGTTTTGTACGCATGGAAGCCATTTACATTAGCCAATTTGGTTAACGAATCAAGTTTACCGTGTTCTACTTTTAGATTAGAAGTGGACACTTTCCAAAAAAATAAATAAGTCAGCAAGAACTATATAGAGATAAATATTAATGATAGATCGATCGAAAATTTGCTTTGCATTATTCGTTTCGGCTTAAAAATTCCAAAAAAATGAGCTATTCAAATACAGAACTTCAAAACCTTAAAGATTTTTATCAGAACCAATTACTAAATGATACAATTCCTTTTTGGTTTCCCCGCTCGATAGATACTGAATATGGGGGGTATTTATTGATGCGTGATCAAGACGGAAGTTTAATAGATGATGATAAAGCGGTCTGGATTCAGGGGCGTGCTTCGTGGTTATTGGCAACGCTTTATAATACAGTAGAACCTAAAAAAGAATGGCTGGAGGGGGCAAAATCGGGTATCGATTTTTTAAACAGTCATTGTTTTGACACGGATGGACAGATGTTTTTTCATGTCACACGTGAGGGACTGCCTATTAGAAAAAGGCGCTATTTTTTTTCTGAAACTTTTGCAGTAATTGCAATGTCTGCTTACGCAAAAGCGAGCGGGGACGAAGCTGTTGCTGAAAAAGCTCGTTTTTTATTTGGAAAGTGTATTGAATATGCTACGGTACCAGGTTTATTGGAACCTAAGTTTACTTCAACCCGACCTTCCAAAGGAATTGGCGTTCCCATGATTATGATGAATACAGCCCAACAATTAAGAGAAAACATTGGTGATCCACGCTGCGATGAATGGATAAGCAAATGGATTGCCGAAATAGAACGTGATTTTGTAAAAGAGGATATCAAATGTGTGATGGAGCAAGTCGCGCCTGATGGATCTATTATGGATCATATTGATGGGCGTACTTTGAATCCAGGTCATGCTATTGAAGGGGCTTGGTTTATTTTGCATGAAGCAAAATATAGAAACAATGATCCTCATTTAATTGCTCTGGGCTGTAAAATGTTGGATTATATGTGGGAACGCGGTTGGGATAAGGAACATGGCGGAATTTTATATTACCGAGATGTTTATGATAAACCCGTTCAGGAATATTGGCAAGACATGAAGTTCTGGTGGCCACATAACGAAGTAATTATAGCAACACTGCTGGCTTACACTATGACAGGAGACGAAAAATATGCCAAATGGCATAAAATGGTTCATGATTATGCCTATGAGAAATTCCATGATGACAAGAATGGAGAATGGTTTGGCTATCTGCATAGAGACGGGAGTATAGCGCAAACCGCCAAAGGAAATATGTACAAAGGACCCTTTCATTTGCCTCGCCAAGAATGGTACTGTCTTCAGATCTTAAATGAGCATTTGAAAAACGTATAGTTTTCGAATAGCAAAAGAGTATAATTAAATTTCACTATTAACTAAAACCACAAATTATGAAAAAATTATTACATGAGTTTTGTTTGCTTTTTTGTTTTGTTTATTGTTTGAATCTTAATGCACAAAGCGGTAAGGTGTTAAACTTAAATGGAGTCAATACGTATATGTCAGTGGCTGACCATCCCGATTTAGATTTTGGCGCAAGCCAAAGCAAAACCGTTACCTGTTGGATAAAAACCAGTACGACTACCGGAACTCCAAGAATTTTTGCCAAAAGAGCCGGTTCTTCCGGGAATGGATATGAATTTTGGACAGGAAATGGATCTAACGCGGGTAAGTTTGCTATGAATATGAGTGGAACTGGTACGCCAAATAACATCAGTACGGCGGGATATTCACCTACTTCTGTAGCCGATGGGAATTGGCATCATGTCGCTTTGGTATTGGATGCGTCCAGTACTCGAACATTATATGGCTACTTAGATGGTGTTTTGGTTAATACAGGAAAAACGTTTACTTCAACGACATCCGATTTTTCCAACGCACTAAGTTTTATAGTTGGAGCAACCTCTGATGCTGTGAATAGTTATAAATGGGCAGGCCAAATTGATAATATTCGAATTTGGAATAAAGCCATGACAGCAACTGAATTGCAAGCGGATATGACTTCCGTAATAACGGGACCTACGGCTAATCTTTTGGGAGCTTGGGATTTTGAAAATGTAACTGGTACAACTGTTCCAGATATTTCAGGAAATAATCATCCTGGAACGCTTTTTGGATCACCAACCACTTCAAATGCTTATCCGATGGTTTTGGCTTTGGATGGTGTGAACGATTATATGTCGGTTACAAACCATTCCGATTTTAATCTAGCTGCGGGACAAAGTTTAACGATTACTTGTCGTATAAAGACTGCTGATTTCTCCAAACGTATTCTGAGCAAAAGACCTGGTGGAACAGGGGTAGGGTACGAGTTTATTAATAATTCGTCTGCTGGCGGAGGTCAGTTTGGAGTTAACTTAACTACAAGCGCAGGAGCTGCAGGACCTCCATACGGAACTTCCACTATATCAAACAATGTTTGGCATCATCTGGCGATGGTCATAGATGTAGCGACCACAAGTTGTAAAATATATGTTGATGGCGCTTTGCAACAAACTAAAACTACTACTAATATAGGTGGAAGCAATACGGTTTCGAACACAGGTGATTTATTTTTTGGAACGTTAAACAACCTGGCTTCTTTTATGAATGGGCAATTGGATGATATTCGTTTTTGGAATAAAGCCATGACTGCGACAGAAGTCTTGAGTGATAAAACTACTATTGTTATAGGAAACGAGACAAATCTTTTGGCGGCATGGGATTTTGAAAATGTGAGTGGGACAACCGTTCCGGATATTTCAGGTCACAATCATCCCGGAACGCTAAATGGCGGTGCTGCGGTAATCGCCCAAACTAATACCATGCAAATAAACACTGTATCGTTGGTGCAAACTGAATTGCCAACGGGTATGGGGGATACGGACCAACGCATTGTTGCCGTAAAAGTTTCGGCTAGCGGTACGGTCAATCCACTTTCGCTAAGTGCACTAAAATTTACTATGACAGGAACGACAAATGTAAGTGATGTTACCGATATAAAAATCTATTCCAGCGGAACTACGGCCGTTTTTAATCTCGCTACGGCGACTTTATTTGGAAGTATAGCTCCAGCGACAGGTGCCTTAACGGTTAACGGAAGTAAAGCCTTGGTTTCTGGCGACAATTATTTTTGGATTACCTATGATGTGGCTGCTGGTGCTACCGAAGGAAATGTACTGGATGCTACTTGTGAATCCATTGTTGCCAATTCGGTTACTTATAATTCTGTTGCAAGTACTGTTGCCGGTAATAGAGTTGTTTTATTAGGAAATACTCTTTTATATACTCCTGGAGATGCGGGATCTGCCAGTTATCGCATCCCTGCAATCATTACAGCTGCCGATGGGTCTTTGGTAACGGTAACCGATAAAAGATGGAATGGAGCTGGGGATTTGGCTGCCAAAATTGATCCTGTAGTGCGTCGCAGTACTGATAACGGAAAAACATGGTCAGCTCCTGTAACCATAGCAAACTTTGGAGGGCCCAACGGTGCCGGCGATGCGGTATTGGTTATAGACAAAGCGACTGGAAATTTATTATGTTTATTTGTTGCCGAAAAAGGATTTTTTGCCTCAACACCAACAAATCCAATAAAAATACAATATTGTAGAAGTACCGATAATGGAATCACGTGGGGAGCTCCAGTAGATATTACCAATCAAATTTATGGTGCGGGTTGCAGTAATCCAATTACTCAAAATTGGTTAGGAGTATTTATTGGCTCGGGTAGAGCACATCAATTGCGTGATGGATCTATTGTTGCAGCATTGACTGTTAGAGAATCAAGTGGTGGAATAAATAATTATATGATGTCCAGTACTGATGGTGGAATTACTTGGACTCCATCAACAGGAAGGGCCGAAACAGGAGGAGATGAAGCCAAAATTGTGGAATTAAACAATGGGAATTTGATGATGAGTATTCGTAATTCGGGTACCAGAAGATTTAATGTTTCAACTGATAAAGGATTAACTTGGGGGACGGCATACAATCAAGCCGATTTGACTGATCCTAATTGTGATGGTGATTTTATACGATATACTTCAACGTTAGACGGATATGATAAGAATAGATTGTTGCATACGATTCCTTTTGCGGGAAATAGAACCAATGTTTCTGTTTTGATGAGTACTGATGAAGGTGCTTCTTGGCCCGTTCGTAAAACCATATTCTCAGGAGCTTCTGCTTATTCAAGTATAACTGTTTTACCTGACGGAACCATGGGGATTTATTATGAAAATGGCGAAAATTCGACCTATCAAATGTATTTTGTTCGTTTTAGTTTAAATTGGTTGACCAATGGGGCAGATACTTTTATTCCAAATTCAGGTTTGGCTGCTAAGTTGACATCAAAGAAAGCAATAGATTCAAATTTGAATACTGATTTAGAGTTTAATGCTACAATAGATCCCAATCCTACAACTGATATGGTAAGAGTTACTATTGATAATGCAAAAGGGAATGTTGAGGTTAAGTTATTTAGTTTACTTGGACAATTAGTAAGTAACGTGTCTCTAAAGGATAATGAAAAAGAAATCTCACTTTCTCTGAGCAATCTAGTTAGCGGAATTTATATTCTAAAAGTAAGCGACAACAATGGGACGCTTTCTCAAAAAATAATAAAAAAGTAAGATATTAAGAGAGCCCTCGGTATAATAGAGGGCTTTTTTAAAGAGTCAAGTAAAATAAAATGTAATTTTAAAAGATGAAACAAGCTATTGTAAACGGAATAATCCATACAGGTGATGAAATATTGAATAATGGTGTTGTCATTATCGAAAAGGGTATTATTCTTTCCGTTCAAAATGAAATCCCTACGGATATTGAAGTTATTGATCTGAAAGGCAGTCATCTTTCGGCGGGATTTATTGACATCCAAATCAATGGAGGAGAGAAACACTATTTCAGTCAGTATCCAACGGAAGAAACGATTCAGGATATCTATGAATCCAGTTTAAAGTACGGGACAACCCATACACTTCCTTGTTTAATATCATCATCAAAGGAAACCATTTTTCAAGGGATTCAAGCGATTAGAGACTATCGGTCAAAGCACAAAAATGGGGTATTGGGAATGCATTTAGAAGGCCCTTTTTTAAATCCTTTGAAACGAGGGGCGCATAGTTTGAATCAGGTTCGGAAGCCTACTAATTCGGAGTTGGAAGAGATTATTCGTTATGGTAAAGATGTTATAAAAGTTATTACTATTGCTCCAGAATGTTTTACAGAAGAGCAACTGGATATGCTTTTGGAAAGTGGCATTGTGATTTCGGCTGGACATTCAACAATGACTTACAAAGAAGCGCAATATTATTTTTCGAAAGGGATACATTTAGTGACTCACTTATTTAATGCGATGACTCAGTTTGGGCATCGTGAACCGGGTTTAGTTGGGGCTACTTTTGACAACGAAGCTGTTTATGCTCCTGTAATTTTAGATGGTGCGCATTGTGATTATGCCGCTGCGAGAATAGCTTATCAATTAAAGAAAGAGAAATTCTTTTTGATTACGGATGCTGCATTTTTGGGACGTAAAGTTTCCAATTTCAAATGGGAGAATTTTGATGCTCATCTGGAAAATGGTTTTTATAGAAATGATGAAGGCAATTTGGCAGGAGCGAGTATTTCAATGGATGAAGCTGTTCGTAATGCCAATCAACATTTGAATGTGACTATAGATGAGGCTATAAAAATGGGGACTTGTCGAGTAGCAGCCGCCATTAAAATGGAAGATAAATTGGGTAAAATAAAACCGGGGTATCCAGCCAGTTTTGTTCGTTTTAATAATGATTTATCAAAAGTTGAATCGTTAATTTTTTAATAAAGAGTAAAAAAATACATTTTGAGTGAAATAATTAAAGTGAAGAGTTTGTTAAGCGGAGTTGAGGTTAAAGAATGGAAAAGTGTTTTTGCAGGGATAGTATTTGCTTTCCTTTGGTCTTCTGCTTCAACTGCAACCAAGATTGGATTGGTTTCTGCTCAACCCTTTGTAATATCTATTTTTAGATTTATTATTGCGGGAAGTATTATGTTATTCGTTTCTCATATAGTGTTAGGAAATCGCATGCCAGTTAAAAGGGAATGGATACAAATTAGTATTTATGGATTTCTAAATATTACATTTTATCTCGGGTTATATGTTATTGCCATGCAACAAGTTTCCGCAGGTTTGGGGAGTTTGGCAGTCGCTACGAATCCTGTTTTTATTGCGATGATGTCTGCCTTTTGGTTTTCTCATAGAATCAAGTTCAAAAATATTCTGAGTTTATTATTGTGTTTTATGGGAGTGGTTATGGCAGCTTATCCGCTTTTGCAAAACAGCTATGCAACGCCTTTTGGGATAATAGTTTTATTGATAAGCATGATTGCTTATTCACTGGGTACTATTTATTATTCTAGAGTGAATTGGAATGGGTTGAACATTCTAACTATCAATGGGTGGCAGACTATTTTGGGAGGTGTTTTTTTACTGCCGGCTTTATGTGCAACTTATGAATCGGATAAGAATAATTTCGACACTTCTTTTTGGACTTCGGTTTGTTGGTTGGCTATTCCGGTTTCAATAGGCGCAGTGCAGCTTTGGCTTTATTTATTAAAAAGTAACCCAATCAAAGCTTCGTATTGGCTGTTTTTATGTCCAATATTTGGTTTTTTGATTGCTCATTTTATAATGAAAGAACCGATAACTTTTTATACTGTTTTTGGAGTTATTCTTGTTATAAGCGGATTATACATAGTTCAAAAGAAAAGCAAGTCCTGAATTTAAGATTTAGAGTTTTTGGCTAAAAAATAACTTATTGTTAAACAGTTGTTATTGAAGAATAAAAGAATAAAAGAGATTTTTACAGAAAAATTAATCTCAATATTTAAAGAATAATAAAATTTATTAAAAATAAGAAAATGGAAAATACATTAGAATCAGAAAGAGAGATAAGCTTCAAAAAAGCAGGTCAGTTTGAAGATACCCGTTTTGAAAAAATCCACAACGTAATTTTTAAAAACTCAGCGGATGCTTCAATAATCGTTGCTCAAGAGATTGCCGATTTAATTCGTTCCAAACAAGAAAAAAACAAAAAGTGTGTATTAGGTCTAGCTACTGGTTCTTCTCCAATAAAAGTATATCAGGAATTGGTTCGTATGCACAAAGAAGAAGGTTTGAGTTTTGACAATGTTGTGACTTTCAACTTGGACGAATATTATCCTATGCCTAAGGAAAGTAACCAAAGTTACCATTATTTCATGCACCAGCATCTTTTTAATCATGTTGACATTAGACCGGAAAACATCAATATTCCTGACGGAACTGTTTCTTTGGAAGACCTAAACCAGTTTTGTGTTGATTATGAAATGAATATTAAAAATGCCGGAGGATTGGATTTTCAATTGTTGGGAATTGGTCGCACGGGTCACGTTGGTTTTAATGAGCCGGGTTCACACATAAATTCTGGAACTCGAATTATCACTTTGGACCATATTACAAAAGTGGATGCTTCTGGTGATTTCAATGGAATTGGGAATGTTCCAAAAAAAGCGATCACGATGGGAGTTTCCACCATTTTGAGATCCAAAAGAATTGTCTTGATGGCTTGGGGACAAAACAAAGCATCCATTATCAAGAGAACCATTCAAGGCGATATCAGCTCTGAAGTTCCTGCGACATTTTTGCAAAATCATAACAATACTACTTTTGTGTTGGATGAAGGAGCAGCTTCGGAATTGACGAGATTGGAAACACCTTGGTTGGTAGGGGAGTGTATTTGGACGGAACAGTTAAAAAATAAAGCAATTGTTTGGCTCTGCCAACATACCGATCAATCAATCCTTAAATTGACTGACAGAGATTACAACAACAATGGAATGTCCGATTTATTGGCAGCAGGAAGTTCGGCTTACGATTTGAACATCAATATGTTTAATGTATTGCAACATACCATTACTGGCTGGCCAGGAGGAAAGCCGAATAAAGATGACAGTAATAGACCGGAACGCTCGAATCCCGCCAAGAAAAGAGTGATTCTGTTCAGTCCACATCCAGATGATGACGTTATTTCGATGGGAGGAACATTTGCCAAATTAATCAAACAAGGTCACGATGTACATGTGGTGTATCAAACTTCTGGAAACATTGCGGTTACTGATGATGAGGCTTTGAAGTTTGCTGAAGTTTGCAATGATTTTGTCGAAAAAGATAAATCAGGAATCAATTTTCAAGCTGTAATAGATTCAATCAATTCAAAAACAATTGGACAAAGCGATTCTGCCGAAGTGCGTAAATTAAAAGGATTAATTAGAAGACGCGAGTCGTACGCGGCAACAAGATACATCGGTTTGAAAGACGAAAACACTCATTTCTTGGATATGCCATTCTATGAAACGGGTATGGTTCAAAAGAAACCATTAGGACCAGAAGATATTGCAATTGTAAAGGAAATTATCGAGAGAATTAAACCACATCAAGTATTTGCTGCAGGAGATCTTGCCGATCCGCACGGTACACACGAAGTATGTTTGAATGCCATTTTTGCGGCTATGAAAGCATTAAAATCGAAACCATTCATGAACGATTGTTGGTTGTGGCTGTATAGAGGAGCTTGGCACGAATGGGATATTCATGAAATTGATATGGCTGTTCCATTGAGTCCTGATGAAGTTATGTTGAAAAGACAAGCCATTTTGTACCACCAATCCCAAAAAGACAGAGTAATGTTCCAAGGAAATGATTCAAGAGAATTTTGGGTTAGAGCCGAGGATCGAAATAAAAGCACGGCAAAATTATACGATAAATTAGGACTTGCCGAGTATGAGGCAATCGAAGCTTTTAAACGTTTTGAGTACTAAATACCAATTGCTTTGAGTGTTTGCTAAAACCACAAATCCTAATTTTGTACCGGCCCTTAAACAAATTAAACTATAATTCAGAAAAAAAATCAGGAATGCGGGTGATTCAAGCACAGATTAATAAAGGACATCTTCAAAAGTATTTTGAGTGTTACTTTTTTTTTCTTAAATCATTTAATTTGTTTGAAAACCAAAGGAAAAACAAAATCTCATAACTTAAAAGTATTAATTTAAAGAAAATCTTGTATTCCAAAAGGAGCAATCTATAAAATCAATAAATTTCAAAGTGTGAATAATTTATCTGATTTTGTAAAAAAAAAGAAACTAGGTAATGCCATACAGGAAGACTTTGCGGAATGAGTTGGAGTATCACTTATGGTTAGTCGAAAAATAAAAGAGCACAAAAAAATCTGAAACTTAAAAAGTAAAACAGGTACTCAAAATGTTTGGGTATCCATTAGCTCTTAGTACTAATAGATAAAGTATGAAGTTCACAATACCCCATAAAACAAAATACTCTGCACTTTCAATGCAGAGTAATTTGTTTATTTCAACTAATGACTTCGAATTAATTATTCAGTTTGATAAATCCACCATCAATTGGATAATCGCAACCGGTAATAAAACCAGCTTCATCACTACATAAGAACAGCGCTAAAGCAGCAACTTCTTCTGGTTTAGCCATACGGCCTATGGGTTGTGATTTTGATAATTTTTCAAACATTTCGGCTTCCTGGCCTGGATAATTCTTGGAAATGAATCCATCCACAAAAGGAGTGTGAACTCGTGCCGGAGAAATCGAATTACAACGAATATTATCTCCCAAATAATCTCTGGCTACCGATAAAGTCATTGCCATTACAGCTCCTTTTGCCGTAGAATAAGCAAATCGATCTGGGATACCTACCCAAGCCGCAATTGAGGCCATATTCAGTATTACTCCACGACCAGAAATTTTTAGTTGTGGCACAGCCATATGCAAACAATTGTAAACACCTTTTACATTTACGCTCATGATACGATCAAAATCGGCTTCTGGAGTAGTTTCTACTTTTCCCACATGGGCGATTCCAGCATTGTTAACCAAGATATCGATAGCTCCAATTGTCTCGAATGTTGCCGATACTTCTTGCTGATTGGCCACATTGCAGGCGTGAGAAAACACTTTTCCTCCAGACAATTTTATTTCTTCCACTGCTGATTGTGCGCTTTCCTGAGTCAATTCAACAATATGGACTTCGGCTCCTTGTTTGGCAAATAAAACCGAAATTGCTTTCCCTATTCCGCTTCCGCCTCCTGTTATTACCGCCTTTTTATTTTGTAATGAAAACATGATTTGTATATTTTAAAATTATAATATTTTTTATAATGAAACACCACGTTTCCATGGGATGAAATCATCTTGGTTCAATTGTACTGCTTTAGGAATAATTTCTCCACTGGCCGCTTTAATGCAATATTCCAAAATATCTTCACCCATTTCTTCAATGGTTTTTTCTCCACTAATTACCGGTCCACAATCGATATCAATAATATCACTCATTTTTTTTGCTAAAATGGAATTGGTAGCTACCTTAATTACAGGGCAAACGGGATTGCCCGTTGGAGTTCCCAATCCTGTGGTGAACAAGATTAATGTCGCTCCAGAAGCTGCTTTACCAGTTGTTGCCTCTACATCATTTCCGGGTGTACAAACCAAACTCAAACCTGCTTTTGTTGCTGGTTCAGTATAATCCAATACATCGACCACAGGTGCTGTTCCTCCTTTTTTGGCGGCACCGGCACTTTTTATAGCATCGGTTATTAATCCGTCCTTGATATTTCCTGGAGATGGATTCATATGAAAGCCAGACCCCACTTTATGAGCCAAAGCATCGTAAGATTGCATCAAATCAATAAATTTTTTAGCCGAAGTTTCCGTTGTGCAACGATCAATCAGGTTTTGTTCAACACCACATAATTCAGGGAACTCAGCCAATAAAACTTTAGCTCCCAAAGCTACCAATAAATCTGAAGTGTATCCTACGGCTGGATTAGCGGAAACCCCACTAAAACCATCGCTTCCACCACATTTTACACCAACACACAATTCGCTTAACGGAGCTTCTGATCTTTCATATTGATTGATTTCTATTAAGCCCTCGAAGGTCTTTTTAATGGCATTAGCAATTAATGTTTCTTCGCTTTCGGTTTGCTGTTGTTCAAAAATAAGTAATGGTTTATTGAATGCCGGATTTTGTTTCTTCACGTCATTCACAAAATCCTGCACTTGCAAATGCTGACAGCCCAGACTTAACAACGTTATACCTCCCACGTTTGGATGGTTAGCATAAGATGCCAATAAAGCACTTAAAGTTGCCGAATCCTGACGTGTACCTCCACAACCCCCTTGATGATTGAGAAATTTTATTCCATCTACATTTTTAAAAACACGATTGGCACTATTATTTGGCGTAAGTTGTAGGTCAACTGAATCAATATTTTCTCCGCTTTGGTAAGCCTCCAATAATTGGTGGGCATACTGTGTGTATTTATCGCTGACTGAATAACCCAATTCATTGTGCAAAGCTTCTTTAATTACATCCAAATTTCGGTTTTCACAAAAAACGGTTGGTACAAATAACCAGTAATTGGCAGTTCCCACACGGCCGTCTTTTCTTTTGAATCCCTTAAATGTCTTGTCTTTGTATTTTGAAACATCTGGGGCTTGCCATGTAAAATCTGTTTGACGATACCCGTAAGGTTCAGCGGCATGTTTTAGATTTTCGGTGGTCATCAGACTTCCTTTGGCCACATCACATTGTACTTTTCCAACCAAAACACCATACATAATCACTTCATCCCCTTTACTCAAATCAGAGGTGTAAAATTTATGTTTTTCTTTAATATTGTCTTGAAGGATATATGTTTGCCCTTCAAAAATAACACTTTCTCCTTTTGATAAATCGATCAAAGCCACCAATGCATTATCGCTTGGGTGCATTTTCACTACTAATCTTTTCATTTCCATAATTATATTAAATAGAATTTATGCTTGATTTGTTTTATGTCCATTAAATGCAAACAACAGTATTACTGAAAAACAAGTCAATGGAACAACATAACCGTTTTGAATGTTTCCTGTAGCATCCGAGATTAATCCTAAAACCGGAGGTAATAAAGCTCCTCCCACGATTGACATTACGATCAACGAAGATCCAATTTTAGTATTGTGCCCAAGTCCATCAATTCCCATAGAAAAGATAGTTGGAAACATAATGCTCATAAAAAATGCAATTGCAATTAGAGTATAAACCACAATCATACCTGTACCCATTATCGCTAAAATTGAAAGTAAAATATTGATTATTGAATATATAATCAGTAATTTTCTTGGCTGTATATATTGCATAAAAAATGTTCCGGCAAAACGTCCTATCATGAACGTTAAACCAAAAATGCCTAAATATTTGGCTGCAGTATCTTCTGTAAGAGCTGCAGAAGTGGTTGCCATTTTTATGAAAAAACTAGCCACACAAACTTGTGCTCCCACATAAAAAAATTGTGCCAGAATTCCCCATCTTAATCGCATCGATTTCAGGGCGCCGGCAAAACTTGCACCGTCTACACCTTCTTTATCTTCGTCTTTTACATCAGGCATATTAGTAAAATAAAATACTACGGCCACAGCCAAAATAATCAATCCTAAAATTAAATAAGGCATTTTGACACTTGCAGCTTCTTCTAAAAGATAATTGTGCAATTGCGAAGGGTTCATGGCATCCATCTGCTCTTGAGTCAAATTTTTCCCAGACAAAATCATGGGTCCAATATAAGCTGGAGCTATAAAAGCAGCTAACCCATTAAAGGACTGCGAAAAATTTAATCTTTTGGTTGCCGTTTCAGAAGGTCCCAATATAGTTACATACGGATTGGCCGCTGTTTCTAAAAAAGTAAGTCCGCAGGCGATAATGAACAAAGCTCCAAGGAAATAAATATATTGTAATGAATTGGCTGCAGGCACAAATAAAATTGAACCTATACCAAATAAAGTCAATCCTATCATAATACCCGATTTGTATCCATACTTTCGCATGATATAACCCGCTGGCAAAGCCATAACAAAATAGGCTATAAATACGGAAGAATCTATCAAAGAAGACTGTAAATCTGTAAGATTAAAGGCTTTTCTTAGATGAGGAATAAGGATTGGATCCAAATTGTGTACAAATCCCCAGAAAAAAAACAAGCTGGTTACCAAAATAAAGGGAAATAACCACTTTTTATTTTCTGTAGAATCAACGCTCTTTCGAACAACTGAAGTAGGTGATAATGCCATACGGATTTTATTAATTTTTTACTATTTTAGAATTCGAAAGGTATAATTCCTAAAGTAAATTTATTAATTCAATATTATCCTAGATTAACTATTTATTATCTCTGAAAATAGAAATAATAAAAATATGTTACCTAAGTAGCTGTATGTCTATTGTTTGCTGTAAAAATGTTTGCCTAGAAAAGAGAATTACTGAAAGGGGTATCTAGATTGTTGTATTGTTGGGTTTGGAGATTTCTTTGTTTTTTAAAAAAAACATTATAAATTTTGTACAATATAAAGGAGTCCTGTATAAATTCGAAAGAAATTAGTTTTCTGTGTTTTTACGGTATTCTTTTGGAGTGGTTTCAGTCAATTTTTTGAAAAGTTTATTGAAATTGGAAACAGTTTTGTATCCACATTCATATGCAATTTCAGACATGCCCATGTCGGTTTCAATTAGAAATTTGCAGGCATTGGAAACCCGAATCTCGTTAAGGTATTCCACAAAATGTTTTTGGGTTTTTGACTTAAACATTCTGCAAAAGGAGGTTGGTGTTAGATTAGCAATTTTGGCAATTTCATCCAGCGAAATATCTTGTTTAAAATTATCTTTTACATATTCGAAAACATCCGAAAGGCGATCGTTTTTGGCACTTTCATTTGCCGGAGTGTAAGCTTCGTTATTTACAAATGAAATATCGCTGCTTTCGGAAAGCATTGATAAAATCTCAAAAAGTCCAATAATGATTTCGAAGTTTTTTTTGTGAACCAATTTCTCTAATTTTTTAGCAATCAATTCGTTTGTTTTTCCTGTAATAGATAGGCCTCTGCCTGCTCGATTAAAGAGATTGTTTATTTTTTGGGTTTCTTTTAATTCATAAAAAATGGGACCAAAGATGTCTTTGTTAAAATAAACTACTATAGCTTGGGCCTTTAGTGTGTTTATACCCTTGTAATAAATTTCGTCATTTAACCATACATGAGGAATGTCTGAACCAAGAAAAACCATGTCGCCAGACACAAATTGTTCTACAGAATTCCCAACAATTCTCTTTCCATAACTTTCTTTGATATAGACTAATTCGAGTTCCGGATGCGAATGAAAAGGAGATTGAAAAAAAGGATCTTCACGAGAAATAACAGAAATGTAGCTATTTAGGTATGATGTGATTTTTGTTTTTTCAATTTTCATTATTCGTTTTTTTTTGTAAAGATAATTAATAATTAAACTAAGATAATATTGAATTAAAAAATATGCTTTAGTTATTATATCTTTCAAATTCCCAAATAATGCAAATTTAACTAAAAACTTGCAGTTTATCTGAAGGTTAGTGTGGAGATTCTTGTTATTGCGCTATACTTTTTTTGTAAAATTTTATAAAAATTAATAGGGTAATTTCTAAGAAGAAAACCTTTCATATCTGGGAAAAAATGATTTTTTTTAAAGTGATTCATAAAATAATATAAACCTGTAAAAAATGAAAAAAACAATTTTATTGACGGTATTGCTATTCTCCATGTTATCGAGGGCGCAGCAGGCAGTTCACATTATTCCGCAACCCGTAAGCTTAGAAATGAAACAAGGCAGTTTTGTCATTGATGACAAAACAACAATAAAATTTTCCAAAAAAGATAAGGAAACGGAGAAAGTGGTTCACTTTTTCACAGAATATGTAAAGAAAGTTTCCGGCTATGAGTTAAAAGATAATAAGACTCAAGGAGGGAAGATTATTTTTAGCATCGATAAAATTGGAGAAATAGGGGATGAGGGCTATTTGATTAGTGTGAATCCGAACGAAATTCTTGTAAAAGCCAATACATCCAAAGGATTGTTTTATGGGGTTCAATCGTTATTGCAAACTTTACCTTTTACAAGAAACAATGATTTGGTTCAGATTCCTAGTATGGAAATCAAGGATTATCCTCGTTTTCAATGGAGAGGATTGATGCTGGATGTCAGCCGCCATTTTTTTGCACCCGAATTGGTGAAAGAATTTATCGATTTGCTTGCGACTTATAAAATGAACGTTTTTCATTGGCATTTGGTTGACGGAGCCGGATGGCGTTTGGAAATCAAAAAATATCCTAAACTTACCCAGCAGGCAGCTTGGCGTGTAGATGATTGGGGGAAATCGTGGAACTGGGCCGAGGTAGAATTTAATGCAGACAGAAGTAAATCGACTTACGGAGGCTATTATACCCAAGAACAGGCCAAAGAAATTGTGGCTTACGCCAAAGAAAGAAATATTACTGTGGTACCAGAAATTGAAATGCTAGGTCATTCAGAGGCGGCAATGGCTGCTTATCCTGAGCTTTCCTGTAACTCAAAAAATAATTTCGGTCAATCAGGAAATTTCTTTGCCAGCAAAGGCGAAAGTAATTACTGTGCGGGCAATGATCAGGCTTTTGCTTTTTTGGAGGATGTACTTACTGAGGTGATGGCTATTTTTCCTTCTAAATACATTCATATTGGAGGAGATGAAGTGGATAAAACGAGTTGGAAAAATTGCGCAAAATGTCAAGCCAGAATGAAAACGGAGCAATTGAAAGATGAAAAAGAATTGCAGAGTTATTTTATTCGTCGAATGGAAAAATTCTTGGTTTCAAAGGATAGAAAAATGATTGGTTGGGATGAAATTCTGGAAGGAGGATTAGCTCCAGAAGCGACTGTTATGAGCTGGCAAGGCGAAGCAGGAGGAATCGAGGCTGCCAAGATGGGACACGATGTTATTATGACTCCCGGTTTTCCTTGCTATTTTGACCATTATCAGGGTGATCCGGAAACAGAGCCAGCTGCGATTGGAGGTTTTAATACTTTGAAAAAAGTGTATAGTTATGAACCGATTCCTGCCGAATTAAGCAAGGAAGAAGGTAAACGCGTTTTGGGTTCGCAGGCTAATCTATGGACAGAATATATACCAACAGCAGAACAGGCAGAATATATGATTCTTCCTCGTATGCCGGCTTTGGCAGAAGTATTGTGGTCTCCAAAAGAACAACGCAATTGGAAAAATTTCAATGAGCGTTTGCAACCTCATTTGGTAGGTTTTGAGCAAAAAGGGCTTCATTATTCCAAAGGGAATTTTAAAGTGGATATTATGCCAATTGTAGAAAATAACAAACTTTCTATTGCTCTCGATACAGAGAATACAGATGGTGTAATTTATTATACAATCGATGGAAGTATTCCTTCAACCGGAAGCACTAAGTATGAAAAACCTTTTGAAGTCAATAGTTCTATGACAGTAAAAGCAATCATGGCGTTGAACAACAAGGTGATGAATGCCAAACCAGCAGAACAATCATTTACTTTTAATAAGGCTACAGGAAAAACAGTGACATATACAAATGCCTTTAGTCGCTATTATCCTGCTAATGGAGCCAATTCACTAACGGATGGTTTTAGAGGGACAAAAAATATAAGTAAACAATGGCATGCATTCAATGGAAATGATTTGGTTGCCACTATTGATTTGGGAGCGAGCACTGCTGTTGGCAGCATTACTTTGGGGTGTATCCAAAATTGGGGGCAGTGGGTGTTTTTGCCGCAATGGGTGAAGTTTGAAGTATCGAATGATGGAATTAATTTTAAGGAAGTAAAAACAATAACCAATACTATTCCAGTTGCAGAAAGAGACACGCAGATAAAAGACTTTACGGCCAAATTTTCGGAACAGAAAGTGAAAGTTGTTCGCGTTACCGCCAAAAACCTAGGTCAGTGTCCTGCGGGCCATCCCGGCGAAAATCAATCTGCTTGGTTGTTTGTTGATGAAATTATGGTCGAGTAATAAAGAGATTTCTCAAAAAAAAAAACAGCTGTGATTTTCGTTTAAATCACAGCTGTTTTTTTATGTTAAAGGATTTTTCAATTATAATTGAGTGATATCAACCGAAATATAATGTATGTTTTTCCTGTTGTCAGTATATGAAATGTGAATATTTCCGTCCTCGCTCTGTATGATTGCAGGATAACTGTATTCCCCTTTTTCGTGTTTTTCTAAAGTGTAAATATCAGTCCAGTTTTTTCCGTCTTTAGAAATGGCCAATCTCAGTTCTGAGCGTCCCAACCACCAATCTTTTCCAGAAATCATTGGATTATAAACCAAAATCTGACTACCGTTTTTAAGCATCACGGAATCAATACCTGAATTGGGATTGGGGAGTGAAATCGCAGCAGGTTTTGACCAAGTCAATCCTTCATCTGTTGACCAGGTTTCGACGATTACATTTTGTCGACTTCTGCATAGCATTTGAAGACTTCCATCTGTGTATTCCACAATAGAAGGTTGAATCAATCCAAATTCTCCGTTGTCGATAGCTATCTTATTCCATTTGGAAGCATTACTGTCGCTAATTTCTATATGTATTTTCCAAATATCATCCTTTACGCTTTCTGTGCTCGAAGGATAAATAATTTTACCAGATTTAAGTTGAATCGGTTTGTTTTTGATAGGCCCCAGAATTGCATTAGGCAATCTTATGGCTTTTCCCCACGATTTTCCGTCGTTGTTGGAAACCTTCATTTCTCCCCACCATTCCCGTGGATTTGGGCCTACTTTGTAATACAAAAACAATTTTCCTTTTTTGTTTTTGAATAAAACCGGATTCCAACAGGCAAAACGTACGGTGTCATTTTGAATTCCGTTGGCAACGGATTTAGGTTGACTCCATTTTCCGTTTTCCAAAACTGATGTCCAAATCGCTACGTCATTGGCACCTTCATGCTCGCCTGCAAACCAAGATGCCATTATACGATGATCACTTAATTCAACCAAGGTAGAGGCATGACAGCTTTTGAAAGTGTTCTCAGGGAAAATATTCTCCTGAGTAATTAATTTAACTTTTGAGGAATTCTGTGCTTTTACAACCATCATTGATAAAACTAACATCAGTATGATACTATTTTGTTTTAAAATACGCATGGTCCTGTTTTAGATTTTATTTTAGTGTTTTTACTCCCAATTCAGCGGCACTGATATAATTCCCATCCACACTAGTTTTTCCGATAAATTTAAAATATCTCGCTTTTATAGGTGCTTTTAAAACTATGTTTTGCTCTACTGGATTACTTTTGATATTGGAAAATTCACCTTCGGCAACAGTTGTCCAAGTACTATTATCTGTACTGGTCTGCCATTGGTAGTTTTTCACAATTCCACCAGTTCCATTTTGACGCGGTAAATAGGAGAAGGAAACGATTGATATTTCTTTACCCATATCGACAGTAATAGATTGAGGTAAGGCTGTTGCCGATGTATTATCGGAAGTGTTCCAAAGGGTTTCTTCATTTTCGTCAATTGCATTCGATGATTTTCCTTTTTCCTGATTATCAAAAGAAGCAGCGACTATTTTCCAGTCTTTTTTACTGACATTAAACGATTGAATTACCGTTTCACCAGCGTTCATATCGGTACCGAATGATTTGGCTTTGATTTCACCAGATGTTAAAAATGAAAAGGCACCTTCATAGACCGGAGATTGAGCAGTAGGTTCAGTTCCGTCGATGGTGTAACGGATTTGGTTTACCGCCATATCGGTAGATATTGAAACCATTCCCACTTTGTCTCTTTTGATTTTTGGAAGCGGTAATTGTTCCGGTTCTTTAAACACTCCCACATCGCTTAAAGCAATACAAACAGGTGATTCTTCGATACGAATTCTCAGTTTTGAAGTGGATATATAATTTTGTAAGCGCACTAATCTATTAGCTCCAATACTTGTAGCTTCGCCCACTTTTTTCCAATTACCATTGATAAAAGCATCAATTTCAATTTTTTCGATGCGTTGACCAAGTTTGATGTTTTCTCTCAGACGGATGATATTAAAAGTTTGTTCTTTTTTCCATTCTAAAGTAACTGAAGCTTTTTTTACATCATCACTGGTAGCCCAATAGGAGTAACGATCGTCATCAGTCAGATTTTTGGTTCCGAATGATTTGTTATCATCTCCTCTAATTTCCGAAGCAGTAATTACCGCTGATTTTGCTAGATTATCGGCATATAATTGCTTTAAGAAATCTCCGAAATCTTTCAATGCTTTGACGTCATTTTGATGTAATAAACCTTCTGTATTAGGTGAAATTCCTAAATCCAGACAACCACCTCTTCCAACAGATTTACAGTAAATCTCGAATAATTTTGAAACTGATTTTGCCTGATTGTCTTCGTTTGCATGGTAGAACCAACCATTTCTGAGAGGTACATCACATTCGGCAGGTTTCCAAAATTCACCGTTTCGTGTTCCTTCCGGTGCTTTTTCTGAATTGGTTTCTCCGGGAGCAGCTTTAGTTTTACCTGCTGTCGGTTCAGGAGTGAAGGTTGCCCAAGAGGTTTCAGCTGCAAAACCGTTTTCATTTCCTACCCAGCGAACATCACCATTATCCGCAAAAATAGCAGCTCCAGGCTGCATTTCTTTCGAAATCCCCCAAGTTGTATCCCATCCGTAATAAGTTGAGCGGTCGATATTTCTTTTTTCTTTTTTACCGCCATAATAACCGTCGCCACCATTGGCACCATCAAACCAGGTAATGAATAATTTTCCGTAATTCGAGTACAATTCTCTCAATTGATTACGATATTTGGTAACATATTCAGGCTTTCCATAATCTTCATTGTTTCTGTCCCAAGGCGAACAATAGAGTCCAAATTTCATTCCTGCATTGCGTGTTGCAAGTTCAAACTCTTTCACCATATCGCCTTTTCCGTCACGGAAAGGGCTTTTGCTAATATTGTAAGAAGTTGTTTTAGTAGGCCACAAACAGAATCCATCATGGTGTTTGGCAACAAGAATCACTCCTTTGAAACCTCCGTCTTTGGCAGCATTCACGATTTGACTCGCATCAAATTTGGTTGGATTAAAAATTTGTGGGTCGGCATCTCCATATCCCCATTCTTTGTTTTGAAAAGTTGTTGGCGTGAAATGAACCAAAACATATTGTTCCAATTCCTGCCAATGCAATTGGGCTTCACTTGGTAAAGCTCCATAGGGGGCAGGAGCACTCACTTTTTGGGCTGTCATCGATAAAAACGCAAAACATCCTAAAACTGTTAATAACTGTTTTTTCATCTTTTATAATTTTAAATAGGAGCAAAAAATAATCAGTCAATAAAATGATTGTATTACTGACTGATTATTTCTATCGCTTCTTCCAAAGAATTATTTACTTACTTTGATAACAATGGCTTCTTGACTAGCCAAAGAAGTTCTAAGTTCTTTCGGAATAGTTATTATAATTCCATTGTCCGTTTTTTTGCTGGACAACTTTTGTTTGTTGCTCAATAAAGTGGCTTTCAAACTGCCTTTCAAATCGGTTTTGATGTTAATTTCGGCAGGTAATTCTTTTTCATCTTTTGCAGGCATATAAATACCGTAAATTGCATTTCCTTTTTGAGTATAACCCACTTTTCCGTCTAAATATGGCGCAATAGGTTTAGTATTGTAAATAGCTTCACCGTTTACTGCAAGCCATTTCCCTACGCTAGCCAAAGTTTTTTCAATTTTTGGATCAAATTCACCTTTAGCATCAGGTCCAACTCCCAGTAACAGGTTTCCACCTTTTACTACGATGCTGGTCATCAATTGCACTACTTCTTTTGAAGATTTGTAATTGTCATTTGGTACCCAGCCCCAAGCTCCTCCAAGAGTGATGCAACTTTCCCATGGCACAGATAATGGCTTCTCCGGTGTTTTTTGTTCTGGGGTCAAATAATTTTCATATTCGCTGGGAACCCAACGGTCTACAACCAACATTCCCGGTTGTTTTTTGCGGGCTGTTTCCGAAATCAATTTCATGTTGATGTCCATATCGTATGGATATTTACAGAATTCCTCCACTTTTTTGTTAATGGTGGACAATGGTCGAACCCAACATCCATCAAGCCAAAGAATGTCAACCTTTCCGTAATTTGTAGTTAACTCGTTTAATTGATTTTGAGTGTATTGTACATAGCTTTTCCATCTGTCTGGAAATTTTGTGATGTCATAAGTAGGGTTTCTGTCTTTTGGCGGGTAATAGGACCACCAGAAGTTTTCGGTTGTCCAGTCAGGTTTTGAGAAATAGACTCCCACTGCCAATCCTTCTTTTCTGGAAGCATCCAATACGTTTTTTAACACATCGGCTTTAGGGTTTTTGGCATAAGGCAGTTCTGGATTTGTGATTTTAAAATCGGTAAATTTCGAATCATACATACAAAATCCATCATGGTGTTTGGAGGTAAAAATCAAATACTTTGCTCCGGCACCTTTGAACATTTTTGCCCATTTTTCTGAGTCAAGATTTGTCGGATTCAATTTGTATTTGGTGTTTCTGTAATCGGTGGCATATTTGTAATAACTGTCATAACCGTCTCTGGTTACCCAATCTTCCGGAGCCAAGCCCCAAGATTCCACTGTTCCTAACTGAGTGTAAAGTCCCATGTGGATCAATACGCCAAATTTGTAACCCTGCCATTTATCAAGGTTGGCTTTTACAAGTGGATCTTTTGTCCATACATAACCTTCCTCTTCTGATTTGTCAGCCTTCATGCTGAAATCGTTTTGGGCATGAAGCGAAATTGTATTGGCAAATACGAATGTTGCAAACAATAACTTGAATCTGTTTTTCATTTTGTGTCTTTTTTAAAATGATAAATGCCTCACAAGTAAAATATTTATGCGAGTGTTTTTTACTTTAAATTAGTAACCAAAGCTTTTATTTCTTTGCCATCGGCTATTTCTGTTCCATCGGTTATTGCCGATGAATGGTAGAATGATGTATTCATTTTTTCTTTTAGCATGGTTATATTCGAGGAACGAACACCTCCGCCAGGCATAATAACGATACGGTTTCCTGCTTTTTTGGCCAGTTGCTCCAAAACTGAAATTCCTTCCACCACATTTGGTTCCTGTCCCGAAGTCAAAATGGTTTTGAATCCACAATCAATAACGGTTTCCAAGGAATTGTAAACATCGGTAACCACGTCAAAAGCACGATGGAAAGTACAAGGCAACGGTCTTGCCAAAAACACCAACTCTTTGTTTCGTTCTACGTTGATACTGTTGTCCTTATTTAAAATTCCGAATACAAATCCGTCAACTTTAAATTTTTTGTATTCTTTTACTTCTTGTTTCATTTGTTCGAATTCCGCGTCGCTATAAACGAAATTTCCGCCACGTGGACGAATCATTACGTTCAAGTCAATGGTCAACTCTTCGCGAGTTGCGATTACAGCTTCTGGCGAAGGTGTTGTTCCTCCTTCGATCATTTCATCACAAAGTTCAACACGATTTGCACCATTTTTTTGAGCAATTACTGCCGATTCCGGATTGAAACAAGCAATTTCCAAATTGTATCTTTTCATTGTACTGGTTAATACTTTTGTTTTTTTTTATGGTTTTAAATAAAAATCTGGATCGATCAATCGGTTTCCGGTTTCGTCATAGACTGCATAGTTAAAACCACTCTGAACACAATAAGAACCGTATTCGCCTTTCTTGTTCAAGGCAATAAATCCAACCTGAATATCTTTTAAATTTTTATTTCTATTTTTCATCAGTTTAACTACTCTCAAAACCGCTTCTTCACATGCTTTTTGAGGAGATCTGCCTTGACGCATCAATTCGACAACCAAGTGACATCCTGCAATTCGGATTACCTCTTCGCCGTGCCCAGTTGCAGTTGCGGCTCCAATTTCGTTATCCACATACAAGCCAGCACCGATAATAGGGGAGTCACCTAATCGTCCGTGCATTTTGAATGCCATTCCGCTCGTAGTACAGGCTCCCGACAGATTTCCGGCAGCATCCAATGCAATCATCCCGATGGTATCATGGTTTTCGATATTGGCAATTGGTTTATATTCTGAAGTTTTCAACCATTCTTTCCATTCTCTTTCGGAATCAGGAACTAATAAGTTTTCTTTAGGAAAACCTTGCGATAAGGCAAATTGAAGCGCTCCGTCTCCCACCAACATTACGTGTGGTGTTTTTTCCATCACGGCACGTGCCACAGATATTGGGTGTTTGATGAATTCTAAACATCCTACTGACCCTATATTCGACATTTCGTCCATGATGCAGGCATCCAGCGTTACGCGTCCATCTCTGTCGGGACGTCCTCCGTAACCCACACTTCTTTCTTTCGGATCGCCTTCGGGTACTCTTACACCAGCCTCAACAGCATCTAAGGCACGTCCTCCTTTTTTCAATACTTCCCAGGCCGCTTCATTGGCCTCAAGCCCAAAACGCCAAGTAGAAAGAACAATAGGCTTTCTTACTTTTGAAGAATCAATAATTGTTTCTTCACCTTCTGAAGCAATTCCTTTGAAGGAGCTCAATGCAACTGCTGCGGATGCAATGGCAGTTTTTTTTAGAAAATTTCTACGATTTGTCATCTCTTTTTATTTTAAATCTGATTGTAAAAATCAGAAAGTATTATTATACGTTAACTTCGTAAAGCAATGTGGCTACTCCTAATAAAGCGGCTGTTTCATTATCACTTGAGATTACCAGTTCAATTTCAATTCCTGCGTCTTTTACTTTTTTTCTGAAAATATTCAGAAATAAATCTCCCGCGTTTGCTAATTTACCGCCAATAACAAGCATATCGGCATTAAAGCTTTTTAACCAAGGAATTACAACCTCGGCTATGTCTTCTCCAAATTTATTAAAAGATTTGATTGCTTTTTCATCTCCCTCAATAGCCAAGTGATATAGTTCTATGCCTTTTTTTAGTTGGATGTCGCTTAAATGATGGTAATTGGAAAGTAATCCTCTTAATGATATAGAATCTTCGGCTATACCGTTTTGATAAGGATGATCCCATATTTCACCATGCTTAGGGACGTTTTCACCTGAATTTACAATTTTTCCGTTTTCGATAAAACAAGAACCAAGCCCTGTTCCCAATGTAATCGCCATTACTTTTTTAGAAAGGTTTTGTGTGTTTTTGTAAACTTCTCCTTTTCCGAAACTGATAGCATCGTTTTCGAAAACAATTGGGAAATGCTGATCAAAATCAAAACGTTCTCTTAACAGGTCTTTTATGTTTAGACCGTAGAAATTATCGTATTTATTTTGGTCTTTAATCCAGCAAGTTCCATCTTCATAATCAAATGGACCTGGGATAGCCATAGCAATTCCGGATAGTTTTTCCACCTGTGTTTTTTCACATAAAGAACGAATAGCATTTTCCCAAAAATCCATTACCACTTTAACTGGTAAATTAGAATTGAAAGAAACTTTAGAAACAGACCCTTCAACGACTTTCATCTCATTTATATCAATAATTGCGGCAGTAATGTGCGAACCGCCAATATCCATTCCTATTGCAAATCTTTTTTTCATTTTTATACTTTTGTTCCTTTATTTTTTTCTTTTTTTAGATTTTTTGCTAAAAGTAGGTAAATTTTATTGAAATACTAAATCGTATTAGTAAATTGAATATCAGGTACCCAGTTTTTAACATAAAACCAATATTTTCCTTTTTTTATGCTTAGTTTTAGTTAGTGTTTTTGATTCTAATGCAACTTTTTTTTAATGAATTAATTGAATTATCTTGACATAGTTAAAGCTAATATGCCTTTTAAAATTCAATTTCTATTTGTTATTCGACGACATACCAAGTATAACTTTCCGGTTCGATTGTGAAAGTCAAATCCACTTCATAATTGCGGTTGATTTTGTAACTTTTGGCTACATTTTCTTTCTCACGAATCATGGCTTTGTCGGTCAATCCCGAATAATATAGCGGTACTTTGATTGTTTTGGTCATTTTTTCTTTGGTAGGATTGTACAACATGATAAATGCTTTTTCTTTCAATGTTGGATTCACATGCACGAACCCGTCCCAGTCTCTGCCATCGGCACGACGCAATTGAATCATATCGGAATTCAGAATTTCACGGTATTTTTTGTACCAATTGATTGTTGTTTTAACCAATTCTTTCGTGGCATCGGTATCATACAATCGTGGTCCTCGATAACAGGCCTGAACTCCCGCTCCGTAATATTGGATCATTAATTGTTCGTAGTCTTTTAGATGTTCGCTCAACGGTTCCAAAACTGCCGAAGCGTCTCCACCTTGATAAACGGTCAAAGGAACAAATCCCCAAGACATTGAGGCCGATTTTTCAATCGTTCCGTCGTGGATGTTCTGACGGTTCAAAATACGTTGTTGTTCTCTCGACCTAGAGAAGTTTGTTTCTCTATAGCCCAAGGCAATTTTGTGTGTTCCGTCAAGGAAATACCAATCGGGAGCGTTGATATAAACTCCTTTTTCGTTCAACCAACGGTAAAGTTCTTTTTGGATTTCCATTTGTCTCCATTGCGAATCATCCAAACCTTTGTGTCCTGGATGTGTCGTCGAAGCACAAAGATCACCAGGATACGGCCCGTCATTTTCCCAAATATCAAAACCGGTCACCGTAAAAAAATTCTTGATATGGTCTCTGTATGACAATCCCCATTTGCTTCCAAAACAAGGAGCATTACCAAAAAAGGCACCACCTGGTTTTCCAGTTTTTGGATCGACCACATCGTCTTCATCACTGATTCGTCGACTGCTGAACAAGGAATACCCTCCGATTTTAACTCCTTTGCCGTGAGCGTAATCGGCCAAAGCTTTCCATTTTAGGTGATTTTCGGGTGTGTCCAATTCCATATTCAAATGACTTCCGAAACTCAAAATTAACGCTTCATAACCCGTAGCGGCACATTGGTCAATTGCTGTACGCACTTGTTCGTCATTTTGACTTACCAAGTGCATGAAAATTGGATTTTCGGTAGTCCAAGGCGCAATCGTGCTGTACATTCTCTTAATCATCAGCCCGCGACGTTGACGGTCGTAGGTATCAATCAGTAATTCATTAGAGCGAACCGAATTGTAAACTTCGTTTGGTTTCAATTCAATACCCGGTGCTTTATCGGGATACACTTCAAGAAGACATGGCGTTTTGTAGTTATAATGTACTTGGGAAGTGTAAACGGAATCCATTTTCCAATGAGTCGTTTGGTCGCTCAACTCATAACTCATCGAATTGTTGAAAGCATAATTGGTTTCAATATAGAATCCGTGTTGGTTTCTCATCTTTTCGGGATTGCCTTCTACAGCGCTTTGTTCTTCGACCATTGCGATGGTTTCGCTTACAACTTTATTTAGTTTAAAAACTTTCTGGCTTGCATTTTCGATTGAAATCGATTTTGTAATCAATGGCAAACCATCATATAATTCGTAATTTACTTTTACTTTCACACCTTTCATTTCCGGTAGGGAAGTGGCGTATTCAAAAACTAACAATTTTCCGGAGGCTTGTTTTTTGTTCATTGCCCAATTGGTCGATTTCCAATTGATGTATGGTTTTATATCTGAAATTGTATAATTCACGAATGTGAAATCTTCTTTTCCAACTTCCATTTTATCAATCCATTCCGGCAATAAATAGGCATTTTCTTTTTGGCCTCTCAATCCTCCGATGGCATATTCTTTTCCGTCAAGTGTGATTTTTGCTTCTGGTTTTACTGCTCTGAGTAATTGTTGGTTATTAGTCAGATTGGTAAAATCGGTACAGGCAACATTGGGTGTAATTCGAAAAGTTCTTCGTACCAATCCATTATTCAAGATAATGTTTTTTCCTTCCGTGTAAACTGTTGCTTTTTTTGTAATTGGTGTAACCAGCCAATCAACATTAGTTAACTGATTGGGCGAATTTTGTTTGCGCTCAGTCTTATTTTGCGCTTGGGTAAGCACTATATTTAAGATTGTCAGGATTGAAAACAAAAATCGATTCATTTGAAAATTTATTTTGAAATTAAATGTTTTTAATTGAGAGGATAACTGAAAATTATTGATTCATTAAAATGATTATTTGAAAAAAAGTTTATTATTTCAATACTTCTGTTATTTCTTTAGCTATAGGATGTTCTGCCTTATAAGTATATCCCATCAGTTTAGCAATGGTCTGGGCAAATTGTTGTTGATAGAGCTGTCCTTCCATTTTTACTTCTCCTTTCTCACTAATTCCAGGTCCCATAGCGGCAAACCATATTTCGGATGCATCCTGAATAGAACTACCATGACTAGTCCATTCCTGTTTTATTTTATCACCACGACCATGATCCGTTGTAATGAACAAAGCTGTTTTGTTTTTATATTTTGGATCATTCTGTACAAAGTCCCAAATTTGTTTAACCCAAGCGTCAACCTGATGAGCCGCATCCAAATAAGAACGATACTGTCCCGCATGGGCCCATTCGTCTGTTTCTCCAAAAGCAACATACAATACTTTTGGCTTATTTGTTTTTAATTCTTCCATGGCTTCGTATTGCGTAAAGACATCAAAACACTCATCGGCATGCCAAGGTTTGTAAGAATCCCTAAGCATGTTATTGATTAGTTTCTGCTGTTCCGTTGGGTGGTTTCCTCCTACATTATCAAAAGCTGAAGCCACGGGTATTCCGCTTCGTTTTTCATTTAAGATTCGATCAAATGCTTCCCATGCACCAAAAGCCGCTACTTTTCCTTTTAGTTTTGGTTGTTGGTTTAAAAACTCCAGTAAGGTAACATGAGGATTCGGAGCATAATCATTTGAGTTTATGGCAGGATCGGCATAACCAGTCATTATTTCGCTATAACCCGGATAACTGAACCAATGTGGATTGGCATTATTTACTTTATTTCCATAATTTCTGTTTCCATATAATTGTCCTTTTGAAGCAACAAGTGACCACATAAATGGCATCAATTTTTCTCTACGTTCTTTAACGTCAGGACTCCAGTATTTATTAAAAATATAGGTACTGTCCCCTTGATTAAATCTTTTGTCTTTGGTAATTGTCTGATCCATCCCTTCAAAAATCTCGTGCCATCTTAGCCCATCTGTCGTTATGATGATAATGTTTTCAGCTCGTTGTGCATAAGATAAAACACTTGTAAAAATCAGCAATAGTAATAAGTATTTTTTCATAGGAATGTATTTAAATATTTTTATCAGCTAGAATATTTGGATGATTTTTGCTGACATTGACAATCAATTCCCCGAACAAAGTATTTGCCCAAGCAAACCATTTGCGAGTAAATTTTGTGGCGTCGTCTTTATGAATTGATTCGTGCATAAACCCTGTATCGGCGTGAGTTTTCTTTAAGGTGCTGATACAATTTCGAATTTCGTTTTCATCCACACTCGTAATTGCTCTCAGAATGATACTCATTGGCCAGATTGTGTCGGCTCCTGTGTGTGGGCCTCCAATTCCTTCGGCTGCTTTTCCTTTATAGAAAAATGGATTGTTGTCTGAAAGCACCACTTTTCGGGTATTCAAATACAATTTATCATCAGGTTTTACTGCTCCTAAATAAGGTAATGACAATAACGATGGCACATTAGCATCATCCATAAAGTGGAAACTACCATAACCGTTTACTTCAAAAGCAATAATTTCACCGAATTTTGGGTGGGTGATGATTCCGTTTTCTTTCAATCCTTTTTGAACTTGTGCTCTTAATTCGGTTGCTTTCCTTATAATTTCATCATCTTTCAAAGCCGAAGTAGAACACATTTCAATCATGTAGCCCAATATTTCGATGGCAAACATATTGCTCGGAATCAAATAGCCAAACAATGTACTGTCATCACTAGGACGGAAAGTCGAAACAATTAATCCGCAAGGTTTTACGGGATAGCCATAACCCGATAAAGGCACGCCATCTGTCGCCCAAGCGGTGTTTCTTTGGAAAGTGTAAGGTCCTTTGTCTGTCCAACGTTGTTGTTCTTTGAATGTTTGTAAAACCAAATTCATGGCTTTTTTCCAATTTTCATCAAACATCGAAATGTCCCCAGTTTCTTTCCAATAGCCATAAGCCAAACGAACGGGATAACACAAACTGTCTATTTCCCATTTGCGCTCGTGAATTCCTGGCTGCATTTTGGTAATATCGCTTTTCCACTCGCTTACTTGGTTGAAATCTTTGTAAAAAGCATTCGCGTAAGGATCTAACAAAATACATTTCGTTTGACGGTTGATTACTCCTTTTACCAATTCTTTCAGCTTTTTATCTTCTTTCACAAAAGGAATATAAGGCCAAATCTGAGCTGTGGAATCACGCAACCACATGGCATCAATGTCACCCGTAATCACATAGGTGTCTGGTTTTCCGTCGATGATTTCAAAATCGACAGTTGTGTCCAAAGTGTTTGGAAAACAGTTTTCGAACAGCCAGGCCAATTCAGGATTGGCAATTTGTTTTTTGATTCTTACAATGGCATCTTCAATGGCTTTACTGGTGAACTTGCGTTGTGCCAATGGTGGACGTTGACTAACAAAATCGGAAGCGAAATTGAAAAAGGAATTAGTATTTGAAGCAAAAACTTCAGTGTTCAAGGCAAGCATTCCTGCCGATAAAATCCCGGTGTTCTTTATGAATTTTCTACGTGATTGCATATTTTTTATTTTTTTGACTCAAATTGAACTAATCTCTATAAATTAGGTTTGTAGAAAGTAGTGAAATCTGAGTTTGTTTATTTTTTCTCTGTTGAATAAGAATACGGATAACTTGCTTTTGAAGTTCCTCGTTTTTCATTTGGTTTATTTACCATATCGAAATCCAATTCAGCTCCTTTTTGCAATTCAAAATGATTGATATAATTTTTATCATATACTTTTTGATTCCATTTCAATTCCTGAACGTACTTGTTTTCGGCTGAATTTTTTTCTGCTTTGATAACTATTTGTTTTCCGTTTTCTAAAGTAACCGTAACTTTTTTGAACAAAGGCGCACCCAAAACATATTCATCCGAAGCTGGGCAAACAGGGTAGAAGCCCATTGAAGAGAAAATATACCAAGCTGAAGTTTGTCCGTTGTCTTCGTCACCACAATAGCCATCAGGCGTTGGTTTGTATAAACGGTTCATCACTTCCCTTGACCAATATTGCGTTTTCCAGGGTTGTCCCGCAAAATTGTATAAATAAATCATATGCTGAATCGGCTGATTTCCGTGGGCATATTGTCCCATATTCATAATCTGCATTTCGCGTATTTCATGAATCACGCTGCCATAATATGAATCGTCAAATGTTGGGGCTAACGAAAATACCTCGTCCAATTTTGCAGTAAAGGCTTTTTCGCCCCCCATCAAATCAATCAATCCCTGAATGTCATGAAAAACGCTCCAGCTGTAATGCAAACTATTCCCTTCGGTAAAAGCATCACCCCATTTGAACGGATTGAAATCCTTGGTAAAACTGCCGTCTTTGTTTCTTCCGCTCATCAATTTGAATTCCGGATTGAACACGTTTTTATAATTCATCATTCGTTTTTCGTACAAAACAATTTCTGCAGCCGGACGATTTAGTGCTTTCGCCAATTTCCAAATCGTAAAATCATCATAAGCATATTCAAGAGTACGGGCGGCATTTTCGTTGATTTTTACATCATAAGGAACATAACCCAGAGTGTTGTAATATTCCACACCTTTACGTCCTGTGGCATTCGGGCCTTCGTTGTTTGCACCGTGCTGTAAAGCTTCATATAAAGTGTTGATGTCGTAGCCTCTTAAACCTTTTAGATATGCCTCAGCAACTACTGAAGCAGAGTTGTTACCCACCATGCAATCTCTTAAACCTGGACTTGACCACTCAGGTAAAAATCCACCTTCTTTATAATCGTTAATCAAAGCTTCCTGCATTTCTTTGTTGATTGAAGGATAAACCAAATTCAACAGAGGATATAATGCGCGGAAAGTGTCCCAAAATCCTGTTCCGCCATACATATAACCGTCCAAAACTTTTCCGTTGTACGGACTGTAATGTACAATTTTTCCTTTGGCATCTATTTCATATAATTTTTGTGGAAAACAAACAGTTCGGTACAAGCAAGAGTAAAAAGTGTTAATCTGCTCTTCGGTTCCGCCTTCTACTTTTACTTTTCCTAAAGTTGTATTCCAAGCTGCTTTGGATTCAGCCACTACTTTTTCAAACGGGGCATTATTCAATTCGGCTTTTAAATTTTGTTCCGCCTGTTCAATGCTGATGAATGACGAAGCTACACGAACATTCACTTTTTCGCCTTTATTGGTTTTAAAACCAACGACAGCGCCCGAATGGTCGGCTTTCATTTCGAGTTGGTCTTTTACCAATGCATTGTCATTCCAAGTATATTTTGTTTCAAAAGGCTTGTCGAATATCAAAACAAAATAATTTTTGAAATTATCAGGAACACCACCGCTGTTTCTGGTCGTGTAGCCAATGATTTTATTTTCTGAAGGAATAATTTTGATATACGAGCCTTTATCGAAAGCATCAATCACAACAGATGATTGTTCATTTTTTGGAAAAGTGAATTGGAAATGAGCCGCTCTTTCGGTGGCAGTCATTTCGGCATTAATATCAAAATCCGCAAGATAAACGCTGTAATAATGCGGTTTTGCAATTTCTGATTTATGGCTGAACCAGCTAGCTCTGTCGTCTTCTTTGTAAGCTAATTTTCCTGTAACCGGCATGATTGAAAATTGCCCATAGTCGTTAATCCAAGGGGATGGCTGGTGAGTTTGTTTGAATCCGCGTATTTTTTCGGCGGTGTAAGTGTACATCCAACCGTCACCCATTTTGCCTGTTTGCGGTGACCAAAAATTCATTCCCCAAGGGCGGGCAATTGCGGGATATGTATTTCCGTTTGACAAACTGTAAATCGATTGTGTTCCCATTAAAATATTAACGTGATCCGCAGGACTTTCGGTTTTGTTTTGGGCATTTGCAACAAAGCTCAAAAAAAGTAGTGCCAAAAAGAAGAAGCTGTTATTTTTCATTATAAAGTTTTTATTTTGAACAAATGTTGATTATTTAGAAAGAAACGTTGATAAACACAGGTGCATGATCCGAAAGGAAAAGGTCATTTAAAGTTTCTGCAAAAACAGCATATTTATGAACTGTAATTCCTTTGGTCACTAAAATATAATCAATCAGCGGTCGGTCTTTAAAAGGTATTTTTCCAAAATCGTGAAAAGACCAATTTGGACCATATACGATTGAAGCCAGTTTTTTGGAATCCAATAAACTTAGCGATTTATCTCCAGTCAGCAACGATTGTATCACCGATGAATCAGGTGTTGCATTCAAATCCCCCATCATGATTTGAGGCATTCCTTCACCTAGTTGGGCAATTTTTCTTTTAATTAAATTTACACTTTCTCTTCTTGCCACTTCGCCTATATGATCAAAATGTGTATTTAGAACAAATAGTTTTTTCCCGGTAGCTTTGTCTTTCAATTGTACCCAAGTTGCGATACGTTCGCAAGCGGCATCCCATCCTTTTGAAGGTTTTTCAGGAGTTTGGCTCAACCAGAAATAGCCCGATTTGATAAGCGTAAATTTATTTTTATTGTATAAGATTGGGCTGTATTCCCCTTTTTCTTTTCCGTCTTCTCTACCTACACCTATAGCTCCATATTCAGTAAGATTTGCGGTGAAATCTTTCAATTGATGAGCTAGAACTTCTTGCATTCCGAGGATATCAATTTCGTTGAAACGAATCATTTTTATTGCGTTTTCCTTTCGATACTGCCAGCTGTTCGAACCATCGCCCGGATTATCATAACGGATATTAAACGTCATGATATTCAGATTCGATTTTGTTTTGGTTTGCGCATTTGCATTTGCAAAAGCGAAAAACATTCCTAAAAAAACTATTATTTTCTTCATGTTTCTTTTCTGAATTGGTTGTGTGTTTTTCGTACGCCTACAGTGGTCTATCCGCTTTTGCTGTTCCAAAGTCCAATGAAGGCTGATTTCCCATATACAATTTTAACTCACCACCTTTTACGATCATGTCGTGAGTGATGTATGATTTTGTATATGGTTTTCCGTTGTATTCCACTTTTTGTATGTACATATTCGTTTTGCTGTTATTTACTGCAGTCATTTTGAATGATACATTTTCTTTGTAATGAACAATCGCTTCATCAACTGCTGGACTTCCAAAAACGTAAGTTCCGTTTGCAGGATTCACAGCATAGAATCCCATTGAGGATAGCACGTACCAAGCCGACATTTGTCCGACATCTTCGTTTCCGCAAATTCCGTCAATTTTGGTTGTGTAAAATTGGTCAAAAACCTGACGAACGATCTTGGCTGTTTTCCAAGGTTGTCCCACATAAGCATACAAATACGGAATATGGTGACTCGGCTCATTTCCTTGAGCGTATTGTCCAATTAATCCACTAATGTCTGGTGAAGCATCCTCGCCGGCTACTTTTTCACTTTGTGTAAATAACTGGTCGAATTTTTCGATGAATTTTTGGTCTCCGCCAAATAAATCAATTAAACCATAAGGATCCTGAGGAACCAACCAAGTGTATTGCCAAGCATTTCCTTCTACATAATCATCTTTACGGTGAGCGGAAGACATTGGATCAAAAGGCTCATTCCATTGGCCATTAGTCAATTTTCCACGCATGAAACCACTGTTTTTATCAAAATAGAGTTTGTATAATTCCGCTCTTTTTGTGAAATAAGCGTAATCTTCCATTTTATTTAAATCTTTTGCCATACGGGCAATGCACCAATCATCAATTGCATATTCTAATGCATTGGCAACAGTTTCGAATTGACTGTCTGCAGGAATGTATTGCAGTTTTTGTACATAATCCATTCCGGCACGGGTTTGCATCGCAGTTTTTTTGATCGCTTCATATGCCAAATTCACGTCGTAATTTCTATATCCTTTAAAATAGGCATCCACAATTACGGCTATCGAGTGATTCGCGTTCATACAATCGGTTTCATTGCCCATCAAATGCCAAACCGGTAGTCTTCCCTGTTGTTGGTAAATTGCTAAAAATGTTTTTATAATATCGTTGATTTTGTCCTCTTGGGTGATAGTGTAAAGTGGATGAAGCGCACGATATGTATCCCATAAAGAGAAGGTGGTGTAGTTTACTAAACCTGCATTTTTATAGATTTTTCTGTCTGTTCCTCTGTAATCACCATTTGCATCATTGAAAATTGATGGAGCAAACATCGTGTGATACAATGAAGTATAGAAAATTGTTTTGGTATCAGCGTCGGCTTTAATGTCGATTTTCGCTAAAGCTTTATTCCATTTTGCATCTGCATCTTGAACTACTTTCACAAAATCCCATTGTGGAATTTCGGCTTTGATGTTGGCTACAGCATTTTCTACACTCACTGGTGAAATTCCCACTTTCACCATAATTACATTTCCTTTTTTGTTTTTGAAATCCAAAATGGCTTTCATTTTTCGGCCTTCGCCCTGAAGACCATTTTTTACGGCAGTGCTATCATACAATGCAATATTTGAAATTTCTTCCGAAAATTCCATGGCAAAAAACAAACGTTGGTCATCGGCCCAACCTTTTGAATGGCGATAACCTACAATTGTTTTGCTTCCTGTTTTTTGAATCATAGTCTGTTTTGGACTATCCCAACCCACACCATCAGTAAGGTCAAGCAACACATGAGCTTCATCTTTCGAATTGAAAGTGTATTTGTGAAAACCAACTCTTTCCGAAGCGGTTAATTCGGCTTTTACATTGTATTTGTCCAAAAGAACACTGTAATATCCTGGCTTTACAACTTCATTTTGGTGTGAATAAGTGGAACCATAACCGCTTGGGTCTTTTTTCTCCGCTTTGACCAAAGGTACTTTTCCCGTTGCAGGCAGCAATAGAATGTCATTCAAATCACCGATTCCAGTTCCGCTCAAGTGAGTGTGTGTGAATCCTAGAATTGTATTACTGGAATAATTATAGGCACTGCACCAATCCCAGCCTTCAAAAATGTTGGAAGGTCCCAATTGAACTGCACCGAAAGGAACATTTGCCCCAACAAAAATGTGTCCATGACCACCAGAGCCGATGTACGGATTTACAAATTGGGTATAATTGGCATTTGGAGATTTTTTTGCTTTGCCCTGAGAAAAAACAGGCATTGCAAAAAACAAACTTGCCATTGCCAGAATTGTGCCTTTTAATTTGTTTGGTTGCATCTTTTTTATTTTTAAAATTTAATTGACTTATTTTATTTAGTTCTGCTCAAAACATCAAACAGCGAAGTAATTGTAATTACTGGTTTTGATGTTGGAGTTTGTATTGTGATGGTTTTTTCTTCACCCGCTTTCAAATCGAAATAATTATCACTCAATCTTCCAGTGTAACCTTTAATGTCAATCCACACAAATTTTGCGTCTTTTGATGCTTTTAAAGTGATGTTGTTGCCTTCAACTTTGAATGTAATTTGTGGATTTTCCAATTTCAAATCAATTGGACGTACTTTGTCGATTGTAGGTTTCACGTCATCTCTGTAGGCTTCTTTTACTGCATACCAGGCGGCTTTTGGCTGACGGTTGTAATAATCGGTGATACTCCAGCTCGCCACTGGCCAACAATCGTTCAATTGCCACAATAAGGTTCCCATATTGTAAGGTTCTTTCGAGCGGTGAATTCCGATGATGTTTTTAAAAGAATAATATTGTAAACATTGAGTCAAATACGTATAATCTTTTACCGACCAGGTTTTTACATTCGTTGTGTCCTTGAAATAACGTTGAATGTATGAATTTAGTTTTGTAAACCCTTTTCCGGCTTTTTGATGGGCTTTCAGTACGTCAGAATACAGTTTTCGATCCTCTTCTAAAGTAATTTTTTCAATTGTGGAATAGTTTGGCATTGCCTGCATTCCATATTCGCTTACAAAACGGCCGGTTTTATTATGCACTACCTCAATATCTTCCAATCCCCACCAAGTTCCCCAATAATGACTGTCACCTTGTTTGATACTTTCCTTTTTGCCCCAACCAAAAAGAGGAGAACTGCTTATATAAGGACGGTATGGATCGACTTCTTTCACCCATTTCGGGATACTGTCCTGAAACAATCGTTTGTAATCACCCCACAATTTGATCGAATCTTTTTTGTTTATTTTGAATTGTTTTTGCCAACCCCAATTTTTGAAAGCTTCATCTATCTCGTTATTTCCACACCAAACCACAATTGATGGATGATGGCGTAAACGTTTTACTTGGTATTTTACTTCTTCTCTTACGTTGTCGAAAAAGTCTTTGTCACCAGGAACCATTGTTCCGGCAAACATAAAATCCTGCCAAACGTAGATTCCGTTTTTGTCGCACAAATCATAGAAATAATCGCTTTCATAGATTCCGCCACCCCAAACACGTAGCATGTTCATGTTCGCGTCTTTTGCCGTGGCAATCACTTTGTCGTATTCTGCATTTGTCATTCTCGACAAAAATGCATCCGACGGAATGTAATTTGCTCCTTTCATATAAACCGCTTTGTCGTCTATTTTAAAATAAAACGAACTTCCAGCTGTGTCTTTTTCCTGAACCAATTCGTATTTTCGTGGTGCTTTGTATTCTTCTTCAGTCTTCTTTTCATTGTAAGCTTCCAAACGAACGGCTTTCCAAATTCCGCAAGTGGTGAATTTTGGTCCCCAATCCCAGCCGAAATGATATTGTGCTTTACGTACATAACATCTTGGATTGTCTGGAATAACATATGGCAAATCTTTTTTTGCCAACGAGTCCACCACATTTTGGGCAGATTTAAACACAATCTTCAACTCGTTATTTTCCGGTTTCAAATTTTGTTTCACATCTGCAGACCATTGACGGAACATATTATTGGCATTCAAAATTTCTATTCCGTTGATATAAACGGTGGCATAAGTGTCCAATCCGTCAAAAACCAAGAGATTGTTTTCTTTTTTTAGAAATTCAGGAGAGACATTAAAAGTGGTTTTGTATTCCCAATCTTTTTTCTCAATCCAGACTAATTTTTTCTCGTTATCACGATAAAACGGATCCGGAATCATTTTGTTTTTCAACAAATCGGTATGCACTTCGCCGGGAACTGTTGCAGGATGCCAATCATTTTTTGTTACTTCAGTAAACTGCCAACCTTTGTTGATTTCCATCGAAATTTTTTCCTGGTTGCTGGAGCAGCTTGTCCCCAAAAAGTACATTGCCACTAAAAGGAGCAACATGCTTAAATTGTTTTTTTTGATTCTATTCATGTTTTTTATCTTTTAACCACTAATTGTGAGTTGGTTTAAATTTTATTTAATATCACCTTTTTCAGGTTGTAGATCTTCTAAAATTGGTGTTTCGATAGATTTTACTGTTGTTTGAAGTTTGTCATTTTTTTGTTCGAAAATCACAATTTCATTCGCTCCTTCTTTTAACCAACAACCGGGAACATAAAGCGTTTGTTGTGGTCCAACACTCCAATAGCGCCCAATATTGATACCGTTGATGAATACAATTCCTTTGCCCCAATCACGCATATCAAGAAAAGTGTCTCCTTTTTTAGTCAATTGAAAAGTACCTTGGTAAAGTGTAGGTTGACCTGCTTTGGCATTGCTTTTGGCATCTGCCAGATTCGGCATTTTGTCCATCGGTAGTGAATACATATTCCAATCGCCAGTGATTTTTTCACCGTTGATAATAACTGGAGAAATAATCCCTTTAGTACTGTTGATGATGTTTGCTCCGTAGTTAATACGTCCCATATTTTCAACTATAATATCCAAAGTTGCATTGAAAGGGACGTCAATTGTGCACTCGTAATTTTTATAATAACTATTCAATTCGGCTACTTTTTGACCATTGACATACACAATTGCGTAGTCGCGAAGTCCGTTCAATTCTAATTTTCCGCTGATAGGCTGTTTGAATTTTTTGCTGTACCAAACATAACCATGCCCTTGATTCAATTCTTCAAAAGTCAATGGATTTTCGCTGTTTACCGGTTTTATTTTATTTTTCAATGATTCCAAAGTCACTGCTTTTGTCAATTTGATTTCAGGAATCGAAATCACATCTATTTTAGCGGGAACAGCTGGTGTCTTTGGCGTTTTCAATAATTCGCGTAAAGCATTATATTTTTCAGTTGCCCAGCCTGCTTCACTGATAGGGGCATCATAATCATAAGTAGTCAGGTCTGGTTGAATATCGTGATTACCGTCGTAATTTGCTCCAGAAGTAAATCCGAAATTCGTTCCTCCATGAACCATGTAATAGTTGAAAGAAACACCTGCATCAAGGTACTTTTTAGTTTGCTTGGCTACAGTTTCGGCAGGAACCTTTGGGAAAGGCTCCGCCCAGTGATCTAACCAACCCGGATAGAATTCGGCGACCATATAAGGCCCATTTCCGCCGTTAAATTTATTTACAACTTCTTTTAGTTTGTCAACATTGTCTTCACCATTTGCAGTAGGCAAAGCACCTGGAAGAGCGCCTTCGGCAAATAGCCAACTTCCATCTGAAGTAAAGAAAGGCACGTTGAAACCAACATCTTTCAACTGTTGGAAAACGGCTGCACTGTATTTTTTGTGTTCTTCTATCGAAATATCTTTGCGTTGGGCAACATAGGAACCAAATTCATTTTCACCCTGAACCATGATAATTGGCCCGCCATTGGTCACCAATAAATTTTTTACTTGTCCGTAAAGTGCCGTGAAATACGATTTTGTCGCTGCCAAATATTGTGGATTGTTTCCGCGAATCACCATTCCCGGTACTTTTTGTAGAAACCATGGGTAACCGCCAAATTCCCATTCGGCACAAACATAAGGTCCCGGACGTAAAATCACGTACAGACCTTCTTCCTGTGCAATTTTGATATATTCAGCGACATCACGGTTTCCGGTTTTAAAATCCCAAACTCCCGGTGATACTTCGTGATAATTCCAGAAAATATAAGTCGCCACAGCATTCAGTCCCATCGCTTTCATCATCTGCAAACGATTGCGCCAATATTCTTTAGGAATTCTGGCATAGTGCATTTCACCACTATGAATCTGGATGTTTTTTCCATCCAAAACGAAATTACCGTCTTTGATGGCAAAAGTGTGTTTTTTTTGTCCGATTGCATTCGAAATCAACAAAAAGAAAAGAAAAATGGAGAGAATATTTTTTTTCATTTTATAAAAATTGTTTTTTATTGGGAAAAACGATTATGTTTTAAGTTCACCACTAAAACGCTAATTTATGCTTGCAACATCTTGTTTTAATTAGCGAATTAGCAGTAAAATATGTTTTCTTTTTAATTTAAAAATTCAAGTGTTCTGGTTGACCAATCGTTGTCAAAGAATCCACTTACTTTCATTTCCGGTAAACCTTTCAAAAGTAAATCGGCTTTGAAAATCATCACATCTGGAAACCCCGTGATTCCCGAAATGTAGTTGTTTGCCCAAGTTGCTTTCATTCCTTCTTCCGAAGTTCCGGCCACAACACCTACCATTGCCGTTTTGCTGTCTTTTCTCGGTAGTACAAAATATGCAGCCAAATCATTTCCTTTTAGCACTTTGTCGCCCACTTTCACTTGTTGATTATCAATTTGAATTGGAGAATTTTTCAATAACAATTTCCAGGCAATGTTGTTGGAAGCATTTCCGTAAATCACCACATTCCTGTCTTTGTATTTTTCTAATGAAAATTCTTTGTCTGAAATCACATCAATGCTTCCGTTTCCTCTGTAATAAAAAGTTTCTGCATCAAAACGGGCTCTGTTTAGATACCATTCACGCTCCGAGGCTGACCCACCAGTAGCATACACAAAAACGACGTTGTTATTGAACGCAAATTTGAATCCACCTTGACGATCAGCGTATTTTTCGGCTGTGTTGATTTCGTTTATCAAAGTCCACTTTCCGTCTTTTAAAGCCAGAATTGCTTTTTTATCTGATGCTGCTTTTACAGTTTGATCGTTGATATTTATCGTGATTTCTCCTTTAAATTCCAATGAAACCAAATCAAGTTCTAAGATAGAGACATTTTTTGTTTTAACTGTAATTTGTTGATTATCAATTTTTGCGTTAATGTTGGAGAAATCAAAAGGACGAATTTGTTGTTGTAATTTTATCCAATAATCAGTTGAAGAGACCGCAGGAGTGGCTGTGTGGAAATCAATTTCTTTTACTTCTTTGTTAGTCGGAATCGTTTGGCGTTTAAAGAATTCGAAAATAGGGAACCAATCCACAGAATGATCACCATACCAATGTTCGCCACCCGGATATTCGTAATAGCAGAAATTCGGGTGAAAAGTGCTTAATATCTCACGCATTTCTCTCACTTGCGAAATTGGCACAGTCGAATCGGCATCGCCGTGCAGAACATAAACACCGGATTGTTTCAGGTTTTTAACGATACTTTTTACACGACCTGAATTGGCTGAACGTTTGATTGATTCAAAAGCTTTGAATTGATCGTGCATTTCATCGCCTTTATCAGATCCATAAGTCGAAATGTCAGGGTAGGAGGCGCAAGGTGCAATTGCTGCAAATTTATCAGGATAGGTCGTTCCCAGAAACCAGGTTCCGTGACCACCCATTGAGTGACCTGTTAAGTAGGTCTGGGCAGGAATGGTGTTGAATATTTTTTTGGCTTCTGCCAAAACTTCCAAGGCATCTATTCTTCCCCAATCTTCCCAGTTGAAACCAAAAGGGCGACGATTTGTCGCTGCAACAATGTGTGCCCAATCTTTTTGTTTGTAGGCGCGTGCCTGATTTCGTGCTTCAACAGAAGCGCCGTGAACTGAAAGGATTAAGGCTTTTGGTCCGCTTCCCAATGCAGGAGCCACACTATAGTATTGAACGCTGTTATCTACTTTACTCACAAATGTACGCTCGTGGTGAACGGTTGCAGAACGTTGTTGAATCGGAATTTCGGTTTCGTCAATCACTTTTCCGCTTTTGTCTGAAAGCGTTATTTTCATTTTTAATTCACCGGTATAATCAGTTTTTGCAGCCGGAACTTTAAATTTTACTTTTCTGACGAACAAAGGTAGAATTGCGTCGGTAGCATAAGTGGCAGTTTCTCCACTTGATAATTTTGCAGTAATAACAAGGTTTTTTAGGTCTTTTTCGGTTGCATTGATTACACGAACCGAAGCCCATTTTTCGTCTTTTTCACCATTAATAACATCCGGAAGCGTCAAATCGCGTTTGGTAAACAGTATGCTTTTTGAAGGGACAACAATTTTTGATTTCACACGTCCAAAGCGGCCTTTAGTATAAACAAATTCGTTCACGCCTTTACGAAGTTTAAAGGGGATCAAAGTATATCCAAAATCATAATGATCTCCTTCGTGAGGCATGCCGTTGATGTAGGTGCGGGTTCCGCCAGTAGTTTCTAATAGAACGATTTGCTCTTTTTGCGAATTATATTCAGTAAAAAGAAAAGCCGATTTCATTTCTTTTTGGCTGAAAGCCCCGGCAGAATCAATTTTGATAGGCTGCCAGTCTCCTCTTTGTTTGTTTGGATTAATGAATTTTCCAACCGCATATTGCCAAGCGATAGGGTCTTGCCCGTTAAAAAGTGTTCCAGTTCTTTTATCGGCAGGAAGAAAATAACCATTGCTGAAATGGTGTAAAACGCTCCCTTCGGCTGTCGTTACAATTTTTTCTTTTCCAAAATATTCAACCACATTTCCCGTAACTTTTGTTTGTGCAATCAAACTAGTACTTAAAACAAGTAACGATGTCATCAACTTTAGCCTCATTTTTTATCAAGTTTAGTTTTTATTTATTCTTGTTTTATACTTAATTTTTATCACAACTTTTATAAATCACCTTTCACTAAATCGGTTTAGTATAAAGGGTTAAAAAAATGGAAACACTATGATTTCCATTTTTAGATGAACAGCAATGATTCCCATGCTGTTGTCACAAATATAAAGAAATTAAATTCACTAAAACAATTATTTTTCTTTCTGTAAAATCATTTTTAAATTTTCTTAATATTTGTGTTAATAGCCTTTGGCTCTTATCAGAGTAATCGGATTTATTTTTGTTCCATTAATTTTTTCAAACAAAATCCAAGTATTGTTGTCTTTTCCTTTTTCGAGAGTCCAATTTCTTTTGGGATCGGCCAGTTTTATTTTCAAATCATCAGGGAATGCATTTGCTGCTCTTGCATCTTCCCAAGTTCGAATTGCTTTGAAAATTTGGTATTTTTGAGGACAACTTTCTACATTTTTTTGATTGATTCCCAACATATATGTAGCTCCGACACCAACCGATATGGCTTGAACATGTTCGTAATCTTCTACTTTTGAAGATTTGTCAATACTAAAATTTCCTCCGAAAGTTGCAGGAAAATAATTGGCATAGGCAACGTCACGAATGTCTTTACCCTCGCTGGTGGTACTTCCCCAAACACGTTTTTCAATATCATACATGTTTTTTCCGCCACCAACGTTCCAAACGCTTTGATAATGCCAAGAACCTTCGGAAAGGGTTGCTCCAGTAATCCTAATATAATCTATTTTGTGATAGGCGGCTCTGTCAAACATTTTTCTAAAGAAACGTTTTACACCATAATAGCCCTGACCGGTGTTGAACAGAAATTCCTGTCCGTCCAAATCCATAAAGTAAATTCCGTTGATTTTGGCAACGTCAGCGTAATCTTCAGCAATGGCATCCTGCAAGTTCAAATCCGGAATCAAACCGTCATAGCCGTAGTTGATGGTTACCTGTAATTTATAAATATCGTCATTCGCTTTATGGGAGGAAGGAGTTGTATCCCAATAACCTCTTTTTACATTCAAAAGGCGGTAAGGAGCGGTTTTTGAAACACCCAAATAATGAATAAGTTCTTTGCCGATCTTTACCATATTTAGGTTTTTGCAATGACCTTCCCAACTGGCAATTTCGTCTAAATATTTGGGGTCGTTTACCACTATAATCGTATCTGTTGCCGAAATTGATTTCACTAAAAGGCGCTTTTGTAGGTAACACAAACTGTCGCTTGGAATCGGGCTTGCATCTTTTGTTCCTGGTGCCAATGCCGTTGCAATCGTGTGTCTGCCCATGAAAATCCCTTGTACATTCGAAATATCGGTGAACTCTTTATGCGATTTATTTCCAGAAGTAAATTTGAAAGGTTTTGTTTCAAAATTTTTTCCGTCGAGATAGCCTTTATAAGCACGATTGACTTTGTAATAAGGCAAATCATTCGCTTCAATGGCTTTAAAACCCATTTGTTTTGTATAGGAAACAATGCTGTCAAACAAGTTGCCTTCGGAAGTAACATCTGGAGTATATCGCGCTGGATCTTTTACCCATTTGCCATTAACGGTAGGATAGGGAAGTCCTTCGGATAAAACAATATTTTGGAGAACATCCATCAAGGCTGTGTTGTCGGGACTTCCCCAAAGCGCAATCGAGGAGCCTATATAATCAACTCCCGAAACTGGAGCGACTTCGTGATGGTTTGGAATATTGGCTGGTAACATCGGAATCAAAGAAAAGAAAATGTTACGCTTTTTGGTTCTATCTTTTGAATGATAGGTTACGTAAACTTGCCCTTTGTTATCAATCATCGCCGCATTTCCATACAAAATTCTGTAATATTCTTCAGGATGACTGTAAAATGCCACGTCACTTATTCCGTCTCCTCCAATTGAAAATATTTGTCCTTCATGCAAATTTACAGGTAGAGGAAATTTCATTTTGTCAGGAGAGTGAATAATGTATTGAAATGGGGCTGCCTCGCCTTCAGTATTTGCAATTCCACCTGTAGTTTGATCATTCAGCGCCATTGCTCCAATAGCATAATTGACAGTTTTGGTGGTATCTCTGGCGACACCTATGATTTCTCCAAACAAATTCGTAATATTTGTATGGTAAGAGCCCCATTGAATATCATCGATTCCTTCTCGTTTCGTGAGCGATTGAAGAGTTAATTTAAAATATTTTGTTTTTGGTGCCAGTACAACTTTTGCAACAGAACCATTTGAATAATTTAGTGTAAAAGTGTTGTTTTTCTGCTCGAATTTGGCTTGTTGAGGCTCGTAATATTTCTTTTTTGAACTATCATACAAACACATCAACGGAGATGGTTTGTCCGTTGGGCTGAACTCACGATTGGATGCTACCGTCGTGTTTTTCATGCTCGTAATAAATCCTTTGTCATTAATATGGATTTTGAAATAATTAGTATTGAAATCCCATTGAGCTTGGACTTTTAAACCAAATAGCAATTGCAATGCAATGAAAAATGTCAGACTGCTGAAAGTGAAAATTCTCTTTTCCATCTTTTTGTTTTATTATTTCTGTTTTTTTAGAGAATCTAAAATTACTTCTTAATTAATTTAGCTATTAGTTCGATTTTATCCATATTTAATTAGTAATTATCAATCCAGCTATGTTTCAAAAATCAATATTCAAAAACTGCTTATTTCATTGGATTTATTCTTTCTAAAGAGGTGTTTTTTTGAAACTATTATGTTGAATTTTAAATTAAAAGTTACTTCAAAAATGAAAATTGCAAAATGAAAATTGTGTCCTATTATATATGTATCTCATTTTTGTATTTCCTGTGAAGAATATTTTCAGTCTTTTTTTATTTGAATTCTTATCAAAAAATCAATGACACTCGATGAGTGTATTAAAACATTTCTCTTCATTTTGTTTTGAAATATTCTAAGTATTTCTAAAATAACAGAATATTTAATGGTGTTTTTTGATACTAAATGTTAAGATAATAATTGCTTAATTAATGATAATTTTGAGTTAAAATAAAACTTAATTATACAATAACTTTATTTTTTTAAGATTGAGGCAAAATGCTGTGTCTGAAAATATAAAACGTTTTAGTTGATACAGTTATTTTTGGTAGGATACGCCGTATTGCTAGAACTAAATCGTTATCGTTCCAAAGAAAAAAACAATTAATAAAATATGAAAAACAGAATAAAATTAGTGTTGGCTGCCTGTTGTTTTACTACTGCGTCTTTGTCACACGCACAAGGAGATATTATGGCCGAAAACGAAAAAACTCCTTACGATTCTTATGTTGCGCCAAAGGATAAGGCTGTAAAAGAAAATCTAGCCAAGTGGCAGGATTACAAATTTGGAGTCTTAATTCATATGGGGTTGTACAGTCAATTGGGGATTTGCGAATCGTGGGGTTTAGCTCCAGAAGATTGGGTCACCCGCAACGGTTATGATGATTACGATTCTTTTGCTTCGGATTACCGTGGTGCAAGATTCAGTTTGAATCCAACAAATCTAGATTCTGAAAAATGGGCAAAAATGTTCAAAAATGCGGGAGTTAAATATTTAATTTTTACATCCAAACACCACGATGGGTTTTGTATGTATGATTCGAAATTCACCGATTTCAAAATTACCAATCCAAATTTGCCAAACGCCAAAAACAAGAATCCTGATGTATTGAAAAACGTTTTGGATGCTTCTAGAAAAGAAGGATTATCGGTTGGAATTTACTTCTCAAAACCAGATTGGACTTCTCAGGATTTCTGGTGGAAATATTATCCTCCAAAAGACAGAAATCCAAATTACGATATCAAAGCATATCCTGAAAAATGGCAAAGCTTCGTAAAATATACCCAAAACCAATTGGATGAATTGACTACCAATTACGGTAAAGTTGATATATTGTGGCTTGACGGAGGATGGGTTCGTCCAGTTTCTACCGTAAAGGAAAACGAAGGAAAAAAAGGGCGTCAGAATTTAGATATCAATATGAAACTTATCGCAGAAACAGCGCGTAAAAAGCAACCGGGATTGATTGTGGTGGATCGTTGGGTTCCAGGCGAATATGAAGATTATCTTACTCCCGAACGAAAAGTGCTTGAAAAACCAATTCCGGTGCCATGGGAAAGTTGTGTAACACTAGGAACCGATTGGGGATGGGTGCCAAATGCGAATTATAAATCAGGTGCAGAAGTGATTCAATTATTAACTGGAATTGTTGCCAAAGGAGGAAATTTATTGCTTGGTGTTGGTCCTGATGGAAAAGGTGATTTTGAGCCAAAAATTCAGCAAACATTGGCCGAAGTTGGTAAATGGCTTGATATTAATGGGGATGCCATTTATGCTACAAGACCAATCGCGCCTTATTCTGAGGGTAATTTGTACTATACTTCGAAAGGTGAAAAAACAGTTTACGGAATTTACCTTCCAACTGCAACTGAAAAAGAAATTCCTTCACAAATTGTCATCAAAAACAATTTAAAAGGGAAACTAAATGTTACGCTTTTGGCAAGCAAACAAAAACTAAATTACAAAAACGTTACTGGTGGAATCAGTGTTACGATTCCTAATTCATTGAAGGCGGAATTAGCAAAACAAGGAGGTGTAACCATTAAAGTGAGTGCTCAGTAAATGGTATTTTGCCTAGATTGTTTTTCAATCGATCAATCATTAACTTTAATCTTTTTAACCTAAAATAAAATAGAATGGTAACCCAAAAATATTGTCTTGCATTAGACTTGATTGAAGACCCAACATTAATGGAAGAATATAAAAAATACCATGAAAAAATTTGGCCGGAAATCACAAAAAGCATCACTGGTTCAGGGATTGAAAATCTTGATATTTATTGTGTGGGCAACAGGATGTTTATGATTATTGAGGCCAATGAGACTTTTAGTTTTGAAAGAAAAGGAGAGATGGATGCCAATAATCCGAAGGTTCAGGAATGGGAAGAATTGATGTGGAAATATCAAAAAGCATTGCCTTGGGCAAAAGAAGGTGAAAAATGGATGATGATGGATAAAATATTTGACTTGCATAAAAATGGGTAGCCATTAGAGTTAATTTGAATAATTGTCAAATAAGAAAAATTAATAAGGATTAAGAAACGTAGTTCAGACCCATAAAAAAATAGCAAATGAATCTCAATTTAAAAGACAAAATTGTAATCGTTACAGGTGGAGCAAAAGGAATTGGACTTGGAATCTGTAAAGTTTTGGCTTCGGAAGGAGCTATTCCTGTAATTGTAGGAAGAGTTGATGCCGACAACCAAATTGCGATTAAGGAAATTAAGGACGAAGGAGGAAAAGCATTATCAGTCGTGGCTGAATTGACCAATCCAGAAGAGTGTAAAAGTGCCGTTGACCAAGTAATTGCACTATGCGGTCGCATTGACGGGTTAATCAACAATGCCGGTGTAAATGACGGTGTAGGTTTGGAAAGTGGTGACTACGAAAAATTTATGGCATCCATTCATAAAAACTTGGTTCATTATTATTTGATGGCGCAACACGCTTTGCCAGAGCTGAAAAAAACAAAAGGAGCAATTGTGAACATCGGCTCAAAAACTGCCGATACGGGACAAGGAAATACTTCGGCTTATGCAGCTTCTAATGGAGGGCGAAATGCCTTAACCCGTGAATGGGCAGTTGAATTATTGAAATATGGAATCCGCGTAAATTCGGTTATTGTTGCCGAATGTTATACACCATTATATGACAAATGGATTAAAACTCTTGAAAATCCAGAACAAAAATTAAAAGAAATCACAGATAAAATTCCGTTTGAAAACAGAATGACGACTGCGGAAGAAATTGCAAACATGACGGTTTTTTTATTGTCTGACAAATCGAGTCACACCACAGGTCAGTTGATTTATGTGGATGGCGGTTACACACATTTGGATCGTTCGTTGTAATCTATAACTGAAATCTTTATTTCTAATCTCAGACTTTTAACTAAAAATGATTTTTTTCAAAGCAAAAGGCATAGTTTTTATATTTTTCCTGACAACTTTAGGAGTTTCGGGTCAGGTTGCCGACACTATCAAAGTGACGCAATTTGGCGTAAAATCCAACAGTTATTTGAATGCCAGTAAAGGTGTTCGGCAAGCTTTGGAAAAATGCAAAGGCAAACAAAATATAGTTGTTCAGTTGCCGGGCGGAAGAATTGATTTGTGGCCTGAGAATGCTGTAAAAAAAGAAATTTATATTTCGAATTCGACAGAAAGCGATACTTTATCGAAAGAAAAAAACATTGGGTTTTTCTTTGATAATTTGAAAAATGTTACTTTGGATGGAAACAATACTTTGGTTGTTTTACACGGAAAAATGGTTTCGTTTGCTTTGTTCAACTGCCAAAATATTCAGATAAAAAATATTCAATTTGACTATGAGCGCCCAACGATGTCGGAAGTGACCATCCTTTCAGTTTCGCCAACGGTCATCGAAATGCAAATTCATCCCGATTCAAGATATTTTATCGAAAACGATAAAATCGGTTTTTATGGTGAAGGATGGAAAAGTAATTCGTATCACACAATTTCATTGGATAAAGAAAAAAATCTGATGCGTTATTCTACATTTGGACCATTTTTGAAATCAAAAGCGATTCAGAAAGAGAACAGAACCGTTTTGTTTGAAGGTGATTTTGCAAAAGAAAATTACAAAGTGGGTGATGTGCTTTCTATTCGTGATACTTATAGAGACAATTGCGGTGGATTTATCACTTTGAGTAAAGATATTGTTCTTTCGAATGTAAAAATGCACTTTATGCACGGATTGGGAATCGTTTCTCAATTTGCCGAAAATATTACACTTTCAAAAGTTGTTGTTGCACCACGGGAAGATTCCGGTCGTGTGATTGCTTCGTTTGCAGATTGTTTTCATTTTTCGGGATGTAAAGGAAAAATTTTGGTTGACGGATGTAAGACTTCAGGTTCACATGACGACCCGATGAACGTGCACGGAACTCATTTGAAAATCATCGAAATTTCAGCTGATAAGAAAATAAAAGTGCAATTTATGCACCATCAAACGTATGGATTTGAAGCTTTTTTTGCAGGTGACAGCATTAGTTTTGTAAGTCCACAAACGTTGAAACCAATTGTTTCTGGCAAATTGAAATCGGCAAAATTGATTGGTAAAAAAGTAATGGAATTGGTTTTGGATGGCGAATTATCGAATAAAATAAAGATAGGAGATGTTATCGAAAACGCAACCTGGACTCCCGAAGTTACCGTTCGAAATTCATGGTTTGAACGCACCAATGCACGAGGATTATTATTAACGACCCGAAGAAAGATTTTGATAGAGAATAATACTTTCTTTCGTACAGGAATGCATGCAATTCTGATTGCAAATGATGCTTCAAGTTGGTTTGAATCAGGAGCAGTTTCAGATGTAACCATTCGTAACAATACTTTTGAGGAATGTGGATATAATTCAGGAACGGTCATCAATATCGCACCAGAAAATCATGAATTGGTTAACGGTTTTTACGTACATCGCAACATCAGAATTGAAAACAATACGTTTAAGATTTTCGACAAACTGATTTTGTCAGCGAGATCAACAGATGGATTGTTTTTTTCGAATAATACAATCAATCAGTCCGATTTGCTTCCTGCCGAATCCAATGAAAATTCATTTGCCCTTACTGCTTGTAACAATGCAGTAATCAAAAATAACAAGTTTAACACAACTTGGAAACCGAAAATAGCAGCCTTTAAAATGACGAAGAAGCAAATTAAAACGGATATAAAAGATTTGAATATTAAATAAAGAATATTAACTAAATACCGTTCGTTTTTCGAACAAAACCAAATAAATAAATAAATGAATATGAACAAAAAGATGTTTTCGCTGAACAATTGCCTTGCTTTGGTATTTTGTTTGATGATGGGATTGTCTGCCTTTTCACAAAATACAACGATAAAGAGAATGGGTTCGACCGATACTCAGTCATTTGACGATAATTGGCTTTTTTCACGATTTGGGCTGCAAGCCGATGGATTGATTAAAGACGAGCCTAAGAATTTAGAAGCCATTTCATCCAACGAAAATAATTGGGAAAAACTGAATTTGCCACATGATTGGGCAATCAAAGGGCCTTTCAGAATTGAATTAAGAGGTGAAACCGGAAAATTACCATGGAAAGGAATTGGTTGGTATCGCAAACATTTTACAGTTCCGACTTCAGATGAAGGAAAAGAGATTTTTGTTGATTTTGATGGCGCTATGGCTAATGCCAAAATATATTTAAACGGAAATTATGTTGGAACTTGGCCTTATGGGTATAATTCATTCCGCATGAATTTGACGCCATTTTTAAAATTCGGACAAGAAAATATCTTAGCCGTTCGCTTGGATACCGAAAATTGGGATTCCCGTTGGTATCCTGGTGCCGGAATCTATCGCCACGTTTGGTTGGTAAAAACCAGTCCGGTGCATGTTGGTCATTGGGGAACTTATATTACGACTCCAAATATTACCAAGGAAGCCGCTGATATCAGAATGATTGTAAATGTTGACAATGCATCCAACCAAAATGTAAAAGCGGTGGTGACGACAGATTTATATGAAATGGACATCAATAATACACCTAAATTAAAAGTAGGTTCATTAATTCGTTCGACACTTGAAATTAAACCAAACGAAACTGGAAGATCTGAGGCGCATTCAGTTTTGAACAATCCAAAATTATGGGATTTGAAAACTCCAAATCGTTATGTGGCACAAACTAAAGTGACTGTTGACGGTAAGGTGGTGGATACTTACAATACCCCTTTTGGTGTTCGTACTATTGAATTTACACCAAGGAATGGATTTCTTTTGAATGGAAAAAGAGTTGAAATTTTCGGAACTTGTAATCATCACGATTTAGGGGCTTTGGGAGCAGCTATCAACACTTCGGCATTGAAGAGACAATTGGTGATGTTGAAAGAAATGGGATGTAATTCTTTGCGTACTTCTCACAACCCTCCAGCTCCTGAATTATTGGAATTAGCTGATAAAATGGGATTCTTGGTTTGGGATGAAGCTTTTGATGCTTGGAAAAATGGTAAGAAAAAATTGGATTACAATGTGATTTATGATGAATGGCACGAAAAGGATTTACTTGCTTTGGTTCACAGAGACAGAAACAATCCTTCGGTGTTTATTTGGTCAATTGGGAATGAAGTTCCAGACCAACAAAACGTTGCAATGACCAAACATCTGGCTGATATAATGCGAAGAGAAGACCCAACTCGTCCTGTTTCGAATGGTTACAATGATCCAGATGGAGGACGCAGTTCTGGTGCAGTTGTGGGATTGGATATTATGGGTGTAAATTATTTCTTCAGCCAACAACCAAAATGGGACGTTGATCCAAGGTATGAGAAAAAGCCAACCATTGGTAGTGAAACTGCTTCAACAGTGAGTTCTCGTGGCGAATATTTCTTTGGTGACCCATATAATAAAATGTCTTGGCAAATCTCGTCATATGACGATGCATTTCCAGGTTGGGGTTGTTCACCAGACACTCAATTCCGTACTAATGCCCAATTTCCTCATTTATTGGGTGAATATGTTTGGACAGGATTTGATTATTTAGGAGAACCAACACCTTATAATTCGGATGAAACTAATCTGTTAAACTTTAGAACCGATCCTTCAAAACAAGCAGAATTGGAAGCTAAATTGGCAGAATTGCAAAAAAGTAATCCACCTTCAAGAAGCAGCTATTTTGGAATTATCGATTTGGCTGGTTTCCCAAAAGACCGTTATTACAGCTATAAATCACATTGGAGAGCGGATGTACCAACGGCTCATATCCTTCCGCACTGGAATTGGAACGAACGTGTTGGGCAAATCGTTCCTGTACACGTTTATACATCAGGAGATGAAGGAGAATTATTCCTTAATGGAAAAAGTCTTGGAAAAAGGAAAATGGAAGCAGGAAAAGATTTCCGTTTAATTTGGGACAATGTGCTTTACACGCCAGGCGAACTTAAAGTTGTTTGTTATAAAAAAGGAAAAGTATGGGCGACTGATGTCGTTAAAACTACCGGTGCTGCAACAAAATTGAAAATGTCTGCAGACAGAAACGAAGTATTTGCAGACGACGTTGATCTGGTTTTTGTAACTGTGGATATTGCCGATAATGCTGGTTTAATTGTTCCTCGTTCCAATCAATCAGTTAAATTTTCAATTGAAGGAGCTGGAGAAATCGTAGCAACCGACAATGGTGATGCTACTAGTTTTGTTCCTTTCCAAAGTCATGAAAAACCTGCTTACAACGGAAAAGTTTTAGTGATTGTAAAGGCTAAAAAAGGACAAAAAGGACAATTTACTGTGAAAGCAGAAAGCACTGGATTACAAGCTGCTTCCACAGTTATCAGAATCAAATAAAAAAACTCAAAAAATATAAACTATGATAAAGAAATTAATATTGGGGGCTCTACTTATTGGAACTTCGATAGTGGGTAATGCGCAGAATAAAATTCAAGCGAAAGATATTGCTGAAAAAATGAAATGGTTTGAAGACGCTAAGTTAGGAATCTTCATTCACGCCGGAATTTATTCGGTGGCGGATGTTTCGGAGTCTTGGAGTTTTCATAACGGAAACATTTCTGTTGAAGATTACATGAAACAACAAAAAGGGTATAATTTAAGTAACTATGATCCTGCTGCTTGGGCAGAAATGATTAAAGATTGTGGTGCCAAATATTGTGTAATCACAACCAAACACCACGACGGTGTGGCAATGTACGACACCAAATTGGGTAAATTGAGTTCGGTAAAAACGTGTGCTGCCAAAAAAGACATGATAAAACCTTTATTTGAAGAGCTGCGTAAACGTGATGTGAAATGTGGTGCTTATTTTTCATTAATCGATTGGACACACAATGATTATCCAGGTTTTCTAAAAGATAAGGAACGTTATGATATCAAAAAAGAACCAGCTCGTTGGGAACGTTTCCAAAAATTTTTTCAGGGACAAATCAAAGAAATCTCTGATTGGTACAATCCTGATTTGTGGTGGTTTGATGGTGACTGGGAACACAGCGCTGATGAATGGCAAGCTGAAAAAACACGTAAAATGATGTTGGACAGAAATCCAAATACCATTATCAACGGTCGTTTACAAGGGTATGGTGATTATGATACTCCAGAACAAAATTTCCCTGTAGTGCGTCCTGCCTTCAAATGGTGGGAATTGTGTATGACTATGAATGAAAACTGGGGTTACCGTGTGAGCGACAACAACTGGAAGACGCCTTATGAAATTATTACCATTTTTGTGGATGCGGTTTCAAACGGAGGAAACTTATTATTGGACATAGGGCCAAAACCTGACGGAACTTATCCTGAAACAGTTGTTTCTACATTGAAAGAATTAGGAGACTGGAACAGAAGAAACGGTGAAGGAATCTTCGGGACTATACCTGGAATTCCACAAGGGCATTTCTACGGGCCAACAACACTTTCTAAAGATTCAACAACACTTTATTTATTTGTTCACGGAAAAACTTCTGGACAAGTAATGTTGAAAGGATTAGATAACAAAATTCAGGACATTACTGTTTTGGGATCCAATGTGAAGTTGACTCATAAAGTGGTGGGTAAAATCTCTTGGAGTGCAGTTCCTGGATTGGTTTACATTGACTTGCCAGAAACCGCTATCGATAAATATGTGACTTGTATCAAAGTAACATTGGACAAGCCAATCAAATTATACAGAGGTCAAGGTGGTTTCTTGACCAATTAAAAAGAAATGAAAATGTCATCTTCATTCTTTGGAGATGACATTTTTTTATAAAATTTATTTAATCGATTTAGTAATGAATCTGCATGATTTGTAAATGATTAATAAAAATAAATGTTATTTAGAATATGAAAAAAACAGTTTTATTTTTAGCATTTTCCCTTATCCCTTTTTTAGGTATGAGTCAGAAAAAAAGTAAATCGGAGGCTCCAAAAGTAAATGAAGTCATCGTAGTTTTCAAAACGCATTTCGATATTGGTTATACCGACTGGTCGGATAATGTGAAATATAATTACGCCAATTCGATGGTGACCAGCGCGCTGAATACAATCGAACAGTCAAAAAAATTACCAAAGGACCAACAATTCAAATGGACAGTTTCTGGCTGGCCGATGAAAGAAATGCTTTTGAAGTCGAAACCGGAAGTAAAAGGCAAAATTGAAAAAGCCATAAAAGATGGAAATCTTTTTGTTCATGCGTTGCCTTTTTCGATGGAAACAGAATCTGCCGATTTAGAGCCTTTAGTACAATCGCTAGGTTATGCTTCAAAAATTCACAGAGATTTGGGATTGCCTTTGGCCATCGATGCAAAAATGTCGGATGTGCCGAGCCATTCATGGATTATACCTACAATGTTGAACAATGCCGGAGTGAAATTCCTTCACATAGGTTGTAACCCGGCTTCTATGTCGCCCAAGGTTCCGATGCTGTTTTGGTGGGAAGGTTCAGACAAATCAAAGTTGATGACTTTCTATTTTGGAGAATATTACGGAACAAGTCCTGCGCCTCCAAAAGATTGGACACATAAAACTTGGTTGGCGATTGTTCAAACTAATGACAATTCTGGTGCACAGTCTTATGAAGAATACAGAAAAGCTGTAGAAGAAATTGAAAAACTGAATCCTGGTGCAAAAGTTAGAGTGGGGAGTCTTGGCGATTTTTACAACGCAATTATTAAAGAAAATCCAAAGTTGGAAACCGTAAAAGGAGATATGCCAGATACTTGGATTCACGGTTATATGTCGATGCCGCGTGAAATGAAGTCGAGCCGTATTTTGGGTAAATCTACTTTGAATCTGGAAGCTTTCAGTACGCTTTCTTCTATTTGGGGAAGAAAACCTGAAGAACCAATCAATGCCATTGTAAATCAATCTTTGGAGAATATTAATCTATTTGACGAACATACTTGGGGGATAGCGATGAGCCATGGAGATTCTGGCTTTTGGGCGTATGGAAATGAGTTTGAAAAACTTAGAGCCAAAGGATATTACGACATCATAGAGTATTCATGGAAGGAGAAAGGAAATTACATTACTGATTCTGAAAAATTGATTTCACCAACTTTTAGCAGAGAATTAAAACGTTTGGCAGCATCTGTAAATGTTGAAGGTGACCGAATCGTGGTGTACAATCCGTTGCCATGGGAACGCAATGATATGGTAACTATTCAAACGGCTACAACTTTCAAAAAATCATTAAAAAATTTAGCAACTGGAGAGATTATTGCGATTGCTAAAAATAATAATATTCTTCAATTTCAAGCCAATCACATTCCTGCAATGGGATATGCCACTTTTGTTTCGACAGATGAAGAAGCGGTTGCCCCAAAATCAAACTTATCGCTTGATGCTGATAAAGGAATAATTGAAAATGCATTTTTTAAAATTATTTTCGACAAACAAAGCGGAACCATTAAATCATTGATTGACAAAAAATCAAACAAAGAGATGGTGAATGCCAATTCTGAGTACAAGTTCGGTCAATATATACACGAAAGATTTGCTAAAACACAAACTGACAAATACGCCAAAGATTATATTAAGGCAGGTTGGAACTGGGCATATCAGGAATTAGGAAGAATAAATCTAGATGATACACCTTACAAAAAATCATCAGGCAAAAATGCTGAAATTGAATTTTCTAAAGATGCATTGTCGGTTTCGGCAATGATGCACTTCAAAGGTGATGCCGACTTTAATCACAACTATACAATGGTTTTTACTTTGTATGAAAACAAACCTGCCGTAGAAGTGATTTGGAGCATTAACGGAAAACAGGCCGAATCTTGGCCTGAAGGTGGATGGATCAGTTTTCCTTTCAATATTGAAAATGCTCAGTTTAAGTTAGGACGCTTAGGTGGTATTGTTGATCCTACGAAAGATTTTGTAAAAGGTTCCAATCTGGATTACGGTTTCATCAATACAGGTATTGGTGTTTTGGATAAAAATAATCAAGGTTTTGGTGTAACATCTGCTGACGTACCGGGAGTGAGTTTGGATCGTCCAGGCTTGTGGAAATATTCAACTGACTTTGTACCACAAAAAGGAAATGTGTTTTTCAATTTGTATAACAATCAATGGAGTACCAATTTTACCGAATGGGTTGAAGGTTCATGGACTGCAAAATTCTATTTGTGGAGTATTGATAACTATACTGATGGAAGTTCAATTGTAGTTCCTTCTGAGGAAATCAGAAATCCTTTGATGGTATCACTTGCAAGTGGAACTGCTGGTAAATTTGAGGCTTCCGCCAAAGGAATTTCTGTATCCGAAAAAGGCATTTTGGTAACTTTCTTCGGAAAAAACAGAGATGGTGAAGGTGACTTAATTCGACTTTGGGAACAAAACGGAAAAGATACCGCCTGCACTGTTACTTTGCCACAAGGCAGTACTTATAGAACAGCTCAATTCTGTGATTTGAGAGGAGAAGAAAAAGGAGAAGTATTGTCTGTTTCAAATAATACAATTCAAGTGAAGTTGAAAGCAAATCAACCGGTTTCTTTGATTTTAAAATAAGCCACAGACCATTAGCTTTTGGCAATTAGACAAAAGCTAATGGTTTATAAGAATTGATGTTTTCGACCACAATAATAATATATAATTGCACCTTAGAGGTTCGCGAATAGCAAAGACATGAAGAACAAAGCACTTTTACTATGTTTCCTTTTGGGAACTCCGATGTTGTTTTCCCAAAACACTCCAAAGTATAAAAATCCGAAATTGCCTGTGGAAGAACGCGTTCAGGATTTATTGTCCCGAATGACGCCGGAAGAAAAATTTTGGCAGATGTACATGATTCCGGGCGATTTGTCGGACGGAACCGAGAACTACAAAAACGGAATTTTCGGTTTTCAGGTAAGTGCCAAAGGAAGTGCCGATGCGGGTAACCAAATTTTGGATTACAGTGCTGCGAGTAACGCTCAGGAAACTGTAAAATTGATCAACAAAATACAGAAACATTTTGTAGAAAAAACACGTCTTGGCATTCCGATTATTGCTTTTGACGAAGCCTTACACGGATTGGTTAGAGATGGAGCAACTGCTTTCCCTCAATCTATTTCATTGGCGGCGACATTCGACACAGGATTGATGAAACGTGTTTCGACTGCCATTGCATTGGAATCCAAAAGTCGTGGGATTCGTCAAATTTTATCACCCGTTGTTAATCTTGCCTCTGATGTTCGTTGGGGACGTGTGGAGGAAACTTACGGAGAAGATCCATTTCTTTCTTCAAAAATGGGAGTCGCTTATGTGTCTTCTTTTGAAGAGAGAGGTGTAATTACAACTCCGAAACATTTCTTGGCAAATAGCGGAGACGGTGGTCGTGATAGTTACCCGATCGATTATAACGAACGTTATTTGGAAGAATATCAACTTCCTCCTTTCAGAGCGTGTTTTACCGAAGGCGGAAGCAGAAGTGTAATGACTTCATACAACACCGTGAGTGGCAGTCCCTGTACTGCCAATGATTGGTTGTTGAACAAAAAACTGAAAGGGGAAATGAATTTTAAAGGATTCATTATCTCGGATGCTAATGCAGTTGGAGGTGGAAATGTGTTGCATTATACGGCTAAAGATTATCCTGAATCGGGAGCCAATGCAATCAATAACGGTTTGGATGTGATTTTCCAGTCGGCTTACGAACACTATAAATTATTCCAACCACCTTTCCTTGACGGAAGAATCGACACAAAAAACATTGACGAATCGGTAGCAAGAGTGTTGCGATTGAAATTTGAACTGGGATTGTTTGAGCATCCTTATGCAGATGAAAAAGAAACAAATAAATGGAATGGAAATCCAGCACACAAATTATTGTCCAGAGAAGCTGCCGAAAAAGGAATGGTTTTATTGAAAAATGATAATAAAGTTTTGCCTTTGCAAAAATCAATCAAGTCAATTGCCTTAATCGGAAACGATATTACCGAAGCACGTTTGGGAGGTTACAGCGGACCCGGAAACGGAAAAGTGAGTATGCTAGACGGAATTAAAATCAAATTGGGAAAATCGGTAACAATTAATCTAGCCGAAGGCTGTGCGAGAAAAAACACCGAATATGTTCCAGTTCCAAGTTCTAATTTATTGACTGTTGAAAATGGGAAATCAGGGAACGGATTATCTGCCGAATATTTCAATAATGTGCAATTGACGGGAATTCCCGTTTTGACACGATTGGACAATGCAATTAATTTCGATTGGACTTTGTATTCGCCGGATCAGGCAAAAATTAACTATGATTTTTATTCTGCCAAATGGAACGGAAAAATCAAATCTCCTGTAACAGGAACTTACAAAATAGGTTTTGAAGGCAATGATGGTTACCGTTTGTATTTAAACGAAAAATTAATAATTGACAATTGGAAAAGCCAAACGTATTCAACAAAATTGGTTGATTTTAATTTTGAAAAAGACAAAGAATACGATATCAAAGTGGAGTTCTTTGAATCACAAGGAAATGCCAAATTCAAATTGGTTTGGAATGTTGGTGTAGACAATAATTGGCAAAAGAAAATTGACGAAGCCGTTGCCGCTGCAAAAAAATCTGATGTGGCGGTTATTGCTGCCGGAATCGAAGAAGGTGAGTTCAATGACAGAGCCTATTTAGGTTTGTTGGGACATCAGGAAGAGTTGATCAATGCCGTGGCAGCAACGGGAAAACCTGTTGTGGTGCTTTTGGTGGGAGGAAGTGCTATCACGATGGACAAATGGATCAACAATGTACCGGCGATTTTGGATGTATGGTATCCAGGAGAAGACGGAGGTAATGCCGTAGCGAATATCCTTTTTGGCGACAAAAATCCTGCTGGACGTTTACCAATTACTTTCCCTGTTTTTGAAGGGCAATTACCTTTGGTTTATAACCATAAACCAACCGGCCGTTCGGATGATTATACCAATTTGAACGGAGCGCCTTTGTTTCCTTTCGGATATGGATTGAGCTATTCGACTTTCGAATACAGCAATATGCGATTTGACAAAAAACAAATCGGAAAGTCCGAAACCACAAAAGTCTATTGTACCATTAAAAACACCAGCAATGTTGACGGGGATGAAGTGGTTCAATTGTATGTGAGAGATGTTTTGGCATCAATTGCTCAGCCAATCAAGCAAATGAAAGGTTTCCAGAGAATTTCGCTGAAAGCTGGCGAATCAAATGAAGTTTCGTTTGAAATCAACAAAGAAACACTGCAAATGCTGAACGGTGATATGAAATGGGTTGTGGAGCCGGGTGATTTCAGAATCATGATTGGTGCCTCTTCAAGAGACATCAAGTTGAGGGATATTCTTAGCGTTACGGAATAATTATAAATGCTATTCAAAACCGTTTAAGGATTTATTTGAAAGAAGAAACTAGATATTAAAATAATACTGAAAATGAAAAAACTGTTATTGTCATTCTCCCTATTTTGTTTTGCAATAGGTTTCTCGCAAGATATAAACAACTTCCCGAAAGGGGAGAACAATCTCATATTGCAGGCTCCCATCAGTTCTTGGGACGAAGCCATTCCGTTGGGTAATGGATTGACAGGTGGACTTTTATGGGGAGGAAAAAACACGATTAAGCTTTCGCTAGATAGAGGTGATTTGTGGGACGAACGCACCAATGGACCAAAAGATTGGTGGAAAACCCAAACTTGGGTTAAGGGGGGCAATATGTGGGAAGATGCCTATTATGGTGCTTATCCAACCAAATTGCCAGCCGGTGGAATCGAATTTACGTTGAATAACAATACTGTAAAATCGTTTGAATTAGACAAACAAAAAGCAACTGGAATCGTTCACCTTACTAATGGAAAAAAGGCTGAAGTTTTTTTTAGTGCCGTAAAACCGGTTGCAATATTTCGTATTTCGGATCAGGATTTGAAAGGATTTGAAATATTGAGTCCATTACAGGTTTCTGCTAAATATAGAGGCGAATCGGCAGGACCTGACAGTCATTCCGTAAATGCTTTAGGCTATCCCGAAGCAATAAACGGTGTGAAAGGTAACGCCAAATGGTATGTGCAACAGGCCGCCGAAGGATTAGCCTATTGTGTTTATACCGAAACCCGTCACGTAAAAGGGGAGTCGATAATTGCCATTTCCGTTACTACAAATCGTGACGGTGGCAATCCTGTGATGTTAGGAAAACAACATTGTATTGAAGCACTCAATAATGGAATCGACAAATGCTTTTCTGAACACGTAAAATGGTGGAAAGCATTTTGGGGACAGTCACAAATCAATCTTCCGGAAAAAAGGATGCAGGATTATTACACATTTGCCCGCTATCTGTATGGTTCAGGCTCAAGAGCTGATGCGCCACCAATGCCCTTACAAGGTGTTTGGACTTCTGCCACTGGAAGCTTGCCGCCGTGGAAAGGCGATTATCACAGCGATTTGAATACCCAAATGACTTATATCGCATATCAAACAGCCGGAAATTTTGAGGAAGGTAGTAGTTACCTGAATTTTCTTTGGAACAAAAGAGACCTTTGGCGCGCTTTTGCCAAAGATTTTTATGAAACGCCAGGATTGGCAGTTCCTGGTGTGATGACGGTTGCAGGACAGCCTCTGGGAGGTTGGGCAGCTTTCAGTTTGTCACCAACGATGACTTCCTGGAATGCGCATTTGTTTTACCTTCATTGGCTATATACTGCCGATGATACTTTCCTTAAAGAACGCGCCTATCCTTGGTGTAAGGAAGCAGCCGAGTGTTTGCGCGGACTTCTAAAACCGGATAAAGATGGTAAATTAAAATTATTACGGTCTTCATCGCCTGAAATATTTAATAATAAATGGTTGGAACCCAATACCAATTATGATTTGATGAGTATTAAAATGCACTTTTTGGCTGTAGCCGAAATGGCAGAAGCACAAGGATTAACTTCTGAAGCAAAATCTTGGAACGAATTGGCCACCAAATTGGGCGATTTTCACGTGGCTGCAGATGGTGAATTGATGTTGGATTCAAAACTACTTTTGAGAGAACATCATCGTCATCTTTCGAATATAATCGGAATTTACCCTTTCAACCTTATTACTGTCGAAGGGAATAAAGAAGATCAACAAAGAATCAATACGACTTTGAATCGTCCAGAATGGAATGCGCCAAAACACAATGAATGGTGTGGGTATTCTTGGGCTTGGATGGCCTGTATGCAGGCACGTGTGGGCAATGCAGAAAGTGCTTACCATCATCTGGATGTTTTTGAAAAAGCCTATATTTTGAGAAATGGTTTTCATGTAAATCAAGATCAAACTCCGGATAGCCGTTATGGTAGTGGAGGAGGAAAACCGTTTACATTAGAAGGTAATTTTTTAGCGATGCAGGCCGTCCAAGAAATGCTGTTGCAGAGTTGGAGTGCGACGCCCGGAAAATTGGATTCGGGGATTATCCGAATTTTTCCGGCTACGCCAAAAGAATGGGCAGATGTTTCGTTTACCGATCTGAGAGCCGAAGGAGGCTACAAAGTTTCGGCTACTCGAAAAGAGGGTAAAATCAGTTCGTTAAGTATTACGGCAAAAAAAACAGGAACTGTTAGAATAAAAGACAGTTTTGAAGGAAAAACTCCTAAATGGAATTCTAAAGAAGTAAAACTTCAAAATGGGATCTATGAAATTAATTTGGAAGCTGGAGGAAAATTAGAAGCGAAGTTTTAAAAAGAAATACAGGCGAATAGAAATAAACAAGTAATAATGAAGAAAATTATTTTTACAATGCTGTTGGGAACATTGTTTTTTAGCAATTGTGTTACAGCACAGAAAATAGAAATTTTTGATGAGGTAAGAGTTAATCACGATGAAAATCGTAAGGATTTTTCAACTGATAATAACGAAAATATCTACTACGGTGGAGGTCAATATGTGTTTAAAAAAGTGACTTTCCCAAAACAAAAATTGAATACCAAAGTTGAAATCAGCGTTACCGTAATATCAGGAGGGGATCGCTACGACCGTGCAGGGTCTATTTATGTACTTCCTGTGGACAAGAACAATTCGCTTGAGGATGTCGTAAAAAACAAAAAGTTTGCTTCTAATGAATATACCAAAATCAAAACAATTGTTCCAGAAGGAAATTTTTCACCAACCATCGAATTAATGCGTTTTATGACCACATTCGGTATTGGTTTTTTTAGTAATGATTCGTTGCAACGCAAACCTGTTTACATTCCGTATTGGGAAAGGGAAGTGAAATGGAAAGAAGATATTTCGCAATTCTCCACTTTATTGCAAGGCGAAGTTTGGATTGGTGTTCACATTGGTAATTATACCAAAGGAGGACATATTGTAAGCGCATCAATTAATCTTACTCCAAGTGAATTGAGTTGTGATATTGCCAAAAATAAAGTGATTGTATCCATATTAAACACGGATCCTTTTGGAACCAATCAAGGAAACGATGAGCTTTTTGCCTATAAAGATTTTCAAGTGGAATTCAATTTGCCCAAAGGAGCCAAAAACGTAAAATTATATTACATCACTACCGGTCACGGCGGTCACAGCGAAGGTGATGAATTTGTCAAAAAACAAAATATCGTAAAAATCGATGACAAAAAAGTAATTGATTTTATTCCGTGGAGAGATGATTGTGCTAGTTTTCGTCGATTCAATCCGGGAACCGGAGTTTGGTTGAGAAAACGTGTGGCACCCTATATACAGGAAGATAAAGGAACTTATACGACCAAAGAAATCGAAGAACCTATTGCGAGTAGTGATTTGAGTCGTTCCAATTGGTGCCCAGGAAGTAATGTTCCCGCGATGGTGGTTCCTTTGGATTTGAAAGAAGGAAAGCATACGGCAGTTTTCAGCATTCCGGAAGCGCAAAAAAATGCCAACGGAACTTCAAATCATTGGATGGTGAGTTCGTATATCGTTTACGAGCTTTAAAATTTAAAATCACTCGAAAGAGTAAATAATTATCAAATGAAAAAAGCATTCTTATTTTTATTGTTACCATTCCTTTGCTTGGCACAAGCGCCTTACCGGGTTTCTATTATACCAAAACCTCAGAAGATCAGTTTTAGCGAAGGCGGATTTATTTTAAAAAATGGTTCAACTGTTGGTGTTGCTGATCCAAGTCTTGCTCCTTTGGCAAATTATCTTGTGGCTACCATCGGGAAAGAAAATGGTTTGGATTTAAAAATTTCAAAAGATACAAAAGCCGATATTACACTTTCATTAGGTTTCAAAAACGAAAAAGCGGAAGCTTATAAAATGGGGGTTTCTGCCGATGGAATTGCCATTGTCGGAGCTTCTCCTGCAGGAATTTTGATGTCGGTCGCTACTTTGCAGCAACTGATTCCCGTTGGCGAAAGCCAAACCAAAGTGCAGTTTCTCAAAATGGAAGATTTTCCAAAATATAGTTACCGTGGTGCACATTTGGATGTAAGTCGTCATTTTTATAGCGAAGATGAAGTCAAACATTTCTTGGATTTGATGGCAAGATATAAACTGAACAAATTCCACTGGCATTTGACAGACGATCAAGGATGGAGAATCGAAATCAAAAAATATCCACTGTTGACCGAAAAAGGGGCTTGGCGCAAATTGAACAATCAAGACAGAGATTGTCTTAAATTAAGCAAAGAACAAGATAACAGTGATTTCAATTTGCCCAAAGAGCATTTGAAAATCGTTGAAAAGGATACGCTTTACGGTGGATTTTACACTCAGGAGCAGATCAAAAACGTTGTAAAATATGCCAAAGAGCGAGGTATTGATGTTTTGCCTGAAATTGATATGCCGGGTCATTTTATGGCTGCAATTATCGGTTATCCATATCTCTCCTGTAAAGGAGGTGCGCACATGGGAACGACTTTTTCTGATCCATTGTGCATTGGAAACCCGGAATCTTTGAAATTGGTCAAAGAAATTTACACCGAAGTGGCTGGTTTATTTCCTTATGAATACATGCATTTAGGCGCTGATGAAGTAGAAAGAACCAATTGGAAGGAATGTCCAAAATGCCAAGCAAAAGTAAAAAAAGAACATCTGAAAGGTGTTGAAGAGTTGCAGGCGTGGTTTGTTCACGACATGGAAAAGCATTTCAATAAGTTAGGTAAAAAACTCATGGGTTGGGATGAAATTTTAGATGGAGGATTATCACCAACAGCGACTATAATTTGGTGGAGAAATTGGGCGCCAAAAGCGATATCAACAGCTACAGAGCAAGGAAACTTGGCAATTTCAAGTCCGTGTTTCGAAATGTATTTTGATTTACTCGAAGGACCAACTTCTTTGGAATCGGCCTATACGTTTGAACCGTTGAAAGGGCTTACGCTAAAACAATCGAAGAATGTGATTGGAATTCAAGGGAATCTTTGGACAGAAACCGTTCCGACAGTACGTCGTGCCGAACATCAGTACTTCCCAAGAATATTTGCACTTTCAGAAGGTGCTTGGAATGGAGGAAATCGCAATTGGGATGAATTCAGAAGTAGAGTGGTGAACGAAATCGAATATTTGGATGCCAAGAAAATCAATTACCGTATTCCGAACCTAACAGGTTTCAACGATTTGAATGTTTTTACAGAAAACGAAACAGTAAATGTAAATTGCATTTTACCAAATATTACCGTTAGATATACTACCGATGGCTCAATTCCACAAGCGAATTCAACAAAATACATTGCACCGTTTACAGTTTCAGAAAGCACGAATTTTAACTTTAGAGCATTCCGTCCAGACGGAAGCGGTTCGGAAGTGCATAAAGCCGAATTCCGCAAGGAAAGTTATTCAAAGGCCTATGAAGGAGTATTTACAGGCGAGGGGATCGTGCTAAAAGAATACGAATCTAAATCAAAAAAATGTGCCGAAATCAAGAACAGTAGGTTGGTTAAAGAATCCAAAGCGGAAAGCATGGAAATGCCAAAAGATTTTAAAGGATTTGCAGGACTGATTTTTGAAGGTTATTTTGAAGTTAAGAACGATGGTGTTTATACCTTTGAATTGGCATCCAATGACGGTTCCATGTTGTATGTGGATGGTGCAATGGTTATAGACAATGATGGTCCACACGGAAATAAAACGAAAACAGGTCAAAAAGCCTTGGCTAAAGGCTGGCACAAAATGGTGTCTGAATATTTTGATTTGGATTCGGGAGGAAACTTTTCGGTTAAAATCAAATCAACCGATGTTAAAGAATTCACGGTGATGAGTCATTTTAAAAATTAGTAAGAATACGTATTGGCTTGAACTTGAAAGCAAATATCACTTTTACAGGATAGATTTTTGTACAAAATTTTACAAAATGGCCAAAACTTGAAGTGAAAGCAGGAGCAGAGGTATCGGTTTCATTAAACAATAATGGTACTGTGAAAAATGTGAAATAATTGATTTTAAAAAATTAATGATAATAATGCCAAATAAAACTATAAACCATGAATACTAAGAAGAAATGGATTTTTATGACTTTGCTAATGAGTATCTTTTCTATAGGTTACGGGCAGTTACAAAATAAAAATTACTCTTTTCGTAACCCGGATTTGGATATGGATGTAAGAATAAAAGATCTAATATCCAGATTGACTCTAGAAGAAAAAGTGAGTATGATGAAACATCAGTCTCCTGCCATCGAGCGTCTTGGTGTACCTGCTTACAATTGGTGGAACGAAGCCTTGCATGGCGTTGCTCGTACCAGCGAAAAAGTAACTGTTTTTCCTCAAGCCATCGGTATGGCCGCGACTTTTGATGCGGAGGCTTTACAGAAAATGGGTGATATTGCTTCTTCTGAAGGACGTGCACTTTTTAATGAAGACTTACGAAACGGTAAAACAGGTTCAATTTATAGAGGACTAACGTATTGGACCCCGAATATCAATATTTTTCGAGACCCTCGTTGGGGAAGAGGACAGGAAACTTATGGAGAGGATCCTTACTTGACAGGAAAGATGGGATCGGCAATTGTAAGAGGATTGGAAGGAAATGATCCAAAATACTTAAAAGCGGTGGCTTGTGCCAAACATTATGCCGTGCACAGTGGTCCCGAACATAACCGTCATTCTTTTGATGTTCAACCTTCAAAATACGATTTGTGGGATACCTATTTGCCGGCTTTTCGCGAACTCATTACCAAGGCAAAGGTTCATGGTGTGATGTGTGCTTATAACCGTTTGGACGGACAGCCTTGTTGTGGAAACAGTAAACTATTATCAGATATTTTACATAATCAATGGAATTTTGATGGCTATGTAACTTCCGATTGTTGGGCAGTCAGTGATTTTGCACAATTTCACAAGACACATGCGAACAATACGGAGGCTGTAAGTGATGCTTTGTTGAGCGGAACGGATTTGGAGTGTGGTAACTTGTATCAATTATTGGAACAGGGGGTTAAAAAGGGATTACTTTCGGAACGTGATATTAATGTTTCATTAACCCGTTTGTTTAAGATTCTCTTCAAAATAGGAATGTTCGATCCGGCAGACAGAGTGCCTTATGCATCTATTGGCAGGGAAGTAATTGATTGCGATGCACACAAAAAACACGCTTACGAGATGGCGCAAAAGTCAATGGTACTGTTGGAAAATAAGAAAAATGTGCTTCCGCTAAATGATTCTAAAATTAAGAGAATCGCTTTAATAGGCCCCAATGCAGATAATGGTCATACACAGTTAGCCAATTATTATGGTACTCCAAGTGAGATTATTACACCTTATAGCAGTTTGCAAAAACGCTTTGGAGGTAAGATTAAGGTTGACTATATGAAAGGGGTTAATATTGTCGATAAACTGAAAGATGGACCTTCATTTGCACAAGTAGCGGCACAGGCCAAAAAATCGGATGTGATTATATTCGTGGGCGGTATCAGTGCGGATTATGAAGGGGAAGCTGGTGATGCGGGTGCCGGCGGTTATTCGGGATTTGCTAGTGGAGATAGAACCACCATTGCATTACCACCAGTACAGACAGAACTTTTGAAAGAATTGAAAAAAACAGGACGTCCAGTGATTGTGGTCAATATGTCGGGCTCCATTATGGATTTTCAATGGGAAAGCAAGAATGCAGATGCTATTTTGCAGGCATGGTATGGAGGACAAGCTGCAGGAGATGCCATCGTCGATGTGCTTTTTGGACAATATAATCCTTCTGGTCGTATGCCATTGACAACTTATATGAGTGATAAGGACTTGCCTGCCTTTGAAGATTATTCAATGGAAAATCGTACTTATCGTTATTTTAAAGGAGCCGTTAGATACCCATTTGGTTACGGGCTGAGTTATACAAATTTCAGCTACAGTCCATTAGAGAATGATTCAGTTTTGCAGACAGGAGCTAACATTCAAGTGAGTACAATAGTGAAAAATATTGGAAATAGGGATGGGGACGAAGTGGTACAATTGTATCTCGTACATCCAGAAGATAACAACAAAAGAATGCCAATCCATTCCTTAAAGGGATTCAAAAGAATTCATTTAAATAAAGGGGAATTTGCTAAAGTAAGTTTTACCCTAACTCCAGAAGAACTCGCCTTGACTGATAGTGATGGTAATTTGACAGAGAGTGCCAAAAAGATTGATATATATATCGGGGGCGGTCAACCTAATAAATCTACAGGTAGTTTTAACTCTCTAACCATTCAAGGGGAACCTTATAAAGTATTCTAATTTTGCCTAAAGAGCAGGCCAATTTTATTATTTAAGCAATAATAGAGGTGAGAAAAATAATTTAGCCAGTCAATTTCCTGAAATGGTTAAAGAATTAGAAATAATACTTAATGAAAAGTTGGAAGTCAAAAAGTAGTGCAATGATTTTAGTGAAGTATGGGATTTGTTAAAAAAATGTATAATTTTTTATTTTGATTAGATATTTTTTAGAGTTTTAAGTTTTACAGGATTCGGATTGTTTATTGAAATATAGTGAGAAATTATTAAATTGTATTTGTTTTATATGTAGTGTGTTGCGAATTTAATTTAGAAGAATTGGGAGATTAAAAAAAAAATGCTCTTTGTGAAAAAAAAATACTAAAACGTTTTTGTAAAACGTTTTATTGTATATATTTGTTAAAAATAACTTAACTATAGTTTAAGACAGAATTAACACTTTATGAAAAAAATGATCACTATAAAGGATATCGCCAAAGCAGCAAACGTATCGGTAACAACGGTTTCGTTTGTCTTGAATGATAAAGGGGAGAAGATGGGGATAAGTAACGAAGTGATCAAGAAAGTTCTTAAAGTAGCTGAAGATATGAAATACAAACCCAATATGATTGCCAGTAGTCTTAGGACTGGTAAGACAAGATCTATTGGGCTTATTGTGGAGGATATTTCAAATCAGTTTTTTTCTGAATTGGCAAAAGTGATTGAGAGCGAGGCTATAAAATTAAACTATAGAGTGTTTTATTGTAGTACTGGAGGAGATGATGTACGTGCGGTTGAGTTGGTTAACAGTCTGTTACAGGCAAATGTTGACGGTTTTATCATCACACCAACGGCGGGTATGAAAACTACTATTGATCGATTGTTAGAGCTTCAACGTCCTGTTGTTTTGATTGACCGATATTTTGAAGGGCAAAACGTTAGTCACGTAGTGTTGGATAATTTTGGAGGAGCTCAAACAGCAACCCGTTATTTTTTGGAAAAGGGATTTAAAAAAATTGCGTTTGTAACTAATTTTTCTCAATTGGTTCAAATGCAGTTAAGAAAAAAAGGATATGCAGATACGTTGAAAGAATTGGGTTTATACGATGACTCTAGAATTCTTGATTTGGAATACCATATTACCGAAGAAGAGCGAATTGAAAAGATTAGTGATTTTTTGAGTAATACTCCAGAAATTGACGCTGTATTGTTTGGGGCAAATTATCTGTTGCTTGCAGGCTTGCAGTCATTTAAAAAAATAAAAATTAAAATTCCTGCGGATAAAGCAGTGATTAGTTTTGACGACCATGACAGTTTTAGGTTGCATTCTCCGTCAATTACCGTGTTATCGCAGCCAATCGAGGAAATGGGTAAAAAAACAGTAAGATTATTGATGAAGCAGATGAATGATAAAAGTAATTATTTGATCGAGAAAGAAGAAAAAAAAGGAAGCTTAATTATAAGGGAGTCGGTTTAAAACTGATGGCCTTTTTTTTTAAAAGCAAAACTAAAACGATATAGTAAGATTTTTAAAGTATTTAAAGAAAATTAAACAGAATGTTAAATGAAAAAAAACAATTGCTTATGATATAAAAGAAGTAGAGATATGTTAATCTAGTAAACTAATTGTTACCAAAAGCTTGATCAAGAAATAGGTAATATATAATTAAAGGGCCTAGTGTTTAATATTTTTCCAGAAATAAAAACCTTTTAATTTAAATAAATTCAAAACAAAACAAAACCAAACTAATACTAATTATGAGAAAACTGTTATATGAGTCGCTGTTAGTTTTTCTAACGGTGTTGTGCTTCCAAGGTGCGAATGCGCAAAACAAAAAAATCTCCGGGGTAATTACGGATAATGCCAATATGCCAGTTCCTGCTGTTACTGTTAAGGAAAAAGGAACAAAAGAAGGAGGAGCTATTACCGACGAGAACGGACAATTTCAAATTTCTGTAAAAGAAGGTGCAACTTTAGTTGTAAGTTCGATCGGGTTTAAAACAGTGGAAGTAAAAGCTGCTGATGGAGTGAAAATCAAATTAGCCACTGCTACTAACGAACTTGAAGGTGTTACTGTTACTGCTTTGGGGCAATCTAAAAAGAACAAATCGATTGGGTATGCCACAAGTATCATTAAATCGGATGTGATTGTAAAGACAGCTTCACCTAACATCGCTAACTCTTTGTATGGAAAAGCGCCGGGGGTTCGTGTTACCTCTACGCCAGGAGGAGCTGGACAAATCAATATCCAGATTCGTGGGTTAAACTCTATCACTGGTAAAAATCAGCCACTTATCGTTATGGATGGTGTGCCTATTCGTGATGGAGAGGTAAGTAACAATAATTATTGGAATGATTCACGCATTAGAAGTAATGGTTTAGCAGATATTAACCCTGAAGATATTGAGAATATCTCTATTCTTAAAGGAGCTTCTGCTGCTGCATTATACGGTTCTGAAGCTGTTAATGGGGTTGTATTGATCACTTCTAAATCAGGTAAAGGGAAAAAAGGTTTAGGTATTGACTTTAGTAGTAGTTATTCAAGTAACGAACTTGCATACTTACCAAGATTCCAATATGAAAGAGGTCCTGGTTATGCAAATCCTGCTTATGCTCCGTCAGCATATTTGGCTCCAGATGGTTTTGCTCATTACGATGTAGATGGTGATGGTATTAAAGAGACGAGAGGGGTATCAAATGGAAGTTCTAACTTTGGTAACTGGTTCGATGGCAAGCCTATTATGTCTTGGGATGGTGTGGTTCGTCCTTATTCACCTCAAAAAGATGGATACAAAAACTTGTTCCAAAATTCTTGGGATACGACAACAAACCTTGCGCTTACAAACAATACTGATAATAGCAGTACTCGTTTTTCTTATACACACGTTGAATCACAAGGGTTGAGTATGGGTAATTTGAATAAGAAAAATACACTTAACTTGAATACATCATTCAAAACAGGTGAACATTTAAAAACAGATGTGATTGTCAGTTATATGAATCAAAATGTTCATAATCGTGCTATTGCTATGGATCGTTTGATAAATAACTTTACTGGTATGATTAGTCCGTTTGATAATGGTGATTGGTACAAAGCTAAATATAAAACTAGTTTAGGTTATAAATATGTTAGGGGTACAGACCAAAGTTTAACTCCAAACGAAAACATTATACGTAATGGATTCAAAGCGGATGTTGGTGATTATTTCTGGAATACAAATGCTAATCAGCAAGACGAAATTACAAACCGTTTGATTGCAAGTGTTACAGAAACGTATAATATTAACAAGGATTTTGCGCTTCGTGGGCGTGCATCTACTGATTTAACTTCAGTAAATATTGAAACTGAAAATCCGGTGGAAAAACCTTTGGTTTATGGATTTGGAACAGGTTCTTATCAAATGGATTCTCAAGATTACAATATTCTTTATGGCGATGTAATGTTGACTTACAACAAACAAATCAATGAGGATTTCGGTGTAAATGCAGCTGTTGGTTATACAGGATCAACTGAAACAGGTAAAGCTTTATCTCGTTTTACCGATGGTGGTTTAAGTGTTGAAGGGTGGTACGATATGAATGCATCTGTAAATACGGCAAAAAGTACTTCTTCAAAATATGAAGTAGTGAAAGATGCCCTTTTTGGAACTTTGAGCGGGAACTATAAAAACTATTTGTTCCTTGAGGGAACCATTAGAAAAGACCGTACTTCTACTATGAACCCAAATAACAATGCGTTTACTTATCCTTCTGTAAATTCAAGTTTCGTGTTATCGGATGCGGTTAAATTGCCAGAGGTTATTAGTTATGCAAAATTACGTGGTTCTTGGGGTATAGTGGGGAATTACCCAGACAGATACCTTGCTAACGTAGCTTTCAATCAATCTACTTTGGGAACTCAAGGGACTACTTCTCCAGTATTGATTACTAATTCAATGTCTGCTTATGGAAATGAGGGTATCAAACCAGAGATGAAAAATGAGTTTGAGTTTGGTTTCGAAACTAAATTCTTAGACAGAAGACTTGGATTGGATTTTTCTTACTATAATGCAAAAGTTAAAGATCAAATCTTGAATTTGACATTGGCACCTACTACTGGAGCTAATAGTATCTTGGCTAACGTAGGAGAATTGAGTAACCAAGGTTTTGAAATCGCTTTGACAGCTTCACCTTTTAGAACTCAGGATTTTTCTTGGGACATCACTTTGAACTGGGCAAAAAACATAAACAAAATTGTAAAATTGGCTAACGGTGCAAATGAATTATTGCATGCTGACTATGATGGATCGGCTGCTCAGTTGAAATCAGTTGTAGGTGAACCAATGGGAGGAATTTATGCTCACCCTGTTAAAACAGATGCTAGTGGTAATAAAATGGTTGACTCTGATGGATTTTATATGATCGATGGAGATAAATGGGAGAAATATGGAACAGCTACGCCTCAAGGTGTTGGTGGTTTGTTGAACACATTTACATATAAAAACTTAACTTTAGATGTGAATATCGATTATACTTATGGAGGTTATTTAATGCCAACAGGGGTTAACTGGATGAAATCTAGAGGATTGACAGAGGAAACTTTGAACTACAGTACTAATGATCGTGGAGGTTTAACGTACTATAAAGATGCTAGCGGTCAAGGTGTTCAAGTTGCTAATAGTCTAACTACTGGACCTAACGGAGAAACATTATACCGTGACGGTATGTTAATGGATGGTGTGACTGCAAGTGGAGCAACAAACACTAATGTTATATCTCAGGCAGGTTACTATAATATGACTTATAACTGGGGAGGTCCTCAATACAGTAGCTCACGTTACGAATTGTATATTCAAAAGAATAACTATATCAAAGTGAGAGAAATATCATTGTCTTATGGATTACCAAGTGTTTGGGCTAATAAAATAGGTGCTTCTAAAATCAGTTTTTCTGCTTTCGGACGTAACTTGTTCTATATCTACAGAACAATTAAGGATATGGATGCAGAGGCAACTACTGCAGGATCTAGATGGTCTCAAAACGTAAATAATTCCGGAACGACTCCTGCAACCAGAAGTTTTGGAGGAATGGTGAGAGTATCTTTCTAATTTTTGATAAATCATAATTTAAAAAAATATAACATGAGAAAATTATTATATATATCATTAGCGTCAGCAGCTGTTTTCTTTGGCTCTTGCTCGCAAGATGATTTTGCGGATGCTTATAAAAATCCTGCAAATGTTGAGACGACTACAGTTGCTAAGCAGTTTGCTGGATTCATGAAAATCAACTATGAGGATGTAATTCCATCATACTGGAATTATTTTACAGTTTTAAGAACAACTTCCCTAACATACACGCAAGCACACGGTTTTACAAACCTAACGGGTCGTTTTGTTCCGGGTGCTGCTGTAACCAATAGATGGGATAGATATTACAAATTCATTACCCAATATAGAGAGTTGGAAAAAGTTATGGCTTCTTTACCTGCAGCTGAGCAGACTGAAAAAAGAATCTTTATGATTACTTCAACTATCTATTTGTATGATCATACAGCAAAAATGGTTGATAACTTTGGAGATATTCCTTTTTCTGAAGCTGGAAAAATTAGTTTAACAGGTGGAGATTATGCTAGTGCATCGGCTAAGTATGATAACCAAACTGAACTATATACCATGATGTTAGATCAATTGAAAGCTTTCTCTACCGAATTGAATTCAATTACTTTGTCTGCAGGAGTTGGTTTAGAATTCAAAAATCAAGACTTGATCAATAAAGGTAACTTGGATAGTTGGAAAAACTATTGCAATTCTTTGCGTTTGCGAATGTTAAACAGAGTTTCTGCAGTTCCTGCTTTTGCAGCAAGAGCAAATACTGAAATTGCTCAAATCATTGCTGATGGAAAAATTGTAGATGAAAACTCAGAAAATATTGCATTCAGAGTTTACACTCAGGATACTGATTTGGATACTTCAGGATTTGTTGAAGCTTTAGAAAGCTGGAACAACAATGTTGCTCCAAAACCTATGATTGATCACATGAATGCTAATAATGATCCTCGTAAACCTTGGTTGTTTGAAGAAGGAGTTAATACAGCAGGTGTTTATACAGGACTTGATCCACTGTTGGCTTCATCCGTACAAGATCAGTTAATCACTGATGGAAAAATTTCAACCTATAATAGATCTGTAATCAGTAGAAACGACTGGTTGCCAGGAACATTAATCAATGCGGCTGAAGTAAACTTAATTCTTGCAGAGTATTATGCAAGAACGGGTAATGCTGGTACGGCAAAAACTCATTTCGAGAAAGCTATCAGACAATCAGTTGAATATTATGTAAGATTAGGGGATAAAGCTGATGATACAACTTGGAAACCAACTACAGAACCTACAACTGCTGAAGTTGATGCTTATATTGCTAAAATCAACTTCGCTGGAGCTGCAACACCTGCTGCTCAATTGCAGTTAATTGCTTTCCAAAAGTATATCCATTACAATATAATGCAAGCTGATGAATCTTGGGCTGAACAAAGAAGATTAAAACTTCCAGTTTTAACATTCCAAGAGGATGAGACTAGCAGTATTAGAAAAACACCACCAACACGTTGGACATATCCAAATTCTGAGAGTGTTTACAATACTGAGAATTACAATGCTGTTAAAGCAAATGATAATTTGAGTACTAAAATCTTTTGGGATGTAAAATAAGCTCATTTTTTAGTTAATATTTTTTGTTAGTAATGGGTAAACCCCGGACTCTAGATATTTCTTGAGGTCGGGGTTTTCTTTATATGATATAATGATATATTAAATAACAAATAAATGAAATGAGAAGAATCATATTCAGATTATTACTGATTACCTTGTTTGGATTGGTACAATATCATTAAGTTAAGGATTTCTCTCTAAATTTTTAAAAATTTGGCTCTCGCAAAGACACGAAGGCGTTAAGAAATTGGTTCTAAATTTTGTTTCTTTGCGGCTTCTCATGAACAATTAAGGCTTAACTTAATGACATTGTAATACTGCTACAATTACTGGAAGAAAGTAAAAATCGACACCGATTCCGCGTCGTCTAAATAGTAAAACTACGCACACAGCGATTCGTTAAAAGTTTTGGTATTGGATAATCCAACAACCAATGAAGTAAAATGGTCGGCTTCGTTTAAGAAATAAATCTTTATCACATAAATAAATCGGCGAATCTGCGGTTAATTTTACCGCAGATTCGCCGATTTTATTTTTAAAAGTAATTTCCTTTATTCAATTCCAATCGTTGTTCTAAACAGCTAAAATGGGCAATTGAGAAATCTTGAAGTGTTTTAGTTTTGCTTGATAAAACTTAGCGGTTGCTCATAGTTGGCAATAGCTGTCAAAGCATTGTAAATGTATTGGCAAACCAAAACAGCACCTTCTCTGTTAATTAAAGCAGAATCGTCTTCCGGCGTATGGTATTGCGGGTGTCCGCCTGTGTGTAACCCAATAGCCGAAATGTCATTTTTGTAAAAAGTAACGTGGTCTGAACCGCCTACATCTCCGGCAAATACAATCGGATTCAGTCCGCTGCCTTCACCCAGTTTTTTCATCAATTCCACTCCATCAGGAAAAGTGCCGGCACCACCCATATACAGTTCTTTTTTGTCGTTCAATCGGCCAACCATATCCATGTTGATCATTACTTTTACGGCACTTTTATCAATAGGGAGGTGGCTTACGAAATACTTGGATCCCAATAAACCTTCTTCTTCTCCGCTAAAGGAAATAAAAATGATGCTTCTCTTGGTAGTGATTTTATCATTGTGGCATTTCTCCAAAATGGACAACAAAGCCGATACGCCCGAAGCATTGTCATCGGCTCCATTATGAATAGCAAGTGTATCTTTTTTTTTGCTACCAGAACCTTTTCCTCCCCATCCCCAATGATCGTAATGAGCTCCAATCACGATGAATTCTTTTTTCAAGTTTTCATCAGAACCTTCAATATATCCTACCACATTTTGAGTAGATACACTATCCGATTTCATTTTGTTGATGTCTGGTTTTATAAAGACTTTGAAGGACTGATAATAATTGTCATTAAATTTTTTCAACCCAAATTTTTTAAAATATTTTTTGATATAAGCTGCTGCTTCATTGTTGCCTTTTGTCCCAACAAGACGACCTTCTAATTTGTCTGAAGCCAAATAACTGTCATGTTTATAGAATGTTTCGGTTGAAAATGTAGATTGTGCGGTTCCTTTTTCGGTTGCTAGAAAAGCAACGACAAAAAGTAAAATAATTTTTTTAAGCATGTATTTTAGAATTTAATTATAAAAAAAGAAATCCTGCAGGGTTTTTAAAAGCCCCACAGGATAACAAAATTTACTGTATTTGCATTTCGATTATCGTATCTATTGAATCGATTTTCACACCATCCAAGTACACAAAAGTTCCTTCAGGTTGTTGTTTGAATTTCAGTTCTTTTTTGCCGTCCATCAAATAACATTTTTTGATTTTTTGCTTCATTTCAGGGATAAAAATATACTCTGTTTGTTTTGGAGTGTTGATGATGTGTGCATACCAGATTTTGTCTTTGGCAGTAAATACACCCCAATCTTGGGTTTTCATTACCCCACCTCTGGTTCCGTAAATGGTGTTTCCGTTTTGCTCCATCCAAGTTCCCATTTCTTTCAATGTAGCCACAAATTCTGGTTGGATTGTTCCGTCGGCCATTGGACCAACATTCAAAAGGAAATTGGCGTTCAAACTGGCTGCATTTATCATGTAATGCAATAAGTCTTTGGTGGATTTGTATTTTCTGTCAGTAATGTTGAAACCCCATGAATTGTTCATCGTTTCGCAGGTTTCCAAAGGCAATTGAGAGATGGATTGTCCACCAAAACCAGAAGTGTTTCCGCCTGGTAAATCTTTTTCAAACGCCTGAAAATCCTCTCCCGCAATTGGAGTCAGGTGATGATTGTTTGAAATCAAACAGTCGGGTTGAAGTGAATGAATCAATTTATAGATTTCATCA